>NZ_CP156685.1:0-3662500 GCF_039848545.1 Burkholderia stagnalis
TTCTCAGCAGCGCTGCGTTGTCAGCAGCAGAGAAACGAGATTATGAACACTGTTTCGCAGTTCGTCAACAACTTTTTTAACTACTTCGTTGCGACTGCGGGGTTCATCTTCCTGCGCCGGCCGGCCGCCCAACAGGACATCCGACCAACTCCGCTTCCCCCTTCCGCGCCGCGTTGCCGTTAGCGCGAAAGAGGCGTGATTCTAGGCATCCCGCGCCCCAAGCGCAAGGGGGTGCGCGAAATAAATTCAAAAAAACCCGTGCGCTGCCGCGCACGGGGCTTTTGATTGTGAATGGGCTCGGACAAGGCGGTCGCGCCACATTCGACATTGCCGCCCGTCAGCGATGCTTGAACACCGGTTTCCGCTTCTCGACGAACGCAGCCATCCCTTCCTTCTGATCTTCCGTTGCAAACATCGAATGGAACAGCCGGCGCTCGAATTGCACGCCCTCGGCCAGCGTGGTCTCGTACGCACGATTGACCGACTCCTTGACCATCATGACGGCCGGCAACGAATACTCGGCAATCGTCGTCGCAGCTTCGATAGCCTCATCCAGCAGTTTGTCCGCCGGCAACACGCGCGACACCAAGCCCGCCCGCTCTGCCTCCGCCGCATCCATGAAACGCGCGGTCAGGCACATGTCCATCGCCTTCGCCTTCGACACCGCGCGCGGCAGGCGCTGCGTGCCGCCCGCCCCCGGCATGACGCCGAGCTTGATCTCGGGCTGACCGAACTTCGCCGTATCCGCCGCGAAGATGATGTCGCACATCATCGCCAGTTCGCAGCCGCCCCCCAGCGCGAACCCAGCTACAGCAGCAATGATCGGCTTGCGAATCTGGCGGATGACCTCCCAGTTTCGCGTGATGTAGTCGCCCTTGTAGACATCCATATAGGAATAGGTCGCCATCATGCCGATGTCGGCCCCCGCGGCGAACGCCTTCTCGCTGCCCGTCACGACAATCGCGCCGATGCCTTCGTCGGCATCGAACGCCTTGAGCGCCACGCCCAATTCATCCATCAACGCATCGTTCAGCGCATTCAGCGCCTTCGGCCGGTTCAGCGTAATGAGGCCAACACGGCCCCGGGTCTCCACCACGATGTTCTCGTAAGCCATCGATTTCTCCTCGATCAATGAAATGTGAAACGCCGCGCACACGCGAATAGTTTGATGCTACCATTCTCCGACCAACCGGTCGGTTAATTAATCGAATCCATCCCTTCAACGTCCATCAGGCTGCCGCCATGACCCACCCACTGTTCACGAAGCACGAAGCCACGCTGAAGCACGCACTCGCCGCCCTCGAGAGCCGCGGTTACTGGAGCGCGTTCGTCGAAATGCCGAGCCCCAAAGTGTACGGGGAAAGTGCCAACGCCGACGGCGAAGCGGCGTTCAAATCGCACCTCGACAAGACCTTTGCACTCGACCAGCCCGCTTCCGGCGAGACGGTCGGCGCGGAGCAGTCGCCGTTCGGCATCGGGCTGGGTGTGAGGTACCCGAAATCGACGCCCGATGCACTGATCGCCGCGGCCGCAGCAGCCCAGCGCACATGGCGCGAGGCCGGTCCGACTGCATGGATCGGCGTCAGCATGGAAATCCTCGCGCGCCTGAATCGCGCCAGCTTCGAGATTGCCTACAGCGTCATGCACACCACCGGCCAGGCATTCATGATGGCGTTCCAGGCCGGCGGCCCGCACGCGCAGGACCGCGCGCTCGAGGCCGTTGCGTATGCGTGGGACGAACTGCGACACATCCCGGCCGACGCTCACTGGGAAAAACCGCAAGGCAAGAACCCGCCGCTCGCGATGCACAAGCGCTATACGATCGTCCCGCGCGGCACCGGGCTCGTGCTCGGCTGCTGCACGTTCCCGACCTGGAACGGCTACCCGGGCCTCTTCGCCGATCTGGCGACCGGCAATACCGTGATCGTCAAACCGCATCCGGGTGCGATCCTGCCCCTCGCGATCACCGTCCGGATCGCACGCGACGTGCTGCGCGAAGCCGGCTTCGATCCGAATGTCATCACGCTCCTCGCGACCGAGCCCAACGACGGCGCCCTCGTGCAGAACCTTGCGCTGCGCCCGGAAATCAAGCTGATCGACTTCACCGGCAGCACGCAAAACGGCACCTGGCTCGAACGGAACGCGCACCAGGCCCAGGTCTATACCGAAAAGGCCGGCGTCAACCAGATCGTGATCGACTCCGTGGACGACCTGAAGGCCGCGGCAAAGAACATCGCCTTCTCGCTGTCGCTCTACTCCGGGCAGATGTGCACGGCACCGCAGAACATCTACGTGCCGCGCAGCGGCATCCGGACCGCCGACGGACACGTGAGCTTCGACGAGGTCGCCCAGTCGATCGCCGGCGCGGTACAGAAGCTGACCGGTGACCCGGCGCGCTCGGTCGAACTGATCGGCGCGATCCAAAACGACGGCGTGACCGCGCGGATCGACGACGCCCGCAAACTCGGCCCCGTGCTCGCGGACAGCCTGACGCTGCAGCACCCCGCGTTCCCCGACGCACGCGTGCGCACGCCGCTCGTGCTCCAGCTCGACGCCGCTGACCGCGAGAAATTCACGCAGGAGTGGTTCGGCCCGATCTCGTTCGTGATCGCGACCGACTCGACGGCCCAGTCGCTCGATCTCGCCGGCGCGATCGCCGCCGAGCACGGCGCGCTGACGCTCTCCGTCTACAGCACCGACGATGCCGTGATCGACGCGGCGCACGATGCCGCGGTGCGGGGCGGCGTCGCGCTGTCGATCAACCTGACGGGGGGCGTGTTCGTCAATCAGTCCGCCGCGTTCTCGGACTTCCATGGCACCGGCGCGAACCCGGCTGCGAATGCGTCGCTGGCCGACTCGGCGTTCGTCGCCAACCGGTTCCGCGTCGTGCAAAGCCGAGTGCATGTTGCCCCGAAGGCGGCGCCCGCGGAAGCTGGCCAAACGGCATAACCCGAACGGCGGACGTGCAAACGCCGCTCGGTCCTCTACCATGAACGAATCCGCTGCCCGGCGGGTTCGCCTTTCACCGATACGCCCATGACTGACGCCTATATCTGCGACGCGATTCGCACCCCCATTGGCCGCTACGGCGGCGCCTTGAAAGATGTCCGCGCCGACGACCTCGGCGCGGTGCCGATCCGGGCGTTGATCGAGCGCAACCGCGACGTCGACTGGGCCGCGATCGACGACGTGATCTACGGCTGCGCGAACCAGGCCGGCGAGGACAACCGCAATGTCGCGCGCATGTCCGCGCTGCTGGCCGGCCTGCCGACCGCCGTGCCGGGCACGACGCTCAACCGACTGTGCGGCTCCGGCATGGATGCCGTCGGTACCGCCGCACGTGCGATCAAGTCCGGGGAAGCGCGTCTGATGATCGCGGGCGGCGTCGAGAGCATGACCCGCGCGCCGTTCGTGATGGGCAAGTCGGCCACAGCGTTCGCGCGCCAGGCCGACATCTTCGATACGACGATCGGCTGGCGCTTCATCAACCCGCTGATGAAGCAGCAATACGGCGTCGACTCGATGCCGGAGACGGGCGAGAACGTCGCGACCGATTACGCGATCAGCCGCGCTGACCAGGACCTGTTCGCGCTGCGCAGCCAGCAGAAGGCCGCGCGTGCGCAGCAAGACGGCACGTTGGCGCAGGAAATCGTGCCCGTCACGATTCCGCAGAAAAAAGGCGACCCGCTCGTCGTGTCGCGCGACGAGCATCCGCGCGAGACGTCGCTCGAGGCGCTCGCGAAGCTCAAGGGCGTCGTACGTCCGGACGGCACGGTCACGGCCGGCAACGCGTCGGGCGTCAACGACGGCGCATGCGCGCTGCTGCTCGCCAATGCGGATGCAGCCGACCAGTACGGCCTGCGCCGCCGCGCGCGAGTCGTCGGCATGGCGACGGCGGGCGTCGAGCCGCGCGTGATGGGCATCGGCCCGGCGCCGGCCGCGCGGAAGCTGCTCGGGCAGCTCGGCATGACGATCGACCAGTTCGACGTGATCGAGCTGAACGAGGCATTCGCATCGCAGGGGCTCGCGGTGCTGCGGATGCTGGGCGTCGCGGACGACGATCCGCGCGTAAACCCGAACGGCGGCGCGATTGCGCTCGGCCACCCGCTCGGCGCGTCCGGCGCACGGCTCGTGACCACCGCCCTCCATCAACTCGAGCGCATTGGCGGCCGCTTCGCGCTCTGCACGATGTGCATCGGCGTCGGCCAGGGCATCGCGATCGCGATCGAGCGGGTGTAGCCGGCGCGCGACGCATTCATAACGGAGTCATCCAGGAGACACTGCATGTCATATCAGGCGATTCAGCTGGATATCGATCAGGCGGCCCATGTGGCCACGATCACGCTCAACCGTCCGGACAAGCTCAACAGCTTCACGCGGGCGATGCATCGCGAACTGCAGTCGGCACTCGATGAAGTCTCGGCCAGCGACGCACGCGCACTGATCCTGACGGGCGCGGGCCGTGGCTTCTGCGCCGGCCAGGATCTCGCCGACCTCGACTTCACCCCCGGCGCGACAACCGATCTCGGCACGCTGATCGACGAGCATTTCAATCCGCTGATCCGGCGACTGCAGCGCCTGCCGTTGCCAGTGATCGCCGCGGTGAACGGCACGGCCGCCGGCGCGGGCGCCAACCTGGCGCTCGCGTGCGACCTCGTGCTGGCCGCACGCTCGAGCAGCTTCATCCAGGCATTCGTGAAGATCGGGCTCGTGCCGGACTCCGGCGGCACCTGGTTCCTGCCGCAGCGCGTCGGCATGGCGCGCGCGCTCGGGCTCGCGCTGACCGGCGACAAGCTGAGCGCCGAGCAGGCCGAGCAATGGGGACTCATCTGGCGTGCGGTCGACGACGATACGCTCGCCGCGACAGCCCGCCAGCTCGCCGTCCAATTCGCGCAGCAGCCGACGCTCGCGATCGCATCGATCAAGCAGGCGATGCGCGAAAGCATCACGCACACGCTCGATCAGCAACTCGACCTGGAGCGCGACCTGCAGCGCAGGCTCGGTCAGTCGCACGATTACGCGGAAGGCGTGCAGGCGTTCATCGAGAAGCGCGCGCCGCGCTTCGAGGGGCGCTGACATGACGGCCGCCTCCACCGACACACCCGGCGCCGACGCGCTCGCGCGAGCCACCGCCGAGGCCATGTACGACGCCGACGCATGCAGCCGCGCGCTGGGCATGGAGCTCGCGGAAGTCCGGCCCGGCTATGCGCGCATGCGCATGCCGGTACGCGACGACTTCCTGAACGGCCACCGGATCTGTCACGGCGGGCTCATCTTCACGCTCGCCGATTCGACGTTCGCATTCGCGTGCAATTCGTACAACCTCAGCACCGTCGCGGCCGGCTGCTCGATCGAATACCTGCGCCCGGTGCAGGGCGGCGACGTGCTGACCGCCGAAGCAGTGGAGCAGACGCGCAACGGCCGGTATGGCATCTACGACATCCGCGTCACGAACCGGGCCGGCGAAACCGTCGCGCTGTTCCGCGGCAAGTCCGCCCAGATCAAGGGCACGGTCATTCCGGAAGACCGCTGACGCAACAGCCGCGCACATAACAAGCACTGGAGACACGCATGACTACCCCGCTACCGCTCGAGCCGATCGAGACCGCGACGCGCGACGAGCTGACCGCGCTGCAGCTCGAGCGCCTCCAATGGTCGCTCCGGCATGCCTACCTGCACTCCCCCGTCTATCGACGCAAATTCGACGACGCGGGCGTGCATCCGGACGACCTGAAAACGCTGGCCGACCTGTCCCGCTTCCCGTTCACCACCAAGAGCGACCTGCGCGACAGCTATCCGTTCGGCATGTTCGCGGTGCCGCAGGAGCAGATCTCGCGCATCCACGCGTCGTCGGGGACGACCGGCAAACCGACCGTCGTCGGCTACACCGCGCGCGACATCGATACGTGGGCCAACCTGGTCGCGCGGTCGATCCGCGCCGCCGGCGCGCGCCAGGGCGACAAGGTTCACGTGAGCTATGGCTACGGGCTGTTCACGGGCGGGCTCGGCGCGCATTACGGCGCGGAGCGCGCCGGGCTGACCGTGATCCCGTTCGGCGGCGGCCAGACCGAGAAGCAGGTTCAGCTGATCCAGGATTTCCGCCCGGACATCATCATGGTGACGCCGAGCTACATGCTGTCGATCGCCGACGAATTCGAGCGGCAGGGCCTCGATCCCGCGCAGAGTTCGCTGCGCATCGGCATCTTCGGCGCCGAGCCGTGGACCAACGACATGCGCGCGGCAATCGAGCGCCGCATGGGCATCGATGCGGTCGACATCTATGGCTTGTCCGAGGTGATGGGCCCGGGTGTCGCGTCCGAATGCGTGGAGACCAAGGATGGCCCGACGATCTGGGAAGACCACTTCTACCCGGAAATCATCGACCCGGATACCGGCGAGGTGCTGCCCGACGGCGAGCTGGGCGAGCTCGTGTTCACGTCGCTGACCAAGGAGGCGCTGCCGATCATCCGCTATCGGACGCGTGACCTGACGCGCCTCCTGCCGGGCACCGCACGCACGATGCGCCGGATGGAAAAGATCACCGGCCGCTCGGACGACATGATGATCGTGCGCGGCGTGAACGTATTTCCGACGCAGATCGAGGAACAGCTGCTCAAGCAACGTGCGCTCGCGCCGCACTACCAGATCGTGCTAACGAAGGAGGGGCCGCTCGACGTGCTGACGCTGAACGTCGAGCCTTGCCCCGAGACCGCGCCGGACACGGCGGCGATCGACGCGGCGAGGCGCGCACTCACGCACGACATCAAGTCGCTGATCGGCGTGACGGCAATCGTCAACGTGCTGCCGGTAAACGGCATCGAGCGCTCGGTCGGCAAGGCGCGTCGGGTCATCGACAAGCGCAAGGGCTGACAGGCTGGTCCCACCGGCGCGCCTGCGGCGCACGTCATGCGCGCCGCCACGAAAAAGCCCGACCGGCTCACACCGATCGGGCTTTTCATTTGCCGCGTGCGTCAAATCACGAATTCGGGAACAGCAGCCACATCCGGCCAATCTGCTTCATCCGCCCGGCCTGGTCGCCCGCGTCGTCGCCGAGCCCCCAGAAGTAATCGGCGCGCACGCCGCCCTTGATCGCCGTGCCCGTGTCCTGCGCGAACACGAGGCGGTTCATCGGCGTATTGGTCAGCGGACGCGTCGTCTGCAGGAAGACCGGCGTGCCGAGCGGGATCGACGACGGATCGACCGCGATCGAGCGCTCGGGCGTCAGCGGCACGCCGAGCGCGCCGACCGGGCCATCCGAGCCGCCGCGCGGCACGTCTTCCTTCGACGGCATTTCGCGGAAGAACACGAAGCGCGGATTCGTGTCGAGCAGCGCGTCGACGCGCGCCGGATTCGCCTTCGCCCACGCCTTGATGCCCTGCATCGTCGCCTGCGCGGGCGTCAGCTCGCCGCGGTCGAGCAGCCACTTGCCGATCGAACGATACGGCTGGTTGTTGGTGCCGCCATAGCCGACGCGCATCACCGAGCCGTCGTCGAGCAGGACCCGCCCCGAACCCTGCACCTGCAGGAAGAACGCCTCGATCGGATCGTCGACCCACACGAGCTCGTTGCCGTTCAGGATGCCCGCACGCTCGAGCTGCGCGCGCGCCGGCAGCGCGGCGCCCGCGCGATAGCCGGACGGCCAGCGGTAGAGCGCGGTCTGATAAGGCCCGCGCCGCACGCGAGAGCCGTGCAGCAGCGGCTCGTAATAGCCGGTGACGAGCCCGTCGAGCGTGCCGTCGCTGTTGGCGAACTGGAACGGCGTGAAATACGTTTCGAAGAATGCGCGCGCGCTGCCGATGTCGAGCTCGTCGAGGCGCTCGGCGGCCGCGCACGCACGCTGCCACGACGGCTGGCGCGCGAGGCGCGCGCAGTTCTGCCGCAGCGCGGCCGTCGCGCCGATCAGCGAATCGTCCTGCCAGCCCGGCACCTGTTGCCACGCGACCGGCGTCAGCCGCGCGGGGGCGACCTGCCCCGGCACGATCGCGGCGCCGCTCGGCGGCTTCATGGAAGATGTCCGCGTCGGCGTGCCGCCACACGCGGCAAGCAGCGCCGCCGTCGCGACCGCCGCCGCCCACCCGGCCGCCCGGGGCCCAAACCACATACAATGTCCGTTCTTGATGGAAACCGCCATGTCAGATTTTCTCGACCAATATCCGATGCTCATCTTCGCGCTGGAAGCTTTCCTTGCGCTCGCCCTGCTGATCTTCATCGTCGCGTGGACAGCCTCGGGCAGGAAGAAGCACGCCCGCGACAACGACCGTCAGCCGCGCTGATTCCACCGCGTCCGCACGCTCAATGAAGCGTGCGCGGCATGTGCAGCGCGAACTCGTCGATCGGCGCGTCGAAGCGCTCGCCGTCCTCCGCCACGCAGAAGTACGACCCGCGCATCGTGCCGACCGGCGTCGCGATCACGGCCCAGCTCGTGTATTCGAACTGTTCGCCAGGCTGCAGCAGCGGCTGGTGGCCGACGACCCCCAGCCCCTTCACCTCCTGCACCTGACTCTCGCTGTCGGTGATGATCCAGTGGCGCGCGATCAGCTGTGCCGCGACCTGTCCGCTATTGCGGATCGTCAGCGTGTACGCGAATGCATATTGACGGCGTTCGGGGTCGGATTGTTCCGGCAAGTAGCTGGTTTTCACCGTCACGGTGAACTGATACTGACTCATGGTGATTCCGCTGGATAGTGACTGGCCCGTGCTGGCGTCGTGCGACGCCGGGCCGCAGATGCGCCGCTTTGGTTCGGCATTCTGCTTCATGCGGCACCGGCCCGCAACCGCGCGCGGGGCCGCCCGGCGGTAGAATGGCGGTTTTGCGCCGCAGCGTCCCCGCTCCCCCTGCCATGACTCAATTCCGCATCGCCCCCAGCATCCTGTCGGCCGACTTCGCACGGCTCGGCGAAGAAGTCCGCAACGTGGTCGCCGCCGGCGCCGACTGGATCCACTTCGACGTGATGGACAACCATTATGTCCCGAACCTGACGATCGGGCCGCTGGTCTGCGAAGCGATCCGCCCGCACGTGCAGGTGCCGATCGACGTGCACCTGATGGTACGCCCGGTCGACCGCATCGTGCCCGACTTCGCGAAAGCCGGCGCGAACCTGATCAGCTTCCATCCGGAAGGATCCGACCACATCGACCGCACGCTGTCGCTGATCCGCGACCACGGCTGCAAGGCCGGCCTCGTGTTCAACCCGGCGACGCCGCTGAACTATCTCGATTACGTGATGGATCGCCTCGACTTCGTGCTGCTGATGTCGGTCAACCCGGGCTTCGGCGGCCAGTCGTTCATTCCGGAAACGCTGAACAAGCTGCGCGAGACGCGCGCGCGCCTCGACGCTTACACCGAGCGCACCGGCCGCGAGATCCTGCTCGAGGTGGACGGCGGCGTGAAGGCCGACAACATCGCCGAAATCGCGGCGGCCGGCGCGGACACCTTCGTCGCGGGCTCGGCGATCTTCGGCAAGCCCGACTATCGCAAGGTGATCGACGAGATGCGCGCCCAGCTCGCGACCGTCGAGCGGAGCTGACCGTGGCCGAGCCGAATCTCGCCGCCGGCGCGGCACCGATCCGCTTCGCGGCGCCGCGCATCGACGCGGCGCTGATCGACCTCGACGGCACGATGGTCGATACCGCAGACGATTTCACCGCCGGCCTGAACGGCATGCTCGCGCAGCTGGACGCGCCGGCGACGTCGCGCGACGAGGTGATCGGCTATGTGGGCAAGGGCTCCGAGCACCTGATCCAGAGCGTGCTGAAGCCGCGCTTCAGTGCGGACGACGCACATGCGCGCTTCGACGACGCGCTCGCGATCTACCAGGCCGAGTACGCGAAGATCAACGGCCGCCACGCGCGCCTCTACCCGGACGTCGCGGCCGGCCTCGACGCGCTGCGTGCCGACGGCATCAAGCTTGCGTGCGTGACCAACAAGCCGCATCGCTTCGCGCTCGAGCTGCTCGAGCAATACGGGCTGATCGACCGTTTCGGCATCGTGCTCGGCGGCGACAGCGTGCCGCGCAAGAAACCGGACCCGCTGCCGATGCTGACCGCGTGCGACGCGCTCGGCGTCGCACCCGCGGCGACGGTCGCGATCGGCGACTCGGAAAACGATGCGCTGGCGGGCCGCGCAGCCGGCATGGCGACGCTGACGGTGCCGTACGGCTACAACCACGGCAAAGCTATACAAACGATAAATTCGGATGGTATAGTCGGTTCGCTGCTGGCCGCGGCACGCGCGATCTCCGCGCACAATGCAGGCCGGCCAATCCTCTGAATTATTTCTTCCATCCGCATGTTTCTGAATAAAAAACGGAGTCTGAGCAGCATCGACCGGGGAGCCTGGCCCTGGCGTCGCTGGTCGCGCTAACCTCGTCGATGAGGTACGCTGAAGTTCGTCTTCAGCGCCGTTTTTTATCTCGCTGCGCACCCGCGCACCGATCGTCGCTTCACCTACCACCGTACCGCGCCCGAACGATTCCGTTCAGGGCCGGCCGCAGGCTGGCGACGTTCGCGCTCCGGGATGCGCCCGCCGGCACCAGGCACATCACGATCGACCGCCATTCCGCCGACGGCAGCCCGCGCAGCTCCCCGTGATCCCCGGCGCACTCCGCCGTTGTCCCGAACAGGACCGGAACATGACTGAACTCGAATTCCAATCGCTCGCGAACGAAGGCTACAACCGCATCCCGCTGATCGCGGAAGCCCTGGCCGACCTCGAAACGCCGCTGTCCCTCTACCTGAAACTGGCGCAGCCGGAACGCGGCGGCGCCAACTCGTTCCTGCTCGAATCGGTGGTCGGCGGCGAACGCTTCGGCCGCTATTCGTTCATCGGCCTGCCGGCGCGCACGCTCGTGCGCACGCGCGCCGGTGTCTCCGAAGTCGTGCGCGACGGCCAGGTCGTCGAGACGCACGACGGCGATCCGTTCGAGTTCATCGCCGCGTTCCAGGCACGCTTCAAGGTCGCGCAGCGCCCCGGCCTGCCGCGCTTTTGCGGCGGCCTCGCCGGCTATTTCGGCTACGACGCGGTGCGCTACATCGAGAAGAAGCTCGCGCACACGGCCCCGCGCGACGATCTCGGCCTGCCCGACATCCAGCTGCTGCTGACCGAGGAAGTCGCGGTGATCGACAACCTCGCCGGCAAGCTCTACCTGATCATCTATGCCGATCCGGGCCAGCCCGAGGCATACGCGAAGGCGAAGCAGCGGCTGCGCGAACTGAAGCAGCGCCTGCGCGCGACCGTGCAGCCGCCCGTCACGTCGCCGAGCGTGCGCACCGAGACGTTCCGCGAGTTCAAGAAGGAAGACTATCTGGCCGCCGTGCGCCAGGCCAAGGAATACATCGCGGCCGGCGAGCTGATGCAGATCCAGGTCGGTCAGCGCCTGACGAAGCCGTATCGCGACAACCCGCTGTCGCTGTACCGCGCGCTGCGCTCGCTGAACCCGTCGCCGTACATGTATTACTACAACTTCGGCGATTTCCACGTGGTGGGCGCGTCGCCGGAAATCCTCGTGCGCCAGGAGAAGCGCGGCGACGACCAGGTCGTCACGATCCGCCCGCTCGCCGGCACCCGCCCGCGCGGCAACACGCCGGAACGCGACGCGGAACTCGCGACCGAGCTGCTCAACGACCCGAAGGAAGTCGCCGAGCACGTGATGCTGATCGATCTCGCGCGCAACGACGTGGGCCGCATCGCGGAAATCGGCTCGGTGCAGGTGACCGACCGGTTGGTGATCGAGAAGTACTCGCACGTGCAGCACATCGTCAGCTCGGTCGAAGGCAAGCTGAAGCCCGGCATGACGAACTACGACGTGCTGCGCGCGACGTTCCCGGCCGGCACGCTGTCGGGCGCGCCGAAGGTGCGCGCGATGGAGCTGATCGACGAGCTCGAGCCGACCAAGCGCGGGCTGTACGGCGGCGCGGTCGGCTACCTGTCTTTCTCCGGCGAGATGGATCTCGCGATCGCGATCCGCACGGGCCTGATCCACAACGGCAACCTGTACGTGCAAGCGGCGGCCGGCGTCGTCGCGGATTCGGTGCCCGAATCCGAATGGCAAGAGACCGAGAACAAGGCGCGCGCGGTGCTGCGTGCGGCCGAACAGGTCCAAGACGGCCTCGACAGCGACTTCTGACCGGAGACTGACCATGCTGCTCATGATCGACAACTACGACTCGTTCACCTACAACCTGGTCCAGTACTTCGGCGAGCTGGGCGAGGACGTGCGCACCTATCGCAACGACGAAATCACGCTCGACGAGATCGCGCGCCTCGATCCCGCCGCGATCTGCCTGTCGCCGGGCCCGAGCAACCCGCAGCACGCGGGCATCACGCTCGACGTGCTGCGCGAATTCGCGGGCAAGAAACCGATCCTCGGCGTGTGCCTCGGCCACCAGGCGATCGGCGAGGCATTCGGCGGCCGCGTCGTGCGCGCGAAAACCATCATGCACGGCAAGGTGAGCCGGATCGAAACCGACTGCCGCGGCGTGTTCGCCGACCTGCCGAAGCATTTCGACGTCACGCGCTACCACTCGCTCGCGATCGAGCGCGAATCGCTGCCGGACTGCCTCGAGATCTCCGCATGGACCGACGACGGCGAGATCATGGGCGTGCGCCACAAGACGCTGCCGATCGAAGGCGTGCAGTTCCACCCGGAATCGATCCTGTCCGAGCACGGCCATGCGCTGCTCGAGAACTTCCTCAAGCAGGCCCGCGCGGCCGCGCACGCCGCCTGACCGGAGCCGCACGATGACGATCACTCCCCAGGAAGCGCTGCAGCGCACGATCGAGCACCGCGAGATCTTCCACGACGAGATGCTGCACCTGATGCGGCTCATCATGCGCGGCGACATGTCGCCGGTGATGGCCGCCGCGATCATCACCGGCCTGCGCGTGAAGAAGGAGACGATCGGCGAGATCGCCGCCGCCGCAACCGTGATGCGCGAATTCGCGAACCACGTGCAGGTGCAGGACAACTCGAACTTCGTCGACATCGTCGGCACCGGCGGCGACGGCTCGCACACGTTCAACATCTCGACCGCGTCGATGTTCGTCACCGCGGCGGCCGGCGCGAAGGTCGCGAAGCACGGCAACCGCGGCGTGTCGAGCAAGTCCGGCAGCGCCGACGTGCTCGAGGCGCTCGGCGTCAACATCGACCTGCAGCCCGACGAGGTGGCCGCGTCGATCGCCGAGACCGGCATGGGCTTCATGTTCGCGCCGAACCATCACCCGGCGATGAAGAACATCGCGGCGGTGCGCCGCGAGCTCGGCGTGCGGACGATCTTCAACATCCTCGGCCCGCTGACCAACCCGGCCGGCGCGCCGAACCAGCTGATGGGCGTGTTCCACCCGGACCTCGTCGGCATCCAGGTGCGCGTGATGCAGCGCCTCGGCGCGCAGCACGTGCTGGTCGTGTACGGCAAGGACGGGATGGACGAGGTGTCGCTCGGCGCCGCGACGCTCGTCGGCGAGTTGCGCGACGGCCAGGTGCACGAATACGAGATCCATCCGGAGGACTTCGGCCTGCAGATGGTGTCGAACCGCTCGCTGAAGGTGGAAAATGCCGACGAGTCGCGCGTGATGCTGCTCGGCGCACTCGACAACCAGCCGGGCGTCGCGCGCGAGATCGTCACGCTGAACGCGGGCACCGCGCTGTATTCAGCGAACGTCGCCGCGTCGATCGCCGACGGCATCCAGCTCGCCCGCGAAGCGATCGCGAGCGGCAAGGCGCGCGCGAAAGTCGACGAGCTGGTGCGCTTCACGCAGCAGTTCAAGCGCTGATCCGCCCTTTCGAACCCGAATCAAGCACGAGACTCCCATGAGCGACATTCTCGAACGAATCATTGCCGTCAAGCGCGAAGAAGTCGCGGCGGCCATGCGCAGCACGCCGCTCGAGGCGTTGAAGCTGGACGCGTCCGCCCGCGACCTGCGCGACTTCGCCGGCGCGCTGCGCGCCAAGCACGCAGCCGGCCAGGCCGCCGTGATCGCCGAAATCAAGAAGGCCAGCCCGTCGAAGGGCGTGCTGCGCGAGCACTTCGTGCCGGCCGACATCGCCCGCTCGTACGCCGCGCACGGCGCCGCGTGCCTGTCGGTGCTGACCGACGAGCAGTTCTTCCAGGGCGGTGTCCGCTATCTCGAGGAAGCGCGCGCGGCCTGCACGCTGCCGGTGCTGCGCAAGGACTTCATCGTCGACGCTTATCAGATCCTCGAAGCGCGCGCGATGGGCGCGGACGCGATCCTGCTGATTGCCGCCGCGCTCGACACGCCGCTGATGCAGGATCTCGAGGCGTATGCGCACTCGCTCGGGCTCGCGGTGCTGGTCGAGGTGCACGACCGCGACGAAATGGAACAGGCGCTGACGCTGAAGACCCCGCTCCTCGGCATCAACAACCGCAACCTGCGCACGTTCGAGACGTCGATCCGTACGACGCTCGACATGCTCGACATGATTCCGGCCGACCGCATCGTCGTGACCGAATCGGGCATCCTGTCGCGCATCGACGTCGACACGATGCGCGCGGCGAACGTGAACACGTTCCTGGTCGGCGAAGCGTTCATGCGCGCCGAGCAACCCGGCGAAGAACTCGCGCGGATGTTCTTCTGATGGCGATCGAGAAGGAAATCAAGCTCGCGCTGCCGGCCGGGCAGGCCGACGCGGCGCGGCAGTTCTTCGCGACGCTGACCGGCGAGCCCGGCCGCGAGATCGCGCTCGCGAACGTCTACTACGACACGCCCGATCTGGCGCTCGCCCGCTCGAAGAGCGCCGTACGGGTGCGCCATGCGCCGCAAGGCTGGCTGCAGACGTTCAAGACGGTCGGCACCGCGGAAGGCGGGCTGCATCGGCGTCACGAATGGGAACTCGCAATCGCCGGCGACGCGCTCGAGATCGATGCGCTCGTCGCCGCCTGCGACGTGCCGGAAGCGGCCGCCGCGCTGCGCGATGCCGCCCCCGCACTGCATGCGCTGTTCCGCACCGATTTTTCGCGCACGCTGTGGCGCATCGCGATCGGCGGCGCGACCGTCGAGGCGGCGGTGGATGCCGGCGAGATCGTCGCCCACGCGCAAAACGAGACGCGCCGCGAACCGATCAGCGAAATCGAACTCGAACTGATCGATGGCCCGGAGACCGCGCTCGCGATGCTCGCCGCGGAACTGCAGCAGGCGCTGCCCGGCCTCAGCCCCGACAACATCAGCAAGGCGCAGCGCGGCTACCGGCTGCGCGCGCAATAAATCACGCATGGCAACCCGCAAGACTCCCCGCGCGCCGCAACAGGCGTCGCTGTTTGACGATCCCGTACTCGACACCCCGACCGGTTCCGCTCCGGCCGACGCGCCGGCAGCACCCGCCGCGCCGGTCGCGGCCGCCACGCCAGTCACGCCAGCCTCGACCGCCGCCCCGTCGCCGGCCGCCTCTGACGACGTGCTGCATCTCGCCGCCCAGTTCGACGCGCTGCCGGCTGCATGGCGCGCCGTCCTCGCCCCGTTCGTCGCCGGCGACGCGTATGCCCCGCTGTGCAGCTTCGTCGACAGCGAACGCGCGGCCGGCAAGACCGTCTACCCGGCCGACGTGTTCCGCGCGCTGCGGCTGACGAGCCCGGACGACGTGAAGGTCGTGATTCTCGGCCAGGACCCGTACCACGGCGACGACCGCGGCACGCCGCAGGCGCACGGCCTCGCGTTCTCGGTGCCGCCGGCGGTGAGGCCGCCGCCGTCGCTGCGCAACATCTTCAAGGAAATCGCCGCGAACTTCGGCCACGACACGCCGCGCCACGGCTGTCTCGACACATGGGCGCGCCAGGGCGTGCTGCTGCTCAACACCGTGCTGACGGTCGAGCGCGGCGCGGCCGCCAGCCACGCGAAACGCGGCTGGGAGCAATGCACGGACACGCTGATCCGCGAACTGGCAAGCCGCCACCGCGGGCTCGTGTTCATGTTGTGGGGGGCGCACGCGCAGGCCAAGCGCGCGCTGTTCGACGCGAACGCGCACTGCGTGCTCGAGGCGCCGCATCCGTCGCCGCTGTCCGCGCACCGCGGCTTCCTCGGCTGCCGCCATTTCGCGCTCGCGAACGATTACCTCGTCGAACAGGGGCGCGAGCCGATCGACTGGCGCCTGCCGGACGAAGCCGAAACATTCGCGTAAGCCGTCCGCGCCGATTCGCTCCGCATCGGCCCACACGCAAAAAACGCCGCGTACCTTCCGGTACGCGGCGTTTTTTTATCGGGCTGCACGGGCGGACGCATCGCGCCCGCCGGAACCGGCCTTACGCGGCGGCGATCGCCTCGCGTGCGCCGGCCAGGCCTGCACTCTGCGCATCCGGCCCCATGTTCAGGCCTTCCGCGAAGATGAAGTTCACGTCGGTCATGCCGACGAAGCCGAGGAACGTGCGCAGGAACGGCGTCTGGCTGTCGTTCGGCGTGCCGGCATACTTGCCGCCGCGCGCCGTCACGACGTGGACCTTCTTGCCCTTGATCAGGCCTTCCGGGCCGTTTTCCGTGTAGCGGAACGTGACGCCGGCGCGGGCGATCCAGTCGAAGTACGTCTTCAGTTGCGACGAGATGCCGAAGTTGTACATCGGCGCGCCGATCACGATGATGTCGGCGGCTTGCAGTTCGGCGATCAGCGCGTCGCTCTTCGCGACGATCGCATTCTGTTCCGCGGTGCGCTGGTCGGCCGGCGTGAAGAACGCGCCGAGCACCGATTCGTCGAGATGCGGCAGCGCATCCGACAGCAGGTTGCGAACCACGACCTTCGCGCCGGGGTTCGATTGTTGCAGCTTTGCCGTCAGTTCGTTGGCCAGCAGCGTGGACTGCGCGCCTTGCGAACGCGCCGCGGAATTGATTTGCAGAATGGTCGTCATGTCAGGCTCCGAGTGGGTTTGCGCTTTCAGCAGCGCGAGTGACGCCATTGTGCGTGCACCCCTCATCCCGAAAAAGCGGGCTCAGGGCGACGGATTGTTGCAGCAGCAGAACAATCCGCGGTTACGCCCTGCTCGCGCCAATGGCCGGAGCCCGCCCGTTCAACCCTTCAGCCAGGCTTCGCGCGCCGCGTGCTGCGCCGCCGGCTTCGGCGCGGCGGCCAGCTTGTAGCGTGCGACCTCGGGGCCGTCGAGCTTCAGTTTCGCGGTGCGCAGCTCGTCGCGGCGGAACGCGTGGATCTCGACCTTGTCGCCCGCCCGGTAGCGGGCGAGCAGCGCGTCGAGGTTCGTGCCGGTCACGCGCAGCCCGTCGACCGCAATCAGCGTGTCGCCGGCCGACAGCCCCGCGCGATGCGCGGCGCCGCCCTCGTAGACGGTCGCCAGCGTGCAATCCGCGCCGCCGCGCAGGCGCGCGCCGATCGTCGGCTTGCCCTGCGCGCCGTTCGGGCCGACATCCGGCGCAAGCGTCACGCCGAACGGCGCGAGCAATTCCGCGAGCGGCAGGTCACGCGTGCCGCGCACCGCATCGGCGAACAGGCGGCCGAGCGCGACGCCCGTCGCTTCCTCGATCAGCGCCTCGACTTCGTCCTCGCCGACACCGGCCTGCTGGCCGTGATAGAACGCGCGGCCGTAGCGCGCCCAGAGCAGCCGCATCACGTCGTCGAGCGACTTGCGGTGGCGGGTCTGCGCGCGGATTGCGAGGTCGAACGCAAGCGCGACGAGCGAGCCCTTCGTGTAGTAGCTGACGATCGCGTTGGCCGCGTTCTCGTCCTGCCGGTAGTACTTGGTCCACGCGTCGAACGAGCTTTCCGCGACGCTCTGCTTGAGCCGGCCGGTGCCGCGCTGCACGCCGCCGATCGTGCGGCCGAGCGCCGCGAAATATTCGTCCTGCGACATCAACCCGCTGCGCACCAGCATCAGGTCGTCGTAATACGACGTGAAGCCCTCGAACAGCCACAGCAGCGACGTGTAGTTTTCGCGCGCGAGGTCGTACGGCACGAACGCTGCCGGCTTGATGCGCTTCACGTTCCACGTGTGGAAATACTCGTGGCTGCAGAGGCCGAGATAGGTGCGATAGCCTTCCGTCGTTTCCGGGCGCCCTTTCACCGGCAGGTCGCTGCGGTTGCAGATCAGCGCGGTCGACGCGCGATGCTCGAGGCCGCCGTAGCCGTCGCTGACCGCGAGCGTCATGAACACGTAGCGGTCCATCGGCGCCTGCTTCGACTTCGGCTCGAACAGCGCGATCTGCGCTTCGCACACGCGTTTCAGGTCGGTGCGGAGCCGTTCCATGTCGAGCTGGGTCACGCGGCCGGCGATCACGATGTCGTGCGGCACGCCGTGCGCGTCGAACGTCGCGAGCGCGAATTCGCCGATCGTCACCGGGTGATCGACGAGTTCGTCATAGTTCGACGCGCGATACGCGCCGAACGCATAGCGTTTCGTGCCGCGCGCCTCGGGCAGCGCGGTGGCCACGCGCCACGCGCGGAAGGCCGCGCCGGCCGGCTTCGCGATCTCCACGTCGCACGGCGCATCCTCCTGGCCGGCCACGCTCAGGAACACCGCGGTGCCGTTGAAGAAGCCGCCCTGGTCGTCCAGGTACGCGGAGCGCACCGACAAGTCCCATGCATAGACGTCGTAGCGCAAAGTCAGCGCGCCCTTCACCGGCGCGGCCTGCCACGTGCTCTTGTCGGTCTTCGCGATCCGCACCTTGCGGCCGGCCTCGTTGAACGCCTGCAGCGTCACGATGTTGCGCGCGAACTCGCGCACGAGATAGCTGCCCGGAATCCACACCGGCAGCGCGAACCGCTGGCCTTCGGGGTCAGGTTCGGCAACCGTCACGGACACCTCGAACAGGTGCGCGGCAGGATCTTTCGGAGCAATCGAATAGCGGATCGGCGTTTTCATCGTGGGAATCGGTCGGGGATAGCGGCGGCAGAAACGACGAGAGGCGCCGGGCCGGAACCCTGGGCGCCCCTCGCCGGCCGGGCCTCGCGGCCCGGCGCATCATGCGTCTTTTACTTGTTCGAAGCGAGCGCCTGATTCAGCTGCTCGGCGGACACGGCGCCCGGCAGGCGGCGGCCGTCGGGCAGGAAGATCGTCGGCGTGCCGGTGACGTTCATCCCGCGGCCGAGCGCGAGATTCTTGTCGAGCGCGCTCGTGTCGCAGTTTGCGGCGTTGGTCGGCGCGCGATGGTCGAGCATCCAGCCCTCCCACGACTTCACGCGGTCGCCCGCGCACCAGATCGCCTTCGACTTCACGGTCGAATCCGGCGATAGCACCGGGTACAGGAACGTGTAGACCGTCACGTTGTCGATCGACTGGAGCGTCGTCTCGAGCTTCTTGCAGTACGGGCAGTTCGGGTCGGAGAACACGGCGATCTTGCGCGCGCCGTTGCCCTTGACGACCTTGATCGCGTTGGCGAGCGGCAGGCTGGCGAAATCGATCTTGTTGGTTTCCGCCACGCGCGCCTCGGTCAGGTTCTTGCGCGTTTTCGTGTCGACGAGATCGCCGAGCAGCACATAGTCGCCGCTCGCGTCGCTATAGATGATCTGCGTGCCGAGATTCACTTCGTACAGGCCCGCGACCGGCGATTTCGACACGCTCTTGATCGGTGCGTCGCTGCCGAGGCGGGATTGCAGCGTGGCTTTCAGCTTGTCGGTGGTCTGATCGGCCTGCGCGGTGCAGCCGAGCGTCGTCGCGGCGACGGCCAGCACCAGCGACGCGATACGGATCGTTTTTTTCATGGAAATCTTCCTTCAGCTCAATCGGAGTGCACGGCACAGTGTACGCCGTAACGGAACCGTCTCCGACCGGGGATGAGCCCGAAGGTTCGCTCAGCCGAGCGCGGACGACACGAGCCAGCGCTTGACGAGCGGCTGCGCGCCGACGAACGCCATGCCCGCGTTGCGCACCGCCTTCGCGAGCGAGCCCGGCGCCGCGAACAGCCGCTGCAGGCCGTCGGTCGCGATCATCAGCGCGCGGATGTCCTCGCGGCGCGAGCGCTCGTAGCGGCGCAGCAGCACCGTATCGCCGAGGTTGCGGAAGCTTTCCTTGTTCGCGATCGCGTCGGCGAGCGCGGCGACATCGCGCAGCCCGAGGTTCATCCCCTGGCCCGCGAGCGGGTGGATCAGGTGCGCGGCGTCGCCGACCAGCGCGACGCGCGGCGCGATCAGCTTGTCCACGGTCTGCAGCGCGAGCGGGAAACCGGCCGCCGGCGTCACGCAGTCGAGCGTGCCGACCTTCCCGTGCGACACACGCTCGACCTCGGCCGCAAGCTGCGCGGGATCGAGCGCCAGCAGTTCGTCCGCATGCGCGGTGTGCGCCGACCAGACGAGCGACACGTGGCCGTCCGGCAGCGGCAGCAGCGCGACGATCTCGCCCTCGTGGAACCACTGATAAGCGGTTTCGCGGTGCGGCAGCGACGCCTTGAAGTTCGCGACGACACCGGTCTGCCGATAATCGCGCCGTTCGACCTTGGCCCCCATTTGCGAGCGCACCCACGAGTGCGCGCCGTCCGCGCCGACGATCAGGTCGGCTTCGAGCACCTGCCCCGACGACAGCGTGAGCACGGCCGCGTCGTCGCGCACGTCGAAGCCCTGCGCGCGCGCGTCGAACCACGTCAGGTTCGGCTGGAACCGCAGCGCCGCGTCGAGCGAGGCCTCGACCAGCGACGATTCGACGATCCATGCGAGCTGCGGCACCGATGCCTGGTACGCGGAGAAATGGAGCTCGGCGTGCGCGTCGCCGTAGACGCGCATGTCGTAGACCGGCGCGAGCCGGCTGTGGTCGAGCGCCTGCCAGACGCGCAGCCGTTCGAGCAGCGCCTGCGAGCTGGACGACAGCGCATAGACGCGCGTGTCGAACGCGAGATCGGCGGGGCGCGGCGTCGCCGGCTGGGCGAGCAAGGCGGTCTTGTAGCCGGACTGGGTCAGCGCGAGCGCGGCCGTCTTGCCGACGAGCCCGCCGCCGACCACGGCGACGTCGAAGGTGTGGTGGGCAGTCATGGCGGGCATTATAGCCGCGGGGCCAAACCCTTATGCGGCCGGACTTTGCGGGAAATCAGGGGAACCGCGCAATGGCCTGGCCGCGGCCGGCCCCGTGGCATCGGCCGTTCGGCCGACGGGCGGAAACCGGCGCGGCGGCACGGTACAATAGCGCCTTTGAACGCCGGCCGGTCGCGCACGTGACGGCCGTCCCCCTTGTCCCGCGCCGCCGCGCCCCGCCCGGCCGCGCCGCTTCACCCGTTCGAAGGATTCCATGAGCCTCAAATGCGGCATCGTCGGCTTGCCCAACGTCGGCAAGTCCACCCTGTTCAATGCGCTGACCAAGGCCGGCATCGCCGCCGAGAACTACCCGTTCTGCACGATCGAGCCGAACGTCGGCGTGGTCGAAGTGCCTGACGCGCGCCTGAAGGCGCTCGCCGAGATCATCAGCCCCGAGCGCGTCGTGCCGGCCGTCGTCGAGTTCGTCGACATCGCGGGCCTCGTCGCGGGCGCGAGCAAGGGCGAAGGCCTCGGCAACCAGTTCCTCGCGAACATCCGCGAAACCGACGCGATCACGCACGTCGTGCGCTGCTTCGAGGACGAGAACGTCATCCACGTCGCCGGCAAGGTGAGCCCGATCGACGACATCGAGGTGATCAACACCGAACTCGCGCTCGCCGACCTCGGCACGGTCGAGAAGGCGCTCACGCGTTACTCGAAGGCCGCGAAGTCGGGCAACGACAAGGAAGCGGCGAAGCTCGTCGCGGTGCTCGACAAGGTGCGCGCGCAGCTCGACCAGGGCAAGGCCGTGCGCGGCCTGGCGCTGTCGGACGACGAAGCGGCGCTGCTCAAGCCGTTCTGCCTGATCACCGCGAAGCCGGCGATGTACGTCGCGAACGTGAAGGACGACGGCTTCGAGAACAACCCGCACCTCGACGCGGTGCGCAAGTACGCGGAAAGCGAGAATTCGCCGGTGGTCGCCGTCTGCGCGGCGATCGAGGCGGAGATCGCCGATCTCGACGACGAGGACAAGGAAGCCTTCCTCGCCGACATGGGCATGGACGAGCCGGGCCTCGACCGCGTGATCCGCGCGGGCTTCAAGCTGCTCGGCCTGCAGACCTACTTCACCGCGGGCGTGAAGGAAGTGCGCGCGTGGACGATCCACATCGGCGACACGGCGCCGCAGGCGGCCGGCGTGATCCACACCGACTTCGAGCGCGGCTTCATCCGCGCGCAGACGATCGCGTTCGACGACTTCATCGCGTACAAGGGCGAGCAAGGCGCGAAGGAAGCCGGGAAGATGCGTGCCGAAGGGAAGGAATATGTCGTGCATGATGGCGACGTGATGAACTTCCTGTTCAACGTCTGAGCGAATCGCGCAGACGTCCGGCAATATACGAAAAGCCCCTTGCGAGCCACGCGCCGCAAGGGGCTTTTGCTTTACAGGTTCGTGTGCGACGCCGCGTCTGACCCACGCAGATGCGTAACGAGAGCAGATACGCTTTGACGCAGCGCCGCATTGCGATTACAATTCGCGCCGCGGGGTGGAGCAGTCTGGCAGCTCGTCGGGCTCATAACCCGAAGGTCGTAGGTTCAAATCCTACCCCCGCAACCAACACCGAGGCCCGCTTGGCGACACCAAGCGGGCCTTTTGCTTTGTATCGGCCGCGTCGCTGCATTCGCTGCCGGCAAAACAAATGGCCCGATCGGCAAGCGCCGAGCGGGCCATGCATGTTTCGGCGGAACACCCCGCCATGCCGACGGCGAGCATTCACGCCCGCCGCCGCGCCATCGCTTCGTCACATCGCCGACACGCGCCGCCCCGCGCTCGCCCGCGCATCGCGGCCGCGCTTGTTCAGCCACGACGCCACCAGCACGATCAGCGCCAGCACCGCCGTCGCCCCCACTTCCATCCGGTGCTCCTCGCTCACCAGCATCACGGTCAGCGTGCCGCAGATGAACAGGATCACGGCCCACGTGAGCCACGGGAACAGCCACATCCGCAGCGTGAGGTCCGCGCCGCTCACCTCGAGCGTCTTGCGCATCCGCAGCTGCGAGATCGCGATCACGAGGTACACGAGCAGCGCGATCGCACCCGACGTCGCGAGCAGGAAGCCGAACACCTGCTCCGGCATCAGGTAGTTCGCGATCACGGTCAGGAAACCGAACGCGGTCGACGCGAGCACCGCCGCGCGCGGCGTGCCGCTCGCATCGGTGCGATGCAGGAACGCGGGCGCATCCTTGCGCTTCGACAGCGAGAACAGCATCCGCGATGCGGTGTACAGCGCCGAGTTCAGGCAGCTCGCCACCGACACCAGCACGATCACGTCGATGATCGCCTTCGCATGCGGGACGCCGATCAGCTCCATCGCGCGCTGATACGAGCCGTGCTTCGGCAGCAGCGGATCGTTCCACGGCACGATCGCCGCGACGACGAGAATCGAGCCGAGGTAGAACAGCGTGATGCGCCAGATCACCGAATTGGTCGCGCGCACGATCTGGCGTTGCGGGTTTTCCGATTCGGCGGCCGCGATCGTCACGATCTCGGTGCCGAGGAACGAGAACATCGTCGTCAGCATCGCCGCGAGCACCGCGCCGGCGCCGTTCGGCATGAAGCCGTCGTGCGCGAACAGGTTCGACACGCCCGATACGGCCGGCGCCGGCACGATGCCGACGATCGCCGCGCCGCCGATGCACAGGAACACGACGATCGCGACCACCTTGATCAGCGCGAACCAGAATTCGAATTCGCCGTAGTTCTTGACGGAAAAGAGGTTGGTCATCGTCAGCAGCAGCGTGATGCCGAGCGCGAAGATCCAGGTCGCCACGCCGGGGAACCACGCGTTGAGGATGGTCGCGGCAGCCGTCGCCTCGATCGGGATCACGAGCACCCAGAACCACCAGTACAGCCAGCCGATCGAGAAGCCCGCCCAGTGGCCGATCGCGCGATCGGCATAGGTCGAGAACGAGCCGCTGTCCGGATGCGCGACGGCCATCTCGCCAAGCATGCGCATCACCAGCACGACCAGCACGCCCGCGATCGCATACGCGAGGATCGATGCCGGGCCGGCTTCCGCGATCGCGTGGCCGGAGCCGACGAACAACCCCGCGCCGATCACCCCGGCGATCGACAGCATCGTCACGTGGCGCTGCTTGAGGCCGGTGCCGAGGCCTGTCTTACTACCATTCATGTGTCTCTCTCCAAAAAACGGTTCCGGTATGACCCGGTGTCGCGTGAAGGCGGTGCTGGGGATTGTCGTTGTCGATCCGGTGACGGGGCGCGGCGTGCAGCGCACGCCGGCTCGCGCCGGGGTCGCGGCCGATCGGAACCGTGCGCCACGCAGGTCTGCGAAGCTGCGGTGCGATGCGGCGTACATGTGCCGGCGCATCGCGGCGCCCTGTTCCGTCGGCCGGTAAGTCAACCGCCTTCGAAGCGATGGAGTGTAAGCACCAAACGGTTCGCGACTAAGAACCAATTGATGAATTTCGATGGAACCACTTGTTGCATCGATGCGAATCGATGCAACACACGCGCCATCCGGCAGTGGTCGTTGAACCTGCCGAGCCGCACAGCGCGCGAGGCGCGCAGCCCGGTTCAGGTCGCGCCGCGGGCCATCTCGTCGCGCCATTTGGCCGGCACGATCGCCAGCCATTCTCGCAGAAGCGGTTTTTCACGGCGTCGGGAGGCGCGGCCGACAGGCGCACCAGCACGATCGGCCAGCCGAGATAGTGATCGGTCACGTAATACACGTCGGGCGCGGATTCGATCAGCCACGCGCGCTCGTCCGGGCCGACGCCCTTCACGACGAGGGTGTCGCCGTCCTCGCGCAGCCGGGCCAGCAGCTTGCCCTTCACCTTGAGTGCGGGCGTGCCGTACGACGTGCCGTCCTCGACGCCCCGCCATGCCAGCGCGATCTGCCCAACTTCGTCGAATGTCACGCTTCCTCCTCGAACGTGCGCCACGTCGCCACGATTCGGCCGCCCTGCCGGAACCCGCGGCGAACGCCTATCCGCCCGCCGCGCGCGCAGCCGCCGGCGCGCGTCCGGTGGTCGCGACGATCGCGAACGCGATCGCATTCGCGGCGGCGCTGGCGAGGATCGGCACGAGATAACCGCCGCCGGCGTCGTAGATGAAGCCCGCGGCGGCCGGCCCGATCAGCGTGCCGAACGCGACGCTCGTGTAGAGCACGCCGATGATCCCGCTCACGTTGCGGCCGCCGAAGTAGTCCATCGCGACGGCCGGCAGCACGGCCACCCAGCCGCCGTAGAACACGCCGAACACGAGTGCGAACGCGGCAAGCGCGGCGAAATCGCCGGCGGCGGCCCATGCGACGAGCGCCACGGCCATCCCGGCGAACATCGCGAGCAGCGACGCGCGGCGGCCGAAGCGGTCGGCCAGGCCGCCGAGAAAGAACCGGCCGGCCGTGCTGCCGACGCCGATCGCGCCCAGCAGCAGCACGGCCGCCGCCGGCTTCACGCCGTGATCGACCGCATACGGCACGAGGTGCACGAACGGCACGAACACGCCGAACGAACACACGAGACAAGCCGCGTAGAGGCTCGCGAACGGCCGCGACGTCACGGCCTCGCGGACGGTCGCGCCGGCCGGTACATGCACTGCGTGAACGGCGTGCGCCGAACGGCCGTCGTGCGACGCGCCCGCCGCCGGCGAGTCGGCGGCCCGGCCCCCATCCGGCAGCAGCCCGCGGCCGCGCGGATCGTTCTCGATCAGCAGCGACATCCCCGCACCCACCAGCACCGCCAGCACGGCCAGCGTGAAATACGCGCCGCGCCAGCCGACGTGCGCGATCAGCGCGGACGCGAGCGGCGGCATCACGAGCGTGCCGACCCCGATGCCCGCGACCGCGAGCCCCGACGCGAAGCCACGCCGCCGCACGAACCAGCGCTGCACCGCGCCGACCGCGGGCACGTATGCGCAGCCGACGCCGAGACCGACGCCGAGCCCATACGCGACGTACACCTGCATCAGCGTGCGCGCGGCGCCGGCGGCCGCGAGCCCGGCCGCGGTCAGCAGCATGCCGGCGACGGCGAGCCGCCGCGAGCCCAGCCGATCGGCGAGCGGCCCGCTGACCACGCCGAAGCCGAAATACAGGCACCCGGCCAGCGAGAACACGAGCGAGATCTGCCCGCGAGACGCGGCGAAGTCCCGCTGCAGCGATTCGACGAACGCGCTGAACGTGTACGCGCTGCCGAAGCCGACGAACGTCACGGCAAACGCGGCGGCCACCACGTACCAGCCGTAGAAGAGACGCGGCGCGCCCGGGCGATTCATGACGATGCTCCTCTCAGGTCCGTTCCGGCGCGGCGTCGAGCGCCTGCCGGATTGCCCCATGGATATGGTTGAACGATGTTGATCGCATCCGCCGCCGCTGCGCGGCTATCGCGATGCAACCCGACGGAAGAACGTTACTCGCGCAAGCACGCCGTCTCAAACGATTTTTCGTCGGCCTTTCGCCTTGGAGAAACTCACTAACTGTTCTCCTCCCTAAAGGAAGACGATTTCCACCTCACCGCATGCAACCTCACGTCGCCTCAAAGAGACGTGGGACTTACGCTTGCTCCATGGGCTGACACCCGACGCCGAACGCAAGGGCCGGCACATCGGGTTCGATGCGCGGCGGATCGAGGCTTTCGGCCCGCCGCGAGCGACGTCGCGCCGATGTTCGCGCCGCATCGGCTACCATGCTGGCGCGCGCGGCCCGCCGCCGTCGCGCGCCCGATACCAAGCACCGAGAGAGACCATGCCCTTGCCCGCCTTGCGCACCACGGCCGCGATGCGCGTCGCGCGACTGTCGATCGCGCTGCTGATCGCGTGCGCCGCCGCCCCGCCCCCCGCGTTCGCCTATCGCGCGCCGCAGACCTACGGCAACGAAGCCGACCTCGACCGCCACGACACCTACCGGAACCGCGACGGCGAAACCGTGCATGCGCCGGCCCGCTCGAAATCGGGCCGCGTCCCCGAGGGCGCGAGCGCGCGCTGCCGCGACGGCACGTACAGTTTCAGCCGCCATCGGCGCGGCACGTGCTCGGGGCACGGCGGCGTCGCCGCGTGGCTCTGACCTTGCGCAACGGCCGCGCCGCGCCAGCGCCGTCCGGCGGCGCAGTACAATAGCCGCTCTCGCCGCCCACACGCGGCGATCCCGCCGCGCGACTCGCGGCATCCTCCGGACCGAATCACCCGACGCCGCGCCGCGAACCCGCTGCGCGGCGCCTCAACTTCTGACTTTCACACGCACATGGCCCAATACGTTTTCACGATGAACCGGGTCGGCAAGATCGTGCCGCCCAAGCGCCAGATCCTGAAGGACATCTCCCTGTCGTTCTTCCCCGGCGCGAAGATCGGCGTGCTCGGCCTGAACGGCTCGGGCAAGTCGACGCTGATCCGCATCATGGCGGGCGTCGACAAGGACATCGAAGGCGAAGCGACGCCGATGCCGAACCTGAACATCGGCTACCTGCCGCAGGAACCGCAGCTCGACCCGAGCAAGACCGTGCGCGAGGCGGTCGAGGAAGGCCTCGGCGACCTGTTCCAGGCCAACAAGAAGCTCGAAGAGATCTACGCGGCGTATGCCGAGCCGGACGCCGACTTCGACGCGCTCGCCGCCGAGCAGGCGAAGTACGAGGCGATCCTCGCGTCGAGCGACGGCGGCAGCCCCGAGCAGCAGCTCGAAGTGGCCGCCGACGCGCTGCGCCTGCCGGCCTGGGACGCGAAGATCGAACACCTGTCGGGCGGCGAGAAGCGCCGTGTCGCGCTGTGCAAGCTGCTGCTCGAAAAACCCGACATGCTGCTGCTCGACGAACCGACCAACCACCTCGACGCCGAATCGGTCGACTGGCTCGAGCAGTTCCTGGTGCGCTTCCCGGGCACCGTCGTCGCCGTCACGCACGATCGCTACTTCCTCGACAACGCCGCCGAGTGGATTCTCGAGCTCGACCGCGGCCACGGCATCCCGTGGAAGGGCAACTACAGCAGCTGGCTCGACCAGAAGGAAGAGCGCCTGAAGCAGGAAGAAGCGTCCGAATCGGCGCGCCAAAAGGCGATCAAGAAGGAACTGGAGTGGGTGCGCCAGAACCCGAAGGGCCGCCAGGCGAAGTCGAAGGCGCGTATCGCGCGCTTCGAGGAGCTGAGCAGCCAGGAATACCAGAAGCGCAACGAGACGCAGGAAATCTTCATTCCGGTCGGCGACCGCCTCGGCAATGAAGTGATCGAGTTCAAGAACGTCAGCAAGGCGTACGGCGATCGCCTGCTGATCGACAACCTGAACTTCAAGATCCCGGCCGGCGCGATCGTCGGCATCATCGGCCCGAACGGCGCCGGCAAGTCGACGCTGTTCCGCATGCTGACGGGCAAGGAGCAGCCGGATTCGGGCGAGATCGTGCGCGGCCCGACGGTGAAGCTCGCGTACGTCGACCAGAGCCGCGACGCGCTCGACGGCTCGAAGACTGTGTTCGAGGAAATCTCCGGCGGCGCCGACGTGCTGACGGTCGGCAAGTACGAAACGCCGTCGCGCGCGTACATCGGCCGCTTCAACTTCAAGGGCGGCGACCAGCAGAAGATCGTCGGCAACCTGTCCGGCGGCGAACGCGGCCGCCTGCACCTCGCGAAGACGCTGATCGCGGGCGGCAACGTGCTGCTGCTCGACGAACCGTCGAACGACCTCGACGTCGAAACGCTGCGTGCGCTGGAAGACGCGCTGCTCGAATTCGCGGGCTCGGTGATGGTGATCTCGCACGACCGCTGGTTCCTCGACCGGATCGCGACGCACATCCTGTCGTTCGAAGGCGATTCGCAGGTCACGTTCTTCGACGGCAACTACCAGGAGTACGAAGCCGACAAGCGCGCGCGCCTCGGCGAGGAAGCCGCGAAGCCGCACCGCCTGCGCTACAAGCCGATCAGCCGCTGACCGGCGCGGCCGCGGCGGCCGAGCCGTCGCGGGCATGAAAAAAGCGGGCTCAGTTCATCACTGGCCCGCTTTTTTTCGTCCGGCGGCGCCCGCCGGCCGCTCAGGCGAACGCGCCCAGCTCGCGCAGCCGCGCCTCGGTGGCCGCCGCGCTCACGTGATGGATGCCGTGCCAGCCGAGCGCCGTCGCGGCGGCGGCATTCTTCGCGTTGTCGTCGATGAACACGAGCTCGTGCGGCGCGATGCCCGGCAGATGCGGCTCGATGCGCGCGTGCATCTCGTGGTAGATCGCCGGATCGGGCTTCACGAGCTTCACGCGGCCCGACACGACGATGTCGCGAAAGCGCCGCAGCACCGCGAACCTGTCCCACGCATACGGAAACGTCTGCGCCGACCAGTTCGTCAGCCCGAACAGTGGCATCCCGGCAGCGTCGAGCCGGTCGACGAGCGCCTCGCCGTCGGCGAGTACGCCGCCGATCATGTCGTGCCAGCGCGCGTAGAACGCGCGGATCAGCGCCTCGTGCTCCGGAAACTGCGCGACGCGCTCGTCGGTGCCTTCGGCGATCGTCTGCCCGCCGTCCTGCCGGATCACCCAGTCCATCCCGCACACGTGCGTGAGGAACCAGCGGCGCTCGGCCTCGTCCGGAATCAGCTGCCTGTACAGGTACTCGGGGCTCCAGTCGATCAGCACCCCGCCGAAATCGAATACGACGGCCTTGATCGTCATGCCAGCTCCGTGGCGAGCACGTCCGCGAGCGGACGCGACGTCACCGCGTTGCCCGACAGCGTGCCGTTTTCCCAGATGAAATGATGATGCGCGACGATCTGCGCGGCCGCGAGATGCGGGCGCTCGTTCGTCGTATGCAGGTCGGACACGACCGTCGTGCGATAGCCGAGCAGCGCCGCGCGGCGCGCGGTGGCGTCGACGCAGAACTCGGTCGCATAGCCGCAGATCAGCACCGAGCGGATGCCTTCGTCATCCAGCCGCTGCCCGAGCGGCGTGTCCTGGAACGCGTCGCCCACCTGCTTGCGGATACGCCAGTCGCCGGGCTCGACAGCGAGGCTCGCGTGCAGCTCCCAGCCCGCCGTGCCGGGCACGATGTCGTCGTCAGCATCGCCGTCGTGCTGCACGAAGCAGACCGGCACGCCTGCCGCGCGCGCCGCCGCGGTCAGCCGGTTGATGCCGGCCACCACGTCGTCGAGCCGGTAGGCCGGCCGCGTTCGCTGCACCAGCCCGCGCTGCATGTCGATCACGATCACCGCTGTCTTCGCCATCCGTTGCCCTCGGTATTGTTGTCGTTGGTTGTCGTTCGAACGGAAACCGCGCACGCGTCAGATCGGCTGCGTGCGCGCCTCCAGCCATGCCTTCGCGTCGCCGCTCACGTGCCGGCCGACACGTTCGCGCACGGTCGCGTGATACGCGTTGAGCCACGCGCGCTCTTCTTCGTGCAGCATCTCGATCAGCACGCAGCGCGTGTCGATCGGGCACAGCGTGAGCGTCTCGAACGCGAGGAAATCGCCGAACTCGGTCTGCCCCGCGGCGCGGTTCACGACCAGGTTCTCGATCCGGATGCCCCATTTGCCGGGCCGGTACACGCCCGGCTCGATCGACGTGATCATCCCCTCCTCCATTGCCGTGTGCGGCTCGGCCGGCGCGTAATGGGAGATCACCTGCGGGCCTTCGTGCACGTTCAGGAAGTAGCCGACGCCGTGGCCGGTGCCGTGCCCGTAGTCGAGCCCGGCCGCCCACATCGGCGCGCGCGCGATCGCGTCGAGCATCGGCGAGCGGATGCCGCGCGGGAAGCGTGCGCGCGACAGCGCCATCATCGACTTCAGCACGATCGTGAAATCGCGCCGCTGCAGGTCGCTGACCGTGCCCACCGGCACGACGCGCGTGATGTCGGTCGTCCCGCTCACGTACTGGCCGCCGGAATCGATCAGCAGCAGGCCGTCGCCGGCGATCGTCGCGTGCGATTCGGGCGTCGCGTGGTAATGCGGCATCGCGCCGTTCGCATTGAAGCCGGCGATCGTCGCGAAGCTCGGCGACACGTAGCCCGGGCGCCGCGTGCGCGCGGCCTGGAGCCGCTCCGCGATCGTCAGCTCGGTGATCGTCTCGCGGTTCACCGCCTGCTCGAACCACGCGAAGAACTCGGCGAGCGCCGCGCCGTCGTGCTCCATCGTCACGCGCACATGCTCGATCTCGGTGGACGTCTTGCGCGATTTCTCGAACGTCGACGGATTGACGGCCTCGATCAGCTTCACGCCCGGCGGCACCGCCTCGAGCGTGCCGTAGGTCACGCGGCGCGGGTCGATCAGCAGCGTCGCGCCGTCGGGCAGCGCCGCGAGCGCCGCGCGCGCGGCGTCGTACGCGCGCACGTCGACGCCGTCCTGCGCGAGCGACGCGGCCAGCGCCGGCGACACCTTGCCGTCGGCGACGAACAGCGTCGCGCGGTCGGCGCCGATCATTGCGTGCGCGACGAATACGGGGTTGAAGTTGACGTCGGCGCCGCGCAGGTTGAACAGCCATGCGAGATCGTCGAGCGTCGACACGAAGTGCCACTGCGCGCCCTGCGCGTGCATCGCGCGGCGCACGTCAGCGAGCTTGCTCGCGCGGGTCGTGTCGGCCTGCGGCGCGACATGCTCGAACACGGCGTCGCCGGGCAGCCCCGGCCGCTCGGGCCAGATCGCGTCGAGCAGGTCGAGATCGGTACGCAGCGCGACGCCGCGCGCGCTCAGCGCGGCCGTCAGCCCGCGTGCGGCCGCGACGCCGAGCACCGCGCCGTCGACGCCGACCGTCGCCCCGGCCGGCACGTTCTGCGCGAGCCAGTCGACATGCGGCGCGCTCTGCTGCCCGCCCGTCATCTTCATCAGCTGCACGCCCGTGCCGGCCAATTCGGCCTCGGCCTGCACCCAGTAACGGCTGTCGACCCACAGCCCCGCGAAATCCGCGGTCACGACGAGCGTGCCGACCGAGCCCGTGAACCCGGACAGCCAGCGGCGGGCCTGCCAGCGCTCGGGCAGGTATTCGGACAGGTGGGGATCGGCGGACGGCACGAGATACGCGGCCAGGTCCTCGCGGGCCATCGCGCCGCGCAGCAGCGCGATTCGGGCCGGCACCGGCGAGGCTTCGGGGAGACGGGCATTCATGATTTCACCTGAGAGCAATCAGCGACGCGCCGCCAGCGCGACCGTCACCGCCACGGCGAGGAACGCGACGCCGGTGCAGACCGGCCATTCGAGCGTCTCGCCATCGTAAAAGAGTCCTGAGAGATTGCCGGCCATCTTCGCCGCGGCGGCGCCGGCGATGCCGACCAGCACCGCGACCCACCACGCCGGCCGGCCGGCGCGCCGCAGCGGGTGCAAGCCCCGGCCGAGCAGCCCGACGGCCGTTCCCAGAACGACGATTCCAAACCAGTTCATTCGCGCCTTCTATTAATTTCAGATTCGTCCCATAGGCGTGAACGACTCCTGCCGCTAGCATCGATCCATCCATCGAACCTGAGACCTGACATCAGCAGGGTACTTGCCGCGTAACGTTTGAGTGTAGGGGCCGACCCGACGTTATGGCAAGCGCGCACCGGCTGCCGTAAAGAAGAAATTCCCATGCGAATCGCTCTGATCGATCCGGATGCGCGTCACGCCGCGCTCATGAATCGCCTCCTGTTCGCGGGTGGGCACCTTTGCCACCCGTTCTCTTCCAGCGCGCGGTTCTTCGAGTGGCTCGCCACCGACACCTGCGACCTGCTGATCACCGGCGACTGGGCCGGCGACCTGCCCGCCGAGGAAGTCATCCCGCGTGTGCGGACGATCCTGCCGGGCCTGCCCGCGATCGCGGTCATGCGCATGCCGCGCGAAAGCGAGATCGTGTCGTGCCTGCATGCGGGCGCCGACGACTGTCTCGTCAAGCCGGTGAGCGGCCCCGAGCTGCTCGCGCGCGTCAACGCGCTGATGCGGCGCGCGGGCGTCCGCCGCCCGCCCAACCGCTCGCGCGATATGTATGGGGAATACGCGTTCGACGCCACGCACGGCCTCGTGCGCTTCGGCGACGAGGTCGTGGCGCTCACCCCGAAGGAATTCCGCTTCGCGCTGCTGCTGTTCGCGAACCTGTCGCGCCCCGTATCGCGCGCCCATATCCTCGAGACGGTCTGGGCCCGCCGGCGCGACATGAAGTCGCGCACGCTCGACACCCACGCCTCCCGGCTGCGCAGCAAGCTGCGGCTGCTCCCGGAGCACGGATACCGCCTGCTGCCGCTCTACGGCTATGGATACCAGCTCGACCAGGTGCCGATCGAACCCCCGAATCACCGCCCGGCTCTGGCCGACGCCCGATACGCGTCGCGTGAGGAAATCGCCGAAACGCTATAATATGGGGCTAAACGATAGCCCTTGATATGCAACTCCTCACGATCGGAATCAACCACCACACTGCGCCTGTCGCCCTGCGCGAACGCGTGGCGTTTCCGCTCGAACAGATCAAGCCGGCTCTCGCCACGTTCAAGAGCGTGTTCCTCGGGCGCCAGGCGCCCAACGCGCCCGAAGCGGCGATCCTGTCCACCTGCAACCGCACCGAGCTCTATTGCGCGACCGACGACCGTGCGGCGCGCGAGGCAGCGGTGCACTGGCTGTCGGAGTATCACCGGATCCCCGTCGACGAGCTCGCGCCGCATGTCTACGCGCTGCCGCAGTCGGAAGCCGTCCGGCATGCGTTCCGCGTCGCGTCGGGCCTCGACTCGATGGTGCTCGGCGAAACGCAGATCCTCGGCCAGATGAAGGATGCGGTGCGCACCGCGACGGAAGCCGGCGCGCTCGGCACCTACCTGAACCAGCTGTTCCAGCGCACCTTCGCGGTGGCGAAGGAAGTGCGCGGCACGACCGAAATCGGCACGCAGTCGGTGTCGATGGCCGCGGCCGCGGTACGCCTCGCGCAGCGCATCTTCGAAAAAGTGTCGGATCAGCGCGTGCTGTTCATCGGCGCCGGCGAAATGATCGAGCTGTGCGCGACGCACTTCGCCGCGCAAGGCCCGCGCGAGCTGGTCGTCGCGAACCGCACGGCCGAGCGCGGCCAGAAGCTCGCCGAACGCTTCAACGGCCGCGCGATGCCGCTGTCCGACCTGCCGACCCGCATGCAGGAATTCGACATCATCGTGTCGTGCACGGCGTCGACGCTGCCGATCATCGGCCTCGGCGCGGTCGAGCGCGCGGTGAAGGCGCGCCGCCACCGGCCGATCTTCATGGTCGACCTCGCGGTGCCGCGCGACATCGAGCCCGAAGTCGGCAAGCTGAAGGACGTGTTTCTCTACACCGTCGACGATCTCGGCGCGATCGTGCGCGAAGGCAACGCGTCGCGCCAGGCCGCGGTCGCGCAGGCCGAAACGATCATCGAGACGCGCGTGCAGAATTTCATGCAGTGGCTCGACACGCGCAGCGTCGTGCCGGTGATCCGTCACATGCATACGCAGGCCGATGCGCTGCGCCGCGCCGAACTCGACAAGGCGCAGAAGATGCTCTCCCGCGGCGACGATCCGGCCGCAGTGCTCGAGGCGCTGTCGCAGGCGCTGACCAACAAGCTGATCCACGGCCCGACGAGCGCGCTCAACCGTGCGAACGGCGCCGACCGCGATTCGCTGATCGACCTGATGCGCGGCTTCTACCAGCACGCGCCGCGCTCGAACGACCAGTCGGGCCACTAGCGCCGACCGCGCCCGCCCACGCCGGCTCGCGAGCCGGCCTTTCCTTTCCGACATTCCTGCCCGGGAGCGCCGCTCCACACCATGAAGACGAGCATGCAACGCAAGCTCGACCAGCTGTCCATCCGGCTGGCCGAACTGAACGACCTGCTGAGCCGCGAGAACGTCACGGCCGACCTCGACCAGTACCGCAAGCTGACCCGCGAACACGCGGAACTCGACCCGGTGGTCGAGCAGTACGCGCTGTGGCGCCAGTCGCGCAACGACGAGGCCGCGGCACAGGAGCTGCTCGCCGATGCGTCGATGCGCGACTTTGCGGAGGACGAGATCCGCAGCGCGCGCGAGGGGATGGCCCGTCTCGAGGTCGAGCTGCAGAAGATGCTGCTGCCGAAGGACCCGAACGACGACCGCAACATCTTCCTCGAAATCCGCGCAGGCACCGGCGGCGACGAATCGGCGCTGTTCGCGGGCGACCTGCTGCGCATGTACCTGCGCTTCGCGGAACGCCAGCGCTGGCAGGTCGAGATGATGTCGGAAAGCGCGTCGGATCTCGGCGGCTACAAGGAAGTGATCGTGCGGATCGCGGGCCAGGGCGCGTACTCGCGGCTGAAGTTCGAATCGGGCGGCCATCGCGTGCAGCGCGTGCCGGCGACCGAGACGCAGGGGCGCATCCACACGTCCGCGTGCACGGTCGCGGTGATGCCGGAAGCCGACGAGATCGGCGAGGTCGAGATCAATCCGGCCGACCTGCGGATCGACACGTTCCGCGCGTCCGGCGCGGGCGGCCAGCACATCAACAAGACCGATTCGGCGGTACGCGTCACGCACATCCCGACCGGCATCGTCGTCGAGTGCCAGGACGATCGTTCGCAGCACAAGAACAAGGACCGCGCGCTGAAGGTGCTCGCCGCGCGGATCAAGGACAAGCAGTATCACGAGCAGCACGCGAAGGAAGCCGCGACGCGCAAGAGCCTGATCGGCTCCGGTGACCGCTCCGAGCGGATCCGCACGTACAACTTCCCGCAGGGCCGGATGACCGATCACCGCATCAACCTGACGCTGTACCGGCTCGAGGCGATCATGGACGGCGATCTCGACGAACTGATCGGCGCGCTCGTCAGCGAGCATCAGGCCGAACTGCTCGCGTCGCTCGGCGACGCCGACTGAGGTCGACATGCCCGACACATCCGCCGACGAATTGCTGCGCGCGTCGCCGCTCGACCCGGTCGACGCACGCGTGCTGCTCGCGCACGCGCTCGGCTGGACGCGCACGCAGTTGATCACGCGCGGCGACGAGCCGCTCGACGCGGCCGCGGTCGAACGCTATCGCCAGCTCGAGGCGCGCCGCGTGGCCGGCGAGCCGGTCGCGCAGCTGGTCGGGCTGCGCGAATTCTTCGGACGGCCGTTCGACGTGACGCCCGACGTGCTGATCCCGCGCCCGGAAACCGAATTGCTGGTCGAGGCGGCGCTCGACGCGATCGACGGCATCCCGCATCCGGCGGTGCTCGATCTCGGCACCGGCAGCGGTGCGATCGCGGTGTCGATCGCGGCCGAGCGACCCGACGCGCGCGTGTGGGCGCTCGACCGCTCGCCGGCCGCGCTCGCCGTCGCCGCGCGCAACGGCGCCAAGCTGCTCGACCCGCATCGCCCCGGCGGGCCTTTGCACTGGCTGCTCAGCGACTGGTACGCGGCGCTCGATCCGACGCTCGCGTTCAATGCCATCGTCAGCAACCCGCCGTACATCGCGCAGCACGACCCGCACCTGGCGCAGGGCGACCTGCGCTTCGAGCCGCGCGGCGCGCTCACCGACGATGCCGACGGCCTGAGCGCGATCCGCACGATCGTCGCGGGCGCCGGCGCGTTCCTGAAACCGCATGGCTCGCTGTGGATCGAGCACGGCTACGACCAGGCCGAAGCCGTACGCGCGCTGCTTGCCGCGCGCGGCTACGTCGCAATCGAATCGCTCGCCGATCTCGCCGCGATCGAGCGCACCACCGGCGGCCGCCTGCCCGGCTGATCCGCGCCGAGGCCCGGCCCGCCGGATTGAAATCCGCTATCATTTCGTTCTAACGCCCCGCAACCGCAAGGTCAGTCATGGACACCCAACAACGTATCAAGCAAATCGTCGACGAAAACCAGGTCGTGCTCTTCATGAAGGGCAACGCGCAATTCCCGATGTGCGGCTTCTCGGGCCGCGCCGTGCAGGTGCTGAAGGCCTGCGGCGTCGACCAGTTCAAGACGGTCAACGTGCTCGAGGATGACGAGATCCGCCAGGGCATCAAGGAATTCTCGAACTGGCCGACGATCCCGCAGCTGTACGTGAAGGGCGAGTTCATCGGCGGCTCGGACATCATGATGGAGATGTACCAGTCGGGCGAGCTGCAGCAACTGTTCGCCGCCGCGTAACACCCCTCCCCCGATGGAACCCCGCAGCGCGCCGCCGCGCCGCCTGATCGTCGCGATCACCGGCGCCACCGGCGCGATCTACGGCGTGCGGCTGCTCGACATGCTGCGCGCCGCCGGCGGCGTCGAAACGCACCTGCTGATTTCGAGCGCCGGCTGGCTGAACATCCAGCACGAACTGAAGCTGTCGAAGGCCGACGTCGAACGCCGCGCGGACGTCGTGCATTCGGTGCGCGACGTCGGCGCGACGATCGCGTCGGGCTCGTTCGCGACCGACGGGATGGTGATCGCGCCGTGCTCGATGAAGACGCTCGCGAGCGTCGCGCACGGCCTGTCCGACAACCTGATCACGCGCGCCGCCGACGTCACGCTGAAGGAGCGCCGCCGGCTCGTGCTGATGGTGCGCGAAACGCCGTTCAATCTCGCGCATCTGCGCAACATGACGGCCGTCACCGAGATGGGCGGCATCGTGTTCCCGCCGCTGCCGGCCTTCTACGCAATGCCGAAGACGATCGAGGAACTCGTCGACCAGACGGTCGCGCGCGTGCTCGACCTGTTCGCGCTCAGCGCCCCGCTGACTGCGCCCTGGGAAGGCATCCGGCACGCGCAGTAACGGCGCGCGCCGCCCCGCAGCCCCATTCGCACCGCTTCTTGCGGCATCGTCGGTGAATTTCGTCGATTCGCATCGAATCGCCTATCCGTGCACGCTACGCCGACCAATTATCAACATGTACGACCGAATCAAATTCGCCGCGCCGAATTTATCAACGGTCAGTGCGAGCCTATAGTCACAGGCAACATCACTTGCAGGCCACCGCCATGAACCGCTTGCCTTCGCTCTACCTGTCCCACGGCGCCCCGACGCTGCCGATCGATCCGACACTGCCGTCGCGCGCATTCACGCACCTCGGCGCCGAGCTGCCGCGCCCGCGCGCGGTGCTGATGCTGTCCGCGCACTGGGGCACGCAGCAGCCGGCCGCGAGCATCGCGCAGCATCCGGAAACGATCCATGACTTCTACGGCTTCCCGCGCGCGCTGTACGAGATCCGCTATCCGGCGCCGGGCGCGCCGGACGTCGCCGAGCGCGCGGCCGGGCTGCTGAATGCCGCCGGCATCGCGGCCCAGACGGTCGAGCACGGCCTCGACCACGGCGCCTGGGTGCCGATGCTGCTGATGTTCCCGGACGCCGACGTGCCGGTCGCGCAGTTGTCGATCCAGCCGCGCGCCGACGCCGCGCATCACTTCGCGCTCGGCCGCGCGCTGCGGCCGCTGCGCGACGAAGGCGTGATGGTGATCGGCTCCGGCCAGATCACGCACAACCTGCGCGCCGCGGATTTCGGCGCCACGCCCGAGGATGCCGACCCGCGCGTCACGGAATTCACCGACTGGTTCGAGGCGAAGCTCGCGGCCCGCGACATCGACGCGCTGCTCGACTATCGCCGCCAGGCGCCGCATGCGGTGCTGATGCACCCGACCGACGAGCACCTGCTGCCGGTGTTCGCCGCGCTCGGTGCCGCGGACGACGATTACCAGCTCGGCATCCAGTCGCTCGGCACCTACCAGCGGGTGCTCGCGATGACGAACTACGTGTTCGGCGGCGCCGCCGCCTGAGCGGCCGCGCCAAACGAAAAACCCGTTCGAGCCAGGCTCGAACGGGTTTTTTCTCGCCTCCCGCCGCCGCCGAATCCGGCGGCGGGTCAGGATCCGTCAGGCGCCGACGCCCTCGAGGATCTCGTCGCGCGATTCGCGCTCGTCGAGATACTCGGTGCGGTAGCCGGTGTTCACGCCCCAGAAGTAGAACACCAGCGAGATCGCCGCGACGACGAGCATGTCCCAGCCGTACGGCAGCACGCCGTGGCCGCCGAACTCCTTGCTGCCGATCAGCGACAGCACGGCCATCGTCGGCAGGTACGCGACGAGCCACCACGCGGCCTTCAGGTCGCGGCTCCAGCCGCTCCAGCCCGCCTTGGCCTGGAAGTAGAAGTACACCGGCAGCGCGACGATCATCAGCAGGATGATTTCGCCGGTCAGCGGCCACGTCGCCCAGTACAGGATCAGCGACGCGCAGACGAACGCGAACGGCGCGATCAGCTTCATCAGCGGGATCGACAGCGGACGTTCGATGTCGGTCGCCGCGCGGCGCAGCGCCATCAGGCTGATCGGGCCGGTCAGGTACGAGATCACCGTCGCGACCGAGATCACCGCCGCGAGCGAGCTCCAGCCGCGGAAGAAGAACAGGAAGATGAACGAGACCAGCAGGTTGAACCACATCGCCTGGCGCGGCACGCCGTACAGCGGGTGCACGTTGCCGAACATCTTCGGCATCGTGTTGTTGCGCTCCATCGCATAGATCATGCGGGTGGTCGTCGCCATGTAGGTCGTGCCGGTGCCGCTCGGGCTGACGAACGCGTCGACGTACAGCAGGATCGCGAGCCAGTTCAGGTTCAGCGCGATCGCCAGCTCGGCGAACGGCGACGAGAAGTTGAAGTGCGCCCAGCCCTTCGCGACGTCGGCCGGATTCACCGAGCCGATGTACGCGACCTGCAGCAGCACGTAGATCACGAGCGCGATCAGGATCGACGTGATCACCGCGAACGGCACGCTGCGCGACGGGTTGCGCGCTTCGCCCGCGAGGTTCACCGGGCTCTGGAAGCCGTTGAATGCGAACACGATGCCGCTCGTCGCGACCGCGGTCAGCACCGCCGACCAGCCGTACGGCGCGAAGCTCTCGTTGGTCGCCATGCCGAGGTTGTCGGCATGGAAGCTCGACAGCATCAGGCCGGCGATCGTCAGGCCGGGGATCAGGAACTTGAAGATCGTGATCGCGGTGTTCGCGCGCGCGAACGCCTTCACGCCCCAGTAGTTCAGCAGGAAGTAGATGACGACGAGGACGGCCGACAGCAGCAGGCCCGGCGTGGTCAGCTCGCCGTTCACGAACAGGCTGTGCGCCCATTCATACGGCCAGGTGCTCATGTACTGGATCGATGCCTCGGCCTCGATCGGGATCACCGAGACGATCGCGATCCAGTTCGCCCACGCGCTGATGAAGCCCACCAGCGAACCATGCGAATAGCGTGCATAGCGCACCATGCCGCCCGATTCGGGGAACATCGCGCCGAGCTCGGCGTAGGTCAGTGCAATCGCGAGAATCACCACCGCGCCGATGATCCACGCGCAGATCGCCGCCGGACCGGCGATCTTCGCGGCTTTCCAGGCGCCGAACAGCCAGCCCGAGCCGATAATCGAACCCAGCCCCGTCAGCATCAGTGCAAACGGGCCGATGTTCCGTTGTATAGAACTCTTCACATCCTCTCCTGTGTCTCAAAAAGCGTGGTCGGCTCTCAGCCCGGGATCGGCTCGAACTGCACCGCGCACGCATTCTTGGGGGGACGGATCACTCGATCGGAGCAACCCGGTCCATGCGGCGCGTAGTGTAACGGTTGCACCTCGACATTTGCGCTGAAATCGATCAATCCCTACAAAAAATCCGTGACATCCGCAATGTTTGTAAGCTCTAAATTCGTATTAACCCTGAGACAGTGGAAATACGGTTGACCGGACGATGAATTAGCCGTATAAAGATCCACGCAGGATTTCAAGCGGCGAGTGAATTGGTTCTTTCGTAGTTCGCCCATCAACGGTACTCCGGTTGGTCCCATTACCCCTTCCTTGATTTTTTGCGCCCCATGGGCTTCGGCCCCGTTTTATCTTTTTAGGAACAAGTAACATGGCAACCGGTACCGTCAAGTGGTTCAATGACGCTAAGGGCTTCGGCTTCATCACCCCGGAAGGCGGCGGCGACGATCTGTTCGCGCACTTCTCGGAAATCCGCGTCGAAGGCTTCAAGACGCTGCAAGAAAACCAGAAGGTCGAATTCGAAGTGAAGACGGGCCCGAAGGGTCTGCAAGCTGCGAACATTCGCCCGCTGTAAGTTCAGCGCGAGAATTCGTCTGAAAGAAAAAGCCCCGCTTCGGCGGGGCTTTTTTTGTCTCGTCGCCGGCGGCGTTCAGCCGAACAGCCGCTGCGCGTGAATGCCGAGCCCCGTCGCCACGCTCGCGAGCCGGTCGCCGAACACCGGCTGCGCATCCGGGAACGCGCCCGCGAGCGCGCCCGACAGGAACGCCAGCCCGGTCGAGCCGCCCGTGAAGTACAGCGCGCCGACGTCGCGCGGCGCGATGCCCGCGAGCCGCACCGTCTCGCGCGCGGCCTCGACGATGCGCGCGGTGTCGTCGCCGCTCGCATCGATCAGCCGGCCCGCGTCGAACGCGATCTGCAGGTCTTCCTCCACGTCGTTCAGGTCGATCATCGTCTCCCCGCCCGCCGCGACGCCGATCTTCGCCTCTTCCGCGCGCGCCATCAGCGCATGGCCGAAGCGCAGCTCGACCACCCGCGCGAGCCGCTCGAAATGCCGCGCGTCGACGTACAGGTGCTTCATCAGCTTCAGCTCGCCGAGCCGCTTCGGCGTGTAGACCGTGTTGATCAGGTGCCAGGTCGCGAGGTCGAAGTAGATCCGGTTCGGCAGTTCGCGCCCTTCAGGATCGAGCGCGCGGTAGCCGAATGCAGGCAGGATCGCCGACAGCTCGACGCGCCGGTCGTAGTCCGTGCCGGCCACGTGCACGCCGTGGTGCGCGAGCACGTCGTCCTTGCGCTCGAGGCGCGCCATCCGCTCGGGGCCGACCCGCACCAGCGAGAAGTCGGACGTGCCGCCGCCGATGTCGGCGACCAGCACGAGCCGCTCGTCGCGCTGGCGCGACTCGTAGTCGAACGCGGCGGCGATCGGCTCGTACTGGAAATGCACGTCGTTGAAGCCGACCGCGCGCGCGGCCGCTTCGAGCTGGTCCTGCGCGAGCTGGTCGGCGCGCGGATCGTCGTCGACGAAGAACACCGGCCGGCCGAGCACCGCGCGGCCGATCGGCGCGCCGGCGCAGGCCTCCGCATTGCGTTTCAGGTGCGTGAGGAAGCGCGCGATGATGTCGGTGTACGCCATCGCGGTGCCGTCGCCGAGATCGGTGGTCGTCTCCGCGAGCGGCGAACCGAGGATGCTCTTCATCGAGCGCATCAGCCGGCCGTCGAAGCCGTCGATATACGACGCGAGCGCCGCGCGGCCGTATTCGACCGTCTCCTCGTCGTTGTTGAAGAAAATGGCGGTCGGCAGCGTCAGGTGGGCGCCCTCGACGGGAGCGAGCCGCATGCCCGCGCCGTCGGGCAGCGCCACGGCGGAATTGGACGTACCGAAGTCGATCGCGCAGTAAGTCATGGGAAGGTGCCGCCGCATGGCCGGCGCGAAAACGGAAAGGACGGGCTTTTTATCACGAAGCCCGCGTGATCACAATCGGGTGCCGGCCTCCGGTGACGGAGAAACGCGGCCGGCGGCCGAGGGATGGCCGCGCCTGCCGATGCCTGAATAAACATCTGAAGAAACCGCAACGCGCGAGGCGCATGCGGCGGGCTCACGCCGCCGCGTCGAACCCCTTCTTCCACGCGCCCGCGTACACCACTTCGCCGATCGGATGGCGCGTGCGCGGCGCCTTCTCGCGATCGCGCAGCACCGGATCGAGCTTGTCGGCATCGCCATAGTGGCCGATCGAGATCAGCGCGGGAATCGCGACGTCCGCCGGGATCGCGAACGCGGTGCGGAACGCATTCGCGTCGAACCCGCTCATCTGGTGAGCCGCGAGCCCGAGCGCGTGCGCCTGCAGCACCAGCGACATCGCGGCCGCGCCGGCGTCGTACAGCGCGGTCGGCGCCGGCTCGCCCTTCGGCGTGAGCGTATGCGCGGTCACCGCGATCAGCACCGGTGCGGGCGCGTTCCAGCCCTGGTTGAACGGCACCAGCGTCGCGAACGCGCGCTTGAACGCCGCTTCGTCGCGCGCGCGATCGAACACGATGAAACGCCACGGCTGCGCGTTGTAGGCCGACGGCGCCCAGCGCGCGGCCTCGAGCACGGCGTGCAGCTGGTCGGCGGCGACCGGCGCGTTCGAATAGGCGCGCGGGCTCCAGCGGCCCGCGATCAGTTCATGAATCGAAACAGAGGTGGGTGCAGGTTTGACGGACATGCGGATCCTCGTTGGTATCGATGAAGGGGCGCGAACGCCCGGAGAACCGCAAGCATAACCGGTTGCGCGCCGCCGCGCCCGGCCGGGGCGATCAATGCAAATCGCCGATCCTGCTATGGCCGGGCCGCGCGCGGCCCGCCTGCCCGATGCTCAGACCGGCTGCGCCGCCGCGCGCGACGTGCCGCGGTTGATGCGCAGCACGACCAGCGCGCCGAGGATGCACAGCCCGCCCGAGATCATCGACGCGATCGTGTAGGTGCCGAGGCTCGCACGCAGCATCCCCGCGCCGAGCGCCGCGAACGCCGCGCCGAGCTGGTGGCCGGCGACGATCCAGCCGAACACGACGGGCGCGGCCGTCTTGCCGAACACGTCGGTCGCGAGCCGCACCGTCGGCGGCACGGTGGCGATCCAGTCGAGCCCGTAGAACATCGCGAACAGCGGCAGCCCGAAGAAATCGATGCCGAACGCGTGCGGCAGGTAGATCAGCGACAGCCCGCGCAGCCCGTAGTACCAGAACAGCAGCACGCGGTTGTCGTAGCGGTCGGACAGCCAGCCCGACAGCGTGGTGCCGAACAGGTCGAACACGCCCATCGCGGCGAGCAGCGACGCGCCCTGCACTTCCGTCATCCCGTAGTCGCTGCACATCGCGATCAGGTGCGTGCCGACGTAGCCGTTGGTGCTCGCGCCGCAGATGAAGAAGCTGAAGAACAGCAGCCAGAAATCGCGCGAGCGGCTGGCGGTAAGCAGCGTGCCGAATGCGACCTTGAGCGGGTTCTCCTTCGACGCGTCGGCGGCGGGCGGCGCATCGGCCGGCTCACCGTACGGACGCAGCGCGACGTCGGACGGCCGCTCCGGCAGCAGCAGCGCGACGAGCGGAATCACGATCGCCGCCGCCAGCGCGACGACCAGCACGACCGGCCGCCAGCCGTGCCGCTGCGCGATCGCCGCGAGCATCGGCAGGAACACGAGCTGGCCGGTGGCCGTGCTCGCCGTCAGCACCCCCATCACGAGCCCGCGCCGCGCGTGGAACCAGCGCGTGACGAAGGTCGCCGACAGCGTCAGCGCGACGACGCCCGTCGAGCTGCCGACCATCAGGCCCCAGATCAGCACCATCTGCCAGCTCTGCGTCATCATCGACGACAGCGCAACGCCCGCGCCCATCGTCACGAGCGCGGTCAGGATGGTCGGCCGCAGCCCGAAGCGCTGCATCGCCGCGGCCGCGAACGGCCCGGTCAGCCCGTATAGCGCGATGTTCACCGAAATCGCCAGCGAGATCGCCGCGCGGCTCCAGCCGAGCTCCCGCTCGAGCGGCACCATCAGCACGCTCGGCGTCGCTCGGGTGCCGGCCGCCGCCAGCAGGATCAGGAATACCACCGCCGCCGCGAGCCATCCGTAGTGGAAGCGCCCGCCGATTCGTCTTGCCGCCCAGTTCATGTCCGTATTCTCCTGTCGACCGGACTCGGCGCTTGCGCGCTTAGTCCAATCCCATGCAGCGCTGTCGACCGGAATGGGCGCCTCTGCGCCTCGCCCGGCCCCACGCAAAACGGGCCACCTCCGCCGCACCCCGCGTCGGCCGGCCCCTGGCCGACGCCTGGCAGTTGTCATCGATCCGATCGCATTGTTACCGATCAGTCACAAGTGTGTTGCGATCGTAGTGACCAGTCGGTAACATGTCAAGCATTCAATTTCGACTTCGAGGCCAACATGTCCGACATCGAGACCGCCAAGCCCGCATCGCGCCGCACGCGGCAGCCGATCTCGGGCGCTGCCGCGCAGGAGCACCTGCTGCGCGCGGCCGAAGAGCTGTTCTACAGGGAAGGGGTGCGCGCGGTGGGCGTCGAGGCCGTGGTGGAGCTGGCCGGCGTCAACAAGATGAGCCTGTATCGCCAGTTCTCGTCGAAGGACGAGCTGATCCTCGCGTATCTGGAGCGGATGGATGCGTGCTTCTTCGAGCGCTTCGACACGAGCGTCGCGAAGCATCCCGGCCAGCCGAAGGCGCAGCTGATCCAGTACTTCACCGATCTCGCCGAGCGCGCGACGCAGAAGGATTACCGCGGCTGCCCGTTCGTCAACGTCGCCGCGGAATTCCCGGACGCGTCGCACCCGGCGCGCGAACGCGTCGCGCAGAACAAGGAACGGCTGATGGCGCGGCTCGTCGAGCTGTGCGCGAGCGCCGGCGCGCGGCAGCCGGCCTTCCTGGCCGATTCGCTCGCGCTCGTGATCGAGGGGATCTACGCGGCGAGCCAGACGTACCGGTACGGCGAGACGCCGATCGGCGCGGCGCCGGCGCTGGCCACGCAGCTGATCGAGGCTGCATGCGCGTGACGGGCGGCCTGCGCCGCGCCCGCTACAATGCGGCCGTCTCCGATCTTTCCGCCCTGCCATGACCGACACCCGCGCCCCTTCGCACGACGACATCCTCGCCGCCACCCGGCACTGGCTCGCGCGCGCGGTGATCGGGCTCAATCTGTGCCCGTTCGCGAAAAGCGTGTACGTGAAGGAGCAGGTGCGCTACGCGATCAGCGAAGCGGCGACGCTCGAGGATGCGCTCGCCGATCTCGAAACCGAGCTGCGGCTGCTCGAAGCCGCCGATCCGAAGCAGGTCGACACGACGCTCGTGATCTACCCGCGCGCGTTCGCGGATTTCGTCGACTACAACGATGCGCTGTTCTTCGCCGACCGGCTCGTGCGGCAGCTGAAGCTCGACGGCGTGCTGCAGATCGCGAGCTTCCATCCGGACTACCGGTTCGAAGGCAGCGAACCCGACGACATCGAGAACTACACGAACCGCGCGCCGTATCCGATCCTGCACCTGCTGCGCGAGGACAGCATCGCGCGCGCGGTCGACGCGTTTCCGGATGCATCCGCGATCTACGAGAAAAACCAGGACACGCTGCGCCGCCTCGGCCACGACGGCTGGCGCGACTGGATGAGCCGCGCCGGCGACGACGTCTGAGCGGCGGGCGGCGGCCGGATCAGTCGGCGACGGGCGCCGCTTCCTCGCCGGCCGGCTGCGCGCCCTGCGGCACGAAGAAGCGCTCGCGCAGCTCCGCGAGGCCGAACATGTCGAGAATTTCGGTGAGCCGCTCGCCCGGGCGACGGCGCGGCAGGTTCTTGTACTGCGCGATGATCAGCTCGTTCTTCATCGAGTGCTCCCAGCCGACCAGCTCGGTCACGCTGACCTGGTAGCCGTGCGCCTCGAGCTGCAGGCAGCGCAGCACGTTGGTGATCTGGCTGCCGAATTCGCGCGTGTGCAGCGGATGCCGCCACACCTCGGTCAGCGCGTTCGCGAGCGACTTGCCCTTGTTCCTGCGCAGCACGCCGGCGATCTCCGCCTGGCAGCACGGCACCAGCACGATGTGCCGCGCCTGCTTCGCGAGCGCAAAGCGGATCGCGTCGTCGGTCGCGGTGTCGCACGCGTGCAGCGCGGTAACGACGTCGACCGTCGCGGGCAGCAGCGGCGACGTGATCGACTCGGCCACGGACAGGTTAAGGAACGACATCCCGCCGAAACCCAGCCGCGCGGCGAGTTCGGCCGAGCGCGCGACCAGCTCCTCGCGCGTCTCGATCCCATAGATGTGCGACGCGAACGCGGGCGTGCCGTGCCCCGGCTGCTGCTTGAAGAACAGGTCGTACAGGATGAAGCCGAGATACGACTTGCCCGCGCCGTGATCGGCGAGCGTCACGCCGCCGCGCTCGGCCTGCACGCTGGCGAGCAGCGGCTCGATGAACTGGAACAGGTGATAGACCTGCTTCAGCTTGCGGCGGCTGTCCTGGTTCAGCTTGCCGTCGCGGGTCAGGATGTGCAGTTCCTTCAGCAGCTCGACGGACTGCTCGGGGCGGATATCGTGGGTCTTGTTCGACATGGTGAAGCGGCACCGGGCCGCGCGCGTGGAAAGCGCGCGGCCCGCTGGCGGGAAATCGTGAGGAATGGCGACAGTTTACCGAAAACGCGCGCTCAGCTCCGCGCACCGAGCCGCCAGAGCGACGTCACCTCCGCGCGGCGCGCGGCGTGCAGCGGATCGTCGGCGTCGGCCGCCTTCGGGTGCGCGGGGCGGATGTCGTCGCGGCCGAGCACGACGAGGCCCGCTTCGTCGATCCACTGCAGCAGCGTGTCGCGCGGCCGCAGGCCCAGATGCTCGGCGAAATCGGACAGGATCAGCCAGCCCTCGCCGCCCGGCTCGAGGTGCGCGGCGAGCCCGGCGAGGAAGCCGCGCAGCATGCGGCTGTCCGGATCGTAGACCGCGTATTCGATCGGCGCGCTCGGCCGGGCCGGCACCCACGGCGGATTGCAGACCACGAGCGGCGCACGGCCGGCCGGGAACAGGTCGGCCTCGACGACGTCGACCTGCGCCGCATAACCGAGCCGCTCGACGTTCTCGCGCGCGCAGGCGAGCGCCCGCGCATCCTGGTCGGTTGCAACCACCCGCTTGACGCCGCGCGCCGCGAGCACCGCGGCCAGCACGCCGGTGCCGGTGCCGACGTCGAACGCGAGCGTGTCGGCCGGCAGCGGCGCGCGCGCGACGAGCTCGACGTATTCGCCGCGCACCGGCGAGAACACGCCATAGTACGGATGAATCGGCGCGCCGCCGAGCGCCGGAATCGGCACGCCCTTCTTGCGCCACTCGTGCGCGCCGACGAGGCCGAGCAGCTCGCGCAGCGACACGACCGACGGCGCGCCGCCGGGGCCGTACGCTTCCTCGCACGCGGCGCGCACATCGGGGGCGCGGCGCAGGGCAATCGTGTAGTCGGCGTCGAGCGGAATCAGCACCATCCCGAGCGTGCGGGCGCGCTGCGACTGTGCGAGGCGATGCAGGTTGAACGCGTCGGCGCCGGCCGCGGCCTTCGCCTTCTTCGGCTTGCGGTCGACGCGGCGCGCCATCGCCTGCACGAGCTGGCGCGCGTTCTGGAAATCGCCCTGCCAGACGAGCGCGGTGCCCTCGCACGCGAGACGATAGGCGGCGTCGGCATTGATACGGTCGTCGGCCGGCACCGCACGCTTGGGCGGCGCCACGCCGGCTTCGGAACGCCAGCGCACGGCATGATCGACGCCGGCGGCGTCGGTCCAGTGGAAAACGGGAAATTCGGTCACGCGAACTCGGCAACGGTTGACTTCGACAGGCAGCGGGAATCCGCCGCGCGGACCACACCTTACCCTGCTTTGCTCGACGCGGCAAAGGACGGGCGGCGGGGCCGGCGGCGTCCGTGCGGGCGGCGTGTCAGGTCAGATCCTCGAGCGGCGCGTCGGGGGCGTTCTGCTTCACCGATGCGATGCCGTTGTCGCGGCCCGCCTCGGTCGCATACGTCTCGCTCGTGCCGATGATCTCGTGGTTTCCGGCCTTCAGGTTGAACATGTACTCGCCGTTGTGCGCGGTCTTGCGCTCGTAGCGACCGTCGTCCGGCGCATTCTTGCGCACCGACGCGACGCCGTTCTCCGCCGACGCCTTCGTCTTGTACAGCTCGCTGCGCAGGATGATCTCGCCGTTGCCGGCCTTCAGGTGGAACAGGAACTGGCCGTTGGTCGCCTGCTTGATGACGAATTTCGCTGCCATGTGCACTCCTCATCGAAAAGTCCGCCAGTCGGACCCGGCCAGTTTAGGCGCGATCGCGGCGCAACATCGAGAAATCGTGTGAAGAGAACATCAAGGATCGTCAGGCGCCGCCGCGCGTGTCACCCGCCCCAGCCCGGCATCGCCGGCAGGCGCAGCGTGCCCGCGTCGGTGAAGCGCACCGCGCCGAACGCGCTGCCCGCGAGCCGGCCGCGCAGCGCATACGGCAGCTCGCCCGCCGACGCGGCGCCGGCCAGGTTCCACGCCTGCCGCGCGGCGGCGAACGCGGACACCGACACCGGCACGTCGAGCACCGCCTCGCCGAAGCGCGGCACGACGCCGACGCGATCGCTGACGCCGCTCGCGAACGGCTGGCCGTTCAGCTCCAGCGTCACCGCGATGCCGTCGTAGTCGATCGGCGCGTCGGTCGGGTTCTGCACGCGCAGCTTCAGGTTGAAGCGCATCTCGAGCCCCTGGCCGACGAGCGGCTCGAGCCCGGCGACCGTCACATGCACACGGTCGGGCATCAGGCCCGCGCACCCGCCGAGCACGAGCACGGCGACAACGAGCAACAGGATGGCGCGCAACGGCGCGGCACGGAACGGGACAGGCGACATCGGCGGCCTCCTCGCGGCGAACGGGCGTTGCGGCATTGTACCGGGCGCGCGCCGGCACCCCGGACTTCGTAGTTTCCCGCGCCTCCGCCGATCTTTAATACATTAAAACTACGGATTCGCGGACTAAACAGACAAGCGAATTAACGACCGCGATCATTCAAGGAATCGCGAAAATTTCAAGCGAAGCATTCTCTAAATTTTTCGTTTCCTTTACTCAAAACCATCAAGTATATTGACCCATCCTTCGAGCAGGCTGACAAACCTCGATGCCGCATGACGACGATTTTACGGAGCGCCGACGACGCGTTCCGGTCGCGCGGCGCAAGGCCCGGCCTGCCCCGTTGGCCGTCGATTCGATGGGGTTGCGCGCCCGCCCGGGCGCGCCGCCGCTTGCCGTGCGCGCGAATTCCATTCAGTACAACACGCGCCCGGCATATTTGAACCGACAAGTTAACCGACAATTGAAAATCCAGAGGGGGCAGCAAACCATGATTACCTTCACGTAGTCAGCCAGCCGTCTTTTCGAATAATCCGTCATTGGCATTTCACGTCGCTGTTGATTAACGGCGAGGGGATGCTTTTTGCCGGGTGTTTTCGCAGCACTGAACGACTCCTTTCAATAATCGAGGTTTCAGTATGTGGATGAACAATCGCAAGATGCGTTATCTGCCGATCGTCGCGGCGCTCGCGCTCGCCGGATGCGGCGGCGATGACGGCGGCGCCGGCTCGGCTTCCGCGCTCAGCGCGGCCGGCAACCCGAATGCCGCGTCGACGCCGGCCGCGCCTCAGCCGGCCGCGTCCAACGTGGACAAGAGCGTGCGCCCCGTCGAGATGCCCGACACCGTGGTGCCGGTCAACTACCGGCTGTGGTTCCGCCCGAACGACGCGCTGAACGCGTTCGACGGCCGCGCCGACGTCGAGATCAAGGTGCTCAAGCCGGTGTCGTCGATCGTGGTCGCCGGCCACCGGATCAAGTTCACCAACGGCCGCGTCACGCTGCAGCCCGGCAACGTGCAGCTGATCGCGACGCCGCAGGACAAGGGCGACTTCTACCAGCTGCGCCCGGCCAGCGGCACGATCTCGCCCGGCACCTATTCGCTGCACATGGAGTGGTCCGGCATCATCAACTTCAAGACCTACGACGATCCGGTCAACCACACCGGCGGCAGCTGCGGCGACGATCCGTATCCGGGCTGCTCGGCGGCCGAAGGCGTGTTCCGCGTCGACCTGAAGGCCACCGACGGCACGACGAGCGGCGCGATCCTCACGCAGGGCGAAACCAACCTCGCACGCCAGTGGTTCCCCGGCTGGGACGAGCCGGCGTTCCGCCCGACCTATGAAATCACCGCCGAAGTGCCGCAGAACTGGCGCGTCGTGTCGAATGGCGCCGAGAAGCCGTCGACGAACGTCGGCGGCGGCTACAAGCTCGTGTCGTTCGAGAAGACCCCGCCGATGCCGCAGTACCTGGTGTTCTTCGGCGGCGGCCTGTTCGACACCTACGAGGACGACTTCTCGAGCCCGCTGCCGGACGGCAAGGGCCTGCACCTGCGCGTGTTCACGCCGCCGGGCATGCGCGACTGGGCGCAGCCGGCGATGCAGCGCACCAAGCAGGCGCTCGACTTCTACTACCGCTACACGGGCATTCCGCTGCCGCTGACGAAGTTCGACACGGTTGCCGCGAACGATGCGTTCAAGGCGGAGAAGAACCTGAACTTCGGCGGGATGGAGAACTGGGGGTCGATCCTCGAGTTCGCGGACGACATCCTGCCCGAACCGGGCAAGCCGATGTCGCGCTACGGCAACCAGGTGCTGACGCATGAAGTCGCGCACCAGTGGTTCGGCGATCTCGTCACCACCGACTGGTGGGACAACGTCTGGCTGAACGAATCGTTCGCGCGCTTCTTCGAGGTGAAGACGACGATCCAGTTCTTCCCGGACGAGTTCAGCTGGCTCGACCAGGTGACGAACAAGTACCGCGTGATCAACCGCGACATCGGCCCGAACGCGTTCCCGGTCGCCCCGAACTTCAACGGGTGGGCGTCGAACGACTTCGTGGTGAGCGCGAGCGCGTTCGTCTACAACAAGGGTGCGCACGTGCTGAAGACGATCGAGAACTTCGTCGGCGAACAGCCGCTGCGTTCGGGCCTGCAGCAATACCTGACCGACTACTCGTTCGGCAACGGCACGCCGAAGCGCCTGTGGGACGCGGTGTCGAAGTCGACCGGCCAGGCCGTCGGCCCGATCGGCGACAGCTACACGCGCCAGACCGGCGTGCCGCTGGTCACGCTCGACACGCAGTGCGACCTGACGAAGAACCAGACCGTCGTCACGCTGAAGCAGCAGCCGTTCCCGAACAAGAACCCGTATCCGGGCACGCAGTGGACGGTGCCGATCACGCTCGCGTATGGCCAGGGCCTCGCGAACCGCACGACGTACGCGCTGAAGGACACGCAGGCGCAAATCCGCGTGGACGGCTGCACGGGCGTGGTCGCGGATCCGAGCGGCCTCGACTACTACGTGGTGAACTACAGCGATGCGGCATGGAGCGGGCTGCTCACGCAGGTCAACCGCTCGACCGATCCGGTGCTGCTCGCGAACCTGAAGAGCGAAGCCGCGCTGCTCGTCGCGAACAATCTCGCGCCGGCATCGCGCTCGACGTCGATCGGCTCGGTCGCATCGCCGGCGGCGATGAAGCTGCGCCAGACGCCGACGTTCGACGGCATCACGACGCCGCAGGAACATCCGGCGCTGCGTTATCAGGGCAAGTTCGTGCCGCGCAAGACGCTCACGCAGTAATACGCCTGAGCCTCGGCCTGCCGCGCGCCCCGCATCGCGCGCGCGGCGGTGTCCGAACGAACGACGGGCCTCCGGTGGAGGCCCGTTTTTCATGCACGGCGGGGTGCGCCGCTAGCGATCGCCGCCGCGCCGGCGGAATGCCCACCACGCGGCAAGCGCCGTGAAGCCGGCGACGAACAGCACCATCAGCCAGAAGCCGTGCTTGTTCTCCGAGAACGGAATCCCGCCGACGTTCATCCCGAAGAAGCCCGCGACGATGTTGATCGGCAGCGCGATCACGGTCACCAGCGTCAGCGTGAACAGCGTGCGGTTGTTCTGCTCGTCGAGGCGCGAGCCGATCTCTTCCTGCAGCAGCTTGATCCGCTCGACCAGCCCCGCGAGATCGGCGAGCACCAGCGAAAATTCCTCGGTCGACTCGCGCAGCGCCTGCCTGTCCTCCGCATGCAGCCAGGCCGGCGGCTTCGCGAGCAGCCGGAAGATCGAGCCGGGCTCCGGCGCGAGCATGCGCTGCAGGCGCGTCAGCGTGCGGCGCATCACGCCGAGCTCGACACGGCTCGCGGTCAGGCGCTGCGACAGGAAGCGATCCTCGATCCGGTCGACGTCGATGCTGGTGCGCCGCACGATGTGGATCAGCAGGTCGGCCTGGTCGCGCAGCAGATGCACGAGCAGTTCCGCGGGCGAGCGGAAGCGCTCGCCGTCCCGCACGCTCGCGCGCAGCGTGTCGACCGAACGCAGCGGCTTGAGCCGCGCGGTGACCATCACGCGCCGCTCGACGTGGACGAACAGCGTCGCGATCTCCGACGGCGTCAGCTCGAGGTTGAACATCACGTCGTTGACGATCGCGCGCAGCGCGCCGTCCTCCTGCTCGATGCGCGTCGAGCGCGACCCGTCGTGCAGGAATTCGAAGAAGCTGTCGGGCAGCCCGAGATGCGTGCGCATCCAGCGCTCGCTGGCGCCGTGCGCGAGGTTGAAGTGCAGCCAGACGAATGCGTCGTCCGGCTCGGCCGTCCGCTGCTGGTGCAGCCACGCGGCGGCCGAATCAGCGTCGAGCGTCGCGCCCGGCTCGCCGGGCAGGAAGCGGAACCCGCACACCATGCCGGACGTATCGGCGCCGTAAGTCTGTACGATCATGTCGAAGGTCGTGCGGCGCGCGGCCGCGTCGCGCCGTGCGGCCGGCGCGATCGCCGCCCGCGCGCGGGCGCCGCGCAACAAGGGTAAGGGGGTTATATGCCCGACCAGTGTGCCATCTTCGTGACACCGTCACAAAGCGGGCGCGCGGCGCACAAAGCATGATGGTCCCCAAAAAGAACAATCCCTACTCAGCGTAGTCCGCTGAGTAGGGATCGGGCTGACCATCTCCATTAACGCCGCCCGGAGGGGCGGCGCATGCATCAGGGCGCAACGGCGGCTTACTGGCGGTTCTGCGCCGCGGCCGGGCACGCGGGATCCTTGCCCCAGTGGCCGTCGCACACGCGCCACCGGCACAGCTGATCCTCGAAGAAGCCGCGTTCCGAACACTCCTTCACGCGCGCGGCGAGCGCCGTGCCGCCGCCGGATGTCGCGGCGGATGCGGCGGTCTTGGTCGGCGCCGCCTGGGCAGAGGTCGCACTGCTCTTCTTGTCGGCCGGCTTCGTGCGCGCGACGAGCGCCGCGAGCAGGTCGGCGTCCGGATCGTCCTTCGCGGACGCCTTCGCCGTTGCGGTGCGCGCCTGCGCGTCCCGGCGCTTCTTCGCCTGCGCGAGCTCGGCCTGCTGCTGCTCCTTGCGATGCTTCTTCGCGTCGGCCTTCGCCTGCGCGGCGTCGGCCTTCGCGTCGGTCTTGCCGCGTGCGGCACCCGTGGCGGCCTTCGCGCTCTTCGCGGTATCGGCTTTCGCGGTATCGGCTTTCGCGGTATCGGCTTTCGCGGTGTCGACTTTCGCGGCATCAGCTTTCGCCGTATCGGGCTTCGCGGCCGCCGCCGCTGCCGGCGCGGCGCCCGACGCATCGTCGGCGCCGTTCGCGAGCGCGCGCGACAGGCGGCCGTTGTCGGCCGCCGGAGCGGACGCCGCGGATGCAGCGGATCTGGATGCCGTGTCGTCGTTGACGATCGTGGCCGGCTGCGGCGCACTCGCGGCGTTCTGCGCGAGCTGCGGCGCGGCCGCGCTGGCGGGCACGGCCTTCGCGGGCGCTGGCGCCTGCACGGCGGGCGCGGCCGCGACGGCCACGGGGGTATCGCTCGCCTGCTGCATGCGCCATGCACCCCAGCCGCCCACCGCGACCACGAGCGCAACGACCGCTGCGATCGGCGCCTTCAGCGAACGGCGCGGCGGTTCAGCCTGCTGGGTGACGCGGCCTTCCAGATTCGCGAGAATGCGCGAATGCTGAGGCCCGTCTGCCTGTTTCGTATCGGACAGCAGGCTGGGCGGAGTTTTTGGATTTGAATTTTCCGGCGCACTCATTCAGCGTCTCATTGAATCCTGGTTTAATTCGCCGCGATAATATAGCCCGGCCTCTCAGAGCAGGCCTGATTCTAAGAGCAAGCATTGCAAAACACAATCAATTCCAATTTCCGGGGATATCGTTGATTGCCGTCGCACTCATCGCCTATTTCGCCGCCGCGGTCGCCCTCGCGGCGCTGCTGCTTTTACCTGGCGTCCGCGCGACCGTTTTCGAATCGGTCGCCCAGTTTCACGGCCGTCTCACGCGCCGCGCGAACGATCGCGCGATGCGCACCCGCGGTCAGATTGTTAAATCGGCAACCGTTACCCGGGATGCTTTAAATGGCGTGCAAAATTTACTTGTCCGACGACGCTTGCTGATTATGGTGTCGACAGGTATTCTTGCGACGCCGCCATTGGTCGCCATTGCGTTGCGCGGCCGGCAATTATTTCAATACGACGACACGGCGCGCGCGCCCGACGAGAAGATCGCCGCCCTGCTGCAGGGCGAGCAGCTCGTGCCGCCGCCGCCGTTGCCGCCGGAAGTCTTTGCCACCAAGGAAGTCGAGCTGGTGCGGCCGGCACTGAAGGACGCCAGCCGCGACTGGAACCTGCTGGATCCGGATTTCCGCACGCGCCTGCTGCTGGTCTACAAGATCATGCACGAGCAACACGGTTATGAAATGGCGTTACTGGAAGGTTACCGGAGCCCGGAACGGCAAAACCGGCTGGCGCAAATGGGCAGCAACGTGACCAATGCGGCGGCGTTCCAGAGTTATCACCAATACGGGCTGGCGTCGGACAATGCGTTCCTGCGCGACGGCAAGCTGGTGATTTCCGAAAAAGATCCGTGGGCGATGCGCGGCTACCAGTTATACGGACAGGTCGCCGAGCAGGTCGGCCTGACCTGGGGCGGCCGATGGAAAATGATGGATCTCGGGCACGTTGAATACCATAAACCCGGTTTTAAGCTGGGACGCGGCCGCTAGCCAACGCGGCCGGACAGGAAATAATGAGGGCGGCATGGGGCTTTTTAATATCCCGGCAGGAAACGATATGGGCGGTACAAGCGGTCGTGCATTCCGGTGCGCGATTATCCGGGGCCGCCGGTTCCGTTTTAAATCTCACAGTGTCCTTTCGTTAATGCGCGCGCCCTCTCCGATGCCGCGGACGCATTGATGCCGGCCCCTTTCACCCCGTTTGACAGCATGGCGACACATCGCGGCGCCACCCTTGCCGCTCGGCGCGCCTGCGTCGCCTCATCGAATCGCACCGGAACCTGAACGTCCTATGCAACGCATCCTCAACGTGCTGACCCATCCGCGTACGCTCTCGATCGTCGGGATCGTCGCGCTCGCGGCGATCCTCTTCATCGTCGCCGATACGCTGCAGCTGCCGCTCCTGTGGGCGGCGCTCGCCTTCGCGGCGATTCTCGCGCTGTGGCTCGCCGTCGCGCTGTGGCGGCGCTGGCGCGTGAAGCGCGCGAACCGCCAGCTCGGCGAGATGCTCGAGGAACAGGCGGAAACCGGCAAGATCACCGCGCCGGCCGCTGCTGCCGCCGCACAGGACACGAAGTCCGCCGACCTCGACGTGCTGCGCACGCGCCTGTCCGACGCGGTGAAGACGATCAAGACGTCGAAGATCGGGCAGGTCTCGGGCGGCTCCGCGCTGTACGAACTGCCGTGGTACATCGTGATCGGCAACCCGGCCGCCGGCAAGAGCAGCGCGGTGATCAATTCCGGCCTGCAGTTCCCGTTCGCGGACAAGAACAGCGCCGTGATCCACGGCATCGGCGGCACCCGCAACTGCGACTGGTTCTTCACGACCGAAGGCATCCTGCTCGACACGGCGGGCCGCTACTCGGTGCACGAGGAGGACCGCAGCGAATGGCTCGGCTTCCTCGGCCTGCTCAAGCGCTACCGCCCGAAGGCGCCGATCAACGGGATCATCGTCACCGCGAGCATCGCCGAACTCACCGGCAACCGCCCCGAATTCGCGATCAATCTCGCCAAAAACCTCCGCCAGCGCGTGCAGGAACTGACCGAGAAGCTCGAAGTGTTCGCGCCCGTCTACGTGATGTTCACGAAGGCGGACCTGATCACCGGCTTCACCGAATTCTTCAGCAGCAGCGACAAGCACGAGTACGACCGCGTATGGGGCGCGACGCTGCCCTACGAGCCGGACGAGAAGCGCGACGTGGTCGCGCTGTTCGACGAGCGCTTCGAGGAGCTGTACGAAGGCCTGAAGGAAATCAGCGTCGCGCAGCTGTCGCTGTCGCGCGGCAACCAGCTGTCGCCGGGCCAGCTCAGCTTCCCGCTCGAATTCTCGACCATCAAGCCGTCGCTGCGCGCGTTCCTCGCGACGCTGTTCGAGAACAACCCGTTCCAGTACAAGCCGATCTTCCGCGGCTTCTACTTCACCAGCGCCTTGCAGGAAGGCGAGACCAACAGCGCCGCCGCGCAGCGCATCGCGCACCGCTTCGGCCTCGACGGCAGCGCGCTGCCCAAGCCGCACAGCGCGTTCTCGAAGAACGGCTTCTTCCTGCGCGACCTGTTCTCGAAGGTGATCTTCGCCGATCGCCAGACGGTGCGGCAGTTCGCGAGCCCGACCAAGACACGGCTGCGCTACGCCACCTTCTTCGGCTTCGTCGCGGCGCTCGCGCTCGCGCTCGGCGGCTGGACCTGGTCGACGATCGGCAACCAGCAGCTCGTCGCGAACGTGCAGGCCGACCTCGACAACGTCACGCGCCTGCAGCAGGGCCGCAACGACCTGCAGTCGCGCCTGCAGGCGATGGACATTCTCGAGGACCGGATCGAACAGCTCGAGCAGTTCCGCCGCGACAAGCCGCTGTCGGTGTCGCTCGGCCTCTACCAGGGCGACCGCCTCGAGCAGCACCTGCTGACCGAGTACTACAACGGCGTGCGCCAGATCCTGCTGAGCCCGGTGTCGCAGAACCTCGCGTCGTTCCTGAAGGACGTGAACGCGCACCCCGACCAGCTCGTGCCGATGACGCGCCCGCCGGAATCCGGCGCCGCGCAGGCGGGCCCGCTGCCGGTGTCGACCAGCCCGGCCGGCGCCGCACCGCAGGCCGGCGCACCGGCCCAGCAGCAGCAACAGCAGGGCGGCCTGTACAGCGACGCGTCGCCGACCAACGTGCAGGACGCGTACAACGCGCTGAAGACCTACCTGATGCTGTCCGACAAGCGCCACGTCGAGCAGGCGCACCTGACCGACCAGGTCGCGCGCTTCTGGCGCGGCTGGCTCGAGACGAACCGGGGCAACATGCCGCGCGACGAGATGATCCGCAGCGCCGAACGCATGATCTCGTTCTACCTCGCACGCGTGAACGACAACGACTGGCCGATGATCGAGGCGAACCTCGCGCTCGTCGACCAGACCCGCGACAGCCTGCGCCGCGTCGTGCGCGGGATGCCGGCCCGCCAGCGCGTCTATGAGGAAATCAAGGCGCGCGCGGCGACCCGCTTCGCGCCGATGACCGTCGCGCGCATCGTCGGCGACGGCAGCCAGGGCCTGGTGGCCGGCAGCTACGCGATTCCGGGCACGTTCACGCGCGACGCGTGGTTCCAGTACGTGCAGCCGGCGATCCGCGACGCGGCCACCAAGGAACTGCAGGCGAAGGACTGGGTGCTGAACACGGCGACGCAGGACGACCTGACGCTCGAGGGCAGCCCCGAGCAGATCCAGAAGACCCTCGTCGGCATGTACAAGACCGACTACGCGCAGCACTGGCAGAAGTTCATGCAGGGCATCGCGGTGCAGGGCTTCAGCAGCTTCGGCCAGGCGGTCGACGGGATGAACCGTCTCGGCGATCCGCAGGATTCGCCGATCCGCAAGATCCTCGAGACCGCGTACGACCAGACCTCGTGGGACAACCCGTCGGTCGCGAACGCGACGATCAGGAAGGCGCAGACGGGCGTCGTGAACTGGGTCAAGCAGCTGTTCTCGCGCTCGCAGGCGGGCCAGGTCGCGGCCGCCAACATCGACATCAACGGCAATCCGGCGGACGTGCCGATGGGCCCGGTCGGCCAGGAGTTCGTCGGCCTCGCGCGGATCGTCGCGTCGCATGACGGCACGTCGATGCTGAAGGGCTACATGGACACGCTGTCGAAGGTCCGCACCCGCTTCAACGTGATCAAGAACCAGGGCGACCCGGGCCCCGGCGCGCGCCAGCTGATGCAGCAGACGCTCGACGGCAACGGCTCGGAGCTCGCCGATTCGCTGAAGTTCGTCGACGAGCAGATGCTGACGGGCCTCACCGACGGGCAACGCAAGTCGCTGCGGCCGCTGCTGGTGCGCCCGCTGATGCAGGCGTTCGCGGTGGTGATCCAGCCGGCCAGCGCCGAGGTCAACAAGGTGTGGAACGCGCAGGTCTACCAGCCGTTCCAGGGCTCGCTCGCGACGAAGTACCCGTTCGCGGCGAACGCGAAGGTCGAGGCCGGCGCCGGCGAGATCGCGCAGGTGTTCGGTCCGGACGGCTCGATCGCGAAGTTCGTCGGCACGACGCTCGGGCCGCTCGCGGTGCGCCGCGGCGACACGCTCGCGGCCCGCACCTGGGGCGACATGGGCCTCGCGCTCGCGCCGGACTTCACGAGCGGCTTCGCGCGCTGGGTCGCACCGCTCGCGGGCGGCGCGGCGGGCGGCGGCGCGGCGGCCTCGTCGGAACCGCAGACCGTGTTCCAGATCCTGCCGCAGCCGAGCACCGGCACGACCGAGTACACCGTCGCGATCGACGGCCAGCAGCTGCGCTACCGCAACACGCCGCCGCAGTGGACCAACTTCGTGTGGCCGAACCCGCAGGGCTCGCCGGGCGCGACGCTGTCGGCAACCACCTTCGACGGCCGCACGATCCAGCTCGTCAACGAGCCGGGCCGCTACGGCCTCGAGAAGCTGATCAACTCGGCGCAGCGCAAGCGCCGCCCGGACGGCACCTTCGACCTCACGTGGACGCAAGGCAGCGTGAACGTGTCGGTGACGATGCGCATCATCAGCACGTCGCAGCCGACGGGCGGCGGCGGCGACCAGCCGCAGCAGCAGAGCCTGCGCGGGCTGCGCCTGCCGTCGTCGGTCGCCGACGTCGGCGCGGGCTCGGCCGTCAACGCCACCGCCCAGCCGGGCGCCGGCGCATCGGGCGCGGCGCCGGCCGCGGCGGCCGTCGCGGCCGCCGCCGCATCGAACGCACAGGGGGCGCAATGACGCAAACCGTTCAGGCGCAGATCGCCTACTTCGGCAAGATTCCGTCGCGCGGCGACTTCGTGAAGAGCCCGCACAACCCGCAGCTGCTGCAGACGCTGGACCGCTGGATCGCGCAGGCGCTCGAACTGCTCGCCGAGGACCCGCGCTGGAAGATCGTCTATGAAGACGCGCAGCCGATGCACTTCGCGTTCCTCGGCTCGCGCAGCAAGCTCGCGATCGCCGGCCACATGGTCGCGAGCCACGACGTGTCGATGCGCCGCTTCCCGTTCCTCGGCGCGACCGCGCTCGAGGTCGAGCGGCCGCTGTCGTTCCTCGCGCGCAGCCCGCTCGCGTTCGCGCGCCTGTGGTCGCGCGTCGCCGCGCAGATCCCGCCGCTGCTCGGCAAGGAGGAGCCGCCCGGCGCGCTGCAGGCGCTCGGCGACACGCAGGTGCCGATCGACATCGGCGGCTCGCCGAACTCGCACGACGGCACCTTCAACGATTTCATCGAGCACCAGTCGCTGTTCGGGCTCGAGCAGATGCTGCTCGCGAGCGGCCACCCGGTGCGGCTGCGCGGCGCGATGCTCGCGCTCGGCTCGCTGCTGCGCCCGGTGATGCAGAGCGGCTCGTCGCATCTCGAGCGCGGCCTCACGCTGCCGCTGCCGGGCGATCCGTTCTATCGCAGCCTCGTCGCCGCGTTCTGGCTCGAACTGATCGCGCCGTTCGTCGCGCAGGCCGACTTCGAGCTCGCGATCTTCCTCGGCACGATCGCCGAGCGCGAGCGGCTCATCATCGGCTTCAACGGCGCATCCGCGAAGACGCTGCTGAGCGTCGTCGACCCGCAGACCTATGCCGCCCACAACATCGACATCGACGATCCGGAGTGGATCGACGCACATGCGCAAAACGATCATGGGATCAGCAAGCTCGTCAGCTACCTCGACCAACCGCAACTGTCGCTGCGCGTCGCCATCGACGCGTTCCGCGAAGCGTTCATCGGAGGCTGACGGCATGCGCAACACGATTCACACCGGACGCGCGCGCTTCTCGCCCGTCCTCGCCGCCCTCCTCGCCGCCGGCCTGCTGGCCGGCGGCGCCAGCAGCTTCGCGCAGAACAGCGGCGCGACCGTCACGCCGGTCGGCACCGGCAACGTGCCCGCGACGACGCTGTCCGGCAATGCCCCGCCCGCCGCGCCGGCGTCCGGCGCGGCCGCCCACCCGGCCGCCGTCACCACGCCGCCGCCCGCGAACGCGACGCCCGGCCAGGTCGTCGTCGGCGGCAAGGTGCCCGACGAAGCGACCAAGGCCGCCGTGCTGCAGAAACTGCGCGACACGTATGGCGCGAACAGCGTCGTCGACCAGATCGAGGTCGGCGACGTCGCGACGCCGCCGAACTGGAGCGCGAACGTGCAGAAGCTGATCGGCGCGCCGCTGAAGCAGATCAGCAAGGGGCAGCTGAAGATCAACGGCACGCAGATCGAGATGAAGGGCGAGGTGCGCAACGAAGCGCAGCGCCAGCAGCTCGCGAGCGACATGGCGAACACGCTGAACCCGACTTATACGATCAAGAACGGGCTGCGCGTGTCGGCGTCCGAGCAGGGGCTGCTCGACCAGACGCTCGCGAACCGCACGATCGAGTTCGAGACCGGCAGCGCGACGCTCACGCCGCAGGGCAAGGTGGTGCTCGACCAGATGGCCGCGGCGCTCACGAAGATGACGAACCGGACGGTCGATCTCATCGGGCATACGGACAATTCGGGGAATCGCACGTCGAACATCGCGTTGAGCCAGGCGCGTGCGGATGCGGTGAAAGGCTATCTGATCACGAAGGGGATCGCGTCGCAGCAGATGACGACGACCGGCGTGGGACCGGATCAGCCGATCGCGCCGAATGATACGGCCGAAGGCAGGGCGAGGAATCGACGGATCGAGTTCCGGGTGGGGCAGTGAGCGGGGCGTCGGGGGTGTGCGGGATCGTCTTCGACGCTTGTCGACGGCCATGATCCCGGCGTTGTTTGCCGGCCCCGGTCACGGCTTCGTTGGCACCCCGCCACTGAGGCGCTGAAAGGACTGTGGGCACGCGCATGAAATTCGCTTTGCGGTGCTTGCGGGCGGCGGTCATCCTGTTCTTCGGTGCGCTCGCGCTGTTGAGCGGCGCGGGCGGCATCGTCAATGCCGTCATTCTCCTGCGCGCGCAGGCGTGGCCGCATGTCCCTTCGTCCGTCGAGCAATGCGAGCTGACCAGACGCTACGGAAAGAGCCGTTCGACGTGGGAAGCACATGCGGTATTCCGCTACGGCGCAGGGCAGTCGGGGCAATACGATACGACGTGGCAGCCGGTCGGGTCACCGGTTTATGAGCGCCACCCGGATCCGGAAGTCAGCGTCGAGCAGATCGCCGCGATGACGGCGACGTATTGCGCGGCGGCGGCAAACGACGGGCTGCGGGTTTCGCCCGCGTTTCCGGGCATTGCCCGCCGCAATGAAGCCGTCGTGACAGGGACGTGGCGCTCCGAGCTTGGATTTGGCGTGCTCTTTCTGCTCATGGGGTTGATGTCGAGCTCGGTGGGCATCGCGCTCCTGCCGTGGATCGAGGATCGGAAAAGGCGAAAGCCAACGCGGAAGGCCCGGCCTTCACGGGATCGCGCAAGGCGGTCGTGATGCGCGTGAAGATGCCGAACCGGATCGTCGACATCTTCAGCGCGTGTCGTGCCACCTGTCGGCGAAGGTGTTCCACTTGTCGCCCGCGCTCACATCATCGATATCCGGCCTGGTGCTGATCAGCAAGATAGCGGGAGCATCGTCCGCCCTCACTCCGGCTTCACACCCAGCAGCTCCCGCAGATGCGCGAGCGACCCGTCATCCTTCACGACGCTCTCGAGCCACTTGTGCAGCGGCATGTCGGCCCATTCGGCGGCCTTGTCCGCGAGATACGCGACCGGGCTGTGCGGCTCGGTCTGCCGGAAATAGCGGGCGACCGAGCGCAACTGGTCGACTGCCTGCGCGCGATTCTGGATGCCGGCGACCATCTGCGGCACCGGACGCGGAACGGGCTGCTGCACGTGGGTCTCCTCCAAGTAATGCGGGGCGCCGAAGCTCGGCTCGATGCGCTCCGGCTGCTGCTGCGGCACCGCTTGCTGCGGCTGCGCCTGCGCGTCCGCCTGCGGCGCCGTGCCCGTATAGCCCTGCTCGCGCGCGAAGCGCTCGGCGAGGCGGTACACGGTCTCGAACGCATCGCGCGCCTGCCGGAAGCTCGGCGCCGCATCGCCGGCGCGCGCGTCGAGCGTTTCCTCGAGCGCGTCGATCGCGAACTCGAACGCCTTCAGGTTGCCGAGCAGCGCCGAGTAGAACGCGAGCGGCGTCATGCGCCGCGACGCGTCGATCTGCTCGACCGACGGCTTGCCGCGCGCGATGTCGTCCGCATGCTCGGGGTCGCGCTTCACGGCCTGCGCGACGTGCTGCGCGACCTCCCAGTCGAGCGTGCTGAACGCGCCCGACGCGCCGTCGGTCAGCGGCACCGCGCGCAGCAGCTCGGCCGTGCGCCCGGCGAGCCACGCGACGTTGCCGAGCCGGTATTCGGTATCGTCGCCTTCCGGCAGCGGATGCACGGTGTCCCAGTACTGGCGGCACAGCCCTTCGAGCAGCGCGTAGCCCTCGGTGAGACCGGCGATGCCTTCCTCGAGCGCGAGCGCCTCGGTCAGCCACACGGCGAGCCGCAGGTCCTTCGTCTGCATGCTCAAGAGCGCGGTCGCGCGCTCGACGACGAAGCCCCAGTCGGCTTCCTTGATCTCGGTCACCCATTCGCCCTGGTCGAGCGACGGATCGTCGTAGCGCCGCGCTTCCTGGATCGCGTCGAAGTCGTTCGAGAACAGCAGGTCGTCGCCGCACGGCGACGCATCGCTGATCGGCGTCAGCAGCTCGGTGTGATTGATCGGCATGGTTCAGTGAATCCGTTGATGCATGTAAGGGCTCGCGCAGGGCTCATTCGACCGTGTAGACGAACTCGCCCGCGTCGTCCGCGCGCACCGCGATGCGCGCGATGGCCGCGCCGTCGGCGATCCGGCCCAGCACGTGGCCCGCGATCTCCGGCAGCAGCGTGCCGTTCAGGATGTGGTCGACGTTGCGGGCGCCCGAGTCGACCTCGGTGCAGCGCGCGAGCACCGCGTCGACGAGCGACTCGTCCCATTCGAACACGGCCTTGTGGTTCGCATCGATCCGGCGGCGGATGCGGTCCAGCTTCAGCTCGATGATCTCGGCGAGCACGTCGTCGGAAATCGGGTAGTACGGCACGACCTTCATGCGGCCGAGGAACGCGGGCTTGAACGTCTTGTACAGCTGCGGGCGCAGCGCTTCGGCGAGCGCGTCCGGATCGGGCAGTTCCTCCGCCGGCTTGTTCAGGCACGCCTGCATCACCGCCGACGAGCCGACGTTCGACGTCAGGATGATCAGCGTGTTGCGGAAGTCGATCTCGCGCCCTTCGGCGTCGTCCATCATGCCCTTGTCGAACACCTGGAAGAACATCTCGAGCACGTCCGGGTGCGCCTTCTCGACCTCGTCGAGCAGCACGACCGAATACGGGTTGCGGCGCACCGCCTCGGTCAGCACGCCGCCCTCGCCGTAGCCGACGTAGCCCGGCGGCGAGCCCTTCAGGCCCGACACGCTGTGCGCCTCCTGGTACTCGCTCATGTTGATCGTGACCATCTTGCGTTCGCCGCCGTACAGGATGTCGGCCAGCGCGAGCGCGGTCTCGGTCTTGCCGACGCCCGACGGCCCGACGAACATGAACACGCCGCGCGGCTTGTTCGGATCCTCGAGGCTCGCCGATGCGGTGCGCACGCGCTGCGCGATCGCGTCCAGCGCATGATCCTGGCCGATCACGCGCGCGGCGAGCAGCGGCTGCAGGTTCAGCACCGTGCCGATCTCGTCCTTCACCATCCGGCCGAGCGGAATGCCCGTCCACGACGCGACGATCTCGGCCACCACGTGGCCGTCGACCTGCAGCGGCACCATCGGCTCGCCGCCTTGCAGCGCATGCAGCGCCGCGACGCGTTCCGCGAGCTTCTCGCGGGTGGCCTGCACGTCGACCGGCTGGCCGTCCTCGGACGGGCCGCGCGCGCTGTCGAGCGCGGTGCGCAGCCCGGTGATTTCCGCGACGATCACGCGCTCCGATTCGTAGCGCGCGTCGTCGGCCGCGAGTTGCGCGAGCGCCGCGTCGCGCGCGCCGCGCAGCTCGCCGAGCCGCTCGTCATGCGCGGCGCCGCTCGCCGCCTCGCGTTCGAGCGACGCGATTTCCGCGTCGATCCGCTCGATGCGCTTCTTCGTGTCGTCGATCGCGGCGGGCGTCGCGCTCTGCGCGAGCGCGACCTTCGCGCACGCGGTGTCGAGCACGCTGATCGCCTTGTCCGGCAGCTGGCGGCCGCTGATGTAGCGGTGCGACAGGCGCACGGCCTCGGTGATCGCGTCGTCGAGGATCCGCACGTTGAAGTGCTGCTCCATCAGCCCGGCCATCCCGCGCAGCATCGCCGCCGCGAGCGGCTCGCTCGGCTCCTCGACCTTCACGACCTGGAAGCGCCGCGCGAGCGCCGCATCCTTTTCGAAATACTTCTTGTACTCGCTCCACGTGGTCGCCGCGATGGTGCGCAGCTCGCCGCGCGCGAGCGCCGGCTTCAGCAGGTTGGCCGCGTCGTTCTGGCCCGCCTGCCCGCCCGCGCCGATGATCGTGTGCGCCTCGTCGATGAACAGGATGATCGGGTGCGCGCTCTTCTTCACCTCGTCGATCACGCTCTTCAGCCGGTTCTCGAACTCGCCCTTCACGCTCGCGCCGGCCTGCAGCAGCCCCATGTCGAGCACGTGCAGCGCGACGCCGCGCAACGGCGGCGGCACGTCGTCGGCCGCGATGCGCAGCGCGAGCCCTTCGACGACGGCCGTTTTGCCGACGCCCGCCTCGCCCGTCATGATCGGGTTGTTCTGGCGGCGCCGCATCAGGATGTCGATCGCCTGGCGGATCTCCGCCTCGCGGCCGATCACCGGGTCGATCTTGCCGTCGCGCGCGCGCTGCGTGAGGTTGGTCGTGTACGTGTCGAGCGCGGGCGTCTTCGACGGCCCGGCCACGGGCGCCCCGTCCGCCGCGGCGGACGGCAGGTCGCCGTCGTCTTCCTCATCGCCCTGGCGCGGCTCGGCCTCGCTCGAGCCGGCGGTAATCTCGTCGAACTTGTGCTTCAGGTCCGTCACGCGGATTTCGGCGAACTGCGGCGACATCCGCTGCGCGAACTGCGCGAGGTCCGGCGCGGTGAGCAGCGCGAGCAGCAGATGCCCGGAGCGGATCCGGCCGAGCTGCGAATCGAGCGACGCGATCAGCCAGGCCTGCTCGAACAGCGCGATCAGGTGCACCGAGAACACCGGCGTGCGCGTGTTGCCGGTCTTCAGGCGCGTCAGCTCGCGTTCGAGGTCCGCGCGCAGCGCATGCGGATCGACGCGGCTCGCGCGCAGCGCAAGCGGCAGATCGCCGGCCGGCTGCTCGAGCAGCGCGAGGAACAGGTGCTCCAGGTCGACCTCATAGTGGCCGCGGGCCAGGCACGCGCTCGCCGCGCGCTCGGCCGCCTGCCGGCACAGCGGATTCAGTTTCAGGATCAGGGTCTTCAGGGGCGTGCTCATGGAGTCGGTCTCAGGTTCGATTGCGTGCTTGTCGTTGTTCGGAATCAGTGAATCACGTGCAGCTCGTAGCGCGCGTCCGAGCGATCCTCGGTCGCGTCGCGCGTGCAGAGGAACGCGTCCCAGCCGAGCCGCGAACCCGCGCCGAGCACGCTCGCGCCGACTTCGGTGCGCTTCAGCACGAGCTTGACCTCGTATTCGAGCGTGAGGCCGGCGAGCAGCGTCAACATCCGCTCGAGCGCGACCGCCTGCGCGCCGCCGGGCAGGAACGCCTCGTAGTCGCGCTTCGACAGCGGCCCGATCACGATCCGCGCGCGCATGTCGCGCTGCCACACGCGCTCGCCGACGAGCGCGGTCGCGCCGAGCACCGCGTTGACTTCGCCGAGCACGCTCAGCTGGTCGGCCGGCACGTCGTACCACTTGCCGACGAACTGGTCGATCTTCACCGGCACGCGGAAGTAGTCGGACAGCGTGCGCTGCAGGTAGGCGGCCGACATCGGCCGGTGCCGCGCGGCCAGCGCGTAGCCGGCCACCGCCTCGTCGAGCACGCCGCCCGCGCCCGCCTGCAGGCTGTCGCGCACGTCGTCGCTCGTCACGCCCGCGATCGCGAGCAAGAGCGGCAGATAGCGCTCGTCGCGGTCGAGCTCGTAATGGAACGGCAGCCGGTATTTCTTCCACGCGGCGTAGAACAGCGCGGTCGCGCGGTTCGAGAACACGTCGAAGAACGCGCGCGCCGCGTGGTCGCGCTTCAGGTACTCGCGCGCGACGATCTGCTCGGTGTAGTGCAGCGGCAGCGCGCCCTGCGTGCCGAGCAGCCCGAAGAACGCGGGCGTCAGCTCGACGCGGCCGAGCTCGCCGGCCGACAGCGCCGCGCCGCGCGCGTCGTCGCTGTCGAGCGGTGCGCCGTCGGCGTCGTACGAGCGCGCGCGCTCGATCTCGCTCGCCGGGAAGCCGAGCGACAGCGTGTTGCGGAACGCGACGCGCTGCGCGAGCACGTCGCCCTGCCGCCACGCGCCGGGCGCGTCGGTCGCCTGCCGCACGAACAGCCCTTCGAGCACGCGCACCGCCTGGAAGAACTCGAAGCGGTGCGGCTCGTCGAGCAGCGCGCCGACTACGCCAGGATCGATTCGCCGGTCCGGGGCTTGCATCGGATGATCTCCTCGCCGGTGCGCTTCGACACGACGACTAGTTGAACGAAACTGTTGAGGTGCACGTACAGCCCGAAGAAGCTGTCGAGCACGCGCACGAACGACGCGAGGCTCGAGCCGACGAAGTGCTCCTCGTCGATCGTCACGCGGATCTCGATGCCGCGCACGAAGGTCGCGAACGGCTTGCCGGGCAGCCACTGCACGGCGCCGCGCTGCTCGACGCCCGCGAGCCCGTCGATCTGCCGCATCGACACCGCGGTGCGCCGCAGGTCGTACAGCGTCAGCATTTCCTTCAGCGGCGCGAGCCCGTGATCGACCAGCGATACGTGATTGAGCGCGAGGTGCGACACGAGCCGCCAGTGCGCGGAGCGGCCGCGCTCGAAGCGCACGCTCGGCGTCGGGCGGCGCAGCAGCGAGATGCCGCTGGTCTGCGCGCCGCCTTCCTGGAACAGGTCGCCGCCTTCGAGCCCGAACGCGAGCATCGCCGGCAAGTCGCGGTTCGTGCAGGTCAGGTCGAGGCTCAGCGTGTCCGTCTGCGGCGACGTCGGCTCGAAATCGATGTCGACGATCGAGATCTCGGTCTCGTAGCCGGGGCTTTTCTGCGCGACCCAGTCGTTGCGGCGCGCGAACCAGTAGTGGCCGACCCGCGCGGATTCGCCGTGGTGCAGCGAATAGAACGGCCGGAACTCGATCACCGATTCCTCGTGCGCCTGCTGCCGCACGAGCTTCACCGAGTCGATCGAGTACACCTCGTACGCGAACGCGCGCCGCGCCTCGGCGATCACCGGGTACGACACCGCGCGGTGCGTGATGCGGATCGGCTCGCCGTGCTGGCGGAACAGGTTGACGATCGGCGTGCAGAACAGCCGGAAATGGCTCGCCGTCAGCAGTTCGAGCAGGCGCGCGACGTGCGAATCGCCGCGCACGTCCTGCAGCACGAGGTGCAGCGTCGTGCGCTGGCAGCGGCCCGAGGCGCGCGCGATCGCGGCGATGTCGAAGTCGATGAAGTCGAACTTGTCGGGGAATGCGAAATATTCGGTGAGCAGCCGGTACGCCGGATGCGATTTCGCGGGGTAGTCGATCAGCGCGTCGGCCTCGTCGAAGCCGGCCTGCGCGATCGGCAGCTTGCGCAACCCGGTCCAGCGGCCGTTGCGCTCCGGCTCGACGTACGCGCCGAGCACGTTGACGAACAGGCAGTCGGTCAGCGCGGCGACGAACGACTGCTCGCCGTGCAGGTGCGCACGCAGCGTCGGCAGCTTCAGCGCGCCGAGATCGAGCTGCGGCGCGAGCGATTCGAACGTGATCGAGATCACGCCGGTCGCGTTGGCCGGCAGCACCGTCGCGCTCGGCGCGAGCGCGACCGGCGTATAGCGCGCCTCGGCGATGCGGATCGGCGCGAGCGTCACGTCGTACGCGGTGCGGAACCGGCACTGCACGCCGCGGATCGGGCGGCTCTTCAGCTCGGTGCCGCGCTCGACGACCACCGGCTCGGTCTGCTGCCCCGGCGCGCCGAGCGAGAACTGCGCGATCGAGCACGACGGGAACGGCCGCAGGTAGTGCGGATACAGCACTTCCAGCAGCGCTTCGGTGAATTCAGGGTAGTCGTCGTCGAGCTTCTTGTTGATGCGCGCGCCGAGCAGCGCGAACGACTCGATCATCCGCTCGACGTGCGGATCCTCGCAATGCTCGCCCGACAGCGCGAGCCGCGCCGCGATCTTCGGGTAACGTTCGGCGAAATCCCGCGAATAGCGCCGCAGAAACGATAATTCGCGTTCGTAATACGGCAGCAGTTCTTCCATCGACGACCCCGAAGCTCTTTCTTTCCTTGCCGGAAACTGATCTGCCGCCGGGCGGTCCGGCCCGCGCGGCAGCGTGAATTACAGCGATTTCGCGGCGCGCGCGCGCGTGACCGAATACTGCAGCGTCGACGGCTGCAGCATCGCATCGAAATTGACCGGCTCCTCGGCCGGGTGCACGACGAGCAGCGCCTGGATCGCGAAATAGAGCGCGTTGGTCGACTGCTCGTTGAGTTCGAACGTCACCTGCACCTGTTGCAGGCGCGGCTCATGGCGCGCGATCGCCTGCTGGATCGACTTGCAGATGTAGGTGCGGTCGTAATGGCTCGCGAGGCTCAGGCCCGCGAAATCGTTCAGCCCGTAGGTCAGCACCGATTTCTGGCATTCCGGCAGCGTCGCCAGATCGTGATCGGTGTGCGCGATACGGGTATTGAGGATCGCCTCGACGTCGCGGGCGACCGTGTTCTTCAGCTCGTCCAGCGACAATTGCCGCATCGCGGCGGACGCCGGCAGGTGCGGTTCGTCGTCGAACAGCTTGTCGAGAAAGCTTGGTTCGAATCGTTTCATCGGGCCGGTGCCATGCAGCGAAAACGGCAACGGGACGACGCGCGCCCCGTTGCCGCAACCGACCTTAGACCGCGTAGGTCTTGTCGTTCTTCGTCAGGCTCCAGGCGCCCTGCGTGTTGCCGCCCTGGTTGCCGCCGATCTTCTGCTGCGTCTGCTTCCACTGCACCGCCGCGTACTTCAGCGAGAAGGTCTCGTGCGGCAGGCCTTCCTTCTGAACGCTCGGCGTCACGCTCGAGATGATCACGTACTTCAGCTTGACCTCGAGGTACTTGACGCGCTGGCCTTCGCCGTCCGAACGCATGAAGTCGATCGTGACTTCATCGAACGTCGTGCCGCCCGACGCGTGCTGGTACAGCAGCGGGCTCGACGAATCGATTTCCTTCGTGAACACCATGTCGCCGTGCTCGCAACGCTCCGACGTATGGCCGCCGGCCGTCGACGCAGTGGCCGAGCGCGGCTGGATGATGGAATGGTCCCAGGATTTCAGTTCAATCCAGCTGGCGTGGTCCTTGTCCGCGGACTCGCCCTTGATGGCCGGATTACCGAACTTCAGATACATGTCTAACATGGCCCTTCGACTCCCCAAAGAGGTGGTTTTAACGTCCTACCCAGGCGGCCCGCCCGGGCGATTGGCTTCGCTTATGAATTTGCCGGTTTGGGCAGATCAGCGACAAGTCGCAGAGAAATCGAGAGCTCGTCGAGCTGAAAGTGCGGGCGCAGGAACGCGACCGAACGATACGAGCCCGGCTTGCCCGGAATCTCCGACACTTGTACGGATGCCTCGCGCAGCGGGAATTGCGCCTTCTGTTCCTGCGTCGCGTTGTCGTCGAGCAGGACATATTGCGAAATCCACCGGTTGAGGAACGTCTCGACGTTCTGCGCCGACGCGAAGCTGCCGATCTTGTCCCGCATCATCGACTTCAGGTAGTGCGCGACGCGCGATACCGAGAAGATGTACTGCAGCTGGGCGGACAGGACGGCGTTCGCATTGGCGCTGTCGGTGCTGTATTTTTTGGGCTTCTGCACCGATTGCGCGGCGAAGAACGCGGCGTAATCTGAATTCTTGCAATGGACGAGCGGGATGAAGCCGAGGTCGCTCAGCTCCTTCTCGCGGCGGTCGGTGATCGCGATCTCGGTCGGGCACTTCAGCGCGATCTCGCCGTCGTCGGTCTTGAACGTGTGGGTCGGCAGATCCTCGACCAGGCCGCCGCCTTCGACGCCGCGGATCGCCGCGCACCAGCCGAAATCGTCGAACGCCGCCGTGAGGCGCGCGGCGAACGCCCACGATGCGTTGCACCACAGGTACTTGTCGTGATCGGTGCCGTCGACGTCCTCGACGAAGTTGAAGTTCTCCGCCGTCTGGCCGTCCTTCGGATTGAACGGCAGGCGGCCGAGGAAGCGCGGCAGCGTGAGGCCGACGTAGCGCGAATCCTCGGAATCGCGGAACGACTTCCACTTCGTGTACTCGACCGTGTCGAACACCTTGCCGAGGTCGCGCGGCTTGCCGAGGTCGGCGAACGATTCGAGGCCCATCAGCTCCGGCGACGCCGACGCGATGAACGGCGCGTGCGCCGCTGCCGCGACGTGCGACATCTGCTCGATGAAGTACAGGTCTTCCGGCTGGCGGGAGATCTCGTAATCGCCGATCAGCGCGCCGAACGGCGAGCCGCCGAACGTGCCGAATTCCTCTTCGTAGACCTTCTTGAACAGCGCGCTCTGGTCGAACTCGCTCGCGCCCTTGAAATCGCGCACGAGGTCGCGCTTCGGCGCGTGCAGCGCCTTGATCTTGATCGTCTGGCCCGTGTTGCTTTCCTTGACCAGGTAGTCCATCCCGCGCCACGTGCTTTCGAGGCGCTGGAATTCCGGCGCATGCATCACCGCGGAAAGCTGCGTGGAGATCAGCCGGTCGAGCTCCGCGACGCGCGCGTCGATCGTCGCCGACAGGTTGTCCGACACGATCACCGTGCCGTCGAGCACCTGGTGCACGAGCTCGCCGATCAGGTCCTTCGCGCGTGCATGTTCGGAATCGGATTTCGCGACCTTGCTCTTCTCGACGATATCGTCGAGCAGCGAAGTCCCGGCGGCGTATTCCGCGCCGCTCGTCTGGGCCGCAGCCGTTTGCTGGTTCATCTCAACACCCCGTCGTCATTCGCCGTCTTTGTCGCCGCCCGTGCCCTTGGCCAGCTCCTGCAGCTGCTGCGTGTTCTTCAGCACGTCCGACAGGAGATCCTCGAGCTTGTCGTTGCCGGCCAGCTTGTTGCGCAGGTCGGCAAGCTTCGAGCGCGCCTCGAGCAGGCGGCGCAGCGGCTCGACCTGCTCCACCACCTCGTCCGGACTGAAATCCGACAGCGAGCGGAACTTCAGGTCCACCGCGAACTTGCCGCCTTCCGGGCTCAGGCGGTTTTCCACCTGGAACGCCGCGCGCGGCTCGATCGCCTTCATCACGTCGTCGAAGTTGTCGCGATCGATGTTGACGAACTTGCGGTCGCGCAGCTTCGGCTGCTCGATTTCCGACTGGCCCGCCAGATCGCCGACGACCCCGACGACGAACGGCAGTTCCTTCACCTCGATCGCGTCGCCCTTCTCGACCTCATAGGTCAGCTGGACGCGCGGCGGCCGTATTTTCTGCAGGCGCTTCTGAATGCTCTCGTTCTTGGCCATCGACGGCTCCCAGGTTCAGATTGATGGTGTTGTTATCGTCGCGTCCGGCTCAGCGCAGCGCGCTGAACGGGTCTGCCCCGCCCTTCTGCGGCGCGGCGGCGGCGGCGGGCGCCGCGGTGTTCGCGGCAGGTGCGGCCGCAGCCGCTTCGGCGGCGGCCGGCGCGGCCGGGCCCTTGCCGCGATGCACGATGCGGCGCGGCGGCCGCGGCTTCGCGGCGCGCTGCTCCGGCGGGAACAGCGCGGATTCGCCGAGCGTGTCGCGCAGCTGCTTCGCGAGCGTCTGCGCGTCCGATTTCGCGTCGCCCGCGAGCGACGCGTCCTGGCGCAGCTCGCCGAGCGACTGCGTCGCGATCCGCAGGCCGGCGACGGCCAGCACGCTCTTGGCCTGGCGGTCGGTGTTGTCGCGCTGCAGCGCTTCCTGCGCGGCGACGATCGCCTGGCCGTAGTGATTCTGCGCAAACTGGATCTGCGCGATGCGCGACCACGGTTCCTCGCGCGTCGGGTCTGCCTTCGCAAGCGCCTGGTAGAGGCTCAGCGCGCGGTCCTGGTCGCCCGCCTTCGCGACGGCGTCGGCGTCGGACAGCGACTTGTTGAACACTTCGGCGGTCGGCGGCGTGGGCGTGGTCGTGCAACCGGCGATCACGCCGCAGGCCACCACCACCCCGGAAAGTTTTGCGAAGAGACGGTCTTTCATCGTTATATCACCGGCGCGTGAGATTTAAATCGTTGAGAATCTGGTTCTTTTGCTTTGCGAGAAGCGCGCGGGTATAGTACCGATCAATTTTTCATAATTCAATCGCCACGTGCAAGGTAATTCCTTTTAAATCCGTGCGCTACCCCGAGAATGACGCCGCGCGTCAGTTCCGCATTGGATTCGCATTCGGGCCGGATGCGCAAGTTTTACCCGATCCGCGATGCATGCCCCGGGGGCGCGGAAAAATTTGCCGGACGACGGTCACGGCAGATGCGGGCGCGATGCGTGATTAATGACCAAACAGTGGAAAACCGGTCATTCCCGGCCGATCGGGAAATAAAGGCCGGTAGTTTTGACAGGGAGTAAAAGGCGGCAAGCCGGAAACACGATGAAATCGCTCATGATTCGCTATGCGCTGCCGCTGGTCGCCTGCGCGCTGCTGGCCGGATGCGTGGCCGCCCCGCTGATCGGCTCCGCCGCCAGCGCCGTGATGCAGGCCGCCGGTGTCGGCAAGCCCGAACTGCCCGATTCGCAGAAGCCGCCGCGCAACCTCGGCATCACGCTCGCCGCCGCGCCGAACCTGAACGCCGCGAACGACAACCGGCCGCTGGCGCTCGTCGTGCGCCTCTATGCGCTGAAGGACCCGACGTCGTTCCAGCAGGCGCCATTCGACAGCTTTACCGATCCGAACAAGGAAAAGGCCGCATTGGGCGCCGACCTGCTGAACGTGCGCGAGATCACGCTGATTCCCGGCCAGCGCTATACGGCGACCGAGAAAGTGTCACGCGAAGCGCAGGCATTCGGCATCGTCGCGCTATTCCGCGACCCCGCGCTGCAGCGCTGGAAACTGACATTCGATCCGGCGAAGTCGGAGAAATCCGGCATAATCATCGGCCTGCATAATTGCGCGATGACCGTCACCGACGGGAGCGTCATCGCACCGCAACAGGGCGCGCCGTCGCAGCCGCTCAATCTGCTTTCGTCTGTCCGCTGCGGTTAAGGATGACGCATGAATGTCAATTAACAAGAGTTAACAAATTGGCGATTTAATTCGGGCACGACCCATTCGATTACTTCGCATCACGACATTAACCGGGTTTGACATGAGTTATTCGGCAAAGGTGCTATGGGGAGAGGGGCTGTTCCTTCGGCCTCAACACTTCCAGAGACAGGATGCGTACCATGAGGCGCGCCTGTTCGAATCCATCCAGGCGATCCAGCCGTACAACTGGGGCGTGCGCTCGGCGCGCTTCGACCGCGATGCGCTCGGCAGCAACGTGCTGCGTCTCGCCGAGCTGGCGCTCGTGTTCCCGGACGGCGCGCTGTACGCCGCGCCGCAGGCCGACGACCTGCCGCCGCCCGTCGCGCTCGACACGCTGCCCGAGGGCATCAACGAATTCGTGTTCTATCTCGCGCTGCATCCGCTGCGCGAGAACGGCGCGAACTACAGCGACGATCCGTCGGCCGGCTTCATCACGCGCTTCGTGAGCGAGCAGACGAGCGTCGCCGACAACTTCACCGACGCGGCCGAGGCCGACGTCACGTTCCTGAAGACGCAGGTCAAGCTGATCGCGCACAGCGAACCGCGCGACCAGCTGCTGTCGGTGCCGCTCGTGCGCGTGCGCCGCACCGCGACGTCCGGCTTCGAGATCGACGACAGCTTCGTGCCGCCGTGCCTCGCGATCGAGGCGTCGCCGATCCTGCACCAGCGGCTGCGCCAGCTGGTCGACGCGCTGCAGGCGAAGGTGAACGCGCTGTACGGCTTTCACCGCGAGCCGTCGAAGAACATCATCGAGTTCCGCTCGGGCGACATCGCGTCGTTCTGGCTGCTGCACACCGCGAATGCCGCGTTCGCGACGCTCGCGCACCTGCACCAGCATCCGGCGCTGCATCCGGAGCGGCTGTTCCAGGAACTGCTGCGCCTCGCCGGCCAGCTGATGACGTTCTCGAAGGGCTACACGCTTGCCGACCTGCCCGCGTACCGCCATGACGATCCGGGCCCCGGCTTCGCGCGTCTCGACCTGATCCTGCGCGAACTGCTCGACACCGTGATCTCGACGCGCTACTTCGCGATCACGCTCGACGAGGTGCGTCCGTCGTTCCATCTCGGCCGGCTCGATTCCGGCAAGATCGACGAGAAGACCGCGTTCTACCTCGCGGTGTCCGCCGACATGCCGAGCGTCGAGCTCGTCGATGCCGTGCCGGCCCGCTTCAAGGTCGGCGCGCCCGACGACGTCGACAAGCTCGTGCTGTCGGCCATGCCCGGCGTGCGGCTGTCGTACACGCCGCAGGTGCCGCCCGCGATTCCCGTTCGGCCGGGCGCGTGCTACTTCGCGCTCGATTCGCGCGGCGCGCTGTACGAGCGCATGCTGCAGGCCCAGTCCGCGATGATCTACGCGCCGACTGGCATCAATGACCTGAAATTCGAACTGATCGCGGTGACGTCATGAGCTACGCGCCTTCCCTGTTCGGCGACAACGCGCCGCCCCCCGTGCATTCCCCGGCGTCGACGGATGCCGCGTTTCAAGCGCGCTCGCTGCTCGACCTGCTGTACGACGGTTTCTTCGCGCTGTTCCTGCTCAGGAACGGCCGCGAGCCGGACAGCGCGAGCGAGTTCAGCACGCGCATCCAGGAATTCCTCGCCGACTTCGAACGCGGCGCGAAGAAGCTGAACATCGCGGCCGAGGACGTGTACGGCGCGAAGTTCGCGTTCTGCGCGGCGGTCGACGAGATGGTGCTGTCGTCGCAGTACAAGATTCGCCCGGACTGGGAGCGCCGGCCGCTGCAGCTCGTGCTGTTCGGCGAGCAGCTCGCGGGCGAGAAGTTCTTCCAGTATCTCGAGGAGTGCCGCGCGCAGGGCGCGGCGCGGCTGCAGTCGCTCGAGGTGTTTCATATGTGCCTGCTGCTCGGGTTCCAGGGCAAGTATCTGCTCGAGGGGCCGGAGAAGCTGGCTTACCTGACGGCGCGCATCGGCGACGAGATCGCGCACATGAAGGGCAAGCGCGCGCCGTTCGCGCCGAACTGGCCGCTGCCGGACCAGATTGCGCATCGGCTCAAGCGCGAGGTGCCGGTCTGGGCGATCGGCGCGGTGTTCGGGCTGGTCGCGCTGCTCGGGTATCTGGGGCTCAACACCTACCTGAAGGACAAGACGCTGCAGGCGCTCGCGCCGTATTCGCAGGTCATCAAGGTCGGGCCGGAATCGGCGAATTTGACGATTTCGTTGCCTTGAGGGTGATGCGCGAGGTTGCGCTGGAGTAAAAAAGGACCGCTTTTTGCGGTCCTTTTTTGTTGGGTTTCGCTCGCGCTGCGAACCCGGCTACGCGGCGCCGTCATCAGGCCCGCGATGTCACAGGAGGATGAACGCGTCGTTCTCCACGTAGTACGCGAATGCGTCGAGCAGTTGCGAGAGACTCGGGTCGTCGACCTGCTCGTGCGCGTTGATCACGATGTCCTCGATCGTCGCGCTACCGAGCGTGATGCGCCAGCCCGGCTGCTTCGCGATGTCGGGCACCGTGTCCTCGTGCGGGTCCGTCGTGTCGGGCGCGAACGCGCCCACGGTATCCAGCGTCCACGGCGTCGGGGGCAGGTAAAGCCAGCCGGAGAAATCGCCGGGCTGTTCCAGAATACGTTTCAGCGAGACGTCAGTCGCCGGTGAAGCCGAGGTCAGCATCGTTGTCGCAGCCATCATTCAAGGGATCGATCGGGCCGCGGAGCGTCGCGGCGGGCCGTGATTATGCCAACGAATCACGGCATGCGGCGAGCGACCGCGTCGAGCACCGTCACCCGGCCTGCAGCGTCGGCCTGCGCCCCTCCGCCAGCTTGAACTCGCCGACCGTCTCCGCGAGCTTGCCGGCCTGCTCGCGCAAGAGCGTCGCGGCGGCGGCCGACTGCTCGACGAGCGCCGCGTTCTGCTGCGTCGCGTTATCGAGCTGCGACACGGCCTGATTCACCTGCGCGAGCCCCGTGCTCTGCTCCGTCGCCGCGACCGTGATTTCGGCGATCACGCTCGTGATGCTGCGCACGCTCTCGACGATTTCGTCCATCGTCGCGCCGGCCGTCTGCACGAGGCCGGAGCCGCCCTCGATCTTCTCGACCGACGAGTGGATCAGTTGCTTGATCTCCTTGGCCGCTTGCGCACTGCGCTGCGCGAGCGCGCGCACCTCGCCCGCCACGACGGCGAAGCCGCGGCCGTGCTCGTTCGCGCGCGCGGCTTCGACCGCTGCATTGAGTGCGAGGATGTTGGTCTGGAACGCGATGCCGTCGATCACGCCGATGATGTTGGCGATCTCCGTCGACGCTTGCGTGATGTCGTGCATCGTCGACACGACCTCGCCGACGACCGCGCCGCCGCGCATCGCGACATCCGATGCCGATTCCGCCAGCCGGCTCACCTGGGTCACCGCATCGGCCGAGTTGCGGGCCGTGCCGGCGATTTCCTCGAGGGCGGCGGCCGTCTCCTGAAGGCTCGACGCGGCATGCTCGGTGCGGCTCGAGAGATCCTGGTTGCCTTGCGCGATCTCGGCGCTCGCCACGTTGACCGATTCGCTGAACGCGCGGATCTCCAGCAGGATCGTGCTGATTTTCTCGGCGAACAGGTTGAACGCATGCGCGATCTGCGCGGCTTCGTCTTCGCCGCCGGCGGGCAGGCGTTTCGTCAGGTCGCCGCTGCCGCTGGCGACGTCGGTGAGCGCGTCGCGCACCAGCAGGATGCGCCTGAAGGCCGCGTTCGTCAGCGCGCCGACGAGCGCCGCCGCGATGACGGCGACGATCAGGATCGCGGCGAGCGTCGTGGTCGCCACGGCACGCATGCCGGTCGTCACGTCCGTTTTGTCGAGCGCCAGCACGAGGGACCAGTCGGTGCCGGCGATCGGCCGGGCGCGCAGCAGCTTGGTCGCGCCGTCGATATCCACGGCCACGGGCTCGGACGCCGCCTTCAGCGCTTCGAGGTGCCCGGCATCCAGCGCCGGCGACAGGTCGGTCGCCGGCTTCATGATCAGATCGGTTTTCGGCGCGGCGATCACGCGGCCGCTCTTGTCCACCAGAAACGCGAAGCTCGACGGCGTCGGGTGCACGGCGGTCACGATGGCGCTCACGCTCTGCATGAACAGGCTGGCGGCCATGACGCCCTTGACGGCGCCGTCGCGCACGATGGGCACCGCGAACGCGAAGGCAGGCTTGCCGGTCGACGCGTCGAGGTAGAGCGCCGTCGCGACCAGATGGCCGGCGCCGACCGCCTGCTGGTACCACGGGCGCGCGGTCGGGTCGTAGCCGGGCTTGAGCGGGACGTTCGAGAAGGCCGTCTTGTCCGGCAGGCCGAGCGTCAGCACCTCGAAGCCGCCCGACTTGCCGAGCAGCTTCAGCGCCGGCAGCGGATCGCCTTCGCCGATCGCGATCGTGTCCGCCAGCGCCTGGGTTTCCCTGCTGCGGCTCGCGACCCACTCGTCGATCGCGAGCGCGTGCCCGGTGAGGATCGACTCGTGGTTCTGGTCGATGGCCTCGTCGTTGTGATGCTTCACGACGAAATAGACCAGGCCGCCCGTGGCGGCCAGCGCCGTGACCACGATGGCGACGCAAGTCGCGAGTATCCGTGTGCGAATCGATGACAGCATGATGACGTCGATCTCCCCTTTGCCGCTTGATATGGAATGGGTCGCCGAAACGGCGGGCAACGTCTTGTTTAACGACAGGTGGGGGGGGATCTGAAGGCCTGACTGGTCAGACCGGGGGTGGGGGGGTGGTGGGCTGCCGGGTAATCTCGATCGAGTGCGAGCCGTGCGCCGACCGGCAGCCTCAAATGCAGTTGCCGGTTGGCGTCCCTGCTCATCTAGCTGCCCACTGCGGCTGGTCACTCAGACCGGTTGCCCGAAATACACGACCTCGAACACATCGCCCCATCGGTGGAATTGTTCCGGCAGCACGTTCAGCAAGTCGCTTTTCCCAGCAACTTTTGCATCGCACGCGAACACGACGTCATTGCCTTTCGAATCACCGTAAACGGTCAGCACGACGAGACTGCCGCTGCTCCCCGCGAATGCCGCGCGTCTGCAATGCCCCGGGTCCTCGACGTCGTCGAAGAATTTGACGCCCGATGCGGCCAAGTCCGTATCCCGGCATTTGAAGTAGCCCCAGTCCGCGATCCGGACCGGACGATCCCGGCAAGCCGCTTCGAGAGACGGATAGTGAATCGTCATAGATCAAGACATGGTTCGCTCTCAATGCCGGATCGCGACCGCCAAGCCTGTAGTTCCACCAGGCAAGTCGGCAACGTCATCGCTCACCTACTGCGGCGTGTCGATCAGGCATCTCCGTCAATCTTCGATCTCCCTAACCCACAACACATCTTCGTCTGCAAGATTGAACTTCTTTCTAATCACCTTCATTGCATCCGATGTCTTCAGGAGAGAATCGACATAAATAGAAATCCCGCGAATCGGAGCATTGATATACTCCAAAAGCTTTATTGGACCCAGATCAGAGTCGATCAAAAACCCACCAAAATACTCATCCAGATCATCGACCCCGTTCTCAAAATTCACTCCTGTCTTTTCATGAAATTCACGATGCCCGAACTTTATCAAACAAACCGGCTTGTCATTACCGCTAGGCCAAACGCAATCACTGCTCGTCATCTTTTCACCTTTCTAATTTTGCATTCAATAGCCGCCCATTCATCATCAACTCTAATTACGCCTGGCCGATCTCCAGACCATGTGGGCTGTCCTGGCACATGGCCAGCATCCGGCGGAACATCTGTCGTGAACTCATACCCTGCAACCCCCTCTGGAAGCGGGCCCTCGTACGCTTTAACTTTTGGATCAAGCCCCGCCATGTAATTCCTCGTTACCCGTCCACGCACCTGTTGAGAGCTCAGCACTTTATCGATTTCCGTCGGATCGATAGGCTTGCGGTGATACACCCTACCACCCTGATCAGTTTCACACGGACACTTACTAGCAGCCGATTGAATTCGACCCGATTGCGCCCCAACATTTTTCCCACCACCAAATCGAACCAATCCCAACGGATCGATCCACCCTACCGGATTCGGCGCGTATTGATGGGCATTGACACCACCATCCAATCCAATCGGATCACTGCTGACAAAGCGGCCCGTTCGCGGATCATAGTACCGATGCCGGTTGTAATGCAGCCCTGTCTCCTCATCAACCTGCTGCCCCTGGAACCTCAATGGATTCCTCGGCACGATCCCCGCCGCCTTCGACACCCGCGAGATCACGTCCCGCGCTTCGCCCCACGCCTTGTACGACGCCTCCCATACGATGTCACCATCGTCATCCGTCAACAACTGCGGCGTGCCGATCCGGTCGCAGTGGTAATGGAACAGCTTCGCGACCGCCCGACGCTCCGGCACCTTTTGCAGCGGATCGCCCTCCGGCACATACCGGTCGGTGCTCTTCCACACTGGTGTCGCGATTCCCTCCACCGGCTCCGTCACATATTGCGCGAGCGGTACGAACGTCCCCGGTTCGTAGATATAGTGAGTGCCGCGCTCGCCATCGCTCTCATAAGCGAGCGTATTGCCATCCCAACCGAACACCGTCCGCTCGCCGTTCACCTCCTTCGCGATCCGACGGCCGAACGCATCATAGAAATAGCGCGCCTGACTCTGTCGCGACGTCTCCGCCACGCGCGCGCCCAGCAGACGATTGAACTCGTCCCACTCGTATTCCTGCTCACCGGCCGGCGAACGCTTGCGGATCAGATTCCCGCGTGCGTCATACTCGAAATGCATCCCCGTGTACGCCTTCAGCAGGTTGCCAAGTACCTTCGGCACCTCCACCGGCAGCGTGTTCTCCGGTCTCACCGGGCTGGGGCGCGACGCCGGCGCGGCTTGCTGCTGCACCGGATCGATGATGTTGCTCGCCGGATCGAATGCAAATCGCTCCTTCGCAACCGGACTAATCGCCTCGATCAGCCGCCCGATCGGATCATATCGATAGTCGGTTCCGCCCTGACGGCTATCCTCGATACGCGTCAGTTGCCCGACCGCATCGTAGCGATACCGCCGCTCCGCCAATGGCGCCGGCGACGTCGTCCGCTGAACGGTCTGCTGCAACACACGGCCGGCCGGGTCATACATCGTGCGTTGACCGACCTTGCTCGACAGTATCCGCGCCGTCTCCCGATGCAGGTCGTCGCGTTCGATCTGAACACGCTCTTCGCCATCAAGCAGCATCCCGTGCACGTGACCGGAACCGTACATCAGCCAGTCGATCGCATGACCGTCTGGCCGGACTGTCCGCCGCCGATTGCCAAGTTCATCGTATTCGTGATGCCAAACGTAACTGCGCGACTCGCCGAATACACTATAGGCATGATGTTCGCGCACGAGATTGCCGACCGGATCGAAGAAAAATTGAACACGGCTATACCGGTTCGCGGCCTCGATCAACCGACCGCTTGGATCGTACGCGAAACGCTCTTCGCTCTCCCCTGCCGCACGCTTCATCAAGCGGCCTCTCGCGTCGACCTCCGTCGACGTCACGCTGCCTGCTTCGTTCACTGCGAGAAGGCTGCCGCTTTCCGAGTCGTACTCGTAGCGTGTTGACTTCCCGTCGAAACCGACTTCCTCGATCAACCGCCCCGCCGGATCGTAGTGAAACTGATACGTCGCGAAATTGGCATCCGTCAACGCGGTCAACCGGCCGAGGCGGTCATAACGATATGCAAGCGTTTGACCAAGCGCATCCGCGCGGCTCGCGATCCGGCCGACTGCGTCATAGCTGTATCGCGTCGACCTGTCGAGCTGGTCGGTATGCCGCAGCAACCGGCCTTCGGCATCGTAATTCACATGTTCAACGCCTGCCGGGGAACGAACTTCGGCGAGTTGTCCGTTCGCGCCGTAGCGATAAGCGATTACCCCGCCCGCAGCATCCTTCGCCTCGATCACTCGACCGATGTCGTCGTATTGCCACGCAACCTTCTTGCCGGAGCAATCCGTATAGCTCGCCAGTTGCCCGGCATCGTTGTATTCGATAGCCTTCGAGCCACCCTTCGCATCGGTGATCTGCGTCGGCAGCCCTTTATCGTTGTAGTTGTACTTCGTCGCATGTTCGAGCGGGTCGAGCGCCTCGACGAGGTTGCCCGCATCGTCGTACTTGCGCTGCCACACATGGCCATTCGGGTCGATCATCCGGACCATCTGGTCCTTGTCGTCGTAGGCAATCTCGACGATACCGCCATCCGGCCGCTCGTGGCGCGTGAGGTTGCCGCGCGCGTCGTAGCTCATCCGCTCGACGTTGCCGTTCGGCAGAATGTGCAGCACGAGGTTGTGATGCTCGTCGCGCCGGAACCATTCCTCGTTACCGTCCGGATAAACAATCCGGTACATGTAGCCGTGAATGTTGTAGTAGTACCGCGTCATCTGCCCAAGTGCATCAGTCACGTAGGTCAGGCGGATGTTCGGATTCCATGCAAGGCGGATGTCGAGGCTGCCATCATCCGCGTATTCACGTACGCACTTCGCGTTCGCGTTGTCGTCAGCGTTTGCGCCTTCCCATTCGAGCGTCATCCCACGGCCGGTACGGTCCGTATAGCGTGTGACAAGGTGCCGATAGTATTGATAGGTCCGCGCGTTGCCATAACGGTCCACCGCACGCACGAGATCGCCGTCGGCATCGTATTCGTAGCGCGCGAGCGTGCGACGCTCGCCGCCTTCGAGTACCTGTTCGATCTGCACAATCCGGCCGCGCTTGTCATGTTCGAAGGCGAGCACGTTACCGCTCGCATCGATCACTCGTGCAAGGCGATCAAGCGCATCGTAGTCGAGCGTAATCGTGTTGCCGGCGCGGTCCTTCTGCATCGCGAGGCGGAACGCATCACCGTGACGCTCATACACGCGCAGTACGGCGTGACCATAGGCAACCGTCACCCATGTATCGTCAAGACGCGACAATGTCCGATTCTCTGACAGATCATCGTGCACATCTCCAGCCACAAGCGCGCGATATTCGACGCTGCGCCCTTCGGTGTCGTGATACATCCATTGGCCATTCTTGACGTCGATCCGGGTCGTGTAAGGCGTAATCCATCGTGCGCCAAGTTCCCCATTGTCGTAGGAGGACAATCTCGACCGATACGTCCGCTCCCAAACTAGCGGCAACGCTCCTGGAAGCTCAAAGTCGATATGAGAGAATCGCTCGTCACCGAACGCGAAATCGATAGATCCGATCGAACGTCCGATCGGGCAACCCTTGACGTCGCTTGCACCCGCCCCCTCCACCGGTGCCTGCCCGTTGGTCGTATCCAGCCCTTCCTGCCCGCGCGTCTTCTGCGCCTTGCCCGTTCCCCCCTGCTTGACCGCCGCATTCTGCTCACGCAGCTTCCCCCGCGCCCTGGCCCGCCCCACAGCCTCGATCAGCTGCATCACGAGCCACATCATCTTGCCTTCCTCGCTACCTGCCAGCGAACGAATCGACTTCGCGACCTTCGGCGCTTCCGTCCTCAGAAACGCCACCGTGCCGCGAAACGGCTCGAGCCACACATCCGGCGCGAGCTTCGCGGCGGCGCCGGTCACCTTGTTCCCGACGGTCTTGCCGAGCGCCTTGTACCCCTCCCACGCGAACGCGATCCCGTCGCCCACCCGGCTGGTGCTGTACCACGGGCGCTTGTCGCCCATCTTCTTCGCGAGCTGTTCCGCGCGCTTCAGGTTGCCGCTGTTGTCGAAGAGCTGGCCGTGCAGCGCCTTGTCCATGCCCGTCGCGAGCGCGACCATCAGCTCTTCCGCCTTCGACGCGCACCCGTTGAGCAGCTCGACGAGCCCGGCCTTCAGCTTGTTCAGGAAATCCTCGATCTCGGTCGCACAGGTCGCATTGATATGCGTGACGAGCACCGAAATGATCGCCGCGCCGAGATTGCTGCGCGTGATCAGCAACTGGTTGCGCACGAGCGCGAGCAGCGGGCGCGCCGACATCCGGAACGGCGCGAGCGTCGGCGGCAGCGGAATGATGCCGATCAGGTTGATCGCGAGGCTCATGTAGTCGAGCACCTGGCCGCCGCGCTTCTGGATGATCTCGGCGATGTCGCCGAGCGCGTCGATCGCCGCCATGATGTTGCCGACGATCGGCACCGCGCCGGCAACGGTCTTCACGTCCTCGAACGTGATGTGATTGCCGCTGATCTTGCGCAGCCACGCGTCGAAGCGATTGCCGCCCTGCGCGACGTCCTTCGGCGAGATATCGCTGAGCCAGGTAACGGCCTGTTCCTTCTCGGCGCCCGGTGGGAGTTGTTGAGCCATGTTCTTCTATCGAATCGCGATTCGTTGTATTCGTTGTTCTCGACGGCTGCTGCGCCGCCCTCTCAGGATTTCAGCGGTCCGCCGAACCCGCTCGTCGGCAGCTTCATGCCGCCCGCTGCGGACGCCACCGACGTGCCACCCTTGCCGGCAATCCCGGCAACGTCAGGCAACGCCCCCTTCAACGCCCCCGTCGCGGCATTCGCCGCCGGCGCGGCCAGCGCCGCGAGCCCGCCCTGACGCGCCGCCTGCACCATCCCGGCCACCTGCTTCGCGGCGCCGCTCAGGCTCGAGGCCGTCTGCACCGCGGACGCGAGGCCCGCCCCGCCCAGCGCTGTCGCCGCGGCCGGCAGCGCAGCACTCGCGAGCCCGCCCAACGCAGCGCCTGCACCGCCACCGCTCACGAGCCCCATGGCCGCGGTTGCCGCGGCAGGCGCCATCCCCTGCAGCTGGCTGGCGAGCTGCCCCGTCGCCGCAGCCTGCGCGGCGTCGGGCGACGGCGCGACAGCCTCGGCCGGCCACTTCGCCTCCTTGAAGTAGTTCGCCGGCTGATCCGATTCGCGCGGGTCCTGGCCGAACTCCACGCGCACCGCCCCCGGCGGCAAGCCGCTTACGATCGTGCGGCCGCTGTCGTCGAGCGCGCCCTTCTTCAGCACGCCGCCGTTCACGTCCCTCACCGTGAACAGCCCGCCCTTCACCGCCTCGCCGTTCACGTACTGGTGCAGCAGCTCCAGCTGCCCCGGCTGATCCGGCCTCGGGCTCGGCAGCGGATACCCCTTGCTCGCCGGCCCGCTGAACGTATGCGACGCGCCCTTCACGTCGATGGCGCCCGGCGCGTGGATCTCGATGTTGCCGCCGGCGATGCGGATATAACCGCCGCCGCTCGTCAGCAGGATCCCCTGATCGGCCGCGATCTCGATCCGATCCGTCGCCGACAGCACCTTGACCGTCTTCTGCGCGGTCACCTCGACGTTGTCCGACTGCGCCTGGATCTCGACCTTGCCCTTGCCCGCGAACAGCTTGATCCCCGCGTTCTGCACGAACAGGCTCAGCTTCTGCCCGATGCTCGCCAGCAGCGACTTGCCGGCCGCAACATGCACGCTCTGCCCGCTCGCAACGTTCACATGATCGTTCGCGACCACGTGCACCGACTGCTGCGTCGACATCCCGATCCCGGACGGGCTGCCGAACAGCATCACCGGTTCCTTGAACGCGTTCGCGCTGCCCGTGCCGCCGCCCGCCGTGCGGCCGCCCGATGCGCTGCCTGATGCGCTGTCCTGCGTCGCATCGGTGAACGCGCGCATCGTGTCGTGCGCGTCCTTCAGGCTTTCCGCCTGGTGCTGTTCGCTCACGCCCGACAGCGACTCGACGAGGCTCTCGGCATTCACGAGCTGCTGCTGCGTTTCCTTCACGTCGAGCGGCTGGCTGTTCGGCGCCTTCGGGTGCGTGGTCACGTACAGGCCCTGGCTCGCGCGCACCGCACCGTATGCATCCGAGCGCAGGTCGAACCCGCTGCCGAGATACGACCCGCGCGAATTGCCGTTCTGGTCGATCAGGTAGCCGAGATGCAGCAGGCTGTTCGCGCTGCTGCTCATCAGCTGCACGCGGTTCTGGCCGGTCGCATCGTCCATCACGAGCTGGTTGTAGCCGCCGCCCGAATATTCCTTCGAGCGGTAGCCGGACAGAATCCCGTCGCTATGCCATTGCGGCTTGGTCGCGCCGTTGTACACGCGGCCGACGGCCAGCGGCCGGTCGCAATCGCCGCCGACGTAGTCGATCAGCACTTCCTCGCCGATGCGCGGCATGTGCACGCCGCCGTAGCCGCCGCCGGAATCCGACTGCACGACGCGCACCCAGCACGACGCGTTCTCGTCGCCCGGGTTCACACGATCCCAGACGAACTGCACGCGGATGCGGTTCAGCTCGTCGGTGTAGACCTCCTCGCCCTGCGGCCCGACGACGATCGCCGTCTCGAGATGCATCTCCGGCTTGCGATGTTCGAACGGGCTGCGATACGGCACGCTCGCGCGCTGCGCCTCGACCTCGACGAGATAGAAGCCCACCGAACCGTCCCCATGCGGCACGCGAAACGCCGGATCGGCCGCATGGCCGGCCTGCGCCTGCGCGAGCGCATCGCGCAGGCTGTGCGGGAAGGCCACGCCGTCGCTCGACACCGGCAGGTTGTTCTCGATCCACCATGCCACTTCGATCGTCGCGAACTCGCGCTGGTCGGCCGGGTCGCGATCGTGCTCGGGATGGTCCGACAGCGTGAAGCGCCGCCCCGCGTCGATACCGCGCACGCCGCCCGCGGCGTGGAAGCGCTTCGCCTGCGACTCCCATTCCTCCATCCGCACCTTCGTCAGATGGTCGCCGCGCGACTGGTCGAGATAGGTGTACGCGCCGGTGTACTCGTAGACCTCGAGCTGGTCGGGCAGCTCACCCTGCGTGCCCATCGTCGGCAGCGTCGTGCCCTTCGGGTTCGACGGCGCAGACGGGTTCTTGTAGTCGAACGTACGCGTCGTGCGCGTGACGCTCTGCAGCGTGCGGGTGCCCGTCCATTGCGTGAACGCATCCGCCTCGCTCGCGGTGCCCGCGCGATAGAAGCGCACCGTCTCCGGCGACAACGGCGCGAACGCCTGCAGGTTGTCGGTGATCACGAGCGTATGCGACTTGCCGTCGTCGGCCTGCTGCCATCCGCAGTAGAGGCCCTCGTCCTCCATCAGGCGGTGCACGAAATGCCAGTCGGTGTCGTGCTGCCGCGTGTACGAGCGGCTCGGCAGCGGCTGCGACAGCGCGAAGCGGAAGTGGCCCTGCGCCTGCGGATGGCGGTTCAGCACGTCGGTGATGATCTGGTCGACGGTCGTGTCGTTCCAGATCCGCTGATCGCGGCGGAATTTCAGGAAATGGGTGAAATCGGCGAACGCGAGCTGGTAGGTCGTGAGCCCGCCGTCGGCGCCCAGCCGCCGCGCGGTATGCACGTAACCGTGCCGCGGCCGGTAGCTGCGATCGGCCTGCTGGATCCACAACGTCACCGGCTGCGCGATCAGCTTCTTCAGTTCCAGATCGCCGTCCGCCGCCAGCACGTCCAGCGTGAATTCGTAGGACCGCCCGATCCGCGCGCGGCCGACGGCGCGCTGCACCGTCAGCGTGTCGGCGCCCAGCGGCGTGTCGAGCTTCAGCAGGCGGTCCTGCTGAAGCAAGCCGCCTCGCAGCGCGGCAATCACGTTCTGCATGTTCATCGCATCAGCCTTTTTTCTTTTAAAGCACCCTCGGATGGCGCATCGTCAATTTGACGCTCGCGCGATTTTACCGACAAATTGAGACTGTAATCAGACAAATGACCTGATTTAAAGGAACCGGTTTGAATCACGATCGCGAGCCCGGAGGGCAGTAAATCGGTCGATCGGCCGTCCGGCAAAGCCCGGCCGGCGATGGCCGCCGCTGCGGCGCAGCATGCCCGTCGGCGCCAGCGCGGCGATTGCAATCAGGGCCAATTCGGCTATCGGTCGCGCCGGGTTGCGAGTAGTGTCTATTTGCCGCGCATTCCGGCTGCCGGGTTCTTAAAACACCCTATTGGAGATATGTGATGAAACCGTCGAGATTCCTGCTTTCGGGCCTGCTGCTCGCATCGGCCCTGGGCTTCAACGCCGTGGCCGCCCACGCAGAGGACCTGCTGGATTCGGTGAAAAAGGCCGGTGTGCTCAGGGTCGGCCTCGAGGGCACGTATCCGCCGTTCAACTCGCGCGGCACGTCGGGGCAGCTCGAAGGGTTCGACGTCGACATCGCGAATGCCGTCGCGGGCAAGCTCGGCGTGAAGACGCAGTTCATCCCGACCGAGTGGAGCGGCATCATCGCGGGCCTGCAGGCCGGCAAGTTCGACGTGATCGTCAACCAGGTCACGATCACGCCGCAGCGCAAGGAAGCGCTCGACTTCAGCCAGCCGTACACGTATTCCGCCGCGCAGCTGATCCAGCGCAAGGACGACAAGCGCGACTTCAAGTCGCTCGACGATTTCAAGGGCAAGAAGCTCGGCGTGACGCTCGGCACCAACTACGACCAGATGGCGCGAACCGTGCCGGGCATCGAGGTGCAGACGTATCCGGGCGCGCCCGAGAAGCTGCGCGACCTGGCGGCCGGCCGGATCGAAGCGACGCTCGACGATCGGCTGATGCTGCCGTACATGATCAAGACGTCGAACCTGCCGCTGCGCGCGGGCGCAGTGCTGAACGGCGGCAAGCAGGAGATGGCGATCCCGTTCCGCAAGGGCAATCCGAAGTTCGAGAAGGCGATCAACGACGCGCTGACGTCGCTGAAGCAGGATGGCACGCTGAAGAAGATCTCGATGCACTGGTTCGGCAGCGACGTGACGGTGCCGCTCGCGCAGTAATCGATTACATCGTTTCGCGCGTCGGGCCGTTCGCGTGGACGGGTGACGCGCATTGCGGGACATCGGCCTTTCGGTCGATGTCCGCTTCATCGTTCGGAACGCGAATCGTTCGGTTGCCCGATCGAGCGCCTGGCACGACAAGCGCCGGCATCATGACCGGTCCGGCATTGCCGGCTGCTGTGCGCTTCGCCGGATCTCGCGCCGCCCTTCCGATCCACGCCCTTGCCGCTTACGCGGCTTCGCCGAAGCGTGCGAGCAATGCCTGCCCGATCGACGTCAGCGCCGGCCGCGCGGCGACCGGGTTCGCACGAGCCTGCGTATCGTCGACGAGATGCTTTTCGACGAGCACGGTGTAGGCCGGGTTCGACAGATCGACGCTGTCCGGCGCGCGCGCAATGCGCAGCAGCATCGAGAATTCATGCGGACTCAACATGGTCCTTGTCTCCCTGTCTCGGGCGGTCCGATGCGAACCGCCTTCGATCATTTTCTGGAATGAAACTGCGCGGGCGCACGCCCCGATGCGGATGGGTTCGCATCGAAACCGTACGGCCGGGCGCGTCGTCACGGACAGCGCGTGAGCGGAACCGTCGCGATCCCGCAGGGCGAGAAGATGCGCCACGGCGAAGCGGCCGCCGCGACGAGAACGTCAAACCATATTGGGTGATCGTGACGTCGACATGACATCAAAAAAGGGGCGCGCGAACGCCCGCGTCGCGCCTCGCGCGGCGCAAGTCGTGATGCGGGTCGACGCTCAGCGTGTTCGGTCGTCGCCGTCGGCATCGTCCTGTTCGAGGATCTCGAACACGCGCGCGGCCTTGCCGTGCAATTCGCGCTCCAGCCTGCCTTCGAGGCGGTCGTCGGCGCGCAACCACGTGTACGCATCCAGCACTTCGGAGCTGGTCGGGCCGACGTCGAGGATCTGTGCGATCAGTTCGTCCTCGACCGGACCGACGATCGCGCGGATCTCGCTTGCCGTTGCATGGGCGCTTTCGGAATGGTGCGTGACTGGCATGATGACGCCCCCATAAAAGACGCGCGCGGTGGGCCGGAGGTCGACGCCCGAACGGTTGCGGGCGACGCAGGTGATCGGCCGGCCGCGCTCACGCGGCGGCCGGAGCCGAGGGCTCGCCGCCGTTGCACGACACCTCGTCAGGATACGCTCTTGCGACGCAAACGGCCCCTGCTCATCGCGCTGCCATCAAGGGGATAGGCCGTTTGGCCAATTGGTCATCTCAATATGCGAGGCGATCTATATTGGCTGGCACGCGAGAAGTTTTCTGGTGCAAGAAGGATTGTCAGCATTCGTGTCGGAAACGGATGCCGGAACATATCCGCGAGCCGATCGCCAGGAACGGGATTGCAGAGGGAAGGAAAGACATGCAGTAAGCGAAGCGCGGGCCGCGCGTGCTGCAACACGTTCGGCCCGCTGACCACCACCAGCTCAACCAAGGAGTTGATCATGGCTAACGCCGATCATAAGGCACGTTCGAAGCGACAAGAACGGAAGAGCACCCTTCGGTTGCCGCTCCGAAACTCTCCCGACCCGTCCATGACGACGGACCGGCCCTGCATCCCGTGGATGGCCGTCATCGACGAGTACATGCAGCTGTTCGGATTCGAACCCGGCGGGCATGTCTATCTCTCCATCAACTTCGACACGCGGAAGATTTCCATCACGCCGGATTATGGAGACATGCAGAGGGTGAAGGCCGGACGGGGAGCGGAATGCTGACGGTTTGATTCACCGCCAATTTCTTGAGCTTAGCAAAGTCCGGAAGCCGTACTTTTCAGCCCCTTGCCATGCCTTATCCGGCATACATCGAGGAGACAATTGAAAACGTTGTCCGGTGAGGCATCCCCGCGGCGTTACTGTGCGCTGCCCCGTCACTTTCGCCCATATTCGGCGCGACTTCGCATTCGACGAGAAGAGGAAAGTTCATGAGACAAAGCGGATCGGCCGCATTTGGGGGCGGCGCCGTCATTGGCGCATTGGGCGGGCTGATCGGGCTGGGCGGCGCGGAATTCAGGCTGCCGATGCTGATCGGCGTGTTTCGCTTCGTCGCACTGGAGGCGGTGATCTTGAACAAGGCCATGAGCCTGGTCGTCGTTGCGGCGGCGCTCGTCTTCCGCACGAAAGTGATACCGCTGACATTGGTTGCCGAACACTGGGCGATCGTCGTGAACCTGCTCGCGGGCAGTTTGATCGGTGCATGGATCGGTGCGAGCTGGGCGACGCGACTTCGCTCCGAAACGCTCTACAAGGTCATTGCCGTCTTGCTCGTCGTCATTGCCGCAGGACTTGTCTTCGGCCACAACCGCGCCGGGATGGGCCACCCGTTACTGACTGGCGTTGCTCAAGCAATCGCTGGTGTCGTCGCCGGATTCGTCATAGGTGTTGTCGCGTCGTTGATGGGTGTCGCCGGCGGCGAATTGCTCATTCCCACACTCGTCCTGCTCTTTGGCGCCGACATCAAGCTCGCAGGCAGCCTGTCGCTCGCCGTCAGCCTGCCGACCATGCTCGTAGGCTTTACGCGCTACAGCCAGGATAAAAGCTTCAAAATCCTCAAACACCAACGTGCGTTTGTGACTGCGATGGCACTCGGCTCTATCGTGGGAGCCTTCATCGGCGGGCGGCTACTGGGAGTGATGCCGAGTGCGGTGTTGCTTCCGCTTTTGGCGCTGATTCTCGTTGTTTCCGCATGGAAAGTCTGGCGTCACGCGCAGGAAGCAAGCATTGCCGCTTCCGCCGAGAACAAGCGGGAATGAAAACGCGAAGGGGCTACGCAAACATCGCGTAACCCCTTGCTGGATATGGTGCCGGCTGCAGGACTCGAACCCGCCACCTGATGATTACAAATCAACTGCTCTACCAGATGAGCTAAGCCGGCGTAAGCGCGAGATTCTACCTCATTTCACGATCTTGAGGCGAGGTCTTCCGCCCTTCGATCCGTCGCCGTCGGACGTCGGCGGCTCGTTCGCGCCTTCCGACGGTTCCTCGTTCGCGCCGCTGTCGGCCACGGGCGCGAGCCCCGGAGCCGCCGCCCCGCGCTCGTCGCCACGCGCATCATCCGCCGGCACGTCATCCGCGAACTCGCCGGAATCCTGCCCGTCCTCCGCGACCGCGTCGACCTGGAACGCCATGCCCTGGCCGTTCTCGCGCGCATAGATCGCGAGCACGTTGGCCACCGGAATCTCGATCTTGTGCGCCTTGCCGGAGAACCGCGCGGTGAACTCGATCCACTCGTTGCCCATCTGCAGCTGGCTCGTCGCCTCGAAGCTGATGTTGAGCACGATCTCGCCTTCGCGCACGAACTGACGCGGCACGCGCGTCGAATTGTCGACCCTCACCGCGATGTGCGGCGTGTAGCCGTTATCGGTGCACCATTCGTACAGCGCGCGCAGCAGATACGGCTTCGTTGAAATCTCTTGCATCACAATCCTCGAACCGGGGCGGGGCACGCGGCCCTCCGCGCATCCCGCCCCGTCATGCCATTAACGACGCATGACCTTTTCGGACGGCGTCAGTGCTTCAATATACGCCGGGCGGCTGAAAATCCGTTCCGCGTACTTCATCAGCGGCGCCGCGTTCTTCGACAGCTCGATGCCGTAGTGATCCAGGCGCCACAGCAGCGGCGCGATCGCGACGTCGAGCATCGAGAACTCCTCGCCGAGCATGTACTTGTTCTTCACGAAGATCGGCGCGAGCTGCGTCAGGCGATCGCGGATCGCGAGGCGTGCCTTCTCGTGGTTCTTCTCGGCCGCCTTGCCCTTCTCGTTCTCGAGCGTGCTCACGTGCACGAACAGTTCCTTCTCGAAGTTCAGCAGGAACAGGCGCGCGCGTGCGCGCTGCACCGGGTCGGCCGGCATCAGCTGCGGATGCGGGAAGCGCTCGTCGATGTACTCGTTGATGATGTTCGATTCGTACAGGATCAAGTCGCGCTCGACGAGGATCGGCACCTGGCCATACGGGTTCATCACCGAAATGTCTTCCGGCTTGTTGAACAGGTCGACGTCGCGAATCTCGAAGTCCATGCCCTTCTCGAACAGCACCAGCCGGCAACGCTGGGAGAACGGGCAGGTTGTGCCGGAATACAGAACCATCATATTTGCATTTCCTCAAAAAAGCCGAGGGCCAGCGCGCGGAAGAACCCGCCTCCGGGTTCCGCCTTGCGCCGGCCCCACGCCGGTCAGGCGTGATTACTTGATATCTTTCCAGTACGCGGCATTGAGCCGCCAGGCCAGGAAAGTCAGGACGCCGAGAAATACCAGCACCCAGACGCCAAGGCGTTTGCGGGTCTGCTGGGCCGGCTCGGACATCCAGGTCATGTACGCCACCAGGTCGGCCACGGCAGAATCATAATCCACCGGCGACAGCGTCCCGGGGCTCACCTGCTGGAAGCCGACGAGCGCGTGCACCTTCTCGCCCGTCTCCTCGTCCGTCTTTTCTTCGAATTTCGCGGTGCGCTGCCCCTGCAACTGCCAGAGCACATGGGGCATGCCGACGTTCTCGAACACCGCGTTGTTCCAGCCGGTCGGCCGCGTATCGTCGCGGTAGAAGCTCCGCAGATACGTATACAGCCAGTCGCGGCTGCGTGCGCGCGCCTCGACGGACAGATCGGGCGGCGGGGCGCCGAGCCAGTTCTGCGCGTCGTCGGGCCGCATCGCGACGGACATCGTGTTGCCGACCTTGTCGGTCGTGAACAGGAGATTCTTCTCGATCTCCTTCTGGGAAATCCCCAGATCCGTCAGACGGTTGTAGCGCATCAGGTTCGCGCTGTGGCAGTTCAAGCAATAGTTTACAAACAATTGCGCGCCATGCTGAAGCGAAACGAGATTTTCCGTGTTATCGGGCGCCCGGTCGAGCGGAAAATTACCCTCCGAGGCGGATACCGGCGCCGCGAACAGCGCACATGCGGTCGCCCCGATCAGCGCAAGCGTCGAAAGCAGTTTCTTCATGTCGTTCTCTCCTCGCTCACGTTAATGGGGCTTGAAGCGCACCCGCTCCGGCGGCTGCTTGAACGTGCCAAGCGGCGTCCAGAACGGCATGCCGAGGAAGAACGCGAAATAGATCAGCGCGCACACCTGCGCGATCACCGTGCCGACCGGCGATGGCGGCCGCGTGCCGAGGAACGCGAGGGTCAGGAACGCTGCGACGAAGATCCCGAGGAACACCTTGTGGAACAGCGGGCGATAGCGGATCGACTTCACCGGGCTGCGGTCGAGCCACGGCAGGAAGAACAGCGACACCACCGCCGAGCCCATCACGACGACACCCCAGAACTTCGATTCCGTCAGGTACATGAACACGACGACCGCCACCGAGAGCACCGGCAGGCCGACCTTCCACTTGCCGCGCGCACGCACCAGCGCGAGCACGCCGAGCAGCGCGATCACGATCATCAGCACGATCTTGAACGGGTCGGTGGTCGCGCGCAGCATCGCGTAGAACGCGGTGAAGTACCACACCGGCGCGATTTCCGGCGGCGTCTGCAGCGGGTTCGCCGGGACGAAGTTGTTCGCCTCGAGGAAGTAGCCGCCCATTTCCGGCGAGAAGAACACGATCAGCGCGAACACCATCAGGAACACGCACACGCCGAGGAAGTCGTGCACCGAGTAGTACGGGTGGAACGGGATGCCGTCGAGCGGGATGCCGTTCTCGTCCTTCTTTTTCTTGATCTCGATGCCGTCCGGGTTGTTCGACCCCACTTCGTGCAGCGCGACGAGGTGCGCGATCACGAGGCCGATCAGCACGAGCGGGATCGCGATCACGTGGAACGCGAAGAAGCGGTTCAGCGTGACGTCGGACACGACGTAGTCGCCGCGGATCCACAGCGACAGGTCCGGGCCGATGAACGGGATCGCCGAGAACAGGTTCACGATCACCTGCGCGCCCCAGAACGACATCTGGCCCCACGGCAGCAGGTAGCCGAAGAATGCCTCGGCCATCAGGCACAGGAAGATCGCGCAGCCGAAGATCCACACGAGCTCGCGCGGCTTGCGGTACGACCCGTACATCAGCCCGCGGAACATGTGCAGGTAGACGACCACGAAGAACATCGACGCGCCCGTCGAGTGCATGTAGCGGATCAGCCAGCCCCACGGCACTTCGCGCATGATGTACTCGACCGACGCGAACGCGAGCGTCGCGTCGGGCTTGTAGTTCATCGTCAGGAAGATGCCGGTGACGATCTGGTTGACCAGCACGAGCATCGCGAGCGAGCCGAAGAAGTACCAGAAGTTGAAGTTCTTCGGTGCGTAGTACTCGGTCACGTGCTTCTTGAGCATGACCGTCCACGGAAAGCGCGCGTCGATCCAGCCGACGAGGCCGGACGACTCGGTCGTGACTTCGTTGTGTTCCGTCGTCGCCATTTACGCTTCTCCTTTCTCGTCCCTGCCGATCACGAGCGTGGTCGCCGACGTGAACATGTAGGGCGGGATGTCGAGGTTCTGCGGCGCCGGCTTGTTCTTGAACACGCGACCGGCGAGGTCGTAGGTCGAACCGTGGCACGGGCACAGGAAGCCGCCCGGCCAGTCATCCGGCAGGTTCGGCTGCGGACCTGGCACGAAACGTTGGGAAGGCGTGCAGCCGAGGTGCGTGCACACGGCCATCACGACGAGGATGTTCTTGCGGTCGGCCCGCGCGCGATATTCGTTCGCGCAATACGCGGGCAGCGGCATCGAATACGGGGATTTGCTGGTCGGATCGGCGACTTCCTTGTCGGCCTTGACCACGTCGGCCAGCATCGCGTCGGTGCGGTTCAGCACCCACACGGGCTTGCCGCGCCACGGCACGGTGATCATCTCGCCGGGCTTCAGTGCGCCGATGTCGACCTCGACCGGCGCGCCGGCCGCCTTGGCTTTCGCGGACGGCGCCAGCGACGCCGCGAAAGGTACGACGGTGGCAACGCCTCCCACGCCACCTGCTACGGATGTCGCAATCAGCCAGGTACGGCGGCCGCTGTCGACGCGTTTGTCTTCCTTGTCTCGCATCACACGCCCCACTTCTGAGTTGGATTTTCCGTCACGACTTTCCATTCCGCCGCTAGTTTGCTCGAATGGAGTCGCCATTTACAAGGCCCGGAGAAGAAAATCCCTTCGAAGTGTTTGATAGTTAAGGGTTTTCCCCCACCATCAAAGTGAACGGCCCGGCACATTGTTAAGCATTCGCTTCATAGCGAATTTTCGTGCACCGCCGCAAAGCGGCCGTTCACACCGGGTTGTGGATGTCGATAAACAGGTGTTCCAGGTCGAAATGCTCGGACAAATGCGCGCCAAGCGCCTGGATTCCGTAGCGTTCGGTCGCATGGTGCCCTGCCGCAACGAACGCGACGCCGCTTTCCGCGGCCGCATGCGTGACCGGCTCCGACACCTCGCCGGTCAGGAACACGTCGACGCCCGCGTCGATCGCCGCGTCGAAATAGCTCTGCGCGGCGCCCGTGCACCAGCCGATGCGGCGCAGTTGCTGGTCCGGATCGCCGAGCACGAGCGGCGTGCGGCCGAGCGTGCGCTCGACCTTGGCGACGAAGTGCTCGAGCGTCACCGGCATCGGCAGCGTGGCCATCCAGCCGAGCTCGTTGTCGCCGAAGCGCGACTCGCCGATCAGCCCGAGCTTCGCGCCGAGCTGCGCGTTGTTGCCGAACTCGGGATGCGCATCGAGCGGCAGGTGGAACGCGAACAGGTTCAGGTCGTTCGCCAGCAGCAGCTTGAGGCGCTGGTACTTGCGGCCGGTGATCTGCGGCGCCTCGTTGCGCCAGAAGTAGCCGTGATGCACGAGCACGGCATCCGCCCCCCATTCGAGCGCCGCCTCGAGGAAGGCCAGCGACGCAGTCACGCCGGTCGCGATCTTCTCGACCTTGCGACGGCCTTCGACTTGCAGTCCGTTCGGGCAATAGTCCTTGAAGCGCGCGGTTTCGAGGGTATTGTTCAAGTACAATTCAAGTTCGATCCGATCCATATAAACCTCTAGTCCATTCAGATGCTTAGACGCTTCTGGCTGTTCTTCGCGCAGGCAGTCACGGTGCTGCTCGCGCTGATGTTCATCGTCGTGACGCTCAAGCCGCAATGGCTGCAACGGCAAGGACAGCTCGGCAAGCAGCTCGCCACGCCGATCGTCGCGCTGCGCGAAGTCGCACCCGGCATCGGCGGCGCGCCTGCGACCACCTCGTATGCCGACGCCGCGCAAAAGGCGATGCCGGCCGTCGTCAACGTGTTCTCCAGCAAGGACGGCTCGCTGCCGCACGACCCGCGCGCGAAGGATCCGCTGTTCCGCTATTTCTTCGGCGACCGCAACGCCCGCAAGCAGCAGGACGAGCCGGCGGCCAACCTCGGCTCGGGCGTTATCGTGAGCCCGGAAGGTTACATTCTAACGAACCAGCACGTCGTGGACGGCGCCGACCAGATCGAGGTCGCGCTCGCCGACGGCCGCACGGCCACCGCGAAGGTGATCGGCAGCGATCCGGAGACGGATCTCGCGGTGCTGAAGATCAACATGACCGACCTGCCGACCATCACGCTCGGCCGCTCCGACCAGTCGCGCGTCGGCGACGTCGTGCTCGCGATCGGCAACCCGTTCGGCGTCGGCCAGACGGTGACGATGGGGATCATCAGCGCGCTCGGCCGCAACCACCTCGGCATCAACACGTTCGAGAACTTCATCCAGACCGACGCGCCGATCAACCCCGGCAACTCCGGCGGCGCGCTCGTCGACGTGAACGGCAACCTGCTCGGCATCAACACGGCGATCTACTCGCGCTCGGGCGGCTCGCTCGGCATCGGCTTCGCGATTCCCGTGTCGACCGCGCGCACGGTGCTCGAGAGCATCATCACCACCGGCTCGGTCACGCGCGGCTGGATCGGCGTCGAGCCGCAGGACGTCACGCCGGAAATCGCCGAGTCGTTCGGGCTGCAACAGAAATCGGGCGCGATCGTCGCAGGCGTGCTGCAGGGCGGCCCGGCCGACAAGGCCGGCATCCGGCCCGGCGACATCCTCGTATCGGTGAACGGCGACGAGATCACCGACACCACGAAGCTGCTCAACGTCGTCGCGCAGATCAAGCCGGGCGCGACCGCCAAGGTGCACGTCGTGCGCAAGGGCAAGGAGTTCGACGTGAACGTCACGATCGGCAAGCGCCCGCCGCCGCCGAAGCAGGCGCTCGACGAGCAGGACAGCGATTCGGAATGACACGGCCGGCGGCCTCGCCGCCGGCAGCGGGGAGCGTTCCTCCGCGGGCAACAAAAAAGGGCAGCCGGTCGGCTGCCCTTCGTCTTTTGGAGCGGGTGCGGGTGCGGGTGCGGGTGCGGACGTCGCCGCCTTCAGCTCGTCGCCTCGCCGTTCTCCGGTTCCGCTGCCCGCTGCTTCGGCACGACGAACCGTGCCGCGATGATCCCGGCCTCGTACAGCACGACGAGCGGCACCGCGAGCATCAGCTGCGAAAACACGTCCGGCGGCGTCACCACGGCCGCGACGACGAACGCGCCGACGATCACGTACGGCCGGATCTCCTTGAGCTTCTGCACGGTCAGCACGCCCATCCGGACGAGCAGCACGACCACGATCGGCACTTCGAAGGTCACCCCGAACGCGATGAACATCCCGAGCACGAAGCTCAGGTAATTGTCGATATCGGTCGACATCTCCGCGCCGAGCGGTGCGTTGTAGTGCGCCATCACGCGGAAGATGGTCGGAAACACGAAGAAGTACGCGAACGCCATCCCGCACAGGAACAGGAAATAGCTGCTGCCGACCAGCGGCAGCACGAGCCGCTTCTCGTGCTGGTACAGCCCCGGCGCGACGAACGCCCAGATCTGGTACAGCACGATCGGCAGCGCGATCACGAGCGCGACGAGCATCGTCACCTTCATCGGCACGAAGAACGAGCCGGTGACGTCGGTGACGATCATCTTGCCGCCCTTCGGCAGGTTCTCCATCAGCGGGCGCGCGAGCAGCCGGAAGATGTCCGGCGCCCAGTAGACGAGCCCGAGGAACACGACGATCACGGCCAGCCCCGCACGGATGATGCGGTCACGAAGCTCGACGAGATGGGAGATGAAGGTTTCTTCCGGGCCTTCGTCCGGTTTGTGCTGGGGGTCGCTCACACCGGCCCTCGGTTGGATTGACGAGCGAGCATGCGCTCGGCTCAGAAGAAGCGCGCCGGCCGGCGCAGGCTCGCCGGCTGGTGACGCGCGACGCGCGCGGCGCCGGATTGCACATGCGTGCGGCGCGTGGTGGCGCGCTTGTACCAGACGGGCGCCGCCGTCTGCTTGACGCGCCAGTTGCGGCGCTTCGGCGCGAACGCGGCGCTGCCGCCGCGCCACGACGGTGCGGCAGGCGTATCGTCGGTGCCCGGCGTGCCGCTGGCCGTATCGGACGTGCCGCCGACCGCCGAATTCCACGCGGCGTTCAGGTCGCTCTCGTGCTCGCGCAGGTTGTCGTGAATCGTGGTTTCGACGTTGCGCGCAGCCGTCTCGAAATCACTTTTCATCGTGCGCAGCGCGTCGAGCTCGATCTCGCGCGAGACCTCGGCCTTCACGTCGTTGATGTAGCGCTGCGCGCGACCGAACAGCGCGCCCGCCGTGCGTGCGACACGCGGCAGGCGCTCGGGGCCGAGCACCACGAGCGCGACGACGCCGATCAGCGCCATCTTCGTCAGACCGAGATCCAGCATGGAGAATGCCCGTCAGCGTGCCGGCGTCACGCCTTGTTCGAATCGGAACGCGTCGTTTCCTTCGCGTTGACGTCGACCGAGCCCGAGCGCGGCAGCTGCTGCGCGTCGGCGGACGGCGCTTCGCCGTCCTTCATGCCGTCCTTGAAACCCTTCACGGCGCTGCCCAGGTCGTTGCCGATGTTGCGCAGCTTCTTCGTACCGAAAACCAGCGCGACGATCAGCAGCACGATCAGCCAGTGCCAAATGCTCAATCCACCCATGATGAAACTCTCCTCAACCACGCCGCTTGCGGCGCAAATCGCCGGCGCTATGCCGGCATCGACTATCGATACGGGGCCAGCCCCGCGCCGTCAACCCATCCGGTGCCAGGGACGCGGGCCCGCGAGAATATGCGCGTGCAGGTGGTACACCTCCTGTCCGCCGCCGGGGCCCGTATTGATCACCGTGCGAAAACCGGTCTCGCCGCCCGTATACGCCACGCCGAGCTCGTCGGCCAGGCGCGCGACGAGCACCATCATCCGGCCGAGCAGCGGCGCGTCTTCGGCGCCGGCCGCCGACAGCGTCGGCAGGTGCTTGCGCGGAATCACGAGCACGTGCGTCTCGGCCGCCGGGCGGATGTCGCGGAACGCGACGAATTCATCGTCCTCATGCACCTTCGTGCTGGGGATCTCGCCTGCCGCGATCTTGCAGAACAGGCAATTCGGATCGTGACTCATGTTGCTCCTGGAGGGCTCGCCGTGGCGGCGGTCAGAACCACGCCTGCGGATCGAGCGCCTTGTTGTCGTTCAGGTACAGCCAACCCTTGATGATACGGTACAGCGTCCAGACCCACGTCGCAAACATCACCACGAAGCCGATGAACACGAACGCGAGCGCGAAGCCGATCACGTATGCGATCAGCGCGCGCCAGAACGTGCGGATCTGCCACTCGAAATGGTCGGCGTACGGCGTGCCGGCCACGTCGCCGCGCTTCACGTAGTTGATGATGATCGCGATCAGGCCCGTGATGCCGCCCGTCAGCCAATGCAGCGCATAGAGGCCGTACAGCACGTGGGTCAGCGTGCGCAGCCCGCTCAGCCGCTCGCTGTCCGCGGCACTCTGGAACGACTGCGTCGGCAACTGCTCTGGCGTATCGGTCATGATGCTACCCCCGTTCGATGACAATTCTTACAGCGGCGCCGTGCGATGGCTCGCATCAGCCGCCGTTCTCTTCGCGCTCGCGGCGCTTGCGCAGCGCTTTTTCCTCGATGCCCGACAGCCCTTCGCGGCGCTCGAGCTCGGCGATCACGTCGGCCGGGCTCAGGTCGAAATGGGACAGCATCACGAGGCAATGGAACCACAGGTCGGCCACCTCGCCGACCAGCGCGGTCGGCGCGCCGCCCTGGCGCACGTCCTTCGCGGCGAGCACGACTTCGGTCGCTTCCTCGCCGATCTTCTTCAGCACCGCGTCGTCGCCCTTGTGAAACAGGCGCGATACGTACGATTGATCCGGATCGCCGCCCTTGCGGCTGTCGATCACGGCGGCGAGGCGCAGCAGCGTGTCTTCGGTCGTTTGCGTCATTTGTAGATATGTTCGGGATCTTTCAGCACCGGCTCGACCGCGACCCAATCGCCGCTGTCCGCGGTGCCTTCGAATTTCTGGAAGAAGCACGAATGCCGGCCGGTGTGGCACGCGATGCCCGACACCTGCTCGACCTTCAGCAGGACGACGTCCTCGTCGCAGTCGAGGCGCACCTCGTGCACGTGCTGCACATGGCCCGACTCCTCGCCCTTGAACCACAGGCGCTTGCGCGAGCGCGAATAGTAGACCGCGCGCTGCGTCTCGATCGTCTTCGCCAGCGCCTCGCGGTTCATCCACGCGAACATCAGCACGTCGTTCGTCGACGCTTCCTGCGCGATCACCGGCACCAGGCCGTTGTCGTCCCAGCGGACCTTGTCGAGCCACGCCGGCATTGCTGCGCTGTCGGTACCCATCACAACCTCACCGGAATGCCCTGGCCGGCCATGAAGCGCTTCGCCTCGCCGACCGTATGTTCGCCGTAGTGGAAGATGCTCGCCGCGAGCACGGCGTCGGCGCGCCCTTCCTTGATGCCGTCGGCCAGGTGCTGCAGCGAGCCGACGCCGCCCGACGCGATCACCGGCACCGGCACCGCGTCCGACACGCCGCGCGTGAGCGCAAGGTCGAAGCCCGATTTCGTGCCGTCGCGGTCCATACTCGTCAGCAGGATCTCGCCCGCGCCGAGCTCGGCCATCCTGCGCGCCCATTCGATCGCGTCGAGCCCGGTGCCCTTGCGGCCGCCGTGCGTGAACACTTCCCAGCGCGGCGCTTCGCCGTCGGCGGACACGCGCTTCGCGTCGATCGCGACCACGATGCACTGCGAGCCGTACTTGTCGGCCGCGTCGCGCACGAGCTGCGGGTTCGCAACCGCGGACGAGTTCATGCTGACCTTGTCCGCGCCCGCATTCAGCAGGCGCCGCACGTCCTCGACGGCGCGCACGCCGCCGCCGACCGTCAGCGGGATGAAGACCTGCGACGCGACCGCCTCGATGATCGGCAGGATCAGGTCGCGCTGGTCGGACGTCGCGGTGATGTCGAGGAACGTCAGTTCGTCGGCGCCCTGCTCGTCGTAGCGGCGTGCAATCTCGACCGGATCGCCGGCGTCGCGCAGTTCGACGAAGTTGACGCCCTTGACGACGCGCCCGGCAGTCACGTCCAGGCAGGGGATGATGCGTTTAGCTAGAGCCATGATGTTGCACTAAGTGCCGCGGTTGAAGCCGCCCGGCTGGCGGGCGGCCAGGGCGAGGAACGCCGTCCGGGTCAGGCGTTGTCGAGCTCGCCGTTCAGTTCGTCCGCGCGTTTCTGCGCGGCCGCGAAATCGAGGTCGCCGGAGTAGATCGCGCGGCCGCAGATCACGCCTTCGACGCCGTCGCCTTCCACTTCGCAGAGCTTCTCGATGTCGTCGAGGTTCGACAGGCCGCCGCTCGCGATCACCGGAATGCCGACCGCCTGCGCGAGCTTCACGGTCGCCTCGATGTTGATCCCCTGCAGCATGCCGTCGCGGCCGATGTCGGTATAGACGATCGATTCGACGCCGTAGTCCTCGAACTTCTGCGCGAGGTCGATCACTTCGTGGCCCGTCAGCTTGCTCCAGCCGTCGGTCGCGACCTTGCCGTCCTTCGCGTCGAGGCCGACGATGATGTTGCCCGCGAACGCGGTACACGCGTCCTGCAGGAAGCCCGGGTCCTTCACGGCCGCCGTGCCGATGATCACGTACGACAGGCCGGCGTCGAGGTACTTCTCGATCGTCTCGAGGCTGCGGATGCCGCCGCCGAGCTGCACGGGGATCTCGTCGCCGACTTCGTCGAGGATCGCCTCGATCGCCTCGAGGTTCTTCGGCTTGCCGGCGAACGCGCCGTTCAGGTCGACCAGATGCAGCCGACGGGCGCCGAGATCAACCCACTTGCGGGCCATCGCCGCGGGATCCTCGGAGAAAATCGTGGCCTGGTCCATATCGCCCTGTTTGAGGCGCACACACTGACCGTCTTTGAGATCGATGGCCGGAATCAGCAACATAGCAATCGGTTGTCGTCTGGGAGAAAGAAAAGAGTCGGGCGCGCACCAGCCCATCCGGTGCCGCGTCGTCTCGCTAGTTTAGTACAACTCGTTCGGCGCTTAGGCACGCGAGCCCCGTGCGGCGGGCGTTTCGCGCCCGCCGACTGTGGTTCGCGCACCACGTTTACGGTTTCCAGTGTACGAAGTTGCGATACAGACGCAACCCGACTTCCGCACTTTTCTCCGGGTGAAATTGGGTCGCGAAGAGATTGTCCCGCGCGACCGCGGACGTAAACGGCGCACCGTAGACCGTTTCGCCGACCGTGTGCGCCGGGTTGGCCGGGCTCACGTAATAGCTGTGCACGAAGTAGAAGTAGGCATCGTCCGGCACGCCGTCCCACAACGGGTGCGGCTGCGACTGGCGCACGCGGTTCCAGCCCATCTGCGGCACCTTGAAGCGCGAGCCGTCGTCCTGCAGCTGGCCGTCGAGCGCGAAGCGCACGACCTTGCCGGGCAGCAGGCCGAGGCCTTTCGTGTCGCCCTCGGCGCTCCAGTCGAACAGCATCTGCTCGCCGACGCACACCCCGAGCAGCGGCTTCGTGCGCGACGCCTCGAGCACCGCCTCCTGCAGGCCCGACTCGCCGAGGCAGCGCATGCAGTCCGGCATCGCGCCCTGGCCGGGCAGCACGACGCGGTCGGCCGCGCGGATCGCGGCCGGCGTGTCGACGATCGCCACGTCGGCGGCCGGTTCGGCCTGCTTGAGCGCCTGCGCGACCGAGCGCAGGTTGCCCATCCCATAATCCACAATCGCAATCGAAGTTTTCATCTCAGTGCAGGCAAAAGCGCCCTCAGTCCGTTGACGATGAATTCCACCGCCAGCGCCGACAGCATCAGACCCATCAGCCGCGTGGCGATGTTGATGCCGGTGCGGCCGATCCAGTTCGCGATCGGCTCGGCGAGCCGCATCGCGACGAAACACAGGCAGGCGAGCGCCGCGCCGATCGCGACGAGCCCGGCCCGCTCATACCAGTGACGCGAATTCGCCGCATAGATGATCACCGTGCTGATCGAGCCGGGGCCCGTCAGCAGCGGGATCGCGAGCGGCACCACCGCGATGTTGTCCTTCTGCTCGGCTTCATGGCGCTCCTCCGGCGTCGAACGCGTGTTGCCGGCCTGCGCGTTCAGCATGCTGATCGCCATCAGCAGCATGATGATCCCGCCGCCCACTTCCAGCGAGCCGACCGAGATGCCGAAGAAGTCGATGATCTGCTGCCCGAGCAGCGTCGTCACCGTGATCACGCAGAACACCGACACCGACGCGATCCGGATCGTGCGGCGCCGCTCGTCGTCCGTCTGCTGCGCCGTCAGGCTCAGGAAGAACGGCACCGCGCCGACCGGGTTGATCAGCGCGAGCAGCGAAATGAACGATTTGAGCAGATCCATCGCAAGCCGGCGCGACGCGCCGAAGCCGTGAGGTTGTCCTGTGCGTGCGTCCGGTCAGAAGGTCAAAGGCTGCCCTTGGTCGACGGAATCTGCCCCGCCGCGCGTTCGTCGAGCTCCACCGCCATCCGCAGCGCGCGGCCGAAGGCCTTGAACACCGTCTCGAGCTGGTGGTGCGCGTTGATCCCGCGCAGGTTGTCGACGTGCAGCGTGACGCCCGCGTGGTTCACGAAGCCGCGGAAGAATTCGATCGACAGGTCGACGTCGAACGTGCCGATCCGCGCGCGCGTGAACGGCACGTGGAATTCGAGGCCCGGCCGGCCCGAGAAGTCGATCACGACGCGCGACAGCGCCTCGTCGAGCGGCACGTACGAATGGCCGTAGCGGCGGATGCCCTTCTTGTCGCCGATCGCCTTCGCGACCGCCTGGCCGAGCGTGATGCCGACGTCCTCGACCGTATGGTGGTCGTCGATATGCGTGTCGCCGTGCGCCTCGACGTCGAGATCGAACAGGCCGTGTCGGGCGATCTGGTCGAGCATGTGGTCGAGGAACGGCACGCCGGTGGCCAGCTTCTGCTGGCCCGTGCCGTCGAGGTTGAGCTTCACACGGATCTGCGTTTCGCTGGTATTGCGAACGACTTCCGCCACACGCATGGCAATTCCTTGACTGAGTCGATGTAAATGGGGATTGATCGTTTCGCGCCGCCGCGCCCTCAGGCCTTGCCGGGCAGCGCGAGTTTCAATGCGGCCAGCAGGCGGACGTTTTCATCGGGAGAACCGACGGTCAGCCGCACGCATTCGGCCAGCAATGGGTGCATTTTACTCACGTTTTTGACCAGCACCCGCTCGGTGAGCAGCGCGTCGAACACGGCCGCCGCGTCGGGCACGCGCACCAGCAGGAAATTGCCGGCGCTCGGGAACACCGTCGCGCCCGGCAGCGCGGCCACCGCCTGCGCGAGGCGCGCGCGTTCGGCGCGCAGCTCGGCCGCCTGCGCATCGAGCACGTCGAGGTGGTCGAGCAGGAAATCGGCGCTCGCCTGGGTCAGCACGTTGATGTTGTACGGCGGGCGCACCTTGTCGAACTCGGCGAGCCACGCCGGCAGCCCGACCAGGTAGCCGAGGCGGATGCCCGCGAGGCCGAGCTTCGACACCGTGCGCATCACGACGACGTTGTCGAACTCGGCGGCGCGCGGCAGCCACGAGTGCCCGGCGAACGGCTGGTAGGCCTCGTCGATCACGATCAGGCTGTGCCGCGCGGCGGCGATGATCCGCTCGATGCCCGCGACGTCGTACAGCGTGCCGGTCGGGTTGTTCGGGTATGCGAGGTAGACGATCGCCGGGCGATGCTCGGCGATCGCCGCGAGCATCGCGTCGACGTCGAGCGTCAGGTCGGCCGCGAGCGGCACGCCGACGAACTCGAGCTGCGCGAATTTCGCCGACATCTCGTACATCACGAAGCCCGGCACCGGCGCGAGCACCTTCGCGCCCGGCTTCGCGCACGCGATCGACATGATGCTGATGATCTCGTCGGAGCCGTTGCCGAGCAGCACGTCGCACGCGGCCGGCACGCCCATCGCGCGGCGCAGCTTGTCGAGCAGCGCGGCGGGGCGCGGCGCCGGATAGCGGTTCAGCGCGACCTGCGCGAGCCGCTCGCCGAGGGCCGCCGCGAGCGGCTCGGGCAGCGGGTACGGGTTCTCCATCGCGTCGAGCTTCACGAACCCGCTCGCGTCGGGCACCGGGTAGCTCGTCATCGCGAGCACGTCGCGGCGAATGATCTCTTGTGGCGTCGTCATGGTGTGCAAGCCGGCGTGCGTCGCGCCGGCGTCAATTGGCCGGCAAGGCGGCGGCTGCCGCCCTGCCCTTCGTCTCCCGCGTCGAACCGAACGCTCAGTTCTGGCGGTCGTTCGTCCCCTTCATCCGGTATTCGGCGCTCTTCGCGTGCGCCTGCAGCCCTTCGCCGTACGCGAGCTCGGACGCGATCTCGCCGAGCGTCTGCGCGCCTTCGGCGCTGACCTCGATCAGGCTCGAGCGCTTGATGAAGTCGTACACGCCGAGCGGCGACGAGAAGCGCGCGGTGCGCGACGTCGGCAGCACGTGGTTCGGGCCCGCGCAGTAGTCGCCGAGGCTCTCGCTCGTGTAGCGGCCGAGGAAGATCGCGCCCGCATGGCGGATCTGCTGGCCCCACTGCTGCGGCTCGAGCGCGGAGATCTCGAGGTGCTCCGGCGCGATGTCGTTCGCGATCCGGCACGCCTCGGCCATGTCGCGCACCTTGATCAGCGCGCCGCGGCCTTCGAGCGACGCGCGGATCACGGCCTCGCGCGGCATCGTCGGCAGCAGCTCGTCGATCGCCTTCTCGACGCGCTCGAGGAACGACGCGTCCGGGCACAGCAGGATCGACTGCGCGAGCTCGTCGTGCTCGGCCTGCGAGAACAGGTCCATCGCGACCCAGTTCGGATCGGTCGTGCCGTCGCACAGCACCAGGATTTCCGACGGGCCGGCGATCATGTCGATGCCGACCGTGCCGAACACGCGGCGCTTCGCCGACGCGACATACGCATTGCCCGGGCCGCAGATCTTGTCGACCGGCGGCACGGTCGCGGTGCCGTACGCGAGCGCGGCCACCGCCTGCGCGCCGCCGATCGTGAACACGCGATCGACGCCGCCGAGCAGCGCCGCGGCGAGCACGAGGTCGTTCTTCACGCCGTCCGGGGTCGGCACGACCATCACGATCTCGCCGACGCCCGCGACGCGCGCCGGAATCGCGTTCATCAGCACCGACGACGGATACGCGGCCTTGCCGCCCGGCACGTACAGGCCGACGCGGTCGAGCGGCGTGACCTTCTGGCCGAGCACCGTGCCGTCCGCCTCCGTATACTGCCAGCTATGGGTGCCGCACTCGATCTTCTGCTTCTCGTGGTACGCGCGCACACGCGCCGCGGCCGCTTCCAGCGCCGCGCGCGCCTTCGGCTCGAGGCCGTCGAGCGCTTCCTGCAGCGCTTCCTGCGGCAGCTCCAGCGCGGCGACGCTGTCGGCGCTCAGGCGGTCGAAACGGTTCGTGTACTCGAGCACCGCGGCGTCGCCGCGCGTCTTCACGTCGGCGAGGATCTCGGCGACCGAGCGCTCGATCGCGTCGTCTTCGCTCGCCTCGAACGCGAGCACGGCGCGCAGCGCGGCGTGGAAGCCTTCGCTCGTCGAATCGAGTTTGCGGATGGTGATGGCCATGGGAGTCCCGTTACGGTGATGCGCTCACGCGCCATTCTGCGACGCGCGTTCGAACGCGTCGAGGATCGGCTTGAGCGCCGCGCGCTTGAGCTTCAGCGCAGCCTGGTTCACGACGAGGCGCGACGAGATCTGCATGATCTCCTCGACCTCGACCAGATTGTTCGCCCGGAGCGTGCCGCCCGAGCTGACGAGGTCGACGATCGCGTCGGCCAGGCCGACGAGCGGCGCCAGCTCCATCGAGCCGTACAGCTTGATCAGGTCGACGTGCACGCCCTTCGCGGCGAAGTGTTCGCGTGCCGCCTCGACGTACTTCGTCGCGACGCGCAGCCGCGCGCCCTGGCGCACCGCGTTCGCGTAGTCGAAGCCGGCCGGCACGGCGACCGACAGCCGGCAGCGCGCGATGTTCAGGTCGATCGGCTGGTACAGGCCCGAGCCGCCGTGCTCGATCAGCACGTCCTTGCCGGCCACGCCGAAATCGGCCGCGCCGTATTCGACATAGGTCGGCACGTCGCTCGCGCGCACGATGATCACGCGCAGGTTCGGGTCCGTCGTCGGCAGGATCAGCTTGCGCGACGTTTCCGGATCCTCGGCCACCTGCACGCCGGCGGCGGCGAGCAGCGGCAGGGTTTCCTCGAAAATCCGCCCCTTCGACAGGGCAAGGGTCAGCGGCGCGCTCATGCGTGGCTCCCGGAGAGGCGGCGCACGTTCGCGCCGACGGCGGTCAGTTTGGCTTCCATCCGGTCGTAACCCCGGTCCAGGTGATAGATGCGGTCGACGAGCGTCTCGCCGTCGGCGCGCAGGCCGGCGATCACGAGGCTCGCGGATGCGCGCAGGTCGGTCGCCATCACCTTCGCGCCGGACAGCTTGTCGACGCCCGTCACGAGCGCGGTGTTGCCGTCGATGGTGATGTTCGCGCCGAGCCGGTTCAGCTCCTGCACGTGCATGAAGCGGTTCTCGAAGATCGTCTCGACGACTTGCGCGGTGCCCGCCGCGACCGCGTTCAGCGCCATGAACTGCGCCTGCATGTCGGTCGGGAACGCCGGGTATTCGGACGTGCGGATCGTCACCGCGGACGGCCGGCGGTCCATCTTCACGCGCAGCCAGGCGTCGCCTTCCTCGACCGTCACGCCGGCCTCGCGCAGCTTGTCGATCACCGCGTCGAGGATGTGCGGGCGCATGCCCGTCAGCGTCACGTCGCCGCCCGCCGCCGCGACCGCGCACAGGAACGTGCCGGCCTCGATGCGGTCGGGAATCACCGAATGACGCGCGCCATGCAGCCGCTCGACACCCTGGATCACGAGGCGGTCGGTGCCGATCCCGTCGATCTTCGCGCCCATTGCCACCAGCAGGTGCGCGAGATCGCTCACTTCCGGCTCGCGCGCGGCGTTCTCGATCACCGTCTCGCCGTCGGCGAGCGTCGCCGCCATCAGCAGGTTCTCGGTGCCCGTCACCGTGATCATGTCGGTGACGATGCGCGCGCCCTTCAGCCGCTTCGCGCGCGCCTCGATGAAGCCGTGCTCGATGCTGATCTCGGCGCCCATCGCCTGCAGGCCCTTGATGTGCTGGTCGACCGGGCGCGCACCGATCGCGCAGCCGCCCGGCAGCGACACCTTCGCCTCGCCGAAGCGCGCGAGCAGCGGCCCGAGCACGAGGATCGACGCGCGCATCGTCTTCACGAGCTCGTACGGCGCGACGAGGTTGTCGACGCGCGACGCGTCGAGCTGCACGTGGCTGCCGTCGGCCGCGCTCTTCACGCCCATCTGGTTCAGCACCTTCAGCGTGGTGCGCACGTCCTGCAGGTTCGGCACGTTCTCGAGGTGAACCGGATCGGCCGTGAGCAGGCCCGCGCACAGAATCGGCAGCGCCGCGTTCTTCGCGCCCGACACGACGATCTCGCCCGACAGCCGTCGGCCACCTTCGATCACGAGCTTGTCCATCCCATGCCCTTGCGTATCCCGATTGCCGGCCGGGTGTGCCGTGGCGACGCTCTCGACGGCGTCGCGCTCGTTGACGGTGACTTGCACTCAGTGGTTCCGGTTATGCGTTCTGCCATTCGGCGGGCGTCAGCGTCTTCATGCTGAGCGCGTGGATTTCCTGCTTCATGCGATCGCCGAGCGCCGCATAGACGAGCTGGTGCCGCTGGATCGGCCGCTTGCCCTCGAAGGCGGACGACACGATCGTCGCGAAGAAGTGCTGGCCGTCGCCCTCGACTTCCAGATGGGTGCAGGCGAGCCCGCCCGCGATGTATTGCTTGACCTGCTCGGGAGTCGGCAACATGTGATGCTCCTGTCGGTACGCGCCGGGCCGCTCCCGGCTTCGCCGCCCGCCCTTGCGGGACGGCGCGCGCCGCGAGCGGGGCGGGATTCATATCAATGACGCAGTTTGTAGCCGGTCGCGAGCAGCCGCATCGCCAACAGCGCGAGCAGCACGAAGAAACCGGCGACGATCGCGAGGCTCGCGAGCGGGTTGATGTCGGACGCGCCGAAGAACCCGTAGCGAAAGCCGTCGATCATGTAGAAAAACGGGTTGAGACGCGAGATTTCGCGCCACACGGGCGGCAGCGAATGCGTCGAGTAGAACACGCCGGACAGGAACGTCAGCGGCATGATCAGGAAGTTCTGGAACGCGGCCAACTGGTCGAACTTCTCGGCCCAGATCCCGGCGATCAGGCCGAGCGTGCCGAGGATCGCCGAGCCGAACAGCGCGAACAGCAGGATGAACGCCGGCGCGGCGAAATGCATCGGAACGAACCAGATCGTCACGACGAACACGCCGGTGCCCACCGCGAGCCCGCGCACCACCGCCGCGAGCACGTAGGCGCCGTAGATGTCGGCGTACGACAGCGGCGGCAGCAGCATGAACACGAGGTTGCCGGTGATCTTCGACTGGATCAGCGACGACGAGCTGTTCGCGAACGCGTTCTGCAGCACGCTCATCATCACGAGGCCCGGCACCAGGAAGCTCACGTACTCGACGCCCGGATACACCTCGACGCGGCCCGTCAGCGCGTGGCCGAAGATCGTCAGGTATAGCAGCGCCGTGACGACGGGCGCGAGCACCGTCTGGAACGACACCTTCCAGAAACGCAGGATTTCCTTGTAGAACAGCGTCTGAAAACCGCTCATGCCAGCCCCTCGAGCACCCCGGCTCCGTTCATCACCTGGACGAACACATCCTCGAGGTCGGCCTTGCGGACCTCGATCTCGTCGAACGAGCAGCCCGCGGCGCGGCACTGCGCGAGAATCCGCTCGACCTCGTCGTAGTTCGCGAGCCGCAGCAGGTGCTCGCCCGGCGAACGGGCCGCCGGGTCGCTCTCGAGCGCGCGCAGCTCGTGCGGCAGCGCGCCCTGCGCGAGCCGCAGGTAGAGCTGCAGGCCCGCGAAGCGCTGCAGCAGCGCGTCGGTGCGGTCGAGCGCGACCACTTCGCCGCGGCGCAGCATCGCGATGCGGTCGCACAGCGACTCGGCTTCCTCGAGGTAGTGGGTGGTCAGCACGATCGTGTGACCTTCGCGGTTCAGGCGCGAGATGAATTTCCACAGCGTCTGGCGCAGCTCGACGTCGACGCCGGCGGTCGGCTCGTCGAGCACGATCACGGGCGGCCGGTGCACGAGCGCCTGCGCGACCAGCACGCGGCGCTTCATCCCGCCCGACAGCGCGCGCATGTTCGCGTCGGCCTTCTCGGTCAGGTCGAGATTGGCCATCACCTCGTCGATCCAGTCGTCGTTGCGGCGCAGCCCAAAGTAGCCGGACTGGATGCGCAGCGTCTCGCGCACGCTGAAGAACGGATCGAACACGAGCTCCTGCGGGACGACGCCGAGCGCGCGGCGCGCGCCCCGGAAGTCCTTGACGACGTCATGGCCGCGCACCGAGATGCTGCCTTCGTCGGCGCGGGCAAGCCCGGCGAGGATGCTGATGAGCGTGGTCTTGCCTGCGCCGTTCGGGCCGAGCAAACCGAAAAACTCGCCGTCCTCGACCGACAGGCTGACGCCCTTGAGCGCCTGAAGCGATTTGTAGCGCTTCTTGACGTGACGGATTTCTATGGCTGACATGACTGAGCGCGCCGCAAGGGCCGCGACGCTTATTCTGTACGTGCTGCGAAAGAAAAAGGGGGCCCGACAACGATCGGCAGCCCCGCAAAACGCTTGATTATAGGGCAAACCGGCAGGAGGGGACGGCCCCAGGCGGGGCATCCGGCCATCCGGACAGCCGGGGCCCTGCCGGGCCCGGCTTTCAGTGGAACAGCGTCAATGTCGCCCGTTGATGAGCGCGTCGACGCCGTACGCCTGCGCGAGGCTGGCGAGCTTCGGAGGGAGATTGAGGATCGCGAGGGGGGTGCCGCGCGCTTGCGCGGCGCGCTGCCATGCGAGCAGCACGGCGAGCGCGGACGAGTCGAACTGCGCGAGCCCCGCGCAATCGACGGCGGTGGCGCCCGCGCCGATCTGCGCGAGCCCCGTCGCGAGCGCGGCCTTCGCGCTCGCGTGGGTCAGCGACGAGCCGGCCGCGAAGCCGCTCACGATGCCTGCTTGCCGGCGGCAAGCTCCTGGTTGCGCTGCGACAGGAACTGGATCAGGCCGTCCACGCCGCTTTGCTGGATCTTCTCGTTGAACTGCTGCTGGTAGGTCTGGATCAGCCATGCGCCGAGCACGTTCAGGTCATACACCTTCCAGCCCTGCTGCGTCTTGTACAGGCGGTAGTCGATCTGCACCGGCTGGCCGTTGTTCATCGCGACCGTCTTGACCACGACGTCGGTGTCTTCCGGGCTCGCGCGGAACGGCGGGTACTGGATCTGCTGGTCCGGCTTCAGCTGCGCGAGCGCGCCCGAGTACGTGCGGATCAGCAGCAGCTTGAACTGCTCCTGCACCTGCTGCTGCTGCGCCGGCGTGGCGGCGCGCCAGTGGCGGCCCATCGCGAGCTGGGTCGTGCGGCGGAAATCCGTGTACGGCAGGATGTCCTTGTTGACGATCGTGATGATGCGGTTCGTGTCGCCCTGCTTGATCGTCTGCTGCTTGACTTCGTCGAGCACCTGCTGCGTCGCGCTCTTGATCAGTGCCTGCGGATTCGACTGGTCGACTTCCGCGTGGGCCGCGCCGCCGAACGAGAACAGCGCTGCGAAAACGGGGATCAGGAACAGTTTCTTCATAATATTGACCTGCATGATTGAGTCGATGCGGAGGTTGGAGCCGGTAGCTTACGCGCAAGTTCGCGCCCCCTCCCGGCTGAATCGTTTCCGGCTGTAACGAATGTAAATCCGCTCAATGCAGCCGGATGCTCGGAATGCGCAGCCCGCCGGGCGCGGGCGGCGTCACCTGCATCGGCGGCACGTTCGTTGCGCTGGCCGGATTCGGCGAACCGGCCGCTTCCGACCCCGGCGCCGGCGCGGCTGCACCGGATGCACCTGCCGGCGCGGACGCAGCGGGCGCCGCCGCGCCGTCATCCGGCAGGTCGTATTTCGGCAATGCATCGCCGTCCGACGCTCCGCCCGCTTCGCCGCGCGCATTGCTGATCAGCGTCTGGCGCCGCTGCAGGTAGGCATTGCGCACGAACGAGTACTTGTCGATCGCCGCCGCTTCCAGCACGTCGCCCGCGCCCAGCAGGTTCGCGCGCGTGTTCACGAGGTTCACGCCGAACAGGCCATAGCTCACGCCGTCCGGCTTCACGTAGGTGAGCGGGTTGCCGAGATAGTCGACGCCGAGGCCCGCCGCGTCGCGCACCGTGCTCGGTCCGAGCAGCGGCAGCACCAGGTAAGGGCCCGACGGCATGCCGTAGCGGCCCATCGTGACGCCGAAGTCGGCCGTGTGCTTCGGCAGCTTCGCGATCGTCGCGACGTCGAACAGGCCGCCGACGCCGAACACCGTGTTGATCACGACGCGCATGATGTCGCCGACGCCGTCGGCGATCCGCAGCTGCACGAGGTTGTTCGCCGCGATGTAGACGTCGCCGATGTTCGAGAAGAAGTTCGTCACGCTGTCGCGCACCGGCTGCGGCACCACGTACTGGTAGCCCTGCGCGACCGGCTTCAGCGCATAGGTGTCGACGGTGTCGTTGAACTTGTACATCGTCCGGTTGAAGCCTTCGAGCGGATCGCCCTTGGTCGGCGTCTGCACGGTGGCGCAGCCGCTCAGTGCGGCTGCCGCTGCCACCGCGAGCGCGGCGTGCCTGATGCGAATCGTCTGCATGATGGTCTTACCCTCTTGTGTTCTCTCGTGTGGTTATTGGGCGCCGGACGCAGCGGGCGCCGCCACGGCGGCCGAGCCGGATGCCGGCTTCGCGCCGCCCGCGTCCGCCGCCTTGCTGTACAGGAACTGGCCGATCAGGTTCTCGAGCACGATTGCCGACTGGGTCATCGCGATCGTGTCGCCCGCCTTCAGCATCTCGGAATCACCGCCCGGCTCGAGGCCGATGTACTGCTCGCCGAGCAGGCCCGACGTCAGGATCTTGGCGGAGGAATCCTTCGGAAACGGGTATTGCTTGTTCACGTCGATCGTCACGAGCGCCTGGTAGGTGTTCGTGTCGAAGCCGATCGAGCCGACCCGGCCGACCACGACGCCCGCGCTCTTCACCGCGGCGCGCGGCTTCAGGCCGCCGATGTTGTCGAATTTCATCTTGACCGGGTAGGTCGACTGAAACGAGATCGAACTCATGTTGCCGACCTTCAGCGCGAGGAACAGCACCGCGAGGAAGCCCACCACCACGAACAGGCCGACCCAGAAGTCGAGAGCAGTCTTTTTCATCGTCATCCCAAAAAGGCTTAGCTGAACATCAGCGCGGTCAGCAGGAAATCGAGGCCGAGTACGGCGAGCGACGCGTACACGACCGTCTTGGTGGTCGCGCGCGATACGCCTTCAGGCGTCGGCTTCGCCTCGTACCCTTGAAACAGTGCAACGAAGGTCACGGCGAACCCGAACACGACGCTCTTGATCACGCCGTTGCCGACGTCGCTCCACACGTCCACGCCGCCCTGCATCTGCGACCAGAACGCGCCCGGATCGACGCCGATCAGGATCACGCCGACGAAATAGCCGCCGAGCACGCCGACCGCGCTGAAGATCGCGGCCAGCAGCGGCATCGTGATGATCCCGGCCCACATGCGCGGCGCGATCACCGTCTTGACCGGGTCGACCGCCATCATCTCGAGCGCGGTGAGCTGCTCGCCCGCCTTCATCAGGCCGATCTCGGCGGTGAGCGACGTGCCCGCGCGGCCCGCGAACAGCAGCGCCGTGACGACGGGCCCGAGCTCGCGCACCAGCGACAGCGCGACGAGCAGGCCGAGCGCCTGCTCGGAGCCGTAGCGGTTCAGCGTGTAGTAGCCCTGCAGGCCGAGCACGAAGCCGACGAACAGCCCCGACACCGCGATGATCACGAACGAGTAGTTGCCGAGGAAGTGAATCTGCTTCGTGACGAGCCGCGGCCGCCGCAGCAGCGGAAAGAATTCCAGCACGAGCCGTGCGAACAGGCGGGCGCCATAGCCCGCGCGCGTGAGGCCGCCAGTGACGAAACGTCCGATCGCGCTGATCATGCGCGCCCTCCGCCGAGCCCGAAATCCGCGCCGAGCGGCGGGCTCGTATAGTGAAATTTGAACGGGCCGTCCGGCGCGCCGTCGATGAACTGGCGCACGCTCGGATCGGTCGACGCGCGCAGCTCGTCGGGGGTGCCCTGCGCGAGCACGCCGCCGTTGGCGAGGAAGTACACGTAGTCGGCGATCGCGAACGATTCCGGCACGTCGTGCGTGACGAGGATCGAGGTCGCGCCGAGCGCCTGGTTCAGCGTGCGGATCAGGTTCGCGGTGATGCCGAGCGAGATCGGGTCGAGGCCGGCGAACGGCTCGTCGTACATGATCAGCTGCGGATCGAGCGCGATCGCCCGCGCGAGCGCGATGCGCCGCGCCATGCCGCCCGACACCTCGGACGGCATCAGGTCGCGCGCGCCGCGCAGGCCCACCGCGTTGAGCTTCATCAGCACGAGGTCGCGGATCAGCTCCTCAGGCAAATCGGTATGCTCGCGCAGCGCGAACGCGACGTTGTCGAACACCGACATGTCGGTGAACAGCGCGCCGAACTGGAACAGCATGCCCATCTTGCGGCGCAGCGCGTACAGGCCGTCGCGCGTCTGCGCGCCGACATCGGCGCCGTCGAACAGCACCTGGCCGCGGCGCGCACGCACCAGCCCGCCGATCAGGCGCAGCACGGTGGTCTTGCCGCAGCCCGACCCGCCCATGACCGCGACCACCTGCCCGCGCCCGAAGCGCAGGTTCAGGTTCGACAGGACGAGCCGATCGCCGTAGCCGAAATCGACGTCGCGGAGTTCCAGCAGTGTCTCGGGGGGAGAAGGGCTCACGGATCTGACAATCCTTATACGCAGAACGCCGAATTATAGGGCCTGCATCGGAATGATGTCGCGAGCCCGCCGTCGGCCGTCCGGTCAATGATTGTCAAATTATCCGGGGAATAATTGCTGCAATGCAATAAGCGCCGCACGATAATCGGCCGCGCCGGTCACGGCGCTGACCACCGCGACGCTGCCGACGCCGGTTGCCAGCACGGCCGGCAGCACTTCCCGGCCGATCCCGCCGATCGCGACGAGCGGCGCCAGCGGGCCCGCGAAGCGCGCGTAGCGGGCGATTCGCGCGAGCCCCTGCGGCGGCGCGGCCACTGCCTTGGTCGTGGTCGCGAACACCGGCCCGAGCGCGAGGTAGCTCGGGCGCACGTGCAGCGCGCGCAACATTTCGTAATAACCGTGGCTCGAAAGTCCGAGCCGCAGGCCCGCGCGCGCGATCGCCGCGAGATCGGCCGTCTCGAGATCTTCCTGGCCCAGGTGCACGCCGTACGCGCCGGCATCTGCGGCGATCTGCCAGTGATCGTTGATGAACACGCGCGCATCGGGATAGCGGCGCCCCGCGGCGACCGCGCGCGCGACTTCCGCGCGCAGCTGGTCGGGCGCGGCGCCCTTCACGCGCAGCTGCACGGTCCGCACGCCGCAGTCCAGCACGCGCTCGACCCATTCCGCGCTCGGCACCACCGGATACAGGCCGAGCCGCGCCGGGCATGGCGCAAACGCGGGCTCCGGCGCGGCCGGCAGCCCGGCGACGCGCGGAAACCGCGCGGCGTCGGCCGGCCATGCGTCGTCCGCCGCCTCGTCGCCGTCGCGCCACGCGAGCGCGAGCACCAGCGCGTCGACCGGCGCGAAGCCGCAATCGAGGAACGCGGCGAATGCCGGAATCCAGTCGTCCGCGAGCGGGTGCGTGGCGTCGAACGCCACCCGCGCGCCCGCGCCGTGCAGCACCGCGCGGCGCTCGCCGAATTCGATGACGGCCACGTCCGGCGCCGCCGGCCGCGACGCGGCGGATGCCAGCGCACGCGCCGCATGGTCGCCTTCCGACACGATCAGCACGTCGCCGTCGGCCGGCAGCCCGGGCAGCGCGACGCACAGCCGCCGCGCCGCCGCGTCGCGCGGCCAGTCGCCGAGCCGCGCGCGGATCCGCTCGGCCGCCTCCGTCAGTTCGTCCGCGGGCGGCCAGAACGTCGCGGCAAACCCGGCGCTCACGCGGCGCCTCCGTCCTGGTGCCAGAACGGCATGCCGACGACCGGCGTGCTCGCGTGCGCGGTCTCGCGCGCGTCCATCGGGCCCGCGAGGTACGCGGCGCGGCCGGCCTCGACGCCCTGTGCGAACGCGCGCGCCATGATCTCCGGATGGGTCGCCTGCGACACCGCCGTGTTCAGCAGCACGCCGTCGAAGCCCCACTCCATCACCTGGCATGCATGCGACGGCACGCCGAGCCCCGCGTCGATGATCAGCGGTACGTCCGGCAGCCGTTCGCGCAGTACGCGCAGCCCGTACGGGTTCACGACGCCCTTGCCGGTGCCGATCGGCGCGCCCCACGGCATCAGCGCCTCGCAGCCGGCGTCGAGCAGGCGCCGGCCGATCACGAGATCCTCGGTGCAATAAGGCAGCACCTTGAAACCGTCCTTGACGAGCTGCGTGGCCGCCTCGATCAAGCCGACCGGGTCGGGCTGCAGCGTGTAGTCGTCGCCGATCAATTCGAGCTTGATCCAGTCGGTCTCGAACACCTCGCGCGCCATGTGCGCGGTGGTCAGCGCCTCGGCGACGGTCTGGCAGCCGGCCGTGTTCGGCAGCAGCGGCACCGCGTGGCGCTTGAGCAGGTCGAAGAAGCCGGCTTCGGCGGTGCCGCCCGTCATCTGACGGCGCAGCGCCACCGTCACCATGCCGGGCCGCGCGGCCGCGATCGAATCGGACAGCGACTGCAGCGACGGATAGCGCGACGTGCCGAGCAGCACGCGGCTCGCGAAGGTTTCGCCGTACAGCGTCAGCGCATCGGCGCAAGTGGGGGACGTCATCTCGTGTTCCTGGAAAGATCGGGGATGCGCCGGGGCCTTCAGCCGCCCGCGACGGGGTGCACGACGTCGAGCTTGTCGCCCGCCGCGAGCGCGCGCGCCGCATGCTGCGTGCGCGCGACGAACGTGCCGTTCAGCGCGACCGCGTACGGCGGGCGCGCGCCGTACGCGCTGAGCGCGTCGGCCACCGTCGCGCCGTCGGGCAGCGCGAGGGTCTGTTGGTTGATCTGGATATCCATGGGCTTGCTTCGTCGAATTCGGGTCGCGGCGCGCGTCAGGCCGGCTGGCGCGCGTCGTCGCGGTGATGAAGGAGATCGGGCCAGCGCGCCGCGCCGCGCCACGCGGCGAATGCGTCCGCGCCGCCCAGCGTGCCGGACAGCGCCGCCTGCGCGAGCGCGGCCGCGGCATGCGCGACTTCCGGCGCGATCATGAAGCCGTGCCGGTACAGGCCGTTGACCGCGAGCGTCGCCGCACCGTCCCAGATCAGCGCCGGGCGATGATCGGGCAGCGTCGGGCGGCACTGCGCATTCAGCTCGAGGATGCGCGCCTCGCCGAACGCCGGATGCACGGAGAACGCGGCGCTCAGCAGCTCCAGCGCGGATCGCACGCTGACGGGCGACATGTCCTCGCCCTCCACCTCGGTCGCGCCGATCACGTACAGGTCGTCCTGCTTCGGCGCGATGTACAGCGGATAGCGCGGATGCAGCAGCCGCACCGGCCGCGTGAGGCCGATGCCGGGCGCATGCACGCGCGCCACCTCGCCGCGGATGCCGCGCAGCGCGGGCAGCGCCGGCTTCGCGCCGAGCCCGCGGCAGTCGATCGTGAAATGGGCGTCGGGCAGGCTGTTCGCGTCGATGGCGACGTGCCAGTGCGTGTCGACACCGCGCTCGGCGAGGCCCGCCGCGAGCGCGCGCAGCGCCTGGCGGTTGTCGAGCTGGCCTTCGCGCGGCAGCAGCAGCCCGCGTGCGAAGCGGCCCGCGAGCGCCGGTTCGGCCACATCCACCTGCGCGCCGGCGAGCGACACGAAGCCACCGTCGAGCAGGCCGGCCGGCGCGTTCGCGCGCACGCGGCGCTCGAACAGCGGCGCCTCGGCGCGATCCGCGTGATGCCAGACGACGAGCGTGCCGTGCTGCTGGAAGAACACCGGCTCGGGGAGTTCGGCGAGCCACTGCGGCCAGCGCGCGAGCGACGCCGCGCCCAGCTCGGTGATCAGCAGTTCCGCGCTGGCCGCCTCGGCGAGCGGTGCGAGCATCGCGGCCGCAACCCACGCGGCGGACTGCTCGCCGTCCGGGCCGCCGCGCTCGTACAGCGCGACGCGGTGGCCGTCGCCCGCGAGCCGCCACGCGATCAGGCGGCCGACGAGGCCGCCGCCCAGCACCGCGAAATCGGGCCGTGCAGTCACGACGCTCATCGCACGCCCTCCTCGCGAAACACATGCCGATGCGGCGCGCACGCGCAAACGCGACCTCGTGCGAACGCACGCGGGGCGGGACAAAAGACTGAAGATTGAACGGTCATTGCATCCTTCCGCAACGCGCAGCGAGCGCGCGTACCCAAAAGGACGAAACCGGCAGCAAAGGCCGGCCGGGCGGGACAGGGCGCTGACAAATGGGGAAGCAGCCAGCGCGGCCCGGCGGGATCGGAAACTTCCCGCGCCGGTATTACCCGGATCGGGTGCGAAGGGTCTCTCTCAGCCTCGCCGCGCCGCCCGGAACACCGCCGGCCACGCACGAAGCACCCCTGTTTCGTCGACGGCCATTAGACCATAAAAGCGGAAACGGCCGCAAACTGTCCCCCGTCGGCAATTTCACCGATGCCGGGCGCCGCTCTGGCACAATGCCCGCAGGCCGGCGCGCGATCGCGCGCCGGTTGCCGTCCTACCGCGGGCCGTTAAGTGCCGTTTAAGACGGGCGCGCCACAATCCGCAGCGCCCGCCGTCATGCGGCACGTTTTGTCCGGCCCGCCTGTTTCGCGGCGCGCGCCCGGCCTCACCGGCGTGCGCGCCGGCCACACATCAGGAAGCACATGACCCAATCGCCCCATACCGCCCACGACGCACCGCAGGACGAGCGCCAGGTATCCGCGTGGAGCCTCGTCAAGCCCTACTGGGTCTCGTCCGAATGGAAGGTCGCGTGGGGGCTGCTCGTCACGATCATCGCGATCAACCTCTGCGTCGTCTGGATCAACGTGCGGCTCAACAAGTGGAACGCGCAGTTCTACAACGCGCTGCAATCGAAGGACGTCCACGATTTCCCGAACCTGCTGCTGCAATTCTCGGCGCTCGCGTTCGCGTTCATCATCCTCGCCGTGTACGGCCGCTACCTGCGCCAGATGCTCGGCTTCCGCTGGCGGCAGTGGCTCACCGAGCGCTTTCTCGGCCAGTGGCTCGGCGATCGCGCGTTCTACCGGATCGAACGCGACCGCCTCGCCGACAACCCCGACCAGCGGATCACCGACGACCTGCAGTCGTTCGCGACGACCACCCTGTCGCTGTCGCTCGACCTGCTGTCGACGGTCGTCACGCTCGTGTCGTTCATCACGATCCTGTGGTCGCTCGCGGGTGCGCTGACGGTCACGCTCGGCGCCACGCCGATCGCGATCCCCGGCTACATGGTGTGGGCGGCCGCGCTGTACGCGGTGGTCGGCTCGCTGATCATCCAGAAGGTCGGCCACCCGCTCGTGTCGATCAACTACCAGCAGCAGCGCGTCGAGGCGGATTTCCGCTTCGGGCTGATCCGCGTGCGCGAGAACGCCGAGCAGATCGCGTTCTACGACGGCGAAACCACCGAGAACGGCAACGCGCGCAACCTGTTCATGCGCATCCGCGACAACTGGTGGCGCGTGATGAAGTACACGAAGCGGCTCACGTTCGTGCTGAGCTTCTACGGCCAGATCGCGATCATCTTCCCGCTCGTCGTCGCCGCGCCGCGCTACTTCGCGGGCGCGTTCTCGTTCGGCGTGCTGATGCAGATCTCGTCCGCGTTCGGCACCGTCAGCGACTCGTTCTCCTGGTTCATCAACAGTTACGCCACCCTCGTCGAATGGCGCGCGACCGTCAACCGTCTGCGCGAATTCAAACGCGTGATGAGCGCGTCGCACCTGAAGGAAAGCGTGTCGCCCGCGACCGAGCACGGCGGCATCAACCTGCATTACGTCGATGCCGAGCGGCTGTCGACGTCGTCGCTGAAGCTCGCGCTGCCGAACGGCAACGCGCTCGCGGACATCGGCAGCGTCACCATCGAGCCCGGCTCGCGCTGGCTCGTGGTCGGCAAGTCGGGTTCCGGCAAGAGCACGTTCATGCGCGCGCTCGCGGGCCTCTGGCCGTTCGGCGACGGCGCGATCGATGCGCCGGTCAGCGCGCGGATGATGTTCGTGCCGCAGACGAGCTACCTGCCCATCGGCACGCTGAAGGCCGCGCTCACCTACCCGGCCGGCGCCGACGCGTACAGCGACGACGCGTGCCGCGACGCGCTGCGCGCGTGCCGGCTCGACGAGTACGTCGATCGGCTCGGCGAAACTGGCCACTGGACCCGCGTGCTGTCGCCGGGCGAGCAGCAGCGTCTCGCGGGCGCACGCGTGCTGCTGCACAAGCCGGACTTCCTGTTCCTCGACGAAGCGACCAGCGCGCTCGATGCCGACAACGAAGCGCGCCTCTATCACCTGTTCAACGAGCGGCTGCCGCAGGCCGCGATCGTCAGCATCGCGCACCGCGAAGCGCTGGCCGCGTTCCACGGCGGCACGATCCGCGTCGAGCGCGTGAACGACAGCGACAAGGTCGCCGCGTAACAGGCCGCGAGCGGGCGGCCGGCGCGATGTGCGACCCGCCCGCCGCCGGTGCCCGCTCGCATGCGCGACAGGCTTTGCCTGCCGTATTCCGAATGAAATGACGGTGCGGTGCGCGCCGCACCCCGCGCCGAAGCCGCCGCGTCTTCGCGACGCCGCCCGCCATCGCGGCCGGCCCCTACTCCCGGTCCCCCGCATCCGCCAGCGCAACCGGCGCCGACACGATCGGCCGATGCGACACGCCCTCGTGCGACAACTGGCTTTCGAACAGCGTGAGCGCATCGAAATGCAGCGTGACCGGTTCATGCAACGCGCCGCCGTGCGCCGGTTGCCCGACCGCATAGTGCGGCAGCCGCGCGAGCGTGACGTGCGGCCGGAACGGGCGGCGATCGGTCGGCAGGCCGAGATCCCGCAATGCCGCCACGAGTGCGTCGTTCAGCGCGACCAGCGCCGGCTCGACGCCCAGCTCCGCGACGATCAGGCGCGCCTTCGGCAGGCTCGGCCACCACGCGAGCCGCTCGACGGCCTGCAGCGGCAGCGCATGCGCGGCCGCGAGCCCGGGCAGCCGCGCGGCCAGCGCATCGCACGCGCCGCGCTCGATCGCGCCGAGAAACGCAAGCGTCACGTGCAGGTGGTCGGCGTGCGTGCGCCGCGCGCCGCGCGCGACCGGCAACGCGTGCAGCGCGTCGCGCGACGCCGCATCGGGCATCAGCGCGACGAATGCACGGAGCCGGTCGCCGTCCATGGTCAGTTGGCCGCGACGCTCGTCGCGACACGGGTTTCCGGCATGGCCGCCGGACGCTGCGGCAGCGGGCCGTGCTCGCCCCAGACGTCCTTCGGCAGCACGCGCGCGAGTTCGGGAATCGTATTGCGCGTGAACACCGGATCGGCGACGCCCGCGGCGCGCTGGCGGCGGTAATCGCGCCACGCCGCATGCGCGTACTTGCCGAGCGCGAGGATCGCGACCAGGTTGATGATCGCCATCAGGCCCATGCTGGTGTCGGCCATCGCCCACACGAGCGGCAGCTGGCCGACGCTGCCGAACATCACCATCCCGAGCACCGCGATGCGAAACAGCGGCAGCACGCCGCGCCGCTTGGTGATGAAGTCGACGTTGCCTTCCGCATACGCGTAGTTGCCGATCACCGACGAGTACGCGAAGAAGAAGATCGCGACCGCCATGTAGATCGCGCCCCAGTCGCCGACATGGCTTGCGATCGCGCGCTGCGTCAGGGCCGCGCCTTGCATGCCGGTGCCGATCTCGTACTGGCCCGACAACAGGATCACGAAGGCGGTCGCGCTGCAGATCACGATCGTATCGACAAACACGCCGAGCATCTGGATCAGCCCCTGCACGACCGGATGCCGGGTGCTGGCCGTCGCCGCCGCGTTCGGTGCGCTGCCCATGCCGGCTTCGTTCGAGAACAGCCCGCGCTTCACGCCCATCGCGACCGCCTGGCTGACCGCATAACCGGTCAGGCCGCCGGCCGCCTGCTCGAGGCCGAACGCGCTCTTCACGATCAGCGCGATCACGTCCGGCACCAACGCGATATGGGTCGCGACCGCGTACACCGCGAGCGCGAGGTAGCCGATCGCCATCAGCGGCACGATTACCTGCGCGACGGTCGCGATCCGGCGGATGCCGCCGAAGATAATCGGCGCGGTGAGCAGCACGAGGCCGAGGCCGACCGTCGCGCGGTTCCAGCCGAACGACGTGTGGAACGCATCGGCGATCGCGTTGGCCTGCACCGCGTTGAACACGAAGCCGAACGCGAGGATCAGCGACAGCGAAAACAGCACGCCGAAGCCGCGCGAGCGCAGGCCCGTCTGGATGTAGTACGCGGGGCCGCCGCGATAGGTGCCGTCGTGGTGCGACACCTTGAAGATCTGCGCGAGCGTCGCCTCGACGAACGCGGACGACATGCCGACGAGCGCCGTCATCCACATCCAGAAGATCGCGCCCGGCCCGCCGACCGTCAGCGCAACCGCAACGCCGGCGATGTTGCCGGTGCCGACGCGGCTCGCGAGCCCGGTCGCGAACGCCTGGAACGACGAGATGCTGCCCGGCTCGCCCTTGCTGCCGACCAGCTTCATGCTGAGGAACAGCGCCTTCAGCTGGATCATCCGGAACCGCAGCGTGAACCACGCGCCCGCGCCGAGCAGCAGCGCGATCAGCACGTAGTTCCACAACACGCCGTTGACGGCATCGATCAGCCCACTTGCGAGTGCTTCCATCCAGTGTCCTTTTAAATGGGGTCAGTCATGTAGGGGCGCGCGTGGCGCGCCGGAGGGACAACATGATATGACAATTCGCAAGGAACATTACAAAACGAAAGCTATGTGGCGCGACGCTAGTTGGCCTGCCAACGCCTCAAGATTATGCGACTCATCACACGCAGAGCCATGTTCGGCGCAATGGGCTTTGACGTTTGGAAACGTTGTTCGAACTGCCAAGCGTGGAGGACGCGTCTCGCGGTACAGCTTCGGCTGGACGTTGCCTCGCCTCGCATTCGGCGCATGAGGGGCACCGCCCGACGCTGGCAAGCGGATGAGCACCATACAAAATCCTTGCAGAACAACTCAAAAAGACAAACGCTATGTCTTTCGCAATACGAATCAATTACCGAAAGACAACCAAACGGGGTGAGAAATGCTCAAGCGCGACACGCTGGTATCTGCAAATGTCATGAATGACGACGACCAACGGCAACACCAGAACAGGCGTCGCTTCCTGATTGCTTCGACAGCACTGCCGCTCGGAACCTTGTTGAAACATACAACGAGCGCGGCACAATCCAATGTCCTGCCGCCGATTTCCATTACCACGCCGCGACCGCCCGACTTCAACTTTGGCGATTTCAACATCAATGCGAACCAAATACCCGGCGCCAACATCGGGGCAGGGATACCGCCCCCGTCGGTCTGCTTCAATCAATATTGTGCGTCCAACTACATGCTCCTTTTTGCGAATACGGGCAACATGGTTCGCGCAACCGAAATGTTCTTCAAATATTTGCCGGCAATCGGGCGCAACGACCTAAATTTCTGGCGCAGCCAGCTTGTTCTGGTCGGCGGATTCACGCCATGGCTGGCCATGGGCGGCTACAGGTACTTACCCGGCACCAACCAATATGGTTTTAATTTCGCACCTGGACATTATGCAAACGTTTCTGCGCTATTTGGCATCTACGTCGGCCAATTGAACAAAACCCCACCCACATTGAAATTCGATTTTTATGGCAACCCACTGATGTTCATTGAGGCGGTCAACCACTGGATACACGGAAACGGAGTTCAACGCTCCATCAACATCGAATCCCTCAACTTAAAAATGAATGTTAGCGATTTCGGAGACTTATCTCGAGCCATCGAGAATCCAGGATATGGCCCCGGCATTTACCCAATCAACCACGAATTCAGCATAAACATCTTCAACCATGGAACTCAGGATCTGTGGAGCGCAACAGTCTTAGGACGAATATCCGGCCGCCTCCAAGGAACATTGGAACTACTCGCTGATAACACATATCGATTCAATGGATATTACACAATCAATCCAGACAAGTTTGATGCCGACCCATCAAATCGACCATTTTTTCAAGAGGCAGCTACCACGTTTCTGGCGAAACTCGGCTCGGCGCTAGGGCATACGGATTACCGGATAATCTTCACCGGCGAAAAGAACATCTCGTTCTCTGGCCAAAGGCCTGTGCGAAATGCCGGAATACGCCCCCCGGAGGCCGTCCATAGGCCGTCATTTGGCGGCTTGATGCGTCCCGGCCGCTTCTAGGATCGAGAGTCCCTGCCGTACGCGCATTCTCGACAACCAACACACTTCGAATCCGATCATGCTTTCGACAGTCTTGTGCTTTGTGATGCGTTGCTTCCTCTGGATTATCGCCGCCGCCATTGGCGCATTCGTATTGCTGTTCGTCGTCGTGGCGATGTCTCGGTATGAGAGGACGGAAGGCAGTTGCCCGGATGCATCCATCGAGGTATTCCGTGGGAAGGTCCTCGCATACATCAAAGAGCGAGGAGTTCAATCCAATCGCATCCAGTTCGATGGTGCCCCGCAGTATCACGCGTGGAAACTCGGGGTCTGGGAATTCCCTTTGCTTGTCGATGGAACAAAGTACATCGCGATGATCGATTGTAACGAGCAAATTACAAGCTATGGGCAGGTCATAGAACCACTGCACGCCCCCTCATCTCCAGACAATTGATCGTATATCGGAACATAAAGCACTCGGCACGTTCGGAAAAAGCAGCGCTTTGGCTCGATCGCGAAACCGGATCGTCAACGGCTACCACACAAAAAAAACCGGGCGCCCTCTCGGACGCCCGGCTTTCATCGAAACCCGCTTGCGCTACTTATCGCGGCAATTCCGAATGCCCCATCAGATACGCATCGACCGACCGCGCACACTGGCGGCCTTCGCGGATCGCCCACACGACGAGCGACTGGCCGCGGCGCATGTCGCCCGCCGCGAACACCTTGTCGACCGACGTGTAGTACGCGCGATCGCCTTCGGTCGCCGCACGCGCATTGCCGCGCGCGTCCTTCGCGACGCCGAACGCCTCGAGCACCGGCGCGGCCGGCTGCGTGAAGCCCATCGCGAGCAGCACGAGATCGGCCTTGATCTCGAACTCCGAATCCGGCACTTCCTGCATCTTGCCGTCCTTCCACTCGACGCGCGCCGCGATCAGCTTCTCGACCTTGCCGTTGCGGCCTTCGAAGCGCTTGGTCGCGACCGCCCAGTCACGCTCGCAGCCTTCCTCGTGCGACGACGACGTGCGCAGCTTGATCGGCCAGTACGGCCACACGAGCGGCTTGTTTTCCTCTTCCGGCGGCTGCGGCAGCAGCTCGAACTGCGTAACGCCCTTCGCGCCGTGACGGTTCGACGTGCCGACGCAGTCCGAGCCCGTATCGCCGCCGCCGATCACGACGACGTGCTTGCCCTTCGCGAGCAGCTGGTCGGCCAGCTTGTCGCCGGCATTCACGCGGTTCTGCTGCGGCAGGAAGTCCATCGCGAAATGGATGCCGGCCAGCTCGCGGCCCGGCGCCGGCAGATCGCGCGGCGTTTCCGATCCGCCCGCGATCACGACCGCGTCGAATTCTTCCTTCAGCGTCTCCGGCGAGAGGGTTTCCTTCGCCATGTTGCCGATCGAATCCGGCAGCGCATCCTTGCCGATGAACACGCTGGTGCGGAACGTCACGCCTTCCGCCTCCATCTGGCGCATCCGGCGGTCGATCAGCCACTTCTCGAGCTTGAAGTCGGGGATCCCGTAGCGCAGTAGGCCGCCGATCCGGTCGCTCTTCTCGAACACCGTCACGTCATGGCCGGCGCGCGCGAGCTGCTGCGCGGCCGCGAGGCCCGCGGGGCCCGAGCCGACCACCGCGACCTTCTTGCCCGTCTTGTGCGCGGGCGGCTGCGGCGCAACCCAGCCTTCCGCCCACGCCTTGTCGATGATCGCGTGCTCGATCGACTTGATGCCGACCGGGTCGTCGTTGATCCCGAGCGTGCACGCGGCCTCGCACGGCGCCGGGCAGATGCGGCCCGTGAACTCCGGGAAGTTGTTGGTCGAGTGCAGGACCTCGATCGCCTGACGCCAGTCCTGGCGATACACCAGGTCGTTGAAGTCCGGGATGATGTTGTTGACCGGACAGCCGTTGTTGCAGAACGGGATGCCGCAATCCATGCAGCGCGCGCCCTGCACCTTCGCGTCCGCGTCGGACAGCGCCTGGACGAATTCCTTGTAGTGCTTCACGCGCGTGAGCGGTGCTTCGTACGCCTCGTGGCGGCGTTCGAACTCCAGAAAACCGGTTGCCTTGCCCATAAGGTGCTCTTCTGATTCCGTGTATCGGGTGGGGGAGCCGCGCGGCCTGATGGTCAGGCGCGCGCGGCCTCTGCTGTGTCGTTCGTCGCTCAGGCGGCCAGTTCTTCCTTCGCCGCCTTCTTCGCACCGATCTCGCCCAGCGCGCGCTTGTATTCGTTCGGGAACACCTTCACGAACTGGCGCCGCGCCGCGTCCCAGTTTTCCAGCAGCGATTTCGCGCGCGGCGAACCGGTGAACTGGAAGTGACGCTCGACGAGCCCCTTGAGCAGCGCTTCGTCCGTCGCGCCCGCGTGCCAGAGCGCGCGGTCGACCGTGCGCTCCTGTTCGGCCTGCTGCAGCACCGGATCGAGCGCAACCATCGATTTGTTGCACTTCGCCGCGAACGTGCCGTCCGGGTCGTACACGTACGCGACGCCGCCCGACATGCCGGCCGCGAAGTTGCGCCCCGTCTCGCCGAGCACGACGACCGTGCCGCCCGTCATGTATTCGCAGCCGTGGTCGCCGGTGCCCTCGACGACCGCCGTCGCACCCGAGTTGCGCACGCAGAAGCGCTCGCCCGCGACGCCGCGGAAGAACGATTCGCCTTCGATCGCGCCGTACATCACCGTGTTGCCGCAGATGATGTTTTCCTCGGACTTGCCGCGGAAGTCGTTGGTCGGACGGATGATGATCCGGCCGCCTGACAGGCCCTTGCCGACGTAGTCGTTGCCGTCGCCGACGAGGTCGAGCGTCACGCCCTTCGCGAGGAACGCGCCGAAGCTCTGGCCGGCCGTGCCCTTCAGCTGGATGTGCACCGCGTCGTCGTCGAGGCCGTCGTGGCCGTGCTTCTTCGCGATCACGCCCGACAGCATCGCGCCGACCGTGCGGTTCACGTTGCGCACCGGCTGGATGAACGACACGTGCTCGCCGTTCTCGATCGCGGCCTTCGCCTTCTCGATCAGCACGTGGTCGAGCGCGCGCTCGAGGCCGTGATCCTGCACGTCGACGTGGCGCGGCGCGACGTCCTCGCAGTCTTCCGGCTGGTAGAACACGCGCGAGAAGTCGAGGCCCTTCGCCTTCCAGTGTTCGACGCCCTTGCGGGTGTCGAGCAGGTCGGCGCGGCCGACCAGGTCGTCGAACTTCGCGATGCCGAGCTGCGCCATGATCTCGCGCACTTCCTCGGCCACGAAGAAGAAGTAGTTGACGACATGTTCCGGCTGGCCCGAGAACTTCGCGCGCAGCACCGGGTCCTGCGTCGCGACGCCGACCGGGCACGTGTTCAGGTGGCACTTGCGCATCATGATGCAGCCCTCGACGACGAGCGGCGCCGTCGCGAAGCCGAACTCGTCCGCGCCGAGCAGCGCGCCGATCACGACGTCGCGGCCCGTCTTCATCTGGCCGTCGGCCTGCACGCGGATGCGGCCGCGCAGGCGGTTCAGCACCAGCGTCTGCTGCGTTTCGGCAAGGCCGAGCTCCCACGGCGTGCCCGCGTGCTTGACCGACGACAGCGGCGACGCACCCGTGCCGCCGTCATGGCCGGCGATCACGACGTGATCGGCCTTCGCCTTCGCGACACCGGCCGCAACCGTGCCGACGCCCACTTCCGACACGAGCTTCACCGAGATGCTCGAGCTCGGGTTCACGTTCTTCAGGTCGTGGATCAGCTGCGCCAGATCCTCGATCGAGTAGATGTCGTGGTGCGGCGGCGGCGAGATCAGGCCGACGCCCGGCACCGAGTAGCGCAGCTTGCCGATGTATTCCGACACCTTGTGGCCCGGCAGCTGGCCGCCTTCGCCCGGCTTCGCGCCCTGCGCCATCTTGATCTGGATCTGGTCGGCCGATGCCAGGTACTCGGCCGTGACGCCGAAGCGGCCCGACGCGACCTGCTTGATCTTCGAGCGCAGCGAATCGCCGTCCTTCAGCGGGATGTCGCTGACGATCTCGTCGCCGATCACCGATTTCAGCGATTCGCCCGACTTGATCGGAATGCCGCGCAGCTCGTTGCGGTAGCGCTTCTCGTCCTCGCCGCCTTCGCCGGTGTTCGACTTGCCGCCGATCCGGTTCATCGCGATCGCGAGCGTCGCGTGCGCTTCCGTGCTGATCGAGCCGAGCGACATCGCGCCGGTCGCGAAGCGCTTGACGATGTCCTTCGCCGGCTCGACTTCGTCGATCGGGATCGCCTTCGCCGGCGACACCTTGAATTCGAACAGGCCGCGGAACGTCATGTGGCGCTTCGTCTGATCGTTGATCAGGTGCGCGTATTCCTTGTACGTCTGGTACGAGTTGCTGCGCGTCGCGTGCTGCAGCTTCGCGATCGAATCCGGCGTCCACATGTGGTCTTCGCCGCGCACGCGGTACGCGTACTCGCCGCCCGCGTCGAGCATGTCGCGCAGCACCGGGTTGTCGCCGAACGCGTCACGGTGCAGGCGGATCGCCTCTTCCGCGACCTCGAACAGGCCGATGCCGCCGACCTTCGACGCCGTGCCCTTGAAGTACTTCTCGACGAGATCGGTCGCGAGGCCGACCGCTTCGAAGATCTGCGCGCCCGTGTACGACATGTACGTCGAGATGCCCATCTTCGACATGACCTTCTGCAGGCCCTTGCCGACCGCCTTCGTGAAGTTGTACACCGCCTTTTCCGGCGACAGGTCGCCCTTCAGGCCGTCGGCCATCTGCGCGAGCGTTTCCATCGCGAGGTACGGGTGCACGGCTTCCGCGCCGTAGCCGGCGAGCAGCGCGAAGTGGTGCGTCTCGCGCGCCGAGCCCGTCTCGACGACGAGGCCCGTGCTCGTGCGCAGGCCCTGCTGGACGAGGTGCGTGTGGATCGCCGAGGTCGCCAGCAGCGCGGGAATCGCGACGTGCTCGGCGTCGGTCTTGCGATCCGACACGATCAGGATGTTGTAGCCCGACTTCACCGCGTCGACGGCTTCCGCGCACAGCGACGCGAGGCGCGCCTCGATGCCTTCCTTGCCCCAGCCGGCCGGGTAGCAGATGTTCAGCTCGTACGAGCTGAACTTGCCGCCGGTGTACTGGTCGATCGCGCGGATCTTCGCGATGTCCTTGAAATCGAGCACCGGCTGCGACACTTCGAGCCGCATCGGCGGGTTGATGTTGTTGGTGTCGAGCAGGTTCGGCTTCGGGCCGATGAACGACACGAGCGACATCACCATGTTCTCGCGGATCGGGTCGATCGGCGGGTTGGTGACCTGCGCGAACAGCTGCTTGAAGTAGTGATAGAGCGTCTTGTTCTTGTTCGACATCACCGCGAGCGGCGAGTCGTTGCCCATCGAGCCGACCGCTTCCTCGCCCTGCTGCGCCATCGGCGCCATCAGGAACTTCAGGTCTTCCTGCGTATAGCCGAACGCCTGCTGGCGATCGAGCAGCGCGGCGCCGACGGTGCGGCCCGCGGCGACTTCCTCGGCCTTCGGCTCGATTTCATCGAGCTTGATGCGCACCGCGTCGATCCAGCTCTTGTACGGCTTCGCGTTCGCGAGGTTGTCCTTGAGCTCCTTGTCGTCGATGATGCGGCCGTGTTCCATGTCGATCAGGAACATCTTGCCCGGCTGCAGGCGCCACTTCTTGACGATCTTCGATTCGGGGATCGGCAGCGTGCCGGCTTCCGACGCCATGATGACGAGATCGTCGTCCGTGACGATGTAGCGGGCCGGGCGCAGGCCGTTGCGGTCCAGCGTCGCGCCGATCTGGCGGCCGTCGGTGAACGCGATCGCGGCGGGGCCGTCCCACGGCTCCATCATCGCGGCGTGATATTCGTAGAACGCGCGGCGGTTCTCGTCCATCAGCGTGTGCTGTTCCCACGCTTCCGGGATCATCATCATCACCGCGTGCACGAGCGGGTAGCCCGCCATCACGAGCAGTTCGAGGCAGTTGTCGAACGAAGCCGTATCCGACTGGCCCGGGTAGATCAGCGGCCAGAGCTTCGGCAGGTCGTCGCCGAGCACGTGGCTCGCGATCGCGCCGGTGCGGGCGTTCAGCCAGTTGACGTTGCCCTTCACGGTGTTGATCTCGCCGTTGTGCGCGATCATCCGGTACGGGTGGGCGAGTTCCCATGCCGGGAACGTGTTGGTCGAGAAGCGCTGGTGCACGAGCGCGAGCGCCGACACGACGCGCGCGTCCTGCAGGTCGCGGTAGTACACGCCGACCTGGCCGGCGAGCAGCAGGCCCTTGTAGACGACCGTGCGCGCCGACATCGACGGCACGAAGTATTCCTTGCCGTGCTTCAGCTTGAGCGCCTGGATGCGGTGGCTGGCGGTCTTGCGGATCACGTAGAGCTTACGCTCGAGCGCGTCCGTCACCATGATGTCCTTGCCGCGGCCGATGAAGATCTGGCGGATCAGCGGCTCGGTGGCCTTCACGGTCGGCGAGATCGGCATCGCGTGGTCGACCGGCACGTCGCGCCAGCCCAGCACCACCTGGCCCTCGGCCTTCACGGTGCGCTCCAGTTCCTGCTCGCACGCGATCCGCGATGCGTTTTCCTTCGGCAGGAAGATCATCCCCACGCCGTACTCGCCGGCCGGCGGCAGCGTCACGCCCTGCCTGGCCATCTCCTCGCGGTAGAACGCGTCCGGAATCTGGATCAGGATGCCCGCGCCGTCGCCCATCAGCGGATCGGCGCCGACCGCGCCGCGGTGGTCGAGATTCTCGAGGATCTTCAGACCCTGTTCGATGATCTCGTGGCTCTTCTTGCCCTTGATATGAGCGACGAAGCCGACGCCGCAGGCGTCGTGTTCGTTTTGCGGGTCATACAGACCTTGCGCGGCGGGCACCGCGGTGAGCGGCTGCTGGTGGTCGTTCATGGGGACACCGTCGTAAAGGGGCCTCGAGGGCCGTTGAACCATTTTCTTGTTGCCGCGCTTCCCGCCTCCCGGCAGGACGCGGCGCGGCCGACGGTGGGTCAGGCATGCTTCGCCCGGCCACCGGAATTCGGAATATACGCGACGAATCAATGGAATAGCAACAAAAACTCGATGATCGAACCCCAATTAAACCAATGCATCGATCTGGTGCCGTTTTATTGGGGCCGTATCGTTTTGGTGCAAAAAGAAGCGGCGCCCGCGGCGCCGCCTGTTCGCCTGCCTGCCAGCGTCTATTGCTGGATCGGCGGCGTGTTCTCACGCACCTTGCGAGGGCGCCCGCGCGGCAGCGGCGATACGCGCCGGTTCGCGGTGCGGGCCGCCCATTCGCGGTAGGTGTCGCCGCCGAGCACCCAGCCCTTCAGCGTCGCCTGCTGCAGCTGGTCGGCCTGCCGCTCGTCGAGCGGCTGCTCGCACAGCTCCTTGTACGCGCGCTGGCGCTCGAACGGCGTATTGCCGAGCGCCCAGTAGAGCGGGTGGTCGGTGATCAGGCTGTCGACCGTGAGCCCGATGTGGTGCCGGTAGCTCGACCAGCGGTAGGCGTCGGGGGTGGCGGCCAGCTGCGCGCGCACCGGGCTGAGCTCGACTACCCGGCTCGCGAGCAGGAAATACCGCTCGCCCTCGATCACCGTCGCGCGGTAGCGGCCTTCCCAGAGGGTGCCGCGCCGCGAATAGCGCCGGTTGAAGTGTGCGACGTAGCGGCGCCCGACCGCCTGCATCGCTTTCGGCAGGCTGGCCTCGTCGCTCGGCGTCACGAGAAGCTGCACCTGGCGCGGCAGCAGCACGTACGCGTGCACCGCCAGGTGATGATCGCGCGCCGCGGCCTTCAGACAATCGATGAAGAGTTCGTAGTCCTGGTCGTCGACGAACGCGGGTTGCTGATCCAGGCCGCGCAGTATCACGTGCTGCGGCTGGTCGGGAACGTAGAGTCGTGCTAACCGTGCCATGCTGAATGTCCGTTTGATCGCGTTAGGAAATACCCGAAGGTCCGATGAAGCGCACTTGCGTAGAATCCTTTCGCCCGCGGCGCTGAAACGTACGGTCGTGCGAATCCTAGGGAGAAAACTCTAACTTACGAGCTTGTTTGGTTTTAAACGCAGTCGTCATAATGAGCACGCCTATGATCGGAGGAGACACAATGAAACGAAAACTGGCCATTACGGGGGCCGCAGCGCTCGCATTTACGTTTGCGGGCAGTGCGGCACATGCGCAATCCGCAGGTAGCTTCTACGTCAGCACCGGCTGGCTGCACCTGTCGCCACAGGACAGCAGCGACCCGCTGTTCCTGTACGGCGTCGGCGGCACGCCAGTCAACCAGTCGATTCCCAACACCGGCGCCGGCATCAACGACGCCGATACGTTTGGGCTGGCAGCCGGCTACTTCGTCACCGACCACATCTCCACCGAGCTCGTCATGGGGATCCCGCCGAAGTTCGACATCACCGGCAAGGGTCAGTTCGAAAAGTTCGGCGTACTCGGCCGTGCATACCAGTGGAGCCCCGCGGTATTGCTTCGCTACCACTTCAACGACGCCAACGCCAAATTCCGGCCGTATGTCGGCATCGGTGCGACCTACGTGTGGTTCACCGGCGCGAAGATCACGAACGGCGCGTTCGAGAACGGCGTGCTCGGCGGCCCGACCAGCGCACAGACCAGCAACCAGTGGGCGCCCGTCTTCAACGCCGGCTTCACGTACAACTTTACCGATCACTGGTTCGCCGGCCTGTCGATCTCGTACATCCCGGTGAGTGTCACCGCCACCTTCACGACCGCCAAGCGGACCCAGGTCGGCACCCTGACCGAGACGTCGAAGGCGAAGATCTCGCTCAACCCGATCGTCACCTACCTGAACGTCGGCTACCGCTTCTAAGCGTAGTCGAATATTTGGGGAATGGTTAATCCTGCTGCAATTTGTAGCGGATTTTTCCTGGCGTAACGCCCCACGATGCAAAACGCCCCGGACGGAAGGCCGCCGGGGCGTCGATTTTTTCGCGTCAGGCTCGTTTCCGAGCCATCGTTGCCGATCATGCGCGCTGCACGATCGCATCCAGCGCGTGCGGGCCGATCAGGTCGATGCGGTCCGTGCAGACCGCGTCGACGCCCCAGCTCACGAGCTGCCGCGCCCGTTCGAGGTCGTTGACCGTATAGACGAGGATCCGCAGCCCGGCCGCCTTGATCGCGCGCACCAGCGGCTCGTCGAGCCGCGTGTGGTCCGCATGCAGCGACACGCAGCCGAGCGCATCGACCACCTGCGCACGCCAGTCGTCCGGCACGGCCTCGTACAGCATCCCGCGCGGCAGGCCGGGTGCGGCCTCGCGCGCATGCTGCAGCGCATCGAACGAAAACGACGACAGCAGCGGCGGCACCGCGGCGTCGCGCCAATGCGCCGCGGCATCCGCGGCCACGCGCCGCCCGGTCTCGCGCTCGCGGCCGGGGCACGGCTTGATCTCGACGTTCGCCGCCAGCCCGAGCGCGATGCAGCGCGCCGCCGCCGCTTCCAACGTCGGCATCCGCTCGCCCGCGAAGCGCGCGTCGAACCACGCGCCGGCGTCGAGCGCCGCGAGTTCCGCATAGCGCATTGTCGCCGCGGGCCCGTGGCCGTTCGAGGTCCGGTCGACCGTGTCGTCGTGCAGCAGGAAGGTCACGTCGTCGGCCGACAGCTTCGCGTCGAATTCGACCATCGTGTGTCCGCGCCGCGCGCCTTCGGCGAGCGCGGCGAGCGTGTTCTCCGGCGCGAGCGCGCCGCCGCCGCGATGGGCGACGACGCGCGGATAGGGCCAGTCAGGGCGGAAAGTCATCAGTAGGCCTCGCAGCGGATTCAGCCGGCGCGCTTGCCGGTCTCGGGATCGAAGAAATGCAGCCGGTGCGCGGGCAGCGCGACCGCGAGCGCCGTGCCGCGCGCGGGGCGGTCCGCGTGCGGCAGGCGCACCGCGACGTCGTGCGCGCCCCAGCGGCCGTGCACGAGGTTGTCCGCGCCGAGCAGTTCGCACGAATCGACCGGCAGTGTGGCATGCGGCACGCCCGGCTGCGGCGTCATGTGCTCCGGGCGCACGCCGAGCACCCAGTCGCGGCCCGTCGCGATCTCCGTGCCGAGGCCCGGCGCGTCCGCGACCGGCAGGTCCGGCCCGCCGCCCGCGACGGTGAACGTCGCGCCGTCCGCGGACAGCCGCCCCTGCAGCAGGTTCATCGCCGGCGAGCCGATGAAGCCCGCGACGAACACCGTCGCCGGCTTCTCGTACACGTCGACCGGCGCGCCGATCTGCTCCGCGTAGCCGCGGTTCATCACGATCACGCGCTGCGCGAGCGTCATCGCCTCGATCTGGTCGTGCGTCACGTACACGCTCGTCGTCGCGAGCCGCGCATGCAGCCGCTGGATCTCGAGCCGCATCTGCACGCGCAGCTTCGCGTCCAGGTTCGACAGCGGCTCGTCGAACAGGAACACCGACGGCTCGCGCACGATCGCGCGCCCCATCGCGACCCGCTGCCGCTGGCCGCCCGACAGCTCGCGCGGCCGCCGCGCGAGCAGCGGCTCGAGCTCGAGGATCTTCGCGGCCGCGGCGACGCGCGCGTCGATCGTCGCGCGCTCGAGGCCGCGGATCTTCAGCCCGTAGCCCATGTTCTGCGCCACCGTCATGTGCGGATACAGCGCATAGTTCTGGAACACCATCGCGATGTCGCGATCCTTCGGCTCGAGCGCGTTCACCACCCGCTCGCCGATCGCGATCTCGCCGTCCGTCACGCTCTCGAGCCCCGCGATCATCCGCAAGAGCGTCGACTTGCCGCAGCCGGACGGCCCGACCAGCACGATGAATTCGCCGTCGGCGATCTCGACGTCGATGCCGTGCAACACCTGCTGCTTTCCGTCATAGGATTTCCTGACGCCCCTCAAGCTCAGCGCAGCCATACGTCGTCCTTCTCCTCGTAGCGTGTCCGTGGTTACTTTTCAGAATCGACGAGGCCGCGCACGAACCAGCGCTGCATCGCCAGCACGACGACGAGCGGCGGAATCATCGCCAGCAGCGTCGCCGCCATCACGTATTGCCATTCGGTCGCGGCATCGCCGCTCGCGATCATCGTCTTGATGCCGACCACCGACGTCGACAGCGACGCCTCCGTCGTGATCAGGATCGGCCACAGGTACTGGTTCCAGCCGTAGATGAAGGTGATCACGAACAGCGCCGCGATGCTCGTCTTCGACAGCGGCAGCACGACGTCCCAGAAAAAGCGCAGCGGCCCCGCGCCGTCGATGCGCGCCGCGTCCATCAGCTCGTCGGGCAGTGTCATGAAGAACTGGCGGAACAGGAAGGTCGCGGTGGCCGACGCGATCAGCGGCAGCGTGAGCCCCGCGTACGAGTTGGTCATCTGCAGCGTCGACACGACCTGCACGGTCGGGAAGATCCGCACCTCGACCGGCAGCATCAGCGTGACGAAGATCAGCCAGAACGCCGTGTTCCGGAACGGGAAGCGGAAATAGACGATCGCGTAGGCGGACAGGATCGACACCGCGATCTTGCCGATCGCGATGCCCAGCGCCATCGCGAGGCTGTTGGCGAGCAGCCGGCCGAACGGCGCGGTCGTGCCGCCGCTGCCGTGCCGCCAGATGTATGCGACGTTCTCGACGAGGTGCGTGCTCGGCACCAGCGACAGCGGCACGCTGACCACTTCCTGCGCGCTCATCGTCGCCGCGCAGAACGCGACGTAGACGGGAAACACGAGCAGCGCGACACCCGCGATCAGCACCGCGTGGCAGAACAGGTCGAAACCCTTGCGATTCTCGATCATGCGTATTGCACCCTGCGTTCGACGAAGCGGAACTGGATCACCGTGAGCCCGACGACGATCGCCATCAGCACGACCGACTGCGCGCCCGAGCTGCCGATATCGAGCCCCTGGAAGCCTTCCGTGAAGATCTTGTAGATCAGCGTCTTGGTGCTCTGCGCGGGGCCGCCCGCGGTCGCGGCATCGATCACCGGGAACGTGTCGAAGAACGCGTACACGAGGTTCACGACCAGCAGGAAGAAGCTCGTCGGCGACAGCAGCGGCAGCACGACGTGGAAGAAGCGCCGCACCGGGCCCGCGCCGTCGATCGCGGCCGCCTCGATCAGCGAGCGCGGGATCGCCTGCAGCCCCGCGTAGAAGAACAGGAAGTTGTAGCTCACCTGCTTCCACACCGACGCGAGCACGATCAGGAACATCGCCTGCCCGCCGTTCAGCGCGTGGTTCCAGACGATCCCGGCTTTCGCGAGCCCAAAGGTGATCAGGCCGATGCTCGGGTTGAACAGGAATGCCCACAGCACGGCCGCGATCGTCGGCGCGACCGCATACGGCCAGATCAGCAGCGTGCGGTATGCGCGCGCGCCGCGCACCACGCGGTCCGCGCACGCGGCGAGCAGCAGCGACACGACGAGCCCGCTCACCGTGACGAGCGCGCTGAACACGAGCGTCGTGCGGAACGAGTCGAGATACAGCGGATCGGCAAACAGGCGCGTGAAGTTCGCCATGCCGACGAACTCGCTCGACGTGCCGAACGCATCCTGCATCTGCGTGGATTGCCACAGCGCGACGCCGGCGGGCCACAGGAAGAACACGCCGGTGATCGCGAGCTGCGGCGCGATCAGCAGGTACGGCAGCAGGCTCGTACCGAAACGGGAACGGGATTGCATCGCAAGGATCCGGTCAGGCCAAACGGGAGGGATGAACGGCCGCCGGCCGCCGCGCGGATGCGCGCGACGCGGCCGGCGGCACGGCGCGACGCGCGCTCAGCTGCCCGACTTCTCGAAGCGTCGCAGCAGCTCGTCGCCGCGCTTCGCTGCGGAATCGAGTGCGTCCTTCGGCGACTTCTTCTGCGCCCAGACCTGCTCGAACTCCTCGTCGACGATCGTGCGGATCTGCGGCATGTTGCCGAGCCGCAGCCCCTTCGTGTACGGCAGCGGCGCCTTGTTCAGCATCTGCTTGATCGCGGTTTCCGCGCTCGGGTTCTTCGCGTAGAAGCCCTGCTGGCGCGTCAGGTCGTACGCGGCCGTCGTGACCGGCAGGTAGCCCGTGTCCTGGTGCCACTTCGCGGCGACGGCCGGCGAGCCCAGGAACGCGAGGAATTTCGCGACGCCCTTGTAGGTCGCCGGATCCTTGCCGGCCAGCACCCACAGGCTCGCGCCGCCGATGATCGCGTTCTGCGGCGCGCCCTTCACGTCCGCGTCGTACGGCATCATGCCGGTGCCGAAATCGAACTTCGCGAACTTGTGCAGCGTCGCGAGCGCGCCCGACGACGTCGTCATGATCCCGCAGTCGCCGCTATAGAACTTCGCCGACGCCTCGTCCTTGCGGCCCGCATACGTGAACGTGCCGTCCTTCGCCATCTGCTGCAGGAACTGGACGTGCGCGACCTGCTGCGGCTTGTTGAATTCGAGCACCGCGTCGGCGCCGTCGAAGCCGTTGTTGCGGCTCGCGAACGGCAGGCCGTGCCACGCGCTGTAGTTCTCGAGCTGGATCCAGCCCTGCCAGCCGGTCGTGAAGCCGCACGCCATGCCCGACTGGCGCAGCTTCTCCGCGTCGGCCTTGACCTCGGCCCAGGTCTTCGGCGGCTGGTTCGGGTCGAGCCCGGCCTTCTTGAACGCGTCCTTGTTGTAATACAGCACCGGGGTCGAGCTGTTGAACGGCATCGACACGAGGTGGCCCGTCTTCGCGTCGCTGTAGTAGCTCGCGATGGTCGGCACGAACGCCTTCTCGTCGAACGGCACGCCGGCCTGCTTGAACACGTCGTAGACCGGCACCACCGCCTTCTTCGCCTGCATCATCGTCGCGGTGCCGACCTCGTAGACCTGCAGGATCGCCGGCGCGTTGCCGCTGCGATACGCGGCGATGCCCGCGGCGAGCGCCTGGTCGTAGGTGCCCTTGAACACCGGCACGATCTTGTAGTCGCTCTGCGACGCGTTGAACTGCGCCGCGATCTCGTTCACCCGCTCGCCGAGCGCGGCTTCCATTGCATGCCAGAACTGGATCTCCGTCGCCGCGAATGCCGCATGCTGCGCGCCGAACATCAGCGCGCCCCCGAGCGCGAGCGAACGAACCAGCGTCCCTACGGGCTTCTTCTCCATCGACCTCTCCTATGAAAACGATACCAACGGCGGGTACACCTTTCCCGTCGCCAGCGAACCGGCGCAGTCTAGTGATCGTTTGTGACAGTCAGTTGTCGCTGACGACGAACAAACGCTGGTATTCCTTCACGGCGAAACGATCAGTCATGCCGGCGATGTAATGCGCGACGAGGCGCGGCTGCTTCGACGCGTCCTCGGACTGGTACTGCGGCGGCAGCAGGCGCGGATCGTCGATGAACGCGTCGAACAGACCGGTGACGATGCGCTGCGCCTTGTTCGCCATCCTCATGACCTTGTAGTGGCGATACAGGTTCTTGAACAGGAAGCGCTTGAGGGCCGCCGCCTGCGCGGCGACGGCTTCGCTGTGCGACACGAGCGGCGGCGCCGCGCGCACGTCGTCGAGCGACGCGGGCGCGACGCGCGCGAGATTGCGCGTCGTCTCGTCGATCAGGTCGACGATCAGCGTGTTGATGATGCGGCGCACCGTCTCGTGCACGAGACGCCGGCCTTCGAGATGCGGGAATTCGGCGAGCGCCGCCGCGTAATGGCGCTGCCACAGCTCGACTTCCGCGAGCTGCTCGATCGTGACCAGCCCGGAACGCAGGCCGTCGTCGACGTCGTGGTTGTTGTACGCGATTTCGTCGGCGATGTTCGCGAGCTGCGCCTCGAGCGACGGCTGGCGGCCCTGCAGGAACCGCTCGCCGAGCGCGCCGAGCTTGCGCGCGTTGTCGCGCGAACAGTGCTTGAGGATGCCTTCGCGCGTCTCGAAGCACAGGTTCAGGCCGTTGAACGCGCCATAGTGCTCCTCGAGCTCGTCGACGACGGCGAGGCTCTGCAGGTTGTGCTCGAAGCCGCCATGCTCGCGCATGCATGCGTTCAGCGCGTCCTGCCCCGCATGGCCGAACGGCGTATGGCCGAGATCGTGCGCGAGCGAGATCGCCTCGACGAGATCCTCGTTCAGCCGCAGGTTGCGCGCGACCGAACGCGCGATCTGCGCGACTTCGAGGCTGTGGGTGAGACGGGTGCGGAACAGGTCGCCTTCGTGATTGACGAAGACCTGGGTCTTGTATTCGAGCCGGCGGAACGCGGTCGAGTGGACGATGCGGTCGCGGTCGCGCTGGAATTCGGTGCGCGCCGCCGGCGGCGGCTCGGGGTGGCGCCGGCCGCGCGATTGCGACGCGTGGGCGGCATACGGGGCGAGATGGGCCTCCAGCGCCGCCAGGGTCGGCGGCTCGGCCACCGGAGCGGACGCGCTCCGGGGCTGGCGTGGCAACTTGCTGCTGGATGTCTCGCTCACCGTCTCCTCCACGTCAAGGGCGCCGGGCAGCCGGGCCGGGGTTATTGCGTCGTCGTCGCCAGTGTAGCGAACACCGCTTCGTCGGGCGCAGGCGTGATCAGCGTATCGCCGAAGCGCTTCAGCAGGATGAACTTGATCGCGCCCGCCTCGGCCTTCTTGTCGACGCGCATCAGGTCCATGTAGCGCGCGTCGCCGAGCGCGGGCGCGCGAGTCGGCAGGTGCGCGGCCGCGATCACCGCATCCAGGCGCTGCCGCGACGCTTCGTCGAGCAGGCCGAGCCGCACCGACAGGTCGCCCGCCATCACCATCCCGCAGCCGACCGCCTCGCCGTGCAGCCACTCGCCGTAGCCGAGCCCGGCCTCGATCGCGTGGCCGAACGTGTGGCCGAAATTGAGGATCGCGCGCAGGCCGCCTTCGCGCTCGTCGGCCGCGACCACGCTCGCCTTGATCTCGCACGAGCGCTTGACGGCCTCGGTAAGCGCGCCGGGCTCGCGGCGGTTCAGTGCGTCGACGTTCGCCTCGATCCAGTCGAAGAACGCGGCGTCGGCGATCGCGCCGGTCTTGATGATCTCGGCAATGCCGGCCGCCAGCTCGCGGTCGGGCAGCGTCGTCAGCGCGCCGATGTCCGCGATCACCGCCTGCGGCTGGTAGAACGCGCCGATCATGTTCTTGCCGAGCGGGTGGTTGATGCCGGTCTTGCCGCCGACCGACGAATCGACCTGCGACAGCAGCGTGGTCGGCACCTGGATGAACGGCACGCCGCGCATGTAGCACGCGGCCGCGAAGCCGGTCATGTCGCCGATCACGCCGCCGCCGAGCGCGACGAGCGTGGTCTTGCGGTCCGCGCGGTCGGTCAGCAGGCCGTCGAAGATCAGGTTAAGCGTTTCCCAGTTCTTGTACGCCTCGCCGTCCGGCAGCACGACCGTCGACACGCGCTTGCCGAGCGGCGCGAGCGCGGCGCGCAGCGCGTCGCCGTATAGCGGATCGACCGTCGTGTTCGTGACGATCGTGACGGACGAGCCCTTGATGTGCGGGGCGAACAGCTCGGTGCGGCCGATCAGGCCGGCGCCAATATGAATCGGGTAGGCGCGGTCGCCCAGATCGACGTTGACAGTAATCATGCTTGTAATGGCTTGGCGACGACACCCGCCAGTTCGAGCTGCATCAGCACCATGTTGACGAGCCCGTTGACCGACGGGCGGCCGGTTTCGATGACGAAATCCGCGCATTCGCGATACAGCGGATCGCGCACTTCATAGAGCGCCTCGAGACGCGCCTTCGGATCCTCGGTCTGCAGCAGCGGCCGGTTCTTGTCCTTGCGCGTGCGCAGCCACAGATCGTGCGGATTGGCGCGCAGATAGACGACGATGCCGTGCGCCTTCAGGAATTCGCGATTTTCGGGCCGCAGCACCGCGCCGCCGCCCGTCGCGAGCACGACGTTCTCGCGCTGCGTGAGCTCGGCGATCACCTGCGATTCGCGGTCGCGAAACCCGGCTTCGCCTTCCATCTCGAAGATCACCGGAATGCGTGCGCCCGTGCGTGCCTCGATCTCGTGGTCGGAGTCGAAGAATGCCCTGTCGAGCCGGCGCGCGACCGCCCGGCCCACGGTGGTCTTACCCGCTCCCATAAGGCCGACGAAAAATACGTTTGCGTGTGGGTCCCGCGCTTGCAACGGCATTCCTCTGCTTCAATCTTGCTGGTGTGTGGCGCAGCTTACTGGCAAAGCGGCTGCCTTGTCGAGCCTGCGCCGGCGGCTTCCGGCCCCGTTTCACGGGCATCCTCGCCGGCCGTGCCGGTCGCGTCGCAACGCGAACCGACGACCGTCGGGGTGATGAAGACGACCAGCTCGCTGCGCTGGTCGCGCTGCGCGCGATGCCGGAACAGCGCGCCCAGAACTGGTATTTTGCCCAAGAGCGGCACCCGCGTCACATCGTCCCGGCGCAACTGCTCGTAGATCCCGCCGATCGCGACCGTCCCGCCATCCTCCACCTCGACGCGCGTCTGCACATGCTTCGTGTGGATCGCCGGGCCGGCCGCCGTCGGCTCGCCGACGCTGTCCTTCGTGACGTCCAGGTCGAGCACGACGCGCCCGTCCGGCGTGATCTGCGGCTCGACCTCGAGCTTCAGCGTCGCCCGGCGGAACTGCACGCCGCTCACGCCATTGCCGACCTTGGCCTGATAGGGCAGCTCCGCGCCCTGTTCGACGATCGCCTTGGCGCGATCGGCCGTCACGACGCGCGGACTCGACACGATGTGCCCCCGCCCTTGCGCCTCGAGCGCGCTCAATTCGATGTCGAGCACGCGGCTCAGCGGCGCGGCGAACAGCGTGAACCCGGCCGTAGCGGCTTCGAAGCCGCCGAGCGGCCGCGCCGCGAGATCGAGTGCGTTGCGCTCGGCAGCGGCGCCCGCCGCGCCATCGCCGCCTGTCGCCGTGCGGCCTTGGGCGCGCAGCGCGACGCGGGCGCCCAGGTTGCGCGAGAAACCCTGCTCGCCTTCGACGATCCGGGCCTCGATCCGAACCTGCCGCGACGGCCGGTCGATTTCGTCGATCAGGCCGGCGATCTGTGCAATGCGCGGCGCGAGGTCGGTGACGAACAGCAGGTTCGTGCGCGCATCGGCCGCCGCCGCCCCGCGCTTCGACAGCAGGCGCTGCCCCGCACCGCCGGTCAGGAGCCGCTGCACGTCCTGCGCGCGCGGATAGCGCAGCACGAAGGTGCGGCTGGCTAGCGGCTCGAGTTCCGCCGCACGCGCATGCGCCTCGAAGCGTTCGCGCTCCCGCGCGGCCAGCTCTGCCGCCGGCGTGATCCAGATCACGTCGTCGCGACGGGACATCGCGAGCCCGTGCGTATCGAGCAGCGTATCGAACGCGGCCCGCCAGCGCACATTGTTCAGACGTAACGACACCGTGCCGCGCACCTGTTCGCTGACGATGATGTTGAGCCCGGTGAACCGCGCGAAGGCATCGAACGCGGCGGCGAGGCTCACGCCCTGCAGGTTCAGCGAGATCCGCCGCGCGTCGTCGGCATCGCCCGGGCGCCGCGCGGCCGCGTCGCTCATGCGCACGGGCGGCGGCAGCGGGATCGGCGGACCTTCGAGCGCGGGCGTCGCGACCGGCGCCGAAGGCGCGGCGCGCGGCGCCGGCTCCAGTTGCAATGGCGGCTCCACCGCCGACGACGCGATCTCGCTGCCGTCGACAGCACCCTGCGGCAACGGCACGTGCGGCCCGTCGGCACGCGACGCCACGGGCGGCCACTCAGGCGGCACCGGCGGCGGCAGCGCGCCGGATGCCGCTGCGGCATAAAGCCCGATCCCGACGAGCGCTCGCCGCCCCATGCTGATCATCATTGCGCACCTCCGTCGTCCAGCACCATCCTGCGCGCCCCGGACGCCGTGGCGAGCATCACGGCGTCCGGCTCGACGCGCATCACACGCATCGCGCCAACGGCCTCCCCGGCCGCGACCGCCATGATCGCGCCCATGCCGTCATCGAACAGCGCAAGCCCGGCGCGCGCATCCCGCATCACGCCGGCCAGCCGGGACGGCAGCACGCTGCCCGCCCCGGGCGCCGCCGGCGCCCCGAACGGATCGGCATCCGCCGTATCCTCATGGCGCCGCCCTTCGCCATATGCCGCCTCGCCGCCGCGCAACGCGGGGAACACATCGAGCGAGAGCGCCACGCGCGCCGTCCGGCTATCGCGCTCGACCCGTATCGCCGCCGGCACGACCAGCACCGGCAATGCCGCCAGCCCGTCGATCATCCGCCGCAGCGCGGGGAAACCTCCGTTTGCGTCGATGCGCACCGTGCGCCGGCCCTCCGGCTTCGCGTCCTGCCCGGCCTGCGGCTCGAGCGCGACGACCTGCAGCCCGCTCGACGCAGCCAGTTCCGCCAGTTCGAGCAGCACCGCCGGCCAGCCTGGTGCAGCCGGCGCGCCGCTGCTGTCGCCCGTCTCGGCGCGGGCCGCGCGATGGCGGGACGCGTCGGCAAGCACCCGTTCGGCCGTAGCCGCGCGCGCGATGGCCGCCTCCAGCGACGCGCGGCTGCGTGCGAGTCCGCCCCAGTCCGCGCTGTCCGCCAGATGGATGCCGCCCGCCAGCACCGCGCCGAATGCCAGCGCGCAGCCCGCAACGTGCATGACGACCGGCCGCGAGACGCCGTCATAACCGAATCGATTCGCGAGCGCCGTCATTTCCGCGCCTCCGGCTTGGCCTCCTGGCGCGGCGAAGCCGCCTGCCAGTTCAACTTCACCGAGAACCGGAACGGCATGCGCACCGCGCCCGCCGGGTCGGGCGGAGCGGGCGTCAGCGCGTCGACGTCGACGCGCCATCCATGTGGCTCGCGCGCGATCCGCGCGAGCCAGCGCGCCGCCGCCCGGTAGCTCGCAGCCCGCGCATCCAGCACCGCGCCGGCGGATGTCGTGCGCAGCGCGTCCAGCCGGACTTCGTCGTCGCGCACGCGCACCAGCAGCGCGAGCAGCCCGGCCGCCTGCCGGTAAGGCGCCGCGAGCGCCGCCGCCTGCGCATCGCGCTGCGCGGCGGCCGCGGCCTGCCGGGCAGCGCGCGTCGCCGCGTCCACCTGCGGCTGCCGCCGCAACAGGCCCGCCTCGACACGCGCGCGTTCGGCGTCCGTTCGTACCCGCAGCCACGCCGCGCTGCCCGTCCATATCCCGACGCCCGCCGCCCCGAGCAGGATTGCCGCGCCGCATTGCGCGGCCCGGCGCCGGCGCATCGCGCGGGCGAGACGGTCGCGGTACGGAAGCAGGTTGAACCCGTCAAGCCATGCCTGCCCGGCAGCTGGCCCCCATGACGCGTCCGCAGGCACGCCGCGCGCCCTCATTCCCACACCCCGCGCAGCGCGAGTCCGAACGCGACCGCGAACGCGGGCCCGTCCGTCGAGCCGGATCGCGCCACTGGGCCGCCGCCGGCCCAGCGCGCACAATCGAACGGCAGAACGATCGCGCCGAGCAAGTCACCGACCTCCGCGACGGAGGTGCCGAACCGAGCGAGATACCGCGTATCGCCGCCGACCACCGTGCACCGGGCCGGGCCGCGCGCCAACGCGCGCAGCGCATCGGGCAGCGCGCCGTGCGCGCGATCGGGGAACGCGAACTGCTGCACCGCGGCGCCGCGGTCCAGCAACCAGCCGCGCACGCCGGCATCGGCGAACCAGAGTGCGAAACAGGGTTCGTGCGCGTCCGGTTCGCACAACGCGGCAAAGCGCAACGCCCGCAGCGCGGCGATCGGCTCGCAGTCGACCCCCGTCAGATCGACACCCGCCGCCGCTGCCGCCTCGATCCGCCGCTGCAAGGCGGCCTGCGGCGCGGCGGCGATCGCGATCTCGCCAAGCCGCGCGCCGTCCGTGGGCCGCCAGTCGAACGCGAGACTGTCCGGCGCGAGCCCGGAAATACGCTCGGCGGCCTGCCGCGCGGCATCGGGGATATCGTCGCGCCCGGCGAGGTCGAGCGTCGCGGTGCGCATCTCGTCGTCGCGCAGCGCCATCACGCCGGACACGTCGCACCGCACCCCGCGCGCCGACAGCCGCGACACGGCGGCGGACAGCGCGCGCCCGACCGCCACCCAGCGCACGTCGTCGGGCCCGTCCGGCTGCCCGAGCGGTTCCGTGTCGATGCCTTCGACGCGCACGTCCATGCCGCGCCGCCGCCGGCTCACCACCACCACCCTCACGTCACCCGCGGCGACGTCGATCCCCGTCGCCGTGCGCCTGCCCATCGCGCGTCGCACCGCCCATCGTCCGGCCATCCAAGCCTCCCGCCATCGCTGCGGCCCATGCCGCAATCCCAGGCTTGCATTCTGCGCAGCGGCGCGGGCCGCCGACAGTCGGCCGAACGGCCAACGTCGCGCTCCGCGCGCACCGGCGCGCTATGCTGGAAGCACGGCAACCCGCGCCCGTGCGCGGCCCGTCGCCCGCGTCAGGACCGGTCATACCGGGCAGCTATAATCGCGGGACTGTTTTCCGGTATGCCTATGCAATCCACGTCCCCTACGTCCCCGCCCCCCGCCCCGGAGCCGAAGAAACGCCCCTGGTGGCTGAAAGTCCTGCTCGGCTTCGCTGCGGTGTGCGTGGCGCTCGTCCTGTGCGGCGCGCTCGTGCTCGGCTACGCGCTCGTCGTCGCGTCGCCGAACATGCCGTCGCTCGACGCGCTGACGGACTATCGTCCGAAGGTTCCGCTGCGCATCTACACGTCCGATCACGTGCTGATCGGCGAATTCGGCGAGGAACGGCGCGACATCGTCCACTTCAAGGACGTGCCCGATTCGCTGAAGAAGGCGATCCTCGCGATCGAGGACGCGCGCTTCTACGACCACGGCGGCGTCGATCTCACCGGGATCATCCGCGCCGGCTTCGTCGCGCTGACGAACGGCCATGCGTCGCAGGGCGCGAGCACGATCACGATGCAGGTCGCGCGCAACTTCTTCCTGTCGAGCGAAAAGACCTACACGCGCAAGATCTACGAGATGCTGCTCGCGTACCGGATCGAGCGCGCGCTGACGAAGGATCAGATTCTCGAGGTCTACATGAATCAGATCTATCTCGGCCAGCGCGCATACGGTTTCGCGAGCGCCGCGCACGTCTATTTCGGCAAGGACCTGAAGGACCTCACGCTCGCGGAAGCCGCGATGCTGGCCGGGCTGCCGAAAGCGCCGTCCGCGTATAACCCGGTCGTCAATCCGAAGCGCGCGAAGGTGCGCCAGGAGTACATCCTGCAGCGCATGCTCGAGCTGAACTTCATCTCGCGCGAGCAATACGACGAGGCGATCGCCCAGCCGCTCGTCGTCAAGGGCGCCGGCCGCGAGTTCAGCGTGCACGCGGAATACGTCGCGGAAATGGTGCGCCAGATGATGTACGCGCAGTACCGCGAGGAAACGTACACGCGCGGCTTCAACGTCGTCACGACGGTCGATTCCGCCGATCAGCAGGTCGCCTACAGCGCGCTGCGCAAGGGGATCATGGATTACGAGCGGCGCCACGGCTATCGCGGGCCGGAAGGCTTCATCGAGCTGCCGGCCGGCGCCGACGATCGCGAGCAGGCGATCGACGACGCGCTGCTCGAACACCCGGACAACGGCGAGCTGATCGCGGCGGTCGTGACCGCGGCGGCCCCGCGCCAGATCACGATCGCCTTCATCGACGGCAGCAGCGCGACGCTCGAAGGCGACAGCCTGCGCTTCGCCGCCAGCGCGCTGTCGGCCAATGCGCAGCCGAACCGGCGCATCCGTCCGGGCGCCATCGTGCGCGTCGTGAAGAACGACGACGGCAAATGGACGATCACGCAGCTGCCGCAGGTCGAAGGCGCGTTCATCTCGATCGTTCCGCAGGACGGCGCGATCCGTTCGCTCGTCGGCGGCTTCGACTACAACAAGAACAAGTTCAACCACGTCACGCAGGCGTGGCGGCAACCGGGTTCGTCGTTCAAGCCGTTCATCTACTCGGCGTCGCTCGACAAGGGCCTCGGCCCGGCGACGGTCATCAACGACGGCCCGCTGTTCTTCAGCGCCGCGGAAACGGGCGGCCAGCCGTGGGAACCGAAGAACTACGGCGGCGGCTTCGAGGGGCCGATGTCGATGCGCACCGCGCTGCAGCGCTCGCGCAACCTCGTGTCGATCCGGATCCTCAACCACATCGGCACGAAATACGCGCAGCAGTACATCACGCGCTTCGGCTTCGACGCCGAGCGCCACCCGGCCTACCTGCCGATGGCGCTCGGCGCGGGCCTCGTCACGCCGCTGCAGATGGCCGGCGCGTACTCGGTGTTCGCGAACGGGGGCTACCGCGTCAATCCGTACCTGATCGCCGAGGTGACCGATCCGAACGGCGCGGTCGTCGCGCGCGCGCAGCCGCTCGTCGCCGAGCAGAACGCGCCGCGCGCGATCGACGCGCGCAATGCGTACGTGATGAACAGCCTGCTGCAGAGCGTCGCGCAGCGCGGCACCGGCGCGAAGACCAACATGCTCAAGCGCACCGACCTCGCGGGCAAGACCGGCACGACCAACGACTCGCACGATGCGTGGTTCGCCGGCTACCAGCATTCGCTCGCCGCGATCGCATGGATCGGCTACGACAACCCGCGCAGCCTCGGCGACCGCGAAACCGGCGGCGGCCTCTCGCTGCCGGTGTGGATCGATTACATGGGCGCCGCGCTCAAGAGCGTGCCCGAATTCAAGCCGGCGATGCCGGACGACGTCACGACGCTCGGCAGCGAGTTGTATTTCGCCGAGTTCACGCCGGGGCATGGCTTCGTGTCGACGGTCGGCGTGGCTCAGGCGCCGGCGGCGCAGGATGCAGGTGAGGAGGAGGCGCCGCACGTCGACGAACAGGAAAAGCAGGACATCATGAACCTGTTCCGCGGCCACTGACGTTCCGCGCAGACACGAAAAAGCGGCCCGCGGGCCGCTTTTTCATTGATACGGCGGTTCGATCCGCTCAGGCGCTGAACGTGATCGGCATCCCCGCCTGCTGCGTCGCGTAGTCGCTGAGCGCCGAGAAGAATTCCGTGCCGGTGCGGGTGTCGCGCCACGCGCCGTCCACGTAGCGGTAATGGAAGCCGCCCGCCTTCGCGGCGATCCACACTTCCTTCATCGGCGGCTGCAGGTTGACGATGATCTTCGAGCCGTTCTCGAACGTCAGCGTCAGGACGCTGCCGTTGCGCTCCAGGTCGATGTCGTGATCGCCGTCGTTCGCGGCATCCACGGTACGCTCGACGGCCGCCAGCACGGCCTCGGCACGGGTCAGGTAATCGGTATCGGACATGCTAAACTCTATCGGTTCAATTGTTCAGGGACGATCATGCGAGTGGTTTTCCGGATGAGCGCGATTGTAGCGGCTTTGGCGATTCTTGCAGGCTGCGGTCAGCGCGGTCCGCTCTATCTGCCCAATGTGCCGCCGCTGCCGCCGAAGCCGATCGAGCAGCAGCAGGACGCGCCGCCTGCCGACGTCAAGCCGGACGACGAAACCGCTTCCTCGTCCGCCAGCATGCCCGATACGTCCGGCACGCCGCTGACGCTGTCGCCGGAGCTGTCGAGCGGCGCCTCATCGACGGGCAAGCCGGCGCCCGCCTCCGGCCCGGCGAGCGTGCAGTAACCCGCGCCGCGCACTGAGAAGGCGATGACCACACGGTCATCGCCTTTCTTTTTGGCGCGCAGCGAAGCGCGCCCCATCAGCCTCGCACGCGCCGCCATCCCCATGCGGCGAGGCGCCAGCCGAGCAGCGCCGCGACGATCGCCGCATACAGCTTCGGCTGCGCGAGATCGTGCTTGCCGGCCTTCATCCACCAGAAGTGCAGCACGCCGAACAGCGCGACCGCGTAGATCGTGCGATGCAGCGTCGCCCAGTGGCGCCCGAGCCTGCGCACCATCGCGCGCGGCGAAGTCGCGGCGAGCGGGATCAGCAACACGAACGCGGCAAAGCCGATGGTAATGAACGGCCGCTTGCCGACGTCCTTCAGGATCGCCGCCAGGTCGAACCACTTGTCGAACCAGAGGTAGGTCGTGAAGTGCAGCGTCGCGTAGAAAAACGCGAACAGGCCGAGCATCCGGCGCAAGCGCAGCAGCGCGGCGACGCCGGTCATCCGCCGCAGCGGCGTCACGCCGAGCGTGACGCACAGCATCACGAGCGTCCACAGGCCGGTCGAGCGCGTGACGAATTCGATCGGATTGGCGCCGAGGCGGTCAGTCAGGCCGAACAGCACGACGCGCGCGAGCGGATACAGGCCGGCCGCGAACACCAGTGCCCTGGCGGGTGCGAGCCAGCGCGGCGCGGCGTTGCGGACCCTGTCCGGTGGCCGTGCGGCGGCATCCGCGGCGCGCGCGGGCGTGAGCATCGAAGGGGGCATGTCGTTCCTCACCGGCGCGTCAGAAGTTCTTCTTCAGGTCCATGCCCTGATACATCGACGCGACGAACTCGCCATAGCCGTTGAACATCAGCGTCTTGCGCTTCGGCGTGAAGAAGCCGTCCTCGCCGATGCGCCGCTCGGTGGCCTGGCTCCAGCGCGGGTGGTCGACGGCCGGATTGACGTTCGAGTAGAAGCCGTACTCGTTCGGCGCGTAGGTGTGCCAGCTGGTCGGCGGCTGACGGTCGACGAAACGGATCTTCACGAGCGACTTCGCGCTCTTGAAGCCGTACTTCCACGGCACGACGATCCGCACCGGCGCGCCGTTCTGGTTCGGCAGCACCTGCCCGTAGACGCCCATCGTCAGCAGCGTCAGCGGATTCATCGCCTCGTCCATCCGCAGGCCCTCGGAATACGGCCAGTCGAGAATCGGCGTCGACAGGCCCGGCATCTGCGACGGGTCGGCGAGCGTGACGAACTGCACGTATTTCGCGTTACCGGTCGGCTGCACGCGTCGGATCAGCTCCGCCAACGGCACGCCGATCCACGGAATCACCATCGACCATCCCTCGACGCAGCGCAGCCGGTAGACGCGCTCCTCGAGCGGCGCGAGCTTCAGCAAATCGTCGAGGTCGAACACCTTCGGATGCTGCACCTCGCCCTCGACGCTCACGCGCCATGGGCGCGGCCGCAGCGTGCCGGCGTTCTGCGCCGGGTCGCCCTTGTCGGTGCCGAACTCGTAGAAATTGTTGTACGAGGTGATGTCCTTGAACGGCGTCACCTTGTCGGCCACGACGAATGTCGGATTGGTCTTCGCCGCCAGCTTCGCGGCCCTTGCGTCGGGCGACGCATACGCGGCGAACGCCGCGCCGCTGCCGCCCAGCAGGCCGCCCGCCGCCGCGATGCCGGCCGTCTGCAACACGCGCCGACGGTTCTCGAACACCGCGCGCGGCGTGATTTCGCTGCGCGCGATGTCGTCGCCGCGCAATGCGCCCCGGAAAGGACGTTTGATCCACATGCTGCTGTTCCTCCTTGCTGCGCGCGTGCCGACACGCGCTCATGAGCGTTCGATCCGGATCATCATGCGCCGTTCGCCGCACGCGCCGCCCGCTCGTTACAAAACAAAACCGCCGGGCACGCGAGTGCGCCGGCGGTATTGAGTCGGACGAGCGTCGGAAATCTTACAGCTTGCCGTAGCTATGCAGCCCGGACAGGAACATGTTGACCCCGAGGAACGCGAAGGTCGTGACGATCAGGCCCGTCAGCGCCCACCAGGCCGCGACCGTGCCGCGCAGGCCCTTCATCAGGCGCATGTGCAGCCACGCCGCGTAGTTCAGCCACACGATCAGCGCCCAGGTTTCCTTCGGATCCCAGCTCCAGTAGCCGCCCCACGCTTCGGCCGCCCACAGCGCGCCGAGGATCGTCGCGATCGTGAAGAACGCGAAGCCGACCGCGATCGACTTGTACATCACGTCGTCGAGCACCTCGAGCGCCGGCAGGCGATCGGCGAGCACGCCGCGCTCCTTCATCAGGTACGCGACCGACACCATCGCCGACAACGCGAAGCTGCCATAGCCGATGAAGTTCGCGGGCACGTGGATCTTCATCCACCAGCTCTGCAGGGCCGGCACGAGCGGCTGGATCTGCTGCGCGTCGCGCGCGATCGAGTACCACATCAGGAAACCGACCGCGGCGCTGATGATCAGCAGCACGAACGCGCCGAGCGCGCGCGTGCCGTAGTGGCCTTCGTAATACAGGTAGAGCAGCGCGGTGATCAGGCTGAACAGGACGAACACTTCATACAGGTTCGACACCGGGATATGGCCGACGTCGGCGCCGATCAGGTACGACTCGTACCAGCGCACCATCAACCCGGTGAAGCCCATCAGCACCGCGACCCAGGTGAGCTTCTGGCCGATCGCGCCGCCCGTCACCGAACGCGTCAGCGTGCCGATCCAGTAGAAGATCGTCGCGAGCACGAAGAGCGCGCTCATCCACAGGATCGCCGACTGGCTCGACAGGAAATACTTGAGGAAGAACGCCGAATCCGCGCGTGCCAGGTCGCCCTGGTAGATCTGGATCGACAGCAGCGACAGCGCCGCGATCGCCGCCATCAGCAGCCGGGCCGGCTTCCAGCGCCAGCCGAGCACGGCGAGCGCCGGCACGGTGCCGATCAGCACCGCCTTGTCGTAGTAATCCATGTGCGCGCTGTAGTGCACGAACGCATAGCCTGCGCCGAGCACGAGCGCGAGCGCGAACAGCCAGTCGAACGGCGACAGGCGCGCCAGGAACGGACGGTCGTCGAACAGCGGCGCCGGAATCGGGGCCTGAGCCGACACGTCGCGGGACGGGGAAACTTGAGTGAGATCCATGATGTTACCGGGTGGAATCCTCGGAACCGCCGCCAGCCGGCGGGCGGGAAGCCGACGCCGCACCGGCGGGCGCGGCATCGCGAGGTGCTGCGTGCAATGCGGCGCCGGCCGCGTCGCGCGTCTGCACGAATTCTTTCTCGAAATCGAAGGTCTTGCGGGCCGTGGACATCGCCATCACCACATCGACGCCGGGGCCGGCGTCCTTGAGCCAGAACCAGAGGCGCCGCTCGCGCACGTAGAACATCGCGAAGATGCCGGCAACGAGCAGCAGGCTGCCAAGATACACCAGATTCTTGCCCGGTGCGCGCGTCAGCTGAAATACCGAAGCTTGCACCTGCTTGAAGGAGTCGAGCTGCAGATAGACCGGCGAACCGTACAGGAAGCTGTCGGACAGCGCGTTGATCGAATTCTGCACGAACCGGATCGACTCCGCGCCCTGCTGGAGCGGCGCCTCGCCGGCGCGCGCGCGCGCGATCTGCCAGACCTCCCACATCGAGCCCTCGAGCATCCGCAGCAGCAGGCCGGCCGCCTTTTCCTGCTCGGCCTTCGGCACCGACCGATCGATGAACGTCGCGACGGCCTGGAAGCCGCCCACCGGCTGGCCGTCCGCGCCGCGCCCGACGCTGTCGTCGCTCGCCGCAAACAGGGTCAGCACCTTCGATGCGCTGTCCTGCAGGCGGCCGCGCAGCGACGCGTCGGTGCCCGGCAGCGAACGCTGCGCGAAGCGCGCGGCCGCATCCGCGCGCACCGCCGGATCTTCGAGCGCCGCGCGCAGGCGCATCCATTCGCCGATCGAATCCTGGCTGTCCGCCGGAATCCGCATGTAGCGGAACGGATCGTTCGGGCTCGCGCGCACGCCGGCGAGGAACACGCGCTCGCCGTTCATGTCGACGGGCAGCATGTAGTTGTTGAATTCGCGCGCCTGGCCGTCCTTGCCGCGCACCTTGTACTGCACCGACGGGCCGATGTTGTGCAGCTGCGTCGGCTTCGACGACTTCGCGCCCGAGCCGAGCCGCTCGTCGAACGCTTCCTTCAGCGTCGTGGTCTTCGCGACGCCGCGCACGTCCGGCTTGCCGTTCGCGTCGGCCATGTTCTCGACGTTGATCGCGCGGAAATCGGAGAATTCGATCGACTCGCCGTCGGCGCCCGGCATCTGCAGCGGCACCGAATTGCCGATCGCGCCCTGCACCGGGAACGGCTTCAGCGTGCTGCCCGTCATCGGGTAGGCGGTCATCTGCATCTGCGAGCCGCCATCCTGGAAGCTCGACTGGTAGATCGACACGCCCTTGTACGTGAACGGCTTGTTGACCTCCACGCGCGCCGGGATCTTCCGGCCCGTCTCGCGATCGATCACGACGATGTCGCTCGCGAACAGCTTCGGCATGCCCGTCGTGTAGTAGTCGACGATGAACTTGTTGAGCTGGATCGAGAACGGCAGGTCCTGGATCAGCGAGCCGTTCGGCTGGTTGAGGATCGCGGTCGACACGAACTGGCCTTCCGGCACCCACGCGTAGCCGCGGAACGTCGGGTTCGACGCGGACAGGCGATGGTCGGGCGAGATTTCGCTGATCGTCGCGCTCGTGTTGACGGGGCTCTTGCCGAACATCCACATCTGGAATTTGATCGGCAGGTTGCTGTCGAGCAGGCCGCCGACGCAGATCACGACGATCGCGAGGTGCGCGGAGATATAGCCGAACTTCGTCAACGCGCCGCGCTTCGCGGAAATCAGCGTCGCGCCGTCGGTCTCGCGCACGACGTGCTTGTAGCCGGCCTTCGTGACGAACGCGGCGAGCGTCGCGGTGGCCGCCGCGCGCGTGCCGCCCGCGGAATATTCGGCCTTGTGATGGAACGCGCGCAGGCTGCCTTCGCGGACCTTGTCCTTCCAGCTCTTCGCGTCGGCGAGCATCTTCGGCGCATTGCGGATCACGCACAGCGAGATCGACACGACGAGGAAGATCAGGATCAGCATGAACCACCAAGCGCTGTACACGTTGTACAGGCCGAGCGCGCGGAAGATGTCGGCCCAGAACGGCCCGAACTGGTTCACGTAATTCGGATACGGGTCATCCTGGGTCAGGACGGTGCCGACGATGCTCGCGATCGACAACACCACCAGCAGCGCGATCGCGAAGCGCATCGAGCTCAACAACTCGACCGCGCGCTTCGTGGCGCCCTGGCCCGACTTCGACTGCAACCCCGACGTGGTAACGCTCATTCAAACTCCGACTGACAACAAAAAAGGGCGGGCGGCCGCAACGCTGCGGCGCCCCACCCTTTTCTTGTTCTGACTCCGGCCGCCCTGCGGGCGCCCGGTCACTCCGTTCGCGACTGGCGCTCAGCGCAGCCCGGCGATGTAGTCCGCCACGGCCTTGATCTCGCTGTCCGACAGACGCACCGCGATCTGACGCATCGCCTCGTTGTTGTTGCGGGCGCCCGCTCCCTGCTGGAACGCCGTCAACTGGGCGACGGTGTAATCCGACCATTGCCCGGACAGGCGCGGATACTGGATCGGCAACCCCTGCCCCGTCGGCCCGTGGCAGCTCGCGCAGGCCGGCACGCCCTTCTCCGCGACGCCGCCGCGGTAGATCTTCTGGCCGAGCGGCACGGTGGCCGCGACGTGCGCGGTGCCGGGCTTCGTCGCCTGCGAACCGTAATACGCCGCGACGTTGCGCATGTCGTCCGTGCTCAACGCGCTCGCGAACCCGACCATCACGGGGTTGTTGCGCGCCGGCCCCTTCGCGCCCGGCTGCGCCTTGAAATCGTTCAGCTGCTTGACCAGATACTCGGGATGCTGGCCGGCGAGCTTCGGGAAACCGCCCGATGCGCTGTTGCCGTCGGCACCGTGACACGATGCGCAGACTTGCGCCGCGATCGCCTTGCCGCGGTCGAGATCCGGCTTTGCCGCATCCGCCGCCCTTGCCTCTGCTACGAAACCTACGAACCCTGCTGCAACCTGAAGCACCATCAGAGACTTGCACAGTCGATTCATTCGCACACCCTGTTTCGTCTTGTGGGAATTTGAGGTTCTGCAAAAAACGACGGCGATCAGTCTACCGCAGAAGCCGCACTAGCGCGCGAGGCAGGCGCCCGGAGGCCTTCGGCAAAACCGCCGTATTGTACAATATCGCGCTGAAAGCCCCCGCGCCTATCGGGGCTACCCCGCCTCCACCAAGCGGCTCGCGCCGCCCGTCCCATCGGTTCCCATGGCCTTTCTGCTCCATCAAGCCCGCTTCTACACGACCGTCAACCACCTGCGCGACCTGCCGCCGACGGTGCAGCCGGAAGTCGCGTTCGCGGGCCGCTCGAACGCCGGCAAATCGACGGCGATCAACGTGCTGTGCAACCAGAAGCGGCTCGCGTTCGCGTCAAAGACGCCCGGCCGCACGCAGCACATCAACTATTTTTCGGTCGGCCCGGCCGACGAACCCGTCGCGAATCTCGTCGACCTGCCCGGCTACGGCTACGCGGAAGTGCCCGGCGCCGCCAAGGCGCACTGGGAGATGCTGCTGTCGAGCTACCTCGCGACCCGTTCGCAGCTCTGCGGCCTGATCCTGATGATGGATTCGCGCCGCCCGCTGACCGACCTCGACCGCCGCATGATCGAGTGGTTCGCGCCGACCGGCAAGCCGATCCACACGCTGCTGACCAAATGCGACAAATTGACGCGGCAGGAAAGCATCAATGCACTGCGGACGACGCAAAAGGGGCTCGATGCGTATCGCGACTCGGGCGTGGAAGGCAAGCTGACCGTCCAGCTGTTCTCGGCGCTCAAGCGCACGGGGCTCGACGAGGCCCATGCGCTGATCGAGAGCTGGGTGCGGCCGTCCGTCGCCGACGCGAAAGACGAGCCTGTAGCAAAATGATCGGGCAACGCGCGGCCGGGATCGGCGGCGCGCACCTGACGGCGCCTGCGATTCGGCCGGCTCATAAAAAAACCCGCCGTTTAACGGCGGGTCAAACAGCCTAATCGAATAACGACAGGCACCCGCTCAGGGAGGAGAAGCGGGGAGCATCGCGCCAGGCGCGACACTCGATCGCTATCATATACCAACGCTCCAGAAAATAACCTAAGGGTTCCGTAAGGCCCTTACTGCCCTGATTTCTGCCAAATTGCCATGAGCTTCCATCCGCTTCATCGTCCGCGCCGGATGCGCCGCGACGACTTCTCCCGCCGCCTGATGCGCGAAAACCATCTGACCACCGACGACCTGATCTACCCGGTCTTCGTCGTCGACGGCACGAACGAGCGCCAGCCGGTGCCGTCGATGCCGGGCGTCGAGCGCGTGTCGGTCGACCTGCTGATGCACGTCGCCGAGCAGTGCGTCGAGCTGGGCGTGCCCGTGCTGTCGCTGTTCCCGGCCATCGATCCGTCGCTGAAGACGCCCGACGGCCGCGAGGCGGCCAACCCCGAAGGCCTGATCCCGCGCGCGGTGCGCGAGCTGAAGAAGCGCTTCCCGGAGCTCGGCGTGCTGACCGACGTCGCGCTGGATCCGTACACGAGCCATGGCCAGGACGGCGTGCTCGACGAAAACGGCTACGTGATCAACGACGACACCATCGAGATCCTGATCGAGCAGGCGCGTGCGCAGGCCGAGGCCGGCGTCGACATCGTCGCGCCGTCGGACATGATGGACGGCCGCATCGGCGCGATCCGCGAGATGCTCGAAAGCGACGGCCACATCCACACGCGCATCATGGCTTATTCGGCCAAGTTCGCGTCGGCGTTCTACGGCCCGTTCCGCGACGCGGTCGGCTCGGCGGCCAATCTGGGCAAGAGCAACAAGATGACCTACCAGATGGATCCGGCGAACAGCGACGAGGCGCTGCGCGAAGTGCGCCTCGACATCGACGAAGGCGCGGATATGGTGATGGTCAAGCCCGGCATGCCGTACCTCGATATCGTGCGCCGCGTGAAGGACGAGTTCCGCTTCCCGACCTACGTGTACCAGGTGAGCGGCGAATACGCGATGCTGAAGGCCGCCGCGATGAACGGCTGGCTCGATCACGACAAGGTCGTGCTCGAATCGCTGCTCGCGTTCAAGCGGGCCGGCGCCGACGGCGTGCTGACGTATTTCGCGCTCGATGCCGCGCGCCTGCTGAAAGCGCAGCGCTGATCCGCGCCCCCTGCGCGCAAAGCAAAACGGCGACGCACTTCGGTGCGTCGCCGTTTTTTCTTGCAGGTTGGTTGCGCGACCGGCGTGCGCTCAGACCGTCGGCACCGCCGCGCGATCGAGGCTGCGCAGGAACGTCTCAGCGGCCTGGTAACCGACCACGCGGCCGATTTCGTTGCCGTTGCGGTCGAAGAAGATGATCCCGGGCGGGCCAAACAGGTTGAAGCGCTTGAGCAGCGCCTGGTCAGCCGGGTTGTTCGCGGTGACGTCCGCGCGCACCAGGTGCAGCTGCGCCAGCCTCGCCTGTACGCGCGCATCGGTAAAGGTCAGATGCTCCATCTCCTTGCAGCTCACGCACCAGTCGGCGTAGAAATCGAGCATCACGGGCCGGCTCGCCGTCTTCAGCAGCGTATCGAGCTCGGCATTTGACCCCACCGAGGCAAATACCGGGCCTTCCTGCGTGGCCGGCGCGCCGGCGGCGGCCGAACCCGCGACGGATGCGGTCGTGCGCGCGGCGAGCACCGCGAGCGGCTTGACCGGGTCGGTCGACCCCGCCGCGAGCCCAACCAGCAGCGTCGCCGCCCAGATCGCCAGCGCGGCGCCGAGCCCGCGCCCGAGGCGCCGCCAGATCGACGGTGCGCCCGCATGCGGCGAGAACAGGCCAAGCGCGGCAGCCGCGACGAGCAGCCACAACGCCGCCAGCATCATCCTGAACGCACCGCCGAGCACCGGCCAGACGATCCACAGCGCGGCCGCAAGCAGCACGATGCCGAAGAACACCTTCACGCCGTCCATCCACATGCCCGCGCGCGGCAGCAGCGCGCCCGCGCCGACGCCGACGACCAGCAGCGGCACGCCGAGCCCCAGCCCCATCGCGAACAACGCCGCGCCGCCGAGCAGCGCGTTGCCGGTATGCGCGATGAACGCGAGCACCGCGAACAGCGGCGCCGTCATGCAAGCGCCGACGACGAGCGCGGACAGTGCGCCCATCGCGGCAACTGCCGCGAAGTGGCCGCCCTTGCGGCCGCTCGACGCGCTGGCCGCGCCGTTTTGCCAGCGCTGCGGCAAGGCGATGTCGATGCCGGAAATCAACGATGCCGCGAACACCGTCAACAGCACGCCGAAGCTGCCCAGCACCCACGGGTTCTGCAGCCATGCCCCGAGACCCTGCCCGACCAGTGCCGCGGCGATGCCGAGCACGGTATAGACGAGCGCCATGCCGAGCACGTAGGTCAGCGACAGCGCGAAGCCGCGCGTGTGCGTCGCGCGGGTGCCCTGGCCGATGATGATCGCCGACACGATCGGAATCATCGGATAGGAGCAGGGCAGCAGGCTCAGCACAACGCCCGCCACGAAATACAGCGCGACGATCGTGAGGAAGCCCTGGCCTTCGAGCAAGGATTGCGCGTAGTCGGCGCTGGTGACCTTGTCGAACCAGCTGCCGGCCGCCGCCTCGCCGCGGGACGGCGCCGCCGTCGAGGTCGCCGCACCCAGCGCGTCGCCGCTGACTTTCACGACATGCTCGGCGGGCGGATAGCAGATGCCTTCGTCCGCGCAGCCTTGCGACGTCACCGCGAGCTCAAATGGCCCGGACGCCTGCTTGACGGGCACGTGGATCACGACCTCGCCGCGGTAGGTCTCGAGGTTCTTCTGGAAGGTCTGGTCGAATTTCACATGGCCGGCCGGCAACTGCGGCTCGCCGAGCGTCGCCTGGCCGCTCTTGACTGCGAACGCGAACCGCTCGCGGTACAGGTAATAGCCGTCCGCGACCTTGAAGCGCACGTCGACCCGCCCCGGCGACTCGCTGGCGCTGAACTTGAACGCGACCGACGGATCGAGGAAATCGTCCGCCGCCCGGGCGAGCGACATGCCGCCGAGCGCGAACGCGAGCGACAGCAGGAACGCGAGGAACCGCAGCACGGGGAAGCGCAAGCGAGGAGCCATACCGTTAAACATGAAATAGACGTTGAGTTTCGCCGGTCACCCACTGGCCGTATGCCGGCGACGCCGCGGCCTGCCAGGAGACGATTTCCGGCGTGTCGTACGGGTGATGCGACTGAATGAATCGCTCCAGCTCGAGCGCGCGCATCGGGCTCGTCTTGAACAGGAGCTGGATCTCGCGGGCCGTTTCGACCTTGCCCTGCCAGTGATAGCGCGACTTGATCGCACCGAGTTCCGACACGCAGGCGGCGAGCCGCGCGGCCAGCGCGCCGTCGGCGAGCGCGTCGGCGGTCGCCGCATCCGGCACCGTCGTCAGCATCAGCACCACGACCATACGCGTCCCCCCAGATTCGTTCACCGGCGTGTTGCCTCGTATCGTAGCGCACCCTGTGAGACGGTGCCGGCGAGCCGGACTGCGACAATCGATCGCATCCCGATGGCACCCCAAAAGCAAAAAGGGCCAAGCATTCGCTTAGCCCTTCTTGTTACTGCCACGTACGGGGAAGCTTATTCAGCTTCTTGCACGTTTTCCGTTTCCTCGACTTCCGGACGATCCAGCAGCTCGACCAGTGCCATCGGTGCGTTGTCGCCGACGCGGAAGCCGAACTTCAGGATGCGCAGGTAGCCGCCCGGACGATTCGCGAAACGCGGGCCGAGCACGTCGAACAGCTTCGTGACCGAGTCACGATCGCGCAGGCGGTTGAATGCCAGGCGACGGTTTGCGAGCGACGGCTTCTTGCCGAGCGTGATCAGCGGCTCGACGACCTTACGGAGTTCCTTCGCCTTCGGCAGCGTCGTCTTGATGACTTCGTGCTCGATCAGCGAGTTGGACATGTTACGGAGCATTGCCAGACGGTGGCTGCTCGTGCGGTTCAGTTTCCGCAGACCATGACGATGGCGCATTTCAGTTTCCTTGATTCAAAGTTTTGATCCAGCTCTTCTATCGCACCCGAAGGGGCGCACGGGCCGGTAACGAAAAAAGCAAGATGCGGATTTTAAAGGAAAATCCGCATCTTTGCCAACTTCAGCTACAGCCGGGCTTACTTGTCGAGACCAGCCGGCGGCCAGTTCTCGAGCTTCATGCCCAGCGTGAGACCGCGCGAAGCGAGCACTTCCTTGATCTCGTTGAGCGACTTGCGACCGAGGTTCGGCGTCTTCAGCAGCTCGTTTTCCGTGCGCTGGATCAGGTCGCCGATGTAGTAGATGTTCTCGGCCTTCAGGCAGTTCGCCGAACGGACCGTCAGCTCGAGATCGTCCACCGGACGCAGCAGGATCGGGTCGATCTGCGGCGCGCGCGACGGAGCCTCGGCAGCCGTTTCCGTGCCTTCCAGCGCCGCGAACACGGACAGCTGGTCGACCAGGATGCGTGCCGACTGGCGGATCGCTTCTTCCGGCGTGATCACGCCGCTCGTTTCGATGTTCATCACGAGCTTGTCGAGGTCGGTACGCTGCTCGACACGTGCGCTTTCGACTGCGTAGCTCACGCGGCGAACCGGCGAGAACGATGCGTCGAGCACGATGCGGCCGATGATCTTGGCCGTATCTTCGCCGTAGCGGCGAACGTTGCCCGGCACGTAGCCACGGCCCTTCTCGATCTTGATCTGAACGTCGAGCTTGCCGCCCTTCGACAGATGCGCGATCACGTGATTCGGGTTGATGACTTCGCAATCGTGCGCCAGCTCGATATCGCCGGCCGTGACGACGCCTTCGCCTTCCTTGCGCAGGGTCACCGTCACTTCGTCGCGGTTGTGCAGCTTGAACACCACGCCCTTCAGGTTCAGCAGCAGGTTGACGACGTCCTCTTGCACACCATCAAGCGTCGAATACTCGTGCACCACGCCCGCGATCGTCACTTCGGTCGGCGCGTAGCCCACCATCGACGACAGCAGCACGCGGCGGAGCGCATTGCCCAAGGTGTGGCCGTAGCCGCGCTCGAACGGCTCCATGACCACCTTCGCGTGGTTCTCGCCCAGCGATTCCACGGCGATGATCTTGGGTTTCAACAAACTGGTTTGCATAGGTTTTCCTTTTCAATACCCTCGGCTCGTTACACCGATAAGGCTGACCGGTAACACCCTGAAAATAAACAGCCGAGGCCCCTCCTTGCGGAACGCAATCGGGGTACCTCGGCTGTCAATCGGATTAACGCGAGTACAATTCGACGATCAGGCTTTCGTTGATGTCGCCGGCGATGTCGGCGCGCTCCGGCATTTGCTTGAACGTACCTTCGAACTTCTTCGCATCGACTGCAACCCAGCTCGGCATGCCGCCTTGCTCGGCCAGCGACAGCGCTTCGACGATACGCGCCTGCTTCTTCGCCTTTTCACGGATCGCGACCACGTCGCCAGCCTTCACTTGCTGCGACGGGACGTTTGCGACGACGCCGTTCACGGTGATCGACTTGTGGCTCACCAGCTGACGCGCTTCAGCGCGGGTCGAGCCGAAGCCCATGCGGTACACGACGTTGTCGAGGCGCGACTCAAGCAGTTGCAGCAGGTTTTCACCCGTGTTGCCCTTGCGGCGGTCGGCTTCAGCGAAGTAGCGGCGGAACTGACGCTCCAGCACGCCATAGATGCGCTTGACCTTCTGCTTCTCACGCAGCTGCGTGCCGTAGTCGGACGTACGGGCGCCCGAGGTACGGCCGTGCTGGCCCGGCTTGCTGTCGAGCTTGCACTTGTCTGCGAGCGAGCGACGCGCGCTCTTCAGGAAGAGGTCGGTGCCTTCACGGCGGGACAGCTTGGCCTTAGGGCCGATATAACGTGCCACTTTGCATTCCTTTATCAATCAGTCACGCGAACCGAAATCCGCGCTAGTTCGCGCCCTTTGGGGCGAACGGTGGGCTTAGTCAATCAAAAAAGCACAGCCCGTCGACGCTAAGCGGCGACAGGCATTGCGCCAACGCATCGTTAGATGCGGCGACGCTTCGGCGGACGGCAGCCGTTGTGCGGAACCGGAGTGACGTCCGAAATCGCGGTGATCTTGATGCCGAGGCCGTGCAGTGCGCGCACTGCCGACTCGCGACCCGGGCCCGGGCCCTTGATCCGCACTTCCAGATTCTTCACGCCGTATTCCATCGCCACGCGACCGGCCGACTCAGCAGCAACCTGAGCAGCGAACGGCGTCGACTTGCGCGAGCCCTTGAAGCCCTGGCCGCCCGACGTCGCCCACGCCAGGGCATTGCCTTGGCGATCGGTGATCGTGATGATCGTGTTGTTGAACGACGCGTGAACGTGAACCACGCCTTCAGCGACGTTCTTCTTGACCTTCTTGCGAACGCGTTGCGCCGCGGTGTTCGAAGCCTTAGCCATTACGTTTTCCTGTAACTGTCAGTTCCGCTTACTTCTTCAGCGCTTGCGCTGCACGACGCGGACCCTTGCGAGTACGTGCGTTCGTACGCGTACGCTGACCGCGCATCGGCAGACCCTTGCGATGACGAACGCCGCGGTAGCAGCCGAGATCCATCAGGCGCTTGATGTTCATCGTCACTTCACGGCGCAGATCGCCTTCGACGACAAACTTGCCCACTTCTTCACGCAGCTTTTCCAGGTCTGCGTCGGTCAGATCCTTGACCTTCTTCGAAAAATCGACGCCAGCTGCCACGCAGATGCTGCGCGAACGGGTGCGGCCGATACCAAAGATAGCCGTCAGGCCGATCTCGGTATGCTGGTGATTCGGGATGTTAACCCCTGCGATACGAGCCATTGTTTTTCCTCAAACAAAAAGCGCAAACAAACGCGCGGTCAGCCTTGGCGCTGCTTGTGGCGCGGATCCGAGCTGCAGATCACGCGAACGACGCCTTTGCGCTTGATGATCTTGCAATTGCGGCAAATGCGCTTAACCGATGCCATCACTTTCATGATATTACCCTTTTTTCCAAATCACTTCGCCCGGAACACGATCCGCGCACGCGACAGATCGTAAGGCGTCAATTCAACCGTCACCTTGTCGCCCGGGAGGATGCGGATGTAGTGCATCCGCATCTTTCCGGAGATATGCCCCAACACGACATGGCCGTTTTCCAGCTTCACGCGGAAGGTCGCATTCGGAAGGTTTTCGATCACCTCACCCTGCATCTGGATTACATCGTCCTTGGCCATAGGTCCTTTTTAACGCATTGGGATGTTGCCGCCCTTGAAGTTTGCCTTCTTGAGCAGCGACTCATACTGTTGCGACATAACGTACGACTGCACCTGCGCCATGAAGTCCATCGTGACGACGACAATGATCAGCAGCGACGTTCCACCAAAATAAAACGGCACATTCCAGCGCAGCACCAGGAATTCCGGCAGCAGACACACGAAGACGATGTAGATCGCACCGGCCAGCGTCAGACGCGTGAGGATGCGGTCGATATATCGTGCGGTCTGCTCACCCGGACGGATGCCCGGCACGAACGCGCCGCTCTTCTTCAGGTTGTCCGCCGTTTCCCTGCTGTTGAACACCAGCGCGGTGTAGAAGAAGCAGAAAAACACGATTGCCAGCGTGTACAGCAGCACGTAGACCGGCTGACCCGGCTTCAGCGCCTCCGCCACGTTATGCAGCGTGTTGGAGAACCAGCTCCCCGACGGCTGCCCCGTGCTGAACCAGCCGAGAATCGTTGCCGGGAACAGGATGATCGACGATGCGAAGATCGGCGGAATCACGCCCGACATGTTCAGCTTCAGCGGCAGGTGGGACGACTGCCCGCCGTAGATCTTGTTGCCGACCTGACGCTTTGCATAGTTCACGAGGATCTTGCGCTGACCGCGTTCGATGAACACGACCAGGTAAGTCACCGCGGCAATCAGAACGACGATGATGATCGCCGAAATGATGCTCATCGAACCCGTACGCACCAGCTCGAACAACCCACCGACGGCATTCGGGAACCCTGCTGCAATCCCGCCGAAGATGATGATCGAGATACCGTTGCCCAGACCGCGCTCGGTGATCTGCTCACCCAGCCACATCAGGAACATCGTGCCGGTCACCAGCGTCACGACCGTGGTCAGCCGGAACAGCATGCCGGGATCGGTGACGAGGCCCGGCTGGTTTTCCAGCGCAGCCGCGATACCGAACGCCTGGAAGGTCGCGAGCACCACGGTGAAATACCGCGTGTACTGCGTGATCTTCCGTTGCCCTGCCTGCCCTTCCTTCTTCAGCGCCTCGAGCTGCGGCGAGACGATCGCCAACAGCTGCATGATGATCGACGCCGAGATGTACGGCATGATCCCCAGCGCGAAGATCGTGAAGCGGGAAAGCGCGCCACCCGAGAACATGTTGAACATGCCAAGGATGCCGCCCGCCTGGCTCTGGAACAGCTTCGCCAGTTGATCCGGATCGATGCCCGGCACGGGGATGTGCGCGCCGATGCGATAGACGATCAGCGCCAGGAGCAAGAACATCGCTCGCCGGCGCAGATCGCCGAACTTCGCCGTGCTTCGACCGGGTTTTGCAAGACTCGGGCTGTTAGCCAAGTACCTTCTCCGATGCAAATGCTAGTGACGACGCGCTAGGCGTGTCACTCGGCAAACGAACCGCCAGCCGCTTCGATCGCTGCGCGCGCACCCTTGGTGGCGCCGAGACCCTTCACGACGATCTTGCGCTTCAGTTCGCCCGTCGCGATGATCTTCGCGCTCTTCGTCAGCTCGCCGACCAGGCCGGCTTGCTTCAGTGCGAGCAGATCGATTTCGTCGACCGGCAGCTTCTCGAGGTCGCCCAGGCGCACTTCACCGACGAATTCCTTCGTCAGCGACGTGAAGCCGCGCTTCGGCAGACGACGTTGCAGCGGCATCTGACCGCCTTCGAAACCGACTTTGTGGAAGCCGCCCGAACGCGATTTCTGACCCTTGTGACCACGGCCAGCCGTCTTGCCGAGGCCCGAACCGATGCCACGGCCGACGCGACGCTTGGCGTGCTTGGCGCCGGCTGCCGGCTTCAGGTTATTCAATTCCATATCAACTCCTTGATCCGTAGGGCCGCTTACGCGATGACCTTAACGAGGTACGAGACCTTGTTGATCATGCCGCGGACCGCCGGCGTGTCCTGCAGCTCGCTGACCGAGTTGAGTCGGCGCAGGCCCAGGCCACGCACGGTCGCGCGGTGCGATTCGCGGGTCCCGATCAGGCTCTTGACGAGCTGAACCTTGACAGTTTTTTCAGACATGGTGACCACCCGGGCTTAGCCCAAAATTTCTTCGACGGACTTGCCGCGCTTCGCCGCGATGTCTGCCGGGGTCGACTGCTTGCGCAGGCCGTCCAGCGTGGCGCGAACGAGGTTGTACGGGTTCGTCGAACCGTGGCTCTTCGCCACGACGTTCTGAACGCCCATCACGTCGAACACTGCGCGCATCGGGCCGCCGGCGATCACACCGGTACCTGCCTTCGCCGGAGCGAGGAGGACTGCCGATGCGCCGTGCTTGCCGTGCACTTCGTGTTGCAGCGTACCGTTCTTGAGCGGCACCTTGAACATGTTGCGGCGAGCTTGTTCCATTGCCTTCTGGACAGCGACCGGCACTTCCTTCGCCTTGCCCTTGCCCATACCGATGCGGCCATCACCATCGCCAACCACGGTCAGTGCGGCGAAGCCGAGAATACGGCCACCCTTCACGACCTTGGTCACGCGGTTGACCGAAATCATCTTTTCACGAAGGCCGTCGTCGCGCTCGTCAGCCTGAACTTTCGCTTGCATCTTTGCCATGACGAATTCCTTCCTTAGAACTTGAGCCCAGCTTCGCGAGCTGCCTCAGCCAGCGCCTTCACGCGGCCGTGGTAGCGGAAGCCCGAGCGGTCGAAGGCGACGGATTCGATGCCGGCGGCCTTGGCCTTCTCGGCAATACGCTTGCCGATCAGCGTCGCAGCAGCAACGTTGCCACCCTTGCCCGACTTGTCGGCGAGCTCAGCGCGCACTTCCGCCTCGAGCGTCGACGCGCTGGCGAGCACCTTGGTGCCGCAGGGCGAGAACACTTGAGCGTAGATGTGCGTATTCGTGCGATGCACGGCGAGACGCGCGACCTGCAGCTCAGCGATCTTGATACGCGTCTGGCGAGCGCGGCGCAGGCGAGATTGAGTCTTATCCATGATTGCGCACCCTTACTTCTTCTTCGTTTCTTTGAGGATCACAACCTCGTCGGAATAGCGCACGCCCTTGCCCTTGTAGGGCTCCGGCGGACGGTAACCGCGGACTTCCGCAGCCACTTGACCGACTTGTTGCTTGTTGATCCCCTTGATCACGATTTCGGTTTGCGTCGGGGTTTCGGCCTTGACGCCTTCCGGCATCTGGTGCACCACCGGGTGCGAGAAACCCAGCGACAGGTTCAGCTTGTCGCCTTGCGCTTGCGCACGATAACCGACGCCAACCAGCGTCAGCTTGCGCTCGAAACCCTTGGTCACGCCGTGCACGGCATTCGCGATGATCGCGCGCATCGTGCCCGACAGTGCATTTGCTTCGCGGCTTTCGTCCGCCGGCGACAGGTTCAGCGTGCCGTCGTTGTTCGCCACGTTCACGAGCGGATTGATCGCTTGCGTGATGGTGCCCAGCGGGCCCTTGACGGTGATCGCACCGTCGGCCAGCTTGACTTCCGCGCCTTGCAGCGCGATCGGGCTCTTACCTACTCGAGACATGTTTCTCTCTCCTCGGCTTTAAGCGACGTAGCAGATGACTTCACCGCCGACGCCCGTAGCGCGCGCCTTGCGGTCGGTCATCACGCCCTTCGGCGTCGACACGATTGCCACGCCGAGGCCGTTCATGACCTGCGGAATGTCGTTACGGCCGCGGTACACGCGCAGGCCCGGCTTCGACACGCGCTCGAGGCGCTCGATGACCGGACGACCAGCGTAGTACTTCAGCGCGATGTTCAGCTCAGCCTTCGCGCCTTCGGTCTTCACCGCGAAATCGTCGATATAACCTTCGTCCTTCAGGACTTGCGCGATTGCAACCTTGACCTTCGACGAGGGCATCGCGACCGATACCTTCTCGACCATCTGCGCGTTGCGGATGCGAGTCAGCATATCGGCGATAGGATCACTCATGCTCATTTACGTTTCTCCTATTACCAGCTCGCCTTGGTCAGGCCAGGAATCTCGCCACGGAATGCGATTTCACGAATCTTGTTACGCGCGAGGCCGAATTTACGGAACGTGCCACGCGGACGGCCCGTGATCGCGCAGCGGTTGCGCTGGCGGGTCGGGTTTGCGTTGCGGGGCAGTTGCTGCAGCTCAAGGCGTGCTTCGTAGCGCTCTTCGTCCGACTTGCTTTGGTCTTCGATGATCGCCTTCAGCGCTTCGCGCTTTGCTGCGAACTTCGCGACCAGGCGGGCGCGCTTCTTTTCACGTTCGATCAGTGCCAGTTTAGCCACGGTAACCTCAGTTTCTGAACGGGAACTTGAAGCTGGCGAGCAGTGCCTTTGCTTCGTCGTCGGTCTTCGCGGTCGTCGTGATGCTGATGTTCAGCCCACGCAGCGCGTCGATCTTGTCGTAATCGATTTCGGGGAAAATGATCTGCTCTTTCACACCGATGTTGTAGTTGCCGCGGCCATCGAAAGCACGGCCCGACACACCGCGGAAGTCTCGCACGCGGGGCAGGGCGACGGTCACGAAGCGGTCGAGGAATTCGTACATCGCGCGGCCGCGCAGCGTCACCATCGCGCCGATCGGGTAGCCCTGGCGGATCTTGAAGCCTGCGATTGCCTTGCGTGCCTTCGTCACGACCGGCTTCTGACCAGCGATCTTCGTGAGGTCGCCAACGGCGTTCTCGATGATCTTCTTGTCAGCGATCGCTTCGCCAAGACCCATGTTCAGCGTGATCTTGGTGATGCGCGGCACTTCCATGACCGACTTGTAACCGAACTTCTCGATCAGGCCGGGCACAACCTTTTCTTTGTAAAACTCTTGAAAACGAGCCATTTTTTACTCCGCTGCGTCAGGCGCTCAGTACGGCACCGGTCGTCTTCAGGAAGCGAACCTTCTTGCCTTCCTCGACCTTGATGCCAACACGCGACGCCTTGCCATTCGCGTCGACCAGTGCGACGTTCGAAATATGCAGGGGCATCGTCTTCGCTTCCACGCCACCCGTCGTACCCTTCATCGGGTTGGGCTTCACATGCTTCTTGACGAGGTTGATACCTTCAACCGTCACATGCTCGGCACCGACGGCCAGCACGACACCGCGCTTGCCCTTGTCCTTGCCGGTGATGACGATCACTTCGTCACCCTTGCGAATCTTGTTCATCGCGACTCCTTACAGCACTTCCGGCGCCAGCGAAACGATCTTCATGAATCGTTCGCTACGCAGCTCACGCGTGACCGGCCCGAAGATACGGGTGCCGATCGGCTCGAGCTTGTTATTCAAAAGCACAGCGGCGTTGCCGTCGAACTTGATCAGCGAGCCGTCTTGACGGCGAACGCCCTTGGCGGTGCGGACCACCACGGCGTTGTAGATTTCGCCTTTCTTCACACGCCCGCGCGGCGTTGCCTCTTTGACGCTCACCTTGATGATGTCGCCAATGCTGGCATAACGACGCTTCGAGCCGCCGAGCACCTTGATGCACATGACTTCACGTGCACCCGTGTTGTCGGCTACTTCAAGCCGAGATTCGGTCTGGATCATGGTTTGTCTTTCCCAACTTAATCCGGATGCACCACCATGATGCATTCGGTCAGTCTTGGTCCCGTCAGCCAATCGGCTGCTTGGGTTGGAACAGCAGCGACGGCAAACGAAACCCGCCATCGCAATTCGGTGAATCTTTCGGACAGGCTGGCGCCAGTCCGCTTCCCCCACCAACTTCGCCCGCGACGGGGCTCCCATAAAGAGGGAAGACCGGGATTATAACAAATAATCCCGGTCACGCAAGCAAAAACTTTGCGATTTCAAGCACTTCGTGAAGAAGTGCCTGTTACTGCCCTACTGCTCGCCTCGCTTAGATGACGCGAGCTGCTTCGACGAGGCGCGACACCGCCCAGGCCTTCGTCTTCGAAACAGGACGCGTTTCCTGGATTTCGACGAGATCGCCTTCGTTGTAGGTGTTCGCTTCATCGTGCGCGTGGTACTTCTTCGAGCGCACGACATACTTGCCGTAGATCGGGTGCTTGACGCGGTGCTCGACCAGCACGGTGACGGTCTTGTCCATCTTGTTGCTGACGACCCGACCGACCAGCGTCCGCTTCAGCGAGGTTTTCACGCTATCGTTCATTTCTGGTTCGCCTTCTGAGTCATGACGGTCCGCACACGTGCGATGTCGCGACGAACCTTCTTCAGCTGGCTCGTGTTCGTGAGCTGCTGGGTCGCGAGTTGCATGCGCAGGCCGAATTGCGCCTTCAGCAGGTCCGCCAGCTCTTTGTTGAGCGCGGCCTGGTCTTTCTGGAGAAGTTCGGAAGCCTTCATGTTTTCTCCTTAGGCGCCGAGCTGGCGCACGATGAATGCCGTCTTCAGCGGCAGCTTCGCAGCTGCCAGACGGAACGCTTCACGGGCCAGTTCTTCGGATACGCCATCCATTTCGTACAGCATCTTGCCCGGCTGAATCTCGGCGACGTAGTACTCCGGGTTACCCTTACCGTTACCCATACGTACTTCGGCCGGCTTCTGCGAAATCGGCTTGTCCGGGAAGATGCGAATCCAGATGCGGCCGCCACGCTTGATGTGACGCGTCATTGCACGACGCGCCGCTTCAATCTGACGTGCGGTCAAACGACCACGACCGATCGCCTTCAGGCCGAATTCACCGAACGACACCGCGTTGCCGCGCGTCGCCTTGCCGGTGTTACGACCCTTCTGCTCTTTGCGATACTTCCTGCGTTTCGGTTGCAGCATCGTTATTCTCCAGTCTTGCCGTCTTCCGGCTTGCCGGCGCCACGGCGCGGTGCGCCACGGCGAGCACCCGGAGCGCCGCCTTCGCCGTCACGGCGCGGACGACGATCGCCCGGACGCGCATTGCGACGCGGACGCTTGTCTTCGGCTACTTCTTCCACCACCGGCGCGTCGTTGCGGCCAAGGGTATCGCCCTTGTACACCCACACCTTGACGCCGATGATCCCGTAGGTCGTCTTCGCTTCCGAAGTCGCGTAGTCGATGTCGGCACGCAGCGTATGCAGCGGCACGCGACCTTCGCGGTACCACTCCGTACGTGCGATTTCGATACCGTTCAGACGGCCCGCGCTCATGATCTTGATGCCCTGGGCACCCAGACGCATCGCGTTCTGCATCGCACGCTTCATCGCGCGACGGAACATGATCCGGCGCTCGAGCTGTTGCGTGATCGAGTCAGCGATCAGTTGCGCATCGGTTTCCGGCTTGCGGATCTCTTCGATGTTGACGTGAACCGGCACGCCCATGCGGCGTTGCAGTTCCGTCTTCAGCAGTTCGATATCCTCGCCCTTCTTGCCGATGACGACACCCGGACGCGAGCTGAAAATCGTGATGCGCGCGTTCTTTGCCGGACGCTCGATGACGACGCGGCCGACCGAAGCGTTCTTCAGCTTCTTCTTCAGGTATTCACGAACACCGATGTCTTCCTGCAACATCGCCGCGAAATTGTTGTTGTTCGCGTACCAGCGCGAAGCCCAATTGCGGCTGACAGCCAGGCGGAAGCCAGTCGGATGAATTTTCTGTCCCATCGTATGGCTCCTTAATTCCCGACCGTCACAGTGATGTGACAGGATTGCTTCTCGATGCGGTTACCGCGGCCCTTGGCGCGCGCGGTGAAACGCTTGAGCGACGCAGCCTTGTCGACGTAGATGCTCTTGATCTTGAGCTCGTCGATATCGGCGCCTTCGTTGTGCTCCGCATTCGCGATTGCCGACAGCACAACCTTCTTCACGATGCCAGCCGCCTTCTTCGGCGAGAACGTCAGAACGTTCAGCGCCTTGTCGACCGGCAAACCGCGGATCTGGTCAGCCACAAGGCGCGTCTTCTGCGCCGAGATGCGGGCACCGCGATGAATTGCTTTCACTTCCATCTTGATAGCCCCTTATTTCTTGGCCTTCTTGTCGGCCGCGTGACCCTTGAACGTCCGGGTCAGTGCGAACTCGCCAAGCTTGTGGCCGACCATGTTTTCCGAGATGTACACCGGAACGTGTTGACGGCCGTTGTGAACGGCGATCGTCAGACCGATGAAATCCGGCAGAATCGTCGAGCGACGCGACCAGGTCTTGATCGGCTTCTTGTCGCGCGAAGCTGCAGCCGCCTCAACTTTCTTCAGCAAATGGGCGTCGCAGAACGGACCTTTTTTAACAGAACGTGCCATTGCCTACTCCTTAACGCTTGTGACGGCGCTGGACGATCATCGTCGTCGTGCGCTTGTTGCTGCGGGTGCGATAACCCTTAGCCGGCGTGCCCCACGGGCTCACCGGGTCGCGACCTGCAGCCGTCTTGCCCTCACCACCACCGTGCGGGTGGTCAACCGGGTTCATCGCAACGCCACGCACCGTCGGGCGGATACCGCGCCAGCGGTTCGCGCCAGCCTTGCCGATCTGGCGCAGGCTGTGCTCTTCGTTGCCGACTTCACCGATCGTTGCACGGCACTCGATGTGCACACGGCGGATTTCGCCCGAACGCAGACGAACCTGCGCGTAGACGCCTTCACGCGCCAGCAGCATGGCCGACGTGCCAGCCGAACGCGCCATTTGCGCGCCCTTGCCCGGCAGCATCTCGATGCAGTGGATCGTCGTACCGACCGGAATGTTGCGGATCGGCAGCGTGTTGCCTGCGCGGATCGGCGCTTCCGAACCCGACATCAGCTGCTGGCCGACGGTCAGGCCCTTCGGGGCGATGATGTAGCGGCGCTCGCCGTCTGCGTACAGCACCAGCGCGATGTTCGCGCTACGGTTCGGGTCGTACTCGAGACGCTCGACCTTTGCCGGGATGCCGTCCTTCGTGCGACGGAAATCGACGATACGGTAGTGCTGCTTGTGACCACCACCCTTGTGACGCGTGGTGATGTGGCCGTTGTTGTTACGGCCGGCGGTCGAGCTCTGCGTGTCGAGCAGTGCCGCGAACGGCTTGCCCTTGTGCAGGTTCTTGTTGACCACCTTGACCATCGCGCGGCGACCCGGCGAAGTCGGTTTAACTTTCACGATTGCCATGATTACTTGGCCTCCGCTTCAAAGTTGATTTCCTGGCCGGGCTTCAGGCACACGTATGCCTTCTTCACGTCCTTGCGGCGGCCCATCGAACGGCCGAAGCGCTTTTGCTTGCCCTTCTGAACCAGCACGTTGACGGAATCAACTTCAACCTTGAACAGCAGCTCGACAGCCGCCTTCACTTCCTGCTTCGTGGCATCCGGTGCGACTTCGAACACGACTTGCTCGTTCTTGTCGGCAACCAGCGTCGCCTTCTCGGAAATCACCGGTGCGAGCAGGACCTGCATCAAACGATGATCGTTCTTGCGAATCTCGCTCATGACAGCAACTCCTCGATCTGGGCGACCGCAGCCTTCGTGACCAGCACTTTCTTGAAGTAGATCAGCGACAGCGGGTCAGCGTAGCGCGGCTCGACAATTGCCACGTGCGGCAGGTTGCGCGAAGCCAGGTACAGGTTTTCGTCGACCGTGTCGGTGATGATCAACACGGAATCGAGACCCATGGCCTTGAATTTGTCGGCCAGCAGCTTGGTCTTCGGCGCTTCGAGAACGATGTCCTCGACGACCGACAGACGGCCTTCGCGGGCCAGCTGCGAGAAGATCGAGCAGAGGCCTGCGCGATGCATCTTCTTGTTGACCTTGTGCGAGAAGTTTTCTTCCGGCGAGTTCGGGAAGATACGACCACCGCCGCGCCACAGCGGGCTCGACGACATACCGGCACGAGCACGGCCCGTACCCTTCTGGCGCCACGGCTTCTTGGTCGTGTGCTTGACCTGCTCGCGGTCCTTCTGCGCGCGGTTACCCTGGCGAGCGTTCGCCTGGTAAGCAACGACGATCTGGTGGATCAGCGCTTCGTTGTAGTCACGACCGAACACGACGTCCGATGCGTTGACCACTGCACCTTCCTGACCATTTTCATTCAGGAGCTTGAGTTCCATTATTTCGCCCCCTTGGTCTTCACGGCCGGCGTCACGAAAACCTTGCCGCCCTTCGCACCCGGAATCGCGCCCTTGACCAGCAGCAGCTTGCGCTCTGCGTCGATACGAGCGATTTCGAGGTTCTGCACCGTCACCGTCACGTCACCCATGTGACCCGTCATGCGCTTACCCGGGAACACGCGACCCGGATCCTGCGCCATACCGATCGAACCCGGCACGTTGTGCGAGCGCGAGTTACCGTGCGTAGCACGGCCGGAGGAGAAGTTGTAACGCTTGATCGTACCGGCGTAGCCCTTACCGATCGACACGCCTTGCACGTCGACTTTCTGGCCCACTTCGAAGAGATCAGCGCCGACCACGGCGCCATTCGACAGCTCGGCCGCCTTGGCCGCGTCGATGCGGAATTCCTTGAGGATTTCACCGGCTTCGACACCGGCTTTGGCAAGATGACCTGCCAGCGGCTTCGTCACGCGCGATGCACGACGGGAGCCGAATGCAACCTGCACGGCCGTGTAGCCGTCGGTTTCAACAGTCTTGATCTGCGTCACGCGGTTGTCCGACACGTCCACCACGGTGACGGGAATCGAATCCCCTTCAGCCGTGAAGATACGGGTCATACCAACCTTGCGACCTACGAGTCCAAGGCTCATCGTTTTCTCCATTCCCGACTGCGATTGGTCGGGGCTGATTTACAAAATGCCGGGCACGCAAGGCCCGACTTTTTTACGCGAATACGCGAAAAGCCAAGCATTATAGCCCGACCTTCCGTTTTCCGCAAGCAATCAAAGACTTAGCGCCACCCGGCACGCCGGAAGGCGCCGGAAGCCTTACTGCAGCTTGATTTCCACGTCGACGCCAGCCGGCAGGTCGAGCTTCATCAGCGCGTCGACCGTCTTGTCGGTCGGATCGACGATGTCCATCAGGCGCTGGTGGGTACGGATTTCGAGCTGGTCGCGCGACGTCTTGTTGACGTGCGGCGAGCGCAGGATGTCAAAACGCTGAATGCGCGTCGGCAGCGGCACCGGGCCACGGACGATTGCGCCAGTCCGCTTCGCCGTGTCGACGATTTCGGCAGCCGATTGGTCGATCAGACGATAGTCGAAAGCCTTCAGGCGAATGCGGATTTTCTGTTGCTGCATGACGATTCCTTGGAAAGAGCGAGGCGATGTTGCATCGCCGGACACTAAAAGAACGCGAGACACGAAGCCTGCGGGGAGCGAGGCGCCATATCCCGGACGGTACTTCCACTGCTAAGTCCGCGATTCTACACGATTCTTTGGATCGGTGGTGCGGGTTCGTCGAAATGCGACGGGCACGCCAAAAAAACAAAACCGGGCGCCAGCCAAAGCTGGACGCCCGGTTCCGGACGGCATGACTACCGTGGAATCGCGGATCCTCTAGAGGACCCGCGGATCGTCGATATTACTCGATGATCTTGGCGACGACGCCGGCACCGACGGTGCGGCCGCCTTCGCGGATTGCGAAGCGCAGACCTTCTTCCATCGCGATCGGCGCAATCAGCTTCACCGTGATCGACACGTTGTCGCCCGGCATCACCATTTCCTTGTCCTTCGGCAGCTCGATCGAGCCCGTCACGTCCGTCGTACGGAAGTAGAACTGCGGACGGTAGTTGTTGAAGAACGGCGTGTGACGGCCGCCTTCGTCCTTGCTCAGCACGTACACTTCAGCCGTGAAGTGCGTGTGCGGCGTGATCGAACCCGGCTTCGCCAGAACCTGGCCACGCTCCACGTCTTCACGCTTCGTGCCGCGCAGCAGGATACCAACGTTGTCGCCTGCCTGACCTTGGTCCAGCAGCTTGCGGAACATTTCCACGCCCGTGCAGGTCGTCTTCACCGTCGGCTTGATACCGACGATTTCGATTTCCTCCTCGCCGACCTTCACGATGCCGCGCTCCACACGACCCGTCACCACCGTACCGCGGCCCGAGATCGAGAACACGTCTTCCACCGGCATCAGGAACGCGCCGTCAACCGCACGCTCCGGCGTCGGGATGTACGTGTCCAGTGCGTCTGCCAGGTTCATGATCGCCACTTCGCCCAGCTCGCCCGTGTCGCCTTCCAGCGCCAGCTTCGCCGAACCCTTCACGATCGGCGTGTCGTCGCCCGGGAAGTCGTACTTCGACAGGAGTTCGCGAACTTCCATCTCGACCAGCTCGAGCAGTTCAGCGTCGTCCACCATGTCGCACTTGTTCAGGAACACGATGATGTACGGAACGCCAACCTGACGCGCCAGCAGGATGTGCTCACGCGTTTGCGGCATCGGGCCGTCTGCTGCCGAGCACACCAGGATCGCGCCGTCCATCTGCGCCGCGCCCGTGATCATGTTCTTCACATAGTCAGCGTGGCCCGGGCAGTCGACGTGTGCGTAGTGGCGGTTAGCCGTTTCGTACTCGACGTGCGCGGTGTTGATCGTGATGCCGCGTGCCTTTTCTTCCGGCGCTGCGTCGATCTGGTCGTATGCCTTCGCTTCGCCGCCGAACTTCTTCGTCAGCACGGTCGTGATCGCTGCCGTCAGCGTCGTCTTGCCGTGGTCAACGTGACCAATCGTACCAACGTTCACGTGCGGCTTGGTCCGCTCAAACTTCTCTTTTGCCATGATTCTCTTCTTTCAAAAAATAATCGGTTGGTAGATGCAGCTTTACTTCGACTTTGCGCTGATGATCGCTTCGGCAACGTTGCGCGGAGCTTCAGCGTAGTGCTTGAACTCCATCGTGTACGTTGCACGACCTTGCGTCAGCGAGCGCAGCGACGTCGAGTAGCCGAACATTTCCGACAGCGGAACTTCAGCGCGGACGATCTTGCCGCCGCCGACCATGTCTTCCATGCCCTGGACGATACCGCGACGGCCCGACAGGTCGCCCATCACGTTGCCCATGTAGTCTTCCGGCGTTTCGACTTCGACTGCCATCATCGGCTCGAGCACGACCGGGTTCGCCTTGCGCATCGCTTCCTTGAACGCCATCGAACCGGCCATGCGGAACGCGTTTTCGTTCGAGTCAACGTCGTGGTACGAACCGAACGTCAGGTGGACCTTCACGTCGACGACCGGGAAGCCGGCCAGCACGCCCGACTTCAGCGTGTCCTGGATACCCTTGTCGACCGCCGGGATGTATTCACGCGGAATCACACCACCCTTGATCTCGTCGAAGAACTCGTAGCCCTTGCCCTGTTCGTTCGGCTCGAGCGTGATGACCGCGTGACCGTACTGGCCGCGACCGCCCGACTGCTTGACGAACTTGCCGTCGACGTCCTTCGCCGTCGAACGGATCGTTTCGCGGTATGCAACCTGCGGCTTGCCGACCGTTGCTTCCACGCCGAATTCACGCTTCATCCGGTCGACCAGAATTTCGAGGTGGAGCTCGCCCATGCCCGAAATGATGGTCTGGCCCGACTCTTCGTCGGTCTGCACGCGGAACGACGGATCTTCCTGCGCCAGGCGGTTCAGCGCGAGGCCCATCTTTTCCTGGTCAGCCTTGGTCTTCGGCTCGACGGCCTGCGAAATCACCGGCTCCGGGAACACCATGCGCTCGAGCACGATCGGGTGTGCCGGATCGCACAGCGTGTCGCCCGTGGTCGCTTCCTTCAGGCCAACTGCAGCAGCGATGTCGCCTGCGCGGACTTCCTTGATTTCTTCACGCTGGTTCGCGTGCATCTGCAGAATACGGCCGAGGCGTTCCTTCTTGCCCTTGGTCGAGTTCAGCAGCGTGTCGCCCGAGTTGACGACGCCCGAGTACACACGGAAGAAGATCAGCTGGCCGACGAACGGGTCGGTCATGATCTTGAACGCGAGCGACGAGAACTTCTCGTCGTCCGACGCCTTGCGCTCGGCTTCTGCGCCATCTTCGAGCTCGCCCTTGACCGGCGGGATGTCGACCGGCGACGGCAGGAAGTCGATCACGGCGTCGAGCATGCGCTGCACGCCCTTGTTCTTGAACGCGGTACCGCACAGCATCGGCTGGATTTCGCACGCGATCGTACGGTCGCGCAGCGCCTTGACGATGTCGGCTTCCGGCAGATCGCCTTCTTCCAGGTACTTGTTCATCAGGTCTTCGCTGGCTTCAGCAGCCACTTCGACCATCTTCTCGCGCCATTCCTTGCAGGTCTCTGCGAGCTCGGCCGGAATGTCGACGTAGTCGAACTTCGTGCCTTGCGACGCTTCGTCCCAAATGATCGCCTTCATCTTGATCAGGTCGACGACGCCCTTGAAGTTTTCTTCCGCGCCGATCGGCACCACGACCGGAACCGGGTTCGCCTTCAGGCGCAGACGGAGCTGGTCGTAGACCTTGAAGAAGTTCGCGCCGGTACGGTCCATCTTGTTGACGAACGCGAGACGCGGCACCTTGTACTTGTTAGCCTGGCGCCACACCGTTTCCGACTGCGGCTGCACGCCGCCCACTGCGCAGTAGACCATGCACGCGCCATCGAGCACGCGCATCGAGCGCTCCACTTCGATCGTGAAGTCGACGTGGCCCGGGGTGTCGATGATGTTGATGCGGTGTTCCGGATAGTTGCCGCCCATGCCCTTCCAGAAGGCCGTGGTAGCAGCGGAGGTGATCGTGATGCCACGCTCCTGTTCCTGCTCCATCCAGTCCATCGTGGCTGCGCCGTCGTGGACTTCACCGATCTTGTGGTTCACACCGGTGTAAAACAGAATGCGCTCGGTCGTCGTCGTCTTGCCGGCGTCGATGTGAGCGCTAATACCGATATTGCGGTAGCGCTCGATAGGAGTCTTGCGAGCCACTTTGATCCTCTACTGGGTTGGCGCGATGCGACCCTGTCGCATCGCGCCTCAACACAAACGGGCGAGGCGCTCGAAAAGCGCACCCGCCCGGAATTTTTTCCGCTAAAAGCCCAGCCTGGCGCTTAGAAACGGAAATGCGAGAACGCGCGGTTGGCTTCCGCCATGCGGTGAACCTCATCGCGCTTCTTCATCGCGCCGCCGCGGCCTTCAGCCGCTTCGGACAGTTCGCCAGCAAGACGCAGAGCCATCGACTTCTCGCTACGCTTCTTCGCAGCCTCGCGCAACCAGCGCATCGCCAATGCCATACGACGCGACGGACGCACTTCGACCGGAACCTGATAGTTGGCACCACCAACGCGACGGCTCTTCACTTCGACCACCGGCTTCACGTTGTTGAGCGCAACCGTGAACACTTCCAGCGGGTCCTTGCCACCCTTGGTCTGGATCTGTTCGAATGCGCCATAAACGATGCGTTCAGCGACCGACTTCTTGCCGGACAGCATCAGCATGTTCATGAACTTGGCTACATCTACGTTGCCGTACTTCGGATCCGGCAACACTTCCCGCTTGGGAACTTCGCGACGACGCGGCATGTTTCTTCCTTTACCTGTTCAGTTGGAGCTGTTTCTCAGCCCCGCGGCCACCAACTAACCCGATCACATCTTCACGACTAACCAGCTTGGCCGGGTGACCACTTACTCGACAGCACCGGCAATCCGGCACCACCGCCTTGACCGCCCTGGGGCGATCCCAAATCAAAAACTGCTTACTTCGCAGCCTTTGCACGCTTCGCGCCGTACTTCGAGCGCGCTTGCTTACGATCCTTGACGCCCTGGGTATCCAGCGAGCCGCGAACCATGTGGTAACGCACACCCGGCAAGTCCTTCACACGGCCGCCGCGGATCAGCACAACCGAGTGTTCCTGCAGGTTGTGGCCTTCACCGCCGATGTACGAAATCACTTCGAAGCCGTTCGTCAGACGAACCTTGGCAACCTTACGGAGTGCCGAGTTCGGCTTCTTCGGCGTCGTCGTGTACACACGGGTGCACACGCCGCGACGCTGGGGGCAGTCCTGCAGGGCCGGGCTCTTGCTCTTCGTCGTTTCCGACTGACGGCCTTTGCGAACCAGTTGGTTGATGGTTGGCATTGTTTATTCCTGAAATTGAACAAAATCCGCACATCGATTTCGGGCAAAGCGAGAATCGAGGTGCGATTGACCTCCGGATCCGGAAAACAGGCACGAACTTTCGCACGCAACCCGTCCAGCCAAGAACCGGAACCTAGCATCATATTCCGGAAATACCAAGCAAGTCAACGGGTTGCGTGCGTTTGCCGCCCGACGGCCGAGACCGGCGCCCGGCCGGAGGCTGGCCGTCAGGCCGATTCGACGACGTCGATCAGCTCGTCGCCGAAGCGTTCGAGCTTGCGGATGCCCATCCCGGGGATATGGCGCAGATCGTCGATCGTCTCCGGCGCATTGCGTGCGATTTCGGCGAGGGTCGCATCGTGAAAGATCACGTACGCCGGCACGCCGTCGGATTTGGCCGTCTCCGCGCGCCACGCGCGCAGCGCGTCCCAGCGGGCGCGCTCGCGCGCGCTCATGCCGGCCGTCGGGTCGACGCGCGTGCCGCCGCGGCTCGACGACTGGCGCGAACGCTGCGGCTTCACGTAGCGTCGCAGCGTGACCTTTTCCTCGCCCTTCAGCACCGGCTTCGCGGCCTCGGTCAGCACGAGCGCGCCGAAGCCGCCGTGGTCGACGGCCAGATAGCCGTACGCGACGAGCTGCCGGAAGATCGCCCGCCATTCCGGCTCGGACAGCGACGCGCCGATGCCGAACGTGCTGAGCGCATCATGGCCGCGTTGCAGGACCTTCTCGTTGCGGCTGCCGCGCAGGATCTCGATCAGATGGCTCGCGCCGAAGTTGAAGCCGCTCGCGCGCTGCGCGCGGAACGCGCACGACAGCGCCATCTGCGCCTCGCGCGTTGCATCCCATGAATCGGGCGGCTCGAGGCAGGTGTCGCAATTGCCGCACGGCTGGCTGGCCTCGCCGAAGTAATTCAGCAGGCGTACGCGGCGGCAGGAAATCGTCTCGCACAGCCCGAGCAGCGCGTCGAGCTTGCCCGTCTGCACGCGCTTGTGCGCATCGTCGGCATCGGACTCGTCGATCATCTTGCGCTGCTGGACGACGTCGCCGAGGCCGTACGCCATCCACGCATTCGCGGGCAGGCCGTCGCGGCCCGCGCGGCCGGTTTCCTGGTAGTAGCCCTCGACGCTCTTCGGCAGGTCGAGGTGCGCAACGAAGCGCACGTCCGGCTTGTCGATCCCCATGCCGAACGCGATCGTCGCGCACATCACGATGCCCTCTTCGCGCTGGAACATCTCCTGGTGCTTCTGACGCACCTCGAATTCCATCCCCGCGTGATACGGCAGCGCGCGCACGCCCTGCGCCTTCAGCCATTCGGCCGTTTCCTCGACCTTGCGGCGCGACAGGCAATACACGACGCCCGCATCGGTCGTGCCGTCGGCATTCGTGTGCTCGGCACGGATGAAGTCGAGCAGCTGCGCGCGCGCGTTGTCCTTCTCGACGATCCGGTAGCGGATGTTCGGCCGGTCGAAGCTCGACACGAACACGCGCGCGTCGTCGAGCGCAAGGCGGTGGACGATCTCGTCGCGCGTGATCGCGTCGGCGGTCGCCGTCAGCGCGATGCGCGGCACCGACGGAAACCGCTCGTGCAGCACCGACAGCTGGATGTATTCGGGACGGAAATCGTGGCCCCATTGCGACACGCAATGCGCCTCGTCGATCGCGAACAGGCCGATCTTCGTGCGCTCGAGCAGGTCGAGGAAGCGCCCGGTCATCAGCCGCTCGGGCGCGACGTACAGCAGGTCGATTTCGCCTTCGCGCAGCGCGCGCTCGGTGGCCGCGGCCTCCGCGCCGGACAGCGTCGAGTTCAGGTAGGCCGCGCGCACGCCGACTTCGGAGAGCGCCGCGACCTGGTCCTGCATCAGCGCGATCAGCGGCGACACGACGATGCCCGCGCCATGCCCGGTCTCGCGCCGCAGCAGCGCGGGGATCTGGTAGCACAGCGACTTGCCGCCGCCGGTCGGCATCAGCACGAGACAATCGCCGCCGCCGGCGACGTGCTCGACGATCTCGCCTTGCTGGCCGCGGAACGCGGAATAACCGAAGACTTCGTCGAGGATTTCGAGGGCGCGGGACATGAATGAGATGGAAGACGGCAAACTGCGATGACCGGGATTCTAACAACCCGTGCGCGCCTGAAGCGGCGAATCGCACAACATTGGCCATCGGGACAGTGCGCGTTGGTGCCGGCGACCGGCGCCGGCCGGGCGAAAAAAAACCGCCCAGTCGAAACTGGGCGGTTTCAGCGACAGCGTAGCGAGGCGGCTCGCGCCGCCAGCACTTACTCGGCTGCCGGATGCTGTTGCGGCTCTTCCGTGGCGGGCGTGCTCGGGGTGCCGAACTCGAACGCTTCTTCCGCTGCGATCTGGTCGAAACGCTCGCGATCCGACGACTCCTTGGCCTTGCGCGCCTTGTGGAACGCCAGGCCCGTACCAGCCGGAATCAGACGGCCGACGATCACGTTTTCCTTCAGGCCGCGCAGATCGTCGCGCTTGCCCATGATCGCCGCTTCGGTCAGCACGCGGGTCGTTTCCTGGAACGATGCCGCGGAGATGAACGAGTCGGTCGACAGCGACGCCTTCGTGATACCCAGCAGAACGTTGTCGTACGACGCCGGACGCTTGTCCTCGGCGATCATGCGATCGTTCTCGTCCAGCATGTCGGAACGCTCGACCTGTTCGCCCGGGATGAAGCGCGTATCGCCGTTGTCGGTGATCTGCACACGACGCAGCATCTGGCGAACGATCACCTCGATGTGCTTGTCGTTGATCTTCACGCCCTGCAGTCGGTACACGTCCTGCACTTCGTCGACGATGTAGCGCGACAGCGCCTCGATACCCTGCAGACGCAGGATGTCGTGCGGATCGGCCGGGCCGTCCACGATCATTTCGCCCTTGTTGACGACCTGAGCATCGTGGACCAGCACCTGCTTTTCCTTCGCGATCAGGAACTCGTGCTGATTGCCCTCGAGGTCCGTGATGACGAGACGCTGCTTGCCCTTCGTGTCCTTGCCGAACGACGTCGTGCCGGTGACTTCCGCGAGAATGCCCGCATCCTTCGGCGAACGCGCTTCGAACAGTTCCGCCACCCGCGGCAGACCGCCGGTAATGTCACGCGTCTTCTGCGCTTCGGTCGGGATACGTGCGAGCACTTCACCCACCTGCACCTGCTGGCCGTCCTTCACGGTGATCAGCGCGCCGACCTGGAAGCCGATCTGCACTGCGTGCTCCGTGCCCGGGATCTTCACTTCCTCGCCGTTCGCGTCGAGCAGCTTCACCTGCGGACGCACGCTCTTCGACGCCTGCGAACCGCGACGCTTCACGTCGATCACGACCAGCGTCGACAGGCCGGTCACGTCGTCGATCTGCTTCGCGACCGTCACGCCTTCCTCGACGTTCTCGAACTTCACCGTACCGCCGTACTCGGTGATGATCGGGCGCGTCAGCGGATCCCACGTAGCGAGCTGCGTGCCGGCCTTGACGGTGACGCCGTCGAGCTGCAGCAGCGTCGCGCCGTACGGCACTTTGTGACGCTCGCGCTCGCGACCGAAGTCGTCGGTGATCATCGCTTCGCCCGAACGGGAAATGACGATCTGCTCGCCCTTCGCGTTCGTGACGTAGCGCATCGTCGACGTGAAGCGCACGATACCGTTGCTCTTCGCTTCGACCGACGACGCCACTGCCGCACGCGATGCCGCACCACCGATGTGGAACGTACGCATCGTCAGCTGCGTGCCCGGTTCGCCGATCGACTGCGCGGCGATCACGCCGACCGCTTCGCCGACGTTCACGAGCGAGCCGCGGCCGAGGTCGCGGCCGTAGCACGACGCGCACAGACCGTAGCGGGTTTCGCAGGTCAGCGGCGTGCGCACGCGCACTTCGTCGATGCCGAGGCGTTCGATCTCCTCGACCGCCGTTTCGTCGAGCAGCGTGCCCGATTCGTACAGCGTTTCCTGCGTTTCCGGATTCACGACGTCCGCCACCGCGACGCGGCCGAGGATACGGTCGCGCAGCGCTTCGACGACTTCACCGCCTTCGACCAGCGCCTTCATCGCGACGCCGTTGCTCGTGCCGCAATCGTCCTCGACCACGACCAGATCCTGCGTCACGTCGACCAGACGACGCGTCAGGTAACCCGAGTTCGCGGTCTTCAGTGCCGTATCAGCCAGACCCTTACGTGCACCGTGGGTCGAGATGAAGTACTGCAACACGTTCAGGCCTTCGCGGAAGTTCGCGGTAATCGGCGTCTCGATAATCGAGCCGTCCGGCTTCGCCATCAGGCCGCGCATACCGGCCAGCTGACGAATCTGCACCGCCGAACCCCGGGCGCCCGAGTCGGCCATCATGTAGATCGAGTTGAACGACTCCTGGCGCGTCGCGTTGCCGTCGCGGTCCGTCACCGGCTCCGTCGACAGCTGCTCCATCATCGCCTTGCCGACCGCTTCCGACGTCGCCGACCAGATGTCGACCACGTTGTTGTAGCGTTCCTGCGCGGTGACGAGACCCGACATGTACTGGCGGTCGTACTCCTTCACCTTCTTCGCGGCGTCGCCGACGATCGTTTCCTTCTGCTCCGGCACGAGCATGTCGTCCACGCAGATCGAGATGCCGGCGCGCGTCGCGAGACGGAAACCCGACTGCATCAGCTGATCGGCGAACACCACCGTCGCGCGCAGGCCGCACTTGCGGAACGCCGTGTTGATCAGGCGCGAGATTTCCTTCTTCTTCAGCGGCTTGTTCAGCACCGAGAACGGCAGGCCGTGCGGCAGGATCTCCGACAGGATCGCGCGGCCGACGGTCGTCGCGTACAGCGTGATCTTCGGCACGAACGCCGGTGCGCCTTCCGACTTGTCCTCGTTGTGGACCATTTCGGTGATCCGCACGTTGACGCGCGATGCCAGCTCGACTTCCTTGTTCTCGTACGCGCGGATCACTTCCGACACGCCGGTGAACGACAGGCCTTCGCCCTTCGCGTTGATCGCTTCGCGGGTCGCGTAGTACAGACCCAGCACGATATCCTGCGACGGCACGATCGACGGATCGCCGTTGGCCGGGAACAGCACGTTGTTCGACGCGAGCATCAGCGTGCGCGCTTCCATCTGCGCTTCGAGCGACAGCGGCACGTGAACGGCCATCTGGTCACCGTCGAAGTCGGCGTTGAACGCCGCGCAGACGAGCGGGTGCAGCTGGATTGCCTTGCCTTCGATCAGCACCGGCTCGAACGCCTGGATACCGAGACGGTGCAGCGTCGGCGCACGGTTCAGCATCACCGGGTGCTCGCGGATCACCTCTTCGAGGATGTCCCACACCACCGGCGTCTGGTTCTCGACTTCCTTCTTCGCCGCCTTGATGGTCGTCGCGACGCCCATCACTTCCAGCTTGTTGAAGATGAACGGCTTGAACAGTTCGAGCGCCATCAGCTTCGGCAGGCCGCACTGGTGCAGCTTCAGCGTCGGGCCGACCACGATGACCGAACGGCCCGAGTAGTCGACGCGCTTGCCCAGCAGGTTCTGACGGAAACGACCGCCCTTGCCCTTGATCATGTCGGCGAGCGACTTCAGCGGACGCTTGTTCGCGCCCGTCATCGCCTTGCCGCGGCGGCCGTTGTCGAGCAGCGAGTCGACGGCTTCCTGCAGCATCCGCTTTTCGTTGCGGACGATGATCTCCGGCGCCTTCAGCTCGAGCAGACGCTTCAACCGGTTGTTACGGTTGATCACGCGGCGGTACAGGTCGTTCAGGTCCGACGTCGCGAAACGGCCGCCGTCCAGCGGCACGAGCGGACGCAGTTCCGGCGGCAGCACCGGCAGCACTTCGAGGATCATCCACTCGGGCTTGATGCCCGAGCGCTGGAATGCCTCGAGGACCTTCAGGCGCTTCGCGTACTTCTTGATCTTCGCTTCCGAGCCGGTGTTCTTCAGCTCGGTGCGCAGCGTCTCGACCTGCTCGTCGATGTTGATCGCGCGCAGCAGTTCACGCACGCCTTCCGCACCCATCTCGGCACGGAATTCGTCGCCGTATTCCTCGACCTTGTTGTAGTAATCCTCTTCGGTCATGATCTGCCGCGCCTTCAGCGGCGTCATGCCCGGTTCGATCACCACGTATGCCTCGAAGTACAGCACGCGCTCGATGTCGCGCAGCGTCATGTCGAGCACCATGCCCAGACGCGACGGCAGCGACTTCAGGAACCAGATGTGCGCGACCGGCGAGGCCAGTTCGATGTGGCCCATCCGTTCACGACGCACCTTCGCCAGCGTCACTTCGACGCCGCACTTCTCGCAGATCACGCCGCGGTGCTTCAGGCGCTTGTACTTGCCGCACAGGCACTCGTAGTCCTTGATCGGCCCGAAGATCTTCGCGCAGAAGAGACCATCGCGTTCCGGCTTGAACGTACGGTAGTTGATGGTCTCCGGCTTCTTCACTTCGCCGAACGACCACGAACGGATCTTGTCAGGTGAAGCCAGACCGATCTTGATCGCGTCGAAAACTTCTTCCTGTTGGACTTGCTTGAATAGATCGAGCAGAGCTTTCATTGCTTTCTCTCCGTAGTCCGATTAATTGCGGTCGAGATCGATGTCGATACCGAGCGAGCGGATTTCCTTCACGAGCACGTTGAAGGATTCCGGCATGCCGGCGTCGATCACGTGATCGCCCTTGACCAGGTTCTCGTACACCTTGGTCCGGCCGTTCACGTCGTCCGACTTCACCGTCAGCATTTCCTGCAGCACGTAGGACGCGCCGTATGCCTCGAGTGCCCACACTTCCATTTCACCGAAACGCTGGCCACCGAACTGCGCCTTACCACCCAGCGGCTGCTGCGTGACGAGCGAGTACGGGCCCGTCGAACGCGCGTGCATCTTGTCGTCGACCAAGTGGTGCAGCTTCAGGTAGTGCATGTAGCCGACCGTCACGCGACGCTCGAACATTTCGCCCGTGCGGCCGTCGTACAGACGGACCTGGTTCTTCGACGGGTTCATGTCGAGGTGTTCGGCGATGTCGTCCGGGAACGCGAGGTCGAGCATCTTCGCCATTTCGTCCTCGGTCGCGCCATCGAACACCGGCGTCGCGAACGGCACGCCTTCGCGCAGGTTCTTCGCGAGCTCGAGGATCTCGTCGTCGCTGAAGCTCTCCAGATCTTCCGCGCGGCCCGACTCGTTGTAGATCTTCGTCAGGAAGACACGCAGCTCCTCGATCTTCGCCTGACGCTGCAGCATTTCGCCGATACGCCAGCCGAGGCCCTTCGCGGCCCAGCCGAGGTGCACTTCCAGAACCTGACCCACGTTCATCCGCGACGGCACGCCGAGCGGGTTCAGCACGACGTCGGCCGGACGGCCGTCAGCCATGTACGGCATGTCTTCGACCGGAACGATCTTCGACACGACACCCTTGTTACCGTGGCGGCCTGCCATCTTGTCGCCAGGCTGCAGGCGGCGCTTCACCGCGAGGTACACCTTGACCATCTTCAGCACGCCCGGCGGCAGTTCGTCGCCTTGCGTGAGCTTCTTGCGCTTCTCTTCGAACGCGAGGTCGAACTGGTGGCGCTTCTCTTCGATCGAGTTCTTGATCGCTTCGAGCTGCACCGCTGCTTCGTCGTCCGCAAGGCGGATGTCGAACCAGTGATAGTGGTCGAGGTCTTCCAGGTAAGCCTGGTCGATCTTCGTGCCCTTCGCGAGCTTCTTCGGGCCGCCGTTTGCAACCTTGCCCACGAGCATGCGCGCGAGACGCTGGAACGCGTCGCCTTCCACGATGCGCAGCTGGTCGTTCAGGTCGAGACGGTAGCGCTTCAGTTCGTCGTCGATGATCTGTTGCGCACGCTTGTCGCGCTGGATGCCTTCACGCGTGAACACCTGGACGTCGATCACGGTGCCGCTCATGCCCGACGGCACGCGCAGCGACGTGTCCTTCACGTCCGACGCCTTCTCGCCGAAGATCGCGCGCAGCAGCTTCTCTTCCGGCGTCAGCTGGGTCTCGCCCTTCGGCGTGACCTTGCCGACCAGCACATCGCCCGCTTCGACTTCCGCACCGATGTACACGATGCCCGATTCGTCGAGACGGCCGAGCTGGACTTCCGCCAGGTTCGAGATGTCGCGCGTGATTTCTTCCGGCCCGAGCTTCGTGTCGCGTGCAACGACGTTCAGCTCTTCGATGTGGATCGACGTGTAGCGATCGTCGGCCACGACCTTCTCCGAGATCAGGATCGAATCCTCGAAGTTGTAGCCGTTCCACGGCATGAACGCGATCAGCATGTTCTGGCCGAGCGCGAGCTCGCCCAGGTCCGTCGAGGCGCCGTCGGCCAGCACGTCGCCGCGCGAGACCTTGTCGCCCATCTTCACGATCGGACGCTGGTTGATGTTCGTGTTCTGGTTCGAACGCGTGTACTTGATCAGGTTGTAGATGTCGACACCGACTTCACCCGCGACCGCTTCGTCGTCGTTCACGCGAATCACGATACGGCCTGCGTCGACATAGTCGACGACGCCGCCGCGGAACGCCTGGACCGTCGTGCCCGAGTCGACCGCGCAGGTGCGCTCGATGCCCGTACCGACGACCGGCTTCTCCGGACGCAGACACGGCACGGCCTGACGCTGCATGTTCGAACCCATCAGTGCACGGTTCGCATCGTCGTGCTCGAGGAACGGAATCAGCGAGGCTGCAACCGACACGATCTGCGACGGCGCCACGTCCATGTACTGGATGCGGTCCGGCGTGACCATCATCGTTTCGCCGGCTTCACGCGACGACACGAGTTCGTCGATCAGCTGGCCGTTCTCGTCGATCGCGGCGTTTGCCTGCGCGATCATATAGCGGCCTTCCTCGATCGCCGACAGGTAGTCGATCTGGTCGGTCACCTTGCTGTCGACGACCTTGCGGTACGGCGTCTCGAGGAAGCCGTATTCGTTCAGGTGCGCGTACAGTGCGAGCGAGTTGATCAGGCCGATGTTCGGACCTTCCGGCGTTTCGATCGGGCACACGCGGCCGTAGTGGGTCGGGTGCACGTCGCGGACTTCGAAGCCTGCGCGCTCGCGCGTCAGACCGCCCGGGCCCAGTGCGGAAACACGGCGCTTGTGCGTGATTTCCGACAGCGGGTTGGTCTGGTCCATGAACTGCGACAGCTGCGACGAACCGAAGAACTCGCGGATCGCCGACGAAATCGGCTTCGAGTTGATCAGGTCGTGCGGCATCAGGTTTTCGCTTTCGGCCTGGCCGAGGCGTTCCTTGACTGCGCGCTCGACACGCACGAGGCCTGCGCGGAACTGGTTTTCCGCCAGTTCGCCGACACAACGCACGCGACGGTTGCCGAGGTGGTCGATGTCGTCCACTTCGCCCTTGCCGTTGCGCAGCTCGACGAGGATCTTGATCGTCGCGAGGATGTCGTCGTCCTGCAGCGTCATCGGGCCGGTGATCTCGTCACGGCCGACGCGGCGGTTGAACTTCATGCGGCCGACCTTCGACAGGTCGTACGCTTCTTCGCTGTAGAACAGGCGGTTGAACAGCGCCTCGACCGCTTCTTCGGTCGGCGGCTCGCCCGGACGCATCATGCGGTAGATCGCGATGCGCGCGGCCGTCTTGTCGGCCGTTTCGTCGACACGCAGCGTCGACGAGATGTACGGGCCCTGGTCCAGGTCGTTCGTGTAGAGCGTCTGGATGTCCTTGATGCCCGCTTCGCGCAGCTTCTCGAGCACGCTTTCCGTGATCTCGTCGTTCGCGCTCGCGATCACTTCGCCGGTGTCGCCGTCGACGACGTTCTTCGCCAGCACGCGGCCGAGCAGATAGTCTTCCGGCACCGAGATGAACTTGGTCTTCGCGGCTTCGAGGTCGCGAATGTGCTTCGCGTTGATCCGCTTGTCCTTCTGGACGATGACCTTGCCGTCGCGATCCGTGATGTCGAAACGCGCGACTTCACCACGCAGGCGCTCCGGCACGAACTCGAGTTGCGCGCCTTCGTCCATCAGCGTGAAGTTGTCGAACACGAAGAAGTTCGCGAGGATCTGTTCCGGCGTGAGGCCGATCGCCTTCAGCAGGATCGTGACCGGCATCTTGCGGCGACGGTCGACGCGGAAGTACAGGATGTCCTTCGGATCGAATTCGAAGTCGAGCCACGAGCCGCGGTACGGGATGATCCGTGCCGAGAACAGCAGCTTGCCCGAGCTGTGCGTCTTGCCCTTGTCGTGTTCGAAGAACACGCCCGGCGAGCGGTGCAGCTGCGAGACGATCACACGCTCGGTACCGTTGATGACGAACGAGCCCGTCGGCGTCATGAGCGGAATTTCGCCCATGTACACTTCCTGCTCCTTCACTTCCTTGACGACCGGCTTGTTCGGCGATTCCTTGTCGAGGATGACGAGGCGCACCTTCGCGCGCAGCGCGGAGCAGTACGTCAGGCCCCGCTGCTGACATTCCTTGATGTTGAATGCCGGCGAGGACAGCGCGTAGCTCACGAACTCGAGACGCGCGAAACCATTGTGCGAAACAATGGGAAATACCGATGTGAAGGCAGCCTGCAAACCCTCAGGCTTGCGTTGCGCCGTCAGAACATCAGCTTGCAGAAACGTGCTGAATGATTCAAGCTGGGTGGCCAGCAGGAAAGGAACTTGGTGAACGATGGGGCGCTTCGCGAAACTCTTGCGAATGCGCTTCTTCTCGGTGAAGGAATATTGCATACGATCTCCGAATCACGGCGGGTGCTATCGAGGCGGAATACCTGGACGTGTCAAACCCGAGTGTTCACCGACTGAGACCCGATGGCCGTCCGACGGCTTGAACGAGCCGAGAAGCTTGGTGGTTGGCCGCTACCAACCGCTGGCTGACGGCAGCGGATGCCTGTGTTGCCCGCTACCCGACCAAACTTGCCTTCTGCAGTCGCTTCAGAAGACAAAGAAAAACGCCAATCGCAACGATTCGACGGTTATCTTTGGCTTCTCGGGGCGTTTATCCCGGCTCACGAAAGAGTGCCAGAATAACGTTCCCACAAAGCACAAAAAGGCCGGCGGTGGAAATACCGCCAGCCTTCGCACAGCGCGCCGGAACTTACTTGACTTCGACCTTCGCGCCTGCTTCTTCCAGCTTCTTCTTGGCTTCTTCAGCAGCAGCCTTGTCGACGCCTTCCTTGACGGGCTTCGGTGCACCGTCAACCAGGTCCTTCGCTTCCTTCAGGCCCAGGCCCGTCAGTTCGCGAACTGCCTTGATGACGGAAACCTTGTTCGCGCCTGCTTCAGCCAGGACGACCGTGAATTCGGTCTTCTCTTCAGCTGCAGCAGCAGCGCCGCCGCCTGCCGGGCCAGCGACTGCAACAGCAGCTGCCGACACGCCGAACTTCTCTTCGAACGCCTTGACCAGTTCGTTCAGTTCCAGAACGGTCATCCCTTCGACTGCTGCCAGGATGTCTTCTTTTGCGATTGCCATTTGAAATACTCCTAAATTGAATACGGATACAGCCAGCGATCAGTGACGCTGATGTGCGTTCGATTACGCAGCTTCGGCTTGCTTCTTCTCAGCCAGCGCGGCCAGAGCGCGCGCAAAGCCGGAAACAGGCGATTGCATAACGAACAGCAGCTTCGAGAGCAGTTCCTCGCGGCTCGGGATGCTTGCCAGCGCTTGCACGCCGGCTTGGTCCATCACCTTGCCATCGAACGAACCAGCCCGAATGACCAACTTGTCATTGCTCTTGCTGAAGTCGTTGACGACCTTCGCAGCAGCAATTGCATCTTCCGAGATGCCGTAGATCAGGGGGCCAGTCATCTGCTCTGCCAGCGGAGCAAACGGCGTACCTTCGACGGCGCGACGCGCCAGCGTGTTCTTCAACACGCGCAGGTAAACCTGTTGCTCACGCGCTTTCGCGCGCAGCTTGGTCAGATCGCCAACCGCAATTCCACGATACTCAGCCAGCACGACGGTCTGGGCCTTCGCGACTTGCGCGGCAACCTCAGCGACGACGGCTTGCTTGTCTTCTCTATTAAGCGGCACGGTTAGCCTCCAGAAACGATACGTTCGGCACGAAACCTCACGTACCTCGTTCAACAACGGCGTCCGACTCGTTAGGAGTATTTCCACCTCACACCGCGAATCGCTTCGCGGCCTGGGGCTTCACCACTGCAAAACTATTTCGGGTTCGCCATCTGCGTTGGCTTGCATTAAGGGATTGCCTGACTGCGACGCTCCCACCAACGGTCTTTGATAACCGGTTGCCCGCCAAACTGCGCGGACAACCGCCCAAAGCCCTTTGAGGCCGCTTCGTGAAGCGGCCTGAATTCTTGCTTACTGCGCTGCCAGCGTAGCCTGGTCGACACGCACGCCGACGCCCATCGTGCTCGACAGTGCGATCTTGCGCAGGTACACGCCCTTGCTCGTTGCCGGCTTTGCCTTCTGCAGCGCTTCGATCAGCGCCGACAGGTTGCTGCGCAGCGCGGTCGATTCGAACGATGCACGGCCGATGGTCGCGTGGATGATACCGGCCTTGTCGACGCGGAACTGGACCTGGCCAGCCTTCGCGTTCTTGACCGCGGTTGCGACGTCCGGCGTCACGGTGCCGACCTTCGGGTTCGGCATCAGGCCGCGCGGGCCGAGGATCTGACCCAGCGTACCGACGATACGCATCGTGTCCGGCGAAGCGATCACGATGTCGAAGTCCATCTGGCCAGCCTTGATCTGCTCAGCCAGGTCTTCCATACCGACGATTTCCGCGCCTGCTGCACGTGCTTGCTCGGCCTTCTCGCCTTGCGCGAACACGGCAACGCGAACCGACTTGCCCGTGCCAGCCGGCAGAACGACCGAACCGCGAACCACTTGGTCCGACTTCTTCGCATCGATACCGAGCTGGACTGCGACATCGATCGATTCGTTGAACTTCGCGCTCGCGCATTCCTTCACGAGTGCGAGTGCGTCTTCGATCGCGTACAGCTTCTGACGGTCGACCTTGGCGGCAAATGCCTGACGGCGCTTGGAGATCTTAGCCATTTACACACCCTCCACGGTGATGCCCATCGAGCGTGCGCTACCAGCGATGGTGCGAACGGCTGCGTCCAGATCAGCTGCCGTAAGGTCCGGCATCTTGGTCTTCGCGATTTCTTCGGCTTGAGCGCGCGTGATCGAACCGACCTTGTCGGTGTGCGGCTTGCTCGAGCCCTTGTCCACCTTCGCCGCCTTCTTGATCAGGACGGTCGCCGGCGGCGTCTTCATCACGAACGTGAAGCTCTTGTCAGCGTATGCCGTGATGACCACCGGCACCGGCAGACCCGGCTCCATGCCTTGAGTCTGCGCGTTGAACGCCTTGCAGAACTCCATGATGTTCAGGCCGCGCTGGCCCAGTGCCGGACCGACCGGCGGCGACGGGTTGGCTTTACCTGCAGGGATCTGCAGCTTGATAAAGCCGACAATCTTCTTTGCCATTTGAAAACCTCGTTGGAACGCCAAGCGGCGTTCGGTGAGTGATAACGCGCGTTCGCCGCTGGCTACTGACGCTCCTCAACGGCCATGACGCGGACCGTAAGCGCGAAGGTGGGCAGCCGAGGCTGCCCACCGAATCGGGATCAAACTTTTTCGACCTGGCCGAACTCGAGCTCGACCGGGGTGGCGCGACCGAAGATGGTGACCGACACACGCACACGCGACTTTTCGTAGTTCACTTCTTCGACGGTGCCATTGAAATCCGTGAACGGGCCTTCCTTGACCCGAACCATCTCGCCGACTTCGAACAGGGTCTTCGGGCGCGGCTTCTCCACGCCTTCCTGCATCTGCGACATGATCTTCTCGACTTCCTTGGGGGAAATCGGCGTCGGGCGGTTGCGCGCACCACCGACGAAACCGGTGACCTTCGCCGTGTTCTTCACGAGGTGCCACGTTTCGTCCGTCATTTCCATTTCCACCAGCACGTAGCCGGGGAAGAAACGACGTTCCGTCACTGCCTTGTGACCACCCTTGACTTCGACCACTTCTTCGGTCGGAACCAGGATCTGGCCAAACTTGTCCTGCATGCCGGCACGTTCAATGCGCTCCTGAAGCGCGCGTTGCACGCTCTTCTCCATACCGGAGTAGGCGTGCACGACGTACCATCGCTTTCCGCTCGGGGATGCCGGAGTATCGCTCATATCATTTCCAACCCAGAATCGCCGAGAAAATCACCCATTCGATGGATTTGTCGCTCAACCAGAGGAAAATTGCCATCACGAGCACGAAACCGAACACGACGAGCGTGGTTTGCGTTGCTTCCTTGCGGGTGGGCCAAACGACCTTCCGGACTTCCTTGTACGAATCCTTGGCAAACGCGATCAGGCCCTTGCCAGGCGCCGACATCAGGCCCACGGCCACGCCGGCGATCAACCCCACCGCCAGAGCGGCACCGCGGACGTACCACTCCTGACCACCCAGCCAGAAGAAGCCCACGAATCCGGCCAAGACCAACAATACGCCCAGGGCCAGCATCAGCTTATCGCCGGAGGTATTTACAGTTTCGACGGATGGATTCGCCATAACACCTTAAAACAAATGCCACGTATGACACGTGGCGATTTTTTGGCAGGGGCAGAGGGAATCGAACCCCCAACCTTCGGTTTTGGAGACCGACGCTCTGCCAGTTGAGCTATACCCCTAGACCATGTTGGGACTGGCTAATGCCAGCCCCAAAACTGTCGATCAACGAATAACTGGCTTACTCGATGATCTTGGCGACGACGCCGGCACCGACGGTGCGGCCGCCTTCGCGGATTGCGAAGCGCAGACCTTCTTCCATCGCGATCGGTGCAATCAGCTTCACCGTGATCGACACGTTGTCGCCCGGCATCACCATTTCCTTGTCCTTCGGCAGCTCGATCGAGCCCGTCACGTCCGTCGTACGGAAGTAGAACTGCGGACGGTAGTTGTTGAAGAACGGCGTGTGACGGCCGCCTTCGTCCTTGCTCAGCACGTACACTTCAGCCGTGAAGTGCGTGTGCGGCGTGATCGAACCCGGCTTCGCCAGAACCTGGCCGCGCTCCACGTCTTCACGCTTCGTGCCGCGCAGCAGGATACCAACGTTGTCGCCTGCCTGACCTTGGTCCAGCAGCTTGCGGAACATTTCCACGCCCGTGCAGGTCGTCTTCACCGTCGGCTTGATACCGACGATTTCGATTTCCTCGCCGACCTTCACGATGCCGCGCTCCACACGACCCGTCACCACCGTACCGCGGCCCGAGATCGAGAACACGTCTTCCACCGGCATCAGGAACGCGCCGTCAACCGCACGCTCCGGCGTCGGGATGTACGTGTCCAGTGCGTCTGCCAGGTTCATGATCGCCACTTCGCCCAGCTCGCCCGTGTCGCCTTCCAGCGCCAGCTTCGCCGAACCCTTCACGATCGGCGTGTCGTCGCCCGGGAAGTCGTACTTCGACAGGAGTTCGCGAACTTCCATCTCGACCAGCTCGAGCAGTTCAGCGTCGTCCACCATGTCGCACTTGTTCAGGAACACGATGATGTACGGAACGCCAACCTGACGCGCCAGCAGGATGTGCTCACGCGTTTGCGGCATCGGGCCGTCTGCTGCCGAGCACACCAGGATCGCGCCGTCCATCTGCGCCGCGCCCGTGATCATGTTCTTCACATAGTCAGCGTGGCCCGGGCAGTCGACGTGTGCGTAGTGGCGGTTAGCCGTTTCGTACTCGACGTGCGCGGTGTTGATCGTGATGCCGCGTGCCTTTTCTTCCGGCGCTGCGTCGATCTGGTCGTATGCCTTCGCTTCACCGCCGAACTTCTTCGTCAGCACGGTCGTGATCGCTGCCGTCAGCGTCGTCTTGCCGTGGTCAACGTGACCAATCGTACCAACGTTCACGTGCGGCTTGGTCCGCTCGAATTTTTCCTTGGCCATTTTCAACTCCCGAAAGGAATTTCACATGTTGCGCCGCGCGCAAACAGACACTGACTGTACTACTGGTGCCCATGGGCAGGATCGAACTGCCGACCTCTCCCTTACCAAGGGAGTGCTCTACCACTGAGCCACATGGGCGGTTTTACGCTTCAACTACGCAGACTGGAGCGGGTGAAGGGAATCGAACCCTCGTCGTAAGCTTGGAAGGCTTCTGCTCTACCATTGAGCTACACCCGCACGGGCCACTAACGATTCCCTACTACTCTCTGCGCTGATGTCTTGGTGGAGGAGGTTGGATTCGAACCAACGTAGGCGTAAGCCAACAGATTTACAGTCTGCCCCCTTTAGCCACTCGGGCACCCCTCCGTAGAGAACTGACGATTATGGAGGTACATCACACTTGTGTCAAGCGCATCGCGAAGATTATTTTCATTCTCCCCGAGACTGCCTGCACGATCCGCGAGGCGTAAGCCCGGCATGTTGATGCACACATCTTCGTCAGATTCTGGTTTCGCCGCAGATCTGCACCCGCGCCGAAAATCAGAAGACCGCCATCATACGGCCTTCGCGTCACAAAGCCAAGGGGTATATGCAAAAATTCCGGCAAATTTCGTGCCGATCGGTTCGCGACGGGACGGACGCCGCTTTCTTGTGAGCTTTTCAGCGGCATTTCCTGGCGCTGCGCAGTCGATGGGTGCCGCCTATAGGGTGATGTCGTTATCCGCCGAGATCGTCAGCCCTACCGCGATCATGCGTAAGCTCGTTCGCCAGTTCGCGACCGCCGCGCTAGCCGAGACATCGATAGTGCTTGCCGCCGACATGTCGAACAAATGGTGTCGCGCCGATGGTCGGCCTGACAGGCCACCTGGATTCGCCACGCGAGCCGCGAAGCGATAGCCGCTATGCACGGCTTCTGAGCGCCCCTTCGACCGCCCCTGGCTCGGCGCGACGCCGCACGATTCCACGAACGAACGACATGAGCAGCATGAACGTCCCGCAGCGCTTGACCGACAACAACATGCGCTCGAACCAATGATTGCCAACGCGGGTGCATGGCCACTGCAGCTGATGTCCGGCAATGAAATCGCTCGCCGCCCCGGCGAGTCGTGCATGCTGATAAGAATGGCTGTCTGGCGGGCCTGTCGCAGCGAAGTAACGATCTGCGTGCGATACCAGGCCTGCCCGCATGACGTCCATCTGGTTCGCTTGGCCGACGACACTTGCTCCGGCTTCTACGCGGGCGCGTCGCGTCAGCCAGTACGCTCGCGCCGCAGGAAAACTGGCCCGCGGCGCGAAGATTTACCCGACAGTGCCGATCCGTGCCCCGCGCTCCTCGTGCCGTAGCATGCGCCCCGATACGGCGCTGAGCGATCCGAGCCCGGCTGACGATCTTCGGACCAGCCGGCTTACGGCGGCCCGGATATTGGGGGCTGTACGGAGGTGATGGGCGGGAGCTCAGGCTGAGCAGCCCTGTTTGCGCTAACGGTAGTTGCGAGGAATCGAGGTGGCGCCCCTCGTTCGACGATGATCGCACCGGGCTTTTTCGAAGAAGACTGTGCGCCCGGATGGGTGCCCCGCTCGCCACGCGCATTTCCGCGCCACAAATGCAAAAACCCCCGCCGGTTAGGCGGGGGTTTCTGGCTTAGGGAGCCTGACGATTACCTACTTTCACACGGGAATCCGCACTATCATCGGCGTAGAGTCGTTTCACGGTCCTGTTCGGGATGGGAAGGGGTGGGACCGACTCGCTATGGTCATCAGGCAAAGAGGGTTGTCGCGCGGCTTCGCAGCGCGACCAATCCGGGAAGAAGCAGTAATCTTGGTTGGGTTGTGAGTTGTACTCACACACATACGCGGTACTTCAACCGCAGTACGTCGAGTGCCTCGCACTCGACGCTCGATATCCGTAAGCGCTGAAGCGCTAACGGCTATCGAGACAGACTTGTTATAGGATCAAGCCTTACGGGCAATTAGTATCAGTTAGCTGAACGCATTACTGCGCTTACACACCTGACCTATCAACGTCCTGGTCTCGAACGACCCTTCAAGGAGGTCAAGCCTCCAGGGATATCTCATCTTAAGGCGAGTTTCCCGCTTAGATGCTTTCAGCGGTTATCTCTTCCGAACATAGCTACCCGGCGATGCGACTGGCGTCACAACCGGTACACCAGAGGTTCGTCCACTCCGGTCCTCTCGTACTAGGAGCAGCCCCCTTCAAATATCCAACGCCCACGGCAGATAGGGACCAAACTGTCTCACGACGTTTTAAACCCAGCTCACGTACCTCTTTAAATGGCGAACAGCCATACCCTTGGGACCGGCTACAGCCCCAGGATGAGATGAGCCGACATCGAGGTGCCAAACACCGCCGTCGATATGAACTCTTGGGCGGTATCAGCCTGTTATCCCCAGAGTACCTTTTATCCGTTGAGCGATGGCCCTTCCATACAGAACCACCGGATCACTATGACCTGCTTTCGCACCTGCTCGACTTGTCGGTCTCGCAGTTAAGCACGCTTATGCCATTGCACTATCAGCACGATTTCCGACCGTACCTAGCGTACCTTCGTACTCCTCCGTTACGCTTTGGGAGGAGACCGCCCCAGTCAAACTGCCTACCATGCACTGTCCCCGACCCGGATCACGGGCCAAAGTTAGAACCTCAAACAAACCAGGGTGGTATTTCAAGGACGGCTCCACCGAAACTAGCGTTCCGGTTTCATAGCCTCCCACCTATCCTACACAGATCGGTTCAAAGTCCAATGCAAAGCTACAGTAAAGGTTCATGGGGTCTTTCCGTCTAGCCGCGGGTAGATTGCATCATCACAAACACTTCAACTTCGCTGAGTCTCGGGAGGAGACAGTGTGGCCATCGTTACGCCATTCGTGCAGGTCGGAACTTACCCGACAAGGAATTTCGCTACCTTAGGACCGTTATAGTTACGGCCGCCGTTTACCGGGACTTCAATCAAGAGCTTGCACCCCATCATTTAATCTTCCGGCACCGGGCAGGCGTCACACCCTATACGTCCACTTTCGTGTTTGCAGAGTGCTGTGTTTTTATTAAACAGTCGCAGCCACCAGTTTATTGCAACCCTTCACCCTCCTGGCGCAGGCCAGTCAAGCTACAAGGGCGTACCTTATCCCGAAGTTACGGTACCAATTTGCCGAGTTCCTTCTCCCGAGTTCTCTCAAGCGCCTTAGAATACTCATCTCGCCCACCTGTGTCGGTTTGCGGTACGGTCACTGTTAAACTGAAGCTTAGAGGCTTTTCTTGGAACCACTTCCAATTGCTTCGCTTCCTAAGAAGCTCGCGCCACACCCTTGAATCCTGCGCCCGGATTTGCCTAAGCGCCTTCTCCAATGCAGCGACCGGGACTTCCAACACCCGGACAACCTTCCGCGATCCGTCCCCCCATCGCATTTAACAATGGTGCAGGAATATTGACCTGCTTCCCATCAGCTACGCATTTCTGCCTCGCCTTAGGGGCCGACTCACCCTACGCCGATGAACGTTGCGTAGGAAACCTTGGGCTTACGGCGAGGGGGCCTTTCACCCCCTTTATCGCTACTCATGTCAGCATTCGCACTTCCGATACCTCCAGCACCCTTTACAAGGCACCTTCGCAGGCTTACGGAACGCTCTCCTACCATGCGTGCAAAGCACGCATCCGCAGCTTCGGTATATAGCTTAGCCCCGTTACATCTTCCGCGCAGGACGACTCGATCAGTGAGCTATTACGCTTTCTTTAAAGGGTGGCTGCTTCTAAGCCAACCTCCTGACTGTTTTAGCCTTCCCACTTCGTTTCCCACTTAGCTATATTTGGGGACCTTAGCTGGCGGTCTGGGTTGTTTCCCTCTTGACACCGGACGTTAGCACCCGATGTCTGTCTCCCGTGATTGCACTCTTCGGTATTCGGAGTTTGCTATGGCGGGGTAATCTGCAATAGACCCCCCAACCATGACAGTGCTCTACCCCCGAAGGTGAGACACGAGGCACTACCTAAATAGTTTTCGGAGAGAACCAGCTATTTCCAGGTTTGTTTAGCCTTTCACCCCTATCCACAGCTCATCCCCTAACTTTTCAACGTTAGTGGGTTCGGACCTCCAGTACGTGTTACCGCACCTTCATCCTGGCCATGGATAGATCACCTGGTTTCGGGTCTACGCCCAGCAACTGAACGCCCTATTCGGACTCGCTTTCGCTACGCCTGCCCTATATGGTTAAGCTTGCTACTGAACGTAAGTCGCTGACCCATTATACAAAAGGTACGCCGTCACCCCTTACGAGGCTCCGACTGTTTGTATGCATGCGGTTTCAGGATCTATTTCACTCCCCTCCCGGGGTTCTTTTCGCCTTTCCCTCACGGTACTGGTTCACTATCGGTCGATCACGAGTATTTAGCCTTGGAGGATGGTCCCCCCATCTTCAGACAGGATTTCACGTGTCCCGCCCTACTTGTCGTACACCTAGTTCTTTCATACTGTTTTCGCCTACAGGGCTATCACCTGCTATGGCCGCACTTTCCAGAGCGTTCGGCTAACAATACAAATAAAGAGTACAAGGCTCATCCCATTTCGCTCGCCACTACTTTGGGAATCTCGGTTGATTTCTTTTCCTGCGGTTACTTAGATGTTTCAGTTCACCGCGTTCGCTTCACTAGACCTATGTATTCAGTCTAGGATGACCCAAAAGGGCCGGGTTTCCCCATTCGGACATCTACGGATCAAAGCTCGTTTGCCAGCTCCCCGTAGCTTTTCGCAGGCTACCGCGTCCTTCATCGCCTGTGATCGCCAAGGCATCCACCACATGCACTTGTTCGCTTGACCCTATAACGAGTCTGTCTCATCGACAGCCGCTACAGGTTGAGTTCTCGCGTTGTGCCGTATTCCAATTGAGCCGAACATTAAGTTCGAATCATCTTGAGATACATCGATACAATCACAACCCGGATAGTTTCCACGTCCATCTCAAGACGCTTCCGCTATCCAAATTACTTACTTCTTCCAGATTGTTAAAGAACGACAGCCGATATGGTGTTACTCATATCACTCTGACTGGCTCAATCGCCAATGCGTAATATTCGATTTTGTTCTCTCGAACCCCATCAAACATTATCCATTGGGCTCCCTTCGGGAGTGAGATGCTCGTAAGCGCTGAAGCGCTAACGATCATCGCAATTGGTGGAGGCAGACGGGATCGAACCGACGACCCCCTGCTTGCAAAGCAGGTGCTCTCCCAGCTGAGCTATGCCCCCATGTACAGAGACTTCCTCAGGTATGTTCCGCCAGACAATTGGTGGGTCTGGTTGGATTCGAACCAACGACCCCCGCCTTATCAAGACGGTGCTCTAACCGACTGAGCTACAGACCCCTGAGTCTGTCCTAATTTACAGCCGATAAGCGTGAGCGCTCAACTTTGCGAATAGCTCTGGAAAGGAGGTGATCCAGCCGCACCTTCCGATACGGCTACCTTGTTACGACTTCACCCCAGTCATGAATCCTACCGTGGTGACCGTCCTCCTTGCGGTTAGACTAGCCACTTCTGGTAAAACCCACTCCCATGGTGTGACGGGCGGTGTGTACAAGACCCGGGAACGTATTCACCGCGGCATGCTGATCCGCGATTACTAGCGATTCCAGCTTCATGCACTCGAGTTGCAGAGTGCAATCCGGACTACGATCGGTTTTCTGGGATTAGCTCCCCCTCGCGGGTTGGCAACCCTCTGTTCCGACCATTGTATGACGTGTGAAGCCCTACCCATAAGGGCCATGAGGACTTGACGTCATCCCCACCTTCCTCCGGTTTGTCACCGGCAGTCTCCCTAGAGTGCTCTTGCGTAGCAACTAAGGACAAGGGTTGCGCTCGTTGCGGGACTTAACCCAACATCTCACGACACGAGCTGACGACAGCCATGCAGCACCTGTGTATCGGTTCTCTTTCGAGCACTCCCGCCTCTCGGCAGGATTCCGACCATGTCAAGGGTAGGTAAGGTTTTTCGCGTTGCATCGAATTAATCCACATCATCCACCGCTTGTGCGGGTCCCCGTCAATTCCTTTGAGTTTTAATCTTGCGACCGTACTCCCCAGGCGGTCAACTTCACGCGTTAGCTACGTTACTAAGGAAATGAATCCCCAACAACTAGTTGACATCGTTTAGGGCGTGGACTACCAGGGTATCTAATCCTGTTTGCTCCCCACGCTTTCGTGCATGAGCGTCAGTATTGGCCCAGGGGGCTGCCTTCGCCATCGGTATTCCTCCACATCTCTACGCATTTCACTGCTACACGTGGAATTCTACCCCCCTCTGCCATACTCTAGCCTGCCAGTCACCAATGCAGTTCCCAGGTTGAGCCCGGGGATTTCACATCGGTCTTAGCAAACCGCCTGCGCACGCTTTACGCCCAGTAATTCCGATTAACGCTCGCACCCTACGTATTACCGCGGCTGCTGGCACGTAGTTAGCCGGTGCTTATTCTTCCGGTACCGTCATCCCCCGGCCATATTAGGACCAAGGATTTCTTTCCGGACAAAAGTGCTTTACAACCCGAAGGCCTTCTTCACACACGCGGCATTGCTGGATCAGGCTTTCGCCCATTGTCCAAAATTCCCCACTGCTGCCTCCCGTAGGAGTCTGGGCCGTGTCTCAGTCCCAGTGGCTGGTCGTCCTCTCAGACCAGCTACTGATCGTCGCCTTGGTAGGCCTTTACCCCACCAACTAGCTAATCAGCCATCGGCCAACCCTATAGCGCGAGGCCCGAAGGTCCCCCGCTTTCATCCTTAGATCGTATGCGGTATTAATCCGGCTTTCGCCGGGCTATCCCCCACTACAGGACATGTTCCGATGTATTACTCACCCGTTCGCCACTCGCCACCAGGTGCAAGCACCCGTGCTGCCGTTCGACTTGCATGTGTAAGGCATGCCGCCAGCGTTCAATCTGAGCCAGGATCAAACTCTTCAGTTCAAACCTGTTACTGTTTTCGGTTCCGTTAAGAACCGGTCGCTCACTCAAAGCTGACAGGTATATGAATTGCTTCATAAACCTGACTTACTTTAGTGTGAGACTCTTGATACTTTTGCTATCCGATCCGAGGATCGGTTCGCTGCCATCAAGCGCCCACACTTATCGGCTGTTAATTTTTAAAGAACGTTTCTGCGAGAAATTCTTCTTTCTCAGCAGCGCTGCGTTGTCAGCAGCAGAGAAACGAGATTATGAACACTGTTTCGCAGTTCGTCAACAACTTTTTTAACTACTTCGTTGCGACTGCGGGGTTCATCTTCCTGCGCCGGCCGGGCGCCCACCAGGGCATCCAACCAACTCCGCTTCCCCCTTCCGCGCTGCGTTGCCGTTAGCGCGAAAGAGGCGTGATTCTAGGCATCCCGCGCCGCCAGCGCAAGGGGGTGCGCGAAATAAATTCAAAAAAAACCCCGTGCGCTGCCGCGCACGGGGCGCTCCTATATATAGAGCGTATAGAGCGCCCCGTCGCTCACGACACGTCACTTCCCCGCAACCAGCGCCTGCAGCCGATCGACCGGCACCGCATCGGCCATCGCCGCGTAGCCGGCGTCGCTCGGGTGGATGCCGTCGCCGCTGTCGTAGCGACGCTGCAGAACGCTCGGGCGCGCCGGGTCACGCAGTGCCTCGTCGAAGTCCGCCACCCCGTCGAACGCGCCGCCGGTCCGGATCCAGCGGTTCACTTCCAGCCGGATCGCCTCGCGCCCCGCGGGCAACGCCGCCGGCGTGAGCGTCGCGCCAATCACCTTCACGCCCTGGCGGTGCGCAGCGTCGATCAGCCGGCGATAGCCGTCGATCAGCAATGCCGCCGTCACCTGCGTATGCGGATGGTCGCAATCGAGACCGGCTTTCGGCGGCATCGCCGCGAAGTTGATGTCGTTGATACCGATCAGCAGGATCGCCGCCTTCACACCCGCACGCGACAGTGCATCTCGCTCGAAGCGGGATTGCAGCGACGTGCCGTAGCACGCCGAATCGCTGAGCAGCCGATTGCCGCTGATCCCCAGGTTCACCACGCCGATCGCATCCGTACCCGACGACGCAAACCGGCGCGCCAACGCATCCGGCCACCGGCGATTCCGGTTCAGGCTCGAGCGCAGCCCGTCGGTGATCGAATCGCCGATCGCCACAACACTCGCGCGCGCCGGTCCGGCCTCGACCGCGAGCTCGCTCACCCACGCATATTGGGTGAAGCGGGTGCGGAACGTACCGGCGCCGGCGTCCCTCGTGAAATCGCCCGGCCCCGATACATAGTTCAGCTGGTTCGACACACGATGCCAGACTGTCATCCGCTGGTGCGCCCCCATATATAGACTGACCGCCAGCGGCCGCCCCGCCGTCACGTCGATCGCCACCGGATCGCTCTCGATCTCCTGCCCCGGCGCCAGCGTGACCGACGCCTTGCCGCCGAAACGCACCGCCGCCGGCGCGGCGTCGGCCAGCGCCGCACCTTCGCCCGCGCGCGCGAGACTCGCCGACTCGACGACCAGCGGCCCGCTGCCGTACACATTGCTCACGCGAATCCGCGCCGCCCGGCCCGCCACCGTCGGATAAACGATCTGCCGGACCGTCCTGCCCGCCACGTCGGGCGCGCGATACAGCGGCGGCGGCGCCGCCAGATCCGGAATCGGCTGCAGCGCGGTGGCCCAGGCGGCAACCCACCCCGCCGGCGCAGCGCCGGCCGCGAGCGGCGACAGGAGAACGGACGCGCCCAGCGCGGCCGCGGCAAGACTGCTACGGAAAGACATCGGCAAGATCCTCATCGGAAAGCGGGCATTGTGCCGCAGAAGCCATTCGGCTCCGCGCGTCGCCGCGCGTTCCCGCGCGCGGCTCCATTACCCCTCCTGTCGTATACCCGCACCGCATGATTTATCGCAAAAAATTTATTAACCGACCGGTCGGTTGGTTTATACTGCGCACACATTCAACCGGACGAGAACCTCGCCATGTACACGCAATCCCTCGACATTCCCGGCAACGTCGCCCCGCTCGACGCCGCGGCCGAGTCGCCCGAGCAGGCGCGGTTCGACGCGGTCATGGCCGCGGACGGCAAGATCGAGCCGCAGGACTGGATGCCCGACGCGTACCGCAAGACGCTGGTGCGCCAGATCTCGCAGCACGCGCACTCGGAAGTCGTCGGCATGCTGCCGGAAGGCAACTGGATCTCGCGCGCGCCGAGCCTCAAGCGCAAGGCGATCCTGCTCGCGAAGGTGCAGGACGAAGCGGGCCACGGCCTCTACCTGTATAGCGCGGCCGAGACGCTCGGCGTGTCGCGCGATGCGCTGATCGACGCGCTTCATGCCGGCAAGGCGAAATACTCGAGCATCTTCAACTACCCGACGCCGACCTGGGCGGACGTCGGCGTGATCGGCTGGCTCGTCGACGGCGCCGCGATCATGAACCAGATCCCGCTGTGCCGCTGCACGTACGGCCCGTATGCGCGCGCGATGATCCGCGTGTGCAAGGAGGAGTCGTTCCACCAGCGGCAGGGCTTCGATGCGCTGCTGTCGATGATGAAGGGCACCGACGCGCAGCGCGCAATGGTCCAGCAGGCGGTGGACCGCTGGTGGTGGCCGGTGCTGATGATGTTCGGCCCGAGCGACGCCGATTCCGTGCACAGCAACCAGTCGGCCAAGTGGGGCATCAAGCGGATCACGAACGACGACCTGCGGCAGAAATTCGTCGACGCGACCGTCGAGCAGGCCAAGGTGCTCGGCGTGACGCTGCCCGATCCGGACCTGAAATGGAACGACGCGCGCGGGCACCACGACTACGGCGCGATCGACTGGGAAGAATTCTGGCGCGTCGTCAATGGCGACGGCCCGTGCAACAAGGAGCGCCTCGCGACCCGCGTGAAGGCGCACGAGGACGGCGCATGGGTGCGCGAAGCCGCGCTCGCGCACGAAGCGAAGCGCCGCGCCCGCGCCGAACAACACGCCGCCTGAGCGGCATGCCCCGGCGCCCGCGCGCCGGGCTCCATCGAATCCGGGAATCCAGGAGAGACTGATGAACAAGGAATGGCCGATCTGGGAAGTGTTCGTGCGCAGCAAGCAGGGCCTCGACCACAAGCATTGCGGCAGCCTGCACGCCGCCGACGCGTCGATGGCGCTGCGCATGGCGCGCGACGTGTACACGCGCCGCCAGGAAGGCGTGAGCATCTGGGTGGTGCCGTCGTCGGCGATCACGGCGTCGGATCCGAACGAGAAGGCCGAGCTGTTCGAACCGGCGGGCGACAAGATCTACCGTCACCCGACGTTCTACACGCTGCCCGACGAAGTCAACCACATGTAACGCCCGCGCCATGACGATCACGCCCGAACACCTCGCCTACGTGCTGCGCCTCGCGGACAACGCGCTGATCCTCGGTCAGCGCAACGCCGAATGGTGCGGCCACGGCCCGATTCTCGAAGAAGACATCGCGCTCACCAACATGAGCCTCGACCTCGTCGGCCAGGCGCGCATGCTGTATACGCACGCGGCCGACCTCGAGCGCCAGCTGACCGGCGCCGCGAAGACCGAGGACGACTACGCGTACTTCCGCACCGAACGCGAGTTCGCGAACTTCACGCTCGCCGAGCTGCCGCATTACGGCCCGATCGCGGGCACCGCGCACGCCGACAAGGACTACGCGGTGACGATCGTGCGCAACTTCCTGTACGCGACGCTGATGCTGCACGTGTGGTCCGCGCTCGAAACCTCGTCCGACGCGACGCTCGCCGCGATCGCCGCGAAATCGGTCAAGGAAACCCGCTACCACGTGCATCACGCACGCGAATGGTTCGTGCGCCTCGGCGACGGCACCGACGAATCGCACCGCCGTGCGCAGGCGGCGCTCGACTACCTGATGCCGTACACGCGCGAGTTCTTCGCCGCGGACCGGATCGACGACGCGATCGCCGCGCACGGCATCGGCCCGGCGCCGGCCTCGCTCGAAGCGGGGTGGCGCACCGACGTCGACGACGCGCTCGCGGAGGCGACCCTCGCTCTGCCCTCGCCGGTCCAGCACGTCACGACCGGCAAGCAGGGCGAGCACTCGGAACACATGGGCTACCTGCTCGCCGAAATGCAGAGCCTCGCGCGCCAGCATCCGGGCGCGACCTGGTAACGCACCGACTCACCGGAGCCTGACGATGTCCGTCCCCACCGCCGCCGCCCCCGCTTCGCACCCCGCCGATCCGCTGCTCGCGCGCGCATGGGAAGTGCTGGAAGCGGTGCCCGACCCGGAAATCCCCGTCGTATCGATCCGCGAGCTGGGCATCCTGCGCGACGTCCGGCGCGCGGACGACGGCCAGCTCGAGGTCGTGATCACGCCGACCTACTCGGGCTGCCCGGCGATGTCGCAGATCGCCGAGGACATCGCGGCCGCGATGCAGCAGGCCGGCCTGCCGCCGCACCGGGTCGAAACCGTGCTCGCCCCCGCGTGGACGACCGACTGGATCACGCAGGAAGCGCGCGACAAGCTGCGCGCGTACGGCATCGCGCCGCCGGTCGGCCAGTGCGGCAGCACCGCGCCGCGCGAAAACGTCGTCCGCTTCGTGCCGCGCCCGGTCGCGGCACCGGTCTGCCCGCGCTGCGGCTCCGCGCGCACCGAGCGTCTCGCCCAATTCGCATCGACCGCCTGCAAGGCGCTGTATCGCTGCGTCGACTGCCGCGAACCCTTCGACTACTTCAAACCCTACTGAATATGGCGACCCCGCAATTTCATCCGCTGCGTATCCGCGACGTGCGGCCCGAGACCGCCGACGCCGTGACCGTCTCGTTCGATGTGCCGCCCGAGCTGCGCGACGCCTACCGTTTCACGCAAGGGCAGTTCGTCACGCTGAAAACCCATATCGACGGTGAAGAAACGCGCCGCTCGTACTCGATCTGCGTCGGCACCACCGATTACGACCGCGACGGCGAGCTGCGCATCGGCATCAAGCGCGTGCGCGGCGGGCGCTTCTCGAATTTCGCGTTCGACACGCTCAAGCCCGGCCACACGATCGACGTGATGACGCCGGACGGCCGCTTCTTCACGCACCTGAATGCGGATCACGGCAAGCAATACGTGGCGTTCTCCGGCGGCTCGGGCATCACGCCGGTGCTCGCGATCGTCAAGACGACGCTCGAGCTGGAGCCGCGCAGCACGTTCACGCTGATCTACGGCAACCGCAGCGTCGACGCGATCATGTTCGCGGAGGAGCTCGAGGACCTGAAGAACCGCTACATGAACCGCTTCGTGCTGTATCACGTGCTGTCCGACGACCTCCAGGACGTCGAGCTGTTCAACGGCGTGCTCGACCAGGCGAAGTGCGCGGCGTTCCTCGACACGCTCGTACCGGCCGACTCAATCGACGAGGCGTTCATCTGCGGCCCCGCGCCGATGATGGATGCGGCGGAAGCCGCGCTGAAGGCGGCCGGCGTGCCGCAGGCGAAGGTCCACGTCGAGCGCTTCGGCACCCCGCTGCCGCAGGCCGGCGTGCCGGCCGTCGAGATCACCGACGCGACGCCCGCCGCCGAACTCGAAATCGTCCTCGACGGCAAGAAGCGCAAGCTGCGCCTGCCGTACGAAGGCGTGAGCCTGCTCGACGTCGGCCTGCGCGCCGGCCTCGCGCTGCCGTACGCGTGCAAGGGCGGCGTGTGCTGCACCTGCCGCGCGAAGGTGCTCGAAGGCGAGGTGCGGATGGAGAAGAACTACACGCTCGAGGCGCAGGAGGTGAAGGACGGCTTCGTGCTCACCTGCCAGTGCCATCCGGTCAGCGACAAGGTCGTGGTGAGCTACGACGAACGTTGACCCGCCCGCGAGCCGGGGCGTCGACCGGCCGCAAGCCCGGCACGGTGCGGCCCGGCGTCGCTGTGCCCGACGGTTTCGCGCCGTCACACATCTCGCTTACACTAGGGGCCGCCCGTCGGCCGGACCGCGCCAGGTCCGACCGGCCGGCGGTTTTCTATTGTTGACGACAGGCCGATGAGTACCATTCACGTGATTCAGGGCGGCTCCGCCGCCGCGTCGCTCAACGAGGCGCTTGCGCAAGCCGGGCGCGACGAGCGCGTCGTCGGATTGCGCGACGATCTGGCCGTCGGGCCCCTCAAGGGCATCGACGAGACGCCGGACGCCCGCGCGGCATTCTGGCAGCGCGTGCTCGGCGATCAGATCCCCGACTGGAAGGCGGAAGTCGAACACGAGTTCGCAAGCCTCGACCTGCTGGCGATGGACACCGGCCAGGTGGTCGTCTGGCATGCGCCGAGCGTCGGCGACAAGCTGCTGCTGCGCCGGGTCGCCTACCATCTGCGCAATGTGCCGCAGCGCCTGAACGAAGTCCGCCTGTCGGATGCCGACCTCGATACGCCGCCGCCGCGTGCGGACCGCGCGTGCGCGACCGGCATGTTCTCGCCCGCGCAGCTGCGCGCGAAGCTGCCGGAAGCCGCGCCGATCTCGGTGCTGCGCATCGGCCGGCTCGCGCTCGAATGGCAGGAAGCGAAGCACCTGGATGCCGAGCTCCGCTACTGGATCAGCAACACGATCAAGAGTGGCCACTTCGCGAACCTCGATGCGCTGATCCTCGAGCACGCGGACGGCGACTGGCTGCCGGCGCGGCGGCTCGCCGGCAGCGTGATGGCCGGCGCCGACCGCGGCGGGCTGTTCGTCAGCGACTCGATCGCGCTGTGGCGCTGCCGGGAGCTGGCCGCCGCCGGCCGCCTCGAACTGCAGGACCCCGCCGCCGACCTCCCCGTCACGCTGGTGCGCGCCACCCGCGCCGCCGTGCCGCAACGCTAATCTCCCGCCTCAGAACATGGCCCGTACCCGAGCCCCCGATCACGAATCCCAGCGCGAGCAGATCCTCGATCTCGCCGCCCAGAAGTTCGCGCAGTCGAGCTACCCGAGCACGTCGATGTCCGATCTCGCGACCGCGAGCGGCACGTCGAAGGCGCGCCTCTATCACTATTACGAGAGCAAGGAAGCGATCCTGTTCGACCTGCTCGACCGCTACACGAAGCGGCTGATGCTGATCATCGCCGAGGTCGAGGGCGCCAGCCAGCGGCGCGGCCTGACCGAGCGCGAAGCATTCGCGGAGCTGGTGCGCGCGTTCCTCGCCGAGTACGAGACGTCGCACAGCCGCCACGTCGCGCTGCTCAACGACGTGAAGTATCTCGAGGATGCGCAGCGCGAGATCATCCTCGACCGCCAGCGCGACGTGGTCGCCGCGTTCGCGCGCCAGCTCGCGCGCGCGTATCCGGACCGAATCTCGCGAGACAACCAGACGTCGGTGACGATGATGGTGTTCGGGATGATCAACTGGACGTTCACCTGGCTCAAGCCGGGCGGGCGCCTCGGCTACCGCGACTTCGCGGAGCAGGTGATCGGCATGATCGAGCACGGCCTGTCGTCGCCCGCCTGATTGCCGCAAAGCAGCATGCGTTGCGCGACGGAAACACTGCATCAGCCGGCCGCGCATTTCATATGATGAATTTTTAAATCGTTTAAAATCAGTGATTTACAAAGATTTTTAAGCGTATTTAGAATTTCACCTCGAAAACGAGTACGGGTTTTCCCCAATCCGGAGACCTGCGGTCGGGTAGAATGCTGTTGCGTTGCACAACCCACTGTACGGTCACACATTGAGGAACCCACGATGAACACGCATACCCACGGCCATGCCGATGTCGTCGGCACCGCCGGTGCTGCGCCGGTTCTCGTCAGGGAACTGGCTTCCAAAGACCGTGAGCAGATGCTCACCCACTTTCTCGCGCTCCATGAAGAGGACCGCCTGCTGCGCTTCGGCCAGATGGTGCCCGACCACGTGCTCGAGAACTATGTCCGCACGATCGACTTCGGCCGCGACACCGTGTTCGGCGTGTTCGACCACGAACTCGAACTGATCGGCGTCGGCCACCTGGCCTACCTGCCCGCCGAAGGCGACAAGCGCACCGCCGAATTCGGCGTGTCGGTGCTCGAAAGCGCGCGCGGCCGCGGCGTCGGCTCGAAGCTGTTCGAGCGCGCGGCGATCCGCAGCCGCAACACGCACGTGACGATGCTGTATATGCATTGCCTGTCGCGCAACGCGACGATGATGCACATCGCGAAGAAGTCCGGGATGCGGATCGAGTATGCGTACGGCGAAGCCGACGCGTATCTGTCGCTCGCGCCCGCCGACCACTCGACGATCATCGCCGAGATGCTGCAGGAACAGGCCGCGGTGTTCGACTACGCGCTCAAGCGCCAGGCGCACCGCACGTCGAAGTTCATCGAATCGCTGATGCCCGCCGCGCTGACCGCCTGACGTCAGCCGCACCGGCGCCCGCCGCAGGCCTGCTGCCTGCGCGGCGCGCCCGGCTCCCGCGCGGATTCCGCGCAATCGCTCCCCGCTCGTTGCTTCCGCCGCCCGCCGGGCGACTCGCCGGCACGCGCTATCGCGTCGTGCGGATCGGCAGCGCCGTCGTCTCCTTGAAGCATTCGAGCGAAAAGCTCGTCTTCATGTCGATCACCGACGGATGGTGCAGCAGCTGATCCTGCACGAAGCGCGAGAAATGCGCCATGTCCTCGACCTGCACGCGCAGCAGGTAATCCATGTCACCCGTCATCGCGTGGCACGCGACCACTTCCGGCCACGCCTGCACTGCCGCGCGGAACAGCTCCGCATGCGTCGCGCCGGCGCGCGCCGGCGTTTCGTCCGCGCGCGCCGGCGCGAGCCCGCCGCGCTTCTCGAGCCGCACGCTGACGTACGCGAGCAGGTCGAGCCCGAGCTTCTGCGGATCCAGCAACGCGACATAGCCGGTGATCACGCCGATCTCCTCGAGCCGCCGGATGCGCCGCAGGCACGGGCTCGGCGACAGGTTCACCCGTTCGGCGATCTCCTGGTTCGACAGGCGCCCGTTCTCCTGAAGGATCGCGAGAATCCGCCGGTCGATGGCATCGAGTTCCACTTGCGCCATGTTCTGCCTCCCAAGCATGAATTCGAGACTGGAAATTGCGCCATCGTAGTCACACGCGATCAAGTTCGCAAGTTTTCGCCCCGGCTCGCCCGCTACACTTTGTCGCACGCACTGATTCATCGCGCGCGTCGCGGCGCGCTTCGTTATTGGCATGGAACCGGGCCGGGTGCTGAAGCGCCAAGGCCGTTCGACCGCAAAGCATGAGATCCGGGCAAGCGCTGAACCGTTGGCGCGGATCGACAAAGGAGACACGGATGCAGATCCCCACCTGGGACAACCCCGTCGGCACCGACGGCTTCGAATTCATCGAATACACCGCGCCGGACCCGAAGGCGCTCGGCCAGCTGTTCGAGCGCATGGGTTTCACCGCGATCGCGCGCCATCGCCACAAGGACGTGACGGTCTACCGCCAGGGCGATATCAACTTCATCATCAACGCCGAGCCGGATTCGTTCGCGCAGCGCTTCGCGCGCCTGCACGGCCCGTCGATCTGCGCGATCGCGTTCCGCGTGCAGGATGCGGCGAAGGCCTACCAGCATGCGCTCGAGCTCGGCGCGTGGGGCTTCGACAACAAGACCGGCCCGATGGAGCTGAACATCCCGGCGATCAAGGGCATCGGCGATTCGCTGATCTACTTCGTCGACCGCTGGCGCGGCAAGAACGGCGCGCAACCGGGCGCGATCGGCGACATCAGCATCTATGACGTCGACTTCGAGCCGATCCCCGGCGCGAACCCGAACCCGGTCGGCCACGGCCTCACCTACATCGACCACCTGACGCACAACGTGCATCGCGGCCGCATGCAGGAATGGGCGGAGTTCTACGAGCGCCTGTTCAACTTCCGCGAAGTGCGCTACTTCGACATCGAAGGCAAGGTGACGGGCGTGAAGTCGAAGGCGATGACGTCGCCGTGCGGCAAGATCCGCATCCCGATCAACGAGGAAGGCTCGGACACTGCCGGCCAGATCCAGGAATACCTCGATGCGTACCACGGCGAAGGCATCCAGCACATCGCGCTCGGCGCGACGGACATCTATCGCGCGGTCGACGGCCTGCGCGGCAAGGAAGTGAAGCTGCTCGACACGATCGACACGTACTACGAACTCGTCGACCGCCGCGTGCCGGACCACGGCGAACCGCTGGACGAGCTGAGGAAGCGCAAGATCCTGATCGACGGCGCGCGCGACGACCTGCTGCTGCAGATCTTCACCGAAAACCAGATCGGGCCGATCTTCTTCGAGATCATCCAGCGCAAGGGCAACCAGGGCTTCGGCGAAGGCAACTTCAAGGCGCTGTTCGAATCGATCGAACTCGACCAGATCCGCCGCGGCGTCGTGCAGGACAAGGCCTGACGGATGCGGCACCGGGCGCCCCGCGGCAGCGGGCGCCGGCCGGCTCAAAAAGAAAGGGCGGGAATCCTCGGATTCCCGCCCTTTTTGCTTCAGCGGCGCGGCCGGCTGGGCCGCGCGGCCGGATCAACGCACGTTCGCCCGCGGCGCGGCCCCGCGCACGCCGCCCGACGGTTGCGCGGCGGCGTCCTGGGCCGGCGCGATCTGGCGCATCTGCGCGCCGGCCGCCGCGAGTGCGCTCGCGCCGCGCGCGTGCACCGGGCCGGTCATCGAGAAAAACGCGGCGGACACGATCAGAAAACTCTGGATATGACGTGTATTCATTGCACCTCCTGTTGAACTGCCGGAGCCTCCCCGTGCGCGCCGAAACGACGGCAGGAACGGGCACCTCCGGCAGGCCGACAAGATTAACGTCAAACGGCTCGCGATCGAGGCAGCTTTACATGCTTTTACATGATGTAACGCGTCATTCCTGCTCAGGAGCGCGCTCCGCCCGGCAATTTTGACGACGAGCGGCGGGTTTATCCCAGTGCTACGATCACTGAAAACCGGCCAATATGCCGGCCACTGCCGACGCGTCCACAAGTCGCCGAAGCGCTCGAAGTTTTGGCGATCCCAAACTGGGTGGAGGAGACACATCCATGAATGCCCCGCTAGACGCAGGCCAACGCGCATCCCTGGAAGCCGCGCTGACATCCGTCACGCTCGACGACAAATACACGCTCGAACGCGGCCGCGCGTACATGAGCGGCATCCAGGCCCTCGTGCGCCTGCCGATGCTCCAGCAGGAACGCGACCGCGCCGCCGGCCTCAACACGGCCGGCTTCATCTCCGGTTACCGCGGCTCGCCGCTCGGCGGCCTCGACCAGTCGCTGTGGAAGGCCAAGAAGCACCTGTCCGCCCACCAGATCGTTTTCCAGCCCGGCCTCAACGAAGACCTCGCCGCCACCGCCGTGTGGGGCTCGCAGCAGGTGAACCTGTTCCCCGGCGCGAAGCACGACGGCGTGTTCGGCATGTGGTACGGCAAGGGCCCCGGCGTCGACCGCACGGGCGACGTGTTCAAGCACGCCAACTCGGCCGGCTCGTCGCAGCACGGCGGCGTGCTCGTGCTCGCCGGCGACGACCACGCGGCGAAATCGTCGACGCTCGCGCACCAGTCCGAACACATCTTCAAGGCCTGCGGCCTGCCGGTGCTGTTCCCGTCCAACGTGCAGGAATATCTCGACTTCGGCCTGCACGGCTGGGCGATGAGCCGCTATTCGGGCCTGTGGGTCGCGCTGAAGTGCGTGACCGACGTGGTCGAATCGTCGGCATCGGTCGACATCGACCCGCATCGCACCGACATCGTGCTGCCGTCGGACTTCATCATGCCCGACGGCGGCCTGAACATCCGCTGGCCCGACCCGCCGCTCGTGCAGGAAGCGCGCCTGCTCGACTACAAGTGGTACGCGGCGCTCGCATATGTGCGCGCGAACAAGCTCGACCGCATCGAGATCGATTCGCCGCATGCGCGCTTCGGCATCATGACGGGCGGCAAGGCGTACCTCGACGTGCGCCAGGCGCTGATCGACCTCGGCCTCGACGACGAAACCTGCGCGCGCATCGGCATCCGCCTGTACAAGGTCGGCTGCGTGTGGCCGCTCGAGGCGCAGGGCGCGCAGGCGTTCGCGCGCGGCCTCGACGAAATCCTCGTGGTCGAGGAAAAGCGCCAGATTCTCGAATACGCGATCAAGGAAGAGCTGTACAACTGGCCGGACGGCCAGCGGCCGCGCGTATTCGGCAAGTTCGACGAGAAGGACGGCGCCGGCGGCGAATGGTCGGTGCCGATGGGCAACTGGCTGCTGCCCGCGCACTACGAGCTGTCGCCCGCGATCATCGCGAAGGCGATCGCGACGCGCCTCGAGAAGTTCGAGCTGCCGTCCGACGTGCGCGCGCGCATCGCTGCGCGCATCGCCGTGATCAACGCGAAGGAAACGGCGCTCGCGAAGCCGCACGTGACGACCGAGCGCAAGCCGTGGTTCTGCTCCGGCTGCCCGCACAACACGTCGACCAACGTGCCGGACGGCTCGCGCGCGATCGCGGGAATCGGCTGCCACTACATGACCGTGTGGATGGACCGCAGCACGAGCACCTTCAGCCAGATGGGCGGCGAAGGCGTGCCGTGGATCGGCCAGGCGCCGTTCACCGACGAGAAGCACGTGTTCGCGAACCTCGGCGACGGCACCTACTTCCATTCGGGCCTGCTCGCGGTGCGCGCGGCGATCTCGTCGAAGGCGAACATCACCTACAAGATCCTCTACAACGACGCGGTCGCGATGACGGGCGGCCAGCCGGTCGACGGCGTGCTGACGGTGCCGCAGATCACGCACCAGCTCGCGTCGGAAGGCGCGAAGAAGATCGTGATCGTCACCGATGAGCCGGAGAAGTACGACGACACGAAGTCGCTGCTCGCGCCGGGCGTCACGATCCATCACCGCGACCAGCTCGACGACGTGCAGCGCGAGCTGCGCGAGATCGAGGGCACGACGATCCTGATCTACGACCAGACCTGCGCGACCGAGAAGCGCCGCCGCCGCAAGCGCGGCACGTATCCGGACCCGGCAAAACGCGTCGTGATCAACGACGCGGTGTGCGAAGGCTGCGGCGACTGCTCGGTGCAGTCGAACTGCCTGTCGGTCGAGCCGCTGGAAACCGAATTCGGCACGAAGCGCCAGATCAACCAGTCGACCTGCAACAAGGACTTCTCGTGCGTGAAGGGCTTCTGCCCGAGCTTCGTCACCGTCGAGGGCGGCCAGTTGAAGAAGCCGAAGGCCGTTGCGGTCGACGGCAGCGCGCTCCCGCCGATCCCCGAACCGGCGCTGCCGGCGATCGACCGCGCGTACGGCGTGCTGGTGACGGGCGTCGGCGGCACCGGCGTCGTGACGATCGGCGCGCTGCTCGGGATGGCCGCGCACCTGGAAAACAAGGGCGTGACCGTGCTCGACGTGACCGGCCTCGCGCAGAAGGGCGGCGCGGTGATGAGCCACGTGCAGATCTCGCACGCGCCGACCGACATCCATGCGACGCGGATCGCGATGGGCGAGGCCGACCTCGTGATCGGCTGCGACGCGCTCGTCACGGCCGGCGACGAATGCACGTCGCGGATGCGGCACGACGCGACGCGCGTGGTCGTGAACAGCGCGCAGACGCCGACCGCCGATTTCATCAAGAACCCGAACTGGTCGTTCCCGGGCCTGTCGGCCGAGCAGGACATCCGCGCGGCCGCGGGCGACGCGGTCGACCTGGTCGACGCGAACCGCTTCGCGGTCGCGCTGCTCGGCGACGCGATCTACACGAACCCGTTCGTGCTCGGCTACGCGTGGCAGAAGGGCTGGCTGCCGCTCACGCTCGCGTCGCTCGAACGCGCGATCGAGCTGAACGCCGTGCAGGTCGACAAGAACCGCGCGGCATTCGACTGGGGCCGCCGCGCCGCGCACGATCTCGCGAGCGTGCAGCAGGCCGCGGCCGGCGACGCGCGCAACGCGCAGGCCGGCGCGACGGTGATCACGCTGCACACGAAGAAATCCGTCGATGCGCTGATCGCGAAGCGGGTGGACTTCCTTACCGCGTACCAGAACGCGGCCTATGCGGCCCGCTACGCGGCGTTCGTCGACAAGGTGCGCGCAGCCGAGCGCGCGCTGGCCGACGGCGACGCCGCGCAGGAGCCGCTGACCGAGGTGGTTGCGCGCAGCCTGTTCAAGCTGATGGCGTACAAGGACGAATACGAGGTCGCGCGGCTGCAGTCCGATCCGGCGTTCCTCGCGCGGCTGTCCGCGCAGTTCGAAGGCGACTGGAAGCTGAAATTCCACCTCGCGCCGCCGCTGTTCGCGAAGAAGGACGCACACGGCCATCTGGTGAAGAAGGCGTACGGCCCGTGGATGATGTCCGCGTTCCGGATGCTCGCGAAGCTGAAGTTCCTGCGCGGCACCGGCCTCGATCCGTTCGGCCGCACCGACGAGCGCCGCACCGAGCGCGCGCTGATCGGCGAGTACGAGGCGCTGGTCGACGAGCTGGTCGGCAAGCTGAACGCCGCGAACCGCCCGCTCGCGCTCGAGCTGGCGGCGCTGCCGGACGGCATCCGCGGCTACGGCCACGTGAAGGAGAACAACCTGCGCGCGGTGCGCCAGAAGTGGAACACGCTGCTCGCGCAGTGGCGTTCGCCGGCGGGCACCCAGCACCATCAGCAGGTGGCCTGAGCGGGCCCGCGCCGGCCGCCGCGATCTGCGGCGCGCCATGAAAAAAAACGCCACGGAACCGAGGCTCCGTGGCGTTTTTCTTGGTGCCGCGCGCAAGGCGCGGCGCGAACGCTCGCGCGAATTTACTTCGTGTTGACGTTCGCCGCGGCCACCGCCGTCATGTTGATGATCCGGCGCACGGTCGCGGCCGGCGTCAGGATGTGGACCGGCTTCGCCGCGCCGAGCAGGAACGGGCCGACCGTCACGCCTTCGCCGCCGACCATCTTCAGCAGGTTGTACGCGATGTTCGCCGCTTCCACGTTCGGCATGATCAGCAGGTTCGCTTCGCCCGTCAGCGTCGTGCCCGGGAACGCGGCCTTGCGGATCGCTTCGGACAGCGCCGCGTCGCCGTGCATTTCGCCGTCCACTTCCAGGTGCGGCGCGCGTTCGACGATCAGCTTGCGGGCTTCGCCCATCCGGCGCGACGTCGCCGACGGCGCGCTGCCGAAGTTCGAGTTCGACAGCAGCGCGGCCTTCGGCGTGATGCCGAAGCGCTCGATCTCGGCCGCGGCCTGGATCGTCATGTCGGCGAGCTGCTCGGCGCTCGGCTGCTCGTTCACGTAGGTATCGCACAGGAACAGGTTGCGGCCCGGCAGCATCAGCAGGTTCATCGCCGCGTAATGCTCGGCGCCCTTCGCGCGGCCCAGCACCTGCTCGATGAACTTCAGATGGCTGTGGTACGTGTCGATCATCCCGCAGATCATGCCGTCCGCGTCGCCCAGGTGGACGAGCATCGCGCCGATCAGCGTGTTGAACTTGCGCAGCGCGGCCTTCGCGACTTCCGGCGTCACGCCGTCGCGCGCGCCGATCTCGTGGTACGCCTGCCAGTAGCGGTGATAGCGGGTGTCGTCTTCCGGATTGACGATCTCGAAATCGACGCCGGCCTTCAGCTTCGAGCCGATCTTCTGCAAGCGCATCTCGACGACCGACGGGCGGCCGACGATGACCGGCTTCGCGATCTTTTCCTGCAGCACGAACTGCGCGGCGCGCAGCACGCGCTCGTCCTCGCCCTCGGCGAACACGATGCGGGCCTGCTGCTTCTTCGCGGTCGCGAACACCGGGCGCATCACCATGCCGGTGCGGTAGACGGTCGCGCCGAGCTGCTCGCGGTATGCGTCCATGTCCTGGATCGGGCGGGTCGCGACGCCCGAATCCATCGCGGCCTGCGCGACGGCCGGCGCGATCTTGATGATCAGGCGCGGGTCGAACGGCTTCGGGATCAGGTATTCCGGGCCGAACTCGAGCGAATGGCCTTCATACGCCTTCGCGACTTCCTCGCTCTGGTCGGTTTCCTGGGCCAGCTCGGCGATCGCGCGCACGCACGCGAGCTTCATCTCTTCCGTGATCGTCGTCGCGCCGACGTCGAGCGCGCCGCGGAAGATGAACGGGAAGCACAGCACGTTGTTGACCTGGTTCGGGTAGTCCGAACGGCCGGTCGCAATGATCACGTCCGAGCGCGCGGCCTTCGCGTCTTCCGGGCGGATTTCCGGTTCCGGGTTCGCGAGTGCGAGGATCAGCGGACGGCTGCCCATCGCCTTGACCATGTCCTGCTTCAGCACGCCGGCGCTCGAGCAGCCGAGGAACACGTCGGCGCCGACGATTGCATCGCCGAGCGTGCGCGCGTCGGTCGTCACCGCGTAGCGCTGCTTCGACGGATCGAGGTTGCCGCGGCCTTCGTAGATCACGCCCTTCGAATCGCACACGAGCACGTTCGCCTTGTTCAGGCCGAGCTTCACGAGCAGGTCCAGGCACGCGATCGCCGCGGCGCCCGCGCCCGAGCAGACGAGCTTCACTTCGTCAAGCTTCTTGCCGACCACCTTCAGGCCGTTCAGGATCGCGGCCGACGCGATGATCGCGGTGCCGTGCTGGTCGTCGTGGAAGACCGGGATCTTCATGCGCTCGCGCAGCTTCTGCTCGATGTAGAAGCACTCCGGCGCCTTGATGTCCTCGAGGTTGATGCCGCCGAGCGTCGGCTCGAGCATTGCGATCGCTTCGACGAGCTTGTCCGGATCGGATTCCGACAGCTCGATGTCGAACACGTCGATGCCCGCGAACTTCTTGAACAGGCAGCCCTTGCCTTCCATCACCGGCTTCGCGGCGAGCGGGCCGATGTTGCCGAGGCCGAGCACCGCGGTGCCGTTCGTGATGACGCCGACGAGGTTGCCGCGCGACGTGTACTTCTGCGCGTCGAGCGGATCGGCATGGATCGCCTCGCACGCGGCCGCGACGCCCGGCGAATACGCGAGCGACAGATCGAGCTGGTTCGACAGCGGCTTGGTCGGCGTGACCGAAATCTTGCCGGGTTTCGGGTTCAGGTGATAGGCGAGAGCGGCCTGCTTCAGTTGTTCGTCCATGATTGACCTGCGAGAGACTTGCGAAATTGTGACTGTTCAGTACACAGCACCTGGAGCCGCGTGTGCGTGGATCGAGGGGATGGTCGATTGCTGCGACGGCCGCGGCGCACCGGATGGGCACGCCCGCGAACCTTGGCGGGTGGCAAGAGGAAAGTACAAAGTACTGAACGATTTCTAATGGGTCGCCTAGTGTACACCCCGCGCATGACGAACGTTGCTGCGGCGCCGCATCGCGGGCATCGGCGCCCCATCGATCGCGCCCCGTTTGTTTCACCCGTGGCGCGCGGTGCGGCGCCCGTCGAAATCCAGCCCGAATCGGGTAAAATAGCGGGCTACGCGCGCAGCAATGCGATCGGCCCCCCGGTCGCGCCCCGGCCCTCGCGGGCGGGCTCACCTTGCTGCGCCGCCGGGCCCGCGCCCGCTCCTCGCTCATCACCCAAGGAATGCCCATGACAGGCTACGATCGTCAGTCGATCTCGGATACGACCGCCAAAATCCTGCTCGAAGTGCAAGCGGTGCACTTCAACGCCGAAAAACCGTTCATCTTCACGTCCGGCTGGGCAAGTCCCGTCTATATCGACTGCCGCAAGCTGATCTCGTATCCGCGCGTGCGCCGCGCGCTGATGGAAATGGCGGAAACGACGATCATGCGCGACGTCGGCTTCGAGCAGATCGACGCGGTGGCGGGCGGCGAGACGGCCGGCATCCCGTTCGCGGCATGGCTCGCGGATCGCATGATGGTGCCGATGCAGTACGTGCGCAAGAAGCCGAAGGGTTTCGGCCGCAACGCGCAGATCGAGGGCCACCTGGAAGAAGGCTCGCGCGTGCTGCTCGTGGAAGACCTGACGACCGACAGCCGCAGCAAGATCAACTTCGTCAACGCGCTGCGCACGGCCGGCGCGACGGTGAACCACTGCTTCGTGCTGTTCCACTACAACATCTTCAAGGAAAGCGTGTCGGTCCTGAAGGACATCGACGTCGACCTGCACGCGCTCGCGACGTGGTGGGACGTGCTGCGCGTCGCGAAGGCGTCGGGCTACTTCGAGACGAAGACGCTCGACGAAGTCGAGAAATTCCTGCACGCGCCGGCCGAGTGGTCGGCCGCGCACGGCGGCGCGACGGGCGCCCAGGAGTAAGGCCCCGTGCCGGCGGACATGCCGGCGCCGCAGCGGCCAGAGCCGCTCGCCTCACGGCGGGCGGCTTTTTTTTCGTCCGCGCGGGAATCGTCGACGATTGCCCGTCATTGCATGCGTCGCTCATCGAACCCTAATGCTAGACTTGCTCCATCGCCGCAACCGCCTTCGCGACAACAACGATGCCGGGCTCGTCGGTCCGGCCCACGTGACGGGAGAAGCGCCATATGCGTGTGGGTCGACAGATCGCTCCGCCTGCGTCATCGAACGGCCCCTCCCCGCTCGCCCTCGTCCTTCTCTGCGCCGCCGGCTTCGCCTGCATGCCGCCGGCCCATGCCGATTCCGCCTTCATCGTCACGAGCGACGACCTGTCGCCGGGCGGCCGCGTCGGCGCCGCGCAGGTGTTCGATCGCGGCGACTGCAAGGGCGCGAACCGCTCGCCGCAGCTGTCGTGGCGCAATCCGCCGCCCGGCACGCGCGGCTACGCGATCACGATGTTCGACCCCGACGCGCCCGGCCACGGCTGGTGGCACTGGGCGGTCGCGAGCCTGCCGGCCAGCGTGACGAGCGTGCCCGCCGATGCGAGCGCGTCGGGCCTGATGCGACGCATCGGCGCGAGCGAGGCGCGCAACGACTTCGGCATCGACGGCTACGGCGGCCCGTGCCCGCCGCCCGGCAAGCCGCACCGCTACGTGATCACCGTCTATGCGCTGAAGAGCACCGACCTGCGCGTCGCGCAGGGCCGCCCCGCGCCGATGTTCGAGCACGAGATCGGCACGCAGGCGCTCGGCTCCGCGCGGATCGTCGTCCACTACGGCCAGTAAGGCCGCACCCCCGCCGCGCAGCGATTGCCGACGCGCGCGACATGCTGTTGTGCGCCCGCGCATGCAATTCCGACATTTGGCGTTGCTAGACTCGCCATGACCGATCGCGGCGCATCGCGAACACCGCGCCGCGCATCGGCGCCCGACATCGCGGGCCGACGCGCCCGCGCCCTCGCGTCTTTCCGGAGAACCTTCATGTCGAACATCGTCATCGTCTATCACAGCGGCTACGGCCACACGAAGAAGCTGGCCGAGGCCGTCCACGCCGGCGCGCAGGACACCGGCGCGCAGGTGCGACTCGTCGCCGTCGGCGACCTCGACGACGCAGGCTGGGCCGCGCTCGACGCGGCCGATGCGATCGTGTTCGGCGCGCCGACCTACATGGGCGGCCCGTCCGCGCAGTTCAAGACGTTCGCCGACGCGACGTCGAAAGCGTGGTTCACGCAGAAATGGAAGGACAAGATCGCCGCGGGCTTCACGAACTCCGCGACGATGAACGGCGACAAGTTCTCGACGATTCAATATTTCGTCACGCTGGCGATGCAGCACGGGATGGTGTGGGTCGGCACGGGCCTGATGCCCGCCAACTCGAAGGCGGCCACGCGCAACGACATCAACTTCGTCGGCGGCTTCACCGGCCTGCTCGCGCAATCGCCGTCGGACGCATCGCCCGACGAGGCGCCGCTGCCCGGCGACCTCGACACCGCGAAGGCATTCGGCCGGCGCGTCGCCGAGGCGACCGCGCGCTGGATCGCGGGCGGCCGCTGAACGCATCGCCCCGATAAAGGGACACAAGACGGCCCGCGGGCCGTCTTTTTTTCGCCCCGTGCGCTGCAGGGCCGCCGCATGACGTCTTAAAATGGCGGTTTTCCGGCGTGCGAGCGCCACGGCCCCGTTTCAGTGAGAGCGAAATGAGCACCAAAGTCTTTGTCGACGGCCAGGAAGGCACGACCGGCCTCAAGATCTTCGAATACCTGTCGGCACGCAGCGACATCGAAATCCTGCGCATCGACGAAGCCAGGCGCAAGGACGTCGACGAGCGCCGCCGCCTGATCAACGCGTCGGACGTCACGTTCCTGTGCCTGCCCGACGTGGCGTCGCGCGAATCGGCGTCGCTCGTCGAGAACCCGAACACCACGCTGATCGACGCGAGCACGGCGTTCCGCACGAGCGCGGACTGGGCGTACGGCCTGCCCGAGCTGACCCGCGCGCAGCGCGAGAAGATCCGCACGTCGAAGCGCATCGCGGTGCCCGGCTGCCATGCGTCGGCCTTCGTGCTCGCGATGCGTCCGCTCGTCGATGCCGGCGTGGTCGCGCCCACCTTCGCCGCGCACAGCTACTCGATCACCGGCTACAGCGGCGGCGGCAAGTCGATGATCGCCGACTACGAGAACCCGGCCCTGGCCGCGAAACTCGCGAGCCCGCGCCCGTACGCACTCGGCCTCACGCACAAGCACCTGCCGGAAATGGCCGCGCATACGGGCCTCGCGAACGCGCCGCTCTTCACGCCGATCGTCGGCCCGTTCCTGAAGGGCCTCGCGGTAACGACCTACTTCACGCCCGGGCAGTTCGCGAAGCGTGCGACGCCGCAGGACGTGCAGCGCATCTTCGCGGAGTACTACGCGGATGAGGCGTTCGTGCGCGTCGCGCCGTTCAACGCCGACGACAACCTCGACGCCGGCTTCTTCGACGTGCAGGCGAACAACGACACGAACCGCGTCGACCTGTTCGTGTTCGGCAACGAAGAGCGCTTCGTCACCGTCGCGCGCCTCGACAACCTCGGCAAGGGCGCGTCGGGCGCCGCGATCCAGTGCATGAACCTCAACATCGGCGTGGCGGAAGACACGGGCCTCAAGCGCTGACCATCCTCGCATGCGATGCAAAGCCGGCCGCTGGCCGGCTTTTTATTTATCTTGAATTGGCATTAAGTGGTAATTCGCGCCCGGATTTACAATTATTTACAAGCTTTCCGTTGCGCAATATTCTTTCAATTAACTTTACCCGCCTTTATCCAGTCAATCCCGAATAGGGATAAACCGGATATCCCCGCTTTAAACACTGCCGTTATAGGAAAAGGCCGCAAACCTTTTTCCGTGGGCCGTCTCGCAGCCGCTCCACGGCCGTTCTTCAGCACGCCTGCCGTTTTAATTCTTACTGAACACCCATCCCTGAAAGGGTTAATTCAACGCCCGCCGTTTCAATCGTCTTTTTTAGACGAGTTCATCAATTGACATCAAAAATACGTGCAGCGACATTAACTCGCACAATTAAACGATTGGAGACAGCGGCATGTCGCACGCCTTATCGAAGGGGGTGGCAACGGCCTTTGCCATTGCCCCTTTCCTGGTTGCATGTGGTGGGGGAGATTCCGGCGCGCCCGGCCCGATCGAAGCGCCCCAATGTTCCGGTTCGAGCTGCGGCACGCAAGGGCCGCCACCGTCGGTGCCCGTCAACGGCGCGCTGTGCCCGGCCAACGCCGACATCGTGAAAAGCACGTATCTCGGCGGCGCGGGTAGCGGCGAGATCGTCAGCGTCAACATCGACGCGGTCGCGATGACCTACACGCTCAAGTGGCTCGAATCGCCGATCCCGCTGAAGACCGGCACCGTCACGCCCACGCGCGTCGGCACGACGATCGCCGGCAAGGTCATCCATCCGCCGGCCGGCACGCTGCCGACCGCCGAGCAAACTCGCTGCGCGTTCGTCCTCACGCCCGGCTCCGGCACGGCCGGCGACGGTTCGACCTATTCGACGGCCGCCGACTTCAACCAGGCGAACCCGCCGATGCTGCTGGTCGGGATGGGCGTCGCGGGCGGCGGCATTCCGGGGGCGACGGTGCAGTACGACGGCCTCACGATCATCCCCGGCGTCCTGCAGAACATCGGCCAGGTGCCGAACCGCCACTTCGACTTCTATCCGTTCCTCGGCTTCGCGAACACGACGACGGACCTCTCGACGCTGCCGGGCACCTACAACGCGCTGATCTATCACCTCGTGCCGTCGTCGAACTACGCGACGAAGGGCTCGAACTCGAGCGAGACGTTCGACGCGAACGGCGCGTGCACGTCGACGGGCGCGGGCGGCTGCCAGACGACCGGCGACCCGTGGCAGGCGAACGCGACGGGCGGCTACTTCAACAGCGCGAAGGCGCCGCAGACGCTGCCGCAGACGAGCCTGCCGCTGGTCGGCCAGACCGGCAAGTCGGCGAACGCGCACATGGTGATCGGCCAGCTCAACGGCGCGACGGTCCCGGTGATCGTGCGCACCGGCAACGTGAACCTCGGCACGCCGCCGCTGCACGCCGACGCGAAGGTCGACGACGAATCGGGCATCGCGGTGCTCGGCTCGGCGACGGCGCTCACGTCCGGCGCGATCGACGGCGGCTACGCGGGCGCGGATTCGAACTTCAAGTACACGGCCGCGCTGATCCGCGGCGGCAACGGCACGTTCGTGAACCCGACCACGCAGGGCGCGGAAGACGGCTTCACGCTGGACTACGGGCAAGCGACGCCGGGCCTGCTGAACCTGAAGACGTCTCCGCCGAGCGGCGCGAAGTACACATCGGCTTCGGGCCTGCTGATCGCGACGGGCGGGCTGTACGCGGCGCTCGTGCAGGGCACGGTGAACGGCGGCGTCGAGCAGTCGTCGGCCAATTCGAGCACGTCGTCGGCGCCGTATTTCGGCGTGGGCGCGCAGATCAGCAAATAACCGCAACCGGCCGCGGCACGCGGCCACGCTGCGGCGGCGCAAGCCGCCGCATCCCCACGGAAGGCGCCCGGCACGGCGCCGGCAGCACCGCACACCAGCAAGAAGCGGCCGACAGGGAGCCGGCCGCCACACACAACAAATCCTGGAGGAGCAACATGAAGCGCAACCTCATTCTGGCCGCGGCCTTTGCCGCGCCCCTTCTTTCGGCCTGCGGCGGCGCCGACAATCCCCCGCCGCTCGTCGAGGACCGGCTCTGCCCCGCGACGCTCGACTACACCACCGTCTACACCGGCGGCGCGGGCAGCGGCGAGCTCGTCAAGCTGCAGCTCGACACGGCCAAGATGACCTGGCAGGTCACCTACGTCGAATCGCCGGTGCCGCGCACCACCGGCACCGTCATGCCGACGCGCGCCGGCACCGTCGACAGCGGCACGCTCACGCAGGAAACGCTGCTGCCGACCAACAAGCTCAACCAGTGCGCGTTCCGCCTGAACGGCGCGAGCCTCGACGCGTCGCGCCCGGCGCGCATCTTCGTCGGCTACGGCGTTGCGGGCGGCACGATTCCCGGCAAGGAAATCCAGTTCGGCGGCGTGCTCGGCCAGGCCGCGGTGCCCGACACCAAATTCCCGTACTACCCGTTCATCGGTTTCTCGGCGATCGAGACCAACCTCGCGAACGTCGCCGGCACGTACAGCCACGTCGGCTTCGGCGAGGTGCCGTCGCAGAACTTCGCGCCGGCGTCGATCGATGCGAAGGTGACGATCAACGCGGACGGCACGTGGACCAAGTGCGACACGACCGGCCAGTTCGCGGGCAGCTGCCGCCAGCCGGGCACGAACCTCGCGCAGTCGGCGGACGGCAGCGGCGCGTTCCAGACCAACAACTACCAGAGCCAGCTGAAGCCGACGCTGTCGACGCTGCCGCAGGGCAAGGGCTTCATGATCGTCGGCAAGCTGCGCAACCAGCTGGTGCCGATCCTCGTGCGCACCGGCGTCGCGAACCCGAACCCGACGCCCGACGCCAACGGCGTGCCGGGCCTCACCGCCGACGACGAATCGAGCATCTCGATCCTCGCGCCGCAGGCGGCGATCACGGTCGGCTCGCAGAACGGCGAGTACATCGGCGTCGACAGCGCGTTCAACTACCGCACCACCGCGCTGATCAACAACCAGGCAACGCTGCTCGATCCGTTCCAGCCGTCGCAGGCGTCGCTCGCGACCCCGCTCGACCTCGACTACACGCAGAAGGTGCCGGGCACGGTCACGACGGTCCACTCGGGCGCGGGCAGCACGACGCCGACCGGCAAGTTCATCTTCACGGGCGGGGTGTTCGGCTTCCTCGACAACGCGGGATCGACGCCGTATTTCACGATCGGCGCATTCGTCCAGTAAGCGGCCACGGAGACGGCAATGAGGAAAAAGATGCTCTCCTGCGCGGCGGCCGGCGCCGCCGCGCTGGCGCCCTTCGCGGCGCATGCGCAAAGCGCAGGCAGCAACGTCGTCACGCTCGGCTGGTTCCACATCATGCCGCAGCAGAGCAGCACGCCGATGACGACCAACGTCGCGCCGACGCCGATCAACACGCCGCTGCGCCTGCCGCCGTCGTTCACGTCGCCGGGCACCGGGCTGCGCACGAGCGGCGCGGACACCGTCGGCCTGACGGTCAGCCACTTCCTGACCGACCATATCGCGGTCACGTCGGTGGCGGGCGTGCCGCCGGTGTTCAAGGTGTCGGGCCGAGGCACGATCCAGCCGCCGGGCCCCGCCGGCGCGCTCGGCACGCAGAACATCGGGCTCGGCTCGGTCAACCCGATCGTGAAGAGCGTGCGGCAGTGGAGCCCGGCCGTGATCCTGCAGTACTACTTCGCGCAGGCGAACGCGCGGATCCGGCCGTTCCTCGGCCTCGGCGTGTCGTACAACTGGTTCAGCGACCTGCAGCTCAACCCGAACTTCGTGAAGCAGACGCAGGACAACCTCGGCGCGATCCTGGCCGCGGGCGCGGGCAAGCCGGGGACGACATCGGTGTCGGCGAAGGCGTCGTCGTCGTGGCAGCCGGTGTTCAACGCGGGCCTGCAGTACAACATCACCGAGCATTTCGGGCTCGTCGCGTCGGTGACCTACATCCCGCTGAAGACGACGTCGACGGTGACGATCAAGGCCGCCGACGGCACGACGCTCGCCGAGTCGAAATCGGACCTGAAGGCGGACCCGATCATCAGCTACATCGCGATGTCGTACAAATTCTGAGAACGATGGACGAAAAAAAGCCCGCCTGAAGAGGCGGGCTGAATCCATATCAGAGGAGACATGGAGGAGACAGGTGCAACTATAGCGAATCAGTTTCCGCAACGCAACATTTCCTTAGAGAAAATCAGGACTTTCCCTCGAATGCCGGCTCTAAACCGCGTTTTCTTCTGACCCCTTCACGTTTTCCCGCTCGATCACGGCGCCCAGCGCGTCCCGCAGCAGCGCGACCGGCCGCATCAGGCGCCCCGGCAGCGCGCCGTGCACGAGCCAGACGTTGATCCGCGTTTCCAGCCCCGACGTTTGAACCACCCGCAGCGCATCCCGGTGCGCGCTGCGCGCGAGCGCGCCCGGCGACGCAATGCCGATCCCCACGCCGCGCGCGACCAGCGACAGCTGCAAATCCGACCCGAACGCCTCGACCGCGACGTCGAACGGCAGCCCGGCCGCGCCGAGCGCGCGGCTCAGCGCGGAACGCATCCCGCAGCCGTCCTGGCTCAGCACCCACGGGCAGCGCGACAGCGCATCGAGCGTCAACGGCCCGTCGGGCAGCGGGAAATCGCGCGCCGCGACGAGCACGGCCGGCTGCGTGCCGATCAGCGTGGCCGTCAGTGCGTCCGGCAAGCTCGCGCTGGCCGGCAGCATCACCGCCGCCGCGTCGAGCGTGCCCCGCTCGACGCCTTGCAGCAGCGCCGGCGACCAGCCGGCCGTCACGCGCAGCGTCAGGCGCGGGAACGCGTCGCGCAGCCGGTCGACCGGCCGCTCGAGCGCCAGCTCCGACAGGAACGGCGGCACGCCGATGCGCAGCTCGCCGGACGGTTCGCCGTCCGGCGTGCCGGCCGCCAGCAGCTCATCGACCGCACCCAGCACGTTGCGCGCAAGCGTGTAGACCTCGCGCCCGGCGGCGGTCGGCTTCAGCGGCTTGCTCTGCCGTTCGAGCAGCGGCACGCCGAGCAGGGTTTCGAGGTTCTGCACGCGGCGCGTGAGACCCGGCTGCGTCAGATGGAGTTTCGCGGCGGCGGCCACCATCGAGCCGCTGTCCACCACCGCGACGAAGGCCTGCAGATCGCGCGTATTCAAAACAAACTCGCATAATCATGTTAGACATATTTCAATTGTCGCATAACGACCGGCCGCCTACGATGGGGACTCTTCCCTTCCCGACTGGCACACGATGACTTCTCCTGCCGCCCCCTGCCCCGCCGCGCCGTGCTCGGCCGGCGCCACCGCGCCCGCGCTGAGCGCGGGCATGACGCTGTTCTTCGCCGCGACGGTCGGCGTGATCGTCGTCGACCTGTTCGCCGCGCAGCCGCTGACCGGCCCGATCAGCGCCGACCTGCGTCTGCCGCCGGGCCTCGCCGGCCTCGTCGCGATGCTGCCCCAGCTCGGCTACGCGGCCGGGCTCGTGCTGCTCGTCCCGCTCGTCGATCTGCTCGAGAACCGCCGGCTCATCGTGACGACGCTCGCCGTGTGCGCGGCGATGCTGGCGCTGCCGGCCGTCACGCGCTCGGGCACGGTGTTCCTGCTCGCGACGCTCATGGCCGGCGCCGCGTCGAGCGTGATCCAGATGCTGGTGCCGATGGCCGCGTCGATGGCGCCCGACGCGCAGCGCGGCCGCGCGGTCGGCAACGTGATGAGCGGGCTGATGCTCGGCATCCTGCTGTCGCGGCCGCTTGCGAGCCTGATCGCCGGATCGCTCGGCTGGCGCGCGTTCTACGGTCTCGCCGCAGCTGCGAACGCGGCGATCGCCGCGGTGCTCGCGTTCCGGCTGCCCGCGCGCCGGCCGCATGCGACGGCCGGCTATCGCGCGCTGCTCGTCTCGATGGGGCGCCTGCTGGCCGACGAGCCGGTGCTGCGGCGGCACGCGCTGACCGCCGCGCTCGCGATGGCCGCGTTCAGCGCGTTCTGGACCGCGATCGGGCTGCGGCTGGCGCAGCCGCCGTTCGGCTTCGGGCTGCACGGCATCGCGCTGTTCGCGTTCGCCGGCGCAAGCGGCGCGATCGTCACCCCGCTCGCCGGCTGGGCGGGCGACCGCGGCCACGGCCCCGCCGCGCTGCGGCTCGCGCACGGGGCGATGCTGGCGGCGCTGGTCGCGATCGGCATCGCGGGCGCCGGCTGGTTCGGCTTCGATGCGCACGCGCATCGCGGCGTCGCGCTCGCGCTGCTGGCGGCCGGCGCCGCGCTGCTCGACGCCGGCGTCGTCACCGACCAGACGCTCGGCCGCCGCGCGATCAACCTGCTGAACCCGGCCGCGCGCGGGCGACTGAACGGGCTGTTCGTCGGGCTGTTCTTCGTCGGCGGCGCGCTCGGCGCGGCGCTCGCGGGCAGCGCGTGGGCCTGGGCCGGCTGGCCCGCGGTGTGCGGCGTCGCGCTCGCGTTCACCGGCGCGGCCGGCGCATTCGGCATCGCGACCGCGCGCCGCGCAGACGCTGCGACCGTGGCCGCGCCGCACCCGTGATGACGGGCCCACAATGAAAAATCCCTGCCCGGCGTGGCCCGCGAGGCAGGGATTCGATCGACCGGCGCGTAACGCCCCGGCGAGCGCGATGCTCAGTGCCGCACCAGCGCCATCATCGCGCCGAAGCCGACGAACATGCCGCCCGTCAGCCGGTTGAACGCCTTCGCGACGCTCTGGCTCTTCAGCGTCGCGCCGATCCGCGTGCCGAACGACGCGTAGACGAGATACCAGCTCACCTCGATCACCGCGAACGTGACGACCAGGATGCCGAACTGCGGCAGCGTCGGCTCGGACGCGTTGATGAACTGCGGCAGCAGCGCGGCCGCGAACAGGATCGCCTTCGGGTTGCTGCCCGCGACCAGGAAGCCGCCGCGGAACAGCGCCCAGCGCGACGCCGGCGCGGCCTGCCGCTGCAGCGCGCCGACGTCGGCGGCCGGCGCCGCATCGTCGACCCGCGCGCGCCACGCCTTCACGCCGAGGTAGATCAGGTAGGCCGCGCCGGCGTAGCGCAGCGCGTTGAACATCGCCGGCCACGCCTCGAGGAACACGCCGAGGCCGGCCGCCGACACCGACAGCATCAGCACCAGCGCGCTCAGGCAGCCGGCCATCGTCGCCGACGAGCGCCGCAGCCCGTGGCGCGCGCCGTGCGTCATCACGAGCAGCATGTTCGGGCCCGGAATCGCCGACACGACGAACACCGTCGCCACGAAAAGCCACCAGGTATGCAAATTCATAGCTGCCTCTGCCTCTGCGTAAAGGAACATGAAAGGTCGATTATGCAACCGGCGGCACGCGTTTGTCGCGCGCCGCCGGCCCCGGTGCGCATCAGCGGCCCGCGCGGCGCGACGCCACCTCGCCGAGCACCGCGAAGTCCAGCTCGCCGCCGCCGTGCGCGAGCGCGTCGAGCAGGTTGTCGCGCACGAGGCTCGCGACCGGCAGCGGCACCGACGCCGCGTCGCCCGCCTCCAGCGCGAGCCGGACGTCCTTCAGGCCGAGGCGCGCCTTGAAGCGCGCGGGCTCGTAGCGCCGCTCGGCGATCATCGCGCCGTAGCCTTCGTACACGGGCCCCGGGAACACGCTGCTGGTGATCACGTCGAGGAAATCGCGCATCGCGACGCCATGGCCGGCGAGCAGCGCGGACGCCTCGCCGAGCGTCTCGATCGCCGACGCGAGCGTGAAATTCGCGGCCAGCTTCGCGACGTTCGCATGCTGCGGCAGCGAGCCGAACCGCCAGGTCTTCTGGCCGATCGCGTCGAACACCGGCTGCATCCGGTCGATCGCTTCGGCCGGGCCGGCCGCCATGATCGTCAGGCGCGCCGCCGCCGCGACGTCCGGCCGCCCCATCACCGGCGCCGCAATGTAATCGAGGCCGCGCGACGCGTGCGATTCGGCGAGCGATTCGGCGAGCGCGACGGAAATCGTCGCCATGTTCACGTGGATCAGCCCGCGCGGCGCCTGCGCAAGCAGCGCGTCGTCGAAAATCGCGCGCGCGGCGGCATCGTCCGCGAGCATCGAGAACACGGCGTCGCCGCGGAACGCGTCGGCCGGCGTGTCGACGGCCTGCGCGCCGAGCGCGACGAGCGGCGCGGTGCGCTCGTGCGAACGGTTCCAGACCTTCACCTGATGCCCCGCCTTCAGCAGGTTCGCGGCGATCGCCAGCCCCATTTCGCCCAGCCCGATAAATCCGAGATCCATCGCTTGCTCCTTGACAGTGGAAGTCGCGAGTTAACCACAGCCGCGTGCGACGTGCAGGCACCGCCGCCGCGTGCGCGATGCGATACTGCGCGCATGGCGACCGCGACTTTCCGTTTCCACGGCGAACTGAACGCGTTCCTCGCGCGAACGCTGCGCGATCGCGCGTTCGCCCGCGCGTGCGGCGGCCAGGCCAGCGTCAAGCACCTGGTCGAGGCGCTCGGCGTGCCGCACACCGAAGTCGGGCGCCTGTGCGTGAACGGCGCGCCGGCCCGCTTCGACCGGCAGCTCGCGGACGGCGACCGGGTCGACGTCTACCCGCAACGGGCGCGGCAGCAGGCGGACGGCGCAGCGATGCCAGCGCCCGCGGACTGGCGCTTCGTCGCCGACGCGCACCTCGGCGGGCTCGCGCAGCTGTTGCGCCTCGCCGGCTTCGACACCTGCTACGACAACCATTTCAGCGACGACGAGATCGCGGGGCTCGCCGAGCACGACGGCCGCGTCGTGCTCACCCGCGACCGCGAACTGCTCAAGCGCCGCGCGGTCGCGCGCGGCTGCTACGTGCATGCGCTGCAGCCGGCCGCGCAGCTGCGCGAGCTGTTCACGCGGCTCGATCTCGCGCCGCACATGCGGCCGTTCCGCCTGTGCCTGCGCTGCAACGCGCCGCTGCATCCGCTCAGCGCGCAGGACGCGGCGGCGCGCGTGCCGGCCGGCGTGCAGCAGCGCCACCGGCGCTTCGCCGCGTGCGACGTGTGCCAGCGCGTGTTCTGGGAAGGCTCGCACTGGCAGCGCATGCGCACGGTGGTCGACGCGATGCGCGCGGTCGCGCCGGACGCCTGAAAAAACGAAACCCCGCATGCGCGAACATGCGGGGTTGCGACGATGCGGCCGGGAGCGCCGGCCGCGGGCCCGGCAGGCTTAGTTCTGCGTGCCCTTGTCGTCCGTGCCGGCAGCCGATGCCGCCGCGGCCTTCGCCTTGCCCTTCGCCGAGCCGTGCTGCTTCAGCTGGTGCTTCGGCTTGCTCTTGTCCTTCTTCATCGGCGCCGATGCGGCGGCCGGTGCCTCGGCGGCCGGCGCCGAAGCCTGTGCGAATGCGGAAGCCGATGCCAGTGCGATTGCTGCGGCCACGATCGATGCGAGCGTCTTCTTCATTGTTCTTCCTTTGTCGGGAGAATAGTCAAACTAGTCAAACGTACCGGTACGAAAAGATGCGAGGCATCCGCATCGGAGCGCCAGCCGCGCCTGTCCTGGCGGCTTCCGCCGGGCGGGACGGCCTTCACCTTCCCCGCGCGACGAACACTGACACACTGGCTGCATAACGCGCCGCCTTCGCGGTGAGTTGACAGCCTGGCCGCCGCCTCCGGGCTTTCCCTGACGCGCATGCGCGGACCTGCCTGCCCCGCCATTATCGGGACCGCATCATGCATGCGCGACCCGGCACGAATCCGGGTTGCGCCCGCGCGCCCGCCGTGCTCGCGGGGCCTCCGGCCGCCGCCGATACGACGCTATACTTGGCTTCCGTCCCTTTCCCCGGAAACCGGCCCGCGACCGGTCGTGGCGCACTCGCCGTTCGGAGCCGCCATGCCGCCGCGCAGACGAGGCGCGCCAAATTGCCCGATCACAACCTGGACAGGCTGAAAATCGACCGCGCGCCCCGCTCCGGCGGCGCGTCGCACCAGCGCCCGTGGCGACGCTATGCGGCGATCGCGGCGCTGGCCGCCGTGGCAATCGGCGCAGGCTTCGCGCTGACCGGCCGGCCCACGGTCGACACGACCACCGTGACCTCCGCCTACCCGTTCCAGAACGACACGCTGCTCAACGCGACCGGCTACGTCGTGCCGCAGCGCAAGGCCGCGGTCGCGTCGAAGGCGCAGGGCCGCGTCGAGTGGCTCGGCGTGCTCGAGGGCACGCGCGTGAAGCAGGGCGAGGTGATCGCGCGCCTCGAGAGCCGCGACGTCGCGGCCGCGCTCGCGCAGGCGCTGGCGCAGGTCAAGGTCGCGCAGGCCAATCTCGCGCTGCAGCAGGCCGAACTGAAGGACGCCGAAGTCGGCTTTCGCCGCACCGCGATCCTCGCGCCGAAAGGCGCGGTGCCGGCCGCGCAGTACGACACCGACCTCGCCCGCCTGAACAAGGCGCGCGCGTCCGTCAACAGCAACCGGGCCGCGATCGCGTCCGCCGAGGCCAACGCGCAGGCGGCCCAGGTCGCGGTCGACCAGACCGCGATCCGCGCGCCGTTCGACGGCGTCGTGCTCGAAAAGCATGCGAACGTCGGCGACAACATCACGCCGTTCTCGTCCGCGTCGGACAGCAAGGGCGCGGTCGTGACGATCGCCGACATGGATACCCTCGAGGTGGAAGCGGACGTCGCGGAATCGAACATCGCGCGGATCCGCGTCGACCAGCCGTGCGAGATCCTGCTCGACGCGCTGCCCGACCAGCGCTTCGCGGGCCGGGTGTCGCGCATCGTGCCGACGGTCGACCGCTCGAAGGCGACGGTGCTGGTCAAGGTGCGCTTCGTCGAGCGCGACGAGCGCGTGCTGCCGGACATGAGCGCGAAGACCGCGTTCCTGTCGAAGCCCGCGTCGGCGCAGGACGCGCGGCCCGTGACGGCGGTGCAGGCGGGCGCGGTCGCCGAGCGCGACGGCCGCCAGGTGGTGTTCGTCGTGAAGGACGACACCGTGCGCGAAACGGCGGTGACGACCGGCGCGCGGATCGGCGAGCTCGTCGCGGTGCGCGGCGTGAAGCCGGGCGACACGCTTGTGCTGGCGCCGGCCGCGAAGCTCAAGGACGGCGCGAAAGTGACCGTCGCGAAGAAATAGCGTGAACGCCGCGCCGCCGCTCGTCGAGATCAGCCATGTCGCGAAGTCGTACCGGCGCGGGATGCAGACCGTGCCGGTGCTCACCGACATCACGCTCGACATCGGCGAAGGCGACTTCGTCGCGCTGATGGGGCCGTCGGGCTCCGGCAAGAGCACGCTGCTCAACCTGGTCGCCGGCATCGACCGGCCCGACAGCGGCGAGCTGCGCGTGGGCGGGCTCGACATCACGCGGCTCGCCGAAGCCGCGCTGGCCGACTGGCGCGCCGCCAACGTCGGCTTCATCTTCCAGTTCTACAACCTGATGCCGGTGCTCACCGCGTTCGAGAACGTCGAGCTGCCGCTGATGCTCACGCGCCTGCCCGCCAAGGAGCGGCGCGAGCGCGTCGAGCTGGTGCTCGACATGGTGAGCCTCGCGGACCGGATGAGCCATTACCCGTCCGAGCTGTCCGGCGGCCAGCAGCAGCGCGTCGCGATCGCGCGCGCGCTGATCACCGATCCGGCGCTGATCGTCGCCGACGAACCGACCGGCGACCTCGACCGCAGCTCTGCGACCGACGTGCTCGCGCTGATGCAGCGCCTGAACGCGGAACTCGGCAAGACCATCATCATGGTGACCCACGACGCGCACGCGGCCGCCGCCGCGAAGGCGCTCGTGCACCTGGAAAAGGGGGAGCTGATCGATGGGCCGGCCCGCTGAGCCGCATCACGGAGGCGCGCCGTGACCATGCTGAAGCTGATCGCGCGCAACGCGCTGCGGCACAAGCTGCGCACGCTGCTGACGGTGCTCGGCCTGACCATCGCGGTGCTCGCGTACGGGCTGCTGCACACGGTGGTCGACGCGTGGTACGCGGGCGCCGCCGCGGCATCGAACGCGCGGCTCGTCACGCGCAACGCGATCTCGCTCGTGTTCCCGCTGCCGGTGAGCTACGAGAACCGGATCCGCGGCGTCGACGGCGTGACGCTCGTCGCGCGCTCGAACTGGTTCGGCGGCATCTACCGCGACCCGAAGAACTTCTTCGCGCAGTTCGCGGTGTCGGACAACTATCTCGACCTGTATCCGGAGTTCATCCTGAGCGCGCAGCAGCGCGCCGACTACGCGCGCGACCGCAAGGGCTGCCTGATCGGGCGGCAGCTCGCGAACCAGTTCGGCTTCAAGGTCGGCGACGTGATCCCGATCAAGGGCACCATCTACCCGGGCACCTGGGATTTCGTCGTGCGCGGGATCCTCGACGGGCGCGACGAGTCGACCATCACGCGGCAGCTGATCTTTCACTGGGACTACCTGAACGAGCGGGTGCGCAAGACGACGCCCCGGCAGGCCGACCAGGTCGGCGTGTACGTGTTCGGGATCGCGCGCCCCGACGACGCGGCCGCGATCTCCCGCGGCGTCGACGCGCTGTTCCGCAACTCGCTCGCCGAGACTCTCACCGAGACCGAGCAGGCGTTCCAGCTCGGCTTCGTCGCGATGTCGAACCAGATCATCGCGGCGATCCGCGTGGTGTCCTACGTCGTGATCGTGATCATCATGGCCGTGATGGCCAACGCGATGGCGATGAGCGCGCGCGAGCGCACGGTCGAATACGCGACGCTGAAGGCGCTCGGCTTCGGCCCCGGGTTCCTCGCGGCGCTCGTGTTCGGCGAGTCGCTCGTGATCGCCGCGATCGGCGGCAGCCTCGGCATGCTCGCGATGCCGCCGGCCGCGCACCTGTTCAAGCAGGCCACCGGCGGCGTGTTCCCGGTCTTCAACGTGTCCGCGCAGACCTTCGCGCTGCAGGCGGCCTGCTCGCTCGCGGTCGGCGTCGCGGCCGCGCTCGTGCCGGCGTGGCAGGCCGCGCGGGTGCGCGTCGTCGAAGGCCTGCGGGCGATCGGCTAGCTCGCGCGCGCCATGGCCATTCCGCTCGCCTATATCGCGCGCAACCTGTGGGCCCGCCGGCTCACCACCGTGCTCACCGCGGGCGGCATGGCGCTCGTCGTGTTCGTGTTCGCGACCGTGCTGATGCTCGACGCGGGCCTCACGAAGACGCTCGTGTCCACCGGCGAGCCCGACAACGTGGTGGTGATCCGCAAGGGCGCGGAAACCGAGGTGCAGAGCGCGATCGACCACAAGCAGGCGAACGTGATCGAGATGCATCCGTCGGTCGCGCTCGGCGCCGACGGCCGGCCGCTCGCGTCGAAGGAGGCCGTGGTGCTGATCTCGCTCGTGAAGACCGCGACCAACCGGCCGTCGAACGTCGTGATCCGCGGCGTGTCGCCGGCCGGCCTCGGCCTGCGCCCGCGCGTGCGGCTCGCGGCCGGGCGCATGTTCAACGCGGGCTCGTCCGAGATCGTGGTCGGCAGCGCGATCGCGAAGGGTTTCAGCGGCACGCGGATCGGCGAGCGCCTGCGCTTCGCGCAGCGCGACTGGACCATCGTCGGCCAGTTCGACACCGGCGGCAGCGGCTTCGATTCGGAGATCTGGGGCGACGCCGACCAGCTGATGCAGTCGTTCCGGCGCACCAGCTATTCGTCGATGATCGTGCGCATCCCGCAGGCCGACGCGTTCGCGCGCTTCAAGGCCGACCTCGACGTCGATCCGCGGCTCACCGACGAGGCCAAGCGCGAGCAGGCGTTCTACGGCGACCAGTCGCGCGCGCTGTCGACGTTCATCAACATCCTCGGGCTCACGCTGTCGACGATCTTCTCGGTCGCGGCGATGATCGGCGCGATGATCACGATGTACGCGTCGGTGGCCAACCGGGTCGCGGAAATCGGCACGCTGCGCGCGCTCGGCTTCAAGCGCGCGAACGTGCTCGCCGCGTTCCTGCTCGAGGCGCTGCTGCTCGGGCTCGTCGGCGGCGTCGCGGGGCTCGGCTGCGCGGCGCTGATGCAGTTCGCATCGTTCTCCACCACCAACTTCCAGACCTTTTCGGACCTGTCGTTCCGCTTCGTGCTCACGCCGGCGATCGTCGCGAAGACGCTGCTGTTCTCGCTGGCGATGGGGCTGGCGGGCGGCTTCCTGCCGGCGATGCGCGCGGCGCGGATGAACATCGTCGACGCGCTGCGGGCGCGGTGACGGCGCGGTGACGGCGCGATCGGGCGACGCGCCGAGCACCGCGCCGGCAACGCCGTGGGTCAGCGCGCCGCCGCCGACGGCGCCAGCCGCGCAAGCGCCAGCGCGTCGTCGAGCGCGATGTGCCCCTCGAACGCGGTCGACGCCGGCAGCGGCTGCGCGTCCTCGATCGCATGCGCGAAGCGCACGCCCGCATCGTCGGCCAGCCGCGCGCGCAGCGCGGCGATGCGCGGGAACGCAGCGCCGTCGAACACCTGGTGATAGTCGGCCCAGCGCGCGAGGCCCGCGAAGTACGCGTCGGCGAGCGTGCGCTGCCGGCCGAGCAGCCAGGGCTCGTCGCCGAGCATGGCCTCGAGCTGGCGGTGCGCGCGCATCACGCGGCCGCGGCCGTACGCCTGCAGGACCTCTTTCTCGACGCCTTCGCTGCCGTGCTCGTAGACGTACCAGAGCGGGCCGAACGCGCTGAAGAACGTGGTGTTCAGGTAGGACAGCATGCGGTTGAGCCGGTCGAAATCGTGGGTGCCCTGGCGGAACGCGAGGCCGCTGGCGGACGCGTCGGCGCCGATATGGTTGAGGATCGCCGCGCTTTCGGTCAGCACGTTGCCGGCCTCGGTGATGAACGCCGGCGTTTCGGCGACCGGGTTGAGCCGCAGGAACGCATCGCTCGTCACGAGGCCGGGCATCGTGATGCGGGACAGCCGGTACGGGCGGCCCACCCATTCGAGCGCAACGATCGAGCCGAACGAGCAGCCGGCGGGAACACCGTAGAGGAGGATCGGGGACATCGGACATTTCCGGTTGATTGAACGAACCCGGATGCTCCCATGGCGAACGATCACGCAGTAGCCGCTAAAATTGAAACCCGTCGTTTCCCGATATGGACGCTGAGCATTGAACCTGAACGATCTCTACCTCTTCGTGCAGGCGGTCGAAGCCGGCAGCATGTCCGCCGCCGCCCGCCTGCTCGACCTGCCGAAGTCGACGGTGAGCAAGCGCGTCGCCGCGCTCGAGCACGCGCTGGGCGCGCGGCTCGTGCATCGCACGTCGCGCAGCTTCCGCCTGACGCCGGTGGGCGCCGAGTTCTTCGAGCACGCGCGCGCGGCGGTGATCGAGGCGGAAAGCGCGCGGGACGCGGTGCTGCGGCAGGCCGCCGAGCCGCGCGGGATCGTGCGGATCACGAGCGCGGTGCCGATCGCGCAGCATGTGCTCGCGCCCTGCCTGCCGGCGCTCGCGCTCGCCCATCCGCACTTGCAGCTGCAGATCCATGCGAGCGACCGGCGCGTGGATCTCGTGCAGGAAGGCTTCGACATCGCGGTGCGCAGCCATTTCGCGCCGCTGCCCGATTCCGCGCTGGTGCAGCGCCCGCTCGCGGTGTCGCCGATCGTGCTGGTCGCGTCGCCCGCCTATCTCGCACGCGCCGGCGAGCCGGCCGCTCCGGCCGACCTCGCGCGGCACGACGGCCTTTACCCGAACCTTCAGGCGATGCCGTGGCGCCTCGGGCGCGGCGCCGACAGCGTCGAAGCCGCGCCGCGCGAGCGCCTGCACGCGGACGAATCGACGGTGCTGCTGCACGCGGCGGTGGCCGGCCTCGGCATCGCGTGCCTGCCGGACTGGATCGTGCGCGACGCGCTCGATGCGGGCACGCTTGCTCGCGTGCTGCCGGACTGGGACGCGGGCCGCGTGACCACGACGCTGCTGATGACGCACCGCCGCGGCCAGTTGCCGGGCGTGCGCGCCGTGGTCGAGTTCCTCGTGCGGCACGTGGCGGGCCAGCACGTCTGAGGCTCGCATCGTGCGGCGATTCAAAACCTGAATCGATCAAGTCATCAATTGGCATGAAAGTGGAATTTTCGCCATGCAGAATGATGCGGACGCGCTTGATCGTCGCGCCTCGCGGCGACGGTAGACGCGTCCGGCCGGCACGCGGACGGCGGGCGTCCGCCTGAGCCGAGTCGCACGTGCTCGTCGTGCTGTTCATGGCGCTGTCGTGCTTCGGCAAGGGGCTCGGCGCGCTCGGCCGGGCCGTCAACGCCGACACCGCGCCGCGCCAGATCGCCGGCCTGAGCGGCGCGCCGCATTTCTGGACGATGCAGGGCTCGGTGCGGCTCGCGCAGCTGTGCCGCGACTGGGGGCTCACGTGGGGCTCGCACTCGAACAACCATTTCGACGTGTCGCTCGCGATGTTCACGCACGCGGCCGCGGCCGCGCCGGGCGCGATCACCGCGATCGACACGCACTGGATCTGGCAGGAAGGCGACGCGCGGCTCACGCGCGAGCCGCTCGCGATCGTCGGCGGCCGGGTGGCCGTGCCGGAGCGGCCGGGCCTCGGGATCGAGCTCGACATGGCGCAGGTGGAAGCCGCGCATGCGCTGTACCGGCAAGTCGGCGGCACGGCGCGCGACGATGCGATGGCGATGCGGTATCTGGTGCCGGGGTGGACCTACGATCCGAAGCGGCCGAGTTTCGCGACGCGGTAGCCCTGCCGTGGAATACCGTGCAGTGAAATATTTACCCGCCGCTGAAATTCCGCTTCGCGCGCCGCCGCCGTTGACGGCGGCGCGCGTCAGTCACGATCAAAGCGTGCGACTGAAGTCCTGCAACTGCTTCTTGGCTTCGTCGCGTGCGATGCCGTAGCGCTCCTGGATCCGGCCGACCAGATACTCGCTGTCGCCGTCGGCGACCGCCAGATCATCGTCGGTCAGCTTGCCCCATTGCGCCTTCACCTTGCCGGCCAGTTGTTTCCATTGGCCCTTGATCCGGTCTTCATTCATCGCGTTCTCCCGCGAGTGGTTGAGGGTGACGGGATCGCGCAATTCATGTGCCGCGAACGGACGGAGCCGACCGATGGGTTCACGCTTGCGTTGCGCGCGCGGCCGCACATCGCTCGATCGTGCGGGCAATGCGCCCGGCATGCGCGAGGCCGGGATCGCGCCCCGGGTCGTAGATGGTGAAGTCGGCGCCCGCGATTCGGCCCGACGCGACGAGCGGGCCAAGCAGCGCGTCCAGCCCGTCGAAATCCAGCCCCGGCGAACCGGGCGAATCCACCGCCGGGAGCTGCGACTGGTCCAGCACGTCGAGATCGACGTGCAGCCAGGCCTGCTCGAGCGCGCGCGCCGCGAGCCAGTCGACCAGCCCCGACGCGACAGCCGCAGGCCCGCGCGCGAGCAGCTGCTGGATCGTGATGCGCGTGATGCCGGTGCGCGCGATATCGCCGTAAGCCGCGTCGAATTCCGCCGTCCCGGCATCGCGCTCTCCCACCTGGCAGGCATCGGAATCGTCGACCAGCGCGCCGTCGAGCCCCGGCCAGCGTGTCAGCAGCGGCTCGCCCCGCCCGGTCGCCAGCGCGAGATCCATGCCCGCGACGGAACCGAGCCGCTTCGACGTGTCGTAGTTGCCGGGGTGGAAGAAGTCGCTGTGCCCGTCGACGTGAACGAGCCCCCTGCCGCCCGCACGCCGGTTGCCGAGCAGGCAGCCGAGCAGCACGCTGCAATCGCCGCCGAGCACGACCGGAAACGCGTGCCGCGCACGGGCGTCGGCAACGCGCGCGGCGAGATCGAGCGAATAGCCGCGGATCGACACCCCGTTGCGGATACGCGTGCCGGATTGCGGCGCGAACGCATAGGCGGGATGCACAAGCTGCGCCACGCTCGCGCCGACGCGCGCGGCGAGGCCGGTGGCCAACAGCACCTCGGGGCCGCGCCAGGTCTCGGGTTCGAGTCCGGCCTCGTTCGGCCGCAGGCCGAGGCTGCTGGGCGCGGCGATGAACTCGACCGGCGAGCCGGGTGAAGGTGTCGATGCCGTCATGACCTTTCCTCGCGCAATGGCTGCCTGATGGATGTGCTAACCTTTTAAACAATTATCAAAGGTTAGCACGCATTCCACCCATGTCGAGCATTTCACCGGTTATCGAGGCGCACCCGTTCGCGGCTCGCGATTATGTCGGCGGCCATCCCGTACTCGATTTCGTCAATACGGTGACCGGCCGCGACCACGCGCCGCGCGACTGGCTGCCGGATTACGACGCCTATCTCGCGTGGCTGGCGACGTCGGCGGCGTTCCCCGCGCTCGACCTGAAGCGGCTTGCATCCCGCGCGGCCGACGCGCCGGCCGCGGCCGAGCGCGCGCTGCGCGACGCCAAGCGCCTGCGCGAAGCGCTGTTCGGCATCTTCGGCGCGTTCTCGCATCGCGCACCGGTGGCTGCCGCAGATCTGGAAACGCTGGAGCACGCATGGCGGCACGCGATGAGCGGCCGGCGGCTGGTCGCGACGGCCGGGCGCGTCGAATTCGGCGAGCCGTCCGATCCGGCGGACCTGAATCTGCCGGCCCAGCAGATTGCGCTCGACGCGGTGAAGCTCCTCGACGCCTTGCCCGACGGGCGGCTGCGGATGTGCGCGGGGTCGAACTGCGCGTGGCTGTTCATCGACCGCTCGAAGACAGGGCGCCGCAAGTGGTGCGACATGTCGACCTGCGGGAACGTGGCGAAGGCCCGGCGGCACTACCGTGCGGTCAGGGGTGCGCCCGATGGAGACGCAGAGCGCGACAGCGACAGCGACGCGTCGGCATGAACCCGGGGCGCAAATGCGTGCGCGCCCCGATCGGCGAAGAGATCAGTGGAAGAAGAGTTCGCGCATGCCGAACGTGTGATTCGCTTCGGCCGCCATCAGCACCATCAACACCAGCAGGCACAGGGGCGGGATCAGGATTGCGTACACCAGCGCCAGCCGCTCCCACATCATGTGCATGAAGATCGACACGATCAGCCCGGCCTTGGCGATCATGAACACGACGATCAGCGTCCAGCGCAGCAGGCCCTGCACGTGGAAGTAGTCCACCAGGTACGACATCGTGCTCAACAGGAACAGCAGGCCCCAGATCTTCAGGTAAAGGCCGATCGGATGCTGCTGCCCGTGCGCGGCGTCGGGCCGATGGGCGGAATCGGTGTGGTCCATGATCTGCCTCACCACAAGTAGAACAGCGCGAAGATGAACACCCACACCAGGTCGACGAAGTGCCAGTACAGGCCTGCGATCTCGACGATCTGGAAGTTGCCGTGCTCGGTGAACCCCGGCTGCAGGATCTTGCGAGCGATCAGCAGCAGGTAGATCACGCCGCAGGTCACGTGAAAGCCGTGGAACCCGGTGATCATGAAGAAGCACGCGCCGAACTGCGCGGCGCCGAGCGGGTTGCCCCACGGGCGGATGCCTTCATGGACGATCAGCTTGGTCCATTCGAAGGCCTGCATCGACACGAAGGTCGCGCCCAGCAGCGCGGTCGCCAGCAACAGGGCGGCGGCGCGCCTGGCGTCGCGCCGGTAGCCGAAGTTGACGGCCATCGCCATGGTGCCGCTGCTGGTGATCAGCGTGAACGTCATGATCGCGATCAGCAGCAACGGCACGTCCACGCCGCCCACCGTGAGCCCGAACACCTTGGACGGGTCTGGCCACGGTACCGTGGTCGACATGCGCACCGTCATGTAGCCGATCAGGAAGCTGCTGAAGACGAAGGTGTCCGACAGCAGGAAGATCCACATCATCGCCTTGCCCCACGGCACCTTGAAGGCCGCGCGGTCGGCCGACCAGTCCGTGACGATGCCGTGCCAGCCGTCGGGCCCGGAGGCGTCGGGCGCGGGGGCGGCGGATTCGGTGGGCAGCGTGGGCGAGGTCATGGCGCGGCTCCATACAACGGCCCGCAGATGGCGGCGACGATCCCGGGGGTGATCCACCACATCGCCGCCAGCAGCACGAGCCAGACAGCCAGCAGGAAATGCCAGTAGATCGCGCACAGCGAGATGGCGCGCTGGGCCCGGAACGGGTCCGCGCGCCGGAGAAGCGCGATCGTCAAGGCCCAGGCCACCAGCCCGCCCAGCACATGCATCCCGTGCAGGCCGGTGAGCAGGTAGAGAAAGCTGTTGGACGGGTTGCCGGCGACGGTCTGCCCGGCCGCCGCGAGCATGCGCCAGGCGATCAGCTGCCCGATCACGAACACGGCCGCCAGCACGCCGCCGGCCACCAGCCACGCCGCGCGATGCAACGTCATCTGCCGCGCACGCTGCATGGCGAGGCTGGCCAGCGCCAGCGCGCCGGTGTTCCACCACAGCAGCGCCGGATGCGGGATCGGCTCCCAGTCGGGCTCGCGCATGCGCATGCCGTAGGCGAGCAGCAGCAGCGAAAACAGCGCCGTCGCCACCGCCATGAAGACGAACAGGCCGATGCGGCTCGCATTCGGCGAGACCGGCGGCGTGTCGGGAACGAAGGGGCGTGGCAGGGTGGTCATTCGTGCGCCTCGCCGGGTTGAAGCGTCGGGCGGGCCGGCGCGGGCGCCGTCTCGGGCGGCTGGTTTTGCGGGACGAAGTCTTCGTCGCGCCCCGGCGGGCTGTATTCGTATGCCCAGCGGTAGACGACGGGCAGCGCGGCGCCCCAGTTGCCGTGCGCGGGCGGCGTTTGCGGCGTCTGCCATTCGAGCGTGGTGGCCCGCCACGGGTTGCCGTCGGCGCGCTTGCCGCGCACGAGGCTCCACGCCAGGTTGTACAGGAACAGCAGCTGCGCCACCGCGACGATCAGCGCGACGACGGTGATGAACGCGTTCAGCGTCTGCGCCGAAGGCGGAATGAAGCTGTAGCCGTCATACGCGTAGTAGCGCCGCGGCATGCCCAGGATGCCGAGATAGTGCATCGGGAAGTAGATCGCATAGGTGCCGACGAAGGTGATCCAGAAGTGCGCGCGCCCGAGCGTGTCGTTCAGCATGCGGCCCGTCACCTTCGGATACCAGTGGTAGATGCCACCGAACACCACGAGGATCGGCGACACGGCCATCACCATATGGAAGTGCGCGACCACGAAGTACGTGTTCGACAGCGGAATGTCCACGCTCACGTTGCCGAGGTAGAGCCCGGTCAGCCCGCCCAGCACGAAGGTGCTGACGAAGCCGATGGCGAACAGCATCGGCACGGTCAGGTGGATATCGCCGCGCCACAGCGTCAGCACCCAGTTGTAGACCTTGAGCGCGGTCGGCACGGCGATGATGAGCGTGGTGGTGGCGAAGAAGAAGCCGAAGTACGGATTCATGCCCGCGATAAACATGTGGTGCGCCCACACCACGAAGCTCAGCGCGCCGATGATGACGATGGCCCACACCATCATCCGGTAGCCGAAGATGTTCTTGCGCGCGTGCGTGCTGATCAGATCCGACACGATGCCGAACGCCGGCAGCGCGACGATGTAGACCTCCGGATGCCCGAAGAACCAGAACAGGTGCTGGAACAGCAGCGGGCTGCCGCCGGCGTGCTTGAGCGTCTGCCCCATCGACACCACGGCCGGCACGAAGAAGCTGGTGCCGAGCGTCTTGTCGAGCAGCATCATCGCCGCCGACACGAACAGCGCCGGAAACGCCAGCAGCGCCAGGATGGTCGCGACGAAGATGCCCCACACCGTGAGCGGCATGCGCATCAGCGTCATGCCGCGCGTGCGCGCCTGCAGCGTGGTGGTGACGTAGTTCAGGCCGCCCATCGTGGCCGCGACGATGAAGATCGCCAGCGACACCAGCATCAGCACGATGCCCCACTCCACGCCCGGCGTGCCCGGCAGGATGGCCTGCGGCGGATACAGCGTCCAGCCCGCGCCGGTCGGCCCGCCCGGCACGAAGAAGCTCGCCACGAGCACCAGCACGGCCAGCAGGTAGACCCAGTAGCTCAGCATGTTGAGGAACGGGAACACCATGTCGCGCGCGCCGAGCATCAGCGGGATCAGGTAGTTGCCGAAGCCGCCGAGGAACAGCGCCGTCAGCAGGTAGATCACCATGATCATCCCGTGCATGGTGACGAACTGATAGTAGTGGGTGGCGTCGATGAAACTGAACTTGCCCGGAAAGCCGAGCTGCAGCCGCATCAGGTCCGACAGCACCATGCCGACCAGGCCGATGACGATGGCGGTCAGCGCATACTGCACGGCGATGACCTTGTGGTCCTGGCTCCAGACATAGCGGGTCCAGAAGCTTTGCGGGACGTGGTCGGTGTGCGCGTAGGGCATTGCGTGTGCTCCGCTAGTTGGCTGCGCTGCCGGCGGCCGGGCTGCCTTGCGCCTTGATGTAGGCCACCAGCGCGGCGAGTTCCTGCTCGCTCAGGTCGAAGTGCGGCATGATCGGTGCGAAGCCCTTCACGACGCGGGCCGCCGGGTCGCGGATGAACGCGCGCAGATAGGCTTCGTCGACCTTGGCGGTGCTGCCGTCGGCCATCGTTTCGGTCTTGCCGTACAGGCCCTTCCAGGTGGGGCCCACGCGCGGGCTGCCGTCCACGGTATGGCAGGCGATGCAGCCCTTGGCCTCCGCGAGCGCCTTGCCCTGGTCGGCCAGCGCCTGCGCGCTGCCGCCGGTGGCGGCGGCTGCGGCCTGCACCTTCGCCTGCTGGCGCTGCGCGAACGTGTTCTGCTGCGCCAGCCAGCGCGAGAACGCCGCTTCGTCTTCCACCACGACCACACCGCGCATGTTGGAGTGCCCGATGCCGCAGAGCTGCGCGCACAGGATGTCGTAGCGCCCTGCCTTGGTCGGCGTGAACCAGAAGGTGGTCACCATGCCGGGCACCATGTTCATGCGCGCCCGGAACGGCGGCACGTAGAAGTCGTGCAGCACGTCGCGCGAGCGTGTCAGGACCTGGATCGGCCGGTTGAGCGGCAGGTGCACCTCGGGTGTCTCGATCAGGTAGTTGTCGCGGCCGTTGGGGTCGCCGGGGTTCAGGCCGAACGGGTTGTCGTTGCTGACGTAGCGCACGTCCGTCGTGCCCAGCTTGCCGCCGGGGCCGGCAAAGCGGAAGCGCCATTGCCACTGCTGGCCGAGCACCTCCATCTGCAGCACGTTGTGCGGCGGCCGCACGTAGTCCGCGTAGACGAACAGGCCCGGCGCCAGCAATGCCGCCACGCCGACCGAGGTCAGGCCGATCAGCCACCATTCCAGCCGCCTGTTGTGCGGCTCGTAGGCCGCGCGATGCCCGCCGCGGTGGCGGTATCGCAGCAGTGCGATCACGATGAACAGGTTGATCGCGATGAAGAGCGCGCCGGTGATCACGAGCGTGATCGTCAGCATGTCGTCCATGCGCACCCAGTTCGACGCAATCGGCGTGATCCACCACGGACTGGCAAAGTGAAACCCCACCGCCAATACGATGATCAGGATCAGGGCAATCGCAAGCGCCATAGCCTACCTCGCTGCGCGTCACTCGCTGGAGCCGCCGGCAGCACGCTCTTGCCGTACTGCCTGCGCCGGCACGTCTGGCCTGGACCGCTTCGCTGCATGTTGTAAGCGGCTCTAGAGCAAAGGTAGTCCTCTCCTTTGCATCGTGCAAGGCAGCGCAGGGGCGGAGCGCTCCATGAACGGAGGCGCGTGAATGAAGGCGTCGCCTGCTGCGATGCAATGCAAGACGACCGCCTCCGGCATGGGTTGCCGAGGCGGCCATTTCCCGATCGCGCAAGGGGTTACGGCGCGTCGGGAAAAAACGGTGCGTCAGGGCCTCGCGTCCTGCTTGCGCCGCCGTTCCAGCGCGCCGTAGACGATGGCGGTGACCACGCCGAACAGCAGGTTTGCCAGCAAGGGGCCGGATCCCCGCTCCGAGACGAACCAGGGGAATACGGCCGTCATGACATAGAAGTTCCACACATACGCGACGATCCCGAAGGCCACCCCGACGACGGCCTCCATGCCCACGCTCGAATCGAAGCGGAACGGTGCGATGATGGCTGCGAGAATCATCCCCATGATGGCGCCGAGCACGTAGTGCAGGATCAGCGCCGTCCCCACGATGCCGAAGCTGAATTGCGACATCTGTTCGAGCGCACTCTGGCCCAACACCATCGCCGCGATCTTGTGGGTCGGCTGCCACGGGCTTTCATACAGCACCATGGTCGACCAGAAGAATTCCAGCACGATCACCAAGGCGCCACCCGCGAGACCCGCCACGGCAGCGGCAAGCCAGTCGGGCATGCGCCGCTCCCAGTGGTGCGATTGAATGTGCAGTTCCATACGACCTCCTTGCTGGCGATTCAAGTTCGGCACTCGGGGACCGAAAGCACCACTCGCGTCGAAAGTGCGTTCCCTTGTCCGATTCAGCATGGCAGATATGAGTGCCAACGCAAGGAACAAAAACCCTGCGCTTTGCATGGCGCAATGGCGTTTTTGCCCGAAGGTCGGCATCGGCCACGAAAGGCCGCGTGTGATGGCTGGGAGGGCTGTGGGGGCGTTTCGCTCGGTAACGACCCGGCGCAACGCGTCCCGGTTTGACAACGAGACGGCGCGTCAGTCCGAGGACTGTGGGGGCTGTGGGAATCAGTGCAAGTCGCGCAGATACGACAAAGCCGACTCGAGGCCGGCTTTGTTTGCGAAGCATCAGGCTGTGCTTTGTAAGTAGAAGCATAACTTTGCACCCAGTGCAAAACATCGCTTCTGTCTTATTCGGCCAAGCCTTTTCGAATTCGTTGGTGGAGCGGAGGAGGATCGAACTCCCGACCTTCGCATTGCGAACGCGACGCTCTCCCAGCTGAGCTACCGCCCCAACAGTCAACTATCATACACACGCTTTCGAACGCTTGGCAATAGTGTCGAATTACTTCGACGGCGCGCCCGCCAGCACCCATTCCACCACCGATCGGGCGTCCGCATCGCTCATCCGCGGATGCGCGGGCATCGGAATCGCGCCCCACACGCCGGAGCCGCCCTCCTTCACCTTTTTCGACAGCTTCGCGACGGCCTGCGGGTCTGCCTTGTAGCGCGCGGCGATGTCCTTGAACGACGGGCCGACCAGCTTGCGGTCGACCGCGTGGCAGCCCATGCACGCATTGCTGCGCGCGACCTTGAGCCCGTCGCCGACGTCCGCGTGCGCGACCGCGCCGAACGTGCCGGCCAGCAGCACCGCCGCCGCCGCGCGTTGCATCCACTGCATCAGCTTCATTGCGGCACCGCCTTCGGATTACCCGGGTGCACGTTGGTCGAATTCGAGATCGGCGCGGGCGGCTGCAGCGGCGTGGACGTCACCGCCGTGTCGGGCACCGCGCCGACCGTCGTGCCGTCCGCCGGCGCGGCCGACGCCGCGGCGGCGCCGCTCGCGGGCGCGGGCTGCAGCGCCTGCGCGTCCGCCGGCTTGATGTACTGGAACACCTTCACGACCTTCTCGACGCCCGGCACCTGGCTCGCGACTTCCGCGCCGCGGTTGCCTTCGTCGACCGTCACGAGGCCCATCAGGTACAGGTTGCCGCGCTCGCCGACAACCTTGTAATGGTTCGCGGAGATGCCCTTCTCGCCGATCAGCGCGGTCTTCACGCGCCCTTCGAGATACGAGTCGTTCGCGCGATCCGACAGCGAGCTGGCCGGGCCGATCGCGAGCTCGTTGACGATGCCGTTCACGTTGTTGATCGCGCGCACGATTTCCTCGGCGCGCTGCTTCGACGCGTCGTTCGGCACTTCGCCCGTCAGCAGCACGCGGCGGTTGAAGACGGTCACGTTCACGTGCGCCTGGTCCGGCAGGCCGCTGTTGATCTGCGACGTCGCCTTGAGCTGGATCTCGCGATCCTCCGTCTGCGCGCCGAGCGTGCGCCGATCGGTGGCGATCAGCGCGCTGCCGCCGGCCGCTGCGCCGACCACGCCGAGCACGCAGCCCTGCAGCGACACCGCGAGCCCCGCCGTCAGCGCGGCGAGCAGCGTGGTTCTGACGAGCGTCTGTTTGACGCGGCTTTTCTTCATCGACGGCTCTCCTTCGTTCAATCCTCACCCAGCAGCATCGCGTCGATGCCGTCGCACAGGCAGTGGATGGTCAGCAGATGGACTTCTTGAATGCGCGCCGCGCGCTCGGCGGGCACGCTGATCGGGATGTCGGTGTCGGACAGCGCGGCCGCCAGCGCGTGGCCGCCGCCGCCCGTCAGCGCGACCACCGTCATTTCGCGCTCGTGCGCGGCCTCGACGGCGGCCAGCACGCGCGGCGACGCGCCGCTCGGGTCGAGCACCAGCAGGATGTCGCCGGTCTGCCCGAGCACGCGCACCTGCTGCGCAAACAGCTGGTCCGGCACCATCGCGCCGGTCATGCCGCCCTGCGACGCATCGGTGGCGAGCGCGAGCGCGGGCAGGCCCGGCCGCTCGCGCTCGAAGCCGCCGACGAGCGACACGGCGAGGTAGTGGGCGGCGGCGGCCGACGGGCCGTCGCCGCACGCGACGATCTTGTTGCCGTTCGCCAGCGCGGCGAACATCGCATCGACCGCGGCCGCGATCGGCAGCGACAGCGCGTCGCCGGCTTCGTGCTGTAGCGCGGCGCTGTCGCGGAAATGTTGCTGAATACGTTCGACTGACATCGATTCCTGATCCGGTGCTGCGCGCGGCGGGCCGCGCGCGACATCATGAGTGCGGCGAGTTTACCGTACTCCGGGGCCTCATCCGGGCGCAGGGCGAGAACTCTTTACATCTCGTCACAGCTCTCGGCTAGACGTCGTCGGCACGAAACGCGTCGCGCAGCCACACGAGCTGCCCGGCCTCGAACGCGACCACGTCGAAGCGGCACGGCGCGCCGGCCCCGTGCCGCGCCCAGAAGCCCTGCGCCGCCTTGACGAGCCGCATGCGCTTGCGCCAGCCGATGCTCGCCGCCGCGCCGCCGTGCCGGACGCTGCGCCGCGCGCGCACCTCGACGAACACCAGCGTGCCGTCCGGCTCGCGCATCACGAGATCGAGCTCGCCGCCGCGCATCGTCACGTTCGCCGCGACGAATGCGAGCCGGCGGCGCTCGAGGAACTGCCGCGCGCGCGTCTCGAACGCCGCGCCGACCGACTTGGATCGCGCCGTGCCGGAAAAGTTGTCGGTGCGCACGGCCGCCTGCCCGCCCGCGCGCGACGGCCCGCGGCGATCGCCGCCCGATCCGGCCGGCGCCCCGTGGCACAATGCCGACCTTGTTCCGCCTGCGCCGCGCCCGCGCGCATTGCCCGCCATGACTGCCCTCCTCGAACTTGCGCATACGCAGCACTACCCGAGCGCCGCGCTCTACGTCGTCGCGACGCCGATCGGCAACACCGCCGACATCACGTTGCGCGCGCTGCACGTGCTCGGCCTCGCCGACCGCATCGCCGCCGAAGACACCCGCAACACCGGCCAGCTGCTCGCCCGCTACGGCATCTCGAAGCCGCTCATCGCCGCGCACGAGCACAACGAGCGCGAAGCCGCGCTGCGCGTGATCGAGCACCTGCGCGCCGGCGAACGCGTCGCCTACGTATCGGACGCCGGCACGCCCGGCATCTCGGACCCCGGCGCGCGGCTCGTCGACGCGGTGCGCGCGGCCGGCTTCGCGGTGGTGCCGCTGCCGGGCGCGAGCGCGGCCGTGACCGCACTCAGCGTCGCCGGAGACTGGGCGGGCACGTTCACGTTCGCCGGCTTCCTGCCGCCGAAGGCGAAACAGCGCGCAAGCGCGCTGCAGGCGCTCGCGTCGCACCCCTATGCGCTGGTGTTCTACGAGGCGCCGCACCGGATCGTCGAGACGGTCGCCGCGCTCGCGGACACGCTCGGCGCCGCGCGCCGGCTGCTGATCGCGCGCGAACTGACGAAGCTACACGAACAGCTGTTCCAGGGCACCCTGGCCGAAGGGCTGACGTGGCTGGAGGGCGATGCGAACCGGCAGCGCGGCGAGTTCGTGCTGGTCGTCGAGGGCGCGCCGGCCGACGCGGGCGCGGCCGACGACACCGCGCACGACGCGCTGCTCAGGCTGCTGCTGGAAGAGGTACCGGTGAAGAGTGCGGCAAAGCTCGCGGCCGCGCTGACGGGCGCGCCGCGCAACGCGCTGTATGCGCGCGCGCTCGCGCTGAAGGACGGTTGAACGGCCGGCGCCGCTGCAACGACAAAGGGCTGCCGATGGCAGCCCTTTGTCGTTGGGTTCGCTGACGGAAGCGGAATCCGCCGCGTTACCGGGTCGAGTTCGACGCGAGCATTTCGTCGCGCGCCTCGCGCGCTTCCTGCGGCGACAGCCCCTCGATCTTCACGCGGCCGGTGCCGGCATGCACGAGGCCGATCACCTTCGCGGCCGCATACGACAGGTCGAGCACCCGGCCACGCTTGTACGGGCCGCGATCGTTGACCTTCACGACGACCCACTTGCCGTTCGTCGGGTTCGTCACGCGGATGTACGACGCGAGCGGCAGCGTGCGGTGCGCGGCGGTGAACGCGTTCATGTTGAAGCGCTCGCCGTTCGCGGTGCGGCGGCCGTGGAAGCCGCGGCCGTACCACGACGCGCGGCCGGTCTGGCGGAAATCGGACACGTTGGCGCCGTCGATCGGCTCCGCATCCGCGAGCGACGTGCTCTTCGCGTCCTTGCTGTCGGCGGCCGGCATGGAGGCCAGCGCCGAGTCGAAATTCAGTTGCTTGTCGTTGTCCGCGTTCGCGGCGGTCGTCCTGACCCCATTCTTCTGGCTCGTGCCGCTCGTCGTCTGGCTGGGCTGCACGGCACAACCCGTCAGCGCGAGAAATACAGCCACAGTCCCGAAACGGCTCGGAAATCGAAAATTCATCGACGTGTCGCCTTCTGGTTCGGGCCGCTCCTTCACTTCGTTGATACGCGGCCCGGACGGCAAATGCATGCGCGCCCGGCTCGAATGCGAGCAGGCAGGCTTGCATGGACGCGGCTTTCGTACTCGCCGCAACCGTCCTGATTAGCTTTCACGTCTGGCGCAACCTGTCCCCGGCAGCCTGACCAGACCCCACATGCCGCCATCGAACATGGCTTCCCACGTTCGCGCGCGCTGCGTACAGCCAGCGCACAGGAACGGCGGCACAGGCCTCATCCGGCGGCGCGGCAGCAAGGCCGCGGCGGGCGCGCAGCGCCCGGCCGGACAAGACGTGAGCACCGGAGAATGCCCGGTGCTGGATTCGCCGCCGGACTCCCCGGCGGCAGATGCTTTGACGATGCTCATGGCCCCCTGTCAGTGGGGCTCGAACATCAGCGGAGCGCATGAAAATCATGCGCGATGGGCGGCATTATACAGAAATCAAAATCACTGCCCGAAAACGGGCCCCGGCGCGCCATTGATTCTCGCTATGCCCGTAACAATCGGCGCGGCCACGCGCGTGTCGCGACGCCGCGCACACCGTGCCGAACGGGGGGCCTGCGCGCCCGGTACAATCGAACCTTTTAGCCCGCCGGTGCTTCCATGAAAGTCACGCTCATCCCGGTCACGCCGTTCCAGCAGAACTGTTCGCTGCTCGTCTGCGAGGCCACCGGCCGCGCCGCCGTCGTCGATCCGGGCGGCGATCTCGAACGGATCCAGCAGGAAGTCGCGCGGCAGAACGTGCAGGTCGAGAAGGTGCTGCTCACCCACGGGCACATCGACCACTGCGCGGGCGCGAAGGCGCTCGCGACGCACTACGGCGTGCCGATCGAAGGGCCGCAGGAAGACGAGCGCTTCTGGATCGAGAAGCTGCCGACGCAGAGCGAACGCTTCGGCTTTCCGGCGGCCGACGCATTCGAGCCGGATCGCTGGCTGAACGACGGCGATACCGTGCAGTTCGGCGACGAAGCGCTCGAGGTCTATCACTGCCCGGGCCACACGCCGGGCCATGTCGTGTTCTTCAGCCGCGCGCACCGGCTCGCGATCGTCGGCGACGTGCTGTTCGCCGGCTCGATCGGCCGCACCGACTTCCCGCGCGGCAACCATGCCGATCTCGTGCGCTCGATCAAGGAGAAACTCTGGCCGCTCGGCGACGACGTCACGTTCGTGCCGGGCCACGGCCCGGTGTCGACGTTCGGCGACGAGCGCCGCACGAACCCGTTCGTGTCCGACAAGGTGTTCGGATGAACCAGACGGCCATTCAGGAAATCTACGTCAGCACCGACGTCGAGGCGGACGGCCCGATTCCCGGCCCGCACTCGATGCTGAGCTTCGCGTCCGCCGCGTACACCGAGGACAAGCAGCTGATCGCGACGTTCTCCGCGAACCTCGAGACGCTGCCCGGCGCGCAGCCGCATCCGGTGCAGGACGCCTGGTGGAAGACCCAGCCCGAAGCGTGGGCTGCGTGCCGCACCGACCTGCAGGCGCCGGAAGCGGCGCTCGTCGCGTACGTCGACTGGGTCGAGGCGCTGCCCGGCAAGCCGGTGTTCGTCGCGATGCCGGCCGGCTTCGATTTCACGTTCATGTTCTGGTACATGATGCGCTTCGCGGGCCGCTGCCCGTTCTCGTGGTCGGCGCTCGACATCAAGACGCTCGCGTTCGCGATGACGGGCCTGCCGTACCGCAAGGCGATCAAGCCGCGCTTCCCGAAGCACTGGTTCGACGACCATCCGCACACGCACGTCGCGCTCGACGACGCGATCGAGCAAGGCGCGCTGTTCTGCAACATGCTCGCCGACCTGCGCGTGCAGCAGGCCGCGCTCGCGGCGCGCGCCGTCGCTGACGGCACGGACAACGGCGCAACAGCACAAAACCCTACGGACCCGCGCGCAAATTAGCGAATCTCGCTCAGCGACACCGTGTCGGATTGCCTTTCCTTTCGCGCACCTCTAACATTCAGAGTGTTGTAGTTGCCGCATGGAGGCGCAGGTGACGCTCGATTCCTTTTCGCAAAAAATCCTTCGCCTGTTGCAGCTCGACGCGCGCCGTTCCGTCCAGGAAATCTCCGACCAGGTCGGCCTGTCCAGCACACCGTGCTGGCGCCGCATCAAGGACATGGAGCAGTCGGGCGTGATCCAGCGCTATACGGCGCTGCTTGATCGGGAGAAGCTCGGCCTGCATGTCTGCGCGCTCGCGCACGTGCACCTGACGCGCCACAACGAGGGCGGCGTCGAGCAGTTCGAGCGCGAGATCTCGACCTGCCCGGAAGTCACCGAGTGCTACAGCACGACCGGCGAAGCCGACTACATCCTCAAGATCGTCGCGCCCGATATCAAGGCCTACGACGTGTTCCTGCACGAACGCATCTTCAAGATCCCGGCCGTGTCGCAGGTGCGCACGAGCGTCGTGCTGCGCGAGATCAAGTTCGATACGCAGCTGCCGCTCTAGGCCTGCTGCGTTACGACTTGCCCCGCACCGCCCGCGTGAAGCCGATGCGGCGCGCACCGAACTGCTGCTTCAGCGCTTCGATGTCGAGCTGCTCGGCGAGCGCGGCATCGGTGTCGCCGCTCGCGTGCGGGCTGTCATCCAGCGTCACGTCGATCTCGAGCCCCGTGCTCAGGTAGTGGAGATTCACCGCGCGCGCACGCAGGCCGCGCTGCGCGAGCTCGGCCTCGAGACGCGCCGCGATCTCGCTGCGCGGCGGCAGCGCAAGCGCGGGCCGGCGCGCGGCATCGTTCTCCGGGTCGACGTGGATCAGCGCGTCGAGCACGCGCCGGTCCGACAGCGCGCGTGCGCGTGCGGTCTCCGCGATGTAATGCCCTTCCGATACCGAGATCATCGGATCGACGAGGATGTGCGCATCGACGAGCGCCGAATCGCCCATCTTGCGCGTGCGCAGGTCGTGCACGTCGCGCACGCCGGGCGTGGCCGCGAGCAGCGCGCGAATCTCCGCGGTGTCGGTTTCGTCGAGCGCGCGATCGGACAGGTCCTGCAGCGCGTCATAGCCGAAGGTCCAGCCCATGCGCGCGACCATGAAGCCGACGATCGCGGCCGCGATCGGGTCGAGCAGCCGGAAGCCGGCCAGGCTGCCGATGATGCCGATCGCGACGACGAGCGACGACGCGGCGTCCGAGCGCGCATGCCATGCATTGGCGACGAGCATCGCCGAGCGCACGCGCTGCGCCTCGCGCAGCATGTAGCGGAACAGCGCCTCCTTCGACACCAGCACGACGACCGCGACGACCAGCGCGCTCACATGGACGGGCGGAATATCCTCGAGATGCACGAGGCGATCGCCGGCGCGCCATAGCATGCCGATCCCCACCGCGATCAGAATCCCGCCGAGAAACAGCGATGCGACCGTCTCGTAGCGGCTGTGCCCGTAATTGTGATCGGCGTCCGGCAATGCGCCGCTATGCCGATTCGCAACCAGCACGACAAAATCCGAGATCAAATCCGAAATCGAATGGACACCGTCGGCAATCAACGCCTGTGAATGCGCAATCGTGCCGACCGCGATCTGAAATGTCGCAAGCACGACATTCAGCACGATACTGACGAGCGTGCTCTTGCGCGCGACGGCGTGCTTTTCTCCGCTTTGCGCTTCGCCGGAAAAGGTGGACATGAAATATGAGATATCGGTGTGCGATATCGGATTCTACCAAGGGCGCCCCGCACCCCATTCCGATAACCCCAAATTTCTTATTTAAATCAACTGGTTATGCGAACGGGTCGCATTTTCATTCACGCGCGTTCATGACATTTCCGTGACATTCCGCCGGCACGGGACGCGCGCAAAGCAAAAGGCCGCGCTCCGTGACGGACACGCGGCCTTTCAGCGCGGGAACGGCGAACAAACGCTCAGATTGCAAATTGTTCGCGGTTCTTGCCGGCGATCCAGCGCGGCGGCTTGCCGCGGCCCGACCACGTCGCGCCCGATTCCGGATCGCGATACTTGGCCGCGACGCCGGCGCGCGGACGGCCGACCTTGCCTGCCTTCGCACGGCTCAGGCCGAGCTCGGCCAGCGTAAAGCCGTAGTCGGAGATTTTCTGCTTCACGTCATTGAGGACTTCCGCGTATTCGCGCGACTTCGCCTCTTCGATTTGCTTCTCCAGCTTCTCCCGCTGGGCCAGCAGGTCCTTGTAAGAAGACATAGTTTCCCTTTTTATCTGACCAATGGCGCCGATCTGCAGCCGGCTCACCATTCTTGAAATATCTGTGCCTCGGATTTTGAAGCCAGAGATTAGCACAAAAAAGATTTGATTGAAGCGAGACTCAATGAAAATACCGATTCGAATTGCCATTCAGCCAGGTCATTTTGACCCGCCGCGCCGATTTCTCAATTTTTCACGTCCTTACACGGAGATTAGGACATAAGCCGCAACGCATTAAGACTTTCAGCATACGCAATTACCCTGCATCGATAAAATCAAAGCTTTCATCTGACGACAGGTTCGACAAAATCCACTTGTATAGTCAACGGAATTAAACATTGGAGAACCGCGACGTCAGGTCACACCTTGCGCGCATTCGAGCAGCCGCGCGCGCAGTGCGCCGAGGTCCGTCTGCGGCGCATCGAATGCGGTGCGCAGCCGCCGGCCGTCAACGCGCCAGTCCGCGCCGCAGCGGTCGACGCCCAGCAGGTCGAGCCCGGCGCGCCGCACGCCGGCGGTGTCGTACGCGGCCCACAGCGCCTGCTCGTCGTCGAACCCGAGCGGCGCATGCGCGTCGAGCGCCGTGCCCTCCACCCAGCCCATCCGGCCGAACCCGCCGATATAGCGCAGCCGCTCGACGTCGAGCGCGCGGAACGTGAAGTCGCCGAGCGCGAGATAGCGCGCCGCGTCCGGCTCGTAGCGCAGGTAGCGCGCGGCGAGATGCGGATCGGCGTCGACCGGCGCGAAGCGGCCGAGCAGCGTCGCGCGCTCGGCGTTCAGCACGTCGCCGTCGGGCGCGTCGACGATCAGGAAGCCCGCGCGCGGGTCGGCAGCGAGATTGCGCGTGTGCTCGGCGAGACCGCTCACGAGGATCACCGGCCGGTGGCGCGCATCCGGCGCGAACGGCACGACCGTCGGATACGGGAAGCCTTGCGGATCGCGCGCGTGCGTCGCGAGCGTGCCGAGCGCGCAGCGGTGCAGCAGGTGCAACGGAAGGGCGGGGTCGATGTTCACGAAATCTCCTGCGGTCGAATCACGGCGCATCGTGCAGGCCGCGTGCGGATCGATGTTACCCGTCGCAGCCGTTACCGCGCATCGTCCGATCGGCAGGTGCCGGGTGCGGGGTGCCGCGTGTCATTGGGCGTCACGGGCCTCGCGCGCCTGCCGCGCTCCCCCGCCCGGGCCACTCGCCCTTCGCCCTTCGCCCTTCGCCCTTCGCCCTTCGCCCTTCGCCCTTCGCCCTTCGCCCGTCGCCCGTCGCCCTCCGCCCTCCGCCCTCCGCCCTCCGCCCTCCGCCCTCCGCCCTCCGCCCTCCGCCCTCCGCCCTCCGCCCTCCGCCCTCCGCCCTCCGCCCACCCTGCGGAATCGTAAGGGGTTCGATAGAATCGGACGATTCCCGGCGACGTCGCGTACGTCCGCGCATCTTTCTCCTGACGAGCTTTCCGTGTCCGATTCCTCCCCCGACCTCGCGGCGGCGCCCGCCGCCCACCTCGCCCTGTCGCTGCCGGTCCGCCAGCGGGCCCGCACCGCCACGATGGCGCTGTTCTTCGTCGCCGGCATGATGTACGCGTCCTGGGGCGTGCACGTGCCGACCGTGCGCGACAAGTTCGCGCTGAGCCCCGGGCTGCTGTCGATCGCGCTGTTCGCGGTCGCGGGCGGCTCGATCGCCGCGATGCTGACCGTCGCGCGCTGGATCGCGCGCGTCGGCTCGCGCACCGCGTGCCTCGCGGGCGGGCTCGTGATGTCGGCGTGCGGCGCGCTGATCCTCGTCGTGCCCGACTACTGGATGCTGCTCGCGGTGCTCGCGCTGTTCGGCTTCTCGATGGCGACGCTCGACGTCGCGATGAATGCGGAGGCGAGCGCGGTCGAGATCGCGCTCGGCCGGCCGATCATGTCGGCGCTGCACGGCATGTTCAGCGTCGGCGGGATGGCCGGCGCGGCGGCCGGCGGCGCGCTGCTGTCGGCCGGCATGGCGCCCGCCGCGCATCTTGCGCTCGCCGCGGCGGTGAGCGCCGCGGTGCTCGTCGCGTCGTGCCCGGCGGTGCTGCCGCACGTCCCGCATCACGAGCATGCGCACGGCGGCGGCAACCGCTGGCGCTCGCCCGCGCTGTGGATGCTCGGCGGCATTGCGCTGATCGCGCTGATCGCCGAAGGCGCGATGTACGACTGGGCGACGGTGTACATGCGCGACGTCGTCGCAGCCAGCCCCGCGCTCGCGAGCGCCGCGTATGCGGCGTTCTCCGGCGGCATGGCGGCCGCGCGCTTCGCCGGCGACGCGGTGCGCGCCCGCTTCGGCGCGCCGCAGCTCGTGTTCGCAAGCGCGTCGCTCGCGTGCGCGGGCATGATCGGCGCGCTGCTGCTGCCGCACCCGGCCGCCGTGCTGACCGGCTTCACGCTGATGGGGCTCGGCCTCGCGAACATGATGCCGGTGCTGTTCGCCGCCGCCGCGCGCGTGAAGGGCATCCATGCGGCCGAAGGCCTCGCGCACGTGGCCGGCCTCGCGTATTTCGGACTGCTGTTCGGACCGGTCGTGATCGGCGCGGTCGCGCAGGCCGCGAACCTGACGATCGGGCTCGCGGTCGTCGCGCTGTGCGCGGCGCTCGTCGCGGCCATCGCGCCGAAGGTGCTCGCGCATCTGAAGCTCTGACGGCAAGGCGCCGCGCCGGCGTCACAAAAAACGAAGCGCGCATGCGTTGCCGCATGCGCGCTTCACCCCTCCGTCGACCGCTTGATTACATCTTCACTTCGTCGAGCAGCGTCTTCTTGCCGCTCTTGTAGTTGTAGAGCGAGATCACGCCGTGCTGCAGGTCGCCCTTCGAATCGAAGGTCGTCGTGCCGATCACGCCCGTGTAGTTCGTCGCCGGCATCGCCGCCAGGATCTTCGCCGGATCCGTCGAGTTCGAGCGCTTCATCGCGTCGACGATGATGTTCACCGCGTCATACGTGAACGGCGCGTAGATCTGGATCGGCTGGCCGAAACGCTTCTCGAACTTGGCCTTGAACGCGCCGCCGCCCGGCATCTTCTCGAGCGACGCACCGGCTTCCGAGCACACGACGTTGTCGGTCGCATCGCCGGCCAGGTCGGCCAGCTTTTCCGTGCACACGCCGTCGCCCGCGAAGATCTTCGCGCGCAGGCCGAGCTGCTTCGCCTGCTTCGCGAACGGGCCACCGGTCGCATCCATGCCGCCGTACATGATCGCGTCCGGGTTCTCGCCCTTGATCTTGGTCAGGATCGCGCGGAAGTCGACCGCCTTGTCGTTCGTCGCGTCGTGCGACATCACCTTCAGGCCGAGCGCCTTCGCCTTCTTCTCGAATTCGTTCGCGAGACCCTGGCCATAGGCGGTCGAATCGTCGACCACGGCGACGCTCTTGATGCCCTTCGAATGCGCATAGTTCGCAAGCGCCGGGCCCTGCTGCGCGTCGGTCGCGACGACGCGGTACGTCGTCTTGAAGCCTTGCTGCGTGTAAGCCGGGTTGGTCGCCGACGGCGAGATCTGCACGATGCCCGCATCGCTGTAGATCTTCGAGGCCGGGATCGACGTGCCCGAGTTCAGGTGGCCGACCACCGCGACGACCTTGTCGTCGACGAGCTTCTGCGCGACCTGCGTGGCCTGGCGCGGGTCGGCTGCATCGTCCTGCGGGTCGAGCTGAAGCGTGATCTTCTGGCCGCCGATCGTCAGGCCCTTGGCGTTGGCCTCTTCCACCGCGAGACGCGCGCCGTTTTCGTTGTCCTTGCCAAGGTGTGCAATACCACCCGTCAACGGCGCAACGTGGCCGATCTTGACGACTTGTTGGGCGGACGCGTTGCTTGCGGCAGCAGCGCACAGCATCGCCGCTGCAGTGATCGGCAACAGCTTTTGCATCTTGATTTTCATGTAAGTCTCCAGTTTCGTCCCAAAAACGCCATCGCCCGGTGCCCCGCTGCCATCCCTGTGTTTGCATTCACTGGACGATTCGCCGGTTGCATCGTTCATGCACTTGGCCTCAGCACGTCAAGCCGCCGCTTTTAGCAGCCGCCCGACCGTACTTGCGCCGAAGTGTAGGTGATCAAATTAATTTGTGGGACTTTTTTGGGGTAGTGGTAACACTACCGATGCGGATGCGTATCAAACGCCTTTCAGAGATCGCCGAGAGCCCGGCCGGATAAGGGTTTCCGCTAATTTCTCACGCCCGCGCGAAAGGCTGTATTCAATGCAATCCCGACTTGTTTTTGATCGCCATTTTGTACGCGGGATCGCTGCACGATACGCGCGCCGGCGCGCGCGTATCGCCGGTGTCGAACAGGATGCGATCAGCCCGCCGCCGCACGCCATTCGGCATCGAGCGCGTCGATCAGCTGCGACGTCGTCAGCGCGTCGCCGCGCCGGCGCGTGAGCGGCGCGCCCTGCCCGGCCCACAGCGCCAGGTAGTCGCCGTCGTTCGCGCGCGCGGCGGCCTGGCGCAGCGGCTGCGTGAGCGCGTTCTGCACCGGATACGGCGCGACGTCTTCGGGCCGTGCGCCGAGCCGCGCCATCAGCGTGTTGCGCAGCCCGCGCGCATGACGCCCGGTGATCGCGCGCGTGACCTGCGTCGACGTGTCGGCGCTCGCGCGCAGCCGCGCCTTCCAGTCAGGCGCGATCGCGCTTTCCGCGCAGGTGAGGAACGCGGTGCCGAGCTGCGCCGCCTGCGCGCCGAGCGCGCGCGCCGCCGCGATGCCGCGGCCGTCCATGATGCCGCCGGCCGCGAGCACCGGCAGCCCGGTCGCGTCGACGAGCTGCGGCACGAGCGCCATCGTGCCGATCAGCGCGTCGTCGGCCGCGCCGATGAACGTGCCGCGGTGGCCGCCCGCCTCGGCGCCCTGCGCGGACACCGCGTCGGCGCCGGCCTGCTGCCATGCCAGCCCTTCGGCGACGTGCGTCGCGGTGCCGATCACGTAGGTGCCGGCCGCCTTCAGCCGCGCGACGTCGGCCGCGTCGAGCACGCCGAACGTGAAGCTCGCGACCGGCACGCGCAGCGATACGAGCATGTCGAGCTGGGCACGGAAATCGGGCGCGAAGCGCGCGGGCGCCGTGCCGGGCGGCAGGCCGAGCGCGGCGTTGAGCGGGTCGATCGCCGCGAGCGCACGCGCGAGCGTCGCCGCGTCGGGCGCCGCCTCCGTCAGCACGAACAGGTTGACCGCGAACGGGCGATCGGTGGCCGCGCGAATCTGCGCGACTTCGTCGGCGAGACGCTCGGGCGGCAACGCGCCCGCGCCGAGGCTGCCGAGCGCGCCGGCATTCGACGCGGCCGCGACCATCGCGGGCGTGGTCGCGCCAACCATCGGCGCCTGCACGAGCGGCAGGCGCAGGCCGAAGCGTTCGGCGAACGGCGTGGAAAGGGAATGGGCTGACATGGCGGGATCCTTCGGTGACGCGCGCAAGCGCTTTGTAAAGGGCTGGTGCGATCGACTGTACCGAAGCGCCGCGCCACCGAAAAATGAATAATCGTGAACGGAACGATCGCCGCGCGAGAACCCGGCACCCAGGGCCGCGCACTGCAGCCCGCGATGTTTGATGGCACACTAGGCCGACCCCTTTTTCCATCCGCGAGACGCGCGCGGCGCGGCCTCGCTCGCCAGGAGTTCAACGTGACTGCACAATGGATCGACATCCCGACCGGCAATGACAGCTTCGGCGGCTACCTCGCGCTGCCGAAGCGCGGCACGGGCCCGGCCGTCCTCATCCTGCAGGAGATTTTCGGCGTGAACGCGCACATCCGCGCGGTGGCCGACCAGTACGCGGCCGACGGCTACGTCGCGCTCGCGCCGGACGTGTTCTGGCGCACGCAGCCGCGCGTCGAGCTGGCCTACGACGGCGCGGATCGCGACAAGGGCATCGAGCTGCTGCAGAAGACCGACGTGAACGCGGCGGTCGCGGACATCGCGGCGGCGGCCGACCTGCTGCGCGCGCGGCCCGAAGTCGACGGCAAGCTCGCCGCGATCGGCTACTGCTTCGGCGGCCGCCTCGCGTACCTCGCGGCCGCGACCGGCAAGATCGACGCGGCGGTCGCGTACTACGGCGGCGGGATCCAGAACGCGCTCGACGTCGCCGGCCGCATCACGCAGCCGATCCTGTTCCATTACGCGGAGAACGACCACGGCATCCCGCTCGCGGCGGTCGACCAGGTGAAGACGGCCTTCGCGGGCCGCGACAATGCGGCGTTCCACCTGTACGCGGGCGCCGAGCACGGTTTCAACTGCACGGATCGCGCGTCGTACAACCAGCGCGCGGCGGCGCTCGCGCACGGCCGCACGCTGACGTTCCTCGCCGAGCATCTGTAACGCGCGTCTCGGCGGCGGCTCCGCGCGGGGCCGGCCGCCCTCTCTTCATCGCGACACGTCGCAACGGGGGTGACAGCGGTGCTTTCGGACTATCTCGCCCATGACGCGATCGGCCTCGCCGATCTCGTCCGTCAACGCAAGGTGAGCCCGCGCGAGCTGCTCGACGCGGCGATCGCGCAGGCCGAAGCGGTCAATCCGGCGATCAACGCGATCGTGCTGCAGGACTACGACGCCGCGCGCGAGCGCGCCGCCGCGCCGCCCGCGCCCGGCGCGCCGTTTGCCGGCGTGCCCTACCTCGTCAAGGATCTCGGCGCGGCCGTGGCGGGCCTGCCGCTGTCGATGGGCAGCCGGCACTATCGGTATTTCGCGCCCGACGCCGATTCGCCGCTGATCGCGCGCAGCCGCGCGGCCGGCTTCAACTTCTTCGGCAAGACCAACACGTCCGAGATCGGCCAGATGCCTTACACCGAGCCGGCGCTGTTCGGCGCGTGCCGCAACCCGTGGAGCCTCGATCACACGCCGGGCGGCTCGAGCGGCGGCGCGGCGGCGGCCGTCGCGGCCGGCATCGTGCCGCTCGCGCATGCGTCCGACGGCGGCGGCTCGATCCGCATCCCCGCGTCGTGCTGCGGGTTGTTCGGCCTGAAGCCCAGCCGCCATCCGGCGCTCGTCGACATCCCGATGAACGGCGACCTGGTGGTGCAGCACGCGGTGGCGCGCAGCGTGCGCGACAGCGCGCTGCTGCTCGACGTCACGACCGGCCAGGCGCTGCCGCCCGGTGCGCCCGGCACCTTCCTCGGCGCGCTCGACACGCCGCCCGACGCGCTGCGGATCGGCGTCGTCGTCGACCCGATGCTCGCGCCGGCGCTCGCCGCCGACACGCGCGCGGCGCTCGACGACGCCGCCGCGCTCGTCGCGTCGCTCGGCCATCACGTCGAACCGGCCGCGCTGAACGTCGACTACGCGCGCGCCGCCGAAACCTTCCTGACGCTGTGGTCGACGATCGCCGAGGAGATGGTGCTCGGCGCGCGTGCGCTGACCGGGCGCACGCCGCGGCGCAGCGAATTCGAGGCGGCGACCTGGGCGATGGCCGTCGTCGGCCGGCGGCTCGCGCGCACGCGACTGCCCGACGTGCTCGAGTGGCAGCGCCAGCTCACCGTGCAGGTCGCGCGGCTCGTCGCGCGCTACGACGTGATCCTTTGCGCGTCGCTCGCGGGCCCGCCGGTGCGGATCGGCGAGCTGCAGCCGACGCCGTTCGAGCAGGCGCAGATGAAGCTGCTCGCCGCGCTGCCGATCAAGCCGCTGCTGAAGGCGTTGCTCGCGCAGGCGTCGCAGAAGGCGTTCGCGTGGGCCGGCTGCACCGAGCTGTTCAACCTGACCGGCCAGCCGGCGATGTCGGTGCCGCTCTGCTGGAACGCGCGTGGCCTGCCGATCGGCGTGCAGTTCGTCGCGCGCCACGGCGACGACGCGCTGCTGCTGAAGCTCGCGCGGCAGCTCGAGCAGGCGCGGCCGTGGTTCGAGCGCCGGCCGCCGCTGATGCAGGCGCGGGGGTAGAACCGGCGGGCCAAAGAAAAAGCCCCGCCGGCAATGCCGGCGGGGCTTTTCACATGCGCAGACCGCGACGCTTACGCGCCGAGCCGTTCGCAGATCGTCTTGGTCGCGGCCGCGGCGTTCAGCGTATAGAAGTGCAGCCCCGGCACGCCCGCGTCGATCAGACGCTGGCACAGGCCCGTGACGACGTCCGCGCCGAACGCGCGGATCGCGTCGCGGTCGTCGCCGAAGCTCTCGAGCCGGCGCGCGATCCAGCGCGGCACTTCGGCGCCGCACATCTCCGAGAAGCGCATCAGCTGCGAGAAGTTCGTGATCGGCATGATGCCCGGCACGATCGGCACCTCGACGCCGAGCTTGCGCGCGTCGTCGACGAAGCGGAAATACGCGTCCGCGTTGAAGAAGTACTGCGTGATCGCGGAATTCGCGCCGGCCTTCACCTTGCGCGCGAAGTTCTCGAGATCGGCCTTCGGCGAGCGCGACTGCGGATGGTATTCCGGATACCCGGCGACCTCGATGCGGAACCAGTCGCCATGCTCCGCGCGGATGAAGCTGACCAGCTCCGACGCGTAGCGCAGCTCGCCCACCTCGCCCATACCGGACGGCAGGTCGCCGCGCAGCGCGACGATGTGGCGGATGCCGTGCGAGCGGTACTGGTCGAGGATCGCGCGCAGGCTGTCCTTCGACGAGCCGATGCACGACAGGTGCGGCGCGGCCTCGAGGCCGTCCTTCTGCATGTCGAGCACGGTATCGAGCGTGCCCTGCTGCGTCGAGCCGCCGGCGCCGAACGTCACGGAGACGAATTTCGGCTTCAGCGGCAGCAGCTGCGCACGGGTCGCGCGCAGCTTCTCGACGCCTTCCGCCGTCTTCGGCGGGAAGAATTCAAACGAGAGTTCGATCGGTTTCATGATTCAGGAGGCGCTGGACGGGCCCGCTCAGCCGATGTTGCGCTGGCCGAAGATCAGGGCGGACAGCAGCCAGGACACGATGCTGTACAGGATCGAACCGAAGAATGCGGACCAGAACCCGGATACCTCGAAGCCCTTGAGCAGCGACGACGCGAACCAGAAGCACAGCGCGTTCACGACGAGGATGAACAGCCCGAGCGTGACGACCGTGACGGGCAGCGTCAGCAGGATCAGCACCGGACGGATCACCGTGTTGATCAACCCCAGCACGACCGCGACGATCAGCGCGGTGCCGAAGCTCTTGATGTGGATCGACGGCACCAGGTAGGTGATGATCAGCAGCGCGAGGGCATTGATGATCCAGGACAGGATGACGCTCATGTAATGCTCCGGTTCGGTGGACGCTCGGGCGGAACGGCGCCGCCGCCGCGCCGGTTGCGGGGCGCGCGCGAAAACGAAAACGCTTCGCGGCGCGCCCCGCCGCCGGGGCGGGCGGCGGCTTGCCGCATCAGTAGCGGTAGTGGTTCGGCTTGAACGGGCCTTCCTTCGACACGCCGATGTACGCCGCCTGGTCGTCCGACAGCACCGACAGGTTCGCGCCGATGCGCGCGAGGTGCAGGCGCGCGACCTTCTCGTCGAGGTGCTTCGGCAGCACGTACACCTTGTTCTCGTACTCGCCGCCGCGGGTGAACAGCTCGATCTGCGCGAGCGTCTGGTTCGCGAACGAGTTCGACATCACGAACGACGGGTGGCCGGTCGCGCAGCCGAGGTTCACGAGGCGGCCTTCAGCCAGCAGGATCACGCGCTTGCCGTCCGGGAAGATGATGTGGTCGACCTGCGGCTTGATGTTTTCCCACTGGTACTGGCGGGTCGACGCAACGTCGATTTCCGAGTCGAAGTGGCCGATGTTGCAGACGATCGCGTTGTGGCGCATCGCCTTCATGTGATCGTGGCCGATCACGTGGAAGTTGCCGGTCGCCGTCACGAAGATGTCGGCCTTGTCGGCCGCGTATTCCATCGTCACGACGCGGTAGCCTTCCATCGCCGCCTGCAGCGCGCAGATCGGATCGATTTCCGTGACCCACACGGTCGCGCCAAGGCCGCGCAGCGATTGCGCGCAGCCCTTGCCCACGTCACCGTAGCCCGCGACGACCGCGACCTTGCCCGCGATCATCACGTCGGTCGCGCGCTTGATGCCGTCGACGAGCGACTCACGGCAGCCGTACAGGTTGTCGAACTTCGACTTGGTGACCGAATCGTTCACGTTGAACGCCGGGAACGGCAGGCGGCCGTCCTTTTCCATCTGGTACAGGCGGTGCACGCCGGTCGTGGTTTCCTCGGTCACGCCCTTGATGTGCGCAAGGCGCTTCGAGTACCAGTTCGCGTCGATGTCGAGGTGCTTCGCGATCGACTTGTACAGCGCGACTTCTTCCTCGTTGGTCGGCTTGGCGATCACCGAGCGGTCCTTCTCGGCCTTCGAGCCGAGGATCAGCAGCAGCGTCGCGTCGCCGCCGTCGTCGAGGATCATGTTCGCGAACTCGCCGTTCGGCCATTCGAAGATGCGGTGCGAGAACTCCCAGTATTCGTCGAGCGACTCGCCCTTGAACGCGAACACCGGCGTGCCGGCTTCGACGATCGCGGCAGCCGCGTGGTCCTGCGTCGAGAAGATGTTGCACGAGGCCCAGCGCACGTCGGCGCCGAGCGCCTTCAGCGTCTCGATCAGCACGCCCGTCTGGATCGTCATGTGCAGCGAGCCGGCAATGCGCGCGCCCTTCAGCGGCTGCTGCGCCTTGTATTCGTCGCGGATCTGCACGAGGCCCGGCATTTCGGTCTCGGCAATGTTCAGTTCCTTGCGGCCCCAGCCGGCAAGCGCCATGTCGGCGACGAGGTAATCGTTGGAAGCTTTGGAATCGATGACGGCGTTCATCACGCCCTCCTTTCTAAAAAGTTTAGAAAATGGTGACGTGAGCGCCGTTCAGGAAGCGGCTTGCCGGCGCGATGCGCACGGGCCCTGCCGCTTGGTGAAGCTTTCCGAGCCTGGCGGACGCTGATGGTCCGTCGCAACGCTCCTCGGAAAACGGGTGGGATTGTAGCAAATCGCCATGAAAATTGCGTGACCGGCACGCGCGTGTGCGACGCGCGCCGATGAAGGGGTCAGTTCTCCGTGCCGACCCACGCCTGCTCGCGCAGGCGCGCGCGCAGGCGTGCGACCGCCTGGCTGTGCAGCTGGCACACGCGCGACTCGCTGACCTCGAGCACCGCGCCGATCTCGCGCAGGTTCAGGCCCCGCTCGTAGTACAGCGACATCAGCAGCTTCTCGCGCTCCGGCAGCCGCTCGATCGCCTCGATCAGCGCCTCGCGCAGATGCTCGTCGAGCAGCGACGACAGCGGATCGGCGTGATCGACGCGGTAGCGGTCGAGGAACGGCTCGTCGTCGGCCGCGCGGTCGAAATCCTCGTAGTAGATGAGCTGGCTGCCGTGCAGGTCCTGCAGCATCCCCTGGTATTCGTCGAGCGGCATGTTCAGGTGCTGCGCGATCTCCGCCTCGCTCGCGGCGCGGCCGAGCTGCTGCTCGACCTTGTGCACCGCGTGCTCGACCTCGCGCGACGTCTTGCGCAGGCTGCGCGGCAGCCAGTCGTTGCTGCGCAGCTCGTCGAGCATCGCGCCGCGGATGCGCTGCGTCGCGTAGGTCTCGAACTGCGCGCCCTGGTCTTCCTTGTAGCGGCCGGCCGCGTCCATCAGGCCGATCATGCCGGCCTGGATCAGATCGTCGAGATCGACGCTCGCCGGCATCTTCGCGACGAGCTGCAGGCCCAGGCGGCGCACGAGCGGCGCGTACTGCGACAGCACGTCGGCCTGGGAAATCCTTCCTTGAGCGTTATACATCGTGGCTCTCTCCTTCCGGTGGCGCTCACGCGGCGTGTGCCGCGCCTGCCTCGAACGACGGGCTGCCGCCCGCGCGGTGCCGTCCGGCGCCCGGCCGCGGGCGCAACGGCCAGTACAGCAAGTCGGCGGCGATCTGCCGGTAATCGCGCGCGGCCGGCGACGACGGAAACGCGTCGACTGCCGTGCGCACCAGGTCGCGCGCGCGCTCGACGAGCGGATCGGCGCTCACGCAGCCCGCATCGGCGATCGACACGGTCAGGTAGCGGCTCGCGACGCCCGCGAGGTTCTCGAACGCGGTCTTCGCGTCGTCGTGGCTGCCGACGTGGTTGGTCAGCACGCGGAACTGCGCGACCGCGTGCGCGAAATGCAGCCGCTTCATGCATGCGTAGGCCTCGGTGATCGCTTGCGCGGCCACCCGCGTGACGATCAGCACGTCGTGCGCCTCGCGCGCAAGCGCGGAGAAACCGCCGTCCGCGTCGAGCTGCGCGTCGATCAGCACGATGTCGGCCGGCCCGTCGATGAAATCGCTCAGGTGCGCTTCGCTGTAGCCGGCGCGCGCGAGCGTCGCCGCCGCGCACACGCCGAACCCGGCGGTGACGCGCGTGCGCTCGCCGTCGCGCAGCCACGCGCCGGCCAGCGTCGCCGCGGCCGAATTCACGTCGGCGCGCTCGTCGACGACGAGCACGTCCTTGCCCAGCGCGGCAAGCGCCGCGGCCAGGTTCACGACCGTCGCGGTGCAGCCGACCCCCGTCGGCCCGCCCACCACCGCCACGATCCTCGATGCGCGCCCGGCCAGCAGGCGCCGCAGTCCTTCGGCCTGGTCGATCATCGGTTTATCCAAAGCGCACCTCGTGCAGCTCGGCGGTCGAGCGTGCGGTCAGCGCGGACAGCAGCGCGGGCATGTCCTCGTCCTGCGGCACGAAGGGCGAGCCGTCGCGCGGCACGCAGAACGCGCTCTTCATCAGGAATTTCCGGGTCGCGACGTACAGGTTCTCCGGCACCTTCTGGCCGGTCGACACGTAGTGCACGGGCAGCTTGTAGCGGATCACCGTGTCGAGCACGCCGCCCAGATGGGTCGCCTCGTCGAGCTTGGTGAGGATGCAGCCGGCGAGCGCCGGCTGGCCGTCCGCGCTGCGGTACGCCTGCACGACCTCGTTGAGCGTGTCGCCGTGGCTCGTCGCGTTCAGCAGCAGCAGGCGCTGCACCGGCGTGTTCGCGCCGTGCAGCATCGCGATCTGGTCGGACACCGCGCGGTCGCGCTGGCTCATGCCGATCGTATCGATCAGCACGATGTGCTTGTTGCGCAGCTCGGACAGCGCAAGCTGCAGGTCGCCGCCGTCCTTCACCGCGTGCACCGGCACGCCGAGGATCTTGCCGAAGATGCGCAGCTGCTCGTGGCCGCCGATCCGGTAGCTGTCGGTGGTGAGCAGCGCGACCTTGCTCGCGCCGAAGCGCATCACGCAGCGCGCGGCGAGCTTCGCGGTGGTGGTGGTCTTGCCGACGCCCGTCGGGCCCATCAGCGCGAACACGCCGCCGCGCTCCATCAGCGCATCCTCGCTGTCGAGCACCGGCAGGTTCGACGCGAGCACCGACTGCGCCCACTCGGACGCCTGCTCGAAGGTTTCCGTGCCTTCGCCCTGCGGCAGGTTGTCGACCATCATCCGCACCAGCTGCGCGGAGAAGCCGGCCGCGAACAGGTGCTTCGTCAGCGCGCCGTGCACGGGGCTGCGGCGCTGGCGCTCCTGCCACATCAGGCCGTCGAACTGCTCCTCCATCATCCCGCGCAGCGAACCGAGCTCGCTCATCACCGTGTCGTTGACGATGCGCTCGAGGCGCGCCTTCACCGCGTCGGCCACGGCCGCGGCCGTGTCCTCGGCCAGCCGTGCGCGCTCCGCAGGCTTCGCGGCGGGTGCGGCGGGTGCGTCGGCGATACGGCGCGGCGCCGGTTCGTCGGCCGGCTGGCGGCGCGCGACGTTGCGCTCGACGTTGCGCACGATGTCGCGCGCCCATTCGGGCGTCGTCACGGTGCGGGCCGCGTCGTGCGGCGCGCGGATCGCGCTGTCCTGCGCCGGCGCAGCCTGCGCGCGCGCGATCAGCGCGTCGCGCTGCTGCGTGAGGCGCTTCGCGTGCTCGACGAGCCACGGGGCGGGTTCGGCGGGCGATCCTGCAGCCGGCACGCTCGCGGCCGGCGCCGCCGGTGCGTCTGCCGCGTCGGCGCTCGCGCCGAACACCGACGAGAACACGTCCGGCAGGCCGCCGTCGCCGGTCGCATACGGGTTCATCGCCGAAGCACGCGCCGCCGCGGCGGCCCTGGCCGCCGGCATCGTGCCGCCGGCCCGCAACGCCGCGCCGGGCAGCGCGGCCGCATCGGCAGCCGGCGGGGCGATCGCCGACAGTTCGGCATCGGCGAGCGCGACGATTTCGACGCTGCCGTCATCGAGCGTGCGGTTCGACAGCACGACGGCGTCGGCGCCGAGTGCCTCGCGCACGAGACGCAGTGCGTCGCGGCTCGTCGCGCCGGTGAATTTGCGAATGTTCAAGCGGAACCCCCGATGACGTTAACGACCTTGATCGTGCGTGTGTCCGGCACTTCGGCGTACGACAGCACTTTCAATTGCGGCAGGCTGCGGCGCAGGAAGCGCGCCAGCATGGCGCGCAGCGCGTGCTGCACGAGCAGCACGGGCGGCAGCCCGAGATTCTGTTGACGCAGCATCGCTTCCTGCGTGCCGGTCAGGAGCGCGTGCGCGAGGCCCGGCTCGAGGCCCGGGTTCGCGCCGGTGGCGAGCGCCTGCGACAGCACGCGCTCGAGATTCGCGTCGAGGCCCATCACCTGCATCTCGCCGCCGCCCGGATACCACTGCTGCGTGATCGCGCGGCCGAGCGCGAGGCGCACCGCGGCGGTGATGTCGTATGCGTCGGTGAGGCGGCCGGCCTGCTCGGACACGGCTTCGATGATCGTGCGCATGTCGCGGATCGGCACGCCTTCCTCGAGCAGGTTCTGCAGCACCTTCTGCAGCGTGGTGAGCGAGATCGTCTTCGGCACGAGGTCCTCGACGAGCGACGGCGAATCCTTGCCGGTGCGCTCGATCAGCGCCTGCACTTCCTGGCGGCCGAGCAGCTCGGCCGCGTGCTGGACGACCAGGTGGTTCAGGTGGGTCGCGACGACCGTGCTCGCGTCGACCACCGTGTAGCCGTACACCTGCGCCTGCTCGCGCATCGCGACGTCGATCCACACGGCCGGCAGCCCGAACGCCGGGTCGGTGGTCGGCACGCCGGGCATCGCGGCCGTCACCTGGCCCGGGTTGATCGCGAGCCACTGGCCCGGGAACACCTCGCCGGCGCCGATCTCGACGCCCTTCAGCGCGATCCGGTACGCGTTCGGCCGCAGCTCGAGGTTGTCGCGGATATGGATCACCGGCGGCAGGAAGCCGATTTCCTGCGCGAATTTCTTGCGGATGCTCTTGATCCGCTTGAGCAGCTCGCCGTCGCTGTTCTTGTCGACGAGCGGGATCAGCCGGTAGCCGACTTCGAGGCCGAGCGGGTCGATCAGCTGCACGTCGTCCCAGGTCGCCTCGTGGCTGTCGGCCGACAGCGCCGCGGGCGGCGCGATGTCGGAGACGTCGCCGGCCGCCTTGCGGGCCGCCGCGCGCTGCGCCTGCGTGCGCGCGAGCCAGATCGCGCCGCCGCCGAGCAGCAGGAACGCGAAGTGCGGCATGCCGGGGATCAGCCCCATGATCACGATGATCACGCCGGTGATCGTCAGCACGCGCGGGTTGGTGAACAGCTGGCCGGTGATCTGCGTGCCGATGTCTTCGTCGGTCGCGACCCGCGACACGATCACGCCGGCCGCCGTCGAGATCACGAGCGACGGGATCTGTGCGACGAGGCCGTCGCCGATCGTCAGCAGCGTGTAGTTCGTGCCGGCCGCGGCGAACGTCATGTCGTGCTGGATCATCCCGACGATCAGCCCGCCGATCACGTTGATGGCCATGATGATCAGGCCCGCGATCGCGTCGCCGCGCACGAACTTCGACGCGCCGTCCATCGAGCCGTAGAACTCGGCTTCCTGCGCGACGGCGGTACGGCGCTTGCGCGCCTGTTCCTCGTTGATCAGGCCCGCGTTCAGGTCGGCGTCGATCGCCATCTGCTTGCCGGGCATCGCGTCGAGCGTGAAGCGCGCGGACACTTCCGCGATCCGCCCCGCGCCCTTCGTGATCACCATGAAGTTGATGATCATCAGGATCACGAACACCACGATGCCGACCGCGAAGTTGCCGCCGACGAGGAAGTGGCCGAACGCCTCGATCACCTGGCCGGCTGCGTCCGGGCCGGTGTGGCCCTCGAGCAGCACGACGCGCGTCGACGCGACGTTCAGCGACAGCCGCAGCAGCGTCGAGAACAGCAGCACGCTCGGGAAGGCCGCGAAATCGAGCGGCTTCATCGTGTACATGCTGACGAGCAGCACCATCACGGACAGCGCGATGTTGAACGTGAACAGCAGATCCAGCAGCAGCGGCGGCAGCGGCAGGATCATCATCCCCAGGATCATGCAGATGAGGACCGGGCCCGCGAGCGCGCGCAGGTTGGCGCCTGCGAGCAGGTTCGGGCGCTTCGCGAACAGGCCGGCGGGGGTGCTCATGGTGCCTCCCGCCGGGCCGCCCCAAGGGAGGCAGCCGCCCCCTCGGGGGGCAGCGAACGAATGTGAGCGTGGGGGCTAATCATTGCAGGCCTCCGCGCGCGGTCGCGCCGAGCACGTCCTCGGCCTCTTCCTGTTCATCCTCCGCCGACACCGACGCGCCCTTGTCCAGCTCGGCCGGCACGTCGAGATCGACCGGCGTGGCGGGCACGTCGCCGCCTTCGCGCCGGAAGCGCTTGAGCTGGTACACCCACGCGAGCACTTCGGCGACGGCCGAATACAGCGAACCGGGAATCTCGCGCTCGAGTTCGACGTTGTGATACAGCGCCCGCGCGAGCGGCGGCGCTTCGAGCGTGGGCACGTTGTGCTCGGCGGCGATCTCGCGGATGCGCGCGGCGACGAGGTTCACGCCCTTCGCGACCACCTTCGGCGCGCGCATCTCGCCATCCGTGTATTGCAGCGCGACGGCGAAGTGCGTCGGGTTCGTGACGACCACGTCGGCCTTCGGCACGGCCGCCATCATCCGGCGCCGCGCGATCGCGCGCTGCTGCTGGCGGATGCGGCCCTTCACGTGCGGATCGCCTTCGTTCTCGCGATGTTCGCGCTTCACTTCTTCCTTCGTCATGCGCAGCTTCTTGTTGTACTGCCAGAGTTGATACGGCACGTCGAGCGCGGCGACGACCAGCATGCCGGCGACCGTCGTGCCGCAGCACACGGCGACGAGGTGCAGCGCATCCGCGAGCGCCGCATCGAGCGGCTGGGTCGCGAGGCCGAGCAGTTCTTCCTTGCTGCGCCAGATCGCGATGCCGCCGATGCCGCCCACCACCAGCGTCTTCGCGAGCGACATGCCGAGCTGGATCGGCCCCTGGATCGAGAAGATCCGGCCGAGGCCCGTGATCGGGTTCAGGCGGTCGAACTTCAGCTCGAACGTTTTCGACGAGACCAGCCAGCCGCCGAGCGCCATCGGCGCGAGCAGCGCGGCGAGCCCCATCAGCGCCAGCATCGGCGCGAGCGCGGCGAGCCCTTCGAGGCTCGCGCTGCCCGCCGCCGACAGCATCCGGTTGGTATCGAACGCGGTTGCGCGCTCGAACGTGAACGCGCCGCGCAGCATCGTGCGCAGGTGCGTGCCGATCGGCCCCGACAGCAGCCACGCGCCGTAGAAGCCCGACGCGAGCAGCGCGAACGAAACCAGCTCGCGCGAGCGCGCGACCTGCCCCTCCTCGCGCGCCTTCTCGCGGCGCCTCGGAGTGGCGGCTTCGGTTCTGTCGAGATCGCTCTCGTCTGCCACGGGGCCTCCAGACGGGTACGGCGGGATGCCGTTTTCCAGTGACACCGATTATTCATGGACCGGTCAACCGGCGATCGGTCGAGCAAAGCCGGGAAAGGGGGGTATTTCGGAGAATCGGGCGACGCTGCGGCGGGCGGCGGCCGCCGGTAGGCAAAGCGGTTTGGAAGCGGGCGACGGGCGGTCGGCTACGGGCAGCCGGCTACGGGCGGTCGGCTACGGGCAGTCGGCTACGTTCCGGCGACGGGCAGCCGGCGACCGGCGGCGGCGGGCACCCCGCCGCGGCCGCCTGCGATGCGCGCCGGCGAGTCAGGCCGCCGCGGCGAGCGGATCGGGCCCGAAGCGGTTCGGGCCGTTGTTGCCGCGCGAGCACATCCAGACGAGCAGGATGATCCCGCCGACGACCGGAATGAGCGCGATCAGCAGGAACCAGCCGGAGCGGCCGATATCGTGCAGGCGGCGCACCGTCACCGAGAGGCTCGGCACGATCAGCGCCAGCGAGACCAGCAGGGCCGCGATCGCCAGCAGCAGCGCGATCGTGTTCTCGCTGCGGCCGACCATCGTGACGAGCTGGCACGCGATCGACACGATGAACGTCAGCAACGCGAAATACCAGTATTCCGCGCGTCGCGCGCGGCCGTCGAATCGTGCGTATTGATTGAAGACCGATTGAATTGCATCCGTGAAATTCATTTTATTGACCTCCTGTTCTATTTGAACGACACCGGACCAACGCGTGAAGTATAGGCGGGATTTTCAGGAGTTCAGCCACTTTTGCGGCAGCCCCGGGCAGCGCTTTACGCTGGACGGCGCGGCTGCAGCCGGATCGATTTAATCAATGACGTAACGCGTCATTTCGTTTTTTAAATCACGGCGGCGTGCCGTTATCGACGCGATAATCGCCCGCGCATTTGTTGCCGGAATATCCCGCCGCCCCGGCCGACAGATGAAAAGGGGGCGATCGCTCGCCCCCCTCGTCATGCCGCCTGCGTGATGCCGTTCAATACGCGACGTAAGGCGCCGCGCCGCCGCTGCTGCGCCGGTCCATCCCGAAGTAGATCGTCTTGCCGTAGAAATGCGTGAGGCCGAGATCGAGCCACCCCGCGTTGCCGAACGGGCCCGCGATGTCGTTGAACGCGAACGCCGACGCGTTCGAGAACACCGAATCCGCATTCGCGACCGGCATCGACACCTGGCTCTGCGTGCCGTTCTGGCCGGTGAGCGTCGCCGTGTAGGTGACCGTCGACGCCGGGCAGTAGAACTCGGTGTTGCGCGTGCAGATCCGCTGCGTCGAATCGTTGAAGAAGTACGCGTTCGAGCCCGTATCGAAGAACGCGGTGACCGCGCCGCCGAGGAACGTCGCGTTGAGGTCGCCGGTCGTGGTGGACGTCAGCACGGTGCTCGCGCGCAGCGTATTGTTGGCCTGCGTGCCGATCCCGAACGTCAGCAGCCCGGTCGCGCTGCCCTGGCCGCTGCTCGCGATGTCCGGCATCTGCACGATCACGCCGTTGTTGTTGACCGCGAAACGGTGCACCGGGTTGGCGACCTGCTGCGCCAGCGGCACGAGCGTCACCGCGCAGCTCGCATTGCCGTTCGGGCATGCGTAGTAGTTGTTGCTCGCGGCGGCCGTCGTCGTCGTGCAGGTCGTGCCGCAGTCGAGCGGCGCCGGCCCGATGCCGAGGATGCCGTTCGCGCCGAGCGCGCTCGCCGTGTTGGCGGCCGTGCCGTTGTTCGTGCACGAGGTCGGCACGCCCGTGGTGCCGAGGTCGCCGAGAACCTGCACCGGCAGCGCGCTCGCCGTTTCACCGCCGATCTTCAGGTCGGCGGTGCGCACCGAGCCCCACGTGTAGGTCGACACGAACTTGCCGCACTCGGCGAGCGGCGCGCCGCCCACGGTCGACACGGGCAGGCTGCCGAGCACGCCCGTCACGGCGCCGCTGACGAGCCGCAGCCCGTACGACGCGGTATCGACCAGCACGTTGTTGACGACCTGGCAGTTCGACGTGCCGGGCGCACAGACGGTCACGCTGACGGTCGGAATGTTGATGACGTTCGCGACGCCGCGATCCACGGTGATGACCGCGGTGTTCGATGCGACCGGCGTGGAGCCGCCGCCGTCGTTGTTGCCGTCGCCGCCGCCGCATGCGGCGACGAGCACCGCCGTCGCGGCCGCGAAGCTCAGCGCGCCGAACCAGCGGATGAAGGTACGAGGATTGCGCAAGATCGGTCTCCCGCTGTCACTGGATGTCGTTGCCGGTCAGGCCGGCAGGCAGCGCCTGCGGCAGCCAGGCCTGGCCGGAGAACGAGCCCATGTGGCCGCCCGTCCGGATCACGAGGGTGCCCGTCTCGACGGACACGGGCGCGCGCCAGCCGCGCGCCGCGTGGGCCGCGTCGACGCCGGCCCTGTACTGCGGGAAATAATTGCCGAGCAGCGCCGCGAGATCCGGCATCGTCGGGCCGCGCCACGCGAGCCCGAACACGCTGCCCGCGGCGGAGGTGTATTCGCGGATCACGGTGCCGGAACCGAGCGTGACCTCGCGCACGGTATAGGTGGCCGCGCTCGCCGACACGCCGTCGGCCGAGCGCATCGCGCGCTGCACCGCGCGCACGGTGGCGGCATGATCGTCCGCCGGCGGCGACATCGGCGCGCCGCCCAATTCAGCGTGCGCGTGGATGCTCCACAGCACGCCCATCGAGACCGTCGCGCACGCAACGGCACAGCCCAAACGTTTCAGCTTCACGTTCCCCCCCAGGGACTGGCCTCGTAGTCGATCGCGCGGCGGAGTCGCCCGCGCCATCGCCGAGGTTCATGTCAGACAAACCAAAAGATGTCTTGATGCTGAAGCGTAGTATGCCTGCGCGGCGTTTCAAAGTGTCAAGGACCGACGTCGGGGTTCGTCCGGGTTCGTGCAGGCGGCCGCCGTGACGGGCCGCCGCGATCCGCAATCCGGGTGCGACGGACGTGCGGCGCCGCCCGCTTGCCGGGCGGCGCCGCACGCGCCGGTCAGAAGCCGAGGCTGGCGAGCAGGTCGTCGACCTGCGCCTGGTCCTGGACCACGTCGGTCTTGCCTTCGGGGTTGATCTGCGGGCCGTTCAGCAGCGAGACGGGGCTGCCGGTGCTGCTCATCGTCTGCTCGGCCTCCAGCGCGAGCGCGGCCGCGGTCGCCGCGAACTGCTCGCGCCGCTCGGGCGCGATGTTCTCGACCAGCACGGTGAGCAGCTGCTGCTCGATCAGGTAGACCATGTCCGTGATCTTCTTGATCACCTGCCCGGTCAGATCCTGGAAGTCCTGCGCGAGCATGATCTCGAGCAGATGCGCATTGGTCGCGGTCGTCGCTTCCGGCAGCGCGCGCAGGAACGCGCGCGTGTCGTCCATCAGCTCGCGAACCTCCGCGCGCTCGATCGGCGCCGCATACCACTGCGACCAGCGCGCGTCGAGCGCCTCGGCCTCGTTCTGCATGCGTTCCTGCACCGGCTTGGCCAGCTCGATCGCGGACAGCACGCGTTCGGCCGCCTGCTCGGTCATCGTCGCGACGTAGCGCAAGCGATCGCGCGCGTCGGGCACGGCTTCGGCCGCGCGCTCGATATGCTTGTCGAGACCGAGTTCGCGCATCGAGTCGCGCAGCGCGCGGGTAACGTGGCCGATGCGCGCGAGGATGCGGTCGCTCGTCAGATCGGCGCCATCGGGCAAGCTGTCGGCGGCGAAGCCCGCCCCGGCCATCGCCGCGTGGATCGGCTCGTTCACGTCAGCTCCCGGTCTTGGCCATCTTGTCGATGATCTTGTTGAGCTTCTCGTCGAGCGTCGCCGCCGTGAACGGCTTCACGACGTAGCCGCTCGCGCCGGCCTGCGCCGCCGCGATGATGTTCTCCTTCTTCGACTCGGCCGTGACCATCAGCACCGGCAGGTGCGTGAGGGTCGCGTCCGCGCGGATTTCCTTGAGCATCGCCAGACCGTCGAGGTTCGGCATGTTCCAGTCGGAGATCACGAAGTCGAAGCCGCCGCCGCGCAGCCGCGCAAGGCCGGCCGCGCCGTCTTCCGCCTCGTCGACGTTCGTGTAGCCCAGTTCCTTGAGCAGGTTGCGGACGATCCGGCGCATCGTCGGGAAATCGTCCACCACCAGGATTTTCATGCTCTTGTCCATCTTCATTCCTTTCCAGATTCGTTTCGTCGGGACGCGTGCATGATAGCCCGCCTCCGTCGTTTTTCCTTATACGCGCTGCACCCGATCGCCCATCGTCGCGAGTCGCGCCATCACGCGGCGGCTCATGTCGGCGAGCGGCACGATTTCTTCGGCGCCGCCAAGCGCGATCGCCTCGCGCGGCATGCCGAACACGATGCAGCTCGCTTCGTCCTGCGCGAACGTGTACGCGCCCGCGCGCTTCATCTCCAGCAGGCCGGCCGCGCCGTCGCGGCCCATGCCGGTCAGGATCACGCCGAGCGCGTTCTTGCCGGCGTGCGTCGCCGCCGAGCGGAACAGCACGTCGACCGACGGGCGGTGCCGGTTCACCGGCGGCTCGTCGGACAGCTGCGCGATGTAGTTCGCGCCGCTGCGGGCGAGCAGCAGGTGCGCATGGCCCGGCGCGATGTACGCATGGCCGGGCAGCACGCGCTCGCCGTGCTCGGCTTCCTTCACCGAGATCCGGCACAGGCCGTTCAGGCGCTGCGCGAACGACTTCGTGAAGCCGGGCGGCATGTGCTGCGCGATCAGCACCGCCGGCGCATCCGGCGGCAGCGGCGTCAGCACTTCGCGGATCGCCTCGGTGCCGCCCGTCGACGCGCCGACGATGATCAGCTTCTCGGTACTGACGAGCGGGTTGTTGATCATCGGCGCGGCCGGGTGGCCGCTGCTCGCGCGCGCGGCCGCGGCCTGCGGCTGCGGCGCCTGCCGCACGCGGGCGCGCGACGCCGCACGGATCTTGTCCGCGAGCTTTTCCGCGTAGTCGAGCATGCCGTCGCGGATGCCGACGCGCGGCTTCGTGACGAAGTCGACCGCGCCGAGCTCCAGCGCGCGCAGCGTGATTTCCGAGCCGCGCTCGGTCAGCGACGACACCATCACGACCGGCATCGGCCGCAGGCGCATCAGCTTCTCGAGGAAGTCGAGCCCGTCCATGCGCGGCATTTCGACGTCCAGCGTGAGCACGTCGGGGTTGTGCTGCTTGATGAGCTCGCGCGCGACGAGCGGATCGGGCGCGGTCGCGCACACTTCCATGTCGGGCTGGCCGTTGATGATCTCCGTCATCAGGCTGCGGATCAGCGCCGAATCGTCGACGCACAATACCTTGATCTTATGCACTGCGTTCTTGCCTCCTGCTATTTCGATACGGTCTGGCTCGCGGCGCCTGCGCCGCGCGCACCGAACAATTCGATCCGCGGCCGTGCCGGCCGGGCCGGCGGCGCCGCGACCGGCTGCTTCGAGAGGTTGATCCCGCCGGCCTGCGCGGGCCGCCTGGCCGGCGCGGCGAACAGCTCCACGTGCGCGTGCGAGCGGGCGCGCACGGCTTCCGCGTGGCGCGCGAGCGCGGCTTCGCGCTCGGTCACGCCGGGCACCTGCAGGCGCAGCTTCTTCACCATCGCGCGCCCCGAATGCGGCATGAACGCGACCTTGCGCGGGTGCACGTCCTGCAGGTCCTCCGCCGTGATGCGGATGCGCTCGAGCGCGAGGTAGCGGCGCACGAAGTCCGCATTGCGGTCGCCGATGTTGATCGTCGTCATGCCGGCGAGCACGGCCGCGCCGCCGAACACCTTCGCCTCGAAGCGCTCGCGGCGGCCGCCCGCCTTGATCAGCTCGTTGATCAGCACTTCCATCGCGTATGCGCCGTAGCGCATCGACTCGGACGCGGCCGCGCACGCGTCCGCGCCGTCGTCGGGCAACATGAAGTGGTTCATCCCGCCGATGCCCGCGTACGGGTCGTGCAGGCATGCGGCCACGCACGAGCCGAGCACGGTCACCAGCACCATGTCCTCGCCGGTCGTGTAGAACTCGTTCGGCAACAGCTTCACGCCCGGACGGCCAAAGTGGCTGTCGAAGTAGTGGTTGGTTGCGATCGGCAGCGCGCTCATCGCCGTTCTCCGACGGCCGGCGTCGCGGCCCCGCTCAGGCGCGCGCGCGGCGCGGCGCCGCCGCCGGCCGACGGCGCGCCCTTCGGCGCGCGCGTCAGTTCGTAGACGGTCTGGCCGCGCAGCCGGAACGCCTGCGTCACGTACGTGAAGTTCTCCGAGTGGCCGGCGAACAGCAGCCCGCCCGGCTTCACGAGCGGCTCGAAGCGCGACAGCACCTGCCCCTGCGTCGGCTTGTCGAAATAGATCATCACGTTGCGGCAGAAGATCGCGTCGAACGGCTTCGGGATCCCGTAGTCGGCATCGGTCAGGTTCAGCTGCTCGAAGCGGATCATCGCGCGCAGCTCGGGGCGCACCTTCACGCGGCCGGCCTGCGCGCCGGTGCCTCTCAGGAAGAAGCGCTTCAGGCGCTCCGGCGACAGGTGCTTGACCTGGTCGTACGTGTAGATGCCGGCCTCGGCCTTCGCGAGCACCTGCGTGTCGAGGTCGGTGGCGAGGATCGACGCGCTGCGCGCCGCCGAGTCGCCGAGCGCCTCGATCAGCGTGATCGCGATCGAATACGGCTCCTCGCCGGTCGACGCGGCCGAGCACCACACCGACACCGGCGCTTCGCGGCCCTTCACGAAATCCGCGAGGATCGGAAAGTGATGCGCCTCGCGGAAGAACGCGGTCAGGTTGGTGGTCAGCGCGTTGGTGAACGCCTCCCACTCGGCAGGATCGTTTTCCTGTTCGAGCAGGTCGAGATAGTCGCGGAACGAGTCGAGGCCACGCGCGCGCAGCCGGCGCGCGAGCCGGCTGTACGCCATGTCGCGCTTGTGCTCGGACAGCGAGATGCCCGCACGGTGATGGATCAGCGTACGGATGCGCGCGAAATCGGCGGACGTGAACGCGAAGTCGCGCCCCGTCTCGCCCGCCCGTTGCGGCGACCGGGAAGCGTCCCCGTGCGGGGCGTCCTGGGGTTCGGCACGATGCAAAGCGCGCGCGGACAGCATGATTTAGAAGGTCTCCCAATCGTCGTCGGACGCGCCGGCGGCCGCAGGCGCCGGCTTCGGCTCGCCTGCCAGCGCCGGACGCACGAGCGCGGGCTTCGCGGCCGGCGCGGCGGGCTTCGCGGCATCGGCGGCAGCCGATTTCGCGAGGCGCGGCGCGTAACCGCTTGCTGCCGGCGCCGCATGGGCGGCCGGGGCCTTCGGTTCGATCGCGGCGGCGGCGCGCTTCGCGGGCGCACGCGCGGCGGCGGGCGCCGGTGCAGGCGCATGCGCGTGCTGCGCCGGCCGCGCGGCGGGCTGCGCCGCCTTCGCTGGCGTATGCGCGATGCCGCCGATCACCCGCCAGCCCGACACGACCGCCTTCATCTGGCGCGTCTGCTCCTCGAGCGACGCGGCGGCGGCCGCGGCCTGCTCGACGAGCGCGGCGTTCTGCTGCGTGACGGCGTCCATCTGGCCGACCGCGCGGTTGACCTGCTCGATGCCGGTCGACTGCTCTTCGGACGCGGCGCTGATCTCGCCCATGATGTCGGTCACGCGGCGCACGGCCTGCACGATCTCGTCCATCGTCGTGCCGGCGCGCGCGACCAGCTCGGAGCCGCTCTGCACCTTGTCCGCCGAATCGCCGATCAGCTGCTTGATTTCCTTCGCGGCCGTCGCGCTGCGCTGCGCGAGCGAGCGCACCTCGCCCGCGACCACCGCGAAGCCGCGGCCCTGTTCGCCGGCGCGGGCCGCTTCCACCGCCGCGTTCAGCGCGAGGATGTTGGTCTGGAACGCGATGCCTTCGATCGTGCCGATGATGTCGACGACCTTGCCCGAGCTCGTCGCGATGTCCTGCATCGTCGACACCACCTGGCCGACCACCTCGCCGCCCTGCGTCGCGATGTCCGACGCGTTCACCGCGAGCTGGCTCGCCTGGCGCGCGTTCTCGGCGTTCTGCCGCACGGTGCCGGTCAGCTGCTCCATGCTCGATGCGGTTTCCTGCAGCGACGCGGCCTGCTCCTCGGTGCGCTGCGACAGGTCGGTGTTGCCGGTCGAGATCTCGCGCGCGCCGACGTCGACCGACTCGGCGCCGCGATGCACGGCCTGCACCATCGTCGTGACGGCGTCCTGCATCCGGCGGATGCCGCCGAACAGGCGGCCGATCTCGTTGTCGCCGGCGGCCTGCACCGGCGCGGTCAGGTCGCCCTCGGCGATGCGCTCGAAGTGCGCGACCGCCGATTCGAGCGGCTGCACGATCAGCCCGCGCAGCGCGAAGCGGATCACGATCACCATCACGACCGCCAGCGCGATGCCGGCCGTGATCAGCCCGATCATCAGCGCGATCCGCGTCTGCGTCGCCGCCTGGCGCGTTTCGGCGCGCTTCTGCAGCGCGCTGACGACGGCCGCCGCGGCCTGGTCGTAGACGACGAACATCGGGCTGATCTTCGTGTCGGCGATCGCGTGGTACGCGGCCATGTCGTTCGCGCGCGCGGCCGTGAACTCCGGCTCGACGCCGTCCTTCACGATCGTCGCGTAGCGGGCGGAGAGCTCGTCGAGCAGCGCCGGCTCGATGCCGTCCTTCGACGTCGACTGGAACGTCTGCCAGTTCTGGCTCGACTTCGTGAACAGTTCCTGCGCGCGCGCCAGCACCTTGGCCGCCTCGTCGGCGTTGCCGGCTTCGCTCAGCGCGCGGAAGCGGTCGAGCGACACGCGGGCGCGCAGCAGGTACGTCGACGTGTCGTCGAGCGCGTGGATCGCCGGCAGGTCGACGTGCGCGATCTCGTCGAGCGAACCGCTCGCGTGATGGAGCGCGTAGAGGCCGAGCCCGCCGACCGCCGCGGCGAGGCACGCGAGTATGAGCCCGACCGCCGTGAGCGTCGTGCGGATCGACCAGTTTTGCAACATCGCAGATTCTCCCGAAATTCCTTGCGCCCGGCCGTGCTTACGCGCCGAGCGTCTCGATCAGCGCCATTTCCCGGCTCGACATCAGCTTCTCGATGTCCATCAGGATCAGCATCCGGCCGTCGACCGTGCCGAGGCCCGTCAGGTACTCGGTCGTCAGCGTCGCGCCGAATTCCGGCGCGGGCATGATCGCGTCGGTCTGCAGCGTCAGCACGTCGGACACGCCGTCGACCACCATCCCGACCACGCGATTCGACACGTTCAGGATGATCACGACGGTCTGGTGGTCGTACTCGACGCGGCCCAGGTGGAACTTGATCCGCATGTCGACGATCGGCACGATGATCCCGCGCAGGTTGATCACGCCCTTGATGAAATCGGGCGCGTTCGCGATGCGTGTGACGCTGTCGTAGCCGCGAATCTCCTGCACTTTCAGGATGTCGATCCCGTACTCTTCGTCGCCGAGCGTGAAGACGAGGAATTCCTGACCCGTCGCATCGCCATGCTCCGCATCGCGGCGGCTCGTGGCCGCGTTCGCCGCGGCCGGATTGATCATTTGGACTTCAGCAGACACGTTTGCCCCCAATCGGTTGATGGCGAGAGTCAGAACATCGCGACCGCGGCGCCCGCATGGGCCCCGTGCGTCGCACGCGTTTCGCGGTTCAGCGCCGCGACGTCGACGATCAGCGCGACGCTGCCGTCGCCGAGGATCGTCGCTGCCGAGATGCCGTGAACCTTGCGGTAATTGGTTTCGAGGTTCTTCACGACCACCTGCTGCTGGCCGACCAGTTCGTCGATCAGCATCGCGAAGCGGCGCCCTTCTGTTTCCATGATCGTGACGATCCCCTGGGTCGGATCGGTGCGCGCGTCGCCCACCGAGAACACCTCGTGCAGCGCGACGAGCGGCAGGTATTCGCCACGCACGCGCACCACGCGCTCGCCGTTGCCGACCGTGTAGATGTCTTCCGCCGACGGCTGCAGCGACTCCATCACGAAGTTCAGCGGCAGGATGAAGATCTCGCCGCCGACCTTCACCGACATCCCGTCGAGGATCGCGAGCGTGAGCGGCAGCACGATGCGCGTCGTCGTGCCGCGGCCGGCGTGCGACGAGATCTCGACGTGGCCGCCCATCGACTGGATGTTGCGCTTCACGACGTCCATCCCGACGCCGCGGCCCGACACGTCGGTCACCGTCTCGGCGGTCGAGAAGCCCGGCGCGAAGATCAGCTGCCACACTTCGTCGTCGCTGATGTTGTCGGGAATCTGCATGCCCTGCTTCGCGGCCTTCGCGAGAATCCGCTCGCGGTTCAGGCCGCCGCCGTCGTCGCTGACCTCGATCACGATGTTGCCGCCGTGATGCGCGGCCGACAGCACGAGCTGGCCGACCGCGTCCTTGCCGGCGGCGCGCCGCTTGTCGACGGTCTCGATCCCGTGGTCGAGGCTGTTGCGCACGAGGTGGGTGAGCGGGTCGATGATCCGCTCGATCAGACTCTTGTCGAGCTCGGTCGCCTGGCCGAACGTGACGAGCTCGACCTGCTTGCCGAGCTTGCCGGCCAGGTCGCGCACGAGGCGCGGGAAGCGGCTGAACACGTAGTCCATCGGCATCATCCGGATCGACATCACCGCTTCCTGCAGGTCGCGCGCGTTGCGTTCCAGTTGCGCCATCCCGTTGAACAGGCGGTCGTGCAGCGCCGGGTCGAACGCGCTCGCGGTTTCCGCGAGCATCGCCTGCGTGATCACCAGCTCGCCGACCAGGTTGATCAGCTGGTCGACCTTCTCGACGCCGACGCGGATCGAGCTGCCTTCGCCGCCCGATGCGGCCGCGGCGGCCGGGCGCGCGCGCTTGTCGTCATGGTGCGGCTGCGCGGCCGGTTGCGCGGCAGCCGGCTGGGCGGCCTGCGGCTCGGCTTGCGGAGCGGGCGCGGCGGCGGCCGGCGGCTCGGCGGCCGGTGCGGCAGCGGCGGGGGCGGCAGCAGCCGGGGCCGGCTGTGCGGCGGCCGGCGCGGCAACGTGGGCGTCGGCAGCCGCCTCGGCCGGTGCCGCGTTCGCGGCCGGCGCGGTGCCGCGGCCGATGCGGATCTGGCTTTCGTCGATCACGAAGCAGCACACCGCGACGATGTCGTCCGACGACACGTCCGATTCGAGCCACAGCGTCAGGTCGGCAGCCACCTCCTGGCGGCCGACGATCTTGCCGAGATTGCCGAGTTCCTCGGTGAGCAGCTCGCGGTCCTTCGCGTCGACGCCGGACAGCGTGATCTTCAGGTGCGGGCCGTCCCCCGTATCGGCCGGCGCGGCCGCGGCGGCCGGATGCGCGACCTCGAACGCCTGCTCGATCACATGGTCGGGCGCGCCGGAGCCGGCCGGCTCGGCCGGTGCGGCGGCGGCCGGTGCGGGCGCCGGTGCGGCAGCGGGCGCCGGCGCGGCGGCCGCGTCGCCGCTGCTCGCGGCCTTCAGCCGCTCGAGCTTCGCGCAGATCGTCGCGGCGGCGGCCGCGTCGGGCTCCGCGCTCGCGCGGTAGTCGGCGAGCTGGTCGGACAGCACGTCCTTGGTTTCCAGGAACGCGTCGACCATTTCCTTCGTCAGCGTCAGCTCGTGGTTGCGCGCGCGGTCGAGCAGCGATTCGAGAATGTGCGTCGTGTCGGTAAGCGCCGAGAAGCCGAACGTCGCCGCCCCGCCCTTGATCGAGTGCGCGGCGCGGAAAATCGCGGCCAGATCCTCGGGATCGGGCGCATCGACGTCGAGGTTCAGCAGCAGCTGCTCCATCTGCGCGAGGAGCTCGTCCGCTTCATCGAAGAACGTCTGGTAGAACTGAGTGATGTCGAGAGTCATGCCGGGTCACCGGATAAATACGTCGCGTTCAGGTCAGGAAGCAGCCGGCGCGGACAGCGTCGCGACCAGGTCGATCAGCTCGGCCGGGTCGATCGGTTTCTCGATCCAGCCGGTGGCGCCAGCGTCGCGCGCGGCGGCCTTGAACGCATCGCTGCCCTCGGTCGTCAGCACGAGGATCGGCGCGTCCGCGTAGGCGGTCAGCTGGCGCAGCGCCGAGATCACCTCGAGCCCGCTCTTGCGCGGCATGTTCTGGTCGGTCAGCACGAGGTCGTAGCGCTTGGTGGCCGCCATGTCGAAGCCGGCTTCGCCGTCCGGCGCAACCGTCACGTCGTAGCCCGCCTGGACCAGCGTCGCCTGCAGCAGCGCGCGCATGGTCGCGGAATCGTCGATGGCAAGAATGGTTCGGATCATGTCTGTCTCGGGATCATCAGGGTCGCGGCGCGGACGCGGCGGGCGCGACGGATGGGGCGAGCGCCGGGCGCACAGCCGCCGGCGCCGGGGCGGCCAGCTGCTGGGCAAGCTGCTTCGAGCCCGCCGCGTCGGCCGACAGCGTGGTCGTCGTCGCGTCGTCGCGCATCAGCGCGTCTTCGGATTTGCGGTTCAGCACGATCACGCTGATCCGGCGGTTTTCCGGATCGAGCGGATCGGCCTTGTTCAGGTTCTGCGTCGACGCGAGGCCGAGCACGCGCAGCACTTTCGCCTCGTCCATGCCGCCGGCGATCAGCTCGCGGCGCGACGCGTTCGCGCGGTCGGCGGACAGCTCCCAGTTGCTGTAGCCGCCTTCGCCGCCCGCATACGCCACCGCGTCGGTGTGGCCCTGCACGATGATGCGGTTCGGCACGTCGTTGAGGGTCTTGCCGATCTCGCGCAGGATGTCGCGCATGTACGGCTCGACGTGGTCGCTCGACATCGCGAACATCGGCCGCTTCTGCGAATCGACGATCTCGATGCGCAGGCCCATCAGCGTCGAATCGATGCGGATCTGCTGCTTGAACTGGCGCAGCGTCGGGTTCGCCTCGATCGCGGCCATCAGCTTGATCTGCAGGTCGTGCAGGCGCGCCTGCTCGCGGCGCTCGATCGCGCCCTGCGCCTGCGATTGCGCATTCTCGTCGTTCTTCTTCGCGACGCGGTCCGCGAGGCTCGTCGAGCCGTCGGTGCGGCGCGTCGTGCCCGCGTCGATGCTGGAGATGTCGCGCCCGCCGCCGTTGAGGATGCTCGAATCCTGCGCGCTGCGATCGCCGCTGCCGAACAGCGCGGCCTTCAGCGGCGTGTTGAAGTATTCGGCGATCCCCTTGAGCTGCACCGGCGTGACCGAGCTCAGCAGCCACATCAGCAGGAAGAACGCCATCATCGCGGTCATGAAGTCCGCGTACGCGAGCTTCCAGGCGCCGCCGTGGTGGCCCTTCTTCGCCGGGGCCACCCGCTTGACGACGATTGCGCGATCCTTGCTCTTGCTCATCTGGGGCTCCGCGTCACTTCGCCTTCACGCGGCGCACGTGCTCTTCGAGCTCGGCGAACGACGGCCGCTCGGTCGAGAACAGCACCTTGCGGCCGAACTCGACCGCGATCGCCGGCGCGTAGCCGTTCAGGCTCGCGAGGATCGTCACCTTGATGCACTGGAACATCTTGGTCGACTCGGCCACGCGCTGCTCCGCGACGCTCGCGAGCGGCCCGATCAGGCCGTACGACAGCAGGATGCCGAGGAACGTGCCGACCAGCGCCTGCGCGATCATCGCGCCGAGCACCGCAGGCGGCTTGTCGGCGGAGGCCATCGTGTGCACGACGCCCATCACCGCCGCGACGATGCCGAACGCCGGCATCGCGTCGCCGACGCGCATCAGCGCGTGCGCGGGGCCTTCGCCTTCCGTGTGATGCGTCTCGATCTCCTCGTCCATCAGGCTCTCGATCTCGAACGCGTTCATGTTGCCGCCCACCATCAGGCGCAGGTAGTCGGTCAGGAATTCGACGATGTGGCGATCGGCGAGGATCTTCGGGTATTGCGTGAAGATCGGGCTCTTGTCCGGATCGTCGATGTCGGCCTCGAGCGTCAGCGTGCCTTCCTTGCGCGCCTTCGCGAGCAGCACGTACAGGAGCCCCATCAGCTCCATGTAGACGTCCTTGTTGTACTTCGAGCCCTTGAAGAGCGTCGGCAGCACTTGCAAGGTCGCCTTGATGGTCTTCATGCCGTTGCCGAGGATGAACGCGCCCACGCCCGCGCCGACGATCATCAGAATTTCGATCGGCTGGATCAAGGCGCCCAGATGCCCGCCTGCCAGCGCGTAACCGCCGAAGACGGACAAAATCGTCACGAGTGTTCCCACGATAATCAGCACTGCCCTGTCCCTCACGAATGGCCGGCGGGGAGACCGCCGTTAAGTGGTTTACGGCAGTCGGCAGGAAAACTTTGAGCGCCGCGCGCCGGCCGCCCGACGGTGTTTACCAGCAGTACGCGCCGTGTCGCGCATCGCTGCCGCCCCCGCCGCGCCGCCGCCCGGGCCCGGCCCGGCGAGGCTCAGAGCGCCATCGCCGCCCGTTCCGCCTGCGCGGCGGCCGCCTTGCGGGTCTTGCCCGCGCGCGACGGCGGCTGGCACAGGCCGCAGACGAAACCTTGATGCGGATCATGCGCATGCGCGACGAAGTGGCCGCCGCAGCGCGTGCACGGGGTCATCTGCAGCATCCCCGAATCGAAGAAGCGCACGAGCGTCCACGCGCGCGTGAGGCTCAGCGCCGCCTCGTCGCCGGACAGGTTCACGTGCTCCAGGTAGAGCCGGTACGCCTTCACGATCGACTGGATCGGCTCGCAGCGGCCGTGGTCCTGCATGAACCGGTAGATGTTGTAGAACAGCGACGAGTGGATGTTCGGCTGCCACGTCATGAACCAGTCGGTGGAGAACGGCAGCATCCCCTTCGGCGGCGACACGCCCTTCAACTCCTTGTACAGCTTGATCAGACGATCCCGCGACAGGCTCGTCTCCGCCTCCAGCAACTGCAGCCGGGCGCCCAGTTCGATCAGTTCGATGGCGAGGGTGATTTCCTTCACCTCGACCACGACGCTTTTGCTTGCCATAGTTGATAGCTGTCCGCGTGTCGTTGCTTCGGATGGAATCGCCGATGCGCCGCCCGACGGTGCGCGAGGCACCGGGACGAACGCAGGGCGGGACGCGTCAGCGGACGCTTTCGACCGGCTGGCCGGCCATCAGGATCGCCGAATGGGCGTTCGAGACGACTGCGCTGCGGCCCTTGTCCGCGAGCGACGACAGCAGTGCGTGATCGTCGAAGCGGAAGCGGCACAGCATCTGGTTCGACGCTGCGAGCTTCACGGTCTGCGCGAGCGTCAGGTTGCCGAGCACGTCGGCCAGTTCCTCGGAAATGCCCATGCGGAACATGCCCATCGCTTTGTCCTCGCGCAGCAGGCGCTGGGCGAGCAGGAGGTACGACAGGTTCACCTCTTTGATCTCACTGAGCATTTCGCTTGTAGCGCTCATGATTTCCCCGTTAAGAACTTCGGCCATTTGTGTTATGAAAACGTTTGCTCGATCGCATGGCTCGTGGCCCCGATTCGGCACGTTTATAGTCTTACAGCCGAATTTTGGCCAAACGGGTTTTATGCCGGTATCAGCGAAATGGCGTGCGCCATGCAGGATTTGTCTGTAAACCGTGTAGGAATTTTTCTGACAAAGCAAATTGAAAGGCTGGAGGCCGAAATGACGCGGCTGAATGCCGCGGAGGGCCGGTAGACGAGGGGTCCGGCGCGTGGATCGGTAAAAATTATAGTGCTTTTTCACGCAGGCGCAACAATAGTCTTGGCCATCTCACATTCTGCGCCACCGCCTTTTTCAACCCCGGGCATCGCCTTTCACGCGTATTTCAGCGTGTAACAAGCCTTAAGTGTTTGAAAAAACACTCGAACCCCGCCGGCCGATCCCGATAATGGACTTCAATGGGCAGCGCGACACGTGTCGGCCCGCCCCCCCGCAGCTTGCCGTACGGACGCCGGCCCCGGCGCCCGGCCACGCCCCGCCAACCGCGTGTTTCGGCAAGTCCCGCCCCTCATGCAACCTCGTACGGGATCGGAACAGGTGCGTCAGCGCCGGCCCGCGACCGACACAGGAGATCGCCCATGCGCATTGCCCAGATCGCGCCGCTCTACGAAGCCGTCCCCCCGAAGCTCTACGGCGGCACCGAGCGTGTCGTGTCCTATCTCACCGAAGCCCTCGTCGAACTCGGCCATGACGTCACGCTGTTCGCCAGCGGCGACTCGGTCACGTCCGCCCGCCTCGAGGCGGCCTGGCCGCGCGCGCTGCGGCTCGATCCGTCGATCCGCGATTCGATCGCCCCCCATATGCGGCTGCTCGAGCACGTGGCGCGCGTCGCGCACGAGTTCGACGTGCTGCACTTCCACCTCGACTACCTGCCGTTCCCGCTGATGTCGCGCCTCGACACGCCGTACGTGACGACGCTGCACGGGCGGCTCGACCTGCCCGAGCTGCAGCCGGTGTTCGACGCGTTCCCCGATGCCCCGGTGGTGTCGATCTCCGATTCGCAGCGCAAGCCGCTGCCGCAGGCCGCGTGGGCCGGCACCGTGTACCACGGGCTGCCCGACACGCTGCTCAAGCCGCAGCCGGACGTGAAGCCCGAGTACCTCGCGTTCCTCGGACGAATCTGCCCGGAGAAGCGCGTCGACACCGCCATCCGGATCGCTGCGCAGAGCGGGCTGCCGCTGAAGATCGCCGCGAAGGTCGACAAGGCCGACGCCGACTACTTCAAGGACGTGATCGAGCCGCTGCTGGGCGAGGCGCACGTCGAATTCATCGGAGAAATCAACGAGGCGCAAAAGCCCGCGTTCCTGTCCGGCGCGAAGGCGCTGCTGTTTCCGATCGACTGGCCGGAGCCGTTCGGCCTGGTGATGATCGAGGCGATGGCGTGCGGCACGCCGGTGGTCGCATTCAACCGCGGCTCGGTGCCGGAGGTGATCGAGGACGGCGTGACCGGGTTCATCGTCGAGGACGTGCAGGGCGCGGTCGGCGCGCTGCACCGGATCGACAGCCTGTCGCGCGACGCGATCCGCGCGCGTTTCGATACCCGCTTCAGCGCGAAGGCCATGGCGCAGCGCTACGTCGATACTTACGAAACGCTTTGCGCGGCAACCCGGCAGCCGGCATTGCGCCGCGCGGCGGGCGGCTAAAGCCGCAAATTCGCCGGGAAACCGCGCGAAAACAGCGCGGCAGCGGCCTGGAAACAGGCCGGAAACGAGCCGCGAAATGCGCGCCGAAATCGGCCGCGAAAAGCAAAAGAGCCGCATCGTCGATGCGGCTCTTTTCGTTTCCCGGTTCGCTTATTCGATCAGAAACCGGTCGCGGTTTTTGCCGACGATCCAATTCGGCGGCTTGCCGCGGCCACTCCAGGTGGCGCCCGACTTCGGGTCGCGGTATTTCGGCGGCAGCGGCGCCTTTTTCGGCGGCCGGCCGCGCCGCGCGCGCTCGGCGAATCCGAGATCCTGGGCGGTCAGGCCGTATTCGGCAATCACCCGCTGCACTTCGGCGATCACCGCCTCGACTTCCTGACGACGCACGTCATCCGCCTGAGCCTGCAAATCGGCGATCTGCGCCTTGAGTTTCGCGTATTGAGACATTTTCAGCTCCCTGTTTCATGATGCCCATGATGCGGCCCCGGCAATTCCAGCCTAGACACAAAGCATCCGTTACGCAATCCGCACTGCCACCGTGCCCGTTGAAATAAATGCCCGTATTCTTAACCGAAACGGCTATATCGAGAATGCGGGCTTATTCTAATAAAAGCCGTTCGTCAGCCATCCGAATTTAACAATCGTTGACCCTCTCGGCCCCGCTTCATTTCCTATAATCCAGACCAATTCCGGGATATGACGTCGATCCCGATGCCACCTTCCCCCTCCATTTCATTTGAACGGGAACACCTGCATGAATCTTTCTCAGCGCCTTGCGGCAGAGCTCTTCGGCACCTTCTGGCTGGTGCTCGGCGGCTGCGGCAGCGCCGTGCTCGCCGCGGCCTTTCCGGGCCTCGGCATCGGCTTCGCTGGCGTCGCGCTCGCGTTCGGCCTCACCGTGCTGACGATGGCATTCGCGATCGGACATATTTCGGGGTGCCATCTGAATCCGGCGGTGAGCGTCGGCCTGACGGTCGCCGGCCGCTTCCCGGCGCGCGACCTCGCGCCGTACATCGTCGCGCAAGTGGTCGGCGCGACGCTCGGCGCATTCGTGCTGTACCTGATCGCGACCGGCAAGCCGGGCTTCGACGTGGTGGGCAGCGGCTTCGCGACGAACGGCTTCGGCGAGCGCTCGCCCGGCCATTACGCGCTCGGCGCGGCGTTCATCTGCGAAGTCGTGATGACCGCGTTCTTCCTGTTCGTGATTCTCGGCGCGACCGACAAGCGCGCGCCGGCCGGCTTCGCGCCAATCGCGATCGGCCTGTGCCTGACGCTGATCCACCTGATTTCGATTCCGGTCACCAACACGTCGGTGAACCCGGCCCGCTCGACCGGCCCGGCGCTGTTCGTCGGCGGCGAGGCGATCGGGCAGCTGTGGCTGTTCTGGGTTGCGCCGCTGATCGGCGCGGCCATCGCCGGAATCGTCTACCCGCTGGTCACGGGGCGCGACAACGCCCTCGACCTGCTGCCGCCGGCATCCGCCCGCACAAGCGAATAACACACTACGGGGTCAAGCGGGCAGGAGCAGCGAGCCTCACGCTGTCGAAGAAAATCGAGGCAGGCAGTTTCGACGGGCGCCATCGGCGCCCGTTTTTCATTCAGCGCGCGGCCACGCCGCCGTCGAGCGCGAACAGCGTGCGCAGGTGGCGCGCGACGCCCGCGTCGAAGTTGTTGCCGATCCGCGGAATGTGCGGCAGGCGCGCGACGAGATCGGGGTTCGCGTTGTTCATCATGAACGCGTGGCCCGCGGTTTCGAGCAGGTCGATGTCGTTCATGTTGTCGCCGAACGCGATGCAGTGGCCCGTTTCGACACCGATCCGCCCGAGCACCGCGCGCAGCGCGCGGCCCTTCGACACGTTCGCCGCCATCACCTCGAGACAGTCGGGCAGCGAGTACGTCACGTACAGCGCGTCGCCGAATTGCGCGTGCAACCGTTCGGACACGACCGCTAGGTCCGCCGGCTCACCGATGTACAGCACCTTCGCGATGTCCGAGCCCGCATGCGCGGCCATGTCGATCACGTCGTAGCGGAAACCCGAATCCTGGTGGAAATCGAGCAGGTGCGGCGCGTCGCGGTCGATCAGCCAGCCGTGATCCGCGAACAGGTTGACGATCACGCGGCCGTGCGCGCCGACGATGTCGGGCTGCACGAGGCGGCGGACGATCGCCGGATCGATGTCCTGCGCGTGGATCGTCGTATCGTCGGGCGCATGCACGCGCGCGCCGTTCGACGTGATCAGGTACGGCCGGATGCCGAGCAGGTCGCGAATGCCCGCGACGTCCGCATAGTGGCGCCCGGTCGCGATGATGAACTGCAGGCCGTCGCGGTCGAGACGGCGGACGGTCTCGATCGTGTACGGATCGAGCTGGTGATCACTGTTCAGCAGGGTGCCGTCGAGATCGGTGGCGATGGCTTTGTACATGGGACGGAGTAGGACGCGGGTGGCTCAGCGGAACCGCCATTCTAGCGTCGCGCTCCGGGCGGCGTCGGGCGGTTGTCAGGATCGGGGGCGGGGGAGCCGAGGAGCCGGGGAGCCGGGGAGTCGGGGAGTCGGGGAGTCGGGGAGTCGGAGAGTCGGAGAGCCGGAGAGCCGGAGAGTCGGAGAGCCGGAGAGCCGGAGAGCCGGAGAGCCGGAGAGCCGGAGAGCCGGAGAGCCAGAGAGCCAGAGAGCCGGAGAGCCAGAGAGCCGGAGAGCCGGAGAGCCGGAGAGCCGGAGAGCCGGAGAGCCGGAGAGCCGGAGAGCCGGAGAGCCGGAGAGCCGGAGAGCCAGAGAGCCAGAGAGCCAGAGAGCCAGAGAGCCAGAGAGCCAGAGAGCCAGAGAGCCGGAGAGCCGGAGAGCCGAGGAGTCGAAGAGCCGGGGCCGCACCGCCGCACCGGCCGGCCTCGCGCGGACCCCAGCACGGCGGGCGCACCGACGGGCAGCGCGTGTGCCGCACCCGTGGCGCACCCGCGCCGCTCAAGCGCCGCCGGCCACCGCCAGCGCGAGGCGCAGCGCACCGTGCGCGGAATCCTCGAGCGGCGCGCGCAGCCGTGCCGCATGGCGCGCGGGCACCGCGGGCGCGAGCGCGTCGGCCAGCCCGCCGCATAGCGCAACCGGCAGCGCGTGCAGCGGATCGAGCGCATCGATCATCTTGCCGATCTCGTCGCCCGCCTGCGCGATCAGCGCCGCCGCATACGGATGCGTGCGGTGCGCGAACACAAGCGGCGCGAGGCGCGCATAGGCCGTCTGGTTCGCGTCGCACGACCATGCGACGAGCGCGTCGCGATCCGCGGCGCCGGTCTCGGCGAGCAGCGCACCGGCGAACGCGTCGCGCGGCGCGCGGCCGTCGAGCGCCTGCTGCGCGTACGCGAGCGCGCGCATGCCGAGCCACGCGCCGCTTGCCTCGTCGCCCGACGGAAAGCCGAAGCCGCCCGCGATCCGGCACGCGCCGGCCGCATCGAGCGCCGCCGCGATGCTGCCGGTGCCGAGCGCGACGATGAGCCCCGGCGCGCCGCCGTGCGCGCCGACGACCGTCGTGTAGGCATCGCTTTCGACCGCCAGCGCATCGAGCGGCGCCTGCGCGCGAAACGCCGCGAGCCAGCCCGCGTTGTTCACGCCCGCCAGCCCGCAGCCGAGCGCGCAGCGCGACCAGTCGAACGCGATGCCCGCCTGGGTGAATGCGTCCGCGCACGCGACCCCGATCGACGCCCACGCGCGCTCGATGCCGAGGCCGAGCCCCGACGGGCCGCCGCGCCCTTGCGCGAGCTCGCGGCCCTGCCGATCCGCCAGCACCGCGCGGGTGCCGGTGCCGCCGCCGTCGATGCCGATCGCGTAAAGAATTTCCGTCATCACTTCATCCTGCCGATTCGAACAGGCGCCAAGCTTAACCGGATCGGCGCCGCGCGCCCATCTGCCGTTCGGCCGGCTTTGCCGCGCGCCGGTGCTTCCGCTATGCTGGCGCGATCGAATCGACATGGGAAGCGAGGCAGACGATGGCGCAGCGGTGCAACTGGGTGAAGACGGAGGCGGACGCTCACTATCACGATACCGAGTGGGGCGTGCCGTCTCACGACGACCGTCATCTGTTCGAGATGCTGATCCTGGAAGGCGCGCAGGCCGGGCTGTCGTGGTCGACGATCCTGAACAAGCGCGCCGGCTACCGCGCCGCGTTCGCCGATTTCGACGTCGACGCGGTCGCGCGCTTCACGCCGAAGCGCATCGACAAGCTGCTCGAGGATCCCGGCATCGTGCGCAATCGCGCGAAGGTGGAAGCCGCGGTGGCCAACGCGCGGGCCGTGCAGCGGATTCGCGACGAACACGGCTCGCTCGCCGCGTTCATGTGGTCGTTCGTCGACCACGCGCCGATCCAGAACGCATGGGAGTCGTATCGCGACGCGCCCGCGTCGACCGAGCGCTCCGACGCGCTCAGCAAGGCGCTGAAGGCATACGGCTGCAAGTTCGTCGGCTCGACGATCTGCTACGCGCTGATGCAGGCCACCGGCATGATCAACGATCACGAACTCGGCTGCCCGTGCCGCGCGCAGTGCGCGGCGCTCGGCGGCAAGCAGCCGGCGCGCGCGAAACGCGCGCGCTAGCCGGAACGCGGCGCGACGGGCCGCTCAGCGCGATGCAGCCGGCCCAGCCAACGCAGCCGCCCGCGCATTGCGCGCCGCACGCACCCGCCCCGCACGCTTCTTCAGCCAGATCCAGACACCCGTCACGCCGAGCATCGCGATCACGATCCCGAGCGCGCTGACGGCCGCGCGGCCCGCCACGCCCGCGATCCGCCCGGAGTGCAGCGGGAACTGCGCCTGCATGAACAGGTCGCCGGCCGAGCCGCGCCCCGGCACCTGGGCGGCCACCGGCTTGCCGGTCACGGCGTTCCAGTACAGCCATGCGTTGCCGAGCCCGACGTCGCCGTGGTCGTTGCCGGGCGTGAAGTAGCCGACCGCATAGACATTCATCGCCGGCACGAACAGCAGCGCGCCGGGCGGCGCGGCAAAGCCCGCGTCGCGCCCCGCCGCGCGCGCGATCTCGACGATCCGTTCGCGCGGCAGCGTCACGCTGCCCGCCGGCGCGGGCGGGAACCGCTCGGGGTTCGTGTACGGCGTCGCGGCCAGCGGCGAGAACCGCGCGACGAGCGGGCGCACTACCTCGTTGGAGAGATTCATCGACACCGACGTGACCGCAACGACGAGCAGCAGCCCCCACACCCACACGCCGCCCGACCGGTGCAGGTCGAACACGAGCGGATAGCCGCCGCGCCGCACGCGAAACGCGAACGACTTGCGCCAGCTTTTCACGCTCGGAAAGGCCAGCACCAGCGCGATCAGGCAATCGAGCGCCCAGACGATGCCGACGATGCCCATGGTCCAGAACCCGAGATTCACGCCGCCGCGCACCGGCAGGAACAGCGTGTAGTGCAGCCGGTAGATGAACGGCATCAGGTCGAGCCGCGCCAGCGACAGCGCACCCCACTCGCGGCGGCCCTGCACGGTGCCCGTGGCCGGGTCGATCGCGATCTGGTTGAAGTCGAGCGCCGCCGGCTGCCCGGTGGCCGGGTCGACGCGCGGCACGACGCCGGCCTGCAGCGTCCGGCCGGGCTCGACGCCGAGCGGCAGATAGGTGACCTGCACGCGCGGATCGGCCGCCTCGATCCGGCTCGCGAGCGCCAGCGCGGAAAGCGCCGCGCCGCTGCCGCGCGCCACGTAGAAATCGGGATTCAGCTGCGCGTCGAGTTCGTGATCCCACGCGATCAGCGCGCCGGTCAGCCCCGCGACGAACAGAAACAGCGCGATCGCGAGACCGCACCAGCGGTGCAGGCGCACCAGCACAGGCCGCAGCACCGCGTTCATCGCGCACCGCGCAAAAGCGGGCGGCGCGCACGCGCGCCGGCCCGGATCATCGTCGGAAGGCTGGTCATGGGTGTGGTCGAGAAAGCCATCGGATGCATGCGCCCCGCCCGCGCGCGGCGCGGCCGGATGTCCTTGCAATCGTCATGGAATTGTTGCGGAGCCAACGGGTTTTGATACGATGCGCGACATTTTAACGTAATGAGAATGATTCGCACTATCGTTCTTTGAACTTGCACAATGACCGACCGCCTGATCCGCTGTTCCGCCCATCCGCTCCGGCTGGCCGCCGCCCTCGCGTTCTGCGCGGCGTCGCTCGCCCGCGCCGACGAAGCGCCCGCCGGCGCCGCCACCCTGCCGGCCCTCGACATCACGGCCACGCACGATTCGCCGCAGCACTTGCGCGATGAAATCTCGAGCGGCGCGCTCGGGTCGCGCCGCCAGCTCGACACGCCATTTTCGACGACGATCGTGACCAGCGACGAACTCGAGGCGCGCCGGCCGTACAAGCTCGGCGACGTGTTCGCGGGCGACGCGTCGGTGTCCGACAACAGCGGCGCGTACGGCGCGTGGGCCAGCTACACGACCGTGCGCGGGATGCAGCTCGACTGGCAGAACGGCTACAAGATCAACGGCCTGCCGTTCGTCGCGTATGGCATCACGATGCCGTACGAGCAGCTCGAACGCGTCGAGCTGCTGAAGGGGCTCGGCGGCTTCATGTACGGCTTCGCGACGCCCGGCGGCATGGTCAACTACGTGACGAAGCAGCCGGGCGCGACGCCGGTGCGCAGCGTCGACATCGGCTATCGCAGCACCGGCATCTGGGCCGAGCACGCCGACCTCGGCCAGCGCTTCGGGCCGAACGGGATGTTCGGCGCGCGGCTGAACGCGACGCACGAGGAAGGCAAGACCTACAACGACGGCAACATCCGCCGCGACAGCGTCTCGCTGGCGCTGCAGGCGAACCTGACGCGCGACCTGTCGGTCACGTTCGACGCGCTGTACCAGGATCGCCGCACGACGGGCCAGACGCCGTCGATCTACATGGGCAGCTACACGGGCAGCGCGCTGCCGGCGACGCTGAGCGGCGGCACGACGAACCTCGGCAGCAACGACCAGTACCTGAACACGAACCTGCAGCTCTACACGTTCGGCGTGCAGTACCAGCTCGCGCCCGACTGGCAGCTCAGCACGACCTACAGCTACAGCAAGGCGACGCGCCGGCGCAACGAGAGCACGCTGTACCTGCGGAACGCGGCCGGCGACTACACCGACAGCCGCTACGTGGGGATGGAGGACCACCGCTTCAGCCAGTGGCAGGCGATGCTCGAAGGCAAGGTGCGCACGGGCCCGTTCAGCCACCAGATCGTGCTCGGCGCGTCCTGGCAGAAGCAGGCGAACGACTATTCGACGAACAGCGTGTTCCAGTCGCTCGGCGCCGGCAATATTTACTCGCCGAACCCGTATCGCTTCGAAAGCCCGCACGGCATCGTCCAGTACCGCGACAGCGAGATCACGCAGAAATCGCTGTTCGCGAGCGACACCGTCGCGCTCACCGAGCGCTGGTCGGTACTCGCCGGCGCGCGCTACATGAACTACGAGCAGACCTCGTTCAAGCCGACCGGCGGCGAGAACCCCGGCTACAGCCAGAACGGCGTCGTGACGCCAACCTTCGCCGTGATGTTCAGGATCGCGCCGACCACCACCGCGTACGCGAGCTACGTCGAATCGCTCGAACCGGGCAGCCGCGTCAACGACATCTACGCGAACGCGGGCGTCGTGCTCAAGCCGCTGCGCAGCAAGCAATACGAAGTGGGCATCAAGAGCGAGCATGCACGCTGGAGCGCGACGGCCGCGCTGTTCCGCATCGAGCGCCGCGCGGAATACGCGAACGCCGCGAACGTGTATGTGCAGGACGGCGAATCGGTGTTCCAGGGGATCGAGCTCGGCGCGACTGCGCAGCTCGGCAAGCACTGGAACGCGGGCCTCGACGTGATGCTGCTCGACGCGTGGTATGCGAAGGGTGCCGCCAACAACGGCAACCGCGTCGCGGGCGCGCCGCGCTTCGTCGTGGCCGGCAAGCTCGGCTATGCGGTGCCGGGCGTGCCGGGCCTCACGCTCGGCGCCGACGCGAAATTCACGGGCGCGACGCCGCTGCGCGCGGCCGGCGGCATCGACGCGCCGGGCTTCCTCGTCGTCAACGCGGGCGCGAGCTACCTGACCCGCATCGGCGGCCGCGAGCTCACGCTGCGGGCGTCGATCGATAACCTGCTGAACCGCCGCTACTGGGAATTCCAGTACGCGGGCTACGTGAAGCCGGGCGACCCGCGCACGGTGAGCGTGAGCGCGAAGCTCGACTTCTGACGGCGTTGCGGGCAGCGGGCGGCGCGGCCTCGCCGCTGCCCGCCGCCCGGACGGCGCCCCAGGGCCTGTTCACGCTAATTTAATAACGGGCTTGCGCCGGCCCTAACGGCGCGCAAAAAGCAAAACGGCGGAGCGGCTTCTTTCGAAGCACGCTCCGCCGTTTCGCGGCGAACCGGGGAAGCTTTTAGTGGAGCTTCTTCGGCAGCATCTGGCTGCGCAGGCGCTTGTGCAGGCGCTTGACGGCAGCTGCCTTCTTGCGCTTGCGGACTGCGGTCGGCTTTTCGTAAGACTGGCGCTCGCGCAGTTCAGCGATCAGGCCATTTTTTTCGATAGCGCGACGAAAGCGGCGAATCGCCACTTCGAACGGCTCGTTTTCTTTCAGAAGAATCGTCGTCATGTCGTTCCTAAATTGCTTAAACGGTCAAAAACGTAGCGGCCAAGCGCCACGCACCGGCCATCCGGGCGTTCCCACAACAGGCGAAACGAGCGGAAATACGGCCTCGGAGGCCGGAAAAGAGAGGCGGAAAGCACCGCGAGTACGCTTCACAGCCGCGTGCAGCGCCGCGTTTGACTGCCAGCAGAGATGCCGTAACGGCAACAGGCGTGACAGAAAATCTCAATTCAGCCCGCCATCATAGCAGGGAATCACAGACAAAACCACCCTTTTCGTGATCCCGCCGCCGCCGCGCGACAGCCGCGGCCGGTCGGGGCCTTGCGCGGGCCGGCGGCCCGCACCGGCCGGCACGCCCGCCGGCCTTGGCGTCGCGCGCGATCCGCGGGGCCGCTCGAGCTTCCGTCCCGAATTTCATCGATCAACCCTCTAAAGTTTTCGCCGGGTGCCGCCGTCAACCAGGAAAGGCGGCCAGCGCAACTCGCGATAAGCGCGACGCCGAGATTGAAAACCTGCCTCACACAGGCGTTTTCCCAAACGAGGAAGCAAATGCTGAACATCAACACCAACATCCTGTCGCTGTCGACGCAGACGAACCTGTCGGGCACGCAAAACGCGCTGTCGCAGGCAATCAACCGCCTGTCGTCGGGCAAGCGCATCAACACCGCAGCTGACGACGCGGCAGGCCTCGCGATCTCGACGTCGCAAACGGCAGCGATCAACGCGCTGACGCAAGGCGTGGCAAACGCGAACAACGGCATCTCGATGATCCAGACCGCCAACGGCGCGCTGCAATCGACGATCGACAACCTGCAACGCATCCGCGTTCTGGCACAGCAATCGGGCGACGGCTCGCTGGATTCGGGCGCACGTGCGAACCTGCAAGCTGAAGTGACGACGCGTCTCGGCGAAATCGACCGTGTCGCGACGCAAACGACGTTCAACAGCCAGACCATCCTGAGCGCGGCCGGCAACGTCACGTTCCAGATCGGCGCGGCAGCGAACCAGACCGTCGCCGTCAACTTCGGCGGCACGGTGTGGAACAGCTCGGGCATGAGCGTGAACACCCTGAGCGTCAGCGACCAGACGGCAGCTCAGTCGGCACTCACGTCGATCGACGCGGCACTGAAGCAAGTCAACACGTTCCAGGCACAGCTGGGCGCAGCACAGAACACGTTCTCGGCTGCCATCTCGACGACGCAAACCCAGGCAACCAACATGAGCGCAGCTCGCTCGCAGATCACCGACGCGGACTTCGCGACGGAAACGGCGAACCTGAGCAAGGCGCAAGTGCTGCAGCAAGCAGGCATCTCGGTTCTGGCGCAAGCGAACTCGATGCCGCAGCAAGTCCTGAAGCTCCTCGGCTAATCGAGAAGCACGCGCGGCGGGCAGTTCGCCCGCCCGCCTCCGGGCTCGGCGGCGTCGCCATGCCGCACGCGACGCCGCCGCAACAGCCCCGACACGAATTCTCCAGGGAGGCATGCCTCCCTCTTTGCATTGAACCGCGGCCACCCGCCGCATCGCGCGCGTTGATTGCGCGGACGACCGGAGCAACGGCATGACTACTACCACCCCCGTCAGCAGCGCGGATATCAGCAGCATCCTGGCCCAGGCCGGGCAATCGCTCATCAGCGGCTCGACCAATTCGACGCTCGACGTCAATTCGCTCGTGACGACGATGGTTCAGTCGAAGACGGCAGGACAAGCGGCCATCCTCAATGGCAAGCTGACCACCGACAACACCCAACTGACGGCGATCGGCCAGCTGAAGTCCGCCCTGTCCGCGCTGCAGACCGCGATCACCGGCCTGTCGAACGGCAGCACGCTCTCGAGCCTCGCCGCGACGGCGAGCGGCACCGGCATCACGACGACGATCAAGAGCGGCAGCGGCGCCGTGGCGGGCTCGTACCAGGTCAATGTCTCGCAGTTCGCGTCCGCCAACAAGCTGACGTCGGCCGGCCTCACGTCGTCCGATGCGATCACGGCCGGCTCGCTGAGCATCACGTACGGCAGCAACCCCGCGTTCAACGTCAACGTGTCGGCCGGCGCAGCGCTGTCCGACATCGCGTCGTCGATCAACGCCGCGTCGGGCAATCCGGGCGTCACCGCGTCGGTCGTCACGGGCTCGGACGGCCAGCACCTCGTGCTGCAATCGAACCAGACCGGCGCAGCCAATACCATCGCGATCACGGGCGCGGGCGTCAATTCGAAGCTGACGTCGGGCTACGCGACCACCACGCCGGCCGCCGACGCGAAGCTGACGATCGACGGCACGCCGGTCACGAGCGCGTCGAACAGCGTGTCGGGCGCGCTGACGGGCGTCACGCTGACCCTGGCGCCGGGCACCCTCGCGCTCAACACGCCGCAGACGATCACGCTGTCGCAGGACACGTCCGCGATGACGACCGCGATCAACAATTTCGCGACCGCGTACAGCAACTTCGTGACCACCGCGAAACAGCTGTCGTCCTACGATCCGACGACGTCGAACGCCGGCCCGCTGCTCGGCGACTCGATGCTGACCTCGATCCAGAACACGCTCGCGACGGCGCTCAGCAGCGGCGTCACGACGGGCGGCAAGACCTATTCGCTCGCCTCCGTCGGCATCAACCTGAACGCGGACGGTTCGCTGAAGGTCGACACCGCCACCCTGACCACGGCTCTCACGTCGAACAACTCGGCGGTGTCGGCGATCTTCAACACGACCAACGGCATCGGCAAGACGCTCAATTCGCTGATCACCGGCTACACGCAGACGAACGGCCTGATCGACCAGCGCACCAAGGCGATCAACGCGGACGTGGCGAACCTGACGAGTCAGCAGACCCAGCTGTCGACCTACGCGGCCCAGCTGACGAAGCAGTACAACGCGCAGTTCACCGCGCTGAACACGCTGATGGCGACGATGGCGAACAACACGAAGTATCTGACCCAGCTGTTCGGCGGCCAGAACAGCGCCGGCGCGCTCGCCACCAACAAGTAAGCGCCCGCCGCACCGCCCCCTCGGAGCCGAACCATGACGACCGCCACCCTGTCCCGCGCCCTCGACCTGACCCGCGCGATGCAGTCGGCGACCGACGCGCGCGACTGGGTGCGCGTCGCCGCCCTCGCCGACGAACGCTCGCCGCTGCTGATGGGCCTGTCCAGCGACCAGGCGCCGGACGCGCTGGACCTGCTCCGGCAGATCATGGCGATCGACGCGTCGATCACGGAGCAGGCCCATGAGGACCGGGAGCGTCTGAGCGCGGAATTTGCGCAGTCTCGCGACCGGATCAAGGCCGCGAGCCTGTACCAGACGACCGGCATGCTGTGACCGGCCCGGCGCTTCGGGCGCCGCGCCTTTCGAACAACAAGACGCCGCCAGTCGAGCGGAGCGCGTTGTCGCCTTACCGTCGAGCCGCTTCAATGCGGCTTTTTTTTTGGTTCTTCGCGGAATGCCGCCGGCCGGGCCGCGCGATCGCGTCGCGCGTCACCCTTGCCTGCACGCCGCCCGTTACCGCTCCGCGCGTTCGACGGCCGCGTCGACCATCTGCGCGAACGCCGTTTCCAGGTGACGGGCAAAACGCGGCGCATCGCACAGCGGCGAGCGCAGCAGGCGCTCCCGCAGCCCCGCGCGCACCGCCGCGAGCCGCGGCAGGTCGCTCGCGAATGCCGCCGCCTTCGCGACATAGTCGTCGTCGTCCTGCGCAATCCATTCCGGCATGTCGAGCGTATGCAGGATGCTCTCGCCGATGTGCGACAGGAACCGCCCGCCGCGCCGCGTGACCAGCGGCACGCCCATCCACAGCCCTTCCAGGCTCGTCGTGCCGCCCGGATACGGGAACGGGTCGAGCGCGATATCGATGTCGTTGAACGCGCTCAGGTGCGCGAGCCGCGTCGAGCCGCCGCGCATCGGCAGGCGCTGCGCGTCGATGCCGTGCGCGGCGAACCGTGCGGCCAGGCTCACGCGCAGCGCCGCCTCGTCGAGCTGCGGCGATTTGAGCAGCAGGCGCGACCCCGGCACCGCATGCAGCACGCGGGCCCACAGCGCGATCACCGCGTCGCCGAGCTTGTTCGCGTTGTTGAGGCTGCCGAACGTCACGACGCCGTTGCCGGCGGCCGGCAGCGGCTCGACGGCAAGCGGCTGCTGCGGCGGCGTGAAGCACAGATAGCTGTCCGGCAGCCGCCACGGCCGCTCGACGAAGTGCGTCTCCTCGCCGGCCGGCAGCACGTGGCGGTCGCCGATGATGTAGTCGATCTCGGCGATGCCGGTCGTCGCGAAATAGCCGAGCCAGGTCGCCTGCACCGGCGCGGGCTTCCACGCGAACAGCGGCAGGCGGTTCAACGACGTGTGGCCGCTCAGGTCGATCAGGATGTCGATGCCGTCGCCGGCGATCAGGTCCGCCGCGGCCTCGTCGTCGAGCGCGGTGATGTCGCGCCAGATCGCGCAGTGCCGCTTCAGCGCGGCCGTGGTGTCGTCCTCGCGCGACTGCGTCGCGTACGCGGCGAGCACGACCTTCGACGGATCCAGCGCCGCCGCCACGGCCAGCAGGAACACCGTGACCGGATGCGAGCGCAGGTCGCCGGACACGAGGCCGACGCGCAGCGTCCGCCCGCCGGCCGCGCGCGGCGCGTGCCGCCGCGGCGACGCCCGTTCCGCCATCCGCGCGCCGAATTGCATCGCATGGTCGAGCAGCTGCGCGGGCGGGCAGCACTCGATGCTGGCCTGGTAGAACAGGCGGCCCGAGTGCGCGCCGGCATAGGACGGATCGAGCTCGATCGCGCGATCGTAGCTTGCGAGCCCGGCCTCGAAGTGCCACAGCGTACAGAGAATTTCCGCGGACACGGCATGCATGTGCGCGGTCTGGCCCGGCAGCGCGAGCGCGATCCGGCAGCTTTCGAGCGCTTCCGGCCGCTTGCCCTGCCGCACCAGCACCTGCGCCAGATGGTGATGCAGCTCGGCGCGGTCGGGCGCCGCGGCGATCGCGCGCCGCAGGCTCGCCGCGGCGCTCTCGAGATCGCCCGCGCGGTCGAACGCGGCGGCCAGGCTGAGCAGGACTTCGGCGCTGCCGCCCTGCGACGCGCGCGTCAGGCTCTCGATCGCCGGCGCGAGCTCGTCGCGCTCGAACAGCACGACCCCGAGGCTGTGATGCGCCTGGTACAGGTGCGGCTGCAGCTCGACCGCGCGCCGGTAGCAGCGCACCGCGTCGTCGAGCCGGCCTTGCACGCGAAACACGTTGCCGCGGTTGTAGTGCGCGTCCGCATAGGCGGGTTCGAGCGCGATCGCCTTGTCGTAGGCGCGCGCGGCGGCGTCGAGCGCGTTCTTGTCGCGCAGCGCGTTGCCGAGATTGTTGTACGCCTGCGCGTAATCGGGGCGCAATTCGAGCGCCTGCGCGCAGCTCAGCATCGCGGCGTCCGGATCGCCCGCGTCGCACAGCGCATTGCCGAGGTTGCTGTGCGCCTCCGCGTAGGCGGGCATCAGCGCGACCGCGCGCCGGTAGGCCGCGATCGCGTCGTCGAGCCGGCCGTGCGCGCGCAGCATGTTGCCGAAATTGTTCAGGTAGACCGGCTCGGCGCGCAGCGCGATCGACCGCTCCATCAATGCGATGCCGGCGGGAAACTGGCCGAGCTGGCAGGCAAGCAGGCCGAGGAAATGCGTTGCGTCGGGCTGGTCGGGCTCGCTGCGGCGAATCGCCTCGTACAACTCGCGCGCATCGGCCAGGCGGCCGGCCTGGTGATGCGCGAGCGCCGCGTCCAGCTGCCGGGCGATTTCGCTCATCGCGCGCCCCCGGCGGGCGCATCACCCGTCGCGTAGACGTCCCACATGCCGTGCAGCGCATCCTCGAGGTTGCGCGCGAAGCGTGCCGCATCGCACAGCGGCGACGCCAGCGTGCGCTCGCGCAGGGTCGCCCGCAGCGTCGCCAGCCGCTCCCGGTCGCGCGCGAACGCGACCGCCTTCTCCAGGTATGCCGCTTCGTCGTCCGCGATCCAGTCGCCCATGCCCGCCGCGTGCAGCAGGCTTTCGCAGATGTGCGTGACGAACCGGCCGCCCTTCATCCCGATCACCGGCACGCCCATCCACAGCGCCTCGGCGGTGGTCGTGCCGCCCGGGTACGGGAACGGGCTCAGCGCAATGTCGATGCGGTTGTACGCGCCGAAGTATTCCGCACGCGGCGAGCCGCCCTCGAGGATCAGCCGGTCCGCGCCGACGCCGTGCCGCGCGAAGCGCTCGAGCGTCGCCTGATTCAGGTCGCCGGTGCCGAACTCGAACGCCTTCAGCATCAGGCGCGCGTCCGGCAGCGCATGCAGGATGCGCGACCACAGCGCGACGACGTCGTCGCTGACCTTGGTCAGCTTGCCGAAGCAGCCGAACGTGACGCCGCCGTTGGCCGCCATCGGCAGCGGGCCGACCTCGACGTCGTACGGCGGCGGCGTGAAGCACAGGTAGCTGTCCGGCAGCCGCCAAGGCTTCTCGACGAAGTGGTGCGCCTCGTCGGCCGGCAGCGTATGCGCATCGCCGATGAAATAGTCGATCGCGCCGCAGCCGGTGGTCGCGAAGAAACCGAGCCAGCTCGCCTGCACCGGCGCGGGCTTGTGCCCGAAGATCGGCACGCCGCTCCAGTTGGTGTGGCCGGCCATGTCGATCAGGATGTCGATGCCGTCGTCGTGGATCATCCGCGCGGCCTGCTCGCGGCTCATGCAGGTCAGCTTGTTCCAGCTCGCGAAGCCGGGCTTGAGCCGCGCGGTCACGTCGTCCTCGACGACGAAGGTCACGTATGCGTGCGGCTCGATGCGCGAGCGGTCGAGCCGCGCGAGCACGCTTTCCAGGAAGATGCCGACCGGGTGCTGGCGCAGGTCGCCCGACACGAAGCCGACGCGCAGCGGCCGCCCCCGCGCCTGCGCGACGCGCGCTTCGCGGTCGTGTTCGAACGGGACCGCGTCGCGCGCGAGATATTCGCCGTAGCGGCGCGCTTCCGCGATCCACTCTTCTGGCTCGAACGCAGGCGAGCTCGACATGTTGAACATCAGCCGCGCGTAGGCGCGATGCGGGTCGTGGTCGATCGCCACGCGGAACGCGTCCACCGCGCCGGCGAAATCGCGTTTCGCCCACAGGATGTCGCCGAGCGTCAGCTGGATCTTCACGGGATCGATGCCGAGGTCGCGCGCGATCCCGGAATGCTTCATCGCGTCGTCGAGCTTGTCGAGCCGGAACAGCACGGCGGCGAGGTTGTGATGCGCGTCGGCGTCGTCGGGGTTCAGGTCGATCGCGTGCCGGTGGCTCAGCTCCGCGGCGGCCAGCCGGTCGAGGTTGTGATACGCGAGGCCGAGGAAGTTGTACGCGTCGGCCAGCTCGGGATCGAGCTCGATCGCGCGCCGGCACAGCTGCACCGACTGCTCGTATTCGCCCTGCTGGCCGCGCAGTTCGCCGAGCCGGGCCCACGCCGGCGCATGCGCCGGGTCGATCGCGACCGCCTGCTCGAACAGCTTGCCCGCGTTGTCGAAATCGTTCATGCCGCGCAGCAATTTGCCGAGCACGTAGTGTGCATCCGCGTCGTGCGGGTCGAGCCCCGCGCGCGCATGCTCGACCGCGCCGTGCGGATCGCCGGCTGCGATCAGCGTCGCGCTCAGCCCCTGGTGCGCGACGCGAAGCCCGGGCTGCAGTTCGAGCGCGCGGCGATAGGCGTCGGCCGCCGCGTCGAGCTTGTCCTGCGCGCGCAGCACGCTGCCGAGGTTGCTGTACGCCTGCGCGTACTGCGGGTGGTGCGCGATCGCCTTGCCGTAGCTCGCGGCCGCCGCGTCGTGCTCGCCCAGGTCCTGCAGCGCGTTGCCGAGGTTGTTGTACGCCTCCGCGTAGCCGGGGCGCAGCTCGATCGCGCGCGCGCAGCTCGTCATCGCCGCCGCCGGGTCGCGCGCATCGCGCAGCGCGTTGCCGAGGTTGTTGTGCGCCTCCGGATAATCCGGCCGCAACGCCACCGCACGGCGGTAGTGCGCGATCGCGTCGTCGAGCCGCCCGCATTCGCGCAGCATGTTGCCGAGGTTGTTGAAGTACGCCGCGTCCGGCCGCGCGACGAGCGAGCGCTCCATCAGCGCGATGCCCGCGTCGTACTGCTTGAGCTGGCACGCGAGCAGGCCGAGGAAGTGCATCGCGTCCGGCTGGCCCGGCTGCGCGGCGAGAATCGCGTCGTACTGCGCCTTCGCTTCCGCGAGACGCCCTGCCTGATGATGCGCGAGCGCCGCCTGCAGCGTGTCGAGGATATCGTTCATGCTTCGTTTGTCGTCTCTGTATAGCGTTGCCACATACCGAGGAACGCCGCTTCGAGATGCGCCGCGAACCGTCGCGCGTCGCACAGCGGCGACGCGAGCAGCTGCGCACGCAGCCCGGCGCGCAGCGCGGCGAGCCGCTCGCGGTCGTGCACCGCGGCAATCGCCTTCGCGACGTAAGCGTCCTCGTCGTCGGCAATCCAGTCGCCCATGCCCGCCGCGTGCAGCAGGCTTTCGCAGATGTGCGTGACGAACCGGCCGCCCTTCATGCCGAGCACCGGCACGCCCATCCACAGCGCCTCGGCGGTGGTCGTGCCGCCCGGGTACGGGAACGGGCTCAGCGCGACGTCGATGCGGTTGTACGCGGTGAAATACTCGGCGCGCGGCGTTGCGCCCTCGAATTCGAGCCGGGCCGCGTCGATGCCGTGCCGCGCGAAGCGCGCGATCGTCGCGTCGCGCACGCTCGCGCGGTCGAGCTCCTGCGCCTTGAGCAGCAGCCGCGACTCCGGCAGGTCATGCAGCAGCCGCGACCAGGTGCGCACGACGTCGTCGCCGATCTTCACGAGCTTGCCGAAGCAGCCGAACGTCGGATAGCCGCGCGCCGCCATCGGCAGCGGGCCGACCTCGACGTCGTACGGCGGCGGCGTGAAGCACAGCCAGCTGTCCGGCAGCCGCCAAGGTTTCTCGACGAAGTGGTGCGCCTCGTCGGCCGGCAACGTATGCGCATCGCCGATGAAATAGTCGATCGCGTCGCAGCCGGTCGACGCGAAGAAGCCGAGCCAGCTCGCCTGCACCGGCGCGGGCTTCCAGCCGAACACGGCGAGCCCGCTCGCCTGCGTATGGCCGGCCAGGTCGACGAGGACGTCGATGCCGTCGTCATGGATCATCCGCGCGGCCGCGGCCGGGGAGAGCCCCGCGATCGAGCGCCAGCCGCACGCGTGCGGCTTCAGCCGCGCGGTGATCGCGTCTTCCTCGTCCACCGTCACGTACACGCGCAGGTCGATGCGCGTGCGATCAAGGTACACGAGCACGCTTTCCAGGAAGATGCCGACCGGGTGCTGGCGCAGGTCGCCCGACACGAAGCCGACGCGCAGCGGCCGCCCTTGCGCGCGCGCGGCCCGCTCGCGCGGATCGTGCACGTAGCGCGTCGAACGCGCGGCCAGGTGCCGGCCGTAGCGCCGCGCGTCTTCCAGGTAATCGGCGGGGCTCACGCACGCGGACGCCGCCGCGCTGAACAGCAGCCGGCCCAGCACTTCCGCCGCGTCGTCGCCGGCGTCGTCGCGCACCAGCGCAAGCGCGTCGCGATACGCAGGGACCGCCGCGTCGACGTTGCCCTGCGCACGCAGGATGTCGCCGAGGTTGACGTACATCGACACGGTGGGCGCGCCGGCGTCCAGCGCGCGCCGGCAAAACGCGAGCGCTTCGTCGAGCCGGTTCAGCTTCAGCAGCACGACCGACAGATTGTGGCACGCGCCGGCGTCGGCCGGGTTCAGCGCGACGGCCGTGCGATAACTGGCCTCGGCGTCGTCGAGCCGCTCCAGCCCGTGATACGCGTTGCCTGCGTTGTTGTGCGCGTCGGCGAGGTTCGGCGCGAGCCGGATCGCGTCCAGCGCGTGCGCGAGCGCCTCCGCGTAGCGCATCTGCCGGCGGCGCACGCCGCTGAGGTTCGCGTGGGCGACCGCCATCGACGCGTCCAGCTCGATCGCCCGGCCGTAGTGCGCAGCGGCGCCGTCGAGATCGCCGGTGTCGCGCAGCAGGCCGGCGAGATTGTTGTGGACGCTCGCATCGCCGCTTTCCGCCGCGATGCGCAGCGTGCTCACGGCTTCGTCCAGCGCACCCTGCGACCACTGCACGAGACCCAGGCCGTGACGCGCGGCGTGCAGGCCCGGCTGCAGCGCGAGCGCGCGGCGATAGGCGTCGGCCGCCGCGTCGAGCTTGTCCTGCGCGCGCAGCACGTTGCCGAGGTTGCTGTAGGCCTCCGCGTACTGCGGGTGATGTGCGACCGCCTTGCCGTAGCTCGCGGCCGCCGCGTCGTGCTCGCCCAGGTCCTGCAGCGCGTTGCCGAGGTTGTTGTACGCCTCCGCGTAGCCGGGGCGCAGCTCGATCGCGCGCGCGCAGCTCGTCATCGCCGCCGCCGGGTCGCGCGCATCGCGCAGCGCGTTGCCGAGGTTGTTGTGCGCCTCCGGATAGTCCGGCCGCAGCGCCACCGCGCGGCGGTAGTGCGCGATCGCGTCGTCGAGCCGCCCGCATTCGCGCAGCATGTTGCCGAGGTTGTTGAAGTACGCCGCGTCCGGCCGCGCGACGAGCGAGCGCTCCATCAGCGCGATGCCCGCGTCGTACTGCTTGAGCTGGCACGCGAGCAGGCCGAGGAAGTGCATCGCGTCCGGCTGGCCCGGCTGCGCGGCGAGAATCGCGTCGTACAGCGCCTTCGCTTCGGCGAGACGCCCCGCCTGGTGATGCGAGAGCGCCGCCTGCAACGTCTGCCCGATGCCGTCCATCTCGTTCGCCGTGCTCAATACGGATGCGGATCGCGTCCGAAATCGATCAGCCGGCCGCCGTGCTCGATCATCACGGCCGACGCGGCGATCCCTTCGCGGGCCATCTCGGCGACGATGTCGCGCGCGCGCCACTGGGTCGGGATGATGATCACGTCGGCCGGCGCGGCTTTCAGCGCGTCGCGGAACACGATCTGCTGCCCGGTGCCCGGCACGCAGGTGCCGACCTTGTCGGGATCGGAATCGACGACGAGCGGGAAGCGGGCCGCGTCGGCGTCGAAGTGATGGATGAACGCCGCCGCCTTGCCGGTGCCGCCCCAGATCGCGACCCGCCGGCCCGACTCGGCCAGCTCGGCAAGCTGTTGCGCGATATCGGCGCGATGCGCGACCGTGCGGGCCGCGAAGCGCGCCGCCGCATCGGCGCGCGCGCGCACGGGCGCCGGCACGCCGAGCCGCACCAGCGCATAGACGACCTCGCCGTCGTAGCCGTGCGCGAGCGTGACGATCTCGCCGGCGCGCGCCATCAGCGCGCGGAACGATTCGGTCGTGAACTGCGATACGTGCTCGTAGAAGAAATCCGCGAGGCGCTCGGTCTCGAACACGCGGTCGATGCACGGCACCTCCGCGAACAGCCAGCACGGGTTCGGCTGGCTCGCCGCGCCCCACGCGAGCTGCTCGACGAGCTTCGCCGGCTCGGTCAGGTGTTCGAGCACGTGGCGGATCACGATCGCGTCGGGCCGGAATTCGGCCATGTCGGCGAGCGGCTCGAACAGGCGCGCATGGAACTCGATGCCATTGCCGGTGCCGACGCTCGCGTTCGGATCGAAGCCGATGAAGCGCCCGCCCGTGCTCGCCTGCGCGAGGCCGCGCACGAAGTGCGCTTCGCCGCAGCCGATCTCGACGACGGTCGGCGCCGCGGACAGGCTGCCGAGCAGCAGGTCGCGCGTGGCCGCCAGATGCCCCTTCCAGATGCCGCCGCTGTTGAACATGCGGTTCGGATTGCTCTGGTACGGAATCGCGTCGTAATGGAAGCGGTGATTCCACACGTGCGAGCAGCGCGGGCATTGCACGAACTCGAGCGCATGGCGCGGCAGCGCGCGCGCGCTTTCGGCGGAATCGGGCCACGCGAGCGTCGCCAGCGTGCAGGCGCCGGCATCGAAGAACGGCGCGGCGATCGCGTGCGCGCAGACGGGGCAGGCGGCGTCGATCAGGTTGAGACTCATGCTTTCACCAGGTTGCGGAAGTAGGCGATCGTTTCCTTCAGGCCGTCCTCGAGCTGCACGCCCGGCTGCCAGTCGAGCCGCTGGCGCGCGCGGCCGATGTCCGGCCGGCGCTGCAGCGGATCGTCGGTCGGCAGCGGCCGGTATTCGATCCGGCTCTTCGAGCCGGTCAGGCGCAGCACGCATTCGGCCAGCTCGCGGATCGTGATCTCGCTCGGGTTGCCGAGGTTCATCGGGCCGGTGTCGTCGTCCTGGTCCATCATCCGCAGCAGCCCTTCGACGAGATCGTCGACGTAGCAGAACGAGCGCGTCTGGCTGCCGTCGCCGTACAGCGTGATCGGCTCGCCGCGCAGCGCCTGCATGATGAAGTTCGACACGACGCGGCCGTCGTCGGCGCGCATGCGCGGGCCGTAGGTGTTGAAGATCCGCACCACGCGGATGTCGACGCCGTGCTGCCGGTGGTAGTCGAAGAACAGCGTTTCCGCGCAGCGCTTGCCTTCGTCGTAGCACGCGCGCGGCCCGTTCGGGTTGACGTTGCCCCAGTAGCTCTCCTGCTGCGGATGCTGCTGCGCGTCGCCGTACACCTCGCTCGTCGACGCCTGCAGGATGCGCGCGCCGCAGCGCTTCGCGAGGCCGAGCATGTTGATCGCGCCGAGCACGGCCGTCTTCACCGTCGACACGGGGTCGCTCTGGTAATGGACCGGGCTCGCGGGGCACGCCATGTTGAACACGCGGTCCGCCTCGACGTACAGCGGCAGCCACACGTCGTGGCGGATCACCTCGAAGTTCACGCGGCCGATCAGGTGTGCGATGTTTTGCTTGCTGCCGGTGTGGAAGTTGTCCACGCACATCACGTCGTGGCCGGCATGCACGAGGCGCTCGCACAGGTGCGAGCCGAGAAAGCCCGCGCCGCCGGTGATCAGGACCGCGGCGCCGTTCACGCGGACGCTTCCGGCGCGGCGTCGACGTGGCGCGCCCACATCGCGTGCAGCGCATCCTCGAAGTTGCGGGCGAAGCGGGGCGCATCGCACAGCGGCGACGCGAGCACCTGCGCGCGCAGCGTCGTGCGCAGCACCGCCAGCTCGGCCGGCTTGCCGACCTGCGCGACGGCCTTCGCGACATACGCGTCGTCGTCGTCCGCGATCCACTCGGGCAGCCGCGCCGCATGCAGCAGGCTCTCGGCGATATGCGACAGGAACCGGCCGCCGCGCCGGCACAGCACGGGCACGCCCATCCACAGCGCCTCGGCGGTCGTCGTGCCGCCCGGGTACGGGAACGGGCTCAGCATCAGGTCGACGCGGCGGTACGCGGCCAGGTACTCGGCACGCGGCGAGCGGCCTTCGAGGATCAGGCGCTGCGCGTCGATGCCGTGCGCCGCGAAGCGCGCGGCGAGTGCCTGCTGTTCGCGCGGATCGTCGAGATGCTCCGCCTTCACGAACAGCTTCGCGCCCGCGACCGACTGCAGCACGCGCGACCAGACCGCGACGACGCGATCGGTGATCTTCGCGAGCTTGCCGAAATAGCCGAACGTCGGATGGCCGTTCGCGAGCATCGGCAACGCGCCGACGTCGATCGCACCGGCCGGCGGCGTGAAGCACAGATAGCTGTCCGGCAGATGCCACGGCCGCTCGGTGAAGTGCGTGGCCTCGGCGGGCGGCAGCACGTGGCGGTCGCCGATCACGTAGTCGATCGCGCGCACGCCGGTGCTCGCGAAGTAGCCGGGCCAGCTCGCCTGCAGCGGCGCCGGCTTCCACGCGAACAGCGGCAGGCGGTTGTAGATCGTGTGACCCGATGCGTCGAGCAGCACGTCGATGCGGTCCGCGCGGATCTGCGCGGCGGCCGCCTCGTCGCTCAGGCCCGCGATGCAGGTCCACGTCGAGAAGGTCGGCTTGATGCGGGCGGTGAGATCGTCCTCGACGTCGCGCGTCGGGTACGCATGCATCTCGACCCGGTTCGCGTCGAGGTGCTTCAGCATGCTCTCGATGAAATAGCCGACCGGGTGCGACTTGAGGTCGCCCGACACGATGCCGACCTTCAGCGGCCGCCCGACGCGGGCGGTCAGGTCGACGAGCCAGTCCGTCCACGGCTTCGCGCGGCGCGTGACGAGTTCGTCGTAGCGTGCGGCCTCGGCGAGATACGCGTCTTGGTCGAACGCCTCGCTGCAGTGGCTCGCGAACAGCAGGTTGCTGCGCGGCTCAGGCAGATCGGGACGCAGCGCGACCGCGTGCTGGTACGCCTCGAGCGCGGCCGGAATCTCGTTCAGGTCGAACAGCGCGTTCGCAAGGTTGTTGTATGCCTTGGCGTTGTCCGCCTGCAGCGAGATGACCTTGCAGAACGCATCGACGGCCGCGCGGGCGTCGCCGGCGAGCCGCTGCGCGTTGCCGAGGTTGTTGTACGCGTCGACGTAGTCGGGCCGAAGCTCGATCGCGAGGCGGAAGCACTCGGCGGCGGCGGCATGGCGGTTGTCCGCCTGCATCACGTTGCCGAGGTTGTAGTAGTAGATCGCGTCCGGCCGGATCCCGATCGCCGCCATGATCAGGTCGGAGGCCTCCTGATAGCGCCCGTACTGATGGCCGATCAGGCCGAGGAGGTGAAGCGCGTCCGCGTGCCGGGGATCGGCGTCGAGGATCTGCCGGTACAGGGTCTCGGCCTCTTCGAGGCGGTCGGCCTGATGGTGCGCCAGCGCGTGCTCGATCGTGGCGGTGGCGGGGGAAATGGGCATCATGAGATCGGTCGTCCTGCTAGCCAATACGGGGTTCGAAACGCGGCCTGCGCCGACGCGTCAGCCGCGCGGGGCGCGCAGCCGGAAATTGCGCGAGCGGCGCGTCATCCGGTCGCGGATTCGCAACGCCCCGGGGGCGGCGCCGCGCACGGATGACCCGTCGATATCGCGTCGCAGCGCCTTCACGCGCCTGCTGCTGCGGCACGCACGGACAGTCCCCGACGTGTCCGAATTCTCCTCGCGCGCGCCACGTTCCAATTCGGCGATCAGGTGCCGGAATTGGTCGCTATTCCCGCGACTGCAAGCCGCTCGAAAACCGCGCCGGATCACCCTGCATCCATCGAAATGCGGGGTGAAACAGCCCGTTAATCCGACATTCGATCCTGACGGCGCTCGATAGACTTGATCCCGAAAGATGACCGGATTGCACCGTGCGAACGACCGGGCGCCCCGCTTGCGCGCCGCGACGCGCACGGGCCCGGTTGCCGCATCGGACGCCGGTCGCGCACGCGATCCCGTTTCGCCACGGCACTTCGTTCGGTCTCACCCTCAGCCCCTGGAGCCTTTTGTATGCACGAGTCTTCCATCATCACCAACTCGAACGACGACCAGCTCGCCGCGCGCCGCGAACTGTTCGACCTGCTGCACGCGTATCCCGCGACCCCCGAGGAACTGGAGCGCTCGCTCGGCCTGTTCGTGCGCGGCTCGCTGCTCGCGCGGATCCTCGGCACGTTCGAGGTGTACCAGCAGATCGTGAAGCTGCCGGGCTCGATCCTCGACATGGGCACGTGGCGCGGCCAGACCGCGGTGCTGTGCGAGAACTTCCGCGCGATCCTCGAGCCGCTGAACTTCCAGCGCCGCATCCACGCGTTCGATACGTTCACCGGCTACGCAGGCTTCTCGGATAACGACTCGCGCGATCGCAAGCTGTTCTCCGACGGCACCTATTCGGTGGAAAGCGGCTACGCGGACCTGCTGCGCAAGCTGCTGTCGCTGCACGAGCGCAACAACGCGATGGGCCACGTGAACGGCAAGCACCATGTGTGGGAAGGCGACTGCCGCGACACGCTGGCGGCATTCAATGAAGCGCACCCGGGCGAGACGATCGCGCTCGCGTGGTTCGACCTGAACGTGCCGCTCCCGACGGAGCAGGCGTTCGAAGCGGTGCTCGAGCGGCTCGTGCCGGGCGGCGTGGTCGCGATGTGGCAACTGATGCGCGGCCATCAGGCGCCCGCGGAAGGCATCCACTACCTGCAAAAGGTGCTCGGCAAGATCCCGCACCAGATCCACCGCACGCAGGCATACCCGTCGCTGTGCTACCTGACGTTCCCGGAAGGCGGACGGGGGCGCAAGTAAATGAAGATCGCGATCCTCGGCAACGGCATCCTCGGGCTGATGACGGCCCGGGCATGGCAACGCGCGGACCCGGGCGTCGAGCTCGTGATCGTCGGCCCGGCGCTGCGCCCGGGCTCGGCGACGCGCGCGGCGGCGGCGATGCTCAACTCGTTCACCGAACTCGAAGGCGACTCGCTCGGCACGCCGCTCGACCGCTTCAAGTTCGAGCTGAGCCGCGCGGCGACGGCGGCCTGGCCCGGCGTGTTTGCCGAGATCTGCACGCCGGCGCGCGAGGTCGCCCACGGGTTCGGCACGTACGTGCTCAACAACGCGGCGACCGACGCGCTCGACGATGAGAACTTCGCGGCGGTGAAGCGCTTCTGCCGCGAATTCGAGGAGCCTTGCGAGGCCGTCGATCCGTCAGGCATCCCGAACTATCACCCGGACCCGCGCTATCGCGCGCTGAACGCGCTCTACCTGAAGCGCGAGGGCTGGGTCAATCCGAAGCAGTTTCTCGACGCGCTGACGGCCTCCGTCGCACAGGCCGCCAACACGACGCTCGTCGATGCCGAAGTCGAGCGGCTCGACATCGCGGGCGGGCGCGTCGTCGCGGCGCGGCTGTCCGACGGCAGCACGCTCGACGCGGACCGCTTCGTGCTCTGCAACGGCGCGAACCTCGGCGAGGTGCTGCGCGCGAGCGCGCCCGAGCTGCCGGTGCAGCGGCTGTTCTACGGCATCGGCATGTCGGTCGAGCTGCAGAGCAAGGAGCACGTGCACACGCACTGCATCCGCACGACCAACCGCGGCCTCGCCTGCGGCGTGTATTCGGCGCCGTACGGGCCGGACCGCACGCTGATCGGCGCGAGCAACTACATCAGCCCGGTGCCGATCGACCACGGCCACGTCGGCAGCGCGTACTCGCTGCTGAAGGCGGCGATGGACCAGATCAACAGCAAGTTCTACCGCGCGAACCTCGTCAACGTGAACGTGGGCTGGCGGCCGATGACGTCCGACCTGTATCCGCTGTTCGGCGAGACCAGCGTGCGCGACCTGTGGATCCTCGGCGGCACCAAGCGCGACGGCTTCCACCTGTCGCCGGTGCTGTGCCGCGACCTCGTCGCCGCGATGCGCGGCGAGCCGATCGACCCGCGCTACGCGGAACTCGCGCCGGAGCGGCCGCTGATCCGCAACATGACGCGCGAGGCCGCGATCGCGAAGACGGTGCGGCACCAGATCAACGCCGCGTACCAGCACGACTTCGAGCCGGCGCGCAACCGCATGGTCGAGCAGCTGCAGCGCTCGATGCGCGCGGACCTCGAGGCGCTGCACGACCAGATCGGCGCGACCGACTGGGGCATTCCGCCCGAGCTGGTCGACATGTACCGGTACGGCCACATCCCGGCATGAGCGGCACGCCCCTGAGACCCGTCGCGAAGCGCGTGGCGATCCTCCAGTCGAACTACATCCCGTGGAAGGGCTACTTCGACCTGATCGCCGCGTGCGACGAGTTCATCCTGTACGACGACGCGCAGTACACGCGCCGCGACTGGCGCAACCGCAACCAGATCAAGACGCCGCAGGGCGTGCAATGGCTGAGCGTGCCGGTGAAGGTGAAGGGCAAGTATCACCAGCCGATCCGCGAAACCGAGATCGACGGCGCCGACTGGGCGCCGCAGCACTGGAAGCGGCTGCAGCAGAACTACGCGCGCGCGCCGCACTTCGCGCGCTATGCGGACGCGCTCGAGGCGCTCTACGTCGGCCGCCGGTACGACACGCTGAGCGAGCTGAACCGCACGCTGCTGACGTGGGTCAACGAGCAGCTCGAGATCGGCACGCGCATCTCGTCGTCGTCGGACTACGACCTGCACGGCGATCGCACCGAGAAGCTGCTGAACCTGTGCGTGCAGGCCGGCGCCACCGAATACCTGTCGGGCCCGGCCGCGCGCAGCTATCTGGACGAGAACCTGTTCGCGCAAGCGAACGTCGCGGTGCGCTGGTTCGACTACCCGGCCTATCCCGAGTATCCGCAGCAGTGGGGCGCGTTCGTGCACGGCGTGACGGTGCTCGACGTGCTGTTCAACTGCGGCCCCGACGCGCGCCGCTACGCGCTGTTCCCGCGAGCGTGACGCGATGCCCGCGCATGCATCCCGGCACATGAAACCGCACGGCGACGGCCCGTGCGCCCGCGCGATCGCGGCCCGCCGGGACGCCTGAGCGGCACGCGTCCCGCGCCGCGCCGCCGATCGCCCGTCACTTTCCGAGGACCCTGACCATGTTCGGCCCACCCAACCTCGATTGCATTCCGTTCGGCCGCCCGTTCGTGGTCGGCAAGGAGCTCTACTACATCGCGAAGGCGGTCGAGCAGGGCGGCCTGGCCGGCGACCAGGCGTTCACGAAGCTGTGCCACCAGTGGCTCGAGGCGCGCATCGGCTGCCGGCGCGCGCTGCTCACGCACTCGTGCACGGCCGCGCTCGAGATGGCCGCGATCCTCGCCGACGTGCAGCCCGGCGACGAAGTGATCATGCCGTCCTACACGTTCGTGTCGACCGCCAACGCGTTCGTGCTGCGCGGCGCGACGCCGGTGTTCGTCGACATCCGCCGCGACACGCTGAACCTCGACGAGACGCTCGTCGCCGCCGCCATCACCGAGCGCACCCGCGCGATCGTGCCGGTGCACTACGCGGGCGTCGCGTGCGACATGGACACGATCGGCCAGCTCGCCGAGGATCACGGCCTGTGGGTGATCGAGGACGCCGCGCAGGCGCTGCAGTCGACGTGGAACGGCAAGCCGCTCGGCAGCCTCGGCCACCTCGCATGCCTCAGCTTCCACGAGACCAAGAACGTGATCTCGGGCGAAGGCGGCGCGCTGCTGGTGAACGACCCGCGCCTCGTCGAGCGCGCGGAGATCATCCGCGAGAAGGGCACCAACCGCAGCCAGTTCTTCCGCGGGCAGGTCGACAAGTACACGTGGGTCGACGTCGGCTCGTCGTTCCTGCCGGGCGAGCTGATCGCCGCGTTCCTGTACGCGCAGTTCGAGCACGCGGACGTGATCACCGCGCAGCGGCGCGCGACCGTGCAGCGCTACCAGGACGCGCTGCAGCCGCTGCACGCGGACGGGCTGATCGCGCTGCCCGCGATTTCGCTGGCCGAGCGCGGCAACGGCCACATGTTCTATTTCCTCGCGCGCGACCTCGCCGAGCGCAGCGCGCTGCTGCAGCAGATCCGCGACGCGGGCGTGAACGCCGTGTTCCATTACGTGCCGCTGCACAGTTCGCCGGCCGGCCAGCGCTATGGGCGCTGCGGGTCCGGCATGCCGGTGACGGAGCTCGTCGCCGACCGGCTCGTGCGGCTGCCGCTGTACCACGACATGACCGAAGCCGAACAGGACCGCATCCTCGAGGTGGTCTTCGATTTCTACCGCACCCGATGACGACGACGATTCCGACTTCCGGCCCGACGCACCGCGGGTCGCGCATCTTTGCGCGGCTCGACCACCCGTACTACGTATGCGCGCCGAGATACCGGCAGACGTCCGGCGGGGTCCGCGCGATGCACTACCTGTGCCACGTGCTGAACCTGCTCGGCCACGAAGCGTATGTCAACACGGATGGCATGCATCCGGACCTGCGCACGCCGCGGCTGACCAACGACATCGTGCAGTCGCACGCCGACGCGAATCGCAGCGCGATCGCCGTCTATCCGGAAATCGTCTCCGGCAATCCGTTCGGCACGCGCACCGTCGCGCGCTACCTGCTCGCCGAACCCGGCCGCATCGAGGGCAACGCGATCGACCTGCAGCCGAGCGACCTCGTGTTCACGTTCGGGCCCTCGCTGGTGCCCGCAGGATGGCAGGCGGACCTGCTGCGCATGCCGCTGGTCGACACGCGCATCTTCAACAGCGACGGCGTCGACGACGCGCGCCGCAGCGGCACGGCCGTCGTCATCAACCGGCATCTGATACGCGGCGGCAGCCTGCATCCCGTCACCGCCGATTCGATCGAGATCTCCAACCGCGTGCCGGAACGCTCCGCGCACGAACTCGCGGCGCTGTTCCGGCAGGTCGAGTGCGTGTACCTGTACGAGTGGTCGACCGCCGCGTTCGAGGCGCTGCTGTGCGGTTGCCCGGTGGTGTGCATTCCGAACGACGCATCGCTGCCCGAGCCGTACCGCTGGGTGATGGACGGCAAGGGCATCGCGTGGGCGCTCGACGAACAGGAGATCGCCCACGCGAAGGCCACCGTTCACGAAGCGCGCGACGCGTACCTGCAGGAAGAAGAGACGTTCTGGCGGCAGCTGCAGACGTTCATCGACAAGACCCAGGCCCGCGCGGACGAACTGGACGCGCTGGCCGTGGCGGCCGGCGCCGCCGGCCGCCAGCCGGCCTCGCCGCGCAAGCGCCTCGCGGTCGTGACCGCCGAGCCGGCCGAGCACGCGCGCGCCGGCGTGCGCTTCGTGCAGCCGTTCGCCAGGCTGGCGCACGAATGGGAATTGAGCTTTCCCGTCACGCACGCCGGCATCGATGCGGACGCGCTGCAGCGCGCCGACCTGATCGTGCTGCAAGGCGACACGCCGGGCCTGCTGTCGCCGGCCGCGCTGGAACAGCTGTTCGCGCTCGGCAAGCCGATCGTCCACGAAATCGACGCCCCGCTCGAAACGCTGCTCGCCGGCACGCCCGGGGCCGCCGACAACGCGCGCCGCAGCGCGAACGTGCGCTACGCCGCGCAGCGCGCGCACGCGCTCGTCGTGCCGTCGGAGGATCTGGCGCGGCAGTACCGGCAGGTCAACGCGTCGGTCCACGTGCTGCCGACCGATATCGACGTCGAACGGCTGCACCGTGCGGCGCCCGGCGTGCGCGATCACGTGAACCTCGCGGTGTCCGGCGCCGGGCTCGACGGCCCCCGTCTCGAACAGGCCCGGCTGGCGCTGGCCGAGCTGCGCCGCCGGTATCCGGGCAGGCTCCGCGTGTCGTTCGTCGGGCCGGCGCTGCCGGCCGGCTGGGAAGGCGATCCGGACGTCACGCTGATCGCCGCGCCCGCGCCCTATGACGCGTATGCGGACCAGTTGAAGCACGCCGACCTCGACATTGCGCTGGTCGCGTCGCCGGTCACGCTGCGCGACGACGATCCGCCGCGCGCGTGGCTCGAATGCTCGGCGGCCGGCGCGGCCACGGTGCTCGTCGCCGCGCCCGCGCCAGGCAGCGCGATCGTCCACGGCCGCACCGGCTGGCTCGTCGCCGACGCCGTCGACGCGTGGGTCGACGCGATCGCGCACCTGATCGAGCATCCGCAGGCGCGCGCGCAGCTCGCCACAGCCGCGCAGGACGCGATCCGCGCGCGGCACGACGTCAACCGCAACGCCGCGCGCCACGGCGCGCTGTATGCGCGGCTGCTGGAGCAGAACCGGACACCGGCGCCCGGCGCCGCGAGCGCGGACGCCGCGCCGCGCCGCAGGCGGCTCGTCGTGTATTCGGTCGAGCCGCCCGAAAGCGCGTCGGCGCGGGTTCGCCTCGTGCAGCCGTTCGACCGGCTGCGCGACGAGTGGGAGTTCGTCTGGGGCATTCGCGACGGCCGGATCGACAGCAGCGTGCTGGCTGACGCCGACGCCATCCTGCTGCACCGGATGACGCCCGGCGTGCTGACGGACGACGGCCTGCGGGCCATCTTCAGTCTCAGGAAGCCGGTGATCTACGAAACCGACGACCTGCTGACCGACCTGCCCGCCGCGCATCCGCTCGCCGCGCCGGGCGGCATGGCGCGCGCCGGGCTCGAGTACGCGCTGCTCAACGCGGCGGCCGTGATCGTGTCGACGCCGTTCCTCGCGGGCCGCTACCGGCTGTCGAACCCGCGCGTGCACGTGCTGCCCGACTGCGTCGATTTCGATCGCTTCCATCAGCCGGTGACCGCGCGCGACGATGCGTACGTGACGATCGGCATCGCCGGCGCGGCGCTGCGCGACGAGAATTTCGCGCTCGTCGACGCGGCGCTGCAGGCGATCTGCGCGCGCCATCCGGGCAAGGTGAGGATCTGCTTCATCGGCGCGCACGTGCCGGCCGGCTGGGCGTCCCATCCGGCGGCTACCTGCGCACCCGCGGCCGCCGACTACCGCGCGTACGCGCAGCGCCTGCTGGAGCGGCGCTGGGACATCGCGCTGCTGCCGCTCGCCGACACCGACTACAACGCGGGCAAGAGCACGATCCGGTGGCAGGAATACGCGGCGGCCGGCATCGCGACGATCGTCAGCGACCGGCCGGCCTATCGCTGCTCGCTCGACGACGGGTGCGACGGCCTGCTCGTCGACGATACGGCGGCGGCATGGCTCGACGCGATCGAGCGGCTGATCGCGCAACCCGCGCTGCGCCGCCGGATCGCCCGCACCGCGCAGGCGAAGGTGCGCAAGCATCACGCGCTGCAGCAGGCGCTGCCGCGCTATCGCGACGTCTATCTGCAATGCGCCGGCCAGCCTGCCGCCGCGCCGGCCGCAAGCACGGACGCGCCGATTCCCGGCGTGCTGATCCTCGACGCCCACGGCGACCTGGAGAAGGTGCGGCTCAATCTCGACGAAGTCGCGGCGCTGCCGGAGCAGGATCTGCTCGCGGTCGTGGTGACCACGTCGCAGGCCGCGCTGCCCGGGTGGACCGACAAGGTGCGCTACCTCGGCACGACGACGCAGGAGTACGCGGCAACCGTCGAGCAGCTGTGCGCGCTGCCGGCCTTCGACTGGAAGCTGATCATGGAGGCGGGGGATCGTGGCAATGCGGGCGCGCATGCGCCCGTCGATGTGACGACTGTGTAGCGTTGCGCGGGCGGGGCCGTCGCGGAGGTCCGCCGGCCCCGCCCGCCGTTCAGTTGCTCGAACACCCGCCGCAGCCGCTCGAGCCGCATGAGCTCGAACTGCACGAACTCGATCCCGAGTCGCTCGAGCAACTGCTGTCGCCGCCATCCGAATCGGACGACCCGCCGCCTTTCGCCGCGGCAGGCATCGCCAGCGGCGCCATCAGCGGATTCGCATACGCGGCCCACGCGGTGCCGGCGAGCGCGCCGGCACCGAACAGCGCGGTCGCCCACAGCAGCGCGTCCGGCGTGGCGCGGTCGTCCCGGCGCGCCTCGCCATGCGCATCCAGTGCCGCCTGGCCGCCGCGCGTCATGCCGCCGCGCCCGAACCCGCTCAGGCGCGCACTCACGAGGTGATACCCGATCGAGAACCCGGCCATGCAGATCATGAGGAGCAGCACCGGCCGCCCGCGGCTCAGGCCGATCGCGAGCTTCGCCGCGCCCGTGCCGAACACGAGCAGCGCGATCGCGCGCGCGGCGATCCGCGCCGTACGCATGTCGCCGGGCGCCCACAGCCAGCCGTTGCGGCGCAGCCCGGCGACGATGCCGGACTCGCGCTGCGCGAGACGCGCGCGAAACGCCCCATAGGTCGTTTCTCGGCCGGGCTGCGCGTTCAGCCAGGCCCATTCGTCCGCCAGGTGGCCCGTGTGTGCGCGTGCCGAATCGGCAACCCGCACCCGCGAGCCGCGCTTGTGGACCTGGAGCCAGATCGCGTCCGCATGGAGGAGCGACAGCGTCGCGACCTGCGTCATCCGCGACGCGCCGCCCGCGAGATACCCGGCTTCCTCCGCGCTCAGGTCGGGTGACGATTCACGGTGGCGTGCGCCCCACGGGCGGCAGCGGTGTTCGAGCCGCTGCAGGCCCGCGATCAGCAGCAGTGCGGCCACGCAGGCCGGCACGTAGAACGCGAGGAACTGCGGGCCGGAGAAGTTCAGCACGTTGAAATCCCGCGCGGATGCGCAGGTTGCCGCGACGCTCGCCAGCGCGGCGGGCCATGACAGTCTCGTCAGGCGGCGCAGGCGGTGCGCGATGCGCTCGCGGCGGGAGGGTTCGGTGTGCGCAACGGTGTGCGCAACGGTGTGCGGCTCATCGGGCGTGCGCGCCGCCGGTTCGGGCGCCGGACGCGGCCAGATCGTCTCGGGCGGCTCGCTGCCGAACAGCCGCCGATAGCTGTCGAGCGTGCGCCGGTAGTGCCGCGCGTACCGGTCGGCTTCGTCCGGTGCGCCGGTGCCGGGCATGTGGTGCAGCGGCGCGCGCAGCACGTCGGCGCAGAACACGTCCCAGTATTCGCGCGTGTACTGCAGATGCAGGTGCCACGCGGCGTCCACCGCGTGCGACGGCGTGACCGGATGGCCGGCCGCCTGTGCGAGGAACGCGAAGCGCTTGTATTCGTCGATGACGCCCAGCGCGTGCGCGTGCGTCCAGCCTTGCGCGTCGGCGAGGCGGCGGCTGTAAGGCTGCGGCGCATCGGGCGCGTCCGGCGAATAGGCCTGCAGGCGCGCGAGCAGCGCGCGCTGCGGTTCGGTCAGCGCGCGTGCATCGGCCGCGGCCGGGGAAGACGGGAAGCGAGCCATCGGAGGGGTCGCGCGATGCGCGGACGGCCGCCGCGATCGACGCTTGCTGTTGTCGTTGCGGGGGATTCTCGCATGGGGGTGCGGCGGGTGGAATACGGGGTGCATCGTCCGCCTGCATGCGCGATGGCCCGGCGTTCGGTGTGCCGTCGCGCGCCACGCCACGCTATGGCGCGTCACGCCGCAGCACGAGGCCGCGCTTGCCGGCATCGACCACACCGACCCACGCATTGCCGTCGACACGCGCGACGCGCACGTCGCCCGCGATGCGGCGCGTCGTCGTGGCCTGGCGCGTCGACAGGTCGATCGTCGCGAGCGTGCCGGCCGCCGGCTTGTCGCATGTCGTGCCGATCACGGTGATCGTCGAGCCGGTCACGCCGATCGATGCGAGATCGCACACGATCTTGCGCGTCGTGAACTGCTGCGCGAGCTTGCCGGCCGGCGAGACGACCGCCACCGACAGCGCCGTCGGCGTGGTCGCGACGTAGTACGCGGCGCCGTCCGCGCTGAACGCCGATGCCTCTACACGCGCGTCGGGTGGCGACACGTAAGTCGACGACTGGTACTTGTGCTGGTCGACGTTGATCCGCGACACCGCGAAGCCCTCGCGGCCGCCCGACGCGCCGCCCGCGTTCGGCATGAACTGTCCGGCGACGCGCAACTGGTTCGCGGAAAGCGCCGCGGTCGTGCCGGTCCAGAACGCGCCGTTCGGGATCGTCGTCACGCCAGCGCGCGCAAGCTGCGTGTCGAAGCGCGCGACGTAATTGCCGAGCTTGCCCTTGCGCTCGAGCGCGTCGCTCGTGCCGCCCGCGACCGTCACAGCGTTGCCGTCGACGTCGAGCAGGTAGGCCCACTCGTCGAACCCGGCGCCGACCGGCTCGCGCTTCAGCAGCTTGCCGTCCGCGCCGAGCTTGTTCAGCACCACCTTGGTCTGGTTGAGGCTTTCCTCGATGTGGGTGCGCTCCTGCGTCAGCACGAAATACGCGCCCTGCCCGGCCGCGCAGCGCACCGCGTCGTTGCCGACGTACGGGCGCTCGAACGGCAGCCGCGTGCGCCATGCGACGCGCTTCGCGCCGGCATCGACCAGCGCGACCCATGCGTCGTGCTTCGTGCCCATCTCGTCCATGACTTCGCCGGTGACGCAGTATTGCCCGTCGGCGACCTTGTCGACCGACGATGCGATGAATCCGTCGGGCATCCCGAGCGGAATGTCCTCGGCACGCGCGGCGTGCGCGGCCGTACCGAATGCGGCGGCCACCAGAACGGAAAGACTGGCGATCGAATGCTTCATGGCGTCCTTGTCTTCGTCGATCGGTACGCGTCGTGATTGCAGCGCCCCGGATACCGTCTGATGATTCGCGCGAATTGTATCCCGGCGAACGCGGCGCTCCGCCAGTAAGGCTCACGTAAAATTCCCCGTCCGTTCCACGGTCCCGCACAAGGGGGCGACATTGCAGACGAAGCAGAAGATCCTGGTCAGCGCATGCCTGCTCGGCCAGCCGGTGCGTTACAACGGCGCGGCCAAGACCGCCGCGCATCGCGCGCTCGACGAATGGCGGCAAGACGGGCGCATCGTGCCCGTCTGCCCCGAGCTGGCGGCGGGCTTCGGCGTGCCTCGCCCGCCGGCGGAAATCGCGGATGGCGCATCGGGCCAGCAGGTGCTGGCGGGCGGCGCGCGGGTCGTCGAGACAACGGGCAAGGACGTCACCGCGCCTTACATCGCGGGCGCACAGGTCGCGCTGGGCCTCGCGCGCGCGCATGGCTGCGGTTTCGCGCTGCTGGCCGACGGCAGCCCGTCGTGCGGCAGCCGCTTCATCTACGACGGCAGCTTCGCGGGCCGGAAGCATCCCGGCGCGGGCGTGACGGCCGCGCTGCTGCGGCAGCATGGCATCGAGGTGTTCGCGGAGTCGGAGATCGACGCGCTGCGTGCAAGGCTCGCGCAACTCGATTGAGGCGGCACGCAGCGCCCGGCCCGATGCGGCGGCGGCCGCGCTCCGCTATACTCGCCCGATGGACCTGAAACCGACCTCGTCGAAGCTGCAACGCTGGTGGCGCGCCTGAACCCGGCGGCCCGTTTCTTCCTGTCTTTTCCCAACGCGATGCCGCCAGTCCTGGCGGCATTGTCGTTTCTGCGCTGGCGGCTGGTGGTGTCTGACCATGGAGCCCCAGACCATGACTCAAACGCCCCTTCCCGTCATCCTCACCGGCGACCGCACGACCGGCCCGCTGCACCTCGGCCATTACATCGGCTCGCTGAGCGCGCGCGTGCGGCTGCAGCACGAGGCGCGGCAATTCCTGCTGCTCGCGGACACGCAGGCGCTGACCGACAACGTCGGCCGGCACCGCAAGGTCACTGACAACGTCGTCGAAGTCGCGCTCGACTATCTCGCGGCGGGCATCGATCCGCAGAAGTCGACGATCCTGATCCAGTCGCAGGTGCCCGAGCTGGCGGAGCTGGCGCAATACCTGCTCAACCTCGTCACCGTCGCGCGGCTCGAACGCAACCCGACCATCAAGGAAGAAATCCGCCTGCGCGGCTTCGAGCGCGACATTCCCGCCGGCTTCCTCACCTACCCCGTCAGCCAGGCGGCCGACATCACCGCGTTCCGGGCCACGCACGTGCCCGTCGGCGACGACCAGTTGCCGATGATCGAGCAGACCAACGAACTCGTGCGCCGCTTCAACCATACGGTCGACCAGCAGGTGCTGGTCGAATGCGAGGCCGTGCTGTCGTCGGTCACGCGGCTGCCCGGCACGGACGGCAAGGCCAAGATGAGCAAGTCGCTCGGCAACGCGATCGCGCTGGGCGCGTCGCCGGACGAGATCACGAAAGCGGTCAACGACATGTATACCGACCCGAACCACCTGCGCGTGAGCGACCCGGGCCAGGTCGAGGGCAACGTCGTGTTCGCGTTCCTGGATGCGTTCGAACCCGATGTGCAGAAGGTCGATGAACTCAAGGCGCACTATCGCCGCGGCGGGCTCGGCGACAGCGTCGTCAAGCGCATGCTGAACGAGCGGCTGCAGGCGCTGCTCGAACCGATTCGCACGCGGCGCCGCGCGTTCGAGAACGAGCGCGGCGAGGTGATGGCTATCCTGCAGCGCGGCACGCTGCGCGCGCGGGAAGTGGCTGCGCAGACGCTCGCGGATGTGAAGCGTGCGATGGGGCTGTGCTACTTCGGGGGCTGATGGTGGTATTGGCCGGAGGCAGGGTGGGCAACCCCTGCCTTCGGAGTTTTACGTACGCCCCACCCCGCCTTGCCTATCAAGGCCCTGCGCCACACGCCCACAGCAAAACCAAGGCTGCACAAGCTCGCGCAAGGCCAATCCATCCCACCCAGTCTGCAATCCAGCTGCACGCGCCCCGCGCCCATCGCGATCGCGACACGCCAGGCTGAAGCGTAAAACGCGCTGCCGGCGCGGGCACGCGCTGCACTGTGTCCCCGCGCGGGCGACGCACGCCGCGCGTTGAGCCATCGCGCACGACCGTCGAACATGAGCGTCATCTCCACTGACTCACGGCTCGACACCTCGCCATGGCACACGACACGACATCGACAGGCTTCAGCGCCGCGCCCGAACGCGCGGCCATCGACGCTCGCGCCATCACGCATCGCCGGAGCCGCCCATGATCGTGCGCGCACTCCAAGGCGACACGGTCGACGCGCTGTGCTGGCGCTACTACGGCCGCACCGACGGCACCGTCGAAGCCGTGCTCGAGGCGAACACCGGGCTCGCCGATCGGGGCGTCGTGCTGCCGACCGGCACGGCCGTCTACCTGCCGGCACTCGACACGGTGACGAGCACGAAGCCGCTGCTGCAACTGTTTGACTGACCCCGGAACCGCCATGGCCGAACCCAACACCACCACCGCCGCCGCGCTGTCGACCGCGATCGGGCTCGCCGGCCTCGCGCCCGGCATCGACGGCAATGCGCTGATCGGCGCGTTCACGGGCGCCGCGCTCGTCGTCGTCACGTCGAAGGAGATCGGCGCCGCGCGGCGCGCGGCCTACATGCTGATCTCGCTCGTGATGGGCTACCTCGCCGCGCCGGAAATCGTCAACGCCACGCCGATCCATTCGACCGGCGTCGCCGGGTTCTTCGCGGCCGCGCTCGTGATCGCCGTCACGCTGCAGCTGATCGAACGGGTCAAGACCTTCGACCTGCTGTCGCTGTTCCGCAAAGGGGAATGACATGCACCTCCCGCTCGCGCTGGTCGCACTCGCCGCGCACCTCGCCGCGCTCGCGCGCGTGCTCACCTACCGCCGCAACGGCGCGCGGCACCGCCGCCATGCGTCGTGGGTCGCGTGGGCGCTCGTCGCGGTGACGGGCGGCGCATCGATCGAGCTGGTGCTGCATGCGCAATCGGTGCGCTTCTTCGACGCGGCCACCGCGGTGCTGCTGGCGATGTTCGTATACGGCACGCGCGGCAACGTCGCGCGTCTTCTGCGGAGCGAATGAACGATGAAGAGCCGCCGCCTCGGCGACCACGGCGACGACGTGGGCCTGCTGCAACGCCGGCTGATCCGCGCCGGCTATCCGGTGCAGGTGACGCACGTCTACGACGACGCGACCGAAGCCGCCGTGATCGCGCTGCAACGGAAGACCGGGCTCGTCGACGACGGGATCGCCGGCCCCAAGACCTACGCCGCGCTCGCCACCGGCCAGCGCGATCCGCAGCACCTCGGCATCGCCGACCTCGAACGCGCGGCCCGCACGCTCGCCGTCCCGCTCGCGTGCATTCGCGCGGTGAACGAAGTCGAATCGCGCGGCGCCGGCTTCCTGCCCGACGGCCGGCCGGCGATCCTGTTCGAGCGCCACGTGTTCTGGAAACGCCTGCAGGCGCGCGGCATCGATCCGGCGCCGCTCGCGGCCCGCCAGCCCGACATCGTGTCGACTGCGCGCGGCGGCTATCGCGGCGGCGTCGCCGAGTACACGCGCCTCGCCGCGGCCGAACAGACCGACGCCGGCGCGGCCTGGGAATCCGCGAGCTGGGGCGCGTTCCAGGTGATGGGCTGCCACTGGCAGCGCCTCGGCTACGCAAGCGTCGACGAGTTCGTCGCGCGCATGGAAAGCGGCGAAGCGGAACACCTCGACGCATTCGTGCGCTTCGTCGCCGCGGACAACGCGCTGCTCGCCGCGCTGCGCGCGCGCAACTGGGCCGCGTTCGCGCGCGGCTACAACGGGCCCGACTACGCGGCGAACCTGTACGACGTGAAGCTCGCGCGCGCGTACGGCCGGTATGCGTCGCAGCAGCCGCTTGCGGCGGCGAGCGCCGGGCCGGACGACGACGCGGCCGCCGCATGAGCGCACTCGCCGTGAAGCTCGCCGCGGGCCTGATCGCGCTTGCCGCCTGCGTCGCCGCCGTGCTGTACGTGCGCGCGCTGCACGCCGATCTGGCGACATCCCGACAGCAGCTCGCCGGCGCGCAGCAGGCGCTCGCCGCGCGTGACACCGCGATCGAGCGCCTGCAGCAGGACGCCGCCGACCGGGCCCGACAGCAGGCGCGGCTCGACCGCACGCAAACCGCGATCGCGTCGAAGCTCGATGCCGTTCGCCTTGAAAACCGGAGATTGACCGATGAAAACGCCGCGCTTCGCGCCTGGGCTGACGCTCCTTTGCCTGACGATGTTGTCCGCCTGCAAACCCATCCCGCTCTCACCGGCGCCGACGATTACGTCGAACGCGTGCCAGACGGTGAGCCCGTGCACGCTGCCGGCGCTCGCGCCGCGCACCAACGGTGATCTCGACGCGGCGCTCACGAGCGTGACGGCCGCGTGGGCGACGTGTGCGGCCCGGGTCGACATGATCGCGGCGTGCCAGGCCAGCGCACGGCCGGCCATGCAAGCCAATACGGAGGCACGCCCCCATGAATAAGCCCGACAGCCTGCGGCGCGCGCTCGTCGCCGCGGTTCCCGCGCTCGGCGCCACGCCGGACAAGCTGACCGTGCGCATCGAGCAAGGCACGATCGCCGCGACCGGCACCCTGTCCGCGTCATTCGAATACCGGTACGTCGCGCGCGTGCTCGTCACGGATTTCACGGGCGACACGGATCCCGTATTCGTCGCGCTGGTCGACTGGGTGCGCGCGAACCAGCCCGATCTCGTGACCAACCCCGCGGCGCAGGCGAGCGGCATCGTCTTCGAGGCGATCGCGCGCGAACCGGCCGCGACCGACCTGTCGATCCGGCTCGCGTTGACGGAAAGCGTCGTCGTGACCACCGGGCCGGACGGCCAGCGCGTCGTCACGCACGTCGACGATACGCAGGTCGATGCGCACGACACGCTGACGTGGGTGGCCATGCCGCAGCGAGGCGCCGCATGACGACGTCCGCGCTCATCGACCTGTCGAGCCTGCCGGTGCCCGATGCGCTCGACGCACTCGATTTCGAAACGCTGTATGCGCGCCGCAAGGCCGCGCTGATCGCGCTCTGGCCGACGCCGGAGCAGGCGGAAATCGCCGCGACGGTGGCGCTCGAATCCGAGCCGCTCGCGCGCCTGCTGCAGGAGAACTGCTATCGCGAGCTCGTGATGCGCCAGCGCATCAACGATGCCGTGCGCGCCGTGATGCTCGCGTATGCGCAAGGCAGCGACCTCGACCAGCGCGCGGCGCTGTTCGGGATCCAGCGGCTCGTCGTCACGCCCGCCGACCCGGCCAACGACATTCCGGCCGTCTACGAGGACGACGACGCGCTGCGCCGTCGCATCCAGCTCGCGCCGCAGGGCTTCAGCGTGGCCGGCCCGTCCGCCGCGTACGAGTCGAAGGCGCTCGCCGTCGACGGCCGCCTGCTCGATGCGAAGGCCACGCGCCCGCAGCCGGGCGACGTGCTCGTCACGCTGCTGTCGCGCGACGGCGACGGCACCGCCGACGACGCGCTCTGCCGCAAGGTCGAAGCCGCGCTCGCGGCGGAGGATCAACGGCCGCTGAACGACACCGTGCTCGCGCGGCCCGCGGAGATCGTCCGCTACCGGATCCGCGCGAAAGGCTACACGCGCTCGGCGGTCGGCGCCGACGTGCTGATCGCGCAGGCGACGAAAAACGCCCGCGCGTATGCGGACAAGGTGCGCCGCCTCGGCGTCGGCGTCGCGGAATCGGCGATCAAGGGGGTCTGCCAGGCCGCCGGGCTGTCGAGGACGGAGCTGATCGAGCCGGCCGGCGACCTGCCGATCGGCCCGACCCAGGCGTCGTTCTGCGTCGACGTCGTCATCGAGTACGGCGGCATCTATGTCTGAGCTGCTGCCGCCGAACGCGACGCCGCTCGAGCGGCGCGCCGCGACGGCGCTCGCCGCGAGCGTCGACCTGTCGGTGCCGGTGCGCGGCTACTGGAACCCGGACGACTGCCCGGCGGCGTTGCTGCCGTATCTCGCGGCCGAGGTGTCGGTCGACGGGTGGGAGCTCGCCGAGTCGGACGACGCGCGCCGCGCGCTGATCCGCTCGGCGATCGCGCTGCACCAGAAGCGCGGCACGCCGTGGGCCATTCGCGAAGTGATCCGCCGGCTCGGCTTCGGCGAGGTGACGATCGTCGAAGGCCGGCGCGTGCGGCGTCGCGACGGCTCGGCCCGGTACAACGGCGACTACGTGCACGGCCGCGAAACGGCGTGGGCGGAATACATCGTCAAGCTGTCGCGGCCGATCACCCGCGACCAGGCGGACAACCTGAAGGCGGTGCTCGAACGCTACGCGCCGCGACGCTCGATGCTCGCGTCGCTCGACTATCGCGAGGCACCGATTCGCTACAACGGCTTCGCACGCCGCGATGGCCAGTACAACAGAGGGAGTATCAACGCATGACTGATCTGGTCGAAAGCTCGAGCTGGACGCCCGGTATTCGTCAGTTCGAAACGTCCGACCCGGTGGAGGGTGGGCCGGACGGGATCGATAACGTGCCGCTGCGGCAGCTGGCGAATCGGACGCGGTTTTTGAAGGACAGGCAGGAGGCGCACGAGGGCGCCGTCGATCCGTATCCGCAATACGCGACGAAAGCGGATCTCGCGCAGAAGGTGGCGGCGCTCGTCGATCAGTCGCCCGAGGCGCTCAATACGCTCAGGGAGCTGGCGAACGCGCTCGGCAATGATCCGAGCTTCGCGACGACGGTGACGAATGCGTTGGCGCAGAAGGCGCCGATTGAGTCGCCGGTTTTTACGGGGGTGGCGAAGGGGACGACGCCGGCGCAGTTCGACAGCAGCACAAAGCTGGCGTCGACAGCGTTCGTGCAGGCATCGCTTGGCAACATGCGCGGCAGCTACACGACCTCGACCAGCGGGATATTGGGCGCAGCACAAGCCGGCATGCAGGTGTATGTCCTGGCGCCCGGCACGACCCAGACGATCAACTTCGCGGAACTGAAGGACGGCGTGCGGATGATCGTCTACGCCAACTACACCGCTGCAGGACCGACGACGTTGGCGATCAACGGATCGGCGAAGTTTGTCGCCGTGACAAGGATGATGGACCCGACCATCACGCTGAATCCCGGTGACGCGATCTCGTTCGTCGTCGACGCGTCAAACATCAATATCGAAGTGACAACGGCGAACTTGCGGTATTCGGCTGGGTTTGGCGCAAGCCTCTCGCCCAACGGTTATCAGAAGCTGCCGAGCGGATTGATTCTCCAGTGGGGCTATACCGCCGTTCAAGCAAGTTCGCTTCTAACTGTTCCTCTGCCGATCACCTTTCCAAACGCGAACTTCGGCGTAGCGTGCGCAGCGGACGATCCTGCGGCGAATGGGACTCAATACCGATGGACGGCCGGTGCGCGCACGCGCTCGACCATCAACATCGTCAATAACTGGCCAAGCGGGCCCATTGGCGGCTCGTGGATTGCTTGGGGGATTTAAGGCATGGGACAAAAGCAAGCGGCATACGACGCGAAAAGCAGAATCGTTGCCTTCTACGATACGGTCGACAGTCCCGCCCCACCGGGCGCAAACGTCGTCGACATTACGGACGACGAGTGGCGTGAATTGATCGTCGGTCATTCACGCGGGAAGCTGGGAACACTGGACGTGAATATGCGTCCGGTGCTGATCGACCCACCAGCGCCGACACGTGACGACGTGGCAGCATCCATACGCGGAAAGCGCGACTCGGCAATGAGCGCGACCGACTGGCTCGTATCGCGTCACCAGGACGAAAAGCTGATCGCCAACGGCACGACGCTGACGGCTGCACAGTTCTCGGCGCTCATCAAATATCGTCAAGAACTGCGCAATCTCAGCGATGCGGACGGGTGGCCCTACGTCGCCCTTCCGCCTGCGCCAGATTTCGTGGCCGAGATGGCTTAAGCGCCACCGCTCCCGCCACCCCGATCCGCATCACCCCGACGGCCGTCGTCGGCATCGCCGACGACGCCTTCGCACTCCCTCCCAACACGTCGGTCCTTCCGACCAACGTATTCGCCACGCCCGGCCAGTTCGGCACGCTATGCCGAACGATTTCGCGTGCGGGCTCGATCAGCTTCCCTGTCACTCGCCATTTCGGGTGAATACGTCGGCGCCGACATGCCGTGCCACGCCCATGCGTCACGACGCACCAACGCAATGAACCGGGACTGCTGCACACATCAAGACCACCGCGCTACGCGTCCCGACGTCCTGCGCCCCCACCCCGATTCCGCGAAACGTCGGCCCGGTGGTCCACGTAACCCATCGAACGAGATGCCGTGTCGAACGCAGAGACGACATCGGTCATCCCATCGCTCGATTTGCGACTCTCGACACGCATCACCACCCACGCCTCCCCCTTCCGTCCTCACCTCCACCACACACGCCATCACTCGCCCCCCACGCCTCCCCCCGGCACCATTGACCCCATGGACGCTAACGAAACTCAACGGCAGGCACGCAACGCGGTGCGCAAGGGAACGATCCTCGCGATCAACCATGCGCGCGCGTTGTGCCGCGTCTCGGTGGGCGACCCCGACACCGACGGCGGCGGCCTGCAGACCAACTGGATTCCGTGGATCGCCTGCGCGGCCGGCACGACGCGCGACTGGCTGCCGCCGAGCGTCGGCGAGCAGGTCGTCCTGCTCTGCCCGATGGGCGATCCGGCGCAAGGCGTCGCGCTGCGCGGCCTCTTTTCCGACGCCGCACCTGCGCCGGCATCGAGCCCCGACACGCACACGCGCGTCTACCCCGACGGCGCATCGATCGAATACGACCACGCCGCGCATGCGCTGAAGGCCTCGCTGCCGGCCGGCGCGACCGTGCTCGTCGTCGCGCCCGAATCGATCGTCGTGCAGACCAAGGCCGCGACCGTGCAGGCCGAGACCATCACGCTCGATGCGCAGCAGACGACCTGCACCGGCGCGATGACGGTCAAGGGCCCGTTCGCGTTCGAAGCCGGCATGACCGGCACGGGCGGTGCGGGCGGCGGCGCCACGATGCAGATCGACGGCGCGGCCACCTTCACGCGCGAAGTGACGTCGCAAGGCATCAGCCTGCCGCATCACAAGCACCGCGAACAAGGCGATGGACAACTGGTGAGCGAACCGCAATGAAAGGCATGAACGCAAACACCGGCCGCTCGATCTCGGGCCTCGGCCACTTCTACCAGTCGATCGGCAAGATCGTGACGACGCCGCTCGCGTCGTGCGTGATGCGCCGCACGTTCGGCTCCGAGCTGCCCGACCTGATCGATGCGCCGGGCAACGGCGCGGTGCGCACGCGCCTGTACGCGGCGATCGCGACCGCGCTGATGCGCTGGGAGCCGCGCCTCACGCTCACCCGCGTCGTGCTCTCGTCCGACGACGCGGACGCGGCATCCGGCACGGTCTATCTCGACATCGAAGGCTGGACGAGCGAGAGCGGCGCGGCCGTGTCGACGCGCGTGCCGGTCGCACACGGGAGCGCGGCATGAGCGTGACCCCGATCGACCTGTCGCAGCTGCCGTCGCCCGACGTCGTCGAGACGCTCGCCTACGAAGCGCTGCTCGCCGAGCGCAAGGCGCGGCTCGTCGCGCTGTACCCGGCGGACGAACAAGCGGAGATCGCCGCCACGCTCGCGCTCGAATCGGAGCCGATGGTGCGGCTGCTGCAGGAGAACGCCTACCGCGAGCTCGTGCTGCGCCAGCGCGTAAACGACGCGGCGCGCGCGGTGATGCTCGCGTACGCAACGGGCCGCGACCTCGACAATCTCGCGGCACTGTTCGGCATCGAACGCCTGACGATCACGCCCGCCGATCCGGAGCACGACATCGAGGCCGTCATGGAAAGCGACACCGATCTGCGCGCCCGCACGCAGCTCGCGCCGCAGCGCTTCTCCGTCGCCGGCCCCGAGGGCGCATACGTGTCGCACGCGCGCAATGCGGACGGTGGCGTGCTCGACGCGTCGGCGGTCAGCCCCGCGCCGTGCGAAGTGCTCGTCACGGTGCTCGCGCGCGGCGGCGACGGCACCGCGGATCCTGCGCTGCTCAAGGCCGTGACGGCCGCGCTGCAGGCCGACGACGTGCGCCCGCTCACCGACAAGGTGACGGTGCGCGGCGCGGAGGTGCTGCGCTACGCGATCCGCGCGCGCCTGGTGTTCTTCGCCGGCCCCGATCGCGCTGTCGCGCTCGCGCAGGCCAACAAGGCGATGCGCAAGTACGCGGACGACATGCACCGGCTCGGCATGGAAGTCACGCTGGACGGCATCTACGCGGCCGCCCGCGCGGCGGGCGTGCAGAAGGTGATCCTCGAAAGCCCGCTCGCCGGCATTCCGGCGACCAGGCAGCAGGCGCCCTACTGCACCGGGATCGAGCTGATCGACGGCGGGGTGTACGGCAATGAATGACATCCTGCCGCCGAACGCGACCCGGCTCGAGCGCAAGCTCGCGGCCGTGAACGCCCGCATCGACGACGTGCGCACGCCGCTCGCGACGCTGATGAACCCCGACGCGATCCGGCTCGACCTGCTGCCGTGGCTTGCGTGGCACCTCGGCGTCGACGCGTGGAAGGGCTACTGGCCCGAGCACGTGAAGCGCGCGCGCGTCCGCGAGGCGATTCCGATCGCGCGCCGCAAGGGCACCGCCGCGGCCGTGCGCGACGTCGTCGCGACCTTCGGCGGCAACCTCGTGCTGCGCGAATGGTTCGAGCAGAACCCGCCGGGCCGGCCCGGCACGTTCGACATCGTGATGACGGTCAGCGGCCAGGAGGGCGAACCGCCGACCGCCGAATACGTCGCCGACATCCTCGCGGAAATCGACCGGACCAAGCCGGTACGGGCGCACTACACGTTCACGCAGGGCTTCGCGATGCGGGGCCGGCAACGCGTGGGCGCCGCCGCACGCGTGGCGGCCTATCGCCGCCTGAACCTCACCGACTACTGACCGCACATGGCAACCCAGATCATCATCACCGACGCCGGCCGCGCAGCGCTGGTCGCACCCGGCAACGGCGGCACCAGCGCCCACCAGGTCGTGGAAATCGGCCTGGCGAACGCGCCGTTCGTCGCCGACAAGGGGCTCGTGAAGCTGCCGAACGAGCTGAAGCGCGTCACGACGTTCGGCGGCGCCAACATCGCGCCGGACACGATCCACGCGACGCTGAAGGACGACACGGCGGACCAGTACTCGCTGTACGGGTTCGGCCTCTACCTCGAGAACGGTGTGCTGCTGGCCGCCTACGGCCAGGCGACGCCGATCATGGAGAAGTCGCCGGCCGCGCTGCTGCTGCTGTCGACCGACATGCAGTTCGCGACGATCGATGCGACGCAGCTCGTGTTCGGCGATGCGTCGTTCCTGAACCCGCCGGCGACGACCGAGCGGCAGGGGGTGGTCGAGCTGGCGACGCAGACGGAGGTGAACAACGGCGCCGACGAGACACGCGTGCTGACGCCGAAGACCGCCGCGTCGCGGTACGCGGCACTGACCGGCGCGAAGTTCACAGGCCCGGTCGTCACCGAGTTCGATGCAGGTCCGGACACCGCGCACGTCACCGTTCGCCCGCCGTCCGGCAAGACCGGCCGGGAAAGCCGCGTGCGCCTGCACGGCACGTTCGGCGCCAACAACGCCGATACCGGCACGCGTCTGGTCGCGACGGTGCGGGCAGGCTTCGACAACGGGGCATGGGGGCGCGAATACGTCGATCTGTGGCTCAACAAGACCGCCAACGATCCCGAGACCGATGCGAACCAGGCGCGCGCCGTGCGTGTCACGTACGGCGGTCGCGTGCTGGTCGGCGACGTCAGCGATGACGGCTCGAATCTGCTCCAGGTAAGTGGCGGGGCAAAGTTCGGCTGGGCGTCGGCGGGCTATTTGGCTATCGACAATGGCGCGAGCTGGTCCACGCTATACCTCAAAAACGGTGGCAAGAATCGCTGGACGCTCGGTAAGTCGGATGCAGACGACTTCGCGGTCTCTGCATTCGCCGACGACGGCACGACGCAAAGCCGCGTGCTGGATATTTCGCGGACGACGCAGGTAGCGAACTTCACGAAGCGGCCGACCTTCGCCGGCGCAACCCCCTGGGACAGCGCCAACCTCAATCCGGCGCAGTTTGTGGCAGACGCCGTGCTGACCGCGTTGGTCGGTCAGATCGTCTTCGAACCTCGCACGACGGTACGAGCCGGCTTTCTGAAGGCGAACGGCACGCTCGTGAACCGCGCGGACTATCCGCGTCTGTGGGCGTATGCGCAGGCGAGCGGCGCGCTCGTATCGGAACAGGATTGGGTGAACGGTCGTTCGGGCTGCTTCTCGACCGGCGATGGCTCGACGAATTTCCGTCTCCCTGAGATGCGCGGCGAGTTCGTCCGGTGTTGGGACGATGCCCGCGGTACCGACACAAATCGCGCGATCGGCTCGTGGCAGGACAGCGCGAACCGATGGCACGCCCACGGCGCAAGTGCGAGTGAAGTCGGCGATCACGCCCACTCGGCGTGGACAGACGTGCAGGGCTGGCACGGTCACACGATCTCTCGACACGCACTCATAACGTCCGCCGGCAGTCCGGTCAATGGATCAAACGGAGCCGAAATGAGTGATGCCGGCGGCGGCCCGCCGTTCGGGACCGATGGAAGCGGAAACCACGGTCACAACGTCGGCATCGGCGCGGCAGGCCGCCACAGCCACGCCATCACCATCAACGCTGACGGCATCAACGAAGCGCGCCCCCGCAACGTCGCGCTGCTCGCCATGATCCGCGCCTATTAACCTGGATACCGAACCATGCTGATTCACCACTACAGTCAGTCGACCGGCGAATACCTGAGCAGCAGCCAGGCCGATGCCGACCCGCGCAACGACCAACGCTGGCTCATCCCCGCATGGGCAACTGTCGACGCGCCGCCGCCGCGCACGCCGACCACCTGGCCGTTCTATCGCGACGACGCGTGGATCCTCCTGCCGGACTTTCGTGGCCGTGTCTGCTATCGCACCGATACCGGCGAGCCCGTCGAAATCACCGTCGCGGGCAAGACCCCCGACGAACTCGGGCTGACCACCGAGCCGCGCCCGTCGCCGCGCCACGCATGGATCAACGGCGCCTGGACCGTCCCGCCCGAGCTGATCGAGCAGGAGAAGCGCGCCGCGGCTATGGCCGAGTTCGAACGACGGCTCGAAACCGCGCGCAAGGCGAACGTCGGCAAGGCCGATGCCTACGCCGCGGGCCTGCTCGACGACGAAGGCATCTACTACTTCAAGGCCTGGTCGGCGTACCAGATGGCACTCGTCTCGGCGATCCAGGCGGAGACGTTCCCGGATGCCGTGACGTGGCCCGCCACGCCGGCGCCGTACGTGCCGCCTCCGCCTGCCCCGCCCGCCGAGCCAGCCACACCCGCAGTTCCGGTCGCGGATAGCGCGGCCTGATCCGCCCGGGAATCCTCCCGTTTCTCTCACTTGACCACATAGGAGTCGCACACCATGCCGCAGGATTACCACCACGGCGTACGCGTCATCGAAATCAACGAAGGCAGCCGTCCGATCCGCACGATCTCGACGGCCGTCGTCGGCATCGTCTGCACGGCCGACGACGCCGACGCCGCCGCCTTCCCGCTCAACACGCCGGTCCTCCTGACCAACGTCGTCGCCGCGCTCGGCAAGGCCGGCAAGAAAGGCACGCTGCGCCGCACGCTCGACGCGATCGGCCGACAGACCAAGCCCGTCACGATCGTCGTGCGCGTCGCCGAAGGCAAGGACGCCGCCGAAACGAACACCAACGTGATCGGCGCCGTCACCGCCGACGGCAAGTACACCGGCATGAAGGCGCTGCTCACCGCGCAGGCGCGCTTCGGCGTGAAGCCGCGCATCCTCGCGGCGCCGGGCCTCGACACGCAGCCGGTCGCCGCCGCGTTCGCGTCGATCGCGCAATCGCTGCGCGCGTTCGCGTACGTGTCGGCCAACGGCGCCAAGACGAAGGAAGAAGCCGTTGCATATCGCAAGCAGTTCAGCCAGCGCGAAATCATGGTGATCTGGCCGGACTTCCTTGCGTGGGACGACACGACCAACTCGACCGTCGTCGTGCCGGCCACCGCGTACGCCGCGGGCCTGCGCGCGAAGATCGACAACGACACGGGCTGGCACAAGACGCTGTCGAACGTCGGCGTGAACGGCGTGACGGGCATCAGCGCGGACGTGTCGTGGGATCTGCAGGATCCGGCGACCGACGCGGGCTTCCTGAACGAGCAGGACGTCACCACGCTCGTGAACCGCAACGGCTTCCGCTTCTGGGGCTCGCGCACGTGCTCGGACGATCCGCTGTTCGCGTTCGAGAACTACACGCGCACCGCGCACGTGATCGCCGATTCGATCGCCGAAGCGCAGATGACGATCATCGACGGCCCGCTCAACCCGTCGCTGCCGCGCGACATCATCGAGACCATCAACGGCAAGTTCCGTGAATGGACGTCGCAGGGCTACCTGATCGGCGGCTCGGCCTGGTACGACCCGGAGCCGAACACCACCGACGTGCTGAAGTCCGGCAAGGCGTACATCGACTACGAATACACGCCGGTGCCGCCGCTCGAAAACCTGATGCTGCGCCAGCGCATCACCGACCGCTATCTCGCCGATTTCGCCACGCGCGTCAGCGCCTGACGTCCGGCCTCACCAGGAGTCACACACAATGGGTATGCCTCGCAAACTCAAGGGATTCAACCTGTTCCAGAACGGCGAGAACTTCGTCGGCCAGGTTGTCGACGTCACGCTGCCGAAGCTCACGCGCAAGATGGAGGACTATCAGGCCGGCGGCATGAACGGCCCGATCAAGATCGACATGGGCCAGGAAGCGATCCAGATCGAATGGACCTGCGGCGGCTTCATGCGCTCGGTGCTCAGCCAGTACGCGATCACGAAGCACGACGGCGTGCTGCTGCGCTTCGCCGGCGGCTACCAGGCCGCGGATTCGACCAGCGTCGACGCGATCGAAATCATCATCAAGGGCCGTCACAGCGTGATCGACATGGGCACGGCGAAGACCAAGGACGAGAACGCGTTCAAGGTCACGACCGTCGCCAGCTACTACAAGCTGTCCGTCAACGGCGAGGACCTGATCGAGATCGACTTCATCAACATGGTCGAGAAGGTCAACGGCAACGACCTGTTCTCGGCACTGCGCAAGGCGATCGGCCTGTAATCCCGCGCCCGGCCGGCTCCACCGGCCGGGCCTGAACCCGCGTCACCCCCTTCTTATCCGACAGGACCACCATGAACCCGATTCAATCCGACGACCCGGCCGTGACCGACCTGCAGGCCGCCGCACCCGCCGCCGTGAGCGCACCCGCCGCCGTGAGCGCACCTGCCGCAGTGGCCGCAGCGCCCGCGCAGGACGATCCGGCCACGCATACGCTCGACACCCCGCTCGTGCGCGGCAACCAGACGATCGACGCGATCACGCTGCGCAAGCCGAAAGCGGGCGAGCTGCGCGGCGTGTCGCTGTCCGATCTCGTCAGCCTCGACGTCGCCGCGCTGTCGAAGGTGCTGCCGCGCATCAGCACGCCGATGCTCACGGAAGCCGATGTCGCGAACATCGACCCCGCCGACCTCGTGCAACTGGGGGGCATCTTCGCCGGTTTTTTGATGCCGAAGGCCGTGAAATCCCGACTGGCCTCCCAGACCGCATAGAAGACCCGATGGCAGACATCGCGACGGTGTTCGGCTGGACCCCGCCCGTGATGGATGCCTTCAGCCTGGCCGAGCTGATGGACTGGCGCGAGCGCGCACGCGTGCGCGCCGGCGCCGAATGAGCGAAACGATCGACGATGGACAACACCCTGAAACTGCGCGTCATGCTCGACATGGTCGACAACATGACGAAGCCCCTGCAAATGATCCTGACCGGCAACAAGGGGCTGGCCGACTCGCTGAAGGCAAGCCGACGCGAGCTGGATGAGATGGCGAAGACGCAGCAGCGCGTCGGCGAGTTTCGCGAGATGCGCCGCGGCCTCGCCGATACCGAAACGGCGCTCAAGGGCGCGCGCGCACGCGTCGATGCGCTCGGCCAGGCGCTGAACGCGTCCGGCCCGCCGTCGCGCCGGATGATCCAGGATTTCGAGAGCGCGCGACGCGCGGCCGCGGACCTGGCGGCCACGCACGACCGGCAGGCCGCCAGCGTGGGGCAGTTGCGCGCGCAACTCGCCGGCGCGGGCATCGACACGCGCAACCTGTCGCGCGACGAGCGCAACCTGCGCGACACCATGGCGTCGCGCAGGTCGATGATCGACGCCGGCGTGCGCGGCTACGACGCCGAGCGCGAGCAGCGCGCCGAAGCCCGGCGCGCGCGGATCGAATCGCTGCGCGGCGTCGGCGAGAAGATGGCCGCGCGCGGCAAGGCCATCACCGGCACCGGCAAGGAGATGTTCGGCATGCTGTCCGAGCCGATCGACGCCGCGAAGCAGGCCGAAAGCGAAACGCTGCGCATCCGCGCGATGGGTGCGTCGGCCGACGCGGTGAAGTTCGCGCGCGCGCAGCAGGCGTACGGCCAGTCGACCGTCGACAACCTGACCCTGATGCGCGAGGCGCTGGCGGAAGTGGGCGGCGACGAGGCGCGCGCCAAGGTCGCGATGCCGCTGCTCGCGGACATGAAATTCGCGAACGAGTCGCTGTACGGCAAGGACGAGGGAAAGAAGAACGTCGAAAAGTTCATCAGCATGATGAAGGTGATCGACCTGCGCGGCGGCACCAAGGACGAGGCGGCGTTGGGCGCCGAAGCCGACATCGTGCAGAAGATGATGACGGCGACCGGCGCCAAGGTCAGCGGCGACGAGTGGGGCAAGTTCGCCGACGAGGGCGGCGATGCCGCCAAGAAGCTGCGCACGGACGCGTTCTACTACCAGATGCAGCCGATCATCGAGAAGCTGGGCGGAAAGGCGGCCGGCCAGGGCCTCGCGGCCCTCTTCAAGAGCAAGGCGAGCGCGCCCGCCGTGCAGCAGCTGACGGCGCTCGGCCTGGTCGACCCGAAGCTCGTCGAGCACAACAAGAACGGCAAGATCACCGGGCTCAAGTCCGGCGCGCTGACGGGCAGCGACAAGCTGCAGGCGTCGCCGCTCGAATGGCTCGAAAAGGTGCTGCTGCCGAAACTCGCCGCCAAGGGGATCACCAGCCCCGAGAAGATCAAGGACACGATCGCGAAACTGTTCCCCGACCAGGCCGCCGGCAAGCTGCTCACGACGCTGTACGAGCAGAGCGCACAGATCCACGACACCGAGAAGCAGGCCGCCGCCACCGACGGCATCGGCGCGATGAAGGCGAAAGGCATGGAGTCGACGCAGGGCCGCGAGCTTGCGATGTACGCGCAGCTGCGCGACCTGAAGCTCGAGATCGGCGAGCGGGTCACGCCGATCTACAACAAGGCGCTCGACCTCACGGCAACCGCGATCGGGAAGGTCGTCGGGTTCATGCGCGAGCACCGCACGGCCGCGAACGTGATCGTCACCACGCTGACGGTGCTCGCCGGGTTGTTCGTCGCCGTCGGCACGCTCGCCAGCGTGTTCGGCACCGTGCTCGGATCGATCGCGGTGCTGCGCTTCGCGATGTCGATGGTCAGCGCGCTCAACATGATCAGGGTGGCGGTGGCGACAAATCCGCTGCTGCTTTTCTTCAGCGCGCTTGCAATGATCGCGGTCTACATCTGGCAGCACTGGGACACGCTCGGCCCGATGTTCATCTCGATATGGGAAGGGATCAAGGGCGCGTTCGGCGCGGCAGTCGACTGGATCGCCGCGAAATGGAACGCCACCGTCGAGTGGGTGACGGGCGCGGTGGGCGGCATCAGCGACTGGTTCAGCGGCCTCGGTGCCGGCTTGATGGAAATCGGCAGCGGCATGATTACCGCGCTGATCGACGGCATCACGAATCGCCTTGGCGCGCTGAAGGACACGATCGGCAACCTGGGCACCTCGGCGCTCGGCTGGCTCCGGGAAAAGCTCGGCCTGCAGGCGTCGGACGCGGCCGGCGACGGCGCGGCGGCCGGCGCCGCACGCGCCGCGCGCACCGTCGGCACGATCGCGACCGCCGCAAGCCTGGTCGGCACGCCCGCCTTCGCCGCCAACTCGCCCGCCGCCACCGGGCCGCTGGCGCGCTTCAATACGTCGCTCGACTACCACCAGCCGCTCAGGGCGCCGGCCGCCGCGAGCGCCGTGCCCGCGTCCGGCCCGGTCACCATCAACATCACGACGCCGCCGGGCGCCAACGAGCAAGACTTCGTTCGCGCGATGCGCGCCGAGATGGACCGCCGCGAACGCGAGAAGGCCATGCGCGCCGGCTCGCGCCTGTCCGATTGATTGTCCGCTGCAAGGAAAGGAAACCTGCCCATGATGATGTCGCTCAACCAGTTCGTCTTCAGCCTGGCGACCGCGCCGTACCGGGAGCTCAAGCGCCAGCGCAGCTGGAAGCACCCGACCAGCTCGCGCATCGGCGTGCGCGATGCGAGCCAGTTCGCCGGCGTCGGCAATGACGCGATCACCCTGTCCGGCTCGGTCGCGCCCGACAACGGCATCGGCGAGATCGCGTCGGTCGAGGCGCTCGCGCAGATGGGCGACGTCGGCGATGCCTACGTGCTCGTCGACGGCCAGGGCTATGTCTACGGCGCGTACGTCATCGAGTCGATGGACGTGACGGGCACGTATCACACGAAGGAAGGCGTGCCGCGCAAGATCGACTTCAACCTGACGCTCAAGCGCGTCGACGACAGCGCGCTGGCCGCACCGCCGCCAGCAGAAGACGACAACGCACCGGGCGACGCACCGCCGGCGATGCACGACGGAGCATCCGACCGATGAGCACCTTCGACTGCAAGCCGGGCCAACACCCGACCCGCACCGGGCGCGTCCAGCCGCAGGCCGACTACCGGATCACGCTCGACGGCCGCGACCTGTCGCGCCTGATCGCGCCGAACCTGGTCAGCCTGCAACTGACGGAATCGCGGGCCGACGAAGCCGACACGCTCGAGCTGACGGTCGACGACACGCGCAACACGTTCGCGATTCCGCTGCGCGGCGCGAACATCGATGTGTCGATCGGCTGGGTCGGCGAGCCGCTCGTCGACAAGGGCAAGTTCACCGTCGACACGGTCGAGCACACCGGCGCGCCGGACACCATCCGGATCACGGCGCGCTCGGCATCGATGACGAACGGCATGCAGGAGCGCCGCGAAAAGAGCTGGCACCAGCAGACGATCGGCGCGATCGTGCAGGCCATCGCGGCGCGCCACGGGCTGAAGACGGCCATCGACGCGACGCTCGCGCAGATCCTGATCGAGCACATCGACCAGACGCACGAATCCGACCTGTCGTTCCTGACGCGCCTCGCGAAGCGCTACGACGCCGTGATGACCGTGAAGACCCGCCACCTGCTGTTCCTGCCGATCGGCGGCGGCAAGACGGCGAGCGGCAGGCCGCTCGACGTGCTGCCGCTCACGCGCGCGAGCGGCGACCAGCATCACTACAAGATCGAGCAGCGCGACAGCTACGCGGCCGTGCGCGCGAACTACCACTCGAACGGCAAGGCGCAGCGCAAGTCGGTGGTGGTCGGCGACGAGAAGGGCAAGAACACGAAGGTGCTGCCGCAGGACTATGCGACCGAAGCAGAAGCGCGCGCGGCCGCGCAGGCCGAATTCAGGCGCATCCAGCGCCTTCAGGCGACGATGACCTACGCGCTCGCGCTCGGCCGGCCCGAGCTGTTTCCGGAGATGCCCGTCAGCGTGTCTGGGTTCAAGCCGGAAATCGACGACACGCCGTGGCTCGTGAAGAAGGCGACGCACAAGTTCGCCGATACGGGCTTCACGACGGAACTCGAGCTCGAGGTGCGCGACGATTCGAAGAACAAGAAGGACAAGCAGGACAAGTCGCACCGCAAGCCGGCCGGCAAGCCCTGACGGCGCGTCGTTCGATCGGGCACGCGGGGCATTCAGGCGAGGGGGGAAAGGCGCGGAAACGCGCGACTGACGTGTGGAGGGAAGAAGGGCCGGACGGAAAGCCGGCCTGCGTGGCGATTCCGGATCCCGTTCGCGTGGCGCAGCGCACGCGCAGCCGGGAGCGGGCGCCGCACGTCGTCGCGTAACCCGGTCGCGACGGTGCGGCTTGGTCGACGCTCAGCGCGCCTGCTGGCTCACGCCGAGATTCAGGCGCGCGTCTCGCCCGTCGTCGGGCGGCGCCAGCGTGGCGCGCGCATTGCGCAGGTTCGCCATCGCCTGCAACGCGGCCTCGAGCACCTGGCCGACCGACTGCATCGCGCAGTCGATCGCGGCATGCGCGTCGGCCCGTTCGTCGTCGGTCAGGTTCGTACGACATTGCGGCGAGAACGCCGGCGCCCCGCCTGTGTCCGCATGATGATCAGCAGGCGCCGCCGCGCCAGTCGTACTGTTGTTGTGCTGCATGTCGCTGTTCATTCTTCCGGTCTCCACAAACACAATCATCGACCGCAAGGCCGCCCGACACGACGGGGTAGCCTCGGAATTCCCACCGTCGCCAGCCTCACCGGCTTTCAGAATGCTAAACCAATACTGTATGGATATACAGTGATTGTTCGGATTTTATCCGATGTGTCAGGAGCATGTTTTCAGGATTAAGCACGCCGCGACCTGCCCGGTTCGGGCCGATGGCCGACGGGTTCCCGGCCGCTCGCCGGCGCGCCGGCGAACGCGCCGGCCGCGCGCCGCGGCTACTTGCCCGATCCCTTCGCCGCCCGCTCGGCCTTCAGCCGCTCGAGCTCGGCCTTCGCGCGATCGACGTTCTCGGCGGTGCGCTGATCGAGTGCCGCACGGCGATTCTCCGGCAGGCGCTTCGCTCGCCGCGGCGTGGCCGGCTGCAGCATCGCGCCCGTGTTGATGCAGCTCGTGAGGAACGCATGCAGCGATGCCTTGCCGGCGTCGTTGAGCTGCCGGTACATCGCGAGCACGTCGGCCTCGTCCGCGTCGCGGGCGCCCTGCTCCGCCGCCGCGCCGCCGGCGGCCCGTTCGCCGGTCAGCACGTAGCCGATGTCGACGCCGATCTCGCGAACGGCCAGCAGATAGGCCGCATCCGGCGCGCGTTCGTCCGACTCATATGCGGACTGCGAGCGTCTCGCGACGCCGCCTACCGTCGCAAACTCGTCCTGGCTGAGCCCGATCCGCAAGCGCTCATCCCGCAAGCGACTTCCGATATGTGCCATAAATTACCCATTAACAATTGACGAGCTGTTTTTTGCTCATTACACTGGCCTTACCGTAACGCAAGACTAACTCTCCAAAGTATACCGACCATGACCACCACCTCAGGCCCGCGCCGTTCGCCGCGCGGCACGATGTCGGACAAGCCCGTCTACGTCGGGCTGACGCCCGCCGAACGCGGCGAGCTCGAGCAGCTCGCCGCGCAGCGCAACCGCTCGATGTCGAGCATGGCGCGCGAACTGATCCGCATCGGCGCGAGCCACCTGCGCGCGATCGCCGCGCCCCGCTCGCGCACCGCACGCCGATGAAGCTGCGCGCCTTCATGCCCCCCGATCCCGCACGCGCCCGCCTGCACGCCAGATCCGGTGTGCCGATTCTGCCGCGCATCCGCGCGCGTGCCCATTCGCCGATCGGCCAACGTTGCAGCGCGCCGGCACGCCCGCGCGCGGTCTCTCGCCCGGAGTAACACGAAATGCGAATCCTGAACCGCTGCCCGCACTGCCGCACGCGCGCCACCGCGCGCAGCAGCCGCGAAATGTCGCTGACCTTCCGCGAAATCACCTTCCAGTGCACCAACCCCGAGTGCGGCCACACGTACGTCGTGAACATGGAGTTCGCCCGCACGCTGTCGCCGTCCGCGATCCCGAACCTGTCGCTGCAGCTGCCGCTCTCGCCGCACGTGCGCGAGCGCATGGCCGCGCAGCTCGAGCTGCCCGTCTGACGCCGTAGGGCCGGTTCTCGCGAACGACCGGCCGCTGCAGCCCCGCTCCCTGCTGGTCCCTCGCATCGTGCCTGTGCGGCGCGAGGGATTGCTTTTGCCGTCGAAAAGGACACCGATGACCTCGACCCGCCCTGGCCGCGCGATGCGCGAGCCGATGTTTCACCGCTTCGCGCCGCGCACCGGCGCGTTCGCCGGGGAGGCGCGCACATGAACCGCCACCCCGCCCCCGCACCGCACGACGCGGCACTGCGCGCCGCCATCGAGGCGGCCGCCGACGCGCTGAGCTTCGACCACCCGGCCGACAGCGCCGCGCGGCAGTGCGCACTCGCCCGCTTCGTCGCCGCCCTCGGCGATCGCCTCGCGCTCGGCTTCCCGCACGCCGCCGCCGCGCTGCATGCGCTCGCCGCGTCGCCCGCCACCACAGGCAATCCGGTGCACGCGCTGCGCCGTCAATTCGAGCAACAGCAATAAACCCGCAACGACGATGGCCACGATCGACGAACTGAAACAGCGCATCGACCTGCACGACCTCGCCGGCCGCCTCGGCCTGCAGCGCGGCCGCGGCGGCGACAAGGCGCTCTACCACTCGCCGCAGCACGAGGACCGCAGCCCGTCCCTGTCGATCTTCGTGAACCACCCGAAGCACGGCAGCGGCTGGCGCGACCACAGCGCCGACGCCGGCGGCTCGTGCATCGACCTCGTGATGCACGCGCGCGGCGGCACCGTCGCCGACGCCGTGCGCTACCTCCATGACGCCTACGGGATCCCCGCCGACCGGCCGGCGCCGGCGGAGCGCCGCGAGAAATCGACCGTCGAATACATCGCCGACCGGTGCCTCGCCGAGCGCGACCGCGTGCGCGCGTACCTCGGCGGCCGCGGCATTGCCGACTCGGCGATCGACGCGGCGCTCGCCGCGCGCACGCTCGGCTTCAACGCATGGACGAGCCCGAAGGTCGCCGCCGGCGACGTCGGCCACGGCGGCCCGGCTGCCGCGTTCGTGGTGCGCGCGCCCGGCGACGCGCGCGTGGTCGCGGTGGACATGCGCTACGTCGACCCCGCGCTCAACGGCGGCGTAAAGACGCAGACCCAGGGCGACAAGGCCGGCTACGGCTGGACCGCCGATGCGCGCCGGCTCGAGCGCGCGAAGCGCGTGTACCTCGTCGAGAGCGCGATCAACGCGCTGTCGGTCGACACCTGCGCGCTGCCCGGCACGGCCGCGCTCGCGCTGCGCGGCCTCGCGAACGTCGACGCGATCGACTTCGCGTTCCTGCGCGGCAAGCAGGTCGTGATCTGCCTCGACAACGACGAGCCGTTCGCGGACGGCCACCCGCGCGCCGGCCGCCGCCCCGGCCCGGAAGCCGCGTGGGCCCTGTACGAGCGGCTCACCGCGCTGAACATCAGCGCGGTGCTCGTCGACCAGGCCGGCTGGCTCGCGGACCTCGCGGACGGCGAGAAGACGCGACAGCCCATCAACGACGTGAACGACTACCTGCAGCTGCGCGGCCCGGCCGAGCTGACCCGCGCGCTCGAGCAGCTCGAACCGTGGCTGATCGCGGGCCTCGCCGGCGACGCCACGCGCCGCGGCCGGCCGCGCATCTTCCTGCCGCCGCACGATTTCGCGCAGTACTGGCGCTTCCGCACGCGGCCGGATTTCACGAGCTACATCACGAAAATGGACCGCAACGAGGAATCCGGCGTCGAAACGCCCGTGATGACGGACCTGTGCGGCTTCCGCATCGCCGGCATCAGCCGCGTGTCGGTCGCGAGCGCGACGTCGACGATGACGGGCGACGCCGACCAGGCGCCCACCGTCTACTTCGCCGTCTCCGTTCAAGCGCCGCGCCACGGCGCGCAGCTGATCCGCCGCGTGATGCTCGACGACCAGCTGCACAACGTCGACCAGTGGGGCAAGTTCGGCCCGATCTGGGCGCCGGCGCCGTTCAAGCGGATGGTCAACATCCTCGAGCGCGGCGCGGATCTCGGCGCGCGCCAGGCCGCGAATTTCGTCGGGCTCGCGTGGCGCGACGGCCGGCTGATCGTCAACGAAGGCCCCGACTGCTACTTCACCGAAGCGGACAAGCAGTGCCCGTATCACAACCTGACGTTCCCGAGCGGCCCGGTCGGCGACGCGCGCCGCGTGATCACCGCGTACCAGGCGACGTTCCGGCAGAACGCCGCGACCATCCCGCTCGTGTGGGCGCTCGGCGGCCACCTGAAGGCGCTGCTCGGCTTCTGGCCGCACATCACGATCCAGGCGAACAAGGGCGCGGGCAAGTCGACGCTGATCAAGCGGCTCGAGCGCTCGCTCGCGTTCACGATGTTTTCCGGGCAGTCACTGCAGACCGAGTTCCGGCTGCTGACCAGCATCAGCCACACGAGCCACCCGGTCGGCTGGGAAGAACTGTCCGCGCGCCGGCAGGACGTGATCGACAAGGCGGTCGGGCTGCTGCAGGAGAACTACCAGTACACGGTGACGCGGCGCGGCGCCGAGATGACCGAATACCTGCTGTGCGCGCCGGTGATGCTGGCCGGCGAGGACGTGCCGGTGCGCAGCCTGCTTGGCAAGCTCGTGCGCACGACGCTGACCGGCAAGCGCGGCCCGCTGCTGCCCGACGACCTGCCGCGCTTCCCGGTGCGGCAATGGCTCGCGTTCCTCGCGGGCCTCGACCGGCGCGCGGCGCTCGAGCAGTACGCGACGCTGCGCGACAAGGCGCTGGCCCACTGCCGCGCGAGCGGCGAGGACGACGGCGCGCGGCGCATGGCCGGCAACTACGCGGCCGTCGCGCTCGCGTGGCGCTACCTGTGCGAATTCGCCGGCATGGACCCGAGCGAAGGCGACTTCCCGCGCGACCTGATCGCCGAGATGAACGGCCACGTCGCCGAGACGAGCGCCGATCGGGAGCCGTGGGTATGGATCATGGAAACGGTGCTGTCGGAGATCGACGGCGGCAACTACCAGCATCCGTACACGTTCGACACCGTCGACGGCGAGTTCTGCCTACTGCTGCGCACGGGGCACGTGATGGATCACATCGCGCACACGAGCGCGCTGCGCGACAAGTGGAACGGGCTGCCGGTGAAGTCCGACCGCGTGTTCAAGGCGCAGCTCAAGCACGCGGGCGTGGTCGTCGGCGACAAGGAGGTCGAGCGCCGCATCTATACGCGGCGCGTCGCGCACCTCGTGCCGGTGTCGCTCGAGCGCCTGGCCGCGTTCGGGCTGTACGTCGCAGTGCGCGAGGATCTCGCGACCGATGCGCGGCAAGGAGCGCGCGCATGAGCCGCGCCCGGACGATGCAGCGGCTGCGCCCGGGCGTCGATGGCCGCGGGGGCGGCGCAGGCAGCGCAAAAAACCCGTGGCTTTCGTGGGCGCGCGCTCCTAAGTGCTTGATTTCAGAAGAAAGTGCCGCCACGCGTCACTCGGTTTTCGCCACGGGTCGGGCCGTTTTTGCCACGCGTGCGGTTTCCGTGGCGAGCGCCGTCGCCCCTTCCCTTCTTCTCTCTAATTCATTGAAAAAGAAGAAGAAAGAACAGGGAGAGAGGCACGGAATCCGTCCGGCGGCCGTGCCACGGGTGATCGACGATTTGCCACGGGTCGGCGCGCCTGCCTGTTTTTCGTGCCACGGGTCGGCAACGGTATCCACGGCTGACCCGTGGCGCATCGCGGCATAGCTATCCCATAAAAATCATACGGTTATGAAAGCAATGGGCCAGAACCACGAATCCACGGGTTGCGCTGCGTGTGCGCCCCCCGCGCAGGGCGCCGACGCGTCGCCGCTGCACACGATCGACCTGCTCGGCGCGGCGGCGATGCTCGGCGCCCATCCCGAGACGGTGCGCCTGAAAGCCAAAGCCGGCGCGCTGCCGGGCCGCAAGGTCGGCAAGCGCTGGATGTTCTCGACCGTCGCCCTGCAGCGCTACCTCGCCGGAGAATGGCTCCCGCGCGGCGCGCAGGGCGATCAGCAGGAGGAAGTTGAACCTTGTCGCTCTACAAACGCAAAACCAGCCCGAACTGGCAATACAAGCTGTACCCCCCTGGCGGCGGAACGCCGGTACAGGGAAGCACTGGCACCAGCAACAAGGAGCAGGCCCAGGAATTCCACGACCGCCTGAAGGTGGACCTGTGGAACCAGGCGCGGCTAGGCAGGAAGCCGCGCTACACGTGGAACGATGCGGTCGTGCGCTACGTCGGCGAGCGCGACGGGCTGCCGAGCCTGGAAACGTCGAAGACGCACCTGCGCTGGCTCGACCGGCACCTCGCCGGCGTCGCGCTGGCCGACATCGACCGCGACCGCGTCGACGCGATCGCACTGGAGAAGCGCCGCGAGCCGCTCGTGATCCGCACGAAGCGCGGGATCGTGACGACCGACCGGACCGCCAGCGCCGGCACGGTGCGCCGCGTGATCGGCGTGTTGAAGGCCGTGCTGAACGCGGCCGTCGAGTGGGAATGGCTGGACCGCGCGCCGGTGACGAAGCGCGCGAAGGTCGTGCAGAAGCGGATCCGCTGGCTGAACCAGGCGGAAGCGGAACGGCTGCTGGCCGAGTTGCCCGGCCACCTGGCCGAGATGGCGCGCTTCAGCCTCGAGACGGGGCTGCGCCGCTCGAACGTGACGGGGCTGCAGTGGTCGCAGGTCGATATCGCGCGACGCGTCGCGTGGATTCACCCGGACCAGGCGAAGGCGAAGAAGGCGATCACGGTGCCGCTGTCGGACACGGCGATCGCGGTGCTGAGCCGCCAGCGCGCGCACGAGCGTGCGCCCGGCTGCGCGGACCACGTGTTCGTGTACCAGGGCAAGCCGGTCTACCAGACCGCGACGGCCGCCTGGCGCAAGGCGCTGGCACGCGCTCGCATCCGCGATTTCCGCTGGCACGACCTGCGGCACACGTGGGCGAGCTGGCACGTGCAGCGCGGCACGCCGCTCCAGGTGCTGAAGGAGCTGGGCGGCTGGGAAACGATGGAGATGGTGCAGCGGTACGCGCACCTGTCGGCGGATCACCTGGCGCAGTGGGTCACGCCGCTGACGGCCGAGCCCGCGCCGATGCTGGCTGCAATTTAGCTGCAACGAAGGTGCCTGACGAGGGGAGGAAACCGCTGAGAGACTGACTAGACTTGGCGCGCCCGGCTGGGATCGAACCAGCAACCCCTGCCTTCGGAGGGCAGTACTCTATCCATTGAGCTACGGGCGCCTGTGACAGTGGAGCGACCCCGAATAATCGGCCGCCCACGAATGGCAAGACGGCAAGGATACCCGGTTTCCCATGACGCGTCCACCTTGTCGCCGAATCGGCCGCCGGGCGGGCTCGGTGCGGGTAAACACGCGCCTTCGCGCCGCTCCCCGTGATGTAAACGTTCCGTCTATAATCGTCCGTGCTTCTTTGGACAGCCATTTTGCCGTTGCACCGCTCACAATTCCTATTCACGGAGACGAGGCAAGCATGAGCGAAGCACCCCACGAATCTCCCGTCAAAACGCCCGGGCAGCTGATTGCCCTGATCATCGCGTCGTTCGCGGTTCCGATCGTCATCATCATCCTGTTCGCCACCTACGCCAACGTTGCGTTCCGTTCCGGAGCGGGCACCGACGCGCTGTCCGACGAACAGGTCGCGAAGCGCATCGCGCCACTCGCGCAGGTCGACGTGAAGGACGCCAACGCGCCACGCACCTACAAGACCGGCGAGGCAGTGTACAAGGCGGTCTGCGTGACCTGCCACGGCACGGGCGCCGCCGGCGCGCCGAAGTTCGGCAGCAAGGACGACTGGGCGCCGCGCATCTCGCAGGGCTTCGACACGCTGCTGAAAACGGCGCTGGCCGGCAAGGGCGCGATGCCACCGCGCGGCGGCACGAGCCCCGACGACTACAGCGACTACGAAATTGCCCGCGCGATCGTCTACATGGCGAACAACGACGGCGCGAACTTCCCCGAACCGGCCGCGCCGGCCGCCAACGCGCCGCAGGCCGCGAGTGCCGCAGCGGGCGCATCGGGCGCGGCCGACGCCGCGAACGCGCAGATCGCCGCCGCGCAGGCCGCGCTTGCCGCGATCCCGAAGGCCGGCGAAAAGCCCGCGGCCGCGCCGACGAGCGCCGACGCCGCGTCGGCCGGCAAGGCGCTGTACACGCAGGTCTGCCAGGCCTGCCACGCGGCCGGCGTGCTCGGCGCACCGAAGTTCGGCAGCAAGGAGGACTGGGCGCCGCGCCTGAAGGAATCGATGGACACGGTCTACAACTACGCGCTGCACGGCAAGGGCGCGATGCCGCCGAAGGGCGGATCGACCGCGTCGGACGCCGACGTGAAGGCCGCCGTCGACTACATGGTCAACGCGTCGAAGTAAGCGCCGCCGCAACGAAAAACCCCCGCGCTGCGCGAGCATCGCGGGGGTTTTGCTTGACCTTGACCGTCCGTCACACGGCCGCGATCACTTCTGCAGCAGCGCCTTCAGGCTCGCAAGCCGGTCCTTCGGCGACATCGGCGCTTCCTCGGGCGTCGGCGGCGGCGCATCGTCGAGCCCCATCTCGGGGATGAAGCGCGATGCCTCGCAGACCACCGTCTCCCGCGCCCGCTTGCGCTTCTTGCACCAGTTCAGGTGCAGGCTGCGCTGCGCGCGCGTGATCGCGACGTACATCAGCCGGCGCTCCTCCTCGATCCGCTCGCTGTCGATCGGGCCGTCGTCCTCGCTGCCGCCGCGATGCGGCATGATGCCTTCCTCCACGCCGACCAGGAACACGTGCGGATACTCGAGCCCTTTCGACGCGTGGACCGTCGACAGCCGCACCGCGTCAGGGTCCTCGTCCTTGCCTTCGAGCATCGACATCAGCGCGACGGTCTGGATCAGGCCGAGCAGGTTCTTGCCGGTGTCGGCAAGCCCGTCCGCGTTGTGGAAGCCTTCGGCCTCGCCGTCGACGGCTTCGGCCGCCTCCGGCTTGGTGCCCTTGCGCTTCAGCCATTCGAGGAATTCGAGCACGTTCTGCCACTTCGACTGCGCCTGCCGTTCGTCGAACGCGTCGTACAGGTAGGCCTCGTAGTGGATCGCCTCCATCATGTCGTCGAGCACGACGGTCGCGGGCTCCTTGTCCGCGCGGTCGGTCAGGCGCTGGATGAAGTCGCAGAACATCCGCAGCGGCTCGATCTGGCGCGCGGACAGCCGCGCCTCGATGCCGCCCATGTACACGGCCTCGAACAGCGACACCTTCGCCTGCCCCGCGAACGAGCCGAGCGCTTCCAGCGTGGTGTTGCCGATCCCGCGGCGCGGCGTCGTGACCGCGCGGATGAACGCGGGATCGTCATCGGCGTTCGCGATCAGCCGCAGGTACGCGCACAGGTCCTTGATCTCGGCCTTGTCGAAGAACGACTGGCCGCCCGACAGCACGTAAGGGATCCGCTCGCGCCGCAGCACCTGCTCGAAGATGCGCGCCTGGAAGTTGCCGCGATACAGGATCGCGTAGTCGCGGAACTGCGTGCGCCGCTCGAACTTGTGCGCGGACAGCCGGAACACCACCGATTCGGCCTCGTGCTCCTCGTCGTTGCACGGCGTGACGGTGATCGAATCGCCCATCCCGTGCTCGGACCACAGCTTCTTCTCGAACAGCTTCGGGTTGTTCGCGATCACGTTGTTCGCGGCGGTGAGAATGCGCACCGTCGACCGGTAGTTCTGCTCGAGCTTGACCAGGTGCAGCTTCGGAAAATCCTTGCCGAGCTGCGCGAGGTTCTCGAGCGTCGCGCCGCGCCAGCCGTAGATCGCCTGGTCGTCGTCGCCCACCGCGGTGAACGCCGCGCGCGGGCCCGCGAGCAGCTTCAGCAGCTCGTACTGGCACGCGTTGGTGTCCTGGTACTCGTCGATCAGCAGGTAGCGCAGCTTGTTCTGCCAGCGGTCGCGCACCTGCTCGTTCTTCGCGAACAGCTCGGTCGGCAGCCGGATCAGGTCGTCGAAGTCGACGGCCTGGTATGCATGCAGCGTCGCGACGTAGTTGCGGTACACGAGCGCGGCCTGATGCTCGTCCTCGTTGGCGGCGATCGTCATCGCCTCCTCGGGCGTGACGAGGCCGTTCTTCCACAGCGAGATGATGTTCTGGATCTTGCGGATCAGGCCCTTGTCGGTCGTGCCGATCTGCTCCTGGATCATCCCGAAGCAGTCGTCCGAATCCATGATCGAGAACTGCGGCTTCAGGCCGACGTGCTCGGCCTCCTGGCGCAGGATCTGCACGCCGAGCGAGTGGAACGTGCACACGGTGAGCTGGTTGACGGGCACCTTGCGGCCTTCCTTGCCGGGCGTGGTGAGCGTCTTGCCCTCGAGCAGCTTCGACACGCGCTCGCGCATTTCGGCGGCCGCCTTGTTCGTGAACGTGACGGCGGCGATGTGGCGCGGCTCGAAGCCTTTCGCTTCGATCAGGTGCGCGATCTTCTGCGTGATCACGCGGGTCTTGCCGCTGCCTGCGCCGGCGAGCACGAGGCACGGACCGTCGAGATAGCGCACCGCTTCGTTCTGGGCGGGATTGAGGCCTGCGGACATGATTGCGGATGGTGTTGCGGTTGACGGCGGGACGCCGGGAGGATGCCGTGCGCGGGGCGCGAGGTCGAGCATGCGAACGCGCGGGCAGGACGCGCATGTTAACACGCCCGGAGCGGCGAATTCCGGAGCCCCGCCGGACGGGGCCGGGCGGGCGGATCGCGGCGCGCGGGCTCTTTCGTTCAGCCGGTTTTGCGCCGCGAGGGGCGGCGCCGCACGACCATGCAGGCAGCGCGGCGGCCCCGGCCCTTTGCCCGCCCGCCCTGTTCGCCATCCCGTCCCCTTCGACGAAAAGCGACCGACCACGCATCGGCGCCATGCCAAAATAGCCGGTCGTCACCGCGCCCCTTCCGGCGCGCCGCCCTCGTTTCGCTCGTTGCCAAGGATTGCCATGTCGTCATTGCTCAGGATTGGTCTGATGGGTTTCGGTTTCGCCGGCGCGACGTTCCACGCGCCGGTGATCGCGGCGAGCGGCCGCACGCAGGTCGCCGCGATCGCCACCGGGCAGCCGGCGCGCGCGAGCGCCGCGTATCCCGATGCCCGCATCGTGGCCGACCTCGACGCGCTGCTGGCGCTCGACGACATCGAATGCGTGGTGATCGCCACGCCGAACGACACCCACTTCCCGCTCGCGCGCCGGGTGCTCGAAGCCGGCCGCCATGTGGTGGTCGACAAGCCGGTGACGCTCACCTCCGACGAGGCGCTCGCGCTCGCGCGCCTCGCGAACGCCCGCAGCCGCGTGTTCGCGCCGTTCCACAACCGCCGCTGGGACGGCGATTTCCTCACCGTGCGCCGCCTCGTCGATTCCGGCGAGCTCGGCCGCATCACGTATGTCGCGTCGCACTTCGACCGCTTCCGGCCGCAGGTGCGCGTGCGCTGGCGCGAGGAAGCCGCGCGCGGCGGCGGCCTGCTGCTCGATCTCGGCCCGCACCTGATCGACCAGGCGCTCGCGCTGTTCGGCCTGCCCGACACGGTGAGCGCGACCGTCAAGACCCGCCGCGACAACGGCACCGCGCCCGATTTCGTGCACCTGCTGCTCGGCTATCCGGACAAGGACGTCGCGCTGCACGCCAGCGCGCTGGCGGCGATCGAGCCGGCGCGCTTCACGCTGCACGGCACGCGCGGCAGCTACCAGAAGTTCGGGCTCGACACGCAGGAAGACCAGCTGAAGGCGGGGCTCACGCCCGACCACGTCGAATTCGGCGGCGGCAACCCGCCCGGCGTGCTGCGCGTGCTCGACGGCGATATCGAAACCGAGCGCCCGCTGCCGACGCTCGACGGCCAGTACGCGGAGTTCTATCGCGCGCTCGCCGCGTCGGTCCGCGACGGTGCGCCGTTCCCGGTCACGCCGCAGGACGCGGTCGACGTGATGACGATCATCGAGCTCGCCGCGCAAAGCGAGCACGACGGCCGCCGCCTGCCGTTCGTGCGCAAGACGGTCTGAAACCGCGCGCGTCGCCGCCGCCGGAACAATCCGTTACAAATGGTGCGGGAACGAAAGTCAGCGGTGCCCCGGTCTGAAGCGTTTCTCGAAAAAGTCGATCCGACACCAAACCGTCAGGAGAAAGTGATGCAACGGTTGATTCGCGCGGCAGTGTGCTGCGCCCTGGTTTCCGCGCTCGCGGCGTGTATCGTGCAGCCGCAGCAGCGTCGCCCGGCGCCCCAGCCCCGCCCCGCCCCGCAGGTCAATCCGCCGGTGGCCCCGCCGGTCAGCCCGCCGCCGCCGGTCGTCGGCTACGAGCGGATGCAGCAGATCCAGAACCGCATCGACAACCTCGGCCGCCGGATCGACGCGCGCGTCAACGGCGGCTACTACCCGCCGCCGCAGGGCGCCGCGCTGCATCGCCGGCTCGACGTGATCCGCCAGGAATCGACCGACATGGCCACGCAGCACGGCGGCGGCCTGTCGGCCGACGAGCAGCGCGTGCTGAACCAGGAACTCGACACCGCGGCGCGCGCGATCGGCGAGTGAGGCCCGCGCCGGCGGCCGGCCGGAAAGCGGCGGCGCCCGTGCCGCCGCTTGTCGCGAAGCGACAAGGATTTGACCAAATTGACAAGCCTCACCCGCTCGCGTACAGTCGCCCGCACGCGTCGGGAGAGCGCGTGACCGCATCGCTGCAACGCCGGTCGCGCCGCCGAAGGGGCACACCCGCAAACTCTCAGGCAAAAGGACCGGCCGCGTCGAAGCAACCCGCCTGCGCATCGCGCAGGCCGCGAGTTTCGCACTCTGGAGAGCGGCAGTAGCCCGTTGCGCACAAGCAGCGCGGGCAAGCTGCCCACCGAAGGGGCGCGCGTTCGCCGGGCCACGCCCGCGGCGCAATCTCTCAGGTATCGAGGACAGAGGGGCATGTACAGGACCGTCCGCAGGCCATGGGCCGCGGCAGTCGACGACATCGCCGTATTGTCCCGCGCGCAAGCGCCTTGCCTGAGACCCCGATGACCGCACTCAAACATACCCCGCTCAACGCCGCGCACCGTGCGCTCAACGCTCGCATGGTCGATTTCGGCGGCTGGGACATGCCCGTCAACTACGGCTCGCAGATCGACGAACACCAGGCCGTGCGCACCGACGCCGGCATGTTCGACGTGTCGCACATGTGCGTCGTCGATTTCACCGGCAGCCGCGTGCGCGCGTTCTTCGAGCACGCGATCGCGAACCACGTCGGCAAGCTGAAGACGCCCGGCAAGGCGCTCTACTCGTGCCTGCTCAACCCGCAGGGCGGCGTCATCGACGACCTGATCGTCTATTACTTCACCGAGGATTTCTTCCGCGTCGTCGTCAACGCCGGCACCGCCGAGAAGGACATCGCGTGGTTCAACCAGCTCAACGAGCAAGGCGGCTACGGCCTGACGATCGCGCCGCGCCGCGATTTCGCGATCGTCGCCGTGCAGGGCCCGAACGCCCGTGAAAAGGCCTGGGCGACGCTGCCCGCCGCGCGCGCCGCGACGAGCGAGCTGAAGCCGTTCAATGCCGCGCAGGTCGCGGGCACGCCGTTCGGCGATCTCACCATCGCGCGCACCGGCTACACCGGCGAGGACGGCTTCGAGGTGATCGTCCCGGCGCTGCACGTCGAGGCGCTGTGGAACGCGCTGCAGCAGAACGGCGTGCGGCCGTGCGGGCTCGGCGCGCGCGACACGCTGCGCCTCGAGGCCGGCATGAACCTGTACGGCCAGGACATGGACGAAACCGTCTCCCCGCTCGACGCGGGCCTCGCGTGGACGGTCGACCTCAGCGCGCCGCGCGCGTTCGTCGGCCGCGACGCGCTGGAGCGCGACGGCTCGCGCGCCGCGTTCGTCGGCCTGATCCTGCAGAAGGAAAACGGCAAGGCGGGCGGCGTGCTGCGCGCGCACCAGAAAGTCGTCACGCCGCACGGCGAAGGCGAGATCACGAGCGGCACCTTCTCGCCGTCGATGCAGGAATCGATCGCCTTCGCGCGCGTGCCCGCGGCCGTGCAGATCGGCGACACCGTGCACGTGCAGATTCGCGACAAGCAACTTCCCGCGCGCGTGGTAAAACTGCCGTTCGTGCGCAACGGCAAGGTCCTCGCTGCGTAACGACCCCGAGGGCCGGGCGGCATGGCGCCCGGCGACCCACACCCGGCGCACCGTCACGGTGCGCCAGAACGAAGAATCACACCCTTTCTATTCAGGAGCATCCGATGAGCAACGTTCCGGCCGAACTCAAGTACACCGACGAACACGAGTGGATCCGCACCGAAGCCGACGGCACGCTGACGATCGGCATCACCGACCACGCGCAAAGCACGCTCGGCGACATCGTTTTCCTCGAACTGCCGGCAGTCGGCAAGCAGGTGAAGGCAGGCGACGCGATCGGCGTCGTCGAATCGGTGAAAGCCGCGTCGGACATCTATTCGCCCGTGACGGGCGAAGTGGTCGCGATCAACGCGGACGCCGTCGACACGCCGGAAGAAGTGAACAGCGACGCGTACGACACGTGGCTGTTCAAGATCAAGCTCGCCGACGGCGCATCGACCGACAACCTGCTCGACGCCGCTGCCTACAGCAAGCTGATCGACTAATCCCCTCACCCGAAACCGCGCGGGGCCGGCCAGCCGGCCCGCGCGGGACCAGAGTCACGCCATGAAGCTCGAACACCCGGACCGCCTGATGAACCGCACGCCCCTCTCGCTCGCCGCGCTCGAAACGCACGACGCGTTCGCCGAACGCCATATCGGCCCCGACGCCGCCAGCCAGCAGGCCATGCTCGACACGCTCGGCTTCGCGTCGCGCGCCGCCCTGATCGACGCCGTGATTCCCGCGTCGATCCGCCGCGCCGAAACGCTGCCGCTCGGCCCGTTCGTGCAGCCGAAAAGCGAAGCCGAGGCGCTCGCCGCGCTGCGCGAGCTCGCAGGCAAGAACCAGGTGTTCCGCTCCTACATCGGCCAGGGCTACTACGACACGCACACCCCCGCGGTGATCCTGCGCAACGTGCTCGAAAACCCGGCGTGGTACACGGCCTACACGCCGTACCAGCCCGAAATTTCCCAGGGCCGCCTCGAGGCGCTCCTGAACTTCCAGCAGATGGTCGCCGACCTGACGGGCCTCGCGATCTCGAACGCGTCGCTGCTCGACGAAGCGACCGCCGCGGCCGAGGCGATGACGCTGCTGCAGCGCACCGGCAAGCCGAAGTCGAACCTCTTCTATGTCGCCGACGACGTGCTGCCGCAAACGCTCGAAGTGGTCCGCACCCGCGCGCTGCCGGTCGGCATCGAAGTCGTCACGGGCCCGGCGGCCGACGCCGCGCAGTCGAACGCGTTCGGCGTGCTGCTGCAATACCCGGGCGTGAACGGCGACGTGCGCGACTACCGCGCGCTCACCGAAGCGATCCACGCGGCCGGCGGCCACGTGGTCGTCGCGGCCGACCTGCTCGCGCTCACCGTGCTGACGCCGCCCGGCGAATGGGGCGCGGACGTCGCCGTGGGCAACACGCAGCGCTTCGGCGTGCCGATGGGCTTCGGCGGCCCGCACGCCGCGTACCTCGCGGTGCGCGACGAATTCAAGCGCCAGATGCCGGGCCGCCTCGTCGGCGTGACCGTCGACGCGCAGGGCAAGCCCGCGCTGCGCCTCGCGCTGCAGACCCGCGAACAGCACATCCGCCGCGAGAAGGCGACCTCGAACGTGTGTACCGCGCAGGCGCTGCTCGCGATCATGGCGAGCATGTACGCGGTCTACCACGGCCCGCACGGCCTGAAGACGATCGCGCTGCGCGTGAACCGCATCGCGGCGCTGCTCGCGGCCGGCGTCAAGCAGCTCGGCTTCGCGACCGTCAACGACACGTTCTTCGACACGCTGACGATCGACACCGGCGCACGCACCGAACAGGTCCACGCGCTCGCGAACGCGAAGCGCATCAACCTGCGCCGCGTGAGCGCCACGCAGGTCGGCATCTCGGTCGACGAGACGACCACCCGCGACGACCTCGCCGACCTGCTCGCCGTGTTCGCGCAGGCCGCGGGCGGCACCGCGCCCGACGTCGACGCGCTCGACGCCGGCCTCGCCGGCATCGCCGCGCTGCCGGCCGGCCTCGAACGCACGAGCGCGTACCTGACGCACCACGTGTTCAACCGCCATCATTCAGAAACGGAAATGCTGCGCTACCTGCGCAGCCTGTCGGACAAGGATCTCGCGCTCGACCGCTCGATGATCCCGCTCGGCTCGTGCACGATGAAGCTGAACGCGACGTCGGAGATGCTGCCCGTCACGTGGCCGGAATTCGGCCAGATCCACCCGTTCGCGCCGGCCGAGCAGACCGTCGGCTACCGCGAGATGATCGACCAGCTCGAGCAGATGCTCGTCGCGGCAACCGGCTACGCGGCCGTGTCGCTGCAGCCGAACGCGGGCTCGCAGGGCGAGTACGCGGGCCTGCTGATCATCCACGCGTACCACGCGTCGCGCGGCGAGAGCCACCGCGACGTGTGCCTGATCCCCGCATCGGCGCACGGCACCAACCCGGCCTCGGCGCACATGGCCGGCATGAAGGTCGTGGTGGTCGCGTGCGACGCGCAGGGCAACGTCGACATCGCCGACCTGAAGGCGAAGGCCGACGAGCATGCGAAGGACCTCGCGGCGATCATGATCACGTATCCGTCGACGCACGGCGTGTTCGAGCAGAACGTCCGCGAGATCTGCGAGATCGTGCATGCGCACGGCGGCCAGGTGTACGTCGACGGCGCGAACATGAACGCGATGGTCGGCCTGACCGCGCCGGGCCAGTTCGGCGGCGACGTGTCGCACCTGAACCTGCACAAGACCTTCTGCATCCCGCACGGCGGCGGCGGCCCGGGCGTCGGCCCGGTCGCGGTGGGCGCGCACCTCGCGAAGTTCCTGCCGAACCAGCGCTCGACCGGCTACGCGCGCGGCGAGGAAGGCATCGGCGCGGTGTCGGCCGCCCCGTACGGCTCGGCGTCGATCCTGCCGATCTCGTGGATGTACATCGCGATGATGGGCGCGAAGAACCTCACCGCCGCGACGGAAACCGCGATCCTCAACGCGAACTACATCGCGAAGCGCCTCGCGCCGCACTACCCGGTGCTGTATTCGGGCCCGGGCGGGCTGGTCGCGCACGAGTGCATTCTCGACCTGCGTCCGATCAAGGAATCGAGCGGCATCAGCGTCGACGACGTCGCCAAGCGCCTGATGGACTACGGCTTCCACGCGCCGACGATGAGCTTCCCGGTGCCGGGCACGCTGATGGTCGAGCCGACCGAATCGGAATCGCAGGAGGAACTCGACCGCTTCATCGCCGCGATGATCGCGATCCGCGAGGAAATCCGCGCCGTCGAGGAAGGCCGCGCCGACCGCGAGGACAACCCGCTGCGTCACGCGCCGCACACGGCGGCCGTGGTCACCGCGAACGACTGGCCGCACGCGTATTCGCGCGAGCAGGCCGCGTACCCGGTCGCGTCGCTCGGCACGAACAAGTACTGGCCGCCGGTCGGCCGCGCGGACAACGCCTATGGCGACCGCAACCTGTTCTGCTCGTGCGTGCCGATGTCGGAATACGCGTAACGCGCGCGCCGTTCCAGGGTTCGCCCGCACCATGCTGACGGCACACCGCACGCAACCCCGGTTGCGTGCGGTTTTTGCATGCGCAGCCGAAGCGGCTCACGCGCGCGCGTCAATCCGGCTAACATCACACGCGATCCAGCCAATGAAGGAGTTCCGCATGGTGCGTTCGATGTTTCCGGACCACGGCGCGCGGCGCGCGCGCGCCCGCGCGTGGGTGCCGACGCTCGCCGCGTCGCTGTCGATCGCCGCCGCCGGTTTCGGCGCGGCGGGCAGCGCGCGCGCGGCGATGAATTTTTGCGCGGCGCCGGCGTTGCAGTCGAGCGAGACGACGCAGGGCGAGCCGGGCGTGCAGGCGCTGATCCACGGCGTCGACGCGCATCTCGGCGAGCAGCCGAAGGCGCAGCCGCGCGTGCACACCGAAGGCACGCTGCCGCACGAAGGCATCTACGACCAGAGCGCCGCCGCGCTGAAGGACATGGAGCTGATGCGCGACGCCGCGCTCGCGTGGCGCGTGACGAACGACGCGCGCTACCTGCAGTTCGTCGACCGCTTCCTGTCCGCGTGGGTGGCAACCTACCAGCCGGGTTTCAACCCGATCGACGAGACGCGCTTCGACGGCCTGATCCTCGCGTACGACATGACGGCGAGCGCGCTGCCGGTGAAGACCCGCAACGCGGCGTCGGCGTTCATCGCGAAGCTCGGCGCCGGCTACGTCGAGCGGATCGACGCGCAGCCGCGCCCGCTCGCCGGCACCTGGCGCAACAACTGGCAGAGCCACCGGATCAAGCTGATCGCGCTGTCCGCGTTCACGCTCGGCGACCGCAAGATGATGAACGCCGCGCAGCGGCTGTTCGTCGAGCATCTCGCCGACAACATCGGCGCGGACGGCACGACCTACGACTTCACGGAACGCGACGCGCTGCATTACGCCGTCTACGACCTGCAGCCGCTCGCGACCGCCGCGCTGGCCGCGCGCCGCTTCAACCGCAACTGGCTGCGCGAAAAGGGCTCGAACGGCGCGACGCTCGCCGCCGCGCTCGACTGGCTCGTGCCGTATGCGCTCGGCGAGAAGACGCACGAGGAATTCGTGCACTCGCCGGTGCCGTTCGACGCGAAGCGCCGCGAAGCCGGGATTCCGGGCTACACGGGGCAGTGGGACCCGAAAAACGCCACCGAACTGTTTCATCTGGCCGCGCGCCTCGACGGGCGCTACGCCCGCGTCGCGCGGCAGCTCTCCCCGACGCCGCCCGCATGGCTAGCCGCGTGCTTGCCGCTGCAGGCGCGCTAGACTCATTACAGCAATACAGGAAACGAAATGGCAGTCAGCGTGTTTGACCTCTTCAAGATCGGCATCGGCCCGTCCAGCTCGCACACGGTCGGCCCGATGCGCGCCGCGCTGATGTTCGTCCAGGGCCTCGAGCGCGACGGGCAGCTCGACGCCACGGCAAACGTGAAGGTCGAGCTGTACGGCTCGCTCGGCGCGACCGGCAAGGGCCACGGCACCGACCGCGGCGTGATGCTCGGCCTGCTCGGCGACGCGCCCGACACCGTCGATCCCGACACGATCGCCGAGCGCCTCGACGCGGTGCGCGCGTCGAAGACGCTCGCGCTGCTCGGCAAGCACCCGATTCCGTTCGTCCTCAAGGAACACATCGCGTTCTACCGCCAGGCGCTGCCCGAGCACCCGAACGGGATGAAGCTGCGCGCGACCGACGCGAGCGGCGCGGTGCTCGTCGAGCGCACCTACCTGTCGGTCGGCGGCGGCTTCGTCGTGACGGCCGGCGCGCCGAACACCAAGGTGCTGAGCGCGGCCGAGCAGATGACGCACCCGTTCCGCTCGGCGGCGGAGCTGCTCGCGCTGACGGAAGCGACCGGCAAGTCGATCGCGCAGCTGATGTGGGAAAACGAGCGCGCGTGGCACACCGAGGAAGAAACCCGCGACGGCCTGCTGAAGATCTGGAGCGTGATGCAGTCGTGCGTGTCGCGCGGCTGCGGAATCGGCAACCCGGACGCCGAGGGCAACCTGCCCGGCCCGTTCCAGGTGAAGCGCCGCGCGCCGCAGCTGTACCGCGCGCTGACCGGCAGCCCGGAGCGCGCGCTGCAGGATCCGCTGTCGATGATCGACTGGATCAACCTGTACGCGATCGCGGTGAACGAGGAGAACGCGGCCGGCGGGCGCGTCGTGACCGCGCCGACCAACGGCGCGGCCGGCATCATCCCGGCGGTGCTGCACTACTACACGCGCTTCACGCCGGGCGCGAACGAACAGGGCGTGATCGACTTCCTGCTGACGGCCGCCGCGATCGGCGTGCTGTACAAGCTGAACGCGTCGATTTCGGGCGCGGAAGTGGGCTGCCAGGGCGAAGTCGGGGTCGCGTGCTCGATGGCGGCGGGCGCGCTCGCCGCGGTGCTCGGCGGCACGCCGCGCCAGGTCGAGAACGCAGCCGAGATCGGCATGGAGCACAACCTCGGCCTCACCTGCGACCCGGTCGGCGGGATGGTGCAGATCCCGTGCATCGAGCGCAACGCGATGGCGTCGGTGAAGGCCGTCAACGCGGCGCGCATGGCGCTGCGCGGCGACGGCACGCACTACGTGTCGCTCGACTCGGTGATCAAGACGATGCGCGAAACCGGCGCCGACATGAAGACGAAGTACAAGGAAACGTCGCGCGGCGGGCTCGCGGTGAATATCGTCGAGTGCTGATGGCGGCACGGTCGGGCAGGCGCGGGCACGGCATCACCGGCCCTCGCGCCTGGCGTGCTCCTGCCCGCCGCGGCCGTCGGCCATGAAATCCGGCCCGAATGTCGCAAACTTCTCGAGCACGCCCGCCAACGAACGCCGCATCGGTCGAATACGAATTTCATCGCCCACGCGCTCGATTTCGCGTTCGATGTCGCTGCGCTCGCAGGCCAGATCGGCGGGGATGCACACGGCTTGGGCGTTGCCGGATGTGAACATTCGGGTGAGTTTCATTGCCGTCTCCCATTTTTGTTACGGCCACTGCCGTCGCGCATGCAGCACGCGCAGAATCTCGATGGCGCCTTCAGCGCGCCGAATGCGATACACGAGCACGTCGTTCGGCGCAATCACCAACTCGCGAGTGCCCTGCACGCGCCCCGGCCGACACAGCTCGGCATGCGCCGGCAGTGCCTCGACCATTTCATCGATCCGTTCGTCCAGCTCCAGCGCGGCCACCGGGTTGTCCTGGCCGATGAAGTCCATGATGGCGCCACGATCCTCGCATGCGTTCGGATTCCAGTGCAGCGCGAACGTCAAGCCTTGCCCCCTTGCTTCGCGATCCGCTGTCGCAGCGCCTCACGACGCGAAGCAAACTCGGCCTTGACCTCGGCGTCGGGAATGGACGGCCGCGGGTCGTCCAGGGCCTGCTGCACCTGCTCGCGCAACCAGCGATCGTAAGCCGCCGCCTCGTGCGCCGCTTTCAGCGCGACCGCGCGATCGGGCCGGGTGGCCCGACCGGCAGCATCGGGATCGAAATCCGACGCGTCCACGTCGAATCGGCTGATGCCGATCTCGCGCAGAAAACCCACCAGCGTTTCGAATCGGCGAAACACGCGCACGTCGCCGCGTCTGGCCGACAGATAGCGCTCGGTGGTGCCATAGCAGGCCGCGACGGCCCAGCCGTTGCCGCGGCCCACCACGCGCGCGTCGCGCACGGCGCCCGCCTCGACAAGCTGCGTGAGTGTCTTCTGGTCGATCGTTTCGGTTGCCATGATGATGCTCGACCCCATCGATGATTCAGAGGGACACTTTACTATTGAATGATCGACCGTCTTACTGTTAATTGGCAGCATCGTTTCAGCGATCCGGGTCGGCATTCGACTCGGCACCCGATGTGACACTTTTGATCGGTCGCAACACGCGCGCAAGCTGGCCTTCCGGCCAATCGCCGATCCTTCTCCATCCGCGTTCCGACACTTTTCACCCTCCCCCCAACCGGCGTAAGCTGTACGTCCCGCTACCCAGGGAGACGGCATCCCATGTCGCATTCCGAGGATCTCGAGCCGCGCGGCGTCAACGGCGCGCGCCTGCTCGTCGATGCGTTGCTCGCCAATCACGTCGAACGCGTGTTCTGCGTGCCGGGCGAGAGTTTTCTCGCCGTGCTCGATGCGCTGGCGGACCACACCGCGCGCATCCAGACGGTGGTCTGCCGCCACGAGGCGGCCGCCGCGAACATGGCGGAGGCGGTCGGCAAGCTGACCGGCCGCCCCGGCATCGCGTTCGTCACGCGCGGGCCCGGCGCGACGCACGCGTCGATCGGCGTGCACACCGCCTTCCAGGATTCGACGCCGATGATCCTGTTCATCGGCCAGTGCGCGCGCGAGCATCTCGATCGCGAGGCGTTCCAGGAAATCGACTACCGCCGCATGTTCGGCGAGATGGCGAAATGGGTCGCGCAAATCGACGATCCGCGCCGCCTGCCGGAATACCTGAGCCACGCATTCCACGTCGCGACCGCCGGCCGCCCCGGCCCGGTCGTGCTCGCGCTGCCCGAGGACGTGCTGTCCGAGCCGTGCGCGCCGCAGCCGGTCGCGCCGCCCGCGAAGCGCATTGTGGCCGCGCCGTCCGCCGCGCAGATCGACGAGCTGCGCGAGCGGCTCGCGCGCGCGGAACGGCCGTTCGTCGTGGTCGGCGGCAGCGGCTGGACGACCGACGCGTGCGCGAACCTGCGCAGCTTCGTCGAGCGCTGGCAGTTGCCGGTCGCGTGCGCGTTCCGCTATCAGGACACCTTCGACAACGCGCACCCGAACTACGCGGGCGACGTCGGCCTCGGCATCAACCCTGCGCTGGCGCGGTGCATCCGCGAAGCCGACCTGCTGTTCGCGCTCGGCCCCCGCCTCGGCGAGGCGACCACCGGCGGCTACACGCTGCTCGAGATCCCGAAGACGCGCCAGACGCTGATCCACGTCCACCAGGGCGCGGACGAGCTCGGCCGGGTCTACGCGGCCGACCTGCCGATCGTGTCGGGCATGCCGGAAATCACGGCGCTGCTCGCCGCGCTCGAGCCGCCGGCCGCGCCCGCGTGGGCCGGCAGCGCGGCCGACGCGCATCGCGCCTATCTCGACTGGCACGCGCCGCTGCCGATGCCCGGCGACGTCCAGCTCGGCGACGTGATGACGCAGCTGCGCGAGCGCCTGCCGCACGACGCGATCCTGACCAACGGCGCGGGCAATTACGCGATCTGGCTGCACCGGCACTTCGCGTACCGGCACTTCCGCTCGCAGCTCGCGCCGACCAGCGGCGCGATGGGCTACGGGGTGCCGGCCGCGCTCGCCGCGAAGTCGCTGTACCCGTCGCGAACGGTCGTCGCGCTCGCCGGCGACGGCTGCTTCATGATGGCCGGCAACGAGCTCGCGACCGCGATGCAGTACGGGCTGAACATCGTCGCGATCGTCGTCAACAACGGGCATTTCGGCACGATCCGCATGCATCAGGAGCGCAACTATCCGGGCCGCGTGCACGGCACCGGGCTCACGAACCCGGATTTCGCCGCGTATGCGCGCGCGTTCGGCGCGCACGGCGAGACGGTCGAGCGCACCGCCGAGTTCGCGCCCGCGCTCGAGCGCGCGCTGGCCTGCGGGCTGCCGGCGCTGATCGAGATCCGCGTGCCGCAGGACGCGAGCACGCCGGCCGCGACGCTCGAACAGATCCGCGAACAGGGCCGCCGCGCGCGCGGCGCATGACGATGGGCGCGTGCGCGGCGGGCACCGCGCTGTCGGCAGGCGACGCGCTCGTCTGGCCCGGCACGCTGCTCGCGCCGGACCGCACGCTCGTCGCCCCCTACGATCTCGAACATGATCACGGCGCCGCGGCCGGCCACGTGCCGGCCGCGCCCGCGCTGGGCCTGCTGCACGCCGCCACGCAGCCGTTCCGGCTCGCTTACGACGGCACGCTGCACGTGCACGTGATCAACGGGATGGGCGTCGCGCTCGGCGATTCGGTGATCGGCCTGACCGCGCTCGCCGCGCTGCGCGACGCGCACCCGGGGCTGCGCTTCACGCTGTATCGCCCGGCCCGTGCGCCACGCCATGTCGACGCGCTGTACGCGCTCGCGGCCGGCGTCGTCGCGCCGGCGCACACGCTGCCGTGGCCGGCCGATGCGCTGCCGGCCGGCGCGATCCGCATCGATGTCGGCAACCACCTTTACTGGCCGGATTTCGCGCGGCTGCCGATGATCGACTTCTTTCTCGCGGCGCTCGGCGCGGAGCCGGCCGCCGTGCCCGCAGCAGCGAAGCGCAACCGCTGGCTCGCGCGGCTGCCGCTGCCCGCGCTGCCGGATGCCTGGCGGCGGCCGTACGTGCTGTTCTGCCCGAGCGCGAGCACCGCCGTGCGCAGCGTGCCGCCCGCGTTGCGCGCCGCGTGCGTCGAGCGGCTCGCGCAGCGCTACGGGCTGCCCGTCGTCGGCTTCGAGCCGCTCGCGCATCCGGCTTATACCGATGTGAGCCCGTTCGCCCGCGATACCGCGGCCTTCATCGCGTGGGTCAGGGGCGCGAACATGCTGTTCTCGTCGGATACGGCGGCGCTCCATCTCGCCGACGGTTTCGACGTGCCGACGCTCGCCTGCTTCACGACGATCGCGCCGGGCTTGCGCATGCGCGACTATCCGCATTGCGTGCCGGTCGCCCTCGACGTGCCGGACGCGCTGCGCGGGATTCATCGCAGCGAAGCACCGGACGATCTCGCGGCAGTCGACGCGGCGTATCGCGCGCTCGATTGGGATGCGCTCGACTGGCCGGCACCGCGCCGGGCGGCGGTCGATCAGGGGTGACGTTCCGGAGGCAATGCGCCCGACTCACCCCGCCGCGACCATCACCGCGCTGTCGCGCAGCGCTTCCGACGGCCGCTTGCCGAACATCCGCCGGTAATCGGTCGCGAACTGGCTCAGGTGCCAGAAGCCCCACGCCTCGGCGACGTCCTGCACCGATTCCGCCGCGCGGCCGCACAGGTCGCGCCGCGCGCCGTTCAGGCGCAGCGTGCGCAGATAGGTCGCGGGCGCCATTCCGAGCACGTCCTGGAAGCAGTACTGCAACGTGCGGCGGCTCACGTGCAGTTGCTCGCACAGCTCCGGCACGCCGACCGGGCGCGTGCGATGCGCGAGCACGTAGTCGCGCGCCTGCTCGACGATCCAGCGCCGGCGGGCGAGCGCCGTGCCGGCCGCGCCGTCGGCGGGCAGCGCGCACACGTCGAACAGCGCGGCGAGCACCTCGGCCTGCAGGTCGTTGCGCTGCGGGTCCGGCAGCGGCGCGACGGCGGCGGCCGCGTCGTCGAGCCGCTGGCCGAGCAGCGTGCACAGCCGCGTGAGCCGCGCCTCGCCGACCTGCACGACGCTTTGCGTCGGCAGCCGCTCGTCGAGCCCGCAGTGCTCGACCTGCTCCGCATAGCGGCGCAGCACGTCGCCGCGCACCACCACGCCATAGATCGCGAACTGCGCGGGCGTCAGCAATTCGAATTCGACGTTGCCGGGGCGGAATGCGAGCGCGCCGGCGTCGATCCGCTGCGCGTCGACGCGCGCGCCGCCGTCGCGCACGAGCGGGATGCCGAACCAGTACGCATCGCCGCGCACTTCGCACGCCTGGCGCAGCGTGTGGCTCGTCGATTCGCGGAACAGCTTCATCGTGTCGAGCGGCAGCTCGGTCAGCGTGCCGACGAAGCGGCCCGCCGCAAGCTGGTCGTAAGTTTGCCGCCAGCCGATCAGGTTGCGCGCCTGCTCGTCGGCATCGTGCGCGACGCTGACGACGGCCTGCCCGGCCGGCACGTCGTCGCCTTGCGCGCTGCACCGCGTGTCCTCGGCGGTCGGTTCGCCGGCGCCTGCCACTCGATCGTTCATCGTCCTTCTCCTGTCGCCCCGGAACCCCGCAAACCATGCAAGTCCCGTGCCGAATCGCGCATATTCGATACGCGATCCGGCGGAATGCCCGTCATTCAACGACGGCGCGCCCGGCCGCGCAATGCGTACTGACCGGGATGGCGCGCCGCGCGCACCCGGCTGGTGCGGCCGCCGGGCGTCGTGCGCGCCGCCGGCCCGGTCACGCGCCGCCGCCGGGCCGCAGCCGCACGACGCGCGTGCCGCAATCGCCGTAGGCCTGCGCGACCGTCAGCTCGACGATCGGGCAATCCGCCGGCCACGGCATCGCGTCACTGTCCGGCAAACCCTCGCGCACGACGGCCCGGCCGTTGATCCGGTAGCGAATCCCGCGCAGGAAATCGACGAACAGCAGCCCGACGCCGTTGCCGTCGCATCGCGCCGCGCAGATCCGCCCTTGCGGCCCGGCCGCGCGCGGCAGCGCGAAGCGCAGCGTCTTCGTGTCAACCACCCGGACGACCGGCAGCCGTTCGCCCTGCGCGTCGCGCATCGATTGCACGATGTCGCAACTCACGCGCGCGTCGCCACCGGCGCCGACGGCGACGAACATGAACGGCTGCGCCTCGATGAATTGCCGCACGCCGATGCTCACCCGCGTGGTGACGACATCGCGCATGCGCTCGGCTTCGTCCGCGACGCCGAAGCGGCGATGCGCGTCGAGTTCGCCGTCGTGAAAAACCGGATGCCGGGAGGCCGGTCGAACGGGTTCCGCCATGTCGGCTCCTTGCGGGTTGCGCCGGCGACACCGCCACCGGCGAGCCACCGGCGCCTGGCCGGCCGCGCCGGGCCAGCCGCAACCTGCATCGCTGCGGCCGGCCCGCGCCCGCCCCCCCGCCCCGATCAGAAGAACCCGAGCGCCTCGGCCTGGTAGCTGACCAGCAGGCACTTCGTCTGCTGGTAGTTCGACAGCGCCGTCTTGTGGGTCTCGCGACCGATGCCCGACTGCTTGTACCCGCCGAACGCCGCATGCGCGGGATACAGGTGATAGCAGTTGGTCCACACGCGGCCGGCCTCGATCTCGCGGCCCATCCGGTACGCACGCGTGCCGTTGCGGGTCCACACGCCCGCGCCGAGGCCGTAGAACGTGTCGTTCGCGAGTTCGATCGCGTCCTGCTCGTCCTTGAAGGTCATCACCGACGCGACCGGCCCGAAGATCTCCTCCTGGAACACGCGCATCTTGTTGTTGCCGAGCAGCATCGTCGGCTTCACGTAATAGCCCGTGCCGAGTTCGGCCGCCGGCGCCGTGCGCTCGCCGCCCGTCAGGCATTGCGCGCCTTCGCCGCGGCCGATGTCGATGTACGACAGGATCTTGTCGAGCTGCTGCTGCGACGCCTGCGCGCCGATCATCGTCTGCAGGTCGAGCGGATGGCCGGCCTTGATGCGCTCGACGCGCGCGACCGCCTTCTCGATGAAGCGCTCGTAGATCGATTCCTGGATCAGCACGCGCGACGGGCACGTGCACACCTCGCCCTGGTTCAGCGCGAACATCGCGAGCCCTTCGAGCGCCTTGTCGAGGAACGCGTCGTCCTGGTCGAGCACGTCGGCGAAGAAGATGTTCGGGCTCTTGCCGCCCAGCTCGACCGTCGACGGGATCAGGTTGTCGGCGGCCGCGTGCAGGATGTGCTTGCCGACCGGCGTCGAGCCCGTGAACGCGATCTTCGCGATGCGCTTGCTGGTCGCGAGCGCTTCGCCGGCCTCCTTGCCGAAACCGTTCACGATGTTGATCACGCCCGGCGGGAACAGGTCGCCGATCAATTCCATCAGCACCAGCACTGAAGCAGGCGTCTGCTCGGCCGGCTTCATCACGATGCAGCAGCCGGCCGCGAGCGCCGGCGCGAGCTTCCATGCGGCCATCAGCAGCGGGAAGTTCCACGGAATGATCTGGCCGACGACGCCCACCGGCTCGTGGAAGTGGTACGCGACCGTGTTGTCGTCGATCTCGGAGATGCCGCCTTCCTGCGCGCGGATGCAGCCCGCGAAATAGCGGAAGTGGTCGACCGCGAGCGGCAGGTCGGCGGCCATCGTCTCGCGCAGCGGCTTGCCGTTGTCGATCGTTTCCGCGACGGCGAGCAGCTTCAGGTTCTTTTCCATCCGGTCGGCCGCGGCGAGCAGCAGGTTCGCGCGCTCCGTCACCGACGTCTTGCCCCACTTGCGGCGCGCGGCGTGCGCGGCATCGAGCGCGACCTCGATGTCGTCCGCGCTCGAGCGCGGAATGCGGCAGAACGGCTGGCCGTTGATCGGCGACACGTTCTCGAAATACTCGCCCTTGACCGGCGGCACCCACTTGCCGCCGATGTAGTTGTCGTACTGCTGGCGGTACGGGTATTCGACGTCGAGGCCCAGTTGTTTCAGGTCAAACGGGTTCATCAGTGTCTCCTGTTCATCATGCTTTGCTTGTCGGAATGCGGCGCCGGTTGGTTGCGCGTGTCCGTTTACGCAACTTGCATGCCAAACACCCCGCATGCGGCCGGCACGGCGTTGCGCCGTGCGCCCCGCGCGCGTGTCGCGGGCGACTGCGCCAAACCTGAACACCCGGCGTGATCCGCGCCGTGCGGAGCGTTCGAAATTCCAACAGTGCCGGCGGGGCGGCGCGCGCCGAAGGCACGCCTGAGGCACGCCGGATGCGCGTCGCTTGCGAGCGCGGCGCGTGGCATGTCGCTTGCGTCTGCGTGCGGTGCATCCGGACACGCTCACCGACCCATGACTCGTCACGGCCCCCTTTCCGCCGACGCGATCGCGTTCATCCGCGCGCAGGCGTTCCTGATCGTCGCGACCGCGAATCCGGCGGGCGACAGCGATTGCTCGTACCGTGGCCGCCAGCCGCGCGCCGACGGCACGTTCGAGCCGCTCGTCGACATCCCCGACGCAGGTACGCTCGTGCTGCCCGATTTCGCGGGCAACAACCTGTTCAACACGATCGGCAACCTGCTCGTGAATCCGGCCATCGCGCTGCTGTTCGTCGATTTCCCGCGCGAGACGTCGTGGCTCGTGCAGGGCCGCGCGACGATCGACGAAGACGCGCGCCGCTGGGCGCATCTGTGGCCCGATGCGCAGCGCTATGTCGTCGTCGCGGTCGACGATGCGCACGCGCGGGCGGATGCCGGACTGCCGAATCTCGTTCCAGCCTGAAGATGCGTCACGCGGCCCCTGCGCGCCGCCCGCCGAGAAACGCGAACACCACCGCCGCGCACAGCACCGTCACGCCCGCGAGCCCGATCAGCAGATGATCGAACGCCTGCGTGTAGCTCTGCAGCAGCACCGCGCGCCCCGCATGCGGCAGCGCCGCGGCCGCACCGCCGAGGTCGCCGGTCGCGAGCCGCGAGGCGGCCCGCACGATCGCATCGCTCGTGGCGGTTGCGTCCGGCGCACCGCCCGCCGCACTCTCCGCACCGGCCACGCCCGCCGCGCGCAGCCCCGCCTGCGCAAGTGCCGCGAGCACCGCGCCGGCGATCGCGAGCGCGATCCCCTCGCCCGCGACCCGCGTCGTGCTGAAGATGCCGGTCGCCATCCCCGCGCGCTCCTTCGGCACGACGCTCACCGACAGCCCGTCCATCAGCCCCCACGGCATCCCGGCGCCGACGCCGATCGCGACCATCGGCGCGATCGCCGCCGGCCCCGCGCCGCCGCGCAGCGCAACGCTCAGCCACCCGAGCCCCGCCGCCGCGACCAGCAGCCCGACGCCCGAGATCACGCCGGCCGACAGCCAGCGCGTGAGCGTCGCCGCGACCAGCGGCACCACGAGCATCGGCGCGGAAATCGCGAGCATCAGCCAGCCCGCGTCGATCTCGCTGAAGCCGTCGATGCCGATGAAGCGCAGCGGCAGCACGACCAGCAGCACGATGTAGCAGCAGCAGGTGGACACCGGCAGCACCTGCACGCCGACGAAGCGCGGAATGCGGAACAGCGACAGGTCGAGCATCGGCCGCGCGACGCGGGCCTCGATCGCGACGAACGCGGCCGCGAAGAGCGCCGCGCCGGCCAGCAGGCCGACGACGAGCGGGCTCGTCCAGCCGCGCGCCGGCGCCTCGATCACGCCGAACGTGAACAGCGTCAGCGCGGCCGTGAACGCGGCAGTGCCGGGCCAGTCGAGCCCCGTCGCATGCGGGTCGCGCGACTCGCGCATGCGCGGCAGCCCGAACCCGAGCGACAGCGCGCCGGCCACGGCGCCCGTCAGGAAGATCGCGCGCCAGCCGTAGCGCGCGATCAGGCAGCCCGCCAGCACCGGGCCGAACGCGAGGCCGATGCCGAAGGTCGTGCCGAGCAGGCTGAACGCGCGCGTGCGCGCCGGGCCGTCGAACTCCTGCGCGAGCGCGGCGGTGCCGCCCGCCAGCGCCGCCGCGGCGGCCAGCCCCTGCGCGGCGCGCAGCAGGTCGAGCGCGCGCATCGACGGCGCGAACGCGAGCGCGACCGACAGCAGCGTGAAGCCGCCCACGCCGATCGCGAACACGCGCTTGCGGCCGAACTGGTCCGCGAGCGCGCCGGCGGCCATCAGGAAACTGCCGAACGCGAGCATGAACGCGTTCGTGATCCAGTTCAGCGCGACCGGCCCGCCGTGCAGGTCGCGGCCGATCGCGGGGGTCGCGACCGCGCCGCCGGAAAAGCTCAACGGCAGCGCGACGGCCGCCGCGCACACGGCGGCCAGCACCAGCATGCGACGGTGCGCGGGTGTGGCGGAAAAGGTGGAATCCATCGTTGCTCCTCGAAGACTCGGCGCCGGGGCGCCATCGAAGCGACACACGATAATTCGGATTGAATCGCGGAAAAACCATGCAGGATTCCGGATATAGCGGACTAGAATTCCTTAATCTCAAAAATGAAGGCCGCCGCCGAAACCTCGATGAACAACCTGAACGGCATCGTCGCGTTCGTCCGCACCGCGGAAACGCTGAGCTTCGTCGCGGCCGGCCGCACGCTCGGCATCTCGGCGTCGGCGGTCGGCAAGACGATCGCGAAGCTCGAACACTCGCTCGGCGTGCGCCTGTTCCACCGCACCACGCGCCGCGTGACGCTCACCGACGAGGGCCGGCATTTCCACGCGCGCTGCCAGCAGATCCTCGAGGATTTCCGCGACGCCGAGGCGATGGTGACCGAATCCGCGCAGCGCCCGCGCGGCAAGCTGCGCGTGAGCCTGCCGGTGATCGGCTACCGGTTCCTGCTGCCGGTGCTGCCCGCATTCAAGCAGCAGTACCCGGACGTCGAGCTGGACCTGGATTTCAACGACAGGATGGTGGACGTCGTCGAAGGCGGCTTCGACGCGGCGATCCGCAGCGGGCAGCTGTCGGATTCGAGCCTGATGTCGCGGCGGCTCGGCCCGTTCGGGTTCGTGCTGTGCGCGACGCCCGCGTATCTCGCGCAGGCCGGCACGCCGCGCGTGCCGCGCGACCTCGCGGCGCACGACTGCGTGCGCTACTGCTTCCCGACGACGGGCAAGCTGCAGGACTGGGCGCTCGCGGCCGACGACGGCGCGCCGCTGAAGCTGCGCGCCGCGATGACCTGCAACAACATGGAAGCGCTGCGCGGCGCGGTGCTCGCAGGCCTCGGCATCGGCTACATGCCCGACTTCCTCGCGCGCGACGCGCTGGAGCGCGGTGCGCTCGTCACCGTGCTCGACGACTACCGGATCGCGCCCGGGCAGTTCTCGATCGTGTGGCCGTCGAGCCGGCAGTTGTCGCCGAAGCTCAGGGTGTTCGTCGATTTCCTGTGCGAGCGGCTGTTCAAGTGACGCAGGCGCGCGGGCCTCACGCCGCGCCGAGCCGCGCCGTTTCCGCGTCCGGCAGCAGCGCGTCGCTGTCGTCCTTGAGCCCGACGCCCGTCAGCTGGAGCCGGCGCGCATGCGTCATCAGGTAGTGCAGCTTGTGCGCGGCCGCCGCGTACGGCAGCCCTTCGGGCCGCACGTTCGAAATGCAGTTGCGCAGCGCGTCGTGGCAGCCGACCTGCGGCGCCCAGGTGAGATACACGCCGAGGCTGTCCGGCGAGCTGAGCCCCGGCCGCTCGCCGATCAGCATCGCGACGAGCTTCGCGCGCAGCAGCTCGCCGATCTCGTCGCCGAGCGCGACGCGCGCCTGCCGCGCGACGACCACCGGCCCGATGCGCCAGCCATCCGCATCGAGCCGCGGCCGCACCGCCTGCAAAAGCGGCAGCGCCTGCTTCGCGGCCGCGAACGCGGACAGCCCGTCGCCGACCACGAACACCACGTCGGGCGCGGCATCGAGCGCCGCGCCGTGCGCGGCGAGCTGCGCGCGGCTGTCGTCGGACAGCTTGCGGCCGAGATCGGGCCGGCGCAGATAGTGGTCGCGATCCGGCGCCGCGCTCTGCACGCCGAGCGTCGGCAGCAGGCTGGCCGCCTCGATCTCGCGCCGCAGCGTATCGGCGTCGAGCGGCTGGTGCACCGCGTCGCGCGCCTGCGCGTGCGACAGGTTGAACGCCAGCAGCGGCGCGGTCGGCAGGCTGCTGCCCGCGCGGCCGAGCGCGATCCGCGCGTTCGTGAACGACTTCAGCTGCCCCCACGGGTTCTTTTCGACAGCGTCGCTCATGCTGACAACCCCATCCACTCGTTCGCGCCGGCCAGCAGCGGCACGCGGGCCGACGCGGCGCGCAGCGCGCCGTGCGCGTCGGCGATCTCCATCGTCTCCAGCCACTCCTCGAACTCCGGCGCGCGGCGCAGGCCGAGCACCTCGCGCACGTAGAGCTGGTCGTGGAACGACGTGCTCTGGTAGTTCAGCATCACGTCGTCCGCGCCCGGAATCCCCATGATGAAGTTGATGCCCGCCGCGCCGAGCAGCGTCAGCAGCGTGTCCATGTCGTCCTGGTCGGCCTCCGCGTGATTCGTGTAGCAGATGTCGCAGCCCATCGGCACGCCGAGCAGCTTGCCGCAGAAGTGATCCTCGAGCCCCGCACGGATGATCTGCTTGCCGTCGTACAGGTATTCGGGCCCGATGAAGCCGACCACCGTGTTGACGAGGAACGGCTCGAACTTGCGCGCGACCGCATACGCGCGCACCTCGCAGGTCTGCTGGTCGACGCCGTGGTGCGCGTTCGCGGACAGCGCGCTGCCCTGGCCCGTTTCGAAATACATCAGGTTGTTGCCGACCGTGCCGCGCTTGAGCGACAGCGCCGCCTCGCGCGCTTCGCCGAGCAGCGCGAGCGAGATGCCGAAGCTCGCGTTCGCCTTCTCGGTGCCCGCGATCGACTGGAACACCAGGTCGACCGGCGCGCCCTTCTCGACCGCCGCGATCGTGTTGGTCACGTGGGTGAGCACGCACGACTGCGTCGGCACCCGGTAGCGCTCGCGGAACGTGTCGATCATCGCGAGCAGCTTGACGATCGCGGCGAGGCTGTCGGTTGCCGGGTTGATGCCGATCATCGCGTCGCCGCAGCCGTACATCAGCCCGTCGAGCATCGACGCGGCGATGCCCTTCACGTCGTCGGTCGGGTGGTTCGGCTGCAGCCGCACCGACATCCGGCCCGGCAGCCCGACCGTGTTGCGAAAGCGCGTGACGACGCGGCGCTTTCTCGCCGCCGCGATCAGGTCCTGGTTGCGCATCAGCTTCGACACGGCCGCGACCATCTCCGGCGTGAGGCCCGGCGCGATGCGCTCGAGCGCCGCGCCGTCGGCCGCGGGCGACAGCAGCCAGTTGCGGAAATCGCCGACCGTCAGGTGCGAGATCTCCGCGAACGCCTGCGCATCGTGATCGTCGACGATGAGGCGCGTGACCTCGTCGTCTTCATAGGGAATCAGCGCTTCGTTCAGGAACGCCTTGAGCGGCACGCCCGCGAGCGCGATCTTCGCGGCGACGCGCTCCTCCTCGCTCGCCGCCGCGACGCCGGCGAGCTGGTCGCCGGAGCGCAGCGGGCTCGCCTTCGCGAGCAGCGTCTTCAGGTCCGCGAAGCGGTAGGTGCGCGAACCGATCGTCTCCGTGTAGGACATCGTGCGAGTCTCCTTGCAAAAACCTTCGGCGCGCCGCTGTCGCGGGCGCGCCGGGTGCCGTTTCAACGGCCCTTCACCTTCATTCCTCGAGCAGCGCGTCGCCCGGCGCATGCGCGCGCTGCGCGCGGGTCGCGAGGAAGTACGCGTAGCCGAGCGCGAGGAACACGACGAACACCATCGCGACCAGCCCGTTGAAGTACACCATCGTGCCGAGGCAGATCAGCGCGGCGATGATGGCGAACGCCGGGAACAGCGGATACAGCGGCGCGCGGAACGGGCGGGCCATGTTCGGCTGCGTGCGGCGCAGCTTGAACAGCGAGGCCATGCTGACGATATACATCACGATCGCGCCGAACACCGACATCGTGACGATGTTCGCGGTGAGCGTCTGGCCGCCGAACTGGATCAGCTCGTCGCTGTAGATCGCCGCGATGCCGACCACGCCGCCCGCGAGGATCGCGCGATGCGGGGTCTTGAAGCGCGGGTGCACCTTGCCGAGCCACTCCGGCAGGTAGCCTTCGCGGGCCAGCGCGAAGATCTGGCGCGAATAGCCGAGGATGATCCCGTGGAACGACGCGACCAGGCCGAACAGGCCGAGCCACACGAGCATGTGCATCCAGCCGCTGTTCTCGCCGACGATGTACTTCATCGCCTGCGGCAGCGGGTCGTTGATGTTCGCGAGCTTGGTCCAGTCGCCCGCGCCGCCGGCGAACACCATCACGCCGATCGCGAGAATGACGAGCGTCAGGATGCCGGCCACGTACGCGATCGGGATCGAGCGCTTCGGGTTCTTCGCCTCCTCGGCGGCCATCGCGACGCCTTCGATCGCGAGGAAGAACCAGATCGCGAACGGGATCGCCGCGAACATGCCGTGGAACGAACCGACGCTGAAGTGATCGGCGCCGGACCAGCCGCCCTTCACGAAGTTGCTCCACGCGAAGCCCGGCGACACCACGCCCATGAACACCAGCAGCTCGAAGATCGCGAGCAGCGTGACGACGAGCTCGAAGGTCGCGGCGATCTGCACGCCGACGATGTTGAGCGCCATGAACACGAGATACGCGCCCATCGCCGCGTGCTTCGGCTCCAGCCCCGGGAACTGCACGTGCAGGTACGCGCCGATCGCAAGCGCGATCGCAGGGGGTGCGAACACGAATTCGACGAGCGTCGCCGCGCCGGCCAGATAGCCGCCCGTCGGGCCGAACGCGCGGCGTGCGTAGGCAAACGGCCCGCCCGCATGCGGAATCGACGTGGTCAGCTCGGTGAAGCTGAAGATGAAGGTCGTGTACATCGCCGCAATGAACAGCGCGGTGATCACGAAGCCCAGCGTGCCCGCGCTCGCCCAGCCGTAGCTCCAGCCGAAGTACTCGCCGGAAATCACGAGGCCGACCGCGATGCCCCACAGCTGCCAGGTTCCGAGCGTCTGCTGCAGCGCGGGCTGGCCGGACGACTTGCCGCCGGCGGCGGGCCGGCCATTCGACTCTGCTTTCATCGGTTTCTCCTCAAGGGTGGCAGGCCGCCGCCCGTGCGGCGGGCGGTCTGCACTTCTGAGAATCGATGCTAGTGAGTCATTAAACGACGTGTTATCGAAATTCGGCAAAGGTCCATGCCGACATTTCGCTTACGGAAACGCCGGCCGGCGGGCCGCGCCGCCCGCCGTGCCGCTGGCTGGCCTTACCGGCTACTGGCCGCCGCCGTTGCGCTGGTTGAACCAGCGGTCGAGCAGCTTGCCGGCCGCCTCGCGGCCGCCGAGGCCGAACGACAGCGCGACCGCCACCGCGATCGCGCCGAGCACGAGGCCGAACGCGAGCTGGACGATCTCGTTGGCGATGCCCATCGCGCGCAGCCCCATCGCGAACACGAGGCCGAGGATCGCGAACTGCGCGATGCGCGCGAACAGCACGCTGTGCTCGCTGTCGGCCTGCTGGATCACGCGGCGCGCGAGCCCCGCGAGCCACACGCCGATCACGAGGATCACGCCGCCCATCAGCACGTGGCCGCCGAATTCGATGAACAGCGTGACGACGTCGCGCACCTGCGTGAAGCCGAGCCGGTTGGCGGCCTCGACCGCCGCGAACAGCATCGCGAAGAACACGATCAGCCGCGCGGCCAGCACCGACGGCTGCAGCATCCCGGAGAACACGCGCTCGACGCCGAGCACCGCCGGCAGCCCGTCGACGCCCGCCGCGACCAGCAGCTTCTGCGCGAGCGCGGCGACGAAGCGCGCGAAATAGAGCGTGACGAGCACGATCACGAGCGCGGCGACGATGTCCGGCACCGCGGCGAGGAACTGGTTCAGCATGTTGGTCGCGGGGCCGGAGATCGCGTCGATCTTCAGCGCGTCGAGCGCGGAAATCAGCGTCGGCACGAACACGAACACGTAGACGACGGTGCCGACGAAGCTCGACACGCGCACCGGCGTCGGACTGTCGACGCGCTCGGTGAGCCGGTCGGCGCCGGCCGCGATCAGCAGGTTCGTGACGAGCCCGCGCAGCACGCGCGCGACGATCCAGCCGACCACGCCGATCACCGCGGCCGCGAACAGGTTCGGCACGATCGCGAGCAGCTTGTCGACCATCCCCTGCACCGGCGACAGCAGGCCCGACAGCGCGAACGCGGACAGGATCGCCGGCAGGAACATCAGGATCACGAGCCAGAACAGCACGTCGCCGAGGTAGCTGCTCATCGGCCGCATGCCGGCGCTCGCGGCCAGCGCGTCGTCGACCTTGCAGGATCTCAGCGCGCGGTTCGCGAGGCTGCGCAGCAGCGACGCGATCAGCCACGCGATCAGCGCCAGTGCCGCGCCGCCGATCAGGTTCGGCAGGTAGTCGACGATATGGGTGACCAGCAGCGAGAACGGGTTCGACACCGCATACAGGTTGAGCACGTTGAAGATGCCCACCGCGGTGACGAGCAGCACGAGCCAGAACAGGCCGCCGGCGACGATACGCTCGACGTAGGCGCCCTGGCCGGTGCTTTCGGCGATCCGCTGGTCGACCTTCAGCGCACCGAGCAGCCGCAGCGTGCCGGCCCGCACCGCGACGGCGATCAGCCAGCCGATCACCAGGATGCCGATCGCGCCCGCGATCTTGGGCAGGTACCCGCCTAGCGTGGCCTGCAGCGTTGTGACGAAGCTGGATGCATCCATTTCTTCTTCCTCCCGAAAAACGTGGCGTTGCGATTGAACATCGACGAACTACCTGCGTACTTCGAAATGACGCGCGATCCCGCTGCGGGCAACCGCAATTGCAACCGCAGTTGCAACTTAGCGCAGAAAAATGACGGCTTCAGCCGATTTCACCGTCTTTAACTTTAGTCATAGATCGCTGAGGACGAGACCCCATTTCAAAAAAGAAATGGGGCAGAGTCAGCCAACTCAGCAAGATTTGTCACACCACAGCGTGCTACCGTGACGTCGGTCCTTCCCGCGAGCCTCCGATGACAGCCGACGAGACACCTTGCTGGATGCGCTACGCGAGCCGTCTCGCGCGCGTCCACGACTACATCCACACCCACCTCGACACACCGCTCGACCTGAACCGGCTCGCCGAGATCGCGTGCCTGTCGCCGTATCACTGGCACCGCGTCTATCGCGCGCTGTATGGCGAATCGATCCTGATGACGGTGCGGCGGATGCGCATCGTGCGCGCGTCGGAGGACCTCGTGTGCACGGCGCTGCCGATTGCACGGATTGCGCGGCGCGCGGGCTACGGCTCGACGCATGCGTTCACGCGGGCGTTCCGCGACGCCTACGGCGTGCCGCCCGTGCAACACCGGCGGGCCGGCGTGCACCGGGCCATCTACCCTTTACCCACTGGAGATCGAGACATGTTCAAGCACGAAGTGGCGATTCGCCGGATGCCGGAGCTGCACGGCTACGCGATCGGCCATACCGGTTCCTACCTGCAGGTGAACGAAGCGTTCGCGCGGCTCGGCGGCTGGGTCGCGCAGCACGGGCTGTTCGCGCCCGGCGCGAAGATGCTCGGGATCTACTACGACGATCCGGACACCACGCCGGAGGCGCAGCTGCGTTCGAAGGCGTGCTTCGTGCCGGGCAGCGGCGCCGCGGACATCGAGCCGGCCCCGCCCGTCGAGCGGGTCACCGTGGCGGGCGGCGAGTATGCGGTGCTGCTGCACACCGGGCCGTATGCGGACCTGAAGGCCGCCTATCAGTGGCTGTACGGCGACTGGCTGCGCCATTCCGGCCGCGAGGCCGCCGATGCGCCGCCGTTCGAGCTGTACCTGAACACGCCGATGGATACGGCGCCGGCCGACCTGCTGACGGAGCTCTACCTGCCGCTGCGCTGATGCCCGCCCGCGCTCATGCCGCCTGCGTGCCGCATGCCGGGCAGAAGCGCGCGCCGGCGGCCAGCGCCGCATGGCAGCGGCGGCACGCGGCGCTCTGCTGCGCCGCGCCGCATTGGGCGCAGAAACGCGCGCTCGCATCGTTGAGCGCGCCGCAGCCGGCGCAGGCGAGCTGACGCAGCGGCGCGGCGCTCCCGGCGGCCGGCGCCTGACGGCCCCAGCCGAGATGGCCGTCGCCGCGGGCATGACTGCCGGCGTGTTCGTTGCCGAAGCCACCGCCATGGCTGCCGGTGTGTTCGTTGCCGAAGCCGCCGCTGTGGCTGCCGGCGCGTTCGTTGCCGAAGCCGCCGCCATGGCTGCCGGCGTGTTCGCTGCCGAAGCCGCCGCCGTGGCTGCCGGCGCGTTCGTTGCCGAAGCCGCCGCCGTGGCTGCCGGTGTGTTCGTTGCCGAAGCCGCCGCCGTGCCTGCCGGCGTGTTCGCTGCCGAAGCCGCCGCCATGGCTGCCGACGCGTTCGTTGCCGAAGCCACCGCCGTGGCTGCCGTGTCCGCTACGCTGCCCGCCGCCATGATGGCCACGCCCGCCGTGGCCGCCGGTGATCCATTTGAGGAAACCCATCGCTCGCTCCTTCGCGCCGCATGCGCGCCCGTCACGCATGCCTGCTGCGGGACAGCAGGCGCAAACCGTTGCCCACGACGATCAGGCTCGCGCCCGCGTCGGCGAACACCGCCATCCACATCGTGCCGAGCCCCGCGACCGTGAGGCCGAGGAACACGAGCTTCACGCCGAGCGCGAAACCGATGTTCTGCACCAGCACGCGATGCGTCGCGCGCGACAGCCGCACGAACGCGGGAATCTTGCGCAGGTCGTCGTCCATCAGCGCGACGTCCGCGGTCTCGATCGCGGTGTCGGTGCCCATCGCGCCCATCGCGAAGCCGATGTCGGCGCGTGCGAGCGCCGGCGCGTCGTTGATCCCGTCGCCGACCATCCCGACCGCGCCGGCCCCCGTCGCGAGTTCCTCGACCGCCGCGAGCTTGTCCTCGGGCAGCTGGTTGCCGCGCGCGTCGTCGATGCCGGCTTCCTTCGCGATCGCCTGCGCGGTGTGCGGGTTGTCGCCCGTCAGCATCGCGGTGCGGATGCCGAGCGCGTGCAGCTCGGCGATCGCCGCGCGGCTCGTGTCCTTGATCGTGTCGGCCACCGCGAACACGCCGAGCACGCGCGTGTCGTCGATCAGCATCACGACGCTCTTGCCCTCGCGCTCGAGCGCGTCGAGCTGCGCTTCCAGTTCCGGCGAGCACCGTTCCAGCTCCTCGACGAGCCGGTGGTTGCCGAGCCAGTAGCGCACGCCGTCGATCGCGCCGCGCACGCCGCGCCCGAGCAGCGCTTCGAAGTCCTGCACGTCGGCGAACGGCGCGGCGCCCGCCTCGCGCGCCGCCGCCGCGATCGCCTGCGACACGGGGTGATCGGAGCGCGCGGCGAGGCTTGCGGCGAGATGGCGCACCCGCGCGGCGTCGACGTCGGCCGCGCGCGGCACGAAGTCGGTCTGCACCGGCTTGCCGTGCGTGATCGTGCCGGTCTTGTCGAGTGCGAGCCACACGAGCTTGCGCCCCTCTTCGAGATAGACGCCGCCCTTCACGAGAATCCCGCGCCGTGCGGCGGCCGCGAGGCCCGACACGATCGTCACCGGCGTCGAGATCACCAGTGCGCACGGGCACGCGATCACCAGCAGCACCAGCGCGCGGTAGATCCATTCATGCCACGCGCCGCCCGTCACGAGCGGCGGGACCATCGCGACCAGCAGCGCGACGGCGAACACGATCGGCGTGTAGACGCGCGCGAACTGGTCGACGAAGCGCTGCGTCGGCGCCTTCGCGCCCTGCGCCTCCTCGACCGCGTGGATGATCCGCGCGAGCGTGGTGTTCGACGCGACCGCGGTCACCCGGTAGTCGAACGAGCCCGCTTCGTTGATCGTGCCGGCGAACACGGTGTCGCCGGCCGTCTTCTCGACGGGCAGGCTCTCGCCGGTGATCGGCGCCTGGTTCACGGTCGAGCTGCCCGCGACGACTTCGCCGTCGAGGCCGATCCGCTCGCCCGGCTTCACGCGCACGATCGCGCCGAGCGCCACCTGGGCGGCCTCGATCGTGCGCCACGACCCGTCCAGGTCGCGCACGGTCGCGGTGTCCGGCGCCAGCCGCATCAGCCCCTGGATCGCGTTGCGCGCGCGGTCGAGCGACTTCGCCTCGATCAGCTCGGCGATCGTGAACAGCACCATCACCATCGCGGCTTCCGGCCACTGGCCGATCGCCATCGCGCCGGTCACCGCGATGCTCATCAGCGCGTTGATGTTCAGGTTGCCGTTGCGCAGCGCGATCCAGCCCTTCTTGTAGGTGGTGGTCCCGCACGACAGCACGGCCGCGAGCGCGAGCGCCGCGGCGACCCACGACGGCAGGCCGAGCCAACTCGCCGCTTCCGACGCGAGCGCGGCGGCGCCGGCCAGCGCCAGCGGCCACCACGGCTTCGCGGGTTGCGGCTTCGCGGCCGCCGGGGGCGCATCCGCGGACGCGGCCTCCGGCGTCATGCCGAGCGTGCGGATCGCGCCGTCGATCGCCGCCTGCGCGCCGGGCACGTGGTCCACGGTCAGCAGGCGCTGCATCAGGTTGAATTCGAGTGCCGACACCTCGCGCATGCCGCCGAGCTTCTTGCGGATCAGCGTCTCCTCGGTCGGGCAGTCCATCTGCATGATCCGGAACGACGTGCGCACGTGGCCGGACGCAGTCGCCTGCGCGGCGGGCAGCGGCGCGAGCGTCAGCGCCGCCGGCGTGCAGCAGTCGGCGGCGGCGTGGGTGTGGTCGTGGTCTTGAGCGTGTGCATGGTCGTGGCCGTGATCGTGGCTGTTGTGGCCGTCGTCATGCGCGTGGTCGTGGCTGCAGGCATGCGCATGTTCGTGATCGTGTGCCTGGGCCTCGCCGGACTTCGCGCCATGGTCATGCGCATGCTCGCGATCGTGTGCCCGGGCCTCGCCGGACTTCGCGCCATGGTCATGCGCATGCTCGTGATCGTGTGCCCGGGCCTCACCGGACTTCGCGCCATGGTCATGGTCATGGTCATGCGCATGCTCGTGATCGTGCACGTGCGCATGGCTGGCAGCGGCCCCGCGACCTTCCGCATGCACGTGATCATGGTCGTGGGCGCAGGCGTACGGCTTCGTCGACTGCACTGCGGGCGCGTTGCCATGCGCCGTCCGGCCGGCCTCCGGCACCGCGGCGGCGACACCGGCCGCGTGCATCTCGCGCGCATCGGCGCAACATGCGCCGTCGCCGCTGGCCGCGCGGGGTCGTTCGCCGTGGGTACGCTGGGCGTCGGTCATCAGAACCTCCTCGATAGCTTGACGGTGTAGAGTTAACACCCTGAAGCCACTACAAGGTCAACCCTTCGGCAGGAGAAAAGCATGAAGATCGGCGAACTGGCCAAGGCGGCGCGCTGCACGCCCGAGACGATCCGCTTCTACGAGAAGGAAGGGCTGATGCCCGATGCGGAGCGCACCGACGCGAATTACCGGAACTACACGGAAGTACACGTCGAACGGCTGCGCTTCATCCGCAACTGCCGCGCGCTCGACATGGCGCACGACGAGATCCGCGCGCTGTTGCGGCTCACCGATACGCCCGCCGATCGCTGCGATTCGATCAACGCGCTGCTCGACGAGCACATCGGCCACGTCGACGCGCGGCTTGCGGAGCTCACGCATCTGCGCGACCAGTTGACCGAACTGCGCCGCCAATGTGTGGGCGAGCACTCGGTCGAGGATTGCGGAATCGTGCACGGGCTCGTGACGATGGAGACGGTCGCGCCGGCCGCGAAACGCTCGCACCTCGGCTGAAAGCCTTGCCGGATATGATAGTTGAGATTAGACTAGTCATTATCTAACTAGACATATCCAGACTATTTATCCCCATGAGCCGCCCGTCGCCGCTGGCGCTCGCGATCCTCGCGACGCTCACCGAAGCCCCGATGCATCCGTACGGGATGCTGCAGCAATTGAAAGCGCGCGGCCACGACGAAGTCGTCAACGTGCGGCAGCGCACGAGCCTTTACCAGGCGATCGACCGCCTGCTGCGCGACGGCCTGATCGCCGTGCACGACACCGAACGTGACGGCGCGTTTCCGGAACGCACCCTCTACACGCTCACCGATGCCGGGCGCACGGCCGGGGAAACATGGCTGCGCGCACTCCTCTCGGAGCCCGCGCGCGAATTCCCCGCGTTCGGCGCGGGGCTCGCGTTCCTGCCGCTGCTCGACGCCGACGACGCACGCCACCAGCTCGAACACCGCATCGCCGCGCTCGAAGCCGAGCGCGCGCGTCTCGATGCGCTGCGCAACGCCGCGCAAGCCAACCAGGTGCCGCGCCTGTTCCTGCTGCAGAACGAGCACGCGCTGGTGCTGCTCGACGCCGAGCTCCGCTGGGCGCGCAGCATCGTCGAGCACCTGCGGATCGGCGCGCTGAACTGGGTCGACGGCTGAGCGGCGCGGCGCCGCGCCGCCCGTCAAAGCACCTTGCCGGGGTTCAGGATGTGACGCGGATCGAGCGCGTCCTTCAGCCGGCGCATCACGGCGATTTCCGCGTCGCTGCGCGTATGGCCGAGATAGGGCCGCTTGAGCACGCCGATGCCGTGCTCGGCGGAAATCGAGCCGCCCATCGCCCGCACCACCGCGTAGACGACTTCATCCAGCTCGGCCTCGCTCGCCGCGTCCGGCCCCGCATGCGACACGCCGATATGCACGTTGCCGTCGCCGACGTGACCGAAGAACAGGCACACGATGTCCGGCCAGCGCGCGCGCAGCGCCGCCTCGCAATGCTGCGCGAACGCGCCGAGCTCGCCGGTCGGCAGGCTCACGTCGAAGTTGACGAGATGCGGCAGCGCGTCGATCGCGAGCCCTTCGCGCAGCGTCCACAGGTCGCGCGCCTGCCGCGCCGACGTCGCGAGCGCCGCATCGTCGACGAGCCCCGCGTCGAAGCCATCGGCGAGGCAGGTTTCGAGTGCCTGCTGCGCATCGCCGCCCGGCGCGCTGGTCGCGCATTCGATCAGCACCGCGAAGCCGTCGTCGGCCGCGAACGGCGCGACGACCCCGGGCGTGTGATTCGCGACGTACCGGTAGAACGCCGGCCACATCGCCTCGAAGCTGACCACGTCCGGCAGCGCGCGCACGCGATCCCACAGCCGGACGACCGCGTCGTAATCGGCGACCCGGCACAGCGCGGTCGCGGGCTCCGCGAGCTTCGGATGGAGCCGCAGCACCGCGCGCGTGATCACGCCGAGCGTGCCTTCGCTGCCGATGAACAACTGCTTCAGGTCGTAGCCCGCGTTGTTCTTCAGCATCCGGTTCATCGACGACACGACGGTGCCGTCCGCCAGCACGGCCTCCAACCCGAGCACCTGCTCGCGCATCATCCCGTAGCGGATCGCGCGCGTGCCGCCCGCGTTGGTCGCGAGCGCGCCGCCGATCTGGCACGAGCCGCGCGCGCCGAGATCGACGCCGAACGTGAAACCGGCCGCGTCCGCCGCCTCCTGCACGGCCTGCAGCGGCGTGCCGGCGCGCACGGTGATGGTGCCCGCCGCCGCGTCGAGCGCCTCGATGCCCGCGAAGCGCTCCATCGACAGCACGACCTCGCCGCCGAGCGCGACCGCGCCGCGCGCGAGCCCCGTCAGGCCGCCCTGCGGCACCACCGGCTGGCCGAGCCGCGTGCAAAGCGCGAGCGTGCGCGACACCTCGTCGACGCTGCGCGGCCGCACGAGCGCGCGCGGCCGTACGCCCGGCGGCTCGTTGTAGGCGGTGAAGAAACGCGGCTCGATGTCGGCCGGCGGCGTGACGGCCGCCGTGCCCAGTTCGGCGGCAAGCGCGGCGACGATGTCGCCGCCGGCCGCCGTTCGATCGTTGTCGCCGTCGCTGCGCATCGCCGCCGTCACTGCGGGGAAATGTCGATGTTGCCGAAATACTTCTGGCCCAGCGATTTCACCGTGCCGTCCGCCTTCAGCTTGTCGATCGCCGCGTTCAGCTTCGCCTTCAGCGCGTCGTCGCCCTTGCGCAGGCCGAACGCGATGCCGCTGCCGAGAATCCGGTCGTCGCGCACCGGCTGGCCGACGAACGCGAAATCCTTGCCGTCCGGACGCGACAGGAAGCCGCGCTGGCCGGCCGGGGCCAGCACCAGCGTCGCGTCGAGGCGGCCCGCGACGAGGTCCGCATAGGCCTGGTTCTGGTCCTGGTACGCGACCACCGCGACGCCGGCCGGCGCCCAGTGCGCCTTCGCGTACGTTTCCTGGATCGACGCCTGCAGCACGCCGACGCGCTTGCCCTTCAGCGCTTCCGTCGTCGGCAGCAGGCCGCTGCCGTTGCGCGCGATCAGCTGCGTCGGCACCCGATAGATGATCGTCGTGAAGTCGATCGCCTGGCGGCGCTGCTCGGTCGCGTTCATCGCCGAGTTGATTGCGTCGAACTTGCGGCCCTGCAGCGCGGGAATCAGCCCGTCGAACGACGTCTCGACCCACTTGCACGACAGCTTCGCGGCCTGGCACACCGCATTGCCCACGTCGATGTCGAAGCCCTGCAGTTCGCCGCTGGGCGCCTTCGATTCGAACGGCGGATATTGCGCCTCGAGGCCGAAGCGCAGCGTCTGCTGCGCATCGGCGAATGCCGCGCCGGAACCGAGCGCGCAGGCGAGCGCGAGCGAGAATTTCAACTGCTTCAGGACCTTCATCGTGATCTCCAGTGTCGGCCGGCGTCGGCGCTTGCGCGCTTGCACCGGCCCCATGCAAAGCCCGGTTCGCGGGGCGGGGTTCGAACGGCTCGCGCCGCGTGCTTCAGATGCTGCGCAGCCGGCGCGCGCCCTCGATCAGCGTCGCGTCGTCCTTCGAGAAGCTGAGCCGGATCACGCCGGCGTCGGTGCCGTCGGTATAGAACGCGGACAGCGGAATCGTCGCGACCTGCGCGTCGCGGATCAGGCGCAGCACGAAATCGCTGTCGCGCTCGTCGGAGAAGTGCCGGAAGCGCGCGAGCATGAAGAACGAGCCTTCGCTCGGCAGCAGCTCGAAGCGCGAATCGGCGAGCTCGCGCGCGAGCAGGTCGCGCTTGGCCTGATAGAACGCCGACAGGCCGAGATAGCTGGCCGGCTGCTCGAGCATCTCCGCGAACGCGACCTGCATCGGCGTGTCGGCCGAGAACACCATGAACTGGTGCACCTTGCGGATCTCGTCCATCAGCTCGGCCGGCGCGACGCAGTAGCCGACCCGCCAGCCGGTCACGTGGAACGACTTGCCGAACGACGACACGATCACGCTGCGCTCGGCCAGCTCGCGATGCCGCGCCATGCTCTGGTGCAGCGCGCCGTCGAACACGACGTGCTCGTAAACCTCGTCGGACAGGATCACGATGCCGGTGTCGCGCGTCAGTTGCGCGAGCCGCGCGAGATCGGCTTCGGAGAACACCGTCGCGGTCGGGTTGTGCGGCGTGTTGACGATGATCATCCGCGTGCGCGGCGTGATCGCCGCGGCCACCTCGTCCCAGTCGACGCGGAAATGCGCGGGCGACAGCTTGATCGCGACCGGCGTCGCGCCCTGCATCCGCACGATCGGCGCGTAGCTGTCGAAGGCCGGCTCGAAGTAGATCACCTCGTCGCCCGGATGCACGAGCGCGCTGATCGCCGCGTACAGGCCCTCGCTCGCGCTCGCGATCACCGTGACCTCGGTCGCCGGGTCGTAGCGCGCGCCGTACAGCGCCTCGGTCTTCTCGGCGAGCCGCTCGCGCAGCCGCGCGAGCCCGGCCATCGGCGCGTACTGGTTGTGCCCGTCGCGCATTGCGCGCGCGACGCCCTCGACGAGCGCCGGATCCGGCGCGAAATTCGGCGCGCCCTGCGACAGGTTCAGCGCGTCGTGCTGCGCGGCAAGCTGGCCGATCACGGTGAAGATCGTCGTCCCGACGTCGGGCAGCTTCGAACGGGGCGCGGTGGCGCTTCGCATGAGTCCTCCTGATGATGTTCCGAACCACGGGCGCGCTCGCGCGGCCCGTGCATGCAGGAGGATTTAGCCCGATCCAATATCGGCGAACAACCGAAAGTTCTGCATGGGCGCCATGCATTCAAGTCATGGCCTACGCCATGCCACGCCTGCCGGCTGATGGCAGCCGGCAGGCTCTCATGCGGTACGGGAATTCCCTGAGATCGCGCGGCGGGGCCCACGCGGCGCCGTCGGCGCGGCCGCCAGGTACGCGTGCAGCGCCGCCCGCAGCTCGCCGCGCAGCGTGGCCGCGTCGAGCGCCGGCCCGAGCGTCAGCAGCGATTGCGAGATCCAGCCGTAGCAGGTCGAATGCGCCATCCGCGCGAGCCCGTCGAGCCGCGCGGCCGGCGGCGGGTCGGCCGCCTGCGCGAGCGCATCGCGCCACAGCGCGACGTACGCGTCGTAATGCCGCCGGTAGGCGGCGAGCGGCGATACCTGCCGCTCCAGCGCGAACAGCGCGCTCCACAGCGCCGCATCGGCGCCGATCGCGTCAACCTGCAGGTCGACCAGCGCGGCGGCAAGCGCCGCGCGCGGCGCGCCGCGCAGCGTGCCGGCCGCGGCGCGCAGCCGGTCGGCCATCGCCTGCACGCGCCGGTGGATGCACAGCGCGGCGAGGCTCTGCTTGTCGGCGAAATACTCGTAGAACGTACCGACGCTCACGCCCGCGACCGCCGCGATCTCGCGGATCGTCGTCTTCGCGTAGCCGCGCTCGAGCCAAAGCTGAACGAACGCCTGCTGCAGCGCGTCGGAGCTCGCCTGCGCGCGCGGCTGGCGCGGCCGGCGGCGCAAGGCGGGCCGGGGTTGCGCCGCCGGCGGGCCGGGCGGCGCCGGAACCTGAACATGTCGCGGCGGCATATTTGCTACTCTGGAATCAGGACAGCACGAGCTTTGCATGGGGCCGGGGCACGCGCCAGCGCGCCACCCCAGATCGAGCGCGACGCAGGGAACAGGGAGACACACCGATGGCCGGGCCGACGCACGCCGTTGCAAACCAGTTCGACGAACTGGTCGACTATAACCTCTTCGCCACCGACGCCCCGCTGCGCGAGGCGCTCGCGCGCGCCGGCGCCGGCTGGGCCGCGCCGCAGCTCGACGCGTACGGCGCGCGGCTCGGCAGCGCCGACACCGCCCGGCTCGCGGAAGACGCGAACCGGCATACGCCGGAACTGAACACGTTCGACCGGCGCGGCAGGCGGATCGACCGCGTCGATTTTCACCCGGCGTGGCACGCGCTGCTCGGCATGTACCGCGAGGCCGGCTTCGTGTCGCTCGCGTTCCGCGACACGCGCCCCGGCCGCTGGGCGGCCACCGCGGCCGGTTTCTACCTGCACGGCCAGATCGAGGCCGGCACGCTGTGCCCGGCGACGATGACGCAGGCCGCGATTCCCGTGCTGCAGAAGGAGCCCGCGCTGTGGGAGCTGCTGCGCGAGCGGCTGTACAGCGACGCGTACGACCCGCGCGACGTGCCGGTCGCGCAGAAGCGCTCGATCTGGTTCGGCATGGGCATGACCGAGAAACAGGGCGGCTCCGACGTGCGCGCGAACACGACGCTCGCGACGCCGTTCGGCGCGGGCGGCCGCGGCGGCGAATATCTGCTGCGCGGCCACAAGTGGTTCTTCTCCGCGCCGATGTGCGATGCGCACCTCGTCGTCGCGCGCACCGACGCCGGCGGCCCGTCGTGCTTCTACGTGCCGCGCTGGCGGCCCGACGGCACCAAGAACGCGGTCGAGATCCAGCGCCTGAAGAACAAGGTCGGCAACCGCAGCAACTCGAGCAGCGAGATCGAGCTGAACGACGCGTGGGGCATCATGCTCGGCGACGAAGGCCGCGGCATCCCGACCATCATCGAGATGGCGACCTACACGCGCCTGAACTGCGTGCTCGGCAGCGCGGCGATGCTGCGCCAGGGCGTCGTGCAGGCGATCGCCTACACGCGGCAGCGTCACGCGTTCGGCCGCGCGCTCGCCGAGCAGCCGCTGATGCGCACCGTGCTCGCCGATCTCGCGCTCGAAAGCGAGGCCGCGCTCGCGCTCGCGATGCGGCTCGCCGCCGCATTCGAACGCGACGACTCGCCGCGCGAGCGCGCGTGGAAGCGCATCGTCACGCCCGCCGCGAAATTCTGGGTCTGCAAGCGCGCGGTCGAGCTGACCGGCGAAGTGATGGAAGTGTTCGGCGGCAACGGCTACGTCGACGACGGCCCGATCGCGCGGCTGTTCCGCGAGGCGCCCGTCAACTCGATCTGGGAAGGCTCCGGCAATGTGATGTGCCTCGACGTGCTGCGCGCGGTGTCGCGCGAGCCGGATGCGGCCGCCGCGCTGCTCGACGAGCTGAACGAAGCAGCTGCCGGCGAGCCACGGATCCGGGCGGCGCTCGACACGCTGCGCACGATGCTCGCCGCGCCGGCCGATACGCTCGAGGCATCGGGCCGCCTGTTCGCGCAGCGCCTCGCGCTCGTCGCGCAAGCGTGCCTGCTGCGGCGCGACGCGCCGGCCGCGGTGGCCGATGCGTTCGTCGCGACGCGGCTCGCCGAGCCCGCGTGGGGCCGCATCGCGGGCGGCTTCGATCCGCGCGGCATCGACGTCGCCGCGCTGCTGCAGCGCGCGTATCCCGCCTGACGGCGCCGCCTCGTCACTCGCTCGGGAGTCCGGATGAACCTCCTTTCCGCCCTCGACCGCGCCGCTCGCGCGACACCCGACAAGCCGTTCCTGCGCCACGACGACACGACGATCACGTACGCCGACGCGCGCGAGCGCTCGCACCGCGCGGCGGCCGTGCTGAGTGCGCTCGGCATCGCGGCCGGCGAGCGCGTCGCCGCGATGTGCTTCAACACGCCCGCCTTCATCGACGCGATGTTCGGCGCGTGGCGGCTCGGCGCGGCGTTCGTGCCGGTCAACCACAAGCTGCAGGCGCCGGAAGTCGACTACGTGCTCGAACACAGCCGCGCCAAGGTGATCCTGTTCGACGCGGCGCTCGCGGGCGTGCTCGAACGCGTCGCGCATCCGGCGCGGCGGCTGTCGACCGAAGGCACGCTCGCGGGCCTGCCGTGCTTCGACACGATGCGCGACGCGATGGACGGCGTCGCCGGCATCGAGCCCGCCGACGACGACATCGCGCAGATCCTCTACACGTCCGGCACCACCGGCCACCCGAAAGGCTGCGTGCACAGCCACCGCACGGTGACGCTCGCGGCGATGCACGCCGCGCTGGCGATCGGCATCGGCCGCCACGAACGCACGCTGATGGCGATGCCGATCTGGCATGCGTCGCCGCTCAACAACTGGTTCGGCGGCACGCTGTACGCGGGCGGCACCGTCGTGCTGCTGCGCGAATACCATCCGCTGCGCTTCCTGCAGGCGGTCGAGCGCGAGCGCGCGACGCTGTATTTCGGCGCGCCGGTGTCGTACACGCTGCCGCTCGACACGATCGACGGCTTCGCCGCGTTCGACCTGTCGAGCGTGCGCGCGTGGCTCTACGGCGGCGGCCCGATCGGCGCCGCGCAGGCCGAACGGCTCGCGCACGCGTATCGCGGCGGCGTGTTCTACCAGGTGTACGGGATGACCGAGACGGGCCCCGCCGGCACCACGCTGTACCCCGACGAGCAGCTCGCGAAGGCCGGCTCGATCGGCCGCCACGGCGGCCCCGGCGTCGACCTGCGCGTCGTGCGCGCCGACGGCGGCGACGCGCGGCCGGGCGAAGCGGGCGAAATCTGGCTGAAGGCCGACAGCATGATGATCGGCTATCTCGACGATCCGGCCGCGACGCGCGCCGCGTTCGCGCCGGGCGGCTGGTACCGCACCGGCGACGTCGCGCGCATCGATCAGGATGGCTACCTGTTCCTCGTCGACCGGCTGAAGGACATGATCGTGACGGGCGGCGAGAACGTCTATTCGAAGGAAGTGGAGGACGTGCTGGGCGCGCATCCGGACGTGCTGGAAGCGGCGGTGGTCGGCATCGCGCATCCGGAATGGGGCGAGACGGTGGTCGCGCACGTCGTCGTGCGGGCGGGCGCGGCACGCGATGCGCAGGCGCTGCGCGCGTTCTGCGGCGAGCGGCTCGCCGCGTACAAGATTCCGCGCGAGGTCGTGTACGCGGACGCGCTGCCGCGCACGCCGACCGGCAAGGTACAAAAGTTCCTGCTGCGCCGGCGGCCCGGCTGAGCGCCCGACAATGAAAAACGCCACCGGACGCTTGCGCGTCGCGGTGGCGTCGGCCGGGGCCGGTGGCCCCGCTACACTCGTCGGCTTACTTGCCGCCGATGCTCTTCAGCGGCTTCCACTCGCCCTTCTCGACCTTGTACATCGTGATGCCGCCGTACTTCAGGTCGCCCTTCGCGTCATACGCGACGTGCGACGACGTGACACCCGCCATGTCGCTCTTCGCGAGCACCGGCAGGTACTTCGCCGGATCGGTCGAATCGGCCTTCTTCATCGCGTTGAACATCGCCATCGCGCCGTCGTACGAATACGGCGAGTAGGTCTGCACGTCTTCGCCGAAGCGCTTCTTGTACTTGTCCGCATAGGACTTGCCGCCCGGCATTTCGGTCAGCGGCAGGCCCGCCAGCGACGCGATCGTGCCTTCCGCCGCGTCGCCCGCGATCTTCAGGAAGGTCGGCGTCTTCACCATTTCGCCGCCCATCAGCGGCGCCTTGAAGCCCAGCGCCTTCATCTGCTTGACCATCGGCGCCGCCTGCGAATCCGCGCCGCCGTAGTAGACGAGATCCGGCTGCGCAGCCTTCAGCTTGGTCAGGATCGCCTTGAAGTCGACGGCCTTGTCGTTCGTGAATTCACGCATCACGATCGTCGCGCCGGCCGCCTTCGCCGACTTCTCGAACTGGTCGGCCAGGCCCTGGCCGTACGCGGTGCGGTCGTCGACGATCGCGATCTTCTTCATGCCGAGATCCTTCGACACGAACGCGCCCGCCACCGAGCCCTGCTGCGTGTCGGACGTCATCATGCGGAAGGTCGTCTTGTAACCCTGCTGCGTGTATTCCGGCGCGGTCGCCATCGCGATCTGCGGAATGCCCGCGTTCGCGTAGATGCGCGAGGCCGGAATCGTCGTGCCCGAGTTGAAGTGGCCGAGCATGCCCTTGATGCCGTCGTCGACGAGCTTCTGTGCGACCGTCGTGCCCGTGCGCGGGTCGGCCTGGTCGTCCTGCGTGTCCAGCACGAACTTGACCGGCTTGCCGCCGATCGTCGGCTTCGTCGCGTTGAAGTCCTCGATCGCGAGCACGATGCCGTTCTGCATATCCTTGCCGTAATGCGCCTGTGCACCGGTCATCGGGCCTGCGTAGCCGACCTTCACGTCATCCGCGTGCGCAGTCCCCGCCAGCGACATGACCGCGACGAACGTCGCGCCTGCCAGCTTTTTCATCGTGTGTTCCATTGCATCTCCTTGGTACCAGGTGTAAATGGAGCGGCTTCGGGATCGCCTTGCCGCTTCCTTTGTTTGATCCGAACGGCAAGGATGGTCAGCCGATCGTCATCAAATTCGCATTGCCGCCCGCCGCCGCGGTGTTCACGCTGACCGAGCGCTCGGTGAGCAGCCGCTCGAGCGCGTAGTCTTCCGCGTCGCCGTGCTCGAACGCACCGGCCGACACGCCCTGCACCGACACGATCGGGCCCGGCCGCTGCGCGACCTCCTTCACGAGCGTCTGCAGTTCGTCGCTGTCGCCTTCGAACAGCACCGCGTCGAACGCCGCGTCCGCCTGCTTGCGCACGCTCGCATGCGCCTTCAGCGCCGCCGGCAGCGCGGCGAACAGCGCCTCGCCCGCGGCACCGGCGAACAGCGCGCGGTTGCCCGTCGCGAGCACCGCCGCGAACTGCGCACGCGCGCCGCCTGGCGTGGCCGCCACGCACAGCACCGTGCCGCGCGGGCCGAGTGTATACGTATTCCGCTCGCCCGTCGGGCCGGTCAGCACCGCGGTGGCGCCGGCCGGCACCTGTGCCAGGTAACCGTCGCAGCGCGCGGCCAGTGCCGGCTCGCGCTGCTCGATCAGCCAGTCGCGCAGCGCCGTCAGCGTGGACGCCGGGTTCTCGCGCGACTCGCCTTCAACGGCAGCGTCGGCCACCAGCATGTCCGCGAGCGAACGCGGCAGGCCGGACGGGCGCGTCGCGAGCAGGCGCTGCAGGTACAGCGCGCCGCCGGCCTTCGGGCCCGTGCCCGACAGCCCTTCGCCGCCGAACGGCTGCACGCCGACCACCGCGCCGATCACGTTGCGGTTCACGTAGATGTTGCCGACGTGCGCGCGTTCGATCACGTGCGCGATCGTCTCGTCGATCCGCGTGTGGATGCCGAGCGTGAGGCCGTAGCCGGTCGCGCGGATCTGCTCGAGCAGCTTGTCCAGCGCGCTGCGGCGATACCGCACCACGTGCAGCACCGGGCCGAACACTTCGCGCTTCAGCTCGTCGATGCTGCCGATCTCGATCAGCGTCGGCGGCACGAAGGTGCCGTGCGCGCACGCGTCCGGCATCGCGAGCTGCGTGACGCCGTGGCCCTTGTCCTTCATCGCGGCGACGTGCGTGTCGATCGTCTGCTTCGCCTCGCCGTCGATCACCGGGCCGACGTCCGTCGACAGGCGGTCGGGGTTGCCGAGCGCGAGTTCCTGCATCGCGCCCTTCAGCATCGTCAGCGTGCGGTCGGCGACATCGTCCTGCAGACACAGAACGCGCAGCGCCGAACACCGTTGACCGGCCGAGTCGAACGACGACTGCATCACGTCCGCGACGACCTGCTCGGCGAGCGCCGACGAATCGACGATCATCGCGTTCTGGCCGCCCGTCTCGGCGATCAGCGGAATCGGCTTGCCGTCCGGGTCGAGGCGCGCCGACAGCGTCTTGTTGATCAGGCGCGCGACTTCGGTCGAGCCGGTGAACATCACCGCGCGGGTGCGCGCGTCGGCCACCAGCGCCGCGCCGACCGTCTCGCCGGTGCCCGGCAGCAGCTGTACCGCGCCGGCCGGCACGCCGGCCTCGCGCAAGAGGCGCACGGCCTGGGCCGCGATCAGCGGCGTCTGCTCGGCGGGCTTCGCGAGCACCGTGTTGCCGGCGGCCAGCGCCGCGGCCACCTGGCCCATGAAGATCGCGAGCGGGAAGTTCCACGGGCTGATACAGACGACCGGGCCGAGCGGACGGTGCGTGTCGTTCGAGAATTCGTCGCGGATCTGCGCGGCGTAGTAGCGCAGGAAATCGACCGCCTCGCGGATTTCCGCAATGGCGTTCGGCAGCGACTTGCCCGCTTCGCGCACGATCAGGCCCATCAGCGTATGCATCTGCGCTTCGAGCAGGTCGGCGGCACGCGCGAGACAGTCGGCGCGCGCATCGACCGGCGTCGCCTGCCAGATCGGCGCGGCGGCCACCGCGTGCGCGAGCGCGGCGCTCACGTGCTCGGCCGTCGCTTCGCTGACCGCGCCGACCACGTCGCGCTGGTCGGCCGGGTTGCGCACGTCGCGGGCCGGCGCGTCGGCGAGCGCGTCGTCGGCGAGCATCGGCGCGGCGCGCCACGGGTGGTGCGCGCTCGCGAGCAGCGCGGACGACAGCGACGCGAGGCGATGCTCGTTCGACAGGTCGAGGCCCATCGAGTTGAAGCGCTCGTCGCCGTACAGGTTGCGCGGCAGCGGGATCTTCGCATGCGGCGCGCCGAGCGGCGTGACCTTCAGCGCTTCCTCCACCGGATCGGCGACCAGCTCCTTCACCGACACGGTCTTGTCCGCGATGCGGTTCACGAACGACGTGTTCGCGCCGTTCTCGAGCAGGCGGCGCACGAGGTACGCGAGCAGCGTCTCGTGCGTGCCGACCGGCGCGTACACGCGGCACGGGCGGTTCAGCTTGTCGCGGCCGGTCACTTCCTCGTACAGCGGCTCGCCCATCCCGTGCAGGCACTGGAATTCATACTGGCCCGGGTAGTAGTTCTGGCCCGCGAGGTGATAGATCGCGGCCAGCGTGTACGCGTTGTGCGTCGCGAACTGCGGATAGACCGCGTCCGGCGCGGCAAGCAGCTTCTTCGCGCACGCGAGGTACGACACGTCGGTGTAGATCTTGCGCGTGTAGACCGGGTAGCCTTCGAGGCCGTCCACCTGCGCCCGCTTGATCTCGGTATCCCAGTACGCGCCCTTCACGAGGCGGATCATCAGGCGGTGACGGCTGCGGCGCGCGAGGTCGATCAGGTAGTCGATCACGAACGGGCAGCGCTTCTGGTAGCCCTGCACGACGAAGCCGATGCCGTTCCAGCCCGCGAGTTCCGGGTCGAAGCACAGCGCCTCGAGCAGGTCGAGCGACAGCTCGAGACGGTCGGCTTCTTCCGCGTCGATGTTCAGGCCGATGTCGTAGCGGCGCGCAAGCAGCGCGAGCGCGCGCACGCGCGGCAGCAGCTCGCTCATCGTGCGGTCCTGCTGCGAGCGCGAGTAGCGCGCGTGCAGCGCCGACAGCTTGATCGAGATGCCGGGGCCTTCGTAGATGCCGCGGCCGCCGGCCGCCTTGCCGATCGCGTGGATCGCCTGCTCGTACGATGCGTAGTAGCGCTGCGCATCTTCTTCGGTCGTCGCCGCTTCGCCGAGCATGTCGTACGAGTAGCGGAAGCCGCGCGCCTCGAACTTGCGGCTGTTCGCGAGCGCTTCGGAAATCGTCTCGCCGGTGACGAACTGCTCGCCCATCAGGCGCATCGCCATGTCGACGCCCTTGCGGATCAGCGGCTCGCCGCCGCGGCCGATCAGGCGCGTAAGCGCCGACGACAGCCCCGCTTCGCTATTGGTCGTGACGAGCTTGCCGGTGATCATCAGCCCCCAGGTCGCCGCGTTCACGAACAGCGACGGCGCGTGGCCGACGTGCGAGCGCCAGTCGCCCTTGCTGATCTTGTCGCGGATCAGCGCGTCGCGGGTCGCGCGGTCGGGAATGCGCAGCAGCGCCTCGGCGAGACACATCAGCGCGACGCCTTCCTGGCTCGACAGCGAGAATTCGTGGATCAGCCCTTCGACGCCGCCGCCCGAGCTCTTCTCGCGCAGCGCCTCGACGAGCTGCCCGGCGAGCGCCTGCACGTCCGCCGACAGGTTCGCGGGCAGCCGCGCCTGGCCGATCAGGAACGGCACGCACTCCGGCTCGGGGCGGCGGTACGCGGCCGTGATCGCCGCGCGCAGCACCGATTGCGGTTGCACGTTCTGCGCGAACTCGAGGAACGGGTGCGGGGAGTTGTCGTCGTCGCCCTCGCCGGCCTGGCCGTCGGCGAGATCGGTCACGCCGCTGTGGCCGGACAGCTCCGGCGGCAGCTGGCCGTGCTCGATGCGTTCGAGATACGCGAAGATCGCCTGCTTGATGAGCCAGTGGGGGGTGCGTTCGAGCCGCGTGGCTGCGTCTTTCAGGCGCGAGCGGAGCAGGTCGTCGACTTTGACGCCAAGGGTGGTGCTTGCCATGGTGGGTTCGTGCGCCGACGGGAAGCCGGCCAGTGACGTGAGAGGATGCGCGAAATCCTACGGCACACAATAAAAAGGTGCAACCCAATTTCGTATATGGTTGCACCTCAATTTTATTGAATATAATCAGCTACTTATGAGATCGCAACCTAGGAGTTGCCCGTGGTCGGGGGATCGGGATTTTCCCTGATCCGCCGCGTGCGGACACGCGCGGGCAACCCGGGCCCGGTATGGCGCGGGACGGAACCCGGTTGCACACGCGCCGGAACGGCCGCGCGAAGCGGGATGACAAGGGGGAATGGGAATAGCGGGAAAACCAGCCGGTGCGCGCGCGTGGCGCCGGGCGCCGTCAGACGTCCAGCGGATCGACCTCGACGTTCCACCGCAGCACGCCCTTCAGCGCGCGCAGCTCGAAGTGCCACGCGTGCAGCGCGTGCTGCAGCGCCGCCCGCGACGCGCTTTCGAGCAGCAACTGCGCGCGATGGACGTTCGCGACCTTCACGATCGTCATCGGCACCGCGTCGTACACGGTGACGCGGTCCGCGCCGGGCAGCCCCGGCAGCGCCGCCGCGGCCTGCTGCAGGAAGCCGAGCGCCGCGTCGAGCGTGCGCCCCTCGGCGCGCAGCAGCGCCTGGTAGACGAACGGCGGCAGATGCGCATCGCGCCGCTCGCCGAGCGTCGAATTCGCGAAGCCGACGTAATCGTGCCGCGCGAGCGCGTGGTAGAGCGCGTGGCGCGGGTAGCGCGTCTGCACGAGCACCTCGCCCGGCAGCCCGGCGCGGCCCGCGCGGCCGCTCACCTGCATCAGCTGCGCGAACAGCCGCTCGCTCGCGCGGAAATCGTGCGAGAACAGCGCGGTATCGGCGTTGAGCACGCCGACCAGCGACACGCGCTGGAAGTCGTGCCCCTTCGCGATCATCTGCGTGCCGACCAGGATGTCGACCTCGCCCGCGTGCACGTCCGAGAACAGCGCCTGCGCGCTGCCCTTGCGGCGCGTGCTGTCGGCATCGATCCGCAGGATGCGCGCGCCGGGCACCGCCTCGGCGAGCGCTTCCTCGACGCGCTGCGTGCCGCGGCCGAGCGGTGCGATATCGACGTTGCCGCACTCGGGGCACGACCGCGGGATGCGGGCTTCCCAGCCGCAGTGGTGGCAGCGCAGCGCGTGCTCGGGCTTGTGCAGCACGACGTACGCGCTGCAGCGCGGGCAGCCGGCCACCCAGCCGCACGCGTCGCATGCGAGTTGCGGCGCGTAGCCGCGCCGGTTCAGGAACACGAGGCTCTGCTCGCCGCGCTCGAGCCGCGCCTTCAGCGCCGCGACGAGCGGCCCGGACAGCCCGCCCATCGACGCGCGCCCGCGCCGCCGCTCCTCCTCGAGGTCGATCAGCCGCACGCTCGGCAGCACCGCGTCGGCCACCGCGCGCCGCGACAGCGTGAGCTTCCTGTAGCGCCCCTGCTCGGCCTGCCACCAGCTTTCGAGCGACGGCGTCGCCGAGCCGAGCACGACCGGGATGCCGAGCTGCTTCGCGCGCCACACCGCGAGGTCGCGCGCCGAATAGCGCAGCCCTTCCTGCTGCTTGTACGCGGGTTCGTGCTCCTCGTCGACGACAATCAGCGCGAGCGTCGGCAGCGACGCGAGCACCGCGAGGCGCGTGCCGAGCACGATCCGCGCGCGGCCCGTATGCGCGGCCAGCCAGTTGCGCGCGCGCTCGCCCTCGGCCAGCCCGCTGTGCAGCGTGACGATCGCGTCCGGCGCAAGCGTGCCGGCGAAGCGCGCGCGGAATGCGGCCTCGAACTGCGGCGTCAGGTTGATTTCGGGGACGAGCACGAGCGCCTGCGCATCGGGCCGCGCGTCCAGCAGCGACGCGAGCGCATGCAGATAGACCTCGGTCTTGCCGCTGCCGGTCACGCCGTGCAGCAGGAACGGCGCGAAGCCCTGCGCGGCGCGAATCGCGTCGAGCGCCTCGGCCTGCTGGTCGGTCAGCGGCGGCGGCTCGGTTCGTCCGCCGTTTTGCCCGCTACTTTGCCCACCGCTTGTCGACAGGTTATCCACAGGCTTGGGCACAGGGTTATCCGCCCAGCCGATCGTCTCGACGTCGACCCAGCCCTGCGCGGCCCAGTCGTCGAGCGTCGCCGCCGCCTTCGGGTGCAGCGCGCGCGCATCGGGCAGGCTCAGCGACTCGGCGTCGGCCAGCGCCTGCGCGAGCCGCCGCAGTGCCGCCGCGCGCGCGGGCAGCGCGTCGGGCAGCGCCGCGCGGCCGGCCTCGGACGCCCGATAGCGGACTTCCGGCGCCAGCAGCCGCCCCCAGCGCCCGGCATCGCGCAGCGCCTGCGGCAGCGCGGGCAGCGCGACCTCGCCGCGGCCGCGCTGGTAGTAATCGGCGGCGAACCCGACGAGCGCCAGCCAGTCGGCCGACAGCGGCGGCAGCTCCGTGCAGATCGCGTCGACCGCGCGCAGCCGCGACGGCGGCACGTCAGTGTGAGTCGTCACTTCGCAGACGAGCCCGACCGCCTGCCGCCTGCCGAACGGCACCTGCACGAGCGTGCCGGGCCCGGGCGCCGGCTGCGCATCGCAGCGGTAATCGAACAGGGTCGCGAGCGGATGGTCGAGCGCGACCCGCAGATAGGTGCCGTCCGTCACGGGCACCCCGCGCCGGCGCGCGCCGTTCGGGTTCCGCCCCCCAATGCATGGGCGGGGCCGGCGAACTTAAAGTAAAACTTCAGATTCGGCGCTAAGTTTTGGATTCGCATTAGGAATCGCCGTATACCCTGACCGGCCTGTGGATAACTTTGTTGAGAACTCGCCGCCCACCACCCGGAAAGCGCGTCGGGTCGTGCCTTCCACTGCTTTTTCCGGTATACGGCCGGTCGCCGCGAAGCCTTATTCCATAAGGCTGCTATTCAAATTACCCGACAATAGCGAGGTAATTTGACCGATACGGGGCTCTACCGCGCTGCAACGTGGAAAATGTGTATAAGTCAAGTCTTGACAAGCGGCGGATCGGCCGTCCGGGCGGGGTTGCGCCCTGTTTAGCCCGGATCGCGAAACATCGCCGCTCCGCACCGCAGCATGGCCCCGCTTGCAATCAGCGCGCGGCCGAGCTACGGATCGCGCGGCTGTGGTTGTGCACCTCGTCGACCAGCTCGGCGACGTGCTCCGGCGGCGTGAACTGCGAGATGCCGTGCCCGAGGTTGAACACGTGGCCCGGGTGGTTGCCGTAGCTGTCGAGCACCGCGCGCGCCTGCTCGCGGATCGCGGCCGGCGGCGCAAACAGGATCGTCGGGTCGAGGTTGCCCTGCAGCGCGACCTGCCCCGCCACGCGCTCGCGCGCGGCGCCGACGTTGACCGTCCAGTCGAGCCCGACCGCGTCGACGCCCGTCGCCGCGATCTCCTCGAGCCACAGCCCGCCGCCCTTCGTGAAGGTGATGACCGGCACGCGCGCGCCGTCGTGCTCACGCTTGAGCTGCGCGACCACACGCCGGATGTAGTCGAGCGAGTAGCGCTGGTATGCGCCGTCCGCCAATGCGCCGCCCCACGTATCGAAGATCATCACGGCCTGCGCGCCGGCTTCGATCTGCGCGTTCAGGTATGCGGCCACCGCCTGCGCGTTGATGTCGAGGATCCGGTGCATCAGGTCCGGCCGCGCATACGCCATCGTCTTCACGGTGCGGAAATCGTCCGAGCCGCCGCCCTCGACCATGTAGCACGCGAGCGTCCACGGGCTGCCCGAGAAGCCGATCAGCGGCACCCGCTGGCGGCCCTGGCCGTCGGTCAGCGCGCGGCGGATCTCGCGCACCGCGTCGGTCACGTAGCCGAGCGTCGCGCCGATGTCCGGCACCGCGAGCTTCGCGACGTCCGCCTCGGTGCGCACCGGATGCGCGAACTTCGGCCCTTCGCCCACCTGGAAGTCGAGGCCGAGGCCCATCGCGTCGGGAATCGTCAGGATGTCCGAGAACAGGATCGCGGCGTCGAGCGGGAAGCGCTCGAGCGGCTGCAGCGTCACTTCGGTCGCGTAGTCGGGGTTCTTCGCGAGGCCCAGGAAGCTGCCGGCCCGGGCGCGCGTCGCGTTGTACTCGGGCAGGTAGCGGCCCGCCTGGCGCATCAGCCAGATCGGCGTGTAGTCGGTCGGCTCGCGCAGGAGCGCACGCAGGAAGGTGTCGTTGAGCAGGGTATGGGCCACGGTGGAAGCGACGATGCGAGAGGCAAAAGCGCATTTTACCGGACCGGGGCGCTTGCGCCGCGCGCGGCGGCCGATGGCGGCCATATGACGCGCGCGATGGCTCCGTTATGATCGTCGCTCATATCGAACCAGATGAAGGAGGAGACACGATGACGATGCCGAAGCTTGCCGCGTTCGCCGCGGCCGCACTACTGCTGACGAGCGCCTCGGGCACTGCTTGCGCGGCCGACGCGGGCGCGGCCCCCGCCGCCGGCTCGCGGCTCGACGAGGTGCTCGCGCGCGGCGCGCTGCGCGTGTGCACGACCGGCGACTACAAGCCGTATTCGTACTACCGCACCGACGGCCGGTTCGAGGGCATCGACATCGACATGGCGGACGCGCTCGCGAAATCGCTCGGCGTGAAGGCCGACTACGTGAAGACGAGCTGGCCGACCCTGACCGCCGATTTCGTCGCGAAATGCGACATCGCGGTGGGCGGGGTATCGACCTCGCTCGAGCGCCAGAAGCGCGCGTTCTTCACGCAGCCGTACATGACCGACGGCAAGACGCCGATCGTGCGCTGCGCGGATGCCGACAAATACCAGAGCGTCGCGCAGATCGACCGGCCCGAGACGCGCGTGATCGTGAATCCCGGCGGCACCAACGAGCGTTTTGCGAAGCAGCATTTCACGCACGCGAACGTCACCGTCTACCCGGACAACGTGACGATCTTCAAGCAGATCCTCGCGGGCAAGGCGGACGTGATGGTCACCGACGCGTCCGAGACGCTGCTGCAGCAAAAGCTGAATCCGGGCCTGTGCTCGGTGCACCCGGACAAGCCGCTCCAGTTCGGCGAGAAGGCGTACATGGTGCCGCGCGGCGACGTCGTGTTCCAGCAATACGTCGATCAATGGCTGCACCTGGCGCTGTCGAACGGCGAATTCCAGGCGATCTCGGACAAGTGGCTGAAGTGATGCGCACGCGGCACCGCGCGTGCCGGGAAGGCGGCGGCCGACGCGCGGCCCGTGGAGCACCCGAGCACCGGGTTGACCGCCACGATCCGGCAGCCGGCCTGCTGCCTGGTTTCGGCGACGCCATGGTTCGGATGATCAGGTTTATCCGAAAGGCCGACTACTCGATCACCCGATCACGTTTCAAAATCTTTCTGATGATTGAATCGTTCTCGACCGAGGCCCCGGCGCGATGCATTTTTTCGCGTGTGATTGTGAACTTCGTCGAGCCTAACACGCATGAAAAACGCATCACGCGCACGCCATGAAAACAGTTGCGGAAATATTGGTAAAAATGACCTTTTCAGGATCACATAAAACAGCAAAAAATCCCGGAAAGCCTTATCTGGCGGGCGTTACAACCTGAAACACTTTGTTACCGCGAGGGCACATCAATTCGCCCACAATGGCCTTCAACGGTTTCAACACGGATGCGGTCTCGTGTGCCAAGTGTGAGCGGACGCGAAGCGCTGCGAGCCCGTCGGTCATGTACCGAAGCCCTACCCAGGGGCATCCTTGTTGGAGTCGTTTCCGGTCTTCCCTCCGGACGCGTTCCATCTTTGGTCTCCTCGCGCTAACCCCGTAGCGTGTGGTTTTTAGCGGGCTAATAAGCCCGCTTTTTTTCGTCCATCGAAAACGTAACGGCCCGCAGGCCGTCACGTTGCGCGCATCACGCGGTCTTCTGCACGTCGAGCTTCAGCTCGTCGATCATGCGCTGGCGCATGATGAACTTCTGCACCTTCCCCGTCACCGTCATCGGCAGCTCGTCGACGAAGCGGATGTAGCGCGGGATCTTGTAGTGCGCGATCTGCCCGCTGCAGAAGGCACGCACGTCGTCCTCGCTCATCTGCTCGCCCGCGCGCAGCACGATCCACGCGCACACTTCCTCGCCGTACTTCGCGTCCGGCACGCCGAACACCTGCGCGCTCTGAATCTTCGGATGCCGAAACAGAAACTCCTCGATCTCGCGCGGGTAGATGTTCTCGCCGCCGCGGATCAGCATGTCCTTCAGGCGGCCGACGATGTTGCAGTAGCCGTCCGCGTCGATCGTCGCGAGGTCGCCCGTGTGCATCCAGCCGTCCACCAGCACGTCGCGCGTCTTCTCGTCGTCGTCCCAGTAGCCGAGCATCACCGAGTAGCCCTTCGTGCACAGCTCGCCCGTCTCCCCGACCGGCACGGTGCCGCCGCTCGGATCGATGACCTTCACTTCCAGGTGCGGCTGGATGCGGCCGACCGTCGTCGTGCGCTTCTCGAGCGGATCGTCGGTCGAGCTGTGGAACGACACGGGGCTCGTCTCCGTCATCCCGTACGCGATCGTCACCTCGGACATGTGCATCTGCGACACGACGCGCTTCATCGTCTCGATCGGGCACGGCGAGCCGGCCATGATGCCGGTGCGCAGCGTCGACAGGTCGTACTTCGCGAAATCCGGATGGTCGAGCTCCGCGATGAACATCGTCGGCACGCCGTGCAGCGCGGTGCAGCGCTCCTCCGCGACCGCGGCGAGCGTCGCCGCCGGGTCGAACGCCTCGCCGGGAAACACCATCGCGGCGCCCGTCGACACGCAGGCGAGCACCGACAGCACCATCCCGAAGCAGTGATACAGCGGCACCGGAATGCAGAGCGCGTCCTGCTCGCTGAAGCGCATCGCCATCGCGATCGAGCGCGCGTTGTTGACGACGTTGCGGTGCGTGAGCGTCGCGCCCTTCGGGCTGCCGGTCGTGCCGCTCGTGAACTGGATGTTGATCGGGTCGGTCGATGCGAGCGTCGCGCCGAGCGCGTCGAGCGCCGCGGGGTCGAGCGCGTCGCGGCCGCGCGCGATCACGTCGGTGAAACGGAACATGCCGGCCGGCGCGACGTCGCCCATCGACACGATGGTGCGCAGGCTCGGCACGCGCGCGGCATGCAGCGCGCCCGGCGCCGCGCTCGCCAGCTCCGGCGCGATCGTCTGCAGCATCTCGACGTAGCCGGACGACTTGAAGCGCTCCGCGGTGATCACCGCCGTGCAGCGGACCTTGTTCAGCGCATACTCGAGTTCCGCGAGCCGGTAGGCGGGGTTGAGGTTGACGAGAATCGCGCCGATGCGCGCGGTCGCGAACTGGGTCAGCAGCCATTCGCTGCGGTTCGGCGACCAGATGCCGACGCGGTCGCCCTTGCCGATGCCGAGCGCGGCGAGGCCCGCGGCCAGCGCGTCGACCTCGTCCGCGAACGCACGCCAGGTCCAGCGCACGCGCTGCTCGCGAAACACCACGGCCGGCCGGTCGGGAAAGCGTTCGGCGGTCTCCCGCAGGAACTGTCCGATCGTCGCTTCGGATAGCGGCACGTCGGTCGCGCCGCGCACGTACGACAAGCCGTTTTCGGGCGCGATCAGCGCCCCCACGCGTGAGTCTGCAGCCATGATGTCTCCGTCTCTTGTGTCAGCCTGATCCAGCGGACGATAACGCGCTCCGCTGACGACACTCTGACATCGATCCCCGGCGACCGGACGGAAAAGCACACTCGGCCTGAAATCGGACGAAAAAAAAGCAGCCCGGAGGCTGCTTTCTTTCGCGTGATGCGCGGCTGGCTCAGTGCCGGCTGCGGATCTTCGCCAGACGCTGGATCGCTTCGAGCTGCGCCATCGCGGTCGCGAGCTCGGATTGCGCCTTCGCGAGGTCGATGTCCGACTTCGCGTTCTGCAGCGTCTCCTCGGCGCGCTTGCGCGCTTCCTCGGCTTTCGCCGAGTCGAGATCCTTGCCGCGGATCGCGGTGTCGGCGAGCACCGTCACGGCGCCCGGCTGCACTTCGAGAATGCCGCCCGCGACGAACACGAATTCGTCGTTGCCGTTTTCGGCTTCGATGCGCACCGCACCCGGACGAATCCGCGTGATCAGCGGCGTGTGGCCCGGCAGAATGCCCAGCTCACCCGATTCGCCCGGCAGCGCGACGAATTTCGCCTCGCCCGAGAAGATCTGCTCTTCCGCGCTGACGACGTCTACTTTGATGGTTGCCATATCGACTCCTGTCGGCGGGAGTGAGCGCTTCAGCGCTTACCCCCGTCCCATGCAAGGCACGGTTGAGCGTATTACGTGGGTGCCGAAGCGGCGCACCGATACATCACGCGTATCGATACGCCGCGGGCCGGCACCCGCTGCGTTACACCCGACCTTTACTGGATCTTCTTGGCCTTCTCGAAGGCTTCGTCGATCGTGCCGACCATGTAGAACGCCTGTTCCGGCAGGTGGTCGCACTCGCCGTCGACGATCATCTTGAAGCCGCGGATCGTTTCCTTCAGCGGCACGTACTTGCCCGGCGAGCCCGTGAACACTTCAGCGACGTGGAACGGCTGCGACAGGAAACGCTGGATCTTACGTGCGCGCGCGACCGACAGCTTGTCTTCCGGCGACAGTTCGTCCATGCCCAGAATCGCGATGATGTCGCGCAGTTCCTTGTAGCGCTGCAGCGTCTGCTGAACGCGACGGGTGATCGAGTAGTGCTCTTCACCGATCACGTTCGGGTCGATCTGGCGCGACGTCGAGTCGAGCGGGTCGACCGCCGGGTAGATACCCAGCGAAGCGATGTCACGCGACAGAACGACGGTTGCGTCAAGGTGGCCGAAGGTGGTTGCCGGCGACGGGTCGGTCAAGTCGTCCGCAGGGACGTACACGGCCTGGACCGACGTAATCGAGCCCTTCTTGGTCGACGTGATGCGCTCTTGCAGCTTGCCCATTTCTTCAGCCAGCGTCGGCTGGTAGCCCACTGCCGACGGCATACGGCCGAGCAGTGCCGACACTTCGGTACCGGCCAGCGTGAAACGGTAGATGTTGTCGACGAAGAACAGCACGTCGAGGCCTTCGTCACGGAAGTGCTCGGCCATCGTCAGGCCGGTCAGCGCGACGCGCAGACGGTTGCCCGGCGGCTCGTTCATCTGGCCGTACACCAGCGCGACCTTGTCGAGAACGTTCGAGTCCTTCATTTCGTGGTAGAAGTCGTTCCCTTCACGGGTACGCTCGCCCACGCCCGCGAACACGGAGTAACCGCCGTGCTCCTTCGCGATGTTGTTGATGAGCTCCATCATGTTGACGGTCTTGCCCACGCCTGCACCGCCGAACAGACCGACCTTGCCGCCCTTTGCGAACGGGCAGATCAGGTCGATGACCTTGATGCCCGTTTCGAGCAGTTCGGTCGACGGCGACAGTTCGTCGAACGCCGGCGCCTTCTGGTGGATCGAACGCGTCGTTTCGCTTTCGATCGGGCCAGCCTCGTCGATCGGACGGCCGAGCACGTCCATGATCCGGCCGAGGGTCGGCTTGCCGACCGGCACCGAGATCGGCTTTGCCGTGTTCTTCACGGTCAGGCCGCGGCGCAGGCCGTCGGATGCACCCAGACAAATGGTGCGGACCACGCCGTCGCCCAGCTGCTGCTGGACTTCGAGCGTCAGTTCCGAGCCATCGAGAATGAGCGCGTCGTAGATCTTCGGCATGCTGTCGCGCGGGAATTCCACGTCGATAACGGCGCCGATGCACTGTACGATCTTGCCTTCTACCAAAGCAGCAGTACTCATCGCTTTTCCTTTAAATACCTGATTCTTTACTCGCGCAAAGGCGCAGTTTCGGGTGGTCTCGCGGCTCGCGCTTAAACAGCTGCGGCGCCGCCGACGATCTCCGACAGTTCCTTCGTGATCGCGGCCTGACGGCTCTTGTTGTAGACCAGTTGCAGCTCGCTGATCACGGTCTTCGCGTTGTCCGACGCAGCCTTCATCGCGACCATCCGCGCCGATTGCTCCGACGCCATGTTTTCCGCGACGGCCTGGTACACCAGCGCCTCGACGTAACGCACGAGCAGCTCGTCGACCACCGCCTGCGCATCCGGCTCGTAGATGTAATCCCACGACGTGGCCGGCGTGCCGTCATTCGCCTCGAAGTGCTCCGACGACAGCGGCAGCAGCTGTTCGATCACCGCTTCCTGCTTCATCGTGTTGACGAAGCGCGTGTACGCGAGATAAACCGCCGACAGCTTGCCTTCCGAGTACAGGTCGAGCTGCGTCTTCACCGCGCCGATCAGCTTGTCGAGGTGCGGGGTGTCGCCGAGATGCACGACCTGCGACATCACCTTCGCGCCGAAGCGATTCAGGAACCCGAGGCCCTTGCCGCCGATTGCGGTGGCTTCGACCTTCTGGCCCTTCTCTTCCAGCTCCTTGAACTTCTGAACCGTCGCGCGCAGCACGTTCGTGTTCAGACCGCCGCACAGACCCTTGTCCGTCGTGACGAGGATGATGCCGGCCGTCTTCGCGCCTTCGTTCGCCACCATGAACGGGTGACGGTACTCGGGGTTCGCGCGGCTCATGTGCGAGGCGATGGCACGGACCTTGTCCGCATACGGACGAGCGGCGCGCATGCGTTCCTGCGCGCGGCGCATCTTCGATGCAGCCACCATCTCCATCGCCTTCGTGATCTTGCGCGTGTTCTGCACGCTCTTGATCTTGCCGCGAATTTCCTTCATTCCAGCCATAGCTTGCTCCTTGACCGAAGCAGCGCGGGCGCGTCAAGCGGCCCGCGCGGCCTCAGTGTTCACGCGCGGATCAATAGGCACCCGACTTCTTGAAGGATTCGATCGCCGCGCGCAGCGCGCCTTCGTCGTCCTTCGAGAGATCCTTGGTGTCTTCGATGCGCTTGATGAGGTCAGCGTGGCTGGTCTTCAGGAATTCGCGCAGGCCCTTCTCGAACGGCAGCACTTGCTTGACGTCGAGGTCGTCGAAGTAGCCGTTGTTCGCGGCGTACAGCGACACGGCCAGTTCCCACACCTGCAGCGGCTGGTACTGCGGCTGCTTCAGCAGTTCCGTCACGCGGCGGCCGCGCTCGAGCTGCTTGCGGGTCGCTTCGTCGAGGTCCGACGCGAACTGCGCGAACGCTGCGAGTTCACGGTACTGCGCGAGGTCGGTACGGATACCGCCCGACAGCTTCTTCACGACCTTCGTCTGCGCGGCGCCACCGACGCGCGACACCGACACGCCGGCGTTGATTGCCGGGCGGATGCCTGCGTTGAACAGGTCGGTTTCCAGGAAGATCTGGCCGTCGGTGATCGAGATCACGTTCGTCGGAACGAACGCGGTCACGTCGCCCGCTTGCGTTTCGATGACCGGCAGTGCCGTCAGCGAGCCGCTCTTGCCCTTCACTTCGCCGTTCGTGAACTTCTCGACGTACTCTTCCGACACGCGAGCCGCGCGCTCGAGCAGACGCGAGTGCAGATAGAACACGTCGCCCGGGTATGCTTCACGGCCCGGCGGGCGGCGCAGCAGCAGCGAGATCTGACGGTATGCCCAAGCCTGCTTGGTCAAGTCGTCATAGATGATCAGCGCGTCCTGGCCGCGGTCGCGGAAGTATTCGCCCATCGTGCAGCCCGCATACGGTGCGAGGTACTGCATCGCGGCGGAATCCGATGCCGAAGCGGCGACGACGATCGTGTATTCCATCGCGCCGGTTTCTTCCAGCTTGCGAACCACGTTCATGATCGACGAAGCCTTCTGGCCGATCGCGACGTAGATACAGATCAGGTCCTTGCCCTTCTGGTTGATGATCGTGTCGAGCGCCACCGCGGTCTTGCCGCACTGACGGTCGCCGATGATCAGCTCACGCTGGCCACGGCCGATCGGCACCATCGAGTCGATCGACTTCAGGCCGGTCTGCACCGGCTGCGACACCGACTTGCGCCAGATCACGCCCGGGGCGATCTTTTCGATCGCATCGGTCAGCTTCGCGTTGACCGGGCCCTTGCCGTCGATCGGGTTGCCGAGCGCATCGACCACGCGGCCGACGAGTTCCGGGCCAACCGGGACTTCGAGAATGCGGCCCGTCGTCTTGACGATGTCGCCTTCCGAGATGTGTTCGTATTCGCCGAGAATCACCGCGCCGACCGAGTCGCGCTCGAGGTTCAGCGCGAGGCCGAACGTGTTGCCCGGGAACTCGAGCATTTCGCCCTGCATCACGTCCGACAGGCCGTGGATACGCACGATACCGTCGGTCACGGAGATCACGGTGCCCTGGTTGCGAACGTCCGCGCTCGCTTCAAGGCCCTGGATCCGGCTCTTGATCAGCTCGCTGATCTCAGAGGGATTGAGTTGCATTATTCGCTCCTGATAGTCAATTCTGTTGCGTGCCGGCGCGGCGCTCAGGCGGTCAAGGCAGCCTGCATCGAAGCAAGGCGCGCGCGAACCGAAGAGTCGAGCACTTCGTCGCCGACCGTCACGCGCACGCCGCCGATCAGCGACGAATCGACTTCGACCGTCGGCTTCAGCTTGCGCTTGAACTTGCGCTCGAGGCTCGCGACGAGACCTTCGAGGTCAGCGCCGTTCAGCGGGAACGCGCTGACGATCGATGCGTCGGCGGCGCCTTCACGCTCGTTCTTGAGCGCTTCGAACTGCTCGGCGATTTCCGGCAGCAGCGCGATGCGATGATTGTCGACCAGCATCTGCACGAAATTCTTCGCCTCGGCGGCCGTCGCGAGCGGCGACTTTGCCGCGGCAAGCAGCAGCTCGGCCACTTGCGCGCGGGTCACCTTCGGGCTCGACGCCACGGAGAGCACTTCGGGCAGACGCGCAACCTGGGCCAGCTCTTGCACGAGCGTGGACCAGGCGGCGATGTCACCTCCCTCGGCCACGCGGAACAGCGCTTCTGCGTAAGGGCGGGCGATGGTTGCAAGTTCGGCCATGATCAGAGCTCGGCTTTCAGTTGATTCAGCAGTTGGGCGTGGGCCGTTTGATCGACTTCGCGCTTCAGGATCTGCTCGGCGCCCTTCACGGCCAGCGTAGCGACTTCGCCACGCAGCGCTTCGCGCGCCTTCACGATTTGCTGTTCTGCTTCCGCCTTCGCCTGGGCGACGATGCGGGCGGCTTCAGCCTGGGCGTTGGCCTTGATTTCCTCGGCGACCGCCTGGGCACGCTTTTCGGCGTCGGCGATGCGCTGCTGGCCGTCGTTGCGGGCCTGCGCGAGTTCCTGGTCCACGCGCTTGTGCGCTGCGTCGAGTTCCGCCTTGCCCTTTTCCGCGGCGGCGAGGCCGTCGGCGATCTTCTTCGAGCGTTCGTCGAGGGCGTTGATCAACGGCGGCCACACGAACTTCATCGTGAACCACGCGAGGACCAGGAACACGACCATTTGCGCAAACAGGGTTGCGTTGAGATTCACGGTGTTTCCTTATCTGCTATTCCGGAAAAATGAAACGGTAAGGCGCTCATCGAGTTGCATTCGATCAGCGCCCCAAGTCTCCGTTCCGCCCTGCGCCGGCTCGCGCCGGTCGCATGTTTCCGAGGAAGCTTAGCCGGCGACGAGCTTCGACAGGAGCGGGTTCGCGAATGCGAACAGCATTGCAACGCCCACGCCGATCAGGAATGCCGCGTCGATCAGGCCAGCCAGCAGGAACATCTTCGTTTGCAGCGGGTTGATGAGTTCCGGCTGACGTGCGCAGGCTTCGATGTACTTGCCGCCCATCAGCGCGATACCGATACAGGCGCCAATTGCACCCAGGCCGATGATGATGCCGATACCGATGGCGGTCAGACCCTGGATGTTGGCGATGTAAGCTTGCATGATCACTCCTTTGTGAAAAGACTTGGAACTGAGATTTAAAAAACTAAAACGAAGACTCTTTTTTGCACGCCGCGCTTAGTGCTTGTCGTGCGCCTGGCCGAGATACACCAGCGTCAGCATCATGAAGATGAATGCCTGCAACAGAACAATCAGGATGTGGAAGATTGCCCAGACGCTGCCCGCGATCACGTGGCCAATGAAGCCGAGGAACGTTGCATCGCCGCCGAAGCTCCACATACTGCCGAGCAAGGCGATCAGCAGGAACACCAGCTCACCCGCGTACATGTTGCCGAACAACCGCATGCCGAGCGAGACGGTTTTCGCGACGAATTCGACGATGTTGAGCGCGAGGTTCGGGATCCACAGTGCCGGGTGGCCGCCGAACGGCGCCGACAGCAGTTCATGCACGAAGCCGCCCGCGCCCTTGATCTTGATGCTGTAATAGATCATCAGGACGAACACGCCGAGCGCGATGCCGAGCGTACCGTTCAGGTCCGCCGTCGGCACGATGCGATGGTGGGAGACGATGCCCGACAGACCGATCAGGTCGATCACGCGGCCCGGCAGGTCGACGGGGAGGAAGTCAAGGGCGTTCATCAGCGCGACCCACACGAACACGGTGAGCGCGAGCGGTGCGATGAACGTGCGATTGCCGTGGACGATGGCCTTCGACTGGTCTTCGACCATTTCGACGAGCATCTCGATGGCGCACTGGAAACGGCCCGGCACGCCGGACGTCGCCTTGCGGGCGGCCAGGCGCAGCAGCAGGATGGTGATCACGCCACACACGATCGACCAGAACAGCGTGTCGAGATTCCAGACATGAATGTCGAAAATCGACGTCTGATGCGAGGTGGAGAAGTTCTGCAAGTGGTGCGCAATGTACTCGGACGGATCCGGACCGCGCGTGCCTTCGCTAGCTGCCATATCGTTAATGCCACCCAAATTGTCGAAAATCGTTTTGCCCGATTCCGCAACACGCTATTGCGGGAACGGACCGGCGCGGCTTCGTGTCGAAATCGCGCACTGCTTGTTCCTTACCGCCAGGCCAGTGCAATCCAGTACGTCTTCAGCACGACGAGGTACGTGACGAGGAGCGGCACCCAGTGCACGCCGGCATAGCCGTACGCCACCGCGGCGAACATCCCGATCGTCACGCCGAGCTTGAGGGCTTCGCCCGCCACCCAGCTCATCACGGTGGCCGAGCCACCTGCCTTCAGTCGTGCCACGAACAGCGCACTTGGCACCCAGCCGATCGCTCCGCCCAGAAACGCGGATTGCGCAGCGGCGCCCGGCGACTTCGAAAACAGCCACCACGCCAGCGTTGCAACCAGGGACAAGGCCACTTGCGCGATCACCACCTTGTAGGGGGTGATACGCGAGGGCCGGCTCACGTTCGGGCCGAACAGCCTCTCGGCGTCTGCCCGCGTCAGCGGAACGATGTTGTCTTCTTGCTGCTCGGCATCCCAGTCGTCGCCGTCGGACTCGCGCCGCTCGCCGGCCGCTGAAGCGGTGCGTCGCGTGCGTTGATCATCGTGCCTATCGTTCGGCGCCTGACCCGCCATCGCAGCCTTCCGCAAAATCCTGAACCCGGCCCCATGCTTTCCGAAAGCTTTCAGGGGTGCCTAGCTAACAAATCCGGGCGATTGTAAGCGATAGTTGCAGGTGATTCAAGGCTTTAGACGCGACAAAAACCTGCGTAAAACGACCGCTCATGATGTGAAAAATGCACGATTCGGCGACGTACGATGACAGTTGTAAGGACAATTTTTTGCACAGGTATTTCGCCCCCGGAGAAGATCGCGGGCTGACTGCGACGGGAGTCGCGAACTGTGCAAGATGGGTCGCCGCAGACGGCTCGGTGCGGGCGAGTCATCGCGACGCGAGTCGCAACGATCACCCCACTGCGAGCCGGCTGTGATGTCTTGATCGCTGTGGGGGACTCACCACAGACACGTCGCTGTGAACGCATCGCCGACGACGAGACGCCACGCCAGCGTCATCCACAGTCAGGCGCTGTGGATGACCCGCTCACGAATGCACGGGGCGCACCACTCAGCCGTGGGTGAGCAGCCATGCACCGAGCGCGGCACTTGCGATCGCAAACGGAATCGACACGAGGTGAAACGGCAGCCACATGCGCGGCTCCTTCGCGAGCCGCACCGCGATCAGGTTCGCCAGCGAGCCGATCGCGATGCCGAAGCCGCCGACCGATACGCCGAACGCAAGCGCGCGCCAGTCGCGCGTGAACTCCGACAGCAGGATCGCGGCCGGCACGTTGCTGATGCCCTGCGACAACGCCGCGCCCGCCGCGAACACGCGCAGCGGCGTGTCGAGGCGCGCATGCGCGATCGCGTCGTGCACCGCGGGCAGCGCGGCCGCACTGCGCAGCACGACGAACATCAACACGAAGATCAGCAGCAGCAGCCAGTCGATCCGCAACACGGCATCGCGCCGCACCGCGAACAGCACGACGGCAACCGCGATCAGCCCGGGCAGCGCGCGATGCGCGTCGGCCAGCAGCACGAAGGCGACGAACAGCACCGCCGCGACGAGCGCATGCATACGCTGCATCGGCAGCGCGATGGCATCGCCGGACAGGTCGAGCGGCTTCGCGCGGAACGCACACGCGGTGACCGCCAGCAGCAGCGCCATCAGCGCGATCGCGAGCGGCCCGAGCGTGAGCACGAAGCGGCCGAACGACACGCCGCTCAATTGCCACAGGAACAGGTTCTGCGGATTGCCGAGCGGCGTCGCGACCGAGCCCGCATTGACGGCCAGCGCGACGACGATCACGAGCCGCCGGAACGGCAGCGGCGCCAGCGCGCGCAGCGATATCATCAGCGGCACGACGACGAACAGCGCGACATCGTTGGTGAGCCACATCGACAGCACCGCCGCGAACACGACGAGCAGCATCGCGAGCGCGCGCTCGGAATGGACGTGGTGCACGATGCGGTGCGCGAGCCACATCAGGCACCCGGACAGCTCGAGCGCCTTCGTCAGCATCAGCAAGCCGGCGAGCGTCGCAACCGTCTGCCAGTCGACCCGATTCGCCAGTACTGCGAATGGTTGCGGATGCATCCATTGCAGCAAGATGAGGCCGATGGCCAGCGCGGACAACACGGGTTCCTGCGCCAGCCAGCCCAACCACCGGCGCACCGCCGGCGCCCCCGCATTGTCCATCGATGATGCCCCGTTACTCTTCCGCCGCCACGTTGCCGCGCAGGCGCGCGAGAATGCCCTCGAGCGCGTCGAGATTGCCGAAATCGATCGTCACCTGCCCTCGCCCGCGCCGGCCCATCTTGATCTTCACCGTCGACGCCAACAGGTCGGACAACGCCTCTTCGAGGCGACGCGTGTCGCGGCCGCCGTCGTCCTTCGCGCGCGCCTTCACCGCAGGCGCTTCCTTCGTCGTCTGCGCGACGAGCTTCTCGGTTTCGCGCACCGACATCCGCTTGTTGACGACCTGGTGCGCGAGCGTGATCTGCGTGGCCGCATCGACCGCCAGCAGCGCACGCGCATGCCCCATGTCGAGATCGCCGGCGAGCAGCATCGTCTGCACCGGCGCCGCGAGATTCAGCAGGCGCAGCAGGTTCGACACCGCGCTGCGCGAGCGGCCGACCGATTCGGCCGCCTGCTCGTGCGTGAAGTGAAACTCGTCGAGCAGGCGCTGGATGCCATGCGCCTCTTCCAGCGGATTCAGATCCTCGCGCTGGATGTTCTCGATCAGCGCCATCGCGGCGGCGGCCTGGTCGGACACATCCTTCACCAGGACCGGCACTTCCTCGAGGCCCGCCAGGCGCGCCGCACGGAAACGCCGCTCGCCCGCGATGATCTCGTATTTGTCTGATGAAATGGGGCGAACCAGGATCGGCTGCATCACGCCCTGGGCGCGAATGCTGGCCGCCAGTTCCTGCAGGCTGCCCTCGTCCATCCGCGTGCGCGGCTGATACTTGCCGGCCTGCAGCTTCGCCAGCGAGAGCGTGTTCGGCGCGCCTTCGATCTTCACCGCTTCGGTGATGTCGGCGCTGCCGCCGAGCAGCGCTTCGAGGCCACGCCCCAACCCTTTCTTCTTTGGCACCGCGTTCATGTCTTTCTTCCTCGCTTCGCTCGTGTCCGGATCACGCATCGAATGCGCGCACGCGCTCGATCATCTCGGCGCCGAACTGGAGATACGCTTGCGCACCACGCGAACTGCGATCGAACACGACGCCCGGCAACCCGTAGCTCGGCGCTTCCGCCAGACGCACGTTGCGCGGAATCACCACGTCGAACACCTTGTCGCCGAAGTGCGCCTTCAGTTGATCGGAAACCTGCTGCTGCAGCGTGATGCGCGGATCGAACATCACCCGCAGTAGCCCGATGATCTTCAGGTCGCGGTTCATGTTCGCGTGCACCTGCTTGATCGTGTTGACGAGATCCGACAGGCCTTCCAGCGCGAAGTACTCGCACTGCATCGGGATCACGACGCCGTGGGCGGCGCACAAGCCGTTCAGGGTCAGCAGCGACAGCGTCGGCGGGCAGTCGATCAGCACGAAATCGTAATCGTCGGCCACGCGCTCGAGCGCCGCCTTCAGCTGGCGCTCGCGGTTCTCGATGCCGATCAGCTCGATTTCCGCGCCGGACAGCTCGCGGTTCGCCGGCAGCACGTCGTACGTCACGGCTTCGGGGCGAATGCGCGCATCCGCAACCGACACGCCGTCGACCAGCACTTCGTACACGGTCGCCTCGACACCGGCCTTGTCGATCCCGCTGCCCATCGTCGCATTGCCCTGCGGGTCGAGGTCGATCAGCAGGACACGTTGCTCCTGCGCTGCAAGGCTTGCGGCGAGATTGACCGTTGTCGTCGTCTTGCCGACGCCCCCCTTCTGGTTCGCAACGCAGAAGATCTTTGCCATCGTTGGTGTGTTCCTCGTACCTTCAAACAATCGGCGCGCCGCACCGCGCGCCGTCAAATCGCATCGTCGACAGCGACTTCGATCAGATGCCGTTCGGCATCCAGCATCGGTACCGCCAGCCGAATGGTCTGCTTCACGTGGCTGCCGTCCGGCAGCCGCGCAATCTCGTCGCCCGGGTGAACGCCCTTCATTGCCCAGATCGCTCCGCCCGGCGCAACGAGATGTCGAGCAAGTTTAACGAAGTCGGAGAGGTCCGCGAAAGCGCGCGACACGATTACGTCGAATTTTTCCGGCACCTCGACGCCCGGCTGCAACGTTTCCACGCGCCCGGTCACGACCGACAGGTTCGCGAGCTTCAGCTCCGCACGCGTCTGTGTCTGGAATGCGGACTTCTTCTGGACGATGTCGTTCAGCGTGACCTGCCAGTCCGGCCGCACGATCGCGAGCACGATGCCCGGCAACCCGCCGCCCGACCCGACGTCGAGCACCCGCGTGGATGCACGGTCACCGAGATGGGGAACGATCGATAGCGAATCAAGGATGTGCTGGATCAGCATCTGCTGCGGGTCGCGGATCGCGGTCAGGTTGTAGACCGCGTTCCACTTCGCGAGCAGCGCGACATAGTCGAGCAGTTGGTTCCGCTGGGTATCCGTCAGCGCGACGCCGAGTGCGTTCGCGCCGTCGACGAGCATCTTCTCCAGGCCGTCCCGATTAACCGCCGGCGCGCGACGCGCCGTCATTGTTGCGTCGGGACGGTGCCGTCCCCCTGCTCCATTGCCGCGTCGGCGTTACCGTTGCGACGGCCGAGGCCGCGGCGCTTCAGGTGCACCATCAGCAGCGAGATCGCTGCCGGCGTCACGCCCGAGATCCGCGATGCCTGGCCGATCGTTTCCGGCCGGAACTGATTCAGCTTCTGGCTCACTTCGAACGACAGGCCGCGCACTTCACGGTAGTCGATGCCATCCGGCAAACGCGTGTTCTCGTTCGCGTCGTTGCGCTCGATCTCGCTCGCCTGGCGCTCGATGTAGCCCTGATACTTGATGCCGATCTCGACCTGCTCCTTGATCTGCGCGAGCAGCACCGGATCGTCGGTCAACGGTTCCGCCGGGCCGCACTCGCCGCCCTTCAGGCCGCACACACCGTCGTAGTCGACGCCCGGGCGGCGCAGCAGCTCGGCCAGGCTGTATTCGTGATCGATCGCCTTGCCCAGCAGCGCGGTGGCTTCTTCGGGCGGCAGCGTCTTCGGCGTGACCCACGTCGATTTCAGGCGCTCGGTTTCACGTGAAACAGCGTCGCGCTTCCGGCAGAACGCATCCCAGCGCACGTCGTCGACCAGCCCAAGCTCGCGGCCGATCTCGGTCAGACGCATGTCCGCATTGTCTTCACGCAGGCTCAGCCGGTATTCGGCCCGGCTCGTGAACATCCGGTACGGCTCGGCGACGCCACGCGTCACCAGATCGTCGACCAGCACGCCCAGGTAGGCCTGGTCGCGACGCGGGCACCACGCATCCTTCTCCTGCACGTACAGGCCGGCATTGACGCCGGCCAGCAGGCCCTGCGCCGCCGCTTCCTCATAGCCGGTCGTCCCGTTGATCTGGCCCGCGAAGAACAGGCCGTTGATCGCCTTGGTTTCCAGCGACGCCTTCAGCGCGCGCGGGTCGAAGTAGTCGTACTCGATCGCGTAGCCGGGGCGCAGGATATGCGCCTGCTCGAGGCCGCGCATCGAATGCACGAGCTCGAGCTGTACGTCGAACGGCAAACTCGTCGAAATCCCGTTCGGGTAGAACTCGTTGGTCGTCAGCCCTTCCGGTTCGAGGAAGATCTGGTGGGATTCCTTCGACGCAAAACGGTGAATCTTGTCCTCGATCGACGGGCAGTAACGCGGACCGACGCCTTCGATCACGCCGGTGTACATCGGCGAGCGGTCGAGGCCGCCGCGGATGATGTCGTGCGTGCGCTCGTTCGTATGTGTGACCCAGCACGGCATCTGCTGCGGATGCTGCTCCGCGCGGCCCAGGAACGAGAACACCGGAATCGGGTCCAGATCGCCGGGCTGCTCGTCAAGCTTCGAGAAGTCGATCGAGCGGCCGTCGATACGCGGCGGCGTACCCGTCTTCAGCCGCCCTTGCGGCAGCTTCAGCTCCTTCAGGCGCGCCGACAGCGACACGGCCGCCGGATCGCCTGCCCGGCCGCCCGTGTAGTTGTTCAGGCCGACGTGGATCTTGCCGTCGAGGAAGGTTCCAGCGGTCAGCACCACGGCGCGCGCGCGGAAACGCAGGCCGATTTGCGTCACGGCGCCCACCACACGATCCCCTTCCACCATCAGGTCGTCGACCGCCTGCTGGAACAGCCACAGATTGGGCTGGTTCTCGAGGCGGTGACGGATCGCAGCCTTGTACAGGATACGGTCGGCCTGTGCGCGCGTCGCCCGCACGGCCGGCCCCTTCGACGAATTGAGGATCCGGAACTGGATCCCGCTCTCATCCGTCGCGGCAGCCATTGCGCCGCCCAATGCATCGACTTCCTTGACCAGGTGGCCCTTGCCAATGCCGCCGATCGACGGATTGCAGCTCATCTGCCCGAGGGTTTCGATGTTGTGCGTCAGCAGCAGCGTCTTCACGCCCATGCGGGCCGACGCCAGCGCGGCTTCCGTGCCGGCATGACCGCCACCAACGACGATCACGTCAAATTCTGTGGGATAAAGCATGGTGGATTCCGTACGCAGGACAGCGCACGAACCTATCTGAGAAATGTATGGGCCGAATTATAGCGGGTTCGCTTTTCGCCCGAATGCCGTCCGAATGGTAGGGCCCGTTCATTTCGCCGTTTTTTTCTGGCCAATCGGCAAAGCTGTGCGGCCAAACCCGTGCCGGTGGCGCATCTGCGGGTGCGTGTAACGCAGTCGGTACTGTGCGACGACAGGCTCGGGAAGTGGCCAGCCTGTGAACCGCCCTCTCCGCCTCACAGCGTGATCGACTGATCATCCGGCACTTATCCACGCCCGGCCATTCACCATCCTCACGTCCAACCTCAAACAAAAACGGCGTGTTTCACGTGAAACACGCCGTCCGATTTCCGCCGCCTCCTTCGCGTCAGGCGGTTTTCTTGGCCAAGCCAAGGTATGTTTCGATCACCTGCGGGTTCTGCGCCAATTCGGCCGCCGGGCCTTCCAGCGCGAACTCCCCCGTCTCGAGCACATACCCGTAGTCGGATATCTGCAGCGCCGCCCGCGCGTTCTGCTCGATCAGCAGGGTTGCGACGCCCGTGCCGCGCAGCGCGCTGATGATATGAAAAATCTCCTTCACGATCAGCGGCGCCAGGCCTAGGCTCGGCTCGTCCAGCATCAGCAGGTCGGGCTTGCCCATCAGCGCGCGCCCCACCGCCAGCATCTGCCGTTCGCCGCCGGACAGCGTGCCGGCCGCCTGGTTGCGCCGCTCCTTGAGCCGCGGAAACAGCGCGAATACGTGGTCGAGCTGATCGAGGAAGTTCGCTTCGCCGGCCTGCTTGCGCCGATACGCGCCGAGCACGAGGTTGTCCTCCACCGACATCGTGCCGAACAGCTCGCGCTTTTCCGGCACGAGGCACATCCCGCGCGCGACCCGCTGCTCGATCGGCAGCGCGCCGACGTCGGTTCCGCGGTACACGACCGCGCCCGATGCATGCCCGGTCGACGGCAGCGCGCCCATGATCGCGTTCAGCAGCGTCGATTTGCCGGCGCCGTTGGGCCCGATCACGCTGACGATCTGGCCGGCGCCGACCTTGATCGCGGCGCCATGCAGCGCCTCCACCTTGCCGTACCGCACCGCCAGCCCATGCACGTCGAGAATCGGCATCGTCGTGTCCACCATCATTCCACCCCGCCCAGGTACGCTTCGAGCACCGCCGGATCCTGCTGCACGTCCTGCGGCAGCCCTTCCGCGATCCGCGTGCCGAACTCCATCACCACCAGCCGATCGGTGAGATTCATCACGAAATCCATGTCGTGTTCGACGAGCAGCACGCTCATCCCTTCCGATTTCAGCCGCCGCAGCAGGTCCGCGAGCTGCTGCTTTTCCTTGTAGCGCAGGCCGGCGGCCGGCTCGTCGAGCAGCAGCAGCGTCGGGTCGCAGCACAGCGCGCGGGCAATCTCGAGGATCCGCTGCTGGCCGAGCGCGAGGCTGCCCGCTTCGTCGTACATGTGGCTTTCGAGGCCGACGCGGCGGATCTGGCGCGCCGCTTCGGCCAGCAGCTGCGCCTCCTCGTGCGCGTTGAGCCGCGCGATGCTGCGCCACACACCGGTCGTGCCGCGCAAATGCGCGCCGAGCGCGACGTTCTCGAGCACCGTCATGCCGGGCAGCAGCTTCACATGCTGGAACGTGCGGCCGATACCCCGCCGGACGATCTCGCGCGACGTCAGGCCGTCGATCCGCTCGCCGCGGAACGTGATCGCGCCGCGCGTCGGCCGCAGCACGCCCGTCACGAGGTTGAACGTGGTCGACTTGCCGGCGCCGTTCGGGCCGATCAGGCCAATGATCTGCCCCGCCTTGACCTCGAAGCTGACGTCGTTGACGGCCACCAGCCCGCCGAACTGCTTGCGCGCGTTGTCGACCACGAGCAGCGCTTCGCCCGTCGCCGGCCTGGTGCGCTGCGGCAAAGGATCGGCCTGGCGCGGCACATGCGCACGCGGTCCACGTGGAAACAGCCGGGCGACGAACGGCCACACGCCCTGCCGCGCGTATTGCAGCAGCAACACCATCAGCACGCCGAATACGATGATCTCGAAGTTGCCTTCCGAGCCGAGCAGCTTCGGCAGCAGCGTCTGCAGGTAATCCAGCAGCACGGTGAGGATCGCCGCGCCGAGCACCGCGCCCCACACGTGCGCGACGCCGCCCACCACCGCCATGAACAGGAACTCGATCCCGTGGTTCAGGCCGAACGGCGTCGGGTTCACCGCACGCTGCAGGTGCGCGTACAGGAAGCCGGAAATTGCCGCGAGCACCGCCGCGTAGACGAAGATCACCACGCGCATCCAGGCGGTGTTCACGCCCATCGCCTCGGCCATCACGCCGCCGCCGCGCAGTGCGCGGATCGCGCGGCCGGGCCGGCTGTTCAGCAGGTTCTGCACGGACACGATCGCCGCCAGCACCACCGCCCAGATCAGGAAATACAGGCTGCGGCCGCTGTCGAGCGCGATGCCGAACAGGCTCAGCGCCGGAATGCCGCTGATCCCGTCGTACTTGCCGAGCAGCTCGAGGTTGCCGAACAGGTAGAACAGCGCGAGGCCCCACGCGATCGTGCCGAGCGGCAGGAAGTGGCCCGACAGCCGCATCGTCACCACGCCGAGGACGAGCGCGACGAGCGCCGTCAGCACGACGCCGACGATCAGCGCGAGCCACGGCGACACGCCGTAGCGCGTCGTCAGGTAGGCCGTCGCATACGCGCCCACGCCGACGAATGCCGCCTGCCCGAAGCTCGTCATCCCGCCGACGCCCGTCAGCAGCACGAGCCCGATCGCGACGATCGCGTACAGGCCGATGTAGTTCAGCAGCGTGATCCAGTATTCGGGCACCTGCAGCACGCCGGGCAACACCGGCAGCGCGAACAGCACCACGAGAAACAGCCAGAACGCCTTGTTGCGCACCATCGTCTTCATCGCGTCACTCCTCGTCCTCTTCCGCATGCGGCGTCGCGAAGCTGCGCCACAGCAGCACCGGAATGATCATCGTGAATACGATCACCTCCTTGTATGCACTCGCCCAGAACGACGAATACGATTCGAGCACGCCGACCAGCAGCGACCCGGCCGCCGCGAGCGGATAGCTGACGAGCCCGCCGATGATCGCGCCGACGAAGCCCTTCAGGCCGATCAGGAAGCCCGAGTCGTAGTAGATCGTGGTCAGCGGGCCGACCAGGATGCCCGACAGCACGCCGAGCCCCGCCGCGAGCGTGAATGCGAGCCGCCCCGCTTCCGTCGTGCCGATGCCGACGAGCCGCGCGCCGAGCCGGTTCACCGACGTCGCGCGCAGCGCCTTGCCCGCGATCGTGCGGCCGAAGTACACGTAGAGCGCGGCGATCAGCACGAGCGCGGTGACGACCACCAGCACGCTCTGCAGCGAGACCGTCAGGCTGCCGACCGCCAGCGACGCATCCGAGAACGCATTGGTGCGCGAGCCTTCCGCGCCGAACATCACGAGCCCGAGGCCCACCATCGCGAAATGGACGGCCACCGACACGATCAGCAGCAGCAGCGTGGTCGCCTCGGCGATCGGCTGGTACGCGAGCCGGTATACGAACGGCCCCATCGGCACGACGATCGCGAGCGTCAGCGCAATCTGCGCGAGCATCGGCAGCGGCTGCGCGGCGAAGCTGCGCGTCACCGCGAACACCGCGAGCGGCAGCAGCACGTAGCGGCTGCCGAGCGTCGTCAGCGTGCGGCCAAGCGCGTGGCGCCGCTCGCGGTGCCGGATCAGATCGCCGACTTCGAGCAGGAAGCACGCGATGCCCATCACGAACAGCAGCCAGCAGGTGGCGGGGAATTTCTGCGCCTGCAACGCGGCAAGCGTCAGCGCACCGTAGGCGACGAACTCGCCCTGGGGAATGAAGATCACGCGCGTGACGGAAAACACCAGCACGAGCGCCAGCGACAGCAACGCATAGATGGCGCCGGTCGTGATGCCGTCTTGCGCGAGGATCGCCGCAATAGAGAGATCCATACGATTCGTGTGTCGAGAATGCTGCGGGGAAACGGCGAGCGCAGTCCGTCGCGCGGTGCGCGCAGGATCAATGACTCGCCGTCCGGGAAAAGCGCGACGACGGCACGCGCGGCACCCTTCCCCGCGCGCACCGCCGCCCTTCACGTGGAACTCACTCGGCCTGCAGCTTCCACTTGCCGTCGACGATCTGCACCATCACGCGCGCGCGCGCATCGAAGCCGTTGTGATCGGCCGCCGTCATGTTGATCACGCCGTGCGACACCGGCAGGTCCTTCACGTTCTCGAGCGCCGTGCGCAGCGCATCGCGGAATGCCTCGGTGCCCGGCTGGCCCTTCTTCAGCGCATCGGGAATCGCACGCTGCAGCAGTTGCCCGGCGTCCCACGCATGGCCGCCGAACGTCGACACCGAGCCGGCGCCGTACGCCTTCTCGTAGGCCGTCCGGTACGCCTGCGACGGCTTCTTCACGGGGTTCGAATCGGGCAGCTGGTCGGTCACGAGCACGGGGCCCGCCGGCAGGATCTCGCCTTCGCAATCCTTGCCGCACACGCGCAGGAAGTCGTTGTTCGCGACGCCGTGCGTCTGGTACACCTTGCCCTTGTAGCCGCGCTCCTTCAGCGTCTTCGCGGGCAGCGCCGCCGGCGTGCCCGAGCCGCCGATCAGCACCGCGTCCGGGTTCGCGCTCGCGAGCTTCAGCACCTGCCCCATCACCGACGCGTCGGTGCGGTTGAAGCGCTCGTTCGACACCACCTTGATGCCGTTCGCGGCGGCCGCCGCGCTGAACGTGTTGTACCAGCTGTCGCCGTACGCATCGGCGAAGCCGATGAAGCCGACCGTCTTCACGCCGTGCTTCGCCATGTAGCCGGCGATCGCGTCGGCCATCAGGCGATCGTTCTGCGGCACCTTGAACATCCACGCGCGCTTCGCGTCCATCGGCGCGATGATCTGCGCGCTCGCGGCGAGCGAGATCGTCGGCGTCTTGCCCTGCGATACCGGGTCGAGCATCGCGAGCGAATTCGGCGTGACCGACGAACCGATGATCGCGTCGACGTGATCCTCGTCGATCAGCTTGCGCACGTTCTGCACCGCGCGGCTCGTGTCCGACGCGTCGTCGAGCACGATGTACTGCACGCTCTTGCCCGCGATTTCCTTCGGCAGCAGCGCGATCGTGTTCTTTTCCGGAATGCCGAGCGACGCGGCCGGCCCGGTGGCCGACAGCGTCACGCCGATCTTCACCTGCGCCGACGCCGTCGCCGCCGCGCACACCAGGCCCGCGGCGAGCGCGGCTTCCATCCATCGATTCTTTTTCATGCGTGTCTCCAAACGCTGCTCGAAAAATCCGCGGGTCGCTCGGGCGGCGCCCGTTCTCAACAAACAAGTTAATAATTTAACTATCTCGCATGGCCGCGCCAACGCTCGTTTTCCCGCGACGTACACGGCATGCGCGCTGCGGCGGCCATGTCGCCGGGATGAAGGGATTGAAATCGATGCCGGAATGCATGCCGGCGCACGGTGCGGAGCGCGCCCGATCGGAAAGGCGTTCCACGGGGCACGGAGCGCTCATGCGCGCGGCGCATCCGCCGGTTCGGCAGCAGTGGCGGCACGCGCCTTCGGCGGCCGCCCAGGAACGCGCCAGCGGGCCGCGCAGGCCCGCGCGCAAGGCAACGACCCGGCGGCCCCTGCCGCCCTCTCCACGCCGATCCTTCGCGCTGCGCTTCTCATCAAACCGCACTCCGTCTTCTGCATTCTGCTTGTAGGAGGACTGCCGACCGAATTCCCGACCGCTCGGTCGGTGAAAGGCGAGTGTAACGGACGCCTATTGCGCGCGCTAACCGGGTAAGCCCGAAGAACGCAGGCGCGCGGTTCGCGCCGTGGCGCGATCGTATTGCGGGAGAGATGGAGACGGGTGCGGGTGCGGCTGGCCGATGCACCATCGGCGTGAAACCGGCACAAAAACGCTGAACGAAGGCGCGGCACAAAAAACGCGCGCACAAATGAAAAAGCGCTGTTGGATTCCGTCCAACAGCGCTTTGGGTCCGGGCACTTTGTGCCTCGATTGTCTCCTCGTTCTCCACCTGCAAAATTCGTTTCGCGGTGCATCAGAACTGAGACGAAGATTAAAGGAGCTTTCATACTGCGGCAACTTAGCATTTACCCCTATGGTGCATCGCCGCACGAAAATGGGGCACCAATTTGCCGTGCGGCGCGGGCCCGAGGCGGTGCGCACGCGGGCCGGAACCGGTGCCCGATGGTGCTTCGCATCAACGTGTCACGACGCCTTCAGCGGCTTGTATCGCGCGATCATTTCGCCGACGATCCCGCGCCGGAACGCGAGCACGCACGCGATGAAGATCAGCCCGGTCACGATCGTCGCGGACTCGCCGAGCGAGCGGAACCAGCCGACGCCGGTCAGCGACGCGAGCCATTCGCCGATGTCGCCGAGCCTGTCCTCGAGCGCGACGATCAGCGCCGCGCCCAGCAGCGGGCCGAACAGCGTGCCCATCCCGCCGACCAGCGTCATCAGCACGACGAGGCCCGACATCGTCCAGTAGGCATCGCTGAGCGTCTCGAAGCCGAGCACGAGCACCTTCAGCGAGCCGGCCAGGCCCGCGAGCCCGGCCGACAGGACGAACGCGAGCAGCTTGAAGCGATCGGTGTCGTAGCCGAGCGAGATCGCGCGCGCTTCGTTCTCCTTGATCGCGACCAGCACCTGGCCGAACGGCGAATGGACGATCCGCACGATGAACGCGCAGGCGGCGACGATCACCGCGAGCACGACGTAGTAGAGCGTCAGGTCCGACGACAGGTCGAGCACGCCGAACAGCCTGCCGCGCGGCACGCCCTGCAGGCCGTCCTCGCCGTGCGTGAACGGCGCCTGCAGGTAGATGAAGTAGACCATCTGCGCGAACGCGAGCGTGATCATCGCGAAGTAGATGCCCTGCCGGCGGATCGCGAACAGGCCGACGACGAGCCCGAGCAGCGTCGCCGCGGCGGTGCCCAGCAGCACGCCGAGCTCGGGCGTCGCGCCGAGCGTCTGCAGCGCGTAGCCGGTCAGGTAGCCGGCGGTCGCGAGGAACATCGCATGGCCGAACGACAGCAGCCCCGTGTAGCCGATCAGCAGGTTGAACGCGGCGGCGAACAGCGCGAACGCCAGCACCTTCATCACGAACACCGGATACGCGCCGATGAACGGTGCGACGAGCAGTGCGGCGAGCAGCACGCCATAAAGCACTTTTCTCTGCATCATTTTTCCTTGCCGAAGAGGCCCGCCGGGCGGATCAGCAGCACGATCGCCATGATCACGAACACGACCGTCGCCGACGCCTCCGGATAGAACACCCGCGTGAAGCCCTCGATCACGCCGAGCATCAGGCCGGTGAGGATCGAGCCGAGGATCGAGCCCATCCCGCCGATCACGACCACCGCGAACACGGTGATGATCATCGGCTGGCCCATCAGCGGCGACACCTGGATCACCGGCGCCGCCAGCACGCCCGCGAACGCGGCGAGCGCCACGCCGAAGCCGTAGGTGAGCGTGATCATCATCGGCACGTTCACGCCGAACGCCTCGACGAGCTTCGGGTTCTCGGTGCCCGCGCGCAGGTACGCGCCCAGGCGCGTCTTCTCGATCACGAACCAGGTCGCGAGGCACACCGCGAGCGACGCGACCACGACCCACGCACGGTAGTTCGGCAGGAACATGAAGCCGAGATTGGTCGCGCCCGCGAGCTGCGACGGCACGTCGTACGGCTGGCCGGACGCGCCGTAGATCGAGCGGAACACGCCCTCGACGACGAGCGTCAGGCCGAACGTCAGCAGCAGCCCGTACAGGTGGTCGAGCTTGTACAGCCAGCGCAGCATCGAGCGCTCGATCGCGATGCCGAACGCGCCGACGAGCACCGGCGCGAGCACGAGCATCGCCCAGTAAGGCAGCCCGAAATACGACAGCCCCATCCATGCGAGCATCGCGCCCAGCATGAACAGCGCGCCGTGCGCGAAGTTGATCACGTTGAGCAGCCCGAATATCACCGCGAGCCCGAGGCTCAGGATCGCGTAGAACGAGCCGTTGACGAGGCCGAGCAACAGCTGGCTCAGCATCGCCGGCAACGGAATGCCGAATATTTCCATCGCATCTGCCGTCAGAGTGAGGTTCGTTGCGTGCACAACCACCATGCGATGCGCACGCATGCGGCGCAGCGCCGGGCGCGCTGCCGCCGCCCTGCCCCATCCGCCGCTGCGGCGCGCATCCGCGCGCGCCGCCGCATCGCGCTTACTTCCACATCGCGCAGCGCGTTTCCTGCTTGGTCGTGAACGCCTGTTCGCCCGGAATCGTCGCGAGCACCTTGTAGTAGTCCCACGGCTCCTTCGATTCGGCCGGCTTCTTCACCTCCATCAGATACATGTCGTGGATCATGCTGCCGTCCGCGCGGATGTAGCCCTTCGCGTAGAAGTCGTTGATCTTCGCCTTCTTCAGCTCGGCCATCACCTTGTCGGAATCGGTGGTGCCGGCCGCCTGCACCGCCTTCAGGTAGGTCGTCACCGACGAATAGTCGGCCGCCTGCAGGCTCGACGGCATCTTCTTCATCTTGCCGAAGTAGCGCTGCGCCCACTGGCGCGACACCGGATCGCGGTTCCAGTACCAGCTGTCGGTCAGCACGAGGCCCTGCGTCGTCTCGAGGCCGAGGCTGTGCACGTCGTTGATGAACATCAGCAGCGCGGCGAGCTTCATCGTCTTCGTGATGCCGAATTCCTTCGACGCCTTGATCGCGTTGATCGTGTCGCCGCCCGCGTTCGCGAGGCCGAGGATCTGCGCCTTCGACGCCTGCGCCTGCAGCAGGAACGACGAGAAATCCGACGCGGACAGCGGATGCCGCACGTAGCCGAGCACCTGCCCGCCGTGCGCCTTCACGACATCCGACGTGTTCTTCTCGAGCGCCTTGCCGAACGCGTAGTCGGCGGTCAGGAAGAACCACGACTTGCCGCCCTGCTTCACCACCGCCGAACCGGTGCCCTTCGCGAGCGCCATCGTGTCGTACGCGTAGTGCACCGTGTACGGCGTGCACTGCTCGTTGGTGAGCGTGTCGGCGCCCGCGCCGATGTTGATGTAGACCTTCTTCTTCTCCGCTGCGACCTGGTTCATCGCCAGCGCCGTCCCCGAGTTCGTGCCGCCGACGAGCAGGTCGAGCCCGCCGCGATCCATCCACTCGCGCGCCTTCGACGCCGCGATGTCCGCCTTGTTCTGGTGATCCGCGTACACCACCTCGATCGGCTTGCCGAGCACCTTGCCGCCGAAGTCCGCCACCGCCATGCGGATCGCCTCGAGGCCGCCCTGGCCGTCGATGTCCGCGTAAAGCCCCGACATGTCGGTGACGAAACCGATCTTCACGGTATCCGCGGCCTGCGCGGCGCCGGCTGCGAACGCGGCGCCCGCGAGCGCGAGACAGGCGTGTGCGAGGGTCTTCATTTTCATTGACGTCTCCTGCGTTGTGGTTATTCGATGGCCGCCCACGGCTAGCGGCTCGGGAGCGGCGTCACACGCCGAGCAGGTCGTGCAGGACCGGCATCTTGCTTTCCAGTTCGGCCGCGCCGAAGTGCTCGACGATCCGGCCATGCTCCATCACGTAGAAGCGGTCGGCCAGCGGCGCGGCGAAGCGGAAGTTCTGTTCGACCATCACGATCGTGTAGCCGCGCGACTTCAGCGCGACGATCATCTTCGCGAGGGTCTGCACGATCACGGGCGCGAGGCCCTCGGAAATCTCGTCGAGCAGCAGCAGGTTCGCGCCGGTGCGCAGGATCCGCGCGACCGCGAGCATCTGCTGCTCGCCGCCCGACAGCCGCGTGCCCTGGCTCTGCCGGCGCGATGCGAGGTTCGGGAACATCGCGTAGATGTCGTCGAGCGACATCGCGTGATCACGCGGCCCGATCATCGGCGGCAGCATCAGGTTCTCCTCGCACGACAGGCTCGAGAAGATGCCGCGCTCCTCCGGGCAATAGCCGACGCCGAAATGCGCGATGCGGTGCGTCGCGAGGCCGATCGTCTCGTTGCCCGCGACCTTGATCGAGCCGCTGCGGCGGCCGGTCATGCCCATGATCGCGCGCAGCGTCGTCGTGCGGCCGGCGCCGTTGCGGCCGAGCAGCGTCACGACCTCGCCGCGCTGCACGGTCAGGTCGACGCCGTGCAGGATGTGCGATTCCCCGTACCAGGCCTCGAGGCCCGAGATGTCCAGCGCAGGCGTACCGTTTTCGACGCCGCTCAATTCGCGTTCCTCCCGTTCGCTGCGCTTCATGCGTGCGCCCCCGCGAGCGCCGCGTCCGCACTGCCCATGTACGCCTCGACGACGAGCGGGTTCTTCGATACCTCCGCATACGAGCCCTCGGCGAGCACCTCGCCGCGCTGCAGGACGGTGATCGTGTCGGAGATGCCGGCGATCACGTTCATGTTGTGCTCGACCATCAGGATCGTGCGGCCGGCCGCGACCTTCTTGATCAACGCGGTCACGCGATCGACGTCCTCGTGGCCCATCCCCTGCGTGGGCTCGTCGAGCAGCATCAGTTCGGGCTCCATCGCGAGCGTCGTCGCGATCTCGAGCGCGCGCTTGCGGCCATACGCGAGCTCGACGGTCGGCACGTGCGCGAAGTCGGTCAGGCCGACCTGCGTGAGCAGGTCCATCGCGCGATCGTCGAGCGTCTTCAGCGTGCGCTCGCTGCGCCAGAAATGGAATTCGGTGCCGAGCGCGCGCTGCAGGCCGATGCGCACGTTCTGCAACGCGCTCAGGTGCGGGAACACCGCGGAGATCTGGAACGAACGGATGATGCCGCGCCGCGCCACCTGCGCGGGCCGCTCGTCGGTGATGTCGATGCCGTTGAAGACGATCTGGCCGGCCGTCGGCGTCAGGAACTTCGTCAGGAGGTTGAAGCAAGTCGTCTTGCCCGCGCCGTTCGGTCCGATCAATGCATGGATCGAGCCGCGGCGCACGCGCAGGTTCACGCCGTTCACGGCGGTGAAGCCCTTGAATTCCTTCGTCAGCCCGCGTGTTTCGAGAATCGTGTCGCCGAGAATCATGTTCCCTTCCGTACGAAATCGGCCGAAGCACCGGGAAGCGTCGCGCATGCGGCCGCGAACATGTCAGCGGATGAGTGGCTGCCCCCGAGCTCGGTGTCGCGCCTCGAGGGTGGTCTCCCGCGCCGACGCGTCTTCACACTGCGGGACATTGTCGCCCCGTTGGTGCAGTGCAATCATCGGGATTTGCACTTATAGGGCTGGCCGCCATATCGAACGGATCGAAACCGCGTTTCACGCATGTTTTTTTCGGCAGGCATGCCGATTGCGTCATGCATGCGTACGCGGCCGCATGCCAACGTGCGCCGCGTATCCGGCCATATTCGCATTCGATTTGCGCACGATTACGCAACAAGAATCCGGCGCGCCATTACACCCTGCGCGGCGCCGAATATTTTTTAAACCGGAATAATCGGCGGGCGCGGACTTGATATGCATCGCGAATGAGCTGGCGCCGGCCTGTCGCCGCGCTGTCGCGGCCGTCAGGCGGCCGTCATGCGGCAGGCACCGCCGCATCGGTGCGCACCTGCGCGGCGTCGCGCGCCGCCCGCCGGTCCGCGCGGATCATGTCGCTCGCGCGCTCCGCGATCATCAGCGTCGGCGAATTGGTGTTGCCGGACGTGATGGTCGGCATCACCGACGCGTCGACCACCCGCAGCCCCGCGATGCCGCGCACCCGCAGCCGGCTGTCGACCACCGCGCCGTCGTCGTCCGCGCGGCCCATCCGGCAGGTGCCGACCGGATGGAAGATCGTCGTGCCGACCGCGCCGGCCGCCTCGATCAGTTCCGCTTCGGTCTGGTAACGCGCGCCCGGCAGGATTTCCTCGGGGCGGTATCGCGCGAGCGCCTGCGCGGATGCGATCCGGCGCGTGAGCCGCAGCGCACGCGCGGCGACCCGGCGGTCGTAGTCGGTCGACAGGTAGTTCGGCGCGATCGCCGGCGCCGCGCCCGGATCGGCGCTCGCGACGTGGACGCTGCCGCGCGAGGTCGGCCGCAGATGGCAGACCGATGCGGTAAACGCATTGAAGCCGTGCAGCGGCTCGCCGAAGCGTTCGAGCGACAGCGGCTGCACGTGGTATTCGAGATCGGGGCGCGTGAGCGCCGGGTCGTCCGGATCGGATTTCGCGAACGCGCCGAGCTGCGACGGCGCCATCGACATCGGCCCGCGCTGCAGCAGCGCATATTCGGCGCCGATCATCAGCTTGCCCCACCAGTGCGCGGCGAGCGTGTTGAGCGTGCGCACGCCTTCGACGCGGAACGCCATCCGCAGCTGCAGGTGATCCTGCAGGTTTTCGCCGACGCCGCGCAGATCCTGCACGACGTCGATGCCGAGCGCCTGCAGCCGCCGGCCGTCGCCGATGCCGGACAGCTCCAGCAGTTGCGGCGAATTGACGGCGCCCGAGGTCAGCAGCACCTCGGCGCGCGCGCGCGCGACGAATTCCGCGCCGCCGCCGCGATATTCGACGCCGGTCGCGCGCCGCCCGTCGAAAGTCACGCGCTGCGCCTGCGCGCCGGTGATCACGGTCAGGTTCGGCCGCGACATCGCGGGGCGCAGGAACGCCTTCGACGCGTTCCAGCGCACGCCGCGCTTCTGGTTCACCTCGAAATAGCCGACGCCGGTGTTGTCGCCGCGGTTGAAATCGTCGGTCGCCGGGATGCCCGTCTGCTGCGCGGCCTGCGCGAACGATTCGAGAATCTCCCAGCGCAGCCGCTGCTTCTCGACGCGCCAGCCGCCGCCCGCGCCGTGCGCGTCGCTCGCGCCCGCATGGTGATCCTCGCTGCGCTTGAAGATCGGCAGCACGCTGTCCCACGACCAGCCGGCGTCGCCCGTCTCGCGCGCCCAGCCGTCGTAATCCTCGCGCTGGCCGCGCATGTAGATCATCCCGTTGATCGACGAGCAGCCGCCGAGCACGCGGCCGCGCGGATACGCGAGCGCGCGCCCGTTCAGGCCCGCTTCCGGCTGCGTCTTGTAGAGCCAGTCGGTGCGCGGGTTGCCGATGCAATACAGATAGCCGACCGGGATATGGATCCAGTGATAGTCGTCCTTGCCGCCCGCCTCGAGCAGCAGCACGCTGATTTCCGGGTCTTCGGTCAGGCGGTTCGCGAGCACGCAGCCCGCGGTGCCCGCGCCGACGATCACGTAATCGAATTCGCCCTCGAGCGTCCGTTCAGTCGTCACGGCGTGTCCCCTCGTATGTCTTGCGCCGCGTGGCGCAATGCGCCGCGGCCTTGTTCCAGCATAGTGCGCCGGGCCGCGCCTGCATCGCCGCACGCCCTGGTGCGCGTCGCCCATGCCGCCTGCCCGGCCCCGGCGGGATCCGTCGGACGAAGCGGCCGGACAAGCGTACTCCCGCCGCCGGCCGCCGATCCAATGAGTTATGCTCAATTGCGTCATAAGCCGCGCTTATATCAGGACCGATCACGACGATGGACCTCACCCTGCTCCGCGCCTTCGCAACCGTCGCCCGCGAAGGCAACCTGACGCGCGCCGCCGAGCAGCTGCACCTGACGCAGCCGGCCGTCAGCCTGCAGATCAAGCACCTGCAGGCGGCGCTCGGCGTCGTGCTGTTCACGCGCACGTCGCGCGGGCTTGCGCTCACGCGCGACGGCCAGGCGCTGCTGCCGCACGCGGAGCGCGCGCTCGCGGCGGCCGCCGACGTGCAGCGCGCGGCCGCGGCGCTGCGCCACGAAGTGCGCGGCCGGCTGCGGATCGGCACGATCCTCGACCCGCAATTCCTGCGCCTGGGCGGCTTCCTGCGCACGCTGGTCGAAACCCATCCGCAGATCGAGACCGCGCTGCGGCACGGCATGTCGGGCTGGGTGCTCGACCAGGTGCGCGCGCAGGCGCTCGATGTCGGCTACTACATCGGCCGGCCCGACGACGACGATCCGCGCGACGGTGCGCTGTTCCACACCGTCACGCTCACGCATTTCCAGTACCGCGTGCTCGCGCCGGCCGGCTGGAAGGAGCGCGTGCAGCGCGCGCAGGACTGGCGCGCGCTCGCCGCGCTGCCGTGGATCTGGACGCCGCCGCAGTCCGCGCATCACCGGCTGCTGTCGCGCCGCTTCGGCGAAGCCGGCGCGCAGCCGGCGAAGGTCGCCGAGGTCGACCAGGAGCAGTCGATGCTGGATCTGGTCAAATCGGGCATCGGGCTCACGCTCGCGCGCGACGCGACCGCGCTGGCCGAGGCGCACGCGCATGCGCTGACGATCGTCGAGCGCGTGACGGTGCCGACCGCGCTGACCTTCGTCACGCTCGCCGCGCGGCGCGACGAGCCGGCGATCGCGGCGGCGCTGCGGCTGATCGATGCGCAGTGGGCGGAATGAGCGCGGGCATCGGGCCTGCGGCGCGCGTTATCCACCGCGGCCCGCGTGCGATTGCGGTGCGATGCCGAACCTGCGGCAGCTCACCTCACCGGCCATGAGCGCCGCCAATGATTCCGCGACGATCCGCGTCACGCCGCCGTCGCGCGCTTTTTGCTAGATTGTGCGTTTGCGCTTCCCAGACCCTCACCGATCGAAGGAGATCCGCATGGCCCGCAATATCGAGATCAAAGCCCGCGCCCGCGATTTCGACCAGCTGCGCGAACGCGCGGCATCGCTCGCGGCCGAAGCGCCGCTGTTTTATCGCCAGCAGGATTTCTTCTACGACGTGCCGCGCGGCCGGCTGAAGCTGCGCCGCTTCGAGGACGGCACGCCGGCCGAGCTGATCTTCTACCAGCGTGACGACCGCGACGGCCCGAAGGCGTCGTACTACACGCGCAGCCCGGTGACGAACCCCGATGCGATGCACGCGCTGCTCGCAACCGCGCTGACGACGCGCGGCATCGTCACGAAGGAGCGGCACGTGTACCTGGCGGGCCGCACGCGCATTCACCTGGACCGCGTCGACGGCCTCGGCGATTTCATCGAGCTCGAAGTCGTGCTCGCGCCGGACGACGACGAGGCGGGCGGCGAAGCCGAGGCGCACGACGTGTTCGCGAAGCTCGGCGTATCGCACGACGACCTCGTCGCGGTTGCCTACGTCGACCTGCTGAACGCCGACGCGCCGGAAACGGCCGCCTGAGCCCGCCGGCGCGAGCCGGCGCTGGCGCTCACGCCGTGCCCGGCTCCAGGTGCGCGAGCGGCAGCGGCCCGTTGCGCTTGAAGGTCGTCAGCACGATGTTCGAGCGCACGCTGTCGACGCCCGGCACCCGCATCAGCTTCTTCATCACGAACTGCGACAGCGCATTCAGGTCGGGCGCGACGATCCGCAGCAGGTAGTCCGCATCGCCGACCACCGCATGGCATTCGAGCACCTCCGGCAGCACGTCGATCTGCTGCTGGAACTGCTCGATGATCGAATCGCCGTGGTGCTTGAGCTTCAGACTCGTGAACGCGGTCACGCCGAGCCCGAGCTTCTCGGGCCGCAGCATCACCCGGTAGCCCTCGATCACGCCCGCGGCCTCGAGCCGCTGCAGGCGCCGGCCGATCTGCGACGGCGACAGCGGCACCTCCTCGCCGAGCTGCTGATGCGTCGCCCGCCCGAAGCGCTGCAGCACGTCCAGCAGCGCCAGATCGAAGTGATCGAGTTCCAACATGGGGATTCTCCGCGTGATTTCGTGATTTGATGCGCGATTATCGCATCAACATAGAAATCAGCGCCAATTTTGCGCCCATTCCGCGCGTATGCCGCTCTACACTTGCATGCATCCCAACCGCAACGTGCAGAGCTGAACATGTCCACCGTCGTCACCGCGAAACTGCAGGAGCAGTTCGATGCGGGCCTCGAAACCCGCGCCGATTTCACCATCGACCAGCCGCTCGAACGCTACGGCCAGGTCGACCACGCGGTGTGGAAGCAGCTCTATGCGCGCCAGTGCGCGCTGTTGCAGGGGCGCGCATGCGACGCGTTCGTCGCCGGCCTCGCGAAGATCGACCTGCCCGCCGACCGCGTGCCGTCGTTCGCCGACGTCAACCGCCAGCTGAAGCCGGCCACCGGCTGGGAGATCGTCGCGGTGCCGGGGCTCGTGCCCGACCGCGTGTTCTTCGAGCACCTGGCGAACCGGCGCTTTCCGGTCACCTGGTGGATGCGCCGCCCCGACCAGCTCGACTACCTGCAGGAACCGGACTGCTTCCACGACCTGTTCGGCCACGTGCCGCTGTTGATCGACCCGGTGTTCGCCGACTACATGCAGGCGTACGGCCGCGTCGCGCTCGCGGTGGCGGACGACGCGGACGCGCTCGCGCGGCTCGCCCGCCTCTACTGGTACACGGTCGAGTTCGGGCTGATCCGCGACCCGCGCGCCGCCGGCGGCCTGTCGATCTACGGCGCGGGGATCGTGTCGAGCAAGGGCGAGAGCCTGTATAGCCTCGAGAGCGTGGTGCCGAACCGGCTCGGCTTCGATCTCGAGCGCGTGATGCGCACGCAATACCGGATCGACACGTTCCAGCAGACCTATTTCGTGATCGACGATTTCGCGCAGCTGTTCGCGCTCGCGCACGTCGACGCGCGTGCGCTCGCCGACCGGCTCGCCGGGCTGCCCGAGCATCCGGCCGACGCCGTGCTCGACACCGATCGCGTGCTGCATCGCGGCGCCGGTGAGGGCCGGCCCGATCGCGCGCGCACCTGACACACAACTATGGAAGAATGATCGGTGCCGGCGGCGCTGCCGGGCGACGCAGGTCGCGCGCGGCCCGCCGTTTCCGAACGAGGTGCACGATGATCCACAAACTCACATCAGAAGAACGCAAGACCCAACTCGAGCGCCTGCCGCACTGGACGGCCGTGCCGGGCCGCGACGCGATCCAGCGCAGCCTGCGCTTCGCCGATTTCAACGAGGCGTTCGGCTTCATGACGCGCGTCGCGATCAAGGCGCAGGAAATGGACCACCATCCCGAATGGTTCAACGTGTACAACCGCGTCGACGTCACGCTGTCGACCCATGACGCGAACGGCCTGACCGAACGCGACATCGCGCTGGCCCACTTCATCGACCAGGCCGGCGCGCACGCGAAACCCGCTGCCTGACGATTCCCCCGCCGCGCGCATTTCGGCGCGCGGCGCGTCAACTTTTCATTTCGCTGAACGTTTTCTACGATGGAATCTGCGAAAGCCTTCAGCTTTCCAAGCCTTCCTTAAGGCGCACGTAAGTGTCGTACGCTTTCCGTGCCTTGGGGTCCAAACCTTCCAGTTGCACGGTGCTTTGCCGCTGTACAATCAGCAGCGCATACGGCTTGGAGAGCGCGCTAGCCTCTTCGCAGAGTTTGAGTTCGTCGCCGCTCGACGGCGAGCGGGCGCGCCAGAAATTGATCGCGGCTTCAAGGTCGTGGATCGAAATATCGGACATGGTTGTTGGATTGATTCGTTCGCTGGCCGCCTGCTCGATGTCTGGCTCGCGGCGCCCCTGTGGAAACGGCGTCGTGCTGTCCGCGTGCCTGAACCGCCAACCCATTGTACTTGAGCGAACTTCATGCGACTCCTTCTGATCGAAGACGACCGCCCCATCGCACGCGGTATCCAGAGCAGCCTCGAACAGGCTGGCTTCACCGTCGACATGGTGCACGACGGCATCTTTGCCGAGCAGGCGCTCGCGCAGAACCGCCACGAGCTCGTGATCCTCGACCTCGGCCTGCCCGGCATCGACGGCATGACGCTCCTGACCCGCTTTCGCCAGACCAACCGGCATACGCCCGTAATCGTGCTGACCGCGCGCGACGAGCTGAACGACCGGATCCAGGGCCTGAATTCCGGCGCCGACGACTACATGCTGAAGCCGTTCGAGCCGGCCGAGCTCGAAGCGCGGATCCGCGCGGTGATGCGCCGCAGCGGCCCGCACAGCGACATGCCGCGTCCGGAAGTGTCGCTCGGCGGCGTCCGCCTGTCGGGCGTCGACCGCCGCATCTTCAACGACGACAAGCCGCTCGAGCTGTCGCCGCGCGAATTCGCGGTGCTCGAAATGCTGCTGCTGCGCCACGGCCGCGTGGTCAGCAAGGCGCAACTGCAGGATCACCTGACGCACTTCGGCGGCGACCTCGGCGACACCGCGATCGAAGTCTACGTGCACCGCGTGCGCAAGAAACTCGAGCAGTGCCGTGTCGAGATCGTCACGGTGCGCGGCTTCGGCTACCTGCTGCAGGAAATCCGCCAGACGGCCAGCGTCTGAGCGAAGCCAGGCGGCCGGCGCAGCCTCGCGCCCGGGGCCTCGCCCGCCCGCCGCTGCCCGACCGCGCCGCTCCCCGTGAGCGGCGCTCATCCATTTCCTTCTCGCAATGTCTCCTGATCCGGCTGTGACCAGCCTGCGCCGCTCGCTGCTTCGGCGCCTCGCCGCGCCGCTGTCGATGCTCGCGCTGATGAGCGGCCTGATCGCGTACTGGCTTGCGTGGCAATACACGCAGCACGTGATCGACCGCTCGCTCGCGGATCTCGCGACCGCGATCTCGAAACAGATCCAGATCGCCGGCCCCGACGCGCCGTTCACGGTGCCGCCGCTCGCGCAGGCGATGTTCTCCGATCCGGCCGAGGCGCTGATCTACCGGATCAGCGACGGCGAGCAGGAACTCGCCGGCGATCCGAAGCTGCCGCTACAGGGCACCAACGTGCGGCGCATGCATCACGCATACGTGTTCGAGGCCGAATACGACAACCGCGCGGTGCGGGTCGCGCAGGTGCGCGTGGAGGAAGTGGACGGCGGCAAGCCGATGGTCGTCGAGGTCGCGCAGCCGGTGCGGCACCGCTACCGGATCGCGGCCGAATTCCTGGTCGCGATCATGATGCCGCTGCTGCTGCTGCTGCTCGCCGGCTGGGGCATCGTATGGCGGGTCGTCAACCAGCAGCTCGACCCGCTCACGCATCTCGCCGATTCGCTCAACCGGCAGACCCACACGTCGCTGGAACCGGTCGACGAAACCGACGTGCCGCTCGAGATCCGGCCGCTGACGAGCGCGATGAACGCGCTGCTCGGGCGCCTGAAGACCGCGCTCGACGCGCAGCGCAAGTTCATCGCCGACGCCGCGCACCAGCTGCGCACGCCGCTCACGGCGGTGAAGCTGCACGCGGAACAGGCCGCGGTCGCGCGCGACCCGCACCAAACCCTCGCCGCGGTGCGCGAACTGCGCGCGGCCGCCGACCGCGCGGTGCGGCTGTCGAACCAGTTGCTGTCGCTCGCGCGCGCGGAGCCGGGCGAACAGGCCGCGCGCTTCGTCGACGTCGACCTGGCCGCGATGGCGTTCGAGACCGGCGCCGAATGGGTGCCGCGCGCGCTCGCCGCGCACGTCGATCTCGGCTTCCAGCGCAGCGACGATTCCGACGGCCAGTTGAACGACCAGCCGGACGACGCCGCGCCGCTGCTGGTGCGCGGCAATCCGGTGCTGTTGCGCGAGGTGATCGCGAACCTGCTCGACAATGCGCTGAAATACGTGCCGCTCGCGCGGCCGCACGGCGCGCGGATCACGGTGAACGTCGCGCGCTCGGTGCTCGCGTCGGGCGCGCCGGCCGCCGAGATCGTCGTCGAGGACAACGGCCCGGGCGTGCCCGCGAGCCAGCAGGCCGACCTGTTCAAACGGTTCTTCCGCGGCGATGCGCAAAGCGGCAATGGCGTCGAGACGGGCGCGGGCCTCGGTCTCGCGATCGTGCACGACATCATCGCGATGCACGGCGGCACGGTGTCGTATGCGGATGCGCCGGAAGGCGGCTCGCGGTTCGTGGTGAAGGTGCCGCTCGCCGCGAGTGCGGCGTCGCCGGCGAGCGACGCGCCGGCCGCGGCCGCGCAGACGCACTGAAGACGGGTGGCGCACGGCGTGCGCCGCCGCTCACTTCTTCTTTTTCTTGTCCTTCGACTTGTCCTTCGGCTTCGCGTCGGCCTTCTTCTTTTTCTTCTTCGCGTCCGCGTCGGCCGTCGCGAGCAGCGTGCCGCGACACGCCTGCGCGCCGCAGTGGCACGCGTATTCGCGCTTGAGCTTCTTGGTCAGCTTCGCATCGATCACGAGGCCGTAGTCGTAGAACAGTTCCTCTTCCGGCTCGATGTCGCGCAGCGCGTGGATGTACACGCGGCCTTCGAGCTCCTCCGCCTCGCAGTTCGGCGCGCACGAATGGTTGATCCAGCGCGCGCTGTTGCCGTCGACCTTGCCGTCGATCACGCCGCCTTCCTCGAGCGCGAAGTAGAACGTATGGTTCGGCTCGTTCGGATCGTGCGGATGGCGGCGCAGCGCTTCCTTCCACGAAATTCGTTCGCCCTTGTATTCCACAACGCGCTCGCCGGCCTTGAGCGGCGCCACGGCGAACACGCCCCTGCCGTGTACTCCCGAGCGGCGCACCGCGATCCTGCGTGAACTCATCGAACGAATCCTTGTGAAGACGACTTGAAAGGGAACCGGCCGCCGCGGCGGCCATGCTTCGCGCACGCACCGCACGCCGGAAATGAAAACGCGGCGCCGATCGGCGCCGCGTCAGGGCATGCGGCGAATCACCCGCATCCTACACGGTCGTGCTTGCTTCGTTCAACATCGCGCACGCATTCAGCGCTGACCGAACGCGATATCGCCGAACAGCGCCTTGTGCTCGCGCGGCTGCGAGCGCCAGTACTGCGGCGGCGCCGTCACCTGCGCGCCGAGTTGGGCCGCCGCGTGCCACGGCCAGCGCGGGTCGTACAGCATCGCGCGCGCCATCGCGACGAAGTCCGCGTCGCCCGCCTCGACCAGCCGGTTCGCATGCTCGGGCTCGTTGATCAGGCCGACCGCGATCGTCGGCATGTCGACCGCGCGCTTCACCGCCTGCGCGAACGGCACCTGGTAACCCGGCGACAGCGGGATCTTCTGCAGCGGCGACACGCCGCCCGACGACACGTCGATCCAGTCGCAGCCGCGCTGCTTCAGTTCATGCGCGAACGCGATCGTATCGTCGAGCTCCCAGCCGCCCTCGACCCAGTCGGTGGCCGACACGCGCACGCCGACCGGCCGGTCCTCCGGAAACGCCGCGCGCACGATCTCGAAGATCTCGAGCGGAAAGCGCATCCGGTTCTCGCGCGAGCCGCCGTACGCGTCGGTGCGCCGGTTCGCGAGCGGCGACAGGAACTGGTGCAGCAGGTAGCCGTGCGCCGCGTGCACTTCGATCGCGTCGATGCCGAGCCGCGCTGCGCGCTTCGCGGCGGCCGCGAACGCGTCGCGGATCCGGTTCAGGCCCGCGGTGTCGAGCGCGAGCGGCGGCGTCTCGCCGTCCTTGTGCGGCACGTCGGACGGCGCATGCGGCAGCCACCCGCCGTCGGCGACCGGAACCAGCTGGCCCCCGTCCCACGGCACCTGGCTCGACGCCTTGCGCCCTGCGTGCGACAGCTGCATCGCGACGCGGATCGGCGCATGCTTGCGGATCGCCGCCAGCACCGGCTTCAGCGCGGCTTCGGTGACGTCGTCCCACAGGCCGAGGTCGGCATGCGTGATGCGCCCGTCCGGCTCGACCGCGGTCGCCTCGATGCAGAGCAGGCCCGCGCCCGACAGCGCGAGATGGCCGAGGTGGATCATGTGCCAGTCGGTCGCCTCGCCGCGCTCGGCGGAATACTGGCACATCGGCGATACGACGATACGGTTCGGAACAGTCACGCCGCGCAGCGTGAACGGAGAAAACAGCGCAGTCATGGATGCCGCTCGCTGGGAAAGGAAAGGAGCGGCTGAGCGTAGCACGCGGGTGCGAAGCGTGCAGGACGCGGGGTCGGCCGTAAACGGATGGTCAGGTGCGGCCAGCGAGGCGTGGCCGGCGAGGTATGGCCGGCGAGGTATGGCCAGCGAGGTATGGCCAGCGAGGTACGACCGGCGAGGTGCGACCGGCGAGGTACGGTCAGCGAGGTACGACCGGCGAGGTGCGACCGGCGAGGTATGGCCAGCCAGGTGCGGCCTGCGAAGTGCGGCCAGCGACCGAAATCGCCGCCGGCGTCACGCCCGCGGCGTGCGCGTCAGACGCCGACGCCGTCGAGCCATTCCGCGAACATGCGGCGTGCGGCGGCCTCCAGCACCGGGCCGTGCTGCACGGTGTCGCAGCGCAATTGGTGCGCGTCGATGCCCGGCGTCGCGGCGATTTCGCCGGCATTGCCGATCAGCCAGGGTTCGAAGCGATCGGCGCGGATCTCGGGATGACATTGCAGCGCCAGCACGTGCTGCCCCCAGGCGAACGCCTGGTGACGGCACGCGGGCGTCGACGCGAGGTGGATCGCGCCGCCCGGCAGGTCGAAGGTGTCGCCGTGCCAGTGCAGCATCGACGTCGACGCGCCGTCGAGATGCCGCAGCGCGGACGCGCGGCCCGCGTCGGTCAGCGTGAGCGGCGCCCAGCCGAGCTCTTTCTGCGCGGCCGGATAGACGCGCGCACCGAGCGCATGAGCGATGAACTGCGCACCGAGACAGATGCCGAGGATCGGCAGCCCCGCGTCGATGCGCTGCCTGACGAGCGCCGCAAGCGGCGCGATGGTCGGATACTGCGCGTCGTCGTACACGCTGAGCGGCCCGCCGAGCACGACCAGCAGCGATGGCTGCAGGACGTCGAGCACCTCGAACCGTGACGCGCCGACGTCGACGTAACGCACCCGCCGGCCCCGTTCGCCGAGCACTTGCTCGAAACTGCCGAGATCCTCGAAATGCACATGGCGAATCGCCACGACTTCAGCGCTCATCATCGGCCTCCCGGTCGATCGACGGACGTCAGGCCGCGAAGATCTTCCAGATCTTCTTCTGCGTCGCGGCGTCGGCTTCTTCGTGTACGGAACAATCGAGGCGCAGGTCGCTGTCGGCGAGCGTCAGGTCGAGCGCCGCGCAATAGTGCGCGGCGGCGCCCTTCTTCGGCGCCTTCGACGGCTGGAAGTGCGCGCACGTCACGCACATCCGGTGCGGCGGCGTCGCGCCGGCCACCTGCAGCTCGCGCAGCGTCTTCAGCAGTGCGCGGTACAGCGCGCCCTGCTCGTCCGTGCCGAGCGTGCCGACGGCCTTGGTCAGGAATTCCGGCCACTGCAGCGCCTTCTTCGCCGCGGTGCGGCCGCGGGCGGAGAGCCGCACCGCCAGCGCGCGGCCGTCGTCCAGCGCACGGCGCTTCTCGACGAGGCCCTTGGTCTCGAGCGTGCTGACCGCGTCGCTCGTGGTCGCCGCGGTGAGCTGCGTCTCGCGTGCGATCTCGCCGAGCCGCATCGGGCCCTTGCGCTGCAGGAGCAGCACGAGGATCTCGCCCTGCGTCGGCGTGAGGCCCGCGCCTTCCGCCCAATCCCATGCCTGGCTCCGCATGGCCGTACTCAATCGCAGCAAACTGTGGGTCACGCGCCCCGCAGCCTGATTCCCGTAAACGCCTTCGCTCATAGTCTTTTCGCTTTGACGCCGCCCGTCATCCCGGGCAGCCGTAGTGTGGAGATCGAGTTTCTATCTCAAAAGGAACGCGCTCCATCGAACGCATCCAACACGGCCGTCGCGAGGCACACACGGCGGCCGCCAGCGCGGCACCGGTGAGACACGCGTCGTTCCGGCGTCCGCAAAGCCGACATTCTAAGCGAGAGCGGAAAATCGCACAGCTAAGTTATCCCCTCCAATCTGTGGATAACGGCTGAATAAGACCGGAAATCGATTGTGCGAGGATTAACTCCAACCGGCGAGGCGGCATCGGCATGCATTTTCGCGCCTCGGCCGGGCGGGCGCCGCGGATTGGCGATCCACCGGGTTATCCGTTCGGCATGCCATTGACTTTGCTGAAGAATCCCGGGTTATCCACAGACCGGCGCGTGCCCGGCAAACGATTTCGCGATTGACCTGCGTCAACCTTCGTTCAGCGAATCGCCGGCCGGTCGAGCCTGTAATTGGCAAAACATATTTTCATTCACGCCAACGTAAGCACTGCTGCCGGACAGTCTCGTTCAGCGATTTTTCCTGCTTGTAGACCGTGCGCAGCCACGACGCGTCGTTTACGCGCGCCTTCGCGAGCGCACCGATCTCGTCGAGCGCCGCGCGCGAGCCGAGTGCCGCGGCGTGCGGCGCAATCCGGTCGAGCGTGTCGAGGATGTCCTCGGCGATCGTGCGCCGCTCGCCAGTCTGAGGATTCACGCAGGTGCCTTCGAGGCCGAAGCGGCACGCCTCGAAGCGGTTGAACGTGTAGACGAGGTAGTCGTCCTCGGACAGCGTGAGCGGCCGGTCGGTCAGCAGGTAGCGGGCGAGCGTCTGGATGTAGCACGCGATTGCCGCCGCGCGGTCGACGGACAGCGGCGTATCCATCACGCGCACTTCGATCGTGCCGAAGCCCGGTTTCGGCCGGATGTCCCAGTAAAAGTCCTTCATCGAATTGACGACGCCGGTGTTCACCATCTTCGTGAAGTATTCCTCGAAGCCGTTCCAGGTCAGCACGAACGGCGCGCGGCCCGACAGCGGAAACGCGAACACCGAGTTCAGCCGCGCTGAATGAAAGCCCGTGTCGACGTTCTGCACGAACGGCGACGACGCGGACAGCGCGATGAAATGCGGAATGAAGCGCGACATCGAGTGCAGCAGGAACAGCGCGCTGTCCGGATCCGGGCAGCCGATGTGCACGTGCTGGCCGAACACGGTGAACTGTTTGGCGAGATAGCCGTACAGCTCGGAGATGTACTGGAAGCGCGGCGCGTCGTAGATCTGCCGCTCGCTCCACTGCTGGAACGCGTGCGTGCCGCCGCCGCACAGGCCGACGTTGAGCTGGTCGGCCGCCTTGACGAGCACGTCGCGAATCGCGCGCAGTTCGCCGACTGCCTGCTCGTGCGTATGACAGATGCCGGTCGACAGCTCGATCATGCTTTCGGTGATTTCCGGCGTGATGTTGCCCGGAAATGTTTCGCCCTGGATCAGCCGCATCAGGTCGGACGCCGCTTTCGTCAGATCGTAGTTGTGCGTGTTGACGACCTGGATTTCCAGTTCGACGCCGAACGTGAACGGTTCGGAATTGACGAAGGTTTCGAGTGCCATGGCAGTTTCCGTAAATCAGTTGCTGTCGCTGCGTTCGCCGACCGCCGACAGGCAGCGGTAGACGAGGAACGGGCCGACGAGCTGCAGGACCACGATCGCGCACATCACGATCGCGCGCAGGTGCGGATCGAAATTCGGGTAGAGCTGGTAGGTGTCGTCGACGAGCAGGTACGCGAGCGCGGACATCGGCGACAGCGCGAGGCCGAGCGCGACGCCCTGCTTCATCCCGATGCCGCTCGGCTTCGCGAACGCGACCACGCCGGCGAGTTTCGCGACGAGCCGCGTGACGATCAGCGCGATCGCAAGCAGCCCGCCGAGCGCGATGTCGCCCCACGTGAACGAGGTCAGCGTGAGCACGAACAGCACCACCGTCAGCAGCCAGCCGGCCGTGCCGAAATGCTCGGGCCACAGTTGCGGGCGCGCCTCGAGGTTCTTCACGATGATGCCGGCGAGCAGCAGCGTGAGCAGCGTCGACAGCTTCAGCGCCTGTGCGACCGCGATCGCGATCATCACGAGGCCGAACAGCGCAACGAACGAATGCTCGTCGCGCATCGTCGCGGTCATGTGGCGGAACAGGTAATTGCACGCGCGCGCGACGATGTACGCAACGATGAACGAACCCGCCAACAGGTAAACCGGCTGCAGGATCGTCGCGAACACGTTGCCGTACGCCTCCTGGTGCAGCCAGCTCGTCACGAGCTTGGTGAGCACGACCGCATACACGCTGTTCAGCGCGGTCAGCGTGATCAGGCGCTGCGATACCTGCCCTTCCGCGCGCAGTTCGGTCTTCAGCTGGATCACCATCGACGGCGACGTGGCGATCGAAATCGCCGCCAGCACGAGCGCGACCATGCCCGACACGCCGAGCCCGAGCAGCACGAACAGCACGAACAGGAAGGTGAGCGTGGCTTCGGCGAGGCTCGACGCGATCAGCCACGGATTGCGGCGGATCCAGCGCAGGTCGAGCCGGCTGCCGAGCTCGAACAGCAGCAGGCCGAGCGCGACGTCGATCAGCAGGCGTGAGGTTTCGTCGGTGCTGGCGTCGATCACGCCGAACCCGAACGACCCCGCAACGAGGCCGATCACCGCATACCCGGTGATGCGCGGCAGCCGCCATGCGCGATAGCACAGCTCGCCGCACAGGCCGGCGGCGAACAGCGCGAGCCCGGCCCAGAACACGGCATCCGGTGCGAGCGGCCAATTGGGCAGGAATGAGAACGCCGACTTCATCGTGGTGACTTCTCCTTGGTTGGAAGCAACCGCCAGCGACGCGGGGTCAAGCGTCAACGCTGAGATGCACGCCGGCTGGGTGTCGCCCCGAAGATGATTGTTGTGTACGACGGCAGGACATGGGAACTGCCTGCTCCGCCGCCTGGCGGGGATGTCGTTCAGATTCGCCGATCTGGATTGTCGGCCTGGTGTGTGAATGGACAGCGCGATCTCGAAGACTCAGATTCGAAATCCTGCCGACCGTTCCATTGAAGCATGTCCGGCGCCTGGCCGGACGAACGCGAAGGAAACCGATTGTGCCACAGGTTTTCGGGTCGGCTATCCAATGATCGGCAGATTGGCCGGCCGGCAGGACGGCTTGCCTTTCGATTCAAAGGTTTACCTGTATATATACGTAGTAGAAGTTAACAAGGCACGCGGAATTCTGTGGATAACTTCGGTTTACGCTGGCAGATCAACGCGTTGGCGAAACCATAACCCGCTGCACAGGCTGTGCGCGCACAGCAAGTTGAGTTGAGCAACTTTCGGGCCGCTTCACAGCTGTGCCGAGTTGCCCAGTTTACGTCCACTGTGATTGCACACGGAATGCGCGCGGAATGCGCGCGGATTCCGCGCGGTTATCCACAGACTTGCGTGGATAACCTGGCGAGAGGGAATCGGGGCACTGTGACGCGGCTGCGCGTCGCGTCAGCTCACCCGGCGGGCGCGCAGCGCGCGGATCAGGAACCGCGCGGGATCGATCGCTTCCGCGAGCTCGCGTTCGAGCGGCCACGGTTCGCCTTCGAGCTGCGACGCGATCAGCTCGGCGCCGAGCGCCGCCCACACGAGGCCGCGCGAGCCGTAGCCGAACGCGCCGTACAGGCCTTCGGTGCGCGGCAGGTCGCGCGCTTTCGCGCCGCTCAGCGCGCGGGCGTTCGCGAGCGCGTGCGTTTCGTCCGCGAGCGGGCCGATCAGCGGCAGCCGGTCGCCGGCCACCCAGCGGAACGCGACGCGGCCGTGCAGCGCGCCCACGTCGGGCACGTCGCCGATCAGGCCCGGCAGCAGGTGCCGCACCCGCTCGAGGTTTTCCGCGTGGCCGGCCGGGCGCAGCGCGGGGTCGACATCGTCCGGTTCGAACGTCGCGCCGATCAGCAGCGTGCCGTCTTCGAGCGGCACCGCGTAGCCGTCGCCGATCACCGGGCAGTCGAGCGGCGCGGCGCTGCCCGGCGGCAGCAGCGTGAGCTGCCCGCGCACCGGCTGCAGCGCGACGTGCTGCAGGCCCGCGAGCCGCACCGCGTCGCCGGCGTTCGTGAGCACGACGGCCGGCGCCTCGGCAAGCGTCCGGCCGGCGTCGTCGAGTGCGCGCCAGCCCGAGTCGTGCCGTTCGAGGCGCGCGACTTCGGTGCGCGTGAGGATTCGCACGCGCTCACCGGCCGCCGCGCACTGCGCGGTGGATAATTCGGCCGGCCGCACCGCACCGCCGTGCGGAAACAGCAGGCCGCCGTGCGCGACCGGCAGGTTCAGGCGCGCGCGCACGTCGTCGGCGCTCAGCAACTGCGCATAGTCGGGCGGGACGCCGAGCGCGTCGTATGCGGCGCGCATCCGCTCGAAGTCGTCGCCCGATTCCGCGAGATGGATCATGCCGCGCGTGCTGCGCCCGAACCGATGGCCCGCGCGTTCGAGCGCACGCCAGCGCGCGAGCGCGTGGACGAAGCCGCTGCGCGTGAGCCGGCTCGCGACGTTGTCGTCGCGCGTCATCAGCGGATGGAACACGCCGGCCGGGTTGCCGGACGCTTCGGCTGCGATCCGCTCGCGCCGCTCGATCAGCGTGACGTCCCAGCCGCGCGCGGCGAGCCGTTCGACCACCGCGCAGCCCGCGAGGCCCGCGCCGATCACGATCGCGCGGCGCGCCGCGACCGGCAGCGCGCGCGGCGGCTCATGCCGGCGCATCTGCCAGCGCGGCGCGAATTCGCCGACGAGCATCGCGCGCTTGCCCCCGAAGCCGTCGACCTTGCGATAGGCGAAGCTGGCTTCCAGGAGCGCGTGCTTCACGTCGCCCGAACTCGTATACGTCGCGAACGTCGCGCCTTCGCCTGCGAGGCGCGCGAGCGCGCGAAACACGTCGACCGACCACAAGTCGGGGTTTTTCGCCGGCGAGAAACCGTCGAGATAGAACGCATCGGCACGCACCGCGAGCTTCGGCAGCATCGCGAGCGCATCGCCGAACACGAGCGTGAGCACGACGCGCCCTTCGTCGAATTCGAGCCGGTGCAGGCCCGGCACGAGCATCGGCCACGCATCGACGAGCGCATCGAGATCCGCCGAAATGGTTGTGTGCGCAACCACATGCGATGCGGCGCGGCGCAGGTCCTCGCGCGTGAACGGATGCTTCTCCACCGATACGAAATGCAGCCGCTCGCAGCGCGCGGCGTCGTCGCGCCACGCGGCCCAGGTCGCGAGGAAATTGCAGCCGGCGCCGAACCCGGTCTCGACGATGGTGAACGTGCGCCGGCCCTGCCAGCGCGCGGGCAGGCCGTTGCCCGCGACGAACACATGGCTCGCCTGCGCGATTCCGCCGGCGGCGCTGTGATAGATGTCGCCGTATGCGGGCGAGACGAGCGTGCCGTCGTCGCGGAACGCGAGCGTGGCGGGTACGAGTCGGTCGGGCATGCGAAACAAAAATCGTGGCAGCCAAGCCTGGCAAGGGATTGCGCGGCCCCGTCCGGTCGGCCGTTGGCAAAAACCAACGGCCGTGCGCATGGGTCGAGCGGGCTGCGTATCCTGTCCGGTTGGCGTGGGTCAAAAAACAGGCGACCAGTGATTCATTCGGCGAAATACCGATGAAAATCTTTGAAACCCTTGTCGTTATTGGGTTTGCGCTGCGCTATCATAGCAAGCGCCGTAACGCGGGGCGGCTTTCGGGTTGCCGGAAGCCACCCCGTGCGGGCCAGGATTCGGCGCTGTGCCGTCGGAGTCCGACTCTCGACGGCACGGTTCGCGCACGTATAATCGGCGCGTTCGCGCTGTTCGTGTCAACCTAACCTGAAAAAGGAACCTTAATGAACAAACAGGAACTGATCGACGCCGTCGCCGCTCAAACGGGCGCCAGCAAGGCTCAAACCGGCGAAACGCTGGACACGCTGCTCGAAGTCATCAAGAAAGCCGTGTCGAAGGGCGACGCGGTTCAGCTGATCGGCTTCGGCAGCTTCGGTTCGGGCAAGCGCGCAGCACGTACGGGCCGTAACCCGAAGACCGGCGAAACCATCAAGATCCCGGCAGCCAAGACGGTCAAGTTCACGGCTGGCAAGGCGTTCAAGGACGCCGTCAACAAGCGTTAAACCCAGCGCCTGTTAAAGAAAAACCCGCCACTCGGCGGGTTTTTTTATGAGCGCGCGCGGCTTTTTTGCCACAGTCCGCGCCGCTCTTGCAAGATTTAACGGTTGTTACGAGCGATGCACGATCTGTGCGTCGCCGTGGTCATCGTCGTCGTGATCGTGGTCATGGTCATGGTCATGGTCATGGTCGTCGATGTCCCATGCCGGGAACGGGTCGTCGAATGCCGCCCACCCCGCTGCGCCGCGCGCGAATTCCGCATCACTCAGCAGGCATGCGTCGAGCTTCGCGCGCCATGCGTCCGTATCGAGGCCGATGCCGATCAGCACGAGTTCCTGGCGGCGGTCGCCGATCGAGCGATCGTCGAGGTCGCCCTGCCATTCCGCGCGAATCTCGGCGAGCAGTTCGTCGTCGTCCGGCCATTCCGCGCGATCCTGCGCGGCCCACCACGAGCCTGCCGGCCCATGCCGGCAGACGCCGCCCGCCTGCGACAGCGAGCCGGCGATGTCGTTGCGCGTCGCGAGCCAGAAGAAGCCCTTGCTGCGCAGCACGCCCGGCCATTCCTGGTGCAGCAGTTCCCAGAGGCGCGCCGGATGGAACGGCCGGCGCGCGCGGTAGACGAAGTTGCCGATGCCGAACTCGTCGGCTTCGCCATGCACGTGCGGATGCGCGTGGTCATGGCCATGGTCGTGGTCGTGGTCGTGGTCGTGGTCGTGGTCGTGCGCATGCTCGAGCGACGCGAGCCAGCCCGGCGCATTCGCCGCTTCGTCGAAATCGAAGCGGCCGGTGTTCAGCACGTCGCGCAGCGGCACGTTGCCGAACGTCGAGACGACCTGGTGCGCGCGCGGGTTCAGCCGCGCGAGGATGTGCTGCAAGCGCGTCAGTTCGTTCGCGTCGACGAGGTCGGCCTTGTTGATCACGAGCACGTCGCAGAACTCGATCTGCTCGATCAGCAGTTCGACGAGCGTGCGATCGTCGTCCTCGGTGGCCGCGATGCCGCGCGCGGCGAGCGCGTCGTCGCAGCCGTAGTCGCGCAGGAAATTGAAAGCGTCGACCACGGTGACGAGCGTATCGAGCCGCGCGAGCTCGCCGAGCGACGTGCCTTCTTCGTCGACGAACGTGAAGGTCTCGGCGATCGGCATCGGCTCGGCGATGCCGGTCGACTCGATCAGGATCGCATCGAAGCGGCCGTCCGCGGCGAGCTTGCGGATCTCGACGAGCAGGTCGTCGCGCAGCGTGCAGCAGATGCAGCCGTTCGTCATCTCGACGAGGCGTTCCTCGACGTGCGACAGCGCCTGCGCATCGCGCACGAGCGACGCGTCGATGTTCACCGCCGCGAGATCGTTGACGATCACGGCGACCTTCAGGCCCGCGCGGTTCGCGAGGATATGGTTGAGCAGCGTGGTCTTGCCGGCGCCGAGGAAGCCGGACAGCACGGTGACGGGCAACGGCTGGTTCATTGCGGTACGCACCAACGGAAAAATGGAAAAAGCGGCCGCGGCGGCCCGGTCGGGCGCCAGCCGCTCGGGCCGGGCGCCGGGGAAAACTGCGGCATGAGCCCGCATTGTGCATCAAACGCGCGCCGGCCTGCCGGCGCGGCGTCTTACGCGGCCGCGCGCCCGGTCATTGCGCGGGCAGCAGCTTCCACTGGGTGAGGATGCCGGCGATCTGCTTCGCGTACTTGTCGCGCAGCGCGGGCGTTTCCGAATGATAGGCGCCGATCGCCTGCCAGGTGTTGCCGTACCGGTTCATCTTCTGGCGCAGGTGCCAGGCGGCGATGTAGACGTTCTTGCACGGCTCCATCAGCGTGTCGCGGCCGATGCCGTAGCGCGACAGCACGGGCAGATGGATCGAGTTGATCTGCATCAGGCCGTAATCGGTCGAGCCGTTCGCATTCTTGTTCTTCGCATCCGGCCGGTTATGCGATTCCTGCCATGCGATCGCGCGCAGGATCAGCGGATTGACCTGCTGATATTTAGCGGCTTCGTCGAAACAATCGGCGCGTGCGTTTCCGCTGGCGAGGCAGGCGCCGATCAACCACGCAATCGAAACGAACCGTCTGTTCATTGTTCAGTAAACGGAAAAATAACCGGGGGCGGGAAAACCCGTGTCCGGAAATCGCGCGACGCGCATCGCGACGCTCGTATCATACCGAGAGCCTGCCGTATTGCGACAGGACAGGCATCGAATGCCGGGTTATACCGCATTTTCGTTTCAGTTCATCCTGAAATGATGACGAGAGCCGAACGGACGGCGCAGAGACCGAAGCTTACATTTTTCATACGGGTGTCGTGAATACTGTCGTATATGAGACATTCCTCGGATCGATGTGATATTTCGGACATGAAAAACTGCTAATGTCGCTTTTTTCGGAATTGGATCCAGTTCTACCGCCGGATGGTGACCTGAACCGGCATCGACCCATTCATCCATGACAAGAAATCGCTTCGTTATGCGGCGCATTGCCACGACGTTGATCGTCGCCGGCATCATCGTTTCGCAGGCCGCCCACGCCCAGGTCACGCTCAATTTCGTCAACGCCGACATCGATCAGGTCGCCAAGGCGATCGGCGCGGCGACCGGCAAGACCATCATCGTCGATCCGCGCGTGAAGGGTCAGCTCAACCTCGTCGCCGAGCGCGCGGTGCCGGAAGACCAGGCGCTGAAGACGCTGCAATCCGCGCTGCGCATGCAGGGCTTCGCGCTGGTGCAGGATCACGGGGTGCTGAAGGTCGTGCCGGAGGCCGACGCGAAGCTGCAGGGGGTGCCGACCTACGTCGGCAACACGCCGCAGGCGCGCGGCGACCAGATCGTCACGCAGGTGTTCGTGCTGAAGAACGAATCGGCCAACAACCTGCTGCCGGTGCTGCGGCCGCTGATCTCGCCGAACAACACCGTTACCGCCTACCCGGCCAACAACACGATCGTCGTCACCGACTACGCGGACAACGTGCGCCGGATCGCGCAGATCATCTCCGGCGTCGACAGCGCGGCGGGCGCGCAGGTGCAGGTCGTGCCGCTCAGGAACGCGAACGCGATCGATGCCGCGACGCAGCTGCAGAAGCTGCTCGATCCGGGCGCGATCGGCAACAGCGACGCGACGCTCAAGGTGCTGGTGCAGGCCGACCCGCGCACCAACTCGCTGATGCTGCGCGCGTCGAACCCGTCGCGTCTCGCGGCCGCGAAGCGCCTCGCGCAGCAGCTCGATGCGCCGAGCGCGGTGCCCGGCAACATGCACGTGGTGCCGCTGAGGAACGCCGAGGCGACGAAGCTCGCGAAGACGCTGCGCGGGATGCTCGGCAAGGGCGGCGGCGAAACCGGCGCGTCGGCGACGTCGAACGACGCGAACGCGTTCAACCAGGGCGGCTCGTCGTCGAGCGGCAACTTCTCGACCGGCACCGCGGGCACCCCGCCGCTGCCGTCGGGCGGCCTCGGCGGCTCGTCGTCTTCGTCGTACGGTGGCACCGGTTCGTCGCAAGGCGGCGGCCTCGGCACCGGCGGCCTGCTCGGCGGCGACAAGGACAAGGGCGACGACAACCAGCCGGGCGGCATGATCCAGGCCGACGCGGCGACGAACTCGCTGATCATCACCGCATCGGACCCGGTGTACCGGAACCTGCGCGCGGTGATCGACCAGCTCGACGCGCGGCGCGCGCAGGTGTATATCGAGGCGCTGATCGTCGAGCTGAACTCGAACACGTCCGGCAACCTCGGCATCCAGTGGCAGATCGCGAACGGCCAGTTTCTCGGCGGCACGAACTTCAGCTCCCCCGGTACGCCCACCGGCAACATCCTCGGGGTGTCGGGCGCGGTTGCGGCCGGTGGTACGACGGGTCTCGCCGCGTTGGGGCAGACGCTCATGCCGGGCCTCAACGTCGGCTGGCTGCACAACATGTTCGGCGTGCAGGGCCTCGGCGCGCTGCTGAATTATTTCGCGGGCGTGAGCGACGCGAACGTGCTGTCGACGCCGAACCTCATCACGCTCGACAATGAAGAAGCGAAGATCGTCGTCGGCCAGAACGTGCCGATCCCGACCGGTTCGTATTCGAACCTGACGAGCGGCAACACGAACAACGCATTCAATACCTACGATCGCCGCGACGTCGGCCTCACGCTGCACGTGAAGCCGCAGATCACCGACGGTGGCATTCTGAAGCTGCAGCTCTACACCGAGGATTCGGCGGTCGTGACTTCCACGGCGACCGCGGTCAACGGCCCGACCTTCACCAAGCGCTCGATCCAGTCGACGATTCTCGCGGACAACGGTGAAATCATCGTGCTCGGCGGCTTGATGCAGGACAACTACAACGTGACCAACAGCAAGGTGCCGCTGCTGGGCGACATCCCGTGGATCGGCCAGTTGTTCCGCTCGGAATCGAAGAACCGCCAGAAGACCAACCTGATGGTGTTCCTGCGCCCCGTGATCATCAACGACCGGCAGACCGCGCAGGCGATCTCGTCGAACCGCTACGACTATATCCAGGGCGTGACGGGCTCGTACAAGTCGGACAACAACGTCATGCGCGACAAGGACGATCCGATCGTTCCGACGATGCCGCTCGGCCCGGCCGAAGGCGGCTCGGCGCTGAACCTGTTCGACCTGACGAAGATGCGCCGTCAGCAGGGCCAGCCGAGCGCGCCGCAACAGCCGGCGCAGCAAGCGCAACCGGCCGTGCAGCAACAGGCCGTGCCGCAGCCGCAGATGCAGCAACAGCCGTTGACGGCCCCGTCGGGAGTTTCGCAGTGAGCGACGTGCTCGCGTCCCCCCACGACGGCGCGCCGGGCGAACGCCAGCCGCCGTCGCCGCTCGCTGCGCGGCTGCTGCCCTACGGCTTCGCGAAGAGCGGCCAGGTGCTGATCGCGCATCAGCACGACGACACGCTCGAAGTGTGGATCAGCGAACGCACGAACGACGCGGCGCTCGCGGAGATCGCGCGCAATTTCGGCTCGATCTCGGTGCACCGGCTGCCGGCCGACGAACTCGCGCTCGCGATCAACCAGGCGTACGCGCGCCAGGACGGCAGCGCCGCGCAGGTGGTCGGCGAGGTCGAGGGCGAAGTCGACCTGTCACGGCTGATGCAGGACATCCCCGAAGTCGAGGATCTGCTCGAATCGGAAGACGACGCGCCGATCATCCGGATGATCAACGCGCTGCTCACGCAGGCCGCGCGCGAACACGCATCGGACATCCACATCGAGCCGTTCGAGAACGCGTCGGTCGTGCGTTTCCGCGTGGACGGCACGCTGCGCGACGTCGTGCGGCCGAAGAAGGCGCTGCACGGCGCGCTGATCTCGCGGATCAAGATCATGGCGCAGCTCGACATCGCCGAGAAGCGCCTGCCGCAGGACGGCCGCATCACGCTGCGGGTGGGCGGGCGGCCGGTCGACGTGCGGGTGTCGACGCTGCCGACGGGCCACGGCGAGCGCGCGGTGCTGCGTCTGCTGGAAAAGGACGCGCAGCGGCTGAACCTCGAAGCGCTCGGCATGGGCCGCGACACGCTCATGGAGTTCGACAAGCTGATCGCGCGCCCGCACGGCATCGTGCTGGTGACGGGCCCGACCGGCTCGGGCAAGACGACGACGCTGTACGCGTCGATGTCGCGGCTCGAAACCGCGACGACCAACATCATGACCGTCGAGGACCCGATCGAATACGACCTCGGCGGCATCGGCCAGACGCAGGTGAACGAGCGGATCGGGATGACCTTCGCACGTGCGCTGCGTTCGATCCTGCGCCAGGATCCGGACGTGATCATGATCGGCGAAATCCGCGACCTGGAAACCGCGCAGATCGCGGTGCAGGCGTCGCTGACGGGCCACCTCGTGCTCGCGACGCTGCACACGAACGATGCGGCATCGGCGGTCACGCGCCTGACCGACATGGGCGTGGAGCCGTACCTGCTCGCGTCGTCGCTGCTGGGCGTGCTCGCGCAGCGGCTCGTGCGGCAACTGTGCCCGGTGTGCAAGGAAGAACGGCACGAGGAGGGCCGCTCGGTCTGGCATCCGGTGGGCTGCGACAAGTGCGGGCACTCGGGCTATGCGGGCCGGCGCGGCGTGTACGAGCTGCTGATCGTCGACGAGTCGATCCGCACGCTGATCCACCGCAACGCGGCCGACGCGGAGATTCTCGCGGCAGGCCGCGCGCAAGGGATGCGCACGCTGCGCGACGACGCCGAGCGCTGGCTCGCGGCGGGCGCGACGTCGCTCGAGGAAGTGTTGCGCGTGACGGGAGGCGCATAGCGCGATGCCGGCATTCCGTTTCGAAGCGATCGATGCGGCGGGACATGCGCAAAAGGGCGTCGTCGAAGCCGACAGCGCGCGCGCCGCGCGCGGCCAGCTGCGCACGCAGGGGCTGACGCCGCTCGTCGTCGAGCCGGCGGCCAGCGCGACCCGCGGCGCGCGTTCGCAGCGCCTCGCGCTCGGCCGCAAGCTGTCGCAGCGCGAACAGGCGATCCTCACGCGCCAGCTCGCGAGCCTGCTGATCGCAGGGCTGCCGCTCGACGAGGCGCTCGGCGTGCTGACCGAGCAGGCCGAGCGCGACTACATCCGCGAGCTGATGGCGGCGATCCGCGCCGAGGTGCTGGGCGGCCATTCGCTCGCGAATGCGCTCGGGCAGCATCCGCGCGACTTCCCGGAGATCTATCGCGCGCTCGTCGCGGCCGGCGAGCACACGGGCAAGCTCGGCCTCGTGCTGTCGCGCCTCGCCGACTACATCGAGCAGAGCAACGCGCTGAAGCAGAAGATCCTGCTCGCGTTCACGTATCCGGGCATCGTCACGCTGATCGCGTTCGGCATCGTCACGTTCCTGCTGAGCTACGTGGTGCCGCAGGTCGTCAACGTGTTCGCCAGCACCAAGCAGCAGCTGCCGATCCTGACGGTCGTGATGATGGCGCTGTCGGATTTCGTGCGGCACTGGTGGTGGGCGATCCTGATCGCGGTCGCGCTCGTCGTCTGGCTGGTGCGGGCGACGCTGTCGCGCGACGGGCCGCGGCTCGCGTTCGACCGCTGGCTGCTCACCGCGCCGCTCGCCGGCAAGCTCGTGCGCGGCTACAACACGGTGCGCTTCGCGAGCACGCTGGGGATTCTCACCGCGGCCGGCGTGCCGATCCTGCGCGCGCTGCAGGCGGCCGGCGAGACGCTTTCCAACCGCGCGATGCGCGCGAACATCGACGATGCGATCGTGCGGGTGCGTGAGGGCTCGGCGCTGTCGCGCGCGCTGAACAACGTGAAGACGTTTCCGCCGGTGCTCGTGCACCTGATCCGCTCGGGCGAGGCGACCGGCGACGTGACGACGATGCTCGACCGCGCGGCCGAAGGCGAGGCGCGCGAGCTCGAGCGCCGCACGATGTTCCTGACGAGCCTGCTCGAGCCGCTCCTGATTCTCGCGATGGGGGGCATCGTGCTCGTGATCGTGCTGGCGGTGATGCTACCGATCATCGAGCTGAACAACATGGTGCAGTGACGGCGAGTGCCGCCGTCACCGTGCTGCGCTCAGCGTACGTAGATCGCCGGGGACGGCGTGTTGGCGGGCAGTGCGATTTCGGCGCGGGCGCCGTTGCGCTCGACGACGATCGAGCGTTCGCGGACTTCGGCGAGCTTCGCGCCGGGCGCGAGCTCGGTGCCGAGCGACACCGCGCGGGGCGGCTCGCCGCCGATGCCGACGATCGCGGCGGCGCCGCGCTGCAGCGCGAGAATGCCGAACAGATGGATGTCCTGTACGGGATTCTTGTCGAGCTGGCCGCCGAACAACGCCGCGGCGTCCTCGGTGCGGATCGGGGGCCGCGCGGCGGCGGCGGGAAGCGGCGCTTCGCGAGCCGACAGCGTGACGACCCAATAGGTGGCCGTCGCGCACAGCGCTGCGAAGAGGGCGAGGGAGAGGATCCGGATCGAGAGCGCGTTCATGCGCGCTATTGTACGGATGTATGTGAAATTTGCGTTGAGTGAAAGCCCTCGACGGGGCGCACCTTACAATGCGTGCTCCGCGCCCCGGGGAAACCGGGGCGAGATGGCCCGGTTGTATCGGAACCGTCACCCAATCGACGATATTTTTTAGAAAGAGGTAGTCAGTCATGCAAACGTGGATCACTCGCCGCAACGGGGCCGTGCGTCGTCAGCGCGGTTTCACGCTGATCGAGATCATGGTGGTGGTCGCGATCCTCGGGATCCTGGCGGCGCTGATCGTGCCGAAGATCATGAGCCGCCCGGACGAGGCGCGCCGCATCGCCGCGAAGCAGGACATCGGCACGATCATGCAGGCACTCAAGCTGTACCGTCTCGACAACGGCCGCTATCCGTCGCAGGACCAGGGTCTGAACGCGCTGATCCAGAAGCCGACCACCGATCCGATCCCGAACAACTGGAAGGACGGCGGCTACCTCGAGCGCCTGCCGAACGATCCGTGGGGCAACGGGTACAAGTACCTGAACCCGGGCGTGCACGGCGAGATCGACGTGTTCAGCTACGGCGCCGACGGCAAGGAAGGCGGCGAAAGCAACGATTCCGACATCGGTTCGTGGCAGTAACCGGCCGCTGACACTCCCCACGCGCGACGCCTGTCCATGCAAGCCAGCCGCACGACCTCCCGCTTCGGGCGCCGCGCCGGTGCGTTCCACGGGCACGCGGCGCGGGCACGCGGCTTCACGCTGCTCGAAATGCTCGTCGTGCTGGTGATCGCGGGCCTGCTCGTATCGCTCGCGTCGCTGTCGCTCACGCGCAACCCGCGCACCGACCTGCGCGAGGAGGCGCAGCGGCTCGCGCTGCTGTTCGAGACCGCGGGCGACGAGGCGCAGGTGCGCGCGCGCCCGATCGCATGGCTGCCGACCGCGCGCGGCTTCCGCTTCGACATGAATACCGCCGACGGCTGGCGCACGCTGCGCGACGACCTGCTGCGCCCGCGCGACTGGGACGGCGGCGTGACGGGCGCCGACATCGACTACCCGGGTTCCGATACGCACGTGAACCGCGTCGTGTTCGGCACCGAGAGCATCGACACGCCGGTGCGCGTGACGCTGCACTCGGCCGCCGGCAGCGTGACGATCGTCGGCACCGGCAACGGCCGCTACGAGGTGCAGTGACGATGCGTCGACGGCCCCCCTTCCCTTCTCTTTCCGCGCGGGCGTCCGGCTCCCGTCGCGCACGCGGCTTCACGATGATCGAGGTGCTGGTCGCGCTCGCGATCATCGCGGTCGCGCTCGCCGCGTCGATCCGCGCGGTCGGCACGATGGCGACCAACTCGTCGGACCTGCACCGCCGGCTGCTGGCCGGCTGGAGCGCCGACAACGCGCTGGCGCAGCTGCGGCTCGCGCATGCGTGGCCGTCGATCGGCGAACAGAGCTTCGATTGCTCGCAGGGCAACGTGCAGCTGGTCTGCACGCAGCGCGTGAGCGCGACGCCGAACCCGGTGTTCCGGCGCGTCGAAGTGTCGGTGAGCGCGCCGGGGCTGTCCGGCAAGCTCGCGCAGATGGTCACGGTGGTGGCGAATGAAACCAGCCGCTCGCTCTGACGCACCGATGCGGCGCCCGGCGACGCGGGCCCGGCTCACGGCGGGCGGCTTGCGCGCGCGCGGCTTCACGCTGATCGAGCTGATGATCGCGATCGCGATTCTCGCGGTCGTCGCCGTGCTCGCGTGGCGCGGGCTCGACCAGATCATGCGCGGCCGCGACAAGGTCGCGGCCGCGATGGAGGACGAGCGCATCTTCGCGCAGATGTTCGACCAGATGCGCATCGACGTGCGGCGCGCCGCGACCGACGACGAGGCCGGCCAGCCGGCGCTCGGCGTCGCGGGCAATACGCTGCAGATCGTGCGCGAATTCGACGCGCCGGGCGCGGCGCCGCGGCTGCAGGTGATCCGCTACCGGATCGCGGGCGGCCGCGTCGTGCGCTATGCGTCGCCGCCGATCGACGACGCGAACCGGCTGCGCAACACATTGAAGGAATCGGACGTCGACGGCTGGAGCTCGGTCGCGCTGATGGGCGGCGTCGGCGCGATCGACGCGAAGCTCTACGTGCCGCGCGTCGGCTGGACCACCAATCTGCAGACGGCGGACGACGCGCTCGCGCAGAACAACGACGCGCTCAAGGTGCCGCAGCTCGGCAATGCGCCGCCGCCGCGCGCGGTGACGGGCCTGCAGGTCAGCATCGGCGCGACGTCGCTGCGCGTGCCGGTGACGCGCATCTTCCTCGTCGGGGAATGACGATGCGCGCGCCCGCCCCCCGCTCCCCTCGCTCCCCTCGCGCCCGTTTCACACGCCGGCAACGCGGCGCCGCGATCATCACCGCGCTGCTGGTGGTCGCGCTGTCGGCGATCCTCGTGTCGGGGATGCTGTGGCGCCAGCAGGTGCAGATCCGCCGCATCGAGAACCAGCGCACGATCGCGCAGGCGCAGTGGGTCGCGCGCGGCGCGCTCGACTGGACGCGGATGATCCTGCGCTCCGAAGGCGACACCGCGCCGGGCATCACCTATCTCGGCGGCATCTGGGGCGTGCCGATCGCGAAGACGAAGCTGTCCGACTTCATGGGCCGGATCGGCATGAACGACAACAGCGGCAGCCAGGACACCAACCTGTCCGGCTCGATCGAGGACGCGCAGGCGAAGTTCAACCTGCGCAACCTCGTGTCGACGCCCGCGCCCGGCGTGCTGCAGCTCAACGGCGCGCAGCTGCAGGTGTTCCAGCGGCTGCTGACGACGCTCGGCTACGACGCCGCGTTCGCGAAGCGGATCGCGCTGCAGGTGCGCGCGGGCCTGCTGCACTCGGCGCAGCGCTTCCAGATGGCGGCGCTGCCGGGCACCGCGAGCGTGCCGGTGGTGCCGGAAGCGGGCACCGGCCCGCAGTCGACCTTCACCGACGAGCCGGGCCTCGCCGGCGGCGACCGCGGGCCGGCGCCGCTGATGATGACGAGCGTCGACAGCCTGCTCGACGTCGACGGCGTCACGCCGGAAATGGTCGAGCGGCTGCGCCCGTTCGTCACGGTGCTGCCGACCACGACGCCCGTGAACATGAACACCGCGCCCGCCGAGGTGATCGCGGCGCTGGTGCCGGGGATGAGCGTCGCGTCCGCGCAGGCGCTCGTGTCGCGCCGCGAGACCGTGTTCTTCCGCAACACCGGCGACGTGACGCTCGCGCTGCGCGGCGCCGGCGCACCGCCGAACATCCAGCTCGATTCGACGCTGATCGACGTCAATTCGAACTATTTCGTCGTACACGGCCGGATCCAGCACGAGCGCGCCGAGGTCGACCGCACCTCGCTCGTGTATCGTGATCCGACCACGCACTCCACGCGGGTCGTGCGCATCCGCGATCAGCTATAACAACGCCATCCGGGAGAGGAGCTCTTGAGCACGTTGATTGTTTTACTGCCGCCGCGCGAGCCCGCCGTGCCGTTGCAGGAATGGCAATGGCCCGAGCTGCCGTTCATGCTCGTCGACAAGGGCGGCCACACCCAGCGCGCCGGCCGCGCCGCGCTCACGCTGCTGCCGCGCGCGGCCGCGACGGTGCTGGTGGTCGCCGCGCGCGACGTGCTGCTGCTGGCCGCGACGATGCCGCCCCTCAAGGGGCCGAAGCTGCGCCAGGCGCTGCCGAACATCGTCGAGGATCAGCTGATCCAGGATCCGCAAGGCTGCCACATCGCGGTCGACCCGGCCCCGCTGCCCGACGGGCGCCGCGTGCTGGCGGTCGTCGATCGCGCGTGGTTCCGCACGATCTGCGACGCGTTCACCGCCGCCGGCCACCGCCACCTGAGCGCGGTGCCCGCGACGCGCTGCCTGCCGTCGCCGCTGGTCGCCACCACGGTGGCGGCCGATCCGGCGCCCGGGGCCGAAGCGGAAGCCGTCGCGGCGGACGGCGACGCCGCCCCGCCGGCGCGCCCGGCCGCGGTGGCCGCGGTGCTGGGCGTCGCGGCGTCGGTCGAGCCGATCCTCGTCGAAGCGGGCGCGCAGCCGGGCCCGTCCGGCGCGCCGCGTCTCGAGCTGGCGATCGCGCGCGGTGCGCTGGGCGAAGGCTTCGCGGCGCCCGCGCAGCGCGCGGCCGGCACGCTCGCCGCGCTCGCGGGCGGTGCGCCGGTCGAGCTGTACGAGCTCGGCGAGCCGGGCGCGGAGCCGCGCCTCGCGTCGGTCAAAGGGGCCGACGCCGAAGCGCTGCTGCCGGGCGCGGCGCCGCTGCCGTTCGAGACGTTCGCGCGCCGCGCGACGGCCGAGCGTTTCGATCTGTGCCAGTTCGAATTCGAGTCGCAGCCGTGGCGCTTCGACCGCGCGACGCTCAAGCGCCTGCGCGTGCCGATCGCGATCGCCGCGGCGACGCTCGGCGTCGCGGTGATCGGGATGAACCTGCACTGGTGGAAGCTGTCGCGGGAGCGCGACGCGCTGTCCGCGCAGATCACCGAGACGCTGCTGTCCGCGTTCCCGAAAACCACGACGGTGCTCGATCCGCCCGCGCAGATGCAGCGCCAGCTCGACCAGCTGCGCCTCGCGGCGGGCGAGCTGTCGCCGAACGATTTCCTCGCGCTCGCGAGCGGGCTGTCGCGTTCGATGGGCACGCTGCCGCTGAACGGCATCGCGTCGCTCGACTATCACGACCGGCGGCTCGACGTCGGCTTCAAGCCCACCGTGAAGGTCGATCCCGACTTCACGCAGCGCCTCGCGCGCAACGGGCTCGCCGGCGAAGTCGACAGCAGCACGGGTAAATGGACCATCCGGAGCCGCTCTTGACTACTCTCCTCCCTAAAGGAAGAAGATTCCCACTTCACCGAATGCAACCCGACATCGCCTCAAAGAGACATGGGCATTACGCTTTCTCCATGGGCTGACACCGCCAGTCCGGCGGCCAAAACGTTGCGTGCGGCGTTGACGTCGCGATCGTGGTTCTTTCCGCATCCCGGACAATTCCACGATCGCACCTTCAACGGCAGGCTGGCGACGGTATGCCCGCAATCGGCGCAGCGTTTGCTGGAGGGGTGCCAGCGATCGATCCCAATTAACGTGCGGCCGTACCATTGGGCCTTGTACGTCAGCTGCCGCACGAATTCCGACCAGCCGGCATCGCTGATCGATTTCGCAAGTCGTCGATTCTTCAGCATGTGGCGGACAGCAAGGCTTTCGATCGCGATCACTTGGTTTTCGTTGATCAATCGGGTCGATAGCCTGTGCAGGAAATCCCTGCGGGAATCTGCTATCCGGGCGTGCATGCGTGCGACTTTGAGTCTCGCCTTCCTGCGATTGGCGGAGCCTGCTTGCTTCGTTGCCAGCCTTCGTTGCAGCTTGGCGAGCCTGGCTTCGTTCTTGCGAAATGCATTCGGCGCAGCGATCTTCTCGCCGGTCGAAAGAACGACAAAATCTGTCAACCCGAGGTCGATACCGACCGTGCCGGTTGAGGCGGATTTTGCGCAAACCACGTCGTCGCAAAGCAGGGATACGTGGTATCGGCCTGCGGCGTCCTTCGACACCGTGACGGTGGTCACCTTCGCTCCCGCCGGAATCCTGCGCGACCAGCGGATCGCGAGCGGCGCCTCCATCTTCGCCAGCTTCAGCGACGTGCCATCCCATCTGAACGCGCTCGTCGTGTACTCGGCCGATTGCGCACCGTCCTTGCGCCGGAAGTTTGGATACCTTGCGCGCTTGGCAAAGAAGTTCGCGAACGCCGTCTGCAAATGGCGCAACGCCTGCTGGAGCGGTACTGAGCTGACTTCGTTCAGCCAGCCATGTTCTGGCGTTTTCTTCAGCGCGGTGAGCGCGGCGGAGGTTGCGTGATAACCGATACGTTCCTGGCGCAGCTGCCACGCATCGTTTCGCATCCGCAGCATGTGGTTGTACACAAAGCGCGCGCATCCGAATGTCCGGGCAAGCATCGCTGCTTGCTCGGGCGTCGGGTAGAACCGGAATCGGTAGGCACGCTTGATATCCATGCGCTACACCATGTCATAGGCTCGTATGAGCCGCAAGCCTTGGAGAAGCGGCCACTTGGCCGCACCCCTTTCACTCCCCGCCCTGAAAGACGGGGTTTCTCGGAGCAGACCTCATGAAGGCCGAACTGAACCAGACCCTCGCGCAATTCTGGGGCGAGCGCACCCCGCGGGAAAAGAACCTGCTCGGCTGGGGCGGCGCCGTGCTGGCCGTCGCGATCGCGTATTCGGTGCTGTGGTCGCCCGCGCAGGAAGGCCGCGCGCGCATCACGCGCGAGCTGCCGACGATGCGCAACGAACTCGCGAAGATGACCGCGCAGGCGAACGAGGCGCGCTCGCTCGCGGCCGCCGCGCAGGGCGTCGCGCCCACCGGCGTCGCGCTGAAGGATGCGCTGACGGCGTCGCTGTCCGACCACGGGATGCCCGGCGCGCAGACCCAGGTGATCGGCACCGGCGTGCAGATCCAGATGAAGAACGTGTCGTTCCCGGCGTGGACCCAATGGCTCGACGACGCGCGCAAGCAGTTCAAGGTGCAGGTCGGCGAGGCGCACGTGAGTGCGCTGAAGGACGACGGCCAGGTCGACCTGACGGCCGTGATGCAGCCGTCCACGCAGAAATGACGCGGCCGGTGGCGGAGCGCCGATGAGGCCCGGGTTGAAGCGGCTCGTGGCCGCGTTGCCGTGGATCGTGGCGGGCGGCGCCGCGAGCGTCGTCACGCTCGTCGCGCTCGCGCCCGCCGCGTGGATCGCGCCGCAGTTCGCGCGCGCGACGAGCGGGCACGTGAACCTCGTCGAGCCGGAAGGCTCGGTGTGGCACGGCTCGGGCGCGCTGATGCTCGCGCCGGGCGCGGATCAAAGCACGGCGACGCTGCTGCCGGGGCGGGTCGAATGGACGACGGGCTTCTGGCCGCTGCTGACCGGGCGCGTGCAGATGAAGATGCGGCAGACCGAAGCGATGCCCGAGCCGGTCACGCTCGACGCGACGTGGCGCGGCGCGGTGCTGTCCGCGGGCGCGATGGCGGTGCCCGCGTCGCTGCTCGCCGGGCTCGGCACGCCGTTCAACACGCTCGACCTGCAAGGCGACGTGCGGCTCGGCTGGAGCGACTGGCGGCTGATCGGCAGCAACGCGTTCGGCCAGTTGACGGTGACGATCGACGAGATGAGCTCGCGCGTGTCGCGCGTGAAGCCGCTCGGCTCGTACCGCGCGGTGCTGCAGGCGAAGGGCGCGGGCGCCGATCTCGACCTGACGACGGCCAAGGGCCCGCTGTTTCTCGACGGGCACGGCACGTTCGGCGCGGGCGGCGGATCGTTTCGCGGCACCGCGCATGCGGCGCCCGAGCAGCTCGCGAACCTCGCGGGCCTGCTGAACCTGCTCGGCCACCCGATCGGCGACGGGTCGGTGTCGCTGATCTACGGTGATGCGGCGCGCTGACGCCGCGTCACCCACCCTGCCTATTTCTGCGCGGCCGGTGCGGCCGACGAGGCCGACGCCACGGGCATCGCGCCGCTTGCCGGCGCGGGCGCGGCCACGCTGCCCGTCTCGCGCGCCATCTGCGACACGTCCCAGCCGCCGCCGAGCGCCTTCACGAGCCCGACCGACGACACCATCCGCTGCCCGGAGATCGTCGCGAGCTTCTGGTGCGCGGTGAACGCGGTGGTCTGCGCGGTCAGCACGTTCAGGTAGCCGACCGTGCCCGCCTTGTACTGGTTCGTGACGATCGCGAGCGCATGCTCGGCGCTGTCCACGGCCTGCCGCTGCACGTCGATTTCCTGCGCGAGGATGCGTTGCGACGCGAGGTTGTCCTCGACGTCCTGGAACGCGGTCAGCACCGCGAGCCGGTACGCGGCGACATCCTGGTCGTAGGTCGCGCGCGCGGCGTCCGTTTGCGCGGCGCGCAGGCCCGCGTCGAACAGCGTCGCCGCGAGCTGCGGGCCGACCGTCCAGAAGCGCGCCGGCAGCGTGAACAGGTTCGACCACACCGAGCTCTGCACGCCGCCCTGCGCGGACAGCGTGAGCGTCGGGAAGAACGCCGAGATCGCGACGCCGATCTGTTCGTTGGCCGCGGCCGCGCGGCGTTCGGCCGCCGCGATGTCGGGCCGGCGCTCGAGCAGCGCCGACGGCACGTCGACCGGCGTGACGGGCGGCTCGGCGGTGAGCGGAAGCGGCGCCAGCGAGAACGTCGACGCCGGCTCGCCGATCAGCGTCGCGATCGCATGCTCGTATTGCGCGCGCGCGACGCCGTTGTCGATCGCCGCCGCCTGTGCGCTCTGCAGCTGCGTTTGCGCCTGGATCACGTCCGCGCGCGCGGCGACGCCCTGCGCATACTGGTTCTGCGTGAGCTGCAGCGCGCGCTGATACGACGCGACGGTGTCGTCGAGCAGCTTCTGCAGCGCATCGGCGGTGCGCAGCTGGAAGTAGGTTTGCGCGAGCGTCGCCTGCTGCGACAGCCGCGCGTTCGCGAGGTCGGCCGCGGCCGCCGCTTCGCCCGCCCGCTGCGCGCCGACCGTGCGGCTCACCTTGCCCCACAGGTCGGGCTCCCACGACGCGTCGAGGCCGACGCTGTAGCTGTTGCTGATCGACCCGGAACTGCCGCCGCCGCTCGACGACGAGCCGGACGACAGCGACGAGCGCGGCGTGCGGGCGCGCGAGCCCGACGCGGTGAGCCCGACGGTCGGGAAATACGCGGCGCGCGCCTGGTCGACGAGCGCGCGCGCCTGCCGGTACGCGGCCGCCGATTGCGCGATGGTCTGGTTCGACGCGTTGAGCCGGTCGACCAGCGTGTTCAGCTCGGCGTCGCCGTAGACGGTCCACCACGCGCCGCGATCGGCGCGGTCGGCCGGCTGCGCGACCTTCCAGCCCGCGGGCGCTTCCTTGAACGCGGCCGGCATCGGCGCGTCGGGACGGTGATAGTCGGGCCCGACGGCGCAGCCGGCCAGCAGCACGGCGGCCGCGAAGGCGACGGCGGCGGCAAGCGGGCGGCGCTCGCGTGGGGAGGGGGCGTACGGCATGGTGGTTTCCTGTCTGGACGCGAGGCCGGCTGGCGAACCTGCGTGGGGCGGCCGGCAGGCCGCAGGCGGACAAATGGTAACTGACGGCGGGAAAGCCGCGCAGCCGTTAGGGTAAGGCGCGCGGCGGCAGGAATGTGTTACCGGCGCGGCGGGCCGGTTTACCGGGCATTACGCATCGCGTGCGCCGGCCGCGGCGCGCGCTCGCGGCCCGGCGTCAGCGGGCGGGCTCGATGGCGGCCGCGCGCCATGACGACGGCTCCGTGGCGGCGGCCTTGCGTTCGCCCTGGCGCGCGCCCTTCGCGCCCCGCTGCCGGCGATGATCGAACCAGGCGAACCCGAGCGCCGCGAGCGATCCGCCCGGCAACACCAGCATCGCGACGTACAGCGCGATCTTCCAGCCGCGGTGCGGCCCGGAGAATACATGGTGAGCGGTATCGGTCAGGTTGCGGCGCAGTGCGCCGGCGGCATTTTTCAGGGACAGCATCGCGAACATCCTCGGGGGCCCGGCAACGCGGGCAAGGCAGGTCAGAACATCGTCTCCGGCAGTGCAGGCGCACGTCGTAACTGGTTGCCTGAAATAATATTGACTAAGCAATCAATTTTCAAGATACTGGGCGCGTTTTTCCGTCAAGACACTGTTGCAGCACGCGCAATCGAATGAACGACGGCCTTTACGATCCCGCCAGCATCGAGCTGGAAACGAGCCTCGGCTACTACCTGACGAAGGCGCGCCAGGCGCTCGTCGAGCGGATGGACCGCGCGCTCGAGCCGCTCGACCTGACCGCGCAGCAGATCGGCGTGATCCTGCTGCTGTCGCGCGGTTACGCGCGCACGCCGTTCGAGCTGTCGCGCAAGATGTCGTACGACAGCGGCTCGATGACGCGGCTGCTCGACCGCCTCGAGCGCAAGGGCTTCATCACCCGGGCGCGCAGCGAGCGGGACCGCCGCGTGATCGAGCTGTCGCTGACGGCGCACGGCGCCGAGGCGGCCCGCGCGCTGCCGTCGGTGATCGCGACCGCGCTCAACGCGCAGCTCGCCGGCTTCTCGGCCGACGAGCTCGCGCTGCTCACGGGCCTGCTGCAGCGCTTCATCGCGAACGGCCCCGGCACGCTCGCGTGCGACGCGCCCGGCGCACCGGGCTGCTGACATACAGGAGGGGCCGATGTCTGGGTTAAACGTTCGTTTATATGTCTGTCTGGGCAGATGATGACAAGTCACGCTTCACCGTTCGCCCGTCGTCCGGTCGATTCCGCCGGCCCGCGCCCGGGCGCGATCTGACCTAGGAGATTCCGATGTCCGCCACCACGGCTTCCGCCGCTCCCGCCTCCCGTCCCGCCGAACCCGCGCCGCTATCCGGCGGGACGCTCGCGCTGCTCACCATCGGGCTCGCGCTCGGCACCTTCATGGAAGTGCTCGACACGTCGATCGCGAACGTCGCGGTGCCGACCATCTCGGGCAGCCTCGGCGTCGCGACGAGCGAGGGCACCTGGGTGATCTCGTCGTACTCGGTCGCGTCCGCGATCGCAGTGCCGCTCACCGGCTGGCTCGCGCGGCGGGTCGGCGAGGTGCGCCTCTTCACGCTGTCGGTGCTCGCGTTTACGATCGCGTCGGCGCTGTGCGGCTTTGCGACCAACTTCGAGACGCTGATCGCGTTCCGGCTCCTGCAGGGGCTCGTGTCGGGGCCGATGGTGCCGCTGTCGCAGACGATCCTGATGCGCAGCTACCCGCCCGCGAAGCGCGGGCTCGCGCTCGGGCTGTGGGCGATGACGGTGATCGTCGCGCCGATCTTCGGCCCGTTATTGGGCGGCTGGATCAGCGACAACTACACGTGGCCGTGGATCTTCTACATCAACCTGCCGATCGGCATCTTTTCGGCGGCCTGCGCGTACTTCCTGCTGCGCGGCCGCGAGACGAAGACGACCAAGCAGCGGATCGACGCGGTCGGCCTCGCGCTGCTCGTGATCGGCGTGTCGTGCCTGCAGATGATGCTCGACCTCGGCAAGGACCGCGACTGGTTCAGCTCGTCGTTCATCGTCGCGCTCGCGCTGATCGCGGTGGTGTCGCTCGCGTTCATGCTAGTGTGGGAGGCGACCGAGAAGGAGCCCGTCGTCGACCTCACGCTCTTCAAGGACCGCAACTTCGCGCTCGGCGCGCTGATCATCTCGTTCGGCTTCATGGCGTTCTTCGGCTCGGTGGTGATCTTCCCGCTGTGGCTGCAGACGGTGATGGGCTACACGGCCGGCAAGGCCGGCCTCGCGACCGCGCCGGTCGGGCTGCTCGCGCTGGTGCTGTCGCCGCTGATCGGCCGCAACATGCACCGGCTCGACCTGCGGATGGTCGCGAGCTTCGCGTTCATCGTGTTCGCCGGCGTGTCGATCTGGAACTCGACGTTCACGCTCGACGTGCCGTTCAACCACGTGATCCTGCCGCGCCTCGTGCAGGGGATCGGCGTGGCGTGCTTCTTCGTGCCGATGACGACGATCACGCTGTCGAGCATCTCCGACGACCGGCTCGCGAGCGCGTCGGGGCTGTCGAACTTCCTGCGCACGCTGTCCGGCGCGATCGGCACCGCGGCCAGCTCGACGTTCTGGGAGAACGACGCGATCTACCACCACGCGCGGCTGTCGGAATCGGTGAGCGTCTATGCGCAGAACACGACCGACTACCAGGGCGCGCTGTCGCAGCTCGGCATCGTCGGGCAGACGGCCAACGCGCAGCTCAACCAGATCGTCACGCAGCAGGGCTTCATGATGGCCACCAACGACTTCTTCCATCTGTCGGCGATCATGTTCATCGCGCTCGCGGCGCTCGTGTGGATCACGAAGCCGAGAAAGGGCGCGGGGCCGGCGATGGGGCATTGATGGGTGGGGCGGCGTCGCGGGGCGTGTCCTATATCTTCCGGATGATTGCGCGGCTCGCATTGCTCAAATAAACTAAGTCTAAGATTTAACTGGACTTAGTTCATTTGGAGGGTGCAATGCAGACCTACAACATGCATGAAGCGAAAACGAACCTGTCGCGTCTGATCGACGAGGCCGTGCATGCCGGCGAGCCGTTCGTCATCGCAAAAGCCGGCAAGCCGCTTGTCAAAGTCGTGCCGATCGATACGCGGGAACCGGCTCCGCCGAGTCGGATTGGCTTCATGAAGGGACAGATCAGCGTTCCGAACGATTTCGACTCGATGGGCGGGGACGACATCCGGAAGCTGTTCGAGGGCGACGCGTGAAACTGCTGCTCGACACCCATTTGATCCTCTGGGCCGCCGCTGATGCGGCGGAGCTGCCGAGCCGCGCCCGTGCGCTCATCGAGAATTCCGCCCATACCCTGCTCTTCAGCGTGGTGAGTCTCTGGGAGATCGTCATCAAGCGCGGGCTGGATCGAGACGATTTTCAGGTCGAGCCACATGTCCTTCGCCGCAATCTGCTCGACGCCGGCTATGTGGAGCTGCCGATCACCAGCACACACGTCCTCGCGGTCGAGCAGTTGCCGCCGGTTCATCGCGACCCGTTCGATCGCCTGCTGATCGCGCAGGCGATTTCGGAGGGCGTCACCCTGCTCACGCACGACTACACCGTTGCCCGGTATCCAGGCCCCGTCCAGCACGTCTGATCGCGCGCCGCGCCCGCCCCTCACTCCCGCGCCCGCAACCCGCCGAACGCGAGATCGTCGACCGGCGCGACCGGCAGCGTCGCCCGCGCGACGTCGAGCCACGCACGCGCCGCGTGCGACAGATAACCCTTCTTCAGCCAGCCGAGCGCGATCGCCCACGTGATCTCCGGCTCGACGATCGGCCGGCACGTGAACTGCCCCACGTCGAGGCGCCGGCAATACGGCTCGGGCAGCAGCGCGATGCCGACGCCCGCGTGCACGAGCGCGGCCATGAAATCCCAGTGGCCGCTGCGGCTCACGATCGACGGCGTGAAGCCGACCTGCCGGCACGCGTCGAGCACTGCGTCGTGCAGCGCGAGGCTTTCCGCGTAGAACACGAACGACTCGCGCGCGAGATCCGCGAGCGGCACCGCCGCGTGATCCTCCCAGCGCGACTCGCGCGGCGCGACCAGCCACAGCGGCGCGCGCACCATCGGCAGCCGGTCGAACACGGCGGGATCGACCGGCTCCAGCAGCCCGCCCAGCTCCAGCTCGCCCGACATCAGCGCCGCCTCGATCATGCGCGCGCCCTGCTCGAACAGCTTCAGCTCGATGTTCGGGTAGCGCTGCTTGTACGCGGCGATGATCGGCGTGAACAGCGACCCGCCGAGCGGCGGGATGCCGATCGTCAGCTCGCCGCGGCCGAGCGTGCCGAGGTCGTTCAGCTCCGACTGCAGCTGCGCCTGCGCGGCCAGCACGTCCTGGCCGCGCTGGAACACGATCCGCCCGGCGTCGGTCAGCACCATCTGCCGGCCGTCGCGCAGCAGCAGCGGCGAGCCGATCTCGTCCTCGAGCGCCTTCACCATCTTGCTGATGGTCGGCTGCGTGACGAACAGGCGGTCGGCGGCCGCCGTGAAGCTCTGCTGACGGACCACCTCGACGAAGTACCGCAGCGCGCGCAATTCCATCGATCACTCCCCAGGTTGGTGCGGCGAACACAAAGCGAATTCCGAATTGGAATGACAAGGATAGAGACAAGTCATTTTATTTATGGTTAGGGGAAACCCTATACTCCCATCATCAATGAAACATGCAGGGAGCCCGCCATGACCACACCGACCGCCACCGCCGCCCACCTCGCCGCTTCGGGCAACGTTGCGCGCACGGGCCGGATCGTGCTGCAGGCCGCCGCACTCGGCGTGCTGTGGATGGCGGTCGACTGGGCCGTGCGTGCGGTCGGGCTGCCGGTGCCGTCCGGCGTGATCGGCCTCGCGGTGCTGCTCGTGCTGCTGTTCTCGGGCCGCGTCGCGCCGGCGTGGGTCAAGGACGGCGCGAACTGGCTGCTGTCCGACATGCTGCTGTTCTTCGTGCCGGCCGCCGTCGCGGCCGTCCAGTACGGCGGGCTGTTCCGCGAGGACGGCTGGCGCATCGCGCTGGTCATGCTCGCCGGCACCGCGTTCGTGATGGTCGCGGTAGCCGTCGCCGTCGACCTCGCCGCGAAGCTCGAACGCCGGCTCGCCGCGCAGCGCGTGTTCGCCGAACGCCGCCGCGCGCGCCTCGCGACCGTGTCCGCCCACTGAGCCTGCGATGCTTGCGCTGCTGTCGAACCTGTCCGCCGACCAGACGAATGCCGCGATCTCCGTCGGCTGCTTCGTGCTGACGGTCGCGCTGTACTTCGCGTCGAAGCGGCTCTACGCGTACAAGAAGACGCTGCTGTTCTCGCCGCTCGTGTTCGTGCCCGGCGTGCTGGTCGCGCTCGTCGCGCTGACGGGCATCCCGTACTCGGTCTACTTCCGCGACACGCGCTGGCTGATGTGGCTGCTCGGCCCGGCGACGATCGCGTTCGCGGTGCCGATCTACGACTATCGCGACCTGATCCGCCGCCACTGGCTGTCGCTGTCGGTCGGCGTCGCGGTGGGCATCGCCGCCGGCGTGTGCGGGTCGCTGCTGCTCGCGAAGCTGCTGCACCTGTCGCCGGAGCTGCAGCGCTCGCTGATGACCCGCTCGGTGTCGACGCCGTTCGCGCTGGCCGTCTCCGACAAGATCCATGCGCCGAAGGATCTCACCGCGCTGTTCGTGATCGCGACCGGCATCTGCGGGATGCTGCTCGGCGAAATCGTGCTCGCGCTCGTGCCGATGCGCACGCGGCTCGCGCGCGGCGCGCTGTTCGGTGCGGCCGCGCACGGGGTCGGCACCGCGAAGGCGCGCGAGATCGGCAGCGAGGAAGGCGTCGTGTCGAGCCTGACGATGATGATCGCGGGCGTCGCGATGGTGCTGCTCGCGCCGCTGCTGTCGCTGCTGCCGATCTGATCAGGCGCCGCCGCCGCGCACCGCGCGGTGTGCGGCCACCCTGCCCCGGGCGTCGGCCCGCCCGCGGCGATCATGCCCCGTTTCCATGCCGCCGGCCGGGCCACCCGCCCGACAATCGCCTGAGATAGCCGCAATTCCCCCCTCTTTTCCGCCCATCGGCTTCGGGCCGGATGCCGAACAATGCATGCTACGAGTCACCACGCACGCATTCACATGGCCTCCACGACCGCAAATCCGCCCGCCGACAAGCCCGCTTCGTCCGGCAAGCTCAAGCGCATCGCGCTTCTCGCCGTCATCGCGCTCGGCGCGGCGGCTGCCGCCGCGGGCGGCATGTACGTGTTCCTGAGCAAGCAGGGCGTCGGCCATGCGAGCGGGCCCGTCGAGCCGCCGCCGCTGGCCGCGCCGGTGTTCTTCCCGCTCGACCCGCTCACCGTGAACCTGCAGTCCGACGACGGCATCCAGCACTACCTGCGCGTCGGCCTGTCGCTGAAGCTCACCGACCCGAAGGCGCAGGAGCAGTTGACCGCGCGGATGCCGGAAACCCGCAGCCGCATCCTGCTCGCGCTGAGCAACAAGCGTCCCGAGGAACTCGCGACGCCCGACGGCAAGCGCGCGCTCGCCGGCGAGCTGAAGGGCCTGATCGAGCAGCCGACGCAGCCGGGCAACCAGCATGCGAAGGTCGACGACGTGCTGTTCACCGAGTTCGTCGTTCAGTAACTCGCCGACAAAGGAACGCAGATGGGCCACTCGGAGTTCATGTCCCAGGAGGAGGTCGATGCACTCCTCAAGGGCGTCACGGGCGAAGCCGACGCGGATGACGACAAGCGCGAGTCGGCCGGCGTTCGCCCGTACAACATCGCGACGCAGGAGCGGATCGTCCGCGGCCGGATGCCCGGCCTCGAGATCATCAACGACCGCTTCGCGCGGCTGTTGCGCATCGGCATCTTCAACTTCATGCGGCGCACGGCGGAGATTTCCGTCAGCCAGGTGAAGGTGCAGAAGTACAGCGAATTCACCCGCAACCTGCCGATCCCGACGAACCTGAACCTGGTGCACGTGAAGCCGCTGCGCGGCACGTCGCTGTTCGTGTTCGACCCGAACCTCGTGTTCTTCGTCGTCGACAACCTGTTCGGCGGCGACGGGCGCTTCCACACGCGCGTCGAGGGCCGGGATTTCACGGCGACCGAGCAGCGCATCATCGGCAAGCTGCTGAACCTCGTGTTCGAGCATTACACGACCGCATGGAAGAGCGTGCGGCCGCTGCAGTTCGAGTTCGTGCGCTCGGAAATGCACACGCAGTTCGCGAACGTCGCGACGCCGAACGAAATCGTCATCGTCACCCAGTTCTCGATCGAGTTCGGGCCGACGGGCGGCACGCTGCACATCTGCATGCCGTACTCGATGGTCGAGCCGATCCGCGACGTGCTCGCGTCGCCGATCCAGGGCGAGGCGCTCGAAGTCGACCGCCGCTGGGTGCGCGTGCTGTCGCAGCAGGTGCAGTCGGCCGAGGTCGAGCTGAGCGCGAATCTCGCCGAGATTCCGGTGACCTTCGAGCAGATCCTCAACCTGCGCGCAGGCGACGTGCTGCCGCTCGCGATCGAGGACACGATCACCGCGAAGGTCGACGGCGTGCCGGTGATGGAATGCGGTTACGGGATTTTCAATGGTCAATATGCGTTGCGCGTGCAGAAGATGATCAGCGCGGCCGACGCACTGAAGGAAGGTGGATATGAGTGAGCTGAATCCGACACCCGAGCTCGACCCGCAAGCGCTCGCCGACGCCGCGCTGGTGGAGACGGCCCCCGCGGCGGCTGCCGTGGCCGTGGCCGACGCCGACGGCGAACAGGGCCTGGACGACTGGGCCGCCGCGCTCGCCGAGCAGAACGAGCAGCCGGCGCCGGCCAGCGCGACGGGCGCCGGCGTGTTCCAGCCGCTGTCGAAGGCCGCGTCGAACGCGACGCACAACGACATCGACATGATCCTCGACATCCCGGTCAAGATGACCGTGGAGCTCGGCCGCACGAAGATCGCGATCCGCAACCTGCTGCAGCTCGCGCAGGGCTCGGTCGTCGAGCTGGACGGCATGGCCGGCGAGCCGATGGACGTGCTCGTGAACGGCTGCCTGATCGCGCAGGGCGAGGTGGTGGTCGTCAACGACAAGTTCGGCATCCGCCTGACGGACATCATCACGCCGTCCGAGCGCATCCGGAAGCTGAATCGATGACCTGCGCGCCGTCCGGCCGCCGCGCGATCGCGTTCGCGGCCTGCGCCGCCGCCGTCGCGCTGCACGCCGGCACGGCCGCCGCCGCGGACATGAACGCGGTGAACCACGCGGGCCAGATCGCGTCGAGCGTGGTGGTCGGCTCGGCCGCGCCGTCGCTCGGCGTCGGCGCGGTGCTGCAGACGCTCGTCGGGCTCGCGCTCGTGATCGGCCTCGTGTTCGGCTGCGCATGGCTCGCGCGCCGCTTCGGCTTCCAGCCGGCGGGGCGCGGCGGCCCGCTGAAGGTCGTGTCGAGCGTCGCGGTCGGCACGAAGGAGCGCGCGACGATCGTCGAGATCGGCGACACCTGGCTCGTGCTCGGCGTCGCGCCCGGCAACGTGCGGCTGCTGCACACGCTGCCGGCCGGCTCGGCCGCGGCCATGGCGGCGGACGCCCCGGCGGGCGCCGCGCCGTCCGCCGCCGGCGGCGGCCTGCACGGCACGTTCGGCCAGCGCTTTCGCAGCGCGCTCGCGGGCGAAGCCGCGAAACGCCTCGGGCGCGACAAGGATCGCTGACATGCCGCCGCGCCGCGACGCCGCCCGCCCGGCGCCCAGCGCCGCCACGGCCCGCGCGCCCTCTTCCCTACACCGCACTTCGATGAAACACGTCTTCCTGCGCCGCGCGGCGCAACTCGCGCCCGTGCTGATCCTCGGCCTAGCCCCCGCGCTCGCATGCGCGCAGGCGGGCCTGCCGGCCTTCAACGCGGCCCCGGGCCCGAACGGCGGCACGACCTACTCGCTGAGCGTGCAGACGATGCTGCTGCTCACGATGCTGTCGTTCCTGCCGGCGATGCTGCTGATGATGACGAGCTTCACGCGCATCATCATCGTGCTGTCGCTGCTGCGCCAGGCGATCGGCACCGCGTCGACGCCGCCGAACCAGGTGCTGGTCGGCCTCGCGATGTTCCTCACCTTCTTCGTGATGTCGCCGGTGCTCGACCGCGCGTACAACGACGGCTACAAGCCGTTCTCCGACGGCAGCGTGCCGATGGAGCAGGCGGTGCAGCGCGGCGTCGCGCCGTTCAAGACCTTCATGCTGAAGCAGACCCGCGAGACCGATCTCGCGCTGTTCGCGAAGATCTCGAAGGCCGGGCCGATGCAGGGCCCGGAGGACGTGCCGCTGTCGCTGCTGGTGCCCGCGTTCGTCACGAGCGAGCTGAAGACGGGCTTCCAGATCGGCTTCACGATCTTCATCCCGTTCCTGATCATCGACATGGTGGTCGCGAGCGTGCTGATGTCGATGGGGATGATGATGGTGTCGCCGTCCACCGTGTCGCTGCCGTTCAAGCTGATGCTGTTCGTGCTCGTCGACGGCTGGCAGCTGCTGCTCGGCTCGCTCGCGCAGAGCTTCGCCTGACCCCCGGGAGCGTGCGATGACGCCCGAACAAGTGATGACGCTCGCCCACCAGGCGATGATGATCGGCCTGCTGATTTCCGCGCCGCTGCTGCTCGTCGCGCTGGCGGTCGGCCTCGTCGTGAGCCTGTTCCAGGCGGCGACGCAGATCAACGAATCGACGCTGTCGTTCATCCCGAAGCTGCTCGCGGTCGCGGCGACGCTCGTGATCGCCGGCCCCTGGATGATGACGACGCTGCTCGACTACCTGCGCCAGACGCTGCTGCACGTCGCGACGCTCGGCGTGGGCTGAGCGGCGCGCCCGCTTCTCGACTCCGGCGATGTTCTCGGTCACCTACGCGCAGCTCAACGTCTGGCTCACGGCCTTCCTGTGGCCGTTCGTGCGGATGCTCGCGCTGGTCGCGACCGCGCCGGTGACGGGCCACCCGTCGGTGCCCGCGCGCGCGAAGGTCGGCCTCGCCGCGTTCATGGCGCTGGTCGTCGCGCCGACGCTCGGGCCGCTGCCGGCCGCCACGGTGTTTTCCGCGCAGGGCATCTGGATCATCGTCACGCAGTTCCTGATCGGCGTCGCGATGGGCTTCACGATGCAGGTCGTGTTCGCCGCCGCGCAGGCCGCGGGCGATGCGATCGGCCTGTCGATGGGCCTCGGCTTCGCGACCTTCTTCGATCCGCATTCGAACGGCGCGACGCCGGTGATGGGCCGCTTCCTGAACGCGGTCGCGCTGCTCGCCTTCCTCGCGTTCGACGGCCACCTGCAGGTGTTCGCCGCGCTCACCGCGTCGTTCCAGACGCTGCCGATCTCGGCCGACCTGCTGCACGCGCCCGGCTGGCGCACGCTCGCCGCGTCCGGCGCGGCGGTATTCCAGATGGGGCTGCTGCTCGCGCTGCCGGTGGTCGTGGCGCTGCTGATCGCGAACCTCGCGCTCGGCATCCTGAACCGCGCGGCGCCGCAGATCGGCATCTTCCAGGTCGGCTTCCCGGTCACGATGCTGGTCGGCCTGCTGCTCGTGCAGCTGATGGTGCCGAACATGGTGCCGTTCTTCGGCCGGCTGTTCGACATGGGGCTCGATACGATGGGCCGGGTCGTCGCGGGCCTGCGCTGACGCGCATGCGTCGCAACGCGCGCGGCGCAATCAGATCAGGCCGTTTTCGTATGCATAGCGAATCAGGTGGATGTTCGTATCGGCCTGCAGCTTGCGCATCGCCGTGTGCTTCTGCGTCGACACGGTGCTGACCGAGCGGCCGAGCTGCTTCGCGATGTCCTGCAGCGTATGCCCGGACGCGAACAGCCGCACGACATCGAGTTCCCGGGCCGTGAGCGCCGATTCCTGCCCGGGCGGGCCCGCGTCGCCGCGCTCGAACGTGGCGCGGACCGTCGGCGACAGGTAGCAGGCGCCGGACGTGTCGAGCCGCCGGCACGCGCGGACGATCTCGTCGATCGGGTCTTCCTTGCTGACGATCGCGACCACCCCGAGCCTGAGCGCCGCCGCGAGCACGCTGGGGTTCGACTGCGCGGTGAACATCACGCACCGCGTGCGCGGCGCGACGCTGCGCAGTTTGCGCAGCAGCGGAAGCCCGTCGAGCGGGCGCTCGCCGCGGCTCATCGAATAATCGACGACGGCGATGTCGACCGGGGCCTGCATCAGCGCGGCGATCAATGCCGTGCCGCTGCGGCATGTATGCGTGACGCGAAACGGCGGCGTCCGTTCCAGCAGGCGATCGAGTAATTCCAGTACCACGGGATGGTCGTCGGCAATGGCGACGGATATTGCATTCATATCTCGAATTGAAAAATGCTTCGTCGATCATCGATACGGCGACGCCTTGTGCAACGGCGCCGGTGGGAGAGCAGCCTGCTTTTCCGGAGTTCGTGCGCGGGCGAATCGAAGGAAGGCGCGATTATTCATGGATAAGCGCATGAATAATGACTCAAACCGAAAATGCATTGCCCGAATATATCAAACGAGAAATCTCAAAAAATAAATCGGCAAGATTCGCGCTTTGATGCGTTTCATTTTTATGGAACTTGTCCTATTTCAGATCGAATAATCCGATCAGCATCCTAAATCGTGCCTAATCGCCAGACCTTGCGCCCGCCCGCCTGTCGCAGGCCGGGCAGCCCGGGCCGGCTGCCGGATTGCTGGAAAACCCCTAAAGGAATGACGGGTCCGCGAAAGGTTGCGGAAGGTTTCGCGTCCCTATACTCGTTACAACGATGCGCGCAATGACCGCGCCATACCGATAACGACCGGAGACACCCCGATGCGACCCATCCTGCGCCACCTCGCCGTTGCAGCCAGCCTGACCTGCGCGTTCGCCGCGCACCCCGCCGTCGCGGCCGACGACGGCGGCAAGATCACGATCATGGTGGGCGGCATCGCGAAGCTGATCTACCTGCCGGCGCGCCTGACGCAGGAGCTCGGCTACTTCAAGGAACAGGGGCTCGACGTCGAGCTGCTGTCGCAGCCGGCCGGCGTCGACGCCGAGAACGAGCTGCTCGCGGGCGCGGTGCAGGGCGTGGTGGGCTTCTACGACCACACGATCGACCTGCAGAGCAAGGGCAAGGACGTGAAGGCGATCGCCGTGTTCGGCCAGGTGCCGGGCGAGGTCGAAATGGTGTCGACCAAGGCCGCGCCGTCCTTCAAGTCGATGGCCGACGCGAAAGGCAAGACGCTCGGCGTGACGGGCCTCGGCTCGTCGACGAGTTTCCTCACGCAATACCTTGCGCTGCAGCACGGCGTGCCGTCGACGCAGTACACGATGCTGCCGGTGGGCGCCGACGCGAGCTTCATCGCGGCGATCAAGCAGGGCCGGATCGACGCCGGGATGACGACCGAGCCGACCGTGTCCGCGCTCGAGAAGATGGGCGACGCGAAGGTGCTGGTCGACCTGCGCACGCTCGAAGGCACGCGCGCGGCGCTCGGCGGCACCTATCCGGCCGCGAGCCTGTACGTGCAGTCCGCGTGGGCGGATTCGCACAAGGCGCAGGCGACGAAGCTCGCGCATGCGTTCGCGAAGACGATGCAGTTCATCCATACGCACAGCGCCGAGGAGATCGCCGCGAAGATGCCGGCCGACTACCAGAAGGACAAGGCGCTGTACGTGAGCGCGCTGAAGGCGTCGCTGCCGATGTACACCGCCGACGCGAAGATGCCCGCCGACGGCCCGGCGACGGTGCTGAAGGTGCTGTCGGCGTTCAACCCGTCGGTGAAGGGCAAGCACATCGACCTCGCGCGGACCTACACCAACGAGTACGTGAGCGCGAAATAAGCGCCGGCGGCGGACGATCCCGCCGCCGCGCTCCCCCGTTCCGGCCCGGCTGACCGGCCCCGGCGCGGCCTGCACAGGCGGCGCCTTCCACCCGCAGGACGAATGCGATGACCCAGGCAGTTTCACCGAGCACACCGGCGATCGAGTTTCGCAACGTGTCGTGCCGCTTCATCTCGCCGGAAGGCAAGGCAACCATCGCGCTGCGCGATTTCAGCATGAGCGTCGCGCGCGGCGAGTTCATCGCGATCGTCGGGCCGACCGGCTGCGGCAAGTCGACGACGCTCAACCTGATCACCGGGCTGCTCAAGCCCGCGTCGGGCGAAGTGCGCGTGATGGGCCGCCCGGTCGACGGGATCGACCCGCGCATCGGCTTCGTGTTCCAGGCCGACGCGGTGTTCCCGTGGCGCAACGTGATCGACAACGTCGCCGCGGGCCCCTTGTTCCGCGGCCGCTCGAAGGACGTCGCGTACGGGCAGGCCGAGGAATGGATCCGCAAGGTCGGCCTCGACAAGTTCACGAAGCACTACCCGCACCAGCTGTCGGGCGGGATGAGGAAGCGCGTCGCGCTCGCGCAGACCTTCATCAACCAGCCGGAAATCCTGCTGATGGACGAGCCGTTCTCCGCGCTCGACATGCAGACCCGCACGCTGATGCAGGACGAGCTGCTGCAGCTGTGGTCCGCGAACAAGGGCTCGGTGGTGTTCGTCACGCACGACCTCGAGGAGGCGATCGCGCTTGCCGACCGCGTGTTCGTGCTGACCGCGCGCCCCGCGACGCTCAAGCGCGTGTACGAGATCGACCTGCCGCGCCCGCGCGTCACGTCGGAGATTCGCTATCACCCGCATTTCATCGAGATTTCCAAGGACATCTGGCACGACCTGCGCGAAGAAGTGCAGATCGGCTGAACGCAGCAACAGCAACAGGACAGAGCAAGGACAGGAGCATGACCGACATGACGCTTCCCACTTCCGCCATGAACGCGGGCTCGCTGGAAGACGCGCAGCGCGCCGCGCAAACCCGGCTGCGCCGCCGCCGGCAACTGATCATCGGGCTGCGGATCGCCGTGCTCGTCGTCGTGCTGGGCGGCTGGGAACTCGCCGCGCGGCTCAAGTGGATCGATCCGTTCTTCTTCTCGCAGCCGACGCTGATCTTCGCGCAGCTCCAGGACTGGTTCGTCAACGGCACGTCGCAGGGGCCGCTGCTCACGCAGGTGTGGGTGACGCTCGAGGAAACCACGATCGGCTTCGTGATCGGCTCGGTGGCCGGCGTGATCTGCGGGATCGTGCTCGGCCGCAACAAGCTGATGGCCGACGTGTTCGGCCTCTACATCCAGATCGCCAACTCGATCCCGCGCGTCGTGCTCGGCTCGATCTTCGTGATCGCGCTCGGCCTCGGCATGGCGTCGAAGATCGCGCTGGCCGTCGTGATGGTGTTCTTCGTCGTGTTCGGCAACGCGTTCCAGGGCGTGCGCGAAGCGGACCGCTACCTGATCGCGAACGCGCAGATCCTCGGCGCGTCGCGCCGGCAGATCACCACGTCGGTCGTGATTCCGTCGGCGCTCTCCTGGATTCTCGCAAGCCTGCACGTGAGCTTCGGCTTCGCGCTGGTCGGCGCGGTGGTCGGCGAGTTCCTCGGCTCCAAGCAGGGCATCGGCCTGCTGATCTCCACCGCGCAGGGCGCGTTCAACGCGAGCGGCGTGTTCGCGGCGATGATCGTGCTGGCCGTGGTCGCGCTCGCCGCCGACTACCTGCTGACCTGGCTCGAGAGGCGGTTGCTGAAGTGGCGGCCGGCCGCGTTCTGAACGCCGCACGATCGCGTTCGACCCCGACCGCGCCCGAGGCCGCCCCGGCCCCGGCGCGGTTCGGCATTCAGGGAAAGGAGCGGGAACGAATGACGCACAGCCTGCGCGGGCGGCTGCTCTGGTGGCTGCTGCTGCCGCTCGCGGCGTTCGTGCTGATCGCGGGCGCGATGTCGTACGACACCGCGCGGCGCACCGCCGACCTCGTGCAGGACAGCGCGCTCGTCGCGTCCGCGCGCACGATCGGCGAGGACGTCGAGTGGCGCAACGGCTACCTGGCGGCCGACGTGCCGCCCGCCGCGCTGGAGATTTTCGAATCGCCGTCGCGCGATTCGGTGTTCTACAAGGTGATCGACGGCCACGGCCGGCTGCTCGCGGGCAATCCCGAGCTCGACCTGCCCGCTCGGCATGGCGCCGAGCCGACGCTGTACCGCACGGCGCTCGACGGCATCGCGCTGCGCGCGGTCGCGTACGACCGGCAGCTGTACAACGAAGGCCAGGTGGAGACGGTGACGGTCGTGGTCGCGAAGACGACGCGCTCGCGCGGCGCGATGCTCGACACGATCTGGCGGCCGCAGCTCGTGCGCCTGTCGCTGATGCTGCTGCTCGCAGTCGTGCTCGTGTATCTCGGCCTGACCTTCGAGCTGCGGCCGCTGATGAAGCTGAAGGACGACGTGGCCGACCGCGGGCCGATGGAGCTGGAGCCGATCCGCCCCGAGCGGCTGCAGCACGAGCTGCGGCCGATCGTCGACGCGATCAACCAGTGCATCGCGCGGCTGAACACGCACACGGCGACGCAGCGGCGCTTCATCGCCGATGCCGCGCACCAGCTGCGCACGCCGATCGCGGTGCTCGACACGCAGATCCAGTACGCGCAGCAGCGCGAGCGCGACGACCCGGAGCTGAGCGCGATGCTCGACAGCATGCAGCGCAGCAGCCGCAAGATGGCCGACGTGACCGACAAGCTGCTGCTGCTCGCGCACGCGGAGGCGACGCCGCCGACGCTGCTGACCCAGCGCGTCGATCTCGCCGCGGTGGTGTCGAGCGTGTTCGAGGAAACGATCGTGCTCGCGCAGCGGCGCGACATCGACCTCGGCGCGGACCTCGGCGAGCAGCTCGACGTGACGGGCAGCGCGAGCCTCTTGACGGCGCTCGTGATGAACCTCGTCGACAACGCGGTACGCTATACGCAGCCGGGCGGCTGCGTGACGGTCGCCGCGCGCCGCGACGGCGATACCGTCGTGCTCGACGTGATCGACAACGGCCCGGGCATTCCGGCCGAGGCGCGCCCGCACGTGTTCAAGCGCTTCTACCGCGTGTCGAGCGACACCGAAGGCTCGGGCCTCGGCCTCGCGATCGTGCGCGAGATCGCGCAGGCGCACGGCGGGATGGCGTCGCTCGCGCCGGGGCCCGGCAACCGCGGGATCGTCGTGACGGTGCGGCTGCCTGCGTATGTTTGAAGAGTTCGAAGAGACGCTGCAATGAAACTCCTGCTGGTCGAAGACAACGCCGAACTCGCGCACTGGATCGTGAACCTGCTGCGCGGCGAGGATTTCGCGGTCGACAGCGTCGGCGACGGCGAAGGCGCGGACGCGGTGCTGAAGACCGAGCGCTACGACGCAGTGCTGCTCGACATGCGGCTGCCGGGCATCAGCGGCAAGGAAGTGCTTGCGCGCCTGCGGCGCCGCAACGACAACGTGCCGGTGCTGATGCTGACCGCGCACGGCTCGGTCGACGACAAGGTCGACTGCTTCGGCGCGGGCGCCGACGATTACGTGGTGAAGCCGTTCGAGTCGCGCGAGCTGGTCGCGCGGATCCGCGCGCTGATCCGCCGGCAAGCGGGCGTCGGCGCGACGCAGCTGGTGTGCGGCGATCTCGTCTACGCGTTCGGCACGCGCGAATTCCGCTGCCACGACGTGCCGCTCGCGCTGCGCCGCCGCGAGCACGCGATCCTCGAGACGCTGATGCTGCAGCAGAACAAGACCGTATCGAAGGCGCGGCTGATGGACAGCGTGTTCGCGCTCGACGACGAGCCGAGCGCGGACGCGATCGACATCTACATCCACCGGCTGCGCAAGCATCTCGCGCCCAGCACGGCGGAGATCATCACGCTGCGCGGGCTCGGCTACATCCTGCGCGAGAAGGCCGCGCAGGGCTGACGCCGCGCGCCCCCAACGGCCTGCCGCCGGCGCGGCAGCGCTTTCGCACGTCCGCGCAATCGCCATGGGCCGACCGCGCTCACTGTTGTATTCACGCAAACGCCGCAGATCCCGGCACGCGGCGCCGATGTTCCTGCTCTCCCCTGCCCACACGGCATTCGGCACTCGTCAGGACGCCGCCGTTCGGTGTTTTCACCGATCCGATTCGCCGGGCCGGGAAAGCGGCGTGAAGGATTGCCCTCTCTACGATGCTAGGCGTCGGTCATCTCGCAGGGGCCGGCAGGACGCGGCATACGTTAGGTACTGCCAACAAGCGAATTTCAATGCGGCAGCTCGGAGGAGACGATCTTGAAACGAAAATACCTGGCCCTTTCCATCGCGGCGGGGCTGTGCGCCGCGACGCAGGCGCATGCGCAATCGAGCGTGCAGCTCTACGGCCTGATGGACCTGAGCTTCCCGACCTACCGCACGCACGCGGATGCGAACGGCAAGCACGTAATCGGCATGGGCAACCAGGGCGAGCCGTGGTTCAGCGGCAGCCGCTGGGGCCTGCGCGGCGCCGAGGACATCGGCGGCGGCACCAAGGTGATCTTCCGCCTCGAAAGCGAATTCGTGGTTGCGAACGGCCAGATGGAAGACGAAGGCCAGATCTTCGACCGCGACGCGTGGGTCGGCATCCAGGACGACCGCTTCGGCAAGCTGACGGCCGGCTTCCAGAACTCGATCGCGCGCGACGCGGCGGCGATCTACGGCGACCCGTACGGCACCGCGCAGCTGACCACCGAGGAAGGCGGCTGGACCAACTCGAACAACTTCAAGCAGATGATCTTCTACGCGGCCGGCCCGACCGGCACGCGCTACAACAACGGCCTCGCGTGGAAGAAGCTGTTCAGCAACGGCATCTTCGCCAGCGCGGGCTACCAGTTCAGCAACTCGACCAGCTTCGCGACCGGCTCCGCGTACCAGGTCGCGCTCGGCTACAACGGCGGCCCGTTCAACGTGTCGGGCTTCTACAGCCACGTGAACCACAACGGCTTCCGGAACCAGACGTTCTCGGCCGGCGGCAACTACACGTTCAGCATCGTGCGCCTGAATGCGGGCTACTTCCGCTACAACGGCGACCAGGGCGCGCTCGGCCAGCGTCACGACAACGCGTGGACCGTGTCGATGAAGCTCGCGCCGCAGGGCCCGCTCGACTACGAGCTCGGCTACCAGCAGATGCGCATCAAGAACGCCGCGTACAACGCGGACGGCTTCACGCCGAACGCCAACCTCGGCGCGTTCAGCCTGACCAACGGCGTCGGCAACGGCTTCAAGGAGACGATCTACGGCTCGATCTTCTACCACCTGAGCAAGCGCACCGAGGTCTACCTGGCCGGCGACTACATGAAGCTGCACGGCGGCTACAAGGTGTCGTCGACGTTCGGCTCGAACAACCAGCTCGAGCTGACGACCGGCATCCGCACCCGCTTCTGACCCCGCGCGGGCGCCCGCCCGCGTGCATCGTTCCCGAGGCTCCATGCAGGGCATGCCGGCGCACCGCGCCGTCCGTGCCCTTTTTTTCTCGCAGCGGATCGGCCCGCGCGGCCGCCCGGTGCGACAACCGGCCCATCACCGGCCCGAAGCCGCGCAGCGCCCGCCAGGCGGGCGATCCGGCCCGATCCGCCGGTTTGCGGCGTGCATCGGCGCCTATCGGGCGCTTGACCTGCGCCGACCGACTCGCTAGCGTTTCGGGTTCGCCCGCGGCGGCCCCCTCCCCGGCCGCCGGCGCCGCGACAGCGCCCGACGCCCGGGCGCGGCGCGGACGGGCCCAGGATGGAAAAGGACGATGCAGAAACTCGATGCGGCCAGCCCGCAGGCGATGTCGACGGATTTCACCGCCGACAACGTCGCGCGCCTGAAGGCGCTGTTCCCCGAACTCGTGACCGAAGGCCCTGACGGCGCGTCGGTCGACGTCGACGCGCTGAAGGCGCTGGTCGGCGATCGCACGGTCGGCGATGCCGACGAAAAATACGGCTTCCACTGGCACGGCAAGCGCCGCGCGCGGCAGGCCGCGCTCACGCCGTCCACCGGCACGCTGCGGCCCTGCCCGGCCGACAGCGTCGCGTGGGACGACACCCGCCACCTCGTGATCGAGGGCGACAACCTCGACGTGATGAAGCTGCTGCACAAGAGCTACGCGGGCAAGGTCAAGCTGGTCTACATCGATCCGCCGTACAACACCGGCAGCGATTTCGTCTACCCGGACGACTTCAGCGACAGCCTGCGCCACTACCTGGCCGTCACCGGCCAGACCGAAGGCGGCGTGAAGCGCAGCACCAACACCGAGGCGAACGGCCGGTTCCACACCGACTGGCTGAACATGATGTACCCGCGGCTGAAGCTCGCGCACGCGCTGCTGTCCGACGCCGGCGTGATCGCCGTGCACATCGACGAGCACGAGGTGCATGCGCTGGTGCTGATGCTGCGCGAGATCTTCGGCGAGGAGAACGAGCTCGGCGTGGCCGTGTGGGACAAGCGCAACCCGAAAGGCGACGCGCGCGGCGTCGCGTACCAGCACGAATCGCTCGTGCTGTTCGCGCGCAACGCGGAGGCGCTGCATGAAGCGACCCCGCTCAAGCGCCCGAAGCGCAACGCGCAGCGCATGCTCGACGCCGCGTACGACCTCGTGCGCCGCAACGGCACCGCTGCGGACGCCGCGCAAGAGTACCGCGCGTGGGTCCGGACGCAGACCGGCCTGTCCGGCGGCGAGCTGATGTACGACCGGCTGTCGGCCGACGGGCGCGTGTACCGCCTCGTGTCGATGGCGTGGCCGAACAAGAAGAAGGCGCCGGACGAATACTTCGTGCCGCTCGTGCACCCCGTCACCGGCAAGCCGTGCGCGATGCCGGAGCGCGGCTGGCGCAACCCGCCGGCGACGATGCAGGCGCTGCTGGAGCGCGGCCTGATCGAGTTCGGCGCGGACGAAACCACGCAGCCGCAGCGGATCTACTACCTCGACGAGAACATGTACGAGAACGTGCCGTCGGTGCTGCCGTTCGGCGGTTCGGACGACGCGCTGCTGAAGGCGCTCGGCGTGCCGTTCGAGCAGCCGAAGCCGGTCGATTTCGCGGCATCGGTGATCGGCTGGTGCACGCGCGTCGACGACATCGTGGTCGACTGCTTCGCGGGCTCCGGCTCCACCGGCCATGCGGTGATGCAGCTGAACGCGACCGACGGCGGCTCGCGCCGCTACGTGCTCGTGCAGCTGCCCGAGCCGCTCGACAAGCACGACAAGACGCAGCAGGCCGCGGCCGAGTTCTGCGCGAAGCTGAAGAAGCCCGCGACGCTCGCCGAGCTGACCAAGGAGCGCCTGCGCCGCGCCGCGCAGCAGGTCGCGCGCGACTATCCGGAAAGCTATGGCGATCTCGGCTTCCGCGTGTACCGGCTCGACACGACCAACGTGATCGAGTGGGATCCGCGCCGCGACGATTTCGATCACGCCCTCTTCGCGTCCGTCGAGCACGTGAAGACCGGCCGCAGCGACGACGACCTGCTCGCGGAGCTGACGCTGAAGCTCGGCCTCGACCTGTGCACGCCGGTCACGCATCACGCGGTGGCCGGCAAGACGGTGCACCTGATCGGCCAGACGGTGGTTGCGTGCTTCGACGCGCGCGTCACGCGCGACGACGCCGAGCCGCTCGCCGAAGGGATCGTCGCGCTGCTCGACGCGCACGGCACGACGCGCGACGTCACCTGCCTGTTCCGCGACAGCGGCTTCGCCGACGACGTCGCGAAGCTCAATCTCGCCGCGCTGCTCGAGCAGCACGGCGTGAAGCGCGTGCGGAGCCTGTGATGCGCCTGCATTTCGAAGCGGATCTGGACTACCAGCGCGAGGCGATCGACGCCGTCTGCGACCTGTTCCGCGGCCAGGAGGCGTGCCAGGGCGACTTCAGCGTGCTCGCGAACGCGGCACCCGGCACGTCGGCCGCCGCGCAGGCGGCGCTCGGCTTCGCGCTGTCGGAGCGCGGCGTCGGCAACCGGCTGTCGATCACCGACGACGCACTGGCGCGCAACCTCGCCGACGTGCAGCTGCGCGGCGGCCTGCCGCCGTCGGGCGACCCGGCCTCGCGCGATTTCACGGTCGAGATGGAGACCGGCACCGGCAAGACCTACGTGTACCTGCGCACGGTGTTCGAGCTGAACCGCCGCTACGGCTTCACGAAGTTCGTGATCGTCGTGCCGTCGGTCGCGATCAAGGAAGGCGTGCACAAGACGCTCTTGATCACCGAGGACCATTTCCGCGGCCTGTACGCGGGCGTGCCGTACGACTACTTCCTGTACGACTCCGCGAAGCTCGGCCAGGTGCGCCACTTCGCGGCGAGCGCGACGATCCAGATCATGGTGATGACGGTCGCCGCGATCAACAAGCGCGACGTCAACAACCTGTACAAGGACAGCGAGAAGACCGGCGGCGAGAAGCCGATCGACCTGATCCGCGCGACGCGCCCGATCGTGATCGTCGACGAGCCGCAGAGCGTCGACGGCGGCCTCGAGGGGCGCGGCCGCGAGGCGCTCGCGGCGATGGACCCGCTGTGCACGCTGCGCTATTCGGCGACGCACGTCGACCGCCACCACATGGTGTACCGGCTCGATGCGGTCGACGCGTACGAGCGCAAGCTCGTCAAGCAGATCGAGATCGCGTCGGCGATCGTCGAGGATGCGCACAACAAGCCGTACCTGCGGCTCGTCGGCGTGTCGAACCGGCGCGGCGCGATCAGCGCGCGCGTCGAGCTCGACGTCGCGACCACGGCCGGCGTGAAGCGCCAGATCGTGTCCGTGACCGACGGCGACGAACTCGAGCGCGTGACCAGGCGCGCGCTGTACGCGGGCCTGCGGATCGGCGAGGTGCAGGCGGCCAAGGGCGCCGAATACCTCGAGCTGCGCCATCCGGCCGGCGAGGCGTTCCTGTCGCTCGGCGAGGCGTACGGCGACATCGACACGCTCGCCGTGCAGCGCGAGATGATCCGCCGCACGATCCGCGAGCACCTCGACAAGGAGCTGCGGCTCTCGGAGCGCGGCGTGAAGGTGCTGTCGCTGTTCTTCGTCGATTCGGTCGAGCGCTACCGGAAATACGACGCGAACGGCGCGCCAGTGAAGGGCGACTACGCGCTGATCTTCGAAGAGGAATACGCGCGCGCGGCGCGCGTGCCCGCGTATCGCGCGCTGTTCGACGGCGTCGACGTCGCGCGCGAGATCGAAGCCGCGCACAACGGCTACTTCTCGATCGACCGCAAGGGCGGCTGGACCGACACCAGCGAGAGCAGCGCCGCGAGCCGCGAGAACGCCGAGCGCGCGTACGGGCTGATCATGCGCGAGAAGGAAGCGCTGCTGTCGTTCGACACGCCGCTGAAGTTCATCTTCTCGCACTCGGCGCTGAAGGAAGGCTGGGACAACCCGAACGTGTTCCAGATCTGCACGCTGCGCGACATCCAGACCGAACGCGAGCGCCGCCAGACGCTCGGCCGCGGGCTGCGGCTCGCGGTCGACCAGGACGGCGAACGGGTGCGCGACCCGGGCGTGAACACGCTCACCGTGATCGCGACCGAGCGCTACGAGAGCTTCGCCGAGAACCTGCAGAAGGAAATCGAGGCCGACACGGGCATCCGCTTCGGGATCGTCGAGGAACACCAGTTCGCGGCGCTGCCGGTGCGCGAAGGCGACGGCCCCGCGCATGCGCTCGGCATCGAGCTGTCGCGCGTGCTGTGGGCCCACCTGCACGCGCACGGCTACATCGACGCGCAGGGCAAGGTGCTCGACCGGCTGAAGGACGCGCTGCGGCAAAGCGCGCTCGTGCTGCCGGACGCGTTCGAGACGCTGCGCGCGGCGGTCGTCGCGACGCTGCGCAAGCTGTCGGGCCGCTTCGCGGTGCGCAACGCGGACGAGCGCCGCGAGATCGCGCTGCGCCGCGACGCGTCGGGCAAGGCGGTGGTGCTCGGCGGCGAGTTCCGCGCGCTGTGGGATCGCATCAAGCATCGCACCGTGTACCGCGTGCAGTTCGACAACGCGAAGCTCGTGCAGGATTGCGCGGCCGCGCTGCGCGACGCGCCCGAAGTCGCGCGCGCGCGGCTGCAGTGGCGCAAGGCCGAGATCGACATCGGCAAGGCCGGCGTCGAGGCGATCGAGGTGGCGGGCGCCGGCACGGTGCTGATCGACGAAGGCGCGCTGCTGCTGCCCGACCTGCTCACCGAGCTGCAGGACCGCACGCAGCTCACGCGCCGCTCGCTCGCGACGATCCTCGCGGACAGCGGCCGGCTCGACGATTTCCGGCTCAACCCGCAGCAGTTCATCGCGCTCGCGGCCGATGCGATCAACCGCTGCAAGCGGCTCGCGCTCGTTAGCGGCATTGCGTACCGCAAGCTCGGCGACCGGCACGTGCACGCGCTCGAATCGTTCGAGAGCGAGGCGCTGACGGGCTACCTGCGCAACCTGCGCACGGACGCGCGCAAGGCGACTCACGAAGCGGTGGTATGCGAGACCGATGCCGAGCGCGCGTTCGCCGATGCGCTCGAGGCGCACGACGCGGTGAAGCTGTACGCGAAGCTGCCGCGCTGGTTCGACGTGCCGACGCCGCTCGGCAGCTATCACCCCGACTGGGCCGTGCTCGCGGAACAGGACGGCGACGCGCGCCTGTACTTCGTCGTCGATACGCCGCGCAGCGCCGACGACGACGCGCCGCGCGAGCACGAACGCGCGAAGCTCGCGTGCGGCGACGCGCATTTCCGCGCGCTCGCCGACGGCGATACGCCGGCGCGGTACGTGCGGGCGCACAGCGTCGACGCGCTGTTCGCGCGCACCGCGCAGGCGGCCGACGCGGGCTGACCGGCCGCGCGGCGCGGGCCGATGCTCGCGCCGCGCCGGCGGCCCTCATGCTGCATCGCAACAACCCGCCCGTTCTCCCCGCTCTCCCCGCTCTCCTCCCTTTTCCGCCCGATGCCGCGCACGATCCGGCGGCCGGAATGCTTGCCGTCGCAAGCAGTTGTCCCCGGCCGTTACGCCTCGTTGCAAATTCGAAGCGATGCAACACCGGGCTCGCACTATGCTCCGGGCACCCACACAAGAATCCGAAGGAGGGGTTGTCATGAACAACTTGCTTAAGGCGCTCGCCGGCGCGTCCGTGCTCTCGCTTGCGCTGGTCGGCTGCGGCGGCGGCGATGGCGGCGGCAGCAGCACCCAAACCGGCACGCTGCACGTCGCGATGACCGACGCGCCGTCGTGCGGCTTCGATCACGTCTACGTCACCGTGTCCCAGGTTCGCGTCAACATGAATTCGAACGCCGGCGACAACGATGGCGGCTGGTCGACGGTCTCGCTGCCGGTGCCGCAGAAGATCGACCTGCTGTCGCTGACCAACGGCGCGCTCGCCGACCTCGGCCAGACCGCGCTGCCGGCCGGCCAGTACCAGCAGGTTCGCCTCGTGCTCGCGCAGAACCAGGGCAACACGCTCGCGAACTCGGTCGTGCCGACCGGCGGCAGCGAACAGCCGCTCGCGACGCCGAGCGCGACGCAAAGCGGCTACAAGATCATCAGCCCGTTCACGGTCCAGCCGAACACGCTCGTCGACCTCGTGCTCGACTTCAACGCGTGCAAGTCGATCGTGCAGCGCGGCAACGGCACGTATGGGCTGAAGCCGGTCGTGACCGCGACGCCGACGGTGGTGAGCGGCGCGATCACCGGCTACGTCGCGCAGGCCGAAGCGGGCGCGACCGTCTACGCCGAACAGGGCGGCAAGGTGGTGCGCGGCACCGTCGCCGACGGCACCGGCAAGTTCGTGCTGTCGCCGCTGATCCAGAGCTCGACGCAGGGCAACTACGACGTCGTGATCGTGCAGAACAACGTCGCGTCGGGCATCGTCCGCGCGGTGCCGGTGGTCGTGAACACGAGCACCGCGGTGTCGACGTCGAACGTGCCGATCGCGCTGCCGGCTTCCGCGATGAGCACCGTCAGCGGCACCGTGACGGCCAGCGCGAACGCATTGGTGCGTGCGCTGCAGACGATCAATGCAAACGCTTACGAGATCACGTCGGCCAACGCGAACCTGGATACCGGCTTCTACGCGCTGTCGGTGCCGACCGCCGCGCCGATCGTCGGGACCTACACGGGTGCGCTGCCGGTCGCGCTGGCCGCGGTGCCGGCGGCCGCCGGCCAGTACACGATCGAGGCTGATGCGGCATCGGGTGCGACGCAGGCGACGAACGTCAACGCGACGACCAGCCAGACGAACGTCAATTTCTCGTTCTGACGGCTTGACCGGGCGGGGCCGCACGCGGCCCTGCCCAAACGACCATGGAGAATGCAGTGAAGAAGAAGGTCATCACGCTGCTGACGGCTGTCGGCGTGCTGGGCGCATTGAGCGGATGCGCGGTCTACGTGCCGGGCCCGCCGGTGGTGGTTGCGCCGCAAGGCGGCCCCGGCAACGGCTTCTGCCCGCCGGGACAGGCCAAGAAAGGCAATTGCTGAGCGCAATGCGCATGCATGAACGAGAAAAGGCGCCCGAGGGCGCCTTTTCCGCTTCTGCGATCCGCGCAGGCCGTTTAAAGCGTATGGCCGAACGCGTTGCGCTTCTCGTGGTTCGTATGCGTGGTCGCGTGCGCGGTGTGACCATGCGCATGGCCGTGGCCCGGCTGCACGCCCGCGCGGCCGGCGATCGTGCCGGAGCGGTCGGCCGCGCGCGACAGGCCGTGGTCGCGGTCGCCGGCGTGGATGCCGTTCGAGTTCGACATCGCCTCGCCGCTCATGTGGCCGCCCGACAGGCCGCCGGCATTGCCGCCGCTGCCGCCCGCGCCGTGACCGCCGCCGTTCCCTCCTCCATTACCGCCTGCCGCCGCGTGGGCCGATACCGCGCCGAGCGCAAGACATGCCGCTGCGAGCACGGACAGGAAGCGTCGTTGTTTCATCGTGGTGCTCCTTGGAGCGCATTGAGATGATTCATTGTACGAACGGGCCGGCGCGCGGCCATCGCGCGTTGTAAGTATTCGTAACGCGGCATCGGGCGGCCATTTATCAGACCAATTCAGGCGTCGCCCGCTGTTGAAACGGATGCCGCCCCGCGCGACACTCGTGCTATCTGCCCTGTACCGGCCCCATGCCGTCGATCGACCTTCAAGATGGCGTAGCCGGCCGCGCCCCCATGCGGCGCGTCAAGGAGTTCCGATGGAATCGCGCACCGCCGTGTCGTCCCGTCCCGCGATCCCCCGCACCGTGTGGGCGCTGGGGTTCGTCAGCCTGCTGATGGACCTGTCGTCGGAACTCGTGCACGCGCTGCTGCCCGTCTATCTCGTGACGACGATGGGGATGAGCGTCGCCGCGCTCGGCATGCTCGAGGGCGCGGCCGAAGCGACCGCGCTGCTCGTGCGGATCTTCTCCGGCGCGCTCAGCGACTGGCTCGGCCGCCGCAAGGCGCTGCTGCTCGCCGGCTACGGGCTCGCCGCGCTGACCAAGCCGCTGTTCCCGCTCGCGCACGGGCCGGGCCTCGTGATCGCCGCGCGCCTCGTCGACCGCTTCGGCAAGGGCATTCGCGGCGCGCCGCGCGACGCGCTGGTCGCCGATGTCGCCCCGCCCGAGATTCGCGGTGCGTGCTTCGGGCTGCGGCAGTCGATGGATACCGTCGGCGCGGTCGGCGGCCCGCTGCTCGCGATCGCGCTGATGTTCGCGTTCGCGGACCAGATCCGCACGGTGCTGTGGTTCGCGTCGATCCCCGCGTTCGCGACGCTTGCGGTGCTGCTGTTCGGCGTGCGCGAGCCCGACGCCGCGGCGGCCGGGCGCGCAGGCGCCGCGCGCCCGTTCCGTTCGCCGCTCGACCTGCGCGCGCTGCGCGCGTTCTCCGGCCGCTACTGGTTCGTCGTCGCGATCGGCGCGACCTTCACGCTCGCGCGCTTCAGCGAGGCGTTCCTCGTGCTGCGCGCGCAGCAGACCGGCATGGACGTCGCGTGGGTGCCGTCGGTGATGGTCGTGATGAGCGCCGCGTATGCGCTCGCCGCATATCCGGTCGGCGTCGTGTCGGACCGGCTCGACCGGCGCGCGCTGCTCGCGATCGGCATGGCGCTGCTGATCGGCGCGGACCTGCTGCTCGGCACGCGCGCCGACGTCGCGACGGTGCTGACCGGCGTCGCGGTGTGGGGGCTGCACATGGGGTTCACGCAGGGGATACTCGCCGCGATGGTCGCCGATACCGCACCGGCCGAATGGCGCGGCACCGCGTTCGGGCTGTTCAATCTCGCGGCCGGGTTGGCGATGCTGCTGGCGAGCGTGATCGCGGGATGGGTGTGGCAGCGCTTCGGCGCGCCGGCGATGTTCTTCACCGGCGCGGCGATCGTGCTCGTGCCGCTCGCGATGTGCGGGTTCGCGCCGGGACGGAATGCGGGCTGACGCTCGCGAACGATGCGCACGGCGCGAAGCCGTGCGACGGTGACGGACTCATTGCGCCGGCGGCGTGCCCTGCGCGGCGGCCCGGCGTTGCGCGGCGAGTTCCTCCGCGTGCTTCTTCGCCATGTGATGGCCGACGATGCAGCCGCCGACCGCGCCGGCCACCGCATGGTGGCCCGCGTAGTGGCCGGCGACGCCGCCGACGACCGCGCCCTTCATGCAGCCCACCGCATGCGCGCTGCCGATCGTGGCGAGCGCCACGCCGGCGGCGAGCGCCCATTGCCTGATGTGTCGATGGGTGGTGACCATGCGCTCACGCTCCTCGTCGTCGGTTGTTGGTTGGCGAACCGCTCAGCGGGATCAGTCCCAGCGGCCGCGATCGCGCCATGCACGCTCACGCCACTCGTGCTCGCGCCATTCATGGCGGCGCCACGCGCGTTCACGCCATTCGCGGGCACGCCAGTCGTCGTAGCGATAGCCGACCGGCGCGTACGCCACCGGCGGCGCATAGGCGACGGGCGGCGGCGCCGCATACACCGGGGCAGGTGCCGCGTACACCGGAGCCGGTGCCGCGTAGACGCCCGGCACGCCGATGCCGACCGCGACGTCGACGTGCGCCGACGCGGCGCCCGACGCCGCCAGTACCGCGATACCGAGAACTGCACCGAGAAGTTTCTTGTTCATCTCGCGACTCCCTGCACTCGACGTGCTTCCAGTGAATACGGTTCGGAGTGTAGGTCGGGGTCGTCGATACAGGTGAAACCGGTCTGCGAGACTGGTAACGGGTGTTTACGGCGCCGCAGCGGTCGTGCGCGATGCGTGCCGGCGTCGGCACTCACCGCACGCCGTCACGCGCGAATGTCGCCCGGGCTGCGCAGCCAGTGCACGCTGAACAGCTGCGCGTCGTCGGTCCACACGGTGTCGGGCTCGAAGCCCGCGCGCCGCGCGATCGCGTGAAAACCGTCGATGGTGAACTTGTACGAGTTCTCCGTATGGATGCGCTCGCCGGCCTCGAAGCGGAACGTGCGGCCGCACACGCGCACGGTTTGCGTGCGCATGCTGACGAGATGCATCTCGATGCGCTGCTCGCGTGAATCGTAGAACGCGTGATGCGCGAACGCGTCGATGTCGAAGTCCGCGCCGAGTTCGGCGTTCGCGCGCGCGAGCAGGTTCAGGTTGAAGGCCGCGGTCACGCCCTGCGCGTCGTTGTACGCGTCGTGCAGCGTCGCTTCGTCCTTCACGAGATCCGCGCCCACCAGCAAGGCCCCGCCGCGCAGCAGCCGCGCCGCGTCGCGCAGGAACGCATCGGCTTCGTCCGGCGAGAAGTTGCCGATCGTCGAGCCGGGAAAAAAGCCGATGCGGCGGCGCGGCTCGGCCGCCAGCGCGGCGAGCTGCTCGGCCTTCGTGTAGTCGGCCGCGAGCGGCGCGACGTCGAGCCACGGATACGCGGCGCGCAGCCGCGCGGCCGCGCCGTGCAGGTAGTCCGCGGAAATGTCGACCGGCACGTAGCGCGCCGGCGCGCGCTCCGCGGAAAACGCGTCGAGCAGGATGCGGATCTTCGCGAGCGAGCCCGCGCCGAACTCGACGATGTCCGCGTGTGGGCCGACGCGCCGCACGATGTCGGTCGCATGCGCGCGCAGGATGCCGAGCTCGGTGCGCGTCGGGTAGTACTCCGGCAGCGCGCAGATGCGGTCGAACAGCGCGGAGCCCGCCGCGTCGTAGAAGTATTTCGGCGGGATGCTGCGCGGCCGTCGCGACAGCCCGTCGATCAGGTCGCGCTCGAACGCGCTCGGCCGCGGGTCGCGGGCTGCTTGCAGGCCGCCGCTCGTGGCGGCCAGATCAGGCGTCTCTCGCAAGTCGCACCCCCGTGAATTGCCAGCGCGCGGCCGGCGGAAAGAAATTGCGGTACGTCGGCCGCGCGTGGCCCGGCGGCGTCGCGACGCTGCTGCCGCGCAGGACCTGCTGGCCGACCATGAACTTCCCGTTGTATTCGGCGGCCACGCCCGCGAGCGGCCGGAAGCCCGGATACGGCTCGTACGACGAGCGCGTCCACTGCCATACGTGGCCCGTCATCTGCCGGATGCCGTCCGCGCCGTACGCGGCCTCCCATTCGAATTCGGTCGGCAACCGCGCGCCCGCCCATTCCGCGTACGCGGCCGCTTCGTAGAAGCTCACGTGGCACACCGGCGCATGAGGCGCGAGCGGCTCCACGCCGTGCAGCCCGAACGCCTGCCACGCACGCAACGGCGTGTCGGGCGGCACGGCGCGTGCGGCGTCGGCGCCGTCGCGCGCGAGCCAGTACGCGGGTGCGCACCAGCCGTCGCGCAGCACCGTCGCCCAGCCGTCCGACAGCCAGAGTTCGGGGCGCGCGTAGCCGCCGTCGGCGATGAACGCGGCAAAGTCCGCGTTGGTCACGAGGCGCTCCGCGATCTCGTACGGCCGCACGAGCGCCGTGTGCCGCGGCCGCTCGTTGTCGAACGAGAAGCCGTTGCCGTCGTGGCCGATCTCGACGAGCCCGCCCGGCTGGCGCAGCCAGCGCGGCGCGGCGGCTTCGTCGTGCACTGCGGCGCCACCGTCGCCGGCACGCGGCCGGAACGCCGGCAGCAGCGGATTGCATGAGAACGCGTGCAGCATGTCGGTGACGATCAGCTCCTGGTGCTGCTGCTCGTGATGCAGGCCGAGCTCGATCTCCGGCGCGATCGTTTCGAGCAGCGCCGCGTCCGCGCTCGCAATCGCGCGCAGCAGCGCTTCGTCGACGTAATGACGGTACGCGCGCACCTCGTCGAGCGACGGGCGCGTCAGCAGCCCGCGCTGCGGCCGCGGATGGCGCGGGCCGAGCGATTCGTAGTACGAGTTGAAGAGAAACTGGAACGCGTCGTCGAACGGCGCGTAGCCCTCGACGCGACGCATCAGCACGACCGTCTCGAAGAACCACGTGGTATGCGCGAGATGCCACTTGGTCGGGCTCGTGTCGGGCATCGACTGCACGGCCTGGTCTTCGGCGGACAGCGTCGCCGTCAGTTCGACGCTGCACGCGCGCACGTCGCGATAGCGGCGCTGAAGCTGGGATGCAAGGAGGCTCATCGGTTTACCGTCCACGTCGCGCTGCGCTGCGTTGCCGGAAAAGGATGCCCCGCGCTCGACGCGCGCGGCTGATGCGACCTGCGATGCTGCGACGGGCGGCCGAAGTTGCATCGCTTCGTCCGCCCGTGCAGAGGAGTATGGCCTAGAAATGTGAATGTCGCGAACCGCGCGTGGGCTGAAACCGCATCGCAAGAAAAATGAAAGCAGGCGGCGAGACCGCTCGTGACACTCGCATGACGCGCCGGTTTGTCCGAAGAACAGCACCCATGCAAAAAAATCTGACGTGAATGTCACACACGCGGGGGCTCGCTCGTCATGTCATCGGAACCCAACCCAGGAGATGGAACCATGACCGCTAAATTCGACCCGTTCGCCGCCGCCCCGTCGCTGATGAAGAGCTGGATGAGCACGTCGCTCGCCGCGCAGGCGAGCCTCGAGCCGACCCTGATCGAGCTGGTCAAGATCCGCGCGTCGCAGATCAACGCGTGCGCCAACTGCATTAACATGCACACCGTCGAAGCGCGCGCGAACGGCGAAACCGAGCAACGCCTGTACCTGCTGCCGGCGTGGCGCGAGGCACCCTGCTACACCGATCGCGAACGCGCGGCGCTCGGCTGGACCGATGCGCTGACGCGGCTCTCCGAAGGCCACACGCATGCCGACGCATACGAGGCGCTCAACGCGCACTTTACCGAGGAGGAACAGGTGAAACTCACGCTGATGATCAACGTGATCAATGGCTGGAACCGGCTCGCCGTCGGCTTCGGCATGTGGGTCGAACCGGCCGCGGCGAAGGCCCCCGCTGCCCAGGCAGCCGCCTGATGACGGACCTCGACCCGGCGGCGGACGCGGCCGCGAGCTTCGACCCGCTGCGCCGCACGCTCGTGCGCGTCGCGTACCGGATGCTCGGCTCGGTCGCCGATGCCGAGGACATGGTGCAGGAGGCGTTCATCCGCTGGATGGACGTCGAGCGCGCCGAGGTGCGCGTGCCCGAGGCGTTCCTGCGCCGCATGGTGATGCGGCTGTGCCTCGATCAGCTGAAGTCCGCGCGGCACCAGCGCGAGACCTACATCGGCCCGTGGCTGCCCGATCCCGTCGTCGAGGAGGACGCGCAGGAGGACGTCACGCTGCCGCTGATGCTCGCGCTCGAGCGCCTGTCGCCGCTCGAACGCGCGGCGTTCCTGCTGCACGACGTGTTCGGGCTGGAATTCGACGAAGTGGCCGCGACCATCCGGCGCGAGCCGGCCGCATGCCGGCAGCTCGCCGCGCGGGCGCGCGCCCACGTGCGCGACGCGCGGCCGCGCTTCAAGGTGGAGAAACAGCGCGGCGTCGAGATCGCCGAGGCGTTTTTCGCGGCGTCGCGCAGCGGCGACATGCGCGTGCTCGGCGCGCTGCTGGCCGAGGACGTGAGCCTGCACGCGGACGGCGGCGGCAAGCGCCCGGCCGCGAATCGGCCGATCTTCGGCTTCGAAGCCGTGATGCGGGTGCACGAAACGCTGGCCGCGCTGTTCAGCAAGCACGGTTCGACGCTCGTGCATGCGGGCTTCGTCAACGGCCTGCCCGGCTTCGTTACGCGGGAAGCGGACGGCGAGCTGCAGACCACCGCGCTCGAGATCGAGGACGGCAAGGTCGTGGCGATCTACGTGGTGCGCAACCCGGACAAGCTGCAGCACCTGCATTGAGCGGACGCGCCCGCACGCAGGCGGGCGCCGCTCCCCTCTCCTCCCCCTACTCGACCGTCACCGATTTCGCGAGATTCCTCGGCTTGTCGATGTCCGCGCCGCGCACGCACGCCGCGTGATACGCGAGCAACTGCAGCGGCACGACGTGCAGGATCGGCGACAGCAGCCCGTAATAGTCCGGCATCCTCAGCACCGAGATGCCGTCGCCGTTGTCGATCCGCGTATCGGCATCGGCGAACACGTACAGCTGCCCGCCGCGCGCCCTCACCTCCTGCATGTTCGACTTCAGCTTCTCGAGCAGCATGTCGTTCGGCGCGATCGTCGCGACCGGCATCGTGTGCGTGACGAGCGCGAGCGGCCCGTGCTTCAGCTCGCCCGCCGGATACGCCTCGGCGTGAATGTACGAGATCTCCTTCAGCTTCAGCGCCCCTTCCAGCGCGATCGGATAATGCAGCCCGCGGCCGAGGAACAGCGCGTTCTCGTGGCGCGCGAATTCCTGCGCCCAGCGTTCGACCTGCGGCTCGAGCGCGAGCACGTCGGCGAGCGCGTCCGGCAGGCGCCGCAGCTGCGTCGTGTAGCGCGCGAGCTGCGCGTCGTCGACGAAGCCGCGCAGCCGCCCGAGCGTGACCGCGAGGATGAACAGCGCGACGAGCTGCGTCGTGAAGGCTTTCGTCGACGCCACGCCGATCTCCGGGCCCGCGCGCGTGAGGAACCGCAGGCCCGTCTGCCGCATCATCGCGCTGGTCGGCACGTTGCAGATCGCGAGCGTGTCCGGATGGCCGAGCGATTGCGCATACTTCAGCGCCGCGAGCGTGTCGGCCGTCTCGCCCGATTGCGACACCACGACCACCAGCGTGTTCGGCATCGCGAGCGCATCGCTGTAGCGGTATTCGCTCGCGATCTCGACGTGCGCGGGCATCCGCGCGATCGTCTCCAGCCAGCGGCGCGCGGTGAGCCCCGAGTAATGGCTCGTGCCGCACGCGAGGATCAGCACGTTGTCGATCTGCTCGAACACCTGCCGCGCGTCCGGCCCGAACACCGCGGGATCGAACAGCCCCGCATCGGGAATCGTCGCCGCCACCGCGTGCGGCTGCTCGAAGATCTCCTTCTGCATGAAATGGCGATACGGGCCGAGCTCGACCACGCCGTCGCCCGACGTGACCGTCTGCACCGGCCGCTCGACCTGCACGCCGTTGCGATCGAAGATGCGCGCATGGCCGGCCGTCAGCTCGACGATGTCGCCTTCCTCGAGAAAGATGAAGCGGTCGGTGATGCCCGCGAGCGCGAGCGCGTCCGACGCGACGAAGCATTCGCCGTCCTTCAGCCCGACCACGAGCGGCGAGCCGACCCGCGCGCCGACGAGCCGCTGCGGCTCCGATTTGCTGAACACCGCGATCGCATACGCGCCATGCAGCTGCGTGGTTGCGTCGCGCACCGCCGCGAGCAGGTCGCCGCGGTACTTGCTGTGGATCAGGTGCGCGACGACCTCGGTGTCGGTCTGGCCGTCGAACTCGTAGTGCTCGTCAGACAGTTGCGTACGCAACGTTTCATGATTCTCGATGATGCCGTTGTGCACGAGCGCGATCTCGTCGCGCGAGAAGATCGGGTGCGCGTTGCAGGTCGCCGGCGCGCCGTGCGTCGCCCAGCGCGTGTGCGCGATGCCCGTGCTGCCGGACAGCCCGGCGCTTTCCACGTGCGCCTCGAGATCCGCGACGCGCGACACGCTGCGTTCGCGTCGCGCGATGCCGTCGACGACAGTCGCGACGCCGCATGAATCGTAGCCGCGGTATTCGAGGCGGCGTAAGCCTTCAATCAGGATCGGAACGATGTTCCGTTGCGCGACCGCGCCGACGATGCCACACATGACGCGTTACCTCCAGTGAAAAGACCGGTGCCGTGCGCACGAGCGCTCGGCACGCAAGCGAAACAATCCGGCGTGACGGCCGCGGCCGTCGTGATGCTGGCGCGCGGCGATACGGCGTGCGCGTGTGACCCGCGTGAGCGTGCCGGCCGCGATGCCGAGGCTCGCGCACGGCGAGCGCGGCGCATCCAGATCCAGCGACAGCAGGCACGCGAGCGCGCTGCATGGCAGCGCCCGGGCGGGCGTGCGGCGCGTGGATGCGCGGCGGGTTCGGCGGGTGCGGCCGAACGCGAGCAAGGCCGCGCGACGGCGGCTTGCGGGCACGTGCCGCACGATGCGATGCGTCGGCGTGCCGTCGAACTGGCCGGCCGCGCGGCGCGGCGGCGACAGCGACTCGCGGATGCGGCTGTCGTCGACGACCGGTACGGGCAGCGTGGCCGGCATGACGCAGGCGAGAGCAGGGACGATCGACACGGGCCATTCGCGGCACGGCACGCCCGACGCGGCGCGCGAGCCCGGCAGGTCGACGAGCGGCGGAAACGGCCAGGTGCGCAGGGACAGGGCGGGGCAACGCGACACCGGGCACACGTCGCGCCCGCAGAGCAGCAGCGCCGCGAGCCACAGCCAGGCAGCCGAGCAGGTCGGCAGGAACGCGACGTCGCGACATGCGCGGCACGCCAGCGCCGCATCGCATGGCGCCAGCGCGCACGCGAGCGCGAGCAGCCACACCTCGTCGACGCAGAACGAACCCGCCCGGCAGTCCTTCATCGTTCGTCCCCGTGTCCGCGCCAGGATCGCCGTCGCGGACGGACAGGATTCAAGAGGAGCAGGCGGAGCAGGCATCGGTTCGCGGCGCCGTTTCCCGCCAGCGGCGCCGCGGATGCTGGTCCCTCACGCCGTTTCCCGGCCTCGTATCAACTGCATATAGCCGTCCCGATGTGTACCGCTAGTCGTTCGCGCTGCCGGGACGGGGCATGTTTCATTGGAAGCAAAGGCCGAGCCATCGCGCGGCGCGCCCCGTCCGGCAAGGTGCAGGCGCGGGTTCGCGGCGTGCGTGGCCGTGTGCGTGAAAGGTTTTTGATTCATCGGCGTATCAGCGTTTTACGGGCCGCGGCGCGCATGTCCTTCGGCCGACGGCGGGCCGTCGTGCAGCCGAAGCATGCGCAATCGGCGTGCCGCATGCGCATGGGCGTGCCTGACGATTCGCCGCGCGTTTGCAAATAGCGCTTGCCCGCCGTCTCCATGCAGCGGCCGCCACACGGGCACCAGCGCCCGTTTCACCGACGCAACGTTTCCGCACCATCGCCGCCGACATACGCCGGCGTGGGGAAAATCCCCATGCATGCGCAACGGTCGACCCTGCGAGTCGCGCGCAGGCATGAGACGTGCGCACATCCTTCCGGCACGGATGGCGGCGGCGGCGCGCGTAGCGCTTCGCGATGCATCGCGGGTGCATGCAGCCGGCCTTGCGCCGTATCACGTGTGTAACGTTCCGGTGCGGGCCGCACGACGCCCGCGCGCGCCACGCGACGCGGTTGCCGGGCACGGCGCGGCTGGTTTGAAACTTGCAGCATCCGATACACCGCACGCAGCCCGCGCTCGCATTCGCGGCGCCGCGACACATTGGGCCGATGATCCCGATGGGATGACGAGGTACGACAAATGACATGACTTGCCACTCGCAATGAGATGGCGGGCACGAGGACGCTTCGCCGGCGCATGCCCCCACGACGAAACGGCCCCGGCCTTTAACGCAGCGCGGCCTGCCGGCCGCCGGTTGCCGCTTGTCAACCGGGCGGCGGCCCGGCAGCTCATGGCCGCACTGCGCCGCCGATCCACCCGTGCTTGCGCGCGGGCTCGCCTCGCGCGCCTGGACGAACGGAATCAGGGAGCGATTCGAGGTTCGACATGCGGAAATTCCTGTTTGTATTCGGCACGCGCCAGGAGGCGGTCGGGATGGCGCCGCTCGTGCGCGCGCTGCGGGCCCACGGCAACGTCGACGCGAAGGTGTGCGTCACCGTGCGGCGCCGGGAGACCTTCGAGCCGTTGCTCGCGCTGTTCGACGTGATGCCCGACTACACGCTGAACCTGACGGACGCCGGCCATGCGCAGGCCGACTCGACGTCGGGCCTGCTGCAGGCGATCGGCGGCCTGTTCGACCGGCTGCACCCGGATAGCGTGGTGGTGTACGGCGACACCATCACGACGCTGATGGTGAGCCTCGCGGCGTTTTACCGGTATCTGCCGGTCGCGCACGTCGAGGCGGGCCTGCGCAGCGGCGACATCTGGTCGCCGTGGCCGGAGGAGCTGAACCGCCGCATCACCGATGCGGTGTCGAGCTGGCATTTCGCGCCGACCGAGCGCGCGCGGCGCAACCTGTACAGCGAGGGCGTGCCGGCCGACAGCGTCGTGCTGAGCGGCGACACGCTGATCGACGCGCTGCAGGGCGTGCGGCGCATCCTCGAGCGCGACGACGCGTTCGCGCGCGCGATCGCCGCACGCTATCCGTTCGTCGACGGCACCGGGCGCCTCGTGCTGGTGTCCGGCCATCACTTCTACACCGGCGAGATGCGCGCGTGCTTCGGCCATGCGCTGCGGATCCTCGCGGGCCGGCACCGCGACGTGCAGTTCGTCTATGCGCTGCATGGCGAATCGAGCGTGGACGAGCCGATGCAGGCGCTGCTCGAAGGGATTGCGAACCTGCACGTGATCGAACCGCAGGCGTATCTGTCGTTCGTGTTCCTGATGTCGCGCGCGCACTTCATCATCACCGACTCGTGCGGGATCCAGGAGGAGGCGCCGGCGCTCGGCAAGCCGGTGCTCGTCACGCGCGACACGTGCGAGCGGCCGGAGGCCGTGCAGGCCGGCAATGCGCGGCTCGTCGGCACGGATGCGGAACGCCTGGTGGACGAGGCGTCGCGCCTGATCGGCAACGACCGCGCGTACGACGAGATGGCGCATGCGAGCAACCCGTACGGCGACGGCCATGCGTGCGAGCGGATCGTGCATGCGCTGCTGAACCGGCCGCATGCGCTGCCGAACATCGTGAACTTCGGGATGGGGGCGGGGGAGATGCCGTACAACGCGCTCGCGATGGGGCTGCATGCGCTGCGTTCGGCGTGAAGGCGTAGTGAAGGCGCAATAAAAAAAACGCCGCGCGAACCTGTCGCGCGGCGTTTATACGATTGGCTAGTCGCTTCGCCTGCGGGCGATGCACACTGCCGGACCCCTTCGATTGTGCGTTGGTAGGCTCGATTGGATTCGAACCAACGACCCCCACCATGTCAAGGTGGTGCTCTAACCAACTGAGCTACGAGCCTAAGAAGCCGCAGATTATAGGCAGGCTTTGTGCGGAGCACAAGGGGTTTGGTGAAAATTCTTTCGCGGGCGCGTGTGGGGGTGCACAGCGCGACGCGTCCGTGCCGCGGGGTTATCCACATTTCCTTCTGGATAACCGCCCTGCAAGCCTCTGGATTCACAGTGGAACGATTCGGGATATCTGTGGCGGCTGTGAGCCGGGGCGAAAGTTGTTCTGTGCTCCACAGAACTTTGCACCCGAGTCTCGGGGGGTTATGAATCCGGCAGCGTGTTGATTTCTCAGGGGGTTTGGGGAGTTATCCACAGATTGGCGCGCGGCTTGTTAACTACTACTACGTTTATATACATATCGGTTCAAAACCATTGGATAACCACAGGGCGGCGACTGTGAGCGGTGCATAGAAGAAGCGGAATGCTGTGGTTCAGCCAAGAGGACCGCCATCGCGCGGCACCGGCATCACGTCGCGGACACGCGATGTCCCGACGCCACGGACACATCCTTTCACGCCCTGAAATAAATCCGCTGGCCGATTCGCGCGGCGTTACCTTACTGCCCTGATTCGACTGTAGAATTCCGCGCGATAGCGCAACAGACACCATCCGAGGGTGCTGAAATAAAAAGGGCCGCAATATGAACATGCCGGACATAGCCGCTGCGATTCGTGGCGGCCTGATTCAGCAGGACCGTTTACTCAAGCTCGCAACCCCGCTCGGCGAGAACGCACTCGCCGTCCAGCGGGCAGTGGGGCGATCGCGAATCGGACGAGACTATTCATTCACGCTCGACGTCATGTCGACGGATGGCGGTCTCGAGCTGAAGAAGCTGATCGCCCAGCCGGCGACGCTCTGGATTCAACAGGCAGACAAGTCGTACCGGCCGGTGAGCGGCTACATCTACACCGTGCGCCGGCTGGGCGCGAACGGTGGCATAACGACTTACCAGATCGAACTGCGCGCGTGGATGCACGTGCTACGGTTTCGCCGCGACCAGAAGATCTGGATCGACAAGCACGTCGACGAGATCATCTCCGAGGTCCTGGACATGCACCCCGAAGCGCGGGGCCGATACCGCTTCGCGCTGTCGCAGCCGCTGCCGAGCCGTTCGTATACGCGCCAGAGCGAGACGGACTGGGATTTCGTGCACCGGCTGATGGAGAGCGAAGGGCTGTTCGCCTGCTGGGAACAGGCGGGCGACGGCACGTCGCATACGCTCGTGATCACCGATAACCTGCAGACGTGCGCGCCGCTGTCGCCGGAGACGGTGCGCTTCTATCGCGCGGGCGCCTCGAGCGAGACGGATGCGTTCACGCAATGGTCGGGCACCCGCACGCTGCAAAGCGTGACGCTGTCGACCCGGACGTTCGACTACAAGAATCCATCGGTATCCACCAACCCGAAAGGCACCAACGTGCCGACGATGGCGGGCCAAGGCGCCTTGCCGGACCAGCTCGAGGTCTACGAGTACACCGGCGCGTATACCTATCTCGACCAGTCGCGCGGCGACCGTCTGACGAAGGTCCGGATGGAGGAATGGGAGTCGCAGGCGAAGCGCTTCCACGCCGCGGGCGGCGTGCGCGGTATCGACGCGGGGCGGCGCTTCACGCTGTCGGACCATCCCGAGCACGATCGCGACCCGGCCGACCAGCGCGAGTTCGCGACGATCGAAGTGGCGTGGTGGATCGAGAACAACCTGCCGGTGTCGAGCGACGGTCCGCACTTTCCACATGGCCTGGGGCCAGAGCTTGAGCGCATCCGTGCGAGGTATCAAGGCGCGTCTGCGCTTCAGGTGCCGCATGGCGACGGCTCGGTGGGTTTCTATCTCGTCGAGGTCGAAGCGCAGCGCGCGAGCGTGCCGTATCGCAGCCCGTTCGAGCATCGCAAGCCGGAGATGCATCTCGAGACGGCGATCGTGGTCGGGCCGCGGGGCGAGGAGGTCTACACCGACGAGCTGAACCGCATCCGCGTGCGGTTCGTCTGGGATCGTGTGAACCCGGGCGACGAGAACGCGTCGTGCTGGGTGCGCGTCGTGCAATCGGATTCCGGCGGCGGCTATGGCGGCGTGCACATGCCGCGCATCGGCGAGGAAGTGCTGATCGACTACATCGGCGGCGATTGCGACCGGCCGCTGGCCGTCGGCCGCGTGTACAACGGCGCGACCAAGCCGCAATGGCATAGCGACGGGATTCTGTCCGGCTACCGCTCGAAGGAATATTCGGGCGGCGGCTACAACCAGCTCGTGATGGACGATGCGACCGGCCAGAACCGCGTGCAGCTGATGAGCAGCAGCGCGAACAGCCTGCTGCATCTCGGCTACCTGATCGACCAGAACGGCAATTCGCGCGGGTCGTATCTCGGCAGCGGGTTCGACCTGCGCTCGGATGCATACGGTGCGGTGCGCGCGAGCCAGGGCCTGTACGTGACCACGCACCCGAAGGCCCCGAACAGCCAGCCGCTGGACGTAAAGGAAACGCAGCAGCAGCTCGTGAATGCCGAGAGCCTCGTCGAGTCGCTGTCGGGCGTGAGCGAACAGCACCAGGCGGAAAGCCTGAAGGACGCGCACGACACGATGCGCGCGTTCACCGATGCGACGCAGGACAGCGCGTCGGGCAGCGCATCGGGCGGCCGCACGGCGGGCGGCGGCACCGGCAGCGCGAACGCGTTCAAGGAACCGGTGATGCTGTTCGGCAGCCCGTCCGGGATCGGGATGTCGACGCAGCAGTCGGTGCACGTGGTCGCGAACGATCATGTGAACGTTGCGAGCGGGCAGAGCGTGCATGTCGCGGCCGGCAAGTCGTTGCTGGCGAGCATCGGCCAGAAGCTGAGCCTGTTCGTGCAGAACGCGGGGATCAAGCTGTTCGCGGGCAAGGGCAAGGTCGAGATCCAGGCGCAGTCGGACAACGTCGAGGTGACCGCGCAGAAGACGGTCAAGGTGCTGTCGGCGACCGACAAGATCGATGTTGCCGCCGACCAGGAAATCCTGCTGACGAGCGGCGGCGCATACATCCGCATCAAGGGTGGACAGATCGAGATCCATGCGCCGGGGAAAATCGACGTGAAGGGCGCGTCGCATACGTTCAGCGGGCCGGCGAGCATGGGGTATCCGCTGCCGAGCCCGAGGCCGGATCAGCCGGGGCAACTGGAGTTGCTGCACCAGTACGCGAACGGCGAAGGCTTCAAGGGTGGCAAGTTCACGGTGCTGGATGCCAATGGCGGCGTGTTGCGCGAAGGCGCACTCGACGCGAGGGGGCACACGATCGTGAGCGGCCTGCCTGCCGGCGCCGCACACGTTCAGTTCGGCGAGGATTCGCGCAACCAATACGATCCGTCGAGCGTATTCAAGACGGCGCAATGGCCTGCGAAGCCTTCGCAGCCGGCCGACGCGGCCGCGACGGCCATGTCGCAGCTGGGCGGCTTGTTGCCGCCGGGCGCGATGGGCGCGGTGTCGGGGGCCACGAAACTGGCTGGCGTCGCCGGACAGGCTGCGCAGGGCGGCATCGGCCAGGCGATGAGCGTTGCGCAGGGTGCACTTGCCAGCGCGTTGCCGCAAGGCGCAATGAGCGCGGTCTCGGGCGCGACGCAACTGGCGGGTGTCGCAGGTCAGGTCGCCAACGGCGGCATCGGCCAGGCCTTGGCCGGCCAGGCGATGAGCGTTGCGCAAGGCGCGCTTTCCCAGGCATTGCCATCCGGCGCGAGCGCGGCGCTGGCGCAGGCGAGCCAGCTCGGCGCCGCGGCGAAGCAGGTCGGTGCGCTCGCGCAAGCGGCACGTAGCGCCGCACCTGCATTGACCTCGCTCTGACGAGCCATTCGCGCCGGACGCGACCCACACACTTTCGAACACAAGAACCGTTATGACCGATTCTTCGGGCGTCATTCTTCCCAAGCCGACGGAGGTTTACGTCGCGCCGTTGCTGCAGATCGAAACCGCCGACGTCAGCGCCGGCATCAAGGCGTGCGACCGCTGGCTGCGTGGCATCAGCGACGATTTCATCACCATCGAGCGGCTCAAGATGGTCGCGAGTTCGCTGCCCGTGGTGGCCAACATCATGGCGGCCGTCGATCTCGTCCTCGACATCAAGGACATGGTCGAGCATGGCCAGCATGGCCGGAATCCCGACGTATTCGATTATCTGAACCTCGGCCTCGACCTGATCGGCATCGTTCCGGTGCCGCCCGGCACGGCCCAGTTCCGCATGGGCATGCGGCCTGTCATGAAGCTGGTACGGCAGAAGGTCGTGCAGAGCGGCAAGGCCTTGGGTGAGGCATCGTTGCAGGTCATGCAGACCGCGCTGCTGCAGGCGCTGATCGACAGCCTGAGCGAGCAGTTCGCAGGCAAGATTCAGAGCTTCGTCGACGGGGTGACGAAGGAATTGAACAGCGTCCTCAAGACGTGCGCCGAGTACATCGAGAAGTTTTTGATCGGGTTTGCGCACCTATTCGAGGAAGTCGCGGGCGAGAAGCCGATCAGTGCCGCGCACAACGTGCGCGCGGCGGAACGTCACGCGAGCCAGATTGCGGCGGGATTCGCCGCGCATGACGCGAGCAAGACGTTTTCGAGCCTGGGACACCTGCTCGTCGATTTCGTGAAGATCGAGGCGAAGGGGGTGATCAATGCCGGGACGCGGGCGGCGAAGGTGCTGGACCTGAAGTACCGCGAGCCGCTGCTGAAGATGGCGAAGGCGTTGCGTGCGATGGTGCCGGTGGTCAAGGAGAAGATCCTTGCGCTAGGCGGGGTCGACGCGGGCAAGATCGGCTGGTTGATCAACCTGATTCAGGTCGCGATCGAGAAGAAGCGCGACATCCTGCGCAAGCAGAAGGTGCATTCGACGGGGATCAAGGAGCAGGGCGCGACGAAGGTTCATCGCCAGGAGGGCGAAGGGCAGAAGGAGACGGTGCGGCATACGGAGCCGGCGAAGCATCCGGGGCCGAATGACAGCAAGGTCAATTGTCCGGTTCGTTCACCGTCGGTCGCGACGAAGCGTTCCGTGGGCTTCGCGCTTGGCGACGAGCGGCTCGAACATCACGATTTTACGGTGCCTGGCGTTCTTCCGATGGTCTGGACGCGCACCTATCGATCGTTCTTCGACGCCAACGATGCGCAGGGCGAACTGGGCGCGCGCTGGATTACGCCCTATACCACGCGGATCGACGTGCGTCGTGACGGATTCGTATACCACGATGCGACAGGGCGCAGCATCGACTATCCGCTGCTCGCACCTGGCGAAGCACATGTCGACCGGAGCGAAGGACAGACGCTTTTGCGGCTCGATGAAACGTGGATCACGCTGACTCGCGGGCACGAACTGCTCGAAGCATACGAGAAGCGAGGCGACGCGTTTCGCCTTGCCTTTGTCAAGGATCGGTCTGGTAACCAGATCACGCTTGCCTATGACGATCACGATCGGCTGATCCGGCTGATTGCACCCACTGCCGCCGTTGCCTTCGGCTACGACGACAAAGGCCGAATTGTCGAAGCCTCGCATCACGATGCCGAAGGTCGGCGTATGGGTACGTTGGCACGCTATACCTATGACGTGGACGGGGATCTCGTCGTGGCGACTGACCGCAACGGCGACTCACGCGAATACGCGTACCGGCATCACCTGATCACGCGCTATACGGATCGGACCAGCCGGGCGATGAATCTCGAATGGGATGGTATCGGGCCGAAAGCGAAGTGCGTCCACGAATACGCGGATGACGGCAGCTTCGACACACGTTTCGCATGGCATCCGGATTTCAGGATGGTCAGCGTCACCGATGCGCTCGGCAGTGTGACGCAACACTACTACGACCTGCATGGTTATACGTTCCGCATCGTTCACCCTGACGGCGGCGAAGAATGGATGTATCGGGATGCGAATCACAATCTCGTGCAACACACTTATCCCGACGGTGGCGTCGAGCGAATGACCTATAACGGTCATGACAACCTCGTGCGGCATGTGCGCGTCGACGGCAGCGTCATCGAGATGGAATACGACGAGAAGGACCAGATGGTCAGGATCGTCGATCCGCAAGGCGCGGTGTGGCTGCGTGAATACGATGATGCGGGCAGGGTCGCTGTCGAAACCGATCCGCTCGGCCACAAGACAACCTACAGCTATAACGCGCAGGGCTTGCCGACCGAAGTGACCGATGCGAAGGGCGGCACGAAGGTCCTGGCGTATAACGACGCCGGTCAGTTGATTTCGCATACCGACTGTTCGGGCAAGACGACAGCCTGGGCCCACGACGCGCAAGGCCGTCTGATCAAGACGACGGATGCGCTGGGCGGCGCGACGACATACCAGTATGGCGGCAACGGGCGACTCGAATCGATTCGCACCGCAGCAGGCGTCAAGCGCATTCAATACGACGCCGAGGGGCGCCTGATCGTCGTCACGGACCCGTTGGAACGTACGACGCGTTACAGCTATGACGGTGCGGGCCGCGTCGCGACGCGAACCGATGCGCTCGGACATTCACTGAGCTATGGCTATGACCGGCTCGGGCGGCTCGTGCGGCTGACCGATTCGAATCACGCGAGCTATCAATGCAAGTACGATCCGGTAGGCCGGTTGCTCGAGACGATCGGTTTCGACGGGACGGAAACGCGCTATATCTACGACGAAGACACGGGCTACGTTTCGACGATCGACACGGCAGGGAAGATCACGCAAGTCGAATTCGATCGTGGCGGGAGGCTGACACGACGCGCATGCGGCGATGCCGAGGAACGCTTCGCGTACGACGCGCTCGGACGACTCGTTGACGCGCGGAACGCATGCAGCCGTGTGCAGCATTTCTTCGATCTCGCGGGGAATCTCGTGCGCGAGCATCACGCGTATGACCTCTTCGGCGTGCAGCGCAGCTACGTCTGGCATCACACATACGACGAACTGGGCGTGCGTATCGGCACAGTGCGCCCGGACGGCCACAAGATTGATTGGCTTACCTACGGATCCGGGCATGTCCATGGCATGGTGCTCGACGGCGAGGCGCGCGTGCATTTCGAACGCGACGACCTGCATCGTGAAATCCATCGCAGCTATGCGAGCAAGCTCGAGCAGCGGACCGAATATGATTCCGCAGGGCGTTTGCAGCGCCATACCCTACGGCGCGAGAATGCTCCCGCGCCATTGAGCGCGCGTCATTATCGTTACGATGCCGCGGGCCAGCTCATGCACGTCGAAGACAGCCGGCAAGGGTTATTCGACTATCGATACGATCCGGTCGGACAACTGATCGAGTCGATCGGCCATGGCGGAACCGAGCGCTTTGCGTTCGATCCCGCGAGCAACCTGATCGATGCAGGCAGTCCGGAACATGCCCGCACGCTCACACCGGCGAGCCCGGGTCGATCCGACAGTACGTTGCCACCCCAGGTGCCGAGAGTACTCGGCAACTTGCTCAGGGAATATTCTGGCGCGCATTTCAGATACGACTCGCATGGGAACGTGATCGAAAAGCGGACACCAGGCGGCGTGCAGCGCTTCGAGTGGGATGCGTTCAATCGACTGGCTCGCGCGCGAATCGAAACCGCAACGCGGCAAACCGATGCACGATATTTCTACGATGCGGCCGGAAGGCGGATCGCGAAAGAAGTCGACGGTATCGCAACCGTGTTCGGCTGGGACGGCAACAAGCTCGCCTATGAGAGCGACGGTGAGCGCAGTACGCATTACGTCTATGAAGCCGGGTCATTCGTGCCGCTGGCGCAGTACGTCAGTGCGCCAGTCGGCGGGATGCCGACGCCTTCGCACGATAATTCGGCGCGCTATGCGCCCGAAGACGATCCGTTGCAACAGATTCCGGATCCAGGGAGGGACGCCCACCTGTATTACTACCATTGCGATCAGGTTGGTACACCGCTGATGCTGACGGATGAACTGGGCGATATCGTATGGGAAGCGAGGTACAAGGCGTGGGGCGAAGCGAAGGAGATCATTGCGCGCGTGTCGCGCACGACAAGGCACGCAGTACGGAACGCGATTCGCTTCCAGGGACAGCAGTTCGACGAAGAGACCGGGCTCGCCTACAACCGGCATCGCTATTATGATGCGACGACGGCGCGATATGTCAGCGCCGATCCGATCGGGCTGTTGGGTGGCGTCAACCCGTTCCGCTATGTTCTCGCGCCGACGGGATGGGTCGACCCGCTCGGATTGAGCGAAGACCCGTGCTGCTCATGTGGGGGCAAGGCAATCATTCGGCACTATCGTGTCGAGAATTCGGCAACCGGACATTACACGGTCGAAGTAGAGAGTGGTTACATGTCGCTTCATACGCATCAGGTCACGCGCACGGAGGCCGGCGACACGACGATCGTGAACGAACGGCGCTCACGTTTGATGGATGGCGATCCGATTCTCCATACGGCTGAAGTGCCGTTGCCCGATGCAAGGGCCGCGATCGCCTATCAGCAATCGCAGATCGGTAAAGATATCGGAAAATATGATGAACGCACCAATAGTTGCGTTGATCACGTGGCGAGCGTGCTGCGAGCAGGCGGCGCCGATGTTCCGCAAGGACCGTTGGGACAGATGAGATACCTGGGGAAACTGGGGTTCAAGGCAAAGGTGAAATGATGCCATTAGTAAGTTGTTCGTATCACGGGTATACCGGTGGCCAGCTTGTGACGCAGGCCGTACTCGATCTCGTCAATGATCGTGCCCGCTGGAAAGGTAGCCACCGGGTACTGCCGTTGATACTCGTGCGTGACGACATCGAGTTTCCGGGTTTCATGCTTGAATCCGAGGAAGTGAAAATTCTAGAGTTGGGTGGTACACCCGAGGGCGGCGGAATTTATCGCTTCAACGATGATGAATCGATGGAATCGGCAATTGGGTTGCTGACGGCAAGCTGTGGCGGCTGCCTGCGTGAGTTGATGGAGTTGCAGGAAGGTGCGTAGGCAGCGTCATGCGAGAAATGGCCGCGGATCTTGAATTTGTCGAACGTCATCCAGGTTACGACACGCTGAATAATCCCAGGCGGCTGACCGTCGCCGAATTGATGCCGATCGGGCTGACGTGGCGCTCAAGCGGTGTTCAGCATGCGATTCACAGCCAGGCCGGAGTAGCCGGGAGGCTGTTGGGCGATGCCAGCGGGATTGCAGTCGTGGAAGCGCCATACGACCTTTCGGCAAATTGCGCCTATATCGTCAATGCAGACGGCTCGTTGCGAGCGCGCATTCCGGCACAAATCGGCGCTGACCGTGTCGCTTTTTACGACGTGATCGATTCGGGCGGGGCCGTTGCGTTTCTTGCCGCGACCCCGGGAAAAGATCTTCGCATCGAAATTCGCGAGGCCGATGGCGCTGTGGTTCGTGTTGAGGAAAGCAGATAGCGCGGTCCGCTGGTGACATTCTCGGATAACGGTTGTGGAGATCCCGCACTGAAAGGTGCCGGAACGCTGTGAGCGATTCGCTGCGACACGGATTGAAGCTACGGAAGCCGGGTTTCAGTAGCAGCATTTCTTCGATCCGGCCGGGAGCCTGTCTCGCGAACATCACGCCAGCGATCGGTTCGCCGTATGGCGCAGTTATGTCTGGCATGAGACATAACCAGGACGACGAGGCTGCAAAGGATACCGTCTATCGTCTATGAAATATCTCTCCTCGATTTTTCTACTTGTGTTCCCGCTACTTGCCATGAGCGAGTCAATTTTCGGCACGATGGACAACCATCACGTCACGCTCAACACGGCCACGGTGATCGGCCTGCGCTCGGCGTACGAGGATTTCGAAAAGAGCGGACAGGACATCAACAATTTCGAGATCACGATATCCGAGCGAAAAGCATCGAATGGCGAAGGTGTCGACGGGAAGGATGTCATTGGCGTGACCTTCCTGGCAAAGCTGATTCCCGGAAAGCGCGGGCTCGGCAACGCGAACCGTCTCGGGAAATCGATCAACTACGTCATCTCCGCTGAAAGCGGGAAGATTCTCGGGGTGTACGGGACGAAGTGATCGAAATGGAAATCATGCCTGCAATGACGAACCTGACGACGCAACTGGATGCGCTTGATATCGACGTATTGATGCAGCGCCTGCAGCAGCATCCCGGCGACCTCATCCTCGAACAACGCGTATCGATCCCCGAAGCCGACGTCTTGTGTTGCCGCTACAAAGGCGAGCGGTTCAACGTGAAATTCGATCTCGACTACGGGGTGTTCGTCGACCGGATCGGCGCATTGTCGGACAGCGACATGGCCGAGATTGTCCGTTTACTTGTTGCGTGAACGAGGGAACACGAATGTCGGTAGTCAATTGTTCGGTACATGGCCGCGCCGGCGGCGTCCATCTGACGCGCACCGCGGCCGCGGTGCTATACGGCGATCGCGATCAATGGGCGGCCGCCAGCCGGCTCGTCGAGCTGACGCTCGAGGACGACGGCATGGAATGGCGGTGCTTCATCCTTGAATTGGACGGACCGACGTTCGTCGAGCTGGGCGCGGTGCGTGATGCCGGCGGGAACTACCGCATCACCGGCGAGGACGCGGCGTGGGCGGCGCTCGACCTGATGACGGCGACGTGCGACGGCTGCCTGATGGAATTGAAGCAGACGCAGGATGATGCGCGCAGCGGAGATCGGTGATGGGGCCGGTGCTGTGTCATCGTCACGGGATCCGGTTTTTCAAGCGGGCGTCGGCCGGGATTGCCGCGCGCATCCGCACGCGCGGGCAATTCGCACCCGGCGAACTGGCCAAGGTATCGCTCGACCGGCCGAAGGGCAGCAAGATCGCGTGGATGCTGCGTGCGGATCTCGATGCGCATCAGGTCGAGGCGACCTACGTCGACAACGTCGCGCATGTGACCGCGTTTCCGCAGATCGCCGCGCTCGAGCGCGCGTGGACGCTTGTCTGCCCCGCGTGCCTCGACGAGCTGCTGGTGAGGTCCGGTGAGGTGCCCGATGCACCGACGTCGGAGAAGCAGGCGTTCGATACATCGGTGGTGGCCGAAGGGGTGACGTGCAGCGGGTCGCTCGCGCAGTGCGAGCTGCATGGGTTGATCTTTCCGACGCGATCGTCGCCGGACGTCGAGGAGGCGATCCTGACGATCGACGTGCTGCGCGAGGTTCGCGTGGTTCGGGTCGTCGATGCTTCGATGGCGCATGCGCCCGTGTACTGGTTCGACGAAGCGTTTCTTCGGAAGGTATTCGGGCCTGGTGTCGAGATCGCCGATTCGACGTTCCGGCTGGAAAGCCGGGCGGATTTCGTGAAGCTCTGGAATGCGGGGGAGCGGGTTTGTCCGATCTGCTTGCGGGAAGTGTTGCGGCGTAGCGGCGTGGTGAGTGCGGATACGCCGGCGTGATGGGCGTGCAAAGACGATGACATCCTCGTTCATGACACCGGCGCCCTTGTGTGCCGAACTCGACGCGATCCTGCGCAATGAGCTGCGGCTCGGCAACGCAGTGCAGGAAGGGCCGGTGCGTGCGCAGTGGCCAAGTGAGGATTCGGTGTTTGCGGCGTTGCGTGACGATCTTCATCTTTCGGCGATCGCGCTGCCGCCTCATATCAAGCACACGGTCTGCGCGGATCCGCATTACGGGTGGCATGACGAATGTTTCTGCGAGCTCCATCGGCATCTGCTGGTTGCTGGGCAATCCAGGCCGCTGAGGCCATGACATGAGCAACCAAGGCAATCGCATGACGCATCGGCGTCTCGTCACGGACTACGCGATCATCGAACGTCGGTCAGGTTACGACGCGGCGAACAATCCGCTGCGATTGACCGTCGCGCAATTGACGCCCGTCGGCGTGACGTGGCGGGCGGACGGCGTGCAGCATGTCATTCGCAACGAGTCGGGCGTGATCGCCGTCGTCGAAGCGCCTTTTGATTCGTCGGCCAACTGCGCGTACCTCGTCGACGCGCACGATTCGTTGCGGAGAAACGTGTCGGCGGGGAGCGTTGTAGAACGTCTCATGTTCTACGACGTGGTCGAATCGATGAACGGCGCGGTTGCGTTTCTGGCTGCCGCATGTGGAAAAGATGTCTGGCTCGAGGTGCGGATAGCCGATGGCGCCGTGACGCGGGTCGTGAATATCCGGCAGTGAAAGCGAATGAAAATGCTGTGCCGGATGTGTGAAGCGGTATGTCCTGCGGCGCGAATGACGTGAGTTGTGGATAGCGGCGGCAGAACAGTGTGAAAACGCTGTGAGCGTCACGCAATTGGGCCAACGGTTCGATTGCGATTTGAGTAGCGGCTGCCCGAAGTGGCCGTCGAGGTATGCAAGACAGCCAATCCTGCCGCTCGAGTTGTGGACAACCCCGCCCAAGAAGAATCGAAAATGCTGTGCCGGGCTCCATCGCAAGCATGCGACGTCTTCGGTGACGAGCCGACCGGCGTGCTTCGCCGGTCGACGCTGAAGCGTATCGGAAAACCCGTCAGGAGAAATTCGACGTCGCACTCTCGATATGGTGAGGGAGATAGCCCGCCGCATCCGCGCCTTTCAGGCCGCCGGCGCCGAGCGCTGCCGTGCTCGCGGCAAAGTGGGCCGCGCCATTGCGCAGGAAGCCTGCTTTGGCGGCGATGGTGTCGGCCGTTGTCGCCTCGCCCGGCTTGTTTGCGTAGCCGTGCTCCAGCGCCGCGAGTTTTTCCATGTTCTCGGCCGTGGCCGGCTGCTTGCGCAGCGCCTGCATTTCCGCGCTTTCCGAGCCTGCCACGACCTTCGGCGAAACACCGGTCGTCGCTGCGAAGAATGATTTGGCGGTGTCCTGCACCTGGCCGACGGTATGCGGTGCTAGCGGCGGCAGGCCGCTCAACTGCGGATTGCTCGAGCGCGGGCTCGACGGCGCGGGGGTGCTGCCTTGCGGGCTGGTGCCTTGAGATTCCGTCGTGTATGTCGGTTGGACATGGGAACTGCTCGAGGTGCCTTGTACGGGCACGGTTGAACTCCATCGATCGATTAACGTGGCGGCAGGACGCGCGATGGTCCCGCCGTGTCTGAACGACCTTCGTCGAGCGGGCGTTCGGTCACGTCGTGGCCAGCAAAACCAACTCGATGAGGCGCCAATCGATCTTCGAGGCGCGAGCGATCCCGTCCGCGAGCGATGCGAAGCCGATGGAACGGAGCAGAACGGCGGCGACGTGACAACCGACGTGTGGAAATCGACCCCAAAAGCAGTCTGAAACGCTGTGTGTGGTATTGTGCGCGGCCGCGTGTGTCCGGCAGGCGCCGGTTCTTGTCGAAGAGACTGCTTCAGTTCAAGTGCGAATTGCTGGCGCGTTGTCGGTTCCCTTGTGGATAACCGACCGTCGAAACGACTCGGCGCGCTGTGAATCGCAATGGTGAGGAACGACGGCCGAGGTCGAGTGCGCCTTGTTATTCGGTACTCGCAGGGCCTTTTCGTGCTGATGAACGGGCGGTTTCGATTAATGCGCAAGCGGCCGGATGTGTTGTGGATATCCGCCAACCAAACCACTCGAAACGCTGTGCCAACCCAAGGTGAGACTGAGCGCGTTCAGCAGAAAACATCGCGCCGTCGATCCCGTTGTGGATATCCGGCTCGCAAAACACTCGAAACGCTGTGTGTTTAAAGGGTGAGGGTGATCACCTCCGCTCAGTTGTGGACAACCGGCTTCCCGAGCGACTCGAAACGCTGTGCAATCGAATGGTGAGAGCATACGCATCTCTTTGAATACATTGCGTTATTCGATGTTCAAGCCGTCTGCCGCAAGCAGCGCGCCGATCACGTCTGCTCATCGAGCGCACGCGCGACGGCTTTCTCGCCGAGGCTATCCGCTTTCCCGACCACCGCATAGTTGAGCCCATGCCGTGACCCATAGCGCGCGAGCAGCTCGCCGTCGACGCGTTCGCCGGCCGCGAGCAGCCGATGCGCGGATTCAGGTGGTCGCACGTAGAAGCTCAGCTTGCGCCCTGCGTCGTCTTCATAGAGCACCATCGCCGCGGCCCCTCGCTCGGTCGCGAACAGACGCCCGCCCACCGGCCGAAACCCCGCCGCGCTCAGATCCGGCAACTTCGCCCCCGCCCCGACCCGACTGGTGAGCCAGGTCTGCAACTCGCCCGCACGCGTCGGCGTGACGTCCACGCGCGCGCTGCGATCGACCACCATCAGCTTGTACGCCTCCACGGCATCGCTCATCGGCGCGACCGGCGACGGCGCGTTCCATCCACGCGCCTGCCATCCGCCGAACGACCCGATGCCGATGCAGAGCACGAACGACGCCGCCATCGCAAACCGCATCCGCGAGCGCTCCGCGCGCCGCGCCCGAATCGTCGCCGGGTCCAGCGCCGGGTTCTCATACGGCGGCGCCACGCTCGCGAGCGCCGCCCGCAGCCGCTGCGCGTCCTGCCGCCAGCGCTGCACCTGTTCGGCGCGGTCCGGATGATGCGCGAGATAGCGCTCGATGGCGGCGCGTTCGTCGTCGTCGAGGCGGCCGTCGACGTACGCATGCAGGTCGTGTTCGTCGGGAGGAATGTTCATTTCATCAAACGGAGCGAAGGAGCGGAGATCTCGCCGTCGCCGAGCCGGCGCAGCGCCTGGCGCGCGCGGGAGAGCCGCGACATCACGGTGCCGATCGGCACGTCGAGCAGGTCGGCGACTTCCTGGTAGCTGAAGCCCTCGACCGCGACCAGCAGCAGCAGGCTGCGCTGCTCGTCGGAGAGGCGGCCGAACGCTTCGAGCGTCGCGCGCGCGGCTACCTCGCGTTCGGCGGACGGCCAGTGCGGCTCTTCCGGTTCGTGGAGGCGGCCGAGCAGCCACGCGTAGCGCTTCGCGCTGCGTTTGCCGTCGAGGAAGCGCCGATACAGGATCGTGAAGAGCCAGCTGCGCAGCGACGCGTCGTCGCGGCGGCTCGACCAGCGCGACAGCGCGCGCTCGAGCGTCGACTGCACGAGATCGTCCGCCGCGTGGACGTCGCGGGTCAGCCAGAGCGCGAAGCGGCGCAGCCTGGGGATGAGTTCTCGCAACGCGTCGTCGTCGAGGGCGGTGGAGGGCATGGCCTTGCCGGTTGCCGAAAGGGTCGTGATGCCGCGTAGGACGCCGGCGGGCGTCGCTTATTCCATCAGCATACGAGAAATTTTTCATGGAATAAGGTGGCGCGGGCGGCGTCCTACACGCGTTCGACAATGACCTGACGGTCGGGAGTGACTTTCATGGAGCGATCTTCTTCCTCTTCTTCGCCGCAGCGCGAGCCCGGGCGCGGGTGGTGGCGCTGGGCCGTGATCGGCGGCGCGGTGGCCGGCGTGGCGGCGGCGTTCGGGTATGCGGGCGGGTGGCTCGCGCCGGCGCGGCTCACGCCGCACCGGCTCGTCGACGCGTTGCAGACCAACAGCGGCCTGCATGCCGGGTTCCGGCGCAATCACGCGAAAGGCGTCTGCGTGAGCGGTTACTTCGAAGGCAACGGGGCCGCGAGCGCGTATTCGGTCGCGCCGTTCTTCAAGGCGGTGCGCACGCCGGTGGTCGGGCGGTTCGCGCTGCCGGGCGGGAACCCGTATGCGCCCGACAGCAGCGTGCCGATCCGCAGCCTCGCGCTGAAGCTCACCGCGCCCGACGGCGAGCAATGGCGCACCGGGATGAACGCGATGCCCGTGTTTCCGGTGACGACGCCGCAGGCGTTCTACGCGCTGACGGTGGCAACCCGGCCCGATCCGAAGACGGGCAAGCCCGATCCGGCGAAGGTGAAGGCGTTTTTTGCCGCGCATCCGGAGACGACGGCGTTTAGCGCGTGGGTGAAGGGTGCGAAGCCGAGCGCGAGTTACGTCACCGAGAGTTATTACGCGTTGAATGCGTTTTACTTCGTCGACGCGGCGGCCAAGCAGCAGGCGGTGCGGTGGCGGGTCGTGCCGGAGCAGACGGCCGGCGCGGGGGATGTTGCGACGGCCGCGGATCCGAATGTGTTGCAGGAGGATGTGACGCGGCGCATTGCGGGCGGGGCGCAGAAGTGGAAGCTGCTGGTCACGCTGGCGGAGCCCGGCGATCCGGTGGACGACGCGACGCAGGTCTGGCCCGCGCAGCGGACGACGATCGATGCGGGGACGCTCGTGCTCGATCGGGTGGTGCCGCAGGACAGCGGGCCGTGCCGGGATGTGAATTACGACCCGACGGTGCTGCCGCGGGGGATTGAGGTGTCGGGGGATCCGTTGCTGGCGGCGAGGTCGGCGGCTTATGCGGATTCGTATCTGCGACGGACCAGTGAAGAGGCTGGGGTGGCGGGGGCGGCCAGGTTGAGTGGGGAGGGACGGTGATGAAGACGCGTTTTGGGTTGCCGGCGAGGGTGCTGCATTGGGGGATGGCGGTGATGGTTGTCGCCATGCTGTTTATTGGGGTGGGGATGGTTTCGTCTGTCTCCGAGCGGCATGCGGTTTTGGTGGCGATTCATAAGCCTTTGGGGATTGCCGTGCTGGTGCTGGTTTGTGTGCGGATCGTGGTGCGGTTTTTGTCGAAGCCGCCGGCGTTGCCTGAAGATTTGCCGGGGTGGCAGAAGGTTGCTGCGCATGGGTCGCATGTCGTGCTGTATGCGCTGATGGTTGCCATGCCGCTGATCGGGTGGGCGATGCTTTCGGCGGGAGGGTATCCGGTGACGCTGGGTGATGGGGTGCAGTTGCCGGCGATTGTGGCGGCGGATCCGGTGGCGTTTGCCTGGCTCAGGGTCGCGCATCGGGTGTTGGCTTATTTGTTCTTTGCTACGTTTCTTGCGCATTTTGCGGCTGCGCTTTATCACGGGTTGATTCGGAGGGATGGGGTGGTTAGGGCGATGGTGGGGAGGTGAGGGTGTCTTTGTCACTGCATTGTCGTTGGGTCATCCCGTTTAACTGCTAATAGGTTATGCGACCCTAAATAATCACGCCTTTCGGGTGTTGGTTAGACGATTGCCTTGGGATGCAAGAAAGGCAGTAGAATCGCGCGAGATAACAGAACAGGCGCCGTCCGAGGGCGTTGAAAGAAAGCGTGAAGACCGAGTGTGGCGTGATATCGAGCGCCAGTCAGTTGCGGAGTGATGCGATTGGCTACTCGGATCTTCCGCGAATACTTTTTTGCGGCGAGGCGTTAGATCAATAACAAGGGATGCCAGATGGAAACGCGTGACCTGGTTCAACTTATTCGAGGCGGCCTGCTCCAGCGTGACAGGCTGCTGAAATTGGAAACGACGCTAGGCAGCAACGTTCTCGTTCCTCACCGGGTTGTCGGACGCTCGACGATCGGCCGGCAATTTGAAATGCAAGTCGATGTGGTGTCGTCTCACGACGACGTGGAGCTCAAAGCCCTCATCGCTCAGCCGATCACCCTCTCGATTCAGCAAGCGGACCGGACGTATCGACCGCATCACGGGTATGTGCATACGGTGCGGCGGCTCGGTAGAGCCTATCCGAATGTTTGTGTGTGAGGCATAAACTGATGGCCAAGGAGCCACGTTATGCCACGCAAACGCAAGGAAGAAGTGACGATTGAACCGGGCAAGGGCTTGAACCTGGACCCGGAACTGATCAAGCAACTGGTACCCGGCACGCTGGATCGGGCGACGATCAACGAGCAGCTTGCGGCGCTCAAGAAGGCAATCTTCGAACGCGCGCTGGGCGGCGAACTGACCCACCACCTCGGCTACGAGAAGGGCGATGCCAAGCCGGCAGGCCGCACGAACCACCGCAACGGCACCAGCCGCAAGCGCATCACGACCGATGACGACCTGCTCGACGTCGAGATTCCGCGCGACCGCGAAGGCACCTTCGATCCAGTGCTGATCGCCAAGGGCGAGCGACGCTTCACCGGCTTCGACGACAAGATCATCGCGATGTACGCACGCGGCATGAGCGTGCGGGAGATTCAGGGTTTCCTGCTGGAGATGTACGGCATCGAGGTGTCGCCGGACTTCATCAGTACGGTGACCGATGCCGTGATCGACGAAGTGCGCGAGTGGCAGCAGCGGCCGCTCGAGCCGATGTACCCGGTGGTGTTCTTCGACGCCTTGCGCGTCAAGATCCGCGACGAAGGCGTCGTGCGCAACAAGGCGATCTACCTGGCGTTGGGCGTGCGCCGCGACGGCACACGCGACGTGCTGGGCCTTTGGATCGAGCAGACCGAGGGCGCCAAGTTCTGGCTGCGGGTCGTCAACGACCTGAAACTGCGTGGCGTGCAGGACATCCTGATTGCCGTGGTCGACGGCCTGAAGGGCTTCCCGGAAGCGATCAACACGGTGTTCCCGGAAACGACGGTCCAGACCTGCATCGTGCATCTGATCCGGAACTCGCTGGACTTCGCCAGCTGGAAAGACAGGAAATCGGTCGCAGCGGCGCTCAAGGAGGTCTATCGGGCACCGTCGGCCGAAGCGGCCGCCGTGGCGCTGGACGCGTTCGATACGAGCCCGTGGGGTACGAAATACCCTCCGATTGCCGCGCTCTGGCGCCGGGCCTGGGATCAGGTGATTCCGTTCTACGCCTTCGCGCCGGATATCCGGAAAATCGTATATACGACCAACGCGATCGAGTCGCTGCACATGCAGCTTCGGAAGATCATCAAGGCGCGCGGCCACTTCCCGTCGGACGAGGCCGCGCTCAAACTGATCTGGCTGGCGCTGCGCAACGTCGTGGCCAAATGGACCGGCTCCCGGCACGATTGGAAGAGTGCGATGACGCAGTTCGCACTGCTTTACCCGGAACGATTCAACATTGGAGTCTGAATCTCAACCCCGCCTCACACACGGAATTCCGGATACCTCCGACCAGCCGCTTGCGCGGCTTGATCCGCAGGTTCAGCTCCAGTTCGCGATAGATCCGGTACACGCGCTTGTGATTCCACCCGAAGCCCTTCACGTTGCGCAGGTACAGGAAGCACAGCCCGAAGCCCCAGTTCCGATGGTTGTCGGTCAGCCGCAGCAGCCAGTTCGCAATCTCGTCGTTCTCGGCGCTGCGCCGACCGACGTACCGATAACAGGCCTGGCTGATCCCAAATGCCTCACATGCCAGCCGGATCGATATGCCCCGGCTGGACACCGCATGCATGGCCATCTCACGTCGGCAAGATGGCCTCAATCTTTTTTTGCGAGCGCCTCCGCCACGATCTCGGCCTTGATCTTTTCCTCGACGTACATCTTGCGCAGCCGGGCATTCTCCGCCTCCAACTCCTTCATCCGTGCGATCAGCGAGACGTCCATGCCGCCGTACTTCGAGCGCCATTTGTAAAACGTCGCCGTGCTGATGCCCAACTCCCGGCACAGGTCCGGCACCGACAGCCCCGATTCCACGCGCTTGAGCGCGTCCATGATCTGGCTGTCCGTGAATCTCGACTTCTTCATGCTGTAGAACTCCCTCAACGAGAAAATTCTACTTCCGATTACACCGGTTTTTCGGGGGGATTACCGCGCGAGTTCGCTCTGCGTCAACTTGAGCGCCTTGCGGCGCGTACGGATGAATTTTCCAAAGTCTGTCACGTGAAATTCAACGACAATGTTTCCTCGAATTTTTGCAGAATAAGAGCGGAAAAAGTGAACGTCAATGACCAATCTTGGCGAAGGACTGCGGAACAAAATCCATATATTTCGACAATCCGTGGCGGACGCAAATTCAAATATGTTTTTGTTCGATTTGGGATTCTTCCGGGCCTGAATTATCAGTTTTACGTATCGCTACGTAAATTCATGTCGATGTGAGGCATATCTTGGAGACTATCGCAGCCGATCATCGAGAGAAGAAACCAATTGCCGCATTGAGCAGTGAGACGCTCCGAACATGAGCGTGTCGTCGGGGATTGTCAGGGAACACCGGAATGTTCTTCCGTCGATTGCGGCAAGAACAGTTGAATAGCGCTGATCGAGGTACGGAAACCAACGTCCGCGTAGCATGTTCTTAAGCGTTGCTCAGGGCTTCAATACCTTAGAGACGGTTTCAAAAAGGCCCGGTGGGGCTGTTAACTTTCGCGGCGAGCTGTTAACCTCAGGCATCGGAACAACCGAGACTGAGGAGATGGCCAAGCCGATCATCGACGATGAATTGTGGACACTGATCGAGCCGTTACTGCCGCCACCCAAGCCGCGGCGCGAGAAGAACCCGGGCCGCCTGCCTGTTTCGAATCGCGCCGCGCTGACCGGCATCCTGTTCGTTCTCAAGACCGGACTACGCTGGCGCGACCTGCCGGCCGAGATGGGATGCGGCTCGGGCGTGACATGTTGGCGCCGGCTGCGCGATTGGCAAGCAGCCGGTGTCTGGGATCGCTTGCACGAGCTACTGCTCGCAAAGCTGCGCGCAGCGGACCAGATCGACTTCTCACGAGCCGCCGTCGATTCATCATTGATTCGCGCAGTTGGGGCAGGCCAAAAACTGGGCCAAACCCTACCGATCGCGCGCGACCCGGTTCCAAGCACCACATCGTCACCGACGCCAACGGTACGCCGCTCGCCGCGATCCTGACCGGCGCGAACGTCAATGACGTCACGCAATTGCTGCCGCTGATCGACGCGATTCCGCCGATCCGCCGATCCGCGGATTGCGTGGCCACCCATTGCAGCGGCCGCGTGTGGTCTACGCGGATCGCGGTTGTGACTCCGAGCGACATCGACGCGCGTTGCGCGATCGCGGTATCGAGCCGGTGATCGCCAAGCGCTGTACCGAACACGGCAGCGGCCTTGGCAAATATCGCTGGGTCGTCGAACGCACGCATGCCTGGCTGCATCACTTCCGTCGTCTCCGTATTCGTTTCGAGCGCCGTGCAGACATTCACGGCGCGTTCCTCAAACTCGGTTGCTGCCTGATCTGCTGGAATACCCTTCGGCGGGCCGATCAGTCTTTATGAAACCGTCTCTTAGGAGCATACTCCGGCACATCGTCACCTCACGGTTCTCAGTCATAGGCCTTTCTCTTCTGTACTTGTGTTGCGAAGTAACGGCATAGCGTGGCAGTTCGGAATGCTTCACGCGGATAAGAGATGATCGCCATGGCGAACTGGAGGCAGCCAGTAGTCGAGTACAAAATCTGATTATCTTGCTATCCGCAATACCATCTAGGATATGTCGCAGGTACTTCGGATGTCTAATCATACTAGTGACATGTAACGTACCATGTGCGACGCGACCGAGGTGGACTTTCACCGCTGACCATCGGGGACGACCGCGATCGACAGTGGCTAGAACTCCCGCTCCTCTTCGCCTCGAACACCGGTGGCGGTACGCGAGGCACTACTTAGTGCAAGTCTTGGCGAAGCCGATCATGTGGACCGCGCAACATTATGGGCTTCCGTAAACCGCGAAGCTCCCCGTCGATGAGTCGTGACGAGGAGCAAATTTTCAAGACAACGCTCTGTGTGCTGACCAAGAACGGCCTGAGCAGGTTGATCCCGATTCAAATGCGTCTGACAAAGATCAACCCAACTCAAACCGTACAAAACCATGTTAAACCCGATGAAAATGGCGTAAACTGCGTTCAGCTGCCGCCATTCTGGCGGCGCATTTCTGTTGGGGTGCAGACATGGACGACCGCTGGCTCTCTGTCGACGAAATCGCCGATTACCTCGGTGTGGCCAAAGACACCATCTACACTTGGGTGACTTCCAAGGGTATGCCTGGGCACAAAGTCGGGCGCTTCTGGAAATTCAAGAAGGATGACGTGGACGCTTGGGTGAGAGAGGGCGGTGCCGCTACCAGCAGTGATGACTTTGACGATAAGGAGCCGCGCAATGCCTAAGCAGCGCTCTGCACAAGACAACAACGATATGAGTGATCTCGCACAAGAAACCCAAGCGCCTGAGGGCGCGCTCGAAGAGGGCAAGGTCTTTGATTACATTACCGGCAACCCGGTGAAGGACAGCGACAAGGAGCGGGTGCGCCAGCGTATTGCCCGCGCCATCATCCATGAGTACGGCATCGCCGCCGAAGACATGGAGCCCGACTTCAAGGTCAAGGTGCTGGGTAAGAACCGCAAGCTCGACATCGCTATTTTCAAGCCCGGCCAAGCACACACGGTGGACAACCTCTATCGCGCCGTGGCGGTTGAGAAGGAGCCCAAGCTCGGCACCAAAGGTGCCTATCGTATGCGAGACCCGGAAGAGGCGCGCAAAGAATTTGAGGTGTTGGAAACTGTGATGGCCGAAGTCGAAAGCTGCGACTACGGCCTCTGGACCAACGGTCTGGAGTTCTTTTTCTTCAAGAAGGAGGTCACCCGCTTCGACACCAAGTTCAAGCCCATCGGCGACTGGCCGTTGGGTGACGATACCTTCAGCGTCGAAGGCCGCTCGGCTGGCCGCCTTCGACGCGCGGATCCGGTCATGCTGCGTACGGCGTTCCGCCGTTGCCACAACTACATCCACGGCAACGAAGGCATGCCCAAGGACGCTGCGTTTTGGCAGTTCCTGTATCTCATCTTCTGTAAGATGCACGATGAACAGCAACCCAACGACGCACGTCGTTTCTGGGTGGGGCCGTTCGAGCCGTTCGAGGTTGGAGGTAGGGAGCAAATTCGCCTGCGCATCAAGCCGCTTTTTGAGGCGGTGAAGACGAAGTACGGCGGCCTGTTCAAGGGCAACGAAGAAATCACCCTGTCCGATCGGGCCTTGGCTTTCATCGTTTCAGAACTGGCTCGATACGATTTTGGTCGCACCGATGTGGATGCCAAGGGAACGGCCTACCAAGAAATCGTCGGTACAAACCTGCGCGGAGATCGTGGCCAATACTTCACGCCGCGTGGCGCCATCAGCCTGGTGGTCAAAATGCTGGCGCCCCAGGAGCACGAGCGTGTGCTCGACTCGTCCTGTGGAACGGGCGGCTTCCTGGTGGAGACGTTGAACTATCTCAACAAGGTCTTCCACGAAGAGAAGCGCATCAAGGCGGGCGACGAAAATACCGAAGAGTTCGTCTCCATCCGTGACCGGCTGGCCAACTTCGCAGCCAACAACCTGTTCGGAGCTGACTTTGACCCGTTCTTGGTTCGTGCCGCGCAAATGAACGTGATGATGGCTGGCAATTCGCTGGGTCATCTGTACCACATGAACTCGCTGGAATTCCCAGCGGGTCACCTTCCCGGCGCCCCCGCAGCGAAAGCAGCGATCCCGCTCGGCACGATTGATGTCTTAATGACCAATCCGCCGTTCGGCACAGACATTCCTGTCACAGAGAAAACCATCCTGGAGCAATACGAGCTGGCTCGCCGCTGGGAACGGCAAGACGATGGCTTCGTGATGACCAATGCCATCAAACCTGCAGTGTCGCCCGAGGTGCTGTTTATCGAGCGTTGCATCAAATGGCTCAAGCCTGGCGGCCGTGCAGCCATCGTCTTGCCCGACGGCATCTTGGGCAACCCCGGTGACGAATACATCCGATACTGGATTCTTCGCCACTGCTGGGTACTGGCCAGTATCGACCTGCCGGTGGAGTCTTTCATCGTGGAGGCGAATGTCAACATTCTGACCAGTCTCCTCTTCCTAAAGCGCAAGCCCGCGGAAGTGATCCAGGCAGAAGACCTGGGCCAAAAGAAGGATTACCCTGTGTTTATGGCTGTGGCCGAGAAGGTGGGCTTCGACCGTCGTGGCAACACGCTCTACAAACGCCACCCAGACGGCGAGGAAATCCTGGTGGATGTCAGCCACGAGGAGAAGGTCCGCGTCGGCGGTGGTCTGCAAGTGCGCACCCTGCACCGCAAAGAGCGTATTCTCGACGACGACCTGCCCGAAATCGCCAAGGCGTATGCCGAGTTCCGCGCCCAACACCCGGAGCCCAGCAAATGATCACGCGACTCGAAGCTACACGCTATCGCTGCTTTGAGCAGCTGTCCTCCTCAGTTTTCAAACGGATCGCATCAGGGGTGCCCGTGGCAACTTGCGAGGACGGTGAGTTCCGTCATCTCGTGGCGCAATTGCAGGCTTGGTTCCGCGTGGAGGTGCCAGTATGACGTTCGCGAGTTTCAAGAACGCGCGCATTGCCCGTTCCAGCTGGTTAGATGAAGGTGGCCGGCGATTGGATTGCAACCCGTATATGTCCGGAGCGTTGGAGGCTAGGGAGACCTTGCGGCAATTGGCTTGGCGTAAGGATAGCCTTCATCAGGTCACGATCGATATGTTTGATTCGGGTCGAGAAAGTCGCAACTGGGTCGATGCCCCAGAGCTCGGGATTCGGTATATGGGTAGCTCGGCTATTAATCTGGCTGACTTATCTTACTTGCCTCTAATCTCGAAAAAACAAGTAGAACGAAACCCTAGACTCTTGGTGAAGAAGGATTGGTCGCTGATTACTCGGTCAGGCACCGTTGGGCGTATGGCCTATGTTAGGTCGGATATGGCTGGCTTGGCGTGCTCAGAGGATGTGTTGCGAGTTGTCCCCAACCCAGAAGTTATTTCGCCCGGCTATCTGTACGCCTTCCTCTCAAGTCGCTATGGCGTTCCCTTGGTTGTCTCGGGAACCTATGGGGCAATCATTCAGCACATTGAGCCTGAACACATCGCCGACTTGCCTGTACCTAGATTCGATGGCGACTTCGAAAACCAAATCGACAAGCTAGTTACAGGAGCTGCTAACAACATCAGTGAATCGAGCCGCCTAACAAGTCTTGCAACGCAGACACTGTTGCAGGCTATTGGGCGCAGTGATTTGCGTGACGACATGTGGCATCTGGACACAAGGGCGGGGGGATGGAAAGAAAGCTCGGTGACATCTGAGAGTCTCCGCGCGCTTAACTATGACCCACGAATTGCCGAAATTCGTCGTGAGATTGAAGCTGGTCCGCATTCCCAACTGGGAACCCTGTGTGATCCCTCTCAGTTTAAAGGTAAAATTATTTTCACGCGGATTGATGCTGATCCTGAACATGGCTATATGCTCCTTGGGCAACGAAACGCGTTTCACCTACGACCAGAGGGGAGGTGGATTTCACGTAAGTCGGTAGCCGGCCTTGGGCTTATTGTTCCACCTGGCACTACGCTCATACCTTCTCACGGAACGCTGGGCGAATTTGAGCTTTACTGCCGCGCACTGATCGTTACTAGGCGCACATCGCAGTACGCCTACAGTGGAGATTTTTTCCGATGCGTTCCAATCAAAGGTAGTATTGAGCCCGGCTATCTATTTGCGTTCATGCGATCGCGCTTAGCGTTCCGTATGCTTCGCTCTATCAGTATTGGAGGCAAACAACAAGAGCAGCATCCTGCAATGATGTATCGCCTGCCAATTCCACGACTAGATAGGACTAGGGAGCGTGAAATTGCGGCACTGATCGACAAAGCCAATAATCTTTACGACCAAGGCTTGAATGCAGAAGATCAGGCTCGCTCGCTAATCGAAGAAAAGATCCGAAACGGAGGAATCTGATGGCCAAAGTGATCCCAGTAGGCCAGCCGGTCAACGACGCAGAGCGCAGCGCCATCGCCTACCTGCGGGATCGCTTGCCAGACAGTGTTGTTCTGCTTCACAACTTCGAGATCGAGCGCCAAGGCGAGCGATTTGAAATCGATATCGCATTGCTGACGCCGCACGCTCTCTACCTGATCGATGTGAAGGGCACGCGCGGCACCATCGATGTGTATGGCAACAAGTGGTACCCCGAGGGGCGCGCACCATACCCGTCTCCGCTAGGTAAGCTGCGAGGACATGCCCGCACGTTGAAGGGCTTGGTGACCCAAGCCAATCCAGGACGGCATGAGTTGGACGACATCTACGTGGATGCCGCCATCCTGCTCACTGCGCCCGATGCCCATCTGAGCGATCGCGAACAGGTCGATGCGGATCGGGTAGTGAGGCTGAAGGACGCAGAGCGCTACTTCAAGGATGCCACGCGCGTCCCTGTGCGCTTTTCCAAGAACATTATGCAGCAGCAGGGTTTAATCCTGCATGCCTTGAAGGTGGTGAAGCCGGCCTCTTCCGTGCAGCGCTTTGGACACTGGGAGGTGAAGGAGAGGCTCGGGGCGGCAGAGGCCTACACCGAGTTCCGTGCCGAGAACGCATTCGCAGGCGGTACGGCCCGCCTGCGGGTGTACCAGGCTGACCCTTATCAACCTGAAGACGTGCGCAAGGCGCAGGCCAACCGCATCGCCAACTCCTACCGGGCGCTTTCCAAGCTGCCACTGCACCCCAATATTGTGGCCGCGAGGGACTTCTTCCCCACCGATGATGATAAGTCTTTCATCCTGATCTTGGACGATGCGCCGGGCCAAGCACTCACTGTGCACATGGCCCGGCCTCAGTTGGCATTGACGCTAGACCAGAAGTGGCGAGTCGCCAAAGATCTACTGGCAGCTCTGGCCCACGCGCACATCCACGGGGTGGTACATCGCAACCTCACGCCAGGCGCTATCTTGATTGGCCAGGATGGTACGACGCGCGTCACAGACTTCGATTTCGCCAAGCCCGGCGTGGACCGCAGCCTGACGATTGCGTCGGACATTGTTGATCTGGTGGAGAAAGCGTATGTGGCGCCTGAGGCGTTCCGGGAGCCGGGCGCGGCATCGGCCGCATCAGACATTTTTTCCGCAGGCGTCATCCTCTACGAACTGTTCACAGGTGAGCGCCCGTTCGCGGGCGAGCCGACCACGGTGTGGGATCGGGCCGGCGAATTCCTGAACAAGCCATCTGTGCTGCGGCCGGAGTTGAACGAAACCTTTGACGCCTGGTTGCAGAGCCTGTGCGCATTTGATGAACACCAGCGACTGACCGCATCGGCCGCGTTGGCTGCATTGAATGCCTTGTTGCAACCCGTAGCGCAACCTGGCGTCGAGCCTATCGAAGCGCCGAAGCCCGACTCGGTTGAGGCAACGGATGACCAAACCGACTACTTGAACCTCGCTTCGGGCTACCGCCTGACCCACAAGTTCATCATCGAAAAGAAGCTGGGGCGTGGCAGCTTTGGCGTGGTCTACAAGGTGATCGATACCTTGGGTGATGTGGCGCGCACGGTGAAGCTCATCGTCAGCGACCGGCACTCGACCCTGGAGCGCTTGAAGAAGGAGTACCGCCATCTGGTGCATATCCCTGAGCACCCACACGTGGTGCGTGTGCTGGATGCGGATGTGATTCCTGGGCGGGACATTCCCTTCCTTGTGTTCGAGTACGTAGAAGGAGCCGACGTTCGCGACATGATCCATGATCGACTTTTGTCACCCGAAGACGCGCTGGAACTGGGCAAGCAGGTGATTGAGGGCCTGGTGCATCTGCATGCGCAGGGCTTCCATCACTGCGACATCAAGCCGCGCAACCTCTTGTGGACGCAGAAGGGGGCCAAGATCATCGACTTCAATGTCTCCGTGCGAGCTGACGACAACGAGTCGCGGGGCGGTGGTTCCAGGCGCTATCTACCGCCTGACTTCGACCCAGAGGTCATCCCGCACAACGGAGAACGCGCCGATCGTGATCTGTATGCTCTGGGCTTGACCTTGTATGAAGCACTGACCTCCCGCTACCCCTGGGACACGACCGAGCCCCCCGTAAACAAGCCTGCGCCGGACCCTCGTGAGCTGTCTGGGTTTGCTGATCTGGCGCCGGAGCTGGTGAATGTAGTGTTGAAAGCAATTGCCCCGCGCCGGGCTGAGCGCTATTACTCCGCCATTGATTTTCGAGATGCGCTGGCAGAGGTGCGTCACGCGCGGCGTATTCAAACAGTTAGCCTGGCTGCTATAGCGGCGGCCAACAGTGGTCAAGTCGTTTTGGCCGAATCAGCGCCGAACAGCAATGCATTTGTCTCGCACTTATTGACGCTTTACAGCCAGAGCCGCCGCAGCAATGCCGGTACGCGTGGCATGGATGCCCTTGGGTTCTCCGCCTATGTGGACACCGCACTGGATCGGGCCTTGTTGCCCGCCGTGCTGCAGGGTGAGTTCCGTTTGGTGCTGATCTCGGGTAATGCGGGCGATGGCAAGACGGCGTTCTTGCAACGGCTGGAGAAGGAAGTCGAAGTCCAAGGCGGTTCTGCCAATCGTGGCCTCCCCAATGGCAGTGAGCTCACCTTGGATGGCAAGCGCTTCCTGATTAACTATGACGGTAGCCAGGATGAGGGCAACAAGGACAACAACCAGGTCCTGTTAGACTTTTTGACCCCGTTCAAAGGCAGCGACGCGAAGGTATGGAGGCCGCAAGAAACTCGACTGATCGCGATCAATGAAGGCCGATTGGTGGACTTCCTCGCAACCCATGAGGGAGACTTCCCTGCGCTCACCGCGTTGGTTCGGCGTGCGTTCCTAACCGGTGAGGCTGAGTCTGGCGTGGCGGTGGTAAACCTGAACCTCCGTAGCGTCGTCGCCGATGCTGAAGGTGGTTCGATTCTGGAGCGCACGCTGCGAAGTATTGTGCGGCCCGAGAACTGGTCCGCTTGCGAACAGTGTGACTTGAAGGACAGCTGCTACGCCTTGCACAACGCGCGCAGCTTCCAGGATGAGATCGCTGGCCCGCGCTTGCTGGAGCGCCTCAAGACGATTTACACCATGGCGCACCTGCGCGGGCGCTTGCACATTACGATGCGTGATTTGCGCTCGGCCCTGTCATTCATGCTGATTGGCAACCGCGACTGTGGCGAGATTCATGCCCTTTACGCGGCCGGCAAGCACGATGCGGTGGCACGCAGCTTCTACTTCAACAGCTGGATGGGTGTCGGGCAAGCCACAGCGGATCGATTGCTCACGCTGTTGAGCGATCTTGATGTGGGCAAGCAAGAAGACCCACGTTTTGATCGAGGGTTGGACTTTGTTCAGCCAGATGACCGGGCCTTGTTCCGATTTGAGCACCGGGGGCAGTTCGACTTTGAGGTATTGAAGCGCCTGTTCGGCGACTTGCCGCGTGGAGTGTCGGATTCATCGGTCCGTCAGCGTGCGCGTAAGCACCGTGAGTATGTGGCCATGGCTCGCCGCAAACACTTCTTCGAGCGGCGCGACGCCAGCTGGGAAAAGATGCTGCCATATCGCTCAGCCAAGCGCATGGTGGAAATCATTCGAGGGGCAACGCCCATCGACGAGCTCACGAGCGACATCCTGCATGCAATCAACCGAGGTGAGGGTCTGCAGCGGCCAGAGCGGCTGGGTGCCAGCTTGGCTTTGCAATTGCGACAGGTCGAGCACGGCACGGTTCGCAGCTATCGCTTGTTCCCTGTCGAGGGATTCGGGCTTCAAGTTCAAGACTTTGCGGCCAAGGCTCGTTTCGTTGAGCACCTGCCGACAGGCCTGCTGCTGAAGTTCCAGGGCCAAGGCGCAGGTGCCATCACCAGTGAGTTGATCATCAACCTCGACGTGTTCGAGATGTTGGTGCGCCTGAACGAAGGCTACCGGCCTAGCGTTGAGGAGATGCAGGGCTTCTATCTCTGCCTCGGCGTGTTCAAAAACAGTCTGAACGCACAGCCCTACCGGGAAATTCTGCTGACTACAACCGGGCACGACTTCTATCGTCTGGCTCGCTATGATGATGGCCGTGTGGAGATGCGCTTACTGCAGGAGACGGTGTCGGGCGTGCGTCAAGATGAAGCCGTAGAAAACGGCGTCAGGGGGAACTGATGGCATTGCAGAAGAAGGACAGGGAGTTCCGACTCCCGAAGATCAGCTATCTCGACTTCAAGACCATCGAGATGGACCGGGTGCTCACGGGCCTGTTCGAGCGCCTAGAGCATGGCGGCTATCCGAGCGTTTTCCGCGACAAGCGCGAGCTGACCGTGGACAAGTTCGTCGATGACATCATCGACGCCAGCGACAAGTTCTTGGGCTTCGCGCAGCACCGAGATATGGTCGAGCGTTGGGTGGAAACCCACCTGATGGACATTGTGAACCGGGGGAAGAAGAACGCAGCCGTGGCTGGCCCACGCCCACTGCATGGATACACCTATCGCTTCCGCAATCCGAAGCACTCGCGTGATTATGGTGCGGCCCAACATCTCTATCAGATGCTGCACCACGCACGCAACCTTGCTGGCCACAAGGCCATCGAGCATTTGAAGGGCTTCTTCTTCGATGGGTTCGACAAGCTCACGCGTGAGTTGAACGACAAAGCACTGACGGACATCGAGACGGCAACGCTGTTGCACTTCTTGTCTCAGCGAAAGGACACAGCGGACACGCGCGCGGGCGGTGATCGGTTCGCGCCGGTTTGTATCGGATCGGCCGACCTGATGGCTGAGGACATCCAGCGACTGCTGTTTTACAAGCCCTTCATGCCGCGCTCGGTAATGGTGGAGTACCTGAAGGTGCTGCTGTCGTTCCACCTGGCGCTGTATCACGTGCGGCTGCTAAAGCTGCTGCCCGCGTGGCAGAAGCAGGAAGGAGCGAATTCGCTGTGCGCCGAATCTGCGTGCCCGATGAAGCCGCGCGAGCAACGCGAGCCTCAAGGTGATTGCCCTTACAAGCTCAGTTTGTTTGTTGACCTATCGGGTAGTGCGGAGTCCGCGACTGCTGCGCTGGCTGAGCGCAGCGCAGATGGTTACTACCGGCGCATCCCAGGCTTTGTCCGGGCGTACTTCGTCGCAAAAAAGCTGGACGAGTTCTCGGAGCACCTCGTTCGGCGCGGCAAGTTGATCCGCCCCTTGAACTCGGTGTTTTCGGTGGGTGAGCTGTACGGACTGCAGGGCGAGCCCTTTGCGGAAGAGCGGGACAAGTTTTTCGGCGAACGCTTGGCCGGGCTCCTGGAATCCCTGTCCGAAGGAGGCGGGGGATTGGACGCTGAGGTCGAGGCCATAACTAAGATGGGGCTTTCCGATTTCGAGACCTACATCGAGATTCTGGTGGCCCTGCGTGGCGCCTTCCACCGGAAGTACATCATTGAATCGCTGGACGCGACGATGTTGAAGAACAAGTCGGGCGCGTTACTGGCGCAAACCCGTGCACGCAACGCCCCTCGGCGATTTGCGCTGGAGAGCCGCTTGCTGGAAGTTCTTCTGCAGATTGCAGTTTTGCGGCCAGGCGGGGATCAGGGCTACTTCACAGGGGAAATGCGGATCGATGATCTCCTGTCGTTCCTACGTGAACGCTATGGGCTCTACATCGATCAATTGCCCCCAGGTGAGGGCTTCAGCACACCGACCATCGACGAGCGCAAAGCCTTGCGGAGCAATGTGCAGGCTTTCACTGGGCGCCTCCGTGAAATCGGCTTCTATCGAGACCTTTCCGATGCCTATGTGACCCAGACAGTTGTGCCGCGCTACACGATTGCAGAACGAGCCGAAGGAGCGCGCGCGTGAGCCAAGGACTGCGTGAACTCACCAACCAGGAACTGAATGCTGCGCTGGAATCTGTCCTGCTGCCAAGGTTGTCCGTGCTGCTTGCTGCTCGCGACCTTGGGCATTGCATGCGGGTCACGGATTTGGACCGAGAGCTGATGATTCGACTGGCTGGCGGCCTGCGGGCTGCCGTGCCGTCTGCCAATGTCGTGGTTCTGGCGGACGACAGCTTGCGTGCAATGGCACCTGACTTGGCCGTTAGCAGTACAAAACTGGTTGAGCTGCGAAATCCTCTGCCTAACGATGAACTTCGGCCTCCGTTGCTGGTGTTCGTGCCGAACGACCTGCGTGTTTCGGCGGAAGACTCCTTTGGTGTTGCGACGTTTGAAGAGGTCGAGATTGACGGCGCCTATGTCGAACTGAACACTCAGCTGATTGCGCAGGTTCCTGCCAATTTGCGGGTTGCCGTAGCAGCGAGCTTGAACGACTTGCGTCGGAAGGAGTCCCGCTGGCGCTATGCAGATGATGTTGCTGTGGCGCGGTATTTGCTCACCTGCCAAGTCAACGAATTTGATCCAGATGCTATGGGGGCCGCGCTGTTTGAGCTGGCTCTGGTACCTGACTTTGAGCTGTTCCAGCAGGCCGAACGCGCGCCTGCGCGGATAGCTCGCAACCGGGAGTGTGTCGAGCGGATCACTTGGTCTACGAAGACCGAGCGTGTTCGTGCCTTGGAGCTGGGCTTGCTCGATCTCGGGTTCTGCAAGCAGCTGGGCGAGTTCTTTTCGCGAGTCGGCGTTGCCAATCCCAGGGAGTGGACTCAAGCAATCGTTCGCGACCGCGTGAACTGGCCCCTGGCGTTCAACAAGTGGCTTTTTGAGGACGGAGGCGTCAACCCTGATGCCATCTACATCTGTGATGTCGTTCTTCCGGACCTCCCGGTGGTGAAGGATGATAACGACGACTCACGCTTGGCAGAACTGATCGGGCACAAGGTGTTGCCCATCTCGAAAACTGGGCTCAAGAAGTTCAGCGTTTCTTTCCGTGTCGATCCCGTACCTTCAAAGGTGGAGGGCTTGTCCCGGTTTGTGGCGGAGGTCGTATCGCGTGACAACGGACCAACCGGGTTGCGTCGGCGTAAAGCTGCGTGGGCCAAGGGTACGGATTCAGGTGTGATCGCCTTCTCCTCGATTGGCAAGATTGACTGGGAGGAAGGGTGGCACTACGTGCGCGTGTATGCGGAAACCGAAGACGGTGACCGCATTCCGCTCGCTGATGGAGAGGGCAATCCTGTGCGTTTCAACAGTGACGCATCTGAGACGCACGCGAATCCGAACGAGAGCGATCTCTTCTATGTGGTCACCGACGATGAGGTCGAGGTAGAGCCACTACAACGTGCCGTGCCGCGCGAGGCGAGCTTGATCCATGCGTTGCTGCGAGCACGTTTTGCTGCCGTTGCCCAGGACCGAGACCCTGGTTCTGTTTCGGTCACGGGTTGTGGGTGGGTCGAGCGAAGCAGCAAGTCAGCGACCAGCGGTGAGACCTTGGAGATTCGCCTGGGCAAAGAAGGGAGGGCAAACGTCCTCGTGTCGGGTCTGTTAGCAAACTTGGAGCGTGCATTTCTTGATGATCCGGACGGCCTCAACCGTCTGAGACTCTCGGTTAGCGCGTCCGGCGTTGCCGCACGCTCCACGACATCGTTTAAGTGGCCGGTATCTGACGAGGTGGCACAGTTCAGAGAGGCACGAGCAACCTTCTTCGCAGCTGTACTACAGGGCGATCAGCGACTAATCATGCAGGCTAGCGACCTTCTGCACCTGCAGGAGCCTGCTCAAAACTATGCCGCCGCCTACTTGGCCTGGATTGATGCTGTGCTAGTGCGCTCCAGCTCAACTGATGCTGCCGTTGCACGGCAAGCTATCGATGAGCTGCGGTGCGCGCTCACGATTGATTCAGTTGCACTGGTGTTGGAGGATTACCAAGGTAGACGACGCGATGCTGTGCTGCTCGGGCCAACGCATCCACTGCGTGCCAATTGGCATGTCGCCTGGAGCTATCTCGGGCAGACCTGGATGGAGCAGAGCCGGTCGAGTAGCAAGGAGTTCGTGGTCCCTACCCGTGACGCGGTGATCAAGCAGCTTGCACCAGCGGCTTTTCCCCCAGTGGTTCCCTTTGGCGAAGAGCTGGGACGGACAGCGCTGGCGGTGGACAACATCAACCCATTCTGGTCGTTGTACGCAGCAACCGATGAGAAAGACCCTCGTGGATTGATTGGAGAGGTTTGCGCAGCGCTCGGACTGCCTGAGCCAGCAATCGTCGGTGCTACCATTGATAGCACGTATCTGGCCGCGCGCGTGCAGCGTTATCTCGTTCAGCACCCGTATGTCGAAACTCTGACGATCAACGCCTTCAATGCAGGGCGAGCAGGGGCATTGGCCGAAGTGCTGCTGACACTCCAGCGACATCCGGAGTTTGCCGATCTGCGGTACGACGTTAGGCTGTTCGTGCTTGACCCGGCTGCCCCATTGACGGGGGAAGCGCTGCTCGAACTCTTGTCGCCAGATTCTGGAACCAGTGCGAGGGAGGCGGATGCGTTCTCAACGCCGACCGATAGTCATCTGCACCCGAAACTGCGATTGGCCATCCGCGCGATCAAGGAGTTCCGCGACGCCCCGGATCTACACGCGGCGCATCTGTCGTTCTTGTTTGACCTGTTCCCGGCTGAGGAAATTCGAGCCGTAGATGTCCATGACAGCGACGACTCCTCCTTCGTCCATGGTCTGGTTCAGCCCTTTGAGGTGGACTATCTGGAAGACGAACAGTCCATCACCTGGCTTCGTCGCCCGCTACATGGTCCCGCACAGCCTCTCGAGGGGGCTGAGGCACTGTCCGATTTGATGGGGAGCATCTCCCGCGCAGTATCAGTAGCCGTGGCGACTGTCGCGCGCAGCCAGTACCTGCCGCACGCCCGCCCAGTGGTTGCGTTGAGCTTGTCCGCCGACGAGCGCGCAATGCTCCATCAGGTGCACGAGGTCAGTGATTGGGTACTCACGATTGATAGGAACCTCGGCATCGAGTTCTTTGATCATCGGCGGCACTCCACACGGCCAGACTATCTGATCGACCACTCGCCCGATATGGCGAACGCGATGAGCCATCGCTTGGCGATCACTTCGCGATCTGTAGCCGAGCTTGAGTCTTTGCTGGTGCCCATCCTAGGCGAGTATGGTCTGCCAAATACAGGTCGGCATGCCTTGGTGATGCTGGATCAGCTTCGCTCGCTGTCCGGTCGTTTGGCCCTGAAGTTGTTGTCCTCATCGTCGCAACGAGCCGAGGCGATGGGGCTCGCACTCTCGAGGCTGTTCCTCGAACATCAAGGCGTTTTCCAAAACCAGGTTGTGGTGCCGTTAGACGCGCATCTGGAGCTGTACAAGGTGCTACGTCAAACTGCCGAAGAGATGGGGGATGAGGTCAGCTTCCGCAGAACGGATCTTGCTCTGTTTGATCTCGACCCATCTAACCGAGAGGTGACTTGCCGTTTGGTCGAGGTGAAGTGCTACAGCAAGGTTGGTGATGTGGCCGCCTACGCCCAGTTGAAGGCGTCTATTGCCGAGCAAATCGCACAAACGGAAGAGGTTCTCGCCTACCACTTTGACCCGAAGCGAGCTGAGGTGGATCGTCCAGACCGCCCGATCAAGAATCGTGATCTGGCGGCGTTGCTCGGCTTTTATTTGGATCGATCAGAGCGCTACGGCGTAGTCTTGCCCGAGGCCGTCGAAGAAGCGCATTACTTCTTGCGACGCCTGGATGGGCGCCCCTACACGCTGAAGTTCACTCGAAGCGCCGTGGTCTTCGACTTCAGCAAACCGGGAACCGAGCCAGCCGAGCACGAAGATGGTATCGAGTTCTATCGTATCGGTAGCGACCTGATCCGACAGCTGGTGGAGTCGGCCGTGACCGACACTGAGACCGTTGCCAGCGTTCAGTTCGGCTATCCCGCCGACACGGCAGGGGAAATCACGCAGGAACTGCTGCGTCGCAGGGAGTTGGCACCTGCCGTACCAACCTTTGAGACAGCAGCCTTCCTCAGCCCGCCGCGCGATCGAACGCTCGCATGGGATGAGAACAGCCCACGAGTTGCTTACCAGCGACCCGAAGTCGCTCCTAGCATGCAGGCACCTGAATGTGTATCCGCACTGACGGTAACCCCTCAGCCGAGTACAGACGCTCAGCTTCCAATCGTCGCCGCTGAACCAGCGCCATCGCCAGCGGACGAGCCGGTTCCCGCTTCGATCTCGATGCAAGTACCAGTGTCAGCTCAGACTGACGAGGTGGTCGAGCCTGAGGGCCGTTCTGCTGTGCGTTCTCTTTCACCAGAAGGTGCGACGCCCAATGGCCACGTTTCCTACGACATCATGCTTGGCGCGACTGGCGAAACGCCACAGTACGGTCTGCTTGGCGAGGTATCAGGGCGCAAGGTGGCGCTGGACCTCAATCAAACCCACACCATCAGCCTGTTCGGTGTTCAGGGCGGCGGCAAAAGCTACACCTTGGGCAGCGTTGCAGAGATGGCTTCACTGGCGATCCCTGGTATCAATTGCTTGCCAGAGCCTCTGTCCACGGTGATCTTCCACTACAGCCCGACCATGGACTACAAGCCGGAGTTCACGTCGATGGTGGGCGCAAACAGTGTGGAAGACCAGGTCCGGGCGCTGAAGGAAGTCTATGGCGCTGAGCCGAAGGCGCTCGCAGATGTTTTGCTTCTTGTGCCTGCAGACAAGATCGAAGAGCGGCAGGGGGAGTACCCGGACATCGAGGTGCAGCCTTTGCAATTCTCTGCATCGGAGCTGAAGGCGTCGCACTGGAAATTCTTGATGGGTGCCGTGGGCAATCAGGCGACCTATCTCCGCCAGATCATGCGCATCATGAAAGCGATGCGCGATGACATCACCCTGGAGGGCTTGCGTGCAGGCATTGATGCGTCGTCGATTCCAGATCACTTGAAGGAACTAGCTCGGATGCGCCTCGACTTGGCCGCCGAGTACATCAATGATGCCACCTCGCTCACCGACGTGGTGAAGCCTGGGCGACTGATCATCGTGGACCTTCGAGACGAATTCATCGAGAAGGACGAAGCGCTCGGACTGTTCGTTGTGCTCCTGCAGTTGTTTGCCGATGCGCGGATCGATGGGCGCAGCTTCAACAAGCTGGTGGTGTTCGATGAGGCCCACAAGTACATCGAGAGCCCCGACCTCGTGGCTGGACTTATCGAGGTGGTACGAGAGATGCGGCACAAGGGAGTCAGCATCATGGTGGCGAGCCAAGACCCGCCGTCTGTGCCAGTGAGTCTGATCGAGCTGTCCAGCCAGATCATCATGCACAAGTTCAACTCACCTGCTTGGCTGAAGCACATTCAGAAGGCCAATGCTGCGCTTGGAAACCTGACCCCCGAGCGCATGGCCCTCCTTAAAGCTGGGGAAGCCTACGTCTGGTCAAGCAAGGCAACCGATGAGTCGTTCTCCAAAGGGGCCGTCAAGCTTCGGTGCAGACCTCGGGTGACCCAGCACGGTGGAGCGACTCATGTGGCGGTCAAGGTTTGAGGGCAGATGGCTCACCATCGCTGACGGTGCCAGGTATAGACGAAAAAAAGCACCGCGATCGCTCGCAAGTGCTTGATTTCCTACAGCCAAATTCGGTGGTGTGAACCGCCCCGAGTTTTGTGGAGGCTCCAACTCTTGAGAGAATGGAGCCACGAACAAGAAGCCAAGCAAGTTTTCCCCGGAAGTCCGAGAGCGCGCAGTGCGCCTGGTACGCGAGCAGCGTAGCGAGCACCCGTCGATGTGGGCGGCAGTCGAATCGATTGCGCCGATGATCGGCTGCACGCCGCAGACGCTGTTGGATTGGGTTAAGCGCGACGAGGTCGACCGTGGAGAGCGCGATGGCGTGAGTACGGCCGAGCGTGAACGCATCAAGGCCTTGGAGCGCGAGGTCAAGGAACTGCGCCGGACCAATGAGATTCTCAAACTGGCGAGCGCGTTTTTCGCCCAGGCGGAGCTCGACCGCCGTTTCAAGTCCTGAAGGCCTTCGTCGATCAGCATCGCGACACCTTCGGGGTCGAGCCGATCTGCAAGGTCTTGCGGATTGCCCCGTCGGGCTACCGACGCCATGCAGCACAACTTCGCGATCCGTCGAAGCGCTGCGCCCGCGCGAAACGCGATGAGCTTTTGCAACCGGAGATCAAGCGTGTCTGGCAGGCCAACATGCAGGTCTACGGCGTGCCGAAGGTCTGGAAGCAGATGAACCGGGAAGGCATTGCAGTGGCACGCTGCACGGTCGGACGGTTGATGAAGCTGCAGGGCTTGCGTGGCGCAGTTCGCGGTAAGCGTGTTCGCACGACGATTCCCGAGGTGACCGCGCCGCGCCCGCTGGACCGAGTCAACCGGCAGTTCAAGGCTGACCGACCGAATCAGCTCTGGGTGTCGGATTTTACGTATGTCTCGACATGGCAAGGCTGGCTGTACGTGGCATTCGTGATCGACGTGTTTGCCCGCCGTATTGTTGGCTGGCGCGTCAGCTCGTCGATGACCACGGACTTCGTTCTGGATGCACTTGAACAAGCGCTGTACGCCCGCCAACCGGGTGAGGACGGGACTTTGATTCATCATTCCGACAGAGGGTCTCAATACGTCAGCATCCGCTACAGCGAACGGCTGGCTGAGGCCGGCATCGAGCCGTCGGTCGGCAACCGGGGCGACAGCTACGACAATGCGCTGGCCGAAACGATCAACGGCCTGTATAAGACGGAACTGATTCATCGGCGCGCCCCTTGGAAAACGAGGGAATCCGTCGAACTGGCAACGCTGGAATGGGTCGCCTGGTACAACCATCATCGGCTGATGGAACCGCTCGGCTATATCCCGCCTGCTGAAGCTGAGGCAAACTACTACAGGCAACTCAGAAATGCCGCTGACGTGTCCGCATTAACTTAACTGTGCGATTCGCAGACATCGTTTCACTTTTTTGAAGGCCGTTTCTTTGGCGCGTCGGAACCCGTGGCGCCCGTAGGGAACACGCGTTCCGACGCGCGCCGATGATGTTCGCCGAGGATTTTGTCGACCCGCCATTCACGGTGCCGAATTCGCTCTTTCCGCTCGTCGTACGCACCTTCCACCGCTTCCGCGAGAGGTGTGATTTCACCCAGCTCCGCAATGCGGTCAACCGGAGTCTTTCCACCGAGTGAGCCGTGTGGCCGACGCCAGTTGTAGTCGAACTGCCACTCTTCGATTCGCAAGTCGATTGCCCGCTCTGTCGGGGCATGGTGGAACCAGAATTCGTTCAGGTCAGTAAGCTGCGAACGTTCAACTTTGCCATTGAGGTGCGGCGAGCGTGGTGGAATTGGCCGGAATTTAATGCACTCGTTCATCAGGCGCCGCTGCACGGATTCAGCGAAGAACTCACCGCCGCGATCGGTCTGGATACGTTGAATCGGAAACGGCATCTCCTCGATGACGCGATCAAGGAAAAACAGCGTATTTCGGGCATTTCTACGGGGGTAGACGGCCAGCACACGAAAGCGTGAACAGTCGTCGATGGCCGTGTACTGGTAGACGCCTCGTGCAATCTTCATCGTGTCCATCTGGACGCGGTCTCCGGGAACTGGACGGCTGTAGCGCCTCGGTTGTGCCGGCCTCCTGGGGCGAACCAACGGCTTCACCGATGCTTCGCACAGGACCTTGTGAATGGTCGCAAGGGACAGTTCTCTTTGTTCGTTCAGACGCAATTCGTTCTGAATCCGCCGTGCCCCCTTGCGCTCGGCCCGCAGGCGAAGAATCGTTGCCCGATCAGCGTCAGAGACCTTTCGATTCGGGCTGGTCAGAGGGCGACGGCTTTGACAGCGAAGACCTTCTTCTCCCGCCTCCTGGTAGCGGCGCAGCCACTTGCGAAGCGTCGGCCTGGAGATGCCACAACGCGTGCACACGAGACCGGCGTTGCCGGTCTCGTGATACATGCGCACCCAACGTAATCGCATCGAGATTTCGCGCTCCATCGTCCCATATTAGTTGAAACGATGTCCGTGAATCACACACTTAAACTGCGTTGGCTTTTTCGCGTCTGTCAGGGCGTGCCTTCACGCTTTTGCGGTTTGCAGTTCTTGATATGGTCGAGAATAAGACGTTTTGTCGGTAACCCATAGCGCAAAAAAGGCTCCGAGGAGCCTTTTTTTATTTCTGTGTCGCTGACACTACCGAAATGCGTCAAACATCAATATTCCCCGCCCTCAACGCATTCGACTCAATAAACGCCCGCCGCGGCTCAACCTCATCCCCCATCAGGGTAGTAAAGATCCCATCCGCCGCAATCGCGTCTTCGATCTGCACGCGCAGCAGTCGTCGCACCGCCGGATCCATCGTCGTTTCCCACAGCTGCTCGGGGTTCATCTCCCCCAGCCCCTTATACCGCTGCTTCGAAACGTTGCGTTCTGCGTCGGCAAGCAACCACTTCATCGCACTCTTGAAGTCCGCCACAGCCATGCTGCGCTCCCCGCGCTTGATGACCGCACCCTCCCCAATGAGCCCCTTGAACGTATTTGCGGTGTTCACAAGCTGCTGATAATCCGCGGTGTGCTGGAACTCCTCATCGATGACGGAAACCCGCACATTCCCGTGATGAGCCCGCTCAACGCGCAGCGACCGCAGCTCCCGCACCGGATCATACGAAGGCACCACCCGCACTTCATTCTTGAGCGCTTCATCATGCAACGCAGCATGCAGCGCCTTCGCCGAAGCCTCAGTCGATTCTTCGCTGGAGAGATCGATCACAACCCCATCCATCACCGCCTCAAGCGCCGCCGGGTCATACAACCGGCTCAACCGCCCGATCACGCTCTGCGACATCAGATACGACCTAGCAAGCTCCCCAAGCGCATCCCCCGAAATCGCTGCCGCATTCTCACCCGGCACCAGTTCCGACCCTTGCAGCGCCAACCGCAGCATATGCGCGTTGAGTTCCGAATCATCCTTCAGATACCGCTCATCCTTGCCCGCCTTGATCTTGTAAAGCGGCGGCTGCGCGATATACACATACCCGCGCTCGATCATGTCCGGCATCTGCCGATAGAGGAACGTGAGCAGCAGCGTCCGAATATGCGCACCGTCGACGTCCGCGTCGGTCATGATGATGATGCGGTGATACCGAAGCTTGTCGAGGTTGTAATCATCCTTGCCGATCCCGCACCCGAGCGCGGTCACGAGCGTCACGATCTGCTCCGACGACAGCAGCTTGTCATACCGTGCCTTCTCGACGTTCAGCACCTTGCCGCGCAGCGGCAGGATCGCCTGGAACTTCCGGTCACGCCCTTGCTTGGCCGACCCACCTGCCGAGTCACCCTCGACGATGTAGATTTCGCACTTTGCCGGGTCTTTCTCCTGGCAATCAGCAAGCTTGCCCGGCAGCCCGACGCCGTCGAGCACGCCCTTGCGTCGCGTCATCTCACGCGCCTTCCGCGCCGCATCCCGCGCACGAGCCGCCTCGACAATCTTCCCGCAGATGATCTTCGCGTCGTTCGGCGTTTCGAGCAGGAACTCTTCCAGCGCCTTCGCCACGACTTCCTCGACCGGCGCACGCACTTCCGAAGAAACCAGCTTGTCCTTCGTCTGCGAGCTGAACTTCGGCTCCGGCACCTTCACCGACAGCACGCAGGACAAACCTTCGCGCATGTCATCGCCGGACGTCTCGACCTTCGCCTTCTTCGCGATTTCGTTATCGGCGATGTACTTGTTGATGACGCGCGTCATCGCGGCCCGCAGGCCGGTCAGGTGCGTGCCGCCATCCCGCTGCGGAATGTTGTTCGTGAAGCACAGCACGTTTTCGTTGTAGCTGTCGTTCCACTGCATCGCGACTTCCACGCCCACGCCATCCTTCTCGCCGTTCACGTGGAAGATGGTCGGGTGCAGGTTGCTCTTCGTCTTGTTGATGTACTCGACGAAGCCCTTCACCCCGCCGGCGAACGCGAAATCGTCTTCCTTGCCGGTACGCAGATCGGTGAGACGAATCCGCACGCCGTTGTTCAGGAACGAAAGCTCGCGCATCCGCTTGGCAAGAATGTCGTAGTGATACTCGACAGTGCCGAAGATCGTCGGATCGGCCATGAAGTGCACTTCGGTGCCGCGGTTCTCGGTATCGCCGGTCACCAGCATCGGCGACACTTCCACGCCGTCGACCATTTCGAGCACGCGATCCTGCGCGACGCCGCGATGGAACTCCATGAACCGCTTCTTGCCGTCGCGGCGCACGGTGAGGCGCAGCCAGCTCGACAGCGCGTTCACGCACGACACGCCCACGCCGTGCAGGCCGCCGGACACCTTGTAGCTGTTCTGGTCGAACTTGCCGCCCGCATGCAGCTCGGTCATCACGATCTCGGCGGCGCTGCGCTTCGGCTCGTGCTTGTCGTTCATCTTCACGTCGGTCGGAATCCCGCGGCCGTTGTCGGTCACGGAAATCGAGTTGTCGGCGTGAATCGTCACGTGGATGTCGTTGCAGTAGCCGGCCAGCGCTTCGTCGATCGAGTTGTCGAGCACCTCGAACACGAGGTGGTGCAGACCGGTGCCGTCCGACGTGTCGCCGATGTACATCCCGGGGCGCTTGCGCACCGCCTCCAGACCCTCGAGGATCTGAATCGACGAGGCGCCGTAGCTGCTGTTATCGGGCTGCGTATTGTGCTGTTCACTCATGGATATCTTCCGGTTCTGCGAGGCCACTCAAGCGGCGCCGTGGTGCGTTTTCTCGCGAAAACGCCGGGCCGCTCCAGGTTTACTGACCCGTCCAAGGCACCGGCCCGGCGCCAAAAGGAGGGGTTTTCGATTCGCCATAAAAACGCCAAAGGGGCTTGCCGCCCCCTGGTGTGTGTCGTGATGTCGCGCGCGTCAGATGCGCATCGGCATCACGACATACTTGAACTCGTCGTTCTCGGGCACCGTGATCAGGGCGCTCGAGCTCGCGTCGCCGAGGCTCACCTGCACGGTGTCCACCTTCAGGTTCGCGAGCACGTCGAGGAGATACGTGACGTTGAAGCCGATGTCGACGGTGTCGCCCTGGTAGGCGATTTCCAGCTCTTCCTGCGCCTCTTCCTGGTCGGCGTTGGTCGACATGATCTTCAGCTGGCCCGGCGCGATGATGCAGCGCACGCCCTTGAACTTGTCCGAGGTCAGGATCGCCGCGCGCTGCAGCGAACGCTGCAGTTCCTCACGGCCGATCTCGAACGTGTTCTTGTGCGCCTTCGGGATCACGCGCTGGAAGTCGGGGAACTTGCCCTCGACCAGCTTCGACACGAGCTCGACCTGGCCGAAGGTGAACTTGGCCTGGGTTTGCGCGATGTCGATGGTGACGGTGTCGTCGATGTCCTCGAGCAGGCGCTGCAGCTCGAGGATGGTCTTGCGCGGCACGATCACTTCCTGGCGGCCGAACGCACCGCCCTCGATCTTCATCGACGAGAACGCGAGGCGGTGGCCGTCGGTCGCAACCGCCATCAGCTGGTCGCCGTCGACGACGAGCAGCATGCCGTTCAGGTAGTAGCGGATGTCCTGCTGCGCCATCGCGAAGTGCACCATGCCGAGCAGCTGGCGGAACGACTTCTGCGGCACGCTCAGGTTCGCGCCGAAATCCTTCGCCTGTGCGACGGTCGGGAACTCGTCGGCCGCGAGCGTCTGCAGTGCGAAGCGGCTCTTGCCCGACTGCACCGTCAGGCGCTTGTCGGCGAGCGACAGCGTGACCTGGCCGTCCGGCATCGCGCGCAGGATGTCGAGCAGCTTGCGGGCCGCGACGGTGGTGGCCACCTGGTCGCCGCCGACGCCGAAATCGGCGCGCGTGGTGATCTGCAGCTCGAGGTCGGTCGACAGGAACGAAACGTCCGCGCCGTTCTTGGTGATCAGCAGGTTGGCGAGGATCGGCAACGTGTGGCGGCGTTCGACGATGCCGCTGACCGTTTGCAGCGGCCTGAGGAGGGTGTCTCGTTCGGTCTTGACCAGTTGCATAGAGTTCCTTCGTTGAGATAACGGCCTGCAGCAGCCTCGCAACGCTCCGCCGGCCGGGCTCATGGCCCGCCCCCGCCGGAGCGGTCAAACCTATATTGTGCCTCAAAACCGAACCGCCCCCCTTAAATTGGGGCGGACGCCGAATTCTCAACCGGGCGCGCCGGTCAGCCCTTCAGCGTCTGTTCCAGCACGTGCAGCTCGTGGTTGAGCTGTGCATCCTTGCTCCGCTCGTCGGCGATCTTGCGCACCGCGTGCAGCACGGTGGTGTGATCGCGCCCGCCGAACAGCTCGCCGATTTCCGGCAGGCTCTTCTGCGTGAGTTCCTTCGCGAGGTACATCGCGATCTGCCGCGGCCGCGCGATGTTCGCGGGGCGCTTCTTCGAATACATGTCGGCGACCTTGATGTTGTAGAAATCGGCGACGGTCTTCTGGATGTTCTCGACCGAAATCTGCCGGTTCTGCACGGTCAGCAGGTCCTTCAGCGCTTCCTTGGTCAGCTCGATCGAGATCTCGCGGCCGTGGAACTTCGAATACGCGAGGATCTTGCGCAGCGCGCCTTCGAGTTCGCGCACGTTCGAGCGCAGGTGCTTCGCGACGAAGAACGCGACGTCCTCCGACAGGTTCACGCCTTCCGACTGCGCCTTGCGCATCAGGATCGCGACCCGCATTTCCAGCTCGGGCGGCTCGATCGCGACGGTCAGGCCCGAATCGAAGCGCGAGATCAGGCGGTCGTCGATCCCCGAAATCTCCTTCGGGTACGTGTCGCTGGTGATGATCACCTGCGCCTTGTTCGCGACCAGCGCCTCGAACGCGTAGAAGAATTCCTCTTGCGTGCGCGACTTGCCGGAGAAGAACTGGATATCGTCGATCAGCAGCAGGTCGAGCGAATGATAGTAGCGCTTGAAATCGTCGAACGCCTTGCGCTGGTACGCCTTCACGACATCCGAAACGTACTGTTCGGCGTGGATGTAGCGGATTCGCGCGCCCGGCTTGTCGAGCAGCAGCTGGTTGCCGATCGCGTGGATCAGGTGGGTCTTGCCGAGGCCGACGCCGCCGTACAGGAACAGCGGGTTGTACGAGATGCCGGGGTTGTCCGCGACCTGGATCGCGGCGGCGCGCGCGAGCTGGTTCGCCTTGCCCGTCACGAAGTTGTCGAACGTGAGCACCGGGTTCAGCTTCGAACGCTCGTACATCGAATCGCTCTCGCCGGCGGCGGCCGGCGCGGCGCCGTTGCCCGGCCGCCAGGTGCGGCGGCCCGCGGCCGCTTCATGCGCGGGCAGGCTCGGCAGGTCGATGTCGGCGTCGTCGGCGTGCAGGTGCGCGGCGGCCTGCGGGCTCAGCGGCGCATCGATCGGCGCGGCAGCGGCAGGGGCGCCCGCCGCGGCTGCGGCGAGGTTCGCGGCAATCGCGGCCACCGTCGCGGCCGGGCCGCTGGCCGGCGCCAGCGGGGCGCGCGGCGCGGCCGGTGCGGCGCCGGGCGCCGCACTGCGCATGCCGGCCTTCGGATCGAGGACGAACTGGACTTCGATCGGCGCATTCCAGAAATCCCGGGCCAGATCGGAGATCCGTCCCGAAAACTGGCTCTTGACCCAGTCCAGCTTGAAGCGGTTCGGCGCGGCGATGGACAGCGTGTTCGCCGCCGCATCGAAGGCCACCGGGGCCAAGGGTTTGATCCACGTCACGTACTGCTGGGGCGTCAGCTCGCGCTCCAGCAGTGCGGAACAGTGTTGCCAGAAATCGTTCATCAAGTAACTGTCGTTTTTTGCGTGCACTATGGCTCGCCGTCGCCCTTGTCGCGGATGCGCAACAAGGCCCGAAGCGGTCGTGCGAGCATGCCTCGGGGCCCTGCGTCACAGCGGTGGAGAGGCAGGCGCGAGCCGAAGCGGCGTGCGGGATTCTTGGAGATAAGGCGAGATTCTACCCGCAAAAACGGCCACAGCGTGAGTTATCCACAGGGCTGTGCTGTGGGGTGCGGGGCCGGATCGCAGAGTGCTGACGCACTTGGATAGCTTCTAAAGTGTTGACCGTCAAGAGAAAAACGGATTAAATAGCGGGTTCCGCGAAAACCAATCCTGTATTTCCGGCGATTGCGTTCGCCCGAAGGCGTCCTGGTAAGGGCACGCGGTCCCCTGAATTTCGACATTCTCGAACAAGTGAGAGCATCATGAAACGTACTTACCAACCGTCCGTGACCCGTCGCAAGCGCACCCACGGCTTCCGTGTCCGCATGAAGACGGCAGGTGGCCGCAAGGTCATCAACGCACGCCGCGCGAAGGGCCGCAAGCGCCTGGCCATCTAAGGCAGGCTGCGCGCTGTGACCGCCGTCCGCAGTCCTGCGGAGGGGGCCGTCGAGCCGGGTGCGAATCCGTTGCAGACGAAGGCCGCCTTTCCGAAAGCTGCGCGACTTCTGAAAACGGATGAATTTTCATCCGTTTTTCGTTTGCGCCCGTGGCGGCGCTCCGCGCACTTCGTGATTTACGGCAAGCCGACGGGCCAGCCCGCCCGACTGGGGCTCGTCGTCGGCAAGAAGTATGCGCCGCGCGCAGTGACGCGCAACCTCGTGAAGCGGCTCGCACGCGATGCGTTTCGCCTGCGCCGGGCCGAGTTCGCCGGTTACGACGTGCTGCTGCGCCAGCACACGCGCTTCGACAAGAAAGCGCTGCCGAGCGCGGCTTCCGCCCCGCTCGCGGCGATGTGCGCGGCCGAGATCCGCGAGCTGCTCGATCGGGCAGCCCGGGAGATCGTCCGCCGTGCGTCGAAGCCCGCGTCCGAGTGACGCACCGCCCGCCGCGGCGGCGTTCGCGCCTGCCCGGCCGGCTTTGAAGCGGCGCTGCCCTGACGCCGCCCCTGGTATGCAAACGGTTCTGATCGCGTTGCTGCGTTTCTACAAGGTTGCCGTGAGTCCGCTGCTCGGCAACCGTTGCCGTTTTTATCCTTCCTGTTCGGATTACGCGCGCGAGGCAATCCAGTATCATGGCGCCGCGCGCGGCGCGTATCTCGCCGTCAGGCGCGTGTGCCGATGCCACCCGTTTTCCGCGGGCGGCGTCGACCTCGTTCCGCCGCCCAACTCCGACACACGCGCTCGCGGCCAGGCCGAAGCGCGGTCCCATCGACTCTGAGACAACGCATGGATATCAAACGCACCGTCCTATGGGTGATCTTCTTCATGTCAGCTGTCATGCTGTACGACAACTGGCAGCGGTCCCATGGACGCCCGTCGATGTTCTTCCCGAACACCACGCAGACGGCCCCGGCGGCAGCAGGCGGCGCATCCGGCACCGGCGCGGCCGGTAATGCCGCGACCACGGCCGGCGGCGTGCCCGCGGCGGCCACCGGCGCGGCGCCCGCGACGACGGCCCCGGCCGCGCAGGCGCAGCTCGTGAAGTTCTCGACCGATGTGTACGACGGCGAGATCGACACGCGCGGCGGCACGCTCGCGAAGCTCACGCTGAAGAAGCAGGGCGACGGCAAGCAGCCGGACCTGTACATCACGCTGTTCGACCACACGGCCGGCCACACGTACCTCGCGCGCACGGGCCTGCTCGGCGGCGACTTCCCGAACCACAACGACGTCTACTCGCAGGTCAACGCGGGCGCGACGTCGCTGGCGGCCGACCAGAACGCGCTGAAGCTGTCGTTCGAATCGCCGGTGAAGGGCGGCGTGAAGGTCGTGAAGACGTATACGTTCACGCGCGGCAGCTACGTGATCGGCGTCGATACCAAGATCGACAACGTCGGCGCCGCGCCGGTGTCGCCGACGGTCTACATGGAACTCGTGCGCGACAACACGCCGGTCGAGACGCCGATGTTCTCGCATACGTTCCTCGGGCCGGCGGTCTACACGGATACGAAGCACTTCCAGAAGATCGACTTCGGCGATCTGGACAAGAACAAGGCGACCTTCGAGAAGTCGGCCGACAACGGCTGGGTTGCGATGGTGCAGCACTACTTCGCGTCGGCGTGGATTCCGCAGCAGGGCGCGAAGCGTGACATCTACGCTGAAAAGATCGATCCGACGCTGTACCGCGTCGGCGTGAAGCAGCCGGTCGCGGCGATCGCGCCGGGCCAGTCGGTCGACGTGTCGGCGCGCCTGTTCGCCGGCCCGGAAGAAGAGCGCATGCTGGAAGGCATCGCGCCGGGCCTGGAGCTGGTGAAGGACTACGGCTGGGTGACGATCATCGCGAAGCCGCTGTTCTGGCTGCTCGAGAAGATCCACGGCTTCGTCGGCAACTGGGGCTGGGCGATCGTGCTGCTCACGCTCTTGATCAAGGCCGTGTTCTTCCCGCTGTCGGCCGCGAGCTACAAGTCGATGGCGCGCATGAAGGAAATCACGCCGCGCATGCAGGCGCTGCGCGAACGCTTCAAGAGCGATCCGCAGAAGATGAACGCCGCGCTGATGGAGCTGTACAAGACCGAGAAGGTCAATCCGTTCGGCGGCTGCCTGCCGGTCGTGATCCAGATCCCGGTGTTCATCTCGCTGTACTGGGTGCTGCTCGCGTCGGTGGAAATGCGCGGCGCGCCGTGGATTCTGTGGATCCACGACCTGTCGCAGCGCGATCCGTACTTCATCCTGCCGGTGCTGATGGCCGTCTCGATGTTCGTGCAGACCAAGCTGAACCCGACGCCGCCGGACCCGGTGCAGGCGAAGATGATGATGTTCATGCCGATCGCGTTCTCGGTCATGTTCTTCTTCTTCCCGGCGGGCCTCGTGCTGTACTACGTCGTGAACAACGTGCTGTCGATCGCGCAGCAGTACTACATCACCCGCACGATCGGGGCCGCGAAGAAAACCGCCTGACGGCGGGCCGGCGCGGGGGCGGCAACGCTCCGCCCGCGCAGCCGGCCGCGAAGATGCAAAAAAGCCGCATGGCCTTCGGGTCATGCGGCTTTTTGTTTGGCGCGGCGGCGCTCAGCGTTTCGGCGAATCGCCGTAGAACTGCTCGATCAGTTCCTGAACCAGGTAGCGATGGTGCGGCGACAGCGCCTCGATCTTCGACGCGAGTTCGATCGTCTCGGGTGTCGGCGGATAGCGCTCGTCGCGCGGCAGCGGTTGTGGCGTCGAGCGCGCCGCGGCGTTCGGCGACGGGCCGTAGTGCAGCCAGTGGAGTTCGACGCGCAGCCATTCCGCGAGCGTGCGCAGTTTGTCCTGTGTCGGAATGGTGCGCCCCGTCAGCCACTTGTGCGCCGTTTGCGGCGACACCTGATGCTCGCCGCGATGGCGAAGGTTGAACTGGTTGGCGAGCTCCGTCGCACCCGTGATCTTGTGCGGGCTGCGCTGCAAGGCGAATTTCAGGCGCTCGGAGAACGCCTTTTTCTCTTCGGATGTCGGCATGGGGGAGATTGTGCATTTCGACTAACGGCTCTCAGACAACCAATCAGGCTAAACGTAGCTTAGTCAGACGAATCCCAAGCTAATCCCGCAGCGATGGCCGGCCACAAGGAGCGGGCGCAGGTCGCCCCGATTGGCCATACTTGTCCGAAACGGACCAGGTGTATTCGGGTTCGACTAGTATTTATCTTATCTCTTTCGAGATAAATTGAGGGGAGTCCGAAGCGTCGTGCGGCGGCGGTGACGGGCGTGCCGGCACGCTACAATGCCGGCGTCCCGATGCCCGCGCGCCGATGCCGCACGGGCTGGCCGTTCCACCGCTGAACCTCCGATTGCCATGCTTGCTACCGACTCCGATCCGATCGTCGCCATTGCCACCGCCGCCGGCCGGGGCGGCATCGGCGTCGTCCGCGTGTCGTTCGGGCGGGGCGGCGAGGCGGCGGCGCTGCCGCTGATCGACGCGCTGTGCGGGCAAGGCCTCGCGCCGCGTCATGCGAGCTACGTGCCGTTCCTCGACGCGCACGGCGCGCCGCTCGACCGCGGCATCGCGCTGTATTTCCCGGCGCCCCATTCGTACACGGGCGAGCATGTGCTCGAGCTGCAGGGGCACGGCGGGCCGATCGTGATGCAGCTGCTGCTGCAGCGCTGCCTGGACGCCGGGCGCGGGATCGGGCTGCGGCTCGCGGAGCCGGGCGAATTCACGCGGCGCGCGTTCCTGAACGACAAGCTGGATCTCGCGCAGGCCGAGGCGGTGGCCGACCTGATCGAGGCGAGCACCGAGGCGGCGGCGCGCTCGGCCGGGCGTTCGCTCGACGGCGCGTTCTCGCGTCAGATCCACGCGCTCGTCGACGACGTGATCACGCTGCGGATGCTGGTCGAGGCGACGCTGGATTTCCCGGAAGAGGAGATCGACTTTCTCGAGGCGGCGGACGCGCGCGGCAAGCTTGCTCGCATTCGCGAGCAGCTCGCGCACGTGCTCGGCGATGCGCGGCAGGGCGCGCTGCTGCGCGAAGGCCTGTCGGTCGTGCTCGCGGGGCAGCCGAACGTCGGCAAGTCGTCGCTGCTGAACGCGCTGGCCGGCGCGGAGCTCGCGATCGTCACGCCGATCGCCGGCACGACGCGCGACAAGGTCGCGCAGACGATCCAGGTCGAGGGCATTCCGCTGCACATCATCGATACGGCGGGGCTGCGCGAGACGGAGGACGAAGTCGAGCGGATCGGCATCGCGCGCACGTGGAGCGAGATCGAGCGCGCGGACGTCGTGCTGCATCTGCTCGATTCGCGCAGCGGGATGACGGCGGACGACGCGGCGATCGCCGCGCGCTTCCCGGCGGGTGTGCCGGTCGTGCGCGTGCTCAACAAGACGGACCTGACCGGCGCGCCGGCGTCGGTCGCGCATCCGGCGGCGGAGGGGGATCTCACCGAGGTGCATCTGTCGGCGAAGCGCGGTGACGGGATCGATATGCTGCGCGGTGAGCTGCTGCGGATCGCGGGGTGGCAGGCGGGTGCGGAAGGGGTTTATCTCGCGCGCGAGCGGCATCTGATTGCGCTGCGTTCGGCGCAGGAACATCTTGCGCAGGCGGCCGATCATGCGGAGCAGCGCGCGCAGTCGCTCGATTTGTTCGCGGAGGAGTTGAGGCTCGCGCAGGAGCAGCTCAACGCGATTACCGGGGAGTTCACTTCGGATGACCTGCTGGGGGTGATTTTCAGCAGGTTCTGTATCGGGAAGTGAACGGCATTCCAAGCGAACGCCGAGATGAATGCCCTCCCGATGGCCGATGCCGTGCCGCGCGGCATGGACAAGGAAAAAGTAGCGTCCCTGGCGCGCCGGAAATTCGCCGGGTCGCTGGCCAACGACACCAAGTGGAACGAACTGATTGCCTTCGTGCGCGGCCTGAATGGCTGGCGGCCGTCGTACCGGTCAAAGTGGGTCAACGGCCATGTGTCGGGATGGGATGTCGAGTGGTTCTACCATCTGCCATTCCCGTTCGTGGGCGTCGAGTGGTTCGACATCGGGCTGCATGAACAAGCCTCGCCGAGGCACGACGTGATTGATCACTCAGCGCTGGTGTCGGGCAAGCTCGCCGAGATTGGCTTCGAGTTCGAGGCCAGCGGCGATGTGGCCAGAATCTGGGGCTACGCCCCGAAGTCCTATGAGGACTTTCCGCCAGGGTAGGTTCTGTATCGAAGCGAGCGGCAGACAGAATTCACCGAGAAGCAACCGACAGCCGATTGCGGATCGGATTCGGGCCGCCGGCCGTGCGGGCGATTCCCCGCAGCATCAGGCGACCCGAACATTCGCTTCATCGGATGCGCGCGAAACGATCTCGCGCGGTTCGGCTAGCGTCGCGTTCAATCCCAATGACGATGATGGTGGTAATACCCGCCACCACCGTAATACCCGCCGTCAGGCACCACGACGCAGCCGCTCAGCAGCACGGCGACACCGGCAATCAGTAAAAGGATTTTCTTCATGACGCTCACCTGCTCGGGTTCAATATGGAACGCAGCATAGCGAGCGCCCGCAACACCGGATGTAAGCGTTCGTATCCCCGTGCCGTAATCCGTAACGGTGGATTATTCCGGTCAAAATGACCGTAACAATTGCCCCGCACAGCAGACGGTTTCAGGCGACGAGAACCCGATTCCGCCCGGCATCCTTCGCACGATACAGCGCGGCATCGGCCGCTTCGATCAGCGCATCCGGCATCGACAATTCATCGGGCGACACGGTCGCGCAACCGACGCTGACGGACACGCGCCCCGCCGGCGCATGCGTCGACAGATTGAGCCGCAGCACGGCCTCGCGCGCTTCTTCCGCGACGAGCCGTGCGCCGCGCACGCCGGTGTTCGGCAGCACGATCGCGAATTCCTCGCCGCCATAGCGCGCGACAAGATCCGCGGGCCGGCGCACGACGCCCGTCAGCGCATTTGCGACGGCGATCAGGCAGGCATCGCCCTTCACGTGGCCGAACGCGTCGTTGTATGCCTTGAAGTGATCGACGTCGACCATCAGCAGCGACAGCGGCTCGGCTTGCCGCCGCGCCTGCAGGAACAGCAGGTGGAAATGATCGTTGAAGTGGCTGCGGTTGTAGACGCCCGTCAGCCCGTCGCGCGCGGACGAGCGCATCAGCGTCGCGTGCGCCTCGAAAAGCCGCTGGTACATCATCGTCACCTCCCACGCGAGCACGCAGACGAGCACGCCGGGCGTGAACATGCTGAACACGCGCGCCACGTACCAGCCGACCGTGAAGCGGTTCGTGCTCAGCAGGTTCAGCGTGGTGTCGGTGGTGCACGCGAGCATCGCGATCGCGAGCCACAGGTCGAGCGTCGTGCGCAGCCGGCCGGTGAGCAGCACGACGGCGAGCGCGCTCACGTTGAGCGTCCAGACGACGAGCGCGACCGGATTGACCGGCATCACGGCCATGTCGCCGGGCGGACGGAAGGCGGGCGGCAGCGGCGCGTTCAGCGCCAGCACGCACAGCAGCGCGGCCGCGAGCGCGGGGCCGCCGATCAGCGCGATCGTCCACCGGCGGGTGCGCTGCACGCTGATCGGCGAGCGCACCATGCGTTCGCGCGCGATCAGCGCCAGCATCACGAAGCACGGAAAGCCGCCGTGCCAGAAGATCCACATCCACGCGGCGCTTTGCGGCCGCGCGCCGAACAGGCCGTGCGGCGCGAACACGCCGGGGAACGTCAGCAGCTGCAGCGCGACGGCGAGCGCGGTGAACGCGTAGGCGCCGCCGAGCGCACCGAGCACGGGCTGTCGCGACACGGCGAACTGCGCGCCGAGGAAGAACGCGGCGATGCAGGCGGTGGAGAACACGGTCAGCGCGCACATCGGCATGAACGGTTCGACCGCGGGCAGCGCGACGTTCGCATGCGGCGCGGCGACGCCGAGCGCGAGCAGGATGACGAGCGCGGACAGCGCGCCGAACCAGAACTGCCGCCGCGTGGTGTGCTGGATCAGGATGCCTTCCATGAGGTCTCCGACGCGCTCGCGCGCAAGCGTCCGGCCGGTGCGCCGGGCGTGTGCGTCCCGGCCGCCGCGCGACCGGTGCGGCCCGATCCTAGCGCGTTATCGGCGCGCGCTCAAATCCCCAGACCAGGCCCGTAGTTGCCGGCGACCCAGCGGGTGACCGCGTCGATGTCCGCGTAGTCCTGTTCGGGCAGCCCGTCGAGCATCGTCAGCACTTCGTTGCTGGCGCCCGCATCGCGCGCGGCGTCGACGATCGCGTCCTTGTTGGCGGGATAGGTGATGCCGGCCAGCACGTCGGCGATCTGCAGGTCGATCGTTTCGTGCGGGATGTCCGGCTTCCGGGAAGATGGCCTGTCGTTCACGTCAGCGCCTCGCAATCGGATCGAAACGGGCCGCACGCCGGCAGCGGGACAGCGGGTGCATGCGCACCCGGCTCGCCCGCGTTCGGCGGCGCACGCAGGCTTCACGCCCGCATGGCGGCGGGTGCGGAAGGTCGGCATCCGGCTGGCGCGCAACCGTCAATGCCCGCGCCGCACGCGGCGCCACGGATGCTTCCAGTCGATGTGCGGTGCATCCTCGTCGCGCGGATGCTGGCGCCGGTGTTCCTGCCAGAGTTCATCGGAAAACAGCACGGCCACGATCACGAGCGGCAGCACCAGAAACACACCGAGTATCACTTGCTCGATCACGATAGCCTCCATGACGGTGGCAGGAACCCTTTTTCCATTCTAGGCTCTGTACTTCGGCCTACCTTCATTTTCTTACTGTGCTTCCGGGTGGCAATCGGGACTGGGCCCGACAGGGTCCTCCCGCGCCCCGGTGCACCCCACGACGATTCCTACGATGCAAATACAGAACGACACCCGCACGCTCGCGCTGCGGCCGCTCGAACGCCAGGACCTGCGCTTCGTGCACGAACTGAACAACAACGCGAAGATCATGCGCTACTGGTTCGAGGAGCCGTATGAAACCTTCGCGGAACTCTCGCAGCTCTACGATCGCCATGTGCACGACCAGCGCGAGCGCCGATTCGTCGCGGTCGATCCGCAAGGGGAACTGGTCGGCCTCGTCGAGCTGATCGAGCTCGACTACATCCACCGCCGCGGCGAATTCCAGATCATCATCGCGCCGCAGTGCCAGGGCCGCGGCTATGCGGGCCAGGCCACGCGCCTCGCGGTCGAATACGCGTTCAAGGTATTGAACCTGCGCAAGCTGTACCTGATCGTCGATACGTCGAACGCGGCGGCGATCCACGTTTATGAAAAATGCGGGTTCCAGCGCGAAGCGGAATTGATCGAGGAATTCTTCGGCAACGGCGCGTATCACAACGCTTACCGGATGTGCCTGTTTCAGCGCGATTATTTCGAACGGCAAAACATTGCGTGACGCATGCCCGCTCGCCGGCGCGCGATTCCGCGGTGCCGCATGCGGGCGGGAAATACGGGTAAATGCCAGTATTCGCCGATCTGGCATTTTTCTTGTATGCGATAAATCGCATGGCGCACTGCAGTAATGCGCCTGTGTTTTCGCCTGACTTTATGTGCGGCGCATCAAAATGATCCGGATATCGAACTGGATTATCCAGGCCGTTCAAACGATGCGATGACAATTCGATGAACGCATTGCCGGGCAAGGCTTTGCGCTCTGGCGCCATGTGCGCCCCAATCGTCGATACGTTTGAATGGCGACTCGGTGCGCACGAAAAACATGCGGCGCGCAGGGTGCGACAATTCGCCGCTACTGCGAGTGCACAACAAATGTGCTTGCTATCGCTTGCCGGTCTTCTAAGCTCAAAAACGCGGGTTCACCATCACCTTTAAACACATAGCTAACCGCAGCCTGACGCCCGCGAGCATGGGAGACTGAACATGATGAAGCGAACCGCTGTTTTTGTTGCGCTTGTCGGTGCATTTGCCGTGGTGTCGATCGCCCAGGCGGGCGATACCGGCGTGAAGCCGAAGCAGGAAATCCAGCTGACGAAGAACGCGTGGGGCTGCCTGTCGAAAGACAATCTGGATTCCGTACTGAATCACGAGCGTGACGGCAAGTCGCAGGCGAAGCAGCAGTACTTCGACGACTTCCGCTGCCTGTCCGTGCCGGAAGGCCAGCGCTTCCGCGTGGTGGCGGTGGATCAGGGCGACGTGCAGTTCGTCAGCGCCGACAACAGCGACCAGCAGGGCCTCTGGGCCGATTCGCGTTTCATCAAGCAATAACGCCAAGCCACCGCGCGCCGGCAGCGGGCCGGCGGCGCGATCCCGAACACGGCCCGGCCGCCTGCCGGGCCGTCGTGCTGTGCGCGACATGGGGCCGACGCCGGGCTTTCGGTATCATCACGACCCGAACTGAACCGATGCCCGCCCGGGCACTTCCCGCATGGCGCTCAAATCCACGATCTACAAAGCCGAACTGCAAATTGCCGACATGGATCGGCATTACTACGGCGACCACGCGTTGACGGTGGCCCGCCATCCGTCCGAAACCGACGACCGGATGATGGTGCGCATCGCCGCATTCGCGCTGTTCGCGCACGAGCGGCTCGAATTCTGCAAGGGGCTGTCCGACACCGACGAGCCCGATCTCTGGCAGAAGGACCTGACGGGCGCGATCGACGTGTGGATCGACGTCGGCCAGCCCGACGAGCGGCGCATCTCGAAGGCAGCCGGCCGCGCCGGGCAGGTGACGGTGATCGCGTACGGCGGCAAGACCTCGGACATCTGGTGGCAGGGCGTGCGCAGCAAGGTCGAGCGGCTGCGCAACGTGCAGGTGCTGTCGCTGGCCGACGGCGTCGCGGCTGCGCTCGGGCGGCTCGCCGAGCGGACGATGCGCCTGCAATGCACGGTGCAGGACGGCGCCGCGTGGATCTCGAGCGCGGACCACGATCCGGTTGCCGTCGAATGGACGTTCCTCAAGGCGCGCGCCGACGCATGACGCGGTGACGCGCGGGCCGGCCGCACTCACGCGATGGCGGCGGGCGGGCCCTTGAGTTCCAGCATGTTGCCTTCGGGATCGAACAGGTAGATCGACGGGCCGTAGCCGTCGGCGCCGTAGCGTTCCTGGACGGCGCCCGGCTGCGCGCCGTGCGCGGCGAAATGAGCGGCGAGCGCTTGCGGATCGAACGGTTCGACGCGCAGGCACAGATGATCGAGGTTGCGTCCGGCGCCGGGCGGCCCGTTGTCGGGCCGGTCGATCTTCGCGCCGACGGCGAGCAGGTCGATCAGCGAGGCGCCGGCGCGCAACTGCACGAGGCCGAGATCCGGCTGTTCCTTTTCCACGTGGCAGCCGACGGCGTCGCAGTAGAAGCGCGTCATCGCGGCCATGTCGGTCACGCGAAGCACGATGTGATCGATTCCGCGGAGGGTGGGTTTCATGGATGAACGCTCCTTTGAGGGCAGGGTTCATCGAGTGTAGCCCAACGCATCGGCGGCGCCCGCGTGAACGCGTGCAGAATCGACGGACGAAAAAAAGCCCGCTCACGAGGAACGGGCTTAATCCATATCAGGAGGAGACATGGAGGAGACAGTTCCAACTATACACATGCCGATGGTGCGACGCAATATTGTTTGTGTCAAAAAACGTCAGGACGGCGATTTGCCGCAGCCGCACTGCAACATGGCGATGGTTTTTGGAGCATGTCCCCAATTCTATGAGGCGAATCACAGAGCAAGATTCAGGGCGCGACGGTGTGCGGGGCTGGCTAGAGTAGGCACCGTCTACACTGAGAGTGCGAGGTTCCGATGAAAACCGCCTATCCGACCGACGACGCCCGCTGGGATGCCGTGACCGCCCGCGATCCGCATGCGGACGGCGCGTTTTTCTATGCGGTGCGCACCACCGGCGTGTTCTGCCGCCCGACCTGCGCGTCGCGGCTGCCGCGGCGCGAACATGTCGCCTTCTTCGACGATCCGGCCGCCGCGCGTGCCGCCGGGTTCCGGCCCTGCAAGCGCTGCCAGCCCGAGGGGCTGCCGCGCGAGCTCGAGATCGTCAATCGCGCGTGCGCGGTGCTCGACGCGCACCCCGAGCGGCTCACGCTCCAGCAGCTGAGCGATGCCGTGCACGTGAGCCCGTTCCATCTGCAGCGGCTGTTCAAGCGCGTGGTGGGCGTGTCGCCGCGCCAGTACCAGGCCGCGCAGCGCGGCGCGGCGTTGCGGCAGGCGCTGCAAAGCGGCCAGCCGGTCACGCAGGCCGCGGTCGACGCCGGATTCAATTCGCCGTCGCGGCTGTATGCGTCGGTGCCGCGCGAGCTGGGGATGGCGCCGTCGGCGTTCCGCCGGCAGGGCGCCGGGCTGCGGATCGACTATGCGACCGCGCCGACGTCGCTCGGCACGGTGCTCGTCGCCGCGACCGCGCAGGGCATCTGCCGGATCGCGTTCGGCGACGATCCCGCGCCGCTCGTCGCCGCGCTGAAGGACGCGTTCGCGCGCGCGGAGCTGGTCGAATCGCCGGCGCGGCTCGCGCCGTTCGTCGCGCAGATCGGCGCGTATCTGGACGGCACGCGCCGCGCGTTCGACCTGCCGCTCGACATCGCGCCGACCGCGTTCCAGCAGCGCGTGTGGGAAGCGCTGACCCGCATCCCGTACGGCGAGACGCGCAGCTACTCCGAGATCGCCGAAACGCTCGGCTCGCCGCGCGCGGTGCGGGCGGTGGCGTCCGCGTGTGCGTCGAACCCGGTCGCGCTCGCGATTCCGTGCCATCGTGTCGTACAGAAAGGCGGCGCGCTGGCCGGCTATCGCTGGGGCGTGCGCCGCAAGGCGACGCTACTCGCGGACGAGGCGCGTCATTCACAAGAGGCGGCGGCCGACGCCGCGATGACGGAGGGCAGTGCAGCTTGAGCGTCGCGATCACCAGAACAACCACGAACGGCGGCGATGCGCCGCCGGCCGCGCAGCTCGAGCTGCGCTTCAAGGCGCCCTACGACTGGGCGCGCGTGCTGCGCTTCTTCAGCGGGCGCGCGATTCCGGGTGTCGAGCAGGTCGCGGACGGCGTCTACCGCCGGATCGTCGACCTGCACGGCGCGCCCGGCCGGCTCACCGTTACGCGGCATCCGCGCAAGCATTGCCTCGTGGTGACCGTAGCAGGCGCGGCGGCGCGTCACGTCGACGACGCGTTCGCGGCACGCATCGCCGCGATGTTCGACCTGCGCGCCGATCCGGCCGCGATCGGCGGGGAGCTCGTGCGCGACCCGTGGTTCGCGCCGCTCGTCGCGGCCGCGCCGGGGCTGCGCGTGCCGGGCGCGTGGTCGGGATTCGAGCTCGCGGTGCGCGCGATCGTCGGCCAGCAGGTCAGCGTGAAGGCGGCGACGACGATCGTCGGCCGGCTCGTCGAACGCGCGGGCGAGCGCGTGGTGCACGACGACGACGGCGCGCCCGCGTGGCGTTTCCCGACGCCGGACGCGCTCGCCGCGTGCGATCTCGCGCGGATCGGAATGCCCGGCAAGCGGGCCGCGGCGCTCTCGGGCATGGCGCGCGCGGTCGCGGCGGGCGACGTGCCGGTCGATCCCGCGCAGGCCGACCTGGCGGCACTGCGGCAGGCGTGGCTCGACCTGCCCGGCATCGGCCCGTGGACCGTCGAATACATCGCGATGCGTGCGTGGCGCGACCCGGATGCGTGGCCCGCGTCCGACCTGGTGCTGATGCAGTCGATCGCCGCGCGCGATCCGTCGCTCGACCGGCTCGCGAGCCAGAAGCGCCGCACCGACGGCTGGCGTCCGTGGCGCGCGTATGCGGCGCTGCATCTGTGGAACGAGGTGGCCGATCGCGCGGGGGCGGCGCGCGGCGGTTGATCCGGCGAAGCGCGTGCCGGCCGCCGATCGCCTGATCGCGGCGCGTGTGCGCGGACCATCGCGCTTCGATACGCAATCGACGTGAACGCGCGCGAAGGTGCAACCTGCGCGCCGGTGCACGCTTGTCTTGGCAGCGGCACGCTGCAAGCCGGCGCACAGCGGCCATCGCATGGCCGCTTGCCGGGGCCCGGCGGAGCAGGGCGCCGGCCGATGTCCGATACCTGCAACCGGGTTGCACCGTCAGCCGGCATGCGATGCATGCCGTCATCGGGCAGATGAATGCGCATCACGCGTGCGGTCTCCGCGCCGCATTCTTGCGGCCGCCGCAACGGCCTGTCCGCCCCCTTCCCGAGCCCGTCCCGACCCGCCCGCCCGCGCCCGGAGCCACCTCAAGCGCGTGTTACGGCGAGATGTTAAAGTGCCCGCTACCAACGAAGCGACCAACAATCCTGCCGGCCGCGCGCGAGCGTTTCGCGCGCGGCCGTCCCGCACTTGCGCATTCATGTCGAACACCATGACCATCCGCCAGACCGATTTGCTGCTGGATCGCCTCGACGTGCTGAGCACCGGCCCGACGCGGCAGCACCTGCCCGACGGCCTGCGCGGCATCGAGAAGGAAAGCCTGCGCGTGACGCGCGACGGGATGATCGCGTTCACGCCGCATCCGCGCGCACTCGGTTCGGCGCTCACGCATCCGTCGCTGACGACCGACTATTCCGAAGCGCTGCTCGAACTGATCACCCCCGCCGAACCCGATGCGGCGCTCACGCTCGAACGCCTCGACGCGCTGCATCGCTACGTGTATGCGTCGCTCGGCGACGAGATGCTGTGGAACGATTCGATGCCGGGCCTGCTGCCGGCCGACGACGAGATTCCGATCGCCGACTACGGCACGTCGAACATCGGCCGCCTGAAGACGGTGTACCGGCGCGGCCTCGCGTATCGCTACGGCCGCACGATGCAGTGCATCGCCGGCATCCACTACAACTACTCGCTGCATGACGAAGTGTGGCGGCGCCTGCACGCGGAGGAAGGCTCGACCGCGACGCTCGTCGACTACCAGTCCGAACGCTATCTCGCGCAGATCCGCAACTTCCGCCGCACGAGCTGGCTGCTGATGTACCTGTTCGGCGCGTCGCCGGCGCTCGATGCGAAATTCCTGCGCGGCAACCCGCATACGCTCGACACGTTCGATGCCGACACGCTGTATCGCCCGTATGCGACGAGCCTGCGGATGAGCGATCTCGGCTACTCGAACACGACCGGCCAGGCCGCGCTGCAGGTCGATTACAACACGCTGTCGGGCTATCTCGACGCGCTGTCGAAGGCGGTCAGCGAGCCGTATCCGCCTTACGAGGCGATCGGCACGCATCGCGACGGCGAGTGGATCCAGATCAACACGAACGTGCTGCAGATCGAGAACGAGTTCTACTCGACGATCCGGCCGAAGCGCGTCACGTATTCGGGCGAGCGCCCGCTGCATGCGCTCGCGTCGCGCGGCGTGCAGTACATCGAGGTGCGCTGCCTCGACATCGACCCGTTCGAGCCGACCGGCATCGCGCTCGACACCGCGCGTTTCATCGACGCGTATCTGCTGGTGTGCGCACTCGAAGCGAGCCCGCCGCTCGACTGCGCGGCGTACCAGGAAGCAAACGCGAACTTCGGCACCGTGACGATGGAAGGGCGCAAGCCGGGTCTCACGCTGTCGCGCGACGGCAGCCCCATCACGCTGCATGCATGGGCGGACGAGCTGATGACGAAGATCGAAACCGTCGGCCGCCGCCTCGACGAGATCCGCGGCGGCGACGAGCATGCGCGCGCGATTGCCGCGCAGCGCGAGAAGCTCGCCGATCCGGAACGCACGCCGTCCGCGCGCGTGCTGCGCACGATGCGCGAGCGCAACCAGTCGTTCCTCGCATTCGCGCGCGCGCAAAGCGACGCGCATGCCGCGCATTTCCGCGCGCGGCCGCTGCCGGACGATGCGGCGCGCGCCGCGGCGGCGCTCTCCGAGCGCTCGCTGGCCGAACAGGCGGAACTGGAAGCGAAGGAAGCCGGTTCGTTCGACGCGTTCGTCGCCGCGTACCGTGCGTACACGCTGAACCGCTTCAGCGTCTGACGATCGCGCACGCGGCCGCACGCATCGGCGTGCGCACCGCTTGCGCGCGATGCCGGTGGCGCCCGCCGGCGCGTGCGCGTCGATGCGCGCCGGGCAGCCGGCGCGGGCAGCAACTGCCGCTGCGTTCCGGCGATGCGTCGGATGACAGGCGCAGGCGGCTCATCTCACACCCGTTTCAATGATGCGAGTAGATTGACGGATCGGCAGCCGGCGCCGCGTTGCGCCGGCCCGATTCGGTTGTCGCGCGGCCGTTGCTGCCGTAGCCGGCTTCGTCCGCGTGCGCCTGCGCGACCTGCTGCATGATCGCCTGCATGTTCTGCGGATAGTCGGGGCTGCCGACCATGGCGGGCCGGTAGCCCGCTGCCGAGAGCTCCGCGAGTTCCTGTCGAACCTGGGCCCGCGTCAGCGGCTGGGCGGATGCTTGCGCATGGGCCGCCGCCGCGGCACCCATCATCAGGATGCCGATACAAGCGGTACGAACGATTGCCTTCTTCATCTTGCACTCCGGTCGGTCGCCGCGCACCGAGGCGGCGCGGCGTGAATCGATGCGTGCAGTCTAGGCTTCGCATACCCGGGGAAACATCCCGCTGCCGGATAGGCACCTTTGTCGGCTGTGCAAGACTGGCGCGCCGTGCATTGCGGGGCCAGATGCGCGGCCGGCGGTTATCAGGCTTGTTCCTCCTTGTAGAAGCGGCGCGTGACGCCTACGCTTTTTAAGTGACCGATCGGTCGGCCGAGCGAAGTCGTTGCGTTGGCAAGGGCCTGGGCGCAGGCGCCGACCGGCTGCGCTGCTCTGCATGGGGCCCGAGTAAGCGCTGAAGCGCTAGCTCGGGCCGACTTGCGCTGCATGGGATCCGAATAAGCGCTGAAGCGCTAGCTCGGGCCGACTTGCGCTGCATGGGACGTGAGTAAGTGCTAAAGCGCTAACTCACGTCGACTTGCGCTGCATGGGACGTGAGTAAGCGCTAAAGCGCTAACTCACGTCGACACAGGAGACACGATGAACCCCACCGCCGCCCTTCCCGCAGGCATCGTCTTCGCGCAGCCCCTGACGCCGGTCGCCCATTCGCTGCTGCTGTCGTTCCTCGTCGCGGTGATCCCGATCGCGGTCGCGCTCGTCGCGCTCGGCGTGCTGCGCCGCCCGGCCTGGCAGGCGTCGCTCGCGGGGCTGATCGCGGGCCTCGCGGTCGCGATTGGCGCGTGGGGCATGCCCGCCGGCCTTGCGCTCGACGCGGTCGCCGCGGGCATGGCGCTCGCCGTGGTGCCGGTGATGTGGATCGTCTTCAACGCGTTGCTGCTCTACAACATCGCGGTGAAATCGGGCCGCTTCGACCAGTTCCGCCAATGGATGCTCGACCACCTGCCCGACGACCGCCGCCTCGTGCTGCTCGTCGTCGCGTTCTCGTTCGGCTGCCTGCTCGAAGGGATCTCGGGCTTCGGCACGCCGGTCGCGATCACCAGCGCGCTGCTGATCGCGCTCGGCTTCCCGGCGATCGAGGCGCTCACGTACACGCTGCTGTTCAACACCGCGCCGGTCGCGTTCGGCGCGCTCGGCGTGCCGATCACCGTGCTCGGCGCGGTCACGTCGCTGCCGCCCGCGACGCTCGGCGCGATGGTCGGCCGGCAGTTGCCGTTCTTCGCGCTGCTGCTGCCGTTCTACGTGGTCGGCGCGTACGGCGGCATGCGCTCGATCGCGCGGCTGTGGCCCGCGCTGCTGGTGTCGGGCGGCAGCTTCGCGATCGCGCAGTTCGTCACGTCGAACTTCCTCGGCTACCAGCTCACCGACGTGCTGTCGTCGCTCACGTCGCTGATCGTGACGATCGGCTTCCTGCGGATGTGGAAGCCGCAACCCGATCCGCAATTCACGATCGCGCGCAGCACGCCCGCGAACGGCGGTGCGCGCATCGGCTACGGCGGCTGGCTGCCGTGGCTCATCGTGTCGGCGGTCGTGATCGTCTGGGTGCGCGCGAACATCGCGGCGATCGGCGACGTGAAGATTCAGTGGCCCGGATTGCACAACGCCGTGTACGTCACGCTCTATCACAAGCCGTACGCGGCGATCTGGGACTTCCAGCCGCTCGGCACCGGCACCGCGATCCTGCTGTCGGCGATCGTCACCGCCGCGTGGACGCGCACCGGCGCCGGCGATTTCCTCGCCTGCGTCGCGAAGACGTGGCGGCAGACGCGCATCGCGATCGTCACGGTGATGATGATCGTCGGGCTCGGCTATCTGCTGAACTACTCGGGCATCAGCTACACGCTCGGCACCGGCGTTGCATCGACGGGCGCGCTGTTCCCGCTCGTGTCGGCGTCGCTCGGCTGGATTGCGGTGTTCCTGTCCGGCAGCGACACGTCGGGCAATGCGCTGTTCGGCAACCTGCAGGTGGTGGCCGCGCGCCAGCTCGGCCTCGATCCGGTGCTGATGGCCGCGACCAACTCGTCCGGCGGCGTGATGGGCAAGATGATCTCGCCGCAGAACATCGCGACGGGCGTGTCGACGACGGACCTGAAGGGGCAGGAGGGCGTCGTGTTCGCGCGCACCTTCTGGCACAGCGTGATCCTCACGCTGCTGCTCGGCGTGCTCGTGTTCCTGCAGCAGCACGTGCTGACGTGGATGATCCCGGCGCTGCCGAAATGAATGCGATTGCCGCCCGCGTTCAGCGCGCCGTCGCGCGGCGCATGCGCGGCGCGGCGGCGGCCTCGTCGCGGGCCGGCAGGATGCACGCGAGGAACGCGGCGATCGCGGGGCTGTGGCGGCGCGCCTTCAGGTAGTACACGTATTCGTCGATCGTTGTGTCGACGCCGCGCAGCGCGACGATCCGCAGGTCCGGATGCGATTCGGCCTCGCCGCGCGGGAACAGGCTGCCGCCGACGCCATGCAGGATCGCCTCGCGGATCGCTTCGCGGCTGCCGATTTCCGCGACCGACACCGGCGCGACGCCGGCCGCCGCGAGGATCGCCTCGGTGCAGCGGCGCGTGACCGAGCCTTCCTCGCGCAACAGCAGCCGCACGTCGGCGAGCCGCGCCGCGTCGATCGCCTCGAAGCGCGCGAGCGGATGCGCGCGATGCACGACGAGCACCAGCGGGTCGGTGGAGATCACCTGCCGCTCGAGGCCGTCCGTGTCGTTGAGCTGCGACGACACCGCGAGATCGATGCGGAACTCGTGCAGCGCCTGCAGCATTTCCTCGGAATTGCCGATCCGGCACGTGAGCGCGATCGACGGATGCGCGTTCGAGAAGCGCCCGACCGCCTCCATGATGTAGTACGGCCCGGTCGCGCCGAGCCGCAGGTGGCCTTCGAACAGCCCGCCGACGTTGCGCAGCATGATGTCGGCCTGCGCCTCGAGCGCGATCATCTGCTCGACCAGCGGCAGCAGCCCGACGCCGGTCTCGGTGACTTCGAGCCGGCGGCCGCTGCGATGGAACAGCTCGACGCCGTACACCTGCTCGACCTGCCGGATCTGCGCGGCGATGGTCGGCTGGCTCACGCCGAGATGGCGCGCCGCGCGCGTGATGCTGCCCTGCCGGACGGTCGCGTGGAACGCCTTCAGCTGATCGAACACGACATCGCCTTTTCCTTCGTCATGCGCGCGAGCGTAGCGTACGCTTGTGTCGGCTGCGTGAAAGGAACCGCGTGCGCCGCTTCGAAAAAAAGCTGGGGGTGACCGCAAGAAACCTGCGGGAACCGGTCATGTCGGGGACACGCCGGTGCGGGGTAATGACGGTCATGCGCACCGAGCCGCCGGCCACGCCGGCGCCGGTGTCCACATTCCCCACCGACCCACAGGATCTTCTTCATGTCCTCGAACAATCGACGCGATTTCCTGCGCCTCGCCGCCCAGTCGGCGGGGGCGATGGCCGCCTATGCGGGCTTCCCGCCCGCGATCCGCAAGGCGCTCGCGATGCCTGCCGCGTCGCGCACGCGCACGATCCAGGACGTCGAGCACGTCGTGATCTTCATGCAGGAAAACCGCTCGTTCGACCACTACTTCGGCGGGCTGCGCGGCGTGCGCGGCTTCGACGACCCGCGTCCGCACCTGCTGCCGAACGGCGCGCCGGTCTGGCGCCAGCCGCCGGCCGCCGTGCATACGAAGAACTACCATGCGCGCGGCCTCGACCCGGCGGCGCCGTACGTGCTGCCGTTCTACCTCGACCCGAAGCAGACCACCGAATTCCAGCCGGGCACCAACCACGGCTGGAGCAGCGGCCACCTCGCGTGGAACAACGGCCAGTGGGACCAGTGGGTGAACCAGAAGCAGGACGTGCTGACGATGGGCTACCTGAAGCGCCAGGACCTGACCTATCACTACGCGCTCGCCGACGCGTTCACCATCTGCGACGCGTACTTCTGCTCCGCGCACGCGGACACCGCGCCGAACCGCATCTACCTGTGGACCGGCACGGTCGATTCGCGCAACGTGTACGGCACGCAGCCGAACGGCCCCGGCATCGGCGAGCGCAACAATGTGAACGGCTACACGTGGACGACCTACGCGGAACGTCTGGAGAACGCGAACGTGAGCTGGAAGGTGTACCAGGGCGGCACCGGCATCCCGGGCGACCCGACCGACAACTACACCGACAACTCGCTGATGTTCTTCAAGCGCTTCCAGGTGCAGGAAGGCGCGAGCGGCCCGCTCGTCGACAAGGGCGCGTCGAACCATACGCTCGCGGAACTGAAGGCCGACGTGCAGGCGAACCGCCTGCCGCAGGTGTCGTGGATCGTCGCGCCGTACAAGTACAGCGAGCATCCGCAGGCGTCGCCCACCGACGGCGCGTTCTACATCAACACGGTGCTGGAGGCGCTCACGTCGAATCCGGACGTGTGGGCGAAGACGGTGTTCATCCTCAACTACGACGAGAACGACGGCCTGTTCGACCACGTCGTGCCGCCGGTGCCGCCCGTCACGAGCGGCGTGAACGGCCAGGGCGTGGTGTCCGCGAACCTGCTGTCGAACCTCGGCGACGAATTCCTCGACCTGAACAAGTACCCGGGCGAGATGAGCCCGCTCGTGCCGGGCGCGGACCCGGGCGGGATCCAGCCGATCGGCCTCGGGCCGCGCGTGCCGCTGATCATCATCTCGCCGTGGACGAAGGGCGGCTGGGTGTGCTCGGAGACGTTCGACCACACGTCGGTGCTGCGCTTCCTCGAGGCGCGCTTCGGCGTGAAGGAGCCGAACATCAGCGCATGGCGCCGTTCGGTGTGCGGCGACCTGACGTCGGCGTTCGACTTCTCCGGCAAGCCGGATACGGCGACGGTGAGCTTCCCGGTGCCGCAGCACCTCGCGACGGCCGGCCACGCGTACCAGGTGCCGGCGCAGCAGGCGATGCCGGTGCAGGAGCCCGGCACGCGGCCGGCGCGCGCGCTGCCGTACGAACTGTTCGTGCACAGCCGCGTGAACAGCCACGACGGCAACGTGTGGCTCGACTTCGCGAACACCGGCGACGCGGGCGCGGCGTTCTACGTGTACGATCGCGGCAACCCGTCGAGCCTGCCGCGCCGCTATGCGGTGTCGGCCGGCGACAAGCTCGCCGACTGCTGGAACACGTCGGCCGCGCAGGGCGACTATCACCTCGCGGTGTACGGCCCGAACGGCTACTTCTGCGAATTCCAGGGCAACACGAAGCGCGCGATGGACGGCCGTCACGCGAACCCCGAAGCGAAGCTCGGCTACGACGTGCGCAACCGCCACGTGTACCTGCGGCTGCGCAACAGCGGCCGCGCGACGTGCCGCGTGGTGGTCGACAACGCGTACAGCCACGCGCACGCGCGCAGCTACACGCTGGCGCCGGGCCAGCACGTCGAGGATCACTGGGAGCTCGGCTCGAGCCACGGCTGGTATGACCTGAACATCGTCGCGACCACGACGGGCGGCGCGAACGACAAGGTCGTGCGCCGCTTCGCCGGGCACGTCGAGACGGGCCGGCCGAGCCAGAGCGACCCGGGGCCGGTGAAGGGCTGACGGGCGCATGCCGCGATGCCGGGCGGGGCAGCCTGCCGGCATCGCGGCGGCCAATGGAGCGGCAGTTTGGAGACTGAAAACTGTTGACAATGTGCGGGCTCGGGCGTATACAACGGTCATTCGCCGATCTGGCGCCTTCGTCTTCCACCGCAGCCCTGCTGCCTGCCCGACCATGACTGCCCCGAACGCGCTCAACGCCATCGAACTCCTGCAGAGCCAGTCGCTCGCGATGCTCGTCCAGGACATGCTCGAGCGCGCGATCGTGTCCGGCGAATACGTGCCCGGCGAGAAGCTCAACGAAGTCGACATCGCCACCAGGCTGAACGTGTCGCGCGGCCCCGTGCGCGAGGCGTTCCGCGCGCTCGAGCAGGCCGGCCTGCTGCGCAACGAGAAGAACCGCGGCGTGACGGTGCGCGTCGTGCCGCTGCGCGAGGCCGAGGAAATCTACGAAGTGCGCGCGATGCTCGACGAGTCGGTCGCGCGCGCGCTCGCGAAGCGCATCTCGCCCGATACGCTGAAGGTGCTGAAGGGCATCATCCAGTCGATGAAGGCGGCGGCGAAGGCGCGCGACGTCACGCGCTATACCGAGCTCAACGTGCAGTTCCACGACGCGATGGTGGTCGGCGTCGGCAACACGCACCTGACCGATACGTATCGCCGCCTCGTGCGGCAGCTCGGCCTGCTGCGGCAGGCGGCGATCGAGGCCGAGGAGGATGCGCTGTCGGTGTCGGTGTCCGAGCACGAGAAGATCGTGCAGGCGCTCGGCGGCGGCGACGAGGAGAAGGCGGTCGCGCTCGTGCGCGAGCACGTCGCGCACGGCCTCGCGCGGATGCGCCGCACGCACGGGCAGAGCGTGCCGGCGGCAGGCAGCGCGGCGGCGCGCGCGAAGACGGAGCGGGTGTGAGCGCGTCGCGCACGCAGCCGTAGCGGCGGCGCGCCGGGCGGGAACCGAGGAACTGAAGCAAGGGCGCTGCGGCGCCCTTTTCTCATGGTGCGCGACGCGACGTCGCGCACAATCTGCGGCCTTACGCCTTGTCCGCCTTCCCCGCCGCGCTCGCGAGCTTCGACAGCCACGTATCGACGATCCACGGCTGCCGGTGCGCATCCTCGGCCCGTTCCTTGCGGCGGATCGCGTTGCGCACCACGTGCGAGCCGACGTAGCGGAACGGCTCCGGCGGGAAGTGCCCGAGCGGGCCGCGCGTGAGCGGGCTGCGCGTCCACGCGTTGTCGAGATCGAGCACCAGCGACGACAGGATCTGCCCGCCCATGTAGGTCGGCCCCACGCCGTTGCCCGAATAGCCGAAGCCGTAGAACACGTTCGGCGCGTCGTCGAGGCGGCCGAAGAACGGGAAGCCCGTCACCGAGCGGTCCGACGGGCCGTTCCAGCTCGTGGTGATCGGCACGCCGGCGAGCGACGGGAAGAACGCGTGCAGGCTGCGCGTGAGCTGCGCTTCGTACGGCGAGCGCTGGTCGAATACCGGCGCGATGCGCCCGCGCCACGCGAACGTGTTGCCGCCCTTGCCGAGCATCAGCCGCCCGTCGGGCGTGCTGCGGTAGTAGTACACGAAGATCCGCGAATCGAGCACCGACACGCCGTCGACGAGCCCCGCCCGCGCGAGCAGCGCCGGGCATGGCTCGGTGATGATCATGTCGCTCGACACGACGGCGATGGTGCGCGCGAATTGCGGAAAGCGGCTCGCCATCCACGCGTTGATCGCGAACACGAGCTTGCCGGCGGTGATGTTGCCGGCCGGCGTGCGCACGACGACCCGCGGCCCCGGCGTGAAATCGAGCATCGGCGTGCGCTCGTGGATGCGGATGCCCATCGCGCGCGCGACGCGGCGCAGCCCGCGCACGAGCTTGCCGGGATGCACGGTCGCGGCGATCGGCGAGTACACGCCGTCGAGATTGCGCGCGGAGCCCGAGCGGCGCGCGACCTCGGCCGGCGGCAGCGCCTCGTAGCTGTGGATCCCGCACGCGGCGAGCGCGTCGAGCACCGGCGCGAGCGTGCCGACCTGCGCGGGCGACGTCGCGGTGTACAGCGTGCCGTCGAGCCGCAGCTCCGCGTCGATCCCGTGCGTGCGGCAAAACTCGGCGATGTGCTGCACGGCCGCCTCGGACGCCTTCACGAGCCGGATCGCCTCGGCCTCGCCGAACAGGCGCCGCAGCGTCAGGAATTTCGCGGACCACGTGAGCAGGCATCCGCCGTTGCGGCCGCTCGCGCCGGCGCCGCACAGGTCGCTTTCGAGTATCGCGATGTCGAGCGCGGGGTTCTGCTGCTTGGCCTGGATCGCGGTCCAGAGCCCGGTGAAGCCGCCGCCGACGATGCAGACGTCGGCCTGCGCCGCGCCTTGCAGGGCCGGCGCGAGTTCGCCGTCGCCGATCAGCGCTTGTTCGATCCAGAAGGGACGCATCACGTGTTTCGCTCGAAGGAAATGGCTGGAAAGGCGGCCTGCGTGCGGCCGCCTGGATACGGAAAATAGCCGCGCTTTTTGACCGCCGGATAAAACGTCCTGATCTCGAACGCGTCCTTGTCGGGCTCCATCGCCTCGTGTTCGAGCGCGGTGCAGACGGGCGGCGACGTCTTCACGCGCACGACGACCAGCCCTCTCTCTGCGACGACACTTTGCCTTCTGTTCTTTGCATGTTGTTGACAATCTACAAATCATCAATTTTAATGTCAAGCATGGAAATCGCCACAGGGTGCGGGCGCCAGCGGCTCAACCCCTCCGAACTGAAAGGACTGTCATGACCGAAACGCCTGATTCCGTGGAAGTGAACGGCCGCCGCTACAACTGGATGAGCCGGCCGCTCGTGGTGGTGTGTGTCGACGGCTGCGCATACGAATACCTGGAGAGGGCCGCCGAGGCCGGCGTCGCGCCGTTCCTGCGCACGCTGCTGAAGCCCGGCACCGCGCTCAAGGGCGAGTGCGTGGTGCCGAGCTTCACGAACCCGAACAACCTGTCGATCGTGACGGGCGTGCCGCCTTCGGTACACGGCATCAGCGGCAACTATTTCTACGATCGGGAAAGCGGCGCGGAAGTGCTGATGAACGACCCGAAGTACCTCGTCGCGCCCACCGTGCTCGCGGCGTTCGCCGAACAGGGCGCGCGCGTCGCGGTGGTCACCGCGAAGGACAAGCTGCGCAGCCTGCTCGGCAAGGGGCTGAAGGGCATCTGCTTCTCGTCGGAGAAGGCCGACGAGGCGAGCATCGACGAGAACGGCATCGACAACGTGCCGGCGCTGGTCGGCAAGCCGGTGCCGAGCGTGTACAGCGCGGAGTTGTCGGAGTTCGTGTTCGCCGCGGGCGTGCGCCTGCTCGAGACGCGCCCGATCGACCTGATGTACCTGTCGACCACCGACTACGTGCAGCACAAGTGCGCGCCCGGCACGCCCGGCGCGAACGCGTTCTGCCAGATGATGGACACGTACCTGCAGCGGCTCGACGCGCTCGGCGCGATCGTCGCGATCACGGCCGATCACGGGATGAACGCGAAGCACGACGACGTGACCGGCGAGCCGAACGTGATCTACCTGCAGGAGCTGTTCGACGACTGGCTCGGCCACGACGCCGCGCGCGTGATCCTGCCGATCACCGATCCGTACGTCGTGCACCACGGCGCGCTCGGCTCGTTCGCGACCGTCTACGTGCCCGGCTCGGCCGGTCTCGATGCGCTGCGTGCAAGGCTGGCCGCCGTCGACGGGATCGAAGTCGTGCTGACGGGCGCCGAAGGCTGCGCGCGCTTCGAGCTGCCGCCGGCGCGCATGGGCGACCTGATCGTGATCTCGAAGCAGCACGTCGTGCTCGGCACGCGGCGCATCAAGCACGACCTGTCGGGCCTCGACGTGCCGCTGCGCTCGCACGGCGGGATCTCCGAGCAGATCGTGCCGCTGATCTTCAGCAAGCCGGTCGATGCCGACGTCGCGGGCCGCGTGCGGCTGCGCAACTTCGACATCATCGACATCGCGCTCAACCATCTTCAGTGACGCATCCGAAACCGCAAAGGGACTCAGCCATGAACGCCATTGCAGCACCGACGGCCGCAAGCGAGATCCGCCACGAGGCGTTGCGGATCGACGGCGAGCAGGTCCGTCGCGATGAAGTGATCGAGGTGCGCAATCCGTACGACGGCGCGCGGGTCGGCACCGTGCCGAAGGCAACCCTCGACGACGTGCGGCGCGCGTTCGCGGTGGCGCGCGCGTACCGGCCGTCGCTGACGCGCCACGACCGCGCGGCGATCCTGCGGCGCGCGGCCGACCTCGTGCGTGCGCGCACCGCGCAGATCGCGGCGCTGATCACGGCCGAAGCCGGCCTCTGCATCAAGGATTCGACGTACGAAGCGGGCCGCGTCGCCGACGTGCTGACGTTCGGCGCGGGCGAAGTGCTGAAGGACGACGGGCAGATCTTCTCGTGCGACCTGACGCCGCACGGCACGAAGCGCCGCGTGTACACGCAGCGCGAGCCACTGCTCGGCGTGATCTCGGCGATCACGCCGTTCAACCACCCGATGAACCAGGTCGCGCACAAGGTCGTGCCGTCGGTCGCGACCAACAACCGGATCGTCGTGAAGCCGTCGGAGAAGGTGCCGCTGTCGTGCTACCTGTTCGCGGACATCCTGTACGAGGCGGGCCTGCCGCCGCAGATGCTGCAGGTGATCACCGGCGACCCGACGGAGATCGCCGACGAGCTGATCACGCATCCCGCGATCGACCTGATCACGTTCACCGGCGGCGTGTCGATCGGCAAGTCGATCGCCGCGCGGATGGGCTACCGGCGCGCGGTGCTCGAACTGGGCGGCAACGATCCGATCATCGTGATGGAGGATGCGGACCTCGACGAGGCGAGCACGCTCGCGGTGTCGGGCTCGTACAAGAATTCGGGGCAGCGCTGCACCGCGATCAAGCGGATGCTCGTGCACGAGGCGGTGGCCGATCGCTTCACCGAGCTCGTGGTGGAGAAAACGCGTGCGTGGTCGTACGGCGATCCGGCCGACCCGTCGGTCGACATGGGCACGGTGATCGACGAGGCGGCCGCACGGTTCTGCGAACAGCAGGTAAACGACGCGATCGCGCGCGGCGCGCGCCTGCTGGCCGGCAACGTGCGCGACGGCGCGCTGTATGCGCCGACCGTCGTCGATCGGGTGACGCCCGACATGCCGCTCGTGAAGCACGAGACGTTCGGGCCCGTGTCGCCGATCATGCGCTTTCGCGACATCGACGAGGCGATCCGGATGTCGAACAGCACCGATTACGCGCTGTCGTCGTCGATCTGCACGAACCGCTTCGACTACATCACGCGCTTCATCACCGAGCTGGAAGTGGGCAGCGTGAACGTGCGCGAGGTGCCCGGCTACCGGCTCGAGCTGACGCCGTTCGGCGGCGTGAAGGATTCGGGGCTCGGCTACAAGGAAGGCGTGCAGGAAGCGATGAAGAGCTTCACCAATACGAAGACGTATTCGTTGCCGTGGTGAGCGGCGCATGATGCGCACGCGCCGGCTCGGGAGCCGGCGCGCGCATTGAACGGATTCCCCGGCGGGACGCGTGCGCGGCGGTCGTCAGGCGGCGCTCAGTCGTCGTCGTGATGGCGGTGATGACGCCAGCCGCGATGCCAGCCGTTGTCGTGGCGGTAGTAGCGGTAACGGTAATCGCCGTAGTACGGGCCGTAATACACGGGTGCCGGCTCATAAATGACGGGCGGAGGCGGCGCGTAGTACACAGGCGGCGGCGCCTCGATCACGGGCCCCGGCGCGCCGAAATACACGCCGATGTCGGTACGCGCGAACGTGCTTGCCGGCAGGCAGGCGGCCGCGATGCCGAGCGTGCAGGACACCAGGATGTGTTTCATTTGCCGTCCACTCCGTTCGCGGGCAGCGGGGCCCGCGAGCAATCGGTTCACGATGTCTTCATGGTACGTAGCGCGCGCCGCACGGGTGATACCGCAGTGTCGCTTCTGTAACCGCCGGTAACGAATCGTCGGACAATAGCCGCGCCGCATTGCGACGGGTTTCATCAGCGGAATGCGCGAGAGGCCGGCCGGCGCGTTATTCGACGCGCTCATATCGTTAGCGGATTTGCGTTTTTGCCGGGCATCGGCGCGTCGGTAGAATTCGCGGACCTCTCGCGCGGCCGCTCGGGCCGGCGGGTTTAATCCCTTCCATCGTTCGGGGTCCGCACCATGAAAATCATCCGCTCCATTCTGCTCGTCGCGCTGCTGCAGGCCGTCGCGGCCACGAGCGCATTCGCCGCCGACGATCTCGCGCAGATCAAGTCGTCCGGCGTGTTCCGGGTCGGCACCGAAGGCACCTACGCGCCGTTCACGTATCACGACGAGACGGGCAAGCTGACGGGCTTCGACGTCGACATCGCGGCCGCGATCGCGCAGCGCCTCGGCGTGAAGCCGCAGTTCGTCGAAGGCAAGTGGGACGGGCTGATCGCGGGCCTCGACGTGAACCGCTACGACGCGGTCGTCAACGAAGTGTCGATCACCGACGCGCGCAAGCAGAAATACGATTTTTCGACGCCGTACATCACGTCGCGCGCCGTGCTGATCGTGCGCGCCGACAACGCGACGATCCGCTCGTTCGACGACCTGAAGGGGCGCAAATCGGCGAACACGCTGACCAGCAACTTCGGCAAGCTCGCGGCCGCGCATGGCGCGGACGTCGTGCCCGTGCAGGGCTTCAACGAATCGATCGACCTGCTGACGTCGGGCCGCGTCGACGCGACGATCAACGATTCGCTGTCGTACCTCGACTTCCGCAAGCACAAGCCCGACGCGAAGCTGAAGATCGCGGCGACCGACACGTCCGGCGCGGGCGACCAGTCGGGCGTGCTGATCCGCAAGGGCAGCCCCGAGCTGCGCGCGGCGATCGACAAGGCGCTCGCCGACATCCGGGCGGACGGCACCTACGCGAAGATCTCGCAGAAGTACTTCGGCCGCGACGTGTCGCAGCAGTGACGCGAGGCTGAACGATGCCGGCATGGCTTCACCTGATGACGCAGTCGCTGTGGCCGCTGCTGTACGCGGGGCTCGTATTCACGGTGCCGCTGACGCTGGCGTCGTTCGCGATCGGGCTGCTGCTCGCGTTCGCCGCCGCGCTCGCGCGCCTGTTCGGGCCGCGCTGGGCGCAGGCGGCCGTGCGTTTCTACATCTGGCTGTTTCGCGGCTCGCCGCTGCTCGTGCAGCTGTTCGTGATCTTCTACGGGCTGCCGAACGTCGGGATCGTGCTCGAGCCGCTGACGGCGGCCGTGATCGGCTTCTCGCTGAACGTCGGCGCGTACAACGCCGAGGTGATCCGCGGCGTGATCGAATCGATTCCGAAAGGGCAGTGGGAGGCCGCGTACTCGATGGCGATGACGCGCGCGCAGGCGCTGCGCCGCGCGATCCTGCCGCAGGCGGCGCGCGTCGCGCTGCCCGCGCTGTCGAACTCGTTCATCTCGCTCGTGAAGGACACGTCGCTCGCGGCCGTGCTGACCGTGCCCGAGATCTTCCAGGCCGCGCAGCGCATCGCGGCCGTCACGTACGAGCCGCTGATTCTCTATACCGAGGCCGCATTGATCTATCTGCTGTTCAGCTCGGTGCTGTCCACCGCGCAGCGCCGGCTCGAAGCGCATTTCGGCCGGCATGCGCTGTTCCAGGCGGAGCTGCGATGATCCGGCTCGAACGCATCGGCAAGTCGTTCGGCGCGCATCGCGTGCTCGCCGACGTCGATCTCGCGCTGCAGCCCGGCAGCGTCACCGCGCTGATCGGCCCGTCCGGCAGCGGCAAGAGCACGCTGCTGCGCTGCGTGAACCTGCTCGAGGTGCCCGAATCGGGCGCGCTCGCGGTCGGCGATGCGCGCGTCGTGTTCTCGGCGGGCCGCAAGCCGTCGCGCGACGACGTGTTCGCGGTGCGCCGGCAGACGGGGATGGTGTTCCAGAACTTCCAGCTGTTTCCGCACCTGAGCGTCGTGCAGAACGTGATGGAAGGGCTCGTGACCGTGCAGAAGTGGCCGCGCGAACGCGCGCGTGAGCGGGCGCTCGCGCTGCTCGCGAAGGTCGGCATCGCGGACAAGGCCGATGCGTGGCCGTCGACGCTGTCGGGCGGCCAGCAGCAGCGCGTCGCGATCGCGCGCGCGCTCGCGCCGTCGCCGCAGGTGCTGTTGTGCGACGAGCCGACGTCGGCGCTCGATCCCGAGCTGTCGGTCGAGGTGGTCGAGGTGCTGCGGCAGCTCGCGCTCGAAGGCACGACGATGCTGATGGCGACACACGATCTCAGGCTCGCCGCGTCGATCGCCAACGATGCGGTGTTTCTTGCCGACGGGCGGGTGGTGGAGGCGGGGGCGTCGCGCGAGCTGTTTGCGCGGCCGCGCGATCCGCGTACCGCGCGCTTCGTGTCGACGTTGGCGCAGGGTGTGCCTGTGTTCTGAGCGATGCGGCTCGGCTCGACTCAGCTCGGCTCGGCTCGGCTCGACTCAGCTCGACTCAGCTCGACTCAGCTCGACTCAGCTCGACTCAGCTCGACTCAGCTCGACTCAGCTCGACTCAGCTCGACTCAGCTCGACTCAGCTCGACTCAGCTCGACTCAGCTCGACTCAGCTCGACTCAGCTCGACTCAGCTCGGCTCAGCTCGGCTCGACTCAGCTCAGCTCAGCTCAGCTCAGCTCAGCTCAGCTCAGTCGGCCGCCAACGCCTGCCGGTCGAGGTTGGCCAGCAATTCCAGGCGCAGTTGCGCTAGCAGTGGATCGTGCCGCTCGCGCGGGCGCGGCCGGTCGACGCGGATTTCGCGGTCGATGCGTCCCGGGTCGGCGGCGAGCAGCAGCACGCGATCGCTGAGGTAAAGCGCTTCGTCCAGATCGTGCGTGACGACGAGCGCGCTCGTGCCGTGCGTCGCGACGAGCGCCTGCAGCAGCGCCTGCAGCCGCATGCGCGTCATCGCGTCGACCGCGCTGAACGGCTCGTCGAGCAACAGCAGCGCCGGCTGCGAGAACAGGCCGCGGGCGAGCGCCGCGCGCTGCGCCATGCCGCCCGACAAGGCTGACGGCAGCGCGTGCGCGAATGCGGCGAGGCCGACCTCGTCGAGCAGCGGCGCGACACGCGGATCGCGCCCGCCGTGGCGGCCGGCCGCGAAGCCGACGTTGTCGGCCACGCTGAGCCACGGCAGCAGGCGCGGCTCCTGGAAGATCACGCCGATGTGCGGCGACGGTTCGTGCTGCGCGACGCCGTCGAGCCGGACTTCTCCGCGATACGCGCGGTCGAGCCCCGCGACGATGCGCAGCAGCGTGCTCTTGCCGCAACCGCTCGGCCCGACGAGGCTCACGATCTCGCCGCGTCCGATTTGCAGCGCGACGCGGGCGAGCACCGTGCGCGCCGCGTATTGCTTGTGCTCGACGCGCACGTCGAGCAGCGGTGCTGGATGAGGCGCGTGGTTCATGCGCCGTCTCCCGCGTGCGTTGCCGAATGTGTCGTGCCGAGCGTGTCGCGCCAGGCGAGCAGCCGGTGTTCGAGCCAGCGCATCGCGCCGTCGGTCAGCTTGCCGAACACCGCGAGCAGCAGGATCGCACCGAACACGAGATCGGGGCGGCCAGTCTCGCGGCCGTCGGTCAGCATGAAGCCGAGGCCGCGCGTCGCGGCGATCAGCTCGGCCGCGACCATGAACATCCACGCGAGATTGAGGCCAGTGCGCAGCCCGGTGAAGATCTGCGGCAGTGCGGCGGGCAGCAGGATCCGCGCGAACAGCGCGGGCGCGCGCAGCCGATAGACGGCGCCGAGTTCGACGAGCTTGCGGTCCACGCCGCGGATGCCCGCGACGACCGCGAGATGCACGGGAAAGAATGCGCCGATCGCGACCAGCGTGATTTTCGGTGCTTCGTCGATGCCCATCCACAGCAGCAGCAGCGGCACCCATGCAAGCGACGGGATCGCGCGCAGCGCCTGGAACGACGGTTCGAGCAACGCGTCGATGCGCCGGCTCAGGCCCATCGCCGCGCCCACCAGCAGCGCGAGCGCCGCGCCGATGCCGAAGCCCGCGAACACGCGCAGCGTGCTCGCGCCGATGTGGCGCGCGAGCCGGGCCGCGCCCATCTGCACGAGCGTGTCGAGTATGTCGGTCGGCGCGGGCAGCAGATGGCGCGGCACGATCTGCGCGCGCACCAGCGCCTCGACGAGCACGAGCAGCGCGACCGGCAGCAGCACGCCCGCGATGTGCCAGCGCCGCAGCGGCTTCGGTGCGGCGGCGCGCGCATGCGGCGCGGCGCGTGGCGCGCGTGCGTCGAGCGTCAGCGTGTCGTCGGTCGCCACGATGCGGGTCACGGCTTGTTCGCGGCCGTCGCGGCGGGTTGTGCGAATTGCGGATCGATCAGCGTATCCACGATCTTCGGCAGGTCGGTGTTCGGCTTCACGAGCTGCTCGCTGACGAGGATCGGCGCGGCGGCCTTCAGCGCGGCGCTTTGCTGCGCGCCCGGCACGGGCTGGGTGAAATCGGTGCGCTGAAGTTGCAGCTTCGCGACCGGCAGCGACACCTTCGACTCCTCGGCGACGATCTTCGCGGTGTCGTCCGGATGCGCGACGATCCACACGCGCGCCTTCTCGTAGACCTTCAGCACGCGTGCGACCGCTTGCGGATACTGCGCGATGAACGCTTCGCGCGCATTCAGGAAGCCGTAGGTGTTGAACGCGACGTTGCGATAGACGAGCCGCGCGCCGTCCTCGATCTGCGCGGCGGCCATGTGCGGATCGAGGCCGGCCCACGCGTCGACCTGGCCGTTCGCCAGCGCGGTGCGGCCGTCCGGGTGCTGAAGGTTCACGAGTTCGACGTCGTCGCGCGTGAGGCCGGCGGTATGCAGCGCGCGCAGCGTGAAGAGGAACGGATCGGTGCCGCGCGTTGCCGCGATCTTCTTGCCCTTCAGATCGGCGAGCGTCTTGATCGGCGAATCCTTGCGCACGACGAGCGCGGTCCATTCGGGGCGCGAGAACACGTAGACGGCGCGGATCGGGTTGCCGTTCGCGCGCGCGAGCACGGCCGCGAGGCCCGCCGTCGAACCGAAATCGACCGCGCCGCTGTTCAGGTATTCGAGCGCGCGGTTGCTGCCGAGGCTCAACACCCACTTGATCGGCGTGCGATCGGCGCGGAATTCGTCTTCGAGCCAGCCGAAGCGCTTGATCACGAGGCTTTCCGGCGAGTAGTACGCGTAGTCGACGCGAATCTCGGGCGGCGTGGCTGCGTGGGCGGTGGCGGCGGTCGCAAGCACGGCGGCGAACAGCGCGATGCCGCGCAGCGCGCGATTCCAGAACGGCTTCATCGAAGGTCTCCCGGCGAGGGGGCGAATGGGGATGGACCGTCAAATGTAATGAACGGACGCCGGCGGACGAACCAACGAAAGGTCACAAGGAAATCGGCGCGGGCGATATCGGCGGCGATCATGGGTTGCCGCATGCGACGCCGGAAAAGGAAAAGGCCGGTCAGCTTGCGCTGACCGGCCTTTGAAGTTCCTGGTGGGGCGTGAGTGACTCGAACACTCGACCTACGGATTAAGAGTCCGCTGCTCTACCAACTGAGCTAACGCCCCCAACAGAAGAAGGATTATGCACGGCTTTTCTCGGGCTTGCAAGCCCTTTCTGCGAATTTCCTGAAAATATTTCGTCACGGCCGGCGGGGCGAGTCCGGGTAACAACGAGAGATCGCAGTTGGCGCGCTCCCGGTATGATGACGCCCACACCTGTTGCGCGGCGGTCGCGCAACATTTCCTGGACATTCGAAGATGGACGAAAACGCAGTCCGCGAATTGCTCGACCGGTTGCTGGCGCCGTGGGTCCGCTCGCTCGGTCTGGTCCCCGTATCGATCTCCGACGACAGCGTCACGTTGCGCCTGCCGTTTTCCGGCGAGTTCCGCCATTCCGGCGGCATGATCTGCGGCCAGGTGTTCACGGCCGCCGCCGATACCGCGATGGTGGTGGCGATCTCGAGCGCGCTCGGCGAATTCCAGCCGATGACCACCGTGTCGCTGAATACGAACTTCATGCGTCCGGTCCGCAAGGGCGACGTGCTCGTCACCGCGCGCGTGCTGCGGATGGGGCGCAACCTGGTGTTCGGCGAGGTCGAGCTGTTCGACGAGGACGGCAAGATGGCCGTCCACGCGACGTCGACCTACGCGCTCGTCAGCTGAGCGCCGCGCGATGTTCGACCAGATCGTGTTCGCGGGCGGCGGCAACCGCTGCTGGTGGCAGGCCGGCTTCTGGGACGTCGCGCAGCCCGCGCTCGCACTGCGGCCGCGCGTGATCGCCGGCATCTCGGCGGGCGCCGCGACGGCCTGCATGCTGTACACGCGCGATGCGGCCTGGGTGATGCGCTATTACGAGCAGGCATTGCGCCACAACCGGAAGAACGCGTACTGGGGCAACCTGTTCGGCCGCGAACCGGTGTTTCCGCACTACCGGATCTACCGGCAGGCGCTGCTCGACATCTACGGCGAGCCGTTCGCGAAGCTGGCCGACGCACCGGAGATCCGCATCGGCGTGTCGCACGTGCCGCGCTGGCTCGGCGCGCGCAGCGCAGTCGCCGCGGGCCTCGTCGCGTACAACATCGAGAAATACCTGCGCAAGACGCTGCATCCGACGCTCGGCCGGACGCTCGGTTTCCGGCCCGAATTCGTGCGCGCGCAGGCTTGCGCGGGCGTCGAGGAACTCGCCGACCTGATCCTGCAGTCGTCGTGCACGCCGCCGTTCACGCCGGTGCTGCGCCGCAATGGCCGGCCGGTGCTCGACGGCGGGATGGTGGACAACGTGCCGGTGGGCGCGCTCGACGCGTCGCCGGGCCACGTGCTGGTGCTCGTCACCCGGCTGTATCCGCGGCCGCAGATGTTCACGGTCGCGCACGGCGACCAGCAGCGCCTCTACGTGCAGCCGTCGAGCAAGGTGCCGATTTCGAGCTGGGACTATACGAGCCCGTCGCAGATGCGGCACGCCTACGATCTCGGCCGCCGCGACGGCGAGCATTTCCTGACCCGCGTCGACGCGATGACGGGCGGCCGCGCCGTTGCCTGACGATGATTCGGCGGCGGGCGCGCCCGGGGGCGGTCAGCGCTTGCGGATCGGCGTCAGCGCGTCCGTGTTGACGACGCTCGACGTGTCGCCCTGGTCGAACGCGAGGATGTTCCTGAACGCCGCGCTGAAATACAGCTCGTAGCTCTCGCGCTCGACATAGCCGATGTGCGGCGTGCAGATCACGTTCTCCATCCGCAGCAGGCTGTAGCCCTGCAGGATCGGCTCGCTCTCGAACACGTCGATCGCGACCATCCCCGGCCGGTTGTGCGACAGCGCGTTGACGAGCGCGTTTTCCTCGAGCAGCTCGGCGCGGCTCGTGTTGACGAGCAGCGACGTCGGCTTCATCCGCATCAGGTCGTCCTGCTTGACGATGCCGCGGGTGTCGTCGTGCAGGCGCAGGTGCAGCGACAGCACGTCGCTCTGCTCGAACAGCGCCTCGCGGCTGTCGGCCGCGTCATAGCCGTCCGCGCGCGCGGCCTCGAGCGAGTGCTCGCGGCCCCACACCAGCACCTTCATCCCGAACGCCTTGCCGTAGCCCGCGACGAGCCGGCCGATCTTCCCGTAGCCCCAGATGCCGAGCGTCTGGCCGCGCAGCACCTGGCCGAGGCCGAAGTTCGGCGGCATCGCCGACGTCTTCAGGCCCGATTGCTGCCACGCGCCCTGCTTCAGGTTCGCGACGTACTGCGGAATGCGGCGTTGGGCGGCCATGATCAGCGCCCAGGTCAGCTCGGCGGGCGCGATCGGCGAGCCGGTGCCTTCGAGCACCGCGATGCCGCGCTCGGTACAGGCTTCGAGATCGACGTGGCCGCCGATGCGGCCGGTCTGGCTGATCATGCGCAGATGCGGCAACTTGGACAGGAGTTGCGACGAAATCGGGGTGCGTTCGCGAATCAGCACGAGTGCTTCGACTTCCGCCAGGCGGCTCGCGAGTTGTCCCAGGCCGCGCACCGTGTTGTTGAAGACCTTCACGTCGTGGTCGGCAAGCATCTGGAAGCAATTCAGCTTGCGGACGGCGTCCTGGTAGTCGTCGAGGATGGCAATTTTCATGGTTCGGGAGTCGCGCGTTGAAAGCAGGGGCGGCGGCGGCGCCGGTCGCGCAGCGCCCCGCCCGGCCGGGGCCGACATGATGCTATGACGGGCGCCCGCATGGTGTCTTTTTAACAGGTTGTTACGCCCTGCCGCAATTGGCGCCGGCCTGCCGGGGCGCCGCGTCCGCGCGGCCCGGCGGCCTGCGATGCCGTGCCGCATCAAACGCGTCATTCCTCATTCCGTCGCTTCGCCGCCGAGGTTCACCCAATTGTTGCTCGAATCAGAATAATTGGATCAATTAACCGGATTGGCCGAGGATGTTTGACTATTTTTATCGGGGCAACGGGGCTTGTTGAGCAACTCTGCATCAAATCCGCTGTCGTAGGAGAATTACGCATTTGCTTCATCTTTTTGAAGTTGTAACAGCGGCAGGAGTCGTTTATGGATCATTTGCAGTCGATGCGAGTGTTCGTCAAGGTTGCGGATCTCGGCAGTTTCGCGCGGGCCGCAAGCGCAATGGATATCTCCAACGCGGTCGCGACCCGTCACGTCGCCGATCTGGAAGGCCGTCTCGGCACGCGTTTGCTCAACCGCACCACGCGCAGCCTTTCGCTCACCGAGTCCGGCCAGGTGTATCTGGAGCGCGCGCGCCAGATTCTCGACGAGCTCGAGGACGTCGAGCAGATGGTCGTCGCCCGCAACCACGAGCCGGTCGGCACGCTGCGCATCGTCGCGCCGGTCGTGTTCGGGTTGCACAATCTCGCGCCCGTCCTGCAGACCTATACCGAGCAGTTTCCCAAAGTGGTGCCGGATCTGACGCTGGTCGACCGGCAGGTCGACCTGGTCGAGGAAGGCTTCGACGTCGGTATCGTGGTCACGCGCCAGATGCGCAGCGCCAGCATCGTGACACGGCGGCTGACCACCGGCTGCATGACCGTCTGCGCGACGCCGAGCTATCTGGAGAAGCACGGCGTGCCGACCCATCCGGAACATCTCGCGGAGCACCCGAGCCTGAGCCTGCCGACCGAATACTGGGGCGACGATCGCGTGTTTACGGGGCCGGACGGCGAAGTGCGGGTGCGGCCGACCAACGTGGTCGTCGCGAACAACACCGCGATGCTGCGCCAGTTCGCGCTGCTCGGGATGGGCGTTGCGATCCTGCCCAGCTACCTGATCGGCGGCGACATCGCGCGCGGCGCGCTGGTGCGGCTGCTGTCCGATTTCCGGCTGCCGCAGGTCGAGATCAACATCGCGTACCCGAGCCGCCGCCACCTGCCGGCGAAGGTGCGTACCTTCATCGACCATCTCGTCGAGCACTTCAGCCATTCGACGGACGCGATGATGGGCGAACAGTGGGCGGCGCAGAGCGCCGTGGCGGGCCCGATCGGCGTCGAGATGCACGCCGAGCGGCCGGATGCGGTCGATTCGAAGGCGTCGTCGCGCCTGACGCGGTCGCCGCGCACGCGGGTCGCGGTGCCGTCACCGCTGTAACGGCGCAGGCGGGGTGGTGATCGAACCGCCCGAGCAATAAAAAACGCGGATCGAGCGATCGATCCGCGTTTTTTGTTGGCCGGCCCGGTGGCGTGCGCCGGGCGGTGGGCCCAACAGGCCTTGGGCCCACCGGGCCATTACGACCCGGTCTTGCGCGCCGTGGTTTTGCGCGCGGCGGTCTTGCGGGCCGGTGCCGGCTTCTCGTCGGTGCCTTCCGTTACCGTTTCCGCTTCCTTCGTCGCCGATTTCGCCGTCTTCTTCGCGGCAGCGGCCTTCGGCTCCTTCTTCTCGAACTCGAAACCGATCTTGCCGTCCGGCTGCTTCACGAGGTACGCCTTGAAGTTGCGGCCGGTGCGCGACGACTTGAAGCTCGGCAGCAGGTCCGTGCGGCCGTCGGCGAGCAGCTTGCCCATCTGCTCGCGGGTGATTTCCTGCTGCAGGATCACCTTGCCCGAGCGGAAGTCGCAGGTCTTCGGGTTCGCGACCGAGTGCTCGCACACGTAGCTCATCCCGTGCTCGAACACGCGGCCCTTGCACTTCGGGCAGGCGCCGACCGGCTCCTGCGCGGAGAAGTCCGGCGCTTCGCCTTCCTCGCCGCCCTGATCCTGGCCGAAATCGAACTCGAGCTTGTAGTTTTTCGTCTCGTCGTCGAACGACAGCTTCAGGATCGCCGAGAACGGCCGGCCCATCTTGCTGCGGAAACCGGACAGCGGGCCGATTTCCTTCTTCTGCAGCAGCTCCTCGACTTCCGCGATCTCGAACTGCCGGCTGCCCGGGATCTTCGAGATCGAGAACTCGCACTTCGTGCACGCGAAGCGGCGGTAGTTTTCCTTCACCTGGCCGCCGCAGTTCGGGCACGGCGTCTCGAGCGTCGCGTAGTCGCCGGGGATCGTGTCGGAATCGTATTCCTTCGCGCGCTTGACGATCTGCTGCGTCATGCGGGCGATTTCCTGCATGAACGCGTCGCGCCCGAGGTTGCCGCGTTCCATCTGCGACAGCTTGTATTCCCACTCGCCGGTGAGCTCCGGCGCGGTCAGTTCCTTCACGCCGAGCCCGCGCAGCAGCGTCATCAGCTGGAATGCCTTCGCGGTCGGGATCAGCTCGCGGCCTTCGCGCACGAGGTATTTCTCGCCGAGCAGCCCTTCGATGATCGCCGCGCGCGTGGCCGGCGTGCCGAGCCCCTTCGCGGCCATCGCCTCGCGCAGTTCGTCGTCCTCGACCAGCTTGCCCGCGCCTTCCATCGCGGACAGCAGCGTCGCTTCCGAATAGCGTGCGGGCGGTTTCGTCACGAGCGCCACCGCGGCGATCTCGTCGGTCTTCACCTTCTCGTTCTTCTGCACCGGCACGAGGTTCGCGTCCGCGCCTTCGGCGTCGCGGCCGTACACCTGCAGCCAGCCCGGCTCGACGAGCACCTTGCCTTCGGTCTTGAAGGTATGGCCGACGACTTCGGTGATCCGCGTCGTGACGCGGTATTCCGCCGCGGGGAAGAACACTGCGAGGAAGCGCTTCACGACCATGTCGTAGAGCTTCTGCTCCGGCTCGGACAGCGACTTCGGCGCCTGCAGCGTCGGGATGATGGCGAAGTGGTCGCTGATCTTCGAGTTGTCGAAGATCCGCTTGTTCGGCTTCACCCAGCCCTTGTCGAGCACCTGCTTCGCGTGCGGCAGGTAGTTGTGGCTCTCCTTGAGCATCTCGAGCGTCGACTGGACCGTGCCGATGTAGTCTTCCGGCAGCGCGCGCGCGTCGGTACGCGGGTAGGTCAGCACCTTGTGCTTTTCATACAGCGCCTGCGCGAGGCCGAGCGTGTTCTTCGCGGAGAAGCCGAAGCGGCTGTTCGCCTCGCGCTGCAGGCTCGTCAGGTCGAACAGCAGCGGCGACAGCTGCGTCGACGGCTTCGATTCCTCGGAGACCGTGCCGACCTGGTCGCGGCAGGCCGCGACGATCGTTTCGGCGGCCGGCAGGCTCCAGAGCCGCGAGTCGCGCTTTTCCGGGTCGAATTCGTCGCGCTTGAATTTCGGGTCGTACCACTTGCCCTCGTAGAAGCCGCCTGCGCAGACGAACTGCGCCTTCACTTCCCAGTAGTCGCGCGGGACGAAGCGGCGGATTTTCTCTTCACGTTCGACGACGATCGACAAGGTTGGCGTCTGAACGCGGCCTACCGTCGTCAGGAAGAACCCGCCGCCCTTGCTGTTGAACGCCGTCATCGCGCGGGTGCCGTTGATCCCGACGAGCCAGTCCGCTTCCGAGCGGCAGCGGGCGGCGTCGGCGAGCGGCTGCATGTCCGCATCGCTGCGCAGGTTCGCGAAGCCGTCGCGGATCGCCTGCGGCGTCATCGACTGCAGCCACAGGCGCTGGACCGGCTGCTTCGCCTTCGCGTGCTGCGCGATCAGGCGGAAAATCAGCTCGCCCTCGCGCCCCGCGTCACATGCGTTGATCAGCCGGTCGACGTCCTTGCGCTTCATCAGCTTGGTCAGCACCTTGAGGCGCGACTCGCTCTTCGCGATCGGGTTCAGGTCGAAATGCGGCGGAATGACGGGCAGGTGCGCGAAGCTCCACTTGCCGCGCTTGACCTCGTACTCCTCGGGGGCAGCGATTTCCAGCAAGTGGCCGACAGCCGACGAAAGGACGAATTCGTCGCTTTCGTAGTATTCGTCATGCTTGGTAAAGCCGCCCAAAGCGCGCGCGATGTCGTTCGCGACAGAAGGCTTTTCCGCAATGATCAGAGCTTTGGACATGACAGGTGTGTGTTGGTAGACCGGAGTTGCCGGTTGTGGGTCCCTTTTACGACGGCTTTATAGCACACGGCGCCGTGACGGCGGCGCGGCGTGTAAAAAGCGGCCCATCATAGTGGGGGGGCGCACCGGCGGCAAGCGCCCGGCGCGGTGCGATGCGCAAACGCGCGAAAAACCGCGGCGCCGGGGCTCGGCTCAGGCCTCGACGTTCAGGATGTTGCGCAATTTCGGCGCATGCGGCGCGCCCGGCACGGCGGTCAGGTCGGCCAGCATCCGCTCGACGATGACGGCATGCGGCAACACCGTGCCGAAAAAGCGCGCGGCGTTGGCGTCCTCGATCAGGATCGTCGGGAAATTCTCGACATCGAGATCGTCGAGCTGGTCGGCGTGCGTTTCGATGTCGATCCACGCGAAACAGACGTCGGGATGCGCGTCGGCGAGCAGGTCGAACGCGGTGCGGTAGTCGCGGCACGTGCCGCACCATTCTGCGCACAGGCAGGCGACGAGCAGCGTGTCGGGATCGCGGAGGCGCTCGGCGATCCGATCCGCGTCGGTGTCGAGATTCAGCGCGGGCATGGTTTTCCTTGCAAGTCGGCGGGCGGCACGGCCGCTCCTATGCGGGGGACTGTAGCATGCCGGGCGGCGGCTGCGGCGAGGCGGGCGCGTCGAGCCGGACGAAGCGCCCGCCAGGCAAGCCCGCGACGCGGCCGGCCAGTTCGAGCGCGAGCAGCGCCTGGTGGAGCGCGTCGTCGGGCAGGCCGCTGCGCTCGGCCAGCCATTCGTAGGTCACGGGGCTGTATCCGAGCGCGGCGAGGACGGCGTGTTCGGGGCCGTGCGGATCGACAAGCGCGCGTGCGCGCACGGCCGGCCCCGTGTCGCCCGGCGTGGCGGCCGGCCGATCGACCGGGCCATATTCCTCGAGCACGTCGTCCGGCGCCGCGGTGAGCTTGGCGCCGTCGCGGATCAGCGCGTGGCAGCCCTGCGCGAGCGGCGCGTGGATCGAGCCCGGCATCGCGAACACGTCGCGGCCCATTTCGTTCGCGAGCCGCGCGGTGATCAGCGAGCCGGAGCGCGGCGCGGCCTCGACGACCAGCACGCCGCTGGCCAGCGCGGCGATCAGCCGGTTGCGCTGCGGGAAGTGCGCCGCGCGGGCCGGCGTGCCGAGCGGCCACTCGGAGACGATGGCGCCGTGCGCGGCGATCTCGTGCGCGAGCGGGCGATGCCGCGCCGGATAGACGAGGTCGGCGCCGGTGCCGATCACCGCGATCGTGCCCGAGCGGCCGTCCAGCCCGCCCCGGTGCGCGGCGGCGTCGATGCCGAGCGCGAGCCCGGACGCAATCGCGAACCCGGCGTCGGACAGCGTGCGCGCGAAGTGCGTCGCGTCCGCGAGGCCCTGCGGCGTCGCGTGGCGGCTGCCCACGATCGCGATCGCGCGCGCGTGCAGCAGTGCGACGCGGCCCTTTACATATAGCAGCGGCGGCGGATCGTGCAGGTCGAGCAGCCGTGGCGGGTACGCGGGATCGCCCAGCGTGACGATGGCGTTTCCCGGCCCGTCGAGCCACGTACGCGCGGCGTCGGCGCGCGCGTCGAGGTCGCCCCGCGCGCTCCCGCGCACGGCCTGCGCCGCCGCCGGGCTGCTCGCGGCGGCGATCGCGTCGTCCGGCGCGTCGAGCAGCGCGCCCGGCGAGCCGAACGCGTCGAGCAGCACGCGCAGCGTGGCGGGCGGGAGGCCGGGGGCATCCGCGAGCTGCAGCCACGCGCGCAGCTCGGCGGTGCTCAGCGCGTGCGGCGACATGAGGAAACCGTCGAACGCGACGGCCAGCGGGCCGCGGGCTGCCATGATAAAATTTTCATCATCCGAAATAACCCGATGAAGCCGCGCACGCAGGCGCGCGGCCGATTGCAGGAGGCGTGATCCGCCGGCGTTGATACGCCGTGCGTCCGCCTCATCTTCATTGCATCCCCGCGGCTGGGCCAGTCGGCCGGATGGCCGACGCGACGCCCCGCCGCGTTACCGATGACGAACACCATGGCTTTGCTGAACATCATTCATTACCCCGACAAGCGGCTGCACAAGGTCGCCAAGCCCGTCGACAAGGTCGACGACCGGATTCGCAAGCTCGTCGCCGACATGGCCGAAACCATGTACGCCGCGCCGGGCATCGGCCTTGCCGCCACGCAGGTCGACGTGCACGAGCGCGTGATCGTGATCGACGTGTCGGACGAGAAAAACGAGCTGCGCGCGTTCATCAACCCCGAGATCGTGTGGTCGAGCGATGTGAAGCAGGTCTACGAGGAAGGCTGCCTGTCGGTGCCGGGCATCTACGACGAAGTCGAGCGTCCGGACCACGTGCGCGTGCGCGCGCTCAACGAGCAGGGCGAGACGTTCGAGCTCGACTGTGAGGGGCTGCTGGCCGTGTGCATCCAGCACGAGATGGATCACTTGATGGGCCGCGTGTTCGTCGAATACCTGTCGCCGCTCAAGCAGAGCCGCATCAAGACGAAGATGAAGAAACTCGAACGCGCGATGTGACGCGCGTTCTCCCGCCCGACCCCGATCCGTTGTCATGACACATTCGTTGCGCGTCATTTTTGCCGGTACGCCGGAATTCGCCGCGGCCGCGCTCGCCGCGATCCACGAGGCCGGCTTTCCGGTGCCGCTCGTCCTCACGCAGCCCGACCGTCCCGCCGGGCGCGGCATGAAGCTGCAGGCGAGCGCCGTGAAGCGCTATGCGGTCGAGCACGGCATGCCCGTCGCGCAGCCGCCGTCGCTGCGCCGCGCGGGCAAGTACCCGGCCGAGGCGGCCGAAGCGATCGAGCAGTTGCGCGCGACCCCGCACGACGTGATGGTGGTGGCCGCCTACGGCCTGCTGCTGCCTCAGGAGGTGCTCGACATTCCGCGCCACGGCTGCATCAACATCCATGCGTCGCTGCTGCCGCGCTGGCGCGGCGCCGCGCCGATCCATCGCGCGATCGAGGCCGGGGACGCCGAGACGGGCGTGACGCTGATGCAGATGGACGCCGGGCTCGACACCGGCGCGATGCTGGACGAGGCGCGCGTGACGATCGCGCCCGACGACACGACGGCGACCCTGCACGACCGGCTCGCGGCCGACGGCGCGCGCCTGATCGTCGACGCGCTGGTGCAGCTCGAGCGCACCGGCAGCCTGCCGGCGACGCCGCAGCCGGCCGACGGCGTGACGTACGCGGAAAAGATCGGCAAGCACGAGGCCGCGCTCGACTGGCGCAAGCCCGCGGACGTGCTGGCGCGCCAGGTGCGCGCGTTCGATCCGTTCCCGGGCGGCGTCGCGACGCTCGACGGCGCGGCGCTCAAGCTGTGGGCGGCGGCGCCCGTGGCGGCGCGCGGCGAGGCGGCGCCCGGCACGATCGTCGAAGCGGGGCCGGATGGCGTGGTCGTCGCCTGCGGCAGCGGCGCGCTGTGCGTCACGCAATTGCAGAAACCCGGCGGCAAGCGGCTGCCGGCGCGCGAATTCCTCGCCGGCGCGCCGCTCTCCGCCGGCCAGCAATTCACGCTGCCCGACGCGTCCTGACCGCCATTCGACCCGGCCCGCCGGCCGCGCGCAATCGGCCGAACGGCCGAGTCGCGCGGCATCGCGGGCGCGCGTAGAATTTCCCTGCGCTTCCCCGGTTCCGAGGTCCACATGCTTGGCATCACCCATTTCGGCTTCTTTCTCCTGGCGGTTTTCCTGCTGAACGTCACGCCGGGCCCCGACACCGCGTACATCATCGGCCGCAGCGTCGCGCAGGGCCGCGGCGCGGGGCTGATGTCCGCGCTCGGGATCTCCGCCGGCTGCTGCGTGCACGCGCTGGCCTGCGCGTTCGGCCTGACGGCGGTGCTGGCCGCGTCGGCCACGGCGTTCACGGTGATCAAGCTGGTGGGCGCGGCCTACCTGATCTATCTGGGCGTGCGGATGCTTCTCGCGAAGCCCGCGGCCGGAGCAGGAGCCGCACCGGCCGCCGCCGCCGTGGCCGCCAAGCCGCTGCGCCAGCTGTTCATGCAGGGCTTCTGGACGAACGTGCTGAACCCGAAGGTCGTGCTGTTCTTCGTATCGTTCTTCCCGCAGTTCGTGTCGGCCGCCAGCGCGCACAAGGCGCTGGCGTTCCTGACCCTCGGCGCGGTGTTCGTCGTGATGAGCACGCTCTGGAACAGCATGCTCGCGTGGGTCGCGGGCAGCGTGACGCGCCGTTTCTCGGGCAAGCCGGGCGTGAAGAAGTGGCTCGACCGCACGGTCGGCAGCGCGTTCGTCGGGCTGGGCCTCAAGCTGGCAACTTCGCAGCGTTGAGATTGAATTTTTCCGAAGTGCACTTATCTAACAGATCGCTTACAAATTTCCGCCGCGCCCGTTCGGGGCACCCGGCGGGTGCTGCATTCGGATAAGGAGTGGACGTATGTTCAATTGGGTCAAAACGGCGATGCTGATGGCCGCGATCACGGCCCTGTTCATCGTGATCGGCGGGATGATCGGCGGATCGCGCGGCATGACGATCGCGCTGCTGTTCGCGCTCGGCATGAATTTCTTCTCGTACTGGTTCTCCGACAAGATGGTGCTGCGCATGTACAACGCGCAGGAAGTCGACGAGAACACGGCGCCGCAGTTCTACCGGATGGTGCGCGAGCTGGCGACGCGCGCGAACCTGCCGATGCCGCGCGTCTACCTGATCAACGAAGACGCGCCGAACGCGTTCGCGACGGGCCGCAACCCCGAGCACGCGGCGGTCGCGGCGACCACCGGCATCCTGCGCGTGCTGTCGGAGCGCGAGATGCGCGGCGTGATGGCGCACGAGCTCGCGCACGTGAAGCATCGCGACATCCTGATCTCGACGATCACCGCAACCATGGCCGGCGCGATCTCGGCGCTCGCGAACTTCGCGATGTTCTTCGGCGGGCGCGACGAGAATGGCCGTCCGGCCAATCCGATCGCCGGCATCGCGGTCGCGCTGCTTGCGCCGATCGCCGGCGCGCTGATCCAGATGGCGATTTCGCGGGCCCGCGAGTTCGAGGCGGACCGCGGCGGCGCGCAGATTTCGGGCGATCCGCAAGCGCTCGCGACGGCGCTCGACAAGATCCATCGCTATGCGGCGGGCATTCCGTTCCAGGCGGCCGAAGCGCATCCGGCCACCGCGCAGATGATGATCATGAACCCGCTGCACGGCGGCGGCCTGCAGAACCTGTTCTCGACGCACCCGGCCACCGAGGAACGCATCGCGCGCCTGATGGAAATGGCGCGGACGGGGCGCTTCGACTAAGTCCCCCCTGTCGCAACGTGCGTGGCCATCACCGGCATGCACGCTCGACCCACCCCGCATGTCTCGCACTGCGGGGTGTTCTATTTGTGCGGCCCGAAAAAGGGGCGCATGGTCACACGCTACAATGCGCGGTTTGGGATCGTGGCGGCCACGCGGCCGCCGCGGCTCCCGCTGCTGCCGACGCCTCGACCCGATGACACGAACCCGCACCTCCGCCAAACCTTCGTCAGGCCGTCCGGCTCGACTGTCCGCCTTGCATCTCGCGCCCGATTCGCTTGCCTTCGCGCTCGACGCGGCCGCGCAGGCGGTCGACGCGGTGCGCCGCGGCACCGCGCTGCCGGCTGCGCTGGCGACGGTGTTCGCGGGGATGGTGCCCGGCGCGCAGGCGCTGGCGCGCGGTGCGACGCAGGACATCGCGTATCGCACGATGCGCCGCCTCGGCAGCGTCGACTGGCTGATCGGCCGGCTCGTCAGCAAGGCGCCGCCCGCTCATGTGCATGCGACGCTCGCATGCGCGGTCGCGCTGCTGCTCGACGACGCCGACGACGCTGCGTATTCCGCCTTCACCGTCGTCGACCAGGCCGTGACCGCGATCGGCGCGCGCCGCGAGTTCGTCTTCGCGAAAGGGATGGTCAATGCGGTACTGCGGCGCTTCCTGCGCGAGCGCGAAGCGCTCGTCGCGGCGATGCAGGACGACCCGGTCGCGCGCTGGAACTACCGCGCATGGTGGAGCGACGCGGTGAAGGCCGCGTGGCCCGACGGCTGGCAGGCGATCCTCGCGGCCGGCGATCGGCCTGGCCCGCTGACGCTGCGCGTGAACGCGCGCCGCACGACCGTCGATGCGTATCTCGACACGCTGCGCGCGAACGGAATCGACGCAGCGGTGATCGGCCGGCATGCGGTGCGGCTCGCATCGGCGCTGCCGGTCGAGCGCATTCCGGGCTTTGCCGACGGCGTCGTATCGGTCCAGGACGCAGGTGCGCAGCTCGCCGCCGAATGGCTCGGCGCGGCCGACGGGATGCGCGTGCTCGATGCGTGCGCGGCACCCGGCGGCAAGACCGGACACATCCTCGAACTGGCCGACGCGGAGGTCGTGGCGCTCGAAAGCGACGCAGCCCGCGCGGCGCGCATCGGCGAGAATCTCGCGCGGCTGTCGCTCGTCGCGGACGTGCGCGTCGGCGACGCGGGCGCGCCCGCTGCATGGCACGACGGCCGACCGTTCGATCGCATCCTCGCCGATGTGCCGTGCTCCGCGTCCGGCATCGTGCGCCGTCATCCGGACATCCGCTGGCTGCGCCGCGCGACCGACATCCCGGCGCTCGTCGCCGAGCAGCGCCGCATCCTGGCGGCGCTGTGGCCGCTCGTGAAACCGGGTGGCGAGCTGCTGTACGTGACCTGCTCGATCTTTCCGGAAGAAGGCGAACTGCAGGCGCGCTGGTTTGAAGCGGCCTGTGAAGATGCGGTACGATTGGACGCGCCGGGCCAGCTGCTGCCGCGCGCCGTCTCGGACGACGCGCAGGGAGGCGCGGGCGGACTCGACCAGAACACCGATCACGACGGATTTTTCTACGCGCGGTTTCAGAAACGGTGACGATCAAACACCTCTTTCCACTTCGGCTCGCGGCCGTCCTGCTGGTCGCGCTGACGCTGTGCATCGCATTCGCGAGGCCGGCGCGCGCCGAATCGATCGCCGTGCAGCGCGCGTCGCTGCAAGCCGACGGCAGCGGCTGGAGCCTCGATGCGCGCTTCGACTTCGAGCTGAACCCGAACCTCGAGGACGCCGTCAACAAGGGCATTCCGCTTTACTTCACCACCGATTTCGAGCTGGGCCGCGCGCGCTGGTACTGGTTCGACGAACAGCCGGTGTCGGTGTCACAGACGTTCCGCCTGTCGTTCCAGCCGCTCACGCGCGAATACCGCGTGTCGACGGGCGGCCTGCAGCTCGGCTTCAGCTCGCTGAAGGACGCGCTCGCCGTCGTCAAGCACGTCACGTCCTGGCACGTGATCGACAAGAACCAGGTGCGCCAGGGCGACACCTATACGGCCTCGGTGCGGATGCAGCTCGATACGGCGCTGATGCCGAAGCCGTTCCAGGTCGACGCGGTGAACAACCGCGACTGGACGCTGTCGTCGGACTGGAAGCGCTTTATCTTCACGGTGACCGAACGTGCTAAATAAAGTGCGCCGCGCGGCCAGCGGGAAGAGCCTCCTCATCCGCGTGATCGTCTCGACCGTCGCGCTCACCGCGCTGCTGCTGCTCGTGCTGCTGGCGGCCGCGAGCGCGAACACCGAATTCTTCGACCGCTACTACTCGTGGCTGTACGCGACCAACATCATCGTCGCGGTGGTGTTCCTGCTCGTCGTGCTCGGCCTGATCGGCATGATCGTCGTGCGGCTGAGGAAGGGCAAGTTCGGCACGCGGCTGCTCGCGAAGCTCGCGGTGTTCTTCGCGCTCGTCGGCGTGGTGCCGGGCGGCATCATCTACGTCGTGTCGTACCAGTTCGTGTCGCGCAGCATCGAATCGTGGTTCGACGTGAACGTCGAGACCGCGCTGACCGCCGGCCTGAACCTCGGCCGCGGGATGCTCGACGCATCGCTGTCCGACCTGCAGACCAAGGCGCGCCTGATGTCGGACCAGCTCGCAAGTGTCGACGCGAACACGAACGGCACGACGCTCACGCTGCTGCGCCTGCGCGACCAGTTCGGCGTGCAGGACGCGACGATTGTCGAGCCAGGCCGCAGCGGCGCGGGCGCCGCGCCGGACCTGCATATCGTCGCGCAGGCGTCGGGCAATTTCGCGGCGCTGATTCCGGACGACCTGCCAAGCCCGATGATGCTGAACCAGGCGCGCGAACACGGCGTGTACGCGGCGATCGAGGGCGAGGTCGACGGCGATCCGCACGCGCACGGCGCGAAGGGCGCGCTGCGGCTGCGCGTCGTGCGGCCGATTCCCGACGCCACCACGTCGATGCTGCAGCCGGCCGAGCGCTTCCTGCAGCTCACGCAGCCGGTGCCGCCGACGCTCGCGCACAACGCGGACGCCGTGCAGCGCGCGTATCGCGAATACCAGGAGAAGGCGCTCGGGCGCACCGGCCTGCGCAAGATGTACATCGGCACGCTGACGCTCGCGCTGTTCCTCGCGACCTTCATCGCGATGATGCTCGCGCTCGCGCTCGGCCAGCAGCTCGCGCGGCCGCTGTTCTTGCTCGCGCAGGGCACCAAGGAGGTGACGGAGGGCGACTACACGCCGAAGCGCGAGATCAAGACGCGCGACGAGCTCGGCTTCCTCACGCAGTCGTTCAACGCGATGACGCGCCAGTTGTCCGAGGCGCGGCTCGCGGTCGAGAAGAACCGCGTCGCGCTCGAGCATTCGAAGACGTATCTCGAGAGCATTCTCGCGAACCTCACCGCGGGCGTGTTCGTGCTCGACCGCCAGTTCCGGCTGACGACGGCCAACCGCGGCGCCGAGCGGATCTTCCGGCAGCCGTTCGCTGCGCTGATCGGCACGACGCTCGACCAGGTCGGGGTGGTCGCGGAATTCGGCGCGATGGTGCGCAAGGCGTTCGCCGATCGCGAGGCGGCGTCGGACAACGGCAGCGGCGATCGCGGCCACTGGCAGCAGCAGTTCGCGGTCGAGGTGCCGGGCGAAGCCGATCCGCTGACGCTGCTCGTGCGCGGCACGCGTCTCGTGTCGACGGTGGAGGGGCAGGCGGACGGGAAGGTGGACGACGCGCAGACGGCCGGCTACGTCGTCGTGTTCGACGACATCTCCGACGTGATTTCCGCGCAGCGCTCGGTGGCCTGGGGCGAAGTCGCGCGCCGGCTCGCGCACGAGATCAAGAACCCGCTGACGCCGATCCAGCTGTCGGCCGAGCGCCTGCAGATGAAGCTGTCGGACAAGCTCGCGCCGCCCGACGCGGACGTGCTCAAGCGCGGCGCGACGATGATCGTCAACCAGGTCGCCGCGATGAAGCGGATGGTCGACGATTTCCGCGAATATGCGCGCACGCCGCCCGCGGTGCTCGCGAACCTGCAGTTGAACGAACTGGTGAGCGAAGTGCTCGGGCTGTATGGCGTCGGCGAAGGCAAGAGCCCGATCGCCGTCGAGCTCGCGCCGCTGCCGGTGATTCGCGGCGATGCGACGCAACTGCGCCAGGTGATCCACAACCTGCTGCAGAATGCGCAGGATTCGGTTGCGGATGTCGCGCAGCCGCGTGTGTTGATCGAAACCAAGACAGTAGAATATGGCGATCCCGACGCCGAGGGCAAAACGCGCGTCGCGGTTCGCCTGACCGTGTCCGACAACGGGCCGGGTTTTCCGGCGCGGATCCTCACCCGCGCGTTCGAGCCTTACGTGACGACCAAGGCGAAAGGCACGGGCCTCGGGTTGGCCACGGTGAAGAAAATCGTCGACGAGCACGGCGCGCGGATCGATCTGCGCAATCGCATGCACGGCGAGGCCGTCGAGGGTGCGCAGGTGTCGATCCTGTTCCTGCAGCTGGCGAGCGATGCGCCAGGCGCCGAATCGGGCGCGCAGGGCGGAACGACCCCCGCAAAGACAAAAGCAAGTGTGCAGACAAGGGCAGCATAAAAGGGCAGCGTAAATGGCAACCATCCTGGTGGTAGATGATGAAATGGGCATCCGGGAATTGCTCTCGGAGATCCTCAGCGACGAAGGACATGTCGTCGAGGCGGCGGAAAACGCGCAGGCCGCGCGTGAATACCGTCTCGATCAGGCGCCCGATCTCGTGCTGCTCGATATCTGGATGCCCGATACCGACGGCGTCACGTTGCTCAAGGAATGGGCGGCGCAGGGGCTGCTGACGATGCCCGTGATCATGATGTCCGGGCACGCGACGATCGACACGGCCGTCGAGGCGACGAAGATCGGTGCGCTCGATTTCCTCGAGAAGCCCATCGCCTTGCAGAAGCTGCTGAAGGCGGTCGAGCACGGCCTCGCGCGCGGCGCGGCGCCGATGACCGTCAACGCGGCAGCGAAGACCACGGCGGGGCAGACCGCCGGGCCGGCGTCCATCGCATCCGCGGCGGCACTGCCGACGCTCGGCGACGACATGACCGCCGCGCTCGGTCTCGCCGGGCAGACGGCGGCGATTCCGTTCGACATCCCGTTGCGCGAAGCGCGCGATGCGTTCGAGCGCGCGTACTTCGAGTATCACCTCGCGCGCGAGAACGGCAGCATGACGCGCGTCGCGGAGAAGACGGGCCTCGAGCGCACGCACCTCTATCGCAAGCTCAAGCAGCTCGGCGTCGAGCTCGGCAAGAAGCCGTCGGAAGGGGCCGTATAAGAAATTTCACGAAACCCCTTGTGCGGCACAACAAAGCTCGATATACTTTGCTTCTTCGTTGGCCCGGTAGCTCAGTTGGTAGAGCAGCGGATTGAAAATCCGCGTGTCGATGGTTCGATTCCGTCCCAGGCCACCAGCAGTTTCCAAAACCCCAAGAATCGCCAGATTCTTGGGGTTTTTCGTTTGTGGTGGCACGACGTGCCCGGCGGCATTGGCGGCGGCGTGTTAAAATCCTTGCCCGCTCAATGACTTAGCGCGCCGCTTCGCGTGCATCGCGAGGCTGGCGGTCCGGCCGTGCGCCGGTGCGCGGCGCCGATGGCGCACGATGGGCGGTATAAGCGTCCCGTCGCCTGCGCGGCGAGCGGCGCTGCCTATACTGGTCGAGCCGGCGCATGCCGGCACGCGTCGGGCCGCTCGGCGGCAGCCGGCCGTCCGCGCGCAGCGCGACGCGAGCCTACACATTCACGGAGTATCACGGTGATTCGGACAGACGCTAAAGACGGCGCGCTCGTGTTGTTTTCGGGCGGGCAGGACTCGGCCACGTGCGTGGCCTGGGCCCTCGAACGCTACCAGACGGTCGAGACCCTCGGCTTCGACTACGGTCAGCGCCATCGCGTCGAGCTGGAGTGCCGCGAAGGCGTGCGCGACGCGCTGAAGCGCCAGTTCCCCGCATGGGCGGAGCGCCTCGGCGACGATCACATGGTCGACCTGTCGGTGCTCGGGGCGATCAGCGACACCGCGATGACGCGTGCGATCGAGATCGAGACCGCGGCGAACGGCTTGCCGAACACGTTCGTGCCGGGCCGCAACCTGCTGTTCATGACGATCGCCGCGGCTGTCGCCTACCGCCGCGGGCTGCGCGTGCTGGTCGGCGGGATGTGCGAGACCGACTTCTCCGGCTACCCGGACTGCCGCGACGACACGATGAAGGCGCTGCAGGTCGCGCTGAACCTCGGGATGGATACGCGGATCGTGCTCGAGACGCCGCTGATGTGGCTCGACAAGGCGCAGACCTGGCAGCTCGCCGAGCAGCTCGGCGGCCCGGCACTCGTCGAGCTGATCCGCGTCGAGACGCATACGTGCTATGTCGGCGAGCGCGCCGAGCTGCACGACTGGGGTTTCGGCTGCGGCGAATGCCCGGCCTGCAAGCTGCGCAAGCGCGGCTACGAGGCCTATCTGAAGGGCGAGCGGGTGACGGAAGCGCCGCTGTGACGCGTGCGCGCCGGCAGCGCACAATGGATGAACTGATCGACAACGCGCGGCGCATGCCGCACCAGGAACGATGACTTACGCGGTCAAGGAAATTTTCTACACGTTGCAGGGCGAAGGCGCGAATGCGGGCCGTCCGGCCGTGTTCTGCCGGTTCGCCGGCTGCAATCTGTGGTCCGGCCGCGAAGAGGACCGCGCGGAGGCGGTGTGCCGCTTCTGCGACACCGATTTCGTCGGCACCGACGGCGAGAACGGCGGCAAGTTCAGGGACGCCGCCGAGCTTGCCGCGAAGATCGCGAGCCTGTGGCCGGACGGCGAGGCGCATCGTTTCGTCGTCTGCACGGGCGGCGAGCCGATGCTGCAGATCGACCAGCCGCTCGTCGACGCGCTGCATGCGCAGGGCTTCGAGATCGCGATCGAGACCAACGGCTCGCTGCCGGTGCTCGAGTCGATCGACTGGATCTGCGTGAGCCCGAAGGCTGACGCGCCGCTCGTCGTCACGAAGGGCAACGAGCTGAAGGTCGTGATCCCGCAGGACAACCAGCGGCTCGCCGACTACGCGAAGCTCGACTTCGACTATTTCCTCGTCCAGCCGATGGACGGCCCGTCGCGCGACCTCAATACGAAGCTCGCGATCGACTGGTGCAAGCGCCATCCGCAGTGGCGCCTGTCGATGCAGACCCACAAGTATCTGAACATTCCCTGAGCCACGGCTTTTTGACATCGTGCTGATTACCCGAAAACTCGAATTCGACGCGGGCCACCGCATCCCCGATCACCGCAGCCAGTGCCGGAACCTGCACGGCCATCGCTACGTGCTCGAAATCACGTTGCGCGGCGATCTCGTCGATACCGAGGGCGCGCCCGACCGCGGCATGGTGATGGATTTCGCCGACGTGAAGGCGCTCGCGATGGAGCATCTGGTCAGCAAGTGGGATCACGCGTTCCTCGTCTACGCGCGCGACGAGGTCGTGCGTTCGTTCCTCGAGCAGATGGCCGATCACAAGACCGTCGTGATCGACCGGATCCCGACCGTCGAGAACCTCGCGGCGATCGCGTTCGACATCCTCGCGAACGTGTACGACGCGCACTACGGCATCAACCTGCGCCTCGAGCGCGTGCGCCTGTACGAAACCCCGAACTGCTGGGCCGACGTCGAGCGCGAGCCCGGCCGCTGAATCCGGCTGCGGGATTCGTCAGCCGAATCCCGCCTGCGCCGGCTGCCGGGCCGAACGCCCGGCGCCCGCCGTCCCTCCCCACATTCCGCCCTGCGCCGCGCTATGATCGTTGCGTGGCGTCGTGACGCGCGTCCGTTTCCGTGCATCGGCCGGACGGTTCGCGTGCGCCGCCGTACCGTTTCGCCGCCGCCCGGCGCATCGCGCCCCGCCCATTGCTTGCCCCGTTCGATTGCCTGTCCGCCAGGAGGCCGTTTCGATGAGCACGCTCACCAATTCCCTCAAACAACGTCTGCACGACGGTGACGATCCGCTGTACGGCCTGTGGCTGACGCTCGCGAGCGACGCCGCCGCCGAGGCGCTCGCGCACGCCGGCTACGACTGGCTGTGCATCGACATGGAGCACGCGCCGAACGACAGCGACGACGTCGCGTCGCAGCTGCGCGCGCTGGCCGCCGCGCATCTGCCGAGCGAGCCCGTCGTGCGCGTGCCGGCGCGCGAGCCGTGGCTCGTGAAGCGCGCGCTCGATGCGGGCGCGCGCACGCTGATGTTCCCGAACATCGAGACCGCCGACGACGCCGCGCATGCGGTGCGGCTCACCCGCTATCCGTCGCCCGATTCGCCGGACGGCTTGCGCGGCGTGGCGGGGATGGTGCGCGCAGCGGCGTTCGGGATGCGGCGCGATTACCTGCAGACCGCGAACGCGCAGGTCGCGGTGATCGCGCAGATCGAATCGGCGCGCGGCGTCGACGACGTGGAGCGGATCGCGGCGACGCCGGGTATCGACTGCCTGTTCGTCGGCCCCGCCGACCTTGCGGCCAGCCTCGGGCATCTCGGCGACGCCCGGCATCCGGATGTCGAATCCGCGATGGCGTGCGTGCTCGCGGCGGGCCGGCAGGCGGGCATCGCGGTCGGCATTTTCGCGGCGGATACTGCGGCCGCGCGGCAATACCGCGACGCCGGCTACCGGGTGATCGCGTTGTCCGCCGACGTAACCTGGCTGCTGCGCGCGACGCGGCAGGCGTTGCAGGAGGTGCGGTCATGAACGGAATCGACGGCGCGGGCCGCCACGGCTGCGCGCGCGCGATGCGGGCAGGCGGCGCCGCGCTCGGCCTGTGGGCCGTCTGCGGCGCGGCGCTCGCGCAGGGTTCGCATGCGCAGCCGGAGCCGGCGCGCGAGACGGCGTCCGCGATTGCCGACTACAACGCCGGCAACTACCGCGCGGCGCTCGTGCAGTTTCACGATGCGGCCGAGCGCGGCGATCGCCTCGCGCAGTTCAACTACGCGATGATGCTGATCACGGGCGAAGGCGTGACGGCGAACGTCGACGAGGGCCTGCGCTGGCTGAAGCGCGCGGCGGACGCGAACATGTCGCACGCGCAGTACGTGTACGGGCGGATGTTCGACGACGGCGAATTCGTCGCGCGCAATCCGGCCGAGGCGCATCGCTGGTTCCTGAAGGCTGCGAAGCAGGGCCACGTGCAGGCGGAGCTGTCGCTCGCGAACCAGTTCCTCGACGGGCGCGGCACACCGCGCGACAACCGCCAGGCATTCGCGTGGTACAAGCAGGCGGCCGACGCGGGCGAGCCCACCGCGCAATACGTGACGGCATCGTTCTACGAGCGCGGCGGCGACGGCGTCGAGCAGAACCTGAACATCGCGCGCGCGTATTACGCGGCTGCGGCCGCGCAGGGCGACGAGACCGCGGGGCTGAAATTCAAGGAGCTGAGCGCGCGCGTGAAGGCGCAGGGCCCGGCGACCGGCGGCACCCCCGGCGCGACGACCGAAGGCAGCCCGCACGGCGCATCGCAATGAAAAAAGCGGCGCACGAGGCGCCGCCATCCCGAGCCGCTTCGATATGCGGGCAAACGTCCGGCGCGCAGCCCGCTCAGCTCTTCATCAGCCGCCGCTGCCGGCCGACGCTCATGATCATCCCGATCGCGATGCCGAGCGTCGTGAGCGCGGTGCCGCCGTAGCTCATGAACGGCAACGGCACGCCGACGACAGGCAGTACCCCGCTCACCATCCCGATGTTGACGAACGCGTAGACGAAGAACGCGAGCGTGAGCGAGCCGGCCAGCAGCCGGCCGAACAGCGTCGCGCCCTGCGCGGCGATGTACAGGCCGCGCGCGATCAGCGCCATGTACAGCGTGAGCAGCACGAGGCCGCCGGCGAGGCCCCATTCCTCGGAGAACACCGCGAAGATGAAGTCGGTGTGCTTTTCCGGAATGAATTCGAGGTGCGCCTGGGTGCCCTTCAGGTAGCCCTTGCCGAGCGCGCCGCCGGAGCCGATCGCGATCACCGCCTGGATCGTGTGGAAGCCCTTGCCGAGCGGGTCGGAGGTCGGGTCGAGCAGCGTGCACACGCGGTGCTTCTGGTAGTCGTGCATCAGCGGCCACTGCACTTCCGGCTGGCAGATCCGCTCCTCGAACACCGCGATCGAGCCGACCGCGAGCACGCCGGCGACCAGCACCGGCACGATCAGCTTGAACGACAGGCCCGCGAGGTAGATCACGAAGAAGCCCGCCGCGAACACGAGCAGGCCGGTGCCGAGGTCGGGCTGCTTCGCGATCAGCCCGACCGGCACCATCAGGATGCCGAACGCGGCGATGAAGTCGTACCAGCGCAGGCCGCCTTCGCGGCGCTGGTAGTACCACGCGAGCATCAGCGGCGTCGCGATCTTCAGGATCTCGGACGGCTGGATCACGACGCCGACGTTCAGCCAGCGCTTCGCGCCCTTCTTGGTCATCCCGAACAGCGCGACCGCGATCAATAGCGTGACGCCGAACGAGTAGAGCGGCACCGCGAAGCGCATCAGCGTCGTCGGCGGTATGTTGGCGATCACCCACATCAGCACGAACGTCAGCAGGATGTTGCGCAACTGGTCCTCGACCCGGCCCGGCACGTCGATGCTTGCGCTGTAAAGCGTGACGATGCCGACGCACAGCAGCAGGAACACGATGAGGGCGAGCGGGCGGTCGAAGCCCGCGAACATCTGCTTGATCTTGTCGAGCCAGGCGCGCTTGTCGAATTGCATGCCTTTCTCCGTTAATGAGCGGTGCCGTCGTCCGCCGATTTCGCGGCGGACGTCGCACGGTTGTCGTCCCGCGGCGCGGCGGCCAGCGGCTGCGCGTCGCTGGCGGGCCGGCGCGGCCGGTGCGGCATGCGCCGGATCGGCGGCATGCTCGCGGCGGCCGGTGCGGCGGCGCTCGCGACCGTCGGGGCTGCCGGAGCGGCGCCGGCGCCCGGCACGCCGGACGCGTCGGGCACCGACGCGGCGTCCGCCGCGCTGGCCGCGCCCGGCACGACCGGCTGCGGCAGCATCTTGAAGCCGGCCGCGACGGTGACGGGTTTCGATGTATCGCCGGTTACCGGCACGTTGACCGGCTCGGTGGCCGACGCCGCGGCCGCGACGGCGGCCGCCTCGTTCTTCGGGTTCTGGCGCTCGACGAGGTAGAAGTCGAGCACGCGGCGCGCGATCGGGCCCGCGGACTGCGCCCCCCAGCCGCCGTTCTCGACGATCAGCGCGAGCGCGATCTGCGGATGGTCGACCGGCGCGTATGCGATGAACAGCGCGTGGTCGCGCAGGTGCTCGGCGAGCAGGTGGCCCTTGTAGTTGCCGCCCTGCAGCGAGAACACCTGCGCGGTGCCGGTCTTGCCGGCCGCGAGGTACGGCGCGCCGCGGAACACCTTGTACGCGGTGCCGGACGGGTTCTCGATCACGTTCTCCATCCCGCGCTTCACGACGTCGATGTCCGACTGCTTGAGCGGGATCGTGGCGCTTTCCTTCGGCACGGTGAGGTGGCGCCCGCGCGAGATCGGATCCTCGACTTCCTTCACGAGGTGCGGCTTCATCACGACGCCGTCGTTTGCGAGCGTCGCGGTGGCGTGCGCGAGCTGCAGGATCGTGAACGAGTTGTAGCCCTGGCCGATCCCGAGGCTGATCGTCTCGCCGTCGAACCACTTCTGCTGCGCGGCCTTCTTGAAGGTCTTGCGTTTCCAGTCCGGCGACGGCAGGATCCCGCGCGCCTCGCCCTGGACGTCGATGCCGGTGATCTGGCCGAAGCCGAACGGCTTCATGAAGTTCGCGATCGCGTTCACGCCGAGGTCGCGCGCGAGCATGTAGAAGTAGGTGTCGTTCGACACCATGATCGCCTTGTTCATGTCGACGAAACCCTGGCCCGCGCGCACGTCGTTGCGGAACGTGTGGCCGCCGAACGTGAAGTAGCCGGGATCCTGGATGCCCCAGCCCGGCGTGCGCTTGCCGAGCGTCAGCCCCGCGAGCGCCATGAACGGCTTGTAGGTCGAGCCGGGCGGGTAGGTGCCGTGCAGCGGGCGGTTCAGCAGCGGCTTGTCGGGCGAGTTGTTCAGCTCGTCCCAGGTCTGCTGGTCGATGCCGTCGACGAACGAGTTCGGGTCGAAGCTCGGCGACGACACGAACGCGAGCACGTCGCCCGTCTTCGGCTCGATCGCGACGAGCGCGCCGCGCTTGCCGGCGAACGCCTGCTCGGCGATCTGCTGCAGCCCGATGTCGAGCGACAGCACGAGGTTGTTGCCGGGCGTCGCCTGCGTGCGCGACAGCGTGCGCACCGGCCGGCCGCCCGCCGTCACCTCGACTTCCTCGAAACCGGTCAGGCCGTGCAGCTCGGTCTCGTAGCTCTGCTCGACGCCGATCTTGCCGACGTAGTCGGTGCCCTTGTAGTTGTTCGCGTCGCGGCGCGGATCGTAGTGCTCCGGATCGCTGTCGTTGTCGTCGCTCATCGCGTCGATGCGATCCTGGTCGCGCTTCGAGATGCGGCCGATGTAGCCGATCACGTGCGCGGCCGTCGTGCCGAGCGGGTACTGGCGGAACAGCCGCGCGCGCACGTCGACGCCGGGGAAGCGGAAGCGCTGCGCGGTGAAGCGCGCGACTTCGTCGTCGGTGAGGCGCGTGCGGATCGGCAGGCTCTCGAAGTTCTTCGAGTCTTCCTGCAGCTTCTTGAAGCGGCGGCGGTCGCGCGCGTCGATCTGCACGATCGTCGCGAGCTGGTCGATCGTGTTCTCGAGCGTGTCGGTGAGCTTCGACGGCGTGATCTCGAGCGTGTACGCGGAATAGTTCTTCGCGAGCACGACGCCGTTGCGGTCGGTGATGATGCCGCGGTTCGGCACGATCGGCGCGACCGAGATGCGGTTCTCCTCGGCCTGCAGCGCGTATTTGCCGTGCTGCCAGAGCTGCAGGTAGAAGAAGCGGCTCGCGAGCAGCCCGAAGCAGACGAACACGAACACGCCCGCCGCCGCGACGCGCAGGCGGAACCTCGAGAGCTGCTGTTGGGTGTCGTTGAATTCGGTCATGCGGTTACGGTCGAGCGAACCCGGCGCGGCGGGTGGAAGGGCGGCGGATGTTCAAGGCAGGTCCTGGCGGCGCGGGCGCGCTCAGATCGGGCGCGTGTCGTCCGGATCGACCGGACGGCGCTGCGGCATCAGCAGCAGGTGGCTCGCGATCGGCCACAGCGCGGCCTCGACGAAACCGTCGACCAGGTAGCGCCAGCCGGGGAACGCGGCGCCCATCAGCAGGCGGATCACGAACGGCACGAGCTGCGCGACGACGAGCAGCGGCGTGACGTACAGCACCTGCACGCCGATCGGCATCCACAGCACGCGGCGATGGATCGTGATCGCGCCGTACGACAGCAGCGTGTAGGCGAGCGCATGCTCGCCGAGCAGGCCCGCTTCGTGCACGTCCATCAGGATGCCGAGCGCGAACGCGACGCCCATCCCGACCTTGCGCGGCTGGTGGATGTTCCAGAACAGCAGCACGAGCGCGACGAAGTCGGGCACGCCGGGCAGGCGGCCCCACGGCATCAGGTTCAGCAGGAACGCGGCGGCGAGGCTGAAGACGATGAAGTACGGGTTGACCGGCTGCAGGATGTATTGCGGACGGTTCATCGCTGGGCTCCTGGCTGCCCTGCCGCGGGCTTCGCGGGCGCGGCGGCGGGTTTCGTCGGCGCGGCGGGGGCGGCGGGGGCGGCATTCGCGCCCGGCTGGGCCGGGGCGCCGGCGGCCTTGTCGGCCGGCTTCGCGGCGCCCTTCGCGGCCTTCTTGCCGCCCTTCGCGTTCTTGTCGGCGGCCGGCTCCGGCTCGGGGCGCGGCGGGATGTCGTTCTGGTAATGCAGCACCAGCATCTGCCGCGCGCCGCGCACCGCGGCGACCGGCGCACAGGTCACGCGCGCGAACGCGGTGTCGGCGAGCTTGTCGACGCGCGCGACCTTCGCGACCGGCAGGCCCGGCGGATAGACGCCGTCGAGGCCGCTCGTGACGAGCTCGTCGCCGGCGACGAGGTCGGCGCTCGTCGGCACGAAGCGCAGGTCGAGCGAATCGCCGCGCGGGGTGCCGTAGATCACGCTGCGCAGGCCGGTGCGCAGCACCTGGACCGGAATCGCGAGATCGCGGTCGGTGATCAGCGTGACTTCGGCCTGCAGCGGGAACACGCGGGTGACCTGGCCGACGACGCCGTCCTCGCTGACCACCGGCGCGCCGACCTGGATGCCCTGCTGCATGCCCTGGCCGATCACGATCTTCTGCGTGAACGGGTCGGCCGTGTCGTACTGGATCTCGACGGGGGTCGAGCGCGTCGCGATGTGCTGGCGCAGCTCGAGCACCGCGCGCAGGTGGGTGTTTTCCAGCGTGAGCACGGCGGCCTGGTTGGCCTGCGTCGACAGTTGCAGGTTGCGCGCGCGCAGCTGGTCGTTCTCGTGGCGCAGCGAGGCGCCGGAGGTGGCGATCTCGGCCGCGCCCATGAACAGGTCGCGCGGCACGAGCGCCGCGCGCTGCAGCGGATACAGCACGGTGCCGAGCACCCCGCGGACGATTTCGAGCGTGTTGAAGCGCGCGTCCGACACCAGGAGTGCGATCGCGACGGCGACGAAGAAGATGAGCCGCGCGAGCGCGGGCGGGCCTTGCTTGAAGAGGGGCGGCGGACTGTATTCCATGGTCGGCGCCGGGCGCGAATGATCGGTTAAATGAAGCTCAGACGCGCAAACGGCGCGGCGGTTCGTTCTAAACGAGCGAGCCGGCCACGCCGCGGGTGCGTCATGTCAGGAGACTGCTAGACGATCACTCGTACGAGAAGATGCTGCCCAGCTTGTCCATGCGCTCGAGCGCCATGCCCGAACCGCGCACGACGCAGGTGAGCGGATCTTCGGCGACGAGCACCGGCAGGCCGGTTTCTTCCGCGAGCAGGCGGTCGAGGTCGCGCAGCAGGGCGCCGCCGCCCGTCAGCATCATCCCGCGCTCGGCGATGTCGGCGCCCAGTTCCGGCGGGGTCTGCTCGAGCGCGATCTTCACCGACGACACGATCTGGTTCAGCGGATCGGTGAGCGCCTCGAGGATTTCGTTGCTGGAGATCGTGAAGCTGCGCGGAATGCCTTCCGACAGGTTGCGGCCCTTCACTTCCATTTCCTTGACTTCGGAGCCCGGGAACGCGGAGCCGATTTCCTTCTTGATCGCTTCGGCGGTCTGTTCGCCGATCAACATGCCGTAGTTGCGGCGGATGTAGTTGACGATCGCCTCGTCGAACTTGTCGCCGCCGACGCGCACCGAGCCCTTGTAGACGATGCCGCCGAGCGAGATCACGCCGACTTCGGTCGTGCCGCCGCCGATATCGACGACCATCGAGCCCGTTGCTTCCGACACCGGCAGGCCGGCGCCGATCGCGGCTGCCATCGGCTCCTCGATCAGGTAGACCTGCGACGCGCCGGCGCCGTGGGCGGCTTCCTTGATCGCGCGGCGCTCGACCTGGGTCGAGCCGCACGGCACGCAGATGATGATGCGCGGCGACGGCGAGAACATGCGCGACTCGTGGGCCGTCTTGATGAACTGCTTGATCATCTGCTCGGTGACGGTGAAGTCGGCGATCACGCCGTCCTTCATCGGGCGGATCGCCTCGATGTTGCCCGGCACCTTGCCGAGCATCTGCTTGGCTTCCTTGCCGACCGCCTGGATCGTCTTCTTGCCGTTGGGGCCGCCTTCCTGGCGGATCGACACGACCGACGGCTCATCGAGCACGATGCCCTTGCCGCGCATGTAGATCAGGGTGTTTGCGGTGCCGAGGTCGATCGCCAGATCGTTGGAGAAGTAGCTGCGCAAAAAACCGAACATTCAGAATCCTGTTTCGCTCTGGGCCGGCCCTTCATAGCGAGCGCTGAGGGCGGCAGCGGAAAAAATAACAGCCTCGGATCGTGGCGGAAGCGGCCGCCGCGGCGCTCGAAGCTGCGAGTGAAGTCTACCGGGAGTCGCACCATGCCCGCACGGCTGGCCGAAACAGGGCGAAACGGTGCGGGAAAAGGCTGCCGGGTTTGGGTCGAACGCGTAATGATACCTTATAATTTCGCCGTATTTGAATCGAAACGGGCGGTATTTTTGCCGCTTCGTACCCGATTTTTGAGGGCGGGATCGTACCCTCCAACCCCCCGCCGCGGCACCGGTTTTCGCGTGCCGCGCCGCCTTGTTTTCCGGTGACCGCATGGCCCTGACCCTGACCGATGTGAAACGCATCGCGCACCTTGCGCGGCTCGAAATGGCCGACGCCGACGCCGAGCATACGCTCGGCCAGCTCAATGAATTCTTCGGCCTCGTCGAGCAGATGCAGGCAGTCGACACCACCGGCATCGCGCCGCTCGCCCACCCGATCGAGCAGATCCAGGCGGTTGCGCAGCGGCTGCGCGACGACGCCGTCACGGAAACGGTGAACCGCGACGACAACCAGCGTCCGGCGCCGGCCGTGCAGGACGGCCTGTACCTCGTGCCGAAGGTGATCGAGTAAGCGTTCGATGACAAGCGCGCCCGCCGTTTCGCGCGGCGCGCGACCCAGAATTCCCAGGAAAACCACTCAATGCACGCAAAAAGCCTGACCGAACTGCGCGCCGCGCTCGCCGCCAAGGAATGCTCGGCCGTCGAGCTGGCGCAGCACTACCTGAAACGGATCGACGCCGCGCAGCACCTGAACGCGTTCGTCCACGTCGACGCCGACCTCACCCTCGCGCAGGCGAAGGCCGCCGACGCCGAGCTCGCGCGCGGCGCGGGCGGCGCGCTCACCGGCCTGCCGATCGCGCACAAGGACGTGTTCGTCACGCGCGGCTGGCGCTCGACCGCCGGCTCGAAGATGCTCGCGAACTACGCGAGCCCGTTCGACGCGACCGTCGTCGCCCGCCTGCAGGCGGCCGGCATGGTCACGCTCGGCAAGACCAACATGGACGAGTTCGCGATGGGCTCGTCGAACGAGAACTCCGCGTTCGGCCCGGTGAAGAACCCGTGGGACACCCACGCGGTGCCGGGCGGCAGCTCGGGCGGCAGCTCGGCCGCCGTCGCCGCGCGCCTCGCGCCGGCCGCGACCGGCACCGACACCGGCGGCTCGATCCGCCAGCCCGCGTCGTTCGCGGGCGTGACGGGCATCAAGCCGACCTACGGCCGCGTGTCGCGCTACGGGATGATCGCGTTCGCGTCGTCGCTCGACCAGGGCGGCCCGATGGCGCAGAGCGCGGCCGACTGCGCGCTGCTGCTGAACGCGATGGCCGGCTTCGACGAGCGCGACTCGACGAGCCTCGAGCGCGACGACGAGGATTTCACGCGCCACCTCGGCCAGCCGTGGGCACCGGGCAACGATGCGGCGAAGCCGCTCGCGGGCCTGCGCATCGGCCTGCCGAACGAATACTTCGGCGACGGCCTCGCCGACGACGTGCGCGCGACGATCGACGCGGCGCTCAAGCAGTATGAGGCGCTCGGCGCGACGCTCGTGCCGGTGTCGCTGCCGAAGACGGAGCTGTCGATCCCCGTCTACTACGTGATCGCGCCGGCGGAAGCGTCGTCGAACCTGTCGCGCTTCGACGGCGTGCGCTACGGCCACCGCGCGGCCCAGTACGGCGACCTGCTCGACATGTACAAGAAGTCGCGCGCCGAGGGCTTCGGCCCCGAGGTGAAGCGCCGCATCCTGGTCGGCACCTACGTGCTGTCGCACGGCTACTACGACGCGTACTACCTGCAGGCGCAGAAGATCCGCCGCATCATCGCGCAGGATTTCCAGGAAGCGTTCAAGTCCTGCGACGTGATCATGGGCCCGGCGTCGCCGACGGTCGCATGGGATCTCGGCGCGAAGGGCGACGATCCGGTGGCGATGTATCTCGCGGACATCTACACGCTGTCGGTGAGCCTCGCCGGCCTGCCCGGCATGAGCGTGCCGTGCGGCTTCGGCGCGGGCGCGAATGCGCAGCGCCCGGTCGGCCTGCAGATCATCGGCAACTATTTCAACGAAGCCCGGATGCTGCAGGTCGCCGACGCGTTCCAGCGCGCGACCGGCTGGCACAAGCAAGTTCCGGCGGGGGTGTAAGCAATGACTCAATGGGAAGTCGTCATCGGTCTCGAGACGCATGCGCAACTGTCGACCGTCTCGAAGATTTTCTCCGGCGCGCCGACGCAGTTCGGCGCGGAACCGAACACGCAGGCCTGTCCGGTCGACCTCGCGCTGCCGGGCGTGCTGCCGGTGCTGAACCGCGGCGCGGTCGAGCGGGCGATCCGCTTCGGCCTCGCGATCGGCTCGACCATCGCGCCGCGCAGCATCTTCGCGCGCAAGAACTATTTCTACCCCGATCTGCCGAAGGGCTATCAGATCAGCCAGTACGAGATTCCGGTCGTGCAGGGCGGCCAGATCACGATCCAGGTGCCCGCCAATGAAAAGGCCGGCAAGGAAGCGTATTCGAAGACCATCAACCTGACCCGCGCGCATCTGGAAGAAGATGCGGGCAAGTCGCTGCATGAAGACTTCGCCGGGATGACGGGCATCGACCTGAACCGCGCGGGCACGCCGCTGCTCGAAATCGTCACCGAGCCGGAAATGCGCAGCGCGGCCGAGGCGGTCGCATATGCGAAGGCGCTGCACGGGCTCGTCGTGTGGCTCGGCATCTGCGACGGCAACATGCAGGAAGGCTCGTTCCGCTGCGACGCGAACGTGTCGGTGCGACCGGTCGGCCAGGAGAAGTTCGGCACCCGCGCCGAGATCAAGAACCTGAACTCGTTCCGCTTCCTCGAAGAGGCAATCAACTACGAGGTGCGCCGCCAGATCGAGCTGATCGAGGACGGCGGCGAGGTCGTGCAGGAAACCCGCCTGTACGACCCGGACAAGCGCGAAACGCGCTCGATGCGCAGCAAGGAAGACGCGCACGACTATCGCTACTTCCCCGATCCGGACCTGATGCCGCTCGTGATCGGCGCGGACTGGGTGGAGCGCGTGCAGGCCGGCATGCCCGAGCTGCCGGCCGCGATGCAGCAGCGCTTCGTCGAGCAGTACGGCGTGTCCGCGTACGACGCGGGCGTGCTGACGTCGAGCAAGGCGATGGCCGCGTACTTCGAGGCAGTGGTTGCCAAGGCCGGCGCCGCGAACGCGAAGATCGCCGCGAACTGGCTGATGGGCGACGTGTCGTCGCAGTTGAACCGCGACGGCATCGAGATCGACGCGATCCCCGTGTCGGCCGCCCAGCTCGCGCTCGTGCTGCAGCGGATTGCGGACGGCACGATCTCGAACAAGATCGCGAAGGAAATCTTTGCGACGATGTGGGACGAGAAGGCCGCCGACGAAGGCGCGGCCGACCGCATCATCGACGCGAAGGGGCTGAAGCAGATTTCCGACACCGGCGCGCTCGAGGCGATCATCGACGAGGTGCTTGCGGCGAACGCGAAGTCGGTCGAGGAATTCCGTGCGGGCAAGGAAAAGGCGTTCAACGCGCTGATCGGCCAGGCGATGAAGGCGACGAAGGGCAAGGCGAACCCGCAGCAGGTCAACGAACTGCTGAAGAAGAAGCTCGGGTAAGCGGCGCACGCGCCTGACCCGCGCTTGATGACGGGCCGCCGCCGAACCTGTTCGGGGCGGCCCGTTGCAACTGGCGCGCACGCGGCGTGCGCGCCGTCACACGGAGGAACGCATGGCGAAACAACCGTCGCTCGACGACTACCGGGTGCCGTACCACACGCGCGAGAAGGACGCCGCGGCGTTCACGCTCGACGCATTCGATCCGTCCGTGAAGCCGTTTTCGTCGGGGGCGAAGGAAACCGACCGCGAGCGGCTGTCGGCCGTGTCGATGGAACTCGACGTGCAGCAGGAGCGGCTGCACACGCAGCAGAAGAAGCGCGTGCTGCTGGTGCTGCAGGGCATGGACACGAGCGGCAAGGACGGCACCGTGCGCGCGGTGTTCCGCGAGGTCGATCCGCTCGGCCTGCGCGTCGTGTCGTTCAAGGCGCCGACGCCGATCGAGGCCGCGCACGACTTCCTGTGGCGCGTGCATGCACAGGTGCCGTCGGCGGGCGAGCTCGCGATCTTCAACCGCAGCCACTATGAAGACGTGCTCGTGCCGCGCGTGCTGGGCGTGATCGACGAGAAGGAGTGCGAGCGCCGCTACCGGCAGATCCGCGATTTCGAGACGATGCTGGTCGAGAACGGCACGACGATCGTCAAGTGCTTCCTGCACATCTCGAAGGACGAGCAGCGCGACCGGCTGCAGGCGCGGGTCGACGATCCGACCAAGCACTGGAAGTTCGACATCGCCGACCTCGACGCGCGCAAGCACTGGGACGCGTACCAGGGCGCGTATCGCGACGCGCTCGCCGCGACGTCGGCGGAGCATGCGCCGTGGTACGTGATTCCGGCGAACTCGAAGACGCACCGCAACGTGATGATCGCCGAGCTGCTGCTGCGCACGCTGACCGACATGAAGCTGGAATTCCCGCCGCCCAAGCCCGAGCTGGAAGGCGTGAAGATCCGCTGAGCGCGGCCGGCTACGATAGAAACCAGAGAATACTGAACGGGAACCCGACATGATGCGTGTGATTACCGCCAACCTGAACGGCATCCGCTCCGCCGCGAAGAAAGGCTTCTTCGACTGGCTCGGCGAGCAGAACGCCGATTGCGTGTGCGTGCAGGAGATCAAGGTGTCGGCCGACGACCTGCCGGCCGAATTCGTCGAGCCGCACGGCTTCAGGAGCTATTTTCACCATGCCGAGAAGAAGGGCTACAGCGGCGCGGGGCTGTACAGCCGCCACGAGCCCGATGACGTGATCATCGGCTTCGGCAGCAGCGAATTCGATTCGGAAGGGCGCTACGTCGAGGCGCGCTACGGCAAGCTGTCGGTCGTGTCGGTGTACGTGCCGTCCGGCTCGAGCGGCGACGAGCGCCAGCAGGCGAAGTACCGCTTCATGGACGAGTTCATGCCGCACCTCGCTGCGCTCAAGAAGAAGCGCGAGGTGATCCTGTGCGGCGACGTGAACATCGTCCACAAGGAAATCGACATCAAGAACTGGAAGAGCAACCAGAAGAATTCCGGCTGCCTGCCGGAAGAACGCGCGTGGCTCACGAAGCTGTTCGATGACGTCGGCTACGTCGACGTGTTCCGCACGCTCGATCCGCGCGCCGAGCAATACACGTGGTGGAGCAACCGCGGCCAGGCGTATGCGAAGAACGTCGGGTGGCGGATCGACTACCAGATCGCGACGCCGGGGATCGCGGGCACTGCGAAAAGCACGTCGATCTTCAAGGACATCAAGTTCAGCGACCATGCGCCGCTGACGGTGGATTACGACTACAAGTAAGTGCTGCCCGCGTACGGCGCGGATGCAAGTCGCCAGCAAAACGGGTCGCGTATGTCGCGGCCCGTTTTGCTTGGTGCAGCGGCCGCGTTACGCGCGGAGCGACGCCATATCGACGACGAACCGATACTTCACATCACTCTTCAGCATCCGCTCGTAAGCCGCGTTGATCTGCTGCATCGGGATCGTCTCGATATCCGACGTGATCCCGTGCTCGGCGCAGAAATCGAGCATTTCCTGCGTTTCCGCGATGCCGCCGATCAGCGAGCCCGCGAGACGGCGGCGCTTGAAGATCAGGTTGAACACCTGCGGCGACGGATGGTCGTGCTCCGGCGCGCCGACCAGCGTCATCGTGCCGTCGCGCTTCAGCAGGTGCAGGAACGGGTTCAGGTCGTGCTGCGCGGCGACCGTGTTCAGGATGAAGTCGAAGCTGTTCAGGTGCGCGTGCATCTGCGCGTCATCCTTCGAGATCACCACCTCGTGCGCGCCGAGCCGCTTGCCGTCCTCGACCTTCGACGGCGACGTCGTGAACAGCACCACGTGCGCACCCATCGCGCGCGCGAGCTTCACGCCCATGTGGCCAAGGCCGCCCAGCCCGACGATGCCGACCTTCTTGCCCGGGCCGACGTTCCACTGGCGCAGCGGCGAATACGTGGTGATCCCCGCGCACAGCAGCGGCGCGGCGCCGGCCGGATCGAGCGTGTCCGGCACGCGCAGCACGAACGCCTCGTCGACGACGATCTGCGTCGCATAGCCGCCGTAGGTCACGTCGCCGCTCACGCGGTCGCGGCCGTTGTAGGTGCCGACGAAACCGTTCTCGCAATACTGCTCGAGCCCTTCCGCGCAGCTCGGGCAGGTGCGGCACGAATCGACGAGGCAGCCGACGCCGACCAGATCTCCGGCCTTGAAGCGCGACACCTGCGGGCCGGTCGCGCGCACGCGGCCGACGATTTCATGGCCGGGCACGACCGGATAGATCGTGTTCTTCCATTCATTGCGGGCCTGATGGAGATCCGAATGACACACGCCGCAATACAGGATCTCAATCTGCACGTCGAGATCGCGCAGCGCGCGCGGCTGGAATTCGAACGGGGCGAGCGGCGACCGGGCGTCGGTCGCGGCGTAGGCATAGGTTGTGCTCATGCGGGGGCTCCTGGTTCGGCAAAAGTCGCTGCCGTCGCGCCATGTGGCGGCGCGGCGAGGCAGGACGCCATCGTACGGAGCGATATGTCGACACGAAATACCTGAAGGTCTCGAAGATTTGCCTATTTCTCTCGAAGTGCGGCCAACACCCCGCTAAAACGGTGTCAAAGTGCTACATTGCAAGCCTGTTTCTCTTGCCGGACCGGATCGCGCCGATGAGCTTCCAGCCCCTTTTCGCCGACACGGGCAACCGTGTACAGCGCCGCATGATCGACCTGCTCGCGCGCCTCGCGCCGAACGAAGGCATGGCGGCGGCAGATATCGACGGCGTGCGCTTCATTCGCGCGAACCGGCCGATACCGCGCATGCCGGTGCTGTACGAGCCGAGCATCATCGTCGTCTGCCAGGGGCGCAAGCGCGGCTATCTCGGCGATCAGTCGTTCGTCTACGACGCGCAGCAGTATCTCGTGCTGTCGGTGCCGCTGCCGTTCGAATGCGAGACATCCGCGAGCGCGGACGCGCCGTTTCTCGCAATCTCGATCCGCATCGATCTCGCGGTGATCGCCGAATTGTCGATCCTGCTCGACGAGACGCGCGGCGTCGCGCTCAGCGAGCCGCGCGGCGTGTATTCGACGCCGCTCGACGCGCCACTTGCCGATGCGGTGCTGCGGCTGCTCGAGGCGCTTGTTTCGCCGCACGACATGCGCGTGCTCGGCCCGTCGATCATGCGCGAGATCGCATACCGCGTGCTGACCGGCGCGCAGGGCGACGCGATCCGCGCGGCGCTCGCGCAGCAGCATCACTTCGGCCGCATCGCGCGGGCGCTGCGCCGCATCCACGCGGACCTGACCGCCGATTTCGACGTCGACACGCTCGCGCGGGAAGCCGGCATGAGCGTCGCGGTGTTCCATGCGCAGTTCAAGAGCGTGACGGCGACGTCGCCGATGCAGTACGTGAAGGCCGCGCGGCTGCACCAGGCGCGGCTGATGATGGTGCAGGACGGGATGAGCGCGGGCGCGGCGGCAGCGCGGGTCGGCTACGCGAGCGCGTCGCAGTTCAGCCGCGAGTTCAAGCGGCTGTTCGGCCGCAGCCCCGGCGACGAGGTGCGCTGGATGCGCGGGTCGGGCAGCCGCACGCTCGAGGAGCGCGCGGCCGTCGATCTGTCGGTCGAGCCGAAGGTCGGCGCATAGCGCGCCCCCCGTTCAGCGCCGCGCGACCTTGCGCCGCTGCGCGCCGATCCCCGCGTAGTCGGGTAGCGTCTCGATGCGCTTGGCCGTAGCTTTCGCGTACAGCGGCATCAGGTCCGGCAGCCGGTTCAGCAGATCCTGGCGGCGCGCGGTGCTGTACGGATGCGTGTAGATGTAGCCGGTTTCCCGGTTCGCGCGCGTCGCGGCCGCCAGCTTGTCCCAGAGCGTGATCGCGGCGCGCGGGTCGAAGCCCGCGCGCGCGGCGATGTCGCCGCCGATCACGTCGGCTTCGGTCTCGTCGGTCGGGTCGTAGCGCAGCGTCTGCAGGCGGCCGTCGAGGTTCAGCGGCGGCGGCAGCGGGTCGCCGACGCCGAACAGCGGCGGCAGCGTCGCCGCGCGCAGCGACGTCTGCGACGGATCGCTGAAGTTGCCGCGCGCGTGTTCGCGCAGTGCGTGCGCGATGCCGTGCGCGAGCAGCACGCCGAGTTCGTCGTCGTTCAGGCGGATGCGGTCGAGCATGCCGCCGTACACGAGGATCTTGCCGCCGGGCAGGCACGACACGCGGATGTCGCGCGAGCGGATCGCATTGACCTCCCACGTCCACGTCTTGACCCGGTCGTTCCATTTCACCGAATACGGCGCGAGCTTCGCGACGATCGCGCGCAGGCGCTTCACGCGCGGCTGGTTCTCGGCGAGCAGGCGGTTGCCTTGCGCGGCCGCCTGCACGATCTGTGCGTATTCGTTCGCCGTCAGCTGCTCGAGCACCGGCGACGGAATCAACGTGCGGAACGCGACCGCGTTGCCGAAGCGCACCTGCTGCGGCGTCGGCGTGTAGGCCTTTGCAGACGCGGCGGCGCCGGTCGGTTGCGCGGGTTCGGCGGCGGTGGGCGGTGCGGATGGCGCGGGCGTGGCCGGCGCCGGCGTGGCCGACGGTGCGGAGCCGGGCGCCGCGGCGGAACCCGCATCGCCTGCGTGCGCGGCGCCCGTGCCGAGCGCCGCGACGCCGACGCTCAGCGATGCGGCCAGGTGCGCGAGGCGGCGCAAGCGGTCACTGCGCACGGGTCGCCTCGCCATTGCGCGCGCTGCCGCGCCACGGCGCGATCTTGAACAGCAGCAGCATGCCGGGGATCGCGAGCACGGTGCACAGCAGGAAGTAGTCGAACCAGCCGGTCTTCGCGACGATGAAGCCGCTCGCCGCGGACGCGAGCGTGCGCGGCACCGACGCGAGGCTCGTGAACAGCGCGAACTGCGTCGCGGTGTAGCGCGGGTCGGTCGTGCTCGCGATGTAGGCGACGAAGGCGGCCATCGTCAGGCCGGTCGTGAAGGTTTCGAAGCCGTAGACGAGCGCGAGCGCCACCGTCATCGGGCTGAGCTGCGGCGTGACCTCGATGCCGACGACCGACAGCACCGACGCGATCGCGTGGCTCGCGGCGACCGTGAAGTCGTAGAGCGTCGCGAGCACCGCCGAGCCGGGGCCGACCTGCGCGAGCCACGCGAAGCCGAGCGTCGACACCATCTGCAGCGCGCCGAAGATCCACAGCCCGCGGCCGATGCCGATCTTCACGAGCCAGACGCCGCCGATGATCCCGCCGGCGACGCTCGCGACGAGCGCGGTGGTCTTCGCGACGATGCCGATCTCCGTGCGCGAGAAGCCGATGTCGAGGAAGAACGACGTCGACAGCGTCGTCGCCATCGTGTCGCCGATCTTGAACAGGAAGATGAACGCGATCACGAGCAGCGCGCCGGCCCAGCCGTCGCGCTGGATGAATTCGCGGAACGGCAGCACGATCGCGTCGCGCAGGTTGCGCGGCGGCGCGCCGACCACGTCCGGCTCGCGCACGAGCAGCGTCATCACGATGCCCGGCAGCATGAACGCGCCGGTGATCGCGAACACGACGTCCCACGGCAGGTGATCGGACAGGATCAGCGCGAGCGAGCCGGGGATCAGCGCGGCGAGCTTGTACGCGTTCACGTGCACCGCGTTGCCGAGGCCCTGTTCGGTATCGCGCAGCAACTCGCGGCGATATGCGTCGATCACGATGTCCGCGCTTGCGCCGAAGAACGCGACGAGCGTGGTGAGCGCGGCGACCGTCCAGATCGAATCGCGCGGCGACACGAAGCCGAGCGCGGCGATCGCGCCCGCGACGAGCACCTGCGTGAGCAGCATCCAGCCGCGCCGGCGCCCGGGCCGCCAGCCGGGCAGGCGCGGGAGGTAGCGGTCCATCAGCGGCGCCCACAGGAATTTCCATGTATACGGGAACTGGATCAGCGCGAACAGGCCGATTTCCTTCAGCTGGACGCCTTCCGAGCGCAGCCATGCCTGCACGAGATAGACGAGCGTGAAGAGCGGCAGGCCGGACGTGAAGCCGAGGAACACGCAGATCAGCATGTGCGTGTTCAGGAAGGCTCGCCAGCCGGGGTGATCCTCGTGAGCGGTGAGTGCGGGCGCCTCGTGTGGCGTTTTCGACATGGACAGAAACTGGGTAGCGTTGACGTTATGGCGGCGGGGGAGGCGGCGCAACATGGCGGCCGCCCGTGCGGCGCGGGCAGGGCCAGACCAGCCGGGCCTGACCTGACCGGCCATGCCTTGACCGGTCGCACCTGGCTGGCCGCACCTAGCCGGCCGCACCTGGCCGGCCGCACCGTCCGTCAACGGCGGCGCGCCGGCTCAGCTGCGCCTGACTCGGTAGACAGCAAGACTACCACGCCAGTTCGCTCCCCATCGAATCGGCTGCCCTTCGTGCAGCACGACGCGGTCGAGGATCGTGACGCCCACCTCGGGTGCGAGCGCCTCGAAATCCTTGATCGTCAGCACCCGCACGTTCGGCGTGTTGTGCCACTGGTACGGCAGCGATTTCGACACCGGCATCCGGCCGTGCAGCACCGACAGACGGTGCGACCAGTAACCGAAGTTCGGGAACGACACGATGCACTCGCGGCCGACGCGCGCCGTTTCGCGCAGGATCGCGGCCGTCTGGTGGATCGTCTGCAAGGTTTGCGACAGGATCGCGATGTCGAAGCTGTGGTCTTCGAACAGCCGCAGGCCGTCCTCGAGATTCTGCTGGATCACGTTGATGCCGTTCTTCGCGCTCGCGAGCACGCCGGCGTCGTTCAGCTCGATGCCGTAACCGGTGACGTCCAGTTCTTCCATCAGCAACGCGAGCAGCGAGCCGTCGCCGCAGCCGAGGTCGAGCACGGTCGAGCGCGGCTCGACCCAGCGTGCGATCGTGCGGAAGTCCGCGCGCGCGGACAGGGAATTCAGCGCCTGCTGGTTCATCAGATGCTCCGCAAAGCCCCGTCCTTCAAGGCGGGGATAAAAGGAGCGCCGTTGACAGGCAGCACTCCAGCGTTAAAGTGACCGGCATGATCCTTGTTTACCGCTACCGGGTGAAGTCGCTCAACGGACTGCTGAACCAGCAGAGCCGTGCGGTGAACTACGTCTGGAACTTCTGTAATGACACGCAGAAGCACGCGCTCAAGTGGGGCAAGAAGTGGCCGACGGGTTTCGATCTGAACGTGCTGACGACCGGCAGCAGCAAGGCACTCGGCATCCACTCCGGCACGGTCAACGCAACGTGCGAGCAATACGCGAAGTCGCGTAGCCAGCACCGTCGCCCTTACCTGCGCTATCGCGGCCGGAAATCGCTCGGCTGGGTGCCGCTGAAGGGCCGCGACCTGAAGCGCGAGGGCGACGCGTTTCGCTTTGCCGGCCACACTTTCCGTGTGTTCAATAGCCGGCCGCTTCCCGACGGCAGGATCAAGGACGGCACCAACTTCGCGCAGGATGCGCGCGGCAACTGGTTCCTCAACATCGTGATCGAGATGCCCGATGTTCCGGCGCGCCCGATCCGCTCCGGCGTCGGCATAGATCTCGGCCTGAAAGACTTCGCCACACTTTCGACCGGAGAAAAACTGCCCAACGACCAGTTCGGCCGGTGTGCGGCCGACAAGCTCGCGAAAGCGCAACGGGCGCGCAAACACCGGCGACATATCGCGAAGCTGCACGCCAAGGTGGCAAATGCCCGTGCGGATTTCCAGCACAAGCTCGCGCTCGATCTGGTGCGGCGCTTCGATTACATCGCGGTCGGCAATGTGTCGGCCGCCAAACTCGCCCGAACCAGGATGGCGAAGAGCGTCTACGACGCATCCTGGTCGTCCTTTCGAGACAAGCTCCGTTACAAGGCGATGGCGCACGGAGTCACGTTCGAGGAAGTCGACGAAAGCGGTTCTACCCAGTCCTGTTCGGCGTGCGGGTCGAAAGCCAGCACGACGCGGCCGAAAGGTATCGCGGGACTGCGAATAAGAGAGTGGGCCTGCAGTGAGTGTGGTGTCGAGCATGATCGTGATACCAATGCCGCATTGAACATTCTCCGATGCGGACGTGCATCGCCGGTAGCGGGAATCGCCCCTCTTTAGAGAGGCGACGACGTCAAGCACCCACCTCGTTGGCGATTCGTTCGTAATACGCGCGGATCAGGTTGTGATAGCGCGCGTCGTCGAGCAGGAACGCGTCGTGGCCGTGCGGCGCGTCGATCTCCGCGTAGCTCACCGTGCGCTTGTTGTCGAGCAGCGCCTTCACGATCTCGCGCGAGCGCGCCGGCGCGAAGCGCCAGTCGGTCGAAAAGCTCGCGATCAGGTATTTCGCCTTGGTCTGCGCGAGCGCGGCGGTGAGGTTGCCGTCGAACGCCTTGGCCGGGTCGAAGTAGTCGAGCGCGCGGGTGATCAGCAGGTAGGTGTTCGCGTCGAAGTAGTCGGCGAACTTGTCGCCCTGGTAGCGCAGGTACGACTCGACCTCGAACTCGACGTCGAAGCTGAAGTTGTACGCGTCGAGCGCGCCGTCGGCGCGGCGCAGCGCGCGGCCGAATTTCTCGGCCATGTCGTCGTCCGAAAGATACGTGATGTGGCCGATCATCCGCGCGACGCGCAGGCCGCGCCTCGGCTTCACGTCGTGCGCGTAGTAGTCGCCGCCGTGGAAGTCGGGGTCGGACAGGATCGCCGAGCGCGCGACCTCGTTGAACGCGATGTTCTGCGCGGACAGCTTCGGCGTCGATGCGATGTCGATGCAGTGCGCGACGCGCTCCGGGTACATCAGGCTCCACGCGAGCGCCTGCATGCCGCCGAGGCTGCCGCCCATCACCGCGGCGAAGCGCTCGATGCCGAACGCGTCGGCCACGCGCGCCTGCGCGTGCACCCAGTCCTCGACGGTGACGACCGGAAAGCGCGCGCCGTACGGCTTGCCGGTCGACGGATCGATGCTCATCGGGCCGGTCGAGCCGAAGCACGAGCCGAGGTTGTTCACGCCGATCACGAAGAAGCGGTTGGTGTCGAGCGGCTTGGCCGGCCCGACCATGTTGTCCCACCAGCCGGCGCTGCGCGGGTCGTCCGCGTAGACGCCGGCGACGTGGTGCGACGCGTTGAGCGCGTGGCAGACGAGCACCGCGTTCGAGCGCGCGGCGTTGAGCTCGCCGTACGTCTCGACGACGAGCTGATAGTTGCCGATCACGCTGCCGCTTTGCAAGCGCAGCGGTTCGGCGAAGTGCATGGTCTGTGGAGCGACGATGCCGATCGATTCCATTCGTTCCGCCTTATGACTGGGCGGCTAAACGGTGTCGGCGATGCGCGGAGTCGAAGATGCGCGGCTGACGACCTCTTTAGCCGCATTTGTAGTGAACCGCCGGGACGAAGACACATCAACGTTCCGGCCGGTTCGCGCGCCCGCAATCGAGTCAGCAAATCGGCGCGCTTCCGACCCGCCGCCAAGGGGGCGGCAGGTCGGCAGAGTATAGCGGAATTCCGCGAGGCGCGGATTTCGCGCCCCGCGGGCCGTCGGCTCGGCGTTACCAGCGGTATTTCGCCGAAAGCTGGCCCTTCACCACCGAGTAGTCGGACAGATTCCCTTCCACGCCGAGGCTCGCCGATACCGAGAATTGCCGGGCCACCTGCCCGGTCGCACCGATCCGGACTGCTGCCCGGTCGCGCGGCACGCTGAACGAGAATGCATTTCGGTCGAGCGTCAGCGAGCGCGAGCCCGGGCCGTGCCACCAGTTCGCTTCGATGAACGGCCGAAGTTCGCGTCCGGACGACATCGCAGTCACGCCATGCACACGTACGCCCAGGCGGGTGAGCACGTCGGTGGCGCCTTGGCCGTCGAGGCGGCCGCCGGGGGTGTCGTGCGCGTCCGCGCGATAGTCGGATACGACGAGCTGAGCCTCGGGTTCGACGAAGAAGCGCGTGTCGCCGCGCTCGTAGAAGCGGAGCGAATAGCCGGTCTCGATCGAGCCCGTGACGGTGCGCGACCGGTACGAATCGGCCGCGAGGCTGCCGCCGACGCTGTTCGCGTAGGCGCCATACATGAACCACGCATCGACGTAGGGGCCGGACAGGATGTCGCGGTTGCCGTACCACGTGCCGTACAGCCCGACGTTGTAGCCGGCGACGCTGCCGCGTGCGGTGGCGTCCGTGATCCGCTGCTCGATCGCGTTCCACAGCGGGCGTGTCGACCAGTTCGTCTGGCTGCCGTACATGCCCATCGCGCCGACCCGGATGCTGCCGCCGCGGCCGTCGTCGAAACGGAGCAGATCGGCGCCCGCGTGAATCAGGCGGCCGTTGCCCGACACGCCGCGGTTGCCTCCCGACATCGACGTGAACTGGCCCTCGGCGCGCAGCCAGGCGGCGCCGTCGAGCGGGCGCGGCGCGCCGGAGGCCGAGCGGAGCGAGCGGTCCTCACGCTGATGCAGCGTATGGATCGCCATCATCGCGGCCGCATCGGCGTTGGCCAGATAGGCGTCGGGTTCCGGTGCGATGGCGCGGGGCGGCGGTGTCGTTTCCTTGCCGATCGAGGATTCGTCGCCGCCGTCGCCGCCGGGCGCGGGGGCAGGGGGGATCGGCGGCTCGGGCTTCGCCGTGGACACGAGATACCAGTCTTCCGCCCGGCCCCCCTGTCCGCCGCGCGCGAGCATGTAGTCGTAGCCGCCTGCGGAAAGCGTGCCGAAGCCGTTCCGGTAACCGTCCGACGCCGCGTCGAGCGCGAATGCCGCGGTGTCGGTCGTGCCGCCGTTGCGGGTCTCGACGACCGGAATGCCGACCGTCGTCTGCGCGCCGTCGCCGCTCGTGCGCTTCACGACGATCCCCGTATTGCCTGACGCGTGCCCGCCGTCGATCACGAGTTTGTCGGTGGGGGATGCGTCGTCGCGTAGCGTCGTATGGATGAGCAGCCTGCCGTTCCGGGCTGCATAGTCGCCGGTGACGGCAAGCACGCGCGGTGTGCTGGCGTCGGGCCCGGAAAACGCGATGGTCGAGTCGTTCAGCACGACCGATCCGACCGTCGAATCGGCGGTGACGGTCCAGCGGCTGTCGGAGTCGAGCGACAGTGCGCGGACCGCGTCCGTCGCGCCGGCCCATGCTGCTGCACGGGACAGCGCGACGTCGGTTACGGCGAGTGTCGGGCTGCCGTCGTCGGTCGGTTGGTTCACGATGTCGCCGGCCGCCTGCGCGCCGCTATCGAGCGTCAGCCGGACCGGCGCGCCGGATTGCGCGTCGACGGACAGCAGCGTGCCGTTGCCGCCGGCGGCGCGCGCGCCGTTGCGCAGCGAGACGATCGCGCCGGCTGCGCCGATCGCACCGTGCTGCTCGCTGATGAGCGAGCCGCCATCGACGGTCAGCCTGCCGCCGTAGACTGCCGCGGCGTATGCCCCGTCGCCGGTCGCGCGCACGTCCGTGCGCAGCAGGTCGATCGTGCCGCCTCTGCCTGCATGGAGCGCGGCGGCGTCTCGGCCGCCCGTCGTGACGACGCCATCCGCGATCGAGGCGATCGAGCCTGCGCCGCTCGACAGCATGCCGTAGGCTCGCTCGCCGCTCGTCGCGATGCCGCCGCCCGTCATCTCGACGCGGCCGCCGAGCCGCGCGACCGCGCCGATCGAGCGCGCGCCGCTCGTGACGACGTGCGTATCGGTCGCCCGGACGAGCGGCGTCGGGTCGGATTGCTGCTCCTTCGACGTGTAAAGCCCATGCGCGCTTTCGCCGTGCGTGAAGACGCGCGTGCGGGCGAGTTCGACCTGGCCTTTGCGCGTGTCCACGCCGGTCGCGGCGTAGCCGTCGGTTTCCAGGCGCGAGTCGCTGAATGTGGCCACGGAGGCGCCCGGCATGAACAGCGTCGATGCAAAGTCGCCGGTCGTCCGGATGTCGGTGCGCGCCAGTGTCGCGTGGACGTCGTCGTAGCTGACGAACACACCATAGGCAAATTGCCCGCCGGTGCGGACCAGCGTATCGGCGACGTTCGCGATGGCGCCGGGCGCGTTATTCACCGCAATGCCATGGGCTTCGCTCCCGCGCGTCACGATCGCGCTGCCGGCGATGTCGGCACGGCTTCCGCCGACATCGACGTAGACGCCGTGCGCGTAGTCGCCGTCGGTATCGATCGAGCCGTTCTCGGCGAGCACGCTGCCGCCCAGGCGGATGTCGATGCCGGCGCCGAGGATGCCGCGGGTGCGGATTTCGGTGTCGCGCATTTCGATGCGCGAGCCTGCGCCTTCGACGGCGGCGCCGCTCGCGCCGTTGCCGGACGAGAACAGGCGCGTCTTGCCGGTGGTGGTCAGCACGCCGCCGTTGACGGCGGAAAACACCGGCCTGAGAGGGGCGGTCGTCGAATAGTCGCCGGGCGCGACTTCGTGCGCGACGCCGTCCGCGCGTTGTGCGCTGCCATCGGAAGCCTCGGCCACTGACGACGGCCACGGCACCACCGCACCCGCGAGTAGCGCGGATTGCGCGAGCCGCCTGCCGGCGCGCGCTTGATACAACCGAAACTTGGCATTCACCTGTTCACCTCGACTTGACTTGTACAGGCGAAAAATTACGTCAAGCGGGTGGTCGGGCGAAATTGGACCAGTTCGATTTTTGCGGGCTATCGCGAAGCATGGCCGATCGGCCGACCCGGCCTGGCTCGGGGCGGGGGCATGCGGATCCGGCCGGACGGCCGGTTCATGGACGCCGGGGCAGGCCGGGCGTCAGCGGCGCATTACTGCAGGATCAGCCGCAGCTGCGCGTCGGCCTGTTCGCCGGGCGCTTTCGAGAAGCCGCTCCTCGCGAAGCGGTGCCAGCGTCCGATCACGTAGCTGACGAGCAGGCTGGCGCGCGCGGCGGGATCGTAGTCGGCCGACAGCGGAACGGCGCCGGCCGCGTGCGGGCTGCCGTCGCGGCGCGCATTCGATTCCATCACGGCGATCCGCAGGCTCTGCTTCACGGCGGCCTCGATCCGCTCGATCATCCGGTCGACCCGCTCGACCAGCCGCTCGTGCTCGCCGACGAGCGCCTCGCCGGTCAGCACCCGCGTCATCCCGGGGTTCTTCGCCGCGAAATTGAGCAGCATCAGCCCGACCGCGCGCGCCTGCAGCACGCCGTCGGGCTCTTTTGCGGCGATCTGGTTGATCAGGCCGAAGAGCGTGCTCTCGATGAATTCGATCAGGCCTTCGAACATCTGGGCCTTGCTCGCGAAATGGCGGTAGAGCGCCGCCTCCGACACGTCGAGCCGGGCCGCGAGCGCGGCCGTCGTGATCTTCTCGCGCTTCGGCGCCTCGAGCATCGCGGCGAGCGTCTGCAGGATGTGCACGCGGCGCTCGCCCGGTTTCGGGCGCGTGCGGGTGCGGGTGGGGGATGTCTGGTCGTCCGTTACCGCTTGGTCCTGCGGGTGAGTCGGCTGCATTTTTGTCGCCCCGATCGAGTGCCCAGTCGAAGCGATTTTAACGAACGAATCCGCTGGTCGACATAGTGCGGGCGCCCGGTGTTCGGCAGATGGCCCGGCAGATGCCCGGTAATCCACACCGTGCCGATGCCGAGCCGCTTGTAGCGCTTCAGGTGGCTGCGCGTGTCCTCGACGAGGATCGCGTCGGCCGGGCGCGCGTGCGCGGCGCGCAGCGTCCGGCGCAGCATCGTGTGGTCGGGCTTCGCGCGCCACATGCGGCGGTCGCGCATGTGCTCGATCGCGATCACGCGCTCGAACAGCCGCTCGATGCGCAGCTCGCGCAGCACCGCGCGCGCGTAGTTTTCGGGCGCGTTGGTCAGCACGAACTTGCGGCCGGGCAGCGCGGCGATGATCCGCGCGAGACCGCGCTCGGCGCGCAGCATCGCGGGCAAATCGGAAAACGTGTGGACGACCCGCAGGAAGTCGTTCGGATCGATCGGGTGATGGCGCGCGAGGCCGAGCAGCGCCGCGCCGTAGCGCTGCGTGTAGCCGGTGCGCAGCCGGTCGGCTTCAGCGCGCCCGACGTGGAGCGCGTCGATGATGTACTGCGTCATCGCGCGGTTGATCTCCGGAAAGATCGCGTGCGATGCGTGGTGAAGCGTGTTGTCGAGATCGAACAGCCAGACGGGGGCGCCGGCGCGCGGCCGGCTGCGGGAGATGCGCCGGCGTCGCAGCGACGCCGGCAGGTCGGGGCCGGTGGTTTGACGGCGCGCGCTCAATGCGAGCGGATCATCGTGCCGAACGGCTGCTCGGTCAGGATTTCCAGCAGCACCGAGTGCTCGATGCGGCCGTCGACGATGTGCACCGACTTCACGCCGCTCTTCGCGGCATCGAGCGCCGACGAGATCTTCGGCAGCATGCCGCCGGAGATCGTGCCGTCCTCGAACAGCGCGTCGATCTCGCGCGCGGACAAATCGGTCAGCAGGTTGCCGTCCTTGTCCATCACGCCGGGGATGTTGGTCATCATCAGCAGCTTCTCGGCGTTCAGCACCGTCGCGAGCTTGCCGGCGACCAGGTCGGCGTTGATGTTGTACGACAGGCCATCCTCGCCGAAGCCGATCGGCGAGATCACCGGGATGAACGCGTCGTCCTGCAGCGCCTTCACCACTGCCGGGTTGATCGCCTCGACCTCGCCGACCTGGCCGATGTCGATGTACTGGCCCGGATTGTCGCGGTCCGGCATCAGCAGCTTGCGCGCGTGGATCAGGCCGCCGTCCTTGCCCGTCAGGCCGACCGCGTGGCCGCCGAAGTGGTTGATCAGCATCACGATGTCCTGCTGCACTTCGCCGCCCAGCACCCACTCGACGACTTCCATCGTCTCCTCGTCGGTGACGCGCATGCCCTGGATGAAGGTGCCCTGCTTGCCGATCTTCTTCAGCGCCTGGTCGATCTGCGGGCCGCCGCCGTGGACGATCACCGGGTTGATGCCGACCAGTTTCAGCAGGATCACGTCGCGCGCGAAGCCCTGCTTGAGCCGCTCTTCCGTCATCGCGTTGCCGCCGTATTTGATCACCACGGTCTTGCCGTGATAGCGGCGGATGTACGGCAGCGCCTCCGCGAGGATTTCGGCTTTCAGCGTGGGGGCGATCTGCGAGAGGTCGATGGGCTCGGACATGGCGGCGGCTCTGGCTGGGAACGGTTGAAACAGGCCGAATTGTACAGGAGTGGCGCAGCGCAGCATCGCGATTTTGGCCCGGCCGGGACGGCCGGGGGCGACGCCGGGCGCCGGGCGCCGCGGCCTTGCGGCGGCCGCTGGCCGGCGTTGTCCGAACGGCCGATGTGCGAACGCCGGCCGCCGCGCTATGCTTGTGCCGTTGGGTGCCGCCGTGCCCGCTTTCCCGCCCCCGTCATGACCGAATCCGCTGCCGACCGCCGCGCCGAACCGCGGCGCGCCCGCTGCCCGCGCTGCAGCCGCAGTTTCGACTGCGGCGCGCGCACGCAGCCGTTCGAATGCTGGTGCGCGGCGATGCCCGGCTTGCCCGACGGCGCGCAGCCGGCGTGCGGCGGGCGCTGCATGTGCCCGGAATGCCTCGCCGACGAGATCGCGCGGCAGGTGGCCGGAAAGCCGGCGTAGCGCGCGAGCGTTCTGGCCCCGGCTAGGGCGGCCGCGCGCTAAACGGGTAAACTGGGCGGATGCAACGAATCACCACCACCGGCCGCGTCAACCTCAGCCACCTGTTCTGGTTGCGCAATCTCGCGATCATCGGCCAGCTCGCGACGATCGGCGTCGTCCAGACCTATTTCGGTGTGCATCTGCCGTTGCCGGCGATGCTGATGGTCATCGCGCTCGAGATCGTCTTCAACGGGCTGACCTGGGTGCGCGTGCTGCGCGCGCGGCCCGAGACCAATTTCGAGCTGCTCGGCCAGCTGTGGGTGGATCTCGGCGCGCTGTCGGCGCTGCTGTTCCTGTCCGGCGGCACGACCAACCCGTTCGTGTCGCTGTACCTGCCGTCGCTCGCGATCGCGGCGGCGGTGCTGCCGTGGCACCTGATGATCTGGCTCGCGGCGTTCGCGGTCGCGTGCTACGCGGCGCTCGGCTTCGATTCGGTGCCGCTCAACATGGACAATCCGGCGAACCTGTTCGACTACTACCGCACCGGGATGTGGGTGAACTTCATGGTCAGCGTCGGGCTGATCGCGTGGTTCGTCGCGCGCATGTCGAACGCGCTGCGCCAGCGCGACGCGGCGCTCGGCGAAGCGCAGCAGAGCCTGCTGCGCGACGAGCGGGCGGTCGCGCTCGGCGTGCAGGCGGCGACGGTCGCGCACGAGATGGGCACGCCGCTGTCGACGATCGCGATGCTCGCCGAGGAATTGCGCGACGCCGCGCGCACCGACGCGGGGCTGGCGCGCTACGAGGCCGACCTGAAGGTGCTCGAGGAACAGATGTCGCTGTGCACGTCGGCGCTCGCGCGCCTGCGCAGCCGCGCGAGCGCGCCGGCGAGCCGCCAGCCGGTGGACGACTGGCTCGATACGTTCGTCGAGCACTGGCGCCTGCGGCATCCGCACGTGCAGTTCGAGCTGCTCGGCGCGCGGCCGGCCGGCGTCGCGCTCGACGACACCGTCGCGGCGGGCCAGATCCTGACGATCCTGCTCGACAACGCGGCGCGCGCGAGCCCGCAGCGCGTGACGCTCGCGGCGAAGGTCGCGCATGACGGCGCGGCGGACGAAATCGAATTCGAGGTATGCGACGACGGCCCGGGCATTCCGGCCGCGTTGCGCGAGTCGCTCGGCGCGATGCCGGTCGACAGCACGCAGGGCGGGCACGGGGTCGGCCTGTACCTCGCGTTCAGCGCGGCGGCGCGCCTCGGCGGGGAAATCGAGCTGTCCGACGCGACGCCGCGGCCCGCAGGCACGGCGTCCGGCCGGCTCAACGGCGCGGCCGCCGGCCGTCCCACGGGCACGGCTTCCGGGCGCGGCACGCGGGCCGTGCTGCGCCTGCCGGTGGCGCGCCATTCGGCCGCCGCCGCCTCACCCAACATGTAGACGGAGAAACCACATGAGCGACAACAACTTCCTGGTGATCGACGATAACGAGGTGTTCGCGGGCACGCTCGCGCGCGGCCTCGAGCGCCGCGGCTACGCGGTCCAGCAGGCGCATGACAAGGAGGCGGCGCTCAAGCTCGCCGCGGCGGGCAAGTTCCAGTTCATCACCGTCGACCTGCATCTCGGCGAGGATTCGGGCCTGAGCCTGATCGCGCCGCTCTGCGACCTGCAGCCCGATGCGCGGATCCTGGTGCTGACCGGTTACGCGAGCATCGCGACGGCCGTGCAGGCGGTGAAGGAGGGCGCCGACAACTATCTCGCGAAGCCGGCGAACATCGAATCGATCCTGGCCGCGCTGCAGACCAACGCGAGCGAGCTGCAGGCCGACGAGGCGCTCGAGAACCCGGTCGTGCTGTCGGTCGACCGGCTCGAGTGGGAGCACATCCAGCGCGTGCTCGCGGAAAACAACAACAACATCTCGGCGACCGCGCGCGCGCTGAACATGCACCGCCGCACGCTGCAGCGCAAGCTCGCGAAGAAGCCGGTGCGTCAGTAAGCGGGGCCGGGCGCTTCATTCGGGCGGTCGCTGGTCCCGCGCGATGCGGGCGACGATGTCGCGTTTGAGCAGGTGCGCGATCAGCGCCGAGTAGAAGACGTTTGCGAGCAGCGGCGCGAGCCCGCCGGTCACGGCGGCGACGGCCATTGGCCACGGCTTCACCGACGCGCAGCGCGCGACGAAGGAGATGCCGACATGCACCGGCACGGCCGTGAGCGCGATACCCGCGAGCGCGCCGAGCCACGCGAGCGCAAACGCGACGTTGTAACGGTGCAGCGAATCCTGCCTGATTCGCCGCATGATCGATCGGATCTCGGCCGGCGTCAGGGTGCGCAAGGCCGGCACGAATCGGCCGGCGATGGACGGGTAGATGATCATCGAGGGGCGGCGGCGATGGCGCCGGTTCGTGGCCAGGGGAATCCCGATTCCAGGAGCCCTCCCGGGTGCCGGCCATCGGACGCGTTCCAAATTGCACGCGCCCATGAAAAAACGGGCGGCCCCGCCGGGGCCGCCCGTTTTTCGTTCGATGCCGCGCGCCGCGTTACAGCACGTAGCGCGACAGATCCTCGTCCTGCGACACCTCGCCGAGCGCACGCTCGACATACTTCGCATCGATCGTCACGCGCTCGCCGGCGTGGTTGCCGGCCGCGAACGACACTTCCTCGAGCAGCTTCTCGATCACCGTGTACAGGCGGCGCGCGCCGATGTTCTCGGTCTTTTCGTTGACCGAGTACGCGATTTCCGCGAGGCGGCGGATGCCGTCTTCGGCGAAGTCGAGCGCCACGTCCTCGGTCGCGAGCAGCGCCTGGTACTGCTTGACGAGGCTGGCGTCGGTCGCGACCAGGATCGCCTCGAAATCCTTCACCGACAGCGATTCCAGCTCGACGCGGATCGGAAAGCGCCCCTGCAGCTCCGGAATCAGGTCGCTCGGCTTCGCGAGGTGGAACGCGCCGCTCGCGATGAACAGGATGTGATCGGTCTTCACCATCCCGTACTTCGTGTTGATCGTCGTGCCCTCGACGAGCGGCAGCAGGTCGCGCTGCACGCCCTGGCGCGACACTTCGCCGCCGCTGCCTTCGTTGTTGCGCGACGTGATCTTGTCGATCTCGTCGAGGAACACGATGCCGTTCTGCTCGACGTTCTGCACGGCCTTCGTCTTCACTTCCTCTTCGTTGAGCATCTTCGCCGCTTCCTCGTCGGTCAGCAGCTTCAGCGCCTCCTTGATCTTCACCTTGCGGCGCTGCTTCTTGCCGCCGCCGAGGTTCGAGAACATCGAGCGGATCTGCTCGGTCATCTCTTCCATCCCGGGCGGCGCCATGATGTCCATGCCGATCGTCTGCTGCTCGAGGTCGAGCTCGATTTCCTTGTCGTCGAGCTGGCCTTCGCGCAGGCGCTTGCGGAACGTCTGGCGGGTCGTGTTGTTGTCGTCGTTCGCGTGCTCGGCGCTCGCGCCGAAGCCGACCGCGCGCGGCTGCGGCAGCAGGATGTCGAGGATGCGGTCCTCGGCCTGGTCGGTCGCCTTGCTGCGCACCTTGCGCATCTCCGCTTCGCGCGTCTGCTTGACCGAAATCTCGATCAGGTCGCGCACGATGCTGTCGACGTCGCGGCCGACGTAGCCGACCTCGGTGAACTTGGTCGCTTCGATCTTGATGAACGGCGCATCGGCGAGCTTGGCCAGGCGCCGCGCGATTTCGGTCTTGCCGACGCCCGTCGGCCCGATCATCAGGATGTTCTTCGGCGTGATTTCCGTGCGCAGCGGATCGGCGACCTGCTGGCGGCGCCAGCGGTTGCGCAGCGCGACGGCCACTGCCTTCTTCGCCTTGTTCTGGCCGATGATGTGCTTGTCGAGTTCCGAGACGATCTCGGCAGGGGTCATGGTGCTCATGGGTCGGTCCTTACTCGATCGTTTCGATGATGCGATTGTGGTTCGTGTAGATGCACATGTCGCCGGCGATCTCGAGCGATTTCTCCACGATCTCGCGCGGCGACAGTTCGGTGTTCTCGGCAAGCGCGCGAGCCGCGGCCTGCGCGTACGCGCCGCCCGAGCCGATCGCGCAGATGCCTTCTTCCGGGTCGAGCACGTCGCCGTTGCCGGTGATCACGAGCGTGGTCGTCGCGTCGGCCGTGATCAGCATCGCCTCGAGGCGGCGCAGCATCCGGTCGGTGCGCCAGTCCTTCGCGAGCTCGACGGCCGCGCGGGTCAGGTTGCCCTGGTGCTTCTCGAGCTTCGCCTCGAAGCGGTCGAGCAGCGAGAACGCATCGGCGGTGCCGCCCGCGAAGCCGACCAGCACCTGGTTGTTGTAGATCCGCCGCACTTTCCGCGCGCCACCCTTCATGACGATGTTGCCGAGCGTCACCTGGCCGTCGCCGCCGAGCGCGACCTTGTCGCCGCGCCGGACCGAAACGATGGTCGTGCCGTGAAATTGCTCCATCTGCGTTCCTTGAGAAAAACGGGGAAGAGGCGGCGGCGCGCCGCGCCGCCGCGTGAATCGCGGTGCGCCGGGGAGCGGCCCGACGCGCATTCGTTTCATTTTAGGGCGCGCGCCGGGATATCAAGGGGGAGCCGGGAGGGGGCCGGCCGGAAAAACAAAAAGCGCGCGGCAGGCCGCGCGCTTTCGTGAAGCAGCGTGTCTGGGCGGAACGCCGGCTGCTCAGTCGCCGAACAGCTTCTGGCGCAGCTCGCGGCGCTCCTGCGCCTCGAGCGACAGCGTGGCGGTCGGGCGCGCGAGCAGGCGCGGCACGCCGATCGGCTCGCCGGTTTCCTCGCACCAGCCGTAATCGCCGGATTCGATGCGGGCGAGCGATTGCTGAACCTTCTTGAGGAGCTTGCGTTCGCGGTCGCGCGTGCGCAACTCGAGCGCGTGCTCTTCCTCGATCGTCGCGCGATCGGCAGGATCGGGCACGATCACCGTCTCACGCAGGTTCTCGGTCGTCTGGCCCGCATTGTGGAGGATTTCCGCCTGCAATTGTTCGAGCCGAGCTTTGAAGAAGGCGAGCTGATCCTCATTCATGTAATCCTTGTCGCTCATCTTCAGGATTTCGGCTTCGGTCAAGAGTTTCTTCGTCATCTGCTTGCTTCTTCAATGTGCGGCAAATCACGAGATATTGCCTGCACTTTGGGATTACCCGCAACCGCGCTTGCAATCCTTTGCGTTTTGCCGCTGCGGGGCCGAAAGCCTCTGGAAAACCGGTTCTCAAATACCAGGATAGGCCTGGCGTCGATGTGCGCGCGCGGCGAACCGGAATGCTGCGCGGCAGATCGTATCGGTCGCGGCCGGGTGGCGAACACGCGATCCGGCATGTTTGCGATTCCCGGATGATCGTGCTGCAAGAACCGGGCCTGTTGTTGCCGTACTCCAGCGGGCACGTATTGTAACTGAATCGCAAGTCTGCGCCGTATCGGGTCGATCCCCGTCGGCTGCGCCAATATCTTGAAAATATAACGCGCAAATCGCGAAAAAGCGATGACGCGAAAACCCTCGCCGGTGGCGGCGTTTTGCCGCCACCGGGGCGCCGCCGCGGAACGCGTCGCGGGCGGCGCGCTGCACGCCGTCAGGCGAGGCAGGCGTCGAGGCCGTCGGTGATCAGGTCCTGCGGCAGATCGACGCCGATGAACACCATCTTGTTGGTTTTCTTCTCGATCGGCAGCCACTTCGCCGCGAGGTCGCTGCCCATCATCTGGTGCACGCCCTGGAACACGACCTTGCGGTCGACGCCCTTCATGTACAGCACGCCCTTGTAGCGCAGCATCCGCTCGCCGTAGATCTGCAGGATCCCGCCGAGGAAATCCTCGAGCTTGTTCGGATCGAACGGGCGGTCGTTGCGGTAGACGAACGACTTGATCTTGTCGTCGTGGTGCGCGTGGTGGTGATGGTGGCCGTGCGCGTGATCGTGATCGCAGTGGCCGTGATCGTGGTCGCAGTGCGCGTGGTCGTGATCGTGGTCATGGCCGTGATGCGCGTGATCGTCCTCGGCGAGGAAATCCGGATCGATCTCGAGCTTCGCGTTCAGGTTGAAGCCGCGCAGGTCGAAGATTTCCTTGATGTCCGCTTCGCCGAAGTTGACGACCTTGATCGCCGCCCGCGGGTTCATGTGCACGAGGCGGTGCTTGAGCTCGGCGACCGTCTGGTCGTCGACGAGGTCGGACTTCGTGATGAACAGGCGGTCGGCGAAGCCGACCTGGCGCTGCACGACCTCGTGCTCGTCGAGCTGCGCGTCGGCGTGCTTCGCGTCGACCAGCGTGATGACGGCGTCGAGCAGGAAATCGTCGGCGATCTCGCTGTCGATGAAGAAGGTCTGCGCGACCGGGCCCGGGTTCGCGAGGCCGGTCGTCTCGATTACGATGCGGTCGAAGTCGAGCTTGCCGTCGCGCTTCTTCGCGGCCAGATCGCCGAGCGCGCGGGCCAGATCGCCGCGGATCGTGCAGCAGATGCAGCCGTTGCTCATCTGGATGATCTGCTCGGTCGTATCCTGCACGAGGATTTCGTTGTCGATGTTCTCTTCGCCGAACTCGTTCTCGATCACGGCGATCTTCATGCCGTGCTGTTCGTTCAGGATGCGCTTGAGCAGCGTCGTCTTGCCGCTGCCGAGGAAGCCGGTGAGGATGGTGACGGGAGTGGCCATGTCGGTCGCCTGTGGTTCGTGAATCGGGGTCAAAACCAGGATGTGCTCGCGCCCGGCGAACCGGGCACACAACCATTCATTGAAACATATCTGTCAAGCCCCCGCCCTTCGTCCGAACGACCAGCGGAGGCGGCTGCCCGCCAACATGCGGGCGATCAGACGATTTGCAACAGCAGCCCTTTCAGATATTCGCCTTCCGGGAAGGCGGACAGCAGCGGGTGGTCGACGCCGGCGCCGAGCCGCTTCAGGATCCGCGCGTCGACCTTCGCGTCGGCGGCCGCGCCCGCGACGATCTTCTGGAACAGGTCCATGTCGATCGCGCCCGAGCACGAGTAGGTGAACAGCAGGCCACCCGGGCGCAGCAGCTTGAAGCCGCTCAGGTTGATGTCCTTGTACGCGCGGGCCGCGCGGTCGACGCTGTCGCGCGTCGGCGCGAACTTCGGCGGGTCGAGCACGATCAGGTCGAAGCGCTCGCCTTCGTCGACGAGGCGGCGCAGCGTCTTGAACGCGTCCGCGTCGAGCCAGCTCGCGCGGCCGGCGTCGAAGCCGTTCGCGGTGACGTTCTGCTGCGCGAGCGCGAGCGCGTCGCCCGACGAGTCGATCGACACGACGCGTTTCGCACCGCCCTTCAACGCCGCGAGCGAGAAGCCGCCGGTGTAGCAGAAGCAGTTCAGCACGTCCCGCTCGTGCGCGTATTGCGCGACGAGCGCGCGGTTGTCGCGCTGGTCGATGTAGAAGCCGGTCTTGTGGCCGTGCGGCACGTCGACGTGGTAGCGCACGCCGTTCTCGTTCGCGATCAGCGTCGCGGGCGGCGCGTCGCCGGCGAGCACGCCGGTCGTCTGCTCGAGGCCTTCCTTCTCGCGGATCGACACGTCCGAGCGCTCGTACACGTTCGGGCAGCCGGTCGCGCCGACCAGCGCGGCGACGATCGCGTCCTTCCATGCTTCGACGCCCGCGGCCATGAACTGGCAGACGAGCTGGCCGCGCGGCGACGCATCGCCGGAATCCTCGACGTAGTGATCGACGATCAGGCCCGGCAGCCCGTCGGCCTCGCCGAACACGAGCCGCACCGCGCCGGTGCCGGCGATCATCGTGTTGCGGTGCGCGACCGCGCGCTGCACGCGGCGCTTGAAGAACGCGTGGTCGATCGGCTCGTTCTCGTCGAAGCTCCACACGCGCACGCGGATCTGCGAGTGCGGGCTGTACGCGCCGCGCGCGAGAAAACGGCCGTCGTGCGCGCGCACGACGACGGTCGCGCCGGGCGCGGGCTTGCCGTCGACGCGGTCGATCGCATTGGCGTAGATCCACGGATGGCGGCGCAGCAGCGATTTGTCCTTGGACGGCTTGAGAGTGACGGTTTGCATGGCTGGATCGAATGGGGCCGCGTGCGACGGGACGTGACGTCGATCGTCGCGCGCGGCGGGGAAAAACGGGACGCGCGTGTCAGTCGCGCTTCTTCGCGCGCGGATGCGCGCTGTCGTAAATCTTCGCGAGATGCTGGAAGTCCAGCGACGTATACACCTGCGTCGCGGCGACGCTCGCGTGGCCGAGCAGCTCCTGCACCGCGCGCAGGTCGCCGCTCGACTGCAGCACGTGCGTCGCGAACGAGTGGCGCAGCACGTGCGGATGGACGTGCGCCGGAATGCCGGCGGCAAGCGCCGCGCGCTTCACGCGCTCGCGCACGACGCCCGGCGACATCCGGTTGCCGCGCACGGACAGGAACAGCGGATGCGGGTCGTGCTTCACGAACTCGCCGCGCACCGCGAGCCACGCGTTCAGCGCGTCGACCGCCTTGCGGCCGACCGGCACCTTGCGTTCCTTGTTGCCCTTGCCGCGCACGGTGACCTCGGCTTCGGCGAGGTCGAGCCAGCCTTCGGAGCGATAGCCGTCCGCCTGCGTGTACATGACGTCGAGCCCGATCAGCTCGGCCAGGCGCAGGCCCGACGAGTAGAACAGCTCGAGGATCGCGTGGTCGCGCAGGCCTTCGGTCGTGGCGGGCAGCGGCGCTTCCATCAGCGCCGACGCGTCGTCGACCGACAGCGCCTTCGGCAAGGTTTTCGCGCGCTTCGGCGCCCGCACCGCGGCCACCGGGTTCGCGGGCATCTCGATGCGCTGCGCGAGCCAGCGGTAGAACGCGCGCCACGCGGAGAGCCGGTGCGAGATCGAGCGCGCCGACAGCCCGCCCGCATGCGCGCGCGCGACGGCGCCGCGCATGTCGACGGCGCTCAGCGATTCGAGCGGCCGGCCGGCGGCGAGCTTCTTCAGTTCGTCGAGCTCGTGCGTGTACGCGCGCAGCGTGTGCTCCGACAGCTGCCTGACGTGCTTCAGGTTCGACAGGTAGGCGGCGATCGGATCGTCGGGCATCGGGCGGCGGGCCTGGATCGGTGTCAGTGCGGCAGCAGGCGCGTAAGCGCGGCGCTCGCGAGCGTCGCGATCTGCGCGAGGAAGTCGGTCGCCATGCCTTCGTGGAAGCGGCGCGGGTCCGGCGAGCCGAGCACCAGCAGGCCGAACGCGGGCGCATCGGCGCCGGCCTGCGGCGCGCGCAGCGCGAGCAGCGCGACCGAGGTGGCCGAGCCGTCGCCGACGGCGGCGGCGTCGCTGCCGTCCGTCGCGTTGGCGGCCGGCGCGGCGAGCACCGGCGCGAGCCACTGTGCGGCCTCGAAGCCCGTGTTCGCGCCGCAGTACGGCGTCGACAGGCCGTTCGTGAACAGGCGCACTTCCTCGCCGACCTGGCGTGCGAATTCGGCCTGCGAATAGGTGTCGGCGACGTCCCACACGCGCAGCGCGGTCTGCGGCACGTCGAACACGTCGGCGAGGCCGTCGGCGATCGTGCGCGGCAGCGCGTACGGATCGCGCTCGGCGATCACGCGCGCGGTCCAGCGGCTGAATTTCGCCGACAGGCTGTCGTTCTCGTGGCCGTAGCGCACCAGCTCCGCGAGCCGGCGCTCGAGATGCTTGTTCTTGTCGCGCAGCATCTCCATCTGCCGCTCCTGCAGCGAGATCGCCGCCTTGCCGTGCGGGTTCGCGAGACGGATCGTGGCGAGCAGTTCGGCGTGCTGCGCGAAGAATTCGGGGTTGGCGAGCAGGTAGTCGGCGACTTCGCGATCGTTCATGGGACGGGAGCGTTCAATCAGGACGGTGAAAGGGTCAGGCAGCCAGGTCGATCGCGCCTTCGAACACGGTCGTGGCGGGGCCCGCCATCAGCAACGGGGCGGTTTCGTCGCGCGCGCCGTCCCAGCTGATCGTCAGCGTGCCGCCGTGCGTGTGCACGGTCACCGGCGTGTCGAGCAGGCCGCGCCGGATGCCGGCCGCCACCGCCGCGCAGGCGCCGGTGCCGCACGCGAGCGTTTCGCCCGCGCCGCGCTCGTACACGCGCAGCTTCACTTCATGGCGCGACACGATCTGCAGGAAGCCGGCGTTGACGCGCTGGGGGAAGCGCGCGTGACGTTCGATCAGCGGGCCTTCGGCGAGCACCGGATACGCTTCGGCGTCGTCGACCACCTGCACCGCGTGCGGGTTGCCCATCGAGACCGTCGAGATCCAGCGCGCGGCGCCGTTCACGTCGAGCGGCCAGAGCGTATCGCGGCCTTCCGGGCGGCCTTCGAGGCCCGATGCGTCGAACGGCACCTGCGCCGGCTCGAACACGGGCGCGCCCATGTCGACGACGACTTCGCCGTTGTCCTGCATCGTCAGCGTGATCAGGCCCTTCATGACTTCGACGCGCACGCTGCGCTTGTCGGTCAGGCGCTTGTCGAGCACGAACTTCACGAAGCAGCGCGCGCCGTTGCCGCAATGTTCGACTTCGCCGCCGTCGCAATTGAAGATCCGGTACTTGAAGTCCGCGCCGTCGACGGTCGGTTTCTCGACCAGCAGCAACTGGTCGGCGCCGACGCCGAAATGGCGGTTCGCGAGCGCGCGCACCTGCGTTTCGGTGAGCGGCGGCAGTTCGCTGGAGTAGCCGTCGAGCACGACGAAGTCGTTGCCGGCGCCGTGCATCTTGGTGAACGAGAGCTTCACTGCGGGTGTTCCGTTGCAATTGGGGGGGCTCAGCGTGCCGGGCAGCCTGCTTCGGCGTGCTGATCTCAACCGCGAATGATACATGCAGCGGCCATGGGCGTCCCGCGCGGGCGGGGGGCGGGATGGCTTCGCGCAATGCGGTCGGAAGGAGTTGCGATGGCCGAATGGGCGGCTTGTGGCGACGGGAAGGCTGGTTTTAGGCTCGTTGGGCGTTGGGCGTTGGGCGTTGGGCGCTGGCGCTGGCGCTGGCGCTGGTGGCAAATCGTGCGCGCCGCGCAATGCGTCCGGTGTCGCGCGGCCTGCGGTGCGGCGATTGCGGGCAGTTTGACCAACGAACGAGGCGGGTCGTATAGCGTGGCTATACGCTCGCGCGTGCGAGGCCACTGGCCATCGCGACCTGCGTGCAGGAGGTCCATGATCAAGTCATGGCAACACAAGGGACTGGAACCGTTTTTTCGGAACGGAAGCAAGGCGGGCATCCGGCCCGACCATGCACCGAGGCTGCGGCGCCAGCTCGCCCGGCTCGACGCGGCGGGCGCGCCGCTCGACATGAACGTGCCGGGCTGGCGGTTTTACCGGCTCGAGGGTTCGCTGGCCGCCCACTACGCCGTCAGCGTCAACGGCAACTGGCGATTGACTTTCAGGTTCGAAGGGCCCGACGCCGTTCTGGTCGATTACCAGGACGACCACTGAGGTCACCAAAGGCATGACACGCATTTTCAATCCACCGCATCCGGGCGAAACGCTGCGGGAGGACGTGCTTCCGGCGCTCGGACTGACCGTCACCGAGGCCGCGGCGCAACTCGGCGTGACCCGGGCGGCGCTATCCCGCGTGCTGCACGGCCATGCCGGCATCTCGGCCGAAATGGCGCTGCGGATCGAGGGCTGGCTAGGCGAGGAAAACGGCGGCCGCGCGGATCTCTGGCTCGCGCAGCAGGCCGCCTACGACCTGTGGCAGGCGCGCGCGAAGGGCATGCCGAAAGTGATGCGGGCGCAGGCGCGAACCTGACGGCGCCTGCATGCCGCGCTCAATAGACGCTCGGCTCGCCGGGCGGGCGCGTCTTGAAGCGCTTGTGGACCCAGTAGTACTGCTCGGGCATCAGCGGGATCTGCTCTTCGAGGAATTCGTTCATCCGTCGCGCGTCGAGATCGTCGTCGCCGGTCGGATAGTGGTCCCACGGCTTGAAGACCTTCAGCCGGTAGCCCTTGTAGTTCGGCAGCACCTCGCCGATGAACGGCACGACCTGCGCGCGGCCCGTCTTCGCGAGCCGGCCGACCGCCGTCAGCGTGCACGCCGGCACGCCGAAGAAGGGCACGAACGTCGAGTTGCGCAGCCCGTAATCCATGTCGGCGCCGAGCATCACCGGCTTGCGGTCGCGCAGCCAGCGCAGCACCACGCGCGCGCTGTCCGCGCGGCCGACCATCTCGGCGTCGAAGCGGCCGCGCGCCGCTTTCGCGGCTTCCTCGAGCACCGGGTTCGAGAACGGCTGGTACAGCGACCCGCAGCGGCGCTGCAGCGAACGGTTGAGCCAGATCGAACCGGCCTCGATGCCGACGAAGTGCAGGCCGAGGAACAGCGTCGGCGGCAGGTCCGGATCGGTGAGGTCGACCGCGCTGTCGATCTCGATCAGCTTCTCGAGCTTCTTCGCGGAGCCGAACCACTGGACGCTGCGCTCGACGTAGCTGCGGATCGCGTGGCGGAAGTGCTGGCCGGCGATTTCCTCGCGGCGCGCGTCGCTCCAATCCGGGAAGCAGAGTTTCAGATTGGTGTGTACGATGCGCTTTCGCCGGCTCGGGATCTGGTAGAGCAGCCAGCCGAGGCCGTCGCCGAGCCGTGCGGTCAGGCCGTACGGCAGGAGCGCGAGCAGTTTCAGGAAGCCGATGGCGAGATACGTGCCGAGGCGGCCTAGCATGCGGAACCTCCATGACTCCGGCGGGCCGGCACATTGCAAACGGGGTTGAATGACAGCGGAAGAAGCAGCACGGCAATGCTCTGTGACAATTCTGGAAAGCCGCTATAATACGGGCTTCGCCGAGTTAACTGACAACTTGCGGGGCGAAGCCGGCTGGCGCGAAGCGCGCTGCCCGGTACTGGTAATCCGCTAAAGCGTCGCCGCTTCAGGCCCCAACGAAGCTGGCTACGTGATACCAACCGTAACCACACAGGAGCCTGAAAAAGTGGCAAACGATTATTTCTTCACCTCCGAATCCGTTTCCGAAGGCCATCCGGACAAGGTCGCTGACCAGATCTCGGACGCGATTCTCGACGCCATCCTCGCTCAAGACAAATACTCGCGCGTTGCCGCTGAAACGCTGTGCAACACGGGTCTTGTCGTCCTGGCCGGTGAAATCACCACGACGGCCAACATCGATTACATCCAGATCGCGCGCGACACGATCAAGCGCATCGGCTACGACAACACCGACTACGGCATCGACTACAAGGGCTGCGCGGTGCTCGTCGCGTACGACAAGCAGTCGCCGGACATCGCGCAGGGCGTCGACCGCGCGCACGACGACAACCTCGACCAGGGCGCGGGCGACCAGGGCCTGATGTTCGGTTACGCGTGCGACGAAACGCCGGAACTGATGCCGCTGCCGATCCACCTGTCGCACCGCCTGGTCGAGCGCCAGGCGAGCCTGCGCCGCGACGGCCGCCTGCCGTGGCTGCGCCCGGACGCGAAGTCGCAGGTCACGATCCGCTACGTCGACGGCAAGCCGGATTCGATCGACACCGTCGTGCTGTCGACCCAGCACGCACCGGACATCGAGCTGCCGGCGCTGCGCGAAGCCGTGATCGAGGAGATCATCAAGCCGACGCTGCCGGCCGAGCTGATCAAGGGCGACATCAAGTTCCTGGTGAACCCGACCGGCCGGTTCGTGATCGGCGGCCCGCAGGGCGACTGCGGCCTGACGGGCCGCAAGATCATCGTCGACACGTACGGCGGTGCCGCACCGCACGGCGGCGGCGCGTTCTCGGGCAAGGATCCGTCGAAGGTCGACCGTTCGGCAGCCTATGCAGGCCGCTACGTCGCGAAGAACATCGTCGCGGCCGGCCTCGCGTCGCGCGCGCTGATCCAGGTGTCGTACGCGATCGGCGTCGCCGAGCCGACCTCGGTGATGGTCAACACGTTCGGCACGGGCCGCGTGTCGGACGCGACGATCACGAAGCTCGTGCGCGAGCACTTCGACCTGCGCCCGAAGGGCATCATCAAGATGCTCGACCTGCTGCGCCCGATCTACGAGAAGACCGCCGCCTACGGCCACTTCGGCCGCGAAGAGCCGGAATTCTCGTGGGAAGCGACCGACAAGGCGCTCGCGCTGGCCGAAGCGGCCGGTGTGGAGCCGGCAGTGCGCGTCGCGTAAGCGTCCGCTGCCCGAAACGAAAAACCCCGGCCAGGCCGGGGTTTTTTTATGGCTGCGTGCGCCGCGCGAGTCAGCGTGCCGCGAACGCGAACCAGCCGGTGCTTGCCGCGAGGCGGCGCGGGCGGTTGACCCGGCGCTGCGGGCCGTTCGCACGGCGCAGCGCAAGCGCGCGCAGCGACGACGGCTTTTGCAGCAGCGAGCGCAGGCCCGCGCGGCGCGCGAACGCCTGCGTGCCCATCATCGAGAAGAATGCGTGAAACCACGCGCGGATGCCGTCGAGCCGTGCGTGCGCCTGCGGGTGCACGGCGAGCGCCTGCGCGCGTGCGCGATGATGGCGCAGCGGACGAAGCGGGGCGGACGGCACGACGCGCTTCGCAGCGCGGCTGAGACGGGAAGTCAGACGGAATGGCATGTGAACGATGCTTTGCTTGCTTGAATGGATGGCGCCCTTGACGAGCGCACTGATATGTAACGGCCTCGGATGGCGCAGCGCATGGTATCCAATGTCGCTGCGCGCCGCGCCCGCCAGAACTGACAGGCCGCGTCAGGCTACAGGGGATTCGTGACGGGCAAAAGTCGCGGATAACCCTTGTGCCGCAAGGCATGCATTACATACTGCCTGTCGCTGAGGCCACCGCGGCGGCGCACAGTTCCCTTGCTGTGGATCAAATTGCCGGCCGGCAATTCCCTGCGCACGACATTGATGCTGCGCGCACCATCCGGCGCCGTTTTACAATCGAAACATTCACAAGAAATACATCGAGCATCCCATGTCTTCATTGCAGTCGGATTTGATTCGGGCGCAGGTGGCGGAACTGCGCGAACGCGGCTTCGTGATCGCCCGCGGCCTCGTCGACGCGGAGCAGTGCGCGGCGCTGAAGCGGATTGCCGAGCGACAGTTGCAGGAAGCTGCGCAGCCGATCGAATTCGAGGCCGACCTGCGCTATCCGGGCGCGCCCGAGTCGAAGCATGCGCCCGGCGGTCACACGGTGCGGCGGCTGCTCGATGCGTACGCGCGCGATCCGGCATTCGCCGAGCGTGCGATCGCACCGGAAATCGGCGAGTGGATGCACGCGTATTTCGGCGAGCGGCCGGTGCTGTCGCGCGCGCATCACAACTGCATGATGACGAAGCATCCCGCGTACGGCAGCCTCACCGGCTGGCACCGCGACTTCCGCTACTGGGCGTTCGAGCGCTCGGACATGGTGTCGGCGTGGCTGGCGCTCGGGCCGGAAACGAACGAGAACGGCGCGCTGTGGCTGGTGCCGGGCTCGCATACCGCCGAGTTCGGCGCGCAGGCGTTCGACGACGCGAAGTTCTTCCGCAGCGACCTGCCGGAAAACCGGAAGATGATCGACGCGGCGACGTGCCCGCCGCTCGCCGCCGGCGACGTCGTGTTCTTCCACTGCAACACGCTGCATTCGGCCGGGCAGAACCGTTCCGACCAGGTGAAGTTCTCGCTCGTGTTCACGTATCACGGCGAAAGCAACCGGCCGATTGCGGGCACGCGCTCGGCGGCGACGCCGGAAGTGCGGTTCTAGGGCTGGCGCTGGGGCCCGTCTAGAGGCCGATTCGCGCGGGCGGCGGCTGGCGCCGCATGCCGCCCGTCGCGAAGCGCTCGATATGATCCCTGCCCGGCGGCTGCGCCCGGCAGGGATTTTTCATGGGCGGTTGCGCTGCGGCATCGTTGCCGCGGCGCAGGCGTCAGCGCTTCTTGCCCGGCATCGCGAGGCCGATCAGGCCGACGAACGAGGCGACGGCGCCGCCGGCGATCAGCAGGATCGTCTTCGTTGCCGGCGAGCCGGTGAAGAAGCGCGACACGTCGTCGTTGATCGAGTGGAACGACTGCCCGCCGAAATACAGCAGCACGACGCCGCCGACGAGCAGCGCAACCGAGATGACCCGGGTCATACAAACCTCGCTGAAACGGTGATTCGAGACGCCGCAGTGTAGGCGAGCGTCGCGGCTGCGTCCATCGCCGTGCGCGCTTTGGCTGCGTTCGCTACCATATCCGTCGCACGACCCCTTCGCCGCCGGCCGGGCCTGCGCTGGCGCGCGCCAATCGACGTTCTGACGGAAATTCTCATGGCCTACGAAGCAGCTTCCGAACGTTATGCCGACATGCAATACCGCACCTGCGGCCGATCCGGGCTCAAACTGCCCGCGCTGTCGCTCGGCCTGTGGCACAACTTCGGCGACACGACGCCGATCTCGACCCAGCGCGAGATCCTGCGCACCGCGTTCGATCTCGGCATCAATCACTTCGATCTCGCGAACAACTACGGGCCGCCGTACGGCAGCGCCGAAACCAACTTCGGGCGATTGCTGAAGGAGGATTTCCGGCCGTATCGCGACGAGCTGCTGATTTCGACGAAGGCCGGCTGGGACATGTGGCCGGGGCCGTACGGCAGCGGCGGCGGCTCGCGCAAGTACGTGCTCGCGAGCCTCGACCAGAGCCTGTCGCGGATGGGGCTCGACTACGTCGACATCTTCTACTCGCACCGCTTCGACGCGCACACGCCGCTCGAGGAAACGGCCGGCGCGCTCGCGGCGGCGGTGCAGCAGGGCAAGGCGTTGTACATCGGCATTTCGTCGTACTCGGCGGCGAAGACGCGCGAAATGGCCGCGCTGCTCGCGGCGTACAAGGTGCCGCTGCTGATCCATCAGCCGTCGTACAACCTGCTGAACCGCTGGGTCGAGCGCGAACTGCTCGACACGCTCGACGAGATCGGCACGGGCAGCATCGCATTCACGCCGCTCGCGCAGGGGCTGCTGACGTCGAAATACCTGAACGGCGTGCCGGCCGACGCACGCGTCAACAAGCCGGGCGGCGGCTCGCTGAAGGATGACCACCTGAGCGCGGACAACCTCGAACACGTTCGCAAGCTGAACGCGATCGCCGAGCGTCGCGGCCAGAGCCTCGCGCAGATGGCGCTCGCGTGGGTGCTGCGCAACGGGCGCGTGACGTCGGCGCTGATCGGCGCGAGCCGCGCGGAGCAGGTGCGCGAAAACGTCGGCGCGTTGAAGAACCTCACGTTCTCGGCCGAGGAAATCGCCGAGATCGATCGCGACGCGACGGAAGGCGGCATCAATCTGTGGGAAAAACCGTCCACCGATCAGGCGATCTGACCGGCAGGAAACGCGGCGTGCGCCATGCCCGCCGCGTCGAATTCGACCGGCCGTTCCGTCGCGGCGACGGAACGGCGCGCGGGACGCGTCGCTAGATCAGCGCAGGCAGGCCTTCGACCAGCAGCACCGCGACGCCGACGCCGAGCATCATGCCCAGCACGCGCAGCAGGTTGTGGCGGAATTGGGTCGCGCACGGCACCGCGCCGAGGAACAGCGCGCCGGCAAGCGCCATCGGAATCAGCAGGATGAAATCGCCGATCGTGAAATAGGTGGTCATGCGTGTCTCCTTGGCCGGGCCCATGCGGGGCTGTCTCGTTGTGCTCCGACCCGATTGCGGGGTGGCTGGTCTTTTCGAGTATAGGAAACGCCGCGACGTTTTTCGCTATCCGAACCATTAAAAAGCTAGGGGAAAACGCAAGGAAATGCCGATTTCGGCCGCGAATTCAACGCAAACCTTGCGCTTTGCTTTCGTATGACTTTCCTGGCTCGCGGCCCGACGGCCCGCCGAACGCGCGCGGCCATCGCGCCGCGGGCCGCCCGCCGTCGCCGGCAGGCGGCCCGTCCGGTTACCCGCGAGCGGCGGGTGCGCGGAACACCAGCACCAGGCCTGCGACGATCGCGCCCATGCCGGCCAGCGCGAGCGGCTCGGGGCGGTTGCCGAGCCAGGCGGTGTCCATCAGCGTCGTGACGACGGGCACGAGGTAGAACAGGCTCGTCACGTTGACCAGGTCGCCGCGCTGCATCAGCCGGTAGAACAGCAGTTGCGCGACCACCGAGATCACGATGCCGAGCCACAGGAGCGGCACGACGAACGCCCAGGTTGTGTCGAACGCGATCGGCCGGAACGGCACGATCGCCGCGCACAGCGCCAGCCCGATCGCATTCTGCAGCGGCAGCACGTCGGCGGGCGCCGAGCGCACGCGCTTCTGCAGCAGCGCGCCGGCGGTCAGCGCGACGAGCGCGGTGAGCGCGCAGGCGATGCCGGCGATCGGCATATCCGTGCCGCCGATGCCGCGGCACACGACCAGCGCCAGCCCGGCGAGCGCGAGGCCGAGCCCCGCGATGCGCGTGGCCTGCCAGCGCCGCTCGACGAACGCGAGCGTGAGGATCGGCTGCACGCCGAGGATCGTCGCGAGCACGCCAGGCGCGATGCCGCGTTCGAGCGCGAGCAGATAGAAGATCGAATAGCCGCCCATCAGCAGCACGCCGGTCGCGACCGCGATGCGGCGTTCGCCCGGCGCGGGCAGCCAGCGCCCGCGCGCGGCGGACAACGCGAACAGCACGAGCGACGCGAGCGCGAAGCGCGCGGTGAGGAACGCGAATGCGGACGCATGCCGCAGACCGAGTTCGGCGAAGATCGCCCCGCTGCTCCAGAGCAGCACGAAGAGCGACGTCGCCCCATGCGCGGCGAGCGCGCGTTTGAACGTGAACATGTGATTCCACCTGTCGAACGGATGAGAACGTTCCATGCGCACGCGCGCGGCGCCGTGCGTCACGACGCACGAACGGCGGGCTGGCGAATGGAAGCGGAAACCGGGGCCGGCAGTCAGCCGGCGAACGCCGCCGGGGGAGGCGGCGCCGCGCCGACGAGCGTCGGTGCGACAGGGGGAGGCGGTGCAGACGGATGCGCGCACGCCCGCGGCCGCGCGTCGAGCGGCGACCGGGACTTCGGAAGGGCGGGCATGAAAGCAGGCATCGCGGCGGAGGAATACGGTGGAAAGCGAACGAAGCTCAAAGGTACAGCAACACGGACGCGTGCGGCAACCGGCGTGTCGACGTCACGCGTCGACTGCGAACCACGGCGCGAACCGCGGCGTGAACCACGGCGTGAACCACGGCGTGAACCACGGCGTGAACCACGGCCGAATACGCGCGCGCCGGGCGGTCACATTCGACAGGGTATGATGGGGGTGTCGCCGGTGCAAGCACACGGGCGGCGCAGTGGTTGATTGGAGACATTCGACGAATTCGCGGCGTCTTGCCTGCTTCTTCTTCTTTTCGCGCTTCGATAAACCATGAACAATGGGATACGCGTTGCCGCATCGACGGCGGCGCGTGTCGTGCATCTGCCGGCCGATGACGTGGCCGGCCTCGGGATTCAGGAGTGGGGAAACATCATGCATGTCGGGTCGATTGTCTGCACAACCCATATCGCGGTGCCGAAGGGCGCGCGCGGCATCGTCCAGCGCATTCTGGGCGACATGGCGATGGTGACCTGGTACGCGGGCGTGCCGGGCGAGTCGAAGGAACTCAACACCGAGCCGTTCTTTCTCGAGGACCTGATCGACACGGGCGAATCCGTGCTGCCGGCTGGCGCGGCCATTCACTGAGCGTTCGCGCATTGCCGGACGCTCGTCTTTCTGCCCGGCAGGCGGCACAATGCCGGGCATGAACGAAGTCACCTCCGCCACGCCTTCCGCCGAGCCGCCGTTTGCCGGTCTCACGCCCGAGTGCGTGCTCGACGCGCTCGACAGCGTGCTGATGCCGGCCGGCCTGCGCACCGACGGCCGCCTGCTCGCCCTCAACAGTTACGAAAACCGCGTCTACCAGGCCGGCATCGAAGACGGCCCGCCGATCGTCGCGAAGTTCTATCGCCCGGCACGCTGGTCGGACGAGGCTATCCTCGAGGAACACGCGTTCGTCGCCGAACTCGCCGCACGCGAGATTCCGGCGGTGCCGGCGCGCACGTTCGACGGCCGCACGCTGCACGCGTTCGACGGCTTTCGCTTCTCGATCTTCGAGCGGCGCGGCGGCCGCGCGCCCGATCTCGACCGCAGCGATACGCTCGAATGGCTCGGCCGCTTCATCGGCCGCATCCACGCGGTCGGCGCGACCGAGCCGTACGTAGCTCGCCCCACGCTCGACATCCGCACGTTCGGCTACGAGCCGCGCGACTACCTGCTGGCGCACGATTTCATTCCCGCCGATGTGCGGCCCGCGTACGAAACCGCGGTCGCGCTGGCGCTCGAAGGCGTCGAGGCCGCGTTCGAGCGCGCGGGCGACCTTCGCCTGCTGCGCACCCACGGCGACTGCCACCCGAGCAACGTGCTGTGGACCGATGCGGGCCCGCATTTCGTCGACTTCGACGACAGCCGGATGGCGCCCGCGATCCAGGATCTGTGGCTGCTGCTGCCGGGCGATCGCCCGGGCGCGTCGCGCGCACTCGCGGACCTGCTCGCCGGCTACGAGGATTTCTGCGAATTCGAGCCGCGCGAGCTGCATCTGGTCGAAGCGCTGCGCACGCTGCGGCTGATCCACTATGCCGCGTGGCTCGCGCGGCGCTGGGACGATCCCGCGTTCCCGGCCGCGTTCCCGTGGTTCAACACGCATCGCTACTGGGAAGCGCGCGTGCTCGAACTGCGCGAGCAGATCGGCGCGATGCAGGAAGGGCCGCTCTGGCCCGTGTGATGCACGCGCACCCGCGCCGGCGCGGCAGTGCGCCGAGTGCGGGCCGCCACGCGCTCGCGCGGCGCGCGCCGTTCAGAACTTCAGCATCAGCTTGATCAGTGCGGCGAAGCGCTTGCCGTACGGCGGCGCGAGCAGGTTGCGCGCGTTCAGGCGCGCCTGCACGAGCACCGGCTTCATCTTCGAGAACGTCACGAAGCCGTCGTAGCCGTGGTATGCGCCCATCCCGCTCGCACCGACGCCGCCGAACGGCATGCTGCCGCACGCGATGTGCATCAGCGTTTCGTTGACCGATACGCCGCCCGAGATCGTTTCGTGCATCACGCGATCGACCGTGCCCGCGTCTTCGTCGAACAGGTACAGCGCGAGCGGGCGCGGCCGTGCATTCACGTACGCGATCGCCTCGTCGAGCCGCTCATAGGGCACGAGCGGCAGCAGCGGGCCGAAGATCTCTTCCTGCATCAGCGGCGTGGCGGCGTTCACGTGCGTGACCGCGCACGGCACGAAGCGGCGCGTTGCCGGATCGGACGACGCATCCGCGAGCGGGTGCAGTTGCGCGCCGGCCGCCTGCGCATCGTTCGCGAGCTGCTGCAGGCGCGCGAAATGCCGGTCCGACACGATCGTCGTGTAGTCGGCGTTGCGCGCGAAATCCGGATACATCTTCGCGAGCCGCGCGCGGGCGCGCTCGATGAACGCGGCTTCCATCCCGCGCGGCAGCAGCACGTAGTCGGGCGCGATGCAGGTCTGCCCGGCGTTCAGCGTCTTGCCGGCGACGATCGCATCGACGGCCGCGTCGAAGCGCGCGTTCGGCCCGACGATCGCCGGCGACTTGCCGCCGAGTTCGAGCGTGACGGGCGTGAGGTGCTCGGCCGCCGCGCGCATCACGTGCCGCCCGACCTGCGTCGAACCGGTGAACAGCAGGTGGTCGAACGGCAGCGCGCTGAACGCGGCGCCGACGTCCGCATCGCCGTTGACGACCGCGACGTGATCGCGCTCGAAGGTCTTCGCGATCAGCTGCTCGAACAGCGCGGACGTGCGCGGCGTCAGTTCGGACATCTTGACGATCGCGCGGTTGCCGGCCGCGAGCGCGCAGATCAGCGGGCCGGCCGCGAGCAGCACCGGATAGTTCCACGGCACGACGATGCCGACCACGCCGAGCGGCTGCGGAATCACCTTCGCGCGCGCGGGCCGCAGCCACTTGTTCATCGCCTTGCGCATCGGCTTCATCCAGCGCTTGCCGTGCTTGAGCGCCTCGTCGATCTCTTCCTTCGCCATCCAGATTTCCGACAGCAGCACTTCCTGCTTCGCGCGATGGCCGAAATCCGCGCTGATCGCGTCGGCGAGCGCGTCCGCATGGTCGATCAGCATCGTGCGCAGCGCGCGCAGGTGCTTCGCGCGGGTTTCCCAGTCGGGATACGGCGCGCGCAGGTAGGCGGCGCGCTGTGCTTGCAGCAGCGGCGTCAGCGCGGCGATCGCGGCGTTCTCGTGCGGCGCGAGTTCGGGCAGATCGTTCTTCATGTCGTCTCCTCCAGTGGGGCGTGGCGCGGCGGCCAGCAGTCAGGCCGCCCGCGCCCGCTCGACGAGCGCGGCGTGGCGGATCGGGGTGAGCGGGGCGGCATCGTCGGGCGTCGCATCCGCGCGACGGTCGGCGGCGGTGAAAACGGCGTGATGCGCGGCGCATGATGGGCCGACGTACGGGGGCGCATCGCGGTTAACTGCGCGGCGAAACCGGGTGGCCGGCCGCGTCGCGTACACCGGTGCGGCGCATCGCATGACGCGTGTCGACGCCGCGCGCAGCGTGCCGCGCGCCCGCGCCGGCATGCAATTCAAACGATCCGGGGGATGGCCCGCCGTTCGATTCCGGCGCGCCGCGTACGCGGCGATACCCGCGGTTGAACACGGGGCTGTTTGAAATGAAATCGGGGACATGCGACGGGACGCCGGACAAGCCGGCCGACGCAAAGCCTGCAGAACGTGACGCTGCATGACGGTCTCTCCCATTTCGCGACGGATCGGCTTCTGGCGGCCGGCTGCGTCGCACCAAGCGAATCCACGCATCTTAAATTTAGTTCACGCGCGCGTTTAGAGGAATCGCTCTTGAATCCACGCGCCGCGTGCGCGACGGCCATTCCTACAATGCCCGGACTAGAAGATAGAAGACTCGGGCCGCACGGCCGCGCCGGGCGCCATTCATGACATGAAGGAGACATGCATGCAATACGACTACATCATCGTCGGGGCGGGTTCGGGCGGCGCGAGCCTCGCGGGCCGGCTCGCCGATGCGTGCCCCGACGCGACGATCGCGCTGATCGAGGCGGGCGCGCACACCGAGCGCAACCTGCTCGTCAACATGCCGGTCGGCATCGCGGCGCTGGTGCCGTTCAAGCTCGGCACCAACTACGGCTACGAAACCGTGCCGCAGCCGGGCCTCGGCGGGCGCCGCGGCTACCAGCCGCGCGGACGCGGGATGGGCGGCTCGAGCGCGATCAACGCGATGATCTACACGCGCGGCCATCCGCTCGACTACGACGAATGGGCACGGCTCGGCGCGACCGGCTGGAGCTGGGGGGAGGTGCTGCCGTATTTCCGGCGCGCGGAAGGCAACCAGCGCGGCGCGAACGCGTGGCACGGCGCGGACGGCCCGCTCACGGTGTCCGATCTGCGCTTTCGCAATCCGTTCTCCGAACGATTCATCGCGGCCGCGCATGCAGCCGGCTATCCGCTCAACGACGATTTCAACGGCGCCTCGCAGGAAGGCGTCGGCTTCTACCAGGTCACGCATCGCGACGGCTCGCGCTGCAGCGTCGCGCGCGCCTACATCTACGGCCGCAACCGGCCGAACCTGCACGTGGTCCCCGATGCGACGGTGCTGCGCGTCGGCTTCGACGGCAAGCGCGCGGTCGGCGTCGTGCTGTCGCGCAACGGCCAGGTGCAGACGCTCGGCGCGCGCGCGGAGGTGATCCTGTCGGCCGGCGCGTTCAACTCGCCGCAACTGCTGATGTGCTCGGGCATCGGCCCGGCCGGGCAACTGCGCCGGCACGGCATCGCGGTCGTGCAGGACGCGCCCGACGTCGGCGCGAACCTGATCGACCATATCGACTTCATCATCAACACGCGCGTGAATGCGTCGGAGCTGGTCGGCATCTGCCTGCGCGGGATCGCGAAGATGACGCCCGCGCTCGCGCGCTACTTCTCGAGCCGCACCGGGATGATGACGAGCAACGTCGCGGAGGCGGGCGGCTTCATCAAGAGCGATCCGTCGCTCGAGCGTCCCGACCTGCAGCTGCATTTCTGCACCGCGCTCGTCGACGACCACAACCGCAAGATGCACTGGGGCTTCGGCTATTCGCTGCACGTGTGCGCGCTGCGGCCGTTCAGCCGCGGCACGGTGGCGCTCGCGAGCGGCGACGCGCGCGACGCGCCGCTGATCGACCCGCGCTTCTTCAGCGATGCGCGCGATCTCGACCTGCTCGTGCGCGGCGCGCACGCGATGCGCAGCATCCTGTCGCAGGCGCCGCTCGCGTCGCAGGGCGGCCGCGAGCTGTACACGCGGCCGGACCAGACCGAAGCCGAGCTGCGCGCGACGATCGTCGCGCATGCCGACACGATCTACCACCCGGTCGGCACCTGCCGGATGGGCACGGACGCGCGCGCGGTGGTCGATACGCAGTTGCGCGTGCGCGGGGTCGAAGGGCTGCGGGTGGTGGATGCGTCGGTGATGCCGACGCTGATCGGCGGGAACACGAATGCGCCGTCGGTGATGATCGGCGAGCGCGCGGCGGATTTCATCGCCGCCGCGCGCAAGGCGGGCGCGCCGAGCGCAGCGGCGGCCGCATTGCACGGCCGCTGAGCGGCGCGTGCGGAAGGTCAGGCGAATGTATCGACGAGGCCGGTGCGGCTGGCGGTCGCGCCGCTCGACGCTGCGGGTGGCGCGACGTCGGCCGTCGCGTCGCCGGATGACGGTGCGCCGTTCCCGCGCCGCGACGATTGTCCGCCGGCGAACGACTGCTGGGCGTTCTGCTGCTGTTGCTGCGCGAAGCCGCCGTCGCTGACGGATGCGCTGCCGAGGCCGAGGCCGCCCGCCTCCATCGCGTCGCGCAGCTTCGGCAGCGCGGCTTCGACCGCGTCGCGCACCTGCGCGTGCTGGGACACGAACAGCGCGTGCGCATGATTGTCCGCGACCCGCAGCACCACCTGCAGCGGGCCGAGATCCGGCGGGTTGAGCGTCAGCTCGGCGCTCTGCTGGTGCGCATTCGACAGGAACACGACCTTCTGGCTCAGCGCGTCCGTCCAGTCGGCGGTGCCGACGTGCGGTGCGAGCACGTTCGCGTTCGCGGCGGCGACGCCGGGCGCGGCCGGTGCCACCGGCGCATTCGATTGCGCGGCCGCCGCGGCGGCCAGCGCCGCATGGGCCGGGTCGGCGGCATCCTTCGCGGCCGCGAGCGCCTGCGCCACATGGGTCGTCGCGTCGGAATTTGCTGCGAGTTCGGCCTGCGTGGACGGCGTTTGCGCACCCTGCGGCGCGGCGAGCGCGCCCTTCGCGTCGGCCAGCGTCTTGTCGAAGGTTGCGGCTTTCGGGGTCAGCGGCGCGGCGGTCGCGGATGCGGCCGGCTGCGGCGCGGCAGCCGCGCCGGCGGCGGCCGGCATCGCGATCGCGTTCGCGCCGCCGGTGAGTTTATCGAGCACCGCATGCAGCGCATCGCGGCCGGACGCGGGTTCGGCGGCGTCCGCCGGTTGCGCGGCGTTCTTCGTCGCGTTCGCGGCGGACGCGATCGCAGCCGCTGCCGCGTCGCCGGTGCGCGACAACGCGTCGGCGGCCGCGGCGTCCGTCGCGGCGGGCGTGCCGTCGGGGCGGGCCAGCAGTTGCGCTTGCACGGCGGCCGCGGCGGCGAGCGCGGCCGCTTCCGGGTTGACGGCCGCGTTCGCGTCGTCGCGCGTCTTGTCGTCGGACGGGCTGGAGGAGCCGGACGGCTTGGCGCCGCCGGCCAACGACGACGGCGCACCCGTCGCGGCCGATGGCGCCGCGGCGGCTGACGACGACGCGTCGGCCTGCGCCGATGCGCCTTGCGACGCGACGCTCTGCTGCAGCGTCTGCGCGAACGGCAGCGCGGACGCGTCGCCCGTGGCGGACGCGTCCGGGGTGGCCGCTTTGCGGCCGGCCTTGACGGCGGAGCTGGCGGTGTCGATCAGGGCGCCGAGCAGGGACAGGGAAGGCATGGCGTATCTCTCGTTCGGATGCGTTGAGCGGTTACGTCGATTTCGCCGCGTCGGCCCGCATGCGCAGGATCTTCGCGGCGTGTTCGTCGGCGTCGCGCTGTTCGCGCTTCGCGGTGCGGCGGGCTTCCTGCGCGACGCCGCGCGCCTGCAGGATTTCATACGAGCCGACGGTGCGTTTCTGTTGCTGCCAGTGCGGGCGCGCCTCGTCGATGCGGGCCTCGGCGGCGGCCAGCACGCGGCGCTGCTGTGCGATCGCGCCGTCGAGCGTGTCGAGGAACGCCTGGAAATTCCGCCAGTTGCCGGCGGGCATGCCGCTCTGCGCGGATTGCGCGAAGCGCACGTGATATTCGTGGCGATAGCGCAGCAGCGCGTCGAGCTGGTCGGCGGCGTCGGTGCGTTCGCGCTGGGCGACGCCGAGCTGCCGGGTCGCCGTGTCGAGATCCTCGTTCGCGCGATCGAGCAGGATCTGCAGGGGAAAGCCTTGTGCCATGAGCGTCAGCCTCCGTGGATGTCGAACAGCGCATCGAGCCCCTCGAGGCTCGACGCGAACGGCGCGCATTCGCGAAAGCCCTGCTGCAGGAACGATTCGATGCGCGGATAGAGCGCGATCGCGCGGTCGAGCTGCGCGTCGCGGCCGGGCGCGTAGGCGCCCACCGCGATCAGGTCGCGGTTGCGCTGGTAGCGCGACAGCATCTGCTTGAACTGGCGCACGCGGTCGAGGTGCGGCTCGTCGATCAGCGCGGTCATCGCGCGGCTGATCGACGCCTCGATGTCGATCGCCGGATAGTGGCCGGCTTCGGCGAGCGCGCGCGACAGCACGATGTGGCCGTCGAGGATCGCGCGCGCCGAATCGGCGATCGGATCCTGCTGGTCGTCGCCCTCGGTCAGCACCGTGTAGAACGCGGTGATCGAGCCGCCGCCTTCCGGGCCGTTGCCGGTGCGCTCGACGAGCGCGGGCAGCTTCGCGAACACCGACGGCGGATAGCCCTTGGTCGCGGGCGGCTCGCCGATCGCGAGCGCGATCTCGCGCTGCGCCATCGCGTAGCGGGTCAGCGAATCCATCAGCAGCAGCACGTGCTTGCCCTGGTCGCGGAAATACTCGGCGAGCGCGGTGGCGTACGCGGCGCCCTGCATCCGCAGCAGCGGCGACACGTCGGCGGGCGCCGCGACCACGACCGAGCGCGCGAGACCGTCCTCGCCGAGGATCTGCTCGATGAATTCCTTCACTTCGCGGCCCCGTTCGCCGATCAGGCCGATCACGATCACCTCGGCGCTCGTGTAGCGCGCCATCGTGCCGAGCAGCACCGACTTGCCGACGCCGGAGCCCGCGAACAGGCCCATCCGCTGGCCGCGCCCGACGGTGAGCAGTGCGTTGATCGCGCGCACGCCGACGTCGAGCACGTGATGGATCGGTTCGCGCTCGAGCGGGTTGATCGACGCCGCGGACAGCGGCGCGTCGACCGTCGACGCCAGCGGGCCGAGGTTGTCGAGCGGGCGGCCGGCCGCGTCGACGACGCGCCCGAGCATGTTCCAGCCGACCGGCAGCCGCTTCGCGCCGGAGAGCGGATCGGCGACCGGTGCGCGTTCGAGCGGCCACACGCGCGCGCCGGGCAGCACGCCCGCGACGTCGGTGGTCGGCATCAGGAACAGGCGGTCGCCGGAGAAGCCGACGACTTCCGCTTCCGCGACCGGCAGCGTGCTGCCGGGCGGCAGTTCGATCGTGCATTCGGCGCCGACCGACAGGCGCAGCCCGATCGCCTCGAGCACGAGGCCCGCGGCGCGGGTCAGGCGGCCGCACGGCCGCAGCGGCAGCGCGCGATGGCTGCGCGTGGCCAGGCCGTTCAGGTGCGCGCGCCAGTGCGACAGATGGGGGTTGTGCGGCGCGCGCGGCGCGTCGCCTGCCAGGGCCGGGGCGGCGTCGTGCGCGGCCTCCGGGCCGAACGACGCCAGCGCGAGTTCGCGTTCGAGCGGCGTCATGCCGTCGTGCGCGAATGACTCGGGCGTGTGCGTCACCATGCGCTCACCTTGCCGATCGCGGCGGCGACGCGCTGCCAGCGGGTCGCGAGCGTCGCGTCGACTTCACCGGTGGCCGCGTGCGCGCGGCAGCCGCCGCGCTCGATCGCCGCATCGGTGCGCACGCTCCAGCCGATCGCGTCGAGTTCTTCCTGCAGGTACGCCTCGACGACCGGCAGGTCGGCCGGATGCACGGCCAGCTGCGGCGCGCCGGACAGCGCCGGCTCGGCCGCGAGCACGTCGCGCACCGCGGCGACGAGCGCGGTCGGGTCGTGCTTCACGTGCTGGCGCACGACCTGCTGCGCGATGTCGAGCGCGAGCTGCGCGACATCGGCCGCGAGATCGTGCTCGGCGGCGGCCAGCGCCTCCTTGAACGACGCGGCCAGCGCGGCGAGCTGCGCGGCCTGCTCGCGCGCCTCGGCCTGGCCGGCCTCGAAACCCTGCTGGTGGCCCTGTTCGTAGCCGGCCTGATAGCCGAGCGCCTGGCCCTCGACGTGGCCGGACGACATGCCGTCCGCATGCGCGGCGTCGCGCACGCGCTGCAATTCCTCGGCGAGCGCGGCCGCCGCCGCAGCCGCCGTGTCGGGCGGCGGCGGGGGAGGCGGCGGATCGAACGACGCCATTTCCCACCGCTGGTACGCGGTGACGTCGCCCGTGCGGTCGCTCGCCGGATCAGACATATGCGTCTTCCGCCTTGCCGCCGATCACGATCTGGCCGCCTTCGGCGAGGTTGCGCACGATCTGCAGGATGCGGCGCTGCTGCGTCTCGACCTCGGACACGCGCACCGGGCCGCGCGCGTCGAGATCCTCGGCGAGCAGTTCGGCCGCGCGCTGCGACATGTTCGCGAGGAACTTCTGGCGCAGCGCGGGCGGCGCGCCCTTCAGCGCGATGATCAGCGTCTCCGATTCGACTTCCTTCAGCAGCAGCTGGATCGCGCGATCCTCGAGGTCGAGCAGGTTCTCGAACACGAACATCTGGTCGATGATCTTCTGCGCGAGGTCCTGGTCGTACTGGCGGACGTTCTCGAGCACACCTTCCTCGTGCACCGACGTCATGAAGTTCAGGATCTCGGCCGCGGTGCCGATGCCGCCCATCGGGCTGCGCTTCAGGTTGTCGCTGCCGGACAGCAGGCCCGACAGCACGTCGTCGAGCTCGCGCAGCGCGGCAGGCTGGATGCCGTCGAGCGTCGCGATCCGCAGCATCACGTCATTGCGCAGCCGCTCGGTGAAGCAGGACACGATCTCGGACGCCTGGTCGCGGTCGAGATGCACGAGGATCGTCGCGATGATCTGCGGATGCTCGTTCTTGATCAGCTCGGCCACCGCGCTCGAATCCATCCACTTCAGGCCTTCGATGCCGCTCGTGTCGCTGCCCTGCAGGATGCGGTCGATCAGCACGCCGGCCTTGTCCTCGCCGAGCGCCTTGGTCAGCACCGAGCGGATGTAGTCGTTCGAATCGAGCGACAGCGCGGTGTGCTGCTCGGCCTCCTTCGCGAACTCGTTCAGCACGCGCTCGACCTCTTCGCGCGTGACGTTGCGCAGCGCGGCCATCGCGGCGCCGATCTTCTGCACCTCGCGCGGCGCGAGGAATTTGAATACCTGCGCGGCCTCTTCCTCGCCGATCGACATCAGCAGGAGCGCGCTCTTGGTCAAGCCTTCAGCGTTCATCGTTCACCCAGCTCTTCACGACGGTTGCGACGATCTTCGGATCCTGGCGGGCGATCGTGCGCGCGTAGTCGAGGTTGCGCTCGTAGCGGTGCTTCTCGTTTTCGAAGCCGAGCAGCAGCGCGTCGGCGTCTTCGTTCGCGGCGCTCTTCTCCGGCGCGGGCAGGCCGTCCAGCGCGACCGCGTCTTCCGGCGCCGGCAGCGCGGGCGCGGCCGGCTCGGGCGGCGGGTACGCGCGGCGCATCGCCGGGCGCACCACCGCGAAGTACAGCGCCGCCGCGACCCCCAGGATGCCGAGCCACTTCGCGGCTTCCTTCGCCATGTCGATCACGTCCGGCTGGCGGTACCACGGCAGGTCGGCGTACGGGTCGCCGGCGGTCGTGAACGCGCTGTTCACGACGTTCACCGAGTCGCCGCGCTTCGCGTCGTAGCCCATCGCGTCCTTCACGAGCTGTTCGACCTGCGCGAGCTTCGCGGGCGGCAGCGGCTGCATCGTCACGTGGCCCTTCGAATCGGCGACCGGCTGGTAGTTGACGACGACCGCGACCGACAGCCGCTTCACGCTGCCCATCGGCTGCTCGATGTGGCGGATCGTCTTGTCGAGCTCGTAATTGGTGGTGGCATCCTTGCGGTCGCTGACCGGCGTCGTCTGCTGCCCGCTCTGGCCGTTGCCCGCGACGATCGGTGCGGACGCCGGCTGCGGCGGCGTGTTCGACAGCGCGCCCGGCACGCCCGATGCGCCGCCCTGCGCGAGCTCGGTCGCGGTGCTGGTCTGCTGGCTGCGGATCGCGGCCTGCTGCGGCGTGCCGTTCGGGCCGTAGCTTTCCGACGTCTGCTCCTGCTTCGAGAAGTCGAGGTCGGCGCTCACCTGCGAGCGCGCGTTGCCGGTGCCGAAGATCGGCGCGAGGATCGCGTCGATGCGCTTCTGCGTGTTGCGCTCGACCTGCTGCACGTACTTCAGCTGGCTCGCGTCGAGGCCGGTGGCCGACGCCTGCTGGGTCAGCAGGTTGCCGTCCTGGTCGACGATCGTGACGTTCTTCGCGGGCATGTCGGGCACGCCGGACGACACCATCCGCGTGATCGCCTGCACCTGGCCCTCGTCGAGCACGCGGCCCGGGTAGAGATCGACGAACACCGACGCGCTCGGCGCTTCCTTGTCGCGCACGAACACCGACGGCTTCGGGATCGCGAGATGCACGCGCGCCGTCTTCACGGCGTTGATCGATTCGATCGTGCGCTGCAGCTCGCCTTCGAGCGCGCGCTGGTAGTTGATCTGCTCGGCGAACTGGCTGATGCCGAATTTCTGGTTGTCCATCAGCTCGAAGCCGACCGAGCCGCCCTTCGGCAGCCCGAGCGCGGCGAGCTTGAGGCGCGTTTCGTGGACCTGGCTCGCCGGCACGAGGATCGCGCCGCCGGCGTCGGCGAACTTGTAGGGAACGTTTGCCTGCTGGAGCGCGGCAATGATCGCGCCGCCGTCGCGGTCGGACAGGTTGCTGTACAGCACGCGGTAGTCGGGCGCGCGGCTCCACAGCACGAGCGCGACGATCACGGCGACGGCGAACGCGGCGGCGATCACGAACGGCAGCTTCGGGTTGCCGCGCATCCGCGCGATGCCCGGAATCCGTTCAGCGAAGCCGCCGAGCCCGAAATCCACGCTCGCGCCGCCCGCGCCCGGCAGCGCCGCGGCGGCGCCGGGAGCCGGGCTGGGGAGGCCCGCGCGGGCGTCGGGGTTGATCAGCGAATTTGCCTGCGAATCCATGCGTCGAGGTTCTCCGGAGCGGGACGACTGAGCCGCTCGGACGAGCGGGCGGACAATGACACGATGCGATTATCGTGACGCCGGCCCCGATCCGATCGGCCGAAAAGAGCCGGGTTTCCCCCGTACTTTCACGGCTTTGCCGGACGGTGCGCTGCTATGCTTTTTCGCGATCCGGCAAGGCGGACGCGCGCGGCATGCGCTGGCGGCCCGCCCGGCCTGGCCCGTACGGGCCCTTTATATTGGATGGGGAAACGGCATGACGACGAGCGTCGGCGGAATCGGTTCGGTGTTGCAACAGATGCAGGCGATGGCGGCGCAGGCGGCCGGCGGCACGGCCAGCCCGACCGCGGCGCTCGCGGGCTCGGGCGCGGCGACGGCCGGCACCTTCGCGAGCGCGATGAAGGCGTCGCTCGACAAGATCAGCGGCGACCAGCAGCGCGCGCTCGGCGAGGCGCAGGCGTTCGAGGTCGGCGCGGCGAACGTGTCGCTGAACGACGTGATGGTCGACATGCAGAAGGCCAACATCGGCTTCCAGTTCGGGCTGCAGGTCCGCAACCGGCTCGTCAGCGCGTACAACGAAATCGCGCAAATGCCGGTCTGACGCGGCCGCACGGCCCGTCCGTCCCCATCCGGTTTGCCTAAAGCTTTTAATTTCCTTTCCGATAACTCCGGGAACAGGCCGCGCCGCGCGCGCGGGCTATCCAGATCCACCGCATCAACAAGGAGAAGCGCATGTTTTCCCCAGGACACGCTGGAGCCAATGCGTATGCGCGCGTCGGCGTCGAGACGGGGGTGATGGGCGCGTCACCGCATCGCCTGATCGCGATGCTCTACCAGGGCGCGCGGCAGGCCATCGCGCTTGCGCGCATGCACCTGCAGCAGGGCAACATTCCCGCGCGCGGCGAGGCGATCGGCAAGGCGATCCGGATCGTCGAGAGCGGCCTGCAGACCGCGCTGAACCGTGAGCAGGGCGGCGAGATCGCCGCGCGCCTCGATGCGCTGTACAGCTATATCGGCCGGCGCCTGGTGGAAGCGAACGCGAAGGCCAGCGAGCCGATCCTGGTCGAGGTCGACGGGCTGCTCGCGACGCTCGAGGAAGCGTGGACGGGCATCGCGCCGGAAGTCGCCCGGATGGCCGCCCAACAGGCGGACCAGCCGCGATGAACCGCAAGGACGAATACTTCGCGCGCTATGAGGCGATCGCGGACGTGTCCGACCAGATGCTGCGCGCGGCGCGCGGCGCCGACTGGAGCGCGCTGTCGGCGCTGCAGGAGGTGTACCTGCAGCTCGTCGACGGGCTGAAGGACGCCGGGGTGGGCGTCGCGCTCGACGAGGCCGAACTCGGCCGCAAGCTCGAACTGATCCGCCGCATTCTCGCCGACGACGCCGCGATCCGCGATCTCGCCAGCCCGGAAATCGCGCGGCTGTCCGCGCTGTTCGAGACGCGCCGCTCGACCAAGGTGCTGACCGACCTGTACCGCGCGCGCGGCGGTTGACGGCCCGGCGGCGCGCAATGCGCGCCGCGCGTGGCGTCGGCGGCGACGCAGATTCCCGAATCCGCATCTTCCGGATGCGCATCGATGTTGCTGAGGGGAGCACGCTCCGATCATGACCGGTATCGACTCCGTAGCCGCCGCCTTGCTGGCGAGCCGCCTCGACAGCCTGCTGAACGGCGTCGTGACGCCGCCGGCCGGCGGCGCGGCGACGGCGCAGGTCGGCACGTCGGCCACCGGCGCGCCGCTGGCGCCTGCCACGCCCCCTCCCGCCGCCACACCGCCGCAGGCCTCCGCGCAGACGGCGCTGTCCGAGGTCGGGCTCACGCTCGACGCGATCTCGCGGTTCGGCGGCGACGCCACGCCGGCGGTCGTCGGACGGGCGCCGCTGCTCGCCGACCCGACCGTGCTGCTGACTAATTCGACCCCGGCGACCGCGTCGGGGGGCAGTGTCGCGCCGCAGGACGCGGCGCGCGCGGCGGCGTCGCAGGCCGCGGCCCCCGCGCGCGACGCGACGGCCGCCGCGCCGGTCCTGGCGCTGCGCGCCGCGCTCGCGCAGGCCGTGAGCGAAAGCGGCCTGTTCTACGAATCCCATCTCGCGCAATGGCTGGCCGGCCAGCGGCCGCTCGCCGCGCTCGAGCGCGAGCCGCAGGCGCGCCTGCCGGCCACGCCGACGCCCGCCGCCGCGAACCCGCCGCCCGACAACGCCGACAGCACGCTCGACGCGCTGCTCGACGCCCGCCTGCCGCTGCCGTCGCCGGCGCCTCGCACGGCGGGCCAGCCGGGGCCCGGCACGCCGGCCGGCGCGGCGCCGCACGCGAACGCGGCAGTGCCGGCCCGCGACTTCCTCGCGCCCGATGCGCCGCCGCCGCGCATTGCCGGCGGCACGGGCCCGCACCCGGACACCCCGGAATCGCGCTGGACGCCCGCGCGCGCCGCGCTGGCCGGCGCGGCGTCGGCCGACACGCCGGCATCCGCGCCGCTGCCGGTGCATCCGGCCGCCGTGCCGCTGGTGCGCCAGCAGCTCGACGTGCTCGCGACCGACCAGTTCCGCTGGATCGGCGAAGCGTGGCCCGGCGCGCGGCTCGACTGGACGATCGAGCCCGACGGCTCGGGCGGCCATGCGCCGCGCGACGATGCCGGCGACGGCATCGCGTGGCGGACCCGCCTCACGCTGATGCTGCCGACGCTCGGCACGGTCGATGCGGAACTGGTGCTGAACGGCGGGCAGCTCGTCGCGCGGTTGCGCGCGAACGAGGCCGGCGCGGGCCGCCTGGCCCGAAATGAAGCGGCGCTGCGGCAGCGGCTGGAGGCGTCGGGGCTGCAGCTCGGCGGGCTGTCGATCCGCGCGGTCGACGGCGCGCCGGACGGGTTCGACGCGTTCGCCGTGAAGGCGGCGGCCGCCGCGTATGCACGCGGTGTCGCCGACGAAGTGGTCGACGCAGGCCGCGACGTTGGCGCCGACGAACGGGGGCCGCGATGAGCGGGCCGTCTCGCAAGGGCGCGGCCGCGCTCGTCTACGACGCGAAGGGCGGCGATGCCGCGCCGCGGGTGATCGCGAAGGGCTACGGCGTGCTCGCCGACATGATCGTCGCCCGCGCCCGCGATGCCGGGCTCTACGTGCATACCGCGCCGGAAATGGTGTCGCTGCTGATGCAGGTCGATCTCGACGATCGGATTCCGCCGCAGCTGTATCAGGCGGTGGCCGACCTGCTGGCGTGGCTGTACGCGCTCGAGCGCGCCGATGGCGCGGCGGGCGGCGCCGCGCCGCCGCCGTTTCCGCTCCCGAGACTGCGCTGAGCGCGCCGGGCCGCGGTGACGCGCCGCCGCGATTGAGCCGGGCTGCAATTTATGTAATGATATCCATTCTCATTTCATGTCCGCCGGGCGGCGCGCGATACCAGCGCGCCGCCCGTTGTTTTGAACGAATGGAATTGCTCGCGTGAACGCGCCCGAAACGATCGACAAGCCCCGTGCGGGCGTTACCGTGCTGCGCCCGGCACGCCATCTCACTGAAGACGAACTGTCCGCGCGCCGCCAGCGTTCGCGCCGCGCGACCTTCATCAAGTGGCTGCGCAAGGTGCACGGCTGGGTGGGCCTGTGGGGCGCGGTGCTCGGGCTGCTGTTCGGCGTGACGGGCGTGGTGCTCAACCATCGCGCGCCGCCGCTGAAGATCCCGACCGGCGAGCCGCAGGTCGAGGAATTGCAGCTCGCGCTGCCGGATCCGGTGCCGGCGACGCCCGCCGCGATGACGAAGTGGCTCGCGCGCGAGCTGCACTTCGACGGCCGCCCGGGCCGGGTGCGCAAGGACCCCGCGCAGCCGGTGGCGTGGGGCGACAAGCGCGTGATGCAGCCCGAGCACTGGCAGTTCGGCCTGTTCGGGCCGCAGCAGAACCTGCAGGCCGAATACTGGGTGGGGAATGGCTACGTGTCGGTGAAGCGCACCGGCAATTCGTTCATGACGACGCTGAACAACCTGCACCGCGGCGTCGGGATGAACCTCGGCTGGGTGCTGCTGATGGACACGATCGCCGGCTCGCTGATCCTGCTGTCGCTGACGGGCGTCCTGCTGTGGACCGAGCTGAACAAGCGCCGCACCGTCGGCGTGGTGCTGGTGGCCGGCTCGGTCGCCGCGGCGCTCGCCGCGGGCCTCGCCTGACGCCCCCGGCCCGCACATCCGCGGCTCAGACGCCGCAGGCCTCGCCGCCGCGCGCCGCGATCTCGCGCGCGGCCTTCGCGCCCTCGACCTGCAGGATCGTCGGCAGCGACACGTTGTTCTTCGCGGCCGTGACCTCGGCGAGGATCGAGATCGCGATTTCCGGCGGCGTGCGGCTGCCGATGTAGATGCCGGCCGGCCCGTGCAGCCGCGCCAGCTCCGTTTCGTTCAGGTCGAATTCGCGCAGCCGCTCGCGGCGCGCCGCGTTGTTGCGCCGCGAACCGAGCGCGCCGACGTAGAACGCGGGCGTCTTCAGCGCCTCCATCAGCGCGAGATCGTCGAGCTTCGGGTCGTGCGTGAGCGCGATCACCGCCGAGCGCGCGTCGAGCTGCATCTCGAGCACCGTGTCGTCGGGCATCGTGTGCACGACGCGCGTGCCCGGCACGTCCCACGCATCCGTGTATTCCTCGCGCGGATCGCACACCGTCACCTGGTAGTCGAGCCCGACCGCGATCTGGCACAGATAGCGCGACAACTGCCCCGCGCCGATCACGAGCATCCGGTAGCGCGGGCCGTGGATCGTCACGAGCCGCTCGCCGTCGAACGCGACGCCGTCGGCGGCCTGCGCGGGCGACAGCGACGCGCGGCCGGTCGCGAGCGTCATCGTGCGCGTGACGAGGCGGCCCGCCTCGACCTGCGAGCACAGCGCGGCGATGCCGCTGTCGCGCGTGAGCGGCTCCAGCACGAGCTGGATCGTGCCGCCGCAAGGCAGCCCGAAGCGGTGCGCCTCCTCGGCCGTCACGCCGTACTTCACCGCTTCCGGGCGCGCATCGGCGGCGATGCCGCTCGCGTGCACGCGGGCGATCAGGTCGTCCTCGATGCAGCCGCCCGACACCGAGCCGACGACGAGCCCGTCGTCGCGCACCGCGAGCATCGCGCCTTCGGGGCGCGGCGACGAGCCCCACGTCTTCACGACCGTGACGAGCAGCACGCGGCGGCCTTCGTCGAGCCAGCGCGCGCTGGTTTTCAATACATCGAGATCGACGCTTTCCATCTTCCGTTTCCTGTTGCTGGACGGCCGCGCCGGTGCGGGCCGCCGTTCGATGGCGGAATTATGAACCGCCCGGCGCAAGCATGCCGGCGGCGCGCGGCGGGCCCGTGCAAATCCGGAGGAATGGGCAAATCATCGCGACGATCGGGCAGCCGTCGGGAGAGGGAGAGGCAGCGGGAGAGGGAGAGGGAGAGGGAGAGGGAGAGGGAGAGGGAGAGGGAGCGGCGTAGCGGGCCGCGCCCGGCCGCGCCGCGCATATGCGCGGCGGCCGATGCGGGCGGGGGGAGGGGCGCCGCGCGCGGCCGGTCCCGGCCCTGCGCAGCTTGATGGCGCTGCGCCGCTGCGCGCGGCGTGCACGCGCAGCGGCGGGGTCAGTGCGCGTCGTGACGACCGTGCGCGAGCTTCGAGTGGCGCCGCGAGTACAGGAAGTAGATCACGAGGCCGATCGCGAGCCAGATGCCGAACGCGGCCCACGTGACGGGCTGCAGGTTCAGCATCAGGAACAGGCATGCGCCGACCGCGAGGATCGGCACGACCGGCACGCCGGGGCAGCGGAACGCGCGCGGCAGCTCCGGATGCGTGCGGCGCAGCACGAGCACCGCGATCGACACCATCGAGAACGCGGCGAGCGTGCCGATGTTGATCAGCTCGGCCAGCACGTTGAGCGGCACCAGCGCGGCGATCAGGCCGAAGAACAGGCCGACGAGCCAGGTCGTCAGGAACGGCGTCGCGTAGCGCGGATGCACGCGCGACAGCATCGCCGGCAGCAGGCCGTCGCGCGACATCGCGAAGATGATGCGCGTCTGGCCGTAGCTCATCACGAGGATCACGGTCAGCATGCCGAGCACCGCGCCGAGGTCGATGAAGCCCGCGACCCACTTTTCGCCGGCGATCTGCAGCGCATACGAGATCGGGTGCGAGACGTTCGCGTACTGGGCCGACGGCACGATGCCGGTGGCCACGGCCGCGACCGTCACGTACAGCACCGCGCACACCGCGAGCGACGCGATGATGCCGATCGGCAGGTCGCGCTTCGGATTCTTCACTTCCTCGGCCGCCGACGACACCGCGTCGAAGCCGATGAACGCGAAGAACATCACGGCCGCGGCGCCGAACACGCCGTTCCAGCCGTGCGGCATGAACGGCTGCCAGTTCGCCGGCGTGACGTGGAAGATGCCGACCGCGATCACCAGCAGCACCACCGACACCTTGATGAACACCATGACGTTGTTGATGCGGGTCGATTCGCGGATGCCGATCGACAGCAGCGTCGTGATCACGATCATCACCAGGAACGCCGGCAGGTTGAACCACGTGACGACGCCCGGCACGGCGCCGGGCGCGGCCGTCAGCACGGTCGGCAGCGACACGCCGAAGCCCTGCAGCAGCGACTGCAGGTAGCCCGACCAGCCGACCGACACGGCCGACGCGGCGAGCCCGTATTCGAGCATCAGGTCCCAGCCGATGATCCACGCGACGAGTTCGCCGAGGGTGGCGTACGAATACGTGTAGATCGAGCCGGCGACCGGAATCGTCGACGCGAATTCGGCATACGACAGCGCGGCGAGGCCGCAGGCGATGGCGGCGATCACGAACGACAGCATCAGCGCGGGGCCGGCCTGCACGGCGCCGGTGCCGGTCAGCACGAAGATCCCGGTGCCGATGATGGCGCCGATGCCGAGGAAGGTGAGGTCGATCGCGCCGAGCGCTTTCTTGAGCCCGGCGGCCTGTGCGCCGGCGATCATGCGATCGACGTTTTTCTTGCGGAAGAGGGACATTGCGGATGGATCGCCGGCGCGCGCGGGCGCGTCGCGTCGACTGAGTGAAAAACCTGAAATTTTAACCGATCTGGCCGACACGACCCGCCGCGGTGCGGCACCGGACGGCGGAATCGTCAGGCAAAACAAGCGCTTCGGTACGCCGGGCGGCGTGCCGGTGCGCGTGTCAGGCGCCGGGCGCGGGCGCCATGTCGACGAGCCGGTTGCTCATCACGTAGAAGGTCAGCTCCGCGTTGTTCGACAGCCGCATCTTCTCGAGCAGCCGCGTGCGGTAGACGCTCACCGTCTTCACCGACAGCGACAGCGTGTGCGCGATGTCGGTGAGCCGCTTGCCGGACGCGAGCATGCACAGCGTCTGGTATTCGCGGTCCGACAGCTTCTCGTGCGGCAGCGGCTCGTTCTCGAACGACACGTATTCGGCGAGCGCCTCGGCCATTGCCGGGCTCACGTACTTGCGGCCCGCGGCGACCTGCTGGATCGCGGAAATCATCTGCGCGGCGTTCACCGTCTTCGACAGGTAGCCGGCCGCGCCCGCCTTCAGCGCGCGCACCGCGTACTGGTCCTCGCGGTACATCGAGAACATCAGCACCGGCGTCTGCGACAGCTTGCGCTTGAGGCGCTTCAGCACCTCGATGCCGTTCATGTCGGTGAGCGAGATGTCGAGCAGGATCACGTCGAATTCGCGTTTGTCGACGGCCGCCACGGCTTCGCCGCCGGTTTCCGCCTCGGTGACTTCCCGGGCGATGCCGCGGTCGATCAGCAGCTGGCGGATGCCTTGCCGGACGATTGCGTGGTCGTCCACGAGCAGGATGTTCAGACTCATCGCGACCTCACGAAAGCAAGGCGCGACGCGCCGTTGCCGGCGCCGCGAACAGTGCGTCCCATGCGAAGCGCGCGACGAGCCGGGTGCCGCGGCCGGCGGCCGGCTCGGTCAGCTCGAAGCTGCCGCCGAACGCCTCGCAGCGCGCGCGCATGCCGGCGAGGCCATAGCCGTGGCGGTGCGCGCGGGAGAAACCGATCCCATCATCGGCCGCGATCAGCGACAGGAAGCGGCCGTCCGCTTCGATCCGCACGTCGGCCGACGTCGCGCGGGCATGCTTCGCGACGTTCGACAGCGCTTCTTGCGCAACGCGGAAGATCGCGAGCGCGCCGGGGCCCGCGAGCTGCGGCAGGCGCGCATCGGCGGCGCACACGAAGCTCGTGCGCAGGCCGCTGCGCTCCGCATGGCTGGCGACCCACGCCGACAGCGCGCCGACGAGGCCGGCGTCGAGCGCCGGGGTGTCCTGCTCGTCGATCAGCCGGCGGTTCGCATCGCTCGCGGCGTCGAGCGCGCGCAGCGCGAGGTCGAGCGCGCGGCGGCAGCCTTCGGGCGCGTCGGCGGGCAGCCAGGTATCGACGTTCGCGAGCGCGAAACGCGCGGCGGTGAGTTCGGCGCCGAGCCCGTCGTGCAGCTCGCCGGCCAGATGGCGGCGCGCCGCTTCGTCGGCGCTCAGCAGTGCGGCGGACAGTTCGGCGATCCGCGCGTCGAGCGCGTCGCGGCTCGCGGCGCTCGTGAGGCGAGACCGGGTGGTGGAAGGGGCACAGGCCGCCGCAGGCTGCTGCGACGGGAACGGGGCGTGGGCGCCTTCGGGCGCGTTAAGCGACGTATCCATGACTCTCCCTGCTGTCAGAAAGCGATTCAGACACCGATCGGCGGCGCGTGCCGGATGCCGTTTTCGTAGACGGCGGCCGGTCGGCAATTGTCACACACCAGGGTAACAAAATTTACATCTTGTAACACATTGGTCCGACCCTTCAGTGTGCGTCCGGATTACGGACGCGCGCCGCGCATAATATCTCAAAATTTCGCGAAAAGTCATGATGGGTGGGACATTTAAGGGTAAGTGTGAACAATCTGAACGAATGTGTTGTAGGAAAAACACCGACACGCGAGCCGCCACTTGCGCCGTGTCCAAATGTAACTATTTGAGATGAGCGCTCGTCCATTGTTACGAATTCGCCGCGCACCCGCGAAAAAAAACCGGAGCTTTCGCTCCGGTTTCTTGACCGCGCACAAATTCGAGGGGCGGATCAGTCGACGAACGCGCGCTCGATCACGTAGTGGCCCGGCGCGCTGTTCTTGCCTTCGACGAGGCCGGCCTGCTTCAGCAGGTCGGTCGTGTCCTTCAGCATCGCGGTGCTGCCGCACAGCATCACGCGGTCGTGTTCCGGCGAGAACGGCGGCACGTCGAGATCGGTGAACAGCTTGCCCGTCGCGATCAGGTCGGTGATCCGGCCTTCGTTCTCGAACTCCTCGCGGGTGACCGTCGGGTAGTAGACGAGCTTTTCCTTGATGATGTCGCCGAGGTATTCGTGGCCCGGCAGGTCGTGCTTGATGTAGTCCATGTACGCGAGCTCGCCCTTCAGGCGGCAGGTGTGCGTCAGGATGACCTTGTCGAAGCGTTCGTAGATGTCCGGATCGCGGATGATCGACATGAACGGCGCGAGGCCCGTGCCCGTCGACAGCATCCACAGCGTCTTGCCCGGCAGCAGGTTGTCGGCGACGAGCGTGCCGGTCGGCTTCTTGCCGATCAGCACCGTGTCGCCCACCTTCAGGTGCTGCAGGCGCGACGTCAGCGGGCCGTTCTGGACCTTGATGCTGAAGAACTCGAGGTGCTCCTCGTAGTTCGGGCTGACGATGCTGTATGCGCGTGCGAGCGGCTTGCCGTCGACCTCGAGGCCGACCATCGTGAATTCGCCGTTGTTGAAGCGCAGGCTCGGCTCACGGGTGCAGGTGAAGCTGAAAAGCGTGTCGGTCCAGTGGTGGACGGATTGGACGGTGGCGGTGTCGTATTTGCTCATGGCTTTGAAAACGGACGCGCGTCGCGGAACGCGTGTAACGGGCGAAAAACGAGGGCGTCGGCCCGATCGGGGGATCGGCCGGCGGCGCGCCGAACACGCGCCTTCTCTGTGACAGACGATCGGAGAACTGCTTATTTTACCCTGCTTGCGTGCTTCGCGCGCTTGACCCCGGCCAATGCGCGGATTTCGCGCAACGTTTCATTTCAAATTGCTTTCATCGATCGGCGGCGAGCTTCGCGCCGAGGCCGACCAGCGCGGCGCCGCACAGCGCGTCGAGCGGGCGGCGCACGCGCCGGTAGCCGCGCTGCGCGCGCGGGCTCGCGAACAGGTACGCGACGCTGCAATACCAGCCGACCGACATCGAGCCGATCGTCAGCAGCGCCGCGCCGTGGAACCACAGCGGCACGTGCGCGGGCAGCATCGCCGCGAACACGCTGGTCCAGAACGCGCAGGACTTCGGGTTCGTCAGGCACGTGAGCAGCCCGGTGCGATACGCGCGCAGGTAGTCGCGCGCCTGCGGCGCGGGCAGCGCGGCCGCTGTCGCGTCGTCGGCCGCCGGGGCCGGATCGCGCCGCGTGCTCGAACGCAGCAGCTTGAAGCCGAAATAGACGAGGTACGCGGCGCCGCCGATCCGGATCGTCTCGTACAGCCATTCGACCTGGTGCAGCACGGCCGCGAGGCCGAGCATCGCGAGCGTCGCCCAGGTGACCGACGCGGTGCCGACGCCGAGCGCCGACACGGCGCCGAGGCTGCGCCGGCCGGCGAGCGACAGCTGCGAAATCATGAAGATGTTCGGCCCGGGCGTGACGAGCGCGACGAGGTAGACGGCGGCGATTTGCAGCAGGATCGGCAGGTAGCTCATGGCGGCGCGGCTCGGGGCGGGGCAAGCCGCTACTGTAGCGCGAACCGACTCGACCCGAGCCGACCCGACGCGACGCGACGCGACGCGATGCGACTCGACCCGAGCCGAGCCGAGCCGAGCCGAGCCGAGCCGAGCCGAGCCGACCCGACCCGACCCGACCCGAGCCGAGCCGACCCGACCCGAGCCGAGCCGAGCCGACCCGAGCCGACCCAACTCGACCCAACCCGACCAGGGTCGCGCCGCCGCGCTCACTGCGGGTCGAGCCGCAGGCGGGCGATGTACGGCAGGTGGTCCGACAGCCACGCGGTCTCGCCGGACGGCGCGCTCCATTCGAGCGGCGTGAGCCCGCGCACGAACATCTTGTCGAGCGCGAGCGCCGGCGAGAACGCGGGGAACGTGCGCCCCGACTCGCCGAGCAGCGTCGCGACCTCGGACAGGCCGATCTCGGCGAACAGCGGGATCGAGTCGTTGCGCCAGTCGTTGAAATCGCCGGCGAGCACGAGCGGGCCGTCCTTCGCGTGGCGCACGATCCAGTGCGCGATCCAGTGCATCTGGCGCAGCCGCGCCGCGCGCGTGAGCGCGAGATGCGCGCACAGCAGCGTGACCGGGCGCGACCCGGCGAGCGTCGCGCGCGCGACCAGCAGGCCGCGCCGCTCGAAGCGGTGCGCGGAGATGTCCCAGCGGCCGCCGAGGTCGAGCGGGTGCGGCGACAGGATCGCGTTGCCGTGCCGCCACGACGGCTTGAACACGTTCGGGCCGAGCGCGATCTGCCAGTCGAGCGACTCCGCGATCTCGGTCGCCTGGCAATGCCAGACGTCGTCGTACGCGTCGTCCATCGGCGTGCCGAAGCCGGGCGCGAGCACGGGGCGCGGCATCCGGCGCGCCATCGCTTCCTGCAGGAAATACACGTCGGCGTGCGTCGACTGCATCCAGTTGCGCATCGCGTTCCACGCGGTGAAGCCGAGCGGCGAGCGGCCCTTGTGCAGGTTCCAGCTGACCGCCGTGAGTTCGTCGGGCGCGGCGTGCGGCTCGGCGAACGGCAGGGACAGGGCGTCGGCGGACATGGCGGCTCAGTCCTTCGCGACGTGCGCGCGCACGCGGTACACGAGATGCGGGCGCTGCTCGATGAGGGTCCAGTCGGTCCACGCATCGGCGCCGACCGACAGCCCCGGATGGCTTGCGACGATCTGTCGCGGCGAGGTCGGCAGGCACGGGTCGGCCGGCTTCGCGTTCGTATCGTCGAGCGTCTCCTGCACGTCGAGCGCGAGCGAGATCGCGTTCGCGTCGGCGGCGAGCGGCGCGACGGTGACGGCGCGCGTGCGCTCGACCGGCACGACGCGCGCCTTGTCGCCGCAGCCGACGGGCACGGCGGACGGGTAGCGATGGGTGTCGGTGCGGGTCTGACCGACGGTGGTGTGCTGCTGGAACGTGTCGATCGTCTGGCCGTCGCTCACCACCTGGATCTCCCATGCGACGACCGCGGGCGCGGGGCTCTGCGCGTGGGCGGCGAGCGCGGCGCCCGCCAGCAGGACGGCCAGGCCGTGTTTCAGCATGAAGCCTCTCCGGAGTCTCGGTGTTGCGGGAAACGGACGCCCATCTTACGCCCGATCGGCATCGTCGACGATGCGACCGGATGCGCCGCGGCGAATGCGCCGCGCGATGCGCCCATGCAGGAAAGGTAAGTGCCCGTCACGCGTTTTCAAGCAAAAAAACGCGCGAACTCGGCGACCGGCGCGCGCTCGGTGACGAGGCGGTTCTCGATCGCGGCCGGGTCCGCATGGCCGGGCGACATTCCGCACACGAGCTGCTCGTGGTCCGGAATGCCGAGATGCGCGGCGACGACCCGGTGAAACGGCACGAACGCCGCCTGCGGGCAGGTGTCGAGGCCGCGCGCGCGGGCGGCGGTCATCAGGCCCTGCAGAAACATCCCGCAATCGAGCCACGCGCCGTGCGTCATCACGCGGTCGAGCGTGAAGAACAGCGCGACCGGCGCATCGAAGAAGCGGAAGTTGCGCGCGTGCTGCGCATGCATGCGGTCCTTCTCGTCGCGGCGGATCTCCAGCAGGCTGTACAGGTCCCAGCCGACCTTGCGCCGCCGGTCGATGTACGGCGAGATCCATTCGCGCGGATAGTAGTCGTATTCGGCCACGTACTTCTCGTCGCGCGCGGGGTCGTCGTAGGCCGCGGCGAGCGCATCGGCGAGCGCATCGCGCGTCGCGCCCGTCGCGACGTACACGCGCCACGGCTGGATGTTGGTGCCCGACGGCGCGCGGCTCGCCGCTTCGAGGATGGCCTCGAGCGTGTCGCGCGGCACGGGCGTCGGCAGGAACGCGCGGATCGCGCGGCGCGTGGTCAGTGCGTCGTCGACGGCGCGGATCGCGTCGGCATCGGCGCGGGCGGAAACGGCGGGGACGGACATCGGCGTTCCTTCGCAGCGGGGAGCGGTGGCGGCGCGCGCGGCGCCATCGGCGGGGCCGGCGCGGCGGCCGGCAAGCTGTCGATGATACGCCGCGCCGCGCGGGCGTGCAGCGCGCGCGGCCTGCTAGCAGCACACGCGCGCGGCTGCTTGCTTGCGCTGGAGTGCTGGCCCGCTACACTGAAATCGAAAGGGTCTGATGGTGCGGTACGTAAGCGGCAGCGAGGTTGGTATGACGACGGCGATGGTGAAACAGGAACTGGCGGTGGCGTCCTTCAGCACGGTGTACGACCTCGATCAGGTCGAGACGGCGCTGAACGATCTGAACGAAGGCGCGAGCGACGCACTGCGCGCCACCTACGAGCGGATGCTGAAGACCGGCAACTTGCGCTTTTGCGTGAAGCCGAACCGGATGCCGTCGTTCGACGAGCTCGGCGAGGTGTTGCCGAATTTCGTCGAGCCGCTCGACGACGTGCGCAAGCAGGTCGCGCTGTGCCTCGAGACCGACGACCGGCTCGAGCTGATGCCGATCCTGCTGCTCGGCCCGCCGGGCATCGGCAAGACGCATTTCGCGAAGGCGCTCGCGCAATTGCTGGGCACGTCGTATCACTACGTGCCGATGAGTTCGCTGACCGCGGGCTGGATCCTGTCGGGCGCGTCGTCGCAATGGAAGAACGCGAAGCCGGGCAAGGTGTTCGACGCGCTCGTGAACGGCAGCTATGCGAACCCGGTGATCGCGGTCGACGAGATCGACAAGGCGGGCAGCGATGCGCAATACGATCCGCTCGGCGCGCTGTATGCGCTGCTCGAGCACGATACCGCGCGCGTGTTCGTCGACGAATTCGCCGAGGTGCCGATCGATGCGGGCAACGTGATCTGGGTCGCGACCGCGAACGACGCGCAGGCGATTCCGGAGCCGCTGCTCAACCGGATGAACATCTACGAGATCGCGCCGCCCGACGCGGCCGGCGCGCGCCGCATCGCGCAGACGATTTACGACGAGATCCGCACGTCGCACGCGTGGGGCCGGCGGTTCCCGGCCACGCTCGGCGACGACGCGCTCGACGTGCTCGCCGCGACGCCGCCGCGCACGATGCGGCGCGCGCTGCTGCATGCGTTCGGCGCCGCGCGCCTCGACGGGCGCGATGCGGTCGAGCCGCGCGACATCCGCGCGGACGAAGGTGCGGCCAAGCGCCGCCCGATCGGGTTCTGACATTCGGGAGCGCGGCGGGCGGCGGCGCGGGACCGGCGAGATACATCCGGCTACACATGTGTCCTGCATGCGTGCGAGCCGGGACGTACAATCGTCTTCTCTCCCTCGACGCGATAACGACGCGAAAAGCCATGGAGCAGATCGATTGTGTGGTGATCGGCGCAGGCGTCGTCGGCCTCGCGATCGCCCGCGAACTTGCGGCGCGCGGCCGCGACACGCTCGTGCTCGAGGCGGCCGACGCGATCGGCACCGGCACGAGTTCGCGCAACAGCGAGGTGATACACGCTGGCCTCTACTATCCGCGCGGCTCGCTGAAGGCGCTGTCGTGCGTGCATGGCCGCGACCTGCTGTACGAATTCTGCGAGACGCATCACGTGCCGCACCGGCGCATCGGCAAGCTGCTCGTCGCGACCTCCGCCACGCAGGTGAAGCAGCTGAAGGCGATCGCCGCGCGCGCCGAGGAAAACGGCGTGCTCGACCTGACGCCGCTCACGCGCACCGAGGCGCAGGCGCTCGAGCCCGCGCTCGAATGCGTCGAGGCGCTGTTCTCGCCGAGCACGGGCATCGTCGATTCGCATCAGCTGATGCTCGCGCTGCTCGGCGATGCCGAACGCGACGGCGCCGTCTGCGTATTGAAATCCCCGGTCGAATCGATCGACGTGCTGCGCGGCGAGCGCTTCGTCGTGCGCACGGGCGGCGACGCGCCGGCCGAGTTCGAGGCGGCCTGCGTGATCAACAGCGCGGGCCTCGGCGCGCAGGCGCTCGCGCGCCGCACGCGCGGGCTCGATCCGCGCTGGGTGCCGCCGCTCTATCTCGCGCGCGGCAACTATTTCAGCCTGTCCGGCCGCGCGCCGTTCTCGCACCTTGTCTATCCATTGCCGGACCGCGCGGGGCTCGGCATCCACCAGACGCTCGACCTGGCCGGGCAGGCGCGCTTCGGGCCGGACGTCGAATGGATCGACACGCTGCGCTACGACGTCGATCCGGCGCGCGCGGACGCGTTCTACGCATCGATCCGCGCGTACTGGCCGGCGCTGCCGGACGGTGCGCTGCAGCCGGCCTATGCGGGCATCCGCCCGAAGGTCGCGGGGCCCGGCGAAGCGCCTGCCGATTTCATCGTGCAGGGTGCGGCGCAGCACGGCGTGCGCGGCCTCGTGAACCTGTTCGGGATCGAGTCGCCGGGGCTCACCGCGGCGCTCGCGCTCGCGCAGCGGGTGGGCGACATGACTGCGTACGGGTGACGGGAGGCGGGCGGCGGGCGGCGCCGCGGCAAGCGGCGAAACCATCCGTGTTAATTCTTTTATCTCCGGCATTTCGGGCCGCACATTCCCGCGCCCGGGCGTTATGCTGTCGAACGGCTGTCGCTAGAACAGCTTTCAAACTTATAACGTTGGAGCGAGTCCTCATGAAAACATCCCGTCGCAGTTTCCTGATCACGAGCGTCGCCGCCGTGTCCGCCGTCGCGCTGTCGTCGCGCGAAGCGCTGGCCGCCGACCTGCCGATGCTCTCCGAAAGCGATCCGACCGCGCAGGCGCTCGGCTACAAGGCAGACGCCACCAAGGTCGACAAGGCGAAGTATGCGAAGTACGCAGCGGGCCAGGATTGCGCGGCCTGCATGCTGTACCAGGGCAAGCCGGGCTCCGCATCCGGCCCGTGCGGCGCGTTCCCGGGCAAGCAGGTAGCAGCCAAGGGCTGGTGCAGCGCATTCTCGAAGAAGGCGTGACGCCCGCGCGGCATCATGCGGTGCCGCAACAATCATGAAGCGCCCGCCATCGATGGATGGCGGGCGTTTTTTAATGCTTGAAAACGGTTCCGCACCTTTCTACACTCGCTCCAGACCGGCGCGCAGCAGCGGCTCCCGCGCGGCGCACTCCGGCACGGCGACTTCACGAGGGGCGAGACACGCATGGCGACGATTGCGGGTTCAACGAATTCAGTCAGTCCGGAGCGCGCGCTGAACCGGCGCGCAGTGGTGGCGGCGGTCATCGGCAACGCGCTCGAGTGGTACGACTTCACGGTCTTCAGCTTCATGGTGGTCGTGATCGCAGAATTGTTCTTCCCGACGTCCAGCGAATATTCGTCGCTGCTGCTGACCACCGCGACCTTCGGCGTCGCGTTCTTCATGCGGCCGATCGGCGGCGTCGTGCTCGGGCTGTATGCGGACCGCGCCGGGCGCAAGGCCGCGCTGTCGCTCGTGATCCTGCTGATGACGGGCGGCATCTTCCTGCTCGCGGTCGCGCCGCCGTACGCGGCGATCGGCATCGGCGGCCCGCTCCTGATCGTGCTCGGCCGGCTGCTGCAGGGCTTTTCCGCGGGCGGCGAGTTCGGCAGCGCGACCGCGCTCTTGATCGAAGCCGCGCCGTTCTCGAAACGCGGCTTCTACGGCAGCTGGCAGATGGCGAGCCAGGCCGCGGCGCTGCTGATCGGCGCGCTCGTCGGCGCAGCCGTCACGCGCGGCTTCACGCCCGACGTGCTGCGCGCGTGGGGCTGGCGCGTGCCGTTCATCCTCGGGCTCGTGATCGGGCCGATCGGCTTCTACATCCGCCGCCATCTCGCCGATTCGGAAGCCTTCCTGCACGCGCAGCAAAGCGCGCGGCGCGCGACGCTCGGCGACGTGTTCGCGCGCCACTCGCGCGAGGTGCTGTGCGGGCTCGGCGCGGTGATCGCGCTGACCGTGACGATCTACGTGCTGATCAGCTACCTGCCGACTTTCGCGGTGAAGCAGCTGAAGCTGCCGTATGCGCAGTCGTTCTACGCGGTGATCGTCGGCAACCTGCTGCTCACCGTGCTGTCGCCGCTCGCCGGCGCATGGTCGGACCGCATCGGCCGCAAGGGCCTGTCGCTGTGGTCGCTCGTGCTGACGTTCGCGCTGATCTATCCGCTGTTCACGTGGCTCGACGCCGCGCCGAGCATCGGGCGGCTCATCATCGTGCAGGCGGTGCTGTCGGTGACGCTCGCGGGCTACTACGGGCCGTTCGGCGCGATGATCGCCGAGCTGTTCCCCGCCAACGTGCGCTCGACCGGGCTGTCGGTCGCGTACAACGTCGCGGTGATGCTGTTCGGCGGATTCGGACAGTTCATCGTCACGTGGCTGATCAAGGTCACCGGCTCGCCGTTCGCGCCGACCTGGTACGTGATGGCGGGGCTCGCGCTGTCGATCGTCGCGGTCGCGTTCGTGCCGGCGCGCAGCGCGGATCTCGACGCCGGCGCGTGAGCGCCGCGCCCGTTCGCCGCAGCGCGGAAATTGTTTAGTTGTCGAAGGAAACACGCGCCGCACGATCGAAACCGCCGCTCGCGCGGGCGGCTGCGTGTGTCACGTAGCGGAAACATCCGCCGCGAGCCGCGCCGGCGCGCCTAGAGGAGTTTTTTCTCCAGCTTGTTGCGGTATCGCTAGCTCAAGTAATATCCGCGTACCCGGCCCCCTGAGGGCCGGTTCCGATCTGGAGACCTGGAGGAAACATGGAATACAACCGTCTGTTGCACACCCTGCGTGTTACCGCCATGGCAGGCGTGGCAGCGGCATCGTTCGGCATCGCGGGCTCTGCATTCGCACAGATCCCGAACAAAACGCTCGTCTACTGCTCAGAAGGCAGCCCGGCGGGGTTCGATTCCGCGCAATACACCACCGGCGTCGATTTCACCGCCGCCACGTTCACCGTCTACAACCGTCTCGTCGAATTCGAGCGCGGCGGCACGAAGGTCGAACCGGGCCTCGCCGAAAAATGGGATGTGTCCCCGGATGGCAAGGTCTACACCTTCCACCTGCGCCACGGCGTGAAGTTCCATTCGACCGACTTCTTCAAGCCGACGCGCGAATTCAACGCGGACGACGTCGTGTTCACGTTCCAGCGCATGCTCGACCCGAACCAGCCGTTCCGCAAGGCGTACCCGGTGTCGTTCCCGTACTTCACCGACATGGGCCTCGACAAGCTGATCACGAAGGTCGAGAAGGTCGACCCGTACACCGTGAAATTCACGCTGTCGGAACCGAACGCGCCGTTCATCCAGAACATGGCGATGGAGTTCGCGTCGATCCTGTCGGGCGAATACGCGGACCAGCTGCTGAAGGCCGGCAAGGCCGCCGACATCAACCAGAAACCGATCGGCACGGGCCCGTTCATCTTCCGCAGCTACACGAAGGACGCGACGATCCGTTTCGATGGCAATCCTGACTACTGGAAGAAGGGCGAAGTGAAGATCGCGAAGCTGATCTTCTCGATCACGCCCGATCCGGGCGTGCGCGTGCAGAAGATCAAGCGCAACGAGTGCCAGGTGATGACCTATCCGCGTCCGGCCGACATCGCGACGCTGAAGGCCGACGCGAACGTCGACATGCCGTCGCAGGCGGGCTTCAACCTCGGCTACCTCGCGTACAACGTCGAGCACAAGCCGATGGACAAGCTCGAGGTGCGCCAGGCGCTCGACATGGCGATCAACAAGAAGGCGATCCTCGAATCGGTGTACCAGGGCGCGGGCCAGGCCGCGAACGCACCGATGCCGCCGACGCAATGGTCGTACGACAAGAGCCTGAAGATGCCGGCGTACGACACCGCGAAGGCGAAGGCGCTGCTGTCGAAGGCCGGCTTCCCGAACGGCTTCGAGATCACGCTGTGGGCGATGCCGGTGCAGCGCGCATACAACCCGAACGGCCGCCTGATGGCCGAGATGATCCAGGCCGACTGGGCGAAGATCGGCGTGAAGGCGAAGATCGTCACGTACGAGTGGGGCGAGTACATCAAGCGCGCGCATGGCGGCGAGCAGGACACGATGCTGATCGGCTGGACCGGCGACAACGGCGATCCGGACAACTGGCTCGGCACGCTGCTCGGCTGCGAGGCGATCAAGGGCAACAACTTCTCGCACTGGTGCTACAAGCCGTTCGACGAGCTCGTCCAGAAGGGCCGCACGACGAACGGGCAGGACGCACGCACGAAGATCTACACGCAGGCGCAGCAGGTGTTCGCGCAGCAGGTGCCGTTCTCGCCGATCGCGAACTCGACCGTCTATCAGCCGGTGCGCAAGAATATCGTCGACATGCGCATCGAGCCGCTCGGCTACGCACGCTTCGATGGTGTGAGCGTGAAGTAACGCAGCAGGCGTAAGCTGTCACGAAAACCGGCTTGAAAACACCCGGCGGCGAGGGGCCACGAGCTCCTCGTCGCCGGTCGCACATTTCCCACAAGAAAATACGAGACGCATCATGTTCCGATTCGTATTGCGCCGCGTGGGCATGGTGATCCCGACCTTCATCGGCATCACCATCCTCGCGTTCGCGCTGATTCACCTGATACCGGGCGACCCCATCGAAGTGATGATGGGCGAGCGCGGCGTCGATCCCGCGATGCATGCAGAGGCGATGAAGCGCCTCGGGCTCGACCTGCCGCTTCCCGTGCAGTATTTCCACTACATCGGCCGTGCGCTGTCGGGCGACCTCGGCACGTCGATCATCACCAACACGAGCGTGGCCGGCGAGTTCTTCGCGCGCTTCCCGGCGACCGTCGAGCTGTCGCTGTGCGCGCTCGTGTTCGCGCTCGCGGTCGGCCTGCCGGCCGGCGTCATCGCGGCGCTGCGGCGCGGCTCGATCGTCGACCACGGCGTGATGGGCACCGCGCTCACCGGCTATTCGATGCCGATCTTCTGGTGGGGGCTGATCCTCATCATGGTGTTTTCGTCGTACCTGGGCTGGACGCCCGTGTCCGGCCGCATCGCGGTCGAATACGAGATTCCGCACGTGACGGGCTTCATGCTGATCGACGCGCTGCTCGCGCCGGACGAAGGCGTGTTCCGCTCGGCGGTCAGCCACCTGATCCTGCCGTCGATCGTGCTCGGCACGATTCCGCTCGCGGTGATCGCGCGGATGACCCGTTCTTCGATGCTCGAAGTGCTGCGCGAGGACTACATCCGCACTGCGCGCGCGAAAGGGCTGTCGCCCGTGCGCGTCGTCGTCGTGCATGCGCTGCGCAATGCGCTGATCCCGGTCGTCACCGTGATCGGCCTGCAGATCGGCACGCTGCTCGCCGGCGCGGTGCTGACCGAGACGCTGTTTTCGTGGCCCGGCGTGGGCAAGTGGCTGATCGACGCGATCGGCCGCCGCGACTATCCGGTCGTGCAGGGCGGCATCCTGCTGATCGCGACCCTCGTGATCGTCGTGAACCTGGCCGTCGACCTGCTGTACGGCGTGCTGAACCCGCGCATCCGCCACACGAGGTAAATCATGAGCAACCTGCAAAACACCTTGCCGAGCGAAACCGCGCCGGTCGGCGGGCGCACGCTCGCGCTGCGCGAATTCTGGGCCAATTTCTCGCGCAACCGCGGCGCTGTCAGCGCGGGCATCGTCGTGCTGGTGCTGATCGTCGTCGCGCTGTTCGCGCCGCTGATCGCGCCGCACAGCCCGGTCGAGCAATACCGCGATTTCGTGAAGATCCCGCCCGCGTGGCTCGAAGGCGGCAACTGGAAGTTCGTGCTCGGCACCGACGAAGCGGGCCGCGACATCCTCTCGCGGCTGATGTACGGCGCGCGGATGTCGTTCTGGATCGGCTTCGTGTCGGTCGTGCTCGCGCTGATCCCGGGCATCGTGCTCGGGCTCGTCGCCGCGTTCTTCCAGAAGTGGGCCGACACGCCGGTGATGCGCGTGATGGACGTGCTGCTCGCGCTGCCGTCGCTGCTGCTCGCGGTCGCGGTCGTCGCGATCATCGGCCCGGGCCTCACCAACACGATGTTCGCGATCGCGATCGTCGCGCTGCCCGCGTACGTGCGCCTCACGCGCGCGTCCGCGCTCGGCGAGCTGCAGAAGGAATACGTGACGGCGTCGCGCGTGGCGGGCGCCGGCACGCTGCGGCTGATGTTCTCGCAAGTGCTGCCGAACTGCACGGCGCCGCTGATCGTGCAGGCGACGCTCGGCTTCTCGTCGGCGATCCTCGACGCGGCCGCGCTCGGCTTCCTCGGCCTCGGCGTGCAGCCGCCGACCGCCGAGTGGGGCGCGATGCTGGCCTCCGCGCGCGACTACATCGACAACGCATGGTGGATCGTGACGATGCCGGGCCTGTCGATCCTGATTTCGGTGCTTGCGATCAACCTGCTCGGCGACGGGCTGCGCGACGCGCTCGATCCCAAACTGAAACGGATGGCCTGATATGAAACGACCCCCACGCTCTCTTTGTTCGCTCGGGGGGGCGAAGCCCCCCCGTCTTCATCGGGCACAATCATTGAAGCACCCGACGGCCCGGCGGAGGCTGACATGAGCGAGAACCTACTGACCATCCGCAATCTCGCGGTGAATTTCAACGGCCTGCCCGCCGTCGACCGGATCAACCTGTCGATCGCGCCGGGCGAGGTGGTGGGCGTCGTCGGCGAATCGGGCTCGGGCAAGAGCGTGACGATGATGGCGCTGATGGGCCTGATCGACGCGCCGGGCAAGGTGACGGCCGACGAAGTCACGTTCAATGGCGTGGACCTGCTGAAGGCATCGCCGAAGGCGCGCCGCAAGATCATCGGCAAGGACATCGCGATGGTGTTCCAGGACGCGCTGACGAGCCTGAACCCGAGCTACACGGTCGGCTACCAGATCAAGGAAGTGCTGAAGCTGCACGAGGGGCTGCGCGGCGACGCGCTTCACCGCCGTGCGCTCGAGCTGCTCGACCAGGTCGGCATTCCCGACCCGAAGAGCCGCATCGATTCATTCCCGCACCAGATGTCGGGCGGGATGAACCAGCGCGTGATGATCGCGATGGCCGTCGCGTGCAACCCGAAGCTGCTGATCGCCGACGAGCCGACCACTGCACTCGACGTGACGATCCAGGCGCAGATCATGGATCTGCTCGTGAAGCTGCAGAAGGAGCGCGGCATGGCGCTCGTGCTGATCTCGCACGATCTCGCCGTGGTGTCGGAGGTCGCGCAGCGCGTCGCGGTGATGTACGCGGGCGAGGTCATCGAGACCAATCGCGTGCCGGACATCTTCGCGCATCCGCATCATCCGTACACCGAAGCATTGCTCGCGGCGATTCCCGAGCACAACAAGGGGGCGCGTCGCCTTGCCGCATTGCCGGGGATGGTGCCGGGCCGCGATGATCGCCCGTCCGGGTGCCTGTTCGCGCCGCGCTGCAAGTATGCCGTCGACGATTGCCGCAAGGCGCGCCCGGCGCTCGACACGCTCGTGGCGGGCAACGACGCGATGCGCGCGCGCTGCATCAAGCCGCTGAATCTTTCGAACTCCGACCTCACGGCTTTGCATGGGACCGGAGTAAGCGCTAAAGCGCCAACTCCGGTCGACAGGAGGACGCAATGAATACAACAATCCACGAAACGCCTCGCGTGCCGCACGACGAGGATGCGGTGCTGGTGGCCGACCAGCTCGCGAAGCACTACACGGTGAAGCGCGGGATGTTCGGCCAGGGCACGGTGAAGGCGCTGAACGGCGTGTCGTTTTCGCTCAAGCGCGGCAAGACGCTCGCCGTCGTCGGCGAGTCGGGCTGCGGGAAATCGACGCTCGCGCGCCAGCTGACGATGATCGAGACGCCCACGGCGGGCCATCTGACGATCGACGGCAAGGACGTCGCCGGCGCGGATCGCCAGACGATCGCCGAGCTGCGCCGCCGCGTGCAGATGGTGTTCCAGAACCCGTTCGCGTCGCTGAACCCGCGCAAGACCGTCGAGCAGACGCTGTCCGAGCCGCTCGAGATCAACACGAACCTCTCCGCGCAGGAGCGCGCGCAGCGCGTCGCGCAGATCATGCGCACGGTCGGCCTGCGGCCCGAGCATGCGAAGCGCTATCCGCACATGTTCTCGGGCGGGCAGCGGCAGCGCGTGGCGATCGCGCGCGCGATGATCCTCGATCCGCGGATCGTCGTCGCCGACGAGCCGGTGTCCGCGCTCGACGTGTCGATCCAGGCGCAGATCCTGAACCTGTTCATGGACCTGCAGGAGCAGTTCAAGACCAGCTACGTGTTCATCTCGCACAACCTCGCGGTGGTCGAGCACGTCGCCGACGACGTGATGGTGATGTATTTCGGCAGCGTGGCCGAGCTCGGCGACAAGGCGAAGATCTATGCGCATCCGCGCCATCCGTACACGCGTGCGCTGATGTCGGCGACGCCGGCGATCTTCGAGGAAGACCGCCGCGTGCAGATCAAGCTGCAGGGCGAGCTGCCGTCGCCGCTCAATCCGCCGTCGGGCTGCGCGTTCCATCAGCGCTGCCCGTATGCAGTCGAGCGCTGCCGGGCCGAGGAGCCGCAGCTGCGTGAAGTCGACGGGCGCTACGTGGCTTGCCACCGCGCCGAGGAGGTGGGGGAGGCGAATGCCTGAAGGCTTGGCGGCGCGCGATTCGTCTGCGCGCCGAGTGCGCATCGGCGGTACGCGCGTGCGTCGCGCGTACCGCAACGCACGCCGCTGGAGCGTGCGCACGATGTCCGGCGCGGCGCTGGCCGGTGCGTGCGCGGCGGCCAGCCTCGTCGTACCCGTCAACCTCGTGCGGGCCGAGGGGCGAGCGCCGGCGACGGCGCCGCTCCATCCGTCGCAGGTGCCGCCGCCCGGCATGAGCCTGCCGGGCTTCCACACGCCGCCGTCGGTGTCGAACGGCACGGTGGCGAGCGGCGCGGTGCGTGCGGAGCCCGCGCGCATGCCGTTCTACGTCGCGACCAAGGGCAAGGTGACGATCTACGTGCTGGGCACGCTGCACACCGGCGACCCGTCCGACTATCCGGCCGCGCAGCCGTTCCGGCCGCGCGTCCTCGCGGCGCTCGCGGCATCGCCGACGCTCGCGCTCGAGCTGTCGCCGGACGACCTGCTCGAATCGCAGGACGACGTGTCCAAGTACGGCGTCTGCAATTACGCGTGCCTGCCGCGCCTGTTGCCGGAGCCGCTGTGGCAGCAGCTCGCGGCGCGGCTGCGCGGCAACCCGGCCGCGCTGGCCGGCATCCGCAAGATGCGGCCGTGGCTCGCGGCGCTCGTCGTCGAGACCTACGATTCGCTGGCGGCCGGCCTGCAGACCGAATACGGCACCGAGGCGCAGCTGCAGAACGTATTCCTGAAGAAGAAGGGCGGCAAGGTGGTCGGGCTCGAGACGCTCGCCGAGCAGATGCGCGCGTTCACGGGCCTCACGCTCGCCGAGCAGCGCGAGATGCTCGCGCAGGACATGGTGCAGACGCCCGCGCAGAACGCCGCCGACATCAAGGCGCTGCACCGGCTGTGGCGCATCGGCGACGCCGACGCGCTCGCCGCGTGGGCCGTCGCGAAGAGCGAGCGGCTGTCGCGCTCGAAGGCGCTGTCCGCGTCGATCGACAACAAGATCCTGTTCGAGCGCAACCGGCGCTTCGTTGCGCGGATGGCGACAATGACCGCGCCGAACCGGCCCCTGTTCGTCGCCATCGGCGCGCTGCATCTGGGCGGCGGGCGCGGCGTGCTCGAATTGTTGCGCCAGCAGGGCTATCGCGTCGACGCGAACTGAATGCGCGCCGTCGCGCGGCCCTGATCCTCCCCCGTTTGATTGCCGATTCGCGTGCGGCGTCGCACGCCCGCACGGTGGCGCGCCTCCGTAAGGAAAACCCTCGATTCCTCAGAAAATGGCGTTTAAAACGATTGACATCCCGTTCGGCCAATATCTATTCTTCATCCCATAAGTTGAAAAATTGCAAACAACAGATAAGTTCTACGGGGTAGCAAAAATAAAGCGCGGGGTTAGCGTTGCCGGCACGTAATTCGCGTGCCGGCCGCGGAGAGTCTGCATGCACGGCGGGGCCAACCATCGTCCGATACAAACGCATGTAGTCCGACTTGCGGATAAGCGACGTTCCGTCGTCCGGCCGGGGGATGCAGTAACGGGCGGCGGCGGGCGTTTTTTGATCCGGAGCATGGCTTTCCGGTCGCCGTCTTCGGACGGCTTCGACGTTGACGGTCGGCCGCAGGCCGTATTCAGCCAACAGCAAAGCGCCTTATGGGCGCTTTTTTGTTTTTCGGTGAGTGGTTCTCGCGTCCCGGCTCAGTCCTGCCGGCCGCTCACGCGCCCTCGTCCGCCTGCAACGCCCCCGGCGCGACGACATCGATCCCTGCCTTCTCCAGCGCCGCACGAATCCGCCGCGCAAACGCCAGCGCATGCGGCCCGTCGCCATGCAGGCAAACCGTCTGCGCATTGAGCGGCACCCACTCGCCGCTGACCGCGCGCACCCGCCGGTCGCGCACCATGTCGAGCGTGCGCGCGATCACCTCGTCTTCGTCGTCGACCAGCGCGCCCGGCTCGCTGCGCGGCACGAGCGAACCGTTCGCGCGGTAGCCGCGATCGGCAAACACTTCCTCCACGGCCGCGAGCCCCGCCTGCCGCGCGGCCGCGACGAACACGCTGTTCGCCAGGCCGAACACCGCGAGCGACGGATCGAAATCGTGGATCGCGGATACCACCGCGTCGGCGATCATCGGATCGCGCGCGGCCTGGTTGTACAGTGCGCCATGCGGTTTCACGTGCGCGATGCGGCCGCCTTCGGCCTGCGCGATCGCGGACAGCGCGCCGAGCTGGTACAGCACGCCCGCATAGATGTCACCGGCCGGCAGCTGCATTTCCTTGCGGCCGAAATTCTCCGGATCGTGAAAGCTCGGATGCGCGCCGATCGACACGCCCTTCTGCACGGCCCAGCGCACGCAGTCGCGCATCGCGTTCGGGCCGCCCGCATGCCATCCGCACGCGACGTTCGCCGACGTGACGAGATCGAGCAGCGCCTCGTCCGATCCGTATCCCTCGCCGAGATCGGCGTTCAGATCGATTTCCATGATGTTCCTCGTCCACTTATTGCGTGATGCGGCGCCTGGACGCGGCGCCTGTTATTGCACAGGTATCGTCATGCCGCGCGCGACTGCGCGCGCTGGCGGGCCTCCTCGCGCATCGCGATCGCGACGTCGATCTGCCGCAGGTAGGCACGCTCCGCGGCGAGTGCGTCGCGCGCGACGTCCGGCGTCGTGCGCACGAAGCGGATCGGCAGGTTCAGGCGCGCTTGCGCGAGCTTCCACAGGTCCGCGCGAATCACCGTCCCGATCTTAGGATAGCCGCCCGTCGTCTGCGCGTCGTGCATCAGCACGATCGGCTGCCCGTTCGGCGGCACCTGGATCGTGCCGGGCAGCACCGCGTGCGACAGCAGCTCCACCGGCCGCTCGCGCGCCAGCTCGGCGCCGGCGAGCCGATAGCCCATCCGGTTGCTGTTGGCCGTCACCAGCCATTCCTCATCCCAGAACGCCTGCTGCGCAGCCGCGGCGAACGACGCGTAGTCGGGCCCGGGCAGCACGCGCACCGGCATCGCCCACGGCGCGTGCGTGGGCCGGTGCCGGCGCGGCGGCTCGTCGACGCGCACGAACCCGCACCAGGCCGGCGCCTTGACGCCGAACTCGGGCGCGTCGGCCGCGAGGCAGCCGGCGCCCGCCGGCGGCGCGCCGACCGGCAGACGATCGCCGTCGCGCAGCGCGCGGCCGCCGAGGCCGCCGAAGCGCGACGCGAGATCGGTGCTGCGCGAGCCGAGCATCGGCAGCACGTCGATGCCGCCCGCGATGCACAGATAGCCGCGCATCCCGCGTTTCGCGGCCGGCAGCGTCAGCGTCTGGCCGGCCTCGACCGGCAGGCTCCACCACGAAAACACCGGCCTGCCGTCGAGCGTTGCGCCGAATTCGGTGCCGGTGATCGCGATGCGTGTCGCGCGCGTGAAGCGGAAGGCGGCCGGGCCGATCGTGATCTCGACGGCGGCCGCGTCGGGGCGGTTGCCGACGAGCCGGTTGCCGACCTCGAGCGCGAGGCTGTCGAGCGCGCCGCCCTGCGCGACGCCGAGATGGCGCGCACCGTGGCGGCCGAGATCCTGCACGGTCGACAGCGGGCCGGCCCGCAACACCTCGATGCTGCCCGGCGCTTTGCTCTGGCTCATGTCGCGTGGACCCCCGCAATGGTGAAGCGCACCCGGTCGCCGGGCAGGAGCAGCGCCGGCGGCTGCCGGGACGGATCGAACAGCACGCTCGACGTGCGGCCGATCAGCTGCCAGCCGCCGGGCGACGTGGTCGGATAGACGCCCGTCTGCGCGCCGCCGATGCCGACCGAACCGGCCGGCACCTCGAGGCGCGGCGTCGCGCGGCGCGGCGTGTGCAGCGATGCGTCGAGCCCGCCGAGATACGCGAAGCCCGGCTGGAAGCCCAGGAAGAACACCACGTATTCGGCCGCGGCATGCCGCGCGACCACCTCGTCGACCGTGAGGCCCGTGTGCGCGGCGACGGCCTGCAGGTCGGGCCCGGCGTCGCCGCCGTATTCGACCGGGATCTCGATCTCGCGGCCGTCCGCGTGCTCGACGTCGGCGTTCTCCCACGCGTCGAGCAGCGCGGCCGACAGCGATTCGGCGGACGCGGCGAGCAGGTCGAACACGATCGTCAGGTTGTTCATGCCCGGCACGACGTCGACGACGTGCGGCCAGGCGCGCGCGGCCTCGGCAACGGCCCAGACGCGGCGCTGGCAATCGAGCGTGGCGGGAGGCGGCACTTCGCAGACGAGCGCGGCGTCGCCGAGCGGGTAGATGCGTGGATGCGTCATCGTTCTGGCACGGTTCGGGCGCTCATGTTAGCGCACATTGTCAAGAAGATATCGATAACTTGCCAGTAAGCGTTTTTGCCTAGCTGGTGCCCGCAGGCAGGTGTCGTACACTCGGCACACCCTGACCTCCTGCCCGCGCCGAGTGCCTCATGAAGCGTCAACCGCCCCAGTTCGTTTCTTCCGAACACCTGGTTTCCGATTCGAGCGCGGAGCTGTCCGAGCTCGAATACGGGCTCATCATGGCGGGCAACGCATTCAACCGCTGGATGGTGCGGTGCATGTCGGCCGCCGGCGCGAAGGACATGACGGCGGTCGAGGTGTCGCTGCTGCATCACGTCAGCCATCGCGAACGCAAGAAGAAGCTCGCCGACATCTGCTTCGTGCTCAACATCGAGGATACGCACGTCGCGACCTACGCGCTGAAAAAACTGATCGCCCGAGGCTACGTCAAGAGCGAGAAAAGCGGCAAGGAAGTGTTCTTCTTCGCGACGGACACCGGGCGCGAGCTGTGCCTGAAGTATCGCGAGGTGCGCGAACACTGCCTGATCGAGACGCTCAAGGACAGCGGCCTCACCAACGAACAGATCGGCAACGCGGCGCAGCTGCTGCGCCACGCGTCCGGCCTGTACGACACCGCCGCGCGGGCGGCGGCGTCGCTGTAGGCGGCCGCGCGGCGGCCGCCGGCGACGGCAGGCGTGCCGGCTGCCGATTGCGACGGCAGTTTGACGCGACGGCACACGCGCCGGACGGCGAGGCCGGCTTTCGACGGGCTTTCCGCGCTCACGCGTCGGCCACGTAGGTTTCCTCGTCGGTCACGACCCAGCGCATCGCGAGATCGTGGTCTTCGGCGGGCAGCGCATCGACCCGGCATGCCTCGTAGGCGATGCCGACCGTCACCGGCAGCGCGTCGCCCGGCCACGCGGCAAGCGTGCGGTCGTAATAGCCGCCGCCATACCCGAGCCGGTACAGCCACGTATCGAACCCCACGCACGGAATCAGCAGCAGGTCCGGCACCACGACCACGCCCGACGCGGGCTCCGGAATCCGGTGATGCCCTTCGCGCATCGGCGTTTCAGTGTCCCACGCATGGAATTCGAGCGGCGCGCGCTGTTCCCGGATCACCGGCAGCGCGGCCTGCCGGCCGGCCTGCGCGTCGCGCCATGCGAGCACCGCCGCGCGTGCGTCGAACTCGCCCGGCAGCGGCCAGTAGAACCCGACCGTGCGCGGCGCGAGCCGCTCGAGCAGCGCACGCAATCGCGCGTCGAGCGCATCGTTCGCGGCGGGCTGCGACCCGGCGTCGCGACGGGCCTGGGACAGCGCCTTGCGCAGCGCCAGCTTCCGTTCGGCCAAATGGTTGCGTGCTATGCTTTCGCTCACTCCGTGCTCCATTCAAAACGATGTCGAACAGCCTTTTTCGAGTATATCGCGCGGTCGCGCTGACGCTTTCGGCCGCCGCGCTCGTCGCGGGCACGGCAGCCTGCGCCGCACCGTCCGACGACTTGCTCTCCGGGGACGACCAGACCTTCGTGCAGCTGCGCGAGGCCGCGCGCCGCAACGACGCCGCGAAGGCCGCGCAGCTCGCCGCGATGATCCCGAATTATCCGGTGCCGTCCTACCTCGACTATTTCCAGATCAAGCCGCAGCTGTTCGATGCGACGGGCCGCGCGCGCGTCGATGCGCCGGACGCGCCCGTGCTGTCGTTCCTGCAGCGCTACGACGGCCAGGCGATCGCCGACCGCATGCGCAACGATTACCTGCTCGTGCTCGGCGCGCGCCACGACTGGCGCAAGTTCGACGAGCAGTACAAGCGCTTCGTGCTCGACGACGACACGCAGGTGAAGTGCTACGCGCTCGCGTCGCGCGCGGCGCGCGGCGAGAACGTCGCCGATGCGGCGCGCGCGCTGCTCGTCGAGCCGAAGAACTACGGCGACGCATGCGTCGACCTGATCACCGCGCTCGCCGTCAACCAGCAGTTCACGAGCGACGACGTGTGGCAGCAGGTGCGTCTCGCGTTCGAGCAGAACTACACGACGCTCGGCGGCAAGATCGTCGATGCGCTCGGCGCGCGCCCGGCCGGGTTCGACCAGGCGACGAGCGCGCCGCCGCTGTTCCTCGCGCGCGGCGTCGGCGCCGACGCGGCGTCGCACCAGCTCGCGCTGATCGCGATCGGCCGCATGGCGCGCAACGATCCGGACCAGGCGGCCGGCATGCTCACGTCGCTCGCGCCGTCGCTGACGAAGCCGGAACAGGCGATCGCGTGGGGCGCGATCGGCTACCAGGGCGCGCTGAAGCGCTCGGCGCTCGCGTCGGTCTGGTATGCGAAATCGGCGAACGCGCCGCTGTCGAACTCCGCGTACGAATGGCGCACGCGCAGCGCGCTGCTGGTCGGCAACTGGCCGATGGTGCGCTGGTCGATCGAGCAGATGCCGCCGTCGCTGCGCGACGATCCGGCGTGGGTCTACTGGCATGCGCGCGCGCTCAAGCAGAGCGGCGACACGCTGCAGGCGAACCAGGAATTCGAGCAGATCGCCGGGCAGTTCAACTTCTACGGGCAGCTCGCCGGCGAGGAGCTGGGCCAGCGCACGAAGATCCCGCCGCGCACCACGGTGAGCGACGCGGAGATCGGCGAGATGGCCAAGGTGCCGGGCTTCGCGCTCGCGCAGCGCTTTTACGCGCTGAACCTGCGCCTCGAAGGCAACCGCGAATGGAACTGGCCGCTGCGCGGGATGACCGACCGCCAGCTGCTCGCGGCCGCCGAATACGGCAAGCGCGTCGAGCTGCTCGACCGCACGGTGAACACCGCCGACCGCACGAAGGCCGAGCACGACTTCACGCTGCGCTACCCGTCGCCGTATCGCGACATCGTCGAGCGCTACGCGCAGTCGACCGGCCTCGACATCGAATGGGCGTACGGGCTGATCCGCCAGGAGTCGCGCTTCATCACCAGCGCGCGTTCGTCGGTGGGCGCGGGCGGCCTGATGCAGCTGATGCCGGCCACCGCGCAGCTCGTCGCGAAGAAGCTCGGCCTCGGCCCGATCTCGCGCGCGCAGATGCACGACATCGACACCAACATCCAGCTCGGCACCTGGTACCTGGCGGACATCTACAACAACTTCGACAGCTCGCCGGTGCTCGCCACCGCGGGCTACAACGCGGGGCCGGGCCGGCCGCGCCAGTGGCGCCAGGTGCTGACCCAGCCGGTCGAGGGCGCGATCTTCGCGGAGACGATTCCGTTCAACGAGACGCGCGACTACGTGAAGAACGTGCTGTCGAACACGGTCTATTACGCGGCGCTGTTCGAAGGGAAGCCGCAGTCGCTGAAGAAGCGGCTAGGGACGATCTCGCCCTGATCCGCAACCGCAACCCGCACACTGCCGCGCACGACGCGGCAGTGTGCTTTAGGGCCCGTCATTCGCGGGCACGGGCCCGGTGGAGACTCGAACATGGATCGCCAGACCGTTGCGCTGCTGGGCGGCACCGGCTTCATCGGCAGCCGGCTCGTGAACGCGCTGATCGAAGCGGGCAGGCAGGTGCGGATCGGCACCCGCCGCCGCGACCATGCGCGCCATCTGATGATGCTGCCGGTCGAGATCGTCGAGCTCGACGCGTTCGATGAACGCAGCCTCGCCCGCTTCGTCGCGGGCGCGCACGCGGCCGTGAACCTCGTCGGCGTGCTGCATGGCGGCCACGGCACGCCGTACGGCCCCGGCTTCGAGCGCGCGCACGTCGCGCTGCCGGCCGCGTTCGCGAGCGCGTGCGTCGAGACCGGCGTGCGGCGCCTGCTGCATATGAGCGCGCTCGGCGCGGATTCGCACGGCCCGAGCATGTACCAGCGCTCGAAGGGCGACGGCGAAGCAGCGCTGCATGCGATCGCGGCCACCGATTCGCTCGCGCTGACGATCTTCCGTCCGTCGGTCGTGTTCGGGCCCGGCGACGCGTTCCTCAACACCTTCGCGCGCCTGCAGCGCACGCTGCCGGTGCTGCCGCTCGCGATGCCCGACGCGCAGTTCCAGCCGGTGTTCGTCGGCGACGTCGTGCGCGCGTTCGTCAACACGCTCGACCTCGCGGCCGCGCACGGCAAGACCTACGAACTCGGCGGCCCGACGGTCTATACGCTCGAGGCGCTGGTGCGCTACTGCGGCACGCTGGTCGGCCGGCAGGCGCGGATCGTGCGGCTGCCCGACGCGCTCGCGCGCTTGCAGGCGACGTTCTTCGAATGCCTGCCGGGCGAGCCGGTGATCACCCGCGACAATCTCGCGTCGATGTCGGTGCCGAACGTGCTGTCCGGCCCGCTGGCACCGGAGCTCGGCATCGAGCCGGCGAGCCTCGAAAGCATTGCGCCGGTTTATCTCGGCGACGCGGCGGAGCGTTCGCGCTTCGACTGGTTCCGCTCGCGCCGCTAACCTTCACCCTGCGTTTTCCGGGAACTCAGTCATGAAACTCGTCATTGGAGACAAGAACTACTCGTCGTGGTCGATGCGGCCGTGGGTGCTGCTCAGGCACTTCGGCATTCCGTTCGACGAAATCGTCGTCGAGCTGGATCGCGACGACACGACCGCGCGCATCCTCGAGCACTCGCCGACCGGCAAGGTGCCGTGCCTCGTCGACGATCACGGCTTCGCGATCTGGGATTCGCTCGCGATCGCCGAGACGCTCGCCGAGCGCTACCCGCAGCATCCGATGTGGCCGGCCGACGCGCTCGAGCGCGCGCGTGCGCGCTGCATCAGCGCCGAGATGCATTCGGGCTTCGCGGCGCTGCGCACGCAGATGGGGATGCACGTGCGCGCGTCGCTGCCGGGCCGCGGCGCGACGCCCGAATCGCTCGCCGACGTCGCGCGCATCGACGCGATCTGGAGCGAATGCCTCGAGGCGTCCGGCGGGCCGTTCCTGTTCGGCGAATTCGGCATCGCCGATGCGATGTACGCGCCGGTCGTGATGCGCTTCAACACGTATGCGCCGGGCCTGTCGCCGGAAGCGTCCGGCTACGTCGAGCGCGTGACCGCGTTGCCGGCGGTGCAGCAATGGATCGACGATGCGCGCCGCGAGACGCACGTGATCGCCAAATACGAGTCGTTGCCATGAAGGTCTACGCAGTAGGCGGTGCGATTCGCGACGCGCTGCTCGGCGCGCCGGTGCAGGACCGCGACTACGTCGTGGTCGGCGCGACGCCCGAGCAGATGGTCGCGCAGGGGTTCAAGCCGGTCGGCAAGGATTTCCCGGTGTTCCTGCATCCGCAGACGCACGAGGAATACGCGCTCGCGCGCACCGAGCGCAAGACGGCGGCCGGCTATCACGGCTTCCAGTTCTACTTCGCGCCGGACGTGACGCTCGAGGACGATCTCGCGCGGCGCGACCTGACGATCAACGCGATGGCGCGCGAGGTGAGCCCGGACGGCTCGCTGGTCGGGCCCGTGGTCGATCCGTTCGACGGGCAGGCCGACCTGCGCGCGCGCGTGTTCCGGCATGTGGGCGACGCGTTCGTCGAGGATCCGGTGCGGATCCTGCGCATCGCGCGCTTTGCCGCGCGCTTCGCCGATTTCACGATCGCGGGCGACACGCTCGCGCTGATGCGGCGGATGGTCGATGCGGGCGAGGCCGACGCGCTCGTCGCCGAGCGCGTGTGGCAGGAGGTTGCGCGCGGGCTGATGGAGCGTCGGCCGTCGCGGATGTTCTCGGTGCTGCGCGAGTGCGGCGCGCTCGCGCGGATCCTGCCCGAGGTCGATGCGCTGTGGGGCGTGCCGCAGCGCGCCGACTACCACCCGGAAGTCGACACCGGCGTGCACGTGATGATGGTGGTCGACCATGCGGCGAAGCAGGGCTATTCGCTCGCGGTGCGCTTCGCGGCGCTCACGCACGATCTCGGCAAGGCGACGACGCCCGAGGATGTCCTGCCGCGCCACATCGGCCACGAAGGGCGCAGCGTCGAGCTGCTGAAGCCGCTGTGCGAGCGGCTGCGGGTGCCGAACGAATGCCGCGACCTCGCGCTCGTCGTCGCGCGCGAGCACGGCAACCTGCATCGCGTGATGGAGATGGGCGCGGCGGCGCTGGTGCGGCTGTTCGAGCGCGCCGACGCGCTGCGCAAGCCCGCGCGCTTCGCGGAGATGGTGCAGGCGTGCGAAGCCGATGCGCGCGGCCGGCTCGGGCTGGAGACGCAGCCGTATCCGCAGGCGGAGCGTTTGAGAGTGGCATTGATGGCCGCACGCGCGGTGGATGCCGGGGCGATCGCGAGCGGGTTCCCGGGCGATCCGGGCAAGATTCGCGACGCCGTGCATCGCGAACGGGTGCGGGCCGTGGCGCAGGCGGTCAACGTCGACGAGTGACGCCGCGCCGGCCCGCGCGGCTCATTGCTTCGCGCGGGTGGTGCGCTTGCTGGCCGCGGCGGCGGCCACCGGCCGCTTGCCGGATGCGGCCTTGTCCACGGCCTTGTTCCTGGCCTTGCGCGCGGTGGGCGGCGCCGGGTCCGCATCGCGCACGGGCTGCGCCGCCGCGAGGCGGCGGCTCACGCGCGGCTCGCCGGCGCGCAGCGCCGTGTCGCTGCCGGGCGGCATGATCTCGACCGATGCGGAGGCGAACTCGGAGCGGCTGTCGTCGAACAGCGGCAGCGTGCCGACCACGATCAGTTCCGCGGGCCCGTCGCCCACGTTCGCGACGCGGTGCCGCTTGCGCGCGTCGAAGTGAATCGAATCGCCGGGCGACAGCGGGTAGTCCTTCTTGCCGACGGTGTAGCAGACCTGCCCGGCCAGCACGTAGACGAATTCGTCGCCGCCGTGCGCGACCCATTCCGAGCGGTAGCCTTCCATCATCCGCACCTTGACGGCGTTGATGAGGCTGCCGTCGAAGGTGGTGGAGAGCCGCTCGTAGTGCTGCTGCGTCCGGTCGAGCGCATACGACTCCCGGCTGCCCTGGTGCGAATCGGGCTGCGCCTGGCGCGGCTGCTCGATCAGCTCGCCGAGCGGCACGTTCAGCGCATTGGCGACGTTGACGAGCGACGAAATGGAGATGCCGGTGAGATTGCGCTCGACCTGGGACAGGAACCCGATCGACAGATTGGCTTCGGCGGCGACTTCCAGCAGCGTCTTCCTCGATTCCCGGCGCAGGCGCCGGATACGCTGGCCGATATGCATGATGCATGAATCCATGAATCTCCTTCGTGGCAACGAGTGGAAGGCCGACGGTGGACGCGGTGCGGTCGCCGGGCCGTTTCCTTCCGTGAATCGCACGAAGCGCGACTGCTCGGACGATGATGCCGGCGCATTGTACCGCGCAGCCTCGTTCGGGCGCGTCCGCGCGCGGTGCCCGCGCACGGCGCCTGCGCTGAAAATTTTAGTCCCGCTAAAATTTTGGCTTGACCTCGATTCCGACCTGCTCTAGATTTTCTCGCGCGGCGCAAAAATTTTAGTGGCACCATAATTTTCCTCGCTCTGCCGCATGGGCAGGCACGCTGGATACACGCGCATCCCGGCGCATCCGCGCGCGCCCAGACAACAATGAACAATGTGGGCATCCGATGATCGATCGACTGAAATACAGTTTCTCCGGCCTTCCTCCGTACGATGCATCCGTTGACGAGACACAGGCAGGGCTGTCGCGCCTGCTCGACGCCGTGCAGCTCGACGCCGTGGTCGTCACGTCGCAGGACGAATACATCACCGAATACCTGCCGAGCCGCAACAACCCGCGCTACGCGCTGTCGGGCTTCGACGGCTCGGCGGGCTGCGGCATCTTCCTCGCCGCGGCGGCCGCGCAGGCGCTCGGCGTGCCGCAGTTCGTGCTGTTCGTCGACGGGCGCTATCACCTGCAGGCGGACCGGCAGTGCGATCCGGCGCGCGTGCACGTCGAGAAGCTCGGGCTGAACGCGTCGATCTGGACGTCGATGGCCGACTGGCTGGTCGCCCGTGCGGGCCGGCTCGAGCGGATCGGCTACGACGGGCTGCGGATCAGCGTCGCGCAGCGCGACCGGCTGCTCGCGAGCACGCAGGCGGCGCCGCTCGAGTGGACGAGCCTCGTCGGCCGCGAAATCGACCGGGCGATCGCGCTGCCCGGCTGGGTCGTCGAGCGGCCGATCTTCGAGCTGCCGGAATCGATCACCGGCGTGAGCGTCGCGCGGAACATCGCGACGCTGAACCAGCGGCTCGCCGCGCACACCGGCGCGGCGCAGGGCACGACCGCGTTCGTCACCTGCGCATCGGACGATCTCAGCTATCTGCTGAACAGCCGCGGCTATCACATCCCGAACGCGTCGTCGCATCTCGGCTTCCTGTTCGTGGTGGGCGGGCAGGTCGTGCTGTTCCTGCCGGAAGGCTGCGACCGCTGCCCGGTCGCGCTCGAATCGTATCCGGCGCTGCGGGTGATCCGGCGCGACTTCGCCGAGCTCGAATGCTTCCTCGCGCCGTTCGCGGTCGAGCACCTGTGCTACGGCTTCGAGTCGGTCAACTGCGCGCTCGCCGACACGGTGCGCCGCGTGTGGCCGCAGGCGGCGCACGCCGATTTCAATCCGGTCGAGGCGATGCGGGCCGCGAAGACGCCGGAAGTGCTCGACCAGTTCCGCGCCGCGTTCGTGCGCAGCTCCGCGGCGATCGCCGAGACGATGCGCTGGGCGAAGGCGGGCGAGCCGGGGCAGCGGCACTCCGAATACGACCTGTCCTGCGCGATCAACGACGCGTATGGCGCGCGCTCGGCGGTCGCGCTGACGTTCCCGTCGATCGCGGCGAACGGCGCGAACAGCGCGTCCGCGCATTACACGGCGGCGAGCGCCGACGTCGAGCTGACGGAAGGCGAACTCGTGCTGCTCGACAGCGGCGCCTACTACGAAGGCGGTTTCGCGACCGACTGCACGCGCGTCGTGCTGCGCCGGACCCGCCCGGAGACGGTCGCGCAGCCGTGGCAGCGGGAGATCTACACGGTCGCGCTGAAGGCGTGCATCAAGGGGCTCGTCACGCCGTTCCCGAAAGACGCGACGGGCGGCGACGTCGATGCGGCCGTGCGGCAGGTGTGCCGCGATCATGGCTACGACTTCGGCCACGGCACCGGGCACGGCGTCGGGATTCACGTGCACGAGGGCGGGGTGCGGTTCGCGCCGGGCTCGACGTACGGCCTGGTGCCGAATGCGGTGATCTCGGTCGAGCCGGGCATCTACGTGCCGGGCAAGGGCGGCGTGCGGATCGAGAACATCGTGATCATCCACGCGGGCGACGACGCGCCGGACACGATGCGGTTCGAGAACATCGTCACGGTCGGCTACGACTGGGATCTGATCGACGTCGACCTGCTGACCGACGACGAACGCGATTACCTGCGCGACTACGAGCGGCTGTGCGCCGAGCGCGGCACGCAGGTGACGCCGTGCCCGCTGCTGTAGGCCGCGCGGGCATGAGGGCATGAGGGCCGGCGGGTGAGGCCGGCGGGGGCGCTACCTGCCGCCCCACGCCGATCCTCGCCCGTCGCTCGTCGCCCGCCGCCCGCCGCCCGCCGCCCGTCGCCCGTCGCCCGTCGCTCGTCGCTCGTCGCTCGTCGACTGCCGCTCGTCGCTCGTCGCTCGTCGACTGCCGCTCGTCGACCGTCGCCCGTCGCTCGCCGCTCGCCGCTCGCCGCTCGCCGCTCGCCGCTCGCCGCTCGCCGCCCGCCGCCCGCCGCCCGCCGCGATCAGTTCAGCAGCCGCGCCCGCACGAACGGCACGACCTGCTCCGCGAGCCACGCATGCGTGCGGGTGGTCGGGTGCAGCGTGTCCCAGAACACGAAGCGGGCCGGGTCGCGGCAATCCGCGCGCGGCGTCTGCGCGACCATGTAGGTGACCGACGACGGCTTCGGAATGTCGAGGCACGAGCGCGCCGAATCGTCGAAGCCGTATTTGGCCGGGTGGCTCAGCAGGTCGTCGAACAGCGCGTACGCGTCGAACACCTCGAGCCGCAGCGTCGCGCCGTAGCGTGCGCGCAGCGCGGCGGCCGCGTCGGCGAGGCGCCTGTTGTAGTCCTTCACCTGCGCGGCCACGCTCGCCGTGTCGCTGCGCGTCGCGAACACCGGCGCGCGCGACACGTCCGGCAGCGTCACCAGCATGATCCGCGTCGCGCCGGCCGCGGCGAGCCTGTCGAGGCTGTCGCGCACCGCGTTCGCCGCCTGCTCGGGCGTGCGGTTGTAGTTCACGAGGTCGTTGCCGCCCGCGAACACCGCGAACAGCGTGTTGCCGGGCCGGTAGTCGGGGGCGCGCTCCATGTATTCGCGCCACGAGTCGATCTGCTGCACGAGGCCCGGCACGACGAGGTACTGGTCGGTCGCCGCGCCGCCGATCGCCCAGTTGTAGAACGGCAGCCGCAGCGCGTTCGCGAGATATTCCGGCCACACGGGCCCGTTGCTGAAGCGCCCCGCGTGCCAGCTCGTGCCGTTCGGCAGCTTCCACTGGCTCGCATTGAACATGTTCTGGGTGTCCGACAGGCTGTCGCCGAACACGATCAGCTTGTTCACGCGCGCGTCCTGCTGTGCGGCGTCGATCGTCCAGACGGTGTAGTTGAACGACAGCGCGTTGTTGGCCGCGACCGCCTGCGTGAGATCGGCCTTGATGCCTTTCGCGGCCAGCGTCTTGCGGCACACGTCGGCGAGCGTGTCCTGCGACGTCGTGCTGTAGAACATGTTCTTCCACTGCGTGACGCCATCGGCCCACCAGTAGCCGGGCACCCGGTACCAGTCGCCGCTGCCCGCATCGCGCGCCCATTCATAGGTCGCGGCCGGCTTCAGCGGATCCGCGTCGATCCGGTACCAGCAGCGCAGGTACGTGTAGGTGCCGGCGCCGCGGCGCGCCGCGCGCAGCGATGCGGCGGCTCCGCCCGGCGGCGAGGCCGGCGCGACATCGGGGCCGGACGGCGACAGCGACATGTCGCCCGTCGGGGTCGGCAGCGGCGCGGGGGCGGCGGCCATTGAGTGCGTGGCGGAGAACGTCAGGACGGCGCCCAGCGCCGCGGCTGCGGCCAGACGGGATGACAACGCATTGAGCGCAAGACGGGAATGATGCATGGAGCCCTCCGATTGTTGTGATTGGCGACCCAGCGCGGGTGCGCTGAGTGTATCGGAGGACGTTCGCGCCGGGCTCGGGCCCGGTCTGTCGAAGTATTCTGAAGCCGGCGCTCAGCGCACCAGGGACGACACGCGCCCGTCGGGCCCGTAGAAGCCGACCGCCGCGGGCGCGGAGCGCAGCACCGCGAGCGCGCGTTCGTTGTAATCCATCCGGATCCGGATCAGCATGCCGTTGTTCGCATTGGCCTGGCGGGCCCGTTCGGCGGCCTGCTGCAGCAATTGCCAGCGGCCGGACAGGCGCGCGTCGCGCTCGGCCGCCTGGTCCATGCCCTTCTTGCCGCCGGGGAAGCCGAGCGCGCCCAGCTGGGTGTCGCGCGTGCGTTCGAGCTGCGCGAGGCGGTCGATCAGTTCGGTCTTCTTTTCGATGATGTCCGGCAGCATCGCGAGCGGCTGGGGCGTCGTCAGCGCCTTTTCTTCATACGCGAGCAGCGACGCGAACGCCTCGACCGTCGCGTGTTCGTCGTTGACCGTGGCCAGCAGCTCGTCTCTCATCGCCATTCGCTCATCAGGCCGCCGCGCGGACGGGCCGCACGCCGGCAAACCGGGGTGGCCGGCCTTGCGGGCCGGATCAGCTGCCCTGCGGGCGCTGCTGCTGCAGCAGCTCGCGGGCGGTATTCAGTACGCCGTCGGCGATCTTGCTCGCGTCGATCGTCAGGGTGCCGTCGTTCAGCGCGTCCTTGATCGACTGGACGAGGCCCGTGTCGATGTCGGTGCTGCCGAACGCCGACAGCGTGCGCAGCTGGCCCGACAAACCCGACAGGTTCACGGTCGCATCGCCGCCGCGCGCGCCTGCGGCGCCTGCTTGCGGGGCGGCCGTCGCGGGCGCGTCTTGCTGCGGGCGGCCCGCGCCGTTGCCGGTCGCGGCCGGGGCGCGGGTGTTCGGGTTGGGCGTCGGATCGATTTTCACGATGGTGTTCCTGTGCGGTTTGACCCAGATAACGGCAAGGCGGGGCCAAACTTTAGCATCCCCGGCCCCGGTCAATCCGCTTGAGAATCAGAAACTTGTCGTGTCAGAGCGGAATTTCCACCGTTCCGGCGTCCTTGACGATCGCCGTGACGATCTGTCCGGCCGCCAACCGCACCCGCACCGACTGGCCCGGCGCCGCGTTCGCGAGCGCGCTGCCTTCGGCCGAGATCGTGAAACCCGGCCCGGCCGCGACGACCCGCACGGTCTGGCCGGCCGACACCGATGCCGCGCTCTTCAGCATGTCCTGGCGCAGCGGCAGCCCGGCCGCGACGCGCGCGAGCGCGGTCGCGCCGATCGCCTGCGACGGATCGGTGATCACGGCCTGCGGCAGCACGGTGAGGTCGCCGTCGCGCGCGACCAGGTCGGCCGCCGTCAGCGGCTCGCCCGGCGCGATCTGCCGCGCGGCGACGTAATAGGTGGCCTGCACGACGACCTTCGCCTGCAGGTAGACCGTCCACGGCCGCTCGCCCGCGCAGCGCACGCCGACCGTGGTGCGGCCCCACAGGCGCGCGCCGGTCGGCAGGAACGGTTCGAGCGTGGTGCACGCGGCGAGCCCGCGCGGCAGCGACGGCGACACGGTCGCGGTCGTCTTGCCTGGCAGGCCGGCGATCTGCTGCTGAAGGAAGGCGAGCGCCGTGCGCTGGATCGCATCGGGATCCTGCTGGCCGGGCAGCGTCGCGGGGGCCGGCACGGCCGGGCTGGCGCGCAGCGCCGGCTGCCGGGGCGCGAGCGCCGGGCGCAGGGGCGCGCGCGGATCGGGTGCGCCGGACTGGGCGGCCGTGCCCGCGACGACGGTTACGATCCGGCCCGGATCGCCGGCAGCCATGGCCGGCCGGGCCGAGCGGGCGGCGCCATAGGCGGGGGCGGGGTTGCCGGCCGGCGGCGCGGCGATGCGCGGGGTGGCAGGCGCGGGGGCCGGTGCGGCCGGCAGGACCGTGACGGTGCGCGGCTCGAACGCCGACGCGCCGGCCGGCTGCCCGGCCGCGATCGTCGCGGCGTTTGTGGCGTTTGCGGCGTTGATGCCGGGCACCACCGTGACGACGCCCGCCGGTTGCGCGCCGACGCCCGTCGCGCGCACCGCCTGGGCCATCTCCGGCGCCATGCCTGCCTGCGCGGGCCCCGCCGTCCGCCCGGCGCTCGCCGCGCCGGCGGCCGAGAGCGCGGTCTCGGCCGTCTCGCCGCGCCCGGGAATCACGATCATCCCGTCGTCCGCCGCGTGCGCGGCGCCGAGCCACAGCGCCGCGGCGAGCGCGAACGCGCGCCGCATGCGCGGCCGCCGTCCGTTGTCGCTGCGAAGTGCGCTGCCGGTCATCGCCGTGTCCTCGATCCGTTGTTCCGGATTGCATTCTAGGGAGCGGGGCCGCCGCGCAAACGATGAATAGAGGGGGCCTTTGCCGCGTTATTCGTCCGATTGCCGGTTGCGTGCGCCGCCTACCATGCGTGTCATGGAAAAAAGCCTCTTTGGCCGCCGCGCGGCGAAAGAGCGGTGCAGCGCTTGAAACGGAGAGACGCACAGATGCTGGACAAACTCGATGCCGAATTCGCGTTCGGCCGCCAGGCGCTCGACGTGCGCGCCTATCGGCAGGAACTGCTGTCGTCGAACATCGCGAACGCCGACACGCCGGGCTACCAGGCCCGCGACGTCAATTTCTCGTCGACGCTCGCGCGCTCGCTGAAGCAGGCAGGCGGCGGCCTTGCGCCGAGCAACGCGGCGCCGCTCGCGATGGCGCAGCCGGCCGGCGTGACGAGCGGCATGACGATGGCGTCGACCGCGGCGGGCCACATGGCCGGCACCGTGCAGCTGATTCCGACCGGCGGGCCGTCCGACAACTACGGCCGGGCGCAATACCGCCAGCCGACGCAGCCCGCGCTCGACGGCAACACGGTCGAGCTCGACGTCGAGCGCGTGCAGTTCGCGGACAACGCGCTGCACTACGAGAGCGGCATGACCGTGATGACCCAGCAGATCAAGGCGATGATCGCCGCGATCACGTCGAATTCGTGATCGCGCGCCGCCTGTAACCGAACCGCAAGTCCGCAATAAGGAGCCTCCATGCCCTCGTTGATGAACATCTTCGGCGTCGCCGGCTCGGCGCTGTCCGCGCAGTCGCAGCGCCTGAACGTGACGGCCTCGAACCTCGCGAACGCCGACAGCGCGACCGGCCCCGACGGCAAGCCGTACAAGGCGAAGCAGGTCGTGTTCGCGGCCGATCCGCAGGGCCGCGCGCGCACCGCGTCCGGCCAGGGCGTGGGCGGCGTGCGCGTGGCGAAGGTGATCGACGATCCGTCGCCGATGAAGTCGACCTACGATCCGGCGAACCCGGCCGCCGACGCGAACGGCTACGTGCAGATGCCGAACGTCGACCCGGTGCAGGAAATGGTGAACATGATCTCGGCGTCGCGCTCGTACCAGGCCAACGTCGAGACGCTGAACACCGCGAAGCAGCTGATGCTGAAGACCCTGACGATCGGCACCTGAGCCGCGTCTCCACTCATCCGACAGAAGGCCTGACGAATGGCATCCTCCTCCACGACGATCGGCGGCAACGGCACGTCCATGTCGACCCTGCCGACCGACACGATGAACACGCAGAACACGTCGACGAACGGCACGTCGGCCACGGGCACGTCGACGGGCAGCACGCTGTCGACCACGTCGGCGAGCGACCTGCAGACGACGTTCCTGAAGCTGCTCGTCACGCAGCTGCAGAACCAGGACCCGACGAGCCCCGTCGACAGCTCGCAGATGACCTCGCAGCTCGCGCAGATCAACACGGTGAGCGGCATCGCGCAGCTCAACACGTCGCTGACGTCGCTGTCCACGCAGCTCACGGCCGGCCAGCAGACGCAGGCGGCGCTCCTGATCGGCACCAACGTGCTCGCGCCGGGCAACGGCGTCGCGGTGAAGGGCGGCGCGGCGTCGCCGTTCGGCGTGTCGCTCACGAAGGACGTGTCGAACCTGACGATCACCGTGAAGAACGACGCGGGCGTCGTCGTCAACACGATCGAGGCGGGCAAGCAGTCGGCCGGCACCGTGCCGTTCAACTGGACGCCGACCGACGCGGCGGGCAACACGCTGCCGAACGGCAAGTACACGGTGAGCGCGCAGTACACCGGCGCCGACGGCAAGACGTATGCGCCGACCGTGCTGTCGGCCGCGCAGGTCCAGAGCGTGATCAAGCAGGCGGATGGCACGGCGGGGCTCGTGCTGTCGAACGGCACGACGGTGCCGCTCACCCAGGTTGCGTCGATTTTCCCGAATGCGCCGTCGACCGGCGGTTCCACCACCAACTGATTCAGCTTCCACGAAACGGAGACCGAAATGGGTTATCAACAAGGTTTGAGCGGCCTCTCGGGGGCGTCGAACGCGCTCGACGTGATCGGCAACAACATCGCGAACGCGAACACGGTGGGCTTCAAGTCGAGCACCGCGCAATTCGCGGACATGTACGCGAACTCGGTCGCGACGTCGGTCAACACCCAGATCGGCATCGGCACGCAGATCTCGTCGGTGCAGCAGAGCTTCGGCCAGGGCACGATCAACACGACGAACAATGCGCTCGACGTCGCGATCAACGGCAACGGCTTCTTCCAGATGTCGAACAACGGCGTGGTCACGTATTCGCGCGACGGCACGTTCCGGCGTGACAAGAACGGCTTCATCGTCGACTCGCAGGGCCGCAACCTGATGGGTTACAACGCGGTCGCGGGCGGCGTGATCAACACCGCGGCGACCGTGCCGATGCAGGCGCCGACCTCCAACCTCGCGCCCACCGCGACGACCAGGATCACCGGCCAGTTCAACCTGAACTCGCAGGACAAGGTGCCGGCCACGACGCCGTTCTCCGCGACGGACAGCACGACGTACAACTACTCGACGTCGATCCAGGTGTACGACTCGCTCGGCGGCGCGCAGCAGGTCGACATGTATTTCGTGAAGAGCGCGACGGCCGGCCAGTGGGAAGCGTACGCGGGCGTGCACGGCCAGCCGACGACCGACCTCGGCGCGGTGACGTTCAACACGTCGGGCCAGATCGCGAGCACGACGCCTGTCGCGCCCGTCACCGGCTCGACCGGCCAGTTCCAGTTCACGATTCCGGCCACCGGCGGCTCCGCGACGCCGCAGCCGCTGACGCTCGACCTGACCGGCACGACCCAGTACGGCGGCAAGGACGGCGTGAACAACCTCGCGCAGGACGGCTTCGCGAGCGGCACGCTGACGACCTTCACGATCGGCGCCGACGGCAAGCTGACCGGCAACTACTCGAACGGCCAGACCCAGACGCTCGGCCAGATCGCGCTCGCGAACTTCAACAACCCGAACGGCCTCACGAACCTCGGCGGCAACCAGTACGCCGAGAGCTCCGCGTCGGGCGTGCCGCAGATCTCCGCGCCGGGCAGCACGAACCACGGCGTGCTGCAGGGCAGCGCGCTGGAGAACTCGAACGTCGACCTGACGGCCCAGCTCGTCAACCTGATCACCGCGCAGCGCAACTACCAGGCGAACGCGCAGACGATCAAGACGCAGCAGGCCGTCGACCAGGCGGTCATCAACCTCTGACGCGCGGATAACGGGCAGCCATGGACCGACTGATATACACGGCGATGACGGGCGCGTCGCAGGCGCTCGACCAGCAAGCGGTCGTCGCGAACAATCTGGCGAACACGTCGACGACCGGCTTTCGCGCGCAGCTCGCGACCTATCGCGCGGTGCCGATGAATTTCGGCGACGGCAGCACGATCAACCCGACGACGACCCGCACCTACGTGCTGTCGTCGACGCCCGGCGCGGACTTCGCGCCGGGGCCGATCTCGCGCACCGGCAACCCGCTCGACGTCGCGGTGCAGGGGCCGGGCTGGCTGTCCGTGCAGACGGCCGACGGCAACGAGGCGTACACGCGTGCGGGCAACCTGCGGGTCGACGAGAACGGCCAGCTCGTCACCGCCGGCAACCAGCCGGTGCTCGGCAACGGCGGCCCGATCTCGGTGCCGCCGAACGCGGAAGTGACGATCGGCAAGGACGGCACGGTGTCCGCGCTGATGCCGGGCGACCCGCCCACCGCGGTCGCGATCGTCGACCGGATGAAGCTCGTCAACCCCGATCCGGCGACGATCACGCGCGGCAACGACGGGCTGTTCCGCACCGCCGACGGCAACCCGGCGGACGCCGACCCGAACGTCGTCGTCACGCCGAATTCGCTCGAAGGCAGCAACGTCAACCCGGTGAACGCGATGGTGTCGATGATCGACAACGCGCGCGCATTCCAGCTGCAGTCGAAGCTGATCGAGACCGCCGACCAGAACGAGCAGTCGGCGAACCAGCTGCTCAATTTCAGCTGAGCGACCGGCCCGGCTAACGAAGGAGAAATGTCAAAGTGAACCGTTCGCTCTACATCGCCGCCACCGGCATGAATGCGCAGCAGGCGCAGATGGACGTGATTTCCAACAACCTCGCGAACGTCGGCACCAACGGCTTCAAGGGCTCGCGCGCGGTGTTCGAGGACTTGCTGTACCAGACGATCCGCCAGCCCGGCGCGAACTCGACGCAGCAGACCGAGCTGCCGTCGGGCCTGCAGCTCGGCACCGGCGTGCAGCAGGTCGCGACCGAGCGCATCTACACGCAGGGCAGCCTGCAGCAGACCAACAACTCGAAGGATCTCGCGATCGACGGCGCGGGCTTCTTCCAGGTGGTGATGCCGGACGGCACCAACGCGTACACGCGCGACGGCTCGTTCCAGACCAACGCGCAGGGCCAGCTCGTCACGTCGAGCGGCTACCAGATCCTGCCGGCGATCACCGTGCCGCAGAACGCGACCGCGCTGACCATCGGCAAGGACGGCGTCGTGACGGTCAAGCAGGCGGGTTCGAACAACTCGGTGCAGATCGGCTCGATCCAGATCGCGACCTTCATCAACCCGACCGGCCTCGAGGCGAAGGGCGAGAACCTGTTCGCCGAGACCACGTCGTCGGGCGCGCCGAACGTGTCGCAGCCGGGCCTGAACGGCGCGGGCACGCTCAACCAGGGCTATGTCGAGGCGTCGAACGTGAACGTCGTGCAGGAGCTCGTCAACATGATCCAGACGCAGCGCGCGTACGAAATCAACAGCAAGGCCGTGACGACGTCCGACCAGATGCTGCAGACCGTCACGCAGATGGCGCGCTGATTGCCGGACTCGTCGCCATGAAGCAGGTCGTCCGTTCCGTTTCGTTCCGGGTGCGCCGTATCGGCGCGCCGGCCGCCGCGCTCGCGCTCGCGGTGCTCGCCGGCTGCGCGCAGATCCCGCGCGAGCCGATCATCCAGCAGCCGATGTCGGCCCAGCCGCCGGTCCCGCCGTCGATGCAGGCGCCCGGCTCGATCTACAACCCGGGCTATGCGGGCCGGCCGCTGTTCGAGGACCAGCGCCCGCGCAACGTCGGCGACATCCTGACGATCGTGATCGCGGAGAACATCAACGCGACCAAGTCGTCCGGCGCGAACACCAACCGCGCGGGCAACACCAACTTCGACGTGCCGACCGCCGGCTTCCTCGGCGGGCTGTTCAACAAGGCGAACCTGTCGGCGACGGGCGGCAACAAGTTCAACGCGACGGGCGGCGCGAGCGCGGCGAACACGTTCAACGGCACGATCACCGTGACCGTGACCAACGTGCTGCCGAACGGCAACCTGATCGTCAGCGGCGAGAAGCAGATGCTGATCAACCAGGGCAACGAATTCGTGCGCTTCTCCGGCGTCGTCAACCCGAACACGATCTCCGGCGCGAACTCCGTCTTCTCGACGCAGGTGGCCGACGCGAAGATCGAATACTCGGCGAAGGGCTACATCAACGAAGCCGAGACGATGGGCTGGCTGCAGCGCTTCTTCCTCAACCTCGCGCCGTGGTGACGACGATGCGTACCTTGCTCGCGCGCGTGATGCGCCACCTCGTCCTGTCCCGCCGCCGCGCGGCCGCCCGCTGCGCGTTCGCGGCCGCCTGCGTGCTCGCAGTCGCGCTCGCGCCGGCCGCCGCGCACGCGGAACGCCTGAAGGATCTCGCGCAGATCCAGGGCGTGCGCGACAACCCGCTGATCGGCTATGGCCTCGTCGTCGGCCTCGACGGCACCGGCGACCAGACGATGCAGACGCCGTTCACGACGCAGACGCTCGCGAACATGCTCGCGAACCTCGGCATCTCGATCAACAACGGCTCGGCCAACGGCGGCGGCTCGTCGCTGTCGAACATGCAGCTGAAGAACGTCGCGGCGGTGATGGTCACCGCGACGCTGCCGCCGTTCGCACGGCCCGGCGAGGCGGTCGACGTGACCGTGTCGTCGCTCGGCAACGCGAAGAGCCTGCGCGGCGGCACGCTGCTGCTCACGCCGCTGAAGGGCGCGGACGGGCAGGTGTACGCGCTCGCGCAGGGCAACATGGCGGTGGGCGGCGCGGGCGCCAGCGCGAACGGCAGCCGCGTGCAGGTGAACCAGCTCGCGTCGGGCCGCATCGCCGGCGGCGCGATCGTCGAGCGCTCGGTGCCGAACGCGGTCGCGCAGATGAACGGCGTGCTGCAGCTGCAGCTGAACGACATGGACTACGGCACCGCGCAGCGCATCGTGTCGGCGGTGAACGCGAGCTTCGGCCCGGGCACCGCGACCGCGCTCGACGGCCGCACGATCCAGCTCGCGGCGCCGGCCGATTCGGCGCAGCAGGTCGCGTTCATGGCGCGCCTGCAGAATCTCGACGTGAGCCCGGACAAGGCCGCCGCGAAGGTGATCCTGAACGCGCGCACGGGCTCGATCGTGATGAACCAGATGGTCACGCTGCAAAGCTGCGCGGTTGCGCACGGCAACCTGTCGGTGGTCGTCAACACGCAGCCGGTGGTGTCGCAGCCGGGGCCGTTCTCGAACGGGCAGACCGTCGCCGCGCAGCAGTCGCAGATCCAGCTGAAGCAGGACAACGGCGCGCTGAAGATGGTGACGGCCGGCGCGAACCTCGCCGACGTCGTGAAGGCGCTCAACACGCTCGGCGCGACGCCCGCGGACCTGATGTCGATCCTGCAGGCGATGAAGGCCGCCGGCGCATTGCGGGCCGATCTGGAGATCATCTAAATGGCGAATTCCGCGAATCTGCCCAACGGGAACGACCTGTCGCAGCGCTTCGCGCTCGACGTGCGCGGGTTCGACGCGCTGCGCGCGCAGGTCAAGCAGTCGCCGCAGGCCGGCGCGAAGCTCGTCGCGGGCCAGTTCGACGCGATGTTCACGCAGATGATGCTCAAGAGCATGCGCGACGCGACGCCCGAGGGCGGGCTGTTCGACTCGAGCACGTCGAAGATGTACACGTCGATGCTCGACCAGCAGCTCGCGCAGCAGATGTCGTCGCGCGGGATCGGCGTGGCCGACGCGCTGATGAAGCAGCTGATGCGCAACGCGAACCTCGGCGCGGGCGCGGGCGGCGCGGCGGATGCCGGCGCGGCCGGCCTCGGCCTGGCCGGCAACGAAGGCGGCCTCGCCGCGATGAACGCGATGGCGAAGGCCTATGCGGAAGCCGGCGCGAACAACGGCGCGCTGGCGCGCGAGCGCGGCTACTCGGCCGGCAGCGCGCTGACGCCGCCGGTGAAGGGCGCAGGCAGCTCGCCGGACGCCGACGCATTCGTCGACCGGCTGGCCGCCCCCGCGCAGGCCGCGAGCGCGGCGACCGGCATCCCGGCGCGCTTCATCGTCGGCCAGGCCGCGCTCGAATCGGGCTGGGGCAAGCGCGAGATCCGCGCGACCGACGGCTCGACGAGCTACAACGTGTTCGGCATCAAGGCGAACAAGGGCTGGACGGGCCGCACGGTGTCGGCGCTGACGACCGAATACGTGAACGGCGCGCCGCGCCGCGTCGTCGCGAAGTTCCGCGCGTACGACTCGTACGAGCACGCGATGACCGACTACGCGAACCTGCTGAAGAACAATCCGCGCTACGCGGGCGTGCTGAGCGCCGGCCGCAGCGTCGAGGGTTTCGCGCACGGGCTGCAGAAGGCCGGCTACGCGACAGACCCGAACTACGCGAAGAAACTCATCACGATCATGCAGCAGATCGGCTGAGCGGCCCCGCCCGCCGCCGCACCGCCTGCCTCTTCCTCGAACCGCGCCCGGCCCCCCGCCGCGCGCGGTTTGAACGTTTGCGCGAAAAAATTCGGGAAATCGATCTAAACTTTCGGTCAGCACTGCCGCTAAGTGTGAGAGACCTGCGACCGGGTCGCCGTTCTGGCCCGGTTTTTTGCGCACCGGTTACCGGGCGCCCATGACAAGAAAGACCGGCAAGCCATGAATATCGAACTGTCGACGGACCCGAGCCAGGACGCGGGCCATTCCGGGCCCGACTACGCACGCCGCAATCCGCTGGAAATCGGCGTGCAGCTGCGCAACCTCGTGAACCGCGGCGATTTCCTCACCGTTCAGTACCCGGGCGGCCAGCTCGTCACGCGGCTGCTCGAGGTCGACGTCGGCGCGCGCACCTTCACGTTCGACTGGGGTGCGCTCGCCGAACAGAACAGCGGCATCCTTGCCGCGCCGCACTGCAAGTTCTCGGCGTCGCCGGAAGGCGTGCGCGTCGAATTCGGCACCGGCACGCCGCGCGAGACCCGCTACGAAGGGCTGCCCGCGTTCGAGGCCGATTTCCCCGACCTGCTGTACTGCATCCAGCGGCGCGAGTATTTCCGCGTGGATGCGCCGATCGTCGATCCGTTCGTGTGCCGCGGCAAGCTGCCGGACGGCGAGAGCTTCCTGTTCGAGGTGCACAACCTGTCGCTCGGCGGCGTCGGGCTGCGCACGGCCGACGAGCGCGTCGAGGCGCTCGAGCTCGGCACGCTGCTGCCGGACGTCGAGCTCGAGCTGAACGGCCACGGCAAGCTGTCGCTCGACCTGCAGCTCGTGTCGCAGCGCTCGACCCAGCTGCCGAACGGCACGCGGCGCTTCCAGCTCGGCTTTCGCTTCATGTCGCTGCCGGGCAGCGCCGAGAACACGCTGCAGCGCCTGATCACCCAGCTCGAGATGAAGCGCCGCCAGCTCGCGCGCGCCTGAGCTTCGTTTCGCCCGCGTTCGCGCCCGTTTGCGGGCGCGCGCGGGCATGCCGGCACCGGCCCGGCGAGCGCCGCACGCCCGTGCGGCGGACCTGCATTTTTTCCTCAATTTTTTCGATCCGCGGCCGTTATACCGGGAGTCACGCAACCCGGCGGCCGCAGAGCGGCCGGCTCATCAGGATCGCGCATGTCCAACACTCTCATGAACCTCGGTATCAGCGGCCTGAACGCCGCGATCTGGGGACTGACGACGACCAGCAACAACATCAGCAACGCGGCGACGCCCGGCTACTCGATCGAGCGCCCCGTCTATGCGGAGGCGAGCGGCCAGTACACCGGCAGCGGCTACCTGCCGCAGGGCGTGAACACCGTCACGGTGCAGCGCCAGTACAGCCAGTACCTGAGCGACCAGCTGAACAGTGCGCAGACGCAAAGCGGCGCGCTGTCGAGCTGGTCCTCGCTCGTCGCGCAGCTGAACAACTACGTCGGCAGCCCGACGGCCGGGATCTCGACCGCGATCACCAACTATTTCACCGGGTTGCAGAACGTCGCGAACAAGGCGGCCGACACGTCGGTGCGGCAGACTGCGATGAGCAACGCGCAGGTGCTGGCCGACCAGATCAAGGCGGCCGGCTCGCAATACGATGCGCTGCGCCAGAGCGTGAACGCGCAGCTGTCCAGCACCGTTTCGCAGATCAATTCGTATACCGCGCAGATCGCGCAGCTGAACCAGCAGATCGCGGCCGCGGGCAGCCAGGGCCAGCCGCCGAACCAGCTGCTGGACCAGCGCGACCTCGCGGTGTCGAAGCTGTCGGGCCTCGCGGGCGTGCAGGTGTCGCGCAACAGCGACGGCTACAACGTGTTCCTCGCGGGCGGGCAGCCGCTCGTCGTCGCCGACAAGAGCTATACGCTCGCGGCCGTCACGTCGCCGTCCGATCCGAGCGAGCTGAGCATCGTGTCGCAGGGCATCGCCGGCGCGACCCCGCCGGGCGCGAACCAGGCGCTGCCGGATGTGTCGCTGTCGGGCGGCACGCTCGGCGGCCTGCTCGCGTTCCGCAGCCAGACGCTCGATCCGGCGCAGGCGCAGCTCGGCGCGATCGCGACCAGCTTCGCCGCGCAGGTCAACGCGCAGAACGCGCTCGGCGTCGACCTGGCGGGCAACCCGGGCGGCAACCTATTCACGGTCGGCAACCCGACCGTGTATGCGAACCAGGCGAACACGGGCAATGCGACGCTCAACGTGGCGATCGCGAATCCGTTGCAGCCGCCGACGGGCGATTACACGCTGTCGTACGACGGCACGAATTACACGCTGACAGACCGCGCGAGCGGCTCGGTGGTCGGCACGTCGACGGCGATGCCGGGTTCGATCGGCGGGCTGAACTTCTCGTTCTCGTCCGGCACGATGAGCGCGGGCGACAAGTTCACGGTGCAGCCGACGCGCGGCGCGCTCAACGGGTTCGGGCTCACGACGTCGAACGGCTCGACGATCGCGGCGGCGTCGCCGTACGTGTCGTCGGCCACGACGACGAACCTGGGCACCGGCACGATCGGGCCGGTGAAGGTCACGAACCCGGCAGCCGTCAGCGCCGGGTACAACTACACGGTCACGATGGGCGGCACCGCGGCTGCACCGACCTATACGGTGACCGACAACACCACGGCGCCGCCGACGACGGGCCCCGCGCAGGCATTCCAGTCGGGCACCCCGATCACGCTGGCGAGCGGCGTCTCGGTGACGGTGTCGGGCGCGCCCGCCGCCGGCGACACGTTCAAGATCGTGCCGAACGCGGGCGGCACCAGCGACGGCAGCAACGCGCTCTCGCTCGCGCAGCTCGTGACCGCGAAGCAGCTCGGCGGCGGCACGACGACGCTGACCGGCGCGTACGCGAACTACGTGAACGGGATCGGCAACACCGCGGCCCAGCTGAAATCGTCGAGCGCCGCGCAGACCGCGGTCGTCGGCCAGATCACGGAAGCGCAGCAGCAGGTGTCGGGCGTGAACCAGAACGAGGAAGCGGCCAATCTGATGCAGTACCAGCAGCTCTACCAGGCGAACGCGAAGGTGATCCAGACGGCGGCCTCGCTGTTCCAGACCGTGCTTGGCCTGTTCAACTGACCGGATTTCGAGGATAGAAGCGATGCGGATCTCCAGCGCCCAGTTTTTCCAGCTGAACGTCGCCACGATGAACGACCAGCAGGCGCAGCTCGCGCAGCTTTACCAGAAGCTGTCGAGCGGCGTGAGCCTCACGACGCCCGGGGACGACCCGCTCGGCGCCGCGCAGGCGGTGCAGCTGTCGATGACGTCGGCGACGCTGTCGCAGTACACGACCAACCAGAATGCGGCGCTGGCGTCGCTGCAGGCCGAGGATCAGGCGCTGTCGAGCGTCAACACCGTGCTGACCAACGTCCAGTCGCTGGTGGTGCGCGCGGGCGACGGCTCGCTGTCCGACAGCAACCGCACGGCGCTCGCGACGCAGCTGCAGGGCTACCGCGACCAGCTGATGACGCTCGCGAACTCGGACGACGGCGCGGGCAACTACCTGTTCGCCGGCTTCAAGAACGGCAGCAAGCCGTTCGCGAACAACGCGAGCGGCGGCGTGAGCTACGTCGGCGACACCGGCACGCGCGACGTGCAGATCGCCGATTCCCGCAGCCTGTCGCAGGGCGACAACGGCCTGGCCGTGTTCCAGTCGGTGCAGGCGCAAGGCACCCAGTCGGTGCAGGCGGCGGGCGCGGCGAACACGGGCACGGGCACGATCGGCCCGGTCACGACCACGAGCGCGGGGGCCGCGACCAACAACCACCAGTTCACGATCACGTTCGGCGGCACCGCCGCGGCGCCGACCTATACGGTCACCGACAACACGGCCGTTCCGCCGACGACGACGCCCGCGCAGGCATATACGTCCGGCGCGGCGATCGCGCTCGGCAGCGGCCAGACGGTTCCGGTGTCGGGTACGCCCGCGAACGGCGACACCTTCACCGTGACGCCCGCGCCGCAGGCCGGCACCGACGTGTTCGCGTCGCTCGATGCGATGATCGCCGTGCTGAAGACGCCGATCACCGGCAACCCGGTGGCCATGGCCGCGTTCAGCAACGCGATGGCGACCGGCGCGACGAAGCTCAGCAACACGATGAACAACGTCACGACGATCCAGGCGGGCGTCGGCGGCCGCGAGCAGGAAATCAAGGCGGTGCAGGCGGTCACGCAGACCAACTCGCTGCAGGTCGCCAGCAACCTGTCGGACGTGACGAGCACCAACCTGGTCACGACGATCAGCCAGTTCACGCAGTTGCAGAACGCGCTGACCGGCGCGCAGAAGGCGTTCGTCCAGATGCAGAACCTGTCGCTGTTCCAGTACATCAACCCGTGATGCGGCACGCGCCGGCGGCGGCGTAAGCGGGCGCTTACGTCGCGCGGCGGGGCTGCCCGCCGTGCCGGACGCAAAAAAAGACCGTTCGGGCGCAATGCCCGAACGGCCAACGGAGAGTGGAACAGCTGCCCTGATGCAGCAGCACGGGTACTTTATGAAACCTGGCTGCTGCCGTGAATGGGACGAGTCAGATTCTGCGGCGGCAGATCGTTCGCCGGCCGGAATCCTGCCCCGGATTTCATCCTGGATCTCACCCCGGATCTCACCCCGGATCTCACCCCGGATCTCACCCCCGGGATCTCACCCCCGGATCTCACCCCCGGATCTCACCCCCGGATTTCACCCCCGGATTTCACCCCCGAATTTCACCCCCGAATTTCACCCCGCATCCCGCCCGACCGGACCGGGCCCGCTGCGTTCCGAATCGCTGCCGCCCGCGCCGGCGCGCCGCTTGCCAGCGCCATTCCCGCTCCTTAAACTTCGCGCCAGATTCCAGACCCGGCGCATCCCTCGCAGCCGGGCGACCGACAAGACAGGAGCGTGTCCCGATGTCCGATTCCTATTTCCCGCGCTGGCGGGTGCAACCGACCGGCGCGGCCGCGCGCGTCGTCGGCCCCGACGAGCGCCTGTCGTGGCCGCAGATGATCGCGATGGGCGTGCAGCACGTCGTCGCGATGTTCGGCTCGACCGTGCTCGCGCCGCTGCTGATGGGCTTCGACCCGAACCTGTGCATCTTCATGTCCGGCGTCGGCACGCTGCTGTTCTTCGCGCTGGTCGGCGGCCGGGTGCCGAGCTATCTCGGCTCGAGCTTCGCGTTCATCGGCCTCGTGATCGCGGTGACCGGCTATGCCGGCAGCGGCCCGAACCCGAACATCCCGGTCGCGCTCGGCGGCATCATCGCGTGCGGTGTCGTGTACGTTGCGCTCGGCGCGATCGTGTCGGCGGTCGGCACGCGCTGGATCGAGGCGCTGATGCCGCCCGTCGTCACGGGCGCGATCGTCGCCGTGATCGGGCTCAACCTCGCGCCGATCGCGGTCAAGGGCGTGTCCGCGTCCACCTTCGATTCGGCGATGGCGCTCGTCACCGTGCTGTCGGTCGGCGGCGTCGCGGTGTTCGCGCGCGGGATGATGCAGCGCCTCTTGATCCTCGTCGGGCTCGTGATCGCGTACGCGATCTACGCGGTCGCGACCAACGGGATGGGCCTCGGCAAGCCGATCGACTTCGCGATCGTCGCGCACGCCGCATGGTTCGGCATCCCGGCGTTCCACGCGCCGGTGTTCGATCCGCACGCGATGCTGATGCTTGCGCCGGTCGCGGTGATCCTCGTTGCCGAGAACCTCGGCCACATCAAGGCCGTCAGCGCGATGACCGGCCAGAACCTCGACCGCTACGTCGGCCGCGCGTTCATCGGCGACGGGCTTGCGACCATCGTGTCGGGCAGCGTCGGCGGCACCGGCGTCACGACCTATGCGGAAAACATCGGCGTGATGGCCGTCACGCGGATCTATTCGACGCTCGTGTTCGTGGTGGCCGCGCTGATCGCGATCCTGCTCGGCTTCTCGCCGAAGTTCGGCGCGGTGATCCAGACGATTCCGGGCCCGGTGCTCGGCGGCGTGTCGATCGTCGTGTTCGGGCTGATCGCGGTGACGGGCGCGCGGATCTGGGTCGTCAACAAGGTCGACTTCTCCGACAACCGCAACCTGATCGTCGCGGCCGTCACGCTCGTGCTCGGCGCGGGCGACTTCTCGCTGAAGTTCGGCGGCTTCGCGCTCGGCGGGATCGGCACCGCGACGTTCGGCGCGATCATCCTGTACGCGCTGCTGCGCAAGGAAAAGGAACCGGGCCCGGTGGTCTGACGCCCGGCGCGGGCGGCGGGCGGCATGCCGCCGCCTGCCGGCTCGCGACCCGGCTCGAAGCCCACCTCGAAGCCCGGCTCGAAGCCCACCTCGAAGCCCGGCTCGAAGCCCACCTCGAAGCCCGGCTCGAAGCCCGGCTCGAAGCCGTCTCGAAGCCCACCTCGAAGCCCGGCTCGAAGCCCACCTCGAAGCCCAGCTCGAAGCCGTCTCGAAGCCCACCTCGAAGCCCGGCTCGAAGCCCACCTCGAAGCCCGGCTCGAAGCCCGGCTCGAAGCCCGGCTCGAAGCCGTCTCGAAGCCCACCTCGAAGCCCGGCTCGAAGCCCACCTCGAAGCCCACCTCGAAGCCCGCCTCGAAGCCTGCCTTGAAGCCCGTCTCGAAGCCTCCCTCGAAGCTCGCCTCGCAACCCACCTCGAAGCCCACCCCGCCACCCGTCACCCGCCGGCGCTCGCCTGCGCCTCCAGCCACGCGCAGAACTGCGCGACGAGCGGCTCGTCCGCGTGCTCGCGCGGCGTGATCCACCAGTAGCTGCGGGTCGCGATGCGCGGCCCCGGCAGCGGCATCACGAGCCGGCCGCTCGCGAGTTCGTCGTCGATCAGCGGCAGCGGGCCGAGCGCGACGCCGAGCCCGTCGACCGCCGCCTGCAGCGCCAGGTAGAAGTGGTCGAACGACTGGCGCTTGCGCCCCTTCGGCGCCACGCCGGCGGCCGCGAACCAGTCGCGCCAGCCTTCCGGGCGCGTATCCGAATGCAGCAGCACGTGCCGCGACAGGTCGTCGGCGCGCGCGATCGGCGCGCGCTTGAGCAGCGCGGGGCTGCAGACGGGGATCACGCTTTCGTCGAGGAAGCGGCCGCTCGCGCAGTTCGGCCAGTGCCCGGGGCCGCGGCGGATCGCGACGTCGAAGCCGTCGAGGGTGTCGAGCGGCGCGTTCGACGTCGACAGCTTCAGCTCCACGTTCGGCACGTCGCGCTGGAAGCGCGACAGGCGCGGCAGCAGCCATTTCATCGCGAAGGTCGGCAGCGCGTTGATGCGCAGCACGCGCGCGGTGCCGGTGCGGCGCAGGCGCTCGGTGGCGAGCGCGATGCTGTCGAACGCGGCGCGCACCGTGTCCAGATACTGGCGGCCGTCGTCGGTGAGCTTCACGCGCTTGCCGATCCGGTGGAACACCGGCCTGCCGAGCCACGCCTCGAACCCGGCGATCTGCCGGCTGATGGCACCATGAGTCACATGCAGCTCGTCGCCGGCGGCGCTGAAGCTTTCGTGTCGTGCCGCGGCTTCAAAGGCCCGAAGCGCGGAAAAGGGCGGGAGATCGCGTGCCATGCTTGTGATTCTAGATCACAAGGGAACGCCGATAAAATCGTTTTGACCGCGGCCCGGACGGCGGTAACCTCGGCTTACCGTTTGACGAGGACTCCCATGCAATCCGTCTCCCCGCCGCCTGCCGGCGCGCCGCGCAGCATCGGCCTGGCCGAGCTGTTCACCGGCTTCCTGTCCCTTGGCCTCATGTCGTTCGGCGGCGCGCTGCCGTTCGCGCGGCGCACGATCGTCGAGGAGCGCAAGTGGCTCTCCGCCGACGAATTCACCGATCTGCTCGGCCTGTGCCAGTTCCTGCCCGGCGGCAACGTGATCAACCTGTCGGTCGCGGTCGGCATGCGCTTTCGCGGCGTGCCGGGCGCGCTGGCCGGCATTCTCGGGCTGATCGCGGGGCCGACGCTCGTCGTCGTCGCGCTCGGCGTGCTGTACGCGAAGACCCAGCACGAGCCGGCCGTGCGGCACCTGTTCGCCGGGCTGTCGGCCGCCGCGGCCGGGCTGCTCGCCGCGATGGCGGTGAAGGTCGCGAAGCCGCTGCGGCACGCGCGCGCGGCCGCGGGCATCGCGGCGCTGGCGTTCGTCGCGATCGCCGTGCTGCGCATTCCGCTGCTCACCACGATGCTCGTGCTGACGCCGTTCAGCATCTGGCTCGCCGCGCGGCGCGGCCCCGGGCCGGTCGTGCCGGCGGGGCCGGCGTCGCCTTCGGCCGACTCGCGCAACGCGGACGAGGGAGGCGCGCGATGAACGATACGCTGCTCGCGCTCGCGACCATCTTCGCCCAGCTGTCGCTGCTCGCGTTCGGCGGCGGCAATACGATCCTGCCGGAGATGCAGCGGCAGGTGGTCGACGTGCATCACTGGATGAGCGCGTCGGAGTTCACCGCGCTGTTCGCGCTGGCGCAGGCCGCGCCCGGGCCGAACATGATGATCGTGTCGCTGGTCGGCTGGCACGTGGCCGGCTGGTCGGGCCTGCTGGTCGCGACGCTCGCGAAGTTCGGGCCGTCGTCGGTCGTCACCGTGCTCGCGCTGCACGCGTGGGAGCGCTTCCGGAACCGGCCGTGGCGCCGCTACGTGCAGCAGGGGCTGATGCCCGTCACCGCGGGCCTCGTCGCGGCGAGCGCGGTGCTGATCGCCGAGGCGTCGAATCACCTGGCGATCCAGTGGGGCATCACCGCCGCGTGCGCGGTGCTCGCGTATCGCACGCGCATCCATCCGCTGTGGCTGCTCGCGGGCGGCGCGCTGGTCGGGCTGGCGGGCGTCGGGCAGTGAGCGCGCGGCACGGCGGTGTCGCGCGGGGAGCACTTCGCGCGTGTCGTTCGATGGCGCGTTGAGGCACGGCGGCGCGGTGCGGCGGAACGCGCCGGTATACTGCCGGGTTTCAATCAGCAGGGCCCAGCATCATGTCGACGATTCCCGCCTGTCCGCAATGCGCGATGGAAAACACCTACCCCGACGGCGAGCACTATGTTTGCGCCGACTGCGGGCACGAATGGTCGAGCGCCGCCGCGGCGCCCGCCGATGACGACGCCGCGCGCGTCGTGCGCGACGCGAACGGCAACGTGCTCGCCGACGGCGATTCGGTCGTGCTGATCAAGGACCTGAAGCTGAAGGGCTCGTCGATCACGCTGAAGATGGGCACCAAGGTGAAGAGCATCCGCCTTGTCGGCGGCGATCACGAAGTCGACTGCAAGGTCGACGGGATGAGCGTGATGCTGAAGGCCTGCTACCTGAAGAAGAACTGAGCATCGCCGCCGCACACCCCATCACGGGAGGATCGATGGATCTCGACGGCGCCAGCCGCAATCTCACGGTCGCCGCGCTGCTCACGCTGTCCGGCGGCTATCTCGATGCGTACACCTACGTCGGCCACGGCCACGTGTTCGCGAACACGATGACGGGCAACGTCGCGCTGCTCGGCATCAACCTGTCGGCCGGCGAGTGGGCTGCTGCGCTGCATCATGTGCCGCCGCTGGCCGGCTTCACGATCGCGGTGTTCGTCGCGCACCTGCTCGGCCTCGCCGCGCAGCGCGGCTGGATGCGGCATACCGCGTTCGCGAGCCTGATCGTCGAGATCGCGTTCCTCGGCATCGCCGCGAGCGGCCTCGTCGGCGCGTCGAGCGCGTGGCTGATTCCCGGCATCTCGTTCGTCGCGACGCTGCAGACGCTGTCGTTCACGCATCTCGAAGAGCTGTCCTATACGTCGGTAATGACGACCGGCAACCTGCGGCGCGCCGCGCAGAAGCTGTTCGTCGGGCTGATTCCGCGCTATGACGCCGGCGCGCTGCACGATTCGGCGCTGCTCGCGACGATCAGCTTCTGCTTTCTCGCGGGCGCGGTGGCGGGCGGGTTCGTCACGCGGATCATGCCGGATGTTGCGCTGTGGGGCGCGGTGCTGCTGCTTGCGGGCGCGTTCGGCGAAATCGTGCGGCGGGCGTGGCGGCGCGCGGGGGCGGAAGCGGGAGCGGGCGAAGCCGGCTGACGGCTAAGCGCGGGCGGTTCCATGCTGCGGCGCGATCCACTGCCGGCGTGGAACGGATCCCCGTCGGTCAGATCGCCGCGTCGTCGGCTTGCCGTCGCGCTCACGATCTCGCCGCGCGTCTGCTGCGCCGCACCAACCGCATCTCCTCTTACCCCTCGTCGATCTCCCTCGGCCCGCCCGCATCGCGCCAGTTTCCTGCGGAATGGCCCGCCCGTCGCGCAAGCCGGGCGTTGTGTGCTGACGACAATCGCGCGTTTGCAGCGCATTTCAATTTCTTTCGAGATTCGTAGTCGTCTTATGATTCTGGCCACGTCGCGTGCGCCAAGAGTGCGCGCGACCGTCACCCGGCTGCGCGCGCAGCCGGCCATGTACGGAGACATCAACAAATTTGGGATCGCTCATGAAGCAGACCACCAGACTCGCAGCAATCGCAGGGGGCGCCATCCTGGCATTCGCCAGCCAATACGCGGCAGCACAAAGCTCCGTCACGCTCTGGGGCGTGGCCGACGTCAGCGTCCGCTACCTGACCAACGCGAACGCCAACAACGACGGCCTGCTGGCGATGTCGAACGGCGCGATCACCAACAGCCGCTTCGGCATCTACGGCACGGAAGACCTCGGCAGCGGGCTGAAGGCGCTGTTCAAGCTCGAGAGCGGCGTGAACCTGCAGAACGGCGCATTCGCGGACAGCCACCGCATGTTCAACCGCGCTGCGTACGTCGGGCTGTCGAGCCCGTACGGCACCGTGACCCTCGGCCGCCAGAAGACGCCGCTGTTCGACCTGCTGTCGGACACCTACGATCCGCTGACCGTCGGTAACTACCTCGAGAACGCGTGGCTGCCGGTGGCGCTCGGCGGCGGGCTGTACGCGGACAACCAGATCAAGTACACGGGCACGTTCAATGGCCTGACCGCAACCGCGATGTACTCGACGGGCATCAACTACACGGATGCCACGTCGACCGGTTTCTCCGGCCAGATCCCCGGCTCGCTCGGCAAGGGCAATGGCTGGGGCTTCTCGCTGTCGTACGTGATGGGCCCGCTGAGCATCGCGGCCGGCGCGCAGCAGAACAGCAACAACTCGGCGAAAAAGCAGACGATCTATCACGCGAACGTCGTCTACGCGTTCAGCAAGGTGAAGGTCTACGCGGGCTACCTGCGTTCGAAAGACGATACGGGCTTCGTCGACGGCCTGCTCGCGCAGCAGAAGATCACGGTCGCGCAGGGCACCGGCCGTATCGACGACGGTCCGTTCGCCGGCGTGAGCTGGCAGGTGAGCGCGCCGCTGACGCTGACGGGCGCGTTCTACTACGACCACATGCGCAATGCGATGACCGCGAACGGCACGCTCGCGAGCGGCAACCGCTATGCGATCGTCGGCATCGCCGAGTACGCACTGAGCAAGCGCACGGAAGTCTACGGCACCGTCGACTTCAACAAGACGAACGGCGCGGCCAACGTCCAGCTGCCGGGCCGCAGCAACCAGACGGGTATCGCGATCGGTCTGCGCAATATCTTCTGACGAACCGTCCGCGCCGGTGCGAAGCCCGGCGCGCGACGAGCGCGACGAGGCTCCTGCGGGAGCCTCTTTTTGTTTGTGCACGCGGCGTCATAAGCGTGCGCGACTATACAGCGCGCGCTACATAGCGCGACGCGCAGCACGTAAGCCGTTCGTCGGCATTCCCGAACATAGTTTCACAGTACGCGCGAACCCGTTCCGCTAATCTGCGTGGGTTGCCCGACACGCGCGATGCGCGCGACCGGGCTGGTCCGTAAATTGTGTATCCGGTGATGACAAGCGCTGTCCGCCGGTTTTTCTTCGTGGGACGATGTGCCTCACGATTCACGTTGAAAGGGGATGACGATGGGTATCCTGAACACCGTTGGCGAAATCGCGGGCGCCGTCGCGGCCGTCGAGGCAGCCGAGAAAGTCGATCCGGATGCGGGCCTGCTGACGAAGGCGGCTGCGGCCGTCGCGGGCTTCAAGGGCGCGGAAGCGCTCGAAAACATGCTCGAGAAGAAGGAAGAGAAGCCCGAGGAAGCGGCGGACGATACGCAGGCCAGCGACGGCGACACGTCGCAGGCATGAGCATGGCGGCCGGCCGCGCCACGCCTGCGCATGCCGCGCAGGCGAGCGGGCCGGCGCCGCGCAGCCGGCATGCCGGGCATGCGGTCGATCGGTGACGCATGGCTCACCCGGCAGCGGGTTTGACAGGCGAGAGACAATGTCTCTCGCCGTTTTTTTTGCGCGCGCGCCGCGCGCCGCAAGGAAACCGGAATCTTGCTATCGTGCCGTCATCCGAACTGCGATGAGGGTATGCGATGGAATTCGACTACGACCTGTTCGTCATCGGCGCCGGCTCGGGCGGCGTCCGGCTCGCCCGGGTGTCGGCGTCATATGGCGCGCGCGTGGGCATTGCGGAGGAAGAGCAGATCGGCGGCACCTGCGTGCTGCGCGGCTGCATTCCGAAGAAACTGCTCGTCTACGCGTCGCATTACCCGCACGAGGTGGAGGACGCGCGCGGCTTCGGGTGGACCTTCGGCGCGGGCGCGCTCGACTGGCCGGCGCTGATCGACGCGAAGGATCGCGAGATCAACCGGCTGAGCGGCATCTACGTGAACCTGCTGCGCCAGTCGGGCGTCGAGATGCACGCCGGGCGCGCGACGCTCGTCGATGCGCATACCGTCGCGGTGGGCGAGCGCCGCATCCGCGCGCGCCACATCGCGATCGCGACCGGCTCGCGCCCGTCGCTGCCGCCGCTGCCCGGCATCGAGCATGCGATCACGTCGCGCGAGGCGCTGTCGCTCGCCGCGCTGCCCGCGCGTGTCGCGGTGGTCGGCGGCGGCTATATCGCGGTCGAGTTCGCGGGCATCTTCAACGGGCTCGGCAGCCACACCGAGCTGTTCTATCGCGGCGAGCGGATCCTGCGCGGGTTCGACGACGACGTCCGGCAGTTCCTGTCCGACGAAATGACGAAGCAGGGCGTGACGATCCACACGGGCGCCGCGCTCGACGCGATCGAGCGCGCCGCCGACGGCACGTTGACGCTGCGCGCCGGCGATGCGCGGCACGGGCCGTTCGATGCGGTGCTCTATGCCACCGGCCGCGTGCCGAACGTCGAGGGCCTCGGGCTCGACGCGGCCGGCGTCGCGCTCGATGTGCGCGGCGCGATCGCGGTCGATGCGTATTCGGCGACATCGGTCGCGTCGATCCACGCGATCGGCGACGTGACGTCGAGGCCGCAGCTCACGCCGGTCGCCACGCGCGACGGCGGCCTGCTCGCGATGACGCTGTTCGGCGGACGGCGCGCGGCGGCCGAACACGAATGGGTGCCGTCGGCGGTGTTCAGCCAGCCGGAAGTCGCGACGGTCGGCCTCACCGAAGCGCGGGCGCGTGACGTGCACGGCGCGGTCGACATCTACCGCACGTCGTTCAAGGCGCTGCGCCACACGCTGTCCGGCCGCGACGAGCGCACGCTGATGAAGCTCGTCGTCGCGCGCGACAGCCAGCGGGTGGTGGGCGCGCACATGGTCGGGCGCGACGCGGGCGAAATCATCCAGGGCATCGCGATCGCGATACGCGCGGGGGCGACCAAGGCGCAGTTCGACGACACGATCGGCATTCATCCGACCGCGGCCGAGGAGTTCGTCACGATGCGGCAGAAGGCGGCGGACTGACCGGGCCGGAGATCGCGCGCCGCGCGCCCTACAGAATGCGAGCCGCGTGCCGTTATCACGATATGCAAGGTTCCGAACGGCGGCATTCAGGCTGTGCGTTTGCGAATGCCTGATATTCCCGAACGGCGGCAGGGTCCAACCGCGTCGTTCGGGTTCGCGGATCGCCGTGACGCCCGCTTTCCCGCTTCCCGCGGGGCGTCGCGCGCAACCGCGATGATGTGCGGATGCGGGATGCCGTGCGCCGGTCGAGTCACGACAAGGCGTGTTCGGCAACGCGTTTGCTATCATCGCGCCAAACCAGAAACGGGGCCGACCATGCGCGATCAACAGCGCAGCAATCAGAACAATCGGGTAACCACGCCGCGCGCGAATCGTGACGATTTCGCCGCCTGCCCGCCATTCGCCGTGGCTCGCTCGTCACGCGCGCATCCGCTTTTATTTTCCTGACAGCATCCAAGGCGACGCCTGCCGCGTTGCGTGATCGCGTCGCGTCCAGCGACGCATCGGCGCGCGCGTGCGCGCCGCCGCCTTGAAGTCACGCTCGTGCGCGCGCCGGCGCGCCCGCCACGGGCATTCTTTCCACGCAAGGAGATCAGCAGTGAACATCCAGACTCGACGCCATGTCCTCGTCGCCGCGGCCGTCGTCGCGGCGCTGTCGGGTTGCGCGACCGAATCGTCGCGCACGCTCGACGTGCCCGCCGTCAGCAGCGCGCAGAAGCCGTATGCGGGCAAACCGGTCGCGATCGCGGTCGGCAAGTTCGACAACCGCTCGAGCTACATGCGCGGCATCTTCTCGGACGGCATCGACCGACTCGGCGGCCAGGCGAAGACGATCCTCGTCACGCGCCTGCAGCAGAGCCGCCGCTTCAACGTGCTCGACCGCGAGAACCTCGACGAGATCAAGCAGGAAGCCGGCTTCATGAAGAAGGCGCAGGCGGTGAAGGGCGCGAACTACGTGGTGACGGGCGACGTGACCGAGTTCGGCCGCAAGGAAGTCGGCGATCACCAGCTGTTCGGCATCCTCGGCAGCGGCAAGACGCAGGTCGCGTACGCGAAGGTCAACCTGAACATCGTCGACACGACCACGTCGGAAGTGATCGCATCGAGCCAGGGCGCGGGCGAATTCAGCCTGTCCAACCGCGAGATCATCGGCTTCGGCGGCACCGCGAGCTACGACTCGACGCTGAACGGCAAGGTGCTCGACCTCGCGATCCAGGAGGCCGTCAACCATCTCGTCGACCAGGTCGACACCGGCGCGCTGAAGCCGGCGAAGTAAGCATCGCGCATCACCGCACGACCGATTCACCACATCAATTAAAAGAGAAATGACCATGAAACGGGGTACCTGGCTGCCGGCGACGGCCGCCGCATTGCTGCTCGCGGGCTGCGCGGCGCCGCCCACGCCGCCGCTCTACCAATGGAACGGCTACCAGCCGCAGGTGTACGAGTATTTCAAGGGCAAGACCTCGCCGCAGGAGCAGATCGACGCGCTCGAAAAGGCGCTGCAACAGATTCGGGCGAAGGGCAACACGCCGCCGCCGGGCTTCCATGCGCATCTCGGCATGCTGTATGCGAGCATCGGCAGCGAGCAGCAGGCCGAACAGGAGCTGCAGGCGGAGAAGCAGCTGTTTCCGGAATCGTCGCCGTTCATGGATTTCCTGATGAAGAAGAAATCCGCGCAGCCGAAGCCGGTCGAGCAGAAAACGGCCGAGCAGAAGAACGTCGACCAGAAAACCGCCAAACAGTGACGCGCCCACTATGTTCAAGACCCTTTCATTCAAGCTGATGTCCGTGCTGTCGATCGTCGCGCTGCTGAGCGCGTGCGCGCAGCCGGTGAAGCGGGCCGACTACACGGCCTTCAAGAACAGCAAGCCGCGCTCGATCCTCGTGCTGCCGCCGCTCAACGAGACGTCGGACGTATCGGCGAGCTACGGGATGCTGTCGCAGATGACGCTGCCGATCGCGGAATCCGGCTATTACGTGGTGCCGGTCGCGGTGATGGACGAGACCTTCAAGCAGAACGGCCTCACCAACGCCGCCGACATCCAGAACACGTCGCCCGCGAAGCTGCGCGAGATCTTCGGCGCGGACGCCGCGCTGTACACGAAGGTCACGCAGTACGGCACCGTCTACCGGATCCTCGCGAGCGCGACCGTGGTGTCGGCCTCGACGAAGCTCGTCGACCTGCGCACCGGCGACGTGCTGTGGCAGGGCGCCGCGAGCGCGAGCAGCGAGGAGGGCAACAACAGCGGCGGCGGCGGCCTGATCGGCATGCTCGTGGTGGCCGCGGTCAAGCAGATCGCGAACTCGCTGATGGACCAGAGCCACGACATCGCCGCGCGCACGAGCGGCCGGCTGCTGACGGCAGGGCCGCCGAACGGCCTGCTGTACGGCCCGCGCTCGACGAAGTACGGCACGGACTGACGTGCATCGGCCGCGCATGCGCCGCCTGCCGCGGCGCGTGCGCGGCAAATCGGGCGATGCCTGCCTGGCGGCGTCGCTTCAATGCACGCCGAACGCATCCAGCAGCCGATACCAGCTCATCGCGAGCACGAGCGCCGGCGTGCGCAGCAGCGCGCCGCCCGGGAAATCGCGGTGCCGCACCTGGCCGAACAGGTCGAAGCGGCCCGCCTGCCCGTCGATCGCCTCGGCGATCAGCTTGCCCGCGAGCGCGGTCGTGTTCACGCCGTGCCCCGAAAACCCCTGCGCGAAATACAGCGTCGGCGCGATGCGCCCGAAATGCGGCGCGCGGTTCATCGTGATGTCGACGAAGCCGCCCCACGCGTAATCCACCTTCACGTCCGCGAGCTGCGGAAACGTCTTCAGCATGTCGTTGCGCATCGCCTGCGCGAGATTGCGCGGCGGCAGCGTCGAATAGCTGACCTTGCCGCCCCACACGAGCCGCGTGTCCGGCGCCGGGCGGAAATAGTCGAGCACGAAGCGGCTGTCGCACACGGCCGCGCGCGCGGGCATCAGCGCGGCGGCGCGCGCTTCGCCGAGCGGCTCGGTCGCGATCACGTAGGTGCCGACCGGCATGATCTTCCTCGACAGCGCGGGCGCGAGCGTGCCGACATACGTGTTGCACGCGAGCACGACGAAGCGCGCCCGCACGTGGCCCTGTGCCGTCTCGACCAGGTGACCGGCCGGAATGTCGCGCACGCGCGTCACGCAGCTGTCCTCGTGGATGCGCACGCCGGCTTCGGCCGCCGCGCGCGCGAGGCCGAGCGTGTAGTTGAGCGCGTGCAGGTGGCCGCTGTCGGGGTCGTACAGGCCGCCCCGATAGCGCGACGACTGCACGTAGTGGCCGAGCTCGCCGGCTTCGACGAAGCGCAGGCGGTCGTAGCCGAAGCGCTTCGCGAGGTCGTCGCGCCCGCGCTTGAGCGCATCGGCGTCGCGCGCGGTGTTCGCGGCAGTCAGGTAGCCGGGCACCAGCGCGCAATCGATGTCGTGCTTCGCGATACGCGACTTCACGAGCGACAGCGATTCCTGCCCCATCTCCCAGATGCGCTTCACGTCGGCGTCGGGCAGGTAGCGCGCGAAGGTGTCGATGTCGCACGCATAGCCGCCGATCAGCTGGCCGCCGTTGCGGCCGCTCGCGGCCCAGCCGACCCGCGACGCTTCGAGCAGGGTGACCGAATGGCCGCGCTCGGCGAGATTGAGTGCGGCCGACAGGCCGGTCAGGCCCGCGCCGATCACGCACACGTCGGCGTCGGCCGCGCCGGCGAGCGGCGCATGGCGGGTCGTATCGTTGACGGTGGCCGCGTAGTACGACGCGGCGTGCGGCTGGTTCGCGAATGTCTGCATGGTCAGGAACACGAATGAAAGGGTTCAGAACAGCTCGCGCACCCGGTGATACAGCATGCCGAGTTCGAGCGCGGGCCGGCGCCATGCGTCGCCGCCGGGAAAGCGGCGGTGGCGCAGGCGCGCGAACAGGTCGAACGCGCGCGTGTCGCCCGCGATCGCGCCGGCGATCGCACGGCCGGCGATGCCGGTGAGCGCGACGCCGTGCCCGCTGAAGCCCTGGACGTAGAAGAAGTTGGGGTCGATCGCGCCGAAATCCGGCGCGCGGTTGCGGGTGACGTCGACGAAGCCGCCCCACGCGTAATCGACGCGCACGTCGCCGAGCTGCGGGAACACGCCGGCCATGCGCCGCCGCATCGTCTCGGCGAGCGCGGCCGGCGACGCGCCCGCGGAATCCGCGCGGCCGCCGAACAGCATCCGGTGATCGGCGGACAGCCGGAAGTAGTCGAGGAAGACGTTGTTGTCGCACACCGCCTCGCGCCGCGCGATCAGCGCATCGGCGCGCGCCTGGCCGAGCGGCTCGGTCGCGATGATGGTCGACGCGACCGGCGCGATGCGCGCGGCGGTCGCGGCCGGCAGCACGCCGCCGGGCCCCGCGTTGCAGCACGACACGACGAAGCGGCAGCGGATCTCGCCGGCCGGCGTGCGCACGACGGGCCGTGCGCCGCGCGCGACGTCGAGCGCGGGCGTGTGCGCGAACAGCGCCACGCCTTCGCGGCGCGCGGCCTCGGCGAGGCCGAGGCAATACCGCAGCGGATGCAGGTGACCCGACAGCGGGTCGTATACTCCGGCGAGATAGCGGGCCGACGCGATGCGCGAGCGAATCGCGTCGGTGTCGAGCCACGTCAGCGACGGATGGCCCCAGCGCGTCGTGGCGGCCTCCATCCATGCGCGCAGGTCGCCGATGCGGCGCGGCTTCGTCGCGACGGTCAGGTAGCCGCGCGTGAAATCGCAGTCGATCGCATGGCGCGCGATCCGCTCGGCGATCAGCGCGACGCCGTCGAGCGACAACGCCCACGCGGCGCGCGCGCCGTCGGCGCCGAGCTGGCGCTCGATGATTTCATCCTTCGCGAACCCCGTGATCGCCTGGCCGCCGTTGCGGCCCGACGCGCCCCAGCCGGGCCGGTGCGCATCGATCACGGCGACCGACAACCCGCGCGCGCGGCAGTCGAGCGCGGTCGACAGGCCCGCGAAGCCGGCGCCGATCACGCAGACGTCGACGTCGAGCGCGCCGTCGAGCGTCGGGTCGTCGGCCGCGGGGCGCGTGGCGGTCGCTTCGTAGTACGAGTCGCGCGCGAGCGCGTCGGCGCGACGGGTGAAAGACTGGCTCATCAGACCGACTTCCTCCATGCGGCACACGACGCCGCAACAAAATTCAGCAAACGAGCGCGGGACGCCGCGCGCGCCGCACGGCGTCCCGCGCGGCCGGCATCAGAACGAATAGATGAACTGCGTGGCGAGCAGGTCGTTGGACTTGCCGTACGACCCGTCGTTGCGCAGGAACACCCGGTTGTTCGACCAGTCGTGCCGGTATTCGACCTTCACGGTGATCTGCTGGGTCGGATAGAACAGCAGGTCGAGCGCGACGTCCTGACGGATCGCGCCCTTGCACTCGAAGCCGAGGCCGCCGCCGGCCTTCGACGTCGCGAGGCAGTCCGAATCGACGCCGAAGCCGTTGCTCGTATCCATGCCGTTGCCGTTCAGCGCGATGCCGCCGCCGCCGCCGCCGTTCTTGCTGTTCACGAGCGCATCGTAGCGCAGCGTCACGCCCATGCGGCCGACCACCGGCGCGTTGAACTTGCGGTGCGCGAGCAGCGACAGCCCGTACCACTGCGCGAGCCCGCCGTTGAACGCCGCATGCTGCTGGCGGCCGTAGTCGACTTCGGCGTTGTACTGCACGTCCGCGAGCGTGTAGGTCGCGTCGAGCTCGCCGAAGAAGAACGTGCCGGCCGAGCTCGGCGCGGCCCCGCCGACGCCGTAGTGCACGACGCCGTTCGCGTCGGTCGCGCTCGCCAGCGTCTGGCGGCCGATGTTGAACGACCCGCCGATATCGAGCGCGCTCGACCACGTGTAGTCGGCACGCGCGGTGAAGGTCGGCACCTTGTTGCTGGTCGTGATCGGGTCGCCGAGCGCGTTGGTGCCCGTCTGCGTGACCGAACCGTAGGTGCGGTACTGCTCGTTGCCGACGAAGAACTTCCACGCCCAGTTGCCCTTCGTATAGTTCGCGCCGGCGCCGATGTAGCTGCCCGGGTCGGAGAAGTCGTACAGCAGGTTGTGCGTGAGCGTGAGCATCTGGTTCGACTGCTGCACCTCGTAGCCGCCGAAGCTCGGGATCAGGCCGGCGACGAACGTCGTCGACGCGTTGATCGGCACGTTGATGACCGCCGTGTTCAGGATGTTGTTGCCGATGTTGCCGCGCGAGTTCGACAGCAGCGTGATGCCGTTGCCGCGGTTCGGCATCAGCGTGATCTCGGCCGACGGCGCCAGCGGGCCGACGCCGAAGGTCTTCTTGATGTCGAGGTACAGGTCGCCGAACGTGCTGTTGAAGTAGTTGTACACGCTCTCGTGGTTGGCGAACAGGAACGACGACGAACTCGCCGCGCGGTTGTACACGTAGGTCGGATCGATGTAGCCCGTCACCGACAGGCCCGCGATCGGCCCGGTGTTCGCCGCGTCCGACAGCGTGTCGACCTTCAGCTGCTGGTTCGCGATCTGCTGCTTCATCTCCGTCACGTCGTCGTTGGTCAGCAGCGCGGGCGCCTTGCCGTAGTCCGGCGAACCGGGGTCGGCGGCCACGGCCGCGACCGGTTTTACGCCGCCGCCGCCGGCGCCCGCCTGCGCGAGCGGCGCGCCGCCCGGCTTCGCGGCGAGCTGCGCCTGCATCGCCTTCATCTGCTGCTGGAGCGCGGCCACCTGCGCCTGCAGCGCCTTGATCTGGGCGGATGTCGAGTCGGCCAGCGCGATGCCCGGCAACGCGCCGGCCACCAGCAGGCAGATCAGTTTCTTCTTCATTGCGGTTTCTCCTTGTCGTGCGCCTTGTCGATGCGTAATCGTTCCGCGCGCCGCGCGAGGCGGCGCGCAAGGTGTCGTTATCGAATGAATGGTTGAAGGAAGGGGCTCAGGCCGCCGCGAATGCCGCCTTCATGTCGGCCACGCGCCGCCGTTCGCGCGCGATCATCATCTGGTTCACCGCGATCACGCCGATCGTCACGGCGGTGATGAACAGTGTCGCGAGCGCGTTCATCTCCGGGTTCAGGCCGAGCCGCACGCGCGAGAACACCACGAGCGGCAGCGTCGTCGAGCCGGGGCCCGACAGGAACGCCGACAGCACCAGATCGTCGATCGACAGCGTGAACGACAGCAGCCACCCCGACAGCAGCGCCTGCGAGATCAGCGGCAGCGTCACCACGAAGAACACCTTCAGCGGCGTTGCGCCGAGGTCGAGCGCGGCCTCCTCGAGCGACTTGTTCATCTCCTTCACGCGCGACTGCACGATGATCGCGACATACGACACGCACAGCATCACGTGCCCGATCCAGATCGTCACCATCCCGCGCCCCTTCGGCCAGCCGAACATCTGCTCCAGCGCAACGAACAGCAACAACAGCGAGATCCCCTGGATCACCTCCGGAATCACCAGCGGCGCGTTGATCATCCCCGTGTACAGCGTGAAGCCCTTGAAGCGGCCGAAGCGCGCGAGCACGAAGCCCGCCCACGTGCCGATCACGACCGACGCGGTGGCCGTCAGCAGGCCGATCTTCAGCGACAGCCACGCGGCCGTCAGCAGCTCGTCGTCCTGCCACAGCGACGCGTACCACTTCAGCGAGAAGCCCGACCACACGGTGACGAGCTTCGACTCGTTGAACGAATACACGACGAGGCTGATGATCGGGATGTACAGGAACAGGAATCCGAAGGCGAGAACGCCCGTCGACAGCGGTTTGCTCGGCTTGATCATTTCGCGTCTCCCAGTTCCTTGACCTGGTAATACTGGAACAGCGCCATCGGCACGAGCAGCAGCAGCACCATCGCCACCGTCACCGCCGACGCCATCGGCCAGTCCATGTTGTTGAAGAATTCATCCCACATCACGCGGCCGATCATCAGCGTGTCCGCGCCGCCGAGCAGCTCCGGAATCACGTACTCGCCCACCGCCGGGATGAACACCAGCAGGCTGCCCGCGATGATCCCGTTCTTCGACAGCGGCAGCGTGATCCGCGTGAACGCGACCCACGGTTTCGCGCCGAGGTCGTACGCGGCCTCGAGCAGCGTGAGGTCCATCTTCACGAGGTGCGCGTACAGCGGCATCACCATGAATGGCAGGTACGAATAGACCATCCCGATGTAGACGCCCGCATCGCTGTGATAGAGCCGCAGCGGCGTGTGGATGATGCCGAGCGCGATCAGCGCGTGGTTCAGCAGGCCGTCGTCCTTCAGGATGCCGATCCATGCGTAGACGCGGATCAGGAACGACGTCCAGAACGGCAGCATCACGGCCATCATCAGCACGTTGCGCGTGCCGGGCGCCGAGCGCGCGATGTAGTACGCCATCGGGTAGCCGATCAGCAGGCAGAAAAGCGTCGACACGCCGGCCATCTTCAGCGAGCTGAGGTAGGTCGCGACGTACAGGTCGTCCTTCAGCAGGAACGCGTAGTGGCCGAGCTGGACCGCGAAGTGCACGACGCCGTCCTGGATCTGCATCAGCGCCGAATACGGCGGGATGCCCATCACCTGGTCGGCGAAGCTGATCTTCAGCACCAGCACGAACGGCAGCGCGAAGAACAGCGCGAGCCATACGAACGGCACGCCGATCGCGACGCTGCGCCCGGACGGCAGGAAGCGCGACAGCGCGGCGAAGCGGCCGGCGCGCACGGGGGCCGCGGGCGCGGCCGAAGCGCCGGTCGGCACCGGCGCGGACGGAGTGGAAGCGGAGGTTCTCATCGTGTCGGCCTCATTGCGTCAGCACCACGCCGCTTGCCGGCGACCACGACACGAACACGTCGTCGTTGTAGGCGGGCGCGCCGTCGTGCAGCAGGTTCGAGCTGGACAGGTTCGACACCACCGTCTTGCCGCTCGGCAGCCGCACGTGATACAGCGAGTAGCTGCCCATGTACGCGATGTCGGTGACCACGCCACGCGCCCAGTTGTGCTGTGCGTGCGGCTTCTCGCGCGACACGTGGATGCGCTCGGGCCGCACCGAGATGCCGACCGGCATCCCGAGCGGGCCCGTCACGCCGTGGCTCACGTACATGCGCGCCTCGAGGTCGTCGCTCTCGACGAAGATGTGATCGGGCTCGTCCTCGACCACGCGGCCCTCGAACAGGTTGGTCGAGCCGATGAATTCGGCCGAGAAGCGGCTGTTCGGGAATTCGTACACTTCGCCCGGCGAGCCGATCTGCACGATCCGGCCTTCGCTCATCACCGCGAGGCGGCTCGCCATCGTCATCGCCTCTTCCTGGTCGTGCGTGACCATCACGCAGGTCACGTCGACCTTCTCGATGATGTTCACGAGTTCGAGCTGGGTCTTCTGGCGGATCTTCTTGTCGAGCGCGGACATCGGCTCGTCGAGCAGCAGCAGCTTCGGGCGCTTGACGAGCGAGCGCGCGAGCGCGACGCGCTGCTGCTGGCCGCCGGAGAGCTGGTGCGGCTTGCGCTGCGCGTACTTGCTCATCTGCACCAGCGCGAGCGCATCGGCCACGCGTTCCTTGATCTCGTTCTTCGGCGTGCCTTCCTGCTTCAGGCCGAACGCGACGTTCGACTCGACCGTCATGTGCGGGAACAGCGCGTACGACTGGAACATCATGTTCACCGGGCGGCGGTACGGCGGCAGCGACGCGAGATCCTCGCCGTCGACATAGATCCTGCCGGAGGTGGCGGTTTCGAGCCCGGCGAGCATGCGCAGCAAGGTCGACTTGCCGCAGCCCGAGCTGCCGAGCAGCGCGAACAGCTCGTTCTTCGCGATCGTCAGGTTCACGTTGTCGACGGCCGTGCTGTCGCCGAATTTCTTCACGACGTTCTCGATGCGCACGAACGCTTCGTTCTTCGTGCGGGCCGAGGGGGCCGGTTGCGCGTGGCGCGCAGCGGCGGAAGAGGGTATCGATTGCATGGGGTTCACCATTCGTTCATCACGGATTGCAGGCGCGAGCGTCCCCGCGCGAGGCGCAGGCGGCGACTCGCGGCAACGGCTCGGGCCGGGTGGAGCGGGGCGCGCGGGCGCTCAGCCCGCGGCGCGCAAGGGGGTCAGTGGCCGGTCTTCAGCTGCGCCCACAGACGGTTTTCGAGGCGCAGGATGTCGGCCGGCATCGGCTTCATCAGCACCATCTTCTTCAGCACGTCCTCGGGCGGATAGACGGTCGGATCCTGCGCGACGGCCGGCGTCACGAACGGGTGCGCGGCCTTGTTCGCGGTCGGGTAGAACACCGTGTTGGTGATCGCCGCGTTGACCTTCGGATCGGACACGTAGTTGATCCACTTCATCGCGTTCTCGGGGTGCGGCGCATCCTTCGGGATCACCATCACGTCGAACCACAGCAGGCCGCCTTCCTTCGGGTTCGAGAACTTGATGTCGTACGAACGCTTCGCTTCCGCCGAGCGGCGGTGCGCGATGCCGACGTCGCCCGACCAGCCGAGCACGACGCACACGTCGTTGTTCGCGAGGTCGTTGATGTAGCCGGACGAATTGAACTGGGTGATGTACGGGCGGACTTTCTTCAGCACCTCGAAGGCTGCCTGGTAGTCGGCGGGGTTGGTGCTGTTCGGGTTCTTGCCCATGTATTGCAGCGTGGCCGCGAACACGTCGACGGCCTGGTCGAGGAACGACACGCCGCAGCTCTTCAGCTTCTCCATGTTGGCCGGATCGAACACCAGCGCCCAGCTGTCGACGGGCGCCTTGTCGCCGAGCGCCTTCTTCACGGCCTGCGCGTTGTAGCCGATGCCGTCGGTGCCGTACGCCCACGGCACGCCGTACTGGTTGCCGGGGTCCGCGTCGGCGATCATCTTCATCAGCACGGGGTCGAGGTTCGCGAGGTTCGGGATCTTCGACTTGTCGAGCTTCTGGTAGACGCCCGCCTGGATCTGCTTGGCCATGTAGTTCGACGTCGGCACGACGATGTCGTAGCCCGAGCTGCCGGCGAGCAGCTTCGCCTGCAGCGTGTCGTCGCTGTCGTAGTTGTCGTACTTGACGTGGATGTTCGTCTGCTTCTGGAAGTTCGGGATCGTGTCCGGCGCGATGTAGTCGGACCAGTTGTAGACGTTCAGCTCGTCGGCGGCATGCGCCGGCGGGCTGGCGACCGACGTGAACGCGGCCGCGGCGGCGAGGGCGGCGACGGAACAGGCTTGGCGAAGAGTGCGAGCACGCATGGTGGAGTTCCCCTGGTGATGTGGGCCGCGGCGCCGCACCGTGCGCACGCCGCGGCCCGTAGGCGATGCCGTTACGAAAGACCCAGTTGCTGAGCGGTTGCGTCGACGGCCTTTTTCGCCTTCGACACGAGTTCGTCGATTTCCCCGCGCGAGATCACGAGCGGCGGCGACAGCAGCATCCGGTCGCCGGTCGCGCGCATGATCAGGTTGCCGTTGAAGCAGAAGTCGCGGCACAGCGTGCCGACGTCGCCGCCGTTCGCGAAGCGGCGGCGCTCGGCCGGCGCCTCGGCGAGCTGCAGGCTCGCGACGAGGCCGTGGCCGTGCACTTCGCCGACGATCGGATGACGCGCGAAGGTTTCGCGCATCAGCGCCTGGAAGTACGGGCCGGTGTCGGTCTTCACGCGCTCGACGATCCCGCCGTCGCGCAGCAGCTTCAGGTTCGCGACCGCGACGGCCGCCGCGACCGGGTGGCCCGAGTACGTGAGGCCGTGGTTGAATTCGCCGTTGTCGATGATCGGCCGCGCGACGCGCTCGTGAATGCCGACCGCGCCCATCGGCACGTAGCCCGACGTGAGCCCCTTCGCCAGCGTGATGAGGTCGGGTTCGAAGCCGAAGTGCTGGTGTGCGAACCATTCGCCGGTGCGGCCGAAGCCGCCGATCACTTCATCCGCGACGAGCAGGATGTCGTACTTGCGGCAGATCCGCTGGATCTCCGGCCAGTACGTCGACGGCGGAAAGATCACGCCGCCCGCGCCCTGGAACGGCTCGCCGATGAACGCGGCGACGTTCTCCGCGCCGAGCTCGAGGATCTTCGCTTCGAGCTGCTGCGCGCGCGCGAGGCCGAATGCCTCGGGCGTTTCGCCGGCGGCCGCCTCGCCGAAGAAATACGGCTGGTCGATGTGCACGATGTGCTCGACCTTCGACGGCATCTGCTCGTGCATGTAGCCCATGCCGCCGAGCGTGCCGCCCGCGATCGTCGAGCCGTGGTAGCCGTTCCTGCGCGAGATCACGAACTTCTTCTGCGGCTGGCCCTGCACGCGCCAGTACTGGTGCACGACGCGCAGCACGGTGTCGTTGCCTTCCGAGCCGCTGTTGCAATAGAAGAAGTGGTTGAAGCCCGGCGGCGTGACTTCGGCGAGCAGTGCCGAGAGCTCGATCACCGGCGGGTGCGTGGTCTTGAAGAACGTGTTGTAGAACGGCAGTTCCTGCAGCTGGCGGTACGCGGCGTCGGCGAGTTCCTGGCGGCCGTAGCCGACGTTCACGCACCACAGGCCGGCCATCCCGTCGATGATCTTGTTGCCGTCGGAATCCCACAGGTAGACGCCGTCGGACTTCACGATCACGCGGCTGCCCGCGCGGTTGAGCGCGCCCATGTCGGAGAACGGGTGGATGTGGTGCGCGGCGTCGAGCGCGCGGTATTCGGCCGTCGTGCGGGCTTGCGTCGTGCGGGCCGCCGGCGCGGCGGGCTGGATCCAGGCGGATTCGGTGCGGTAGGTCATGTTTCCTCCAGATGGCGGTGGCGCACGCTTATACGTGCAGCAGCAGATGACGGCGTTCCCACGAGCTGATCACGCGGAAGAACGCTTCGTATTCGGTTTCCTTCAGCGCGAAATACGCCTTCAGGAACTTGTGGCCGAGGATCTCGCCGAGCGGCTCGCACGCGGCCATCAGCGTCAGCCCTTCCTCGAGGTTGCGCGGCAGCTGGTACGGCAGGTCGTAGCCGTCGCTGACGAGCGGCTCGGTCGGCTCGAGGCGCTGCGTCATGCCGAGATAGCCGGCCGCGAGCGTCGCGGCGAGCGCGAGGTACGGGTTGCAGTCCACGCCCGGGATGCGGTTCTCGATGCGGCGCGCTGTCGGGCCCGAGTGCGGGATGCGGAAGCCGACCGTGCGGTTGTCGTAGCCCCACTGCACGTTGATCGGCGCGGCCATGAAGCGCGACAGGCGGCGGTACGAGTTGATGTACGGCGCGAAGATCGGCATCAGCGCGGGCGTGTACTTCTGCAGGCCGGCCAGGTAGTTGTAGAACATCGACGTCGCGCCGCCGGTCTCCTTCGACGTGAACAGGTTCTCGCCCGTCTCCTCGTCGACGATGCTCTGGTGCACGTGCATCGCGGAACCGGGTTCGTCTTCCATCGGCTTGGCCATGAAGGTCGCGTACATGTTGTGGCGCAGCGCGGCCTCGCGCACGGTGCGCTTGAACAGGAATACCTGGTCGGCCAGCGACAGTGCGTCGCCGTGCATGAAGTTGATCTCCATCTGCGCGGCGCCGACTTCGTGGATCAGCGTGTCGATGTCGAGGTTCTGCGCTTCGCAGTACTCGTAGATGTCCTCGAACAGCGGATCGAACTCGTTGACGGCCTCGATCGAATACGACTGGCGGCCCGTTTCCGGGCGGCCCGTGCGGCCGACCGGCGGGCGCAGCGGCAGGTCCGGGTCCTTGTTCATGTCGACCAGGTAGAACTCGAGCTCGGGCGCGACCACCGGCTTCCAGCCCTTCGCCTTGTACAGGTCGAGCACGCGGCGCAGCACGTAGCGCGGCGAGATCTCGACCGGCGAGCCGTCGAAATGCACGCAGTCGTGGATCACCTGCGCGGTCGGGTCGACCGCCCACGGGATCAGGCGGATCGTCGACGTGTCGGGCACGCACACCATGTCGGGGTCGGTGACGCCGGTCAGCGAGCCGTCCTCCGGGTATTCGCCGGTGACGGTCTGCACCATCACGGCCTGCGGCAGGCGCATCGATTCGCCGGAGGTGAACTTGTTGCGCGGCGTGATCTTGCCGCGCGCGATGCCGGCCATGTCGGGAATGATCGCCTCGATCTCGGTGATCCGGTGTTGCTTCAGGAAATCTTCGATGTCTTGCATGATTGTTCTCGTAGGTGGGTCGGCGTGCTCAGGCGAGCACGGCGGACACGGCGCGGGTGCGGGCGTCGCGGCGGGCGCGGCAGGCCGCGCCGAACGCGCGGAAGATCGCGCTCGACAGCGCGTCCTGCGCATGCCGCCATTCCGGGTGCCATTGCACGGCGAGCGCGAAGGCCGGCGCATCGATCACGCTCACGGCCTCGATCAGGCCGTCGGGCGCGACCGCCTCGATCGCGAGGCCGGCGCCGAGCTGCGCGATGCCCTGCTTGTGCAGCGAATTCACGCGCACTTCGTCGCGGCCGTCGGCGAGCAGTTGCAGCACGCCGCCGGGCGTCAGGCGCACCGCGTGCGCGGGGCCGTATTGCGTGTCGAGCGGCGCGTCGTCGTCCTCGCGGTGATCCGCGAAGCCCGGCACGTCGTGCACGCGCTGGTGCAGCGTGCCGCCGCATGCGACGTTCAGCTCCTGGAAGCCGCGGCAGACCGCCAGCACCGGCACGCCGGCCGCGATCGCCGCGCGCAGCAGCGGCAGCGTCGTGGCGTCGCGGGCGGCGTCGTGCTTCGTACCGGGCGCGCTTGGCTCGCCGCCGTAGCGGTGCGGCTCGACGTTCGAATAGCTGCCGGTAAACAGCAGGCCGTCGACCGCATCGACGATGTCGTCGACCGACTGGCGCTCGCCGAGCGCGGGCAGCACCATCGCGAGCGCGTGCGCGCCGTCGACGATGGCGGCGACGTACTTGTCGCCGACGGTGTGCGACGCATGCGCGCCGATCCGGGTGTGGTCGGCGGTGATGCCGACCAAGGGTTTCCTTTCCATGGCGATAGTCAGGTTGCCTAAACAAGCCGTGACACGATGCGATCGCAGGCAAGCGCGGCTTGCGCGAATCGCAGGCGCGACACGGCCCCGCAGCCGTGCGCGAGGCGCATGGCCGCTGACGAAGGGGCGCAGCGGGTATCTGGACGATCCGCGCTGCGCGCGACGATCAGGCCGGCGTCCGTTTTGCGTGGCGACGCGACATGCGGCAACGCACGCGCGTGCGCGATCCGTCACCGGTCATGCGACACGGCGGACGTGATGCGGGCAAAACAGACGACGTCGGGAAAAGAGAGGCGCTATGGCAGCAGCGAAGCGACGTCGTCGGTGTGGATGGCGACGAATGCGCGTGCGGAGACGGCGTTGTGACGCCGGACGGAACGACGGGACAGGATGGTGTAGATGGACAGATGCAGCAGGCGAGGACTATGCCAGCCGCAACTGCCGTCGGAGATGGTGGATGCCGCGCTGCGCAGACTTCGCGCATCGCCACGATCCCACCTCACCAGAGGGCCACGGACTCTCACGATTACACTCGCTGGTTCGTTGAAAGTATTGAACACCTGATTGCCGGAACGCGCGGGGCGTTTAAATAATCGAGGCGCCGGTCGGGCGTCATTCACATCGACGGGCATCGATTTTTGCGTTGCAATAACGCGATTCGTTGCACATGACGGCTCGATGACGCTGACCTGAGAGCCAGCATATACGAGCCAAAAACGGCGTCAAATGTTTTTTAACGGTCCCCGATCAGGGCTTACCCCAAGCACTGCGAATAAAAAATGCGTAAAAGGAATGATCTGAAAGCCGTCGATTATTTCGAACGCCTTTCAGGGTTTTCCCCGTCAATATACGCCATAAAGTGATTAGAATATTCAACGGCCGTTCAACGCGTCGTCTCCCTCTTTCCTCGCACTTATCGTGTCCGAAACCGAATCGATGTCCACCGAAGTCGCCGAGCGGCTGCGCTACGTGCGCAACAAGCACGGGCTGTCGCAGCGCGAGCTCGCGAAGCGCGCCGGCGTCACCAACGGCACGATCTCGCTGATCGAACAGGGCCGCGTGAGCCCGTCGGTCGGCTCGTTGAAGAAGCTGCTCGAGTGCATCCCGATGAGCCTCGCGGAGTTCTTCACGTTCGAGCTCGTCGAATCGCGCACCGTGGTGTCGCGCCGCGACGAGATGCCGAACCTCGGCAACGACGCGCTCGCGTTCCATCTGGTCGGCGCGGGCGTGAAGGATCGCAACATGTGCATCATGCGCGAGATCTACCAGCCGCACGCCGATACGGGGCCCGAGATGCTCGCGCACGCGGGCCACGAGGGCGGCGTCGTCGTGTCGGGCCGGCTCGAGCTCACCGTCGACGGCGCGACGTGGCTGCTCGACCCCGGAGACGGCTACTACTTCGAAAGCCGTTTGCCGCACCGTTTTCGCAATCCCAGCGCGGAGCAAGTCTGCGAGGTCGTCTCGGCCAATTCGCCGCCGACCTTCTGACCGAGCTTCACCGCGCTTCACTGCACTCGCCGCCCGTTGCGCGACAGGCATGCCGCCCGTGCGGCGAGTGCCACAACATTGAGGCATCCTGATGAGTAAGTTGACTTTGGCGGACTGGCAGGACAAGGCGGCGTCGCTCGCGATCGAAGGGCGCGCATTCATCGACGGCGCATTGCGCGACGCGTGCACCGGCAACACGTTCGACTGCGTGAGCCCGATCGACGGCCGCGTGCTCGCGAAGGTCGCCGATTGCGGCGAAGCCGACGTGAATGCGGCGGTGGCCGCTGCGCGCCGCGCGTTCGACGCGCAGGTGTGGGCGGGGCTGAACCCGCGCGCGCGCAAGGCGGTGCTGCTGCGCTGGGCCGCGCTGATGCGCGAGCATCTCGACGAGCTGGCGCTGCTCGAGACGCTCGACGCGGGCAAGCCGATCGGCGACACGACGACGGTCGACGTGCCGGGCGCCGCGTATTGCGTCGAATGGTTCGCGGAAGCGATCGACAAGATCGGCGGCGAAGTGGCGCCGGCCGATCATCACCTGGTCGGGCTCGTCACCCGCGAGCCGGTCGGCGTCGTCGCCGCGGTCGTGCCGTGGAATTTCCCGATCCTGATGGCCGCGTGGAAGTTCGGGCCCGCGCTCGCGGCCGGCAACAGCGTCGTGCTGAAGCCGTCGGAGAAGTCGCCGCTCACGGCGATCCGCGTCGCGCAGCTCGCGCACGAAGCGGGCCTGCCGGCGGGCGTGTTCAACGTCGTGCCGGGCGCGGGCGAGCCCGGCAAGCTGCTCGCGCTGCATCGCGACGTCGACTGCATCGCGTTCACCGGCTCGACCGCGGTCGGCAAGCTGATCATGCAGTACGCGGCGCAGTCGAACCTGAAGCGCGCGTGGCTCGAACTCGGCGGCAAGTCGCCGAACATCGTGCTGCCCGATTGCCCGGACCTCGACCGCGCGGCGCAGGCCGCGGCCGGCGCGATCTTCTACAACATGGGCGAGATGTGCACCGCGGGCTCGCGCCTGCTCGTGCATCGCGACATCAAGGACGTTTTCATCGAAAAGCTCGTCGCGGCCGCGCGCGCGTACGTGCCCGGCAACCCGCTGGACCCGTCGGTGTCGATGGGCGCGATCGTCGACGCGATCCAGCTCGAGCGCGTGCTCGGCTACATCGAAGCGGGGCGCAGCGAAGGCCGGCTCGTGACGGGCGGTGCGCGGGTGAGGGCGGAGACGGGCGGCTTCTACGTGGAGCCGACGGTGTTCGAGGTGCAGCCCGATGCGAAGATCGCGCGCGAGGAGATCTTCGGGCCGGTGCTGTCGGTGATCGCGTTCGACGACGTCGACGAAGCGGTGCGCATCGCCAACGATTCCGACTACGGGCTCGCGGCGGCGGTATGGACGTCGAACCTGACGACCGCGCACGAGGTGTCGCGGCGCCTGCGCGCGGGCACCGTGTGGGTGAACTGCTACGACGAGGGCGGCGACATGAACTTCCCGTTCGGCGGCTACAAGCAGTCGGGCAACGGCCGCGACAAGTCGCTGCACGCGCTCGAGAAGTACACCGAGCTGAAGTCGACGCTCGTGCGGCTGCGCTGACGCCGGGCCGCCGGTTCCCGCGTCGTGTGTCGCGCGGGAACCGGCGCCGTGCGTCAGGCGGCGCGCAGCGCGGGATGGAAGCCTGCGGCCTCGATGATCGACTGCACGCGTTCCGCCGGTTGCGTCGATTCGACCGTCACGCGCTTCGCGGCGACGTCGATGTCGAGCTTCGCGCCCGGATCGGCCGCGGTTACCGCGCGGGTGATCGCGTTCGCGCAGCCGCCGCAGGTCATGTCCTGAACTTCGAATTCCATGGTTCCCTCCAGAGTTGACGAGTGTGCACAGCCTGAAGCTTGCCACGATGGGAAGGTCAAGCGGGCGCGCGACGATGCGCAGGATACCGTGCGCGGCGTCCGTATAACGACAGCAATTCGTAAACGTGTAATCAGACGAATATAGATTCGGTCAAAAGCGTCAGTCGGCATTTATCCTGATTGACCGTAAGGCGCCGGAAAAGGGGATGAGGAAATTCCTTTCCCGACAAGGGTTTGCAAAACGATGTGAAGCGTGATCTCCATTGCGTAATCAAGGGCATTTGATGCGGAAATGCGAATCGATCTTAATATCAGTCACTTCCGATACTCATTTCCATTCCGCCATGAACCGTTTCGCTTTCGGCTTCGCGCTCGCCCTGCTGGGTGCATCGGCCACGTCCGCCTTCGCCGCCGACGACGTCGTCAACCTGACGCTGAAGGATCACAAGTTCTCGCCCGCGGGCGTGACGATCCCGGCCGGCAAGAAGGTGAAGTTCGTCGTGCAGAACCTCGACGCGACGCCTGCCGAATTCGAAAGCGACGACTTCAAGGCCGAGAAGGTGATCCCCGCCGGCAAGACGGCCGAGATCCTGGTCGGGCCGCTGAAGGCCGGCACCTACGAGTTCCACGACGAATACCACGAAGCGCAGTCGAAGACGCAACTGACCGTCAAGTAAGCACGCACCGCCATGTTGTCCACTGCCCTGATCGTTTTTCGTGAAGTGCTCGAGGCCGCGCTGGTGGTCTCGATCGTGATGGCCGCCACGAAGGGCGTGCCGCGCCGCGGCTGGTGGGTGAGCGGCGGGCTCGTCGGCGGCGTGATCGGCGCGGGCTTGATCGCGGCGTTCGCCGACGTGATCTCGAACTGGGCGTCCGGGATGGGGCAGGAGGTGTTCAACGCGGGCGTGATGTTCGTCGCGACGCTGATGCTCGCGTGGCACACCATCTGGATGAGCAAGCACGGCCGCGAGATGGCGATGCACATGACCGAAGTCGGCCGCGCCGTGGCGGCCGGCAGCAAGCCGCTGACGGGGCTGGCCATCGTCGTCGGCGTCGCGGTGTTGCGTGAGGGCTCCGAGGCCGTGCTGTTCCTGTACGGGATCGCGGCCGGCGACCCGGGGCAAACGCCGCAGATGATCGTCGGCGGGCTGCTGGGCGTGCTCGGCGGCGCGGGGCTCGGCTATGCGATGTATGCGGGCCTGCTGCGGATTCCGATGAAGCGCCTGTTCTCCGTGACCAACGGCCTGATCATCCTGCTCGCGGCCGGGATGGCGAGCCAGTGCGTGGGCTTCCTGCTGGCGGCCGGCCTCGTGCCGTCGTGGGGCGATGCGGTGTGGGATACGGCCTGGCTGCTCAAGGATACGAGCCTCGTCGGCAAGGCGCTGCATACGCTGATCGGCTATACGGCGCGTCCGGCGGGCATCCAGATCGCCGCGTACGTCGGCACGCTCGTCGCGATCGTCGTGCTGACCCGGCTCGTCGGCCGGCCGCAGGGGGCGATCCACCCGCCACGGCGCGCCGCCTGAGTCGCGGGCTCGAATGCAAAAAGGGGCGTCAGCTTACGGCTGACGCCCCTTTTTCGTCACGCGGTGCCGTTCGGCCCGATCGTTCAACGATGGTTGTCGATCCACGCGCGCGCCCATTCGAGGCCGGCGGCGCGCGCTTCGTCTTCCGTATCGAACACGCCGAGCACGCTCGACGCTTCGACGAGCTTGTTGTTCTGCGTGATCGTGCCGCTCGCCGCGAAGCGCTCGGGCTGCATGATCTCGTCCTGCTGCAGGATTGCGTGGCCCCAGATCTGGTAGCCGTGGTAGGTTTCCGCTTCCATTATCGTGTCACCTTGGCTGGGCCGTTGCGGGTGCCGACGCGCAGCACGTTGCCGTCCGGCGTGTATTGGCGCGGGATGTCGGTGAAGGCGAGACCATGCGGCGAATCCGGCGCGTCAGGCTGCATCACCGTCAGCCGGCCCGGTGCGGGCTGAGCGACGGGGCGCGCGGCCGGCGTGGCGGCGGATGCGGCGCCGGGCGCCGGCATGCGATGCGCGCCCGTCTTCAGCGTCTGCGTGGCTGGCGCAACGTGGTGCTTGTGCGGCTTCACGGCCGCCTTCTGCTGCGCGGCGGCATGCTTCGCGGGGGCGGCCGCGTGCGCGTCGGGGGCGTGCGCCGCCGGCGGGCGCGGCGCGGCCGTGCGCGCCTCGGGCGGATTCCACACCTCGACGTAATGGTCGGCTGCCATGCCGGGCGTCGTGAACGCCAGTGCCAGCAAGCCGCATCCGATCAGTCTCACCATGCTTTCTCCGTCAGTTGCGCCGTCGGCGCGGAATTACTCCACCGTCACCGATTTCGCGAGATTGCGCGGCTTGTCGACATCGGTGCCGCGCGCGCAGGCCGTGTGATACGCGAGCAGCTGCAACGGCACGACGTGCAGGATCGGCGACAGCTGGCCGTAGTGCTCCGGCATCCGGATCACGTGCAGGCCTTCGTCGTTGACGATGTGCGTGTCGGCATCCGCGAACACGTACAGCTCGCCGCCGCGCGCGCGCACTTCCTGCATGTTCGACTTCAGCTTCTCGAGCAGCGTGTCGTTCGGCGCGACCGTCACGACCGGCATCGCTTCCGTGACGAGCGCGAGCGGGCCGTGCTTCAGTTCGCCGGCCGGATACGCCTCGGCGTGAATGTACGAGATTTCCTTCAGCTTGAGCGCGCCTTCGAGCGCGATCGGGTAATGCAGCCCGCGGCCGAGGAACAGCGCGTTTTCCTTGCGCGCGAATTCTTCCGACCACGCGATGATCTGCGGCTCGAGCGCGAGCACGCTGTTCAGCGCGGCCGGCAGGTGGCGCAGCTGCTTCAGGTATTCCGCTTCCTGCGCGGCGTCCACATGGCCGCGCAGCTTGCCGAGCGTCGCGGCCAGCACGAACAGCGCGACGAGCTGCGTCGTGAACGCCTTCGTCGACGCGACGCCGATCTCGGTGCCCGCGTGCGTCAGGAACTGCAGCTCGGTGAGGCGCACCATCGCGCTCGTCGCGACGTTGCACACCGCGAGCGTATGCGTATGGCCGAGCGACTGCGCGTGCTTGAGCGCCGCGAGCGTGTCGGCCGTCTCGCCCGATTGCGAGATCACCAGCACGAGCTGGCGCGGGTTCGGCACCGATTCGCGATAGCGGTATTCGCTCGCGATCTCGACCTGGGTCGGGATCTTCGCGATCGATTCGAGCCAGTATTTCGCGGTGAGGCCCGAGTAGTAGCTGGTGCCGCACGCGAGGATCAGCAGGCTGTCGATCTCGCCGAACGCGGCGGGCGCGGCATCGCCGAACAGCGTCGCGTCGAACGCGTCGGCCTGCGGGATCGTGTCGCTGATCGCGCGCGGCTGCTCGAAGATTTCCTTCTGCATGAAGTGCCGGTACGGCCCGAGCTCGACCGCGCCGCCGTACGCGCTGACGACGCGCACTTCGCGCGTGGCCACCGCGCCGTGGCGGTCGACGATCTTCACGCCGTCGAGCGACAGCTCGCAGACGTCGCCTTCCTCGAGGAACGTGAAGTGATCGGTGCTGCCCGCGAGCGCGAGCGCATCGGACGCGAGGAAGTTCTCGCCGTTGCCGTAGCCGACCACGAGCGGCGAGCCCTGGCGCGCGCCGACGACGGTGTGCGGCTGGTCCTTGTGGATCACCGCGATCGCATACGCGCCGTGCAGCTGCTGCACCGCTTCGCGCACGGCGGCGAACAGGTCGCCGCGATACAGGCTGTGCACGAGGTGCGCGATCACCTCGGTGTCGGTTTGCGACACGAATTCGTAGCCCTTCGCGCGCAGCGCGTCGCGCAGCGGCTCGAAGTTCTCGATGATGCCGTTGTGGACGAGCGCGAGCGCGTTCGACGAGAAGATCGGGTGCGCGTTGTGCGTGACCGGCGCGCCGTGCGTGGCCCAGCGCGTGTGCGCGATGCCCGTCGTGCCTTCGAGGTGCGATTCGCGCACCTGCGCGTCGAGGTCGGCGACGCGCGCGACACTGCGCGCGCGCTTCGGCGCGCCCGGTTCGAGCACGGCGACGCCGCACGAATCGTAGCCACGGTATTCGAGGCGCCGCAGACCTTCGATCAGCACCGGAACGATATTACGTTGCGCAACTGCGCCGACAATGCCGCACATGGAAACAGTCCTGTAAGTCGAAGCGGGCGCAACCACGGCGCCCGCAGGGTGTTCAGCTTTTCTTCTTGACCGGGCGGACGTAGCCGCTCTTCGCGGTCTGCGTCTTCTCGTTCAACGCGAGGAGGCCGTCGGCGACGTCCTTCCAGATCGTCGTGCCCGCGGCGATCGTCACGCCGCGGCCGACATGCACCGGCGCGACCAGCTGCGTATCCGAGCCGACGAACACGTCGTCCTCGATCACGGTGCGGAACTTGTTCGCGCCGTCGTAGTTGCAGGTGATCGTGCCGGCGCCGATGTTCACGCGCGCGCCGATGTCGGCGTCGCCGATATACGTGAGGTGGTTCGCCTTCGAGCCGTGGCCGATCACCGCGTTCTTCACCTCGACGAAGTTGCCGACGTGCGCTTCGTCGGCGAGCTGCGTGCCCGGGCGCAGCCGCGCGTACGGGCCGATCACCGTGTGCGCGCCGAGTTCGGCGCCGTCGATGTGCGTGAACGCGTCGACGCGCGTGCCCGCGCCGATCGACGCGTTGCGGATCACGCAGTTCGGGCCGATCGCCACGTTGTCGGCGAGCGTCACGTTGCCTTCGAACACGCAGTTCACGTCGATCGACACGTCGCGGCCGCAGCGCAGCGTGCCGCGCACGTCGAGCCGCGCCGGATCGGCGAGCGTCACGCCGTCGGCGAGCAGGGTGTCGGCGAGCGTGCGCTGGTGGACGCGCTCGAGCTCGGCGAGCTGCGCCTTGCTGTTCACGCCGAGCGTTTCCCATTCGGCGTCCGGCTGCGCGGTGACGACTTCGAAGCCGGCCTCGATCGCGAGCTCGACCACGTCGGTCAGGTAGTACTCGCCCTGCGCGTTGTCGTTGTTCAGCGCGCCGAGCCACATCGCGAGCTGCGCGGTGGGCGTGACGACGATGCCGGTGTTGATCTCGGCGATCTTCTGCTCCTCCGGCGACGCGTCCTTCTGCTCGACGATGCGCGTGACGAAGCCGGCCGGGTCGCGCACGATGCGGCCATAGCCGGTCGGATCGTCGAGCGTGACCGTCAGGATGCCGTAGCGGCCGTCGCGCGCGGCGTCGACGAGGCGCTCGAGCGTGGACACGCGGGTGAGCGGCACGTCGCCGTACAGCACGAGGGTCGGCTGCGCGGGATCGAGCAGGGGCAGCGCCTGGCGCACCGCGTGGCCGGTGCCGAGCTGCTCGGCCTGCACCGCGAACTGCACGTCGGGCGCGGCGACCGCCGCCTGCACCTGCTCCGCGCCATGGCCGACGACGACCACGAGCCGGGACGGCTGCAGTGCGCGCGCAGTGGCGATGACGTGGGAGAGGAGGGGCCTGCCGGCCAGGGGATGGAGCACTTTCGGCAGCGCGGAACGCATGCGCTTGCCGGTGCCTGCCGCCAAAATCACGATATTCATGGCGCCAGCTTGTCAGAGGAGTTCGAAGCCGTCCATTTTAGCATGCGGCCCCTGTCGTTCCGGGCCTGTCGCGGCGGGGCGACAGCGCCGGAACGAGGCCGCGGGCCCCGGTTCCGGCGGGTGTTCGGGCCCTGCTTACAGGTCGTCGAACTGGACGATCGAGATCGGTTTCGCGGCGCCCGGCGCGGCGGTCTCTTCGCCGGACGCGCACGGCTCCTCGTCGAACGCGATGTCGCCCTGCGGATCGGCCTCGCCGCTCGCGCGCAGCGACGCGAACGGGAACAGGCCCGTATCCATCAGGTGCGACGGCACGACGTTCGCGAGCGCGCTGAACATGTTGTCGACGCGGCCCGGGAAGCGCTTGTCCCATTCGCGGATCAGCGCCTTCATTTCCGCGCGCTTCAGGTTCGGCTGGCTGCCGCACAGGTTGCACGGGATGATCGGGAATTCGCGCAGCTCCGCGTATTTCTCCAGATCGGTTTCCTTCACGTATGCAAGCGGGCGGATCACGACGTTCTTGCCGTCGTCCGACTGCAGCTTCGGCGGCATTCCCTTCAGCTTGCCGCCGTAGAACATGTTCAGCAGCAGCGTCTGAAGGATGTCGTCGCGGTGGTGGCCGAGCGCGATCTTGGTCGCGCCGAGCTCGCCGGCCACGCGGTACAGGATCCCGCGGCGCAGCCGCGAGCACAGCGAGCAGGTGGTCTTGCCCTCGGGCACGAGCCGCTTGACGATGCTGTAGGTGTCCTGGTTCTCGATGTGGAACGGCACGCCGACCTGCGTCAGGTACTCGGGCAGCACGTGCTCGGGAAAGCCCGGCTGCTTCTGATCGAGGTTCACCGCGACGATGTCGAAGTCGATCGGCGCGCGCTCGCGCAGGCGCAGCAGCACGTCGAGCATCGCGTAGCTGTCCTTGCCGCCCGACAGGCACACCATCACCTTGTCGCCGTGCTCGATCATGTTGTAGTCGCCGATCGCCTGGCCGACCTGGCGCACGATGCGCTTGAACAGCTTGTTGTTCTCGTACGCTTCTTTTTGCTCGCGGCGCGTCAGCGCGGGGCGGCCGGTGTCGGCCGGCGCGGCAGCGGCGGCCGAATCATTCAGATGGGGGGTATGGGGGGCGTTCATGCTCGCTCCTCGTCCTTGATGCGAAAGACCTCGACGCCGACGGCGTCGCAGTCCGGATAGGCGTCCGGTTTCTCGGTACGGACGCGTACCGCGCGCACGGCGTCGTGCGCCAGCAGGTGCGCGGCGATCGCGTCGCACAGCGTTTCCTGCAGGTGGATGTGGCCGCGCGCCAGGCATTGCGCGACGCTCTGCTTCATCAGATCGTAGTCGACGACTTCGTGCAGCCGGTCGTCGACGGGGGTGGAGCGCGCGAGCGGCACGAACAGGTCGACGTTGATGACGACGCGCTGCTCGCCGCGCTTCTCGTGCTCGAAGGCCCCGATGTTGATGTGCACCTCGTAGTCGCGCAGGTAGAGCCTGCGGCAATCCGCGAGGCGGGGGTGCAGGAGGGCGGAATGCATGGTCGTTCCAGTCAAATTGGCGTGCGCGCACGCAAAGCGGCGCGGGCGGCGGCCATCACGGCGTGCGCCCGCGCGGTTCATTCGGGCCGGCGGCCGGCGGCACCGCCAGGTGCTCGCCGCCGTCGACGGTCAGCGTCGCGCCGGTGATGCCGGGCGCGTCCGCGAGGTAACAGGCCGCCGCCGCGATGTCGTCCGCGTGCGGCGCCCGCCCGCGCACCAGCGCCGCGACCCGCACCTTCGGCGCCAGCGACAGCGCCAGCGCGGCGCTCGCGCGGTTCAGCGCGGCCTGCATCAGCGCGTGCGACAGCTGCCCGGGCGCCGGGTGAAACAGCGCCTGGTCCAGCACGTGGATCGCGCACGCGCGCAGCGCTTCGTCCGTGCGCGCGGCGTCGGGCGTTGCGTCCGCCAGCGCACGGGCCAGCGCGAGCGGCGCGGTGACGTTGCGCGCGAGCGCGGCGGCGAGCGACGCATGGCACACCGTGTGCGCGTCGTCGGCGCCCGCCGGCACGCCATGGAACACGACGCAGGCCGGGCGGCCCAGCGCCGCGCCGCATGCCGCGACAAGCCCGGCGGCCTCGGCTTCGAGGGCCAGATCGGCGTCGAGCACGGCGGCGCGGCGCCCGAGCGCGCGGACCTCGGCCACCAGCGCATCGGCCGCCGCGGGCGGCGCGTCGCGGCCGCGCTGCAGTGCGACGTCCCAGCCGCGCCCGGCGAACCCCGTGGCCAGCGCGCGCCCGATCGACGCGGCGTCGGCCGCGCTGTCCAGGGCGCCCGCGATGAGCACCACGCGTGCGCTCGACGTATCGGCTGAAACGGTCATTTACAATGCCGGGATGAACCCGAAAGCTCACGAACCCGCTAGTTTACCTGCTCCCGGCCCCGACGCGCTTGCGCAGTCCGAAACCCTCGCCACGCAGCTGCGCGGCGAGATCGCGGCGGCCGGCGGCTGGTTGCCGTTCTCCCGCTTCATGGAACGCGCGCTGTACGCGCCGGGCCTCGGCTACTACAGCGGCGGCGCGCGCAAGTTCGGCCGGCGCGCCGAGGACGGCAGCGATTTCGTCACCGCGCCCGAGCTGTCGCCGCTGTTCGCGCAGACGCTCGCGCGGCCGGTCGCGCAGGCGCTCGCGGCGAGCGGCACGCGCCGCGTGATGGAGTTCGGCGCGGGCACCGGCAAGCTCGCGGCGGGGCTGCTCGCGGCGCTCGACGCGCTCGGGGCCGAGCTCGACGAATACCTGATCGTCGACCTGTCCGGCGAACTGCGCGAGCGGCAGCGCGACACGATCGCGGCCGCCGCGCCGGGCCTCGCGGCGAAGGTGCGCTGGCTCGACGCGCTGCCCGAGCGGTTCGACGGCGTCGTGGTCGGCAACGAGGTGCTCGACGCGATGCCGGTGCGGCTGTTCGCGAAGGCGGACGGCGCGTGGCACGAGCGCGGCGTCGCGCTCGACGCGCGGCAGGCGTTCGTGTTCGAGGATCGTCCGGCCGCGCCGGCCGACGTGCCGCCGGCGCTGGCCGCGCTCGATGCCGCCGACGGCTACGTGACCGAGACCCACGAGGCGGCGCTCGCGTTCACCCGCACCGTCTGCTCGATGCTCGCGCGCGGCGCGGTGTTGCTGGTCGACTACGGCTTTCCCGCACACGAGTACTACCACCCGCAGCGCGACCGCGGCACGCTGATGTGCCACTACCGCCATCGCGCGCACGACGATGCGTTCCTCTATCCGGGGCTGCAGGACATCACCGCGCACGTCGAATTCACGGGCATCTACGAGGCGGGCGTCGCCACCGGCGCCGACCTGCTCGGCTACACGTCGCAGGCGCGCTTCCTGCTGAACGCGGGCATCACCGACGCGCTCGCGCAGATCGATCCGTCCGACGCCGCGCAGTTCCTGCCCGCGGCGAACGCGGTGCAGAAGCTGATTTCGGAGGCGGAGATGGGCGAGCTGTTCAAGGTGATCGCGTTCTCGCGCGGCATCGACGGCACGCTCGACGCGTTCGCGCGCGGCGACCGCTCGCACGCGCTCTGACGGGCACCGCCGATGCTGCGCTGGCTGATGGCGTCGTTCGTGGCCGTGATGATCCTCACGCGCTGCTGGCCGTGGCTCGGCCGGCTGGGCGTCGGGCGGCTGCCGGGCGACGTGACGCTCACGCTCGGCGGGCGGCGCTACCCGTTCCCGTTCATGTCGACGCTGGTGATCACGATGCTGGTGTCGATGGTGGCGCGGCTCGTCTGACGCGCGGGCGGCGCGCGCGTCACAGCTCGATCTCGCCGAGGATGCGATGGGCGAGCGCCTTCGCCTCGTTGAACGCTTCTTCCTCGTTGGTGCTCGTACTGCCGACGTCGTACACCGTGTTGTCCGGCGATTCGCCTTCGTCGCGGCTCAGGATCACGTAACCCTGGAACTGGCCGTTGCCGGCGTGCCGGGTATGCGCTTTCGCCGTGTAGATGCCCTTCGTGAACGTGTTGGTGTCCATGATGCCTCTCCCGCAAAAGGACACTTCATCGTAGCACTGCGCCGCAACATGTACAGCGCCGCGTGCATGGCGGCGGCCGGCCGCCGCCCGCATCCTCAGCGTTCGAGCAGCGCGACGACTTCGTCGAGCGTCGGCGCGTGCGCGCCGGTGCGGCGGCACGCGGCGGCGCCCGCCGCGAGCGCGAACGCCAGATGCTCGTGCCACGGCCGCTGCGGCGCGGCCATCAGGCTGAACAGCATCCCGCCGATCGACGCGTCGCCCGCGCCCACCGTGTCGACGACCTCGACGCGCGGCGGGCGCGCTTCGTGCGTGCCGCCGTCGGCGATGAGCGTCGCGGCATCCGCGCCGCGCGTGACGAACAGCGCCGCGCGCGGATTGATCCCGCGCAGCGCGGCGATCGCGTCGGTTTCGCTGCCGCCGAACAGGTGCCGCAAGTCCTCGTCGGAGACCTTGATCAGGTCGGCGAGGCCGGCCATCTTCTCGAGCGTCGGCCGGTACGCGGCCGTCATCAGGTTCCGGTAGTTCGGGTCGAAGCTGATCTTCACGCCGCGCGCGTGCAGCTCGGCGGCAAGCGCAACGAGCGTGCCCGCGAGCGGTTCGCGCACGAGGCTGATGCAGCCGAAATGCGCCCATTTCACGTGCGTGGCCCAGCCGGCCGGCAGCCGCGCCGGGTCGAACGCGAGATCCGCGCTCGCGTCGCCGATGAAGAAGTACGCGGGCGGCTGCGTTTCGTGCACGATCGCGAGCAGCGGCGGCCGCGCGACGCGCTGCAGGAAGCGCAGGTCGAGCCCGGCCGCGTCGCTCGCGCGCCACAGCGCATCGGAGAAGCAGTCCTCGCCGATCGCGCCCGCGAGCGCGCTCGGCACGCCGAGCCGCGCGACCGCGCGCGCGACGTTCCAGCCGGCGCCGCCCGGCACCGACGCCCAGTGCGCGTCGCCGGTGCGCACCATGTCGGTCAGGATGTCGCCGGCCGACACGAACGCCGGAAAGGCGTGGTCGTTCATTGCGTCGGTTCGCTGCGCGCCGCGCGCGCGAGCGTCGCGAGCACGTCGTAGCACGCGCCCATCGTGTGATAGTCGGTCTTGCCGGCGGGGCTCTTCTCGTCGCTGTACTTGCGGTTGTCGCAGGTGAGGATCCGGAACCACGCGCCGTAGCGGTGATCGACGAAATGCGCCCAGCTGTAGCGCCAGATCTCGTCGTACCAGTCCCAGAAGCGCTCGCCGCCGGTGCGCGCGCCGAGCATCGCAGCCGCCGCGAAGCTTTCTGCCTGCACCCAGAAATACTTGTTGTGGTCGCAGATCGTGAAATCGGGGCCGAAGCCGTAGCAAAGCCCGCCGTGATCGGCGTCCCACGCATGCGCGAGCGCCGCGTCGAACAGCTCGGCCGCGCGCGGCACGAGCCAGTCGAGCGGGCGGTGGCGCTCGAGGATCAGCAGCAGCTTCGCCCATTCGGTCTGGTGCCCGGGCTGGAAGCCCCACGGCCGGAAGATGTTCGAGCTGTCCTCCTTGTTGTAGTCCCAGTCGACCGACCAGTCCGCGTGGTAGTGCTCCCATACGAGCCCGCCCGACAGCGCCGCCTGGCGCTGCGTGATGTTCGTCGCGAGCTTCTCCGCGCGGTCGAGGTAGGTGAGGTGGCCGGTCGCCTCGTACGCGGCGAGCAGCGCCTCGGTCATGTGCATGTTCGCGTTCTGGCCGCGGTAGCTCGACACGATCCAGTTCGGCGTCGCGTCGTCCGCGTAGAGGCCCGCGGCGGCATCCCAGAAGCGGTGCTCGGCGAGTTCGTAGGTGGCGGCGATCAGCGGCCGCGCCTCGTCGATGCCCGCCATCGTCGCGTGCGCGGCCGCGAGCAGCACGAACGCGAGGCCGTAGCAGTGCCGCGTGCCGTCGAGCGTCGCGCGCTTCGCGCCGTCGCGCCAGTCGAGCTCCCAGTCATAGCCTTGCAGCGCGTCGTCCCAGTGCGCGTCGCGCAGGAAGCGCAGCCCGTGGCGCGCGTAGTCGAGATGGCGCGGATCGCCGAAATGCCGGTACGCCATCGCGTAGTTGAAGACGAACCGGCAGCTGCTGACGAGATGGCGCGACGTGCGGTTGTACACGCTGCCGTCGTCGCGGAAGTAGTGATAGAAGCCGCCCGTCGGGTCGAGCGCGTTCGGCGCGTAGAAGCGCAGCGTGTCCTCGACGTGCGACAGCAGGAACGACGGATCGCGGAAGCTCGCGACGAACGGCGCGGGGTGCGCGTGCGCGGCCGGCGCAGCCGGGCTGGGTTGGACCGGGGGCGTAGTCATGATTCGGTGAGCGTCGTGTCGAAAGCCGGCGTCGCGGCGGGCTGGCTGCTGGCCCGCACGATCAGTTCGACGGGCAGCCAGATCTCGGTGTGTTCCGGGGAATCGGCGAGCAGCAGCTCGACGCCGCGGCGGCCGAGCGCTTCCTTGTCGACCGCGAGCGTCGTGAGCGGCGGGCTCGCGTGCGCGGCGGCGGGAATGTCGTCGAAGCCGACGATCGCGATGTCGCCCGGCACGCGCAGCCCGCGCGCGAGGCACACGCGCTGCGCGGCGAGCGCGGCGGCGTCGTTGTACGCGAATACGGCGTCCGGGCGCGGGCCCGGCGCGTCGAGCAGCTGCTGCATCGCGCGCGCGGCGCCGGTGTCCGGGTCGAGCCCCGCATCGATCGTCATTTCGTAGGCCGGGTCGAACAGCCGCCCGGCCTCGAAGAACGCGCGCCGGTAGCCGATCGCGCGCTGCGTGATGCTGTAGTGCGCGGGCGAGCCGCCGATGAACGCGATGCGGGTGCGGCCCGTGGCAAGCAAGTGGCGCATCGCGAGCGCTGCGCCGGTCGCATTGTCGATGTTGACCGAGCGCAGCCCGGGCGCCCACAGGTCGATCAGCACGAGCGGGCGGCCGGTCGCGGCGAGCGCCTCGATCGTCTCCGGTTCGATGAAGCCGGCCACCGCGACCGCGTCGGGCGCGTGCGGGCGCATCTGGCGCAGCACGTCGTCGTTCGGGCCGACGGTCAGGAGCGTCGGCACGATGCCGCGCTCGCGGCACGCGTCCTCGACGCCGTGCAGCACGTGCGAGAAGAACGGGCTGGCGGGAAACCGGTTGTGCTGGCGATGCAGCAGGAAGGTGAGCCGGCGGATGCGCGGCCGCAGTTGCGCGGGATCGTAGCCGAGGCGCCGCGCGATCTCGACGATGCGCGCGCGAGTGGTTTCGGACAGCCCCGGCTGGTTCTTCAACGCGCGGGACACGGTGCCGATCGAGACCTCTGCCGCCCGCGCCACGTCGCGAATGGTGGTGCCCATCGTTCGGAATCCGGGTTTGTTTAGGGTGACGGCGATTGTATAGTAAAACGCTTCGTGAAAATCGTGCCGGATTCACCGGGAATACCCGTAAATCCGTTGATTTAAAGCACTAATCTGCGCGAACGCATTTACTAAAAATACTAAACAGGCGCGGCAAAAGGCAAGGTCGCCGTCAATCGGCGGCCATGCGCGGCCGGCGTGCGGCCGGGCATCGCGCCCGGCTGAGTCAATGCGGCGCCGCGGAGGGTTCGCCGCGCGCGAGCAGTGCCGCACGGCCGGCGTCGAGATCAACCACCGCGAGCCCGTCGGGCTGCTGTTTCGCGCGCCGTTTCGCGAGCGCCGCGACCGACGCGATCTCGTCGCTGCCGTAGCGGATCGCCCGGTACGCGCCCGCCGGCACGCCGACCGCGCCGATCGCCATCGTCACGAAGCCGAAGAACGCCGGGTTGCCGTGGCGATCCTCGCCGCGCAGGCCGCCCGCGCGATGGTCGGCCTGCGTGTAGAAGCGCTGCGCGCCTTCGTTGAAGCGGCTGATCGCGGCGGCTGCGCGCGCATGCCAGTCGTCGCTCTGGAACAGCACCAGGAAATCGTCGCCGCCGACGTGGCCGAGGAAATCCCGCTGCGGGTCGCAGCACGCGGCGAGCACGGTCGCCGCGTACTTCAGCACCTCGTCGCCCTGCCAGTAGCCGTACTGGTCGTTGAACGGCTTGAACTGGTTCAGGTCGACGTAGCACGCGTGGAAGCCCGCGTCGCGCTCGAGCAGCCGGTCGATGTGCGCGCTGATCGGGATGTTGCCGGGCAGGAAGGTCAGCGGGTTCGCGTAGCGCGCGGCCTCGATGCGCATCTCGGTCACCGCGCGCACCAGGCTCTCGCCGGTGCCGAGCCCGACGTAGCGGCCGTGCTCGGTGATCACGAAGCCGTCCGCGAGATAGCGCTGGTCGTTGTTCGCGAGCAGCATCGCGAGCTGTTCGACGCTCGTCGCGTTCTCGATCATCAGCGGCGCGTCGTTCGCGAACTGCAGGCATGGCTTCTTGCCGAACACTTCGCGGTGGTACGGCAGCGCGAAGCGGTCCATGAAGCCGCGGCGGTTCACGAGCGCGACGGGCCGCTCGTGTTCGACCAGCGCGACCGCGTGCAGCTCCGGCATCCGGTTGAACAGGTCGAGCACCTCGTTGCTGGTCGCGTCGCGCGGCAGCGCCGGCGCGGCGACCAGCATCTTCGCGGCGACCGTGCCGTTCGGGCGCGCGGCGCGCGTCGCGCCCGGAAACACCGCGATGTGGCGCGCGCGGATCGCATCGCGCGCGGCCGGCGCGACCACGCGGGCCGGCTGCGCGAGCGGGCGGCCGAGCAGGAAGCCTTGCACGCAGCCGATGCCCATGTCGCGCACGACGATCAGGTCGCGTTCGTGCTCGATCCCCTCGGCGATCAGCTTCGCGCCGCTCGCGTGCGCGAAATGCTGCATCGCCTTGACCGCCTCGAACTTCAGCGGATCGCGCGCGATGTCGTGGATGAAGAAGCGGTCGATCTTCACGACGTCGGGATGCAGGCGCAGCCACAGGTTCATGCTGGCGTTCGCGGTGCCGTAGTCGTCGAGCGCGAACTGGATGCCCGCGTCGCGCAGCGCCGCGACGGCCGGCCCGACGTGCGCGAGGTCCGGGCTCGCGTGCTGCTCGGTCAGTTCGATCACGATGCGCTCGGCGCCGATCTGCGCGCGCTCGAGCCGCATGCGGGCCTGCTCGCGTTCGCGTGCGAGCTGCACGATCGCGCCCGCGCTGAAATTGAGGAACAGCTTGCCGTCGCAGCCGAGCGCCGCGAACGCGTCCAGGCAGGTGAGCGCGGCCGCGTGCTCGAGCGCGACGGTCGCGCCTTCGCGCGCGGCCTGCGCGAACAGCGCGGCGGGCGGCTCGAGGTCGGTGCCGTGCGGCCCGCGGATCAGGCCTTCATAGCCGATGACGGTGCCCGAGCCGAGGTCGACGATCGGCTGGAACACGGCGGCGAGCGCGCGATCCGCGATCAGGCGTGCGGTTCGGGCGGCATCGGGGGCGGCGGAGGTGGCGGGCATGGCAGGACGGCCGAATCGACGGAACGCCCGGCTTAACGGCGCCGCGCAGGGAGAATTGAATGAAGATTTCGTGACACGATGCGCCGTGTTGGTGCATCGCGTCGTGCGGCAGGCTCGACCGGCGCGACGGGCGGCACGCACCGCCGCCTGCGCCGGGGCGTGCGCGTCAGCGCTTGCCGGCGTTCAGCGCGCCCTGCGCAGGCGCGGCGGCCGCGTCGCGCTCGTCGCTCAGGTTGCGCGCGCCCCAGCGCTGCGCGAGCGCCGCGCAGGCCATCAGCTGGATCTGGTGGAACAGCATCAGCGGCAGCACGATCGCGCCGACCACGTGCGCGGAGAAGATCACCTTCGCCATCGGCACGCCGGCGGCGAGGCTCTTCTTCGAGCCGCAGAAGATGATCGTGATCTGGTCGGCGCGGTTGAAGCCGAGCCGTTTGGCCACGAACGCGGTGAGCAGCAGCAAGATCGCGAGCAGCAGCAGGTTGACGGCGAGCAGCCCCGCGAGCGCGCGCGGCGGGATCTGGTGCCAGAGCCCCTGGTTGACCGCCTCGCTGAACGCGACGTAGACGACGAGCAGGATCGAGCCCTGGTCGACGAAGCGCAGCACGCCGCGGTTGCGCTCGATCCAGCCGCCGATCACGGGCCGCAGCAGCTGGCCGGCGACGAACGGCACGAGCAGCTGCATCACGATGCTGCCGACCGTGCTCCACGGCGATGCGGTCGCGGCCGATTGCGTCGCGATCATCAGCCCGACCAGCGCCGGCGTGACGAAGATGCCGAGCAGGCTCGACGCGGACGCCGCGCAGACCGCCGCCGGCACGTTGCCTTTCGCGATCGACGTGAACGCGATCGACGATTGCACCGTCGACGGCAGCGTGCACAGGAACAGCACGCCCGCGTACAGCGCCGGCGTGACGAGCGGCTGCAGCACCGGCTTCAGCGCGAGGCCGAGCAGCGGGAACAGCGCGAAGGTGCTGAGCAGCACGACGGCGTGCAGCCGCCAGTGCGTCGCGCCGGCGACCACCGCCTCGCGCGACAGCTTCGCGCCGTGCAGGAAGAACAGCAGGCCGACCGCGATGTTGGTCGCCCAGTTGAACGCGTGCGCGGCCGCGCCGTGGCACGGCAGCAGGCTCGCGAGCACGACGGTGCCGACGAGGGCGAGCGTGAAGTTGTCGGGAAGGTAGCGGGGGCGGGCCATCGGGATCTCGATCGGAGCGACAGGGGAGGCCGCGCATGCGCGCGGATCGCCGTATTGTCCGGGCTGCACATTCAATACACAAATTCATTGTATGAATCGATTGATGAATCCATCGAATGCGCTACGACCGGATTCTCGCTTCATGCCGATGACGAAAACGGCAGAAAAATGTGCTGCAATGATCCGTCCCCGAGGTCGAAAAACCTAGCAGTAACATGGTGTTACACCGATGCCCCAGGCCTAACACTTTTTGGCTCGACACGCTTTCGCCCCGCTCATAAATTACTGCTGAAAGCCTTGCGCCCGGCCCGGACCGGCCGGCGGGCAAGCGAAATCAGGCACTGAACGATGACGGATCGGGTGAAACGGAAGATCGGACGATGGGTGGCAGGCGTGCTCGCCGCACTGCTGGTGCCGCTCGCGCTCGCGCAGCCGCCGCATGGCGGGCGCGGCTTCGGCGGCGGCGATCGCGGGTTGCGCGCGCACGGTCAGGCAGCCGGCGGCGGCCAGCCGATCTGGCGCCACGCGCCGCAGGCGGGCGGCGGCCCGCGGATGGGCATGAACGGCTACGGCCCCCGCTGGGGCTTGCGGCCGACGCCGTCGTACGGCCACTACGCCGCGCAAAGCCCGTACCGCCCGATCAGCGCCGACGCACGGCAGGCGCCGCGCCCGCCCGGCGGCGGCAACGTGCCGCTGCGCGCGGGGTCGATCCGCGCCGACGTCGCCCGCTACAACGAAGAGCGCGGCGGCCGGCCGATGCCGCCGCCTCGCGCGCAGGAAGAGCCTGCGCATTCGCCGTATTTCTCGCCTTTCTACCGAAACTGAACGCGCTCGCGTTCCGTCCCCCGCCGGCTGATGCGAATTCGCCACAGTCGCGCGCAGATTTCCGCTGATTTTCCTGCTGCATTGCGCTATCTTCCCGCCCGGCCTCGCGCATGACGCGCGCCGTGCCGCCGCGTGACGATCCCGCGCGCCGCCGCCGCGCGTCGCCAGCCCGTCGATTCGCCCCTGCGAAGTTAATGCCGCCGCTATACCCGCAATAAGCGCCCGTATTTTTGACCGGACTATTGATCCGTAAAGATGGCTGCGCCCCTGCACGACGCAAGCATCGGCTCACATAACAACGCTCGCGCCGCCCGATTTCTTTTCGACAATACCTGGAGATCCCATGAAAGCATTCGCCCGCCGTGCGTCGCGCACGTCCGCCACGTTGATCGCGGCCACCGCCTGCGTCGTCGCCGTTCCTGCTCACGCGCAGTCGAACGTCGCGCTCTACGGCCAGGTCGACGAATGGGTCGGCGCAACGAAATTCCCGGGCAGCGACCGCGCATGGGGCGTGTCCGGCGGCGGGATGTCGACGTCGTACTGGGGCATGCACGGCACCGAGGACCTCGGCGGCGGCTACAAGGCGATCTTCACGCTCGAAAGCTTCTTCCGCGCGCAGAACGGCCAGTTCGGCCGCTTCAACGGCGACACCTTCTTCGCGCGCAACGCGTACGTGGGCGTCAGCTCGCCGTACGGCACCGTGACGGCCGGCCGCCTGACGACGCACCTGTTCGTGTCGACGATCCTGTTCAACCCGTTCTTCGACTCGTACGTGTTCTCGCCGATGGTCTATCACACGTTCCTCGGCCTCGGCACGTTCCCGACCTATCCGAGCGACCAGGGCGCGGTGGGCGATTCGGGCTGGAACAACGCGGTGTCGTATACGTCGCCGGCGTTCGGCGGCATGAACTTCGGCGCGATGTACGCGTTCGGCAACCAGGCCGGCGACAACGGCGCGAAGAAATGGAGCGCGCAGTTCAACTATGCGAGCGGCCCGTTCGCGGCCACCGCCGTCTATCAGTACGTGAACTTCAACAACGGCCCGCGCGATCTGAGTTCGCTCGTGACCGGCATGAAGAGCCAGGGCATCGCGCAGGTCGGCGCGACCTACGATCTGAAGTTCGTGAAGCTGTTCGGCCAGTACATGTATACGAAGAACGACCAGGTGGCGGGCAGCTGGCACGTGAACACCGCGCAGGGCGGCGTGACGGTGCCGCTCGGCCCGGGCTGCGCGATGGCGTCGTACGCTTACTCGCGCGACTCCGGCGGCCTGAACCAGACGCGCCAGACATGGGCGCTCGGCTACGACTATCCGCTGTCGAAGCGCACCGACCTCTACACCGCGTACATGAACGACCACATCAGCGGCCTGTCGAACGGCAACACGTTCGGCGCCGGCATCCGCGCGAAGTTCTGACCCTCGCGGGCACGCCGGTCGCCCCCTGTTTTTCGTCAGGAACGGCGCCGCTCTTTTGCGGCGCCGTTTTGCCATTGTTGACCTTTAGGTTTTCCAGCTTTGTTACTCTAGTTCGTAATTGCACGTTTTATTTCAATTGCGAGCCAGTTCGATGGATACCCTCGTCAGCATGAATGTGTTTCGCTACGTCGTCGAAGTGGGCAGCTTCGTCGGCGCGGCGGAGCGCATGCAGATGTCGGCGGCGATGGCGAGCAAGCACGTGATGCATCTCGAGCAGCAGCTCGGCGCGCGGCTGCTGCATCGCACGACCCGCCGCGTCGCGCCCACCGAAGCGGGGCGCGAATACTACGAACGCCTCGTCCAGGCGCTGTCCGAGCTCGACGAAGCCGGGCAGGCGGTGGGCGCCGCGAGCGTCGTGCCGCAAGGGCGGCTGCGCGTGACGTCGCTGTCCGCGTTCGGGCTGCGGCACGTGATGCAGGCGGTCACCGATTATGCGGACCGCTACTCGGACGTGACGGTCGAGATCACGCTGTCCGACCGCGTCGTCGAGCTGATCGACGAAGGCTACGACGTCGCGGTGCGCGCGGCGCCGAGCGGGCTCAAGTCGTCGTCGCTGGTCGCGCGGCAGATCGCGACCGCGCATATCCTGCTCGTCGCGTCGCCCGACTATCTCGCGAAGCGCGGCACGCCGCGCACGATCGCCGATCTCGCGCAGCACAACTACCTGCGGCGCGACACGAATGCGACCGTGCTCGATTCGATGGTGACCGAGGCGGCCGCCGCGTCGCGCGTGACGCTCAGCGGCAACCTGATTGTCAATCACCTGGAAGGGTTGCGCGCGGCCGTGCTCGGCGGCGCGGGCATCGCGCTGCTCGGCACCGAGGTGGTCGGCGACGACCTCGAAACCGGGCGTCTCGTGCCGGTGCTGCTCGACGCGGTGCCGCCGCGCGAGCTGCCGATCTATGCGGTGTATGCGAGCCGCCGCCACGTGTCGGCGAAGGTGCGTTCGTTCGTCGATTTCCTCGCCGCGCGCTTCGAGGATCAGTCGCTGTGCCCGTCGATCGAATCCCGCCTGCGCGTGACGCCGATCACGCGGATCAAGCGCGCGGGTTGATCGGCGTTTTCTCCGCAGACAAAAAAAGCGCGGACCGTCGCCGGTCCGCGCTTTTTGCTTGGTGCGGCGCTTTAGGTGCTACGCGCCGCACGCGATGTGCCGTATCAGCGCGCGATGCCGAGCCGCGCCCGCGTGTCGTCGTATTCGCGCTTCAGGCGCTCGACGAGCGTCGCGACGCTCGGCAGGTCGTCCATCAGGCCGACGGCCTGGCCCGCGCCCCAGATGTCCTTCCACGCCTTCGTCTTGTCGCCGCCGAAGTTCATCTTCGTCTTGTCGGATTCCGGCAGCGCGTCCGGATCGAGCCCGGCCTTCTCGATGCTCTCGCGGATGTAGTTGCCGTGCACGCCGGTGAACAGGTTCGTGTAGACGATGTCGGCGGCCTTCGCGTTGAGGATCGCGTGCTTGTAGTCCTCGATCGCGTGCGCTTCCTGCGTCGCGATGAAGCGCGTGCCCATGTACGCGAGGTCGGCGCCCATCGCCTGCGCGGCGAGGATCGAGCCGCCATTCGCGATCGCGCCGGACAGCACGATCGGGCCGTCGAAGATCCGGCGCACTTCGCCGACGAGCGCGAACGGCGACGTCGTGCCCGCGTGGCCGCCGGCGCCGGCCGCGACGAGGATCAGCCCGTCGACGCCCGCCTCGAGCGCCTTCTGCGCGTGGCGCAGGTTGATCACGTCGTGCAGCACGATGCCGCCGTAGCTGTGCACCGCGTCGACGATCTCGCGCGACGGCGCGCGCAGGCTCGTGATGAAGATCGGCACCTTGTGGTCGACGCACACGCGGATGTCGTGCTCGAGCCGCGCATTCGACTGGTGGACGATCTGGTTGACCGCGATCGGGCCGATCACCGCATCGGGGTGCTTCGCCTTGTGGTCGGCGAGCTCGGCCTGGATCTGCGTGAGCCATTCGTCGAGCAGCTCGGCCGGGCGCGCGTTGAGCGCCGGGAACGAGCCGACGATGCCCGCCTTGCATTGCGCGAGCACGAGTTCGGGGTAGCTGACGATGAACATCGGCGACGCGATGACGGGCAGCGTCAGATGCTGCAGGACGGCGGGCAATGCCATGTGAAGTCTCCAATTGTCGACCCGCATGAGCGCTTCGGTTGCTTACGCGGGTCTCATCCAAACGATCGTGCGCGGGCGCTTCGAGTGTATCCGGTGTTCCCGCCCGGGAAGGCGGGCGCTCCATATTAATACGAACGATCGTGCGATTGTATGCGAGCGTATCAAATCGCGCCGGGAGGCGGCAATCGAGTGAGTGCTCTCTTTCTATGAATTCGGGTATCCACGCCGCTGTGCGGTGCCGAGCGCGCTCCTACAATAGCTCCCTATAACAAACCCACGAGAAACAAACCATGTCGTTTGAGGCGTTTGCGCCGTTTCGAGTAACGGTGCAGGACACCGACATCTTCGGTGTCAAAGGAGGCGCGGGGCCGCCGCTTCTGCTGCTGCACGGCCATCCGCAAACCCACATGATCTGGCATCGCGTCGCCGCGACGCTCGCGAACCATTTCACGGTGGTCGCGACCGACCTGCGCGGCTACGGCGCATCGGGCAAGCCCGCGAGCGATGCGCAGCACACGCCGTATTCGAAACGCGCGATGGCGGCCGACCAGGTCGCGCTGATGCGCCAGTTCGGCTTCGAGCGCTTCTACGTGTGCGCGCACGACCGCGGCGCGCGCGTGGCGCACCGGCTCGCGCTCGATCACGCCGACGCGGTCGAGCGGATGATGCTGCTCGACATCGCGCCGACGCTCGCGATGTACGAGAAGACCGATCGCGCGTTCGCGACCGCGTACTTCCACTGGTTCTTCCTGATCCAGCCCGAGCCGCTGCCGGAAACGCTGATCGGCGGCAACACCGACGCATACATCGAGCGCGTGATGGGCAACCGCTCGGCGGGCCTCGCGCCGTTCGCGCCGGAGGCGCTGAACGCGTATCGCGCGGCGCTCGCGCAGCCGGGCGCCGTGCACGCGATGTGCGAGGACTACCGCGCGTCGGCGACGATCGATCTCGAGCACGACCAGGCCGACCTGGAGCGCGGCACCAAGGTCGCGTGCCCGCTGCGCGTGCTGTGGGGCGCGCGCGGGATCGTCGCGCGCTGCTTCGATCCGCTCGACGAATGGCGGCACGTCGCGCGCGACGTCAGCGGCCGTGCGCTCGACTGCGGGCACTACATTCCGGAAGAAGCGCCCGTCGACCTGATCGACGAGATGCTCGCGTTCTTCGAGGCGCGCGACCCGGCCGCCTGATCCACCTGAACCGCGCGTCAGCGGTGCGCCGGATGGTCGTCCGCGAGCGGCGGCAGCCGGCGCGGCACCGGCGTCGACTTGACGATCGCGGTGCTCGTCTCCGCGCGCTCCGTCACCTTCGACAGGATGACGTCGAGCTGCTCGATCGAGCGCAGGTAGAGCCGGCAGATGAAGCAGTCGTCGCCGGTCACCTTGTCGCATTCGACGAATTCGGGAATGCGCCGCAGCAGCTCCTCGACCAGATGCAGCTGGCCGGGCAGCGGCTTCACGCGGACGATCGCCTGCAGCGTGTAGCCGAGCGCGCGCGGATCGAGCTCGATGGTGAAGCCGGCGATCACGCCCTGCGCCTCGAGCCGCCGCACGCGATCCGCGGTCGCGGGCGCCGACAGGCCGATCTGTCGCGCAAGCTCGCTGGTGGCGAGGCGCGCGTCGTCGGCGAGCGCGGCCAGGATCGCGCGGTCGGTCGCGTCGAGCGCGGCGACCGCGGGCGGGGTAAGGCGTTTGGTCATGATGGCTTTGCTTTCGAAGGTGAAACGGCGGATTTGCTTCAGTTTAGTCGTGGAGATCGCGAAAGCAAGTTCCTAGAATCGAAGTCATCGATTCCTCCAGACGGGACCCTTCCATGGCTTCGAACGAAATTCGCCGCGGCGCCGCCGAGATGGCCGTCGCGATGCTGATGTCCGGCACGATCGGCTGGCTCGTGATGTCGTCGCACCAGCCGCTCGCCAATGTGGTGTTCTTCCGCTGCGTGTTCGGCGGCGCGACGCTCGCGCTCGTCTGCGCGGCATTCGGCTTCCTGCGCCGCGCGCTGTTCTCGCCGCGCATGCTCGTGCTCGCCGCGGCGGGCAGCGTCGCGATCGTCGCGAACTGGCTGCTGCTGTTCGCCGCGTATTCGCGCGCGTCGATCTCGATGGCGACCGCCGTCTACAACACGCAGCCGTTCATGCTGGTCGCGCTCGGCGCGCTCGTGTTCCGCGAGCGGATCACCGCGTCGACCGTCGTGTGGCTGCTGCTCGCGTTCGTCGGGCTCGTCTGCGTGGTGCGCGTCGAGCCGGCCGTGCTCGCGGTGCCCGGCGAGTATCTCGAAGGCGTCGCGCTCGCGCTCGGCGCGGCGTTCCTGTACGCGGTGTCGTCGATCATCGCCAAGCACCTGAAGGGCACGCCGCCGCATCTGCTCGCGCTGCTGCAGGTCGGGCTCGGCGTCGTGATGCTCGCGCCGTTCGCGCGGTTCGACACGCTGCCCGCGTCGCCCGCGCAGTGGCTCGATGTCGTCGTGCTCGGCGTCGTGCACACGGGCGTGATGTACGTGCTGCTGTACGGCGCGATCCAGAAGCTGCCGACCGCGATGACGGGCGCGCTGTCGTTCGTCTATCCGGTGGTCGCGATCGCGGTCGACCGCGTCGCATTCGGGCAGACGCTCGCATGGACGCAGGTGCTCGGCGCGCTGCTGATCCTGCTCGCGGCGGCCGGCGTCAATCTTGGCTGGCGGATCGTGCCGGCGCGCCGTGCGGTGGCGGGAAGCTGAAACGGTCGTGCGATTCGGTTCGCCGCGACGGCTTGCGGCTACCGGGAGCGCTGCGGCTTGCTGCTGCCGGGACTGCTACGGCTTGCTGCTACCGGGACTGCTGCGGCTTGCGGCTACCGGGATTGCTGCGGCTTGCGGCTACCGGAACCGCTACGGCTTGCGGCTACCGGGATTGCTGCGGCTTGCGGCTACCGGGACTGCTACTGCTTGCGGCTACCGGGATTGCTGCGGCTTGCGGCTACCGGAACCGCTACGGCTACCGGAACCGCGACGGGGGCCGCTACGGCAAGCGTGCAACGCGCTGTAAGAAGTTGTAGGGAAACACCCGATGCGATGCGCTGGCCGCACTCGTATGATGCGACCTGTGACGTTGATCACGTTCACAGGATTCCGATTCGAGATGCCGTTCACCCGTCAGGTGAGCGGCATTTTTTTATGCGCGGCCGTCAGGCGGCGTGCGCGCGCCGCCGGGCGTCGAGCCGGGCGAGCACCTCGCGCTTCGCGTCGTCGTCCGACGCGCGCCATCCCTTGATTTCGTCGCGGGTGCGCAGGCAGCCCGCACACCATTCGGTGCGCGGATCGATCCGGCACACGCCGGTGCACGGCGATGCGACAGCGCTTTCCGGCACGTCGCTCATGCGGTCTCCCGCAGCGCGACGTCGGCGACCGGCGCGCCGGTCAGCGCGACGAGCTCCTGCGGCGACAGGTTGAACACCGCATGCGGATGGCCGGCCGCGGCCCACAGGCTGTCGAGCGCGAGCAGGTCGGCGTCGATCAGCGTGACGGGTTCGACCAGATGACCGATCGGGCACACGCCGCCGATCGCGTAGCCGGTGTTGTCGCGCACGAACTTCGCATCCGCGCGGCCGACGTCGCCGACCTGCGCGGCGACCTTCTTCTCGTCGACGCGGTTCACGCCGCTCGCGACGACCAGCACCGGCGCGCCGTCCGCCTGGCGGCGGAACAGGATCGACTTGGCGATCTGCGCGACCGAGCAGCCGAGCCCGGCCGCCGCTTCGGCGGACGTCTTGCCGGTTTCGGCGAGCATCACGATGTCTTTCGCGTGGCCGCGCTCGCGCAGCAGTATCGCGACGCGGCGCGCGGAGTCGGGGAGGGAGTCGAGTGAAGCAGATGTCGTCATGGGGGGAATCCGTGGAAAGTCAGGTCAGACGCAGGTCGAAGCGTCCGCCGCGCTCTGCGCTTTCGCGAGCAGCGCGCGGCCGGCGCGCGACGCGTTCGCGCGGCCGATCGTGTTCGAGATGAATTCGCCGGCGGCGACCACCTGCGCGAGGTCGATGCCGGTGTCGATGCCGAGGCCCTGCATCAGGTACAGCACGTCCTCGGTCGCGACGTTGCCGGTCGCGCCCTTCGCGTACGGGCAGCCGCCGAGGCCTGCGACCGACGCGTGGAAGATCTCGATGCCTTCGAACAGCGCCGCGTAGATGTTCGCGAGCGCCTGCCCGTAGGTGTCGTGGAAGTGGCCCGACACGCGCTCGCGCGGGAACACGCGGGCGACGGCCGCCAGGACTTCGCGCGTGCGCCGCGGCGTGCCGACGCCGATCGTGTCGGCGATGTCGATCTCGTCGCAGCCGAGCGCCGCGAAGCGCTCGACCACGTCGACCACCGACGCGACCGGCACGTCGCCCTGGTACGGGCAGCCGAGCGCGCACGACACGCTGCCGCGCAGCCGCAGGCCCGCGTCCTTCGCGGCCTTCGCGACCGGCTCGAAGCGCGCGACGCTCTCGGCGATGCTGCAATTGATGTTGCGCTGCGAGAACGCCTCGCTCGCCGCGCCGAAGATCACCACTTCGTCCGCGCGCGCGGCGAGCGCGCCCTCGAAGCCCTTCAGGTTCGGCGTGAGCACCGAGTAGATCGTGCCGGCACGCCGCTCGATGCCGGCCATCACGTCGGCGCCGTCGGCCATCTGCGGCACCCATTTCGGCGACACGAACGACGCGGCCTCGACGTTGCGGAAGCCCGCGCGCGACAGGCGGTCGACGAGCGCGATCTTCACGTCGGTGGGCACGAAGGTCTTTTCGTTCTGCAGCCCGTCGCGCGGGCCGACTTCGACGATCTTGACGGCGGTGGGGAAGGTCATGGCTGTCTCCTGGTATTTGAAATTCGCCGATCAGTAGCCGCGTGCGTAGTCGACGATCCCGCTGACGGGTTCGCCGCGCTCGAACGCGCGAATCTTGCCGGCGATCTGCGCGATCGCTTCCGCGCGCAGCGTCTCGGCGGAACTGTGCGGCGTAATCGTGATGCGCGGCGTGCGCCAGAACGGATGATCGTCCGGCAGCGGTTCATGCTGGAACACGTCGAGCGTCGCGGCGGCGATGCGGCCGCCGGCGAGCGCATCGAGCAGGTCGGCTTCGACGAGATGCGCGCCGCGCGCGACGTTGATCACGTACGCGCCCGGCGCGAGCCGCGCGAACGTGCGCGCGGCGAGGATGCCGTCGGTATCGGGCGTGCTCGGCAGCAGGTTCACCAGCACCTTCGCGCCGTCGATGCACGCGTCGAACTCGGCCGCGCCCGCATAGGTCGCCACGCCGTCGAGCCGCTTCGGGCCGCGGCTGTAGCCGCGCACCGGCAGGCCGAGGCCGGCGAGCGCCTGCGCGACCTGCGCGCCGAGCACGCCGAGGCCCAGCACCGCGACGGTGAAGCTCGCGCGCGGATGCGGCTCCAGCACGCGCCACTGGCGCGCGCGCTGCAGTGCGTCGTATTCGTCGAAGCGGCGCAGGTAGCGCAGCACCGCGTGCGTCACGTATTCGACCATCTGCTGCGCCATGCCCGAATCCTCGAGCCGCACGAGCGGCACGTGCCGCGGCAGCGTGCCGGGGTGCGCGCGTTCGAGCGCGAGCAGCGCGTCGACGCCCGCGCCGAGGTTGAAGATCGCGCGCAGGCCGTCGCGCGGCGCGAACAGCTCGCGCGGCGCGCGCCACACGAGCGCGTAGTCGGCGGCGGCCGCATCGCCCGGCTGCCACGCGCGCAGGTCGGCTTCGGGCAGCGCGTGCGCGAGCTCGGCGCGCCATGCGTCGGCTTCCTGGAACGGCGAGTAGAACAGGACTTTCATGCGGGCTACTTCGCGAACAGCTGGCCGATGTCGGCGAACGCCTTGAACTCGAGCGCGTTGCCGCACGGATCGAGGAAGAACATCGTCGCCTGCTCGCCGGGTTCGCCCTTGAAGCGGATGTGCGGCTCGATCACGAAGCGCGTGTGCGCGGCCTTCAGCTTGCCTGCGAGCGCGTGCCATTCGTCCATCGCCAGCACGACGCCGAAGTGGCGCACCGGCACGTCGTCGCCGTCGACCGGGTTGACCGTGCTCGCGCCCGTTTCGTCCGGCGCGAGGTGCGCGACGAGCTGGTGGCCGAAGAAGTCGAAATCGACCCAATGCTCGGAGCTGCGGCCTTCCGGGCAACCGAGCAGGCCGCCGTAGAACGTGCGGGCGGCGGCGAGGCTCGACACCGGAAAGGCGAGGTGGAACGGGCGCAGCGCGCCGGCGGGCGTAGCGGGCATCGGGTGTCTCCTTTCTGGAACCTCACATTCTACGGTTTCGCGGGCGCTTGCGTCGCCGTGGCCGGCGCGCGGTACGCGGTGCGATCCCGGCGGCGGAAATGCAAAGCACAAAATATTGGTTCGGCCGCCGCGCGCGGGGCGCCACAATCGGGCCTCGTCTTCAAGCTAGCGAGGGCAATCATGCGCGCATGCAGCAAATCGGCCTGGCCGCCGCGGCTCATCACCGTCCCCGGCCTGCACGGGAGCGAAGGCGCACATTGGCAGACCTGGCTCGAGCGCCAGTTCCCGCGTTCGCTGCGCGTGGAGCAGGATGACTGGGACGCACCGGATCTCGCGGGCTGGGCGCAGTCGGTGCGCGCGCTGCTGGAACGCGAGCGCGGACCGTTCGTGCTCGCCGCGCACAGCTTCGGCTGCCTGGCCGCCGCGCATGCGCTCGCGCAGTGGCCGCACGCGGGCGACGTGGCCGGCGTGCTGCTCGTCGCGCCGGCCAGTCCGCTGAAATTCACGTTCGCCGGCGCATTCGACGCGCGGCGCCTGCCGGTGCCGTCGATCGTGATCGGCAGCGAGACCGATCCGTGGATGTCGCTCGGCGATGCCCGCACGCTCGCGCAGCGGCTCGGCAGCGCGTTCGTCAATCTCGGCGACGCGGGCCACATCAACACCGCGGCCGGCTTCGGGCCGTGGCCGCGCGCGAAGTATTTCGTCGACACGCTCGTGCATTGCGCGGCGCCGCTGCGCTTTCGTGAAGAGGCGGGCGAGTTCGATGCGGCCGTCGCCGGCGGGGTGCTGGCGCACGCGGTCTGAGGGCGCCGGAGCCGGCGCGTCGCCGTTTCTCGAGCCGGACAGGCCGCGCCGTATCTCGCGGCGCGCGATGCCGCTACCGCATACATCGTCATGAAAAACGCCCTGCTGCGCGGGCCGATGCCCGCCCCGCAGGGCGCTGCGCAGGAAGCGGCCCCGGGCGGCCCGACCCGCCGTTATGCGGTGACCGGCGCGACCGCCGCCGGATCCGAATAGCTCGGCCGCCCGTTCTCGACGTGGCCCGCGAAGCGGCGCGAGAACGTGCCGTTCGCGCCGTCGCTCACCGTCACGTCGTACCACTGGTGACTCGACGCGAGCAGCCATTGCTCGACGCGCTCTCCGCCCGCATGCAGCGTCACCTGCCGCGCCGGCGCGCCATACGCGTTGTCGGCGAGCGTCAGCGTGACGTGGCCCGTGCCGTGATTGCGCAGCTTCAGGTACAGGTTGCCGTTCGCGACGTCGTAGCCGGCCTTCACCTCCGGCTGCGCGTGATCGCGGCGGTGCGCGGTCGCGGCCGACACGTTGCCCGAGAACATCCGCACGAAGCCGTTCGGGCCGTACACGGAGAACGCATAGGCGCCGTGCGTCGTCGCCAGGTCGAACTCCGCGTGCAGCGTGCGGTGCGCGCCGACCGTATAGCGCCACGGCCCGTCGGTGCGGTTCGCGGCGTAGACGGTGAAGTGTGCGCCCTGGGCGCCGCGGTTCGCGAACTCGATGCGCAGCGTGGCCGCGCCGGCCACGCTCGCGTTGACGTGCAGCTCGTACGGCAGCGCCCGGGCCGGCCGCACGCCCGGCTCCTGCGGGTCGATCGGGGCCGGCTGCGCCGGCGCGGTCGGCGCGGGCTGCGACGTGCACTGCCGGTCGGCGATCGCACGGTACTGGCTCGTGTCGGGCAGCGGCGGGAACGTCGCGTCCTGCGTGCGGAAATCGAATGCGGCCGTCAGGTCGCCGCACACGGTGCGCCGCCACGGCGTGATGTTCGGCTCGTCGACGCCGAAGCGTGCGCCGATGAAGCGGATCACCGACGTATGGTCGAACACCTGCGAACACACGAAGCCGCCCTTGGTCCACGGCGACACGACCGTCATCGGCACGCGCGGGCCGAGGCCGTACGGCAGGCCGTCGGCCGTGTAGCTGCCGCCGCGCCCCGGGTTCACGACGGTGTGCAGCTCGCCGTCGGTCGTGACCGTCGACGCGCCCTGCGCGGCCGAAGTCGGCGGCTGCGGCGGCACGATGTGGTCGAAGAAGCCGTCGTTCTCGTCGTACATGATGAACAGCACCGTCTTGCGCCACACGTCCGGGTTCGCGGTGAGCGCGTCGAGGATCTGCGACGTGTAGTTCGCGCCATATGCGGGCGTGTACTTCGGGTGCTCGGAGAACACCGCAGGCGGCAGCAGCCACGACACCTGCGGCAGCCGGTCGTTGAGCACGTCGTGCTTCAGGTCGTCGAGCGTGCGCACCGTCTGCGCACGCTGGTACAGCGACGAGCCCGGCTGCGCGTTGATGAAGTTCTCGAAGTTCTGCAGGATGTTCGTGCCGTAGTTGCCGTTGACCGGATCGGCCCACGTGAGGCCCTGCTGGTAGACCTGCCACGACACGCCGCGCGCGTCGAGCCGCTCGGGGAAGGTCTGCCACGACAGCAGCTGGTACGCGGGCGGCAGGTTGCCGTCGACATAGTCGGCGTTGTCGAGCAGCGGGCCGCCGAACTTGCCGGTCGGGTCGATCGTGCCCGTCATCAGGTATGCGCGGTTCGGGTGCGTCGGGCCCGGCAGCGAACAGAAGTAGTGGTCGCACACGGTGAACGCATCGGCGAGCGCGTAGTGGAACGGGATGTCCTCGCGCACGTGATAGCCCATCGTCATGTCGGTCTTGTTCGCGAGCCACTGGTCGTAGCGGCCGCCGTCGATCGCCGCGTGGGTCTTTGCCCACGAGTGGTCGAGCGCGCCGATGCACTGCGCGCTCGTCGTCTTCGTGTCGAGCCGGAACGGCAGCACCGGTTTCGACGGGTCGGCCTTCGACGGCTGGTTCCACACCGGCTTGCCGTTCGGCAGCGGAATCGGGAAGCGGTCGTTGTAGCCGCGCACGCCGCGCAGGTGTCCGAAGTAATGGTCGAACGAACGGTTTTCCTGCATGAACACGACGATGTGCTCGACATCGCGGATCGTGCCGGTGCCGCGTGTGGCCGGAATCGCGAGCGCGCGGCGGATCGATTCGGGGAATGCGTTGAGGGCGACGGCGGCGCCCGCGGATTGTGCGACGGTGTGCAGGAAACGGCGGCGGCTCGATGACGTCATGTTTTTCACCTCGGTTCTGCGAACGGGGATGGAAGCGGCGGATCAGCCCGGCGTCGACGCCGCCGATGCGCCGGCGGCCGGCTTGCCGCCTTCGTCGTCGTCCGGCGGATAGTGGACGACGGGCGGCGCGAGCGGCGCGGCGCCCGATGCGGCGCTGCCGCCGGATGCGGCACGGTTGAACGCGCTTGCGGAGCCGGCCGGCGCGCTGCCCGGTTGCGCACCGTCGGCCGCATGCGTGCCGTGCGAAGCGTCGTCGCTGCAGGCGGCGGCGGACAGCGCGGCACACAGGGCGAGGGCGGTGGCAAAACGGCGCATCGGATGTTCTCCTGCAGGGGCTGATGTCGATCGTCCGACAGTATGACGAACCGATGAGGCGTTTCGGTGAATCGTTTGCGACCGTGGCGTGATCTCGAAACGCTTTCGGCGCGATGACGAAAGGCTTGCCGAATGGCTTGCCGAAAGGTTTGCGGCGGCGCGCGTCAGCGGCGCGACGTGCGGCGTCGCACTTCGCTGCGCAGCCAGCCGGGCCAGGTGCGGATCGCCGCTTCCTTCGGATGATCGGGGCGCCTCACGACGTAGTGTGCATACACGTCGATGATTCTGCTCGTGCCGTATCACCGGGGCGTCGCGATCGGGCTCGACATGATGCGTGGCACGCGCATGCGCAACGCGTCGCTGCGCGGCCGGCCGTGCAGCGCGCGCTGGCGCGGGACGGGCGCTGACGATTTGGCCGGGCCGGGCCGGGCCGCGCCAGCGCGCGGGCGACGCTTGTCGCGCAGGCGCCGCCGTCGTACGCGCGGCCCGCGCGGCTCACACCCGCGCCGGGCGCGGAAACAGCGGCCAGGCCGCGCATGCGCACGCGGCGGCCGCGAGCCAGACGACGCTCCACGACGCATGCGCGAGCAGCGGCGGGATCGCGAGCGGCGTCGCGAACAGGCCGAGGTAGACGCAGGTGTTCGCCATCCCGAGCGCGGTGCCGGCGTGGTTCGCGCCGGCGAGCGTCGCGAGCTCCGTGTACGCGACGCCGTGCCAGGCCGACACGCAGACGCCCGCGAACACCAGCGCCGCGACGATCGCGAGGGACGGCACCTGCGGATGCGCGGCGGTCGCGGCCGCGAGCAGCGCGAACGACGCCACCGCGACGAGCACCGAGCCGCGCAGGTAGGCCCGCCGGTTGCCGCGCCGGTCCGTATGGCGGCCGCTCCAGACGCGCATCGCCATCGCGCCGGCCTGCAGCGCGACCATCGCCGTGCTGATGCCCGCGACGCCGAGCCGGATGTGGTCGTGCAGGAACACGGTCGCGAACGTGACCACCGCGAACTGCGGCGCGCACAGCACGCCGATGCCGAGCACGACCCGCCAGACCGGGCCGCTCGCGAGCGGCGAGCGGCCGTGCGGCGCAAGGTGGGCGGCGGCCTGCGCGGGGGCGGCGGCGGCGCTGTCCGGCGGTTCGTGCAGCCAGCGCCAGGTGAGCGCGGCCGACACCGCGCACAGCAGCGCGAGCGCGCCGAATACCGCGGCGAACCCGACGTGCGACGCGAGCGACGGCAGCAGCGCCGCGCCGACGCCGCCGCCGAGCGGCACGGCGGTCTGGCGGATGCTCATCGCGAGCCCGCGCTCGCCTTCGCCGAACCAGCGCATCACCGCGCGTCCGCTCGAGCCGTTGACGCTGCCGCCGAGCAGCCCGACGACGAACAGCGCGGCCGCGACCCGCGCGAGCGGCGGCACCGAATGCGCGGACGGCGCGAGTGCGCAGGCCATCAGCAGGAGCATCGCGGCCGTCGCGACGAGCCCCGACAGCAGCATGCGGCGGTCGCCGAAGCGGTCGGCGGCGATGCCCCACGGCAGCTCGGACAGCGCGACGCCGAGGCCGAGCGCGCCGAGCACGATGCCGAGCGCGCCGTTGTCGAGGCGGTAATCGGCGCGCATCCAGACGGCCGTGGTCGGGACGCCGGCCGCCGCGGCGGAGAAGCTCATGTTCGCGGCGACGCCGGCGGCGAGCACGCGCCAGCGGTGGGCGGGGCCGCGCACCGCGGGTGCGGGCGACGGGCGGACGAAGGTGGCGCAGGTATCCATGGCGGGATCGGGAAGTGACGTTGACGAACACAGTCTCGCGCCGTACATTCATCCTGAAAATCGGAAAGTTTTTGATGAATCGTTCTATAAAACGGGATGGTTGAGATGTCTCGAAACGATGTGACGCCCGGGCGGGCGGAACAGGCGGGCCAGTCGAAGGCGCAGGCGGCGCGGACGGCGCAGGCGGCGCAGGCGGCGCAGGCGGCGCAGGCGGCGCGGACGGCGCGGACGGCCCAGGCCGTGCCGAGCGAAGCGGCGACGGCCCAGCCGAACTTCGACATCGCCGCGCTGCGCAGCCTGGTGGCCGGCGTGGATCTCGGCAGCTTCGCGAAGGCGGCGGACCGGGTCGCGCGCTCTACGTCGGCGGTGAGCGCGCAGATCCGCAAGCTCGAGGAGCAGGCGGGCGCGCCGCTGTTCGTCAAGGCGGGGCGCGGGCTCGCGCTGACCGATGCCGGCGACGCGATGCTGCGCTACGCGCGGCGCATGATCGAGCTGAACGACGAGGCGGTGGCCGCCGTGCGTGGCGCGACGCTCGACGGCTGGGTGCGAATCGGCCTGCAGGAGGATTTCGGCGAGGCGGTCCTGCCGGGCGTGCTGGGCCGCTTCGCGCGCGCACACCCGCAGGTGCGGATCGAGGCGCGCGTCGCGTGCAACGCCGATCTGCTCGAGCGGCTCGACGCGAACCAGCTCGACCTCGCGCTGGTGTGGGGCGATCCCGCGTCGGCGGCGTTCGTCGCGCGCACGGGGATCGGCAGCGAGGAGATCGCGCGCGTGCCGATGCGGTGGATCGGGACGACCGGTGCAGGTGCGACCGGCTCAGGTGCGGCTGGCTCAGGTGCGGCCGGCTTTGGTGCGGCCGGGGGCGGTGAAGCCGGCGCGCGGCCCGCTTACACGCGCGACGACCCGCTGCCGCTCGTGATGTTCGACCGGCCGTGCCGCTTCTTCGCGTCGGCGACGGACGCGCTCGATCGTGCGGGCGTGCCATGGCGCGTCGCGTTCACGACGCCGAGCCTCGCGGGTCTGTGGGCGGCCGCCGCGGCGGGCCTCGGGCTGACGGTGCGTTCGCACCACGGGCTGCCTGCGACGGTGCGCCTGCTCGATGCCGCGCCGCTCGGCCTGCCCGAACTGCCGAGCCTGCCGCTGATGCTGCTGCGCCGGGCGTCGTCGGCGACGCCGACGGTCGAGCGCCTCGCGCGGATCATGACGCAGGCGGTGAGCGCGGCGACGCAAACGCCGGTTGCGGCGTTTGCGGCCTGACTGCGATCGGCCGGCATGCGTTCGGTCGACCGTTCGGCTGACTGGATCGGCTTGAGGAATCCCGTGAGAATGGTGGTTCCGCAATGGAGTCCATCATGCAGAACGCCAATCTCCACGATGCCGCACTCGATCTGTCGCGGCTCGTCGATGCCGCGATCGCCGGCGAACGCGTCGTGATCTCGCAGGACGGCAAGCCGTCGGTCCGGCTCGTGCCGCTCAAGCCCATCCACCCGTTTGGCGTCCTCAAGGGGCAGATATGGATCGCCGATGACTTTGATGCGCCGCTTCCCGACGACCTGCTGGATGCGTTCGAAGGGAAGTAATGCGGTTGCTGTTCGATACGCACATCCTTCTCTGGGTAGTGGCCAATGATCCGAAACTCAGCGTTGCGGCGCGCACGCTGATCTCCGCCGCCGATGAAGTGTTCATCAGCAGCGCGAGCATCCGGGAATTGGCGATCAAGGCGGGAAAGGGAAAGCTGGACGTCGATGTGGATCGGCTCATCGATGAGATCGGGGCGAGCGGTTACAACGAACTGCCCGTTCGGGCCGCGCACGGCGCGGCCGTGCGCAACCTGCCCCACCATCATCGCGACCCGTTCGACCGGTTGCTCGTCGCGCAGGCGTGGTGCGAGCCGCTGTTGCTCGTCACTGCCGATGGCCACCTCGCGCAGTACGGCTCGTCCCGAATCCTGACGGTTTGAAACGGTTTCGGGATCGACATCCTACGCCGTCGCGGGCGCCTCCAGCGCCGCATGCAGCGCATCCAGCTTCACCCGCAGCGCGTCGCTCGCCGGCACGAACGGCAACCGCAAGCCGTCCTCGCACCAGCCCTGCGCGGCCAGCAGCGCCTTGACCGGCGCCGGGTTCGGCTCCGCGAACAGCGCAGCCACGAGCGGCTGCAGCGCGACCGAGATCCGCCGCGCATCGGCGAGCCTGCCGTCGCGCAGCAGCGTATACATGCGCACGTGCCACTCGGGCAGCAGGTGCGCGCTGCTCGCGATCGTCCCGTGCGCACCCGCGCACAGCGCCGCGAAATTCTGGCTGTCGTCGCCGGACAGGATCGCGAGCGGCGTCTCGTGCACGAGGCGCGTCATCCGCTCGATGCTGCCGCCGCATTCCTTGACGCCCGCGACGCGCGTGTCGCGCGCGAGCGCCTGCAGCGTGTCCAGCTCGACGTTCACGCCGGTGCGGTACGGGATGTTGTAGACGAGCACCGGCAGGCCGGCGGCTTCGACGACCGCCTCGACGTGCCGCCGGATCCCGTCCTGCGTGGGCCGCACGTAGACGGGCGGCGTGACGAGCAGCCCGTCCGCGCGCAATGCCGCGATCTCGCGCGCACGGGCCGCGGCGAAATGCGTCGCGCTCGCGGTCAGCCCGACGACGATCGGATGGTCCGGCGCCGCGTCGCGCAGCGTCGCGAACACCGCATCCTGTTCGCGCGCGTCGAGCAGCGCGCCTTCGCCCGTCGTCGCACCGGCGACGAAGCCGGCGATGCCGGTCGCCGCGTAGCGGCGGGCAAGCCGCGCGAGCGCCGCGTGATCGACTTCGCCATCGTGAAACGGCGTGATGAGCGGCAGCCAGATACCTTCGAAACGTGTTTGCATGCAAAGCCTCTTGTGGAATCGGATAGGGTGGGAACCGTTCCGCCGGCGGGGTGCCGGAACGAGGCGTGCAAGCGAGGAGAGAAAAACGACCTGCGGGCATCCCGTCCGGCATTCGCCTGACGGGACGCGACGTCCCCGTCAGTCGAGGAGTCGTTTTTTCAGTTTCAGCCCGGCCGCACGCGCGCCTGCCGCGACGGCGGCAAGGATGAGGTGCGAGCGCAGGACTTCGGACATGGATGAACCGTGAAGTGGGCTGAGCGGCGATCTTAGCATTCCTGCGGCCGCGCGCGCGAGCGACCGCCGCCGGTTTAGCAGAATTCCTGCTTTGCTTTCCACGACAGATTGGAAGGCGCTGCGCGGCCGGCCGCTAGAATGCCCGCTTACGTTTCGATGACAGCGCGTGCGAGCGCCGTCACGCATCAACCACTGGAAGCGGGGCATTTCAACGATGGCAAACACGAAGGGGATCGGCCGGCTGCTGCTGGCGGGCGCGGCGGCGCTCGTCGTTGCGACGACGGCGGCGCATGCGGACACGTCGCTGCTGAACGTGTCGTACGACGTGACGCGCGAACTGTACAAGGACATCAACGCGGGCTTCATCGCCGCCTACAAGCAGAAGACGGGCGAGACGGTGACGGTCAAGCAGTCGCACGGCGCGTCGAGCGCGCAGGCGCTGTCGGTGCTGCAGGGCCTGCAGGCCGACGTCGTGACGATGAACCAGCCGAACGACATCGACCTGCTCGCCGAGCGCGGGCAGCTGCTGGCGAAGGACTGGCGCACCCGCTTCGCGGACAACAGCTCGCCGTACTCCACCACGATGGTGTTCCTCGTGCGCAAGGGCAACCCGAAGGCGATCAAGGACTGGAGCGATCTCGCGAAGCCGGGCGTGCAGGTGATCATCGCGAACCCGAAGACGTCGGGCAACGGCCGCTACGCGTATCTCGCCGCGTGGGGCTACCAGAAGCAGAAGGGCGCGACCGACGAGCAGGCGCTCGCGTTCGAGAAAGCGATTTTCCGCAACGTGCCGGTGCTCGATTCCGGCGGCCGGGGCGCCACCACGACGTTCACGCAGCGCGGCATCGGCGACGTGCTCGTCACGTTCGAGAACGAGGTCGCGCTGATGGACACCGGCGCGTCGGGCGCGCAGTTCGACGCGGTGTATCCGTCGGCGAGCATCCTCGCCGAGCCGCCGGTCGCGGTCGTCGACAAGGTGGTCGACAAGAAGGGCACGAAGCCGGTCGCGCAGGCGTATCTGGCCTACCTGTACACGCCGGAAGCGCAGGAGATCATCGCGCGGCACCATCTGCGCCCGCGCGATGCGAACGTGCTGAAGAAGCACGCGGCCGAGTTCAAGGCGCTGAAGACGTTCAGCGTCGAACAGGTCTTCGGCAGCTGGGCGAACGCGCAGAAGACGCACTTCGCGGACGGCGGCACGTTCGACCAGGTGATCGTCGACCGGAAGTGACGCCGGGTTGATGCGGCGTGCCGGCCGGCACGCCGCATACCGCGCGCGTCGTGATGACTTCCGTCTTCCTGCGGCGCGGCACACACATCTTCTCCGCGATCGGCGCCTCGCACGACGATCCCGTTGGTCGTTTCGACCGCGTTGCGCATGCAGCCGGCCCGGTCGCGACCCGCATGCTACGCTCAGCGCTTTCCCGCTTTCGGCGCCGTGCGATGAACGTCGATCCTTCCTCCGCTCCTCACCGCGGCCGTGGCCGCAAGATCTGGTCGGGCACCCGCCACGTGGTCGCCTACGGGATGCCGCCGCTCGGCTGGCGCGACCTGTACCACCGCGCGCTGACGGTGAGCTGGCCGGTGTTCTTCCTGTCGCTCGCGGTGCTGTTCCTGTTCATCAACGGCTGCTTCGCGACGCTGTACCTGCTCGGCACCGCGCCGATCGCGAACCAGTCGCCGCCCGGTTTCGTCGGCGCGTTCTTCTTCAGCGTCGAGACGCTCGCGACCGTCGGCTACGGCGACATGCATCCGCAGACCATGTATGCGCACGTCGTCGCGACGCTCGAGATCTTCATCGGGATGTCGGGGATCGCGCTGGCCACCGGGCTGGTGTTCGCACGGTTCTCACGGCCGCGCGCGAAGATCCTGTTCGCGCGCTACGCGATCGTGCGGCCGCTGAACGGCCGCATGACGCTGATGGTGCGGGTGGCGAACGCTCGCCAGAACGTGATCGCCGAGGCGCGCGCGAAGCTGCGGCTGATGCGCGTCGAGGGCACGCACGAGGGCTATACGCTGCGCAAGATCCACGACCTGCCGCTCGTGCGCAGCGAGCACCCGATCTTCCTGCTCGGCTGGAACCTGATGCACGTGATCGACGAGACGAGCCCGCTGTTCGGCGAGACGGCGGAATCGCTCGCGGCGCGCGACGCGTCGCTGCTGATCACGATCGAAGGCTCGGACGAGACGACCTCGCAGGTGATGCAGGGGCGCTATTCGTGGCTGCACGGCGAGATCCGGTGGTTCTACCGTTACGTCGACCTGATGCGCGAAGAGGGCGGCATCACGCATATCGACTACACCCATTTCCACGAGGTCGTGCCGATCGACGACCATCCGGACGCGGGCACGCCCGGCGCCACGGTGTCGGCGCCGGGGCCGGGGCCGGCCGCGTGAGGCCCGGCGCGGCCGGTTTGCAGGGCCGGAGGGCCGGCTGCCGTCACGGATGCAGCAGCCGCGCCGCTTCGCGCTGTTCGATCGCCACCGCGCGGCGGAAGCCGTCGCGGTCTTCCGCGCGCGTGACGTAGTCGCCGAGCACGCCTTCGTGCGGCAGCAGGTGCGCGTCGAACGCGATCTTCAGCGTGCTGGCGAGCAGCAGGTCCGCGGCCGTGAAGTGCTCGCCGACGAGCCACGGGCTGTGGGCGAGCGTCTGCGCCAGCGCGCGCTGCACGCGCGTGATGTTGCCCCAGCCGAATGCGACGGGGTTGCCCGACGCGCCGGTGAATTTTTCCGCCATCGCGGGCTCGAGGCAGGTGGGCGTGAAGAACAGCCATTGCAGGAAGCGGCCGCGCAGCGGATGGTCGGGCGCGACGCCTAGCTGCGCGTCGGGAAAGCGGTCGGCGAGGTAGAGCAGCACCGCGCCGGATTCGGCGAACGGCACGCTGCCGTCGTCGAGCGCGGGCAGCTTCGCCATCGGGTTGACCTGGACGAACGCGTCGCTGCCCTGTTCGTGCGAGCGCAGGTCGATCGGCTCCAGCTCATAGCCGACACCGATTTCCTCCAGCATCCACAGCGCCCGGAACGCCCGGGTCTTCGGCCAGTAGTAGAGCTTCATCGCGCCTCCGCGTGTCGGTGTCGGTCGATGGTCAAGCGTACCCGAGCGGGGGAGGTTGGGACAGGGGCGGCCGGCATGCCGTCGAGCGTCGATAGATAAGGGCGATATAAATAACTAGTAATGTAAAGACTAGTAATGAAATAAATCGCGCCACGTCGCTCGCGCCACGAATGGCCTCGTCGTCATGGGCCATCCGTTCCGCCCTTCGCATGACGTCTGCCACATTGTCCGGACGAAGCGCGCAACACAAAGTGGAGGCACCGGTCAGCTCACCCGAACGCATGCCTGCCGGTCTCCCCGGCGGGGTGCGCCGGCCTCATGCAAAGGACGTTTGCCATGCCTCTGTCCAACCCGATTCCGCAGGATTACAAGACCAGCCTGGTCATCGAGAACGCCACCCCCTACGACATGTCCATGAGCGCAACCTACGCCAATGCGTCGGATTGGGGGAAGGGCAACGCGCCCGCCTTCCAGAACATTGCGCTGCCTTCGCGCCAATCCGTATCGCAGGACCTGGTGGTCGCGGGGAGCGCCGGGTCGGCAGTGATCGTCGTCACCTTTACGGTGCCGCTCGATCCGCAGAAGTCGGCCAGCATCGTTGCGAAGATCAACCAGTGCGACGCGAAGACGCCTCCTGCGGCCCTGTCCGATCCGGACGGCAAGAGCACGAAGGACTATCTGCAGATCGCCGAGGACTGCCATCTGTCAGACGTGATCGTCTATGCGGATGTGCAATGCGCGCCGCCCAACGCATTCAAGCTCCTGCAATTCGTTTCAGGCAAGGATGGGGCGTACCTGAATGCGTTGACCATCGTGAACAGCTGAGCGAGGAGACATCGACATGTGGATGACCCAACTCTTCGCGAACTACCTGCAGAACCGGCCGCTGAGCGCGATCACGATTCCCGGTACGCACGACAGCGGCTGCTACGTGAACTCCATGCGCCTGGCGCGCATGGCGCGCACGCAAACTGCGGACATGGCGGCACAGCTCGCCGGTGGCATACGCTATTTCGACCTGCGCCCCGCGATCGCGCGCAACGGCACATACTGGACCTACCATGGCGCGCCTTACTGGGGAGACTCGTTCGACAATATCCTGCGCGCGATCATCAACTACTTCACGACCATTCGAGCGGCGGATTGCGAACTCGTCATTCTGAACATCTCGCACTTCAACGGCGAGTGGGGCGACGACATGCACGCCCGCTTCATCGATTACCTGAGCAATACGCTCGGCGACAGGCTGGTGCAGTACACGCAGAACAGCGCGACGGTTGCCGACAACATCAACCTGTTCAACGCCAATTACGGACAACTCCTCGTCAATCCCGGCGATCGTTCCGTGAAATCCCGGGTGGCCATTCTCTATGACGGCGCGATGGATCAGCGCCGGGAGCCGTATCTTGTCAACCCGGCATTGACCTTGCCGAGAGGCTTCTTCCTCATCAACAAATATGTAATCGGCCAGGCGGCGAACAGCCTGACCTTGTTCGACCAGTATTCGAACGCGAGCGACGTGGACGAGATGGCGGCCACGCAGTACAGGAGGCTGACGCAGCGCGGCAATCGCACGATCGCGCCCGCGCAGTTCGGGGTCAACTATCCCGCCAATCCGGCGGGCGGCGCGCCGGGCACGCTGCACCTGCTCTCGTGGACTTGCACGTATTGGGGACGATCGCTGATGACCAGCATCGTCGATCGCGCGGCGAACGACGTCAATCCGCGCCTGAGGCGGTTCTTCGTCCGCGATCCGCTCAACCCGGTTCCCAGCTGGTCGTATCACCCGGAACGCGACCCGAAGATCAACATCATCTATACCGACCATTTTGCGTCGGCGACGTCGAACGCCTTCGGCGGCGGACATCCGGACCAGGGGCTCGGCCTGATGGCGATGCCGGTTGCGCTGGCTGCGAAGCTCAACAAGTACGGCGCCGGCGCGCAGGCATGGACCGGATGGGATGGGTGGTGATGCGAAGCCGGTGCGCCGGGTGGGGCGCCGGTTCATCCGCTGAGTCTGCGGGGTGGGCCGGCGCTCGTCGGCGTCGAGAGCGGGCGTGGCGAATGCCGCGCTTTCGGTTGTGGATATCCGCGCCCGAAGCGACGCGAAATGCTGTGGAATTCAATGGTGAGCGTGGACGCCTGATCGAACGTGTCGCTGGATCGGGGTGTGGATATCCGGCTTCGGAAACGAGTCGGATCGCTGTGAAACACGACGGTGAGGGGCGTCGCGTGATCGTGTGTGTTGTCGAGCCCGGTGTGGATATCTGCTCGCCGAAGCCACTCGGCGCGCTGTGCATTTTAACGGTGAGGGTGAGGCGACGGCTGGACGCGTCGGCAGATTCGGTGTGAATATCCAGCCTTCGCGGCCACTCGAGACGATGTGGATTCCGAAGGTGAGTACGAGCGCGCGATCGCAAGTGCCGCTGATACCGATGTGGATATCCGCCCGATGAAACCACTCGGAGCGCTGTGCATTTCAACGGTGAGAGTGAGGCGTTGATCGAACGTGTCGGCGGACTCGGTGTGGATATCCAGCCTCCGGGGCCACTCGAAACGCTGTGGATTCCGAGGGTGAGTGCGAGCGCGCGATCGAACGTGTTGCCGATTCCGGCGTGGATATCCGCTCTCCGAAGCCACTCGGCGCGCTGTGTATTTTAACGGTGAGGGTGAGGCGTTGATCGAACGTGTCGGCGGACTCGGTGTGGATATCCAGCCTCCGCGGCTACTCGAAACGCTGTGGATTCCGAAGGTGAGTGCGAGCGCGCGATCGAACGTGTTGCCGATTCCGGTGTGGATATCCGCTCTCCGAAGCCACTCGGCGCGCTGTGTATTTTAACGGTGAGGGTGAGGCATTGATCGACCGCGTCGGCAGATTCGGTGTGGATATCCAGCCTCTGGGGCCACTCGAGACGCTCTGGATTCCGAAGGTGAGTGCAGGCATACGATCGAAAGTGCCGCTGATTCCGATGTGGATATCCGCCCTATGAAACCACTCGGAGCGCTGTGCATTTTAACGGTGAGAGTGAGGCGCTGATCGAACGTGCCTGCGGACTCGGTGTGGATATCCAGCCTCCGGAGTCACTCGAAACGCTGTGGACTTCGAAGGTGAGTGTGAGCGCGATCGAATGTGTTGCCGATTCCGGTGCGGACAACCATTCAACGGAACCACTCGGAGCGCCGTGCATTTTAACGGTGAGAATGAGGCCCTGATCGAACGTGCCTGCGGACTCGGTGTGGATATCCAGCCTCCGGGCTCACTCGAAACGCTGTGGATTCCGAAGGTGAGTGCGAGCGCGCGATCGAACGTGTTGCCGATTCCGGTGCGGACAACTATTCAACGGAACCACTCGGCACGCTGTGTATTTTAACGGTGAGGGTGAAGTGCCGATCGAACGTGCCGGTGAACTCGGTGTGGATATCCAGCCTCCCCGATCACTCGGAACACTGTGGATTCCATCGGTGAGCGCAGGCACCTGCGCGAACATGTCGCCAGATCGAGTGTGGATATCCGGTCCCGGAGGCCACTCAGAACGCTGTGGATTCTAACGGTGAGCACGAGCGCCGCCGTCTCGATCAGGCATCAGGCCCGATGTCGATCCCCGGCCTCGAAAGCGACTCGAAGCCCTGTGCATTTCAACGGTGAGCATGACTGCCGATCACACGCGTCGAGCCGCATTTCCATTGTGGATATCCGCCTCGCTCGACGAATCGAAACCCTGTGCAATCCATCGGTGAGGATGCCCGCCCCAGCCGCCAAGACCCGCGTCCAGCGGCGCGCGGATGGCGGCCTGTCGCCTGGGCCGGCCGCTCCGCCCGAAAACTGCTTCCGCAGCAAACCGCCCGGGAACCCCGGACCCCCGCCCAATCCGCCACACAGCAGCCACGCGCGAAATCTCTCTCAAATCCAGCGTAAATGATGCGTAGTTTTTCTCACCACAGCGCCGCCTGAGCAAGATAAGAAAAAACATTCTTCTTTCCGCGCGAAAAAATAGAGCCATTCCGCTGCCGCCGGCACAGGCGTCGCCCGACCCGCCGCCGGAGCAGCGATCAGAACAGCACAAAATCACGGAGACGTCCCCATGACCGCCCGCTTGCCCATCGACGGCACGCCCGCCCTATCCGACTATCGTCTGACCGACAACCTGACCGCCACGCGCGGCCGGATCTTCCTGACCGGCACGCAGGCGCTGGTGCGCCTGCTGCTGATGCAGCGCGCGGCCGACGCCGAGCAGGGCCTGAACACGGCCGGCTTCGTCAGCGGCTACCGCGGCTCGCCGCTCGGCATGGTCGACCAGCAGCTGTGGAAGGCGAAGAAACTGCTCGACGGCAGCGGCGTGCGCTTCCTGCCCGCGATCAACGAGGAACTCGGCGGCACCGCGGTGCTCGGCACGCAGCGCGTCGAGGCCGACCCGGAGCGCACGGTCGAGGGCGTCTATGCGATGTGGTACGGCAAGGGCCCGGGCGTCGACCGCGCGGGCGACGCGCTGAAGCACGGCAACGCGTACGGCTCGTCGCCGCATGGCGGCGTGCTGGTCGTCGCGGGCGACGACCACGGCTGCGTGTCGTCGTCGATGCCGCACCAGAGCGACTTCGCGATGATCGCGTGGCACATGCCGGTCGTGAATCCGTCGAACATCGCCGACATGCTCGAATTCGGCCTGTACGGCTGGGCGCTGTCGCGCTACTCGGGCGCGTGGGTCGGCTTCAAGGCGATCTCGGAGACGGTCGAATCGGGATCGACCGTCGACCTCGACGCACTGCGCACGCACTGGCCCGCGCCGGCCGGCTTCACGCCGCCCGCGGGCGGCCTGCACAATCGCTGGCCCGACCTGCCGAGCCTCACGATCGAGGCGCGCCTCGCGGCGAAGCTCGACGCGGTGCGCCACTTCGCGCGCACCCACAGCATCGACAAGTGGATCGCGCCGGCCGCGCACGCGAACGTCGGCATCGTCACCTGCGGCAAGGCGCACCTCGACCTGATGGAAGCGTTGCGCCGGCTCGACCTCACCGTCGCCGATCTCGAAGCGGCCGGCGTGCGGATCTACAAGGTCGGCCTGTCGTACCCGCTCGAGACGACGCGCATCGAAACCTTCGTCGACGGCCTCGCCGAGGTGCTCGTGATCGAAGAGAAGGGCCCGGTGATCGAGCAGCAGATCAAGGACTACCTGTACAACCGCGCGGACGGCGCGCGCCCGCGCGTGCTCGGCAAGCATGACGCCGAAGGCGCGTGCCTGCTGTCCGAGCTCGGCGAGCTGCGGCCGTCGCGCATCCTGCCGGTGTTCGCCGAATGGCTCGCGCGCCACAAGCCGGCGCTCGATCGCCGCGAGCGCGTGGTCGACCTGGTCGCGCCGCAGATCCTGTCGAACGAGGCGGACGCGGTGAAGCGCACGCCGTATTTCTGCTCGGGCTGCCCGCACAACACGTCGACGAAGGTGCCGGAAGGCTCGATCGCGCAGGCCGGCATCGGCTGCCACTTCATGGCGTCGTGGATGGAGCGCGACACGACCGGGCTGATCCAGATGGGCGGCGAGGGTGTCGACTGGGCCGCGCACGCGATGTTCACGAACACGAAGCACGTGTTCCAGAACCTCGGCGACGGCACCTACTTCCACTCGGGGATTCTCGCGATCCGCCAGGCGGTCGCCGCGAAGGCGAACATCACGTACAAGATCCTCTACAACGACGCGGTCGCGATGACGGGCGGCCAGCCGGTCGACGGCAGCATCTCGGTGCCGCAGATCGCGCGGCAGGTCGAGGCGGAAGGCGTGTCGCGCTTCGTCGTGGTGTCCGACGAACCGCAGAAGTACGACGGCCATCACGGGCTGTTCCCGAAGGGCACGACGTTTCACCACCGCAGCGAACTCGACGCGGTGCAGCGCGAGCTGCGCGAGACGCCGGGCGTCACCGTGCTGATCTACGACCAGACCTGCGCGGCCGAGAAGCGCCGCCGCCGCAAGAAGGGCGAATTCCCCGACCCGGACAAGCGCCTGTTCATCAACGACGCGGTGTGCGAAGGCTGCGGCGATTGCGGCGTGCAGTCGAACTGCCTGTCGGTCGAGCCGCTCGAGACGCCGCTCGGCCGCAAGCGCCGCATCGACCAGTCGTCGTGCAACAAGGATTTCTCGTGCGTGAACGGCTTCTGCCCGAGCTTCGTCACGGTCGAAGGCGCGGCGCTGAAGAAGGCCGCGGGCGCGGCGTTCGACGAAGCGGCGCTCGCCGCGCGCGTCGACGCGCTGCCGGTGCCGGCCACCCATCTCGATGCGGCGCCGTACGACATGCTCGTGACGGGCGTCGGCGGCACCGGCGTCGTGACGGTCGGCGCGCTGGTCAGCATGGCCGCGCACCTCGAGGGCAAGAGCGCATCGGTGCTCGACTTCATGGGCTTTGCGCAGAAGGGCGGCTCGGTGCTGTCGTTCGTGCGGATCGCCGCGAGCGACGAATGGCTGCACCAGGTGCGCATCGACACGCAGCAGGCGGACGTGCTGCTCGCGTGCGACATGGTGGTCGGCGCGAGCGCGGACGCGCTGCAGACGGTGCGCCACGAGCGCTCGCGGATCGTCGTCAACACGCACCGGATCCCGAACGCGTCGTTCGTGCAGAACCCCGATGCGAACCTGCACGCGGACGCGCTGCTCGAGAAGATGCATCACGCGGCCGGCGACGGCTACCTGTCGAGCTGCGACGCGCAGGCGCTCGCCGCGAAGTTCCTCGGCGATTCGATCGGCGCGAACATCCTGATGCTCGGCTTCGCATGGCAGCTCGGCCTCGTGCCGGTGTCGCACGCGGCGATGATGCGCGCGATCGAGCTGAACAACGTCGCGGTGCCGATGAACAAGCTCGCGTTCTCGATCGGCCGGATGGCGGCGGGCGACCCGGCCGGCCTCGATGCGTTGTGGAACGCGCGTCACGCGGTGGCGACGCACGCCGCGCCCGAGACGCTCGCCGAGCTGATCGCGGATCGCGAAGCGCGCCTCGATGCCTACGGCGGCGCGCGCTACGTCGAGCGCTATCGCACGCTCGTGAACGCCGCGCGCGCGAAGGGCGACGATGCGCTCACGCGCGCGGTCGCGACGACGTTCTATCGCCTCCTCGCGGTGAAGGACGAATACGAGGTCGCGCGCCTGTACGCGGACGGGGCATTCCGCACCGCGCTCGAAGCGCAGTTCGAAGGCGTGCCGGGGCAGGACTATCGCGTGAAGTTCAACCTCGCGCCGCCGACGGTCGCGAAGGCGGGCCGCGACGGCAGCGTGCCGAAGAAGCGCGTGTTCGGCCAGTGGATGTGGCCGGTGCTCGGCGCGCTCGCGCGCGTGCGCAGCCTGCGCGGCACGTGGCTCGATCCGTTCGGCCGCACCGTCGAGCGCAGGATGGAGCGCGCGCTCGCCGACGACTACGAGACGACGCTGGCCCGCGCGCTCGCCGCGACGACGGCCGACAACGCGGCGCGCGTCGCGCAGCTTGCCGACCTGCATGCGCGCGTGCGCGGTTTCGGCCACGTGAAGCTGCGCAACCTCGCCGGCGTGAAGCGCGCGGAGCGGGAGCTCGCGCTGCAGCTCGGCATCGACGCGGCGACGAGCGCGGCGGTGCAGCAGGCGCTCGACGAGGTGAAGGGCGCGGGCACGCTGAAGGGGATTCCGGTGGTCGTCGCGAAGTAGCGCGGCCTGCACAAGGCAAAACGGCGACGCCCGGCAGCGGGCGTCGCCGTTTTGCATTCGGGCGTGCACGCCGCGATCGCGGCACCGCCGGCAACGGTCAGGCCAACTTCAGGCCAACTTCAGGCCAACTTCAGGCCAACTTCAGGCCAACTTCAGGCCAACTTCAGGCCAACTTCAGGCCAACTTCAGGCCAACCTCAGACCAACCTCAGACCAACCTCAGACCAACCTCAGACCAACCTCAGACCAACCTCAGACCAACCTCAGACCAACCTCAGACCAACCTCAGACCAACCTCAGACCAACCTCAGACCAACCTCAGACCAACCTCAGACCAACCCCTTCTTGCGCGTCGACAGCGCCGTTTCCGACAGGTCGATTTCGCGCAGCAGCTTGGCGAGCGTCTCGTCGGAGATCCGGTGATCGCCGCGCATCTTGTACAGCATCGAGCGTTCCGCGCGCACGGCCGCGATCCGCATCTGCAACTCCATCCTTTCGGACTGCCTGGCCTGCGCGCGCGGCGTCTTGTCGCCGTCGGACAGCGCGGCGAGGCGGCGCCGGTACTGCTCCATCACGCGCGCGGCGATGTCCGCGCAGCGCGCGGAGCCGGTTTCGTCGAGGTCGACCGAGATCGCATCGTGCGCGGTGTCGATCGCGCGGATCGCGGCCTGCGCGGCGGCCGCGCGCGCGCTGCGCTCCTCTTCCTCGTGCGGGTTGCGTGTCGAGCGCACGCCGCGCAGCAGCAGCGGCAGGCCGGCGACGGCGACGAACAGCGAACCGAGGATCACGCCCGACGCGATGAAGATCGCGGTGTCGCGCCCGGCGAGCGGCGTGCCGTCGCCGAGCGCGACCGGGATCGACAGCACGCCGGCGAGCGTCACCGCGCCGCGCACGCCGCCGACCGTCATCACCGCGATCGTGCGCAGCCCCGCCATCGTGCCGGCGAGGCCCTGGCGCGCCGCGCGGCGGCTCGCGATCCAGCGCAGCAGCCACACCCACAGGAAGCGGATCGCATAGAGCGCGACGAGCATCGCGAGCACGTTGACGATCATCCGGCCGACGAGCGCGTCGCTCGTATGGTGCGCGTCGACCAGCGCGCGGCCGATGATGTGCGGCAACTGCAGCCCGAGCATGATGAACACCATGCCGTTGAACACGAACTCGATCATCGCCCACGTGCTTTCCGCACGCACGCGCGCGGCGACCGTGCTTTTGCGCGAGAAGCTCGTGTAATTCATCATCATCCCGGCCGACACGGCGGCCAGCACGCCGGACAGGTCCAGGTGTTCGGCGAACAGGTAGGCGGCGAACGGCACGAGCAGCGTCATCACGATGCCGGGCGCCGGATCGCCCTCCTGCTCGGCGTTCAGGAAGCGCGTCGACAGCACGCTGAACAGCCACGACACCACCGCGCCCGTCGCGAGCCCGCCGGCGGCGACGATCACGAACGTCACCGACGCGTCGCGCAGCGAGAACATCCCGGTCAGCGCGGCGGCCACCGCGAACTTCAGCGCGACGAGGCCCGACGCGTCGTTCATCAGCGCCTCGCCTTCGAGGATGTGCATCAGCTGCGGCGGGATCCGGCCCTTTCCGGCGATGCCCGACAGCGCGACCGCGTCGGTCGGCGACAGCACCGCGGCGAGCGCGAACGCGATCGGCAGCGGCAACTCGGGAATCAGCCAATGCGCGAAATAGCCGACCGCGAGTACCGTCATGAAGACGAGCCCGAACGCGAGCATCAGGATCGCGCGGCGCTGCAGGTACAGCTCGCGCTTCGGAATCCGCCAGCCGTCCGCGAACAGCAGCGGCGGAATGAACAGCAGCATGAAGATTTCCGGGTCGAACGCGACGTGCAGGTTGAATGCCGGCCACGCGAGGATCGCGCCGAACGCGATCTGCATCAGCGGCAGCGGCAGCCGCAACGGCAGCACGCGGGTGATCGCGCCGGACAGCGCGACGGTGAGCAGCAGGATCAGGACGGTGAAGACGATTTCCATCGATACGTCGAAAGCGGGGAATGAAACGGCCGTACGGAGTGTAGCGTGCCGACGTGGCGGCTGCGCTCGAGCGCCGGTGCGCGTGCACCTTGTCGGTGCGCGCGGCATGCGCCACATCGGTGCGCCGGCCGCGCGAAGCGGCGTGGCGTGGCGGGGCCCGGTGCGCACGGAGCTTGCTTGATGCTTGCGGCCAAGCAACGACAACCCGCGACAACAACCGGAATCCGAGGGCTTACTCATCATGACCAATCGCGCGCCGTCCCGTCCGTCAGCCGCCGCGTTCGCCAGCATCAGGAGGAGGGTATGACGATCGTGCAACAGGAGCGTCCGGCCGCGGCGTCGCCGTACCGCTTCGAGCGGGAGGTGACGTCCGGCTTCGAGCGTCTGGCGACGCAGCATCACGACCTGACGCTCACGACCGTGTTCCAGCCGATTTTCAGCCTGTCGCACCAGCGCGCGGTGGGCTACGAAGCGCTGCTGCGCGCGCACGACACGCTCGACCGGCCGGTGTCCCCGCTCGACGTGTTCGGCGACGCGGCGCGCCACGGCGAGCTGCTGCAACTCGACCGGCTCGCGCAGGCGCTGCATCTCGAGAACTTCGCGCTGCTCGGCGCCGAGCGCGAATGGCTGTTCCTGAACGTGCACCCGGGCGTGCTGACCGATCCGTTCCAGGCCGCGGCGCTGCTCGCGAACCTGAAGCGCCTCGGCATGCCGCCGCGCCGCATCGTGCTCGAGGTGCTCGAGCAGCGCGCGGATGATCACGAGCGGCTCGCCGATGCGGTGCGCGAATTCCGCACGCACGGCTTCCTGATCGCGCTCGACGATTTCGGCGCCGGCCATTCGAACCTCGAGCGGATCTGGCAGCTCAACCCGGACATCGTGAAGCTCGACCGGATCATGCTGTCGCACGCCGCGCATCGCACCGGGCTCACCGCGATCCTGCACGGCCTCGTCACGCTGCTGCACGAGGCCGGCAAGCTGGTGCTGGTCGAAGGGATCGAGACCGAGCACGAGGCGCAGATCGCGCTGTCGTGCGAGGCCGACTTCGTGCAGGGCTACTTCTTCGGCCGGCCGGCGCCGGGGCTGCCCGACAGCGCGGCCGCGACCGCGTGCATCGGCGAGCTGACCGAGCGCTACCGCCAGCAGGCCGACGCGCGCGAGCGGCGCGACGCGCAGCGGCTCGCGCCGTACCTGCGCGCGTTCGAGCGCGCGGCCGAGCGCCTCGCGGCCGGCGAGCCGCTCGACGAGGTGTGCTGGAACTTCCTCGCGCTCGACGACGCGGCGCGCTGCTTCCTGCTCGACGGGCAGGGCCGGCAGGCGGGCCGCAACGTCGTGCTGCGCGCCGATCGCGCGACCCGCGAGGCGCGCTTCCTGCCGCTCGCGGACGCGCAGGGCGCGAACTGGCTGCGGCGGCCGTATTTCCGCGCGGCGATCGCCGAGCCGGGCCGCGTGCAGGTGACGCGGCCGTACCTGTCGATCAACGAGGCGCAGCCGTGCGTGACGCTGTCGGTCGCGATCCGCGTCGGCGACGCGCTGCGCGTGCTGTGCGGGGATCTCGACTGGGGGGATGAGGAGGTGGACGCGGGCGCGGGCTAGCGCGCGTCGTCCGGCGGGCGGCTTGGCGTCGCCCGTGCCGGTCGGCTAGGATGCGCGAATCTTCCTACGATTCGCGAGCCGCCGATGATCCGAACCGCCGCCCCGTCCGTCCTGCTCGAAGTGATCGCCACGACCGTCGGCGATGCGAAAACCGCCGCCCGCGCGGGCGCCGACCGTCTCGAACTCGTGACCGCGATCAGCGAAGGCGGGCTGACGCCGAGCGTGGGCCTCGTCGAGGCCGTCGTGGCCGCGGTGCCGATTCCCGTCAACGTGATCGTGCGGCCGCACAGCCGGTCGTTCGTCTATGACGCCGACGATCTCCGGGTGATCGAGCGCGACGTGCGCGCGGCGGTCGCGGCCGGCGCGAACGGCGTGGTGTTCGGCGCGCTCGACGCGCGCGGCGACATCGATCTCGGCGCGCTCGCGCGCATCGCCGCCGCCGCCGAGGGCCGCGCGCTCACGTTCCATCGCGCGTTCGACGTCGCGCGCGACCTGAATGCCGCGTTCGACGCGCTGCTGGGCGTGCCGCAGGTCACGTCGGTGCTGACTTCGGGCGGCCATCCGTCGGTGCTCGATGCGGCCGCGACGATCGCGCGGATGGTGCGGCGCGCCGAGGGCACGGCGTGCACGGTGCTCGCCGGCTCGGGGCTGACCGCCGACGCGGTCGGTGATTTCGTGCGCACGACCGGCGTGCGCGCGGTGCATTTCGGCTCGGGCGTGCGGCCGCGCGGCGAGGTGCTCGCGCCGGTCGACGAACGGCTCGTCGCGAAGGTGCGCGCGGCGATCGATGCGGCGGGATGACGAGGGCGCCGTCCGGCACGTCCGCGCGGATTGTGAGGCTCTGTCAGATCACCTTTGCGCCGAATCGCGGGCGTGCTATGGTCGGCGCCGCCCAGCCCGTTGCCGCTTGACGGAGGGCACCGCTCAACTTCGACTCGTCACACGATGAAACGTCTGCTGCTCCTCGGCCTGACCCTGTCAGCCAGCTCCGCCTTTGCCGCCAATCCGGTCCTGCTCGAAACCCCGGTGACCTACGCGCCGGATGCCAGTGTCATCAAGCAGGTCAGGGACGAATGCCACATCGAGGACTTGCTGACGCACCGCGTCGGCGACGTGCTTCGAAGGAACAACAGGAAGGGCAATGGCCTTCTCGCGTCGGAGGCCGACGCGGCCGACGCAACGACGCTGCGACTGCAGATCATGAACGTGTTCGGCGTGGGCGGCGGCGCGTGGAGCGGCCCCAAGGCGCTGACGGTGAGCGCGGACCTGTTGGAAGGCGGCAAGGTCGTCCGTCACACCACGGTCAAACGCTGGTCGATCGGCGGCATTTGGGGCGGATTCAAGGGAACGTGCTCGATTCTCGATCGCACGGCCATTTTCATCAGCAAGGACCTGGGCCGCTGGGTGCGCGACCCGTCCTATGTCATCAAGGAAGAGGCGCCGCCGGCGGAGGCTTCCGCGCCAGCGGCCCAAAGCGCGCCGGAATCGGCGGAAACGGCTGAGCCAGCGGCAAAGCCGGAGTGATCGGGCGTCCGGCATGCGGGCGCGTGCGGCATCCGGCCGCCGCGCCCGCGTGCCGGACCGCGCGTCAATTCGCGGCCGGCGTACACGCCTGCCGGGGCGCCGCGTCGACCGCCATCTGCTCGGCGTCGCTCGCGCGAATCCCGAGGCGCTCGAACAGCGCGCGATCGCGCTGCGTCTGCGGGTTGCTCGTCGTCAGCAGCTGGTCGCCGTAGAACATCGAGTTCGCGCCCGCAAGGAAGCACATCGCCTGCAGCCCGTCGTCGAGCTGCTCGCGGCCGGCCGACAGGCGCACCACGGCCTTCGGCATCGTGATGCGCGCCACCGCGATCGTGCGGACGAACTCGAACGGGTCGAGCGCCGCGGTGCCTTCGAGCGGCGTGCCTTCGATCGCCACCAGGTTGTTGATCGGCACCGAATCCGGGTACGGGCTCAGGTTCGCGAGCTGCGTGATCAGGCCCGCGCGCTCGCGGCGCGACTCGCCCATCCCGATGATGCCGCCGCAGCACACGTTGATGCCCGCGTCGCGCACGCGGTCGAGCGTGTCGAGGCGATCCTGGTAGGTGCGCGTCGAGATGATCTGCCCGTAGAACTCCGGCGACGTGTCGAGGTTGTGGTTGTAGTAGTCGAGGCCCGCGTCGGCGAGTTCCTTCGCCTGCTCGTCCTCGAGCATGCCGAGCGTCATGCAGGTCTCGAGGCCCATCGCCTTCACGCCGCGCACCATCTCGGTCAGCGCCGGCATGTGGCGCTCCTTCGGGTTGCGCCACGCGGCGCCCATGCAGAAGCGGCTTGCGCCGTTTTCCTTCGCGGCGCGCGCGGCGTCGAGCACCGCGTCGACGTCCATCAGCTTCTCGGCCTTCAGGCCCGTGTCGTGGTGCGACGACTGCGAGCAGTAGCCGCAATCCTCCTCGCAGCCGCCCGTCTTGATCGACAGCAGCGTCGACAGCTGCACCGCGTTCGCGTCGAAGTGCTCGCGGTGCACCTGCTGCGCGCGGAACATCAGGTCGTTGAACGGCAGTTCGAACAGCGCGACGACGTCGGCGACGCGCCAGCGCTGTGCGGCCGGGGCGGCCACGGGGATCGCATCGGGCTGCACGGCAGCGGTCTGGGCTTGGGTCATATCGTTCATCCTGGATTCGCGTGGGGGAATGTTGGGTTCAATGCTGCGCAGCGCGCAGCGTGTCGATGAGCGCGGCGACGTCGAGCATCGCTGCAGCGGATTCGGGGGTGGCCGGCGTCATGTGCGGAATGCGGCCGACGAGCGGCGCGCCGTGCTCGCGGGCGAGCCAGTCGCGCATCGTCGCGACGTTCTCGTCCGGGAACGACATCGCCGGATCGACGTGGTTCGCGACCCAGCCGGCGAGCGTGAGGCCGCGCCGGCGAATCGCATCGGCGGTGAGAAGCGCGTGGTTGATGCAGCCGAGCCGCACGCCGACCACCATCACGACCGGCACGCCGAGCGCGACCGCGAGGTCGGCCATGTCGTGCGTGTCGCTGAGCGGCACGCGAAAGCCGCCGGCGCCTTCGACGACGACGACGTCCGCGCGCGTCAGCGCCTCGCGATGGCACGCGACGATCGTGTCGATGTCGAGCGTCACGCCTTCCCGCGCGGCGACGATGTGCGGGGCGGCGGGCGCCTTCAGCAGGAACGGCGTGCGCAGTTCCGGCGGCAGCACGACGTTTGCGGCCGCGTCGAGCTGGTCGGCGTCCTCGTTGCGCCACACGCCGTCGCGCTCATACGCGCCGGCCGCGACGGGCTTCAGCGCGGCCGCGCGCAGGCCGCGCCGCGCGAAGCCGTGCAGCATCGCGGCGGACACGAAGGTCTTGCCGATCTCGGTGTCGGTGCCGGTGACGAACAGCGAAAGCGGGGGGGTCATGCCGCCGCCTCGCTCGCGGCGACCAGCGCGTTTTCGAGCCGCGCGAGATCGTCGAACGAATGCGCGGCCGACAGCGAGATGCGCAGCCGCGACGTGCCGGACGGCACGGTCGGCGGCCGGATCGCGGGCACCCACAGGCCGTGCGCGTCGAGCGCGCGCATCGCGGCGAGCGTCGCGTCGTTGCTGCCGATCACGAGCGGCTGCACGGCCGTGTGCGAATCGACCGGCTGCCAGCGCGTGTTGCGCAGCAGCGCACGGGTGCGCTCGATCAGCGCGGCGAGGTGCGCGCGCCGCGCGTCGCCTTCGTCGCCGGCGATCACCTTCAGGCTGGCGGACACCGCGTGCGCGACCGCGGGCGGCGCGGCGGTCGTGAAGATGTAGCTGCGCGCGCGCTGGATCATCCACTCGATCACGGTTTCGTGCGCGACGACGAACGCGCCCGCGACGCCGGCGGCCTTGCCGAGCGTGCCGACGTAGACGAGGTGCGGCGAGCGAAGCGCCTGGGCCGCGAGCGCGCCGCGGCCCTGGGGGCCGAGCACGCCGAAGCCGTGCGCGTCGTCGACGACGAGCCACGCGCCGTGGCGCTCGGCCAGCGCGACGAGTTCGGCGAGCGGCGCGATGTCGCCGTCCATGCTGAACACGGTGTCGCTGACGATCAGCTTGGCCTGCGCGTCGGACGCGTCGAGCAGCGCGGCGAGCGCGGCCATGTCCGCGTGCGGGTAGACCTGCACGTTCGCGCGCGACAGCCGGATGCCGTCGATCAGCGACGCATGGTTCAGCGCATCGGAGAAGATCGTCGCGTCCTTGCCGGCCAGCGCGGTGATCGCGGCGAGGTTCGCCATGTAGCCGGTGCTGAAGTACAGCGCGCGCGGCGCATCGGAGAAGCCGCCGCAGAAGCCGGCGAGCTCGTCCTCGAGCCGCGCGTGCGCGCGCGAATGGCCGCCGAGCAGGTGCGAGCCGCCGCTGCCCGAGCCGTAGCGCTGCGCGCCGTCGCCGAACGCGGCGACGAGCGCCGGGTGCGCGGCGAGGCCGAGGTAGTCGTTGCTCGCGAAGCCGACGATCTCGCGGCCGTCGACGCGCATGTGCGCGTCGCACGCGGTGTCCGCGGTGCGGCGCGTGCGGCGCAGGCCCTGTGCGTCGAGTGCCGCGAGGCCGTGTTGCAGGGTGTCGATGAGGCTCATCGGGCGGTCTCCGCGAGGGTGGCGTCGAGCGTGTCGCGCGTGCGTTGCGCGAGCCACGCGATGTCGGCGTCGTCGATCACGTACGGTGGCATCAGGTAGACGGTCGTGCCGATCGGGCGCAGCAGCAGCTCGCGCTCCAGCGCGCGCTCGAAGAAGCGCCGCGAGAAGCCGCGCGCGGCGTCGCCGTCGAGCGCGACGTCGAATGCGAACAGCGTGCCGCGCTCGCGCAGGTGGCGAACCTGCGGGTGCGCGGCGAGCGGCGCGAGCGCGTCGCGCAGCGTGGCCGTGTTGCGGGCGTTGCGGGCGAGCACGTCGTCGCGCGCGAACAAATCGAGCGTCGCGACCGCCGCGCGGCACGCGAGCGGGTTGCCGGTGTACGAGTGCGAGTGCAGGAAGCCGCGCGTCGTGTCGTCGTGGTAGAACGCCGCGAAGATCTCGTCGCGCGACAGCACCAGCGACAGCGGCAGGTAGCCGCCGCTGATGCCCTTCGACAGGCACAGGAAATCGGGCCAGACGCCGGCCTGCTCGCATGCGAAGAAGGTGCCGGTGCGCCCGCAGCCGACCGCGATCTCGTCGGCGATCAGGTGCACGCCGAACTCGTCGCACAGCGCGCGCAGCCCGCGCACGTACGACGGATCGTGCATCGCCATGCCGGCCGCGCACTGCACGAGCGGCTCGACGATCAGCGCGGCGATGTGCGCGCCGCGTTCGACGAACAGGCGGCGCACGTCGGCGAGCGCGCGGCCCGCGACGTCGGCGGCCGTCTCGCCCGGCTGCGCGAGGCGCGCGTCAGGCGACGCGACCACGTGCGCGTTGCGGATCAGCGGGTCGTACGCATCCTTGAACAGCGCGACGTCGGTGACGCCGAGCGCGCCGATCGTCTCGCCGTGATAGCTGTTGGCGACGCAGACGAATTCCTGCTTGCCGGCGTGGCCGCGATTGCGCCACGCGTGGAAGCTCATCTTCAGCGCGATCTCGACCGCGGACGCGCCGTCCGACGCGAAGAACGCATGGCCGAGCGTGTGCTGCGTGAGCGCGGCGAGCCGCTCGGCGAGCTCGATCGCCGGTTCGTGCGTGCAGCCGGCGAGCATCGCGTGCTCGAGCGTGTCGAGCTGGTCCTTCAGCGCGGCGTTGATGTCCGGGTTCGCATGGCCGAACAGGTTGACCCACCACGAGCTGATCGCGTCGAAATAGCGGCGGCCGTCGCGGTCGTACAGCCACACGCCCGCGCCGCGCGCGACGGGGATGAGCGGCAGCCGCTCATGGTGCTTCATCTGGGTGCAGGGGTGCCAGACCGCGCGCAGGCTGCGCGCGACCCAGGCGTCGGTCGCTTGCGTACTCAAAACGGCTCCGGGGGCAAAACGCGCGGCGTGCGGCATCCGGGGATGCGTCGCGGCCGCAGGGGATGACGGCGATGCAGGCCGTCCGGGCGGCATGCAAAACACGAAAAACGCGGTGAGATTAGCGTGTTCCGCGCTTCGATGCACTAGTGGTTACAAACGCCGCAAAGCCTTGCTGGGCGGGAGTTCGGCGCAGTTCGGGGCGGCTCGGGGCGGTACTCGCGAGAAGGGCCGAATTGCATGCAGATGACGACGTTCGAGTGACACCCCCCAACAGAAAAAAATCGTGGTTCGGCGCGGCGCAGCGCCGGGAAAAACGGGGGAGGAAGGGGCGCATCGGTGCGGCGAACGGCATGCGGACGGGCAACCGAACGGGAAATGTGCGACGAATGCGGAGCGACATGCGCTGGCCGACATGTCGCTTTCGATCGGACATTGCGCGTTCACGTCCGACGAATCACGCGATCGGCCGCGCGCGTCGGCGCGATCGCAAAACGGGATGAATGGGGGGAGGAGAAGGGCGAATCGGCCCGACGCGCGATCAGCGCGCCGCGAGGGCGCGCGTGGCGTGCGCATCGTCGTCGCGCACGCCGCTGTCCGCGGTCTGCGACGCCTGCGTATTCCACACGACGTGGTCGTTCACCGCATACAGCCGGCACGCGCCCGCGCCCTGCTTCGCGCAGTTGTCGAGCGCCAGAGCCATCGGGTCGTCGCCGCCTTCGGCCCACGACCATGCGCCTTCCTCGGACACCGCGAACGCGCGGCTCGGATGCTGGTGCAGGAAGCGGCGATAGCCTTCGCGGCCGGCTTCGTCGAGGAACGGCACCGCGTCGACCGCGTCGATCGACGCGAAGCCCGTCGCCTTCGGCTCGTGCGGGTTCGCGACCGCGTAGCGCACCGAGGTCGGCAGGTTCAGTTCGGCGAGGAACGCATGGACGGCCGGCCACCAGACGGGCACGCCGTCGCGATCGACGATCAGCCGGTGCGCGTCGTCCTTGTAGCGGCCGAAATCGACGAATTGCGCCTGGGTGCCGTGCGACGCGTACGCGTCGTGCATCTGCGCGACGAGCGCCGGCGTCCACACCGAGTCGTTGTCGCCGTACAGCCACAGCGACCGCACCGCGGTGCGCGCGCCGTACTGGTCGAACGCATCGACGAGATTGCGCTGCCAGCCGTCGCACAGGTCCTGGCGCAGCCCGCCGGAGAAATTGATGATGCCGCGCACGCCGGGCGCCGCCTCGGTGCCGTACGCGATCGACGCGAGCCCGCCGTGCGACGTGCCGGCCACGACGACGCGCGATGCGTCGACGTACGGCTGGCGCGCCATGTAGCGGACGGTAGCGTCGACGTCGGCCGCCTGCGCGAGGCCGTTCTTCGCGACGTCGCAGCCTTCCTGCCGATAGGTGCCGCCGGAGCCGGCGAAGCCTTGGCGGTTCGGCGCGATCACTGCATAGCCGCGGCGCACGAATTCGCGCGCGAATGCGAGCGGCCGGCTGCGCGGCTGCTGATGGAGATCGCCGGGGTTCTTGCCGTGGTTGAACACGACGAGCGGGAACGGGCCGGGGCCGTCCGGCTTGAACAGCGTGGCCTCGAGGGTGACGGTGCCCGACGCGTCGGCCGGGATGCGGACGATCTGTTCGTTCAGGTCGGCGGCGACCTGGGGCAGCCGCGAATCGCCGTAGTCGAAGCGCTCGGCACGGGCGAGCGGCCCGCCCGGGGTACCGGCGTGCGGCAGCGTATCGGCCAGCGCGGCCGACAGCGTGCAGGCCGCCACCCATCCCACCAGTACCTTGCTGAACGCCATTCGTATGCCCTGCCGCGCATGACTCACCCGAGGCTCATCGTAGCCTGACAATTTTGGGTTGTGCAATGCAGGAATTACCCGGCGTCTGACACAGCAAGTATTTATCAGCGCTCGCTTACATCGCCGTCGACATAGCGCCAGAACCCGTGCTCGTCGCGCTCGAAACGGCTCGTCTCGTGAAGCCGGTAGGCGCGCCCGCCGAGCTTGTAGCGGGCCACGAATTCGACCTCCGCGTGGCGCGCGTCGGCCTGCGCGTGGCGTTTCACCGCGAGGCCGAGCCAGCGCGGCGCGTCGGGGGCCGTGGGGTCGGCATCCAGATCGGCGGGGCAGGTGCGCGCGTCCCACGTTGCGCGCAGGTAATCGGTCGCGCCGAGCACGTACGCGCTGTACCGCGAGCGCATCAACTCGAGCGCGGTGGGGGCGGCTTCGCCGCCGTCGATGAAACGGCCGCAGCACGCGGCATAGCGCGGCGCCGGCGCGCGGCCGGCAGGGGCGGGGGACGCGCCGCCGCACGGGCACGCGTCAGGTCGGGACAAAGTCATGCGAAAGATGAATTAACGACGAAGGATTGTTACCAGGCGAGCTCGACGCCGTCGTACTGGAAGAAGCGCCCGTTCGCGAGCGCGATGTCGGCGGCCGCCTCGGCCAGCACGCGGCGCATGCCGGTCACGCTCGTCTGCGGATCGATCGCGGCCTGCGCGCCGCCCATCGCGGTGCGCACCCAGCCCGGATGCAGCGACACGCAGGCCGCGTGGCGCGCCTGCAGCGACGCGATGCGCAGCACGTCGTTGAGCGCGGCCTTGCTCGCGCGATACAGCCAGCCGCTGGTGCCGGTCGCCTCGCCGATGCTGCCCATCCGGCTCGACACGACCGCGAGCACGCCGTGTGTGTCCTCGACGAGCGGCAGCAGGATCGGCAGCAGCTGCATCGGCCCGCGCACGTTGGTGTGCATCACCGCGTCGAAATCGTCGGCGGTGACGGTTTCGACGCCTTCGGTCTGCGGCCCGTAGACGCCCGACACGATCACGGCGGCATCGAGCCGCTCGCCGTCGAGCTTCCAGCCGAGCGCGGCGATCTGCTCGGGCTGCGCGATGTCGAGCGCATGCGCGTGCGCGCCGAGCTCGCGCAGCGCGGCGAGCGACGCGTCGTCGCGCGCGGTGGCGATCACGTTCCAGCCGTCGCGCCGGTATTGCCGGACGAATTCGCGGCCGAGGCCGCGCGATGCGCCGACGATCAGTACGGTTTTCATGGTCGCCGCTCCTTGCGGGAAGGCTGTTTGGTCAGACGAGTTCGATAGCCATCGCGGTCGCCTCGCCGCCGCCGATGCACAGGCTCGCGACGCCGCGCCGCGCCGAACGCGCGCGCAATGCGCCGATCAGCGTGACGAGGATGCGCGCGCCGGATGCGCCGATCGGGTGGCCGAGCGCACACGCGCCGCCGTTCACGTTGACCGTGTCGTGCGGCAGCCCGTGCTCCTTCATCGCGGCCATCGTGACGACCGCGAACGCCTCGTTGATCTCGTACAGGTCGACGTCCGCCGCGCGCCAGCCGGTGCGCTCGAACAGGCGGCGGATCGCGCCGACCGGCGCGGTCGTGAACTTCGCGGGCGCCTGCGCGAACGTCGCATGGCCGGCCACGCGCGCGAGCGGCGCGACGCCGAGCCGCGCGGCGGTGGACGCGCGCATCATCACGAGCGCGGCCGCGCCGTCGGAGATCGACGACGCGTTCGCGGCGGTGACGGTGCCGTGCTTGCCGAACGCGGGCTTCAGCAGCGGGATCTTCGACGGATCGGCCTTGAACGGCTGCTCGTCGCGCGATACGACCCTGTCGTCCTGCCCGCCGTGCCGGCCGGCCACCGTCACGGGCGCGATTTCCCAGTCGAACGAGCCGTCCACGTTCGCGCGCTTCGCGCGGGCGAGCGACTCGATCGCGAACGCATCCTGCGCTTCGCGCGAGAACGCGTACTCGGCCGCGCATTCGTCGGCGAAGGTGCCCATCAGGCGGCCCTTGTCGTACGCATCCTCGAGGCCGTCGAGGAACATGTGGTCGAGCACCTGGCCGTGGCCCATCCGGTAGCCGGCGCGCGCCTTCGGCAGCAGGTACGGCGCGTTGGTCATGCTTTCCATGCCGCCCGCGACGATCACGCCGGCCGAGCCGGCGCGCAGCATGTCGTGCGCGAACATCGCCGCGCGCATCCCGGAGCCGCACATCTTGTTGACCGTCGTGCAGCCGGTGGCGAGCGGCAGGCCCGCGCCGAGCGCGGCCTGCCGCGCGGGCGCCTGGCCCTGGCCGGCGGGCAGCACGCAGCCCATCACCGCTTCGTCGACCTGCTCCGGCGCGAGGCCGGCGCGCGCGAGCGCCGCGCCGATCGCGACGCTGCCGAGCTGCGGCGCGGCGAGCGACGCGAAGTCGCCCTGGAAACCGCCGATCGGCGTGCGCGCCGCGGCGACGATGACGATCGGATCGTCGTGATCAACAGCGGTCATGATGCGTCTCCTGATCCCGTGCGGCGTCCGCGGCCGAGGCCGGCGCCGGCACGGCGAAGGGCTTACTCCGCGTCCGCGCAGGGCTTCAGCGTGTTCGCGACGGCCTGCGCGACCTCGGTCAGGCGCGCCGCATCGGCCGCGACCATGTCGTTGTCAGGCGAGTGCTGGCCGCGCGCGGTCAGCGCGGCCACCGCGCGCCGGTAGGTGTCGTGCAGCGTGTCGGGATTCGACACGGCCATGCCGAGGTCGCGCATGCGGCCGTCGTGCACGCCGTACACGAGCGCGTGCACGGTGAGCGACTGGCCGCGCGCCCACGCGTCGTTGACGATCGTCGTGCGGCATACGTTGACGACCTGCTCGATCGCGTTCAGCTCGATCAGGCGGCGGTAGCGCGCTTCGCCCACCGGCCATTCGTCGAGCAGCGCGGCGTGCCGTTCGCGCACGTCCTGCACGTGGTGCAGCCAGTTGTCGGCAAGGCCGACGCGGCGGTTGTGCAGCGCCGCGTTCACGCCCGAGCAGCCGTAGTGGCCGACCACCATGATGTGCTTCACGCGCAGGATGTCGACCGCGAACTGGATCACCGACAGGCAGTTCAGGTCGGTGTGCACGACGACGTTCGCGATGTTGCGGTGGACGAACACCTCGCCCGGCGGCAGGCCGATGATCTGGTTCGCCGGCACGCGCGAATCCGAGCAGCCGATCCACAGGTATTCCGGCGCCTGCTGGTCGGCCAGGCGCGTGAAGAACTCCGGATCGTCGGCGAGCTTGCGCTTGACCCAGGCGTCGTTGTTGTCGAACAGGTGCGAGAGCGGGTGGTCTTGGGTGTTCATCGGGTTGGGTTTCCGGGTGCGGAAAAAACGTTCGGTCATGGGGCGCTTCAGGCGGCGCGCTGCGCGTCGCCCTCGGCGTCGTCCGTCGCGTCGAAGCGTTCGGGGTAGCGTACGCAGAAGCGCAGCGACGCGTCGTACGGAAAGAAATCGGGCAATTCGCCCTGCAGCAGCTTGTCCTTGCTCGCCTGCCACAGCGCGGGCTCGAAGAAATCGGCGTGATGCTTCAAGAATACGTCGCGCACGCGCGGATCGCCGAGCAGGAACGGCCCGTAGGTTTCGGGAAAGATGTCGTGCGGGCCGACCGAATACCACGGCTCGCCGGACAGCTCGTCCTCCTCGTTGCGCGGCGGCGGCACGCGGCGCACGTTGCAGTCGGTCAGGTACTCGATCTCGTCGTAGTCGTAGAACACGACGCGGCCGTGGCGCGTGACGCCGAAGTTCTTGTACAGCATGTCGCCGGGGAAGATGTTGGCCTTCATCAGCTCCTTCACCGCGTTGCCGTACTCCTTCACGCCGTGCTCGACCTCGGCGTCGCTGCCGTTCTGCAGGTACAGGTTGAGCGGGACCATCCGGCGCTCGATGTACAGGTGCCGGATCACGAGGTTGTCGCCCTCGTATTCGAGCAGCGACGGCACCTCCTTCTCCAGCTCGCGCAACAGCGCGTGGTCGAGCCGCGCGAGCGGCAGCGCGACGCTCGAATACTCGAGCGTGTCGGCCATCCGCCCGAGGCGGTCGTGGCGCTTCACGAGCTGGTACTTCTCCATGATCTGCGCGCGCGTCGTTTCCTTCGGCGGCGGGAACTGGTCGCGGATCAGCTTGAACACGTACGGGAACGACGGCAGCGTGAACACGAGCATCACGAGGCCCTTGATCCCCGGCGCGATGATGAAGCGGTCGCTCGAATGCGACAGGTGATGCAGCAGGTCGCGGTAGAACAGGTTCTTGCCCTGCTTCTGCAGGCCGACCGACGTGTAGATCTCCGCCTTCGGCTTGCCCGGCATGATCGTGCACAGGAAGTCGACGTACGCGGACGGCACGTTCATGTCGACGAGGAAGTACGAGTGCGAGAAGCTGAAGATGATCTGCAGCTGCGAGCGGCGCAGCAGCACCGTGTCGAGCGCGAGCAGGCCCGGGCGCACGTGGCGGATCGGCAGCGCGAACGGCAGCATGCGGTCGCCGTTGATGATGCGGCCGATCACGTACGCGGTCTTGTTGCGGAAGAACAGCGACGACAGCGCGTGGATCTGGAAATTCGTCGCTTCGTCGAAGCGGCCGAATTCGTCGTGGATCGCCTGCATCACGCAGCCGATGTCGCGCGTGAGATCCTCGAACGGCGGCTCGAGCTGGAAGTTCGTGACGATGCGCTCGAGCGTGACCGCGAGGCCGTCGGTGCCCGGGTAGTACGCGCGATAGGTCGGCTTGGCGGCCGGCTCGTCGTTCTCGAGGTATTCGGTCGAGATCGCCGGGCGCACGAAGATGAAATCGTTGTTGAAGTACGAGCGGTGCAGGATCTTGCAGCACACCGAGTTGAAGAAGGTTTCCGCGCATTCCGGCTGGCGGTGCGACGTCAGGAGACCGATGTAGTGCAGCTTGATCTGCTGCCACACCTCGTCGTCGATGTTCTCCGCATCGTATTCGTCCTCCAGCACCTCGACGCACTCCTGCACGCGATCGTCGTACGACGTGATCCGCTCGCGCGCGAGCCGCTGCAGCGCGTGCCAGTCGGCGTGCTCGAACAGCGTCTTCGCCCCGACGGCCGCTTCGCGGAAGATCCGGTAGTGGCGGTCGAAGTTTTCGAGCATCGTCTGCGCGACGTCGAAACCGATCTGCGACGACAGCAGTTTGGGGAAGTGATTCATGGCGTGCAGGCTCGCTCAGGGGGCTGTAAGCACCCGACATTTTAGCGTCCGGAACGCGTGTCCAGCGCATCCGCGGCCGGGCGCGGGCAGCGCGTCGGGCCGCGTGTTGCGCGGCGTTCGGCGCCGTTCGGGGCATCTTCGCGTAAAGATACGGGTACGGAACGGATTGTGGCACGAACTTTTTTTGACGGGCGGGGCCGCGGAATCACGCCTGCCGCGATTGAGCGATAGAATCGACCGGACGCCCGCGGCGGCCCCCCGCCGCACGCCGGCCGCACCCGCCGGCCCGCACCGATAACGACGAGACGCCCCCACCGATGAACGCACTGGAACACCAACTCGACTACCCCTTCGCCGATACCCTGCCCGCCGCGGGCGACACGTTCGAGGTCGCGCCCGGCGTGCGCTGGCTACGCATGCCGCTGCCGTTCTCGCTCGACCACATCAACCTGTGGCTGCTGCGCGACGAGATCGACGGGCAGGCCGGCTGGACGATCGTCGATTGCGGGATTGCGTCGGACGCGATCCGCGCACACTGGGAGCAGATCTTCGACACGCACCTCGACGGGCTGCCCGTGCTGCGCGTGATCGTCACGCATTGCCACCCCGACCACTTCGGCCTCGCGAACTGGCTGTGCGAAGGCGGCGACCAGCGCCGCTGGAACGTGCGGCTGTGGATGACGCTCGGCGAATACATGTTCGGCTGCCTGATGGCGGCCGGCAACGGCTCGAACGCGGGCGGCGCGGCGGCGGCCGATCACTTCGCGCGCCACGGCCTGAACGATCCGGCCTCGCTCGACAAGCTGCGCAACCGCCGCAGCTACTACTCGGATCTCGTGCCGTCGGTGCCGCCGCGCTATCGCCGCCTGCGCGAAGGCAATCCGGTGACGATCGGCGGCCGCACGTGGCGCGTCGTCACGGGCTACGGCCATTCGCCTGAACATTGCGCGCTCCACAGCGAGGCCGACGGGCTGCTGATTTCCGGCGATATGGTGCTGCCGCGCATCTCGACGAACGTGTCGGTGTTCGATCTCGAACCGGAGGCGAACCCGCTCGCGCTGTACCTCGAATCGCTCGGCCGCTACGAGACGATGGCCGCCGACACGCTCGTGCTGCCGTCGCACGGCAAGCCGTTCCGCGGCGTGCGCACGCGCATCGCGCAGCTGCGCGCGCACCACGATGCGCGCCTCGACGAGGTGCGCACGGCGTGCGCGGAGCGGCCGGCGAGCGCGGCCGACATCGTGCCGATCATGTTCCGCCGCCGCGAGCTCGACATCCACCAGATGACGTTCGCGCTCGGCGAGGCGATCGCGCATTTGAACCTGCTGTGGCTTGCGGGCGAGCTCGTGCGCGAGCAGGGCGACGACGGCGTGCTGCGGTTCCGCACCGCACGCTGACGCGGCTTCGTCGTCGTCACGCGACGGGCTCGTAACGCCACCCGTCGCGATGCCATTGCATCGTGTGCGTCGGCGCGAGCGCCGCGAGAAACGCGGTGTCGTGCGACGCGACCACCAGCGCGCCCGGGAAGCCGGCCAGCGCCGCTTCCACCGCGCGCACCGATTCGAGATCCAGATGATTGGTCGGCTCGTCGAGCAGCAGCAGCTGCGCGGGCGTGCCGCGCCACAACGCGCACGCGAGCGCGGCCTTCAGCCGTTCGCCGCCGCTGAGTTGCTGCGCCGGCTGCGTCGCGCGCTTGGCGTCGAGCTGCAGCAGCGCGAGCCGGCTGCGCAGGTCGCCTTCGGCGAGCGGCGTATCGAGCAGCCCGAGCTGTTCGACGATCGAGCGGTCGGGGTCGAGCAGCGCGAGCCGCTGGTCGAGATAGGCGGCGCTCACGTGCGTCGCGCATTCGCCTGAACGCGGCGCGAGTTCGCCCGCGAGCATTCGCAGCAGCGTCGATTTTCCGCAGCCGTTCGGGCCGGTCAGCGCGATGCGCACGGGGCCGCTCGCCGACCACGTGATCGCATCCACGTGGCCGGCGGCTCGCCACGGCAATTGCGCGCGATCGAGCGTGAACAACTGGCGGCGCGCGCTGACCTCGGTGCCGGGCAGCGATACGAGCACCGGCGCATCGGCTTCGACGCGCGCGGCCGCTTCCTGCACGCGTTCGTCGAGCGTCGCCTTGAACTCGCTCTGATGACGCCGGACCGTTCCCATGATGCTGCACGCCGCACCTTTGCGGCTCTGGCGCGCCATCGACGACAGGTTGGCCGTCTTCGCCTCGCGCAGCGAGCCGGCCGCGTGGCGCTGGATCGTGTCGTGTTCCTGTTCGAGGCGGCGCCTGACGCGCCCGCGCTCGGTGCGCGCATGATCGAGCGCGGCCTGCGCCGCGTCGTGCTCCGCGTCGCGCTGCGCGCGATAGAACGCGTAGTTGCCGCCGTATGCGCGCACGCCGTGCGGCGACAGTTCGACGATCCGCCCGACGCCGGCGAGCAGCGCGCGGTCGTGGCTGACGACGACGAGGCCGCCGCGCCAGCCGTCGAGCGCCGCGTGCAGCCACGCGCGGCCCGGGGCGTCGAGATGGTTGGTCGGTTCGTCGAGCACGAGCAGGCCGGCGTCCGACAGCAGCGCGCCGATCAGCGCCACGCGCGCGAGCTGGCCGCCGCTCAGCGCCTGCGCCGGCGTCGCGGGCTGCACGTCGTGCAGGCCCGCCGCGTCGAGCGCCGCGCGCAGCCTGTCGGCAAGATCCCAGCGCTCGCCGATCAGGTCGAAGTCGTCCGGCTCCGCATGGCCGTCCGCGAGACGCGCGAGTGCCGCGAGCGGCGCGTCGAGCGCGGCGAGTTGCGCGACGGTCTGCATGCCGCCGCGCGCATCGTCGTGCTGCTGCGCGACGTAGACGACGTGCGTGCGACGGTCGATCGTGCCCGCGTTCGGCGCACGGCGGCCCGCGATCAGTTGCGCGAGCAGGCTTTTGCCGATGCCGTTGCGGCCGACGATGCCGGTCGGCGTGCGATCGATGGTGAGGTCGAGCGAATCGAACAGCGTGAAGCCGTCGTCGAAGCGGAAGGAAACGTGATGAAGCGCGACGAGCGCGCCGGTGGGCGTGGCTGCAGCCATAAGCACCTCCGAAAATGCGTGAAAAACTTCGCGCGGCGTGCGTGGCACGGCGGCGAAAACATTTTGGGAAGGCTTAGTTGTTCACTTTGGCTGGCGTCCGGTATGAGGAATATGCGCGGAGTGTAGCAAGCGGGGTGCGCGGGCCGCAAGCGACGGACGTCGTCGACGTCGCTTGCGTGCCACGCGCGCTTACTGCACCGACACCGCCGCGAAATTCTGCCGTCCGAACGGACTCACGCGATAGCCGCTCACGTTCGCGCGCGTGAGCGCCGCCGCGGTCGGATAGCCGAGCGGGATCCACAGCGCCTGGTCGTGGATCAGCTTCTGCGCGGCTTCGTACAGCTTCGTGCGTTTCGCCTGGTCGGCGGTTTCCTTGCCGTCGGCGATCAGCTTGTCGAGCTGCGGGTCGCAGTAGCGCGCGAAGTTGATGCCGGACTTCACCGCGTTGCAGCTGAACTGCGGCGTCAGATAGTTGTCCGGGTCGCCGTTGTCGCCGGCCCAGCCCATGAACAGCAGGTCATGCTGGCCGAGCTTCGCCTGCTTGATCAGCTCGCCCCATTCGATCACCTTGACCTCGGCCTTCACGCCGATCTTCGCGAGGTCGGCCTGCAGCAGTTCCGCGCCGGCCTTCGGGTTCGGGTTCAGCACGCTGCCGGTCGGCCGCACCCAGATCGTCGTCGAGAAGCCGTTCGGGAAGCCCGCCGCGGCCAGCAGCTGCTTCGCCTTCGCCGGATCGTACGCATACGGCGCGACGTCCTTCGCGTAGCTCCACGTGTTCGGCGGATACGGGTTGTTCGCGGGCGTCGCGGTGTTGTCGAACACGACCTTCAGGTAGCTCGCGCGATCGAACGCGAGGTTCAGCGCCTGGCGCACCTTGTCGTTGTCGAGCGGCTTCTTCTGCGTGTTCAGCGCGACGAACGCCGTCATGAACGCGGGCGTCTGCACGATCTTCAGCGCGCTTTCGCTCTTCGCGGCGAGCACGTCCTGCGGCTTCGGCGACAGCGCGATCTGGCATTCGCCGGCCTTCACCTTCTGCAGGCGCACCGACGGGTCGGGCGTGATCGCGTAGATCAGCCGGTCGACCTTCGGCTTCGCGCCCCAGTAGGTCGGGTTCGCGTCGTAGCGGATCAGCGCGTCCTTCGTGTAGCTCTTCAGCACGAACGGGCCGGTGCCGACCGGCTTCGCGTTCAGGTCCGCCTGCTTGCCGGCCTTGAGCAGCTGGTCCGCGTATTCGGCCGAGTAGATCGACGCGAATCCCATCGTCAGGATCGGCACGAAGGTCGCGTTCGGCTCGTTCAGTACGAACTTCACGGTGCTGTCGTCGACCTTCGACACCGACTTCACGAGCTTGGTGAGGCCCATCGACTGCGCATGCGGGAAGCCGCTCGCGCCCGCGACCTTGTGCCACGGGTTGCTGTCGTCGAGCATCCGGCTGAACGTGAACACGACGTCGTCCGCGTCGAGCGGGCGGGTCGGCTTGAAAGTGTCGGTGGTCTGGAACGCGACGTTCGGGCGCAGGTGGAACGTGTAGGTGAGGCCGTCGGCGCTCGCTTCCCATTTGTCCGCGAGCGCGGGCGCGACCTTCTTCGCGGCTTCGTCGTACGACACCAGCGTGTTGAAGATCACATCGGCCGACGCGTTGGTCGTGACGAGCGAGTTGTACTGCACGACGTCGAAGCCGTCCGGGCTCGATTCCGTGCAGACGGTGAGCGGCTTGGCGGCGACGAGGACGGGAGCCGCGGCCAGGGCGACCGCGGCGAACAGCTTGACGTGCATAGGTTCTCCCACGTGGCGTGTGTTTTTTGCTGGATGACGGAATGCGCATGCGCCGCCCGCAGGCGGCGCGGCCGGCGGATAGCATACCGTCAAAGCGCGCGCCGCGTGGAAAAAGGCGCCGGAACGCGGCGAGTTGAGCGAAAAACGGCTGCGATGACGGCGGAATAGCCGTTTGTGCGCCGAATGGCGGGGACGGGGAGGGCGGCGGGTTTGCGGCCGCTGCGATCGAGCGCGGTCCGGCCGGGGCCGGACCGTTTGCTCAGTGCGCGCTTGCCTTCGGCTTGCGCGGCGCCTTTTCGAACAGGCGGTCGTAGAGCCAGCGCGGCATCACGTGCAGCACCTTCGCGACGACGCCCATCTGCCACGGAATCACCCGGAACGGGCGTTGCTGCGCGATCGTTTCGGCCGCACGCGCGGCGAAGCGGTCGGCGTCCATCAGGAACGGCATCCGGTACGGATTGTGCGCGGTCATCGGCGTGCGGATGTAGCCGGGCGCGATCGTCACGACGCCGACGCCCGCGGGGCGCAGCTCGACGCGCAGCGATTCGAGATACTTGATCGCGGCCGACTTCGACGCGCTGTACGCGCCGGAGCCGGGCAGGCCGCGCACGCCGGCGACGCTCGCGACGCCGACCAGCGTGCCGTGCCGCGCGTTCGTCATCGGGCCGACGAACGGCTCGAACGTCGCGACCATGCCGAAATAATTGATGTCCATCACGTTGCGGAACGTGTCGAGGTCGCCCTGGCCCGTCACCGCGCCCTGGCTGATGCCCGCGTTCGCGATGACGACGTTCGGGCAGCCGTGCGCGGCGATGAACGCCGCGGCGGCGGCCGCGAGCGAGTCGGCATCGCGCACGTCGGCCGAATAGACGGTGATGGACAGCGACGGGAAGCGTCGCGCGAACGCATCGAGCAGGTCGGTGCGCCGCGCGACGAGCGCGAGCGTCGCGCCCTGGCGGGCGTATTCCTCGGCCAGCGCGAGGCCGAGGCCGCTCGACGCGCCGGTGATGAAGACCTTCAGCGGAGTAGTCATGCCGGCGCCGTGGCGGGGATCAGAGCTTCTTGTCCTGAACCTGCTTCACGAGATAGTCGAGCACCTGCGCGGTGCCTTCGAGGCTGTTCGTGTAGGCCGGGCCCGTCTTGTACTTGCCCTGCACGACGATCGTCGGCACGCCGTCGATGTTGTAGCTCTTCAGCAGCTCGGCCGATTGCTTCACCTGGCCCTGCACGCTGAACGAGTTGTACGCGTCCATGAACTTCTTCTTGTCGACGCCCTGCGTCGAGAGGAAGTCGGCCTGCGCCTGCGGCGTCAGCAGGTAGTTCTTCTGCTTGTGGATCGCGTTGAAGATCGCCGGCGTGACCTTCTCGGAGATGCCGAGCGCGGACACCGTGTAGAACAGCTTCGAGTGCGGGACGAAATCGTCGCGGAACGCGACCGGGATGCGCTTGAATTCGATCTTGTCGCCCTGTTTCTTCACCCAGGCCTCGACCGTCGGCTCGAACTCGTAGCAGTGCGGGCAGCCGTACCAGAAGAACTCGATCACCTCGACCTTGCCGGCCGGCGCGGACACCGGCTGCGGCGACTTCATGACCTCGTAATCCTTGCCCGCGACCGGCGCACCCGGCGCGGCCTGCGCGAAACCGGCCACGAGGCCGAGGGACAGGAGAAGCGTGCTTAGCAGTTTTTTCATGTTGTGAACGTCGAATCAGTTGCTCGGGTAGCGAAACGAAACGGGGCGGCGTTACGCCGCCCGGCCGGTCTTACTGCTTGGTGAAGCGAATCACCGCCGTATCGACTCCTGCATCGGACAGGCGCTGGCGTGCCGAGTTCATATCCTCGAATTTCGAGAACGGGCCGACGCGCACGCGGAAATACGTGACGCCGCTGACGTCGCGCTTCGACACCTTCGACTCGAAACCCTGGAAGCCGAGGCGCGCGCGCTGCTGCTCGGCGTCCGTTTCCGTCTTGTAGGCGCCGACCTGCAGGAAGTAGCCGGTATTCGCGTCGTTCGCGGCCGGCGGCTTCGCGGCGGAGCCGTTGTTCGCGGCGGCGGCCGACGACGTCGGCTTCGGCGTGTTCGCGGCCATCTGCTGCTGCGCCTTCTGGGCCTGCTGCGCCTGCTTCTGCGCGGCGAAGCGGCCGAGGTCGTCGTCGTTCGAATTCGAGTTCGAATTCGCGTTCGACTGCGGTTTCTCGACCGGCTGCGGCTTCTTCGGCGGCGGGGTCACGTCGGCCGGCTTCGGTGCGATGGCGACGCCGTTGTTCGACGCGCCATTCGACGCGCCGTTCGACGCATTCGAGCTCGCCGATCCGTTCGAGCCAGTCGACCCGTTGGCCGACGGCGGCACCTCGACGATCTGCGGTTCGGGCAGCAGGCCGCCCTGGGTCTGGTTCGCGGCCTGGCCGGGCGCGGTGTTCGGCGGCGCCGGCTGCGCGGCCTGCGGCACCGGCTGGCCGGGCGTCTTGCCCTGCAGCGCGCGGTTCGGGTCGAACTGCTGCGGCTGGCTCGCGCCGGTGTCGGCAGGCGGCGGCGCGACCTTCGACACGAACGGCGACGGCGAACGCGTGATGTAGAGCGCCACCACCACGGCGATCGCGAGGCCGACGATCAGGCCCAGCACGATTCCAAGAAATGTCCCTCCGGCTTGTTTCGATTGTTTCGAAGTGCGGCGTGGTTGTGCCATTGCTTGAGTCACCTGCAAAAAGAATCGTGAAAAGGCCGCGGCAGGCGCGCCTGCGGCGGGCGCGGCCGCGGCCTGTTTGCCCCGCTCGGGCGGGGCTTACATCTTGGCGGGAGCCGACACGCCGAGCATCGCCAGGCCGTTCTCGAGCACCTGCCGGGTCGCGGCGAGCAGCGCGATGCGCGCGGTGCGCGGCGCCTCGTCGTCGACCAGCACGCGCTCCGCATTGTAGAACGAGTGGAATTCACCAGCGAGGTCGCGCAGGTAGAACGCGACCGCGTGCGGCGCCAGCTCGTTGGCCGCGTGCGTGAGCATGTCCGGATACTCGGCGAGCTTCTGCATCAGCGCGGCGGCCTGCTTGCTCGACAGCTGCGACAGGTCGGCGCCCGGCAGTTGCGCGGCATCGCCGTTGTAGCGCGACTTCCATTCGTTGAGCACCGAGCAGATCCGCGCATGCGCGTACTGCACGTAGTAGACCGGGTTCTCGTCGTTCTGCTTCAGCGCGAGGTCGATGTCGAACACGAATTCGGTGTCGGCCTTGCGCGAGATCAGGAAGAAGCGCACCGCATCGCGGCCGCGCGTGATGGTCGCCTCGTCGAGCAGGTCGGGCGCCTGCTCCTGGCCCGGCGCCGCGCCGCCCGACCATTCGATCAGGTCGCGCACCGTCACGTAGCTGCCCGCGCGCTTCGAGATCTTCACTTCCTGGCCGTCGCGCATCACGGTGACCATCTTGTGCAGCACGTAGTCGGGATAGCCCTTCGGGATGCCGATGTGCAGCCCCTGCAGGCCGGCGCGCACGCGCGCGATCGTGCCGTGGTGGTCCGAGCCCTGGATGTTGATCACCTTCGTGAAGCCGCGCTCCCACTTCGTCACGTGGTACGCGACGTCCGGCACGAAATACGTGTAGGTGCCGTCCGACTTGCGCATCACGCGATCCTTGTCGTCGCCCTCGTCGGTCGTGCGCAGCCACAGCGCGCCTTCCTGCTCGTAGGTCATGCCGGCCTTGATCAGCGCGTCGACCGTTTTCTCGACCCGGCCTTCGCTGTACAGCGACGATTCGAGGTAGTACTGGTCGAACTTCACGCCGAACGCCTGCAGGTCCATGTCCTGCTCGTGGCGCAGGTACGCGACCGCGAACTTGCGGATCGCCTCGAGATCCTCGATGTCGCCCGCGCCCTTGACCGGCTCGCCGTCCTTCGCGGCCACCGTCTCGCCGTTCAGGTAGTCGCGCGCGATGTCGGCGATGTACTCGCCGTTGTACGCGGCTTCCGGCCAGCCCGCGTCGCCCGGCTTCAGGCCGCGCGCGCGCGCCTGCGTCGAGATCGCGAGGTTGCCGATCTGCACGCCGGCGTCGTTGTAGTAGAACTCGCGGTGCACCGCGTAGCCCTGGCTCGCGATCACGTTCGCGAGCGCGTCGCCGAGCGCGGCCTGGCGGCCGTGGCCGACGTGCAGCGGGCCGGTCGGGTTCGCCGACACGAACTCGAGCAGCACGCGCTTGCCCGTCTCGCGCCCGGACGTGCCGAACCGGCCGCCTTCGGCGAGCACCGCGGCGATCACGGCCTGCTTGGCGGCCGCCGTCAGGCGCAGGTTGATGAAGCCCGGGCCGGCGATCTCGGCGGCTTCGACGAGGCCCTGCGCGCCCGGCTGGGCGGTGAGCGCCGCGACGATCTGCTCGGCGAGCTGGCGCGGGTTCGCGCCGAGCGGCTTCGCGAGCTGCATCGCGACGTTGCACGCGACGTCGCCGTGCGCCGCGACCTTCGGGCGCTCGAGCGTGATCGCGGGCGCGACGGACGCGGCGTCGTCGCCTTTCAGGGCGTGTGCGACCTGCTTGACGCTATCCGCGAGCAGGGCTTCGAGGGTCTGTTTTTGAGCTGGCAGCATGCTGGTAGAAGGCTTCGTTGGTGGCGGCCGGGAACCGCGGCGCGCCGGCGCGCTTTTCGAGCGCGCGTTTCAGGGATCGCGGAATTTTAACAGGTGCTAATATGCCGCTCAGGCGGTCCGTGTCCGCGAGGCCGGGCGCCGGCCGGCCGGCGTTCCCCGATCTCGCGCGGCGGGCAGAACAAGATATAAGGGAATTGTCATGATTACGTTCAAGAGCAAGGCGGCACAGGATCTCGACGTGCTGAAGGATTTCGCCGTATATGTGCTGGGTCTCGTCGGCAAGCAGCTGGGCGAGCGCGGCGTGATTACGCACGACGAGCTGGATCACGCGATCGCGAAGCTGGAAGACGCCGTCTCGCAGGCGAAGCAGGAGCGCGCCGAGCATGCGGGCCATTTCCACGAGGACGAGGACGACCACGCGCATCACGAAGTGCCGCCGAGCCTCGCGCAGCGCGTCGCGCCGTTCCTGTCGATGCTGCGCGAAGCGAAGGCCGGCCAGGCCGACGTGCACTGGGGTTTCTGACCTCCGCCTGCCACCGGCACGACAAAAAGCCCGCTCTCGAGCGGGCTTTTTGCTGGCCATTCGTCGGGTGAAAGGGCGGCGCGCGCCGCCCGCCGACGTGGATCAGAGCTGCGGCGCGAGCGCGCGGCGCGCGTCGTCGAGCGGCAGCGCCATGCGCTTCGCGTAGTCCTCGAGCTGGTCCTGCCCGATTTTCCCGACCGAGAAGTAGGTGCTGTCCGGGTGCGCGAGGTAGAAGCCCGACACGCTCGCCGCCGGCAGCATCGCCAGCGACTCGGTGACGCTCATGCCGATCTCGTCCGCATGAAGCGCTTCGAACATATCGCGCTTCACGAGGTGATCGGGGCACGCCGGATAGCCGGGCGCCGGCCGGATGCCGACGTACTTTTCCGCGATCAGCGCGTCGTTGTCGAGCGCCTCGCCGCTCGCATAGCCCCACAGCTCGCGGCGCACGCGCGCGTGCATCGCCTCGGCGAACGCTTCCGCGAAGCGGTCGGCGAGCGCCTTCAGCATGATCGCGCTGTAGTCGTCGTGGTCGGCTTCGAACTGCTTTTCCTTCACGTCGACGCCGAGGCCGGCCGTCACCGCGAACATGCCGATGTAGTCGGCGACGCCCGATTCCTTCGGCGCGATGAAATCGGCGAGCGAGCGGTTCGGGCGCATCACGCCGTCGACCACCGGCCGCACGCTCTGCTGGCGCAGGTTGCGCCACGTGAGCAGCACCTCGCTGCGCGATTCGTCGGTGTAGATTTCGACGTCGTCGTCGTTGACCGTGTTCGCCGGCAGCAGCGAGATCACGCCGCTCGCGGTCAGCCAGCGGCCCTGGATCAGGCGCGCGAGCATCGATTTCGCGTCGGAGAACACGCGCCGCGCCGATTCGCCGACGATCTCGTCGTTCAGGATCGCCGGGTACGGGCCCGCGAGGTCCCAGGTCTGGAAGAACGGGCCCCAGTCGATGTAGTTCGCGAGCTCGTTCAGGTCGTAGTTCTTGAACACGCGGCGGCCGATGAACTTCGGCTTGACCGGCTGGTAGCTCGCCCAGTCGACCCTGGTCTTGTTCGCGCGCGCCTCGGCGAGCGTGACCATCGGCTGCGCCTTCCGGTTCGCGTGCTGGTCGCGAATGCGCTCGTAGTCGGATTTCAGCTCGTCGAGGTACTTCGCCGCGCCTTCGTCGGACAGCAGGCTCGACGCGACCGACACCGAGCGCGACGCGTCCGGCACGTAGACCACCGGGCCTTCGTAGTTCGGCGCGATCTTCACGGCCGTGTGCACGCGCGACGTGGTCGCGCCGCCGATCAGCAGCGGGATCTTCTTCACGCGGAAGTAGTCGTCGCGCTGCATTTCCGACGCGACGTACGCCATTTCCTCGAGGCTCGGCGTGATGAGGCCCGACAGCCCGATGATGTCCGCGCCCTCGACCTTCGCCTTCGCGAGGATCTCGTTGCACGGGACCATCACGCCCATGTTGACCACTTCGAAGTTGTTGCACTGGAGCACGACCGACACGATGTTCTTGCCGATGTCGTGCACGTCGCCCTTCACGGTCGCGATCACGATCTTGCCCTTCGCGCGCACGTCGCCGCCCGCTTCCGCGAGCCGGCGCTTCTCTTCCTCGATGAACGGGATCAGGTGCGCGACGGCCTGCTTCATCACGCGCGCGGATTTCACGACCTGCGGCAGGAACATCTTGCCCTGGCCGAACAGGTCGCCGACGATGTTCATCCCGTCCATCAGCGGGCCTTCGATCACGTTGATCGGGCGTCCGCCCGCCGCGTCGATCTTCGCGCGCACTTCTTCGGTATCCTCGACGATGAAGGTCGTGATGCCGTGCACGAGCGCATGCGAGAGCCGTTTCTCGACCGGCTGGTTGCGCCACTCGAGGTTCTCTTCCTTCTTCGCGCCGCCGGCCTTGAACTTGTCGGCGATCTCGAGCAGGCGGTCGGTGGAATCCGCGCGGCGGTTCAGGATCACGTCCTCGACGCGCTCGCGCAGCTCCGCGTCGAGCTCCGCATACACGCCGAGCTGGCCCGCGTTGACGATGCCCATGTCCATCCCCGCCTGGATCGCGTGGTACAGGAACACGGTGTGGATCGCCTCGCGCACGGGGTCGTTGCCGCGGAACGAGAACGACACGTTCGACACGCCGCCGCTCACCTTCGCGTGCGGCAGGTGCTGCTTGATCCAGCGGGTCGCCTCGATGAAGTCGACCGCGTAGTTGTTGTGCTCCTCGATGCCCGTCGCGACCGCGAAGATGTTCGGGTCGAAGATGATGTCTTCCGGCGGGAAGCCGACTTCGTTCACGAGGAAGTCGTACGAGCGCTTGCAGATCTCGGTCTTGCGCGCGAACGTGTCGGCCTGGCCCTGCTCGTCGAACGCCATCACGACGGCCGCCGCGCCGTAGCGGCGGATCAGGTTCGCGTGATGGCGGAACGCGTCCTCGCCTTCCTTCAGCGAGATCGAGTTGACGATCGCCTTGCCCTGCACGCACTTGAGGCCCGCCTCGATCACGTCCCACTTCGACGAGTCGATCATGATCGGCACGCGCGCGATGTCCGGCTCCGACGCGATCAGGTTCAGGAAGCGCACCATCGCCGCCTTCGAATCGAGCATCGCCTCGTCCATGTTGATGTCGATCACCTGCGCGCCGTTCTCGACCTGCTGGCGCGCGACGGCGAGCGCCTCGTCGAACTGGCCGTTGAGGATCATGCGCGCGAACGCCTTCGAGCCGGTGACGTTGGTGCGTTCGCCGACGTTGATGAAGAGCGTTCCGGGCGTGACGTTGAACGGCTCGAGGCCGGCAAGGCGCATCATGTGATCGGTCATGGCGGTGCGGTGCTTAGCAGGTTGCGGGGTGCGTGCGGATGCGGGGCGGATTTACGCGGCGTCGCTGTACTGGCTCGGCCAGCGGCGCGGCTTCACTTCGGCGAGCGCCTTCGCGATCTCGGCGATGTGCTCGGGCGTCGTGCCGCAGCAGCCGCCCGCGAGGTTCACGAGCCCGGCCTGCGCGAATTCCTTCAGCAGGCCCGACGTGACGTCGGGTGTCTCGTCGAAGCCGGTGTCGCTCATCGGGTTCGGCAGGCCCGCGTTCGGGTAGCACGACACGTAGGTGTCGCACAGCTTCGCGAGCTCGGCGATGTACGGGCGCATCAGCGCCGCGCCGAGCGCGCAGTTCAGGCCGAACGTGAGCGGCTTCGCGTGGCGCAGCGAATTCCAGAACGCCTCGACCGTCTGGCCGGACAGGATGCGGCCCGACGCGTCGGTGACGGTGCCCGAGATCATGATCGGCAGACGTTCGCCGGTGTCCTCGAACAGCTGGTCGAGCGCGAACAGCGCGGCCTTCGCGTTCAGCGTGTCGAAGATCGTCTCGACGAGGAACAGGTCGACGCCGCCGTCGAGCAGCGCCTTCGCCTGTTGGTAGTACGCATCGCGCAGCTCGTCGAACGTGACGTTGCGCGCGCCCGGATCGTTGACGTCCGGCGAGATGCTCGCCGTCTTCGGCGTCGGCCCGATCGCGCCCGCGACGAAGCGCGGCTTGTCCGGCGTTGCGTATTGCGCGGCCGATTCGCGCGCGAGCCGCGCCGATTCGATGTTCATCTCGACGACGAGGCGCTCCATCCCGTAGTCGGCCTGCGCGACGGTCGTCGCGCCGAACGTGTTGGTTTCCACGATGTCCGCGCCGGCCGCGAAGTACTGGTCGTGGATTTCCCGGATGATCTGCGGCTGCGTGATCGACAGCAGCTCGTTGTTGCCCTTCACGTCGCGCGCGAAATCCTTGAAGCGCTCGCCGCGATACGCGGCCTCGTCGAGCTTGTAGCGCTGGATCATCGTGCCCATCGCGCCGTCGAGGATCAGGATGCGCTGCTTGAGCAGCGCCGGCAGCTGGGCGCCGCGCGTGTACGAAGCGGTGAGAACGGATGGGGTCGCAGACATGGCGGGTGACCGGCGAATCGGGAAAAGCGCCATTGTAGCCGGTGCGGCCGCGCATCGCCCGGCGTGGCGCGGCGCGCCCGCGCGCCCAATGAAAACCCCCGCGCGGCGGGCCGGGCGGGGGCAGGATCGGAGTGCTCGGGGCGGCGCTGGTGAACCGCGTGCCGCGTGCGGTGAGCCCGGCGTGCGGCGCCGGGCAGGTGCCGTCAGTGCAGGACGACCGGTTGCGTCATCAGGCTGTCGAACTGTCCGAGGAATTCGTCGACCTCGTCGAGCGACGGTTCATCCTCGATCAGCTGCTTCACATGCTCGCGAAACCGGGCGGCGAGCTCGCCGTCGATGAAGATCTCGCGCTGCGCGTTCTTGTCGACGATTTCGTAACCACCCGAATTCATTGCGTGGTGGCCGGCCTGCGGCGGGAACTCGACGACGCAGTAGTTGGGGCTGTTGTAGATCATTTGCATGGCGGCACTCCTCTTCGCAGTGGCATCTGGCCTTGTTGTCCCCATACGTGGGGCAGGCTGCGCCGGTTTCAAGGGGCTTGCGCTGCACACCCCGTTCCCATTGCCCGGGATGTCTCGGTTAGAAGCCGATACCTCAGAAACGTTTCCTATTGTGGGGCGGTGCACCGAAATAGTTGTTAAAGAGTGTCATGTCTATTTTACGGCGCGTGACCGCGACTCTTTAGGCATAGGGACTTTGGCCATAGGGGCATCGGTCGAAATTGCCGATTCGCGGGGCGGCGCGTCAGGGCGTCGCGGGCGATGCGGGCGATGCGGGCGCGGGCGATGCAGCCGGTTCGGCCGGTGCCGGCGCAGCGGGCGATGCGTTGCCCGCATCGTGCGCCGTCGACGCGGGCAGGTCGGGCGCGGCGAGCTGCCCGTGCCACAGCAGCTCGATCTGCGAGCCGTTCGGTTCGGTCTGCACGAGCCGCGCGGGCAGCCAGCCGAGCGACGGCGCGAGCCACATGTCGATGCGCCGCGTGTCGCCTTCGCGGCGCGGCAGGCGCATGAAGTGCCGCGTCGCGACGAAGCCCGTGGCGGTCCGCACCTGTTCGTCGCCGATTACCGTGATCGGCCAGGTCTCGCCGCTGTTGTTGTCGACGACGAAGAACTGCTGCGTGACGCCCGGCTTGTACGCGTCCGCATTGCCGCGCAGGAGGCCCGCGAGCTGCATCAGCATGCTGAAGCGGTCCTGCGTGCCGTCGGGCAGCGGCACGTTGTTCGGCGTGCGCGTAAACACCACCTGCCGGATGTCGCGGTTGAAGATCGCGATGTCCTCGGGGCGCGTGCCGCGCTGTTCGACGTAGCGGCCGGGCGCGATGCCGAACGCGTCGATGCGCCCCTGGCTCCGGTAGCGGAACGGGCCGACGAACGGCACGGGCATCGATACCGACAATTCATACGTTTGACCGTCGGTACGCCAGTGGATCGTGCCGGTCGAGTTCTGCACGCCGTTGAAGAAGCTGTCGTACTGGAGGTCGCCCGACGGCGGCGCGGCGAATTTCACGCCGCTCGACGCGGGGCCCGGCGTCATCGCGCCACTTGCGCCACTTGCGCCGCCAGCTGCCGCTGCCGACGCGCCGGTTGCACCGGACGCCGCAGGCGCGGACGCGGCCGGCGGCTCGCCCTGCGCGGTGCTCTGCGTCGACGTCAGCACCGGTTCCTGCCGCGCCGGGCGGGACGAGGCGGCGGGTTTCGCGGGGGATGGCGCAACTGGCTTCGCAGCCGGTTTCTCGACGGGCCTCGGCTCGGGCTGCCGCTCGATCGGCTGCGGCTTCAGCAATTCGATCTGCACCGGCACCGCGTCGGCCGCGGGCGGCGTGAACGGCTCGCGGTGGCGCGTGAACCACAGCGCGGCCAGCGCGTGCAGCACCAGCACGACGACGAGCGCAACGCACGCGCGCAGCCAGTGGCGGGGCGGGGCATGGCGGGGACGGGCGTCGGCGTGCGGCATCGGCGGGCGGCGAAGAAGTCGGGGCGGTCGTGGGTCGTCCGGCGCGCAACGTGCGTGCCGGGTTTCGGGTCTCGTCAGGATTCCGACCGTCGGAGGCGCCGCGCGTTCGCACGGCGTGCGCGCGTCACGCGTCGCGCGCGTCCGGACTATAGCCGAGTTCGTACGACAATTTCTGCGCGCAGGCGCGCAGCGCGGTGTCGATCTCGCCGCCCCACGCGATGTCGAACGTGCCTTCGTGGCCGAGCGCGATGATCGCGAGCGCAAGCTCGCCCACGGCATCGAACACCGGCATGCAGAACGCGTGGATCGTCGGCAGCAGCATCCCTTCGACGCGCGCGGCCGCGTGCGCGCGCACGTCGGCGAGCACCGCGTCGACCTCGGCGCGCGAGCGCGGCCCGCCGTGATGCGGCGAACGGTGCGTGTCGGCGAGCTCGCGTTCGATCATGGCGGCAGTCTTGCCGGGCGGCAGGTACGCGGCGAACAGGAGGCCCGTCGCGGAGCCGAGCAGCGGCATCACGTCGCCGAGCTTCAGCGACGCCTTCGCCGGATGGCTCGATTCCATCCAGTGCACGATCGTCGGCCCCTGGTTGCCCCACACCGCGATGCCGACGGTCTGGTCGAGCCGGTCGCGCAGCTCGGTCAGCGCGATCCGCGCGAGCTTCACGCCGTCGACCCGCGCGAGGCGCGCGAGGCCCATCTGCAGCGCGAAGCCGCCGAGCTCGTAGCGGCCCGACACCGGATCCTGAGACACCACGCCGAGCCGCGAGAAGCTGACCAGGTAGCGGTGCGCCTTCGCGGGGCTCATGCCCGCGCGCTGCGCGAGATCGCGCAGCATCATCGCGCGCGGCTCGCTCGTCAGCACGTCGAGCAGGCGGAAACCGACCTCGATCGACTGGATGCCGGAACGGACCTTCTCGCCGTTCTCGCCGGCGGCGTCGTCGGCGGTGTCGGGTTCGGCGAGATCGTCGTCTGGGAGCTGGCTGGCGGGCATGGGGCAACGGCGCGCGGCGCGCGATGAGGAGGCAACGGTCGATTCGGCAACGGCGCGCGCAAGGCCGGCGCGCCGCACGGATTCACCATCGTAAAATAGATTCCTTCCATCGTCACTACACCGGCAGATTCCCCTTATGAAACTTGCTTCGCTGAAGGACGGCACGCGCGACGGCCAGCTGATCGTCGTGTCGCGCGACCTGCATACCGCGGCGATCGCCGACGCGATCGCGCCGACGCTGCAGCGCGCGCTCGACGACTGGGCGTTCTACGCGCCGCAGCTGCGCGACCTGTACGACGCGGTGAACCACGGCCGCGCGCGCCATGCGTTCCCGTTCGATCCGGCCAACTGCATGGCGCCGCTGCCGCGCGCGTTCCAGTGGGCGGACGGCTCCGCGTACGTGAACCACGTCGAGCTCGTGCGCCGTGCGCGCGGCGCGGAGATGCCGCCGGAGTTCTGGACCGATCCGCTGATGTACCAGGGCGGCAGCGACGATTTCCTCGGGCCGCGCGACGACGTGATCTGCCGTTCCGAGGAGTGGGGCATCGATTTCGAGGCGGAAGTCGCGGTGATCACCGGCGACGTGCCGATGGGCGTGCCGCCCGATGACGCGCTGAAGGCCGTGCGGCTCGTCACGCTCGCGAACGACGTGTCGCTGCGCAACCTGATCCCGGCCGAGCTCGCGAAGGGCTTCGGCTTCTTCCAGAGCAAGCCGGCGACCGCGTTCGCGCCGGTCGCGGTGACGCCGGACGAACTCGGCGAGCACTGGCGCGACGGCCGCGTGCACCGGCCGATGATCGTTCACTGGAACGGCAGGAAGGTCGGCCAGCCCGACGCGGGCACCGACATGGTGTTCCACTTCGGCCAGCTGATCGCGCACGCGGCGAAGACGCGCAACCTGCGCGCGGGTTCGATCGTCGGCTCGGGCACGGTGTCGAACAAGGATTCGAAGCGCGGCTACTGCTGCATCGCCGAGAAGCGCTGCCTCGAGACGATCGAGCACGGCAAGCCGCAGACCGAATTCATGCGCTACGGCGACACCGTGAAGATCGAGATGCTCGACGACGCCGGCAAGTCGGTGTTCGGCGCGATCGAGCAGTCGGTCGCACCGCCCGACGGCGCCGCCTGACGCGACGGGGCGGGCGCGGGCGCAACCCGGTTGCGTCCCGCGCGCCGGGTTTCGCCCGATGTTTGCCCGCACGGGCTTCGCTACACTCGATTCATGGTCTTCCGCAAGGAGCTGCGCATGTCGGATCTTGCCGCGTATGGCGGTTACGAAGCACTGAAGGTGCGGCGCCAGCCGCACGGCATCCTCGAAATCGTGATGAGCGGCGAGGGCGCGAACAAGAGCGGCCTCGCGACCGCGAACGAACGCATGCATCGCGAGCTGGCCGACATCTGGCGCGACGTCGAGCGCGATCCCGACACGCGCGTCGCGGTGATCCGCGGCGAGGGCAAGGGCTTCTCGGCGGGCGGCGACCTCGCGCTCGTCGAGCAGATGGCGAACGACTTCGACGTGCGCGCGCGGGTCTGGCGCGAAGCGCGCGACCTCGTCTACAACGTGATCAACTGCAGCAAGCCGATCGTGTCCGCGATGCACGGCCCGGCGGTGGGCGCGGGGCTCGTCGCCGGGCTGCTCGCCGACATCTCGATCGCGTCGAAGAGCGCGCGCATCATCGACGGCCATACGCGGCTCGGCGTCGCGGCCGGCGACCACGCGGCGATCGTGTGGCCGCTGCTGTGCGGGATGGCGAAGGCCAAGTACTACCTGCTGCTGTGCGAGCCGGTGAGCGGCGAGGAGGCCGAGCGGATCGGCCTCGTGTCGCTCGCGGTCGACGACGCGGACCTGCTGCCGAAGGCGTACGAGGTCGCGGAGCGGCTCGCGCACGGCTCGCAGACGGCGATCCGCTGGACCAAGTACGCGCTCAACAACTGGCTGCGCTCGGCCGGGCCGACTTTCGACGCGTCGCTCGCACTCGAATTCATGGGCTTCTCGGGGCCCGACGTGCAGGAGGGGATCCGCTCGCTGCGCGAACGGCGCCCGCCCGCATTCCCCGGCGACGCGCCGTTCTGACGCGCGCTATGATCGATCCAGGCGGCCGCGCGAGGCGGCCGCCGCGCTCCCCCAGTCAACCAGGACGCCCGCATGACGACCGATAACACCGGCTCCAATCCTTTCTCCGGCTTTGCCGGCTTCCAGCCCGCCGACATGCTCGACCGGATGTGGGAAATGGTCCGCCTGTCGCCGTTCGGCGGCATGGCCGCATTCCCCGGCGCGACGCCCGGGCTGCCGCCGTCGCTCGCGAGCATGTCCGACATGATGGCGCCGCTCACGAACGTCGAGGAGCTCGACAAGCGCATCACCGACCTGCGCGCGGTCGAGCAATGGCTGAAGCTGAACCTCGGGATGCTGCAGTCCGCGATCCAGGCGCTCGAGGTGCAGCGCGCGACGCTCGCGACGCTGCGCGCGTTCGGCGCGTTCGCGCAAAGCTCGATGTCGGCCGCCGAGGAGGCTGCGGTCGCGGCGGCGAAGGCGGCCGCCGCGTCGCCCGACGATGCGCCGGCAGCCGGGGCGCAAGCCGCGGCGGCGCCGTCCGACGGCGACGCCGCCGCGCAGAATCCGGCGTTCGATCCGGCCGGCTGGTGGAACCTGCTGCAGGCGCAGTTCAGCCAGCTCGCGAATCTGGCGATGGCGCCGCAGCCGGGCGAGCCGCCGGCCGCGGCGGCGCCCGATGCGGCCGAGCCGCCGGCTGCGCCGCGCAAGCCCGCCGCGAAGCGCGCGAAGCCCGCCGGCTCGGCGGCGGCGCGCGCGGCAGCCACGTCGACGCCGGCGAGCCGTCCGCCGAAGCGCTCGGCATAGCGGCGCGGCGGCCCGTGTAGCAGGTCGAACGATGCGGCTCGCGCTCGTACTGATGGGAGGCGGCGCGCGCGCCGCGTATCAGGTCGGCGTATTGAAGGCGCTGGCCGAGATCGCGCTCGACGCCGATCCGCAGCGGCGCACGCTGCCGTTCGCGGTTGTGTGCGGCTCGTCGGCCGGCGCGATCAACGCGACGTCGGTCGCGAGCCACGCGGACGATTTCCCGCACGGCGTGCGGCGCCTGCTCGAGTTCTGGGAGCACCTGCGCGCCGACTACGTGTACCGCACCGACTGGCTCGGCATCGCCGCCGCGGGCGCGCGCTGGCTCGCGGCGATGAGTTTCGGCTGGGCGGCCCGCCGCTCGCCGCGCGGCCTGCTCGACAATGCGCCGCTCGCGCACCTGCTGCAGCGCGAGCTGAGCTTCCACCGGATCGAACAGATGCTCGAAGCGCGCACGCTGCACGCGCTCGCGATCACGGCGCTCAGCTATTCGAGCGGCCGCCACCTGACCTTCTACCAGGCCGCCGAACCGATTCAGGCGTGGCGGCGCGCGCAGCGCACCGCGCGGCTCGTCGACCTGTCGGCGTCGCACCTGCTCGCGTCGTCGGCGATTCCGTTCGTGTTTCCGGCTGTGCCGCTCGTGCTCGACGGCCAGATCGAGTACTTCGGCGACGGCTCGATCCGCCAGATCGCGCCGCTGTCGCCGGCGATCCACTTCGGCGCGGACCGGATCGTGGTGGTCGGCGCGGCTGACCCGCGGCCGGAGATTCCGGTGAACGGCGGCGGCTTCGTGCGCGGCTACCCGTCGCTCGCGCAGATCGGCCAGCAGGTGCTCGCGAGCGTGTTCCTCGACTCGATCGGCTCGGACATCGAGCGCATCGAGCACATCAACCGGATGATCACGCACCTGCCGCACCAGGTCGAAGTGGACAGCGGCTGGCGGCACGTCGACGTGCTCGCGATCGCACCGTCCGAGCGCATCGAGCTGATCGCCGCGAAGCACCTGAAGCAGCTGCCGCTCAGCGTGCGCGGGCTGCTCGGCGCGGTCGGCGGCAGCCAGCCCGCCGGCGCGTCGTTCGCGAGCTACCTGCTGTTCGAGGAGGCGTTCGCGCGCGAGCTGATCGAGCTCGGCTATCGCGACGGCTGCGCGCAGCGCGACACGCTGGCCGGCTGGATCGCGCGCGCGGACGGCGCGGGCGCGCCGTCGCCCGACGGGCAGGCGGCCGGGGAAATGCGGGTCTGATGTGTTTCGCTACGTTTTTTTTGCGCCGCATTTGCGCCGCAAGGGCGCGACGGATTGCCGCATGTCGGCTGACGGGAATCGACCGGAATCGCGTCGCGGAAGCGTCATGCACGCGTGATATCATGGCCGCCGCCGAATAAACCATATCGAGCAGCCTGCCGCTCGGGCGCCCCGCAAGGGCGCCGCGGACGGGCTCGCCAGCGAAGCCGGCCAGCGCCGGCCCCCACTCAGGCAAGCGCGGCCGGTTCCGTTCGAGCGGAGCGCGGCACGCAGCTTGGCCCACGTGCGGCTGACGCGGCCGCGCGGCTGCCGGTGCGCAACATGCGTCCGGGGGCCGGTTTCGCGCGTAAAATTAGAGTCTTGGTTGCGAAAAGCGCATCGCCATGCGCATTTGCTGCACCGGTCATGTTTAGGGAAGTCGCATTGCGCAGAACAGGGGTGGGACCATCATGAACACCATGCTTTATCCGGAACTTTACAGGTCGCTCGAAGCCGTCCGCTGGGACATGGAGAAGGACATCCCGTGGGACAAGTTCGACGCCTCGCTGCTCACCGACGAGCAGGCGAAGACGATCAAGATGAACGCGATCACGGAATGGTCGGCGCTGCCCGCGACCGAAATGTTCCTGCGCGACAACCAGCACGACAGCGACTTTTCCGCGTTCATGAGCGTGTGGTTCTTCGAGGAGCAGAAGCACTCGCTCGTGCTGATGGAATACCTGCGCCGCTTCAAGCCGGAAATGGTGCCGACCGAGGAAGAGCTGCACGCGGTGCGCTTCCAGTTCGACCCGGCGCCGCCGCTCGAGACGCTGATGCTGCACTTCTGCGGCGAGATCCGCCTGAACCACTGGTACCGCTGCGCGGCCGACTGGCACACCGAGCCGGTCATCAAGCACATCTACGAAACGATCTCGCGCGACGAAGCCCGCCACGGCGGCGCGTACCTGCGCTACATGAAGAAGGCGCTGTCGAACTGCGGCGACGTCGCGCGCGCGGCGTTCGCGAAGATCGGCGTGCTGATGGCGTCGGCGCGCCGCACCGAGAAGCCGCTGCACCCGACCAACCTGCACGTGAACCAGGCGCTGTTCCCGCGCGACACCGTGCAGTCGCGCCTGCCCGATCCGGAGTGGCTCGAGCGCTGGCTCGACGAGCAGATCCGCTTCGACGGCGAGTGGGAAAAGAAGGTCGTCGAGCGTATCCTGCACAACCTGTCGATCCTGTTCGAGCGCACGTTCGCCACCGCGCAGGAGCTCAACCGGTATCGCAAGGAAGTCACCGGCCGCCTGCAGGCCGAGAACGGTTCGTCGGCCGCCCAGCCGGCCTGACGCCGCCGCGCCTGCCGGCCCGGCCGGCGGCGCCTGCGACACGAAGCCCGCCCGGCCCGTCCGGCGGGCTTTTTCTTGGGCGTGCGCGCCGCGCACGCCGTTCACTACCGTCAGTCACCCATCATGCCCGCCACTTTCGAACGCAAGCTGATCACCCGCGACGCCCTCGTCGCGCTGCGCGCATCGCTGCCGTCGCCCGTCGTGTTCACGAACGGGGTGTTCGACATCCTGCATCGCGGCCATGTCACCTATCTCGCCGACGCGAAGGCGCTCGGCGCGTGCCTGATCGTCGGCGTCAACAGCGACGCGTCGGTGCGCATGCTCGGCAAGGGCGACGATCGGCCGATCAACCGCGAGGAAGACCGGATGGCGCTGCTCGCGGCGCTCGAAAGCGTCGACTGGGTCGTGAAGTTCGAGGAACAGACGCCCGTTTCGCTGATCGAGGCCGTCCGTCCGGACATCCTCGTGAAGGGCGGCGACTACGACATGGACGTGCTGCCGGAATCCGCGCTGGTGCGCGGCTGGGGCGGCCGCGCGCTCGCGATCCCGTTCGAGCATGATCGCTCGACCACCGCGCTGTTGAAGAAGGTGCGCGCGCAGCAGCCGTAAGCAGGCCGCGCCGGGCCGGCGTTACGGCGCCGATGCTGATGTCGATGTCGATGTCGATGTCGATGTCGATGCCGATGCCGATGCCGATGCCGCGAGCGGTTCTGCTGCCACGGCCGGCGGCGCGATCGGGCCGCCGACGACGGCCTGGTCGGACGCTTGCGCGAGCGGCGTGACGCGCAGCGCGTCGGGCCGCACCTGCCGCAGCAGCATCTCCGGCTCGCGCGGGCCGGCCGCGGGCAGCGGCCCGAACACTCCGCGCATCACCACGAGCGCGAGCATGTTGGCGAGAAAGAGAACAGCGATCAGCCAGCGCAGCATCGTCGACACTCCTTTCGTCATTCCATTGGGCCGGCCATCCGGGGGCCGGTCATTCGGCACATTCGGCAGGCCATTCAGCGGGTTCGGCCGGTCGGCGCGCGGCACGCGCGCAGGGCCGGCATTAACCGTTCGCGGCGGATTCCGCGGCAATCAGCGCGAGGCCGGACAGAATCAGCGTGTCGTGCCGCGTATGCGGCACCGTCAGCGCGCGCGCGACCTCGTCCGCCGCGCCGCCCGCCAGCACGAGCCGCACCGGCGCCTGCCACGCGTCGTTCAGGTCGCGCCACGCGCGCTCGATCAGGCCCGCCTGCGCATACAGGCAGCCGGCCGACAGCGAACGCGGCGTGTCGACCTGGAACGGCGCCGCCTGCGCGTCGGCCAGCAGGCCGCTCGCGATGTCGGTCGTCAGCGTCGGCAGCTGCGCCGTGTGCGTGCCGAGCGCGCGCATCATCAGCGCCCAGCCCGGCGCGATCAGCCCGCCCGTGAAGCGGCCGTCCGCGCGCAGCGCCTCGAGCGTCGTCGCGGTGCCGAACGTCGCGATCAGCAGATGTTCGCCCGGAAATGCCGCGTGCGCGCCGATCATCCCGGCCCAGCGGTCGCTGCCGAGCTGGTCGGGCGTCGTATAGCCGTTCGTCACGCCGCACTGCGCGGCGCACGCGCGGATCGTCGTGCGCGGCAGGCCCGGCCAGCGCGCGTCGAGCAGCGCGTCGAGCCGCGCGGCCACGTCCGCGCCGGCGACGTTCGAGATCCACGCGCCGCGCGGGCGCGGCAGGCGCGACCAGTCCGGATTGCCGCCGCCGTCGCGCGCATGGCTGAACGCGCCGGTCTCGGCCAGCGCGCGCCGGGCGTCGGCGAGCGCCCACTTGATCCGGCTGTTGCCGGCGTCGATCAGCAGGACCGGTTCGCTCATTGCGCCTCGCGCAGCGACACGTCGCCGGCCGCGATCGCCTGCACGCCGGCCGGCGTGTCGAGCAGCAGCTGGCCGGCCGCGTCGATGCCGGTCGCGATGCCGCGCGCGCGCTCGACGCCTTGCTCGAGCAGCACCACTTCGCGGCCCGCGTACGCGTGCCGCGCGTGCCAGCGCGGCAGGAACGGCGCGAGCCCGTCGGTCGCGAACTGCGCGAGCGCGGGCGTGAGCGCGTTCAGCGCCGCGGCGAGCGCATCGGTGAGGTTCGCGGACGACCACGCGGACGACAGCGCGGCCGGCGGCAGCGCGCCCGCGAGCGACGCTTCGCGCGCGCGCTGAGCATCGACCTGGGCGGCGACGGTTTCCGCGCCGCGCACGTTGACGCCGAAGCCGATCACGACGGCGGTCGCGTCGGCCGTCGTCCACACCGTTTCGATCAGGATCCCGGCGAGCTTGCCGACGATGCGCTGCGTGCCGGCGTCGGTGGCGGTGAGCAGCAGGTCGTTCGGCCATTTGAGCGCGACGCCGCTGCGGCCGTCGAGCGGCAGCGCGGCGAGCCCTTCGGCGAGCGCGACGCCGATCGCGATGCTCAGCCCGCCGAGCGCGTCGACCGGGCGCGGCACGATGCAGCCGACCGAGCAGAGCAGCGCGTTGCCGGGCTGCGCGAACCACGGGCGGCCCTGCCGGCCGCGGCCGGCCGTCTGCTCGAACGCGACGCGCACGAGCGGCGCGGGCAGCGCGTTCGCGGCGCGCGGCAGCGCCTTCAGGCGCGCGGCGAGGTCGGCGTTGGTCGAGCCGGTCGCGGCGACGATGTCGAGCGGCCACGCGCGCGGCGTGGCGTCCAGATGCGCCTCGAGGCGGCCGCGCGCGATGTGCGCGTCGCCGGAATCGGGCGTGTCGGAGGAGGTGGGGGCGTTCATGGCGCCTATTGTAGCGACAGGGGGCTAGATCGCGCCGGGAAGTATGGCGGCAGCGGAGACGCGGCGTGTGTGAGGCTGAGACATGGATTTCTCGTTCTGGTCGTGCAGACGCTTGGTCTGGTCAAGCACGAACATGAGTGCCAACACCTTGCCAAGTTGGATGGCGATTGCGTTGGCTCATCTATTGCGCAAACAAACTTCAACGAATCCTATTGGCGAGGATTTCGAATTTGTCAGATTGATTCCCCTTTCTCGTTCGCGCAAATTTTGTGCGTAGCAATCCTCAGCCATTTGTCGAGAAGGGAGATCCGGATGAGCAACGAGCAGAAGACCCCGACCCATCTTTTCGCCACTATCGGAGCACTCACGCAGCGCGGCGGTCGCGTGACCAAGGCCAGCAGCAAGTTGACGGTCGTCGGGCTTGCCGTTGCCCGCGTCGGCGATATCGTGACCTACGAGGACGGCAGCGAGGCCGTCATTACGGACGGCGCAGGCAGGTATGCGATTGGCGGTGACAAGCCGTTTGCACTCGTGGGTAGTCGCTTGAGCAACGGCGACCATATTGTCGAAACGCCCCAGCGGTCGTGGGGAATTCATGTGCCAGCCGGGACAACCGCCGACGGACTGTTCGACCCCACCTATGTGCCGCCGCCCGCGCCGCTGCGCTATCGGCTGGCGGTGCGAGGCGCGACGACAGCACGAGGTGGCGTGTTGCGCGAAACAACTGGCACGTGGGATACAGGTATTCGGCTCGGCAAGGCCGGCATCGTAGGCGATCTGATCCACTATGCGGATGGCTCGACTGCACGAATCATCAGCGGGCTCGGGCTGTCGGATAACCGCAACTTCGAACCACTGGCTTTCGTCGGTAGCGAACTGGATAACGGCGACACCATTACGGACAGTCCCGAGCGTGAAGGTCTCATCTCCGCCGACACATTCACGGTTGTGAAGCTTTCGGCAGCGACACGCTGAGGCGAGGCCACATGATCCGTTATTTTCTTGCCAGAGGCGACCGAGGTGGCAGCGCCACGATTACAGAAGGATTGGAACACGTCACTTGTTCTAATCCGCCGCCGCCCGTGCAAATTGCAACGCTCTACATGAGAACCTACTGCACGGCCTGCAAACAGGACGGGTTCATCGCGCCGAAGGGGCCACGCCTGCCCGGTACAGGCCCAAATGGCAAGCCGTGGGCGTTGAGTGGCGATATCAATGTCTGTGGATGCAATCCGCCACCCATTTTCCATGCCGAGCGCGGCATGAAAATGATCGTCACGTCGCAGGAAGCCGCGACGCTGGCGGGAGGAAGCAGCGCCTCGGCCGCAAACATCAGGGGGGCCGAGGTCGCGATGGTAGTGCAGACGGATGTTTCCGCTACGTATGACGAACAGGTGCGCGCCAGCATACGCACCACGCTACCGCAGAATTATCCATATCTGATCGAACTAAGCGACGGACGGACTTTCGCAGGACATGTCAACAGTAATGGCCAGTTGCCGCGGATCCATTCCGAGATCGCCGACAGTTATATGATCTATTGGGGCGAAGACGCTCTTGTACACAAGGACTGGACGTGATGCCAAACAGCCCGACAACGGTAAGAACGAACACCACGCCCGATTCCATCAAGGTTGTGCAATTGCGGGCGGTAACATTCGCGGAGCTATGGGACGCCTACCCGTCGGGCAATCCCTATGACAATCCGGCTTATACCAATCAATGCGCCATTCGCATGAGCGTCGCCTTTCATCGCGTCGGCATTGAAATGAAGTCTTTTTCGTCGAAACTGGTCAAACCCCTTGGAGGTCAGTCGAGCATCGGGCGAATCCTGCTGAACGGAAAGGCAACCGCCACGCGCGCCAACGAACTTGGGGAGTGGCTGAGGTTGCAGCCGTTTGCTGGCCTGGGGAGGGTGGAAAACGTCACCGGAGAAGATTGGAGGGATAAGGTCGAGGGGCGGACCGGGATTATCATGTTCGATGGCTACTGGACTCGCGAAGGGGAAACAGAGGGGAATGCCAGCGGCGGGCACATTGATTTATGGAACGGCGAAAAGCTCACGGGATTCGGTACTGGACTCCGAATCCGGTGGAATGTCGTGATTCCCGGATTGTGGTCTGATTTTCGTAAGTCGAAAGCAATCATATTCTTCCCGATAAAATGAAATTACTGAGAACCGCCATCGGCGCAATTGCCGGCTCGGTCATAGTGACGCTTGCTTGTTGGGGTGGCTTATATCTGTTTGGAGTTTTGATTCTTCACGGGAAGGGAAGCCTGTTCGATACGAGCCCGCAAGTTGCGAACCTGTTTTTTGCCGGTTGGTTTATGTCCGTGATTGTGGGCTCGGTGATCGGCGGCTGGCGTGGGTATGTATGGGAACGAAGCCGGGTGAGAAAAAAGCGGAAAGCATGACAATTCATGCCACCTTTGCGGCTGCCTTGTATCAGATCGAAAAGTTCGGTGAGGCGGAGAGGCTTGCCACGATTTTCACAGCGCTTGGACTTGTCGGTTTGGCAAGGGCCGCGCATCAGGCGCGGCCATTTTTTCCACGACTCAGCTAGCGCGGTCACGCAAGCGCTTGCAGTTCCGCGTCCTGCATTTACCACTGCCGCGTCACGGTCTTCGTTTGCGGAACCCACCGTCGTGACGTGACGGCGGCCGTCGTCATCTTGATCTTCCCGACCGGCGAGACTACGTTCGATATATCCGCTTTCGCGGCGTATGTGGCGAGTGCCGACCGGTTCTCGTCACTGCCCGTCGAGGGAAATGGTGATGAGCAAGCTTCATTCGTGTTCGAGCCTGTCCAGCCTGTTCGAGCGCTTCCACCGCAAGACGAACCGGATCTCCGACGCCGTCGGGCCGCCGATGTCGCGTGCCTGTCACCGGCTGTCAGAGTCGCTCGTGTCGGCACGGTCGGCCGTGCGCTCGGGTACGTCGCATACGCACCAGCATTGACGCGGCGGCGGACTGCTTTCAAGGAGATGGCGATGCAACTCCACATGCATTCGCACCATTACGTGCGCCGCGTTCCGGTATGGCGTGCCGCCGTGATCGGCGGCTGCGTGGCCGGCGCGGTTTTCCTCGTCACTCAGGTCGTTGCGGCGGCAATCATCGTACGGGACGCGTGGGCGCCGTTGCGCATGATCGCGGCCATCTACTTCGGCGACGACGCGCTCGTGCCGTCGACCACGGTCGAAGTGGGAACCCTGCTGGCGGCGCTGGGCGTGCACTTCGCGTTGTCGATCGTATTCGCGCTGATCCTGGCTGTGATCATCGCGTGTTTCAGCCTGGATTCGAGCGTTGGGATGGCCAGCGCGGCAGGGGCCATATTCGGCGTGCTGCTGTACGTCGTCAATTACTACGGCATGACGCAATTGTTCCCGTGGTTCGCCGACGCGCGAGGCTGGGTGAGCGCGCTCGATCACGTCGTCTTCGGGCTGATCGTGTCCGACGCGTACATGCGTCTGGAACGGCCCGCGCGTAGCAGCGCCGCCTGACGGGATGTCACGGCGGCGCTTGGCCGGCTCAATGCTTTTCCATCCGCTCCAGCGCCTTGATGTCTTCCTCGGACGTCATTTCACACGCAAGCAGCGTCTTGCCCTTGAGCGCCGGGCCCTGGCGGGCCGACACGAGGATCAGCGCGCCGCCCGGGCCGCGGACCGTCAGCCGGCGCGAATAGCCGACGGACGACGCGCCCAGCAGGTGGCCCTTCTCGGGGGCGAGCTGGTAGCGCTGCGCGAGCCGGTCGGCCACTTCGCCTTCCACGAGCACGCCGATCCCGGTGCTGGTGAACACGACGTTCTGCGTGGTGAAGCCGTCCCGGCGGATCGGCTCCGGCAGGCGGAAGACCGCGGCGCCCAGCATCGACTCGTCCGGCTTCGGATCGGTTGCCTTGACGGTGTCGTAGATCGTGCTCATGAGATCCGACGTAAACGGCGGCTTGCAGATCGCGGCGTTGAAGATGTCGGGATGGGCGGGCGGCGCGGCGAGCGCAACGAACGGGGCGGCGGCGATGGCGCCGAGGGCGGCGCGAAGCCCGGACAGGCGATGCGGCATGGATACGGTCCTCTCAGGTTTTATTGTGAGGCGGTATGTTAAGGCAACGCCGCGCGCCGCTCGACCGGCGCCGCTCGATCGGAGGGCGGCACCGTGGCCGGCACGCGCGCCCGCGCCCCGCGATCGATTCCGTTTCCGGACGATCGACGCGCGGGGCGTCCGGTCAAGCGCGTCAGGCCACCGACCTTGCCTCGGTTCGTGTTCGTGCGTGCACGAGAACCCTCAAGGCGCAACCACCGGATGCTTCAACGCATGCGCGGTCTCGATCCACTGCGCATGGAATGCGTCCGCATCGGGCTTGAGCCCGAGTTCGCCGTTGCGGTACGCCATCGCGAGCGTCTGCACCGCTTCCGGCAGCTCGTGCTCGGCCGCGCGCCGGTACAGCGCGAGCGCGCGCGATTCGTCGCGCGGCACGCCGCTGCCGTCGCGATACGCGTTCGCGAGCATGAAGTCGGCGGCCGGGATGTCGGCGCGCGACGCCTGCTCGAACCAGCGCGCCGCCTGCGCCGGATCGGCGGCCGTGCCGTAGCCGCTGCGGTAGATCAGGCCGAGGTAGTAGGCCGCCGCCGGATCGCCGTGCGCGGCGGCCTCGCCGAGCAGCGCGCGGGCGCGCGCATAGTCCTTCGGCTGGCCGCCGCTGCCGAGCAGCAGCGCCTTGCCGAGCGCGAATTGCGCGCGCCGCGCGGCCGCCGCGTCGCCGCCTTGCGCGGCGGTTTCGAGCCAGCCGCGCCCTTCGTCGCGCAGGCCCGGCTCGCGGGCCTCGGCGAGCGCGACGCCAAGCGCCGCCTGCGCGCCGCCCGACCCCGCGCGCGCGAGGTCGCGCAGCCGGGCGAGCGCATGCGGCTCGGCGGCCTGCGTGACCATCGCCTGCCATTCGTCGAGCTGCGCGGCGCTCGGCGCGGGGCCGGCGCCGCGCCAGCCGCCGGCCGCGACGGCGGCGGCCACGAACGCCGCCATCGCCGCGAGCAGCGCGGCCGGCGGCAGTTTCACGCGCAGCAGGCGCCGCGCGGCGCCGGCCACGCCGGCCTCGGTGGGCCGCATCGTGCGGATCGGTTGCATCGCGTGCCTCATTGCGTCAGGTCGATCTCGTAGGTGGCGAGGTTCTTGCCCGAGCCGTCGTCGGCCGCGACCTGCGTGATGCCGACGAGGCCGGCTGCCGTCGCGTCGGCGAGGCGGTTCGGCGCGGACGCGAACTGCACGTGCGCGACCGAGCTCGCGAGCCTGGTGAAGCGCCAGCTGCGCTGCGCGCCGTCCGCCGCGCGGGTGATCGCGCCGCGCTTCTTGATGAACGCGATCAGCACGTCGCGGTTCGCGTCCGGCGACGCGAAGATCGTCTTGCTGCCGTCGAGGCCCGGGAAGTTGCCGCCGCCGCTCGCGCGATAGTTGTTGGTCGCGACGATCAGCTGCGCGTTCGGGTCGATCGGCGCGCCCTTGTACGCGAGGTTTCTGATCCGGCTGCCGACCGGCTGCGTGACGTCGATCTCGTAGGTCAGGTCGGGCGACGTGAACATGTCGAAGTTGTAGCCGGGGAAGCTGCTGACGAGCTTCTGCACGCTCGCCTGCGTCGGATCGATCCGGTTGAAGCGCTTCGCGGCCGTCTCGAGCCAGTTCTTCACGTCCGCGCCGCTCACCTTCACCGCATACACGGTGTTCGGGTACAGGTAAAGGTCGGCCGCGTTGTTGATCGCGACTGAGCCCGGCGCGACGTCGGTGAAGTCGTTGCCGCCGCCGAAGCCGCTCTTGAACGGCGCGCTGACCGACAGCACCGGCAGCGACGCGTATTGCGGCAGGTTCGCCTGCACGTAGGTCTTCACGTAGTCGGCCTGCGCCTCGTTGACGATCTGGATCGCGCCCGGATCGCCGACGTCGGCGAAATACGAGGTCATCCGGTAGTCGGTCGTGCCGATCGGCGTCTTCACGTAGTTGATGGTCGCCTGATGCTCGGCGGCGATCGCGGCCGCGACCGACGGATCGGCGGCGACGTAGCTCTTGTCGGCGTTCTGGATGGGGCGCGCCTCGACGGTGGTCTGCGACTTGTCGACGCTCCAGGTCTTGCCGTCGAACGCGAGGCCGAGCTTGATCACGCCGAGGTGCTTGCCCCAGAAGTTCGCCATCACGGTCGGCACGCCGTTGACGGTGCCCTTGACCTTGTCGACGCCCGGCAGGTTGAACTGCGGCACGGTGCTGTTGGCATCCGGGAACACCTGGTGCGAGTGGCCGATCAGCATCGCGTCGATGCCCGGCACGGTCGACAGCCACCAGCTGCCGTTCTCCATCGTCGGCGAGTACGCCGAGTTGTCGAGCCCGCCGTGCGAGATCGCGACGACGAGGTCGGCGCCCTTCGCGCGCATCTCGGGCACGTATTTTTCGGCCGCTTCCTTCAGGCCGGTCGTGTAGACCTTGCCGTCGAGCCAGCGCTTGTCCCAGTTCATGATCGCGGGCGGCGTGAAGCCGATGATGCCGATCTTCACCGGCGCGCTGACCGTCGTGCCGTCCGGCGCGGTCGCGCTCACCGTGCGGGTGAGGATCGTGTACGGCGTGAACAGCGGCGCGTTGGTGCGCGCGCTGATCACGTTCGCGAGCACCTGCGGGAACGCCGGGCCCGCGCACTTCTTCTGCTGCGCGGGCGCGGGCAGCCCGTCGACGTCGAACGTGTTGCCGGTCACCTGCGACAGGTACGGCAGCCCGTAGTTGAATTCGTGGTTGCCGATCCCGCCGCCGTCGAACTTGGCGGCGTTCATCACCTTGTAGATCGCGAGCGTCTGGTCGCAGCCGACCGGGTTCACGAGCGCCTGGTAGTCGGCGAGCGCGGTGCCCTGGATCGTGTCGCCGTTGTCGAGCAGCAGCGTGTTGGGATACTGCGCGCGCGCCTGCGCGATCAGCGTCGCGACGCGCTCGAAACCGAGCGAGTTGTCGGCCGCGAGCTTGAAATAGTCATACGACAGCACGTTGGTGTGCAGGTCGGTCGTCTCGAGCAGCGCCAGCGTCGCCTTCGTGCCGGCGGGCGCCTGCGAGGCGGGCGGGGCGGTGACGTCGTCGCCGTTGCAGGCGGCAAGAAAGGCGAGGCTCGCGAGCGCGGCGGCTGCCGGCGCGCGATGGCGGAGAAGCGAGGGGAGTCGCATCGGTTGTCCTGGTTGATGTTCTGTGTTGTCGTGGTCCGCCGCGGAAAGCGACGCGTGCACCGACGGCCTGCGGTGCGGCGCGTGAGAGTATCGAAAGGATTCGTGACGAAGGAATGAAAGGGCGCGATGGCTTGCCGGAAGGCGGCGGGCCGCGGCCCCGTGGCGGGGCGCCGCGGGCGCCGTCCGGCGGCCGGCGCGCCCCGGCGGAAATCCTCACGTCGCGGCGCCGGGCGGTTCGCTACAATGGCCGCTGTCATCCTATTGCAAACAAGCCGCCTTGGATTTCGAAACCCCTCCCGGCCTGTCGGTCGATGCCGGCGGGCAGGGCCCGACCGTGCGCCTGTCCGGGCAGTGGACCGCGCTGGCGCTGGCGCGCAATCGCGGCGTCGCGCGCCGCGTCGCCGGCCTGGCGAGCGAGCGCGTGCGCGAATGGGACCTGTCCGCGATCGAACGGCTCGACCACGTCGGCGGCCAGGCGCTGTGGCGCGTCTGGGGCCGCCGCCTGCCGTCCGGCATCGCGCTCACCGACACGCAGCGCACGATCTTCGAGCGCATCGAGCGGCTCGACAGCCAGCGCGAGTCGCCCGAGCGCGTCGTGCGCTTCGATCCCGTCACGCGCCTCGGCCAGGCGCTCTTCACGTTCGCCGAGCACCTGCAGGGCGGCATCGCGATGTTCGGCCGCGTGATCCTCGACGCGCTGTCGGTGCTGCGCCGGCCGAAGACGATGCCGTGGAAGGAAACCTCGGCGAACGTCTACAGCGCGGGCGCGCAGGCACTGCCGATCACCGCGCTGGTCGCGTTCCTGATCGGCATCGTGCTGAGCTACCTGTCCGCGCAGCAGCTGCAGATGTTCGGCGCAAACCGCTACATCGTGAACATCCTCGGCCTGTCGGTGATCCGCGAGCTCGGGCCGGTGCTGTCGGCGATCCTCGTCGCCGGGCGCTCGGGCTCGGCGATCACCGCGCAGATCGGCGTGATGCGCGTGACGGAGGAGCTCGACGCGATGCGCGTGATGGGCATCCCGCACGGGCTGCGGCTGATCCTGCCGCGGGTGCTCGCGCTCGGCGTCGCGATGCCGCTGCTCGTGATGTGGACCAACATCGTCGCGCTCACGGGCGGCGCGCTCGCCGCGAAGCTCGCGCTCGGCATCGACTTCAACTATTTCGTGCGTTCGCTGCCGGGCGTCGTGCCGATCGCGAACCTGTACATCGGCCTCGGCAAGGGCGTGGTGTTCGGGATGCTGATCGCGCTCGTCGCGTGCCATTTCGGCTTCCGCATCAAGGCGAATTCGCAGAGCCTCGGCGAAGGCACGACGACGTCGGTCGTCACGTCGATCACGGTCGTGATCCTCGCCGACGCGGTGTTCGCGATGCTGTTCCAGAACGTGGGGTTGGGATGAACACGCCGATCGAACCGGCAGCCGGCGCCGCGACGGCCGGCGCGCAGCCCTCCGACGAGTTCGTGATCGAGGTGCGCAACCTGACCAAGCGCTACGGGCGCAACATCGTTCACCAGAAGCTCGATTTCGACGTGAAGCGCGGCGAGATCGTGTCGATCGTCGGCGGCTCGGGCTCGGGCAAGACCACGCTGGTGCGGCAGATCCTCGGCCTCGAGCGGCCGACGTCCGGGACGATCAAGGTGTTCGGCGCGGATACCTCGACGATCGACGCGGCCACCGCGCGCACGATGCGCACCCGCTCGGGGATGCTGTTCCAGCAGGGCGCGCTGTTCTCGTCGATGACGGTGTTCGACAACGTCGCGCAGCCGCTGCGCGAGCTGGGCCGTGTGCCGCCCGACCTGCTGAACGACATCGTGATGCTGAAGCTGGAGATGGTCGGGCTGCCGTGCAAGCATGCGTCGAAGATGCCGGCCGCGCTGTCGGGCGGGATGGTGAAGCGGGTCGGCATCGCGCGCGCGATCGCGCTCGAGCCGGAGCTGCTGTTCCTCGACGAGCCGACGGCCGGGCTCGACCCGCAGGCGTCGGAGGAATTCGTCGAGCTGATCGCGACGCTGCACCGCACGCTCGGGCTGACGGTCGTGATGGTCACGCACGATCTCGACACGATGGTCGCGTTGTCGACGCGCGTCGCGGTGCTCGCCGATCGCAAGGTGCTGGTCGCCGCGCCGGTCGAGGAGGCCGCGAACGTCGATCACCCGTTCATCCACGAATATTTTCTGGGGCTGCGCGGCCGCCGCGCGCTGCAGGCGCTGCCGCCCGAGCGGCGCGCGAAGCTGCCGAAGGCGGCCCTCGAACCGGCGCCGTCGAGCGTCGAGCTTTAGGGTCTGTTGACATATGGAACGCACATGCGAATGCCCGAAATCGCGCGCAGGGCAAGAAGGGAGGAGCGCCGTTTGGCCGAGCCAGACAAGCGACGCGCGACACCGCCATGCGGGCGATTTCGGGCATTCCCGTGGAATGGTTTTTTTAATTGGGGTTGCCACGAGAACGGCCGCACGCCGCGTTGCGCTCCTTGCGAATACGCCCGGTATTCGCTGCGTCGCGCGCCTCGCGAGCGGCCGTTCTCGTGGCAACGCATGTGCGTTCCATATGTAAACAGACCCTAACGGAACCCGCGAATGGAAAACAAATCACATGCGTTCTGGGCCGGCCTGTTCACGATCGCGCTGACGCTCGCGATCGCGGGCGCCGTGTTCTGGTTCAACGTCGACCGCACCGTGCGCATCCCGTACGACCTGATCGCGCGCACCAACGTCACCGGGCTGTTCCCGGACGCGGCGGTGCGCTTTCGCGGCCTCGACGTCGGCAAGGTGCAGTCGATCGGCTTCGACCGCACGCATCCGGGGCAGATCCGGATCCGCATCCTGGTCGACAAGACCGCGCCGATCACGCAGTCGACGTTCGGCAGCCTCGGCTTCCAGGGCGTGACGGGCATCGCGTTCGTGCAGCTCGACGACACGGGCAGCGACCTGTCGCCGCTGCCGTCGTCGTCGAAGGCGGTCGCGCAGATCCCGATGCACCCGAGCCTGTTCGACCAGATCCAGCAGCGCGGCGACGTGCTGCTGCGGCAGCTCGAACTGGCGGCGCAGAGCGCGAACGAGCTGATGTCGCCCGAGATGCGCGAGCAGCTGCGCGCGACGGCGGAAAGCCTGCAGCACGCGGCCGACGGCGCGACGACGCTGTCGAAGCAGCTCGCGCCGGCGGTGGCCGAGCTGCCGGCGACGATGCGCGAGGTGAACCGCGCGATGGCGTCGGCGAGCACGATGCTGCAGCCGAACGGCCCGCTCGTCGCGAACCTGAACAAGGCCGGCACGGCGGCCGAGCAGATCGGTGTCGCGCTGAACGAGCTGAACGCGCGCGTGCAGTACGACACGCTGCCGCGCTTCAACGCGCTGGCGGCGAGCGTCGGCGACGCGTCGCGGCAGCTGAAGGACGTCGCGGGCGAGCTCGGCCGCAATCCGCGCAGCCTGCTGTTCGGCGCCCCGGGCGCCGCGCCCGGGCCGGGCGAGGCGGGCTTCGCCTGGCCGGGCGCCACGGCCGGCCACTGACATCGAACCGAGAACCTTCATGCAGGAACACGCCATGTCCCGAACCCTTGCCCGCGCGCTGCGCCCGGCCGCGGCCGCGCTGGCGGCGCTGGCGCTCACGCTTGCCGCCGGCTGCGCGAGCGAACGCGCGGCGCAGTCGAACATCCGCTACGACCTCGGCCCGGCCGCATCGACCGCGACCGCCGGCACGGGCCCCGCGCTGAAGGTGCTCGACGTCGCCGCGCCCGACGCGCTCGATTCCGACAAGTTCGTGTACCGGCTCGCGTACGCGGATGCGCAGCGCACCGCCGTGTACCGCGACAGCCGCTGGACCGCGCCGCCCGCGCAACTGCTCACGCAGCGGCTGCGCAGCGCGCTGTCGTCGCGCGGCGCGGTGCTCGAAGGCTCCGACGGCGTGCGCGCGCCGACTCTCAAGATCGACCTGAACGAGTTCGAGCAGGTGTTCGACGGCGAGACGCAGAGCCACGGCGCGGTCGCCGCGCGCGCGACGCTCACGCTGGACGGCAAGGTGCTCGGCCAGCGCACGTTCGTCGCGCGCGCGCCGTCGAGCACGCCCGACGCCGCCGGCGGCGCGCGGGCGCTCGCGACGGCGAGCGACGACCTGGTGGCGCAGATCGCCGCGTGGGTCGGCCTGCGGGCCTACGCGGGCACGCCGTGACGCGCGGGCCGCGTTCGCGATGAGCGGGCCCGGCTCGCATCGCGCGTCGACGCTGGCGCGGCAGGCCTGCGCCGCGTATGCGGTGCTCATCGTCTACGCGTCGCTGTATCCGTTCGACGGCTGGCTCGCGCTCGGCATCGGGCCGTTCGACTATCTGTTCGCGCCGATGCAGCGCTATGTGACCGCGTTCGACGTCGTCACGAACGTGCTCGGCTACCTGCCGTTCGGCGCGCTCGCGGTGCTCGCGCTGCACCCGCGCTGGCGCGGGGTCGGCGCGACGCTGATCGCCGCGGCGCTCGGCGCGCTGCTGTCGGCGTCGATGGAGGCGCTGCAGACCTACCTGCCGACGCGCATCGCGTCGAATCTCGATCTCGCGGCCAATGCGCTCGGCGCCCTGCTCGGCGCGGCGCTCGTCGCGCCGGCCACCGGCGCGCTGCTCGAGCGCGGCGTGCTCAGGCGGCTGCGCTTCGCGTGGTTCGAGGCGGACAGCGCGACGCCGCTGCTGCTGGCCGCGCTGTGGCCGTTCGCGATCCTCTTTCCGTCGCCGTTCCTGTTCGGCATCGGCGACTGGCCGGCCGCGCTGTGGGAGCGCGCCGACGTGTCGATGCAGGACGCGCTGCTCGCGTGGCTGCCGGCCGCATGGCAGGTGACGGACTGGCCGCAGCGCGTCGACGGCTGGCTGTCCGATTCCGCGTGGGAAGCCGTGCTCGGCGGGCTGATGCTGTTTCCGGCGCTCGCGGTCGCGTCGCTCGCGATGCGGCCGCGCGCGCCACGCGTGCGGCTGCTGATCGCGTTCGTCGTCGCGACGCTCGCGCTGAAGTCCGCCGCGACGTACATGCAGTCGGCCACCGGGCTCGTCGTGGTGTGGGCGACGCCGGGCGCGCGGCTCGGCATCGAGCTCGGCTTCGCGGCGGCGCTCGTCGCGCTGTACGTGCCCGGCGCGTGGCGGGCCGCGCTCGCGGCCGCCGCGCTGTGCGCGGGCGTCGCGCTCGTGAACCTGCTGCCCGTCAACCCGTTCTTCGACTACACGCTGTCGGGCTGGCGCCAGGGCCGCTACGTGCACTTCAACAGCATCGCGCGCTGGCTCGCGTGGATCTGGCCCTATGCGGCGCTGATCTGGCTCGGGCAGCGCGTCGAACGCGCGTGGCTGCCGGCCGCGCGGCGCCGCTGACGGGCCGGGCAGCCGCGCGCGCCGCTCGCTATAATCGTCCGCACCATTCACCCGCCACCGCCGGCCCGGCCTCGCCGTCGGGCCGCTTGCCCTCACCCATCATGGATTCCTACTACCAGCACCACGTCTTCTTCTGCCTGAACCAGCGCGAACCCGGCGCCGAACGTCCGAGCTGCGCGCGGTGCGACGCGCAGGCCATGCAGGAATACGCGAAAAAGCGCGTGAAGGAGCTCGGCCTCGCGGGGCCCGGCAAGGTCCGCATCAACAAGGCGGGCTGCCTCGACCGCTGCGAGGAGGGGCCCGTGATGGTCGTCTACCCGGAAGGCACCTGGTACACGTACGTGGACCAGGCCGACATCGACGAGATCGTCGAATCGCACCTGCGCGACGGCCAGGTCGTCGAACGCCTGAAGATCTGAGCGAGCCGGCCCGACGCATGAACGTACATACGCAGAAATCGCTGATCGCCGGCCCGGTCGGCCGGATCGAGATCGCCGTCGACCTGCCGGACGCGGTGCGCGACGGCAGCGCCGCGCCGCGCGGCATCGCGCTCGTCGCGCATCCGCATCCGCTGTTCGGCGGCACGATGGACAACAAGGTCGCGCAGACGCTCGCGCGCACGCTCGTCCAGCTCAACTACATCGTCTACCGGTCGAATTTCCGCGGCGTCGGCGCGACCGAGGGCGTGCACGACAACGGCGCGGGCGAAGCCGACGACCTGCTCGCGGTGCTCGCGCACATGCGTGCGCAGCCGGGCCTCGCGGAGCTGCCGCTGGTGCTGGCCGGCTTCTCGTTCGGCACTTTCGTGCTGTCGCACGTCGCAAAGCGGCTGCGCGACGCGGGCCAGGCGATCGAGCGGATGGTGTTCGTCGGCACGGCCGCGAGCCGCTGGCAGGTCGCCGACGTGCCGGAGAACACGCTCGTGATCCACGGCGAGACCGACGACACGGTGCCGATCGCATCCGTCTACGACTGGGCGCGGCCGCAGGAGCTGCCGGTCGTCGTGATTCCCGGCGCCGAGCATTTCTTCCATCGCAAGCTGCATGTGCTGAAGCGCGTCGTCGTCGACGCGTGGCGCTGAGCGGCGCTTCGCCGCGGCACGGGGGGCGGGTGGCTCGGGGCGCGGTCCTCGTCGCTTCCCGGTCGTCCCCCGGTCGCTTCCTGGTCGCTTCCTGGTCGTCCCCCGGTCGTCCTCCGGTCGTCCCCCGGTCGTCCCCCGGTCGTCCCCCGGTCGTCCCCCGGTCGTCCCCCGGTCGTCCTCCGGTCGTCTCCCGGTCGCCTCCCAGTCGTCTCCCAGTCGTCTCCCAGTCGCTTCCCAGTCGCTTCCCAGTCGCGCTCGGTGGCGACTTGCACGCCGCCTGCGCGTGCCTTTCATCTCCCTTCGATAGATGTCCTGCGCATCCCGGCGGCGTGCTCGCCGTGCGGCCGGCATGCGTTGGAACCGCGCCGCAATCGCGAAAACGCCTGCCGCAGCCACGTATAATGGCCGGATTTCGCGTCGCCCGCGGCCCGGCCGGGCCCATGCGGCGCTCGTTTCGCCGCCGTCGCGCCCGCTCGCCGACGGCCGCGAACCGAATGCGCCCGCACGAGTCCAACCGGCGCGTTTCGCATCGCCTGACGATTCAGGCGCAGGCCGAAACGCCCGCCGCCATGCCATTCAACCGGCGCGCGTTGCGCGCCGCACTTTCTGCCATCAGCCTGAATCGATCATGCGTTTGTCTTCCCAAGGCCTCAAGTCCCTCGCTTCCTCCACCACCCTCAGCGTGGCCGTGCGCAACGTCGCGCTCGGCGTGATGCTGCCCGTCGCGCTCGCGTCGACGATCGTCGCCGCCGAGGCAAAGCCGGCCGCCAAGGCCAAGGCTGCGCATGCCGTGCCGGCCGCCGCGCCCGAAGCCACCGGCGCACCCGCGACCTACATGCCGGGCGCGGTGCCGCCGCCGGGCGTGAACGCGCGCTCGTGGGTGCTCGTCGACGCGACCAGCAACACCGTGCTCGCATCGGGCAATGCGGACGAGCGCGTCGAGCCGGCGTCGCTGACGAAGCTGATGACCGCGTACCTCGTGTTCGAGGCGCTCGACAAGAAGAAGATCTCGATGGAGCAGATCGTCACGCCGAGCGAGGCCGTGCGCCGCGTCGGCCGCGACGAGTCGCGGATGTTCATCGAGGCGAACAAGCCGGTGTCGGTGCACGATCTCGTGTACGGGATGATCATCCAGTCCGGCAACGATGCGGCGATCGCGCTGGCCGAGCTGGTCGGCGGCAGCGAGGCGCAGTTCATCAACATGATGAACGACGAGGTCAAGCGCCTCGGCATGAAGGGCACGCACTTCGCCGACGTGAACGGCATGCCCGACCCGAACCACTACACGACGGCCGGCGACCTCGCGACGCTGTCCGCCCACCTGATCCGTGATTTTCCGCAGTACTACGGCATCTTCTCGGAGAAGGAATTCAAGTACAACAACATCCGCCAGGGCAACCGCAACCGGCTGCTGTGGCTCGACCCGACGGTCGATGGCCTGAAGACCGGCCACACGCAGGCGGCGGGCTTCTGCCTGATCTCGTCGGCGAAGCGCCCGATGCCGGGCGCGGCCGATGCGTCGCGCCGCCTGGTCGCGGTGATGATGGGCGAGAGCAAGGAAAGCGACCGCACGCAGGACAGCATGAAGATGCTGAGCTACGGCTACAGCGCGTTCGACGCGGTGCGCCTGTTCAAGGGCGGCCAGGCGATCTCGACGCCGCGCCTCTACAAGGGCAAGGAGAATACCGTGCAGGTCGGCGTGAAGGGCGACCAGTGGGTGACGGTGCCGCGCGGCCTCGGCGACAAGGTCAAGACCGAAGTCGAGGTGAACGCGCCGCTGATCGCGCCGCTCGCGGAAGGCCAGCCGGTCGGCACCGTGAAGATCGTCGCCGACGGCAAGACGCTGTCGCAGTTCCCGGTCGTGGCGCTGCAGGCGGTGCCGGAAGCGGGTATCTTCGGGCGTATCTGGGATTCGATCCTGCTGATGTTCAGCAAGAAGAAGTAAGCGGATCGCGGCCTTTGTTTCGACGACTTCATCCCCATCTGGTATTGCCATGAGCCAAACCGAATTCGAATCGATCGTCTACCTGAGCGTCTCGTCGCAGGAAGAGCTGGTGCCGCTGTCGCAAGCCCGCGTGCCGGTGCTCGATCGCGGGTTCATCTTCGGCGATGGCGTGTATGAAGTCGTGCCCGTCTACGCGCACGACGGCGCGCACGTACCGTTCCGGATCGCGCATCATCTCGCGCGGCTCGAACGCAGCCTGAAGAAGATCGGCATCGACAACCCGCACGACGAGGCGGGCTGGCGCGCGCTGATCGAACGCGTCGTCGCGGCGAACGCCGACGGCCTCGGCGCCGGCGACGCGCTCGTCTATATTCAGGTGACGCGCGGCGTCGCGAAGCGCGGCCATGCGTTCCCGGCGAATGCGGTGCCGACCGTGTTCGTGATGACGAGCCCGCTGCGCGTGCCGTCCGCGGCGGAGCGCGAGAAGGGCGTGCGCTGCGTGACCGCCGAGGATCGCCGCTGGCTGCATTGCGACATCAAGTCGACCTCGCTGCTCGGCAACGTGCTGATGGCGCAGCATGCGGCCGAGCACGACGCGTTCGAGACGCTGCAGCTGCGCGACGGCAACCTGACCGAAGGCTCGTCGTCGAACGTGTGGATCGTGAAGAACGGCGAGCTGATCGCGCCGCCGCGCAGCAACAGGATCCTCGAGGGGATCCGCTACGCGCTGCTCGAGGAATTGGCCGACGAATGCGGGATCCGGTTCGTCGCGCGCGAGATCAGCGAAGTGGAGCTGCGCGCGGCCGACGAGATCATGATCACGTCGGCGACGAAGGAGGTGCTGCCCGTCACGTCGCTCGACGATCTGCCGGTGCAGGGCGGCAAGCCCGGCCCGGTATTCGCGGCGTTGTACGACGCGTACCAGCGCGCGAAGGCGCGCGAGTTTGAACAGTTTGACCTAACCCGGAGAAAGTGATGAGCGAACCGTCCAAAACCGTCGAGCTGACCGGCGCGATCGATACCCGGAAGGAATCGCTGCTGGAGTTCCCGTGCGATTTCCCGATCAAGATCATGGGCAAGGCGCACCCGGAGTTCAAGGACACGATCTTCAAGGTCGTGAGTGTCCACGACAATGAAATCGACCTCGAGAAGATCGAGGAGCGCGCGTCGAGCGGCGGCAACTACACGGGCCTGACGATCACCGTGCGCGCGACGAGCCAGGAGCAGCTCGACAACATCTACCGCGCGCTGACCGGCCATCCGATGGTCAAGGTCGTGCTCTGACCCTCCCTCTTGCGCTCATGCGGCGGCGGATTTCGCCGCCGCGCGACGCGCGTCCAGTTCGTCGCTCAGCAGCTTGAAGCTGGCGACTTCCTGCAGTATCCACGTCCGGAACGCCTGCACGCGCGGCGTGCTCAGCAGCGGCGGCGGGCACACGAAGTAGTAATGCCACGGGCTCGGCCCGTCGATGTCGAACAGCCGCACGAGGCGCCCGTGCAGCAGCTCGTGCACCGCGAGCGAGCGCCGCACGAGCGCGATGCCCTGGCCGTCGATCGCCGCCTGCAGCAGGTTCGACGAATCCTGGTACAGGATTCCCCGCTTCGGCTCGGTCAGCGTGTCGAGGCCCGCCGCATCGAACCATGGCCGCCACAGCTCGTCGTCCGAGCGCAGCAGGTTGTAGCGCACGAGATCGGCCGGCGTCTTCGGCAGCACGCCGCCGTTCAGCGTCGGCGCGCAGGCCGGGAAGAACGCTTCCTCGAGCAGCGGCTCCACGTACAGCCCCGGATAGTTGCCGAACCCGAAGCGGATCGCGAGATCGACGTCGTCGCGCGCGAAATCGGTGATGGCGTTGGTCGACTGCAGCTCCACGTCGATTTCCGGATGCCGCTCGATGAACGAGCCGATGCGCGGCGTCACGAAGCGCGCCGCGAACGACGACAGCATCGAGATCACGAGCCGCCGGTCGCGGTCGCTCGCGCGCACTTCGCGGGTGGCGTCGGCGAGCATCATCAGCGCGGTGCGGATCTGTTGCGCATAGCGGTTGCCCGCGTCGGTCAGGCACAGGCGCTTGCCGTTGCGGGTGAACAGCTGCACGCCGAGTTCCTCCTCGAGCGCGCGCACCTGGTGGCTGACCGCGCCGTGCGTGACGAACAGCTCGTCGGCGGCGCGCGAGAAGTTTTCGTGGCGGGCGGCCGCCTCGAACGCGCGAATCGCGTTCAGCGGGGGGAGCTGGCGCAGGTCCATTTGCTAATTTTCCTCACATTGACGTGAAAATTGGTCGTTTGGTCGGACGCCTGTAGATGACTACGATTGTAGCCATCGAAGCATTTTTTGGTGGAGCCGATCATGCAAGAAATCTCTTCAAGCATCACGTTCGAAATCCCCCCTGGCGAAACCGTCCCGCTGAAGGTGCAGCGCAGCACGCGGCTGACGATTCAGTGCGGGCCGGTGTGGGCGACGCGCAGCAACGACGTCGACGACTACTTCCTCGCGGACGGCGAAACGCTGAAGCTGCGCCGCGGCGAGCGGCTGTGGCTGAGCGCCGAGGGCGGGCAGAGCGCCCATGTCGCGTTCTCCGTGGCGCGGCCGCCGAAGGAGATCGCGCGCAAGGGCCTCGAAAAGCTGCGCGAGCGCGTCGCCGCGCTGCTCCACGACGGCTGGCGCACCGTCTGACGCGCAGCCTTCCTGCCGGGGCGGATGCCGACGATCCGTCCCTTTCCATTGCCGGCGAGACCCATGGGTTTTCGGTAAACTACCGCCCATGTCCGTCTCGCCGGTTTTCATCGTGTCCACGCCTGTCGCCGCTTCCGATTCACCCGCCGCCGCTGCGGCCCAGCCGGCCCAGCCGGACCAGCCGGTCGTTCTACCGGCTGCCCAGCCGGTCGTCCAACCGGCCGTCACGGTTCGCTGGCGCGGCGTCGAGTCGTACGAGGCGAGCTTCGACGCGATGCGCGCGTTCACCGATACGCGCACGGCCGACACCGGCGACGAGATCTGGGTCGTCGAGCATCCGCCCGTCTACACGCTCGGGCAGGCGGGCGACCCGGCCCACCTGCTGGTGGCCGACAGCGGCGTGCCGCTCGTCAAGGTCGACCGCGGCGGGCAGATCACCTACCACGGCCCCGGCCAGATCGTCGTCTACCTGCTGCTCGACCTGCGCCGGCGCAAGCTGATGGTGCGCACGCTCGTGACGAAGATCGAGGAGGCCGTGATCGAAACCCTCGCGGCGTATAATCTCGCTTCGGTCCGCAAGGCGGGCGCGCCGGGCATCTACGTGGCATCCGGCGTGCACGAAGGCGCGAAGATCGCGGCCCTCGGCCTGAAGATCCGCAACGGCTGCAGCTATCACGGGCTGTGCCTGAACGTGAAGATGGATCTGCGCCCGTTTCTTGCGATCAACCCGTGCGGCTATGCCGGACTGGAAACCGTCGACATGGCGAGCCTCGAGGTTGCCGCCGACTGGAACGACGTCGCGCACACGCTGGTGCGCCGTCTGATCGCCAACCTCGACGGCGAACTCGCGGCCGCCGACAAGCCGCAGGCACTGGAACATTCGAATGACTGACGTTACCGCTTCCCCCGCACCGGCTGATTCGGCCGCGACGACCCCTGCCTACGATCCGACCGCCAAGCAGAAGGCGCAGGCGAAGACGGCGCGCATCCCGATCAAGGTCATTCCGATCGAGAAGCTGAAGAAGCCCGAGTGGATCCGCGTGAAGGCGGCCACCGGCAGCTCGCGCTTCAACGAGATCAAGACGATCCTGCGCGAGCACAACCTGCACACCGTGTGCGAGGAAGCGAGCTGCCCGAACATCGGCGAATGCTTCGGCAAGGGCACCGCGACGTTCATGATCATGGGCGACAAGTGCACGCGCCGCTGCCCGTTCTGCGACGTCGGCCACGGCCGCCCCGATCCGCTCGACGCGGACGAACCGAAGAACCTCGCCCGCACGATCGCCGCGCTGAAGCTCAAGTACGTGGTGATCACGAGCGTCGACCGCGACGACCTGCGCGACGGCGGCGCCGCCCACTTCGTCGAGTGCATCCGCGAAACGCGCGCGCAGTCGCCGGACACGCGCATCGAAATTCTCACGCCGGATTTCCGTGGCCGTCTCGACCGCGCGATCTCGATCCTGAACGCCGCGCCGCCCGACGTGATGAACCACAACCTCGAGACGGTGCCGCGCCTGTACAAGGAAGCGCGCCCCGGTTCGGACTACGCGCACTCGCTGAAGCTGCTGAAGGACTTCAAGGCGCTGCATCCGGACGTCGCGACGAAGTCGGGCCTGATGGTCGGCCTCGGCGAGACCGAAGAGGAAATCCTGCAGGTGATGCGCGACCTGCGCGCGCACGACGTCGACATGCTGACGATCGGCCAGTACCTGCAGCCGTCCGAGCACCACCTGCCGGTGCGCGCGTACGTACATCCGGACACCTTCAAGATGTACGAGGAAGAGGCGTACAAGATGGGCTTCACGCACGCGGCGGTCGGCGCGATGGTGCGGTCGAGCTATCACGCGGATCTGCAGGCGCATGGGGCGGGCGTGGTCTAAAGATACAAGCGCCTTCGCTTCGTCACGGACGAACCCGGAAAAGCCCGCAGCGATGCGGGCTTTTTTGTCTGTGTCGCCCGGCAGCGGCCCGCGCCCGCGCACGACAATCGCCACCCGACCGGACGCGTGATCCAATCCAGCGTGGAAAGCAAAGCGGAAACGGCGTCGATAGCTTCGCAGGATAAGTTCGCTCCGGCCCCGCGCAAACCTCCTATAGTCGGCTCTCCCGCAGCAACGCCCGCATTCCGAAGGAGAGCCGCATGTCCCGTTTCAGCTTCGTCCGCCGCGCCGTCGTCGCGCTGACCGCCTTTGCCGCGCTCGGCGCGGCGCACGCCGAATCGCGCGAGGTCGTGATCGCGTACCAGGACATGGTCGTGCCGTGGCGCTACGCGCAGGCGAGCGGCGAAGTCGAGAAGGCGACCGGCTACAAGGTCACGTTCCGCAAGCTCGACAGCGGCGCGGACGTGATCCGCGCGCTCGCGTCGGGCTCGGTGCAGCTCGGCGAGGCGGGCTCGAGCCCGATCGCGGCCGGCCTGTCGCAGGGGCTCGACATCTCGCTGTTCTGGATCCTCGACAACATCAACGACGCCGAGGCGCTGGTCGCGCGCAACGGCTCGGGCGTGACCAACGTTGCCGCGCTCAAGGGCAGGAAGATCGGCGTGCCGTTCGTGTCGACGTCGCACTTCCATACGCTCGTCGCGCTGCAGGCCGCGGGCGTCAACCCGAACGACGTGAAGATCGTCAACCTGCGCCCGCCCGAAGTCGCGGCGGCGTGGACGCGCGGCGACATCGACGCAACCTACATCTGGGACCCGGTGCTCGCGAAGGTCAAGCAGTCCGGGACGGTGCTGACGACGTCCGGCCAGGTCGCGAAGCAGAGCGGCAAGGCGACCTTCGACGGCTTCGTCGTGAGCCGCAAGTTCGCGCGCGACAACCCCGAGTTCGTCGCGCGCTTCGTGAAGGTGCTCGCGTCCGCCGACGCCGATTACCGCGCGCATGCCGCCGCCTGGAAGCTCGGCTCGCCGCAGGTCGCGGCCGTCGCGAAGGTGTCGGGCGCGAACGCGCAGGACGTGCCCGCGAGCCTCGCGCTCTATGCATTCCCGACGCCGGCCGAGCAGGCGTCGCCGACGTGGCTCGGCGGCGGCGCGCAATCGGGCGCGGCGAAGTCGCTCGCGGCGACGGCCGCGTTCCTGAAGACGCAGGGCACGATCCAGACGGTGCTCGCCGATTACTCGGTCGGCGTCGATCCGCAGTTCGTGCAGAAGGCCGCGCGCTGAACGCGCGGCGACGCATCGCGGAGCGACAGACATGAGCACGCTGGAAGTCCGACAGGTGTCGGTGGCTTATCCGGGCGAGCGCGGGCGGCCGACGACGCAGGCGCTCGCGCAGGTCGACCTGACGCTCGAGTCGGGCGAGTTCGTCGTCGCGCTCGGCGCGTCGGGCTGCGGCAAGACGACGTTGCTGAACTGCATGGCCGGCTTCGTCGCGCCGACGACCGGCGAAGTCCGCGTCGACGGCGCGACCGTGACGGGCCCCGGCGCGGACCGCGGCGTCGTGTTCCAGAAATACGCGCTGCTGCCGTGGCTCGACGTGCTCGACAACGTCGCGCTCGGGCTGCGCTTCGCGCGCGTGCCGAAGGCCGAGCGCACGCGGCGTGCGCAGGAGATGCTGGCGCTCGTCGGGCTCGAACGCCATGCGCAGGCGCGCGTGTATGAATTGTCGGGCGGCATGCAGCAGCGCGTCGGCATCGCGCGCGCGCTGGCCAGCGATCCGCGCGTGCTGCTGATGGACGAGCCGATGGGCGCGCTCGACGCGATGACGCGCGGCACGATGCAGGCGCTCGTGCTCGACGTGTGGGCACGCACCGGCAAGACGGTGTTCTTCATCACGCACGACGTCGAGGAGGCGCTGTTTCTCGCGACGCGGCTCGTCGTGATGACGCCGGGGCCGGGCCGCATCGCCGAGACCTTCGAGCTGCCGTTCGCGCGCCGCTACGTCGAATCGCGCGATGCGCGCGCGGTGAAGTCGTCGCCCGATTTCATCGCGTGGCGCGAGCGGCTGATCGCGTATCTGCATCGCGACGAGACGGTCGGAGAGGCTGCGTGACGAGCGAGCTCGCGCGGCAGGGCGCGGCCGTCGGACATGGCCGGATCAGCACTTTGCACAGGCAGGACAGCATGAGCACGCAGGATTCGTGGGCGGCCGATCGCACGGCCGCAGGTTTCGAGCAGGATCGCACGGCCGCGCCGCAGCGTGCCGCCGCCGCGCGGCCCGCGCGCGCGTCGCGCCGCTACCGGTTGCCGGGGCAGGGGAAGACGGGCGCGCTGAGCGCGGCGACGGTGGCTGCGCTGGCCGTACTGTGGTGGGTCGCGACGCACCGTCAATGGCTGCCGCCGCTGTTCCTGCCCGCGCCGGAAGCGGTGTGGGCCGCGTTCGTCGACGCGTGGCACGGGCGCATCCAGGGCGGCCTGCCGCTGTCCGAGCACCTGTTGTGGAGCGCCGCGCGCGTGTTCGGCGCGTTCGTGCTCGCGACCGCGCTCGGCGTGCCGGCCGGCATCCTGATGGGCGTGAGCCGCGTCGCGCGCGGCGTGCTCGATCCGCTGCTGGAGTTCTACCGGCCGCTGCCGCCGCTTGCCTACCTGCCGCTCGTCGTGATCTGGTTCGGCATCGACGAGACCGCGAAGCTCGTCGTGATCTTCCTCGCCTGCTTCGCGCCGATCGCGATGGCGGCGCGCGCGGGCGTGCGGGCCGCGACGGTCGAGCAGATCAACGCCGCGTATTCGCTCGGCGGCAGCTTCGCGCAGATCGTGCGGCACGTGGTGCTGCCGGCCGCGCTGCCGGAAATCCTCACCGGGCTGCGGATCGCGATCGGCTTCGGCTGGACGACGCTCGTCGCGGCCGAGATGGTCGCCGCGACGGCCGGGCTCGGGCAGATGGTGCTCAACGCGTCGAGCTTCCTGCGCACGGATCTCGTCGTGATGGGAATCCTGATCATCGGCGCGATCGCGTGGCTGTTCGATCTCGCGATGCGGTGGGTCGAGCGGCGGGTCGTGCCGTGGAAGGGAAGGGGATAGGCCGTGTGACCTTGGCGGCCCGACGCGACGTGCGCGGCCCGCGCGCGCCATCGCGCCGGCGGCCGCTCGGATGCGCATGCACACGATCGTCGGCAGGCCGCCGCACGCAGCGATGAATGCATCGCCCGGTTCTCAATCCCCCATCGCGATCCCTTCCCGCCGTGGATCCGCGCCGCCGAACCAGACGGTGCGCCCCTCGACGTTCAGCCGCTGGATGCCCTGCAGCCCCGAATTCATCTGGACGACCTGCACGTCGTGCCCGCGCCCCTTCAGCCCGTCGACGAGCGCGTCCGACACGCGGCCGCGCTCGAGCTGCGTCGGCCCGTTCATCGACCCGAAGTTCGGCAGCGCGATCGCCTGCTGCATCGTCATCCCCCAGTCGAGCACGCCGACCAGCGCCTTCGCGACGTGATTGATGATCGCCGGCCCGCCCGCGGAGCCGACCGCCAGCGTGACCTGCTTCGTCTTCTTGTCGAACACGAGTTCCGGCGACATCGCCGAGCGCGGCCGCTTGCCGGGCTGCACGCGGTTCGCGACCGGCCGGCCGTTCTCGCTCGACACGAACGAGAAATCGGTGAGCTGGTTGTTCAGCATGAAGCCGCGCACCATCATCCGTGAGCCGAACGCGTCCTCGACGCTCGTCGTCATCGACAGCGCGTGGCCGTAACGGTCGACGATCGCGAGGTCGGACGTCGACGGCAGCTCGGGGCTGCGGTCGTCGGCGAGCGCGAGCGTCGCGCCCTGCGGCGTGCCGGCCTGCGCGGCGCCCATGCTGCCGTCGCCGATCAGGCGCGCGCGCTGCGCGAGATAGCGCTTGTCGACGAGGCTCGCCCAGCCGCCGCCCGGCAGCGGCGCGAAATCCGGATCCGCGACGTAGCGCGCGCGGTCCGCGTACGCGAGGCGGCCGGCCTCGCTGAACAGGTGTGCGGCGAACGGCGTCGGCTCGAAGCCGACGTCGTTGCGCACCGGCTTCTGCGCGCCGATCTGCTGCCAGTCGGGCATCGCCTCGAGGATGCCGAGCATCTGCGCGATCGCGAGGCCGCCCGACGACGGCGGCGGCATCCCGCACACCACCGAGCGGCGGTAGTCGGTGCACAGCGGCTCGCGCACCTTCGCCTTGTAGCGCGCGAGATCCTGCAGCGACAGCAGGCCCGGGTTGGTCGGGTGCCGGCGCACCTTCGCGACGATGTCGCGCGCGATCGCGCCCGAGTAGAACGCGTTCGCGCCGTGGTCCGCGACCTGGCGCAGCACGGCCGCGAGCGGCGGGTTCTTCAGGATCGTGCCGGCCGGTTTCGGCGTGCCGTCCGGGTTGTAGAAATACGCGCGCGCGGCCGGATCCTTCATCAGGTACCTGTCGTTCGCGATCAGCGTCGCGAGCCGCGGGCTGATCGTGAAGCCGTGCTCGGCGAGCCGGATCGCCGGCTGGAACAGGCGCCGCCACGGCAGCCTGCCGTGCGCGCGGTGGGCGGCGTCGAGCATGCGCAGCACGCCCGGCGTGCCGACCGAGCGCCCGCCGACCACGCCCTCGTAGAAGCTCATCGGCTGGCCGGTCGGCCCGTAGAACAGGCGCTCGGTCGCGGCGGCCGGCGCGGTTTCGCGGCCGTCGTACGCCTGCGCGGCCTTGCCGTCGAAATACAGCATGAACGCGCCGCCGCCGATGCCCGACGATTGCGGCTCGACGAGCGCCAGCACCATCTGCGTCGCGATGGCCGCGTCGATCGCGGTGCCGCCCGCCTTCAGCATCTCGTAGCCGGCCTGCGCCGCGAGCGGATTCGCGGCGGCCACCATGTAGCGCTGCGCGGTCCAGCCCGGCTTGTCGATCCAGCCGGACGACAGCTCGGGCGCATGCGCGACCGGCGCGACGGCGGCCGATGCGGCGGAGGCCGTGGCGGGCGCGGCTGCCGCGCCGGCGGGCGGCGCGGGGGACGTGCACGCGGCATTGAACGCGACGAGCGCGGCAGCGGCGGCGAGCATCGCCCATGAAGGCGGGCGCAGGCGAATCCGGTCGGACATTGAACCCTCGGCAGGTGTGAATGCGGGAACCTGAAACGAAGCGGCGGCGCGCCGGCATCGGCCGACGCGCGCTATTGTCGCCGCGCCGCGAGCGCATTGTCATCCGACCGGAAACCCTGACGCAGCGCGTCCGGCCCGCCCCGGCCGGTCTTTCCGGCCTGTTCGAGGATGAACTCTATGAACGTTGCGGTCGCGCGCGTGTGGTGGCGGTTCGGCATGTAGAGCATGTACATGTGCGTGCCGAAGATCGACAGCCGGTATGCGTCGAGCGACGTGACCACCGCGCCGCGCCGCACGTCGTCGTGCACGACGTAGTCCGGCACGATGCCGACGCCGAGCCCCGCGAGGATCGCCTGGCGCAGGAACAGGAAGTTCTCCGAGATCAGCGTCGGCTCGAGCAGCACCTCGTGGCGCTCGTCGCCGAGATACGCGGCGATCCGCAACTGGCGGCCCATCACCGTCGCGGTGATCACGGGCGCGTCCGACAGCGCGTCGAGCCCGGCCGGCATGCCGTGCGCGGCCGCGAACGCGGGCGACGCGCACGCGACGTAGCGCACCGCGCCCATGTCGCGCGCGACGAGGTTCTGCGGCGGCTCGGACATCACGCGGATCGCGATGTCGACCTCGTCGCGCACGAGATCCTCGACGCGGTTCTCGAACACGACGTCGAGCACGATGCCCGGATACAGCCGCTTGAACGCGAGCAGCCAGTCCGACATCACGAGCTGCCCGTAGCCGCTCGGCACCGACAGCCGCACGCGGCCCTGCAGGTCCTGGCCGAGCGTCGTCACCGATTCCTGCGCGGCGAGCAGCTCGTTGCGGATGCGCCGGCCATGCTCGTACAGCTTCAGCCCGATCTCGGTCGGCTCGATGCGGCGCGTCGTGCGCCGCACGAGCTGCTGGCCGATCGAGCGCTCGAGCTGGTTCAGCCGGTAGCTGACGTTCGCGCGGCTCATCTTGAGCCGCTGCGCAGCCTTGCTGAGATTGCCCGCGTCGAGAATCTCGACGAGCAGCGTCAGCGCGTTCAGGTCCATGCCCGAGGTCTCCTCATCTGTCCCGTTTAACGGTTTGCACGCATTCAATGTCAAGCCGGATTTGACAGCTTGTAAAAGAGCGAGGGAATTGTCAATGAATCTCGATCAATCGAGAATCGAGTCACGCCCGGCGTCCGGCCGGTGACCTTTCCCGCATCGCAGGTGCATTGATGAACCTCTCCCCCTCCCCCGGCACCGGCCCGGTCACGCGCGAGCGGCGCGACAAGGTGCTGGTCGTCACGCTCGACCATCCGCCCGTCAACGCGCTGTCGGCCGACGTCCGGCGCGGCCTCGCCGACGCGCTCGACGCCGCGCAGGCCGACGCCGCGATCCACGCGGTGCTGATCGTCGGCGCGGGGCGCAACTTCATCGCGGGCGCCGACATCCGCGAGTTCGGCAAGCCGCCCGTGCCGCCGTCGCTGCCGGACGTGTGCGAGCGGATCGAGTCGAGCGCGAAGCCGGTCGTGGTCGCGCTGCACGGCGCGACGCTCGGCGGCGGCCTCGAGGTCGCGCTGGCCGCGCATTACCGGCTCGCGGTGCCGGGCGCGAAGCTCGGCCTGCCCGAAGTGACGCTCGGCCTGCTGCCCGGGGCGGGCGGCACGCAGCGCGCGCCGCGCCTGATCGGCGCGAAGGCCGCGCTCGACCTGATGCTGTCCGGCCGCCACGCGAGCGCGGACGAGGCGCTCGCGCTCGGCCTCGTCGACCGTCTCGCGCACAGCGACGACACGCTCGCCGAAGGGCTCGCGTACGTGCAGGAATTGCTGTCGCTCGGCGCGCCCGCGCGGCGCAGCCGCGACGCGCAGGGGCTGGCGGACCGCGCGGCCGCGCAAGCGGCGATCGACGCGGCGCGCGACGAACTCGCGAAGAAGTCGCGCGGGCTGTTCTCGCCGGCGAAGATCGTCTACGCGGTCGAGGCCGCGCTCACGCAGTCGTTCGATGCGGGGATGGCGCTCGAACGCAGCCTGTTCCTGCAGTGCATCGACAGCCCGCAGCGCGCGGGCCTCGTGCATGCGTTCTTCGCGGAGCGCGAGGCCGCGAAGGCGCCCGAGGCGCGCCACGCGAGCGCGCGGCCGGTCGAGCGGATCGGCGTGGTGGGCGGCGGCACGATGGGCGCGGGCATCGCGGTGGCCGCGCTCGACGCCGGGCTGCCGGTGACGATGATCGAGCGCGACGACGCGTCGCTCGCGCGCGGCCGCGCGCACGTCGAGAAGGTCTACGACGGGCTCGTCGCGAAGGGCCGCATGACGCCCGCCGCGCATGCGGCGCGGCTGGCGCGGCTGAAGGGCAGCACGTCGTACGACGCGCTCGCGCAGGTCGACGTCGTGATCGAGGCCGTGTTCGAGGACATGGACGTCAAGCAGGCGGTATTCGCGGCGCTTGCGCGCGCGTGCAAGCCGGGCGCGGTGCTCGCGACCAACACGTCGTATCTCGACATCGACCGGCTGGCCGCGAGCATCGAGCGGCCCGGCGACGTGATCGGCCTGCATTTCTTCTCGCCGGCCAACATCATGAAGCTGCTCGAGATCGTCGTGCCCGCGCGCGTGAGCCCGGAGGTCGTCGCGACCGCGTTCGCGCTGGCGAAGCTGCTGAAGAAGACGCCGGTGCGCGCGGGCGTGTGCGACGGCTTCATCGGCAACCGGATCCTCGCGGTCTATCGCACCGCGGCCGACTACCTGATGGAAGACGGCGCGTCGCCGTACCAGATCGACCGCGCGGTGCGCGCGTTCGGCTTCCCGATGGGGCCGTTCCAGGTCGTCGACCTCGCGGGCGGCGACATCGGCTGGGCGACCCGCAAGCGCCGCGCGGCGACGCGCGATCCGCGCGCGCGCTATGTCGGGATTTCCGACCGGCTGTGCGAGCGCGGCTGGTTCGGGCAGAAGACGGGGCGCGGCTATTACCTGTATCCGGACGGCGCGCGCAGCGGCACGCCGGACCCCGAGGTCGATGCGATCGTCGCGGAGGAACGCGCGAAGAAGGGCATCGCGCCGCGCGCGTTCACCGACGACGAGATCCTGCGCCGCTACCTCGCCGCGATGATCAACGAAGGCGCGAACGTGGTGCACGAGAAGATCGCGCTGCGCCCGCTCGACGTCGACGCGGTGTTCCTGCACGGCTACGGCTTCCCGCGCCACCGCGGCGGCCCGATGCACTACGCGGATACCGTCGGCCTCGCGAACGTGCTCGCCGACCTGCGCGCGTTCGCGAAAGAGGATCCGCTGTTCTGGAAGCCGTCGCCGCTGATCGTGTCGCTGGTCGAGAGCGGCGAGACCTTCGCGAGCCTGAACCGCGTCGACTGAACGTTGCCCCGAATTCGTTACGGAGAACCCATGGATCTCGATTTCACGCCCGAAGAAGAAGCGTTTCGCGCCGACGTACAGCGCTTCCTGAAAGACCGGCTGCCGGAGCGCATTTCCCGCAAGGTGAAGGGCGGCCTGCACCTGACGCGCGACGACATGCGCGAATGGCACGCGATCCTCGATGCGCGCGGCTGGCTCGCGAACCACTGGCCGCGCGAGTACGGCGGCCCCGGCTGGAGCGTCGCGCAGAAGTTCCTGTTCGATCACGAATGCGCGCTCGCCGGCGCGCCGCGCATCGTGCCGTTCGGCGTGAGCATGCTCGGGCCCGTGCTGATCAAGTACGGCAGCGACGCGCAAAAGCGCCACTGGCTGCCGCGCATCCTCGACGGCACCGACTGGTGGTGCCAGGGCTACTCGGAGCCGGGCGCGGGCTCCGATCTCGCGGCGGTGAAGACGAGCGCCGTGCGGGGCATCGACGCGCAGGGCGAACACTACATCGTCAACGGCCAGAAGACGTGGACCACGCTCGGCCACTACGCGAACATGATCTTCTGCCTCGTGCGCACCGCGACCGACGTGCGCAAGCAGGAGGGCATCAGCTTCCTGCTGATCGACATGAACACGCCCGGCGTCGAGGTGCGCCCGATCGTCACGCTCGACGGCGAGCACGAGGTGAACGAAGTGTTCTTCACCGACGTGCGCGTGCCGGCCGCGAACCTCGTCGGCGAGGAGAACCGCGGCTGGACCTACGCGAAATACCTGCTCACCTGCGAGCGCACCAACATCGCGGGCGTCGGCTTCTCGACGGCCGCGCTCGACCGGCTGCGCGCGGTCGCCGCGAAGGTGAGGAAAAACGGCCGGCCGCTCGCCGACGATCCGTATTTCGCGGCACGCGTCGCCCGCGTCGAGATCGAGCTCGAGAACATGAAGACGACCAACCTGCGCGTGCTCGCCGCGGTCGCGGGCGGCGGCGCACCGGGCGCGGAAAGCTCGATGCTGAAGATCCGCGGCACGCAGATCCGCCAGGAAATCACGTCGCTGATGCGGCGCGCGATGGGGCCGTACGCGCAGCCGTTCGTCGAGGAGGCGCTCGATGCCGACTACGACGGCGAGCCGGTCGGGCCGGAAGAGGCCGCGAGCGCCGCGCTGCAGTATTTCAACAACCGCAAGCTGTCGATCTTCGGCGGCTCGAACGAAATCCAGAAGAACATCATCGCGAAGATGATGCTCGGCTTGTAAGGAACGCTCATGGACTTTCGACATACCGAAGACCGCCGGATGCTGGCGGACACGCTGAACCGCTTCATCGCCGAGCAGTACGCGTTCCCGGTGCGCGACCGCATCGCGCAATCGGCGCAGGGCTTCGACCGGACGATGTGGGAACGCTTCGCCGAGCTCGGCGCGATCGGCGTGCTGTTCGACGAAGCCGACGGCGGCTTCGGCGGCGCGGGCTTCGATATCGCGGTCGTGTTCGAATGCCTCGGGCGCGGGCTCGTCGTCGAGCCGTTCCTCGGCGCGCTGCTCGCGGGCCGCGCGCTCGCGCTCGCCGGCGGCGACGCGCAGCGCGAGCGGCTCGCCGCGCTGATCGCCGGCAGCGCGAGCGCCGCGTTCGCGCACGACGAGCCGGGCTCGCACTACGAGCTGACCACCGTGCGCACGCGTGCGGAAAAGAGCGGCGACGGCTGGGTGCTGAGCGGTGCGAAGGGCGTGGTCGACCAGGGCGCGCAGGCCGCGTTCTTCGTCGTATCCGCGCGCACCGCGGGGAACGACGACGATGCGCACGGCATCCGCCTGTTCGTCGTGCCGGCCGATGCGCACGGCGTGTCGCTGCGCGATTACCGGAAGATCGACGGCGGCCGTGCGGCGGAGGTGCGCTTCGAGCGCGTCGCGCTGCCGGCCGACGCGGCGCTCGGCGATCCGCACGACGGCGCGGCGCTGCTCGAACGCGTGCTCGGCTACGGGCTGCTCGCGCTGTCGGCGGAGGCGCTCGGCGCGATGGACGTCGCGAAGGAGCACACGCTCGAGTACCTGCGCACCCGCAAGCAGTTCGGCATGCCGATCGGCAGCTTCCAGGCGCTGCAGCACCGGATGGCCGACCTGCTGCTCGAAGTCGAGCAGGCGCGCTCGGCGGTGATCAACGCGGCCGCGCAGCTCGATGCGCCGCGTGCCGTGCGCGAGCGCGCGCTGGCCGCGGCGAAATACAGCATCGGCCGGATCGGCACGCTCGTCGCCGAGGAGAGCATCCAGCTGCATGGCGGGATCGGCATGACGTGGGAGCTGCCGCTGTCGCACTACGCGAAGCGCCTCGTGATGATCGATCACCAGCTCGGCGACGAGGACCACCATCTCGCGCGCTATATCGCGCTGTCTAAACCGCAGTCGAAACAATAAGCAGGCAGAAGAGGGAGGAGACGACGATGGACAACGCGACGCAACCCGCGATGCCGCTCGCCGGCGTCAAGGTGCTCGATTTCTCGCGCGTGCTGGCCGGGCCGTGGAGCGCGATGGTGCTGGCCGATTTCGGCGCGGAAGTGATCAAGGTCGAGCATCCGGCGCGCGGCGACGATACGCGCGACTGGGGCCTGCGCATCGGCGATACCGAGACGACCTACTTCAACAGCGTGAACCGCAGCAAGCGGTCGATCTGCCTCGACCTGCAGACGGCGGAAGGCCAACGTCTCGCGCGCGAGCTGGCCGCGCAGGCCGACGTGCTGATCCACAACTTCAAGTTCGGCGGCGCGGAGAAGCTCGGCCTCGGCTACGACGCGCTGGCCGAACTGAACCCGCGCCTCGTGCATTGCGCGATTTCGGGCTACGACCGTTCGGGCCCGGAAGCGGGCCGCCCCGGCTACGACCTCGTCGTGCAGGGCGAGGCGGGGCTGATGGCGCTGAACGGCGAGGAAAACCAGCCGCCGCTGAAGTTCGGCGTCGCGGCGGTCGACCTGTTCACCGGGATGTATTCGGCGCAGGCGATCCTCGCGGCGTTGTACGAGCGGCACGCGACGGGCCGCGGCCGGCGCATCGAGATGGCGCTGTTCGACTGCGGGCTGATGATCACCGCGTACTACGGGCTCGACGCGCTGCTGATGGAGCAGGATCCGCCGCGCTACGGCAACGCGCATCCGTCGATCGTGCCGTACGGCGTGTTCGACGCGGCCGACGGCCCGCTCGTGATCACGGTCGGCACCAACCCGCAGTTCGCGCGCTTCTGCGACGTGATCGGGCGGCCCGATCTCGCGGCCGACCCGCGTTACTCGACCAACCTCGGCCGCTCGCAGAACCGGGCCGAGCTGCTGCCCGAGATTCGCCGCGAGCTCGCGAGCCGTACGCGCGCGACCTTGCTGGCCGGGCTCGCCGGCGCCGGCATTCCGTGCGGCGAAGTGCTCGGCCTGCACGAGGCGCTGACGTCCGAGCGCGCACGCCGCGCGGGGCTCGTCACGCGCCAGCCGCATCCGGTCGCGGGCGGCGTCGACGTGCTCGCGCCGCCGTACCGCTTCGACGGCGCGCGGCTGCCGGTGCGCGGCGCGCCGCCCGGGCTCGGCGCGGATACGGCCGAGGTGCTCGGCGGCTGGCTCGGGCTGTCGGCGGGCGACGTCGCGCGGCTGCGCGCGGATCGCGTGGTCTGAATCGAAGGTGACGCCGCGGCGCGGGCGGGCAGGATCGCGCGCCGGACCATTACACGATACCCGTCGCAGGACGACGCCGTGCATCGCATGGGACCGGAGCAAGCGCTCAAGCGCCAACTCCGGTCGACAAAGGAGACACCATGGAGCTTTCCGTCATCGAATCGGTCACGGCGCGCCGCGACTACCAGCAGCTCGTGCGCGCGCGGCGCCGCTTCAGCTTCGTGCTGACGGCGCTGATGATCGCCACGTATTACGGCTTCATCCTGCTCGTCGCGCTCGCGCCGCGCGTGCTCGCGGCGCCGCTGTACCGGGGCGCGACGATCACCGCCGGCGTCGCCGCGGGTGTCGCGATCATCCTGGTCGCGATCGCCCTGACCGCGTGCTACGTGCTGCGCGCGAACCGTGCGTTCGACCGGGCGGTCGACGCGATCCTCGAACGTGCGTGACGGAGGCCGCGATGCATCGTTCGTTATCCTCGCTTTGCGCCGCCTGCACGGCGCTCGTTCCCGCCGCCGCGCACGCGGTGTCCGTCGCCGGGCCGATGCCCGACAAGGTCGAACTGAACCCCGTTGCGATCGGCATGTTCTTCGCGTTCGTGTTCGCGACGCTCGCGCTCACCCGCTGGGCCGCGCGCCGCACGCGCTCCACGCGCGACTTCTACACGGCGGGCGGCGGCATCACCGGCCTGCAGAACGGCCTCGCGATCGCCGGCGACTACATGTCGGCCGCGTCGTTCCTCGGCCTGTCCGGCATGGTGTTCATGTTCGGCTTCGACGGGCTCATCTACTCGATCGGCTTCCTCGTCGGCTGGCCGTTCGTGATGTTCCTGATCGCCGAGCCGCTACGCAACCTCGGCCGGTTCACGTTCGTCGACGTAGTCGCATACCGCTTCGCGCAGCGGCCGATCCGGCTGCTGACGTCGGCCAACTCGCTGACGATCGTCGTGCTGTACCTCGTCGTGCAGATGGTCGGCGCGGGCAAGCTGATCCAGCTGCTGTTCGGGCTGTCGTACGGCACGGCCGAGCTGATCGTCGGCGTGCTGATGGTGGTGTACGTGTTCTTCGGCGGGATGACGGCGACCACCTGGGTGCAGGTGATCAAGGCCGTGCTGCTGCTGTGCGGCGCGACGCTGCTCGCGTGGCTCGCGCTCGGCGAATTCGGCTTCAGCATCGACGCGATGTTCCGCCGCGCGGTGGCCGTGCATCCGGGCGCGCTCGGCATCATGGCGCCCGGCAAGCTGATCCGCGATCCGGCCAACGCGCTGTCGCTCGGCATTGCGCTGATGTTCGGCACCGCCGGCTTCCCGCACATCCTGATGCGCTTCTTCACGGTGCCGAACGCGAAGGAGGCGCGCAAGTCGGTGCTCTACGCGACCGGCTTCATCGGCTATTTCTACCTGCTGACGTTCGTGATCGGCTTCTCGGCGATCGTGCTGCTCGCGCAGCATCCGGAGTTCTTCAAGCTCGGCGCGAACGGCACGTTCAACCTCACGCGCGACCTGCTCGGCGGCTCGAACATGGTCGCGGTGAAGCTCGCGCAGGCGGTCGGCGGCAACTGGTTCTACGGCTTCATCGCGGCCGTCACGTTCGCGACGATCCTCGCGGTGGTCGCGGGCCTCACGCTCGCCGGCGCGACGACGATCTCGCACGACCTGTACGCGCAGATGTGGGCGCGCGGCAAGCCGGACGAGCGGCTGGAAATGCGCATCTCGCGCGCGGCGACGATCGCGCTGTCCGCGGTCGCGATCGGGCTGTCGATCCTGTTCGAGCACGTGAACGTCGCGTTCATGGTCGGCCTCGTCGCGGCGGTCGCGGCGAGCGCGAATTTCCCGGTGCTCGCGATGTCGATCTTCTGGCGCGGAATGACGACGCGCGGCGCGGTGCTGGGCGGCGGCCTCGGCCTCGCGTCGGCGGTCGCGCTCACGGTGCTGTCGAAGTCGGTGTGGGTCGACGTGCTGCATCACGCGCACGCGCCGGTGTTCCTGGACAACCCGGCGCTCGTGTCGGTGCCGCTCGCGTTCGCGGGCATCGTCGTCGGCTCGCTGGCCGACCGCGGCGAGCGCGCGCGCCGCGAGCGCGACGCGTTCGCGCGGCAGGAGTTCTACGCGCAGACGGGCGTGCTGGCCGGCCCGGCCGCGCACCACTGAATCGTCAGATGAATGGCCGCATCCGTCCGGATTGCCGGACGGATGCATTCCGGATTTCCGGAAACCCGGATTTCCTTGCCTGCCGCATTGTGGGAAATACAATGAAAACAACGGCCTGAATGCTTTCACGCGGCTGGCATCGACCTTGCAATATAAAAGGCACGGCCACCCCCGGCCGAACTACTACAGCAAGCAAGGAGACAACCGATGACCAACGCCTTCTTCCTCCCCCGGATGTCTTGAGGCATCGCTTGTTGCGGCACGGCAGCCGCGCGGGCGTTTGACTCAGGGGGCATTGCCTCCTTCCTCGTCGCCTTCCCGCGCGCGTGACGCCGCCTTATCGGCTCATCTACCCTTCATCAGGAATCATCGTGAAGAAGAAACCCTTCTACAAAGTGCTTTATGTGCAGGTGATCTTCGCCATCATCGTCGGCGTGATCCTCGGTCATTACTATCCGTCGCTCGCCACCGAGATGAAACCGCTCGGCGACGGCTTCATCAAGCTGATCAAGATGGTGATCGGGCCGATCATCTTCTGTACGGTCGTGACCGGCATCGCCGGCATGGAGGACATGAAGAAGGTCGGGCGCGTGGGCGGCAAGGCGCTGCTGTACTTCGAGGTCGTGTCGACCTTCGCGCTGCTGCTGGGCCTCGCGGCGACGCACATCCTGCGTCCGGGCGTCGGCTTCAACATCGATCCGGCGACGCTGAACGGCAAGGAAGTCGCGTCGTACGCGGCGAAGGCGCACGGCCAGTCGACGGTCGACTTCCTGATGCACATCATCCCGAACACGATGGTCGACGCGTTCGCGCAGGGCGAGATCCTGCAGATCCTGCTGATCGCGCTGCTGTTCGGCAGCGTGCTCGCGCACCTCGGCGAGCGTGGCCGCGTGGTCACGGATTTCATCGACGGCATCACGCGCGTGCTGTTCGGCATCGTGCACATCGTCACGAAGCTCGCGCCGATCGGCGCGTTCGGCGCGATGGCGTTCACCATCGGCAAGTACGGCGTCGGCTCGCTGGTGCCGCTGCTCAAGCTGATCGGCACGTTCTACCTGACCTCGGTCGTGTTCGTGCTGGTCGTGCTCGGCGCGATCGCGCGCTTCACCGGCTTCTCGATCATCCGCTTCATCGGCTACATCAAGGAAGAGCTGCTGATCGTGCTCGGCACGAGCTCGTCGGAAGCCGCGCTGCCGCAGCTGATGGAAAAGCTCGAGAAGGCGGGCTGCTCGCGCTCGGTGGTCGGCCTCGTGGTGCCGACCGGCTACTCGTTCAACCTCGACGGCACCAACATCTACATGACGATGGCCGTGCTGTTCATCGCGCAGGCGACCAACATCGAACTGACCTGGATGCAGCAGCTCACGCTGCTCGCGGTCGCGATGCTGACGTCGAAGGGCGCAAGCGGCGTGACCGGCGCGGGCTTCATCACGTTGGCCGCGACGCTCGCCGTCGTGCCGACCATCCCGCTGTCGGGCATGGTGCTGATCCTCGGCATCGACCGCTTCATGAGCGAGTGCCGCGCGCTGACCAACATCGTCGGCAACGGCGTGGCGACGGTCGTCGTGTCCGCGTGGGAGAAGGAGCTCGACCGCAACAAGCTGCGCCAGGCGCTGAAGGGCGGCGGCGAAGTCGCCGCGACCGAGACGGCCGGCGTCTGACGCCATGAAGGAGCAGGGGGCGCCGCCCGCGGGCGGCGCGCCGCGCGGCAGCGGCGGCGGTGCGGGCGGCTATGACACAATAGGCGATCCGCATCGTCAGGAAGCCGTCATCGTGAAGCGCCGCCTGCTGGTTCTCGTCGCGCTCGCCGTCGCGCTCGTCGCGGCGTGCACGCTGACGTGGACCTTCACCTGGCAGCGCGGGATCGACGAACTGCAGCGCAATGCCGCGGTGCGCGTCGATCGCACCACCAATGCGCTGAAAAGCACCCTCGACCGCTACGAGTCGCTGCCGTACCTGCTCGGCAGCCACCCGCTCGTGCAGGACCTGCTCGCCGAGCCGAAGCGCGCCGACTACGCGGCGCGCGCGAACCGCTATCTCGAAGACCTCAACCAGCACGCGCACGCGACCGTCACCTATCTCGTCGGCGCGGACGGCCTGTGCGTCGCCGCGAGCAACTGGCGCGCGCCCGACAGCTTCATCGGAATCGAATACCGGTTCCGCCCGTATTTCATCGACGCGATGAACGGCCGCGTCGGCCGCTTCTTCGGCATCGGCACGATCTCGCGCGACCCCGGCTACTACATCTCGCAGCCGGTGTGGCGCGACGGCCGGATCGTCGGCGTCGTCGTCGTGAAGCTCAATCTCGAATGGTTCCAGGGCGCCGACGCGTCCGAGCCGCTCGTCGTCGCGGACGAGCACGGCGTCGTGTTCCTGTCGTCGGTGCCGGCGTGGAAGTACCACACGCTGAAGCCGCTGCCGGGCCCCGTCGACGCGTCGATCTACGAAACCCGCCAGTACGCGCAGCAGCCGGTCACGCCGCTGCCGCTGCGGGTCGAGCGCGCGCTCGGCGCGGATGCGCAGATCGTGCGTCTCGGGCCGGGCCGCCGCGCGCCGCGCTACCTCGCGACGCAGCGCCGCATCGGCGAGCCCGACTGGCAGCTCGTCACGCTCGCGCCGATCGCGCCTGTCGACGCCGACGCGCGCAACGCGACGATCGTCACCGGTTTCGGCTTCGTGACGATCGCGCTGCTCGCGTTCTACTGGCGCATGCGCCGCGCGCGCGTGCGCGAGATGATGCGCGGCCGCGCGCTGCTGCAGCAGGCGTACGCGGAGCTGAACCGGCGCGTCGAGGAGCGCACGGCCGATCTGTCGCAGGCGAACGGGCAGCTGCAGAAGGAGGTCGGCGACCGGATCCGCGCCGAACAGGAGCTGCGCGCCGCGCACGACGAGCTGATCCAGGCGAGCAAGCTGGCCGCGCTCGGCCAGATGGCGGCCGGCATCACGCACGAGCTGAACCAGCCGCTCGCCGCGCTGCGCAGCTTCTCCGACAACACGCGCGTGCTGCTCGACCGCGGCGAGCAGGCGGCCGCGCGCGAGAACCTCGAGGCGATCGCCGCGCTCACCGAGCGGATGGGCAAGATCACCAACCAGCTGAAGCTGTTCGTCGGCCGTGCGCGGCCGCGCAACGAGCAGGCGCTCGTCGTGCGCGCGCTGCGCAGCGTGCTCGCGCTGCTCGGCGAGCGGCTGCGCGGCGTCGAGCTGGTGCTGACGCTGCGCGACGGCGACGGCGAGCCGTCGCGCGCCGCGCCGCTCGATCTCGCGAACGACCATCCGGAACTCGTCGCGCGCTGCGAGGATCTGCGTCTCGAACAGGTGCTGATCAACCTGCTCGGCAACGCGCTCGACGCGGTTGCGTCGTCCGCCGCGCCGCGCGCGGCGGCCCCGCGCATCGAGATCGCGATCGACGCGTCGGCCGCGACGCTCGCGATCCGGGTGCGCGACAATGGCCCGGGCATCCCGCCCGACCTGCTGCCGCGGCTGTTCGAGCCGTTCTTCACGACCAAGGAAATGGGGCGCGGGCTGGGCCTCGGGCTCGCGATCTCGTCGTCGATCGCGAGCGACGCGGGCGGCTCGCTGACCGCGCGCAACGCGCCGGGCGGCGGCGCGCTGTTCGTCTTGACGTTGCGCCGCGCGCGCACGCATCATCCGGACTCCGTGTCCGAGCAGGCGGGCTCGCGCTGAGCGCGCCCGTTGCGCGCGCCGAGCGCCGCGGCACCCATCAGGAGCAAGCAAGTACGATGGCCAACCGGCTGCAAGTGATCTATATCGAAGACGATGCGCTCGTGCGCCGCGCGAGCGTGCAGAGCCTCCAGCTGGCGGGGTTCGACGTGACCGGCTTCGAGTCGGCCGAGGCCGCCGAGAAGGCGATCGTCGGCGACGCCGCCGGCGTGATCGTCAGCGACATCCGCCTGCCCGGCGCGAGCGGGCTCGACCTGCTCGCGCAGTGCCGCGAGCGCGTGCCCGACGTGCCGGTGATCCTCGTCACCGGGCACGGCGACATCTCGATGGCCGTGCAGGCGATGCGCGACGGCGCGTACGACTTCATCGAGAAGCCGTTCGCGGCCGAGCGGCTGATCGAGACCGTGCGGCGCGCGCTCGAGCGCCGCGAGCTGGTGCTCGAGAACCACGCGCTGCGCCGCGAGCTGGCCGGGCAGAACGTCGTCGCGCCGCGCATCATCGGCCGCAGCCCGGCGATCGAGCAGGTGCGGCGGCTGATCGCGAACGTCGCGCCGACCGATGCGTCGGTGCTCATCAACGGCGACACGGGCGCCGGCAAGGAGCTGATCGCACGCAGCCTGCACGAGCTGTCGCCGCGCCGCGACAAGCCGTTCATCGCGGTGAACTGCGGCGCGCTGCCCGAGCCGATGTTCGAATCGGAGATGTTCGGCTACGAGCCGGGCGCGTTCACGGGCGCCGCGAAGCGCCGGGTCGGCAAGCTCGAATACGCGTCCGGCGGCACGCTGTTCCTCGACGAGATTGAAAGCATGCCGCTCGCGCTGCAGGTAAAGCTGCTGCGCGTGCTGCAGGACGGCGTGCTCGAGCGGCTCGGCTCGAACCAGCCGATCCGCGTGAATTGCCGCGTCGTCGCGGCCGCGAAGGGCGACATGAGCGAGCTGGTCGCGGCCGGCACGTTCCGGCGCGACCTGCTGTACCGCCTCAACGTCGTGACGATCGCGCTGCCGCCGCTCGCCGAGCGCCGCGAGGACATCGTGCCGCTGTTCGAGCACTTCATGCTCGACGCGGCGGTGCGCTACGGCCGCCCGGCGCCGGTGCTCACCGACCGGCAGCGCGCGAGCCTGATGCAGCGCGACTGGCCCGGCAACGTGCGCGAGCTGCGCAACGCGGCCGACCGGTTCGTGCTCGGCGTCGCCGACATGCCGCAGGACGCAGGCGCGGCGGCGGACGACGACGCGAACGAGCAGACGCTGAAGGAGCGCATCGAGCAGTTCGAGCGCGCGGTGATCGCCGAGGCGCTGAACCAGACGGGCGGCGCGGTCGCGGCCACCGCCGACCGGCTGCACGTCGGCAAGGCGACGCTCTACGAGAAGATGAAGCGCTACGGGCTGTCGGCGAAAGGCGATACAGACCGCTGAAAGGACCGCTGAAACGAAACGGACCGCGGAACCGGTGTTGTCCGGTCATGCGGTCCGTGTCGGGGCCCTGCTTGCGGCGAGGCGCGCGTTGCGCGCCTGTCGGCCGGTATCGGGCGGACGCTCAGGCGGCGTTGCCGAGCGCCTTCTTGAGCAGCGCGTCGAGCTCCGCGAACTGCGGCGCGCCGACATAGCGCTTCAGGATCTTGCCGTCCTTGTCGACGACGAAGGTCGTCGGCGTCAATTGCACGTTGCCGAACTGCTGCGCGACGCTGCCGTCGTCGAGCGCGACCTTGAACGGCAGCTGGCGCGTCTGCGCGTAGTTCGCCACGTACATCGGCGGGTCGTAGTTCATCGCGACCGCGACGAATTCCAGCCCCTGTCCCTTGAAGCGGTTGTAGGTCTCGACCATCTGCGGCATTTCCTGCATGCAGGTCGCGCAGCTCGTCGCCCAGAAGTTGACGAGGTAGACCTTGCCCTTCAGGTCGGCCGTGGTCGAGATCTTCTGGCCCGACAGCAGCGTGAAGGTCGCGTCCGGCGCGCTGGACTTGCCGCTGAACGCGAAGAAGCCGGCCACGGCGATCGCGGCTGCAACGACGACGGCCGCGACGTAGCGCATCGGGCTCGCGCGGCGGCTGGAAGAAGGAGGCGTGGAGTTCATCTGCGGGCTCTCGAAGGACGGTCGATGACGCGGGACAGGGCGGACACGTCGAAATTCGGCGCTCATTTTAGCGCGAATGCGGCACGCGCACCGGGGGCCGCCACGCATCCCGGCGTTGCGGTTCGACGCATAATGCACGTTTTGCCCGTGTCGATCCGCGTCATGCCGAAGGTCTTCCCCGATTCGCTGCGTCCCCTTTTCCGTCCGCTGCGGCACTTCGCCGCACTCGTGTGCGCGAGCGCCGCGCTGGCCGCGTGCTCGCCGGCCTTCGACTGGCGCACGCTGCACAGCGACGCCGGCTACACGATCGACCTGCCCGCGAAGCCGACCGTCGAGGAGCATGCGGTCGCGATCGGCGGCATGCCGATGAAGATGCGGATGCAGGCGGCGCACGTCGACGGCGCGGTGTTCGCGGTCGGCACGGTGATGCTGCCCGACGAGCGCGACGAGACCCGGCGCGCGGCGCTCGACTACCTGCGCAGCGGGCTGTCCCGCAACCTCGACGGCGCGCCGCAGACGGCCTCGGTGCCGGTGCCGCTCGCGGCGGGCGGCGCGGTGAACGGGCTCGAGCTGCGGCTGGCCGGCGCGGCGGCGGGGCCGGAGCGTGCCCGCAAGACGATCGTGGCCCGGCTCGCGGCGCGCGGCAAACATGCATACCAGGCGGTCGTGATCTCCGACGCGCCGCTCGGGCAGGAGCAGCTCGATCAATTCTTCGGATCGTTGAAACTCGATTGAAGAGGCGAGGGGGCGCGAAACCGCAAGTTGCTTCGCAGCATTGTTCGCTAATTGCCGGATTTTGCGGGAGTTTTTGGGCTATCCACAGCGCGTGTGGATAACTTTGTTGAAAAGTGATCGGAATGCGCGTCGAAGCCGCGCCGGACGGCCGCCGGAACGGATTACCGGTGCGTGGGGCGCTTGAGAAAAATCAATAAAAACAACGGCATGCGAGATCGCCATCGAATATTCACGGCGGTGATGCAATCCGCGCCCGGAGGCGCGGAATTGTGCATAAGTCAAGTCTTGACAGCCGGATTTTGTCCTCAGAGCGCGGTCAGCGCGCGCCGGTAGCGGATCGCCTCGGCGATCTGCGCGGCGTTCGGCTGCGGGTCGCCGGCGAGATCGGCGATCGTCCGCGCGACCTTCAGCACCCGGTAATACGCGCGCGCCGACCAGCCGAAGCGCTCGCCGGCCTCGCGCAGCAGGCGCTCGCCGTCGTCGGTCGGCCGGCCGAGGTCGTCGGTTTCGCGGCCGCTCAGCATGTGATTCGTCTTGCCCTGGCGTTCGAGCTGCCGCGCGCGGGCCTGCGCGACCCGCGTGGCGACCGCGGCGCTCGGCTCGCCGGGTGTCGGCGCGCGCGCCGCCAGCTCGGCCGGCGTGAGCGCGGGCAGGTCGATCTGGATGTCGATGCGGTCGAGCAGCGGCCCGGACAGCTTGCGCAGGTAGCGCGCGGCGACGTCCGGCGAGCAGCGGCAGCGGCCGGACGGATCGCCGTGCCAGCCGCACGGGCACGGGTTCATCGCGGCGATCAGCTGGCACGCGGCGGGGAAGTCCGCCTGCTGGGCGGCGCGCGAGATCGTGATGCGGCCGGCCTCGAGCGGCTCGCGCAGCATTTCCAGCACGTGCCGGTCGAATTCCGGCAGCTCGTCGAGGAACAGCACGCCCAGGTGCGCGAGCGTGATCTCGCCCGGCTGCGGCGGGTTGCGGCCGCCGACCAGCGCCGCCGCGCTCGACGAATGATGCGGCGAGCGAAACGGCCGCTGCCGCCACTGCGCGGGCGAGAAGCCGATGCGGCTTGCGGACAGCAGCGCGGCCGACGTCAGCGCCTCGTCGTCGGTGAGCGGCGGCAGCAGCCCCGGCAGCCGCGCGGCCAGCATCGACTTGCCCGCGCCGGGCGGCCCGACCATCAGCATGTGATGCCCGCCGGCCGCCGCGACTTCGAGCGCGCGCCGTGCGCCGCGCTGGCCGATCACGTCGGCGAGATCGGGCGCGGCCGTCGCGGGCCGGCCATCGAGCGGCGGCGCGGCGACGGGCGCGAGCCGGCCGTCGGGCGCACCGGCCAGGTGCGCGCACAGCGCGGGCAGGTCGGCCGCGCCGTACACGGTCACGCCCGGCACGAGCGCCGCCTCGGCGGCGCTGTCGAGCGGCAGGTACAGCTCCGGCTCACGGGGAGGCGCCGCCCGATCGGCGGGGGCCGCGCACCCGTCGCGCGCGACGCCGCAGGCCATCGCGAACGCGCCGCGCATCGGCCGCAGCGCGCCGGTGAGCGACAACTCGCCGGCGAATTCGCGGCCCAGCAGCGCGTCGGCCGGAATCTGGCCGTTCGCGGCGAGGATGCCGAGCGCGATCGGCAGGTCGAAGCGGCCCGATTCCTTCGGCAGGTCGGCGGGCGCGAGATTGACGGTGATGCGGCGCACGGGGAATTCGAAGCCGCAGTTCTGCAGCGCGGCGCGCACGCGCTCGCGGCTTTCACGGACTTCGAGATCGGGCAGGCCGACGATCGAGAACGACGGCAGGCCGTTGGCGAGATGGACTTCGACGGTGACGTCCGGCGCGCGGCCGGCCGCCGGTGCGCGGCTGCGCACCACGGCAAGCGACATGGCGAGGCTCCTGTAGGGCGGACGGGCATGCCTTGCGGCCGCCTGTCGCGGAAAAGGGAGAGATCGGTGCGCGCTTGCCGGCGTGGCGCGGATGAAAGAACGACGGGAACTACGTGGGCTGGCGCAGGCATCGCCGGGCCGCGGGAAGCGGCCCGCCGGTCGCGCCTGTGCCCGGTCGGGCCTGCAGGTCAGGCTTGTACGTCAGGCCTGCAGGTCTGGCTTGCAGGTCAGGCTTGCGAAGCGGCGAGCTTCTGCTCGAGCTCCGCGACGCGCTTTTCCAGTTCCTCGAGACGCACGCGGGTGCGGGCGAGCACCTGCGCCTGCGTGTCGAATTCCTCGCGGGTGACGAGATCGAGCTTCGAGAAGCCTTGCGACAGCATGGCCTTCACGTTGCGCTCGACATCCTTGGCCGGCGAGTTTTTCAGCAGATCGCTGACGCGCGACTGCAGGTCGTTGAAAACGTCGCTGGGTTGCTTCATGTGATTCCCCTTCATTGCACAAAAAATGTGCATCTTCAGTTGCATACGTGCCCGTGATGCACGTATGACCGGAAATGGTGCGCGCGGCGCGCGATTTCCGGGCACGGCGCCCGCACGGGTGAAAGTCCCCGCATTCCGGGGCGTGCGTGCACTCTAGCAACGATCCTCGCCCGGCGCCAGAGAACACGGCCCACGTTGGCCGTTCGGCCGGGCTTTCGCGTCTTTTCGCGGCCGAAGCGGGCCCCGCCGCGCGGTTTCGTGCGTGTCCGCAGCGGACTTGGCATGCGAGTTGCTGGAGAGTAGTCCGCCACACATCCAACCAATTCGACGGGACAACCCAGCGAGAGGACTTCATGAAACTCATTACCGCAATCATCAAGCCGTTCAAGCTCGATGAGACGCGCGAGGCGCTCTCGGCGCTCGGCGTCTCGGGCATCACGGTGACGGAGGTGAAAGGGTTCGGCCGCCAGAAGGGGCACACCGAGCTGTACCGGGGCGCCGAATACGTGGTCGATTTCCTGCCGAAGATGAAGATCGAGGCTGCCGTGTCCGACGATCTCGTCGACCAGGCGGTCGAGGCGATCGAACGGGCCGCGCGCACCGGCAAGATCGGCGACGGCAAGATCTTCGTCACGCCGATCGAGCAGGTGATCCGGATCCGCACCGGGGAGACAGGCGCAGACGCGCTGTAACACACAAGACGAGCGACAAGAGGAAACCCAAGATGCGCAAACTTCTGATGTCCCTGCTGATGGCCGGCTCGCTGATCGCGGCCGGTGTCGGCCCGGCGCTCGCGGATGACGCGGCGTCCGCCGCGGCTGCGTCCGCGCCTGCCGCAACGGCCGCCGACGCGTCGGCAGCCGCCGCCCCGGCCGCTTCGGCGCCGGCCGCGCCGGAGGCCGCGGCTTCCGCCGCAGCCGCCCCGGCATCGGGCGCCGCCGATGCATCGGCCGCCGCCGCCGCGTCGGCCCCGGCCGCGCCTGCCGCGCCCACCGCGCCGTTCTCCGTCGATTCGTCGAAGATCAGCGCCGGCGACACCGCGTGGATGCTCACGTCCACCGCGCTCGTGCTGTTCATGACGGTCCCGGGCCTCGCGCTGTTCTACGCGGGCATGGTCCGCAAGAAGAACGTGCTGGCCACCGTGATGCAGAGCTTCGCGATCACCGCGCTGATCACGGTGCTCTGGACGGTCGTCGGCTACAGCCTCGCGTTCACGCCGGGCAACGGCTTCATCGGCGGCCTGTCGCGCGTGTTCCTCCACGGGATGAACTACGTGAAGGGCGACAAGGCGACCACGCTGACCGTGAGCCACCTCGCGACGACGATTCCGGAATCGGTCTACTTCGTCTACCAGATGACGTTCGCGATCATCACGCCGGCGCTGATCTGCGGCGCGTTCGCCGACCGGATGAAGTTCTCGGCGATGCTGGTGTTCATGACGCTCTGGTCGCTGATCGTCTACGTGCCGGTCGCGCACATGGTCTGGGAACCGACCGGCTGGCTGTCGGCCGACGGCGTGCTCGACTTCGCGGGCGGCACCGTGGTGCACATCAACGCGGGCATCGCGGGCCTGATGTCGTGCCTCGTGCTCGGCAAGCGGGTCGGCTACGGCCGCGAATCGATGGCGCCGCACAACCTGGTGCTGACGATGATCGGCGGCTCGATGCTGTGGGTGGGCTGGTTCGGCTTCAACGCCGGCTCGGCGGTCGCGGCCGATGGCCGTGCCGGCTTCGCGATGCTGACGACGCAGGTCGCGACGGCCTGCGCGGCGCTCGGCTGGATGTTCGCGGAATGGATCGCGAAGGGCAAGCCGTCGGTGCTCGGCATCGTGTCGGGCGCGGTTGCGGGTCTCGTGGCGATCACGCCGGCTGCCGGCTTCGTCGGCGTCGCCGGTGCGCTGGTGATCGGCATCGCGGCGGGCGTGATCTGCTTCTGGTCGGCGACGTGGCTCAAGTCGAAGCTCGGCTACGACGATTCGCTCGATGCGTTCGGCGTGCACGGCGTGGGCGGCGTCCTGGGCGCGCTGCTGACCGGCGTGTTCGCGGTGAAGGACATCGGCGGGATGGACGGCAGCCTGCTGCTGCAGGCGAAGGGCGTCGCGATCACGCTGATCTACAGCGGCGTGCTGAGCTTCGTGCTGCTGAAGCTGATCGACCTGACGATGGGCCTGCGCGTGTCGGAAGAGGAAGAGCGCGAAGGCCTCGACGTGATCCTGCACGGCGAGCACGTGGAGTAAATCCGGACGATTTGCGGAGGGCGGCCGCGATGCCGCCCCCGCCACGAATGAGCGCAGCGACTTCGGCCCGCCTTCCCGGCGGGCTTTTTTTCTCCTGCGGCGGCGGACGGCAGCGGATAACCCTGCCCGCTATCAGGTCAATAGCCAGAAACTTCCTCCCAATCCTTGTGAATGCGGGAACAATCCCCAAATGGGCAAAGCAATTGCTCTACAATCTTCATTCTCCCGCTCGCGAGTGATTCATGGTTCCCCACCTCGTTACGGCGCTCAACGGTCCGCTGCTCGAACTCGAGCAGAAGATCCTCGACGCCACGCCTGCGATCGAACGCTGGTTCAGGCTCGAATGGCAGGAGCACACGCCGCCGTTCTACTGTTCGGTCGACCTGCGTAACGCCGGCTTCAAGCTGGCGCCCGTCGACGCCAACCTGTTCCCGGGTGGCTTCAACAACCTGCCGCCCGAAGTGCTGCCGCTTGCCGTGCAGGCGGCGATGGCCGCGATCGAGAAGATCTGCCCGGACGCGAAGAACCTGCTCGTGATTCCCGAGCTGCCGACCCGCAACGCGTACTACCTGGAAAACGTCGCGCGCCTCGCGACGATCATGCGCCAGGCCGGCCTGAACGTGCGCTTCGGCTCGCTCGACCCGAGCATCTCCGACATCACGCCGATCACGCTGGCCGACGGCCAGAAGATCGTGCTCGAGCCGCTCGAGCGCTCGCAGCGCCGCCTCGGCCTGAAGAATTTCGATCCGTGCTCGATCCTGCTGAACAACGACCTGTCGGCCGGCATCCCGGCCGTGCTGGAAAACCTGCACGAGCAGTACCTGCTGCCGCCGCTGCACGCGGGCTGGGCCGTGCGCCGCAAGTCGACGCATTTCTCGTGCTACGACGACGTCGCGAAGAAGTTCGCGAAGATGGTCGGCGTCGATCCGTGGATGGTGAATCCGTACTTCGCGCACGTCGAGGGCGTCGACTGGCAGGGGCATGAAGGCGAGCAGGCGCTCGCCGACGCGATCGACGGCGTGCTGAAGAAGATCGCGCGCAAGTACCGCGAATACGGAATCAGCGAGAAGCCGTACGTCGTCGTGAAGGCCGACGCCGGCACCGCGGGGCGCGGCGTGATGACCGTGCACGACGCGGCCGAGATCGGCCGGATGACGAAGGCGGAGCGCGCGCAGATGGCCGAGTCGAAGGCCGGGCTCGCGGTGCGCGACGTGATCGTGCAGGAAGGCGTGTACACGTTCGAGCGGATCGGCGACGAGGTCGCGGAGCCGGTCGTCTACATGATCGACCGCTACGTGGTCGGCGGCTTCTATCGCACGCACGGCGGCCGCGAACGCGACCAGAACCTGAACGCGCCGGGCATGCATTACGTGCCGCTCGGCTTCGAGCACACCGCGCTGCCGGATGCGGGCGCCAAGCCGGGCGCCGCGCCGCCGAACCGGTTCTACATGTACGGCGTCGTCGCGCGGCTGTCGCTGATCGCGTCGTCGATCGAGCTGGAAAAGACCGATCCGGAAGCCATCCAGGTGTAATGGCCGCCGCGCCGGCACCGCAACGACAGGACCCGCATGGACATTCTCTTTATCGCCGACCCGCTCGAGCGCTTCAAGATCTACAAGGATTCGACCTACGCGATGATGGCGGAAGCCGCGCGGCGCGGGCACGCGGTGTACGCGTGCGAGCCGCGCCATCTCGCGTGGACGGGTTCCGCCGTCGAGGCCGACGTGCAGCGCGTGACGCTGGTCGGCGATCCGGACGACCTGCATCGCGGGCCGTGGTACGAGGCGGGCGCGGTCGAGTCGCGCCGCGTCGCGTCGTTCGGCGCGGTGCTGATGCGCAAGGATCCGCCGTTCGACATGGAGTACGTGACGTCGACGTGGCTGCTCGAGCTGGCCGAGCGCGCGGGCGCGCGCGTGTTCAACCGGGCGCAGTCGATCCGCGATCACTCGGAGAAGCTCGCGATCGGCGAGTTTGCGCAGTTCGTTGCGCCGACGCTCGTCACCCGTGACGCGCAGCGCCTGCGCGCGTTCCACGCCGAGCACGGCGACGTGATCCTGAAGCCGCTCGACGGGATGGGCGGGATGGGCGTGTTCCGCGTGAAGCCGGACGGCATGAACCTGGGTTCGATCATCGAGATGCTGAGCCACGACGGCGCGCGCACGGTGATGGCGCAGAAGTTCATCCCCGAGATCAAGGCGGGCGACAAGCGCATCCTGCTGATCGGCGGCGAGCCGGTGCCGTATTCGCTTGCGCGGATCCCGCAGGGCAACGAGGTGCGCGGCAATCTCGCCGCGGGCGGGCTCGGCGTCGCGCAGCCGCTCACCGCGCGCGACCGCGAGATCGCCGAGACGGTCGCGCCGGTGCTCGCGGCGCGCGGCCTGCTGCTGGTCGGCCTCGACGCGATCGGCGACTGGCTGACCGAGGTGAACGTCACGAGCCCGACCTGCTTCCGCGAAATCATGGAGCAGACCGGCTTCGACGTCGCCGCGATGTTCATCGACGCGCTGGAGCGCGCGGCCGCGCAGGCCGCGTGATGCGCGCAACCCCGGCGGCGGCCGCGCAGGCCCCCCGCCGCCGGGAAGTGTCGACCGGCCTGCTACAATGCCCGCTCGCCCGGCGCCGCGTTTGGACGCGCCGATGGCCTGGCGGCCGGGCCGAACTTGTTGCAAGGTTGAAATGAAACGACCCCCACGCTCGCTGTGTTCGCTGCGCCCGGCTCGGGCGGCCAGCCATCCCGGGGCGGCCTTGCGGAGGCTGACATGGCAGGGATTCTGATCATTGCACACGCGCCGCTCGCCACCGCGCTGCGGGACTGCATCGCGCACATCTACGGCGGCGTGCCCGCGCGCATCGGCTGCATCGACGTGCACGCGGAAAACGATCCGGCCCAGGTGATGGCGTTCGCGCACGCCGAGCTCGCGCGGCTCAAGGAAGAGAACGGCGCGCTCGTGCTGACCGACATGTACGGCGCGACGCCCGCGAACATCGCCGGCCAGCTCGCGAAGGTCGCGAACGTGCGGGTGCTGGCGGGCGTCAACCTGCCGATGCTGGTGCGCGCGGTCTGCTACCGCACGATGCCGCTCGACAAGCTCGTCGACAAGGCGCTGTCCGGTGGCGCGAAGGGCGTCCACGAAGTCGCGGCGGGCACGCCGCCGCCGCCGTCCGAAGTCGGCTGCGGCCAGTGCGCGCCGATTCCGCCGGAGCCGTGCCCGCGCACCGAGCCGCATTGAGCGCACTGCGTTCCCCGTTTTAGACCCTTCGCCGGCGGGCGCCGCCGGCGGCCTCGACCGACCGAGAACCATGCTTCAACAAGAAACCACCATCGTCAATAAATTGGGGCTGCATGCGCGCGCATCGGCCAAGCTCACGCAACTGGCCGGCAATTTCCAGTCGGAAGTCTGGATGACGCGCAACGGGCGCAAGATCAACGCGAAAAGCATCATGGGCGTGATGATGCTTGCGGCAGGCATCGGCAGCACGGTCACGATCGAGACCGAAGGGCCGGACGAGACGGAGGCGATGGACGCGCTCCTGAAGCTGATCGCCGACAAGTTCGGCGAAGGGCAGTGACCCGCGACACGGAATCGTTGCCGTTTCCAGCGAAAATGCCGCGGATCCCGCGGCATTTTTTTCGCCCGCCGGATTGATGCGATCTGCGCAATGCTGCACTGCATGCAGTCAGCCGCGCGGTGTGGAATTTATAATCGCTATCCGGGGTCATAAGCGCATCGCAGCGGTGTGCCGCGGCTTTTCATGTACACAGGAGGTGCGCGTGTCCTTCACGCTGCATGGCATTCCCGTCTCACGTGGTATCGCAATCGGACGTGCGTATCTGATCGCGCCCGCGGCGCTCGACGTCGCGCATTACCTGATCGACGCGCATCAGATCGATGCCGAGGTCGAGCGCTTCCGCACGGCGCTCGAGGCGGTGCATCGCGAGCTCGAGGCGCTGCGCGCGGATCTCACCGACGACACCCCGAGCGAAGTGGGCGCGTTCATCGACGTGCACGCGATGATCCTGAGCGACGCGATGCTCGTGCAGGAGACCATCGACCTGATCCGCACGCGCCGCTACAACGTCGAGTGGGCGCTGACCGAGCAGCTCGACCTGCTCACGCGCCATTTCGACGACATCGAGGACGAATACCTGCGCGAGCGCAAGGCCGACATCGAGCAGGTGGTCGAGCGCGTGCTGAAGGCGCTCGCCGGTGCGCCGTCCGCCGCGCAGGCGCTCAACGGCGCCGCGAAGGGCACCGACGAGATGATCGTCGTCGCGCACGACATCGCGCCGGCCGACATGATGCAGTTCAAGACCCAGTCGTTCCAGGCGTTCGTCACCGATCTCGGCGGGCGCACCTCGCATACGGCGATCGTCGCGCGCAGCCTCGGCATTCCGGCGGCGGTCGGCGTGCAGCACGCGAGCGCGCTGATCCGCCAGGACGACCTGATCATCGTCGACGGCGACCAGGGCATCGTGATCGTCGATCCGGCGCCGATCGTCCTCGAGGAATATTCGTACCGGCAGTCCGAGAAGGCGCTGGAGCAACGCAAGCTGCAGCGCCTGAAGTTCTCGCCGACGCAAACGTTGTGCGGCACCAAGATCGACCTGTACGCGAACATCGAGCTGCCCGACGACGCGAAGGCGGCGGTCGAGGCGGGCGCGGTCGGCGTCGGGCTGTTCCGCTCCGAATTCCTGTTCATGCATCAGAAGGAGATGCCGGAGGAGGAAGAGCAGTTCGCCGCGTACAAGCGCGCGGTCGAGTGGATGAAGGGCATGCCGGTGACGATCCGCACGATCGACGTCGGCGCGGACAAGCCGCTCGAGGCGCTCGACGAAGGCTACGAAACCGCGCCGAACCCCGCGCTCGGGCTGCGCGCGATCCGCTGGAGCCTGTCCGAGCCGCAGATGTTCCTCACGCAGCTGCGCGCGATCCTGCGCGCATCCGCGTTCGGGCCGGTGAAGATCCTGATCCCGATGCTCGCGCACGCGCAGGAGATCGACCAGACCCTCGACCTGATCCGCGAGGCGAAGCACCAGCTCGACGACGCGGGGCTCGCCTACGATCCGAACGTGCGGGTCGGCGCGATGATCGAGATTCCGGCCGCGGCGATCGCGCTGCCGCTGTTCCTGAGGCGCGTCGATTTCCTGTCGATCGGCACCAACGACCTGATCCAGTACACGCTCGCGATCGACCGCGCGGACAACGCGGTCGCGCACCTGTACGATCCGCTGCATCCGGCGGTGCTGCACTTGATCGCATACACGCTGCGCGAGGCGAAGCGCGCGGGCGTGCCCGTGTCGGTGTGCGGGGAAATGGCGGGCGATCCGGCGCTCACGCGCCTGCTGCTCGGCATGGGGCTCACCGAGTTCTCGATGCATCCGAGCCAGCTGCTCGTCGTGAAGCAGGAGATCCTGCGTGCGCACCTGAAGGCGCTCGAGAAGCCGACCGCCGACGTGCTCGCGGCGTTCGAGCCCGAGGACGTGCAATCGGCGCTCAAGCGCCTGTCGGCCGCCGAGCCGCGTGCGGACGCCGCCGCGTAAGCAGGTTTTGAATCAGGCACACGCCCGTGCGGGCGTGTGCATCGCGCCCGTCAGTGCGGGCCGCCGCACACGGGGCAATCCGCCTGGCGCGCGATCTTCATCGTCGTCCATTCCATCCGCAGCGCATCGAGCATCATCAGCCGGCCGTTCAGCGTCGTGCCGATGCCGCCGATCACGCGCAGCGCCTCGGCCGCCTGCATGGCGCCGATGATGCCGACGATCGGCGCGAACACGCCCATCGTCGCGCACGCGACTTCCTCGAACGGCTGGTCTTCCGGAAACACGCACGCATAGCAGGGCGCGGCCGGGTCGCGGAAGTCGAAAGTGCTGATCTGGCCGTCGAAGCGCAGCGCCGCGCCGGACACGAGCGGCACGCGATGCGCGACGCACGCGCGGTTGATCGCGTGGCGGGTCGCGAAGTTGTCGGTGCAGTCGAGCACGACGCTCGCCCGCGGCACGTGCGCGTCGAGCCACGCGTCGTCGACGCGCTCGGCCACCGCGTGCACGGTCACCTCGGGGTTGAGCTGCGCGAGCGTGTCGCGCCCCGATTCCACCTTCCTGCGCCCGACCGAGGCCGTCGCGTGCAGGATCTGCCGCTGCAGGTTCGTGAGATCGACCGTGTCCGCGTCGACGAGCGTGATCGTGCCGACGCCCGACGCCGCGAGATACATCGCCGCGGGCGAGCCGAGGCCGCCCGCGCCGACCACGATCGCATGCGCGTCGAGGAAGCGCTGCTGCGCTTCGATGCCGATCTCGTCGACGAGGATGTGGCGGGAGTAGCGGAGAAGTTGATCGTCGTTCATGAGCTGGGAGCGGGCGTGATGCGGTGCGAAGCGGTATCCGCCTATTTTAGGCGCGCATGAAAAACGGGCCATCGCGGTCTTCCCGCGATGGCCCGTCGGATGCCGGCCGGCGCTTACTGCGTGGCCGACGCGGGCTTCGGTGCGGCTGCCTTCGATGCCGGCGCGGCCTTCGCGGCCGACTTGCCGGTCGCGCTCTTGGTGCTTTCGGCCAGCAGCGACTTCGACTCCTGAACCGGCTTGCCCTCGAGCTTCGCGAGCGCCTGCTTCATCATGAAGTCTTCCGCGCTGCCGAACTCGATCGGCTTGCGCTCGCGGTCCTTCTGGCGCTGTTCCGGCGTCTTCTTGTCGTTCTGCTCTTCGAGGACGCGCAGCTGGTCCATCCGGCGCTGCTCGCGCTCTTCCTGCTCCTTCTTCTCGTTCGGATCCTGCGTGTTCGCGAGGTGGTTCGTGTAGTCGACCTCGCGCGTCACGAGCACGTCGTCCGGATCGCCGTCCGCGTATTGATCGACCGGCACGTCCGGCGTGATGCCCTTGTTCTGGATCGAACGGCCGCTCGGCGTGTAGTAGTACGCGGTGGTCAGGCGCAGCGCGGTGTCGGCCGTCATCGGGCGGACCGTCTGCACCGAGCCCTTGCCGAACGTCGTCTTGCCCATGATCGTCGCGCGCTTCGCATCCTGCAGCGCGCCGGCGACGATTTCCGACGCGGACGCCGAATACGCATTCGTCAGCACGATGATCGGCACGGTCTTGAAGACCGGCGGCAGGCCCTTCAGCGGATCGCCGTCGAACGACGGCAGGCGGTAGTTGTCGTAGGTGTCGCGGTAGACCTGCTTCGAATCCGGGATCTGGCCGTTGGTCGACACGACGACGGAATCCGGCGGCAGGAACGCGCCCGCGACGCCGACCGCGCTCTGCAGCAGGCCGCCGCCGTTGTTGCGCAGATCGAGAATCAGGCCCTTCACGTTCGGCTGCTGGCGCGCGATGTCCTGCAGCCTTGCTGCGAGATCGGGCGTCGTGCGCTCCTGGAAGCTCGTGATGCGGATGTACGCGTAGCCCGGATCGAGCATCTTCAGCTTCACGCTCTGCACGCGGATCACCGCGCGCGTGACCGTGATCGGGAACGTGCGGTCGTCGCTCTTGCGGAAGATCGTCAGCGTGACCTTGGTGCCCGGCTCGCCGCGCATCTGCTTGACGGCCTTGTCGAGCGTCATGCCGCGCACCGGCTTGTCGTTGATGCGGGTGATCAGGTCGCCCGGACGGATGCCGGCGCGGAACGCGGGGGTGTCCTCGATCGGCGAGATCACCTTGACGAGGCCGTCTTCCTGCGAGATCTCGATGCCGAGACCGGCGAAGCGGCCCTTCGTCTGCTCCTGCAGCTCCTCGTAGTCGGTCTTGTCGAGGAACGACGAGTGCGGGTCGAGGCTCGACACCATGCCCTTGATCGCCGCCGTCAGCAGCTTCTTGTCGTCGACCGGCTCGACGTACTCGCGCTTGATCTGGCCGAACACTTCCGCGAACAGGCGGAGCTGGTCGAGGGGAAGCGGCGCCGTGACGGTCTGCTCGGCCGACGCCGAGACTTGCAGCGTGGCGAACACGCCCGTGGCAAGGCCCGCGGCAATCAGGCCGATGTTCTTCAATTTCATTCGCATAGTGAGTCTGGTGCGGTCGGGAAGCGCGTGGCGGTAGCGGGGATGGAGCGGACAAGTATAACTGTTCGTCCGACTTGCCAGTGGAACGGGCCGAAACGGGATGAAACCTTCCGCGAAACCGTTTCGACCGCGCGCGGGCAGGGAGGTTCGCGCGGGCCGGCCGCGCGCGGCGTGAAGCCGGCGCGGCCAGGGGGCGGGATCAGCCCGCCTTGCCCTGCTTCGCGACGGCGGCCTGCGCCTTCGCGATCGCGTCCTGGTCGCCCAGGTAGTAGCTCTGGATCGGCTTCAGGTTCTCGTCGAGTTCATAGACGAGCGGCACGCCGTTCGGGATGTTCAGGCCGACGATGTCGCTGTCCGAGATGCCGTCGAGGTACTTGATCAGCGCGCGCAGCGAGTTGCCGTGCGCGGCGATCAGCACCTGCTTGCCTGCCTTGATCGCCGGGGCGATCGACTCGTTCCACAGCGGCAGCACGCGCGCGACCGTGTCCTTCAGGCACTCGGTGAGCGGCAGCTGCTCGCGCGGCACCTTCGCGTAGCGCGGGTCGGCGTACGGCGCGCGCTCGTCGGTCGGCTCGAGCGCGGGCGGCGGCGTGTCGTAGCTGCGGCGCCAGACGAGCACCTGCTCGTCGCCGAACTTCGCGGCCGTTTCCGCCTTGTTCAGGCCCGACAGCGCGCCGTAGTGGCGTTCGTTGAGGCGCCACGAGTGTACGACCGGCAGGTACATCAGGTCCATGCGGTCCTGCACGTGCCACAGCGTGCGGATCGCGCGCTTGAGCACGGACGTATACGCGATGTCGAACGTGTAGCCGGCTTCCTTGAGCAGTTCGCCGGCCTGGTAGGCCTCGTTGCAGCCTTGTTCGGTCAGGTCGACGTCGACCCAGCCGGTGAAGCGGTTTTCCTTGTTCCACGTCGATTCGCCGTGGCGGATGAGAACGAGCTTGTACATAGATGCTTGCGGTCGGTAGTGAAGGAAGCGGTGCGCGCCGCGCGGCGCCCGAGGGCGGGCTCGCCATCGCGCAAGTCGGTTATTTTATAATGGCCGGATTGTCCTTTTCCGATTTCTCTTTTTCCGGCGGAATTCCGTGACGTTCTTTACCGATTACACGAACCTGGCCCTCATCGCGATCCTGCTGGTGTCCGGCGGCCTTCTCGCTTGGCCCGCGCTGCGCCGCGGCCGCGGCGGCCTGTCGGCCGCGGAGGCGACCCAGCTCATCAATCGCCGCAACGCGGTCGTGATCGACCTGCGGCCGGCCACCGAATTCGCTGCCGGCCACCTGCCGTCGGCGCGCCAGGTCGAGGCCGGCGAGATCGGCGCGAAGATCGCGCAGCTCGCGAAGAACAAGAGCACCCCGGTGCTGCTCGTGTGCCAGAACGGCCAGCAGTCGCAGAAGGCGGCGCGCGCGGTCGAGGCGGCGGGCTATGCCGAGGTGCACGTGCTCGAGGGCGGCGTCGCCGCGTGGCAGCAGGCCGGGATGCCGGTCGTCAAACAAGGAGTGGCGAAGTGAACAAAGTGGTCATGTACAGCACCCAGGTGTGCCCGTATTGCATCCAGGCCGAGCGGCTCCTGAAGCTGCGCGGCGTCGAGCAGATCGAGAAGGTGCTGATCGACAAGGATCCCGCGCGCCGCGAGGAAATGATGTCGCGCACGGGCCGCCGCACGGTGCCGCAGATCTACATCGGCGACACGCACGTCGGCGGCTACGACGATCTGTCGACGCTCGACCGTGCCGGCGGCCTCGTGCCGCTTCTGCAAGCTGCCTGATTAGGGCAGAATGGCCGCCGGTCGCGCGGCCAAGCGCGCAGGATCAACCGGGGCGGCCGGCATAGGCCGGCTGCCTCGTCACCACATTTAGGGAAACAACATGTCCGACGTCGAAAACCAACCGTTCTTCAACATCCAGCGCGTCTACCTGAAGGATATGTCGCTCGAGCAGCCGAATTCGCCGGCGATCTTCCTCGAGCAGGACATGCCGTCGGTTGAAGTCGAAGTCGACGTGAAGGCCGAGCGGCTCGCGGAAAGCGTGTTCGAAGTCGTCGTGTCGGGCACCGTGACCGCGAAGGTGAAGGACAAGGTCGCGTTCCTGATCGAGGCGAAGCAGGCCGGCATTTTCGACATTCGCAACATTCCCGACGAACAGCTCGACCCGCTCGTCGGCATCGCGTGCCCGACGATCCTGTTCCCGTACCTGCGCTCGAACATCGCCGACGCGATCACCCGTGCAGGCTTCCCGCCGATCCACCTCGCCGAGATCAACTTCCAGGCGCTGTACGAGCAGCGTCTCGCGCAGCTCCAGCAGCAACAGGCTGGTGCGGCCGGCGCGCCGAACGGCTCGACGCTGAACTGAGGGACGAGCAAGGACCGGTGCTGGGTATGAAAGTAGCCGTTCTCGGCGCCGGTGCCTGGGGCACCGCGCTCGCGGGCCATCTGGCCGCGCGGCACGACACGCTTCTGTGGGCGCGCGACGCCGCGCTCATCGCCGGGCTGCAGGCCCGGCACGAAAATTCCCGCTATCTCGACGGCATCGTGCTGCCCGACGCGCTGCGCTACGACGCGGATGTCGCCGCGGCGCTCGCGCACGGCGCCGCGGACGACGCGCTGTGCGTGATCGGCGCGCCCGTAGCCGGGCTGCGCGCGCTGTGCCGCGCGATGCGCGATGCAGGCTGCGTGCCCGCGCATGTGGTGTGGGTCTGCAAGGGCTTCGAGGCGGACACGCACCTGCTGCCGCACCAGGTGATCGCCGCCGAGCTGCCGGAGCAGCGCAGCAACGGCGTGCTGTCGGGCCCGAGCTTCGCGCGCGAGGTCGGCCAGGGGCTGCCGGTTGCGCTGACCGTCGCGAGCGCGTCGGCCGCCTGCCGCGAGCGCACGCTCGCCGCGTTCCATCACGGCGCGATGCGTATCTATACAGGCGACGACGTGGTCGGCGTCGAGGTCGGCGGCGCGGTGAAGAACGTGCTGGCGATCGCGACCGGCATCGCCGACGGCCTCGGCCTCGGCCTGAACGCGCGCGCCGCGCTGATCACGCGCGGCCTCGCGGAAATGTCGCGGCTCGGCGTCGCGCTCGGCGGCCGCGCGGAAACCTTCACCGGCCTCACGGGCCTCGGCGATTTGATCCTCACCGCGACCGGCGACCTGTCGCGCAACCGCACGGTCGGCCTGCAACTGGCGGCCGGCCGCTCGCTGAGCGATATCCTCGGCGCGCTCGGGCACGTCGCCGAAGGCGTGCGCTGCGCGCAGGCGGTGCTCGCGATCGCGCGCGCGCAGTCGCTCGAGATGCCGATCACCGAAGCCGTGTGCGGCGTGCTGTTCGACGGCGTCGCGCCGCGCGACGCGGTGAGCGGCCTGCTGCGGCGGGACGCGCGCGCGGAGTAGCGCGGCGGTCGCGTTGCCGCGCAAAGCGGATTACGCTTGAACCATCTCCGGCGTCCGAGGAGGTCGTCATGCTGCAGATCGGTTCCACCACGCTCGACGCGCAGGTCGTCGACATCACGACGCTCGCGGTCGACGCGATCGTCAACGCGGCGAACGGCTCGCTGCTCGGCGGGGGCGGCGTCGACGGCGCGATTCATCGCGTGGCCGGCCCGTGCCTCGTCGCCGAATGCCGCACGCTCGGCGGCTGCCAGACCGGCGACGCGAAACTCACGCGCGGCCACGGGCTGCCGGCGAAATACGTGATTCACGCGGTCGGCCCGGTATGGCACGGCGGCACGCAGAACGAGGCCGAGATGCTCGCGTCGTGCTACCGGCGCGCGATCGAGCTGGCCGAGGAGGTCGCGTGCACGTCGCTCGCGTTTCCCGCGATCAGCTGCGGGATCTACCGCTATCCGGCCGCGCAGGCGGTCGAGATCGCGGTCGATACGGTCGTCGAGATGCTGCCGCAGGCGCCGAATCTCGCACGCGTCGTGTTCGCGTGCTTTTCATCCGATATTTACGATCTGTATCGCGCGCGGCTCGCGCGCCGATAGCGCATTCGTGCCGGCCGTCAGGCGCCGCCTTCGAAGCCGGCCTGCCGCCACGCCTCGAACACGACCACCGCGACCGTGTTCGACAGGTTCAGGCTGCGGTTGCCGGGCCGCATCGGCAGGCGCACGCGCTGTTCGTTCGGAAAGCGCTCGAGGAGCGGCGCGGGCAGGCCGCGCGTCTCGGAGCCGAACACGAACCAGTCGCCCGGCTGGAACGCGTGATCGTGGAAGTGGCCCGAGCCGCGCGTCGTGAACGCGAACATTCGCGCGAGATCGGGCGCTTCGGCCGCGACGAACGCGTCCCAGTCCGGGTGCACGCGCATTTCCGCGTATTCGTGATAGTCGAGGCCCGCGCGGCGCATCTTCGCGTCGTCGAGCGGAAAGCCGAGCGGCTCGATCAGGTGCAGCCGCGCGCCGGTATTGGCGCACAGGCGGATCACGTTGCCGGTGTTCGGCGGAATTTCGGGGGCGACGAGGACGACGTTGAACATGATTCTTCGGTGATTGAACTTCGGGGCCGCGTGCGGGCGGCCGGTTTCTCTCTAATTAATCCCGCGCGGTGCGCAGCGCAACCAGATTCGTCACGCGCGCGGCGCCCGCCGCCTTGAGCGCGAGCGCCGCGGCGGACAGCGTCGCGCCCGACGTCATCACGTCGTCGACGAGCGCGACATGGCGGCCCGTCACGTTGCCGGCCACCGCGAAGGCCGACGCGACGTTGTCGCGCCGCGCGCGCCGGTCGAGCCGGGATTGCGGCGCGGTATCGGCGACGCGCGCGAGCAGCGCCGCATCGGCGCTCACGCCGAGCCGGCGGGCGAGCGGCCGCGCGATCGCCCACGCCTGGTTGTAGCCGCGCGAGGCGAGGCGGCCGCGCGCGAGCGGCACCGGCGCGATCACGTCGAAGCCGCTACTCGTGCCGCCTGCGTCACGCGCATCGGCGATCAGCCGCGCGAGGCGGCCCGCGAATTCGGCGCCGAGCGCGAGCCGCGCGTGGAATTTCAGCTGCCGCGCGAGGCCGTCGAGCGGCGCCCGGTAGTCGGCGAGCGCGAGTGTCGCATCGAACGGCGGCGGCGTCGCGCGGCATGCGTCGCACCGGTAGCCGGCCGCGCGGCGCGCCCACCCGGCGGCGAGCGGCACCGCGCAGACGGTGCAGCGCAGGCGCGCTTCATTCCAGTACGCGGCGTCGCAATCGGCGCAGATCACCGGATGTGACATATTGCCGCACAAGGCGCAGCGGTTCGGCAACGCGATCGCCGCGAGCCGCGCGACCAGTGCGCGGGCCTGCGACATAACGACGCGCATCGACGGGGAAAACGGCTGGCGATTCATCGAAAAAGCTCCCGGACCCCGTCTCAATGAAGGCTTCGGGGCGAGCGAGTATACTTCGGGCTCTTCGAGAGTTTGCCCGACATGTCCCCAGCTTCGACCTCATCCAGCCGTCCGGTCTATGACGCCAGGCGCCTGCGGCGGATCTTCGACCGCCGCGCAGCCGCGTTCGACGCGGTCGCGTTCCTGCCGCGCGAGATCGCCCACCGGATGTGCGAGCGTCTCGAATACATCAAGGTGAGCCCGGCGGCGGTGCTCGACGCGGGCTGCGGCGCGGGTGACGACCTGCCGGCGCTGCGCGCGCGCTTTCCCGAGGCGCCGGTGTTCGGCGTCGACCTGTCCGGCGCGATGCTCGCGCGGGCGGGGCAGCGCGAGGTCGAGCAGGCGAGCTGGCGCCGCTGGCTGCCCGCGTCGCTCGGCAAGGCGCTCGGCCAGCGCGGCCCGCGCGTCGCGCAGGCCGACTTCTCCGCGCTGCCGTTCGCGGCAGGCGCGTTCGACCTGATCTGGTCGAACCTCGCGCTGCACTGGCATTCGCGCCCCGACGCGGTGCTGCCCGAGTGGCAGCGGGTGCTGCGCGTGAACGGCCTGCTGATGTTCAGCACGCTCGGCCCCGACACGCTGCGCGAGCTGCGCGCGGCCTGCGCGGATGCCGAGGCGGCGCTCGGCCTCGCGCCCGCCGCCGCCCGCGTGATCGATTTCGTCGACATGCACGACCTCGGTGACATGCTCGTCGAGAGCGGCTTCGAGATCCCCGTGATGGATCAGGAAGTGCTGACCGTCACCTACAAATCCCCCGATTCCCTGCTGGCCGACGTGCGCCGCTGGGGCACCTATCCGTTCGAGCGCGTGGCGCCGCGGGGCGTGTCGCGGCGCTTCCGGCAGGCGCTCGGCGACGCGCTCGACGCGCGCCGGCGCGAGGACGGCACGATCCCGCTCACCTTCGAGGTGATCTACGGGCATGCGTGGAAGGCCGTGCCGCGCACGACCGCGGAAGGGCATGGCATCGTGCGTCTCGAGGACATCGGGAAGGGGCGTCCGAAGAATCGCTGAAGCGGTAAAGAGGGGTTTTGTTATGTCTGAAATTAGCGGCGCAAAGCGGGGTCGAAAAGGCCCCTGAAATGGCCGGAAAGCTTGTCGCGCTTGGCTCGCGGGGCGATAGTCGTTTGCTTGTGGATGCCATTGAACCCGCCTATAATGCGTCAGCTTGTCGCCCCGGGGTCCCCGCAATACGGGGTGGCGAGTCCGATGCAGGCATGCATCGCATGCCATTCGCGTGAGGCGGCGATGGAAGCAGCGAATGTTTCGGCGGAAGCGGCGAATGCGGAGCCGGTCCTCGAGGACTGGCTCATGAAGCGCAACTGTTCCGTGTCGCCGCGCCAGTTCGTGCTGTTTTACGCGTCGCTCGCGGGCTTCTCGCTGGCGATCGCGGCAATGCTGATGTGGCAGGGGGCATGGCTCGTCATGCCGTTCACCGGAATCGAGCTGCTGGCGGTAGGGTTCGCGTTTGCGGTCTATGCGCGCCATGCGGTCGATTACGAGCGCATCAGGCTGTTTCCGCACCGGCTCGTGATCGAGCGGATGGATGCGGAGCGGTTCACGCAGATCGAATTCAACCCGCGCTGGGTGCGGGTCGAGACGGGCGCGACGCCACGCGATCCGATTCGGCTGGTATCGCGTGGGCAGACCGTTGTGATCGGGCAGCATCTCGCGCAGCACAAGCGCGCGCAGTTCGCCGACGAACTGCGCGTGTCGCTCCGGCGCTGCGGCTGAGCGGAGCGGCCGGCGCGGCGCAGGCGGCTTGCGACGGGGGAGGGTTTGAATGGAAATTTTGGGTAAGGATGCTATGAAAACAATCAAGCGAGCCCTCGCGGGCGTGCTGGCATGCAGCGGACTGCTCTTTGCCGGTGCCGCTCTGGCGGTCGGTGATAGCCCGGGCGGCCCCCGTGTCAACGAGATCAACTTTCAGCCGCCTGTCACGAAGATCGCCGAGGAGCTCTACGATCTCCACACGATGATGCTGATCCTCTGTACGGTGATCTTCATCGGCGTGTTCGGCGTGATGTTCTATTCGATCTTCGCGCACCGCAAATCCAAAGGCTTCAAGGCCGCCAATTTCCATGAGAGCACGACCGTCGAAATCATCTGGACGATCGTGCCGTTCATCATCGTCGTGCTGATGGCGCTGCCGGCGACGAAGGCCGTCGTCGCGATGAAGGACACGACGAACGCCGATCTCACGGTCAAGGTCACCGGCTACCAGTGGAAGTGGGGCTACGACTACGTGAAGGGCCCGGGCGAGGGCATCAGCTTCCTGTCGACGCTGACCACCCCGCGCGACGAAGTGATGGGCAAGAAGGCCATCACCGACACCTATCTGCAGGAAGTCGACAACCCGCTCGTCGTGCCGGTCAACAAGAAAGTCCGGATCATCACGACCGCGAACGACGTCGTCCACTCGTGGTACGTGCCCGCGTTCGGCGTGAAGCAGGATGCGATCCCGGGCTTCGTGCGCGACACGTGGTTCAAGGCCGAGAAGGTCGGCACCTTCCGCGGGTTCTGTACCGAGCTGTGCGGCAAGGAGCACGCGTACATGCCGGTCGTCGTCGAAGTGCTGTCGGACGAGGACTACGCGAAGTGGGTCACCGCGCAGAAGGCCAAGACGGCCGGCGCCACGGTCGATCCGCACCGCATCTACACGGTGGCCGAACTCGTCACGCACGGCGAGGAAGTCTACAAGGCGAACTGCGCGGTCTGCCACCAGGTGAACGGCAAGGGCCTCGGCGCGTTCCCGGCGATGGACGGCAGCCCGATCGTGAACGGCCCGATCTCGGCGCACCTCGATCGCGTGCTGCACGGCAAGGGCGCGATGCCGTCGTGGGCGTCGCTGTCGGACCTCGATATCGCATCGGTCGTCACCTACGAGCGCAACTCGTGGGGCAACCACAAGAACGACCTGCTGCAACCGAAGCAGGTGGCGGACGCGCGTAACGGCAAGATGCCGGAAGACACCGCGGGCGCCGCACCGGCCGAGGCGGCTTCGGCATCGGCGCCGGCGCCGGCCGCGTCGGGCGCAGCCCAGGCATCGGCCGCGCTGTCGACGATCTACTTCGAAACGGGCAAGAGCACGCTGCCGGCCGACGCACAGTCGGCGATCGCGGCAGCGGCCGACTATGCGAAGGCGCATCCGGACGCGAAGCTTGCGCTGTCGGGCTTCACCGACAAGTCGGGCTCCGCCGACGCAAACGCCGATCTCGCCAAGCACCGTGCACAAGCCGTGCGCGACGCGCTGAAGGCGGCGGGCGTGGCGGAAGACCACATCATTCTGAAAAAGCCGGAAACGATCACGGGCGGGGCTGACGCGAAGGAAGCCCGGCGTGTCGAGATCGGCCCGGCGGCCTGACGTGTCGCTGTGTTTGTCGACGTATTCGCATTAGGAGATTCTCATGTCTAGCATCGGGCACGACGTAGCCGCGGGCCACGCGCACGACGATCACGCGCACGAAACCCCGCAAGGCTGGCGGCGCTGGCTGTTCGCCACCAACCACAAGGACATCGGTACGCTGTACCTGCTGTTCTCGTTCATCATGTTCCTGTCGGGCGGCGTGATGGCGCTCGCGATCCGCGCCGAGCTGTTCACGCCCGGCCTGCAGATCATGCGTCCGGAGTTCTTCAACGAACTCACGACGATGCACGGCCTGATCATGGTGTTCGGCGCGATCATGCCGGCGTTCGTCGGCTTCGCGAACTGGATGATTCCGCTGCAGATCGGCGCGTCCGACATGGCGTTCGCGCGGATGAACAACTTCAGCTTCTGGCTGCTGCCGGTCGCGGCCGTGCTGCTGGTCGGCTCGTTCTTCGCGCCGGGCGGCGCGACGGCCGCCGGCTGGACGCTGTATGCGCCGCTGTCGACGCAGATGGGCCCGGGCATGGACTTCGCGATCTTCGCGGTGCACATCATGGGCGCGTCGTCGATCATGGGCGGCATCAACATCGTCGTGACGATCCTGAACATGCGCGCGCCGGGCATGACGCTGATGAAGATGCCGATGTTCGCGTGGACGTGGCTGATCACCGCGTACCTGCTGATCGCCGTGATGCCGGTTCTGGCAGGCGCGATCACGATGGTGCTGTTCGACCGCCACTTCGGCACGTCGTTCTTCAACGCGGCAGGCGGCGGCGACCCGGTGATGTACCAGCACATCTTCTGGTTCTTCGGCCACCCCGAGGTGTACATCATGATTCTGCCGGCGTTCGGGATCGTGTCGCAGGTGATTCCGGCGTTCGCGCGCAAGACGCTGTTCGGCTACAGCTCGATGGTGTATGCGACGGCTTCGATCGCGATCCTGTCGTTCATGGTCTGGGCGCACCACATGTTCGCGACGGGCATGCCGGTCACCGGCCAGCTGTTCTTCATGTACGCGACGATGCTGATCGCGGTGCCGACGGGCGTGAAGGTGTTCAACTGGCTCGCGACGATGTGGCGCGGCTCGATGACGTTCGAAACCCCGATGCTGTTCGCGATCGGCTTCCTGTTCGTGTTCACGTTCGGCGGCCTGACGGGCCTGATGCTCGCGATGGCGCCGCTCGACATCCAGTACCACGGCACCTACTTCGTGGTGGCGCACTTCCACTACGTGCTGGTGGCCGGCTCGCTGTTCGCGCTGTTCTCGGGCTGGTACTACTGGGCGCCGAAGTGGACGGGCTGGATGTACAACGAGACGCGCGGCAAGATCCACTTCTGGGCGTCGATGATCTTCTTCAACCTGACGTTCTTCCCGATGCACTTCGTCGGTCTCGCGGGCATGCCGCGCCGCTATGCGGACTACCCGGCGCAGTTCACGGACTTCAACCAGGTCGCGACGATCGGCGCGTTCGGTTTCGGTCTCGCGCAGGTGTACTTCCTGTTCGCGGTCGTGCTGCCGGCATACCGTGGCGGCGGCGAGCTGGAGAAGGCGGCCGACAAGCCGTGGGATGGCGCGACGGGCCTCGAGTGGACGGTGCCGAGCCCGGCGCCCTTCCATACGTTCGAGCAACCGCCGCACGTCGAGTAAGTTTCACCGGATGTTCCGCCTTCGCCTGCCCTCGCAGGCAGGCGAGGCGGAGCGTTCTACAGCACGATTCAGATGAACCGGAATCCACAACAAAGACGCACGCCCGAGCAGATCCGCGCGGGCAACAAGCGGCTCGGCCTGACCCTGCTCGTGATCGCCGCCGTCTTTTTTGTGGGTGTCGTGATCAAGCAGTGGTGGCTGTCCACTCACTGACGCCGTAGCGAGGAAGTCGTCGTATGTCGAAGCAGGAGTCCGGAGCCGTCGATCGCGCGTTCAACCGCTCGATGCTGGTGAAGCTCATCGTCGTGGCCGGACTGATGTTCGGCTTCGGTTTCGCGCTCGTGCCGATGTACCGTGCGATCTGCCAGATCACCGGCATCAACAACCTGCTGCAGCGCGACGTGAGCGAGCGCGAGGCGAAGAACACGCAGATCGACACGAGCCGCACCGTGTCGGTCGAGTTCGATGCGAACGCGCGCGGCCCGCTGGGTTTCAAGCCGGAGCACAACAGCCTCGACGTGCACCCGGGCGAGCTGACGACGATCGTGTACGACGTGACGAACGGCCAGAGCCGTCCGGTCGTCGCACAGGCGATCCCGAGCTACGCGCCGAAGCAGGCGACGGAGTTTTTCAAGAAGATCGAGTGCTTTTGCTTCACGCAACAGACGCTGGCCGCGAACGAGTCGCGCAAGATGCCGGTGGTGTTCGTGATCGATCCGAAGCTGCCGAAGGACGTGAAGACGATCACGCTGTCGTACACGTTCTTCGAGCTGAATACGCCGGCGCAGGCAGCGGCCGGCACGGCGACGCAGTCCGGCCCGACGAAGCCGGGCGCATGATGACGGAGGCGGGGCGATGACGGAGGTCAAGCGGAGCGGCTCGTTCGGCCAGGCGCTGAAGGCGGTGTTGTGGTCGTTCTTCGGCGTGCGCAAGCGGCGCGACCTGGAGGCGGACGCGACGCAGCTGAATCCGCTGCACGTGCTGATCGTGGCGCTGATCGCGGCCGGCGTATTCATCGGCGTGCTGATCCTGATCGTGCGCGCCGTCGTGGGCTGAGGCCTGCGGCAAGCAAGGAATGTGATGCGGAACGCCCAGGCGTTTCGTGAAGGAAAGAGCGGTGGCCGTCGCGCCGCAAGAGAAATAAAGCCGGAGCCGTTTCCGGTACACAAATTGGACTGAAGTGGAGAATCAAGCATGAGCGGTCAAAACCAGACCCCGTACTATTTCGTGCCGCATCCGTCGCAGCATCCGATCAGCGCGGCCTGCGGCCTGCTGGTCATGCTCGGATCGTTCGCACTGTGGCTCAACGGTCACGACTGGGCGCCGTATACCGCGCTGCTCGGCCTGCTGTGGTTCCTCTTCACGCTGTATCACTGGTTCGGCGATTCGATCGCCGAGTCGGAAGGCGGCATGTACGGCAAGAACGTCGACGTGTCGTACCGCTGGAGCATGAGCTGGTTCATCTTCTCCGAAGTGATGTTCTTCGGCGCATTCTTCGGCGCGCTGTTCTATGCGCGTGAAATCGCGCTGCACCAGCTCGGCAGCCTCGACTACAAGCTGATCTGGCCGGATTTCTCCGCCGTGTGGCCGAACGAAGGCCCGGCCCTGCTCGCCGGCCACTTCAAGACGATGGGCCCGTGGCCGATCCCGACGCTGAACACCGCGCTGCTGCTGTCGTCGGGCGCGACGCTGACGGTGTCGCACCACGCGCTGCGCGACAATCACCGCAACAAGGCGATCGCCTGGCTGGCCGCGACGCTCGTGCTCGGCGTCTGCTTCCTGTTCACGCAGGGCTTCGAATACTTCCACGCATACAACGAACTGAACCTGACGCTCGGCTCGGGCATCTATGGTTCGACGTTCTTCCTGCTGACGGGCTTCCACGGCTTCCACGTGTTCCTCGGCGGCACGATGCTCGCGGTGGTGCTGGTGCGGATGATCCGCGGCCACTTCAAGCCGGAACACCACTTCGCATTCGAAGGCGCCGCGTGGTACTGGCACTTCGTCGACGTCGTCTGGCTCGGCCTGTACGTCGTCGTCTACTGGCTGTAAATGAAACACGGCCCGCGCAGCGATGCGCGGGCCGTTTGATTTGATGGATGCCGGGCGGCGCGAACGCATCGTCCGGGAACCCAGGCGCCGCCGCGACTCAGTCAGGCGGCGCTTTTGCTTGGTGGCGCGGCCGTGCGGCGAAATGTCACATCGGTCGCATCGGTCACATCGGCGAAAGCGTCAGCGCCCGATCGGAATGCCGGTCGAGTGGATCCAGCCCATCCAGTTCGCGAACAGGATGAACACGAACAGCGAGATAGACAGCCCGACGCGGGTGGCAAGCGACCAGGCCATGCGCTTCGTGTTGCCGCGGTCGTGCATCATGAAATACAGCGCCGAAGCCAGGCTGGCGATGATCAGGACGAAGGCGATGGGAACGAGGATGTGCATGACGCTTACCGGACGACGGCAATTCGAAAGGAAGGGGATAATTATCGCACTTCGCTTGCGCGAGCGTGCCTGGGGGGCGGCCCGATGAAGATCCGCTGGCTGCCCGCGCTGTTGATTCTCGCGGTCGTCGCGGTGACGATCCGCCTCGGCTTCTGGCAGCGTGACCGCGCGCACCAGAAGGAGGCGCTGGAGGCGAGCATCGTGCGCTACGAGCACGCGGCGCCCGTGACGGTCGGCGCGCAGCCGATCCCGCTCGCGTCGATCGAGTTCCACCGGGTGCGTGCGACGGGGCGGTTCATGCCCGAGCTCGCGGTGTTTCTCGACAATCGGCCGTATAACGACCAGCCGGGTTTTTACGTCGTGATGCCGTTTAAACTCACGGGCGGCGGCTACGTGCTCGTCAACCGCGGCTGGCTGCCGCGCAACATTGCCGATCGCACGGCGATCGAGCCGTTCGCGACGCCCGCGGGCGACGTCGAGATCGAGGGCATCGCGCGCGCCGACGCGACGCGCGCGTTCGAGCTCGGCGAAGGCGGCTCGGCGGCGCACCAGAAGATTCGCCAGAACCTGGACGTCGCCGCGTTCGCGAAGGAAACCGGCCTGCCGCTGCAGCCGTTCGTGATCCAGCAGACGAGCGACGGCGGCGACAAGCTGGTGCGCGACTGGCCGGCGCCGACGACCGGCGTCGAGCGCAATTACGGTTACATGTTTCAGTGGTGGGGCATGGCGGCGGCCGCGCTCGGTTTCGGCTTGTACGCGGCGCGGCGCGCGGCGAGGAAGTCGTCCGGCGCATGAGCGGCGCGATGTCCGTACGCGGCGACGCCGCGGGTTTGTTTCGAGAGGTCTGATTTGTCCATGCAATCTTCCCGTCAGGGCCCGGCCGCTGAGCCGATCTCGCCGGCGGCCCGCAAGCGCGGCCGCTGGATGCTCGTGCTGCTCGGGCTCGTCTGCGCGGCGCCGATGATCGCGTCGTACTTCACCTATTACGTGATCAAGCCGAAGGGCGGTTCGACCAACTACGGCACGCTGGTCGAGCCGCAGCGGCCGATCCCGGCGGACCTGATGGTCACCGACGAAACCGGCAAGACGATGCCGCTCGCGTCGCTGCGCGGCGTGTGGCTGTTCGTGATGACCGACCGCAGCGCGTGCGACGACGCGTGCGCGAAGAAGCTGTACTTCATGCGCCAGGTGCGCGTGACGCAGGCCGGCGAGCGCCACCGGCTCATGATGGTGTGGCTGCGCAGCGATGCGGGCCAGGTTCCGGAGAAGGTGCGCGCCGCGTATCCGGACACGCGCGAGCTGGTCGCCGATCCGGCGGCGGTGGCCGCGTGGCTGCCGGCCGACGCGGGCACGCAGGCGTCCGACCACCTCTACCTGGTCGATCCGAACGGCAACCTGATGATGCGTTTCCCGAAGGATCCGAACCCCAGCAAGATCAAGGCGGACGTCACGAAGCTGCTGAAGTGGTCGAGCATCGGCTAAGGCGAGACAACGAGGCAATCCGATGTCGTATCTACTGCAACTCGGCCTGATCGGCTTCTGTATCGCGCTGCTGCCGCTGTCGTACGTGTGGGTGAAGGCCGACGACGACAAGTTCCGCAAGCTGGTGTGGATCACCACGTTCCTGACCCTCGATCTCGTGATGTTCGGCGGTTTCACGCGGCTGACCGATTCGGGCCTCGGCTGCCCCGACTGGCCCGGCTGCTACGGCACGTCGTCGCCGTTCATCGCGCACGCGGCCATCACCGCCGCGCATCAGGCGATGCCGACGGGCCCCGTCAGCATGACGAAGGCGTGGATCGAGATGATCCACCGCTATTTCGCGATGGCGATCGGCGTGCTGATCATCGCGCAGACGGTGATCGCGTGGGCCGCATGGCTGCGCCGCCGGCCGCTGCATGTGTCGCCGTGGTGGCCGACCAGCCTGCTGCTGCTGATTCTCGTGCAGGGCGCGTTCGGCGCGTGGACGGTGACGATGAAGCTGCAGCCGGTGATCGTCACGATCCACCTGCTGCTCGGCCTGATGCTGCTCGGCACGCTCGGCTGGCTCGCGGCGCGGCAGACGCCGCTGCCGTCGCATGATCCCGAGGCCGGGCGCTATCGCGCGGCGGCGCTCGCGGCGCTCGTGCTGCTCGTCGTGCAGATCGCGCTCGGCGGCTGGGTGAGCACCAACTACGCGGTGCTCGCATGCACCGACTTCCCGACCTGCAACGGCCAGTGGATTCCGCCGATGGATTTCGAGCACGGCTTCCATCTGTGGCGCGCGCTCGGCCTGAACCGGGACGGCGAGGCGATCACGCAGGATGCGCTCGTCGCGATCCACTGGACGCACCGCACGTTTGCGTTCGTCGTCGTCGCCTACCTGGTCGCGTTCGCGCTGAAGATGCGCCGCTTCGAATCGCTGCGGCGGCCCGCGAACGGCGTGCTGCTGGTGGTCGTGCTGCAGTTCGTGACGGGTTTGACGAATATCGTATTGCAGTGGCCTTTGCCGGTCGCCGTGGCCCATAACGGGGGCGCTGCGGTCCTGCTGCTGCTCGTCGTCATGTTAAACTTTCGCATCCTTTCAAGCCGCCCCGGCCGTGTCGCGCTGCCTGCGCGCGATACCGCCGCGGCGTGACCGTTCCCATGCAAAGCACCCTTTCCCGATCGCCCGGTAGCCGGTTCTCCCAGTACATGGCGCTGACGAAGCCGCGTGTTACGCAGCTTGCGGTGTTCTGCGCGGTGATCGGCATGTTCCTCGCGACGCCGGGCATGGTGCCGTGGAGGGTGCTGGTCGGCGGCACCGTCGGCATCTGGCTGCTGGCGGGCGCGGCGTTCGCGATCAACTGTCTCGTCGAGCAGAAGATCGACGCGATGATGCGCCGCACCGCGTGGCGCCCGTCCGCGCGCGGCGAGATCACCACCGCGCAGATCCTGCTGTTCTCGGGTGTGCTCGGCAGCGCCGGCGCGTGGACGCTCTACACGTTCACGAACCCGCTGACGATGTGGCTGACGATCGCGACGTTCGTCGGCTATGCGGTGATCTACACGCTGCTGCTCAAGCCGATGACGCCGCAGAACATCGTGATCGGCGGCGCGTCCGGCGCGATGCCGCCCGCGCTCGGCTGGGCCGCGGTGACGGGCGCGGTGCCCGGCGACGCTTGGATCCTCGTGCTGATCATCTTCGTATGGACGCCGCCGCATTTCTGGGTGCTTGCGCTGTATCGCCGCAAGGACTACGAGAACGCGGGCCTGCCGATGCTGCCCGTCACGCACGGCGAGCAGTTCACGCGGCTGCACATCCTGCTCTACACGGTGATCCTGTTCGCGGTCACGCTGATGCCGTTCATCTCCGGCATGAGCGGGGCCGTCTACCTGACGAGCGCGGTGCTGCTCGGCGCGGTGTTCCTCGCGTACGCGTGGAAGATCTACCGCGACTATTCCGACGACCTGGCCCGCAAGGCCTTCCGCTACTCGATCGTCTACCTGTCGCTGCTGTTCGCGGCGCTGCTCGTCGATCACTATGCGCGCCCGCTGCTCGGCGCCTAACCCTACGGTTTGAACGCGATGCTTCATTCTTGGTTCGGGCGCCGCGCGCGCCGAGGCTGGCTGCTTGCCTGCGCGTTCGCGGGCGCTCTGCTGCTCGCGGCGTGCGACAACGCGCCGAAATTCCAGAATCTCGACATCACCGGCAATACCCAGTTCGGCAGCGATTTCGCGCTGCCCGACACGGCGGGCAAGGTGCGCACGCTCGGTGACTTCAAGGGCAAGGCCGTCGTGATGTTCTTCGGCTACACGCACTGCCCGGACGTCTGCCCGACGACGATGGCCGAACTGTCCGAGGCGCTCAAGCAGCTCGGGCCCGACGCCGCGAAGCGCGTGCAGGTGCTGTTCGTCACCGTCGATCCGGAGCGCGACACGCCCGCGCTGCTCGGCCAGTACGTGCCGGCGTTCGATCCGTCGTTCATCGGCCTGCGCCCGGCCGACGACGCGCAGCTGAAGAAGGTGACGAAGGATTTCCGCGTGTATTACGCGAAGGTGCAGGGCAAGGCGCCCGGCAGCTATACGATGGACCACACCGCCGCGAGCTACGTGTTCGACCCGAACGGCAAGCTGCGCCTGTTCGTGCGCGACGGCCAGGGCCCCGGCCCGTGGGTGCACGACCTGAAACTGCTGCTCGACTGAGCAGCGCATGCCGGGACGGCGCCTGCCGTCCCGCGTCTTCTTCCTTCTCTTTCCCTCACGCGCGCGCGGCGCGTTACGGCAGCGCCGGCAGGTTGACGCCCGGCGCCGCGCGGGTCATCCGGAATTCGGTCACGCGGTAGGTCGCGAGCCCTTCGGTCACGAACGGGTCGGTCTGCAGGATCGACTCGAGTGCGTCGCGATCGATGCGCGCCGCGAGGATCATGCCGCCGTCGCGCGGCACCTTCGGCCCCGCCGCGATGAAGATCCCCTGATCCAGCAGCGGCTGCAGATACGCGCGATGGCGCTCGAGCGCGTCGTCGATGCGATCGAGCGGCGCGGTGTAGTGAATGTCGATGACGTACATGGTGGGCCTCGGAAAATCGCCGGGACGCGATGCGCCGGCAAGGCGATCTTGTAGCACAGCCCGCGCCGCCTGTCGCGCCGCCGCCGCCGTGCCGTATTCAAGTTGCAAGCCTGGCTGCCGTCATTACGTCTGCAATCGTTTGCGCGCGACAGGCCGTTCGCGCGCGCGTTGCGTTACCCATCGACATCGACAACAAGGGACGCACGATGAGCCGAATGAGTTTGAACCGCAAGCTGTGGCTCGCGCTTGCGCTGGTATGGATTGGCCTGCTGGGCGTCGGCGCATGGAGCGCGATCGAGACGCGCGCGACGATGCTCGCGGAGCGCAAGGAAGGGATGGCGAACCTCGTCGAGGCGGCGGCCGGCATCGCGAAGTCGTACCACGCGCTCGCGCAGGCCGGCACGCTGCCCGAGGCCGACGCGAAGCGCGATGCGCTCGCGAGCCTCGCCGCGATGCGCTACGGCGAATCCGGCTACGTGTTCGTGATGGACTCGAAGCCGGTCGTGCTGATGCATCCGACGCTGCCGAAGCTGGTCGGCACGCAGGTCGGCGATTATCTCGACCCGGACGGCAAGCCGCTGTTCGTCACGATCCTGAATGCCGCGAAGGCGAATGGCCACGGCTTCGCCGAATATCGCGGGCGGCTGCCGCACAGCGAGACCGCGGTGCCGAAAATCAGCTACGTCACGCGCTTCGCGCCGTGGGACTGGAACATCTCGAGCGGCGTGTTCGTGAAGGACATCGACACGGTGTACTACGAGACGCTGTTCGGCCATCTCGCGGTGGTGCTCGTGATCGGCCTCGTGATCACCGCGGCGATGTCAGTGATCATCCGCAACGTGCGCGGCAGCCTCGGCGGCGAGCCGGACGAAGCCGCCGCGCTGGCCGCGCGCATCGCGCAGGGCGACCTCACGCAGCCGGTGCCGGTGCGCGCGGGCGACCGCACGAGCATGATGGCGGCGATGCACGCGATGCAGGCCCGCCTGCAGGCGACCATCGGCGGGATTCGCCAGTCGGCCGAATCGATCGCGTCGGCGAGCCACCAGATCGCGTCGGGCAACGACGACCTGTCGCAGCGCACCGAGGAGCAGGCCGCGTCGCTCGAAGAGACGGCGGCGAGCATGGAGCAGCTCACCGCGACCGTGAAGCAGAACGCCGACAACGCGCGGCAGGCGAGCGGGCTCGCGAACAATGCGTCGGACATCGCGCGCGCCGGCCACGACGTCGTGAACCGCGTGATCGGCACGATGGGCGAGATCGACGACAGCTCGCGCCAGATCGCCGACATCATCGGCGTGATCGAGGGCATCGCGTTCCAGACCAACATCCTCGCGCTGAATGCCGCGGTGGAGGCGGCGCGCGCGGGCGAGCAGGGCCGCGGCTTCGCGGTGGTCGCGGGCGAGGTGCGCTCGCTCGCGCAGCGCAGCGCGACGGCCGCGAAGGAGATCCGCGCGCTGATCGGCGAATCGGTCGAGCGGGTGCGCAACGGCTCGACGCTGGTCGGCCAGGCGGGCACGACGATGGGCGAGATCCTGCAGGCGGTCGCGCGGGTGACGGACATCATGGGCGAGATCGCGGCGGCGTCCGAGGAGCAGGCGAGCGGCATCACGCAGGTTGGCCGCGCGGTCACGCAGATGGACCAGGTGACCCAGCAGAACGCGGCGCTCGTCGAGGAAGCCGCGGCGGCGGCCGCGTCGCTGCAGGAGCAGGCGGCGCGGCTGCGCGATGCGGTGGGGTCGTTCCGCGTCGGCGGCGGCGCGGCGTTTGCGCGCCCGTCGGCCGAGCCGGTGCTGGCCGCGGCCGAGGCGGCCTGATGGCCTGACGGCCTGACGCGGCCTGACGCGGCCTGACGCGGCCTGACGCGCGGCGAGCGGCGAGCGGCGAGCGGCGAGCGAAGAGCGGAGAGCGGAGAGCGGAGAGCGGAGAGCGGCGAGGGGCGAGCAGAGAGCCGCGAGCGGCATGCCCCGATCCGGCGCATACCCATATGAGCGGGATGTATTTCACTTCCCGCCGATCCTGTGACACCATTTGCCCCTTTCCTGCGAGTCGGTGGATACCCGCATCGCGCCCTTTTTAGATCGAAAGAAAGCGAGAAACAGATGAAGCGTCGCAGTCTCCTGAAAGTGTTTTCCGTGCTGGCTACCGGCGCCGCGCTGACGATGTCGGCGGGTGCGCACGCCGAGGACAAGGTGGTGAAGGTCGGCACGGTGGCCGGCCCGGACGCGGAAGTCTGGCAAGTCGTGCAGAAGGTCGCGAAGGAGAAGGAAGGCCTGAACGTGAAGGTGATCGAGTTCAACGACTACGTGCAGCCGAACGCGGCGCTCGACGCGGGCGACCTCGACGCGAACAGCTTCCAGCACCAGCCCTACCTCGACAGCCAGGTCAAGCAGCGCGGCTACAAGCTCGTCAGCGCGGGCCTGACCTACATCTCCCCGATCGGCGTGTACTCGAAGAAGATCAAGGCGCTGAAGGATCTGCAGCCGGGCGCGAAGGTCGCGGTGCCGAACGATCCGTCGAACGAGAACCGCGCGCTGCTGCTGCTGCAGGCGCAAGGCGTGATCAAGCTGAAGGCGGGCGCCGGCACGGGCGGCAACAACGCGACGGTGCTCGACATCGCCGACAACCCGAAGAAGCTGAAGATCTCCGAGCTCGACGCGGCGCAGCTGCCGCGCGTGCTGTCGGACGTCGACGCGGCCGTGATCAACACGAACTACGCACTCGCCGCGAACCTGCAGCCGACCAAGGATGCGATCGCGCTCGAATCGCTGACGAGCCCGTACGCGAACCTGATCGCGGTGCGCGCGAAGGACAAGGATCAGCCGTGGGTGAAGAAGCTGGTCAAGGCGTATCAGTCGACGGAAGTGCGGGAATTCATCAAGAAGCAGTTCAAGGGCTCGATGGTCGCGTCGTTCTGAACGCCGCACACCGGTCGGACCGCTGAGCGAAAAGGGCCTGCATCGTGCAGGCCCTTTTTCGTTCGCGCGGTTGGTGTGCGCTTACATATCGCCGCGCCGCGAGCAGATCGACATGATCTGCTGGATCGCATAGTTGTCGCGCACGCCCGGCAGCGACTGCACGACGCACTCGTGAAAGCGCCGCTCGCGCGGCAGCAGCATCGCGTTGTCGCGGTACAGCGCGTCGCACGAGCGCTGGATCAGCTGCGCCGCCGCGCCGTTGCGGCTTTCGCGCAGCGCGTTGAGCATGCACGCGTCGTATTGCGCGCCGCCGTCGGTCAGCGCGAACGCCGCGCCCGGCAGCGCCAGCGCGACGGCTGCGCATGCGATGGCTCGGATCCCCCGTTTCATCTGCCCTCCGATGGAGTGGATTGGGTCGGCGACAGCATAGCGTAAAGCCGCGAGCCAGGCTGACGCGTTGGCCGACATGGCCGGCACCGCCGCCGGCCGGGCTTCGCGCGCATTTTCGGGCCCCGGCGAGGGCCGCGATCCGGCGTGCCGCGCGAAAGCATCAAGTCAGGCGGTGGTCTGCGGAAATGGTATCCTCGTGCGTTCGCCGCTGCACGCTTTCCCGGAGCGTGCGCGGGCCGATCGCCCGCGTGTCGTACGCGCGGCGGCGCCCGCCCGACGGCGGCGGGAATCCATCATCCAGAACCGACACAATACGGGGGAGACTCATCCATGAAGCGATTCAAGACTTTCGCGATCCGTTCGATCACGGCCGGCGTCGCCGCACTCGCGCTGGCCGGCGCCGCGCACGCGCAGACCGTCAAGGTGCTGTCGATCGTCGACCACCCGGCGCTCGACGCGATCCGCGACGGCGTGCGCGCCGAGCTGAAGGCCGAAGGCTACGGCGACGACAAGCTCAAGTGGGAATACCAGAGCGCGCAGGGCAACACGGGCACCGCCGCGCAGATCGCGCGCAAGTTCATCGGCGACAAGCCCGACGTGATCGTCGCGATCGCGACGCCGGCCGCGCAGGCGGTGGTTGCGTCGACGAAGAGCGTGCCGGTCGTCTATTCGGGCGTCACCGATCCGGTCGCCGCGCAGCTCGTGAAGGGCTGGGGCCCGACGGGCACCAACGTGACGGGCGTGTCCGACAAGCTGCCGCTCGACCGCCAGGTCGCGCTGATCAAGCGCGTCGTGCCGAATGCGAAGACGGTCGGCATGGTCTACAACCCGGGCGAGGCGAACTCGGTCGTCGTCGTGAAGGAGCTCAAGGCGATCCTCGCGAAGCAGGGGATGACGCTCAAGGAAGCGGCCGCGCCGCGCACCGTCGACATCGGCCCGGCCGCGAAGAGCCTGATCGGCAAGGTCGACGTGATCTACACGAACACCGACAACAACGTCGTGTCCGCGTACGAGGCGCTCGTGAAGGTCGCGAACGAGGCGAAGATCCCGCTCGTCGCGGGCGACACCGACAGCGTGAAGCGCGGCGGCATCGCGGCGCTCGGCATCAACTACGGCGACCTCGGCCGCCAGACCGGCAAGGTCGTCGCGCGGATCCTGAAGGGCGAGAAGCCGGGTGCGATCGCATCGGAGACGAGCAGCAACCTCGAACTGTTCGTGAACACGGGCGCGGCCGAGAAGCAGGGCGCGACGCTCGCGCCGGATCTCGTCAAGGACGCGAAGACGGTCATCAAGTAAGCCGCGGCCCGAGCGCCGCGCCGGCAGGCCCGATCCGGGCCTGGATGACATCGCCGCACGGGCGGCTCCCATCCGGGGCCGCCCGTTCGCTTCACCCGGCCGTACACGTCCGGCCGGGCAGCAACAGGATTCCCCACCATGTCTCTGTTCTCGTTTCTGGGCGCACTGGAGATCGGCCTGATCTTCAGCCTCGTCGCCCTCGGGGTGCTGATTTCGTTCCGCATCCTCAATTTCCCCGACCTGACCGTCGACGGCAGCTTCCCGCTCGGCGGCGCGGTGGCCGCGACGCTGATCTCGGCCGGCTTCGACCCGTTCGCCGCGACCGGGCTCGCGATCGTCGCGGGCGCGCTGGCCGGCTTCGTCACGGGCTGGCTCAACGTGCGCCTGAAGATCATGGATCTGCTCGCCAGCATCCTGATGATGATCGCGCTGTATTCGGTGAACCTGCGGATCATGGGCCGGCCGAACGTGCCGCTCATCACCGAGCCGACGCTGTTCACCGTGCTGCAGCCCGACTGGCTGCCCGACTACGTGCTGCGCCCGGCGCTGCTCGCGATCGTCGTCGTGGTCGCGAAGCTCGGCCTCGACTGGTTCTTCTCGTCGCAGCTCGGCCTCGCGATGCGCGCGACCGGCGCGAACCCGCGGATGGCGCGCGCGCAGGGCATCGCGACCGGCCGCGCGACGCTCGCCGGGATGGCGCTGTCGAACGCGCTCGTCGCGCTCGCGGGGGCGCTCTTCGCGCAGACGCAGGGCGGCTCGGACATCTCGATGGGGATCGGCACGATCGTGATCGGGCTGGCCGCGGTGATCATCGGCGAGACGCTGCTGCCCGCGCGCCGGCTGGTGCTGACGACGCTCGCGGTGGTGCTCGGCGCGATCGTCTACCGCTTCTTCATCGCGCTCGCGCTGAACAGCGAATTCATCGGCCTGAAGGCGCAGGATCTGAACCTCGTGACGGCCGCGCTCGTCACGATCGCGCTGGTGCTGCCGGCGACGCGCAAGAAGCTGTTCGCGCGCAAGAACGGAGGGGCATGACATGCTGTCCGCACAAGACCTGAAGCTCACCTTCAACCCCGGCACGCCGATCGAGACGCGCGCGCTGCGCGGCCTGTCGCTCGAGATTCCCGACGGCCAGTTCGTCGCGGTGATCGGCTCGAACGGCGCGGGCAAGTCGACCTTCCTCAACGCGATCAGCGGTGACCAGGCGGTCGACGCGGGCCGCATCGCGATCGACGGCGCGGACGTCACGCGCCAGCCGGCGTGGGATCGCGCGCACCTCGTCGCGCGCGTGTTCCAGGATCCGATGGCCGGCACCTGCGAAGCGCTGACGATCGAGGAGAACATGGCGCTCGCGATGGCGCGCGGCGCGCGGCGCGGCTTGCGGGCCGCGCTCGACCGGCCGTCGCGCGAGCTGTTCCGCGACAAGCTGCGGCTGCTGAACCTCGGCCTCGAGAACCGGCTGACCGACCGGATCGGCCTGCTGTCGGGCGGCCAGCGGCAGGCGGTGAGCCTGCTGATGGCGTCGCTGCGGCCGTCGCGGATCCTGCTGCTCGACGAGCATACGGCCGCGCTCGACCCGAAGACGGCCGCGTTCGTGCTGGAGCTGACCGCGCGCATCGTCGCGGAAAGCAGGCTGACGACGATGATGGTCACGCACAGCATGCGGCAGGCGCTCGACTACGGCGATCGCACGGTGATGCTGCACCAGGGGCAGGTCGTGCTCGACGTGTCGGGCGATGCGCGCCGCGGGCTCGACGTGCCGGACCTGCTGCAGATGTTCGAGAAGGTGCGGCACGAGCAGCTCGACGACGACGCGCTGCTGCTCGGCTAGCGCCTCGTCGCGGATCGGCCGGGGCCGCGCTCCGGCCGGCATTCGCCGCGTCTCTCCTCTGACGAAAGGCCGGTTTTCCGCCGGCACTGTGCGGCGCGCGAGCATTGCCATATACTGTATATCCATACAGTTGTGGGTGGCGTCATGCTCGCATCCTCCATTTCTCCCGAATCCCTGCATCCGACGCTCTGGCGCGGTTCGCAGCTGGCGCGCGGCGGCCCGCGCACGATCGAGACCGGTTTCGCGGCGCTGTCCGCCGAGCTGCCCGGCGGCGGCTGGCCGGTCGGCGGGCTCGTCGAGCTGCTGGCCGCGCAGCCGGGCTGCGGCGAGATGCGGCTGCTCGCGCCCGCGCTCGCGCGCACCGTCAGCGCCCGGCGGCCGCTCGCGCTCGTCGCGCCGCCGCAGTCGCCGCATGCGAGCGCGCTCGCCGGCCTCGGCGTGCCGGCCGACGCGCTGCTGTGGCTGCGCGCCGGCAGCCGCACGGACGCGCTGTGGGCCGCCGAGCAGGCGCTCAAGACAGGCTGCTGCGGTGCCTTGCTGCTCTGGCAGGACGCGCGGCCCGATGCGCTGCGGCGCCTGCATCTCGCGGCCGCCCGCACGGGCGACACGCTGTTCGTGATGCTGCGCCCGCTGCCGGCCGCGCGGCAGCCGTCGCCCGCGGTGCTGCGCGTCGCGCTGCATCCGGCGCCGGGCGGCGTGTCGATCGACATCGTCAAGCGGCGCGGGCCCGCGCGCGGCGAGCCGCTCGTGCTCGACCTGCCATCGCCTATCGTGGAGAGCCGCTATGCGCGTCTTGCTCGGCATCCATCTGCCGCGCCTGCCGCTCGACGTGTGCGCCCCGCCGCCGTCTGACGCAAAGGCCGGTGCGGCCGGCTGCGCGGTGCTCGAGCAGGGCGTCGTGCTGATCGCCGACGCGGCCGCGCACCGGCAGGGCGTGCGCGCGGGCATGAAGCGCGGCGGCGTGCTGACGCTCGCGCCCGATACGCAGCTCGTCGAACGCGATCCCGCGCGCGAGGCCGACGCGCTGCGCGCGGTCGCGCTCGCGCTGCTGCGCTTCTCGCCGTGCGTCGCGCTCGACGACGAAGCGACGCTCGTCGTCGACGTCGGCCCGAGCCTGCGCCTGTTCGGCGGGCTGCCGTCGCTGTGCCGCCAGGTGCGGGCGACGCTCGCGGCGCTCGGCTATGCGGCGCGCCTGTCCGCCGCGCCGACCGGGCGCGGCGCGTGGCTGCTCGCGCGCGCCGCGGCGGGCCGCGGGCGCACGCGCCGGCGCGTCGCGCGCCAGGCGTCGCTCGTTCGCGCGCTCGATGGGCTGCCGTGCGTGCTGCTGCCCGACGCGCGTCCGTACGCGGGCTGGTTCGACGGCCTCGGCTGCCGCACGCTCGCCGATCTGCGCGGGCTGCCGCGCGCGGGGCTGCAGCGCCGCTGCGGTCCCGCGCTGCTGGCCGCGCTCGATCGCGCGTACGGCGAGGCGGTCGAGCCGCTGGCGTGGATGGCGGTGCCGCCCGTGTTCGACGTGCGGCTCGAATTGCCGGAGCGCGTCGAATACGCGGAGGCCGTGCTGTTCGCCGCGCGGCGGCTCGTCGTGCAGCTGTGCGGCTGGCTGGCCGCGCGGCAGCTGTCGCTCGCCGCGATGACGGTCGGCCTCGAGCACGAGCGGGGCCGCCAGGCCGTGCCGCCGACGCTGCTCGAGCTCGCGTTCGCGTCGCCCGTGCGCGATGAGGGGCATTTCATGCGGCTGCTCGGCGAGCGGCTCGCGCGGGTCGAGCTGTCGGCCGCGGTGATCGCGGTGCGCGTGACGGCCACGCGTGTCGAGTCGGTCGCGCCGCCGGCCGAGGATCTGTTCCCCGAGCCGGGCGGCACGCGCGAGACGCGCGCGCGGCTCATCGAGCTGCTGGTCGCGCGGCTCGGCGCGGAGAACGTCTTGCGCGCGGCGCCCGTCGCCGATCACCGGCCCGAGGCCGCGAACCGCTGGCTGCCGCTCGATGCGCCGGCCGGCAAGCCGTCCGCCGGCCCGCCGGCCGCGCCGCCGCGCCCTGCGTGGCTGCTGGCCGAGCCGCAGCCGCTGCTGATGCGCAACGAAAGGCCGGTGTTCCGCACGCCGCTCAGGACGATGTCGTCGCCGGAGCGGATCGAGGCGGGCTGGTTCGACGGCCAACTGGCGGCGCGCGATTACTTCGTTGCGCAGGACGAGGCGGGCGCGTGCTACTGGGTGTTCAGGGAACGCTCGGGGAGCCAGGCCGAGCCGCGCTGGTTCCTGCACGGCCTGTTCGGGTGAACGGCGATGGTTGCGGAATTCACGTTGCTTCCCGACTACGCGGAACTGTTCTGCCGCTCGAACTTCTCGTTCCTGCATGGCGCGTCGCATGCGGAGGAACTGGTCGAGCGCGCGGTCGAGCTCGGCTATCGCGGCATCGCGATCACCGACGAATGCTCGCTCGCGGGCGCGCCGCGGATGCATGTCGCGGCAAAGGCGAAAGGGCTGCCGCTGATCGTCGGCGCGTACTTCGAGGTGACGCCGGACGATGTTCCGCCCGGCCACGATCCGGGCCCCGGCGCGTTCGGGCTCGTGCTGCTCGCGCAGAACCGCGAGGGCTACGGCAACCTGTCCGAACTGATCTCGTGGCGGCGCATGAACGCGCCGAAGGGCACCTACCGGCTGACGTCGCGGATGCTGTCGGCGCCGCCCGCCGAGTTCGCGCATCTGCGCGGCATGCCCGACTGCTTTGCGATTCTCGTGCCCGCGTATCCGGTGCGCACGGATGTGCTCGATGCGCAGGTCGCGTGGTTTCGCGCGACGTTCGGCGAGCACGCGCGGCTCGGGCTCGTGCAGTTGCAGCGCGCGCTGGATGGTGTGCAGCGCGAGGAGATTCGTGCGGCGGGCGAGCGGCGCGGCGTGCATATCGTTGCGCTCGGCGATGTGACGATGCACCTGCGCTCATGCAAGCCGCTGCAGGACGTGATGACGGCGATTCGCGTCGGGATGCCGGTCTCGGAATGCGGGTATGCGCTCGCGCCGAACGCGGAACAGCATTTGCGTTCGCGCGGGCGGATCGCGAAGCTGTTTTCGCTGGACGAGATTGCGCAGACGTGCGCGATGCTCGATGCGTGCAGCTTCTCGCTCGGCGACCTGAGCTACGAGTATCCGCTCGAGCTCGTGCCGGACGGACACACGCCGGCCAGCTATCTGGCGCAGGAAACCTGGGCAGGCGCGCGCCGGCGTTATCCGAACGGCGTGCCGGCGAAGGTGGAGGGGTTGATCAAGCACGAACTCGAATTGATCCATGACCTGAAATACGAGCCGTTCTTCCTGACGGTGTACGACGTCGTCACCTATGCCCGCAGCCGGAACATCCTGTGCCAGGGGCGCGGCTCGGCCGCGAATTCGGTCGTCTGCTATTGCCTCGGCGTGACCGAGGTGGATCCGGAGCGCAGCACCTTGCTGTTCGAGCGCTTCATCAGCCGCGAGCGCGGCGAGCCGCCCGATATCGACGTCGACTTCGAGCATCAGCGGCGCGAGGAAGTCATCCAGTACCTGTACGAGAAATACGGCCACAACCGTGCCGCGCTTGCCGCCGCCGTATCGACCTACCGCCCGCGCGGCGCGCTGCGCGAGACCGGCAAGGCGCTCGGCGTCGATCCGATGCTGATCGAGCGCGTCGCGAAGGGGCATCGCTGGTTCGACGGCAGCCGCGATCTGCTGCAGCAATTCGCGTCCGTCGGCCTCGACCCCGGCACGCCGCTGATCCAGGCCTGGGCCGAGCTTGCCGCGCGGCTGCTCAATTTCCCGCGCCACCTGTCGCAGCATTCGGGCGGCTTCGTGATCAGTCGCGGCAAGCTCACGCGGCTCGTGCCGGTCGAGAACGCGGCGATGGACGGGCGGCGCGTGATCCAGTGGGACAAGGACGATCTCGAAGCGCTCGGGCTGATGAAGGTCGACGTGCTCGCGCTCGGCATGCTGTCGGCGCTGCATCGCGCATTCGACATGGTCACCGCATGGCGCGGGCCGCCGAAGCGGGGCGGCCGGCCTGACGACGACAGGCCGTTCGGGATGGACGACATCGTGCAGGATGACGACGACACCTACGACATGATCTGCCGAGCCGACACGGTCGGCGTGTTCCAGATCGAATCGCGCGCTCAGATGTCGATGTTGCCGCGCCTGAGGCCGCGCGACTACTACGATCTCGTGATCGAGGTCGCGATCGTGCGGCCGGGGCCGATCCAGGGCGGCGCCGTGCATCCGTACCTGAAGCGGCGGCAGGGAATCGAGAAAGTCAGTTATCCGAAGGAGGATCTGAAGCCCGCGCTCGAACGCACGAAAGGCGTGCCGATCTTCCAGGAGCAGGTGATGCAGATCGCGATGATCGCGGCCGGCTTCACGCCCGGCGAGGCCGACGAATTGCGTCGCGCGATGGCGGCGTGGAAGCGCAAGGGCAATCTCGAGCAATATCACCGCAAGATCGTCGACGGGATGCGGGAGCGCGACTATCCGCCCGAATTCGCCGAGCAGATTTTCGAGCAGATCAAGGGCTTCGGCGATTACGGTTTTCCGGAGAGCCACGCGGCCAGCTTCGCGCATCTCGTGTACGCGAGCAGCTGGCTCAAATGCCACGAGCCCGCGATCTTCCTCGCCGCGTTGCTGAACAGCCAGCCGATGGGCTTCTACGCGCCCGCGCAGCTCGTGCAGGACGCGAAGCGCCACGGCGTGACGGTCCTGCCGGTCGACGCGACGGTGAGCGGCTGGGAGGCGTCGCTCGAAGCGCTGCCCGGCGAGGCGCCGCCGCACGGCCGGCCCGCGGTGCGGCTCGGCCTGTCGCTCGTGCGCGGCCTCGGCGAGGCGGCCGCGCGGCGGATCGAGGCCGCGCGCACGGCCGGCCCGTTCGAGAACGTCGATGCGCTCGCGCGCCGCGCGCAGCTCGAGCGCCGCGACCTCGAGGCGCTGGCCGCCGCGAACGCGCTCGCGACGCTGGCCGGCCATCGCCGCGATGCGCTGTGGCAGGCCGTCGCCGCGGCGCCCGAGCGCGACCTGCTCGCGGCCGCGCCGATCGACGAGCCCGAGCGGCCCGCGCTCGGCGCGCCGTCGGAGGCCGACGACATCCTGTCCGACTACCACACGACCGGCCTCACGCTGAACCGTCACCCCGTCGCGCTGCTGCGGCCCGCGCTGCGCGCGCAGCGGCTGTCGTCCGCGGCCGAGCTGCGCGACCGCCGCAACGGCCGGCTCGCGCGCGCGTGCGGGCTCGTGATCGCGCGGCAGATGCCGGGCACCGCGAAAGGCGTGATGTTCATGACGCTCGAGGACGAAACGGGCTGCGTGAACGTGATCGTGCGGCCCGAGCTGCTCGCGCGGCAGCGCCGCGAGACGCTCGATTCGCGGCTGCTCGCGGCGTCGGGCGTGTGGCAGGTCGAGAGCGACGTGCGGCACCTCGTCGCGCAGCATTTCGAGGACCTGACGCCGCTGCTCGGCGGCCTGCGCACGTCGAGCCGCGAATTCCACTGACACACACGCAAACGCACGTGCACGGTGCATACCAGTTCATGTAATTGGTTCTATTCCGGTCTCATTTTCGTCGTAATCCGTTAGCCCGGCCGCATCGTGGAATTGGCCCTTTGCAACCCACCTCGGGTAAATCCCTATCCCGTACTTCGTTGTAAACAAAGGCTTTGGCGCAGCTAAAACGCTTGCGGGGCAAGGCTTCCGGAGATTTTAACGACGCTAATACCAGTTCGTTGACTGGTATTATTGTGGTTATATAATGCGTTCACTTTCCGACGGCCCGCGTCCGTCGCCCGACCCCCTGGAGGCTCATGGAAACCGGCTGGTCCGAACTGGCGCCCGATCCTTGCCGCGACGCCCCGCTTTATCTGCAGCTCGCCCGCAACCTGGCGAACGCGATCCACGGCGGCGCGTGGCAGGCCGGCGAAGCGCTGCCGTCGGAGCGGCTGCTGTCGGCGTCGGTCGGCGTGTCGCGGATCACCGCCCGGCGCGCGCTGGCGCTGCTGGTCGAGCAGGGCCTGATCACGCGGGCGCGCGGCGCGGGCAGCTTCATCACGCCGCGCGTCGCCGATCCGCTGTCGCATCTGGTCGGCTTCACCGCGAAGATGCGCCAGCGCGGCTTCCGGCCGGATTCGGTGTGGCTGTCGCGCGCGCTGCGCGCCGCGAGCCGCGACGAGATCATCCATCTCGGCCTCGCGCCCGGCGCGACCGTCGCGCGGCTCGAGCGGCTGCGCCGCGCGGACGGCATCGTGATGGCGGTCGAGCACTCGACGCTGCCGGCCGCGGTGGTGCCCGATCCGCAGGCGCTCGGCGCGTCGCTGTACGACTATCTGGAAGCGCGCGGCACGGTCGTGGTGCGCGCATTGCAACACTTTCGCGCGGTGAACGCGACGCGCGAAATCGCGAAGTGGATGGCGGTGGCGCCGGGCGCGGCGCTCCTCGTGATCACGCGCATCGGCTACGGGGCCGACGAGCGCGCGATCGAAGTCACCGAATCCTACTGCCGCGACGATTACTACGATTTCGTCGCCGAGCTGAAACGCTGACGCGCGACACTGCGCCGGCGCGCGGCACGCGACGCACGCAACGGATTACGGAACTCGCGACGCGGTTCGCCGCGTCACCCGATCATCAAGAGAACGTCATGCTGACTGGCAACATACTGACCCCCGACGGCTGGCTCCACGGCTCGCTCGACTGCGAGAACGGCCGCATCACCACGCTCGACGGCACATCCGCCGACCCCGCGAAGAACGATGCGCCGTACATCCTGCCCGGCTTCATCGACCTGCACGTGCACGGCGGCGGCGGCGCCGACGTGATGGAAGGCGGCGACGCGATCGAGACGATCGCCCGCACGCACGCGCAATACGGCACGACGAGCCTGCTCGCGACGACGATGACCGCGCCGCGCGACGAGCTGATGAAAGTCGTCGGCAACCTCGGCAGCGTCGCGCGCACCCGCACGCCGGGCGGCGCGCGCGTGCTCGGCGTGCACCTCGAAGGGCCGTACATCAACCCCGGCAAGCTCGGCGCGCAGCCGGACGCGGCCGTGTCGGCGGTGCTCGACGAGGTGCTGAAGTACCTGTCGATCGCGCCGATCCGCGTCGTCACGCTCGCGCCGGAAATCGCCGGCCACATCGAGATCATCGGCGAGATGGCCGCGCGCGGCGTGCGCGTGCAGCTCGGCCACTCGCTCGCGACCTACGACGATGCCGTCGCCGCGCTCAAGCACGGCGCGTGCGGCTTCACGCACCTGTTCAACGCGATGTCGCCGCTGCATCACCGCAACCCGGGCCTCGTCGGCGCGGCGCTCGCGCATGCCGAATACGCGGAAATCATCCCCGACCTGCTGCACGTGCATCCGGGCGCGATCCGCGCGGCGCTGCGCGCGATCCCGCGCCTGTACGTCGTGACCGACAGCACGTCGGCCACCGGCATGCCCGACGGCGAATACCGGCTCGGCAGCCAGCACGTGACCAAGTGCCTCGGCGGCGTGCGCCTCGCCGACGGCACGCTCGCCGGCAGCACGCTGACGATGGACCAGGCGCTGCGCAACCTCGTGTCGCTCGGCCTGCCGATCGCCGACGTGTCGAACCGCATGTCGCGCTATGCGGCCGATTACCTCGGCATCGCCGATCGCGGCCGCATCGCACGCGGCGCATGGGCCGACCTCGTCGTGTTCGATCGCGACCTGAACCTCACCGCGACCTACGTCGAAGGAGAATCGATTGTCGAATATGCTTAACGAAGCGCGCGAGGCCGCGCAGGTCGTCGCCGCGCAGCTGGCCGACACCACGCGCGTCGAGGCGCTCGCCGCCCAGTTGCTCGCGCATCCGCCGGCCGTCGCGCTGACGGTCGCGCGCGGCAGCTCGGATCACGCCGCCAGTTACTTCGCAAGCCTGACGATGAGCCGCCTCGGCGTGCCGGTCGCCTCGCTGCCGATGTCGGTCGCGACGCTGCAGCAGGCGCCGCTGAAGGTGCAGGACCAGCTTGCGATCGCGTTCTCCCAGTCGGGCCAGAGCCCCGATCTCGTCAACACGATGGCCGCGCTGCGCGAAGCGGGCGCGCGCACCGTTGCGGCGGTCAACGTGCTGCCGTCGCCGCTCGCCGACGCCTGCGAGCACCAGTTGCCGCTGCTGGCCGGCCCCGAGCTGTCGGTGGCCGCCACCAAAAGCTATATCGCGATGCTGTCGCTGTCTGCGCAGATCGTCGCATTCTGGCAGCGCGACGCCGCGCTCGTCGCCGCATTGCGCGGCCTGCCCGACGTGCTCGCGCAGGCGGGTTCGCTCGACTGGTCGCCGGCCGTCGCCGCGCTCGCCGGCGTCGAACGGATGATCGTGATCGGCCGCGGCCTCGGCCTCGCGATCGCGCAGGAAGCCGCGCTGAAGCTGAAGGAAACCTCCGGCATCCAGGCCGAGGCGTTCTCGAGCGCCGAAGTGCGTCACGGCCCGATGGAGCTGATCGACCGCGACTACCCGCTGCTCGTGTTCGCGCCGCCGGGGCCGGAGCAGGCGGGCCTGCTGCAGCTGGCGGCCGACATGCGCGCGCGCGGCGCCGCGGTGCTGCTCGCCGCGTCCGCCGGCACGCCCGGCCTGTCGGGTGCGACGCTGCCGCTTGCGCAGTCCGCCCACGCGGCGCTCGACCCGATCGCCGCCATTCTGTCGTTCTACGTGATGGCGGCGGATCTCGCCGTCGCGCGCGGCCGCAACCCCGATACGCCGCGCCACCTGAACAAAGTCACCGAAACGCATTGATGAGCCGAGAACGCCGATGAGACGCGCCGAGGAGTCCCAGTTGAAGAGCCCCACCCACGATCAGATCGTTCTGCTTGCCCCATTGACGGGGCCGATCGTTCCGCTGGCCGACGTGCCCGATCCGGTGTTCTCCGGCGGGATGTTCGGCGACGGCATCGGCATCGACCCGCTCGCCGGCAAGCTCGTCGCGCCGTGCGCAGGCGTCGTGTCGCACCTCGCGCGCACCGGCCACGCGGTGACGATCACCACGCCGCAGGGCGCGGAAGTGCTGCTGCACATCGGCATCGACACCGTCGAGCTGAACGGGCAGGGCTTCACCGCACACGTCGAAGCCGGCGCGCACGTCGCGGCCGGCGACCTGCTGATCGAGTTCGACCAGGACGCGGTCGCGCGCAGCGCGCACAGCCTCGTGTCGGTGATCGCGATCGCGAACTCCGATGCATTCGAGATCGTCGCGCGTGCGCACGGCGTCGCGACGGCGGGCGAGACGCCGCTCCTCACGCTGCGCGGCAAGGGCGAGGCGGCCGTGCAGGCGGCCGAGGCGGGCGCCGCGGCGATGAACGAGGCGCGCCGCGCGATTCAGCTGACCCAGCCGGGCGGCCTGCATGCGCGGCCGGCCGCGCGGGCGCGCGAGGCGGCGCGCGGGCTCGACGCGCATGTCGAAGTGCACTTCGACGGCCGCAAGGCGCCGATCGAAAGCGTGGTCGGGCTGCTGGGCCTCGGCGCCGGCGAACTGGCGACGATCGAGCTGGTCGGCCGCGGCGCGCACGCGCAGCAGGCGGTCGATGCGGTCGCGCACGAGCTGCTGCGCGAAGCGCACGGTGAAGTCGAGGAAAAGCCGGCGCGCACGCTGTCGCCCGCGCCGCAGCCGGTCGCGCGCAGCGCCGGTGCGCCGCTCGCCCCGAACACGCTCGCGGGTGTGTGCGCGGCGCCGGGCATCGCCGTCGGCGCGCTGGTGCGCTGGGACGACGCCGACATCACGCCGCCCGAACAGGCGAGCGGCACGCCCGCTTCGGAAAGCCGCGCGCTCGACAAGGCGCTCGCCGCCGTCGACGCGGAGCTGGACGACACGGTGCGCAGCGCGTCGCAGCGCGGCGCGGTCGGCGAGGCAGGGATTTTCGCGGTGCATCGCGTGCTGCTCGAGGATCCGACGCTGATCGACGCGGCACGCGACCTGATCAGCCTCGGCAAGAGCGCGGGCCACGCGTGGCGCGCGACGATCCGCGCGCAGATCGACACGCTGTCGAAGCTCGACGACGCACTGCTCGCGGAACGCGCGGCCGATCTGCGCGACATCGAGAAGCGCGTGCTGCGCGCGCTCGGTCACACGAGCGGCACGGCGCGCGCGCTGCCCGACGAGGCGGTGCTGTCCGCCGAGGAATTCACGCCGTCGGATCTCGCGTCGCTCGATCGCGCACGCGTGACGGCGCTGGTGATGGCGCGCGGCGGCGCGACGTCGCACGCGGCGATCATCGCGCGCCAGCTCGGCATTCCGGCGCTCGTCGCGGTCGGCGACGCGCTGTATGCGATTCCGGACGGCACGCAGGTGGTCGTCGACGCGAGCGGCGGGCGGCTCGAGCACGCACCGACCGCGCGCGACGTCGAACGCGCGCGCCACGAATGCGAGCGCCTGGCCGGCGTGCGCGAGGCAAACCGCCGCACCGCGGGCGAAGCCGCGGCGACGGCCGACGGCCGCGCGATCGAGGTGGCCGCGAACATCGCGACGCTCGACGACGCGAACACCGCGGTCGACAACGGCGCCGATGCGGTCGGCCTGCTGCGCACCGAGCTGATGTTCATCCACCGCCAGGTGGCGCCGACCACGCTCGAGCACCAGCAGAGCTACCAGTCGATCGTCGACGCGCTGCAAGGCCGCACCGCGATCATCCGCACGCTCGACGTGGGCGCGGACAAGGAGGTCGACTACCTGACGCTGCCGCCCGAGCCGAACCCGGCGCTCGGCCTGCGCGGGATCCGGCTCGCGCAGGTGCGCCCGGACCTGCTCGACGACCAGCTGCAGGGCCTGCTCGCGGTGAAGCCGTTCGGCGCGGTGCGGATCCTGCTGCCGATGGTCACCGACGCGGGCGAGCTCGTGCGGCTGAAAAAGCGCATCGACGAGTTCGCGCGCGCGATGGGCCGCACCGAGCCGGTCGAGGTGGGCGTGATGATCGAGGTGCCGTCGGCGGCGCTGCTCGCCGACCAGCTCGCGCAGCACGCGGATTTCCTGTCGATCGGCACCAACGACCTGACCCAGTACACGCTCGCGATGGACCGCTGCCAGGCCGATCTGGCCGCGCAGTCGGACGGCCTGCACCCCGCGGTGCTGCGCCTGATCGACATCGCGGTGCGCGGTGCGCAGCAGCACGGCAAATGGGTCGGCGTGTGCGGCGCGCTCGGCGGCGATCCGCTCGCGGTGCCTATCCTCGTCGGCCTCGGCGTGACCGAGCTGTCGGTCGATCCGGTGTCGGTGCCGGGCATCAAGGCGCGCGTGCGCCGTCTCGATTACGCGTTGTGCCGCCAGCGCGCGCAGGATCTGCTCGCGCTCGATTCGGCACAGGCGGTCAGAGCAGCAAGCCGCGAGATCTGGCCGCTCGACTGAGCGTCGACGGGGACTCGCGTGCCGTTTCAGCAGCAACGCACATCCACTACGAGAGCAATTACGTCAACGAAGAGACAAGGATTGGAGGACTGAATGGACGGGAATCCGTTTCTGAAGATACAAAGCCTGGGCCGCGCGCTGATGCTGCCGATCGCGGTGCTGCCGGTCGCCGGCATCCTGTTGCGGCTCGGCCAGCCGGACGTGTTCAACATCAAGATGATCGCCGACGCGGGCGGCGCGATCTTCGAGAACCTGCCGCTGCTGTTCGCGATCGGCGTGGCGGTCGGCTTCGCGAAGGACAACAACGGCGTCGCGGCGCTCGCGGGCGCGATCGGCTACCTGATCGAAACCGCGATCATGAAGGACATCGACCCGAAGCTGAACATGGGCGTGCTGTCCGGGATCATCGCGGGCGTCGTCGCGGGGCTGCTGTACAACCGCTACAAGGACATCAAGCTGCCCGACTACCTCGCGTTCTTCGGCGGCAAGCGCTTCGTGCCGATCATCACGGGCCTCGCATGCGTGGTGCTCGGCATCGTGTTCGGCTACGTGTGGCAGCCGGTCCAGCACGCGATCGACGCGGCCGGCCAGTGGCTCACGACCGCCGGCGCGATCGGCGCGTTCGTGTTCGGCTTCCTGAACCGCCTGCTGCTCGTCACGGGCCTGCACCACATCATCAACTCGCTCGCATGGTTCGTGTTCGGCAACTTCACGCCGGCCGCCGGCGGCGAGATCGTGCACGGCGACCTGCACCGCTTCTTCGCGGGCGACCCGAGCGCGGGCGTGTTCATGGCCGGCTTCTTCCCGATCATGATGTTCGGCCTGCCGGCCGCGTGTCTCGCGATGCTGCACGAGGCGCCGAAGGAGCGCCGCGCGGTGGTCGGCGGTCTGCTGTTCTCGATGGCGCTCACGTCGTTCCTGACGGGCGTCACCGAGCCGATCGAATTCAGCTTCATGTTCCTCGCGCCGGTGCTGTACGTGATCCATGCGGTGCTCACGGGCCTGTCGCTCGCGATCTGCCAGCTGCTCGGCGTGAAGCTCGGCTTCACGTTCTCGGCGGGCGGGATCGACTACGTGCTGAACTACGGGCTGTCGACGAAGGGCTGGGTCGCGATCCCGCTCGGCATCGCGTACGGCGCCGCGTACTACGGGCTGTTCCGCTTCTTCATCCGCAAGTTCAACATGGCGACGCCGGGCCGCGAGCCGGCAACGGCCGACGCGGCGGCAACCGAGCCGGCCGCGGCGGGCGGTTTCGTCGCACCGGCAGCGGCGGCTGCCGCGCCGCGCGCGCAGCGTTATATCGCCGCGCTGGGCGGGGCGGGCAACCTGTCGGTCGTCGACGCATGCACGACGCGCCTGCGCCTGACCGTCGCCGACCCCGAGAAGGTGTCGGAAGCGGACCTGAAGGCGATCGGCGCGCGCGGCGTGCTCAAGCGCGGCGGCAACAGCGTGCAGGTGATCATCGGGCCGGAGGCCGACATCATCGCCGACGAAATGCGGGCCGCGATCGGCAGCGGCGCGGCCGCGGCGGCAGCGGGCGGCGCAGCGGCATCGCCGGCCGTCGCGCATGCCGGCGGTGCGGCCGGCCCGCTGGATCCCGATCCGGCGCGCTGGCTCGCGGTGTTCGGCGGCGCGACCAACATCGCGGCGCTCGATGCGGTAGCGACCACGCGCCTGCGCGTCGTCGTGCTCGACCCGTCGTCGGTCGATCGCGCGCGCCTCGGGGCGCTCGACGTCGCGTGGGTCGCGCTCGACACGTTCCATATCGTCTGCGGTCCGGCGGCGTCGCGCTATGCGGAGCAGCTCGCGGCGCGCCTGCCGTCGACAGGCGGCGGCGCGGCGGCCCAGCCGGCCTGATGCGGCAGGCGCCGGCGCGAATCCGCGTGACGGGTTCGCGCCGGCGGGTGGGGAAGGACAAACGGCTTGCGATCTTCGCAAGCCGTTTTCGTTTGACGAGCGTGGGGAAGGGGAATGGCGGCGCGGAGCCGCCGATGCGGCCGGGGCGCACGCGATGCGTGCCCCGGCCACCGCTCACGGGTTCGTCAGCGTGAACGTCGGCTTGCGATAGCCGATGCCCGCGCGCTCGAGCTTCGGCAATTCGCGCTGCGCGAGCAGCGTCGCGAAGCCCGCCCAGTCGCGCTGGAGCGCGGCGATGTCGACGTGATGCGTGTCGCCGAGCTTGTAGCGCACGCCCGCCGCGTACGGCAGCTCCCAGTCGGCCTTGTGCCACGCGCGCTCGGCGAGCGCGAGCAGCCGCGGATACGCCATGTATTCGAGCAGCCGGTCGTTGCGCATCACCTCGCCCCACGCCTGCCCCTGGATCCCTTCGAGACGCGGTGCGGCACCCGTGCCCGTCACCTCGAACGGATTGCCGTCGCGGTCGCCGATCACCTCGGCGTTCTGCGGCAGGTTGTCCGGCGCGAGCGAGAACACCTTGTACTCGTCGGTTGCCTGCGAGCCCCAGTAGTAGCCGCGCTCGCGCGGGTTGCGCGTGTACGGGAAGTCGAAGTACAGGTAGTCGGGCAGCGCGAGCACCGTCCGGTATCCCTTCACGCTCAGGTCGCGCGCGCTGTCCGACGCGCCCCAGAAGATGGTGTCCCACAGCGACACCATCACGTTGCGCGTGCTGAAGTCCTGCGGACCGTTCGCGTGCTTGATGCCGTCCTGCCACGCGGCCATCGTGCCGATCCCGTTCGCGTCGACCACCGCGCTCACCTGCTTCGCGAAGCGCGTCGGCAGCTCGTCGATCGAGCGGACCTCGCCGCGCTGCAGCAGCGCCGTGCACGCGGGCGAGCGCGCCCACGGCTTGTCCTGCGCGGCCAGATCGATGCGGCCCTTGCCCGGATCGGCGCCGTTCAGCGGCTGGAAGCCCGTGCCGAGCAGGATGTTCTTCGCCTCGTCGCCGCCGTAGTGCCAGGTGCGCAGCGGCACGCGCGCGTCCGCATGCATCAACGCGATCTCGCGGATCACCTTCGTCGCGAAGTTGAGCGCGCCGGGCACGCACGGGTTCAGGTCGCTGCGCCGGTCGTAGAACTGCACCGTCAGCAGGTTCGACGTGTCCTGCGGATCGAGCAGCCGGTACGCGTTCGCTTCCTGGTCGCGGCCGGCCGCGTGCAGGCGGCGATAGCGCGCCTCCATCGACACCACGGCCGCGCGCGAGTGCGCGGGCATGTCGATCTCGGGAATCACCTCGACGAAGCGGTCGGCCGCGTAGCGCAGCAGCGCCATGTAGTCGTCGCGCGTCAGGTAGCCGCCGCCCGAACGGTCGTCGGGCCCCGAGCCGAGCTGCGGCAGCAGGCAGCGCGTCTCGGACGGATCGTGGCAGCGCCGCGCGCCGACGTCGGTCAGCTCGGGCAGGCCCGGAATCTCGATGCGCCAGCCTTCGTCGTCGGACAGGTGCAGGTGCAGCCGGTTGAGCTTGTACGCGCTCATCTGGTCGATCAGGCGGCGCAGCGTCGCCGGGTGCTTGAAGTTGCGCGCGAGGTCGACGTGCATGCCGCGGTGGACGAAGCGCGGCGCGTCCTCGACGAGCATCGCCGGGATCGGGCCGCCGCCGGCCGGCGCGAGCGAGAAGAGCGTCTGCACGCCGTAGTAGAGGCCCGCGCGGTCGTAGCCTTCGATGAATGCGCCGCGCGGCCCGATCGCGAGCCGGTAGCCGCCGGGCGTCGCGATGTCGGCCGGCAGCCGGCGCGGCGCGACCACGCCCCACACCGGCACGCGCGCGCCGTCGAGGCCGAGCGTGCCCGCGCGCTCGCGCAGCGCCGCGACCTGGGCGGCAGGCAGCTCCGGCAGCGCGAGGTCGATGCCGCGCAGCTCGAGCGCGCCGTCGAGCGCGCGCTGCCGCTTTACGCTCGGCAGCGCGCGGCTGGCGTCCGGCCGCGCGGCGACCGGCGGCGCATTGCCGGGCGAATTGCTCTGCGCGTCGGCGGGCAGCGATTCGACGTAGCGCAGCTCGTCATCGGTGTCGTTGTAGCGGAGCACCGCGGGCGCCGCACCGTCGACGACCACGTACGGGCGCGGAATCACGTCGCTGTAGCGGCGCAGCCAGTATTCGGCGACGAACGGCAGCTCGAGGCGCTCGCCCGGCGCGAGCCTGAGCGTGCCCGGCTGCAGCGTCAGCTCGTACAGGTCGCCCGTCAGGCGGCGCAGCGCGAAGCCCGGGCGATCGATCCGCAGCAGGCGGCGGATGCTGTGCAGGTAGAGCTTCCAGCCGCCGTCGGCGATCGGCTGGTGGCCGCGGTTCTGCAGGATCAGGCGGCCCGTCGCGCAACTGGCCCAGTCGGCGCCGAGATCCGCGCACGGCACGCCGGCCGACGCCGCGTGATTGTTGTCGACGGCGACCCGCAGCGCGAGGCCGTTCGACAGCAGCGCCGCGAGCGCGGCGGGCGTCTGCGCGGGCCGGGCGGCGTTCGCGGATGCCGCGGCCGCGGCCACGGCGCCGGGCGCCGCGGGCGTCTGCGCGGGCCGGGCGGCGTTCGCGGATGCCGCGGCCACGGCGCCCGGCGCCGCGGGCGACTGCGCGCGCGCCACGCCCGGCGGCAGCGTGGCCGCCAGCAGCAGGCCGGCGCACAGGGAAGGCAGGATTCGATTCATGGGAATTCCTTGGAAAAAGTTCGGCGAGGCTCGGCAGTGCGTCGCCGGGGGATGACGTCGCTGCGATCGGGTCTTTCAAGGAAGCTGCTGGGGAAGGCTGGCCGCGCGCGGGCGGGGGGAAGCGGGAAGTGCGGATGCCGTGCGCGGGGCCGGCGCTACGGATCGGGTTCGGGACAGGCGTGCCGGTCGGCCCGGCGGCCATGCGCGCACGGCTTCATGAACCGCGCGCGGCGAGCGGCGCGCCGTCAGCCCATGGACGTCGATAGCTCGGCGAGGCGCCGGAGCGGGCCAAGCGGGGATCTTTCATGTCTCCTCCACCCAAGTGGACGCGGCCTGTGCGCGGCCGCGAGAAAGATCATATGAAACCTTTGAATGGTATTCAAGTGGTATTAATTTGGTTCCAGATTGGCATTGGATTTTGAGATAACGCGGTGCCGGGGCGGTGCGCCCAGGCGAAAAAAAACCTCGCCGAGGCGAGGTTGTGTCCGGTGCGACGGCGTGGCGTGCGGCGCTACGTCCGTTCGCCGCGCGCGCCGTTCGACGCGATGCCCTTGGGCTGCGCTTCGAGCCACATCGCGTTGACGATGCCGAACGCGAGCGCGACGCCGATACCGAGAATCCAGCTGAAGTACCACATGATCCGACTCCTTGCGAAACGGGAGGCGAGGGCGCATGCGCGCCCCGGCCGGGTTCAATACATCGAGTGCGTGTTTTCCTCGAGCGCCTGCCGCGTGACCTTGCCGCGCATCACGCGGTACACCCAGCTCGTGTAGAGCAGGATGAGCGGCAGGAACACGATCACGGCGAACAGCATCACCTGCAGCGTCATGTGGCTCGACGTCGAATCCCACACCGTCAGGCTGCTCTTCGGGTCGAGCGACGACGGCATGATGAACGGGAACATCGAGAAGCCCGCGGTCAGGATCACGCCGACGACCATCAGGCCCGTGCAGAAGAACGCGGTCTTCTCGCGCTGCGAGCCGGCGAGCAGCAGCGCGAGCACGCCGCCCGCGATGCCGACGATCGGCGCCGCGACCATCCACGGATACTCGCCGTAGTTCGCGAGCCACAGGCCCGAGCCGGCGGCGACGTCCTTCAGCAGCGGGTTCGCGACCGTGTCGGTGGGCGCGGCGCGCGTGATGTGATAGCCGCCGATATAGGACGCGATCAGCACGCCGGCGAGCACGAACAGCACGACCGCGAGGAACGCCGACACGCGCAGCGCGACCGACGCGCGGCGTGCGATCACGCCGTCCGTCTTCATCTTGATGAACGCGGCGCCGTGCGCGACGAGCATCGTCAGGCTGACCAGGCCGCACAGCAGCGCGAACGGGTTCAGCAGCGCCCAGAAGCTGCCGTGATAGCTGACGCGCAGGTCCGTGTCGAACTGGAACGGCACGCCCTGCAGCAGGTTGCCGAACGCGACGCCGAACACGAGCGCCGGCACGAAGCCGCCGACGAACAGGCCCCAGTCCCAGCCCGCGCGCCAGCGCGGGTCGGGCCGCTTGCTGCGGTAGTCGAAGCCGACCGGCCGGAAGAAAAGCGCGAACAGCACCAGCAGCATCGCGAAGTAGAAGCCGGAGAACGACGCCGCGTAGACGAGCGGCCACGCGGCGAACATCGCGCCGCCGGCGGTGATCAGCCACACCTGGTTGCCTTCCCAGGTCGCGCCCACCGTGTTGACGATGATGCGGCGCTCCTCGTCGGTCTTGCCGAGGAACGGCAGCAGCGCGGTCGCGCCCATGTCGAAGCCGTCGGTGACGGCGAAGCCGATCAGCAGCACGCCGACGAGCAGCCACCAGATCAGCTTGAGAGTTGCATAGTCCATAGCGATTCCTTGTGCGGTTTCGTTTGCGCGTGCGACGTCATGCCGACGCGCGCTCGGTGGCGGCGGCCAGCTCGTGGTGGTAGCGGCCGGTATGCAGCGACGACGGGCCGAGGCGCGCGTACTTGAACATCAGCGTGATCTCGATGACGAACAGCACCGTGTAGAACAGGATGAAGCCGGCGAGGCTCAGGTACAGGTCCGTCGACGTCAGGCTGGACGCGGACAGATGCGTCGGCAGGATGCCCGCGATCGTCCATGGCTGGCGGCCGAGTTCGGCGACGACCCAGCCGAATTCCGCGGCGAGCCACGGCAGCGGGATCGCCCACACCGCATAGCGCAGGAACCAGCGGCGGTTGTCCTGCAGCAGCTGCCGGCGCGCGCAGAACCAGAACGCGGCGATGAAGGTCGCGAGGAACAGGAAGCCGAGGAACACCATGATCCGGAACGAGAAGAACACGGGCGCGACCGGCGGGATCGTCTTCTTCGCGGCGGCCTTGATCTGCTCCGGCGTCGCATCGACCACGTTCGGCGTGAACTGCTTGAGCATCAACCCGTAGCCGAGATACTGCTTGTGCTGGTCGAACAGTGCGCGGGTTGCGTCGCTCGTGTCGCCTTCCTTGATCTTCTGCAATGCGCCGTACGCGACCATCCCGCTCTGGATGTGTTCCTCGCTGTGCTTCGCGAGTTCGCGCAGGCCGATCACCGGCTCGTCGATCGAGCGCGTCGCGATCAGGCCGAGCGCGTACGGGATCTTGATCGCGTAGTCGGTGCGCTCCTCCTTCTGGTTCGGAATGCCGATCAGCGTGAATGCCGCGGGCGCCGGCTGGGTTTCCCATTCGGATTCGATCGCCGCGAGCTTCATCTTCTGCACTTCGCCGGTCGTGTAGCCCGATTCGTCGCCGAGCACGATCACGCAGAGCGTCGACGCGAGACCGAAGCCGGCCGCGACCGCGAACGAGCGCAGCGCGAAGTCGGTGTCGCGCTTCTTCAGCAGGTACCACGACGACACGCCGAGCACGAACATCGCGGCCGTCACGTAGCCGGCCGACACGGTGTGCACGAACTTCACCTGGGCGACCGGGTTGAACAGCACGTCGAACAGGTTCGTCAACTCCATGCGCATCGTCTGGTAGTTGAACTCGGCGCCGACCGGGTTGTTCATCCAGCCGTTCGCGACGAGGATCCACAACGCGGACAGGTTCGAGCCGAGCGCGACGAGGAACGTGACCATCAGGTGCTTGACCTTCGACAGGCGGTTCCAGCCGAAGAAGAACAGGCCGACGAACGTCGATTCGAGGAAGAACGCCATCAGGCCTTCGACGGCGAGCGGCACCCCGAAGATGTCGCCCACATAGTGCGAGTAGTACGACCAGTTCGTGCCGAACTGGAATTCGAGCGTGATGCCGGTGGTCACGCCCATTGCAAAGTTGATGCCGAACAGCTTGCCCCAGAACTGGGTCATGTCCTTGTAGACCTGCTTGCCGGTCATCACGTACACGGCTTCCATGATCACGAGCAGCCAGGACAGACCGAGGGTCAGCGGCACGAACAGGAAGTGGTAGAGCGCCGTGATGCCGAACTGCAGACGTGACAGATCGACGACTTCGCTACTTATCATGGTGGTCTCCCTCGGTAGAGGCGGGCGCCGGCACCGAGAGCAGCTTCTCGGCGACGGCGGCAGGCGGCAGCGACATGTGCTTGGCCTGCGGATGATTGAAGAATGCGTATTTGAGTGCGATCAGCAGGACCAGCTTGATGACCAGCACGATGGTGATGTCGCGCGCGAGCGTGGGGCCCCGTGCCCACGCGACGATGCGGCCGCGCCAGCCGGTGGCGCTGGTGGCTGGCTCTTTATTGATCGAGATCAAGGCCATTATCCTGAAACGATTTGAAGCAGGTTTGGGGCGACTCTACGTCGGATTGGTGACGGCTATTAAGCAGTATCTAATCCTGTTGCGCCTGACGTATCAATTTTAAGAGGGCGCCCGCGGCGTGCCGAGTGCCACACTGCGGCGGACCGTCGCGAAGGGTTCGTCGAAACTTGAGCTGGATCAAGCATCGGCGGAACAGGCGTCGTTTTGGTGAATACCCGATTGAATTGGTCAATTTATGGACGAAAAAAAACCGCTGCCGGAGGGGCAGCGGTTTTTGACGAAGCGATTTTGAATCGGCGGGATTTACGCGTATTCGGCGAGCGCCGTGCGCATTTTCTTCATCGCGCTTGCTTCGATCTGGCGGATGCGTTCCGCCGACACGCCGAATTCGGCGGCGAGGTCGTGCAGCGTCGAGCCGCCCGAGCCGTCGTCGTCGACGTGCAGCCAGCGCGCCTCGATGATGCGGCGGCTGCGCGCGTCCAGCGCGTCGAGCGCCTGCGCGATGCCGTCCGTCTGCAGCATGTCGCGCTGACGCGCGGCGAGCACGGCGGTCGGCTCGTTGTGCGAATCGGCGAGATACGCGATCGGCGCGAAGCTTTCCTCGCCGTCCTCGACCTGCCCTTCGAGCGCGATGTCGCCGCCCGACAGGCGGGTTTCCATCTCGGTCACGTCTTCGCGCTTGACGTTGAGCTCCTGCGCGAGGCCGTCGATCTCCTCGGGCGTCATCGCCTGCATGCTCTTCTTGTGGCTGCGCAGGTTGAAGAACAGCTTGCGCTGCGCCTTCGTCGTCGCGACCTTCACCATGCGCCAGTTGCGCAGGATGTACTCGTGGATCTCGGCCTTGATCCAGTGGATCGCGTAGGACACGAGACGCACGTTCTGCGCCGGATCGAAGCGCTTCACGGCCTTCATCAGGCCGATGTTGCCTTCCTGGATCAGGTCGCCGTGCGGCAGGCCGTAGCCGAGATAGTTGCGCGCGATCGACACGACGAGCCGCAGGTGCGACAGCACGAGGCGGCGGGCCGAGTCGAGGTTGTTCTGCTCGCGGAATTCGGTTGCGTACTGGCGTTCTTCCTCGGCCGTCAGCAACGGGATACGATTGACTGCCTGGATATAGGCGTCGATGTTGCCCAGCTGGCCCGGCAACATCGAATAGGTTGCGAGCGCCAGCGAGCCTGCCGATTCGGCCTTAGCAGACGCCGGGCTCAGGGTGTTCGGAAGGGTCAGTGCGTTGCTCACTTAAGAAAACTCCTTTGGAATCAGGGATGAACCCCGGTCTCGGATGATTCCGCGGTCAATCTTAGCACTCCAGCCAATTGAGTGCTAATTCCTTAGAGGGGGTGCGGGCTTTGGAGTTCCCGCTTTTCCTATCAAAGTTGCGAGATCGATAGCTTTAGGTGCGACCACTCGAATCCGGGCAAGTTCCGTAACCCGTTGTTTTTTAGGAGATTAAGCAGACGATTCCGATTTTTGTAGTTTTGGAAGCAAACCATTTCGCTTTGTGATGCCGATCGAAAAAGTCCTTTACCATACCATTCTGTTCGCTCGAGTCCGGCCCTCCGGTGGCAGACTCCATTCAACCTACAAAGTTGGGGTGTCAGATGAACAATAAGAACGACAACGGTCGGCGGGCTTGCCGGCTTGCGTTGCACACGGTCCTGGCAGCGTCATTGCTGGGCGGTTCCGGCGCAGCGTTTGCGGATCGGTGGGGGATCCAGGCAGGGGGCGGATTCTCGGATCGCCACAGCATCGACAAGGGCGACCTCGGCGTGGTCTGGGATCCGGGCTGGACGTGGTGGGAGATCGGCGGCTGGCACTTTGCGTTCGTGGCGGAAGGCCACGTCGGCTACTGGCATACGAACGGCAACATTCACACGAGCATCTGGGAAGTCGGCGCGACGCCGGTGATCCGCTTCATCAAGAGCGCCGGCGCGGTCCGCCCGTACGTGGAAGCCGGCGCGGGGGTGCGCTTCCTGTCGCATCCGACCATAGCGACGGATTTCTCGGTGTCGACCGCATTCCAGTTCGCCTCCATGGGCGGCGTCGGCCTGCAGTTCGGGCAACGGCAACAGTATCAGGTCGGCTACCGTTTTCAACATGTGTCTAACGCGGGTATCAAAGAGCCGAATCCTGGTATAAATTTCCACCAGCTCTACTTGCAGTACAACTTCTGATCCGTACGCCCGCGCACGGCGGGCGCGTTGCCGAGGAGTATGGCGATGGCGAAGGTGGTCGATGCGATCCGCGCGCTCGAGCGCGATCGGTTCCGGGCGATGGTGGACGGCGACGGCGAGGCGCTCGACGCGCTGCTGTCGGACAAGGTGTTCTACGTGCACACCAACGGCAAACGGGAAACCAAGCAGCAGTTCATCGATGCGATCGCCGCCGGCCGCCGCCGCTATCGTCAGATCGAAATCCAGTCGCAGGACGTGCTGCCCGTCGGCGACGAGACCTGTCTCGTCACCGGGCGGGCGCTGATCGAGATGGAAACGAACAACGGCGGGCTCGTGTTTCCGATTGCGTACACCGCCGTGCAGGCGCAGGAGCAGGGGCGCTGGCGTCTGCTCGCGTGGCAGGCGACGCGGTGCGCGACCGAGACATGAACGCGCGTGGCGCTCCTTTTCGTGTCTCGTCCGAAGCGGCCTTCTGGGCCGCTTCTTCATTTCCCGTGCAGCACGGATCGCCTGCTGCGCGGGTGGTCCTGCACCCTTTGCCTGCCCCTCTTCAAACCTTGACGCGCACCGTCACGCCGCCGCGCGGCGGTCGGCGCAATGCCATGCCGAGCGGTTGATCGCGCTGACCACCGCGTCGAGCGCGGCGGCCGCCGCATCCGCGTGCACGCCGACGCCGTGCCGCAGCGGCGCATCGCCGACCCGGCAGCCGACCGATACCGCGATGCGCCCGTCCGACGTGCGTGCGTGTTCGCACGAGCCGACCTCGATCGCGACGCGCGCCGCGGCCGCGAAGGCGGCTGCCGCATGCCGTGCCGCGTGTTCCGGCGCCGCATCGGCCGCGCTCGCGCCGCCGATCTCGCGGTTCTGCCAGCGCGCGCCGCTGCCGCTGCGCGCGGCGGGGCCGTCGGTCTCGAAGAATTCGCGGGAGAACAGCGCGCAGATCGCGTCGCCCGTCACTTCCTCGCCGGACGCGTCGGCGAGCGTCTGCACCGCGTGGCTGAACTCGATCTGCACGCGGCGCGGCGGCGTGAAACCCATGCCGCGCTCGAGCAGGTACGTCGCGCCGCCCTTGCCGGACTGGCTGTTCACGCGGATCACCGCGTCGTAGCTGCGGCCGAGATCGGCGGGATCGATCGGCAGGTACGGCACTTCCCAGATCGCGTCGGGGCGCTGCTGCGCGAAGCCCTTGCGGATCGCGTCCTGGTGCGAGCCCGAGAACGCGGTGAACACGAGGTCGCCCGCGTACGGATGGCGCGGATGCACGGGAATCTGGTTGCAGCGCTCGACGACGCGGCGCACCGCATCGATGTCGGAGAAGTCGAGGCCCGGGTCGATACCCTGCGTGTAGAGATTGAGCGCGAGCGTGACGAGGTCGACGTTGCCGGTGCGCTCGCCGTTGCCGAACAGGCAGCCTTCGATGCGGTCGGCGCCCGCGAGCAGCGCGAGCTCGGCGGCGGCGACCGCGGTGCCGCGGTCGTTGTGCGGATGCACGGACAGCACGATGCTGTCGCGATAGCCGAGGTTGCGGTCCATCCATTCGATCTGGTCGGCGAACACGTTCGGCGTGGCCGCTTCGACGGTCGCCGGCAGGTTGACGATCATCTTGTGCTCGCGGGTCGGCCGCCAGGTCTGCGCGACCGCGTCGCACACCTCGCGCGCGAACGACAGCTCGGTCATGCTGAAGGTTTCCGGCGAGTACTGGAAGGTCCAGTGCGTGTCCGGGCGCGCGGCCGCGTGTTCCTTGATGCGCCGCGTGCCGTCGACCGCGAGCGCCTTCACGTCGTCCTTCGACATCCCGAACACGATGCGGCGGAACGACGGGCAGATCGCGTTGTACAGGTGCACGATCGCGCGCGGCACGCCTTCGAGCGCGTCGAACGTGCGGGCGATCAGGTCGTCGCGCGACTGCACGAGCACTTCGATCGTCACGTCGTCGGGAATGCGCTTCTCGTCGATCAGCTTGCGGACGAAATCGAAGTCGGTTTGCGACCCCGACGGAAAACCGACTTCGATCTCCTTGAAGCCGATCGCGACGAGCATCTCGAAGAACTCGAGCTTCTGCTCGATGCTCATCGGCTCGATCAGCGACTGGTTGCCGTCGCGCAGGTCGGTGCTCATCCAGACCGGCGCGCGCTCGATCGTGCGGGTCGGCCAGCGACGGCCGTTGATGCGGACGGGCTCGAACGGACGGTACTTGTCTTGCGGGTTGCGCTTCATCTTCTTGACCTCGGGTCTCAAGTCGCGAGCGAAGACGGGCGGCATGCGCGACGGTTGACGCTGCCTCGCACCGTGGCGCCTGAGCGCGCTGCGGATGCGGATGATCTTCGCGAATCGGCCGACGGATAGACGGACGAATGCTGACGACTTCGGTTGTAAAAACTGCGAGAGGGGTACTGCGAGGAACTGCTGGGAGGGACCGTGCGGACAGCACACGGCGCTACGACAGCCTTAGGCTAGTCGTAGCGATAGCGGCCGCGCTAGGCGGCCGGAGGTAATTCGGAGGGTGTTCGGAAAGGAACGCATGGCGACAACTCTATGCCAGGATGCGTGCGCGTGTCAAATGCGGGGTGTCGGACGGGCCGGCGGCACGTGGCCAGTGTCGATGGCACGCCGCGCCGGCGCGGGCTCACGCGTCGACGCGGACGATGCGCACGATCGTCTCGACCTGTCGCGCGACCGTCTCCGGCACGGGAATCTCGCCGCGCAGCACCGCGTCGGTCCATGCGGCCGTGGTCGCCGCATCGCGAGATTCCGGCAGCGCGACCGGCGGCGCGTCGGCCGACGCGCGCTCGGCCTCGATCAGCGTGTCGCATGCGCCGTCGTGCAGCCAGTCGACCTGCACTTGCCGGCGCGTGTCGGCAACGGCCTCGCCCTCGGTGCCGCGCGCGAGCAGCGCGCCGCCGCGCGCCGCGTCCGGATGGTCGCGGAACAGCTGCGCGAGGCTGTCGCGGTACGGCGGATGCGTGTAGTTGACGAGCCGCAGGCCCGCGGCCGCGAACGGTTGCAGGATCTTCACCAGCGTATGCGTCGAGTTGCGCACGCCGAGCACGCCGCGCATCGCCAGCAGGCGCGCGAGCCGCGGCGCGAGCGCGTCGATCGGCGCGAACGCGACGCGGCGTTCGGCGAGCATGTCCTCGATCGCGTCGTGCGACGCCGACGGTGCGATCGACAGCGCCGCGAAGATCTCGGCGCTCGTCACGCGGCCCGGGTCGCGCGTCACGCCATGCACGAGCACCGGCACGCCTTCGCGCGCGAGCAGGAGCGCGAGCAGCGGCACGAGGTTCGCCTGCTTGCGCGCGCCGTTGTAGCTCGGGATCGACACCGGGCGAAACGCGCTGTCGCGCACGTGCACGGGCTCGAACGACGCGTGCGCGGCGGCCAGCATCGCGGCCAGCTCGTCGGCGCTCTCGCCCTTCAGGCGATACGCGATCAGGATCGCGCCGAGTTCGAGGTCCGACACGCGCGCGTCGAGCATCGCGCGATACAGCTCGAACGTGTCCTCGGCGGACAGCGCGCGCGCGCCGTGCGGGCCGCGCCCGATTTCCTTGATGAAGCGGGCGCAGTGGAACGGTTCGGTCGCGTGGGCGGCGGGATCGTGGGAAGGGGTCATCGAAGCGTGTCGGGGCGGCCGGCGTCGGGGCCGCGCGGAAGTGATGTGAGGAACCCCTTGAGTATCGCATTTGAGCGGTTCTGGCAAGCGCGCGGATGCGTCGCGGCGCGCTACACTCATGGGCCCGGCCATGCGCGCACGGGCCCCGGCGGCCGGCCCGGCGCGCGACGCCTGCCACGCATTCGCCGGCCGATCACGAGACAACGAGAGACATCCGATGAAGCTTTACAGCTATTTCCGCAGTTCCGCGTCGTACCGCGTGCGGATCGCCCTGAACCTGAAGCAGCTGCCGTTCGACTACGTGCCGGTGCACCTGCTGCGCGACGGCGGCCAGCAACTGAAGGACGACTATCGTGCGCTGAATCCGGATGCGCTCGTACCGACGCTGATCGACGGCGACGTCGAGCTGCAGCAGTCGCTCGCGATCATCGAGTATCTCGAGGAAACGCATCCCGAGCCGGCGCTGCTGCCGAAGCAGCCGGCCGACCGCGCCTACGTGCGGGCGATCGCGCTGCAGATCGCGTGCGAGATCCACCCGCTGAACAACCTGCGCGTGCTGAAATACCTGAAGCACATGCTGCAAGTGCCGGAAGAGGCGAAGAACGACTGGTACCGGCACTGGATCGAGACGGGCTTCGGCACGCTCGAGGCGCGCCTCGCGAACGATCCGCGCACCGGCCGGCTGTGCTTGGGCGATACGCCGACGCTCGCCGACATCTGCCTCGTGCCGCAGGTGTTCAACGCGAACCGCTTCTCGATCGACACGTCGGGTTTTCCGACGATCCAGCGCATCTACGACCACGCGACGACGCTCGACGCGTTCAAGGCGGCCGCGCCGGGCGCGCAGCCCGACGCGGAGTGATGCGCGCCGCGCGCGCATGAAAAAGGGCGCCGTCATCTGAGCGGCGCCCTCGGTGCGGGACGATGTCGCGCGGCGTTCAGCCGAGCAGCGCGTCCGCGAATTCCTCCGCGCTGAACGGCTGCAGGTCCTCGACCTTCTCGCCTACGCCGATGAAGTAGACCGGCACCGGGCGCTGCCGCGCGATCGCGGCCAGGATGCCGCCCTTCGCGGTGCCGTCGAGCTTCGTGACGATGAGGCCGGTCAGGCCGAGCGCGTCGTCGAACGCCTTCACCTGCGTGAGCGCGTTCTGGCCCGTGTTCGCGTCGATCACGAGCAGCACCTCGTGCGGCGCGCCGTCGTGCGCCTTCGAGATCACGCGCTTCACCTTCTTCAGCTCTTCCATCAGGTGCAGCTGCGTCGGCAGGCGGCCGGCCGTGTCGGCCATCATCACGTCGATGCCGCGCGCCCGCGCGGCGCTGACCGCGTCGAAGATCACCGCGGCCGGATCGCCGCTTTCCTGCTGCACGACCGTCACGTTGTTGCGCTCGCCCCAGATCGTCAGCTGCTCGCGCGCGGCCGCGCGGAACGTGTCGCCTGCGGCCAGCAGCACCGACTGGTCGAAGCTCTGCAGGTGCTTGGCCAGCTTGCCGATGCTGGTCGTCTTGCCGGCGCCGTTGACGCCCGCGATCATCATCACGAGCGGCTGCGCGCGGCCGAGCATCAGCGATTTCTCGAGCGGCTGCAGCAGCTCGACGAGCAGGTCGCGCAGCGCGACCTTGACCTGCTGCGGGTCGGTGAGCCGGCCGGCGCGCACCTTCTCGCGCAGCGCGCCGAGCAGGTATTCGGTCGCGTCGACGCCGGCGTCGGACATCAGCAGCGCGGTTTCGAGCTCCTCGTAGAGGTCCTCGTCGATTTTCGTGTTGACGAACACGCCGGTGATGTTCGAGCCGGTCTTCGCGAGCCCGGACTTCAGGCGCGCGAGCCACGATTTCTTCGCGCCGGCGTCCTGCACGGGCGGCGGGACGATCTCGACCGTCTCGACGACTTCGTCGCGGCCGTTCTGGGCCGACGTGACCGTCATCACGACGGCCGGCGCGGCCGGTTGCGCGGGGGCGGGCGGCTGCGCAACCGGCTGCGGCGTGCTCGCGGCAGGCACATCGGCCGGCGCGGACGCGGGCTGCGCATCCGGCAGCGGCTCGGCGGCCGACGGCGATTCCGCGGGAGTCGGCTCCTGCGTTTTCTTGAATCGTTTGAAGAAACTGAACATGATCTGGCGTCGGGAAGAGGGCAGGCCGTCGCCGCTGGCGGCGTGGACTGCGTGCGGGCCGCCGCGCGCGCGACAGCCGAAACCGGGCATTTTATCAGGCGCAGCGCGGCGCTCGCGGCAGCACGCGCCGCCGCTGTGGTAACGTGCGCCTGTCCGGCGGCGCGCCCCGTGCGCGCCCGATCCTCCGTCGTCGATATTCCTTCCGTATGTCCCGTTCATCCTCCGGCCGCCCAGCGGCCTCCACCAGCCGCGGCAAGCCGCACGCCGTCCGCATCATCGGCGGCGACTGGAAACGCACGCCGCTCGCGGTGCTCGACCTCGACGGCCTGCGTCCGACGCCCGACCGCGTGCGCGAGACGCTGTTCAACTGGCTCGGCCAGGATCTCGACGGGCAGCGCTGCCTCGACCTGTTCGCCGGCACCGGCGCGCTCGGCTTCGAAGCCGCGTCGCGCGGCGCGGCGAACGTCGTGATGGTCGAGCGCCATCCGCGCGCCGCGCAGCAGCTGCGCGCGATCAAGGACAAGCTCGGCGCGCGCGCCGTCGAAGTCGCCGAGGCCGATGCGCTGCGGCTGGCGGCCGGCCTCACGCCGGGCGCGTTCGACGTCGTGTTCCTCGATCCCCCGTTCGGCGACGCGGCCGTGCTGGCGCGCGCGATCGCGCTCACCGCGCCGCTCGTCGCGCCGGGCGGCGCGCTCTACGTCGAAACGGGCGACGTGCTCGACCCGGCCGCGCACGACGCACTCGCCGGCTGGCAGGTCGTGAAGCATGGCAAGGCCGGTGCGGTCCACTATCATTTGCTGCGACGCGAAAATGATGAATAATGCGCGTTCCCAACGAGGCGCCGCGCCGGCATGGCGACGCGCGTCCAGCTCGGCAGTGGCGTGCGTGTCGCACGGCTGCGCCCCCATTTGCTTGATGACAGGAGGAGCGACATGGTAGTCGCCGTGTATCCGGGTACGTTCGATCCGCTGACGCGTGGCCACGAAGACCTCGTGCGGCGTGCGTCGAGCATTTTTGATACGCTGGTGGTCGGCGTTGCCGACAGCCGCGCGAAGAAGCCGTTCTTCTCGCTCGAAGAACGTCTGGAGATTGCGAACGAGGTGCTCGGCCATTATCCGAACGTGAAGGTGATGGGCTTCACCGGCCTCTTGAAGGATTTCGTCCGCACCAACAACGCGCGGGTGATCGTGCGTGGCCTGCGCGCGGTGTCCGATTTCGAATACGAGTTCCAGATGGCGGGGATGAACCGCTACCTGCTGCCGGACGTCGAGACGATGTTCATGACGCCGTCCGATCAGTACCAGTTCATTTCCGGGACGATCGTGCGCGAAATCGCCCAGTTGGGCGGAGATGTGAGCAAATTCGTATTCCCGTCGGTCGAGAAGTGGCTGACGGAAAAAGTGGCCGCGATGGGCCCGGGCCCGGTCGCGTAATGCAGTGCCGGCCGGTTTCCCCGGGAAGCCGGCCACGGGCCCGATGAAGTGAGATCAGTATGGCTTTGATGATTACCGACGAGTGCATCAATTGCGACGTGTGCGAGCCTGAGTGCCCGAACGGCGCAATTTCGATGGGCCCGGAAATCTATGTGATCGACCCCGGCAAGTGCACCGAATGCGTCGGCCATTTCGACGAACCGCAGTGCCAGCAGGTGTGCCCGGTCGAATGCATTCCGCGCGATCCGCAGCACGCGGAAACGCACGCGCAGTTGATGGAGAAGTACCACGTGTTGGTCGCCGCAAAGGGCGACGACGCGTCGTGACGTCATAAAGGGCCGGGCGGCTCGAGCCGCCCGGGCCGTTCCCGCCTGTTCAGCCCAGCAGGTCGCGCAGCGCCGCGACGAACGCGTCGCACTCGGCATCGGTGCCGACGGTGATGCGCAGATGCTGGTCGATCCGCGGCAGCTTGAAGTGCCGCACGAAAATCTCCCGTTCCTTCAGCCGCGCCGACAGCGTGGCGGCGTCATGCGCCGGATGGCGCGCGAACACGAAATTCGCGGCCGACGGCACGACATCGAACCCCAGTTCTTCCAGCGCCCGCGTGAGCCGCGTGCGGCTGTCGATCACGCGCCGGCAGGTCGCGTCGAAATAGGCGTCGTCTTCGTAGGCCGCGCGCGCGGCGACCTGCGCGAGACGGTCGAGCGGATACGAATTGAAGCTGTCCTTCACGCGGTTCAGCGCGTCGATCAGATCGACATGGCCGAACGCGAAGCCAACCCGCATCCCGGCGAGCGAGCGGGCCTTCGACGTCGTGTGCACGACGAGCAGGTTCGGGTAGCGGTCGATCAGCGAAACGGCCGACTGCGCGCCGAAATCCACGTAGGCCTCGTCGATCACGACCGCCGACGACGGGTTCGCGGCGGCGATCCGCTCGACGTCCGCGAGCGGCAGCGCGCGGCCGGTCGGCGCGTTCGGGTTCGGAAACAGCACGCAGCCCGCATCGCCGAGATAGTCGTCGACGCGGATCGAGAAATCGTCGGCGAGCGGCAGCGCCTGGTATGCGACGCCGTACAGCCGCGCATAGGTCGGGTAGAAGCTGTACGTGGTGTCGGGGAAGCGCAGCGGCCGGTCGTGCTTGAGCAGCGCCTGGAACGTGTGGGCGAGCACTTCGTCGGAGCCGTTGCCGACGAACACCTGGTCGGGCGACAGCCCGTGATGGGCGGCGACCGTCTCGCGCAGCTGGCGCGCGAGCGGATCCGGATAGCGGCGCAGCGAATCGCCGGCCTCGCCGAGTTCGTGCGCGATCGCCGCGACGACGCGCGGCGACGGCGGATAGGGATTCTCGTTGGTGTTCAGCTTGAGCGGGTGCGCGAGCGCGGGCTGTTCGCCCGCCACGTAAGGCACGAGTTGCTGAACGACGTCGCTCCAGTAACGGCTCACCGCGTGGCTCCTGACAGGTAAAACATCGAGATTACCTCATGCGGGCCACGTGGTGCGGGTTCCCGGTCACGCGCGGCGCGGTGCGGCCGCGCATCCGGAAGCGGGTCAGCCGTTGCGATGCAGCAGCATCGTCGCGCGTTCGAGCTCGCCCTTGACGACCATCGGCATCACGGCGAGTGCGCGTTCGATCGATGCGTCGATCACGTCCTGCTCCTCGCGGCGCGGCGGCTTCAGCACGAAGTTCGCGACATCCGGTTTCGCGCCGGCGCGCGCGCTTTCGGGGATCAGGTCGCGCGGGTGACCGATGCCGATCCGCAGCCGCCAGTATTGCTGCGACGACAGGTGCGCGGAAATGTCCTTCAGGCCGTTGTGGCCGCCGCTGCCACCGCCGCGCTTCAGCTTGACGGTGCCGGGCGGCAGGTCGAGCTCGTCGTGCGCGACGAGGATCTGATCGGGCAGGATCTTGAAGAATTGCGCGAGCGCGACGACCGACTGGCCGGAGCGGTTCATATACGTCTGCGGCTCGAGCAGGTGGACTTCCTCGCCGTGCAGGCGGGCTTTCGCGTAGAAGCCGTGGAAGCGGCGCTCGTCGCGCAGCGTGGCGCCTGCTTCGCGGGCCAGCTGGTCGATCAGCCAGAAGCCGGCGTTGTGGCGCGTCGCGGTGTATTCCGCCCCGGGATTGCCGAGGCCGACGATCAGTTTGATCATGACGTTTCGATGGCGGCGGCGGGCCGCCTGGGCGCGAAAAAGAAAAACCCGCCGGGCAAGCCGCGGCGGGTTGCGTCGACCGTTTCGGAAAACGGATCGAGAGGGCGCTTAGGCAGCCGGCGTTTCGCCTTCTGCCGCGTCCGCCACGGCGCCAGCCGGCAGGGCTGCCGACGCGACGACCGGGTTTTCAGCTTCGACGTGTGACGTCAGCGCAACGCCCTTCGGCAGCACGACGTCCTTCGCGTGCAGCGACTGGCCTGCTTCGATCTTCGCCAGATCGATTTCGACGAATTCCGGCAGGTCGGCCGGCAGGCACTCGACTTCGATTTCCGTCACGACGTGCGCGATGATGGCGCTCGACAGCTTCACTGCCGGGCTCGTTTCCGCGTTCACGAAGTGAACCGGCACCTTGGTGTGCAGCTTCTTCTTCGCGTCGACGCGCTGGAAGTCCACGTGCAGCACGAGTTGCTTGAACGGGTGGTACTGAACGTCACGCAGCAGGACTTGCTGCGATGCGCCGGCCACTTCGAGGTCGAGGATCGAGGAGTGGAAGGCTTCCTTCTTCAGCGCGTGCCACAGGGCGTTGTGATCGAGCTCGATCATTTGCGGAGCTGCTTCACCACCGTAGACGATACCCGTGGTCTTACCGGCGTTACGCAGGCGGCGGCTCGCACCCGTACCTTGCAGTTGGCGCTCGAAAGCGACGACTTTCATGTGTTTCTCCATTTGCTGCCCGCGACCAGGCAGTAAAACGGGGCCGTCGAGCGGCCCCCGATTGAACGGCCGGGGTTTCGTGAGTCCCGGCCGATTGTGCAAAAAGCGAAGCGTTGCCGCTTCGCTTTCCGCGCATGCTTTGCTTGACGGTATCCGGTCAGGATTCCGCGAACAGCGACATCACCGAATCGCCGCGGCGGATCCGCGAGAACGTCTCGGCCAGCAGGCTCGCGCTCGTCAGCGAGCGGATCTTCGAGCAGCCGAGCGATTCGGCGGACAGCGGGATCGTGTCGGTGACGACGAGTTCGTCGAGCGCCGACGCGGCGATGCGCTCGGCGGCGCCACCCGACAGCACCGGGTGCGTCGCATAGGCGAACACCTGCTTTGCGCCGCGATCCTTCAGCACTTGCGCTGCCTTGCAGAGCGTGCCGGCGGTGTCGACCATGTCGTCCATGATCACGCAGGTGCGGCCTTCGACTTCACCGATGATGTTCATCACTTCGGCGACGTTCGCCTTCGGGCGACGCTTGTCGATGATCGCGAGATCGCAGTTGAGCTGCTTGGCCAGTGCACGGGCGCGGACCACGCCGCCGACGTCCGGCGACACGACCAGCAGATCCGAGTAGTTCTGCTTGCGCAGGTCGCCCAGCAGGATCGGCGTTGCGTAGATGTTGTCGACCGGAATGTCGAAGAAGCCCTGAATCTGGTCGGCGTGCAGATCCATCGTGATGATCCGCTCGACGCCGGCGATTTCCAGCATGTTCGCGACGATCTTCGCCGAGATTGCGACGCGCGCCGAACGCGGGCGGCGATCCTGGCGGGCGTAACCGAAGTAGGGGATGGCTGCGGTGATCCGGCCGGCGGATGCGCGCTTCAGCGCATCGACCATGATCATCAGTTCCATCAGGTTGTCGTTGGTCGGCGCGCACGTGGATTGCAGGACGAAGACGTCCTTGCCGCGCACGTTTTCCTGGATCTCGACCTGGATCTCGCCGTCGGAGAAACGGCTGACCATTGCCTTGCCGAGGGGGATTCCAAGGATATTGACGACTTCCTGAGCAAGCGCGGGATTCGCGTTGCCAGTAAAAACCATCAGGCCGTCATGGCTGCTCATCATGCACCTGCTTCGGGCTTGGGCGGGAAAATGCGGGAAAATTTTTGGCAGGGGAGGAAGGACTCGAACCCTCGCATGCCGGAATCAAAATCCGGTGCCTTGACCAACTTGGCGACTCCCCTACACTTAACTGACAACTCTGTCGGACGGTAGGACGTCCGGCAAAGTAAAACTTCATGACGCGAAAGCGAAGAGCGGATGCTCGTTCAGGCTCTCGGCAACTGCGCCGTTCCAACCGGCGGGCAGTTTGGCTTTCGCCGCTTCTGCTTCCTGTTTGCTGCGAAACGCTGCAAACACGCTTGCTCCAGAGCCGGTCATCCTCGCGGGGGTCACATCATACAACCATTTGACCACCTGCGCAACTTCCGCGTACTTACTTGTCACAACTTGCTGCATGTCATTCCGGCCGAAGCTGTCTGGCCATCCTGCGTCGCTGCTTTGCTGTGCAAGAAAGTCCGTAATTGTGACTGGCTTCGAATCTCTTGTCAACAACTTATCTGAAAAAATTTCAGCAGTCGGGACATGAACACGCGGCGTCACAACCAGGAACCAGCGAGTCGGCAATTCTACCTCAGCTAATTCTTCTCCGATACCCTCTGCGAACGCATTTTTTCCAAAAACAAAAAAAGGCACGTCGGCGCCGAGTTTTACGGCGAGTGTCTGCAATTCCGCGCGCGGCAGGTTCAACCCCCACAGACGGTTCAGCGCGAGCAGCGTCGTCGCCGCGTCGGAGCTGCCGCCGCCAAGGCCCGCGCCCATCGGCAGCTGCTTGTCGATCTCGATGTCGACGCCTGCGTCCGTGCCCGAGTGGGCTTTCAGGAGGCGGGCCGCACGCACGACGAGATCGCTTTCCTCGGGCACGCCCGGGACGTCGGTCGCACGTGCGACCTTGCCGTCGTCGCGCAGCGTGAAGTGCAGCGTGTCGCCCCAGTTCAACAGCTGGAACACGCTTTGCAGGTCGTGATAGCCGTCCGGGCGGCGGCCGGTGATGTGCAGGAACAGGTTGAGTTTCGCGGGCGCAAGGCAGTTGCGCAGCGAGCGGGTCGAATCGGTCATGCTGGTGTCGTATCGGGTTGGAGGCGCGCGCTTACTGGTCGAGCACGAGCTTGATGTCGAGCGGCGGCGTCGCGCGCACGAGGTTCACGCGCTTGACGCCGGTGGCTGGCGCGTCCGCGTAGGCGACGTAATCGATCGTCCAGCCGTCCTGCCGAATCTGCTTGATGCGCGTGCCGTCGCCGGGGTCGCGCACCATCTGCGCCGGCGTCGCGGGCGCGGGCGTCGGCTGCAGCCAGTAGCGCAGGCCGGCAAGCGGCAGCGCGAAGCCGAGCGTGTTCTGCATCAGTTCGCCGACGTCCGGCGCAAACTGCGGCTGGCGGTTCGGCAGCTCGAGCGAGGCCGCCCGCGGCGACGACTTCACGATCGCCAGCGTCTGGCCGAGCGGGCTGCGCAGCTCGAGCGACACGTCGTCGCCTTGCTCTTGCCAGTCGAAGTTGCCATACACGTTCTGCGGCCGGCCGAGGCGGTCGCTGTACTGCACCGCGAAGCGGCCGTGATATGCGTGCGCCGCACTCGTCTGCAGCACGCCGCCCGACGGCGCGCCTGCCGACGGCGGGGTGCTCGCGCAGCCGGCGAGCGCGAGCGCCGCGGCGGCCGCGAGGGCCGTGGTGAGGCCGCGCATCGCGCGGAAAGACAGGGAAAACGCCGGGGACATGCGCATCAGAGGCCGTTGATCTGGAGGCGCTTGAGCGTCTGCACGAGCGTCTCGTTGTCCGGCTCGAGCTTCTGCGCGGCGCGCCACGCGGTGCGTGCCTCGTCCTGCGCGCCGCTCTTCCACAGCACCTCGCCGAGATGCGCGCCGATTTCGGCGTTCGGCTGCAGGTCGTACGCGCGCCGCAGGACCTTCGTCGCGCCGGCCGAGTCGCCCATCCGGAATTTCACCCAGCCGAGGCTATCCATGATGTACGCGTCGTTCGGCGCGAGCGCGACCGCCTTCTCGATCAGCTTGCTGGCTTCCGGCAGGCGCTGGTTGCGGTCGGCGAGCGAATAGCCGAGCGCGTTGTATGCCTGCGGGTTGTCGGGCTGCGTGCGGATCAGTTCGCGCAGCTGCTTTTCCATCGTCGTGTAGTGGCCGGTCTTCTCGGCCGCCATCGCGTAGTCGTAGCGCAGGTCCGGATCGTCGGGGAAGTCGTCGACCGCCCGCGACAGGCGCGCCTCCGCTTCGCCGAAGCGTTTCGCGGTGAACAGGATCGACGCGTCGGTGCGCGCGATCACGGCCGCATCGCGCGGGTCGGAAACCGGCAGGTTGTCGAGCACCTTGCGCGCTTCGTCGGTCTTGCCCTGTTTCTGCAGCAGCTGCGCGCGCGTGACCTGCGCGGGCAGGTAGTGCTGGCTCGTCTGGTCGACCTTGTCGAGCCATTGCGACGCAACCGCGTCGTTGCCCTGGTCGATCGCGATCTGCGCGAGGTAGATGTAGCCCTGGCCGACGTCGGCATTCGGCTGCTTCTCGCCGAGCTGCACGTACTGCTTCAGGTAGCCCGTCGCGTCGTCGAGTTTCTTCTGCTGAATCTTGATCAGCGCAAGCGCCATCAGCGGCGTCGGATCCTTCGCGTCGAGCTTGCGCATCGTCTCGAACTGCTTCTGCGCGTCGTCGAGGCGGTCGTCGGCGAGATAGAGCTGCGACAGCGCGAGCCGCGCGTCGCGCGACTTCGGATGCTGCTGAACGTATTTCTCGAACGACACGATGCCGGCCGCGCGCTCAGCGGGCCCCATCTGCGACAGCATCAGCGCCGCGGGCAGGTAATCCGGGCGGATCTGCAGCGCCTGCTTGAGCGACTGCGCGGCACCGTCCTTGTCGTCGACGGCGAGCTGCTGGCGAGCGACCGCGAGCTGCGCCTCGGGGCGGCCCATGTCGTTCTTCAGCATGTCCTTCAGCACCGCGAGGCCGCCGACGCGATCGGGGCCGCGCGCGAGCAGCGCCTGCAGCGCGAGGATCGCGGGGCCCCGCGTCTCGCCGGTCGCGCGGGCAAGCTCGCGCGCGAGCATCGGCTGCGCGTCGGCCGGCTTGCCGGCCAGCACCAGCAGCGCGGCATCGACCTGCGACGCGCGGTTCGAATCGGGCGCATACTGCCGCCACAAATTCGCGGCCGACAGCGCGTCGGCCGGGCTCTGTGCGGCGAGCGCGATTTCGGTCGCGCGCTGCGCCATGCGCGGATCGCGCGTGTCGCGCGCGAGCGCGAGATAGGTCTGGTAGGCCGGCGCGGGCTGGTTGCGTTGCAGCGCGACCTCGGCGGCGAGCACCTGGTAGACGATCTGGCTCGTCAACGCGAGGTTCGGGAGATCCTTTTTCTCGTCCGGCAGCACATGATCGAACGCACCCTGCTGCGCGGCGTCGTCCGGCGCAGGATCCTGCGCATGGGCCGGCAGCGCGGTGAGGGTCCATGCGGCGATCAGCGCGGCGCCAAGCGCACGGCGGACCGGGAGCGCGCGCCAGCCGCGTGCGGCGGCAGGGCGCTTCTGAAGCAGCTTCGAGGGCAGGGTCATGGAAATCCGTTCGATGTTTCAGCCGATTGTAACGCGCTCGCTACAATACACGCACGATCGTGTCTGTCCGCATTGAGACCCGCAGAACATGCCAGAGTTGCCAGAAGTCGAAGTCACCCGCCGGGGTATCGAACCCTTTGTCGCCGGCCGCCGCGTCGAGCGTGTCGACGTGCGCACCGCGATGCTGCGCTGGCCGGTGCCGGCCGGGCTCGCCGAGCAATTGCGCGCGCGCGAGGTGCTCGGTGTCGAGCGGCGCGGCAAGTACCTGCTGTTCGAAGTCGACGCCGGCTGGTTCATCGTGCATCTCGGCATGACCGGCACGTTGCGCGTGCTGCCGACGGCAGGCACGCCGCCCGCCGCGGCGAAGCATGACCACATCGACTGGATCTTCGACGAATTCGTGCTGCGCTTTCGCGATCCGCGCCGCTTCGGCGCCGTGCTGTGGCATCCGCGCGAGGCCGGCGACGTGCATGCGCACCCGCTGCTCGCGAGCCTCGGCGTCGAGCCGTTCTCGCCGGCGTTCACCGGCGCGCTGCTTCATGCGCGCACGCGCGGGCGCACGGTGGCGGTGAAGCAGGCGCTGCTGGCCGGCGACATCGTCGTCGGCGTCGGCAACATCTATGCATCGGAGAGCCTGTTCCGCGCCGGCATCCGGCCGACCACCGCCGCCGGCAAGGTATCGCTGCCGCGCTACGAGCGGCTTGCGGATGCGGTGCGCGCGACGCTCGCCGACGCGATCGAGCGCGGCGGCAGCACGCTGCGCGATTTCGTCGGCAGCAACGGCGAGAGCGGTTACTTCCAGCTCGACTGCCTCGTCTATGATCGCGCGGGCCAGCCTTGCCGCGTATGCGGCACGCCGATCCGGCAGATCGTGCAGGGCCAGCGCTCGACCTACTATTGCCCGACGTGCCAGCGTTGAAACCTTTCGCCACCCACTTGCCATCTTGAAGCCGCCTCGTACCGCCCCCGCTCCCTTTCCCGTCACACCGCTGCACCGCACGTTCGCCACGCGCCTGATCGCGTGGCAGCGCACGCACGGGCGCCACGACCTGCCGTGGCAGAACACGCGCGACCCGTACCGCATCTGGCTGTCGGAAATCATGCTGCAGCAAACCCAGGTATCGACCGTCGTGCCTTATTACCTGCGCTTTCTCGAACGCTTTCCGGACGTCGCCGCGCTCGCGGCCGCGCCGATCGACGACGTGATGGCGCTATGGGCGGGCCTCGGCTACTACTCGCGCGCGCGCAACCTGCACCGCTGCGCGCAGGTCGTGGCGGCCGAGCACGGCGGCGCGTTTCCGTCGACGCCGGACGGGCTCGCCGAACTGCCCGGCATCGGCCGCTCGACCGCCGCGGCGATCGCGTCGTTCGCGTTCGGCGCGCACGCGACGATCCTCGACGGCAACGTGAAGCGCGTGCTTGCGCGGGTGTTCGGCGTCGAAGGTTTTCCGGGCGAGAAGCGCGTCGAGAACGACATGTGGGCGCTGGCCGAATCGCTGCTGCCCGATGCGGCGAACGCGGCCGACGTGAGCGCATACACGCAGGGGCTGATGGATCTCGGCGCGACGCTGTGCGTGCGCGGCAAGCCGGATTGCGCGCGTTGCCCGTTCGCGGGGGATTGCGTCGCGCAGTCCACCGGCCGGCAGCGCGAATTGCCGGCCGCGCGGCCGAAGAAGAAGGTGCCGACGCGCAAGACCTGGATGCTCGTGCTGCGCGACGGCGATGCGGTGCTGCTCGAGCGGCGCCCGCCGGCGGGCATCTGGGGCGGGCTGTGGAGTCTGCCGGAAGCCGACGGCGATGCCGCGCTCGCCGATCGCGCGCGCGGTTTCGGCGGCGGCGGCCCGGTGCCGCTCGCGCCGCTGACGCACACGTTCACGCATTTCAAGCTCGAGATTGAGCCGCGCTTGAGCGAGATGGGGAACGGCGGCGGCGAATGCGTCGCGCAGGATGCGCAGACGGCATGGGTGCCGCTGAGCGGACTCGACGCGTACGGCGTGCCCGCGCCGGTGCGCAAGCTGCTCGATGCGCTGAGCGGGTCGCTGCTGTAACGCGCGCGGCCGGTGCGGCGCTCAGAGCCAGCCGTGCCGGTTCAGCACGTGATGCACGGCGTCGATGCGCGCGCCGACGTCGGGAAACTCCATCAGCTTCTGCCGCGCACGCAGGTCGAGCGGCAGCAGTTCGGCGAGACGGTTCGACACCCAGCTCGGATCGTCGAGCCGGAACGGCTCGCAGAACGGCAGCTTGTCGGGCTCGTTCTTCTGCTTCAGCGCTTCGATGATGCGCTCCAGTACCTCGGCGCACGCGCCGAACTGCGCGAGCGCCTGCTCGCCCTCGAGCGGGATGTCGTCGGGCAGCGGCTCCGCGATGCCGACGAGCAGCCCGTTCGCCTCGACGCGATACGACAGCAGCTCGAAGCGCTGCGTGCCGATGGCCTGCAGGAACAGCATCCCGAATTCGCCGGTGTCGCATTCGACGATGCGCGCCATGCAGCCGATCGTTTCCGGCACCGACACCGCACCTTCCTGCGCGACCTCCGGCCCGCTTTTCAGCAGGCAGACGCCGAATGGCGCGTTGTCGCGCAGACACGCGCGCGACATGTCGAGATAGCGCGCCTCGAACACCTTGAGCGGCAGCACGCCCCCCGGAAACAGCACCGTATGCAGCGGAAACAGCGGCAGGTCGAGCAGGGTGGTAGAGAGAGAGGACATGGCGCGCTGACGGGGAAGCGGCGTCGCTACGGTCTTTCGACCTCGGTCACGAGCCGCGACGACGCGCCGACATCCACCGGCGCGTCACGATGCCGCACGATCACGTTCGCCTGGTTCGCGAGGCGCGAGGCGAGCGTTTCCGCGATGAAGACCGAGCGATGCTGGCCGCCGGTGCAACCGATGGCGACGGTCAGGTAGCTGCGATTGTCCTCGCGGAAGTGCGGCAGCCATTTCGTTAGAAACGCATGGATGTCGTCGATCATCTGGTGGACGATCGGCAGTGCGTCGAGAAACGCGATGACCGGCTGGTCGAGCCCGGTGAGCGGGCGCAGCTCATGGTCGTAATACGGGTTCGGCAGCGCGCGCACGTCGAACATCAGGTCCGCGTCGAGCGGCACGCCGCGCTTGAAGCCGAACGATTCGAACATCAGCATCAACGCGTCGTTCTTCTGCTCGATGAAGCGCTTGACCCAGGTGCGCAGCACGTTCGCGCGCAGGTTGCTGGTGTCGATCTGGTGGCCGAATTCGGCAAGCGGCGCGACCAGTTCGCGCTCGCGCTCGATCGCTTCCTCGAGCGACGACAGCAGGCCGACGTCGGCATCGTGCGACGGCGAGCCGGACAGCGGATGGCGGCGGCGCGTTTCGGAGAAGCGCTGGATCAGCGCCTGGGTGCTTGCATTGAGGAACAGCACGCGCACGTCGTGATCGCGCGACAGCGCGCGGATCAGGCCGGGCATTTCGTCGAGCGATGCGCTCGAGCGCGCGTCGATCGCGACCGCGAGCCGATGCTGCCGGCCTTCGTCGGCCAGGTAGCGGGCCAGCTCGGGCAGCACGTGCGGCGGCAGGTTGTCGACGCAGTAGTAGCCCGCGTCCTCCAGGGCGTTCAACGCAACGGACTTGCCGGAGCCGGAAATGCCGGTGATGAGAACTATGCGCATGGGGGGCAGAGATTCCTGACGTTTCATCATAGCACCGGCACGACGCGCCCGCGCCGCGCGATCGGCCGGTGAGGGTTACACGAGCTTGCCGGGGAACTGGCTGTCCGGATCCTGCATCGCGAGCCGCTGACGGTCCATGAAGTCGCGCAGCGTGTCGATGCCGCGCAGCTGCAGGATCGTGTTGCGCACCGCCGCCTCGACGAGCACCGCGAGGTTGCGGCCGGCCGCGACCTGGATCGTGACCTTGCTGATCGGCAAACCCAGCACGTCGACGGTCTGGCTTTCGAGCGGCAGGCGCTGGAATTCGCCGTCGGGGCGCCGCACCAGCTGCACGATCAGCTTCAGCTTCATTTTCCGCCGCACCGCGGTTTCGCCGAAGATCGTCTTGATGTCGAGCAGGCCGAGGCCGCGCACTTCGAGCAGGTTCTGCAGCAGCGGCGGGCAGCGCCCTTCGACGAAATCGGGGCCAAGACGCACGAAGTCGACCGCGTCGTCGGCGACGAGGCCGTGGCCGCGGCTGATCAGCTCGAGGCCGAGTTCGCTCTTGCCGAGGCCCGAGTCGCCCGTGAGCAGCACGCCCATCCCGAGGATGTCGAGGAACACGCCGTGCAGCGTCGCGCGCGGCGCGAGGATGCGCGACATGTAAAGGCGCAGGCTGTCGATCACCGCGGCGGCCGACATCGGCGTCGTGAACAGCGGGGTGGACGAGCGCGTGCAGCGCAGCACCAGCTCGGGCGGGGCCGCGGCGCCGCCGGCGACGACGAGGAACGGCGGCTCGAGGGCGATCAGCTCGGCCATGTGGCGCGAGCGATCCTCGTCGGTCTGGCGCTGGTAGTAGTCGATCTCGGCCTCGCCGAGCACCTGGATCCGGTTCGGGTGAATGAGGTTCAGGTGGCCGACGAGGTCGGCGCTCGACGTCGCGTTGGCGACGGTATCCGCGGAGAAACCGCGCTCCCAGCCTTCATGCCCCGTCAGCCAGCTGAGCTTAAGCGTGGCGGCGTTGTCGTCGAAGATGCTCTGGGCGTTGATGCTGGACGTATCCATGACTCCGTCACTCCAATGGGCCGGTCAATGAGCCGATGCGCGCGGCGACGGGCGTCGCCATGCCGGGCCGGCGCCGGGCGGCCCGGGGCGGCGGCCTGGGCCGCCTGGTTCGGGAAAATGTACCGCCCGGATCAACTCAAGGTTGCCACTGAGTGAGCAGGCTATGCAACTCGGAGCGATCCGTTTCGTTGTGCAGACGCTCGCGCGCGTCGCGGTCGGACAGCAGCTGCGCGATTTCCGACAGGATCTCGAGATGCTGCTGGGTGGCTTGCTCGGGGACGAGCAGGAAGATCAGGAGCGAAACCGGCTGGCCGTCGGGCGCTTCGAACGGAATCGGCTCGGCAAGCCGCACGAACGCGGCGAGCGGATGCTTGAGGCCCTTGATGCGCCCGTGCGGAATCGCGACGCCTTCGCCGAGCCCGGTCGACCCGAGGCGCTCGCGTGCGAACAGGTTGTCCGTGACGGTGCTGCGGGCGATGCCGTTCTGGTTTTCGAACATGAGCCCGGCTTGTTCGAAGACGCGCTTCTTGCTGGTGACGGAGAGGTCGATGACGACGTTCTCTAGGGGCAGGATTTTGGCTAGGCGATTCATGTTGGCAGGCGATTGGGCGGCCTGGGGTCTCCTCGCGGCGGCAGACTGATTTTCCATGTTTGGCGATATCAAGGCGTTAGGCGATGGAGACCTGCAAGGCACGGCGACCGTACCCAACGCCCCCCGGCAATAACCGGAGCATTATAGAACACAGCCGCGCGCATGGCGCGCACGTGGCGGCTCGTGCACGGCGCCGTCCGGGCGGCCGGCGCGCGGGCGCCGGACACAAAAAAAACCGCCCGGCGAACCGGGCGGCGTGCGGTGCGGTAAAGCGCTTATTGCGGCGGCAGTTCGATCTGCTCGAACTGCTCGACTGCCGGCTGGAGCTTGATCGGATCGTGCGCATGCGTTTGCAGGCGCTCCATGTGCTTGACGACCTGACGGTCCAGCTTGTCGATCAGCAGGTCGATTGCCGCATACAGGTTGCCGTTTGCGCTTTCGACGAAGATGTCCTTGCCCTTCAGATGCAGATTGATTTCCGCGCGTTGCTGCTTGTCCTTTTCCTTGTGGTTGTCGACCGAGAGGATCACAGTGCCATCGATCACCTGATCGCTATGCCGTAGCACCCGGTCCAGCTTGGTGATCACGTATTCGCGAATTGCAGGCGTGACTTCGAGATGATGTCCACTGATCTTCAGGTTCATAGTGCTTCTCCAAGCGAATGACCACCTGTCCGCTTCGATGCGGCATCCGGTCGACTTGCCCGTGCCGCGCGATGCGGCTGATTGCGGACAGGTCGCCCGGCTTGTCCGCCGATGCGCGGCGGCCGGAACACGCCTGCCGCCGGGCAGGCAGCAGGCTTAAAGAGACTTGCGCAGATTCACTGCCGGGATCTTGAGGGCTTCGCGGTACTTCGCAACCGTGCGGCGCGCGACCACGAATCCTTGTTCTGCCAGCAGCTCGGCGATGCGGCTGTCCGAAAGTGGCGTTTTTGGGTCTTCTGCTCCTATCAGTTGCTTGATGAGGGCACGGATGGCCGTCGACGAGGCGGCGCCACCGGTGTCGGTCGAAACGTGCGATCCGAAGAAGTACTTAAATTCAAGCGTCCCGAACGGGGTCAGCATGTACTTGCCGGTTGTCACACGGCTGACAGTCGACTCGTGTAGGCCCAGCGTATCAGCTATTTCCCGCAAAACCAAGGGGCGCATGGCGATTTCACCGTGCGCAAAGAAATTCTTCTGACGTTCGACAATAGCCTGCGCGACACGCAGGATCGTATCGAACCGCTGCTGGATATTCTTGATCAGCCAGCGCGCTTCCTGAAGCTGCTGCTTGAGCGATCCGGCCGACGGATCGCCGCGGCTGTTGCGCAGGATGTTCGCGTACAGGTTGTTGATCCGCAGGCGCGGCACGACCTCCGGATTCAGTTCCGCCTGCCAGCCCTGGCCCACCTTCTTCACGATGATGTCGGGCACGACGTAGTCCGCTTCGGCCTTGCCGTACGCGGCGCCGGGGAACGGCTCCAGCGAGCGGATCAGCGCGTGCGCGTCGCGCAGCGCGTCGTCGGATGCCTTCAGGTGCTTGCGCAGGCGCGTGAAGTCGCGTGCGGCGAGCAGCTCGAGGTATTGCGACACGATTTCGAGCGACAGCGTGCGCGTCGGGGACGGATCGAGCCGCAGCAGCTGCAGCTTCAGGCATTCGGATGCCGTGCGCGCGCCGACCCCGGCGGGGTCGAAGCTGTGCAGCAGCGCGAGCGCGGCGTTCAGTTCGTCGCAGTCGACCTCGAGTTCGGCCGGCAGGTCGGCGAGCACTTCGTCGAGCGTCGCGGTCAGGTAGCCGTCGTCGTCGAGCGACTCGATCAGGAACATCACGAGCGCACGGTCGCGCGGCCCCGCCTGCGTGACGCGCAGCTGCGCGGACAGGTGGTCGCGCAACGACGTCGACGCTTCCTGCACCTGCAGGGGCGGGAGATCGTCGTCGTCCGACGCGCCGCTCGCGCGGCCGAATTCATCGAGATTCCATTGCGGGCCGTCGCCGCTGTCGCCCGCGGCATAGCCGTCGTATTCATCGGCGGCGGCGGGCTCGTCGCGCTCCGCGCGCTCGCCGGCCTGGCTGGTGCCGTTCGATGCCGGCTCGGTGTTCTGGGCGGGCGGCGTCTGCGCGATCAGCGAACCGTCCGCTGCGACACGCAGCGGGCTCGCGATCCATTCGTCGTCGTTCTCGAGCAGCGGATTCTGGGCGACCGCCATCGCCACTTCCTGCTGGAGCTCGAGCGTGGACAGCTGCAGGAGCCGGATCGACTGCTGCAGTTGCGGTGTCAGCGCCAGGTGTTGCGACAGGCGGAGTTGGAGGCTGGCTTTCATGGCAGAGAGGGAGTCATACCCGGAGTGTGCCACGACCCAGCCGCATTGGGCATCCGCGATTACGCGCGCGGCGCCGGCCCGGCGGCGAAACGGGGCGCGGCCCCGCGCGGCATGGCCGGGCAGGGCGCGTCCGTGACGGCGGGTTACATGCGGAAGTGTTCGCCGAGATACACGCGGCGCACGCTTTCGTTCTCGATGATCTCGCTCGGCGCGCCGGCCGCGAGCACCGAGCCGTCGCTGATGATGTACGCGTGGTCGCAGATGCCGAGCGTTTCGCGGACGTTGTGATCGGTGATCAGCACGCCGATGTTGCGCTGCTTCAGGAACTTGACGATCTTCTGGATCTCGAGCACCGCGATCGGGTCGACGCCCGCGAACGGTTCGTCGAGCAGGATGAAGCTCGGGTTGGTCGCCAGCGCGCGGGCAATTTCCACGCGACGGCGTTCGCCGCCCGACAGCGACAGCGCCGGATTCTCGCGCAGGTGGCTGATCTGCAGCTCGTCGAGCAGCGCTTCGGTGCGGCTCGCGATCGCGTCCTTCGACAGGCGCTTGCCGTCGTCGCCATGCTGCAGCTCGAGCACCGCGCGGATGTTCTCCTCGACGGTGAGCTTGCGGAACACCGATGCTTCCTGCGGCAGGTACGACAGGCCGAGCGACGCGCGCTTGTGGATCGGCAGCAGGCTGATCGAGCTGCCGTTCAGCGAGATTTCGCCGGCGTCGAGCGGCACGAGCCCGACGATCATGTAGAACGACGTGGTCTTGCCGGCGCCGTTCGGGCCGAGCAGGCCGACGACTTCGCCGCTCTTCACGTCGAGCGACACGTCCTTCACGACGGTGCGCGAGCCGTAACGCTTCTTCAGGTTGCGGACGACGAGCGAGCTGCTGGTGCCGGCCGGCTGGCGGTTCGGTAGCGCGTTCATTGGCCTGGCGCCCCCTGGAGCGTGTTCGACGGCGCGAGCTTGGCCGGCGCGCCGTTCAGCGCGCCGGGGCCGCCGTTCTTCGGCGACAGCATCGCGCGCACGCGGCCGTTCGGGTTGCCCGGCGCCGCGACGTCCTTGCCGCCGCGCGCGGTGTAGAAGTCGCGCTGGCCGTCGTAGGTGACCACGCTGCCGTGCACGGTGTCGGCGATCGTCGACGTGCCCTGCAGGCGGCGCACGGTCGCGGCGGTCGTGAGGGTCGTCAGGTCCTGCTTGCCGTCGTAGTCGATGCGCTCGGCATCGCCGTCGATGTATTCGTCGAGGCCTTCGCGCTTCTGCCGGAACGACGCATGCTTCTTGCCGCTGCCGTACGACGTGGCGTACTGGTAGCCTTCCGGATCCTGCTTCACCTCGACGCGATCGCCCTTGATGACGATCGTGCCCTTCGTGATCACGACGTTGCCGGTCGCGACGGTGACCTGCTTCAGGTCGTCGTAGGTCAGGTTGTCCGCTTCGACGTTGATCGGCTTGCCCTGGTCGGCCTTTTCGGCATGGGCGAGCGGCGCCAGCCCGGCGAGCGGGAGTGCGATGAGCGTCGCGGCGAGCGCGGCGCGGGCAGCGCGCCGGGCGCCGCCGTAAATCTGACACGGGAACGATTCGTTCATGCAGTCACGCGTGGGATGAGTTACTTGGGTTGACCTTTCGAGCCGCCGGACGCGTCCGACGCGGCGATCGTGCCACGCACGTTGCCGTAGAGCTCGATGACCCGGGTGACGTTGTTGTACTTCATGCCGTCGGTCGAGTTGACGAGCGACAGGCCGCGCTGAAGTTTAACCGGCTTTTCGGTCTGGATCACATCATCATTGACGAGGATCCGGAAATGCTGGGAATCCGCCTGCATCTGCGGATCGCCGCCGCCGGCGGCGCGCAGGATGCGCGCGTTGTCGTACAGGTCGACGATCGACACGTCGCCGTTGACGGTGCCGCGCTTCGCGGTGGTCGTCACGACCGGCTTGCCGGGCTGGAACGCGCGCATCGCCGGGTCGGTCAGGTCGCTCGATTCGGTGTCTTCGTAGTGGATCAGCTTGTCCGCCGTCAGCCGGTACTGGGTCGTGCCGGACTGGTCGAGTTCCGTCACCGAGAAGTTGTCGGCGAAGTAGTCGGGCGTGTGGCGCTTCGGCTGCGCGGCGCCGTCGCCGGGCTGCGGCAGCGTCGCCTGCAGCAGCCACCACGTGATGGCCGCGAGCGCGGCAACCGCGGCAAGCGGCAGCAACTGGGTCCAGCGGAAATGCGGGTTCATCCGTCAGGCTCCGCAGGCTTGCGCGAGCAGCGCGTCGTAGCGGCGCTGCGCGCGCAGGATCGCGTCGCAGGCCTCGCGCACCGCGCCGTGGCCGCCGCGGGCCTCGGCCACCCAGTGCGCGCGCGCGATCACCTCGGGGTGCGCGTTCGCCGGCGCGGTGGCGAAGCCGCAGCGCAGCATCACCGGCAGGTCGGGCCAGTCGTCGCCCATGTAGCCGCACGCGTCGGGCGCGAGGCCGAGCGACGCGGTCAGTTCCGCGAACACGGTCAGTTTGTTCTCGACGCCCTGGAACAGGTGCGCGATCTTCATTTCCTTCGCGCGCGCGGCGACGATCTCCGACCGGCGGCCGGTGATGATCGCGGTCGCGATGCCGGCTTCGCCGAGCAGCTTCACGCCGTGGCCGTCGAGCGAATTGAACGACTTCATTGCATCGCCGGCGGCCGTAAACAGCAGGCCGCCGTCGGTCAGCACGCCGTCGACGTCGAAAATCATCAGCTTCACGCGGCTCGCGCGTTCGGCCGCGGACAGCGGAGCGGTCATCAGATCACCTTCTTCGAGAACAGGTCGTGCATGTTCAGCGCGCCGATCAGCGCGCCGTCGGCATCGACCACCAGCATCTGGTTGATCCGGTGGCGCTCCATCAGTTCCACCGCCTCGACCGCGAGATGGTCCGGCCCGATCGTGCGCGGCTGGCGCGTCATCACGTCGGCGATCGGCAGCTTGCGGAAATCGCCGTCGCGTTCGAGCACGCGGCGCAGGTCGCCGTCCGTGAAGATGCCGGCGACCTTGCCGTCGGCGCCGACCACGGCCGTCATGCCCATCCGCTTCGCGGTGATCTGGAACAGCGCGTCCGACAGCGTCGCGTCGAGCCCGACGAGCGGGACTTCGTCGCCGGTGCGCATCACGTCGCGCACGTAGGTGAGCAGGCGCCGGCCGAGCGCGCCGCCCGGGTGCGAGCGGGCGAAATCCTCGGAGCCGAAGCCGCGCGCGTCGAGCACCGCGACGGCGAGCGCGTCGCCGAGCGCGAGCGCGGCGGTCGTGCTCGCGGTGGGCGCGAGGTTCAGCGGGCACGCTTCCTTCGACACCGCGGCGTTCAGGTTCACGTCGGCGAGCGTGCCGAGGCTGGATTCCGCGCGGCCCGTGATGGCGATCAGCTTCGCGCCGATCCGCTTCACGAGCGGCAGGATCGCGACGAGTTCTTCCGACTCGCCGGAGTAGGAGATGCCGATGAACACGTCGTCCGCCGTCACCATCCCGAGGTCGCCGTGGCTGGCCTCGGCCGGGTGCACGAAGAACGCCGGCGTGCCGGTGCTGGCCAGCGTGGCCGCGATCTTGCGGGCGATATGCCCCGATTTGCCGATTCCGGACACCACCACGCGACCGCGGCAGCCGAGCAGCAGCGCGACGGCCTGGGCGAAGCCGCCGTCGAGCTGGTCGCGCAGCGCGCGCACGGCGTCCGCCTCGATGTCGAGCACGTCGCGGGCGAGCGCGAGCGCCCGGTCATCATTGATTTTCGCTATCATGCGCGGAGTATAGCAAAGGCGTTTGTTCGCCGCGCCGGCCCTTCGGACTCGTCCGAATGCGCCTGTCTCCCGCCACCATGCCGCGCCCGCTTTGCCGTGGCCCCGACGAACGAGGACGCTTTGCCCGTGATGTCCCCCCTCGAAATGACGCTCCTGCTGCTGCTTGCTTCAGTGGTGGGCGTCGTCGTGTTCCGTTCGCTGAACCTGCCGCCGATGCTCGGCTACCTGACCGTCGGCATCGTGGTCGGCCCGCACGCGTTCGGCGTGGCGGCCGATCTCGAGCGGGCCGAGCATCTCGCGGAATTCGGCGTGGTGTTCCTGATGTTCTCGATCGGCCTCGAGTTTTCGCTCGCGAAGCTGCGGGCGATGCAGCGCCTCGTGTTCGGCCTCGGGCTGCTGCAGGTGGTCGCGACGCTCGCGCTCGCGGTGCTGCTCGGCATGCTGTTCGAGCACTGGGTGCACATCACGTGGCAGGGCAGCGTCGCGCTCGGCGGCGCGCTCGCGATGTCGTCGACGGCGATCGTGTCGAAGATGCTCGCCGAGCGCCTCGAGATCGAGACCGAGCACGGCCGCAACATCTTCGGCGTGCTGCTGTTCCAGGATCTCGCGGTCGTGCCGCTGCTGATCGTGATCGCCGCGTTCGGCGCCGAATCGTCGAAGGATCTCGCGCTGACGCTCGGCTTCGCGGCCGTCAAGATCGTGATCGCGCTGTCGCTGCTGCTGATCGTCGGGCAGCGCTTCATGACGCGCTGGCTCAACGTGGTCGCGCGGCGCCGCTCGCAGGAGCTGTTCGTGCTGAACCTGCTGCTCGTCACGCTCGGCGCCGCGTTCTTCACCGACAAGTTCGGCCTGTCGCTCGCGCTCGGCGCGTTCATCGCGGGGATGCTGATTTCCGAGACGCCGTTCCGCCATCAGGTCGAGGAGGACATCAAGCCGTTCCGCGACGTGCTGCTCGGCCTGTTCTTCGTGACGACCGGGATGCTGCTCGATCCGCGCGTGATCTGGGAGCATCCGTTCCTCGTGATCGGCTTCTTCATCGGGCAGATCCTGTTCAAGGGGACGATGATCGCGGGGCTCGCGCGGCTGTTCGGCGCGACGCCGGGCGTCGCGATGCGCACCGGCATCGGCCTCGCGCAGGCCGGCGAATTCGGCTTCGTGCTGCTGAACCTGATCCTCGACCGGCACCTCGTCGATTCGACGCTGCTGCAGGCGATCCTCGCGTCGATGCTGCTGTCGATGCTCGCCGCGCCGTTCCTGATCCAGAACGCCGACCGGATCGTGATGCGGCTGTCGTCGACCGAATGGATGCAGCAGTCGCTGCAGATGACGCGGATCGCGACGCAAAGCCTCAAGCAGCGCGGCCACGTGATCATCTGCGGCTACGGCCGCGCGGGCCAGAACCTCGCGCGGATGCTCGAGCAGGAAGGCATTCCGTACGTCGCGCTCGACCTCGACCCCGACCGCGTGAGCGCGGCCGCGGCGGCCGGCGAATCGGTCGTGTTCGGCGACGCGGCGCGCCGCGAGTCGCTGCTCGCGGCCGGTATCCACCGCGCGGCGGCGGTGGCGATCACCTATGCGAACACGCCGTCCGCGCTGCGCGTGCTGCACCACGTGCACGAGCTCGAGCCGACGCTGCCGGCGATCGTGCGCACCGTGGACGACGCCGATCTCGAGAAGCTGCTCGCCGCCGGCGCGACCGAGGTGATCCCGGAAATCGTCGAGGGCAGCCTGATGCTCGCGTCGCATACGCTGGTGCTGGTGGGCGTGCCGATGCGCAAGGTCGTGCGGCGCGTCGAGGAGATGCGCGACGAACGGTACAGCCTGCTGCGCGGCTACTTCCGCGGCGCCGACGACGCGGACGACGACGACCACGAGCAGGTGCGGCTACAATCGGTGCCGGTCGATGCGCGCGCGGACGCGGTCGGGCGCTCGCTGGAGGAGATCGGGCTGTTCGCGCTCGGGCTCGAGGTCACGGCGATCCGCCGGCACGGCATCCGCGGCGTCGAGCCGGACCCGCAGACCAAGCTGCGCGCGAGCGACATCGTCGTGCTGCGCGGGCTGCCCGAAGCGCTGGCGCTCGCGGAGGAGCGCCTGTCGCGCCACCGGCGCGACCCGCCGGCCGCCGCCGCGTGAGCAGCGATTCATAACCTGACCCGTATTTTCAGAACGGTGCCCGAAATATCGCGCACCGTTTTTTTCGGAGAATTCCATGCCGCATTCGTCGTCGGGCGCGCCGCTCGATCCCGCCGCCTTCATCCACAGCCAGATCCGCACGGTGCCGGACTGGCCGCAGCCGGGCGTGCAGTTCCGCGACATCACGACGCTGCTGCAGAGCCCGAAGGCGCTGCGCGTGCTGGTCGACCTGTTCGTCGAGCGCTATGTGGACGCGAAGCTCGACTACGTCGCGGGCCTCGACGCGCGCGGCTTCATCATCGCGCCGATCGTCGCGTACGAGCTGAGCGTCGGCTTCGTGCCGATCCGCAAGGTCGGCAAGCTGCCGTACAAGACCCGCTCCGAGTCGTACGAGCTCGAATACGGCAGCGCGACCGTCGAGATCCATGAGGATGCGTGCCGGCCCGGCGACCGCGTGATCGTGATGGACGACCTGATCGCGACCGGCGGCACGATGATGGCGGGGCGCAACCTGCTGCAGCGGCTCGGCGCGGTCGTCGTCGAGGGCGCGGCGATCATCGACCTGCCGGATCTCGGCGGCTCGGCGCTGCTGCGCGATGCAGGACTGCCCGTGTACACGGTTACCGAGTTCTCCGGCCACTGAGCGCCGGCCCACCCAGCGAGGCCACGATGCCGAATTTCATGCTGTTTCTCGCCACGTCGATCGCGATCACGTTCGCGCCCGGCCCGGACAACCTGCAGGTGCTCGCGCGCGGCATCTCGCAAGGCCGCGCGGCCGGCCTCGTCGCCGCGCTCGGCTTTGCCGCCGGCGTGACGTTCCACACGACGCTCGCGGCGCTCGGCGTCGCGGCGGTGCTGCGCTCGTCGCCGGTCGCCTTCCAGATCCTGAAGCTCGCGGGCGCCGCGTACCTGATCTGGATCGGCATCAAGGCGCTGCGCAGCCAGGGCCTCGCCACCGCGCACGAGCGCGCGCCGCAGCCGCTGTGGTCGATCTTCCGCCAGAGCGTGATCGGCAACCTGATGAACCCGAAGGTCACGCTGTTCTTCGTCGTGTTCCTGCCGCAGTTCGTCGATCCGCACGGCGCGCAGCCCGTGACGCTGCAGATGTTCGAGCTCGGCGCGCTGTTCATGCTGCAGACGGCCGTGGTCTTCTCGCTGTTCGGCGTGTGCGCCGGCGCGATCGGCACGTGGCTGAAGCGCCGGCCGAAGGCGGGCGTGTGGCTCGACCGGATCGCCGGCGCGACGTTCATCGCGATCGGCATCCGCGTCGCGCTGAAGGACTGACGGAGCGGCCGATGACGTTTCCCTGCATTGCCGCCGCGCGCCGCTTCGACCCGGCCGCGCACCTGCGTTTCGTGATCGCCGGCGTGGCCGTGGGCTGGGTGCGCCGTGCCGATGTCGCGCGGCTCGCCCGCTGGCCCGACGTGTTCGAGCTGTCGGACGACCGCGTCGTGCTGTCCGAGCGCTACGACACGGTCGACGCGCGCAGCATGGCGCTCGCGAGCGCGATCGGCGCGCTCGCGGCCGAAGGCGCGATTCCCGGCTGGCGCGACGAGATCTACGCGATCCGCAACCGCTTCGACGATCCGCCGCTCGCGTACATCGAGCGGGCCGCGTCGCGCTTCTTCGGCACGCAGACTTATGCGGTGCACCTGAACGGCATCGTAGAATATGCGGCTCCATCGGACGCGCCGCGGATGTGGCTCGGCCGCCGCAGCGCGACCAAGGCGACCGACCCCGGCATGCTCGACAACGTCGTCGCGGGCGGCATCGGCTGGGGCCTCGGCGTTCACGAGACGCTGGCCAAGGAGTGCTGGGAGGAAGCGGGCATTCCGCCGGAACTGGCGGCGCGCGCGATCGCGGGCCGCGCGGTGCAGGTGCTCTGCTCGCTGCCGGAAGGGACGCAGTCCGAACTGATCTTCGTCTACGACCTGCCGCTGCCGCGCGACTTCGCGCCGCACAACCAGGACGGCGAGGTCGCCGAACACCTGCTGGCCGGCGTGCCCGAGGTGATCGGCTGGCTGCGGGGCGGCCAGGCGACGATGGACGCGAGCCTCGCGATGCTCGACACGCTGCTGCGCCACCGCTGGCTCGCCGCCGGCGACGCGGCGGGCATCGACGCGCTGTTCGCGCCGGTGGCCTGAGCGGCTGTCCGGCGGCCCGGCGCGGGCCATTTCACGAATACGGAAACGAAGGGAGTAACGGTCATGTCGGCCGATCACAGCTTTATCCTGAAACTGTCGTGCCCCGACCGGCACGGCATCGTCCACGCGGTCTCGGGCTTCCTGTTCGAGCGCGGCAGCAACATCCTCGATTCGGCGCAGTTCGGCGACAGCCGCACCAGCGAATTCTTCATGCGCGTGCATTTCGACCAGGACGGCAACGGCGCGGACGCCGCGACGACGCTCGACGCGCTGCGCACGCAGTTCGCGCCGCTCGCCGAGCAGTTCGCGATGCGCTGGGAGCTGCATGACGCGGCGGTAAAGCCGCGCGTCGTGATCATGGTGTCGAAGATCGGCCATTGCCTGAACGACCTGCTGTTCCGCTACCGCACGGGCCAGCTGCCGATCGAGATTCCGGCGATCGTGTCGAATCACAAGGAGTTCTACCAGCTCGCCGCGAGCTACGACATTCCGTTCCATCACTTCCCGCTCGTCGGCGGCTCGTCCGACGCCGCGAAGGCCGCGCAGGAAGCGCGCGTGCTGGAAGTGATCGACGAGCACCAGGCCGACCTCGTCGTGCTGGCGCGCTACATGCAGATCCTGTCGCCGAACCTGTGCAAGCAGCTCGCCGGGCGCGCGATCAACATCCACCATTCGTTCCTGCCGAGCTTCAAGGGCGCGAAGCCGTACTACCAGGCGTTCGACCGAGGCGTGAAGCTGATCGGCGCGACTGCGCACTACGTGACGACCGACCTCGACGAAGGCCCGATCATCGAGCAGGAAGTGGAGCGCGTCGACCACAGCATGACGCCGGACCAGCTGACCGCGATCGGCCGCGACGTCGAGTGCGTGACGCTCGCGCGTGCGGTGAAGTGGCACGTCGAGCACCGCATCGTGCTGAACGGGACGAAAACCGTCGTGTTCCGCTGAGCCGACGCTCGCAGCCCGAAAACGACAACGCCGCGCCCGGCAACGGGCGCGGCGTTTTTTCGTCGCGTGCGGCGGCGCGCGCTCAGATCAGCCGCAGCGCATGCAGCTCGCGTTTCAGGTACGCATAGAAGATCGGCGCGGCGATCACGCCCGGCAGCCCGAACGCGGCCTCCATCACGAGCATCGCGAGCAGCAGCTCCCACGCGCGCGACTCGATCTGGCTGCCGATGATTTTCGCGTTCAGGAAGTACTCGAGCTTGTGGATCACGATCAGGAAGACGAGCGACCCGATCGCGGTGCCCATGCTCACCGACAGCGACACGGCGACGATCAGCGTGTTCGAGATCAGGTTGCCGATCACCGGCAGCAGGCCGACGATGAACGTGATGAGCACGAGCGTCTTCGACAGCGGCAGCCGCTCGTGGAAGATCGGCAGCACGACGAGCAGGTAGATGCCCGTGAAGAACGCGTTGATCGCCGAGATCTTGATCTGCGCGAACACGATCCGGCGGAACGCGTCGGAGAAGCGCGACACGCGCGTGACGAGCGCGGTCGACAGCGGCATGCGCGGCTTGTTGTGCTCGACGCCGATCGCGATCATCGCGCCGATGATCATCCCGAACAGCACATGGCCGAAGCCGCGCGCGACGTTCTTGCCGCTCTGCTGGAGCTGGTCCATGTGGGTGTTCATCAGGACGGCGGCCTTTGCCTTCATCTGCTCGACGTCGACCGGCAGCAGGTTCGCGATCCAGGCCGGCGTGCGGGCGCGGGTCTGCTCGACGATCTGCATCAACTGGCCGAGCAGGCTCTGCAGGTTCGGCACCGTGTGCTCGAAGTGCTCCATGATGCCGATCGTCAGGCCCGTGAGCGCGCCGACGATCGTGACGGACAGCAGCACGACCGCGACCCAGCGCGCGCGCTGGCTCGTCGTGTGGCGCTCGATCACGGGCGCGATCATGTGGACGAGCTGGTAGACGAGCAGGCCGGCCAGGAGCCCGCCGAGCAGCTTCAGCTCGAGGATGAGCACCATCGCGACGATCGCCAGCAGGTAGCTGCCGATCTCGATTGCCGACAGCCTCGGCAGGCTGAAGTCGCTCGTCAGCCGGACGCTGCGCAGGTGCGGCTCCTTGTTCTGCCCGTCGCGTGGTGTCTCTTGTTGCTTTTCCATCGTTTCTTCCTGTGTCGCTTGCTCCGGCCCCATGCGGCGCGGCCGGACGGGCGGCGTTCGCCTCGTGCGCACCCGGTCGGTGCGGGCGAGCGAACCTTACGACCGTAAAGTATAGCTGCCATTTTGGGCGCAAAACCGGCGGTTGGCGGCTGGCGAAAGCACGGACGGGAAAACGATGACGCGCGGCGGGCAGTTGCGGCCCGGCGCGGGAGAGGGGAGGGGCGCGCGGCCGACCGGCCGCGCGCGATGCGGGGCGGGGTCAGCCCGCCGCGACTTTCCGGGTGGTGCGCTTGAGCAGCGGCGCGAGGTACTTGCCGGTGAAGCTCGCCTTGGTCTTCGCGACCTGCTCGGGCGTGCCCTGCGCGATGATCTGGCCGCCGCCCGCGCCGCCTTCCGGGCCGAGGTCGATCACCCAGTCGGCCGTCTTGATCACGTCGAGGTTGTGCTCGATGATCACGACCGTGTTGCCCTGGTCGCGCAGCCGGTGGATCACCTCGAGCAGCAGCGCGATGTCGTGGAAGTGCAGGCCGGTGGTCGGCTCGTCGAGGATGTACAGCGTGCGGCCCGTGTCGCGCTTCGAGAGTTCGAGCGACAGCTTCACGCGCTGCGCCTCGCCGCCCGACAGCGTGGTGGCCGACTGGCCGAGGCGGATGTAGCCGAGGCCGACGTCGAGCAGCGTCTTCAGCTTGCGCGCGACGACCGGCACCGCGTTGAAGAACTCGTACGCGTGCTCGACCGTCATGTCGAGCACTTCGCTGATGTTCTTGCCCTTGTACTGGACTTCGAGCGTCTCGCGGTTGTAGCGCTTGCCGTGGCAGACGTCGCACGGCACGTAGACGTCCGGCAGGAAGTGCATCTCGACCTTCAGCACGCCGTCGCCCTGGCACGATTCGCAGCGGCCGCCCTTCACGTTGAACGAGAAGCGGCCCGGATCGTAGCCGCGCTCCTTCGAGGTCGGCACGCCGGAGAACAGCTCGCGGATCGGCGTGAACAGGCCCGTATAGGTGGCCGGGTTCGAGCGCGGCGTGCGGCCGATCGGCGACTGGTCGACGTTGATCACCTTGTCGAAGTGCTCGAGACCCTCGATCGCCTCGTGCGGCGCCGGCTCGGCCGACGAGCCGTACAGGTGGCGCGCGACCGCGTGGTACAGCGTGTCGTTGATCAGCGTCGACTTGCCGGAGCCCGACACGCCGGTGATGCAGGTCAGCAGGCCGACCGGCAGCTCGAGATCGACGTGCTTCAGGTTGTTGCCGTGCGCGTCGACGATGCGCAGCATGCGCTCCGGATCGGGCCCGATCCGCTCGTCCGGATACTCGATCGTGCGCTTGCCGACGAGGTACTGGCCGGTCAGCGACTGCGCGTTCGCCTGCACTTGCTTCGGCGTGCCCTCGGCGACCACCACGCCGCCGTGCTCGCCCGCGCCGGGGCCCATGTCGACCACGTAGTCGGCGGTGCGGATCATGTCCTCGTCGTGCTCGACGACGATCACCGAGTTGCCGAGGTCGCGCAGATGCTTGAGCGTCGCGATCAGGCGGTCGTTGTCGCGCTGGTGCAGGCCGATCGACGGCTCGTCGAGCACGTACATCACGCCGGTCAGGCCCGAGCCGATCTGCGACGCGAGCCGGATGCGCTGCGCCTCGCCGCCCGACAGCGTTTCCGCGCTGCGCTCGAGCGACAGGTAGTCGAGGCCGACGTTGTTCAGGAAGGTCAGGCGCGCGACGATTTCCTTGATCACCTTTTCGGCGATTTCGCCCTTTGCGCCTTCGAGCGTCAGGCCGTCGAAGTAGCCGAGCGCGTCGCGCAGCGGCCAGCCGCTGATTTCATAGATGGCGCGCGCGTAGTCGCCCGCGCCGACCCGCACGTGGCGCGCCTCGCGGCGCAGGCGGGTGCCGTCGCACGACGGGCACGGCTGGTTGTTCTGGTATTTCGACAGCTCCTCGCGCACCGCGACCGAATCGGTCTCGCGATAGCGGCGCTCGAGGTTCGGGATGATCCCCTCGAACACGTGCTCGCGGATCGTCGTGCGGCCGCGCTCGTTGATGTACGAGAACGGGATCGTCTGCTTGCCGGAGCCGTACAGCAGCACCTTCCTGATCTTCTCGGGCAGATCCTCGAACGCGGCGTCGATGTCGAAATCGTAGAACGCCGCGAGGCTCTGCAGCATCTGGAAGTAGAACTGGTTGCGCCGGTCCCAGCCCTTCACCGCGCCCGCGGCGAGCGACAGCGACGGGTGCGCGACGACCCGCTTCGGGTCGAAGAACGTGATCTGGCCGAGGCCGTCGCATTCCGGGCACGCGCCCATCGGGTTGTTGAACGAGAACAGGCGCGGCTCGAGCTCCTGCAGCGAGTACGAGCAGACCGGGCACGCGAACTTCGAGCTGAACAGGTGCTCCTTGTCGGTATCCATCTCGAGCGCGATCGCGCGGCCGTCGGCGAGGCGCAGCGCCGTCTCGAACGACTCGGCGAGGCGCTGCTTCATGTCCGGGCGCACCTTGAGACGATCGACGACGACGTCGATCGTGTGCTTGTCGTTCTTCTTGAGCTTCGGCAGCGAATCGACCTCGTAGATCTTCGCGACGCCTTCGTTCGCGGCGCCGCCGCCCGAGCGCACGCGAAAGCGCACGAAGCCCTGCGCCTGCATGTCCTCGAACAGCTCGGCGTGCTCGCCCTTGCGATCCGCGACGACCGGCGCGAGGATCATCAGCTTGGTTTCCTCCGGCAGCGCGAGCGCGGCATCGACCATCTGCGACACGCTCTGCGCTTCCAGCGGGATGTCGTGGTCCGGGCAGTACGGCGTGCCGACCCGTGCGTACAAAAGTCGCAGGTAGTCGTGGATCTCGGTGACCGTGCCGACGGTCGAACGCGGGTTGTGGGACGTCGCCTTCTGCTCGATCGAGATCGCGGGCGACAGGCCCTCGATCAGGTCGACGTCCGGTTTCTCCATCAGTTGCAGGAACTGGCGGGCGTACGCGGACAGGCTTTCCACGTAGCGGCGCTGGCCTTCGGCATAAAGGGTGTCGAACGCGAGCGACGATTTGCCCGACCCGGACAGCCCGGTAATCACGATCAGCTTGTGGCGCGGCAGGTCGAGATTGACGTTCTTCAGGTTGTGGGTGCGCGCCCCACGGATACGGATTTGTTCCATGAACCTGGCAAAAAGGAGGGGAACCAAACCTGCTACTATAACGGCTTTTCGAGACCGTCGTTCGGGGCTCCCGACCTTTGCAGCAGCTGTCAGCAAGGCGGCCGCGCACGCCGGGATGGCCGCCGCGCCACACGGCCTTGCGTGCGCCGCAACGGCTTGCCGACGGCTCGCGCCGCGCCCGGCCGATCGCCCGGGCCACGGCGCTGATCTTCCGCCGTCCGCCGCCGGGCGGCCATTCCGATCATTCGAAATTCATTCCCGATGTCCAATCCGTCCGCCACGTCTTCCCGCATGAGCGCGCCCGAGTTGCGCGCGACCACGTCGCTCGCGGCGATCTTCGCGCTGCGCATGCTCGGCCTGTTCATGATCATGCCGGTATTCTCGGTCTACGCGAAAACCATCCCGGGCGGCGACAATGTGCTGCTCGTCGGCATCGCGCTCGGGGCCTACGGCGTCACGCAGTCGCTGCTCTACATCTTCTACGGCTGGGCGTCCGACAAGTTCGGCCGCAAGCCGGTGATCGCCACCGGCCTGGTGATCTTCGCGATCGGCAGCTTCGTCGCCGCGTTCGCGCACGACATCACGTGGATCATCGTCGGCCGCGTGATCCAGGGGATGGGCGCCGTGTCGTCCGCGGTGCTCGCGTTCATCGCCGACCTGACCTCCGAGCAGAACCGCACCAAGGCGATGGCGATGGTCGGCGGGTCGATCGGCGTGTCGTTCGCGGTCGCGATCGTCGGCGCGCCGATCGTATTCCATTGGGTCGGGATGAACGGGCTGTTCGCGCTGGTCGGCGTGCTGTCGCTGCTCGCGATCGGCGTCGTGCTGTGGGTCGTGCCCAATGCGCCGAAGCCCGTGCACGTGCCGGCGCCGTTCGCCGAGGTGCTGCACAACGTCGAGCTGCTGCGCCTGAATTTCGGCGTGCTCGTGCTGCATGCGACGCAGACCGCGCTGTTCCTCGTCGTGCCGCGCCTGCTCGTCGACGGCGGGCTGCCGGTCGCGTCGCACTGGAAGGTCTACCTGCCGGTGATGGGGCTCGCGTTCGTGATGATGGTGCCGGCGATCATCGTCGCGGAAAAACGGGGCAAGATGAAGCCGGTGCTGCTCGGCGGCATCCTGGCTATCCTGATCGGCCAATTGCTGCTGGGCAGCGCGCCGCATACCATCCTGATGGTGGCGGCGATCCTGTTCATCTATTTTCTCGGCTTCAACATCCTGGAAGCTTCGCAGCCTTCGCTGGTGTCGAAGCTCGCGCCGGGCTCGCGCAAGGGCGCGGCCACGGGCGTGTACAACACGACGCAATCGATCGGGCTCGCGCTCGGCGGCGTCGTGGGCGGCTGGCTGCTGAAGCACGGGGGGGCGAACACGGTGTTTTTTGCCTGCTCTGGCCTCGTCGCCGCGTGGCTTATAATCGCGGCCAGCATGAAAGCGCCGCCGCGCAAGGCCTGACCCTTATCCGGGCTCGCATCGGCGGGGCTTGCCGGGCTGCCCGGCGGGCCGGCTCGACGTGATCCGCGAGCGGCCCGGCATCGAATCTATTGGAGAAACACATGGCATCCGTCAACAAGGTCATCCTCGTCGGCAATCTCGGCGCCGATCCTGAAGTCCGTTACCTGCCGAGCGGCGACGCGGTTGCGAACATCCGTCTCGCGACGACCGACCGCTACAAGGACAAGGCGAGCGGCGAATTCAAGGAAATGACCGAGTGGCATCGCGTCGCGTTCTTCGGCCGCCTCGCGGAAATCGTCAGCGAATACCTGAAGAAGGGTTCGTCGGTGTACATCGAGGGCCGCATCCGCACCCGCAAGTGGCAAGGCCAGGACGGCCAGGACCGTTACTCGACCGAAATCGTCGCCGACCAGATGCAGATGCTCGGCGGCCGCGGCGGTTCGGGCGGCGGCGGTGGCGGTGACGAAGGCGGCTACGGTGGTGGCTACGGCGGCGGTGGCGGTGGCGGCCGTGGCGAGCAGATGGAACGTGGCGGCGGCGGTGGTCGTGCCGGCGGCGCGGCGCGTGGCGGTGGTGGCGGCGGTGGTGCACCGAGCCGTCCGAGCGCGCCGGCTGGCGGCGGGTTCGATGAGATGGATGACGATATTCCGTTCTGACGATTACCGTTGATTTGCGTAAAAAAAAGCCTGTAACCTTCGCGGTTACGGGCTTTTTGTTTGGTCTTTGCGATTCTCTATCGTGCTGGCGTTACATCCTGTGTTGCCCGCGGCCCAAGGCGGTGACGACGCCCTTCTTGTTGAAGCGCACGGTGAGGTTGTCTTCCTGCATCGATTTGCCGAGCATATTCGCGATCGGGACAAAGGCGATGGCATTGGAAGCCTCGCCACATTTCCATCCATGTCCCGAGGTGTTCCATGGCCGCGTCCTATCTCGACCCCGTGCTGTTCATCGCCGAAGGCGACGCCTACCCGCTCGACTGCGCGCGGTTTCCCTACCTCTACAACAATCAGGGCCGATGCGAGCAGTACGCGCAGCCGCGAGGCACGGAGATCGCGCTCGCGCCCGACGACCCGCTGCAGGACATGGGCACGCGATACACCGGCATCAGCTGGCGCGAAAAGCGCATTCCGACGCGTGATGGCGGCTACCTGATCAAGGCATTCGATTTCGGCGCCGAGCTGGTCGAGTACCGGCCGCTCCGGGCCACGCAGGCGACGGCGCAGGCGTTCGGCATGACCTTGCTGCGCGCCGGCGAGTGCATCCGTTTCGAATACGACAGGCTCGTATGCGGGCAGTACACGTATGGCCAATGGGCAGGCCACCAGTCGCCGTATCTCGAGCCCGGGCGGCGACGCGAGCTGCTGACGTACAACCCGACGGACCTCGAGTACCACGACTTTCCGCACGTGTTCTTTTCGCGTCATCGCAGCGTGCCGCTGGTGATCAGCGTTGCCCGCTGGCGGCCTTACGCACACGAGATCAGTCTGGCCGACTTGTGGCTTGCACCGGGCGATGCGCTGGTCCTGCCGCCGCAACGCTTTCCCGAGCCGCTTCCTGCCGGTGCCTCGAAGCATGATGCGCGGCGGGCGGTCGTCAATTTGCATGGCAACCGCAATTCGGCGCTGGCGTGCCGATTGCTGGGCGGCGAGCACGCGTTGCTCACCGAGACGATCCTCGGCAACGCGGATGTGATGCAGGGCGCGACGACACGGCCGCATTACCACGAGGAGCAAACGCCGACCCGACATACGCAGCCGGCGCGCGGCGGCGACTGACTTCACAGACCCATCGCACGGTACGTCCCTGCTGCGGTCCTGCCGAAGTTTCCGGCGAGGCCGCCGCGCTGCATGCGCGTGACGGCGGCGAGAACCGGGATGACGAACGTCCCGGGCAATGACGCCAGTGAAATCCGGTCGATTGACGTCCATGCTCCCGGCGCAAAAAATGAATTCGAACGTTACGCCGGCGTATTTCCCTGAAGTGACGCATGTCGATCGCCTTTCTGGCGCTGGAGTTCATCATGCCTTTGATTTTTCACGATCCCGTCGTTGTCAACACCGATAGCAGTCCTGCCGATCAATTCGTCGAGAGCGCAGGCGCCGGTTTCGATCTGGGATATACCGAACCGAGCTACATGGGAACCGTCGCGTTGCAGCGCAGGACCCGCTTCGGCGCCGCGCCGCCCGTGACGATTCCGTTGCACGACGTGGCGATCACGCCGATCGGCGGGGCCCATGGCGGCTACCGCGCGTCGGTCGGCGCGGTGCACAACCACGATTTCTCATGGCGGATCGAGCTGCCGCCGAAACCTGGCGACCAGTACATCGTCAACGGCAACGTCCGTCTCGGCTGGAAATCGAAAGCCTATCCGATCGACCGGGTGCTCACGCTGTGCCGCGAATTCAAGCGCCAGTTCCCCGCCCGTTTCAGCGACCCCCTGCCCGATGCGACGCAGTACAGCAGCGGCATCGTCTATCTGCTGCCCGCTCCATCGGTCAAGTCGTTCTTCGATCACATCGAGAATCATGAATATCAGCATGTGGCCGATCACCGCTGGCTGGCGGAGCAGATATTCGGCCCGATCGACCGTTGGGCCCAGGTCGCAAGGCAAAAGAACCTCGTATTCGAATCCGACAGCCGTACCGAATTGCTGGCCGCAGTCCAGTTTCCGGGAAACTGCGCGATAAGCGGGACGCGCATCTACGAGTATTGGCAGAAATGTATCTCCGCAAGCGGGGATCTGTATCACCATACGGCGGCAGGCGCCGCTCCGAACGTAACGCTGATGCGATATCACGCCAGCAACAACGATCCGCGGATCCTCGTCGTCGTATTCGAGATCTCGGCCGCGCAGCCGATCGGCGACACCGGCCTGTATTCGCCGCCGCACCATGCATTCGCGCTGAGCGGAGCCGGGCGCGCGCTGGACGGGAACGAGCCGCCGCTGCAATACGGGACCGTCGTCGATCGCACGATCCCCACGCCCGACGTCGCGGGCGCGGCGGATCACGCGGTATTCGCGATCGGCGGCGGCCCGGTGGTCGATCTCGATACGAGTTCGCTGTATCGGGATGACACAAAGAAGAAGTGATCGACGAATGCCACGCGTGCGCCGGCCGGCAGGTTGCGAACCGGTGCGCGCGTGGGCGGCCCGTGGCGGCGTCGAGGGTTCCCGAGCGGGCCGACAGGCCGGGTTCGGGATGCGAGCGGCGGGATCCGCGCCCGTCCGCGTTTCGCGGACACGTCGCGCCCCGCCATGCATCGGCAGTCCCATCGAGTCATGCGAGAACCCATGGCCTACATTATTCAGAACGTGCAAGGTCCTGCGCCGCTGGCGGTTGGCGAGCGTATCTGGGGAGACGCGACGGAAATCAACTTCGGCGCGATGACGAGCTGCATCGCGCTCGTCGAGCAGACGCCGGGCCAGTCGATGTCGGTGCGCGGAATCCACCTGTCGATCGTCAGCGGCGACGGCACGCCGGTCTACGATCCGGCGTCGAACGTGGCCGGACAGGTCGACACGATCATGCAGCAGAGCGGCAACCTGCGCGCGTGCCTCGGGCGCATCGACGTCTGGCAGGCCAGCCAGTCGCACGCATTGCGGGACTTCTTCGCCGGGCTGATGCGGAGCCTCGACATGACGACCTGGGTGCAGTTGCCGGACGGCAACCTGCGGGTGCGGTTCAACAGCGGCGTGATCCAGTACCAGCAGGGCAGCGGCGCGTGGACCGACGTGTAGCCGGGCGGGACGCGCGGCGGCCCCGGCCGGCCGCGCGCATCGCGCACTTTTTCCCGGTGCATTGACGTGCGGCAGTGAACGGCGCAAAAGTCGCGCGACGTCATGCGGCCGCCATTATTGTTCGACTATGCTTGATGTTTTGGCGCTTCGACCAAGGGGGGGACCATGCGGCGTGTCGTGTTCAACCAGAAGGGTGGCGTAGGCAAGTCGACGATCGTCTGCAACCTCGCCGCGATCAGCGCGAGCGAAGGGCTGCGCACGCTCGTCATCGACCTCGACGCGCAGGCGAACTCGACCCAGTACCTGCTCGGCGAGCGCGCCGCGGATACGGCCCCGACCGTCGCCGACTTCTTCGAGACCGCGCTGACGTTCAACTTCCGGCCGGTCGACGTCGCATCGTTCATCCATTCGACCCCGTTCGAGAACCTCGACGTGATGCCCGCGCATCCCGATCTCGACGCGCTGCACGGCAAGCTCGAATCGCGCTACAAGATCTACAAGCTGCGCGACGCGCTGAACGAGCTCGACGCGTACGACGCGGTGTACATCGACACGCCGCCCGCGCTGAACTTCTATACGCGCTCCGCGCTGATCGCGGTCGAGCGCTGCCTGATCCCGTTCGACTGCGACGACTTCTCGCGCCGCGCGCTGTATACGCTGCTCGAGAACGTGAAGGAGATCCAGCAGGACCACAACGCGGCGCTCGAAGTGGAAGGGATCGTGATCAACCAGTTCCAGCCGCGCGCGAGCCTGCCGCAGCGGCTCGTCGACGAGCTGGTCGGCGAAGGGCTGCCGGTGCTGGCGTCGCGGCTGTCGTCGTCGGTGAAGATCCGCGAATCGCATCAGCAGGCGACCCCCGTCATTCATCTCGAGCCGGGCCACAAGCTCGCGCAGGAATTCCGCGCGCTGCACCAGGAACTGGCCGGCTGACGCCGCGTTCGCGGCCGCGCATCGCGACCCGCCCCCAGAGCTTGATATGACCCCGCATTGCGGGGTCGATGCATTTCGTCTTTTCCCGAATTTTGAAAATGAATGTGAAAACGATTCCGAATAACAATTTGGAAAATCGATTTCATTCGTGTGATTTCACCCATAAACATGTTGTGCATGAGCGTGCACCAATTGCGAATAATCAATATAAGCGACACGTAAATGTTCCCTTTCAGTAGGCATGGCGTGCGGTAAGAAAGTCAAAAATCGTTTCAATGCAAGCGATTGTCACGTGTCCCCTAAAAAAATTACCGCCCGACCCGGTTGGCGTGGGATCTGGCGTGTTAGGGTTTATCCTAGGCATTAATGCCATTGGATTGACAATTTATCGTTCTAGAATGGGCGCTCTAAACTTAGCGCATTCAATGATGGATGTGCGATAAATTAAGGATCGGGCGAATGGTCCGATTTTCTTTTTTCCTCCATTAACTCTCGCATTGTTACCAGGAGCGTGCAGATGTCCGTTTTCGCCCAAGAAAAACTCATTGCCGATTACCAGGCCGGCGTTGCTGCCTGGTTCGCTGCCGTGCACCCGGCGCTCCGCGGTTTCGAGGCGGTGGTCGACCTCAACCTGCAGGCGACCAAGGCCGCGCTCACGGAGTACGAAGACACCCTGAAGGACGCCTTCACCGGGCAGAACCCGGCGGAATTCTTCACGCGCCAGCTCGGCGCGTCGCAGCAGGCGGTCACCAAGGTCGCATCGTATGGCCGCCACCTGTTCGACATCGCGACGACTACCCAGGCCGAATTCGCGAAGATCGCGCAGGTGCAGTACGAGCAGAACGACAAGCGCCTGAAGGACCTGCTCGGCGAGCTGACGAAGCATGCGCCGGCCGGTTCGGCGCCGGTCGTTGCCGCGCTGAATTCGGCGCTGTCGGCGGCGAGCGTCGCGGCAGAAACGGTGCGCGCGGCGACGGGCCAGGTGATCGAGGCCGCGCAGAGCGGCTTCGACGCGGTCGGCGCAGCGGCGCGCACCGGCAAGCCGGCAGCCGCCGCCCGCAAGGACGCAGCCCCGCGCGAAGCGGCGGCGTAACCCCGCGTCGCGCTTCGGCGCAACGCACCGACCGGCGCGATCCGCAGCCGGATGCCGCGTGTGCCGCGCGGGGTCCGGCGGCGATCTTCGCCGGCCGCCGTTCTCCACGGCGGACACGCGCGCAACCGCGTCCGGCACCGGACGCCGTTGCGGCGGCGAGCAAGGCCCGACCGGCGCGAGCCGGCGGCGCAACAGCAATGTGACTCTGATGCAGGAATCGAACATGACGGACGTAGTGATCGTATCGGCCGCGCGGACCGCGGTCGGCAAATTCGGCGGCGCTCTCGCGAAGATCGCGGCGCCGGAGCTGGGCGCAACGGTGATCCGCGCGGTGCTGGAGCGCGGCGGCGTGAAGCCGGAACAGATCAGCGAAGTGATCCTGGGCCAGGTGCTGGCGGCGGGCTCGGGCCAGAACCCGGCGCGCCAGTCGCTGATCAAGGCGGGGCTGCCGAGCGCGGTGCCGGGGATGACGATCAACAAGGTGTGCGGCTCGGGCCTGAAGGCGGTGATGCTGGCGGCGAACGCGATCATTGCCGGCGACGCGGACATCGTGATCGCGGGCGGCCAGGAGAACATGAGCGCGGCGCCGCACGTGCTGCCGGGCTCGCGCGACGGGTTCCGGATGGGCGACGCGAAGCTGGTCGACACGATGATCGTCGACGGCTTGTGGGACGTCTACAACCAGTACCACATGGGCATCACGGCGGAGAACGTCGCGAAGGAATACGGGATCACGCGCGAAGAGCAGGATGCGTTCGCGGCGCTGTCGCAGAACAAGGCGGAAGCGGCGCAGAAGGCCGGGCGCTTCGACGACGAGATCGTGCCGGTGGCGATTCCGCAGCGCAAGGGCGAGCCGCTGCAGTTCGCGACGGACGAGTTCGTGCGCCACGGCGTGACGGCGGAGTCGCTGGCGGGGCTGAAGCCGGCGTTCGCGAAGGACGGCACGGTGACGGCGGCGAGCGCGTCGGGGATCAACGACGGCGCGGCGGCGGTGCTGGTGATGTCGGCGAAGAAGGCGGAAGCGCTGGGCCTGAAGCCGCTCGCGCGGATCAAGGCGTACGCGAACGCGGGCGTGGATCCGAGCGTGATGGGGATGGGCCCGGTGCCGGCGTCGCGGCGGTGCCTGGAGCGCGCGGGCTGGACGCCGGGCGACCTGGACCTGATGGAGATCAACGAGGCGTTCGCGGCGCAGGCGCTGGCGGTGCACAAGCAGATGGGCTGGGACACGTCGAAGGTGAACGTGAACGGCGGAGCGATCGCGATCGGTCATCCGATCGGGGCGTCGGGCTGCCGGATCCTGGTGACGCTGTTGCACGAGATGGTCAAGCGCGATGCGAAGCGCGGGCTGGCGTCGCTGTGCATCGGCGGCGGGATGGGCGTCGCGCTCGCGGTCGAGCGCGACTGAGCATCGCCTGAAGACACGGCACGTTCGCGGTGCATGCGCGCGCCGCGAGCGTGCCATACGGCATTCGCGCCGGACGAGCAGTTCACAACAAGCGGCGCGATTTTGCGATGCGCTGGGTGGTGCAGGCGCATCGAAGCGGTGTGTGCGGCGGCGAGTGCCACGTTGCCGCGCCACATCATCGATCACTTTTCTTGTCGGTAAACTATAGGATGACTAAGCGAATTGCAGTTGTGACAGGTGGAATGGGCGGCCTTGGCGAATCGATCAGCATCCGATTGCACGACGCGGGCTACCGGGTGGTCGTCACGTATTCGCCGAACAACAGTGGCGCCGACCGCTGGTTGACCGAGATGCATGCGGCCGGCCGCGAGTTCCACGCGTATCCGGTGGACGTGGCCGATCACGACTCGTGCCAGCAATGCGTGGCGAAGATCGTGCAGGAGCTCGGCCCGATCGACGTGCTGGTGAACAACGCGGGCATCACGCGCGACATGACGTTCCGCAAGCTCGACAAGGTCAACTGGGACGCGGTGATCCGCACCAACCTCGATTCCGTGTTCAACATGACCAAGCCGGTGTGCGAAGGGATGGTCGAGCGCGGCTGGGGCCGGATCGTCAACATCTCGTCGGTCAACGGCTCGAAGGGCTCGGTCGGCCAGACCAACTACGCGGCCGCGAAGGCCGGCATGCACGGGTTCACCAAGTCGCTCGCGCTCGAGGTCGCGCGCAAGGGCGTGACGGTGAACACGGTGTCGCCCGGTTATCTCGCGACGAAGATGGTGACGGCGATTCCGCAGGATGTCCTCGACACGAAGATCCTGCCGCAGATTCCTGCCGGCCGGCTCGGCAAGCCCGAGGAAGTCGCGGGGCTGGTCGCGTATCTGTGCTCCGAGGAGGCGGCCTTCGTGACCGGCTCCAACATCGCGATCAACGGCGGCCAGCACATGCATTGACGCGCGGCGGCCCGGGGCGCGCACTTGCGCGCCCGGGCCGTGCTCCCGCTGGATCCAGCGCCGGGGCAGCGCACGTGTACGCGATGACGATGACGGACGCGCCGACGAGGCGCGTCCGCCGCGGCCGTCTGCGATCGCAGGCGCGTGCGCAGCCACGGCTTCACGTTCCGGAGTACGCATGGGTGACACCTGGATGGGGTTCGTGATCGGCGGTGCGGCGCTCGCCGTCGCGCTGACGATGATGGTCGTGCTCTACTGGCTCGAGCGGCGCCGCGCGCGCCTGCTGCGCGAGCTCGATCATCGCGATTGCTGGCGCGCGGCGTATGGCGGGCGTCCCGCGTGCGGCCCGGCCCGGCGCGCGCGCCGGACCGGCGGCAGGGCGGCCTGAACGGCAGCGTCGCGGCGCAGCCTGGCGCTGCGTCGCGACGCACGGCTCAGTCGCTGCCGTCCTTGTGGAAGACCCGCTTCGTCGTGCGCTTGGTGGCGTCCCAGCCTTCGCGCGACGCATGCTTCGTCGCATCCCAGCCTTCGCGCGACGCATGCGCGACGCCGTGGCCGACGGCCTTCGCGGCGCTCGCCGTCGCGTGCCCGAAGCTGCGCGCGGCCTCGCCGGTCTTGTGCGCGGCTTCTTTCGAATCCCGCTTGATGTCCTGTTTCACCTCGGACAGATCCGCGTGCGCGATCGGGCTGATCAGCGCCAGAACGAGCGCGGTGCAAATGAATTGACGACCTTTCACGATCGGGTTCCCATCAACGTTGTCATCGAATGTCCGCGCCGCCGGCAGCCGGCGGGCGCAGCGTGGCGGCCGCCGATGCATCGAGCATCACCGTGGCGCGGCCGGTCAGCAGCACGCGTTCGCCGCAGCGAAGCGTGAAGCCGTAGAGCACGGTGACGGCGTCGCCGCCGATCCGCTCGGCCTCGACGGTCAGCGGCGCGTCGCAGGTGTCGAGGCGCTCGACGAACGCGTCGACGCCGCGCACGCTCGCGAGAAAGCCGGCGCGCGGGCGCGCGTGCGGCGCGCCGACGAGCGCGCCGTGCACGGCCATCGCCTGCGCCGCGTACTCGATCCCGCACACCGACGCGAGGCGGCCGTGCGCGCGCAGCGGATTGCGCGGGTCGCGGTGGCTCGTCGCGCTGCAGCGGATTCGCGTGTCGTCCCATGCATCGACCGTGTCGAGCACGCACATCGCGCCGTCGTGCGGAATGTGCGCGGCGATCCACGCGTGGTCGAGCGTCGTGCCGGCAGCGAGCGTCATCGCGCGCCCTCCGCGAACGCATCGGGCATCGCGATGTCGACCTGCACGCGCGTGTCGTCGAGATAGTCGAGCACGACGCGCGTCGTGCGCCGCGCGGCCAGCGCGTCGAGCAGCGGCAGCGCGCGCGCGGCCGGATTGCCGGTGCGCAGCGCTTCGAGGCCGGGCGACGCGAGCGTCGTCGCGGGCGCGTCGGTGAGCCGCAGGTCGATGCGCGCGAGGGTCCCGGCGCTCGCCTGCGGCGCGAGCACGAGCGCGACGCCGAACGCGTCGACGATCGGCCGCACCGCGCGCAGCGGTTCCGGATAGTCGGTGTCGTACGCGATCAGCAGGCTCGGCACGTGGTCGACCGTCACCTGGCAGACGCTTTCGAGCAGCCCCGCGGCGAAGCTGCCGTCGTACGCGCACAGCACGTTCGACGTGGCCATCGCGCCGGTCGCGATGCTCCAGTAGCCGGCCGGCGCGTTGTGCACGGAATTGTGGAAGCGCGTCGGCGACAGGTGGCGGTCGTCGCTCGCGAGCGTCTCGCAGATCGCGTGGCAGTTCTGGCCGTCGCCGCCCGATGCGCTGAACACGGTCGCGAGTGTCGCCGCGTCGCGGCCGCTCGCCGCGACCGCCGCGTGGCCGGCCGCGAGCGCGACCCGCACGGCCGGCCCGGTGCGCCGCCGCTCGGCCGGCGGCAGGCCGGCCGGCGGCGGCAGCACGGTGCGCGCGTGCGTGTAGGCGGCGCGTCCGGCGAGCACGTCGGCTGCGTGCGGCCAGTCGGTCAATCCCGGCCCGATCAGGCCGATGCTGTCGATGAAGGCGCTCAGTGTCATGACGGTGGTCAGCGGCGTGCGCGGTCCGCGCGGCCGAGCAGCAGGCTGCAGTTCGTGCCGCCGAAGCCGAACGAATTGCTGAGGACGGCACGCACGCGCGCGTCGCGGCTCGCGAGCAGGTAGCCGGGCGCGAGCGCGGGGTCGGGGTGCGTCGTGTTGACGCCGGCCGGCACGAACTGGTCGCGTAGCGCGAGCGCCGCGACGACCGCCTCGAGCGCGCCGGCCGCGCCGAGCGTATGGCCGGTCGCACCCTTCGTCGAGCTGCACGGCGTGCGCGCGAACAGCGCGCCGACCGCACGGCTTTCGGCCGCGTCGTTGCTCGGCGTCGCGGTGCCGTGCAGGTTGAGGTAGTCGACGTCGTCCGCGCGGCAGCCCGCCGACGCGAGCGCCTGCTCGATCGCGGCGCGCGCGCCGAGCCCTTCCGGGTGCGGCGACGACATGTGATGCGCGTCGCTCGATTCGCCGATGCCGAGCAGCAGGACCGCGTCGTCAGCAAGCCGGTCGGGCGCGTCGGGCGCACGCTCGACGAGCGCGAACGCGGCCGCCTCGCCGATCGAGATCCCGTCGCGCGCGACGTCGAACGGCCGGCACGGGCGGCGCGACAGCAGTTCGAGCGAGTTGAAGCCGTACAGCGTCGTCAGGCACAGCGAATCGACGCCGCCGACGATCGCCGCATCGATCAGCCCCGCGTCGAGCATGCGGCGCGCGGAGCCGAACACCTTCGCGCCGGACGAGCACGCGGACGAGATCGCCGCCGCCGGGCCGCGCAGCGCGAAATACGCGCGCACGAACGCGGCGGGCGAATACGGGCTGTGGGTCTGCGCGTAGCGGAAGTCGGCCGGCAGCGCGCCGCTTTGCGGGTCGCGGTGCCGGTACGCGTGCTCCGTCTCGAGGATGCCGGCCGTGCTCGTGCCGACGAACACGCCGACGCGTTCGGCGCCGTAGCGCGCGACGGCCGCCGCGACGCGCTCGGCGAAGCCGTCCTGCACGAGGCCGAGCTGCGCGAGGCGGTGGTTGCGGCAGTCGAAGGCGGCGAGGTCGGCGCGCACCGGCTGCGTGTCGACGCCTTCCACCGCGCCGATCCAGGTGTCGAGGTCCGCGTGCTCGAAGTCGCATCGCGTGAGGCCGCCGCGGGCGCTGCGCAGCGCGGCGACGGTCGCGTCGAGGCCGCGGCCGATGCAGCTGGTGGCGGTGAAATGCGAGAGCAGGAGAGGTTTCACGAGGGTCGAATCCGATGGCCGGTCGGGGCGCCGTGGTGAGGCCGGGCGGCGCGCCGAGTGCGCTTCAATTTTATCAAACGGGGGGTGTCGGGCCGGGCGCCGACGGCGGCTGCGGCGCAAGCGCGGCGCGCAGCGTGGTCCAGCGTAACTGCGCGTCGGCCGCCGCGCGCAGCACGGCCGGCAGCACGTCGAGCACGACCGGTTCGCCGCGCGCGTCGCGCGCCGCGTGGCCGTCGTGCACCAGCAGGATGTCGCGCGGCGCGAGCCCGTGCAGCAGGCGGCGCGTGATCGTGCCCGCGTCGTGCGCGCGCGTGTCGAAGCCGCGCCGGGTCCAGCTCGCGAGCTGCAGGCCGAGTTCGCACAGCACCGGTTCGAGAAACGGATTGCGCAGGCCCGCGGGCGCGCGGAAGAACAGCGGGCGCGTGCCGCCCAGCTCGGTCAGCGTGCGCTGCGCGGCGTCGATCTCGCGCCGCAGCGCGGCCGGCCCCGACAGCGAGAACGTGTGCCGGTGCCGCTGGCTGTGGTTCTCCAGCGCATGGCCGCGCGCGACGATCGCCTCGATCCATCGCGGGTAGCGGCGCGCTCGATCGCCGATGCAGAAGAACGTCGCGCGCGCACCGTACTGGTCGAGCAGGTCGAGCACGCGCGGCGTGACGTCGGGATCGGGGCCGTCGTCGATCGTCAATGCGATCGTGCGGCCGGCATGCTCCGGCAGACGCGTCCAGTTCGGGCCGAGCAGCGTGCTGCGCGGCCACAGGCCGGCGGCCGTCAGCGCGAGGTGCGACGCAACGACGCCGCCGGCCGCCCACGGCCACGCGGCCGGCTGCGCGACGACGGCCGCCGCCGCGCCCGCATGCAGCGCGGCGGCGCCCGCGATCAGCGGCGTCGGCTTCCAGCGGCGTGCGGCGCCGGGCGGCGGCGATACGGAGGCGGGTACGTTCATGTGTTGCGTTCCGATGGAGGCGAGGCGGCCGGCCGCGGCGCGAGGATCGCGGCAAACGCCAGCGCGAGCATCGCGCCGGGGCCGACGGTGAGGCCGAAGGTTTCGAGCATCGGCACGTGCGACAGCGCGAGCAGGCCGAAGCCGGCGACCGTCGCGAGATTGGCGACCAGCAGCGACACCAGCGTGTGGGGCGTGACCGGCTGCGCGTCGCCGCGCTTGCAGAAGAACAGCGCGTAGTTCGAGCCGACCGCGACGATCAGCAGCATCCCGACCAGGTGCAGGATCGTCAGCGGCACGCCGGCGAGCGCGAAGCCCGCGGTCACCACCAGCACCGCCGCGACGAGCGGCGCGAGCGCGCGCGCGGCGCGCCGCGGCGAGCGCAGCGCGGCCAGCAGCAGCACGGCGATCGCGGCGAAGCCCGCGAGCGACAGCCGCAGATCCTCGCGCACGTAGTTCACGTACAGGCTGTCGGCTTCCGCCTTCAGGTCGACGAACAGCGCGCCGGGAACGCCTGCGCGCATGACGGCGGCGCGGATCGGCGCGGCGTCGAGGCTCGGCGCGGCGGGCGCCGCATGTGCGACGTCGGGTGCCCGCAGCGGCAGCATCGCGCTCCAGCGGCCGGCGCGTTCGGTCAGCAGCGCGTCGACGGCCAGCGCCATCGACGTGCCCTGCAGGTCCGCGCGCGTGAGCAGCGGCGCGTGGCGCGCGGCGGCGACATCGGCGACGAACGGCGCGAACAGGTCCGGCTTCACCGCGATCGGCTGGTTCGCGACCGCGTCGTGCATGCGCGCGGCGAGCACGTCGGGCTGCGGCAGGCTCGCCTGCCGCGCGCGCTGCGCGGCGTCGCTCGGCAGGAAGCGCGCGGGGGTGTCGAAGCCCGCGAGCGTGCCGCCGTCGACGAGCGGCTGCAACTGCGCGGCCACCTTCTCCGCGCCTTCGAGCGCGGCCTGCTCGGTCGCGGCCGGGATCACGACGAGGTAGCGCACGTCGGGCGCGCCGACATCGGCGCGCAGCCGAGCGTCGAGCGCCTGCGCGCGCGCGGGCACCGGGCTCAGCGCGGCGAGTTCGCGGCTCCACAGCCCGTCGCGATGCAGTGCGAGCACGGCGCACGCGGCCAGCACCAGCGCCGCGAGCGGCCAGCGCAGGCGCGGGGCCGCCGCCGCCGCGCGCGCGAGCCGCGCGCCGGCGCGCGACACGTCGCGCATCGCGACATCCCCGTCGTACAGATGCGGCAGCACGAAGCGCGTGACGAGCGCGGCGGCCGTCAGGCCGGCGATCGAAAACAGACCGATCTGCACGAGCCCCGGGAACCCCGAGAACAGCATCGACGCGAAGCCGCATACGGACGTCAGCACGCCGAGCCGGATCGTCGGCCAGTACGCGGCGAGCCACGCGCGCGTCGCATCGGCCGGGCGTGCCGCCGGGTGTGCCGAACCGCGCGGGGCCGCCTGCGCGGATTGCACGAACAGGTAGATCGAGTAGTCGACCGCTTCGCCGATCAGCGTGCTGCCGAAGCCGAGCGTCAGCCCGTGGACGGTGCCGAACGCGACGCTGACCGCCGCGATGCCGGCCGCGATGCCCGACAGCACCGGCAGCAGCCCGAGCGCGAGCGTGCGCAGCGAGCGGTACAGCGTCAGCAGCAGCGCGACGATCAGCAGCGCGCTCAGCGTCGACAGGCGCTCGACGTCGCGCCGGATCGTGTCGCGCGCGTCGACCGAGAACACGCCCGGGCCCGTCATCGCGAGCGTATAGGCGGCCGCGTCCGGCGTCGCCGGCCGCGCGGCGGCGAACGCGCGCCGCACCGCATCGATCGCGCGCGCCTGCGCGTCGGTGTCGGCGCCGGCGGCGGCCGTCTGCGCGATGAGCACCGCGCGCGTGCCGTCGCGCGACGCCCAGACGCCGTCGCGCAGCGCGGGCTGCGCGCCGCTGTCGAGCTGGCCGACGAGCGCGGCGACTTCGCCGGTCGGATCGCGCGGCAGCAGCGCCTTCGTCACGAGGCCCGCGGACGAGCCCAGCAGATCGAGGCTGTCGCCGAGCGCCCGGTGCAGGCCGTCGGCCGAGAAGCGCTGCGGCGTCACGGCCGGGCTCAGCAGGTAGCGGTGGTCAAGCACGAACTGCTGGTCGCGCGTGTCGTCGGCCGCCTCGCCGTTGTTGACCGTCGCGAACTGCGGGTCGACGCGCAGCTGCGCGGCCATGCGGCGCGACAGCGCGGCGCGCGTCGCCGCGTTGCCGCCGTCGATCGCGACGAGGATCAGCCGCGACACGACGCCGTCGCGCAACTGGTCGACGAGCACGCGCTGCCCGGCGCTCGGCGCGCGCGGCAGGAACGCGGACAGGTCGGCCGTGAAGCTCGCGCGGCCGATCGCGAACCCGCACGCGAGCAGGCCCAGCAGCCACGCGAGCACCGCGCGCTGCCGCAGCGCGCGCAAGCCTCGGGCGACGGGGGCGGGCCGGGTGCGTGGGTTCATCAGTTCGGCGTCGCCGGCAGCGGTTGCAGCCGCATCAGCGAACGATCGCCGTCGGCCTGGCGGATCGCGACGCGGCGCAATGCGTCGCGTGTGCCGTCGAGCGTGATCGTGCTCACGACCTTCAGCATCCGCGCATCGAGCGGCGTGAGCGTGAGCGTCCAGTCGTCGCCGCGCCCCGACAGCGCGACCTTGTACACCTGCTCGAGCGCGAAGCGGTTGCCGGCGAGCGTCGCGCGGATGCTGTCGATGAACGCGCCGAGCTCCGGATAGCGCGCGAGCGCGAGCGTGTATTTGCGGTTGTTGCGCTCGACGCTCAGCATGTCGCCGTCGACGACGAGGTGTTCGGGCTTCGGGCTCAGCGTGTGCTTCTCGAGATGGTCGGGCGCGACGAACACCAGCTCGCCGGACGATTCGACCGGCTGCGCGGCGATCGACAGGTACTTGGTCTCGGTGAACGTCGCACGCCCGGCCTTGCGCTGCGCGAGCGTCGACATCAGCCGGTCGAGCGTCCACGGCACGTCGGCGTCGGCCGCATGGGCCGGGACGACGATGGCCAGCGCGGCGGCGGCGACGGCAAGCGCTCGGGCGGCGCGGCGCAGCGCGCGCGGGGTGGGCAGAAGGGCGGTCATGCGTCAGCGATTCCTCACGGCGGGCAGGCCGGTTCGCGCGGGCGCGTCGTCGCGACGCGCGGCGCCGCCGCCGTCCTGCCAGAAGTCGAAGTAGTTGAACCAGTTGTACGGCGCCGCGCGGCAGTAGCGCTCGAGCAGCGCGACATAGCGCGCGAGCGCGGCGTCGACGGCGGCCGCGCGCGTGTCGCGGCGCACGTCGGAGAAATCGGCGAGCCGCTCGAAGTGCACGTCGTAGCGGTTGCCGTCGCGATAGAGGCCGGTCATGAAGATCACCGGGCGCCCGAGCATCGCGGCCATGTACAGCGGGCCGAGCGGGAACGCGGCCGGCGCGCCGAGCAGGTCCAGCCGCCGCACCGATGCCGCGGCGTCGTCGTGCAGCGTGCGGTCGGCGAGCATGCCGACCAGGCAGTTCGCGTCGAGGCGCTCGCGCACCTTCAGCATCGAGTCGACCTGCCCGAGGCTGATCACGTCCGGCTTCGCGGCGGGATTCACCGCGGCTAGCGTCGCGTTGATCTTGCGCGCGTTTTCCTCGTACATCGTGACGGCGACGCGCAGGCCCGGCCGCGTGCGGCCGAGCGCACGCACGACCTCGAAGCTGCCGAGGTGCGCGCCGATCAGGAACGCGCCGCGCCCGTCCGCGAGCGCGGCTTCGACGAGCGCCTCGCCGTGCAGCCGGACGTCGAACAGGTCGAAGCGCGCGTTCATCAGGTAGATGCGGTCGTGGATCGTCGCCGCGAACGTGAACACGTGCCGGTACACGTCGAGCCAGCGCGCGGGCCGGCCGAGCACGCGGCGCAGGTAGTCGCGCGACGCCGCGGACGCGGCCGGCGAGAACAGCACGAAATACGCGGCGACCAGATGCAGCACGACGCGTGCGGCGCGCCGGCCGAAGCGCAGCGAGATCCACGTCATCGCGCGCAGCAGCAGCGTGTTGCTGCGTTCCTGGCGCTCGGCCCATGCGGTGCGCTTCACGGTGCGCTTCATGCGGGTGCCTCCTCGCGCGCGGCCGGCGGCGCGGACAGCACGCCCGTCGCGACGTCGCGGCGCCCGGCGCGCACCGTGAAGCGGATCGCGCCGCTCGCGGCCGCGTCGAACGCGAGATCGAGCGGCTCGCCGGGCGCGGCCGGGCTCGGGAATTTCGCCGAGCCGAGCCGCCACGCGTGCAGCGGCCGGTTCAGCGCCGCGCGGATCGCGGTGATCGCATGATCGAGCAGCACGACGCCCGGCACGATCGGGTGGCCGGGGAAGTGGCCGGGCAGCGCCGGATGGTCGGCGGGGATCGTGAAGGTGGCGGCGCGGGCATCCGTGGTGGAGCAAGCGGGTGCGGCGGCGGGCGCAGCAGTCGCGGCGGCGCGCGCGTGCCGCGCGACGAGCGCCGCGAGCACGTCGCGCGGCAGCTTGCCCGTCTCGTTGCGCGGCAGCGCGTCGACGAACACCAGCGGGCGCGGCATGAACGCAGGGTCGATCCGCTCGCGCAGCGCGCGCTGCAGGCCGGCGGCCGAGAGCGTCGGCGCGACCACCAGTGCGACGACGCGCGTGACGGGCTCGGCGCCCGCCGCGCCTGCGGTGGGTGCAGCGGATGGCGCGTCGTCCGGCATGAAGAACACGCCGTCGACGACGCCCGGGATCGCGTTCAACTGGTGATTCAGGCAGGCGAGCGACGTGCGTTTGCCGGCGATGTTGATCAGGTCCGCCTTGCGGCCTTGCAGCAGGAAGCGGCCGTCGTCGAGCAGCGCGAGCGTGTCGCCCATCGGCACCGGCGGTTCGACGTGGGCGCCGGATACCCAGACGGTCGGGCCGTTGTCGTCGCCCTCGGCGGTGCGCGCCTCAAGCCGGATGCCGGGCATCGGCTCCCATGCCGCGCCCTGCGCGGTACGGCGCGTCGCGATCTGGCCGGTCTCGGTGCTGCCGTAGATCTCGACGAGCGGCGCGCCGAGCGCGGCCTCGGCGTCGCGCGCGAGCGCTTGCGCGAGCGGCGCGGTGGCCGACAGCACGCGCGCGGCGTGCGGCAGCGCGCGCCCGGACGCCAGCAGCGCGCGCAGGTGGATCGGCGACGTGACGAGCACGCGCGGCTGCGGCACCGCGTCGAGCGCGTGGCGGATGTCGACCGGGTAGAACGGCAGGCGGTTGCTGAATGCGAGCCCGCCGGCCAGCGCGAGCAGCACCGTCGATTCGAAGCCGTACATGTGCTGCGCGGGCACCGTGCCGACCAGCGTGTACGCGCGGCCGTCGAGCAGCCCGAGACGCTCGGCCGCCGCGCGCGCGCAGCCGACCATCGTGCCCCAGGTCTTGCGGTGCGGCACCGGCGCGCCGGTCGAGCCGGAGGTGAACAGGCAGGCGACGACCTGCGTGGCATCGATCCGGGGGATGTCGAGCGGTGCGTCGTCGGCGGCCACGGAATCGGCCAGCGCGGCATCGGGCGGCACGGTATCGACCGGCGCGGCGTCGGCCGGAGCGGCATCGGGCGGCACGGTATCGACCGGCACGGCGTCGGGCGGCACGGAATCGGCCAGCGCGGCATCGGCCGCCGCAGCATCCGGATACGCGAAGCGCGGCAGGTCGATCCCGCAGTCGGGCGCGTCGTGCAGGCAGAATGCGTCGGGCGCGAACGCCGCGAGCTGGCGAACCGCATCCGGCGCGAGCGACGGCGGCAGCAGGCTGACCTTGCGCGCGACGAGCGCCGCGCACAGGCCGACCGTGAAGCGGTAGCGGTCGCGGCACACGTTGAGCACGTGGCCGCCCGCGGGCAGCGCGGCGGCCACGCGGGCGACGTCGGCGACGAACGCGCGCACGGTGACGGGCGTGCCGTCGCGCCAGGCGATCGTCTGGTCCGGGGACGAATGAAATACCAGCGGGTAACTCGGCATAACAGGTTCGGAAACACAAGCGGGGCCCACGCGGCGCACAACGCCGCGCGGGCCGTGAATTCATCGTGCGGGGCCCGCGCCGGCCTGCGTCGCCTGCCGGTACGCGCGCACCGCGTCGAGCATGCGCGGCCGCGGCTCGTGCGGCAGCGCGAAGCGCCGGCACGCATGCTCGGCCGCGAACATCACGGCGACGAGCGGCAGCGACAGGTAGTTCGCGAACGTCGACCACGCGACGATCGACGCGGTCGCGAACAGCAGCGTCGACACGGCGGCGGTCGCGACGAAGAACAGCGTCCACGCCACCGTGATCTGCCGCGTATAGCGCGCGACGGCCGGCGTCGCCGTGCCGTGGATCAGCGTCGCGAACTGCGTGCACAGCGGCACGTGCCCGGCCGCCAGCGTACGGCCGAACAGCAGCGCCATCGCGACGTTGAAGCTCAGGTGCTCCAGATAGAGCCCCCAGCCGAAATGCCGTGCGAGCGGCTCGCGCGCGGCCCACAGCGCCGCGGCGGCGAGCGTCCAGGCCGGCACGAGCCACGCGCGCCGGGGCGAGCGCCACGCGGCGCCGAGCGCGAGCAGCAGCGGCGGCACGAGCGCCATCGCGAGCCCCAGCGCGTGCGCGCCGGGCGTCGCGGCCGCGTAGTGCGCGCCGGCCTGGTAGGCGATCACCGCGCCCACCGCCAGGACGCCGTGCGCGATGCGCCGCGCCGCGCTCATCGCACGGCTCCGGGCGAACGGCGCGCGGCCACGGCACGGCCGCGCGCCGCGACAGCGGCGGGAACGCGGCGGGCGGGCAGGCGCGGCAGGGCGGAATGCGTCGAGGCGGAGCGGGGGCGAAGGGCGGTCGTCGGGCCGTTAATCGTCATATGAATGGCGGCCGGAACGCGGGTCCGGCCGGCTATCGTGGCATGCACATTCTAGGGCCCCGGCACGGTGTCTTCCTGCCCTGCGCAGGCAGGTTTTGTAACCGAATGTATGGCGTCGCGCGCGCCACGCCGCGCGCCCGATGCAGGTGCGCCCAAAGCGGCTCAGGCATTCGCTGCGTTCGCGTCCCGAAATGCCGTGCGGCGCGCCCCGCACGTCTGTAACCCTTTCGCCGTATACGTCCCTATACCCATCGACTAGAATCCGCCGTACTTTTACCTAACGATCCCCAAATTACGCGGGCGGGGTAGCCGGCAGACGCCGACGGGACGGCCACGGGCGCGCGCCGCATGCACGCGCGTCGCCGTTTCCATGCGCCTTCCGCTGCCGGGTGCTGCCTGTCTTGCAAGCATGATGAACGCACTGGAACAAGAGCTCGCCACGCTGATCGTCGGCGAACTGAATCTCGAAGACGTGCCGCTCGATACGGTGAACGCCGATACCCCGCTGTATGGGGAAGGATTCGGGCTCGACTCCATCGACATCCTGGAAATCGCGCTGCTGATCTCGAAGAAGTACGGCTTCGAGCTGCGCTCGGACAATCCGGATAACGAACGGATCTTCGCGACGCTCGGCGCGCTCGCCGCGTACGTCGCGGCGCACCGCGCGAAGTGACGCCGGCGCTGCGCGCAATCGATGACAACGGCACGCGGCGGCGTGCGCAGCGTTCGCTGCGCCGCCGCGTCGATCAAGGTGGAATCCGAATGGGAGGAGGCAGTCGATGCGGGCGCTCGTGACGGGCGGCAGCGGCGCACTCGGCCAGGCGATCAGCGAAGCGCTCGCCGCGGCCGGCCATGAAGTGTGGGTGCACGCGAACCGCCATCTCGCGCAGGCCGAAGCGGTCGCGCAGCGGATCGTCGCGGCGGGCGGCGCCGCGCATGCGATCGCGTTCGACGTGACCGACCCCGACGCGACCGACGCCGCGCTCGCGCGCGTGCTCGCCGACGCGCCGGTGCAGATCCTCGTCAACAACGCGGGCATCCATGCCGACGCGCCGCTGGCCGGCATGACGCGGCAGCAATGGCGCAGCGTGATCGACGTGTCGCTCAACGGCTTCTTCAACGTCACGCAGCCGCTGCTGCTGCCGATGATCCGCACGCGCCGCGGGCGGATCGTCAACATCGCGTCGGTCGCGGGCGTGACCGGCAACCGCGGGCAGGCGAACTACGCGGCCGCGAAGGCCGGGCTGATCGGTGCGACGAAATCGCTGTCGATGGAGCTCGCGTCGCGCGGCATCACCGTGAACGCGGTCGCGCCCGGCATCATCGAATCGCCGATGGCCGAGCACGCGTTTCCGGCCGAACGCATCAAGCAGCTCGTGCCCGCGCAGCGCGCCGGGCGGCCCGACGAAGTCGCGGGCATGGTCGCGTATCTCGTGTCCGATGCGGCGGCCTACGTGACGGGGCAGGTGCTGTCCGTCAATGGCGGTCTCGCATGACGGCGAGCATCGACGACACCTGCCGCCGGCCATCGGCAGGTCATAGAATTTCGACAGGATCCGTGTCTTCGCCTTTGCCTTTGCCTTCGCCTTCGGCCGCTGCCATGTCCACGCCGTGCGCTTCATCCACCCATCTCGTGCTGATCCCGAGCTTCAACCCGGGCGTCAAGGTCGACGCGACCGTGCGCAGCGCGCGTGCGCAGTGGAATCCGGTATGGGTCGTCGTCGACGGCAGCACGGACGGCAGCGCCGAGCGCCTGCAGGCGATGGCGGCGCGCGATCCGGGGCTGCGCGTGATCGTGCTGCCGCAGAACCGCGGCAAGGGCGCGGCGGTGCTCGCGGGGCTCGACGCGGCTGCCGCGAGCGGTTTCACGCACGTGCTGACGATGGATTCCGACGGCCAGCATCCGGCCGACCTGATCCCGCGCTTCATGGCCGCGTCGCAGGCCGCGCCCGACGCGATGGTGCTCGGCATGCCGCGCTTCGACGCGAGCGCGCCGCAGCTGCGCGTGCAGGGGCGGCGGCTGTCGAACGTATGGGCGGACGTCGAGACGCTGTGGGCCGGCATCGGCGATTCGCTGTACGGGTTTCGCGTGTATCCGGTCGCGCCGCTCGCGGCGATCATGCATCGCCAGCCGTGGATGCGCGGCTTCGATTTCGACCCGGAAGCCGCGGTGCGGATGTGCTGGGCCGGCGTGCGGCCGATCCGCATCGATGCGCCGGTGCGCTACTTCCGCGCGCACGAGGGCGGGGTGTCGCATTTCCATTACGGGCGCGACAACCTGCTGCTCACGTGGATGCACCTGCGGCTCCTCGCGGGCTTCGTGCCGCGGCTGCCGCTGCTGATCGCGCGGCGCCTGATGCGGCGCGGCCGGCAAACGGCCTAGGGTCTGTTCACGCTAAGAACGGGCTTGCGAACGTGCCTTGCCGGCTGTCCCACCAGGGGACTTCCTTCGGGGCGCATGCAAGGCGCAAGGAGCGCCGTCTGGCCGAGCCAAACAAGCGACGCGCGACGCCGCAATGCGGCCGGCAACGCACGTCCCCCTGACTTTAAATTCATTCGTGGGGCTGGCCGCCGGAAGGGCCGAGCGCCGCGTGATGCTCGTTGCGAATACGCCCGGTATTCGCTGCGTCACGTTCGTTGCGCCCGGCCCTTCCGGCGGCCAGCGCAAGCCCGTCATTAGCGTGAACAGACCTCACCCCCCGAACTTTCTCGGCGATTGATCCAGATCGTCTTTCACCGGCGATCCCGGTGCCTAGAATCCAGATACGCGCGACGCGGCGCCGCTGACGCCGTCGCCAGGGCGTGTGCGTTACCGCTCGCGCGCAGGCAGTTCCGACTCGGTTCAATCGTAGGGGGAATCGTCATGGCGACTTATGTAGTTCTCGCAAACTTCACGGATCAGGGCATCCGCACCATCAAGAACACGCGCCAGCGCGCCGGACAGGTGGCGGAGATGGCCCGGAGTTTCGGCTGCGAAATGAAGGAAGTGTTCTGGACGCTGGGCGCGTTCGACATCGTCACGATCATCGAAGCGCCGGACGAGCAGAGCCTCACCGCATTCGGCTTCGCGCTCGGCTCGGCGGGCAACGTCCGCACGCAGACGCTGCGCGCGTTCACGAGCGCCGAGGTCGGCGACATCCTCGCGAAGATGTAGCACACGCAGGCAGCACTCGTGCGCGCATGCCGGTTCCGCTGACCGGGGCACGCGTCGATCGACGCGGCAGGCGGATTCGCGGCGTGTGCGCTTTCTTTGGCATGCCGGACGGCCACGCATGCCGCACCGCGTCACACCCCGCCGTGCGTACAGTCCCGACTTGCTTTCACCCGATTAGTGACTAAGGTTGAAGGACGGTCAAAGGGCCGGAAGGGGAGCCAGCCCGCGTCGCGCGCGCGCCTCGGCGGCAGCACTTCACCGAGCCGCGCCGCATCGACGGACGCGCCGTCAGGCTTCGCACCCGCACGGAGGCGAGTCATGAGCACGGTCGCGCGTTTTCATGTCGACTACACGCAGTATCTGGGGCCCGACGGCGAGCCGGTGCAGCCGTTTCCCGCGTTCGCGCAGGATCCCGCGGCGCTGCTGCCGCTCTATCGCGCGATGGTGCTGACCCGCGCGTTCGACGCAAAGGCGATCGCGCTGCAGCGCACCGGCAAGCTCGGCACGTTCGCGTCGTCGGTCGGGCAGGAGGCGGTCGGCGTGGGCCTCGCGAGCGCGATGCAGACCGACGACGTGCTGTTCCCGTCGTACCGCGACCATGCCGCGCAATTGCTGCGCGGCGTCACGATGGCCGAGAGCCTGCTGTACTGGGGCGGCGACGAACGCGGCAGCGATTTTCGCGCGGCGCGCCACGATTTCCCGAACTGCGTGCCGATCGGCACCCAGGTGTGCCACGCGGCCGGCGCCGCGTATGCGTTCATGCTGCGCCGCGAGCCACGCGTCGCGGTGTCGATCTGCGGCGACGGCGGCACCTCCAAGGGCGATTTCTACGAAGCGATGAACATGGCGGGCGTGTGGCAGGCGCCGCTCGTGCTCGTCGTCAACGACAACCAGTGGGCGATCTCGGTGCCGCGCACGCGGCAGACCGCCGCGCAGACGCTCGCGCAGAAGGCGATCGCGGCCGGCATCGACGGCCGGCAGGTCGACGGCAACGACGTGATCGCGGTGCGGCAGGTCGTGGCCGAGGCCATCGACAAGGCGCGCCGCGGCGGCGGCCCGACGCTCGTCGAGGCGCTCAGCTACCGGCTCGGCGATCACACGACCGCCGACGACGCGACGCGCTATCGCGACGCCGACACGGTCGCGCGGCAATGGGAGCGCGAACCGCTCGTGCGGCTGCGCACGTACCTGACGCGGATGAACGTGTGGGACAAGGCGCAGGACACCGAGCTCGGCAAGGCCTGCTACGCGCAGGTCGAGGCGGCCGTGCAGGAATACCTGGCCGTCGCGCCGCCCGGCGCGTCGGCGATGTTCGATCACCTGTACGCGACGCTGCCGCGCGCGCTGCGCGAACAACTCGACACGGCGCTCGCGTTCGCGCCGGCCACGGGGAACCATCATGGCTGACCTGAACCTGGTCGAAGCGGTCAATCGCGCGCTCGCGTTCGAGCTCGCGAACGATCCGTCGGTGGTGCTGCTCGGCGAGGACATCGGCGTGAACGGCGGCGTGTTCCGCGCGACCGTCGACCTGCAGTTGCGCTTCGGCGCCGAGCGCGTGATCGACACGCCGCTCGCGGAAACGGCGATCGCGGGCACCGCGGTGGGGATGGCCGCGATGGGGCTGCGGCCGGTCGCCGAGATCCAGTTCACGGGGTTCATCTACCCCGTCGTCGACCAGGTGCTCAACCACGCGGCGCGGCTGCGGCACCGCACGCGCGGCCGGCTGTCGTGCCCGCTCGTGATCCGCTCGCCGTGCGGCGGCGGCATCCATGCGCCCGAGCATCACTCCGAAAGCCCCGAGGCGCTGTTCGCGCACATCCCGGGGCTGCGCGTCGTGATGCCGTCGTCGCCCGCGCGCGCATACGGGCTGCTGCTCGCCGCGATCCGCGATCCGGACCCGGTGATCTTCCTCGAGCCGACGCGCCTGTACCGGCTGTTCCGGCAGCCGGTGGAGGACGACGGCGAGGCGCTGCCGCTCGACACCTGCTTCACGCTGCGCGACGGCGCCGATCTCACGCTGGTGAGCTGGGGCGCGGCGCTGCAGGAAGTGCAGGCGGCCGCCGACCGGCTCGCGCAGGACGGCGTGATGGCCGAGGTGATCGACGTCGCGACGCTCAAGCCGCTCGATGCCGACACGATCCTCGCGTCGGTCGCGAAAACGGGCCGCTGCGTGATCGTGCACGAGGCGCCGCGCACCGCGGGCCTCGGCGCGGAGATCGCCGCGCTGATCGCCGAGCGCGGGCTGTATTCGCTGCTCGCGCCGGTGCAGCGCGTGACGGGCTACGACGTGGTCGTGCCGCTGTTCCGCCTCGAAAACCAATACCTGCCGAGCGTCGAGCGGATTCTCGACGCCGCGCGCAAGACGCTGGAGGCTTCCTGACCATGAAGATCTTCAAGCTGCCGGACCTCGGCGAAGGGCTGCAGGAAGCGGAAATCGTCGAATGGCACGTGAAGGCGGGCGACACGATCGACACCGACCAGCCGCTGCTGTCGGTCGAGACCGCGAAGGCGATCGTCGACATCCCGTCGCCGCAGGCGGGCCGCATCGCGAAGCTGTTCGGGCTGGCCGGCGACATCGTGCATCTCGGCGCGCCGCTCGTCGCATTCGAGGGCGACGGCGACGACGCGGATGCCGGCACCGTGGTCGGCAAGGTCGAGGTGGGCGCGCAGGTCGTGCACGACGCGCCGGCGGCGCTCGGCGCGGGCCCCGGCGGCGCGGGGGCGATCAAGGCGATGCCCGCGGTGCGCGCGCTCGCGCGCAAGCTCGACGTCGATCTCGCGATGGTCACGCCGTCGGGCGCGGACGGCGTGATCACCGCGGCCGACGTGCAGCGGGTCGCGAAGGTGCTCGCCGAGGTCGGGCCGGCGGAGGTGCTGCGCGGCGTGCGGCGCGCGATGGCGCAGAACATGGCGCGCGCGCAGAGCGAGGTCGCGGCGGCCACGGTGATCGACGACGCCGACATCCACGCGTGGGCGCCGCGCACCGACGTGACGATCCGGCTGATCCGCGCGCTGGTGGCCGGCTGCCGCGCGGAGCCGGTGCTCAACGCGTGGTACGAGGGGCATACGGGGCGGCGGCACGTGCTCGCGAAGATCGACGTCGGCATCGCGGTCGACCTGCCCGAGGGCCTGTTCGTGCCGGTGCTGCGCGACGTCGCGCATCGCGACGCCGCCGACCTGCGGGCCGGCCTCGACCGGATGCGCGACGACATCCGCGCGCGCAAGATTCCGCCGGAGGAGCTGCGCGGCAACACGATCACGCTGTCGAACTTCGGGATGATCGCCGGCAAGTACGCGGCGCCCGTGGTCGTGCCGCCGACGGTCGCGATCCTCGGCGCGGGGCGCATCCACGACGGCGTCGTGCCGGTCGCCGGCGCGGCCGCCGTGCACCGGATCCTGCCGCTCAGCCTGACCTTCGACCATCGCGTCGTGACCGGCGGCGAGGCGGCGCGCTTTCTCGCGGCGGCGATCGCCGACCTGCAGGCGGCGGAGTAGGCGGCGCCGCTTCGCGCTTTTCATCATTTCTGCAACGCAATGGCTGCCGGAACGCGTCGATTGACGCGTTCCGCGCAAGTAATCGACCTGTCATCCGATGTAAACAGCTGGTAATTTTCTGCCGACTTATGCAAAATCGCCGCTTCCTAATTACAACCACCGAGGGTAGACAGATGCAGTTGAAGAAAGCGGTTGCGGCGTGTGGCGTGGCGTTCCTGCTGAGCGCGTGCGGCGGTGTGCAGGGCCTCGATGCGAACAGCCTGACGTCGGCGGGTTCGGACCTGTTGAAGGCGGCGACGCTGTCGGATGCGGACATCGCCGCGCTGTCGAACGACTCGTGCAAGTCGAGCGACGCCGAATCGAAGATCGCGCCGGCGAACAGCGCCTACGCGAAGCGCCTGACGAAGGTGATGAAGGGCTTCGGCGACATGACGCTGAACGGCCAGCAGATCAACTACAAGGTCTACCTGACCAAGGACGTCAACGCGTGGGCGATGGGCAACGGCTGCGTGCGCGTCTACAGCGGCCTGATGGACATGATGAACGACGACGAGCTGCGCGGCGTGATCGGCCATGAAATGGGCCACGTCGCGCTCGGCCACTCGAAGAAGGCGATGCAGACCGCGTACGCGGTGAGCGCGGCGCGCAGCGCGGCCGGCGCGGCGTCGCCCGGCGTCGCGGCGCTGAGCAGCTCGCAGCTCGGCGACATCACCGAGAAGTTCATCAACGCGCAGTTCTCGCAGTCGCAGGAAAGCGCGGCGGACGACTACTCGTTCGACCTGCTCAAGCAGAAGGGCATGAACCAGAAGGGCCTCGTCACGTCGTTCCAGAAGCTTGCGAAGCTGGACGGCGGCAAGAGCTCGATGCTGAGCTCGCACCCGTCGTCGACGAGCCGCGCGGAGCACATCCAGAGCCGCATCGCGAAGGGCAACTGATCGGGCGGCTGATCGATGCGCCGGCCACGCCGGCGCATCCGTCCGCAAGACAAAACCCCACGTTCTCCGGAGCGTGGGGTTTTGTCTTTTCAGGCGCGGGCCTTGGCGATCACGGCACCATCCCCGGCAGCACGTACGCCTGCGCGAGCGTGATCAGCCCGACGATCACCGCGAACAGCAGGCTGTGCCGCACCGTGAAGCGGAACAGCTCCGACTCCTTGCCGACGAGGCCCGTCGCCGCGCACGCGACCGCGATCGACTGCGGCGAGATCATCTTCGCGGTCACGCCGCCCGTCGTGTTCGCGGCGACCACGAGCGTCTCCGGCAGGCCGAGCTGGTGCGCGGTGGCCTGCTGCAGCGAGCAGAACAGCGCGTTCGACGAGGTGTCCGAGCCGGTCAGGAACACGCCGAGCCAGCCGAGGAACGGCGAGAAGAACGGGAACGCGGCACCGGTGCCCGCGAGCATCAGCGCGAGCGTCGATGACATCCCCGAGTAGTTCGCGACGAACGCGAAGGCGAGCACGAGGCCGATCGACAGGATCGGGCGCGTGAGTTCCTGCAGCGTCTCGCCGAACGTGACGAGCGCGTCGCGCGGCTTCATCCGCAGCAGCACCATCGAGATCAGCGCGGTCACGAGGATTGCGCTGCCGACGGCCGACACGAGGTCGATCTTCAGCACCGCGTCGAGCGCCTTCGGCGTCGCGACGATCGGCGCGGCCTTGATCACGAGCTGGTCGAGCGCCGGCACCTTGAACTTCAGCACCGTCGCGGCGAGCGCGCCGTGCGGGCCGAACAGCGCCTTGAACGGCGCGAGGCTCCACACGGTGACCACACCCGTCAGGATCAGGAACGGCGACCACGCGCGCACCGTCTGCGCGAGCGTGTACGGCGACGCCTGGCGGCTTTGCGGCGCGCCGAAGTTGCTGCTGAAGTTGTTGCCGAGGTTGCCGCCGACGCCGCCGCCAAAGCCCGCGAGCGCGACCGCTCCGCCCGCTGCGGCCGCGCCGCATGCCGCCTGCTTCGCGCTGCTCGGCTGCCAGACCTTCAGGAACGCGGCGAGCGCGACGAGGCTGACCAGCGACGACGTGATGTCCGGCAGCTCGGGCCCGATGTGGTTCGACGTGAAGTACTGCGTGATCGCGAAGCTGCCGCCCGCGACCAGCGCGGCCGGCCAGGTCTGCCGCACGCCGCGCAGCCCGTCCATCATGAACACCAGCCAGAACGGCACCGCGAGCGACAGCAGCGGCAGTTGCCGGCCGGCCATCGCGCCGATGTGGAACGCGTCGATGCCGGTGACCTGCCCGGCGACGATGATCGGAATGCCCATCGCGCCGAACGCGACCGGCGCGGTGTTCGCGATCAGGCACAGCCCGGCCGCGTGCAGCGGGCGGAAGCCGAGGCCGACGAGCAGCGCGGCCGTGATCGCGACGGGCGCGCCGAAGCCGGCCGCGCCCTCGAGGAACGCGCCGAACGAGAAGCCGATCAGCAGCATCTGCAGCCGCTGGTCGTCGGTGATCGACAGCACCGACGCGCGGATGATGTCGAACTGGCCGGTCTTCACGACGATCTTGTACAGGAACACCGCCGCGACGATGATCCACGCGATCGGCCAGAGGCCGTACGCGAAACCGAAGCCGGCCGCCGCGAGCGCCTGCGGCACCGGCATCCGGTACGCGACGATCGCGACGCCGAGCGACAGCAGCAGCGTGATCGCGGCGGCGACGTGCCCTTTCAGGCGCAACGCGGCGAGCGCGATGAAAAAGAAGATGATCGGGATCGCGGCGGCGAACGCCGACAGCCCGAGGCTGCCGAGCGGCGTGTAGATCTGGTGCCAGGCCTGCATGGTTGTCTCCTCCATGTATCTCTAGTGGTATGGGTCGGGTCGAAAACGGGGCTACTCGGGCTGGCCGCGCGCGCGCAGCAGGTCGGCGAGGCTGCGCGGCGCGGGTTCGAGCGGCGTGCGGTGCTGCGTCCAGCCCAGCTGCTTCGCGGGCGCGAGCGCGCGCAGCCGCGTCGCCGCCCAGCGGAACGCGCGGTACGCGCGCGGATGCGCGAACGCGCCGGACCAGAAGCGCCAAACGAGGTCTTCCGCGCGGCTGTAGTTCGCGCCCTGGCCGCGCAGCGGGTGCGCGACCGGCTCGTCCGGCTTGCGGTTCGCCTCGGTGCGCAGCCGCACCAGCAGCTGCGGGATCGGAATCCGCACGGGGCAGACCTCGCCGCACGCGCCGCACAGCGTCGACGCGCTCGGCAGGTCGGCGGTGGCGTCGAGGCCGAGCAGGTGCGGCGAGATGATCTTGCCGATCGGGCCCGGGTAGGTCGTGCCGTACGCATGGCCGCCGATCCGCGTGTAGACGGGGCAGTGGTTCATGCACGCGCCGCAGCGGATGCATTGCAGCGTCGCGCGCAGCTGCTCGTCCGCGTACGCCTGCGTGCGGCCGTTGTCGAGCAGCACGACGTGCAGCTCGCGCGGGCCGTCGCGTTCGCCGTCGCGGCGCGGGCCGGAAATCAGGTTGAAGTAGGTCGTGATCGCCTGGCCGGTGGCCGAGCGCGTGAGCAGGCTCGACAGCGGCACGATGTGCTCGAGCTTCGCGACGACCTTCTCGATGCCCATGATCGCGATGTGCGTGTCGGGCACCGTCGTCGACAGGCGGCCGTTGCCTTCGTTCTCCACGAGCCACAGCGTGCCGGTGTCGGCGGCCGCGAAGTTCACGCCGGACAGGCCGATGTCCGCGTCGACGAACGCCTGGCGCAGCGCGCGGCGGCCGGTCTGGATCAGGGTGTCGACGTCTTCCGTGTACTGCGCGCCCGGGATGTGCTGCTCGAACAGTTCGGCGATGTCGCCGCGCGTCTTGTGGATCGCGGGCATCACGATGTGCGACGGCTTCTCGCCGGCGAGCTGGACGATGTATTCGCCCATGTCGGATTCGATGCAGTCGACGCCGTGCCCGGCAAGGTAATGGTTCAGCTCGATCTCCTCGCTCGCCATCGACTTGCCCTTGATCACGCGGCGCGCCTTCTTCGCCTGCGCGATGCCGAGGATGATCGCGTTCGCGTCGTCGGCGTTCGCGGCCCAGTGCACATGCACGCCGGCTGCGGTCAGCTTCGCCTCGAGCTGCTCGAGCAGCGCCGGCAGCCGCGCGAGCGCGTGCTGCCGCACCGCTTCGCCGAGATCGCGCAACGGCTGCAGCTCGGTGTCGTCGGGGAACTGGGCCGCGCGCTTGCCTTGCAGGAAATCCATCGCGCCGCGGAAGCTGGCGCGCAGCTTCGGATCGTCGAGCGCGGCGCGCGCACGCGCCTTGAAGTCGCCGGGGGCGACGAAATGCAGGGGCTGGTCGCTCATCGCGCGGTTCCTTGCGAAGCGGGCCGGTCGGCGGTGTCGGGCCCGGCGACGATCACGACCCACAGCCGGCGCGGGCCGTGCGCACCATAGGCGAGCGTCTGCTGGATGTCGGAGGTCTTCGACGGGCCGGACACCAGCACCAGGTTCGTCGGCATGCCTTCGTGCCATCGCTCCGCGTGCGCGGCCGCGTGCAGGTCCGCATGCAGCGTGTGCGCATGGACGAGCGCGACGTGCAGCGGCGGCACCAGCGACACGGTGCGCGGCGTGCCGGCGTCGGGCGCGAGCACGACGGTGCCGGTTGCCGCGATGCCCGAGCGCGCGACCGTGAAGCCGGCGTCGATCGTGTCGAACAGCTCGGCCTTCCACGCGTCGATCGGCCGGTCGAACGGCACGGCCGCGACCGCATCGGGCAGCGCGCGGGCGAGGGCGGCCGATTCGGCGCGCGCCGGGTCGAGCAGCAGCCGGCGCACGCCGGCCGCGGCGAGGCGCCCGGCGAGCTGCGCGGGCCACGCTGCGGCATCCGCGCACCAGACGTCCGCGTGCGACGCGGCGAGCGCGGTTTGCATCGCGTGCGCGAGCGTGTGCGGATCGGCGGCGGCCGCCGTGCGCCGCGCCGCGTAATGGGTGTCGATGCGCGTGTCGAGGCTGGCTGCGGCGGAGGCATCGGCGCCCGGCGCGGCGGCGCGCAGCCGCGCGAGGATCGCGTCGCGGGCGCTCATCGGTCGTCTCCGCGCAGCGACGCGGCGCCGGCCGTGCGGCGCCACAGGAAGCTCGCGAGGTGCTCGACCGGCAGCGGCGCGCCGGCCTTCGCGGCCGCATGGCCGATGTTCAGCAGGCAGCCGCAGTCGGCGGACACGAGCCGGTCGCAGCCGGTCGCGCAGGCCGACGCGACCTTGTCGCGCACCATCGCGCCGGAGATGTCGGGATGCTTGAGGGAGAACGTGCCGCCGAAGCCGCAGCATTCGGATTCGCGTTCGTGCTCGATGCGGGTCACGCCGGGCAGCGCGTCGACGAGCGCGACGCCGTGTGTGCGCGTGCCCATTTCGCGGCGCGCCGCGCACGACGTGTGCAGCACCACGCGCTCGTCCGGCTGCGCGGCGGCTGCATCGGCAGCGGTGGCGCCATCGAGCCGCACGCCGAGTACGTGCACGAGGAATTCGGCGAGTTCGTACACGCGTTCGGCGATCGCGCGGGCCTTCGGGCCGTTCACGGGATCGTCGGCGAACAGCGCCGGCCAGTGGTGCCGCATCATGCCGGCGCACGAACCGGACGGCACGATCACCGGCCACGGCTGCGCGAACAGGTCGAGCTGCGCGGCGGCGACGCGGCGGGCTTCATCGGGATTGCCGCTGCTGTACGCGGGCTGCCCGCAGCAGCTCTGGCCGCGCGGATAATGGACGGTCAGGCCCTCGCGCTCGAGCAGCCGCACCGCGTCAAGGCCCGCGTCAGGCACGAACAGGTCGACCAGGCAGGTCGCGAACAGATAGGCGTCCGCGGGCGCGGCCGTGGGGTATTGCCTCGGGTGCATGTCTCGCTCCAGGTGGACGGCGGCCCGGCACGCGGGACGGCGGTTTCGCTGCATAATTCCCGCGACGGCGCCGCAGCTCAAATTGGTTGGGCCAATCGTGCGCCGAGGCATTCCGGAGACCCGACGATGGCAGCAGGCATGACGGCGCGCGGCCGCACCGAAGTGGTGATGCGCAAGCTCGAGACGGCGCTGCTCGACGGCACGTGGCCGGCCGGCACGCGCCTGCCGGCCGAGCGGGTGCTCGCCGAGCAGTACGGTGTTGCGCGCAACACGATCCGCGAGGCGATCCAGCGGCTCGCCGCGCGGGGGCTGCTGCAGAGCCGGCGCGGCGCGGGCGTGTACGTGACGGATCAGCTGCGCGCGGGCATCGCGTCGCCGTGGGGGCAGCTCGTGGCCGACCATCCGGCGCTGCGCGACGACATCCTCGAGTTCCGCCGCGTGCTGGAGGGCGCGACCGCGTATTTCGCCGCGCTGCGCGCCGACGCGAGCGACCGCCGGCGGATCCGCGCGCTGCTGCGCGAGCTGGAAACCGCCCACGCGAACGACGACCGGGCCGTGGAAGTGGCGACCGACTCGAAGCTGCACGAGGCGATCGCGCGCGCGTCGCACAACACGATGTTCCTGCACCTGCATACCAGCGTGATCGGCATGCTGCGCGAGCACATCACGGTCAACGCGGCCGGCATGACGCAGGAGGATGCGGGCGCGTCGGACCAATTGTTGCGGCAGCACCGGACCGTCTGCGACGCGATCTGCGCGCATCGGCCCGAGGAGGCGCGCACGGCGATGCAGACCCATATCGACTACGTGCGCAGCCATTTCGAGCGGCGCGGCCACGCCGGCTGAAATTGGTCGGACCACGCCGGCCGGCGCGATTGACCGTGCTGTCCGGCGCCACTTAGAATCGACTGGAAGCGCCCGTCGGCCGCGCGCCGCGGCAGGCGCGGCTGCGTTGATCCGCCCTGCCCAGGAAGCCCTGTGTCTACGTCCCTCATCCGGCGCGAGCCGTTCGTCCGGTCATGGCACGCCGCATGCCGACAGGCGGCCCGCGCGCTGGCCGTCTCCGCACTGCTGCCGCTCGTGTCCGCCTGCGCGACCCATCCCCCCGCCACCACGCTCGACCGGCCCGTTTCGTCCGCGCTGTCCGCCGACGTCGCGACGCCGTTGCGCGACGCGCTCGCCGCGGCCGAGGCCGCGCATCCGGGCCAGTCGGGGTTCCGCCTGCTGGCGGGCGGCGCCGAGGCGCTGCAGATGCGCATCGCGCTTGCGCGCGCGGCGACGAAGACGCTCGACATGCAGTACTACATCGCGACCGAGGACACGACCGGCAAGCTGCTGCTCGCCGCCGCGCTGTACGCGGCCGATCGCGGCGTGCGGGTGCGGATGCTGATCGACGACCTGAACTTCCGCGACATCGACCGCGTGATGGCCGCGCTGAACACGCACGCGAACATCGAGATCCGCGTGTTCAATCCGTTCGGCGCCGCGCAGCAGGGCGTGATGCGGCGCACCGCGAATTTCTTCACGCGGATCGACAGCTTCACGCGCCGGATGCACAACAAGGCGATGATCGCGGACAACCGGCTCGCGATCGTCGGCGGCCGCAATCTCGGCGACGAATATTTCAGCGCGAGCCCGACGCTGCAGTTCCGCGACCTCGACGTGCTCGCGGCCGGCCCGGTGACGCGGGACATCTCCGCGAGCTTCGACGCGTACTGGGCGAGCGCGAGCAGCTATCCGCTGCGGGTGCTGAATCATCAGTCCTTCGATCCGAAGGACGTCGACGCGATGCGCGACGAGCTGCGAGCGCACTGGCGCACCTACGCCGAGCCGTACAACGCGAAGCCGCTGAACGCGACGCCGCTCGCGCGGCAGATCGCGCGCGACGAGCTCGGGCTCGTATGGGCGCCGGCCGAATTCAAGGCCGATGCGCCGGACAAGGTCGCGCGGCCCACCGACAGCTACGTGAGCCCGCCGATGCGGCGCCTCGTCGAGCTGATGCGCGACGCGCAGCAGGAGGTGCTCGCGTTCTCGCCGTATTTCGTGCCGCACGACGCGGGTGTGAAGATCCTCGGCGATACGGCCGCGCGCGGCGTGCGGGTCGCGATCCTCACCAACTCGCTCGCCGCGACCGACGCGGTGGCCGTGCAGGCCGGCTACGCCCCGTACCGCGTGCCGTTGCTGCAGCGCGGCGTCGAGCTGTACGAATTCAAGTCGCAGCCGCGCCAGCAGCCCGCGCGCCTGTTCGGTTCGCGCTCGCGGGCGAGCCTGCACGCGAAGGCGTACGTGATCGACCGGCGCACCCTCGTGATCGGCTCGCTGAACCTCGATCCGCGTTCCGCGCATCTGAACACCGAGCTTGCGCTGGTGATCCGCAGCCCGGCGCTCGCGCAGCAGGTCGCGACGATTTTCGCGCGGGTGACGCAGCCGGACGAGAGCTATCGCGTGCAGCTCGCCGCGCCGTCGGGGCCCGGCGCTTCCGAGCTGGTCTGGACCGCGACCGACAACGGCGCGCCGCACACCTATCACGTCGATCCGGACGCGGGGCTGCTGCGCAACGTGCTGACCGGCATGTTCATGCTGCTGCCGGTCGACGATCAGTTATAGGGCCGGTTCCGGCGCGCCCGGAAAGGTGATATGGTTGTGCGCGCAACGATCTGGCGATCGTGGCGGTGCCGCCGGATGCCGCGCGCGCGATGCGCGCGGCGGCCGGGCGGCGAGACGAACATGCGCCGGCGCTCGCCGCGTCCGGCGCCAGGAGACGACGTGTGACGCCGCGTTCGCCCGGCTGCGCGCGCCTGCTCAACCGGAGCCCCCGCATGCAACGCGTACCGAACCAGCCGTTTTCCCGTCCCGCCCGCTTCTCCGACGCCGAATGGCAGGCGCGCGTGCAGCTGGCGGCTGCCTACCGCATCTTCGACCATCTCGGCTGGACCGAGCTGATCTACAACCACATCTCGCTGCGCGTGCCGGACGCCGACGGGCACTTCCTGGTCAATCCGTTCGGGCTGCACTACCGCGAGGTTTGCGCGTCGAACCTGGTCAAGGTCGATCTCGACGGCAACGTGATCGGCCATTCCGACTGGCCGATCAACCCGGCGGGCTTCACGTTCCACAGTGCGATCCACGCGGCGCTGCCGGACGCGCATTGCGTGATGCACGTGCACACGACGCCCGCGATGGCCGTGTGCTGTTCGCGCGGCGGCCTGTCGTTCTCGAATTTCTACGCGGCGCAGCTGTACGGCAAGGTCGCGTACCACGACTTCGAGGGGATCACCGTGCATCTCGACGAGGGCCGGCGCATCGTCGCGAGCGCGGGCGGGCGGCCGGTGCTGCTGCTGAGGAACCACGGGCCGGTGACGATCGGGCACACGCTCGCGCAGACGTTCTCGCTGATGTGGCTGCTCAATCGCGCGTGCGAGGTGCAGGTCGCGACGCACGCGATCGACGACGCGCTGCCGATCGCGCCGCCGGTGCTCGAAGCCTGCGTGCGCGATTCGCTGAACTTCGACCCGAAGCACGGCGCGGGGCAGGATGCGTTCGACGCACTGCAGCGCATCGTCGATCGCATCGATCCGGGATACCGGAGCTGACGCGCCGTGCGCGTTCAGAAGCGGTAGCCGAGGCCGGCCTGGATCACGTCGGTGTCGCGGTTGTAGCGCGTGACGACCCGGTTCCACGTGACGCGCGTGAGCCAGCGCTCGGAGAGCCGGTAGCTGGCCGAGATCGACACGATCCCCGACACGGTGCCGTCGCCGGGGCCCGGCTGGCCGCTGAAGTTGCGCTGGTTCACCGTGAAGTAGGCGCCCGCGCCGGCCGACAGCGTGAGCGCGTCGTTCAGGAACGCGCGCGTGAGCCAGAGCTGCGATGCGACGCCGTTGCGGCGCACGGCCTGCTTCGCGCCTTCATACATCCACGTCGCGGTCCAGTCGACCGTGCGGGTGAGGCCGCGCCGGTATTCGATGCTGCCGCCGAGCGTCGACGGCGACGAGCGGCTGTTGAGGATCGTTTCGCCGAGCATCGCGGTCACCTCGTTGTTCGTGACCTTGCCGGCGCGCGGCAGCGGCGTGTCGCGCGGGCCGGGCGTGCCCGGCGCGTCGAGCTGGTAGCCGATGCCGAACATCACCGACGTGGTGTTCGGCCCGCGGAACACCTGCGTGCGATTGAGCTGCAACTGCGCGACCCAGCGGTCCGACGTGTAGTACGCGGCGCGTACGCTCATCAGCACGCCCCAGCCGTGCGAATTCGAGTAGTCACGGCCATCGCCGGCGGGGGCCGTGTCGAAGTAGCGGTATGGCCCTGCGCCCGCCGACAGCACGAAGCGGCGGTTTTCGAGCGGCCAGCGCCCCCAGAATTGAATCGCCTGGCCGTCGCGATGGTGATTGGGGATATGCCCTTCGTTGTACCAGGTGAAGCCGATCGCGGTGTGCGGGCTCAATCCTTCCTGGTAATCGAAGGCCCACGCATACGAGCGGCCGCCGCCGCCCCATAGCGAACCGGCGAACAGCCCGAATTCCTGGGCGGCCGCGGGCCCGGCATGAAGTGCCGCGAGCGTGCAGACGCTCGCGAGCACCGGGCGGAAGCGAACGGGACGCGTTCTCGATGGCAAGCGAGGGGTCGGCACGATGCATCTCTGGGGGACGACAAGGCCCCATCTTCGCGCGCGAATGGCGGCGTGTCGATGCGGATTTCCACAGGATCGTATTGCGCGATGTGACGATGCGGCGGTCGGCCGGCAGGCAAAAAAAACGCGGCCGGGCGGCCGCGTAAATACTCGCAGACTCCTTCGGACGAAGGAAACAAGCAACTGTGAGAAGAAGTGTAGCGAAACGGCGCGCGCGGATTCAGGCGTCCGCCTGCAAAGGTCTGTTCCTGGCCGCGTCAGGCTGGCCGCACGTCGCACCGGCGGGCGGCGATCGACTAACATGGGCGAGACGCCATCCGCCGGATGGCGCACACGGTCGTACAAGGAGATTCCATGACGAAGCTGCGCATCCTTCAGGTCGCGTTACTCGCGGGCGTGCTGGCCGCCGGCAGCGCGGCGGCCGAAACGGTTCGCCTGTCCGCCAACCTGCAGCCGTCGAGCGAGGTGCCGCCGACCACGAGCAAGGGTTCGGGCGCGGTCGACGCCACTTACGACACGCTCACCCATACGCTGCAATGGACGGCGACCTACGAGAACCTGACCGGCCCGGCCACCGCCGCGCATTTCCACGGGCCGGCGCCGGTCGGGCAGAACGCGGGCGTGCAGGTGCCGATTCCGAAGGACGGCCTCGCCAGCCCGATCAAGGGCTCGAAGGAACTGACCGACACCCAGGTGACCGAGCTGATGGCCGGCAAGTGGTATTTCAACGTGCACACGAAGGAGCATCCGTCCGGCGAGATCCGCGGGCAGGTGCTGCCGGCCGGCTGAGCGCCGGCGTTTGATATAGAGGCACCTGTCGAGCGTCCGGGGCGCGACCGCACGTACCATCGACACATTTCCGATACGGAGTGCGTCCGATGAGTTGGCAAAGCAAGCTCGCCTGCTGGCTGCTGCGTTGGCAGTTCCGCCCCGAGACCACGCGTCCCGTGCTCGACCCGGCGCGCGCGCGGCGCTTTACCGACCGGCGGATGATCGTGCCGCGCCGCGCGCCGTCCGGCTATCGGCTGCGCGAATGCTACGGCCCGGACGACGCGCCGCTGCGCGGCGAATGGCTCGAGCGTGTCGACGGGCGGACCGGGCAGGGGTCCGGGCAGGGGACCGCGCAGGGGCGCATGCTGCTGTACTTCCACGGCGGCGGCTACTACTTCTGCTCGACCAAGACCCATCGCCCGCTCGTGTTCGGCCTGACCAAACGCGCGGGCGTGCGCGCGTTCTCGCTCGACTACCGCCTCGCGCCGGAGCACCGCTTCCCGGCCGCGCTCGACGATGCGCTCGCCGCCTACCGCCGGCTGCTCGCGACGGGCACGCCGCCCGAGTCGATCGTGCTCGGCGGCGATTCGGCGGGCGGGGGCCTCGCGCTCGCGACGCTCGTCGCGCTGCGCGATCGCGGCGAGCCGCTGCCGGCCGGCGCGATCCTGTTCTCGCCGTGGACCGATCTCGCGGCGACCGGCGAGACGCTGCGCACGCACGACGGCATCGATCCGATGTTCGCCGGCCCGGCGCTCGGCAAGGCGGCGAAGCTGTATCTCGGCGACACGCCGGCCGCCCACCCGTACGCGTCGCCGCTCTATGCGGATTTCACGGGGCTGCCGCCGCTGTTCATCCAGGTCGGCAGCACCGAGGTGCTGCTCGACGATTCGCGCCGCGTCGCCGACAAGGCGAGGGCCGCCGGCGTGCAGGTCGAGATCGAGATCTGGCCGCAGATGCCGCACGTCTGGCAGTTGTATGCGCCGATGGTGCCGGAATCGCGGCAGGCGCTCGATCGGGCGGCCGCGTTCCTGCGCCGGGTCGCGGTCGAGCGCGCGGTTCAGCGCGCGGGCGAGGTGTCGATCGCCTGATAGGCGGCCTTCACGGCGGCCGTGCCGTACTTGCGCTCGAGCCGGCGCACGGCGAAGTGGCCGTGCGCCATCTGCTGGAAGTGGTCGATGAACAGCGTGTTGACGGTCGCGCCGAGCACCGCGCCGATCGCCGGAATCGACTTGGCCGCCATCTGTTCGGTCACCTGCACCGAGAAGCGCGACGCGACGGTCTGCACGAGCTTGAACACGGCGGCCGAGCCGTGCGCGGCGATGCCTTTCGACGTGATGTCCGACGATGCCTTCGAGATCGCCTGCGCGAGCGCGCCGCGCAGCACGAAGTAGCCGAGATCGGCATCCTCTTCGCTGCGGTCCGGGTTGCCGCCCATGCCGAGCACGGCGAGGCACTGCAGCTGCGTATCCACCGACGACAGGTCCTCGCCCTCGCTGCGCGCGATGTCGCACACCGAGCGGAAGATCAGCGTCGTCGTCACCGGCAGCTCGACCGGCAGCGCGAGGAAGCCGAACGCGCCGCCCGCCGCGCCCGTCGTCGCGACCGCGAGCTTGTGCAGCAGGTTGCTCGGCTTGTCGGGCGTGTCCACGTCCGGCGCCGGCGGCTTGCCGAGCGTGCGCAGCGCGAGGTTCAGGCACTTGCGCAGCGCGAGCTGGGTCGCGTTGTTGATCTTGCCGGTCGCGAAATCCGGCAGCCGGCCGATCATCTTCTCCACCGGCGCGCCGATCAGGCCCGTCAGCTTCATCGTCAGCGACGGGCTTTCCAGCACCTGCTTCGCGCGCCGCAGCACGTCGCGGTCGTCGTCCGACAGCGTCGTCGCGACGCCGGTTGAAATCGGTTCCATCTTCCTCCCTTGCAGCCAGGGCCGAGCCGTCGGCCGTCAGCTAGGTTACTCCAGCCGTGCTAGAATTTTCAAATTGTTGACTCGTCAAAAGTTGTTTCAGCAAAAAATGGCCGTCCATACCGCCGCCCACCATTCGAGCGGGCAAGTCCTGCCGTTCCGCGAGTCGCTGCTGGCGATGATCGGGATCTCGTTCGTGACGATGCTCGTCGCACTCGACCAGACCGTGGTCGGCACCGCGCTGCCGACGATCGTCGCCGAGCTGAAAGGGTTCGACCTGTATGCATGGGTCGCGACGTCATACCTGCTCAGTTCGGTGATCACCGTGCCGATCTTCGGCCGGCTCGGCGACTATTACGGGCGCAAGCCGTTCGTGATCGCGTCGATCGTGCTGTTCACCACCGCGTCGGTGCTGTGCGGGATGGCCAACGACATGCTGTCGCTCGTGCTCGCGCGCGGGCTGCAGGGCATCGGCGGCGGGATGCTGGTCGGCACCGCGTTCGCGTGCATTCCCGACCTGTTCCCCGATTCGGTCGTGCGGCTGCGCTGGCAGGTGATGATGAGCTCCGCGTTCGGCATCGCGAACGCGATCGGGCCGTCGCTCGGCGGCGTGCTGACCCAGTCGTTCGGCTGGCGCTCGGTGTTCTACGTGAACCTGCCGGTCGGGATCCTGTCGCTGCTGTTCGTGTGGCGCTACCTGCCGCACCTGCGCCATATCGAGCACGACGAGAAGATGCGGCTCGACTGGCCGGGCGCGATCCTGATCGCGCTGTCGCTCGGCGCGCTGCAATTGTTCGTCGAATGGCTGCCGAAATACGGGATCGCCGGCTGGCCGACGCTGCTGCTCGGCGTCGCGCTCGTCGCGGGCGTCGGTTTGTGGCGCTGGGAGAAGCGCTGCGCGCAGCCGATTTTGCCGTTCGACATGTTCGGCAACCGCGCACTGTCCGCGCTGTTCGTGCTCGCGATCCTCGCCGGCTTCTCGATGTTCTCGCTGCTGTTCTACGCGCCGCTGCTGTTCCAGGGCGGCTTCGGCATGTCGCCGAAGGAAGCCGGGCTCGTGATCACGCCGCTCGTCGTGTTCATCACGATCGGCAGCATCATGAACGGCCGCGTCGTCACCCGCATCCGCCATCCGAACGCGATGCTGCACGTCGGCTTCGCGCTGTTCGCGATCACCTGCGTCGGCGTCGTCGCGGCGACGCACGCCACGCCGCGCTGGGTGCTGATGGCGCTGATGGTCGCGGGCGGCGTCGGCCTCGGCTTCGTGCTGCCGAACCTCACCGTGTTCGCGCAGCAGACGGCCGGGCGCGAGCACCTCGGCATCGCGACCGCGCTGCTGCAGTCGCTGCGGATGGTGGGCGGGATGGTCGGCACCGCGCTGACGGGCACGCTCGTCAACCAGATGTACGCGGGCGGCGTGCGCGACGCGCTCGCGGCCGATCATGCGCTGCAGTGGCACGCGCGGCTCGCCGATCCGCAGATCCTGATCGACCGCGCGGCGCAGGGCGGTCTCGTGAGCGAACTGACGCGTGCCGGGCATAATGGCGCGCTGCTGCTCGAGGCGGCCCGCGAATCGCTGGTCGGCGCGATTCACCTGGGCGTCGCGGTGGCGGCGGCGGTCGCGGTGTTTTCGGTGTGGCAATGCAGACGCGTGCCGCCGATTACGCTGCGGCGCAAGATCGAACCCGGCCCGTTGGCCGATTGAAGGAACAGATTCAGCGCATGGAAGAACAGGACCGCGTCGCGATCTTGCAGCAGTTCGGACGAACCTATCGCGCGTTCATGAGCGCGTTCGAGGCGCACGTCGGCCAGCCGATGCCGCGCTGGCGCATCATGGTCGCGCTCAATACGATGGACGGCCACGCGTCGCAGAAGCGGCTCGTCGAAGTGCTGCGGATCGACCCGGGCGCGCTCACGCGCCAACTGAAGGCGCTCGAGGCGCTCGGCTGGATCGAGCGCGAATCCGACGCGCGCGACAACCGCGTGACGAACGTGAAGCTGACCGACGACGGGCGCGCGGCATTCGACGCGAGCCTGCCGCGCCGCAAGGCATTCCTCGACAAGACAGTGGCGCAGCTCCCGGACGACGTGCTGAACGGGCTGTCGGGCGCGCTCGCGATGCTGGAGGCGCGGATCGCGGAAGCCGGCCCGCCGCCGGCGGGGCGCTGAGCGCGCCGCCGCCGCGGGAACGGCGTTACAGCTCGATGCGCGTGCCGAGCAATGCGAGGAACTGCGCGAGCCACGCCGGGTGCGCGGGCCACGCGGGCGCGGTGACGAACGGCGCATCGGTGACGGCCGCGTCGACCGGAATGTCCGCATACTCGCCGCCGGCGAGCTTCACTTCGGGCGCGCAGGCCGGATAGGCCGAGATGCGCTTGCCGCGGATCACGTCCGCGGCGGCGAGCAGCTGCGCCGCATGGCAGATCGCGGCGATCGGCTTGCCCGCATCGGCGAACGCGCGCACGATCGCGATCACTTTCGGATCGAGCCGCAGGTATTCCGGCGCGCGGCCGCCCGCGATCGCGAGCGCGTCGTAGCGGGCCGCATCGACATCGTCGAACGTCGCGTTCAGCGTGAACTGGTGGCCGGGCTTCTCGGTGTAGGTCTGGTCGCCCTCGAAGTCGTGGATCGCGGTCTTGATCTTGTCGCCTGCCCGCTTGCCGGGGCAGACCGCGTCGACGCGATGGCCGACGGCCTGCAGCGCCTGGAACGGCACCATCGTTTCGTAGTCTTCGGCGAAATCGCCGGTCAGGAACAGGATCTTCTTCGCTGCCATGGCTTTCTCCTGCGAAAGAGGGGACGGTCGGAACGAAAGCGCAGTGTACTCCGGCAGGTCGAATCCGGCATGACGGCCGCCCCGTTGCGGGGCGGCCCGCTCGGGCGGCCGGGCGGCCGCCGCGCGGCGGATCTCAGAAGAACGTCTCGATCACTTCCTTCACGCGGAATTGCGGATCGAGCACGAGCAGCTGGCGCCACTTGTCGAACGTCAGGCACGGGTGCGAGATGTCGAACGCGACCATGTCGCCGACCTTCACGTCCGCGCCGGGCGGGAACTGCAGGTACGCGTGCTGGTCCATCAGGCCGGTGATCGCCCAGCCTTCGCCCGCGGCCACGTCGCGCGGCGCGGTGTCGCGGCCCGGCCGGAAATGGCGCGCCGGCTCGGGCAGGCCCGCGTCGAACGCCGAGTCGCGCTTGCCGAGCGCGATGATCGCGCGGTCCGGCTCCGGCACCGACTGCACGTACGCCCACAACTGCAGCGCGGGCAGCAGGCCCTCGCCCATCTTGCGCGCGGTCGGGTTGCGCTTGAACACGTCGGTCTGCGCCTTCTTGTAGATGCCGACGTCGTGCGTCAGGTAGCAGCCCGGGCGCAGCACCACTTCCGCGAAGCCTGCGTCGGACGCCTTCGCGAATTCCTCCGCGACCACGTCGTACCATGCCGAGCCCGCGCCCGACAGGATCGCCGGCGTGCGCGCAAAGCGGCCGGCCGCGGCGAGCTCGCGCGTCAGCGCGACCGCGCCCTGCAGGAACGTGCGGATCTCGTCCTCCTCCTTCAGCACGCCTTCGTAGAGTTCGATCCCGGCCAGCTTCAGCGTGTCCGGGTAGCGGGCCAGCGCGGCGAGCACCGCGTCGCGCTGCGCGGCGTCGCGCGCGCCGGTGCGGCCGCCCGGCACGCCGAGCTCGAGCAGCACGTTGATCGACTTCTTCGCTTCGCCGAAGAAGCGGCCGAGCTGGTCGACGCCGTCGGCCGAATCGACGAGGCAGAAGAACTCGAAATCGGGATCCGACAGCAGCCCCGCGATGATCGTCATGTTGCGGCGGCCGACCAGCTGGTTCGCGAGCAGCACGCGCCGCACGCCGCCGTGATACGCGGCCTGGGTCTGGTGCGCCGTGGCGAGCGTGATGCCCCATGCGCCGGCGTCGAGCTGGCGGCGGAACAGCTGCGGCGCCATCGTCGTCTTGCCGTGCGGCGCGAACTTGACGCCGTACTCCTGGACGAACGCCTGCATCCACTTCAGGTTGTGCTCGATGCGATCCTCGTACAGCACCGCGGCCGGCAGGCTGACGTCTTCCGCGAGCAGGTTCCACTCGAGGCGGCCCGCGTCGGCGAGCGGCACGCTCGCGCTCGGCAGATTGCCGAGGCCCTTGCCGAACGGATCGATCGTCGCTTCCTGATAGTTTGTAACTTTCATGTCATCCCGCTCCATCATTGATATGCATTGCACTGAAGTTGACATGCCGATGGTACAGAAAGTAGCATCGGCGCGGTGATGTTATTTAGTAACATGATGCGCCGCAACTTTTTCAGCAGATGAATTCGTCCGCCACTTCGTCCTCCGTTCCGCCCGCCGCGCAACCGGCCGTCCAGCCGGCCGTCGACATCATTGCGCGGATCGCCGAGTGCGCGCCGGAGCTGCGCGATGCCGAGCGCAAGGTCGCGGCGTTCATCCTCGCGGATCTCGGGCGCGCCGCGCATGCGAGCATCAGCACGCTCGCGCGCGACGCGGAAGTGAGCGTCGCGACGGTCACGCGCTTCGCGAAGGCGGTCGGCTGCCGCGACGTGCGCGAGCTGAAGCTGCTCGTCGCGCAGGCGGCGGCCGTCGGCCAGCGCTTTCTCGCGCCGTCGGACGGCGCGGGCGCCGGCGACGCGAACCCGGCGTCGGTCGTCTACGACGAGATCCAGGTCGCACTCGCGCACAACCACCAGCTGCTGCGCCACACGTCGTTCGACGCGGCGGCCGACCGGCTCGCCGGCGCGAAGATGATCTACGTGTACGGGCAGGGCGGCGGCTCCACCGCGCTCGCCGACGAGCTGCGCTTCCGGCTCGTGCGTTTCGGCCGGCCGGTCGCGAGCTACCAGGACAGCGTGCTGCAGCGGATGGTCGCGGCCACCGCGACACGCGACTCGGTCATGGTCGCGCTGTCGGTGAGCGGGCGCGTGCCGGAGCTGCTCGAGAGCTGCGCGCTCGCCAAGCGCTACGGCGCGACGCTGATCGCGGTCACCGCGCCCGCATCGCCGCTCGCGCAGCTCGCCGACCACCTGATTCCGGTCGTCGCGTTCGAGACCGATTTCATTTTCAAACCGTCGACATCGCGCTACGCGATGATGATGGCCATCGACGTGCTCGTCACCGGGGTCGCGCTGCGGCTCGGCGACGCGTGCCGAGAATCGCTGCGCCGCGTCAAGCACGCGCTCGACGCGCACCGTGGCGGCGGCGACCGTCAACCGCTAGGAGACTGACCATGCATTCGCATCCCGAAGCCGCCGATACGCTGATCGTCGGCGCGCAGCTGTACGACGGCACCGGCGCGCCGCCCGTCCCGCGCGACGTCGCGATCCGCAACGGCATGATCGCGGCGATCGGCAACCTGTCGAACTGGCTGGCCGAGACGGTCGTCGAGGCGAACGGCCGCGCGCTCGCGCCGGGCTTCGTCGACGTGCACACGCACGACGACACGCACGTGATCCGCTCGCCGCAGATGCTGCCGAAGATCACGCAGGGCGTGACGACGGTGATCGTCGGCAACTGCGGGATCAGCGCGTCGCCGGTGACGCTCGCGGGCGACCCGCCCGACCCGATGAACCTGCTCGGCGAGCGCGCCGCGTTCCTGTATCCGACCTTCGCCGACTACGTCGCGGCGGTGAACGAGGCGCGGCCGGCCGTCAACGTCGCGGCGCTGGTCGGCCATACCGCGCTGCGCAACAACCAGATGGACCGCCTCGATCGCGCGGCCACCGAGCGCGAGATCGCCGGCATGCGCGCACAGCTCGAGGAAGCGCTCGCGCATGGCGCGCTCGGGCTGTCGTCGGGCCTCGCGTACGGTTCCGCGTTCGCGGCGCCGCCCGAGGAGGTGATGGCGCTCGCCGAGCCGCTCGCGAACGCGGGCGCGCTGTACACCACGCACATGCGTACCGAATTCGACGCGATCCTCGATGCGATGGACGAGGCGTATCGCGTCGGCCGCCACGCGCAGGTGCCGGTCGTGATCTCCCACCTGAAATGCGCGGGCCCGTCGAACTGGGGCCGCAGCACCGAGGTGCTCGCATCGCTCGAAAGCGCGCGCCGCTATCAGCCGGTCGGCTGCGACTGCTATCCGTACAGCCGCAGCTCGTCGACGCTCGACCTGAAGCAGGTGACGGGCGACATCGACATCACGATCACCTGGTCCGAGCCGCATCCGGAAGTCGCGGGCAAGCTGCTGAAGACGATCGCGGCCGAGTGGGGCGTGACCGAGCAGGAGGCCGCGCAGCGGATCCGGCCGGCGGGCGCCGTGTACCACAACATGTCCGAGGACGACGTGCGGCGGATCCTGTCGCATCCGGCGACGATGGTCGGCTCCGACGGCCTGCCGAACGATCCGCTGCCGCATCCGCGGCTGTGGGGCGCATTTCCGCGCGTGCTCGGCCATTACGCGCGCGAGACGGGCCTGCTGCCGCTCGAGGAGGCGATCCGCAAGATGACGTCGCTGTCCGCGCGCCGCTTCGGGCTCGTCGGGCGCGGCGAGGTGCATGTCGGCTTCCACGCGGATCTCGTGCTGTTCGATCCGGACAGCGTGATCGACGCGGCGACCTTCGACCGGCCGCAGCAGCCCGCGCACGGCATCGACGCGGTGTGGGTCAACGGCGTGCTGACCTACCGCGACGGCCAGCCGACCGGCGAACGCGCGGGCGGCTTCGTCGCGCGCGGCGCGCGTGCGCCGGCGAGCGCCGGCGCGGCGTTCTGACGCGCGGCGCCCGGCACAACTTCCGCGCGTGCCGCGCACGGCGCGCGCATCCGCAACCCAGCGTTGCATGGGGCCAGAGTAAGCGTTGAAGCGCCAACTCTGGTCGACACAGGAGTGAAACGATGAAGCGATATGGCGTAGGCGAAGCGAAGGGCACGGGCGGCCAGGTGATGCCGTTTGCGCGTGCGGTCGAAGCCGACGGCTGGCTGTACGTGTCGGGCCAGACGCCGATGGTGAACGGCGAGGTGGTCGAAGGCGGGATCGTCACGCAGTCGAAGCAGACGATCGAGAACGTGATCGCGATCCTGAAGGAAGCCGGCTACGGCCTCGAGCACGTCGTGCGCTGCGGCGTGTGGCTCGACGACGCGCGCGATTTCGCGTCGTTCAACAAGGTGTTCGTGTCGTACTTCGGCGAGCACCCGCCGGCGCGCGCGTGCGTGCAGTCGAGCATGGTGATCGACTGCAAGGTCGAGGTCGATTGCATCGCTTACAAGGCGCCGGTGAAGTAACGCCCGCCACGGCGAGCCGATACGCAACGGGCCCGGCGCATTCAGGTGCGCCGGGCCCGTTTTATCATCTGCCGCCCGATTGCGCGGGGCGCCCGCTTACTGCCGCGCCGTCCGCGCGTTATCCGGCATCGGCTGGTTGTAGTTCGTGCGGAACGGGTTGATGTCGAGCCCGCCGCGGCGCGTATAACGCGCATACACCGCAAGCTTCACCGGTTTGCACGCATGCAGGATGTCGAGGAAGATGCGCTCGACGCACTGCTCGTGAAAGCCCGTGTGATTGCGGAACGAGATGATGTAGCGCAGCAGGCCCGCGTGGTCGATCTGCGGCCCGACGTAGTGGATCTGCACGCTGCCCCAGTCCGGCTGGCCGGTCACGGGGCAGTTCGATTTCAGCAGGTCGGACACGAGCGTCTCTTCCACCGGCGCTTCGTCGTGCGCGGCGGTGAGCAGTGACGGATCGGGCTCGTAGATGTCGGTGTCGAGGTCGAGCCGGTCGAGCGACAGCCCGTCGAGCTCGTCCATCTCGAGCTTGCGGAAGTCGTGCGGCGACACGAGCTGCACGGCGACGCTCGCGCCGCACGCGGCCGACACGTCGCGCTTCAGCGTGTCGCGCACGGCCTCCACGGATTCGAACACGGTCTGCGCGAACGAGCCGAGATACAGCTTGAACGATTTCGATTCGACGATGTTCGGCGATTCGGCCGGCACGAAGAACGTCGCGACCGCGACCTGCGGCTTGCCGCGCGCGTTCAGCCACGACAGCTCGTAGGCGTTCCAGATGTCGGTGCCGAAGAACGGCAGCGACGACGTGATGCCGATCTGCTCGCGCGCGCCGGCGCGCGGGATCGGGAACAGCAGCGACGCGTCGTACGGGTTGTTGTAGACGGTCGCCTTGCCGAGCGGGGAATGTTCGGGATTCATGGTGCGTGACGGTTACGACAGGAACAGACGGTAGGCCGGATTGCCGCTCTCCTCGACATACGGATAGCCGAGCGCCGCGAGGAAGCGTTCGAACTCCGCGCGGTCGGCTTGCGGCACCTGCAGGCCGACGAGGATCGAGCTGTAGTCCGCGCCCTGGTTGCGGTAATGGAACAGGCTGATGTTCCAGTCCGGCGCCATCGACGACAGGAACTTCATCAGCGCGCCCGGGCGTTCCGGGAATTCGAAGCGGAACAGGCGTTCGTCGTGCGCGAGCGGCGAGCGGCCGCCGACCATGTAGCGGATGTGCTCCTTCGACAGCTCGTCGTGCGTCAGGTCGACCGTCTGGAAGCCGTGCGACTCGAAGTTCGCGGCGATCTCCGCCGATTCGCCGCGGCGCTTGATCTGCACGCCGACGAAGATGTGCGCGGCTTGCGCATCGGCAATCCGGTAGTTGAACTCGGTGACGTTGCGCTCGCCGACGAGCGAGCAGAAGCGCTTGAAGCTGCCGCGTTCCTCGGGGATCGTGACCGCGAACACGGCCTCGCGCGCCTCGCCCACTTCCGCGCGCTCGGCGACGAAGCGCATCCGGTCGAAGTTCATGTTCGCGCCGGACGTGACCGCGACGAGCGTCTGGTTCTCGATGCCTTCGTGCTCCGCGTAGCGCTTCGCGCCCGCGACCGCGAGCGCGCCGGACGGCTCGAGCACGCTGCGCGTGTCCTGGAACACATCCTTGATGGCCGCGCACAGCGCGTCGGTGTCGACCGTCACGACGCCGTCGAGATATTCACCGCAGAGCCGGAAGGTTTCCTCGCCGACGAGCTTCACCGCGGTGCCGTCCGCGAACAGGCCGACTTCGCTCAGCTCGATGCGCTGGCCGGCCTTGAGCGACTGCGCCATCGCGCACGAATCCTCGGCCTGCACGCCGATCACCTTGATCTCCGGGCGCACCGCCTTCACGTACGCGGCGACGCCGGACGCGAGCCCGCCGCCGCCGATCGGCACGAAGATCGCGTGGATCGGGCCCTGGTGCTGGCGCAGGATCTCCATCGCGATGGTGCCCTGGCCCGCGATCACGTATGGATCGTCGAACGGGTGGACGAACGTGAGGCCGCGTTCTTCCTGCACCTGCAGCGCATGCTTGTACGCGTCGCTATACGATTCGCCCGCCTGGATCACCTCGACGCTCGGGCCGCCGTGCGCGCGCACCGCGTCGACCTTCACCTGCGGCGTCGTGATCGGCACGACGATCACGGCCTTCACGCCCATGCGCGCCGCCGAGAACGCGACGCCCTGCGCGTGGTTGCCTGCCGATGCCGTGATCACGCCGCGCGCGAGCGCGTCGGCCGGAATGTGCGCCATCTTGTTGTACGCGCCGCGCAGCTTGAACGAGAACACCGGCTGGTTGTCCTCGCGCTTCAGGTAAACCGGGTTGCGCAGCCGGGCCGACAGGTTGCGGGCCGGTTCGAGCTCCGTCTCGATCGCGACGTCGTAGACGCGCGCGGTGAGGATTTTCTTCAGATAGTCGTGGGATGCCATGGGCGCTCGCGTGCAGTGCGGATGCAGACATAAAAGATCAATGATAGCGCCAAGGCGCCTTTGCCTCCCAGCCCATGCGATCGCGCACCGTATTGCGGGCAGGCGGCCGGTTTTTTCCGCGCTTAACCGGCCGGTTACCGACCGGACGGACGGCGAATGGCCGCACGAAATCGCGCTGCGCCCCGGCTGGCGGGGCTTCCGGCCATACCCCCACAGCCAGTCCGACCCCTCACGCGATGCCCGATCATGAGTTAGAATTTCGTTTTGAATCAAGGATCGGAAGATGCAGAGGCACCCTCGGATCGCCCCTTCGACGCCGTCGCCGCGCGCAGCCAGCCCCGCGGCGGAACGGCATGCGCGCCGCGCGCGATCGTGGTGATGGCTCCGAGTGCCGCCAGGCCGTATCGACCCCACGCAATGCGGTCGCCCGCCTGGTAACAGAACAGATTTCCCCAAGATTGCGCCCACCGCGCTCGCCGACGCCCCTGCACGGTGTATCGGCCCTCCGAGTCGTCCGAACATGAACGCACCACAAGTTTTCGATCCGCATGGCGCGGCCGCCGCCGTCGCCGCCGACCCCGCGCCCCGTCTGCGCGAGATTCCGTACAACTACACCTCGTTCTCCGACCGCGAGATCGTGATCCGCCTGCTGGGCGAGGAAGCGTGGGCCGTGCTCGACGAGCTGCGCGCCGAGCGCCGCACCGGCCGCTCGGCCCGGATGCTGTACGAGGTGCTGGGCGACATCTGGGTCGTGCGCCGCAACCCGTACCTGCAGGACGACCTGCTCGACAACCCGAAGCGCCGCGCATTGCTGATCGAGGCGCTGAACCACCGCCTGGGCGAGATCGAGAAGCGCCGCCGCGCCGACCTGACCGCCCACCAGGACGACGCGGGCCGCGAGCGCGCGGTGCGCGTCGGGGCGCTCGAGGCCGCCGCGCAGCGCGCGGTCGACGAGTTCGCGGACGAATTCGACAAGATGGCCGAACTGCGCCGCCGCGCGACCAAGGCGCTCGGCCGCTGCACGCAGAAGGACAACATCCGCTTCGACGGGCTGTCGCGCGTGTCGCACGTGACCGACGCGACCGACTGGCGCGTCGAATACCCGTTCGTCGTGCTGACCCCCGATACCGAAGCCGAGATCGCGGGCCTGATCAAGGCCTGCTTCGAGCTCGGCCTGACGGTGATCCCGCGCGGCGGCGGCACCGGCTATACGGGCGGCGCGGTGCCGCTCACGCCGTTCTCTGCCGTGATCAACACCGAAAAGCTGGAGCAGCTCGGCGCGGTCGAGCTCACGGAGCTGCCGGGCGTCGCGCACAAGGTGCCGACGATCTTCTCCGGCGCGGGCGTCGTCACGCGCCGCGTGACCGAGGCGGCCGAAGCGGCCGGCTACGTGTTCGCGGTCGATCCGACCTCGCTCGACGCGTCCTGCATCGGCGGCAACGTCGCGATGAACGCGGGCGGCAAGAAGGCCGTGCTGTGGGGCACCGCGCTCGACAACCTGGCCTGGTGGCGGATGGTCGACCCGGACGGCAACTGGCTGGAAGTCACGCGCCACGAGCACAACCAGGGCAAGATCCACGACATTCCGGTCGCCCGCTTCGAGCTGAAGTGGTTCGACGGCGCGTACGCGCCGGGCGAGAAGCTGCTGAAGAGCGAGATGCTCGAGATCGAGGGCCGCCGGTTCCGCAAGGAAGGCCTCGGCAAGGACGTCACCGACAAGTTCCTCGCGGGCCTGCCGGGCGTGCAGAAGGAAGGCTGCGACGGGCTGATCACGTCCGCGCGCTGGGTGCTGCACAAGATGCCCGCGCACACGCGCACCGTCTGCCTCGAGTTCTTCGGCCAGGCGCGCGAGGCGATTCCGAGCATCGTCGAGATCAAGGACTACCTGTTCGAGACGTCGAAGCAGGGCGGCGCGATCCTCGCGGGCCTCGAGCACCTCGACGAGCGCTACCTGCGCGCGGTCGGCTACGCGACCAAGAGCAAGCGCAACGCGTTCCCGAAGATGGTGCTGATCGGCGACATCGTCGGCGACGATGCCGATGCGGTCGCGCACGCGACGTCGGAAGTCATCCGGATGGCGAACGGCAAGAGCGGCGAGGGCTTCGTCGCGGTCAGCGCGGAGGCCCGCAAGCGCTTCTGGCTCGACCGCAGCCGCACCGCCGCGATCGCGAAGCACACCAACGCGTTCAAGATCAACGAGGACGTCGTCATCCCGCTGAACCGGATGGGCGAGTACACCGACGGCATCGAGCGGATCAACATCGAGCTGTCGCTGAAGAACAAGCTGCAGCTGATCGACGCGCTGGAAGCGTTCTTCCGCACCGGCAACCTGCCGCTCGGCAAGACCGACGACGCGAACGAGATCCCGAGCGCCGAGCTGCTGGAAGACCGCGTGCAGCAGGCGCTCGAGCTGCTCAAGCGGGTGCGTGCGCGCTGGGAATTCGTGCGCGACCGGCTCGACATGCCGCTGCGCGAGGCGCAGCACTACCTCGTGCAGCTCGGCTACGAGGCGCTCGCCGAGAAGTTCGCGGATCGCGTCGACCAGCAGCCGGGCGTGAACGTGTTCCACGTCACGCAGGATCGCACGGTGCGGATCTCGTGGAAGCAGGAGATCCGCGCGGAGCTCCGCGCGATCTTCAACGGCGGCGCGTTCAAGCAGATCCTCGACGAGGCGCAGGCGATCCACAAGCAGGTGCTGCGCGGCCGCGTGTTCGTCGCGCTGCACATGCACGCGGGCGACGGCAACGTCCACACGAACCTGCCGGTCAACTCCGACAACTACGAGATGCTGCAGGACGCCCACGCGGCGGTCGCGCGCATCATGACGCTCGCGCGTTCGCTCGACGGCGTGATCTCCGGCGAGCACGGCATCGGCATCACGAAGCTCGAGTTCCTGACCGACGACGAGATCGCCGAATTCCGCGCATACAAGCAGCGCGTCGATCCGAACGGCCGCTTCAACAAGGGCAAGCTGCTCGACGGCGCCGACCTGCGCAACGCGTACACGCCGAGCTTCGGGCTGATGGGCTACGAATCGCTGATCATGAAGCAGTCCGACATCGGCGCGATCGCCGATTCGGTGAAGGACTGCCTGCGCTGCGGCAAGTGCAAGCCGGTGTGCGCGACCCACGTGCCGCGCGCGAACCTGCTGTACAGCCCGCGCAACAAGATCCTCGCCACCTCGCTGCTGGTCGAGGCGTTCCTGTACGAGGAGCAGACGCGGCGCGGCGTGTCGATCAAGCACTGGGACGAGTTCAACGACGTGGCCGACCATTGCACGGTCTGCCACAAGTGCGCGACGCCGTGCCCGGTGAAGATCGACTTCGGCGACGTCACGATGAACATGCGCAACCTGCTGCGCAAGATGGGCAAGAAGAAGTTCAACCCGGGCCAGGCCGCGGGCATGTTCTTCCTGAACGCGACCAATCCGCAGACGATCAACGCCGCGCGCAGCGTGATGATGGGCTTCGGCTACAAGGCGCAGCGGGTCGCGAACGACCTGCTGAAGAAGGTCACGGCGAAGCAGACCGCGCACCCGCCGGCGACCGTCGGCAAGCCGCCGGTGGTCGAGCAGGTGATCCACTTCGTCAACAAGAAGATGCCGGGCAACCTGCCGAAGAAGACGGCGCGCGCGCTGCTCGACATCGAGGACAACAAGATCGTGCCGATCATCCGCAACCCGAAGACGACGACCGTCGATTCGGAAGCGGTGTTCTACTTCCCGGGCTGCGGCTCGGAGCGCCTGTTCTCGCAGGTCGGCCTCGCGACGCAGGCGATGCTGTGGGAGGCGGGCGTGCAGACCGTGCTGCCGCCGGGCTACCTGTGCTGCGGCTATCCGCAGCGCGGCGCCGGCCAGTACGACAAGGCCGAGAAGATCGTCACCGACAACCGCGTGCTGTTCCACCGGGTCGCGAACACGCTGAACTACCTCGACATCAAGACGGTGGTCGTGTCGTGCGGCACCTGCTACGACCAGCTCGCCGGCTATGAATTCGACAAGATCTTCCCGGGCTGCCGGATCATCGACATCCACGAGTTCCTGCTCGAGAAGGGGATGAAGCTCGACGGCGTGACGGGCACGCGCTACATGTATCACGACCCGTGCCATACGCCGATCAAGACGATGGATCCGGTCAAGCTCGTCAACGAGCTGATGGGCTCGGAGAAGGACGGCTACAAGATCGAGAAGAACGAGCGCTGCTGCGGCGAGTCGGGTACGCTCGCGGTCACGCGTCCGGACGTGTCGACGCAGGTGCGCTTCCGCAAGGAAGAGGAGATCCGCAAGGGTGCGGCAAAACTGCGCAGCATCCCGGTCGTGGCCGGCGGCGAGCCGGCGCCGGCGTCGGCGTCCAACGGCGCGGACGTGAAGATCCTGACCAGCTGCCCGTCGTGCCTGCAGGGCCTGTCGCGCTACAACGAGGATGCGAACATCGAGGCCGACTACATCGTCGTCGAGATCGCGCGCCAGGTGCTCGGCGAGAACTGGATGGCCGACTACGTTGCACGCGCGAACCATGGCGGGATCGAGCGCGTGCTGGTCTAATGCGGGCTTGACCGCACTAGCTGTGCATGGGGCCGGAGTCAGCGCTGAAGCGCTGACTCTCATCGACACAGGGGACCGACGATGGAATGCGTGTTTTGCCGTGAAGACGGCGGCGAGGTGCTGTGGCAGGACGACGTGCTGCGCGTCGTCCTGGCAACGGGCGAGCACGACTACCCGGGCTTCTGCCGGGTGATCTGGGGCGCGCACGTGGCCGAGTTCTCCGATCTCGCCGACGCCGAGCGCGCCCGCGTGATGGATGTCGTCTGCGCGGTCGAGCGCGCGGTGCGGCGCGTGATGCAGCCGAGCAAGGTGAATCTCGCGAGCCTCGGCAACATGGTGCCGCACGTGCACTGGCACGTGATCCCGCGCTTTTCGAACGACGCGCATTTCCCGCAGCCCGTGTGGGCGCCGCGGCAGCGCAGCGTGTCCGAGGCACTGCTGCGCCTGCGTACCGCGCAGGCCACGTTGCTGCACAATGCGGTGCGCGAAGAGATTCAACGAGTGACCGATTCGAGGCAGCCATGAGCGGTTTGACTTCCACGACCCCGATTCCGTCGGGCGTCGTCGTGCACGCGGTGTCGCGCGTGCTCGAATTGCAGTACCCGAGCGGCGAGAGCTACCGCATCCCGTTCGAGCTGATGCGCGTCTATTCGCCGTCGGCCGAGGTGCGCGGCCACGGGCCGGGCCAGGAAACCCTGCAGACCGGCAAGCGCGAGGTGACGATCACCGCGCTCGAGGGCGTCGGCAACTACGCATTGCAGCCCACGTTCTCGGACGGCCATTCGACCGGCATCTATTCGTGGGATTTCCTGTACGAGCTGGCCACGCGCCAGGACGCGCTCTGGCGCGACTATTTCGACAAACTGAAGGCGGCGGGCGTCGATCGCGACGCCCCGATGCCGGCGGCGGGCGCGTCGCACGGCCACTGCCACTGAACGACGGCGCCGGCTCTCGGCGCCGTCTTGCCATTTACTGAGGATCACCGCGATGAGCAAAACCCACTTCGGCTTCGAAAGCGTCGAGGAAAACGATAAAGCGAAGAAAGTGGCGGGCGTGTTCCATTCGGTCGCGAGCAACTACGATCTGATGAACGACCTGATGTCGGCGGGCATGCACCGCGCGTGGAAGGCATTCACGATCGCGCAGGCGAACGTCCGCCCCGGCTACCGGGTGCTCGACATCGCGGCCGGCACGGGCGACCTGACCAAGGCGTTCGCGAAGGCCGCCGGGCCGACGGGCGAGGTCTGGCACACGGACATCAACGAATCGATGCTGCGCGTCGGCCGCGATCGGCTGCTCGACAAGGGCATCGTGACGCCGTCGCTGCTGTGCGACGCCGAGAAAATTCCGTTTCCGGACAACTACTTCGACATCGTCACGGTCGCGTTCGGGCTGCGCAACATGACGCACAAGGACGCCGCGCTCGCCGAGATGCGCCGCGTCGCGAAGCCCGGCGGCCGCGTGATGGTGCTGGAATTCTCGAAAGTCTGGGAACCGCTGAAAAAAGCGTACGATCTGTATTCTTTCAAAGTATTACCGTGGCTTGGCGACAAGTTCGCGAAAGATGCCGATAGTTACCGGTATCTTGCTGAATCTATCCGCATGCACCCCGATCAGGACACGCTGAAGACGATGATGGAACAAGCGGGCCTCGATGCCGTCAAATATTACAATTTGTCAGGTGGCGTGGTAGCTTTACACCTAGGAACCAAGTACTAAGGGGTTCTTTCCATACATTTGCCTTACATCTGGAGATGCTGATGTCCCAATCGCGTTCGTTGTTCAACCGTAGCAAGCCGTCGAAGCCCTGGGCGCGACGGCTCGGCACGATGCTGATGGTCGGCCTGCTGACGGCCGGCACGTTCGCATCGCTCGACGCTGAAGCCAAGCGTGTGGGCGGCGGGCGCAGCATCGGCCGCCAGAACTCCACGGTCACGCAGCGCCAGGCCACGCCGCCGGCCCAGCAGCCGATGCAGCAGGCCGCGCCGTCGCAGGCGCAGCGCGCGAACCCGGCCGCACCCGCACCGGCCGCACCCAACCGCTCGCGCTGGCTCGGGCCGATCGCCGGCCTCGCGGCCGGTCTCGGCATCGCGGCGCTGCTGTCGCACTTCGGCCTGGGCGAGGCGTTCGCCGGCATGATGTCGAACCTGATCGTGATCGCGCTGCTCGCGGCGGTCGGCATCTGGCTGATCCGCAAGTTCATGAACCGCCGCCGCTCGAACGAGCCGGCGTATTCGGCGGGCGGCTCGGCGTCGGCGTCGGGCAACTACTCGCAAGGCCCGTCGTTCCAGGCCGGCAGCGGCAGCAGCTACGCGAACGAAGCGCAGAGCGTGTTCGGCGGCGGCGCGGGGGCGGCGTCGGCGGCAGGTGCGGCCGCGGCGCCGCTGCAGGTGCCGGCGGGCTTCGACACCGAAGCGTTCGTGCGCAGCGCCAAGGTCTATTTCGTGCGCCTGCAGGCCGCGTGGGACCAGGGCAACCTGGCCGACATCCGCGAGTTCACGACGCCTGAAATGTTCGCGGAGATCAAGATCGACCTCGACTCGCGCGGCAACGAGGCGAACCAGACCGACGTCGTGCAGCTCGACGCCGAGCTGGTCGCGATCGAGCATCGCGGCATCGAGCAGTCGGCGAGCGTCCGCTTCCACGGCCTGATCCGCGAATCGGCGAGTGCGCCGGCCGCGCCGTTCGATGAAGTCTGGAACCTGACGAAGTCGGGTGGCCAGGGCTGGTTGCTCGCGGGGATCCAGCAGCTCAACGCACATTGAGCGCCGGCTGCGACCGCTTGCCGCCCGGGCTTGCGGTCGGACACGGGTCGCAGCCGATCCGACGTTACAATAGAAACCCGCGCGGGCGTCCGGCCCGCGCGGGTTTTTTCTTTCCCAGCCCGATGACCTTTGCCGCCAAGCCTTTTGCTGCTGCTGTCAATCACCTGCTCGCGCGCGAATCCTGGGCGCGTGACCGCCTGATTCCCTATGCGGGCAAGACCGCCCGTCTCGACGTGCCGCCCGTCACGCTCACGCTGCTGGTGCAGCCCGATGGCTATCTGAGCGCGGTCGATGCGCAGGAGGCGCAGCACGTCGACGTGTCGATCGCGCTGGCCGGCGACACCGTGGCCGCGTTCCTGCAGGGCGGGCAGCCGGCCGTGATGAAGCATGTGAAGATCGAGGGCGACGCGGAGTTCGCGACGCAGATCGCGAAGCTGGCCGAGCACCTGCGCTGGGAACCGGAAGAAGATCTCGCGAAGCTGGTCGGCGACGCGGCTGCGCACCGGATCGCGACGGTCGTGCGCGACGCGGGCGCCCGCGCGCGCCGCACCGGCCGCAATGTGCTCGATTCTCTCGCCGAGTATTGGCTCGACGAGAATCCGCAAGTGGTCCGGCGTGCGTCGCTCGCGGACTTCGACGCCGAACTGGCGCGCGCGCGCGACGCGCTCGCCCGCGTCGAGAAGCGGGTCGAGCGACTCGAACAAAAAACCGGCGTACGTGCGGGCGGCAGCCCGCGCGGCACGCACTGAGGGCCGCCGGGCATGCGCATTTTCCGTTTCATCAAGATTGTCTACACCGTCATCCGTTTCGGCCTCGACGAGGTCATGCTGTCCCGCATCGATGACCGGCGCGTGAAGCTGCTGTTGCGCATCACGACGATCGGCCGCCGCTATTCCGACCCGCCCGCGGTGCGGCTGCGCCATGCGCTCGAGAGCCTCGGCCCGATCTTCGTGAAGTTCGGCCAGGTGTTGTCGACGCGCCGCGACCTGCTGTCGGTCGATTTCGCGAACGAGCTCGCGAAGCTGCAGGACCAGGTGCCGCCGTTCGATTCGTCGGTCGCGATCTCGATCATCGAGAAATCGCTCGGCGCGCCGGTCGACGAGCTGTTCGACGAGTTCGAGCGCGAGCCGGTCGCGAGCGCGTCGATCGCGCAGGTGCATTTCGCGAAGCTCAAGCAGGGCGTGCATGCGGGCAAGTCGGTCGCCGTGAAGGTGCTGCGCCCGAACATGCTGCCCGTGATCGATTCCGATCTCGCGCTGATGCGCGACATCGCGACCTGGACCGAGCGCATGTGGGCCGATGGCCGGCGCCTGAAGCCGCGCGAGGTGGTCGCCGAATTCGACAAGTACCTGCACGACGAGCTCGACCTGATGCGCGAGGCGGCGAACGGCAGCCAGCTGCGCCGCAACTTCGCGGGCCTCGACCTGCTGCTCGTGCCGGAGATGTTCTGGGATTTCTCGACGTCGCAGGTGCTCGTGATGGAGCGCATGACGGGCGTGCCGATCAGCCAGGTCGAGACGCTGCGCGCGGCGGGCGTCGACATCAAGAAGCTCGCGCGCGAAGGCGTCGAGATCTTCTTCACGCAGGTGTTCCGCGACGGTTTCTTCCATGCGGACATGCACCCCGGCAACATCCAGGTGAGCCTCGACCCGAAGACTTTCGGCCGCTACATCGCGCTCGATTTCGGGATCATCGGCGCGCTGTCCGATTTCGACAAGAACTACCTCGCGCAGAACTTCCTCGCATTCTTCAAGCGCGACTATCACCGCGTCGCGACGCTGCACCTCGAGTCGGGCTGGGTGCCGCCGGACACGCGCGTCGAGGAGCTCGAAAGCGCGATCCGCGCGGTGTGCGAGCCGTATTTCGACCGCGCGCTGAAGGACATCTCGCTCGGCCAGGTGCTGATGCGGCTGTTCTCGACGTCGCGCCGCTTCAACGTCGAGATCCAGCCGCAGCTCGTGCTGCTGCAGAAGACGATGCTGAACGTCGAGGGGCTCGGCCGCTCGCTCGACCCCGAGCTCGACCTGTGGAAGACGGCGAAACCGTATCTCGAGCGCTGGATGACCGAGCAGATCGGCCTGCGCGGCTGGTACGAGCGCTTCAAGGTCGAGGCGCCGCAATGGAGCAAGACGCTGCCGCAACTGCCGCGCCTGATCCACCACGCGATGGCCGCGCGCCACGACGCGCCGCGCGCGGCGAGCGAGGAGCTGATGCGGCAGATCCTGGTCGAGCAGAAGCGCACCAACCGGCTGCTGCAGGCGCTGCTGATCTTCGGCCTGGCCGTGGGCGTCGGCGCGCTGGTCGCGCGGGTGCTGCTCGCGCTTGCCTACAGCGCGTGACGCAAGGAAGGAGAGCCGCGATGCCCGACCCGACCCGTGACCCTTCGCCGGCTACCCCGGTCGCAGCGGATTTCTCGACGCGTGACCCCGGTCACGCATCGTTCTGGGACGAGCGCTTCGCGCGCGGCGTGACGCCGTGGGAATACGGCGGCGTGCCCGACGGCTTTCGCGCGTTCGCGGGCCGTCGCGAGCCGTGCGCGGTACTGATTCCCGGTTGCGGCAGCGCGCAGGAAGCCGGGTGGCTCGCGCAGGCCGGCTGGCCCGTGCGGGCGATCGATTTTGCCGCGCAGGCGGTTGCCGCCGCGCAGGCGCAGCTCGGCGTGCACGCGGGCGTCGTCGAGCAGGCGGATTTCTTCGCATATGCGCCGCCGTTCGACGTGCAGTGGGTCTACGAACGCGCGTTCCTGTGCGCATTGCCGCGCGACCGGCGTGCCGACTACGCGCAGAAGATGGCCGCGCTGCTGCCGGCGGGCGGCGTGCTGGCAGGTTACTTCTTCATCGGCGCGACGCCGAAGGGGCCGCCGTTCGGCATCGATCGCGCGGAACTCGACGCGCTGCTCGGGCCGCACTTCGAGCTGATCGAGGATCTGCCGGTGGCCGATTCGCTGCCCGTGTTCGACGGGCGCGAGCGCTGGCTCACGTGGCGCCGCCGCTGACGCCGGCGCGTCGCGGCGATTGCCGGGGCGCGTTGGGGTTTCGGATATAATTCAAGGTTTTGCAAGCCGTTTCTAGTTTCTGCGGGAAAAAATCATGCCGATCTACGCCTATCGATGCGAAGCGTGCGGTTTCGCGAAGGATGTGCTCCAGAAGATGAGCGACGCGCCGCTGTCGCAATGTCCCGAATGCGGGAAGGATGCATTTCGCAAGCAGCTGACCGCTGCGGGCTTCCAGCTGAAGGGCTCGGGTTGGTATGTCACCGATTTCCGCGGCGGCTCGGGCGGCACCAGCGCGACGGCGAGCACGCCCGCGTCGGGCGAAGCGGCGCCGGCCGCCGCGCCGGCGTCGGGCACGGACAACACGGCGAGCGCCCCTGCGGCGAGCGCGCCCGCGCCGTCGGCGACGCCCGCGGCCGGCAGTTGACTGGCGCGGCCCGTCCGGGCCGCGCGCAATCCGCGCCTCCGGCGCGGTTTTTTGACGGCAGATGATGAAAAAGACGACCCTGAAATCGGTGTTTCTGACCGGCCTGCTGGTTCTCGTCCCGCTCGCGATCACGCTGTGGGTGCTCGGTCTCATCATCGGCACGATGGATCAGACGCTGCTGCTGCTGCCGGAGTCGTGGCAGCCGGAGCGGATGTTCGGCTTCCGGGTGCCGGGGATCGGCGCGGTGCTGACGCTCGCGTTCATCTTCGTCGTCGGGCTCGCGACGCAGAACTTCATCGGCCAGAAGCTCGTCACGTGGTGGAACGCGGTCGTGCGGCACATCCCGGTCGTCGGGCCGATCTACACGAGCGTCAAGCAGGTGTCGGACACGCTGCTGTCGAGCAGCGGCAATGCGTTCCGCAAGGCGCTGCTGATCGAATATCCGCGCCGCGGCTCGTATACGATCGCGTTTCTGACCGGCACGCCCGGCGGCGACGTGGTCAATCATCTGACGGAAGAATACGTGAGCGTGTACATCCCGACGACGCCGAACCCGACGTCCGGCTTCTTCCTGATGCTGCCGAAGAGCGAAGTCATCGAACTCGACATGTCGGTCGATGCCGCGCTGAAGTACATCGTCTCGATGGGCGTGGTGGCGCCCCCGGCGCCGGCCCCGGCGCCCGCCCGCCGCCCCGTCGAGCCGCCGCTGTAAAGAATCATTGCCCGGGCCGCGTTGCGGCGCCCGTTGATCAAACCGAACGAAAGCAAACATCATGTCGATGCGAACTGAATACTGCGGTCTCGTGACCGAACACCTGCTGGGCCAAACCGTGTCGCTGTGCGGCTGGGTGCAGCGCCGCCGCGACCACGGCGGTGTGATCTTCATCGACCTGCGCGATCGTGAAGGCCTCGTGCAGGTCGTGTGCGATCCGGATCGCGCGGAGATGTTCGCGACCGCCGAAGGCGTGCGCAACGAGTTCTGCGTCCAGGTGAAGGGCCTCGTGCGCAACCGTCCGGAAGGCACGGTCAACGCCGGCCTGAAGAGCGGCAAGATCGAAGTGCTGTGCCACGAGCTGACCGTGCTGAACGCGTCGGTCACGCCGCCGTTCCAGCTCGACGACGACAACCTGTCGGAAACGACGCGCCTCACGCACCGCGTGCTCGACCTGCGCCGCCCGCAGATGCAGCACAACCTGCGCCTGCGCTACCGCGTCGCGATCGAGGCGCGCAAGTACCTCGACGAGCAGGGCTTCATCGACATCGAGACGCCGATGCTCACGAAGAGCACGCCGGAAGGCGCGCGCGACTACCTCGTGCCGTCGCGCGTGAACGCGGGCCAGTTCTTCGCGCTGCCGCAGTCGCCGCAGCTGTTCAAGCAGCTGCTGATGGTCGCGAACTTCGACCGCTACTACCAGATCACCAAGTGCTTCCGTGACGAGGACCTGCGTGCCGACCGTCAGCCGGAATTCACGCAGATCGACTGCGAGACGTCGTTCCTCGGCGAGCAGGAAATCCGCGACCTGTTCGAGGACATGATCCGTCACATCTTCAAGACGACGATCGACGTCGAGCTGGATGCGAAATTCCCGGTCATGCCGTACTCGGAAGCGATGGCGCGCTTCGGCTCGGACAAGCCGGACCTGCGCGTGAAGCTCGAGTTCACCGAGCTGACCGACGCGATGAAGGACGTCGAGTTCAAGGTATTCAGCACGCCGGCCAACGCGAAGGACGGCCGTGTCGCGGCGCTGCGCGTGCCGAAGGGCGCCGAGCTGTCGCGCGGCGACATCGACGGCTACACCGAGTTCGTGCGCATCTACGGCGCGAAGGGCCTCGCGTGGATCAAGGTCAACGAAAAATCGAAGGGCCGTGACGGCCTGCAGAGCCCGATCGTCAAGAACCTGCACGACGCGTCGATCGCGGCGATCCTCGAGCGCACCGGCGCGGAAGACGGCGACATCATCTTCTTCGCGGCGGATCGTGCGAAGGTCGTCAACGACAGCCTCGGCGCGCTGCGACTGAAGATCGGCCACTCGGAATTCGGCAAGGCGAGCGGCCTCGTCGAAGCCGGCTGGAAGCCGCTGTGGGTCGTCGACTTCCCGATGTTCGAATACGACGACGAAGACGCGCGCTACGTTGCCGCGCACCACCCGTTCACGAGCCCGAAGGACGAGCATCTCGAGTATCTCGAGACCGACCCGGGCCGCTGCCTCGCGAAGGCGTACGACATGGTGCTGAACGGCTGGGAAATCGGCGGCGGCTCGGTGCGTATCCACCGCGAGGAAGTGCAGAGCAAGGTGTTCCGCGCGCTGAAGATCGGCGCGGAGGAAGCGCAGCTCAAGTTCGGCTTCCTGCTGGACGCGCTGCAGTACGGCGCGCCGCCGCACGGCGGTATCGCATTCGGTCTCGACCGCATCGTCACGATGATGGCCGGCGCCGACTCGATCCGCGACGTGATCGCGTTCCCGAAGACGCAGCGTGCGCAGGACCTGCTCACGCAAGCGCCGAGCCCGGTCGACGAGCGCCAGCTGCGCGAGCTGCACATCCGCTTGCGTCAGCCGGAACAGCCGAAGGCGTAAGGTCTCCTTCGCTTTTGCCGCGCGCGTGGCGACACGCGCGACGCACGATGAAAAAGGCGCCGTGGTGCGCCTTTTTCGCTTTTTGCGGTACAGTCGCAGCACCCGCCGCACGTTCGGCGCGCCGGATGAAACAAAGATGACGAAGTCGCCGAAAATCCCCGAATCCGTTCTCGTCGTGATCTATACCCCCGAACTCGACGTGCTGGTGATCAAGCGTGCCGACCAGCACGAGTTCTGGCAGTCGGTCACCGGCTCGAAGGACACGCTCGACGAGCCGCTCGCCGTCACCGCCGCGCGCGAAGTGGCCGAGGAAACGGGCATCGTGGTCGGCAGTCCGGACGTGCCCGCGAGCGCGCTCGTCGACTGGCGGCACCGGATCGAATACAGCATCTACCCGCAGTACCTGCATCGTTACGCGCCCGGCGTCACGCGCAACACCGAGCACTGGTTCGGGCTGTGCGTGCCGCGTCGCGTCGACGTGACGCTCGCGCCGCGCGAGCACGTCGACTATGCATGGCTGCCGTATCGCGACGCGGCCGCGCGCTGCTACTCGCCGTCGAATGCCGAGGCGATCCTGCAGTTGCCCGAGCGCGCCGGGCCGGTTCACGCGTCGCCGGACAGCCTGCCCGGGTCCGCATGAACGGCGAAGCCCGCAAGCGCTTCGCGCAGCTGCGCCAGATGTTCCTGCAGGAGCGGGGCTCCGCATCGCGGCTGGCGTTCACGGCGGGCAATACCGTGCGGCTGTGCCAGAGCGGCGACGCGTTCTTCGCCGCGCTGATCGGGCGGATCGACGCCGCCCGCGAGCAGGTGATGCTCGAAACCTACATCTTCTGCGACGATGCGGCGGGAAGGCCCGTGTCGGATGCGCTGCTGCGGGCCGCGCGCCGCGGCGTGCGGGTGCGGGTGATCACCGACGGCGTCGGCACCGCGCGCCTGCCGCTGTTCGACGCGTGGGCACAGGCGGGCATCGAGCACTGCATCTACAACCGCTACCTGTTCGGCCGCTTCGGCTTCTCGCGCACGCACCGCAAGCTGGCCGTCGTCGATCATGCGTACGCCTACTGCGGCGGGATCAACATCGTCGACGACCATGCGCAGAACGGTGCAACGCTCGACCATCCGCGCTGGGACTTCAGCGTCGAGATGACGGGGCCCGTCGTGTCCGACGTGCGCGCCGCGTTCGAGCTGCAGTGGCACCGGATCCAGTTCGGCCACAAGCCGTACGCGCAATACGCGGCCGGGCTGGCCGGCGGCGACGCGTTTCCGGACATGTTCCGCCGCTGGATGCGCAGCCACCGCTGGATCAAGGCCGGCGCGCTGCGGATCGTGACCGAGCCGAGCGTCGCGTTCGTCGCGCGCGACAACGTCGTGAACCGCCGCACGATCGAGAAGGCGTACCTCGCCGCGATCGGCAAGGCGCGCCAGCAGATCCTGCTCGCGAACCCGTATTTCATGCCGGGCCGCAAGCTGCGCCGCGCGCTGACGGGTGCCGCGCGGCGCGGCGTCGACGTGCGGGTCCTGATCGGCCGCAACGAGTTCGCGTCGCTCGATACCGCGGTGCCGTTCCTGTATCACACGCTGCTGCGCGCCGGCGTGCGCGTCGCCGAATACGACAAGACGATACTGCACGGCAAGGTCGCGGTGATCGACGACAACTGGGCGACGGTCGGCTCGTCGAATCTGGACGCGCTGAGCCTGATGCTGAACAATGAGGCCAATGTCGTGCTGGTGCGGCACGACGCGGTGACGAACGAGCTGCGCGACGCGATCGCCGCCGCGTTCGCCGACGGCCGCGCGATCGACCCGGCGCGCTACGCGGCGCGCCCGCTGGGCGAGCGTATCCTGAACTGGCTCGCCTATACGGCGTACCGCACCGTGATGAAGGCGCTGACGGTCGGCAGCTACGATTAAGCAGGCACTTCACATCTTTCAGCACGGCCGTGCGGAAAACCGCTTCCAAGGCCGCCCGAATCGCGCAAAATAGCGACTCGGTTAGACACCGGTTTCTAATAATTTCCTTGTTTCGCGGGCGGTCGCACTCAATAATAGTACGGCCGTTCGATTTTATTTGAACCCCCGAACGGTTACAGAAATAGCTATGCGAAAAGGCGAACAGACGCGTGCCGCGATACTCGAAGCTGCATTGGACCTCGCCAGCCGTGACGGGCTGGAGGGGCTGACGATCGGCCTGCTGGCCGAGCGCATGCAGATGAGCAAGAGCGGCGTGTTCGCGCACTTCGGATCGCGCGAGGACCTGCAGGTGGAAGTCGTGCGCGAGTATCACCATCGTTTCGAGAACGAGGTGTTCTTTCCGAGCCTGCGCGAGCCGCGCGGACTGCCGCGCCTGCGGGCGATGCTGGCGCGCTGGATGGAGAAGCGCATCCAGGAGGTGACGACCGGGTGCATCTACATCAGCGGGGCCGTCGAGTACGACGACCGGCCCGACAGCTCGGTGCGCGAGCAGTTGATGGCGAGCGTGACCGCCTGGCGCGCCGCGCTGCTGCGCGCCATTTCGCAGGCAAAGGACGAAGGCCATCTGCGTACGGATACCGATCCGGACCTGATGCTCTTCGAGCTGTACAGCTTCACGCTCGGCCTGCATCACGACGCGCGCTTCCTGCATACGCCGGACGCGGTGCGCCTCACGTGGGCCGCGCTGGAAAAGACGATTGTTTCGTATCAGAGCGAGAGCCGTTAGCGGCGCGTGATCCGCCCGCCGGGAGCTCGAGCGATAGCCCTACTTTGGAGAGAGTCATGGGACAGTACGCCGCGCCGCTGCGCGACATGCAATTCGTGTTGCACGAGCTTCTGAACGTCGAAGCCGAAGTCAAGCACATGCCCAGGCATGCGGACCTCGATGCCGACACGATCAACCAGGTCCTCGAAGAAGCGGGCAAGTTCTGCTCCGAGGTACTGTTCCCGTTGAACCAGGTCGGCGACCGTGAAGGCTGCACGTACGTCGGCGACGGCGTCGTGAAGACCCCGACCGGCTTCAAGGAGGCCTACCAGCAATACGTCGAGGCCGGCTGGCCGGCGCTCGGCTGCGATCCGGACTACGGCGGCCAGGGCCTGCCCGCGTTCGTGAACAACGCGCTCTACGAAATGCTGAACTCGGCGAATCAGGCATGGACGATGTATCCGGGCCTGTCGCACGGCGCCTACGAATGCCTGCACGCGCACGGCGCGCCGGAACTCCAGAAGCAGTACCTGCCGAAGCTCGTGTCCGGCGAATGGACGGGCACGATGTGCCTGACCGAGCCGCACTGCGGCACCGACCTCGGCATCCTGCGCACCAAGGCCGAACCGAACGGCGACGGCTCGTACTCGATCAGCGGCACGAAGATCTTCATCTCGAGCGGCGAGCACGACATGTCGAAGAACATCATCCACCTCGTGCTCGCGCGCCTGCCGGACGCACCGCAAGGCACGAAGGGGATCTCGCTGTTCATCGTGCCGAAGTTCATCCCCGACGCGGCGGGCGAGCCGGGCGAGCGCAACGGCATCAAGTGCGGCTCGATCGAGCACAAGATGGGCATCCACGGCAACTCGACCTGCGTGATGAACCTCGACAACGCGAAGGGCTGGATGGTCGGCGAGCCGAACAAGGGCCTCAACGCGATGTTCGTGATGATGAATGCCGCGCGCCTCGGCGTCGGCATGCAGGGCCTCGGCCTCACGGAAGTCGCGTACCAGAACTCGCTGACGTACGCGAAGGAGCGCCTGCAGATGCGCTCGCTGACGGGCCCGAAGGCGCCGGACAAGCCGGCCGACCCGATCATCGTGCACCCGGACGTGCGCCGCATGCTGCTCACGCAGAAGGCGTATGCGGAAGGCGCGCGCGCGTTCACGTACTGGTCCGCGCTGCAGATCGACAAGGAGCTGTCGCACGGCGACGAAGCGGTGCGCAAGGAAGCGGCCGACCTCGTCGCGCTGCTCACGCCGATCATCAAGGCGTTCCTGACCGACAACGCGTTCGAGTCGACCAACCACGCGATGCAGATCTACGGCGGCCACGGCTTCATCTCCGAGTGGGGCATGGAGCAGTACGTGCGCGACGCGCGGATCAACATGATCTACGAAGGCACGAACTCGATCCAGTCGCTCGACCTGCTGGGCCGCAAGGTGCTCGGCGACATGGGCGCGAAGCTGAAGAAGTTCGGCAAGATCGTGTCCGACTTCGTCGAGGCCGAAGGCGTGAAGCCGGAGATGTCCGAGTTCGTCAACCCGCTCGCCGACATCGGCGAGAAGGTGCAGAAGCTGACGATGGAAATCGGCATCAAGGCGATGCAGAACCCGGACGAAGTGGGCGCCGCCGCCGTGCCGTACCTGCGCACCGTCGGCCACCTCGTGTTCTCGTATTTCTGGGCCCGCATGGCGCGCCTCGCGCTCGACAAGGAAGCGTCGGGCGATCCGTTCTACAAGTCGAAGCTCGCGACCGCACGCTTCTACTTCGCGCGCCTGCTGCCCGAGACCGCATCGACGATCCGCGCCGCGCGCGCCGGCTCGAAGACGATGATGGAAGTCGACGAATCGCTGTTCTGATCGGACGCCGGGCGGCGCGCGCACCGCGCGTCGCCCGGCCGATACGGTTCCTGGTACCTACATCGCCGCGCCGCCATTGATACGATCCGCGCCGCGCGGCACTATCCGGAGATATCCCGTGAGCAATTTCATCATTCGCAAGGTGGCCGTGCTGGGCGCCGGCGTGATGGGCGCGCAGATCGCCGCGCACCTCGTCAACGCGCGCGTACCCGTGCTGCTGTTCGACCTGCCGGCCAAGGAAGGCCCGAAGAACGCGATCGCGCTGAAGGCGATCGAGAACCTGAAGAAGCTGTCGCCCGCGCCGTTCGGCGTGAAGGACGACGCGAAATACCTCGAGGCCGCGAACTACGAGGATGACATCGCGAAGCTCGCCGAGTGCGACGTCGTGATCGAGGCGATCGCCGAGCGGATGGACTGGAAGCACGACCTGTACAAGAAGGTCGCGCCGCACATCGCGCCGAACGCGATCTTCGCGACCAACACGTCGGGCCTGTCGATCACGAAGCTGTCCGAAGGGTTCTCGGACGAGCTGAAGGCGCGCTTCTGCGGCGTGCACTTCTTCAACCCGCCGCGCTACATGCACCTCGTCGAGCTGATCCCGACCGCGCACACGCGCCCGGAAATCCTCGACCAGCTCGAGACGTTCCTGACGAGCGTCGTCGGCAAGGGTGTCGTGCGCGCGAAGGACACGCCGAACTTCATCGCGAACCGCGTCGGCATCTTCTCGATCCTCGCGGTGATCACCGAGGCCGCGAAGTTCGGCCTGCGCTTCGACGAAGTCGACGACCTGACCGGCAGCCGCCTCGGCCGCGCGAAGTCGGCGACGTTCCGCACCGCGGACGTGGTCGGCCTCGACACGATGGCGCACGTGATCAAGACGATGCAGGACAACCTCGCCGACGATCCGTTCTTCCCGGTCTACCAGACGCCTGCCGTGCTCGCCGAGCTGGTGAAGCAGGGCGCGCTCGGCCAGAAGACGGGCGGCGGTTTCTACAAGAAGGAAGGCAAGGCGATCAAGGTGCTCGACGCGAAGACGGGCACCTATGTCGATTCGGGCGCGAAGGCGGACGAAACGGTCGGCCGCATCCTGAAGCGCCCGCCGGCCGAGCGCCTGAAGCTGCTGCGTGAAACGGACCATCCGCACGCGCAGTTCCTGTGGGCGATCTTCCGCGACGTGTTCCACTACATCGGCGTGCATCTCGAGTCGATCGCCGACAACGCGCGCGACGTCGACCTCGCGATCCGCTGGGGCTTCGGCTGGAACGAAGGCCCGTTCGAAGGCTGGCAGGCCGCCGGCTGGAAGCAGGTTGCCGAGTGGGTGCAGGAAGACATCGCGGCCGGCAAGGCGCTCGCGAACGTGCCGCTGCCGTCGTGGGTGCTGGAAGGCCCGGTGGCCGAGAAGGGCGGCGTGCACACGGCCGAAGGCTCGTGGGCGCCGGCGTCGAAGCGCTTCGTGCCGCGTTCGGACCTGGCCGTCTACAAGAAGCAAGTGTTCCGTGCGCCGCTGCTCGGCGAAGCCGGCGCCGACCCGAAGACCTACGGCAAGACGCTGTTCGAGACCGATGCGGTGCGCGCATGGGTCGACGACCGCGCGGGCGAGGACGACGTCGTGATCGTGTCGTTCAAGTCGAAGATGAACACGATCGGGCCGAGCGTGATCGACGGCCTCGTGCAGGCGATCGAGCTCGCGGAGAAGGACTACAAGGGCGTGGTGATCTGGCAGCCGACGTCGCTGAAGCTCGGCGCGCCGGGCGGCCCGTTCTCGGCGGGCGCGAACCTCGAAGAGGCGATGCCGGCGTTCATGATGGGCGGCGCGAAGGGCATCGAGCCGTTCGTGAAGAAGTTCCAGGAAGGCATGCTGCGCGTGAAGTACGCGAACGTGCCGGTGGTCGCGGCCGTGTCGGGCATCGCGCTCGGCGGCGGGTGCGAGCTGATGCTGCACAGCGCGAAGCGCGTGGTGCACGTCGAGAGCTACATCGGCCTCGTCGAAGTGGGCGTCGGTCTCGTGCCGGCGGGCGGCGGCCTGAAGGAAGCGGCGCTGCGCGCGGCGGACGCGGCCACCGCGGCCAACGCGACCACCGACATCCTGAAGTTCGTCACGAAGTCGTTCGAGAACGCGGCGATGGCGAAGGTCTCGGCCTCCGCGCACGATGCGCGCGCGATGGGCTACGTGAAGCCGTCCGACACGATCGTCTTCAACGTGTTCGAGCTGCTCGACACCGCGAAGAAGGAAGCGCGCGCGCTGGCCGACACGGGTTACCGCGCGCCGCTGAAGGCGAAGGACGTGCCGGTGGCGGGCCGCTCGGCGATCGCGACGATCAAGGCATCGCTCGTCAACATGCGCGACGGCCGCTTCATCAGCGACCACGATTTCCTGATCGCGAGCCGCATCGCGGAAGCGGTGTGCGGCGGCGACGTCGAGGCGGGCAGCCTGGTCGACGAGGCATGGCTGCTGGCGCTGGAGCGCCGCGCGTTCGTCGAGCTGCTCGGCACGCAGAAGACGCAGGAACGGATCATGGGCATGTTGCAGACCGGCAAGCCGGTGCGTAACTGAGCGAGTGGACAGGCAAGGAGTCTGAAATGAGCAAACAACTGCAAGACGCATACATTGTCGCCGCCAGCCGCACGCCGATCGGCAAGGCTCCGCGCGGTGTCTTCAAGAACACGCGCCCGGACGAGCTGCTGGTGCACGCGATCAAGTCGGCCGTCGCACATGTGCCGGACTTCGACACGAAGCTGATCGAGGACGCGATCATCGGCTGCGCGATTCCGGAAGCCGAGCAGGGCCTGAACGTCGCGCGGATGGGCGCGCTGCTCGCGGGCCTGCCGAACACGGTCGCCGGCGTGACGGTCAACCGCTTCTGCGCATCGGGCATCACCGCGCTCGCGATGGCGGCGGACCGCATCCGCGTCGGCGAATCGGACGCGATGCTCGCGGGCGGCTGCGAATCGATGAGCATGGTGCCGATGATGGGCAACAAGCCGTCGATGTCGCCGCACATCTTCGATCGCAGCGAAGACTTCGGCATCGCGTACGGGATGGGCATGACCGGCGAGAGCGTTGCCGACCGCTGGAAGGTGAGCCGCGAAGACCAGGACGCGTTCTCGTTCGAGTCGCACCGCAAGGCGCTCGCCGCGCAGCAGGCCGGTGAGTTCAACGACGAGATCGCCGCGTACACGATCACCGAGCGCTTCCCGAACCTCGCGACCGGCGAGATCGACGTGAAGACGCGCACGATCTCGCTCGACGAAGGCCCGCGCGCGGACACGTCGCTCGAAGGCCTCGCGAAGCTGCGCACGGTGTTCGCGAACAAGGGTTCGATCACGGCCGGCAACAGCTCGCAGACGTCGGACGGCGCGGCTGCGCTGCTCGTCGTGTCGGAGAAGGTGCTCAAGCAGTTCAACCTGACGCCGCTCGCGCGTTTCGTGAGCTTCGCGGTGCGCGGCGTGCCGCCGGAAATCATGGGCATCGGCCCGAAGGAAGCGATTCCGGCCGCGCTGAAGGCCGCGGGCCTGAAGCAGGACGATCTCGACTGGATCGAGCTGAACGAGGCGTTCGCCGCCCAGTCGCTCGCGGTGATCCGCGAGCTCGGCCTCGATCCGTCGAAGGTGAACCCGGTGGGCGGCGCGATCGCGCTCGGCCACCCGCTCGGCGCGACCGGTGCGATCCGCGCCGCGACCGTCGTGCACGGCCTGCGCCGCCGCAACCTGAAGTACGGGATGGTGACGATGTGCGTCGGCACCGGCATGGGCGCCGCGGGCATCATCGAACGCCTGTAAGCGAGGCGAACAGCAGTACGACGGTGCGCGGGCCACGAGCTCGCGCACCGTTTTTGTCATTCGGAATGGATACAGCCAAGGAGACGCTTGTGACGGACATCCAGGTGGAACGCGCCAACGGCGTGATGACGATCACCATTGCGCGGCCCGCGAAAAAGAATGCGCTGACGGCCGCGATGTACCAGACGATGGCCGACGCGCTCGGCGAAGCGCAGGAGGACAAGGCGGTTCGCGTGATCCTGCTGCGCGGCGGCGACGGCAACTTCAGCGCGGGCAACGATCTCGAGGACTTCCTGAAGGCGCCGCCGAAGGACGACAGCGCGCCGGTGTTCCAGTTTCTCGCGCGCATCAGCAGCGCGTCGAAGCCGATCGTCGCCGCGGTGCCGGGCGTGGCGGTGGGCGTCGGCGTGACGATGCTGCTGCATTGCGACCTCGTCTACGCGGCCGACACGGCCACGTTCTCGCTGCCGTTCGTGCAGCTCGGGCTGTGCCCGGAGGCCGGGTCGAGCCTGCTGCTGCCGCGCCTGGCCGGGCATCAGGTGGCGGCCGAGAAGCTGCTGCTCGGCGAGGCGTTCGATGCGCTCGAGGCGCACCGCATCGGCATCGTCAACCGCGTGCTGCCGGCCGCCGAGCTCGATGCGTTCGCGGCGAAGCAGGCGGCGAAGCTCGCCGCGCTGCCGGCTTCGTCGCTGCGCGTGACGAAGGCGCTGCTGAAGGATACGGGCGGTGCGGCGGTGCCCGCGCGGATGGCGCAGGAGGCGCAGCACTTCAGCACGATGCTGCGCGAGCCGGAAGCGCGCGAGGCGATGACCGCGTTCTTCGAGAAGCGCAAGCCGGACTTCCGCCAGTTCGACTGACGCGGCCTGCGAGCGCGCGGCCGATGATCGTCGCCGCGCCGGCCTGAAGTCATGCCGCCCCGCATCCGCGGGGCGCTTTCATTTGCGCCCGCCATCGGCTTTCAACGCCCTTCATGTCGCGGTGCACCACTGCGATCTTTCGCCCGTTCGCCGCGACCGCTCACCCACCACGCGCTGCGCGCCCCGACGCGCGAATCCCTTGCCCCGCCTGAGGTTGACGGACATCGCCCCGAGCCGGCGCCGCCGCCGCTTTCGGCTCGTTTTAGCGGAAATCGGCGAAGTTTGTTCGTCGTCAAGATGCACCGCCGCAACATTCCGTAAAGTTCGCGCGCAGGTCGCTGCGGTCGACACGCGCCGCGCGACGGCGGGGGTACACGACCCCGGCAGTCCTTCTCAACGACACTCAGGCAAACGAACGATGATCAGACGAATCACCGGCGGGGCGCGCGCAGCCCCCGTCATCGGGCTGCTGGCGGGACTCGCCGGATGCAGCGATCTTCACGTGCTCGATCCGAAGGGCGCGGTGGGCGTCGCAGAGAAAGCGCTGATCGCGACCTCGACATGGACGATGCTGATCGTCGTCGTGCCGGTGATCCTGCTCACGCTGTTCTTCGCATGGCGTTACCGCGCGTCGAACCGCAATGCAACCTATGCGCCGGAGTGGTCGCACTCGACCGCGATCGAGGTCGTGATCTGGACGGTGCCGACGCTGATCATCCTGTTCCTCGGCATCCTCACGTGGAAGACCACGCACGAGCTCGACCCGTACAAGCCGCTCGAGTCGTCGGTCAAGCCGATCGACGTCGAGGTCGTCGCGCTCGACTGGAAATGGCTGTTCATCTATCCGGAGCTCGGCATCGCGTCGGTGAACCAGCTTGCGATTCCGGTCGGCACGCCGGTGAATTTCCGCATCACGTCGGATTCGGTGATGAATTCGTTCTTCATCCCGCAGCTCGGCAGCCAGGTCTACGCGATGGCCGGCATGCAGACGCGCCTGCACCTGATCGCCGACGAGGCGGGCGACTTCGCGGGCGTGTCCGCCAACTACAGCGGCCGCGGCTTCTCCGACATGAAGTTTCGCACGCTCGCCGAGCCGCGCGAGCAGTTCGACGCATGGGTGCAGAAGGTGAAGGCCTCGTCCGACCGGCTCGACATGACCGCATACCGCACCGTCGCGCAGCCGAGCGAGAAGGCGCCGGTGCGCTACTTCTCGACGGTCGACCCGAAGCTGTTTCACAACATCATCGCGAAATACAACGACGGGCACGTCCTCGACCTGAAGGACGCCGCCTGTACGACGAAGGGGTAACGCATGTTCGGCAAACTGACACTTTCGGCGATCCCGTTCGACCAGCCCATCATCATGGGGGCGAGCGCCTTCATGGGGCTCGTCGTGCTGGGCATCGTCGCCACGCTGACGGCCACCGGCCGCTGGAAATGGCTGTGGAGCGAATGGCTGACCTCGGTCGACCACAAGAAGATCGGCGTGATGTACCTGGTCGTCGCGGTGCTGATGCTGCTGCGCGGCTTCGCCGACGCGGTGATGATGCGCCTGCAGCTCGCGCTCGCGTACAACGGCCCCGGCTACCTGCCGCCGCATCACTATGACCAGATCTTCACCGCGCACGGCGTGATCATGATCTTCTTCATGGCGATGGCGCTGCTGGTCGCGTTCTTCAACCTGATCGTGCCGCTGCAGATCGGCGCGCGCGACGTCGCGTTCCCGTTCCTGAATTCGCTGAGCTTCTGGATGACGGCGATGGCCGCGATCCTGATGAACATCTCGCTCGTGATCGGCGAGTTCGCGCAGGTGGGCTGGCTCGCGTATCCGCCGCTCTCCGAGCTGCAGTTCAGCCCCGGCGTGGGCGTCGACTACTACCTGTGGGCGCTGCAGATCTCCGGCGTCGGCACGCTGATCACCGCGATCAACTTCTTCGTGACGATCATCAAGATGCGCGCGCCGGGCATGACGCTGATGAAGATGCCGGTGTTCACGTGGACGGCGCTGTGCTCGAACGTGCTGATCATGGCGACGTTCCCGATCCTGACGGTCGCGCTCGCGCTGCTCGGCCTCGACCGCTACCTCGACATGCACTTCTTCACGAACGAGGCGGGCGGCAACGCGATGCTGTACCTGAACCTGATCTGGGCGTGGGGCCATCCGGAGGTATACATCCTCGTGCTGCCCGCGTTCGGCATCTATTCGGAAGTGATCGCGACGTTCGCGAAGAAGCCGCTGTTCGGCTACAAGACGATGGTGTACGCATCGTGCGCGATCATGGTGCTGGCGTTTCTCGTGTGGCTGCACCACTTCTTCACGATGGGCTCGGGCGCGAACGTGAACGCGTTCTTCGGGATCATGACGATGATCATCGCGATCCCGACCGGCGTGAAGATCTTCAACTGGCTGTTCACGATGTACCGCGGGCGCGTCGAGTTCACGGCGCCGGTGATGTGGACGATCGGCTTCATGGTCACGTTCACGCTCGGCGGCATGACGGGCGTGATGCTGGCGATTCCCGGCGCGGACTTCGTGCTGCACAACAGCCTGTTCCTGATCGCGCATTTCCACAACACGATCATCGGCGGCGTCGTGTTCGGCTATTTCGCGGGCGTTCATTTCTGGTTCCCGAAAGTGTTCGGCTTCAAGCTCGACGAGAAATTCGGCAAGCGCGCGTTCTGGTGCTGGCTGGCCGGCTTCTACGTCGCGTTCATGCCGCTCTACGTGCTCGGCTTCATGGGCATGACGCGCCGCCTGAACCACTACGACAACCCGGCCTGGCAGCCGTGGCTGCTGGTCGCCGCGTTCGGCGTGGTGCTGATTGCGCTCGGCGTGGTGTGCCAGGTCGCTTCGGTGTGGGTCGGCTGGCGGAACCGCCACCTGCCGCAGTATCGCGACGCGACCGGCGACCCGTGGAACGGCCGCACGCTCGAATGGGCGACGTCGTCGCCGCCGGCGGTCTACAACTTTGCCGTGACGCCGAACGTGCATGAGCTCGACGAGCTTGCGTACCGCAAGGCGAAGGGCCTCGGTCTCGGGCTCGGCAAGAACGTCAAGTACGAGGACATCCACATGCCGTCGAATACCAGCGCGGGCCTGTTCGTCGGCGTGTTCAGCCTGCTGCTCGGCTTCGCGCTGGTATGGCACATCTGGTGGCTCGCGATCGCCGGCCTGGTCGGCATCGTCGCGACGGTGGTGCTGTACAGCGCGCAGGACAACGAAGGCTATTTCATCCCGGCGGATACCGTCCGCAAGATCGAGGAACAACGCACGGGCGTGCGGATGCGCGCGCCGTCGCCGGAAGCCGAACTGGAGGCGAACTGATGTCATCTCAAACTCTCGCGGGCGCGGCCCGCCATCCGGGGGCGCACGCGCATCCGCCGTCGCATTCGGTGTTCGGGTTCTGGCTGTACCTGATGACCGACTGCGTGATCTTCGCGTCGCTGTTCGCGACCTTCGCGGTGCTCGGCAACCAGTATGCGGGCGGCCCGGGCGCGAAGGACCTGTTCGACATCCCGGGCGTCGCGCTCGAGACCGCCGTGCTGCTGCTGTCGAGCATCACGTACGGCTTCGCGATGCTCGGCGCGCAGCGCCGCCGGCGCGGCACGGTGTTCGTCTGGCTCGCGGTCACGTTCGTGCTCGGCGCGGCGTTTCTCGCGATGGAAATGCGCGAGTTCTCGCACCTGATCGCCGAGGGCGCGGGCCCGCAGCGCAGCGCGTTCCTGTCGGCGTTCTTCACGCTGGTCGGCACGCACGGGCTGCACGTCGCCGTCGGCCTGCTGTGGATGGTCGTGCTCGTCGTGCAGATCGCGCGCGGCCCGGGCATGACCGAGCGCGACGTCCGGCGCCTGATGTGCCTGAGCCTGTTCTGGCACTTCCTCGACATCGTCTGGATCTGCGTGTTTTCCTTCGTCTATCTCGCGAGCGTGATCTAAATGGCCCATTCGGAACTCATACACCACGACGAAGCGCACGGCACGGCCCGCGGCTACATGGTCGGCTTCGTGCTGTCGGTGCTGCTGACGGCCGCGTCGTTCGGCCTCGTGATGGGCGGCATGCTGGCGCCGAAGGCGGCGATCATCACGCTCGCGGTGCTCGCGTTCGTGCAGATCGTCGTGCATCTCGCCTGCTTCCTGCACATGAACGCCTCGTCCAGCCAGCGCTGGAACGTGATGGCGTTCAGCTACACGGTGCTCACCGCGCTGATCCTGATCTTCGGGACGCTGTGGGTGATGCACAACGTCAGCATGAACATGATGTCGCGCTAACCGGCATCCGGGTCATGCATTCGCGCCGCGCACGTCGCGCGGCTGGTTTCCTTTCGGGGGCGCGCGATTCGCGCGCCTTGCTGCATCATGGTCAACAACGATTCCCAGACACCGGTTCGTCCCGACGAGCCGATCCCCCATCGCAAGGTCATTCGCGCGTGGCTCGTGCCGTTCGCGACGCGCGAGATCATGCGCCCGGTCGCGCTGCTCGTGCTCGACTACCTGCTGCTGTTCGCGGCGTTCGCGGGCGCGCTGCTGATCCCGTCGATCGTCGGCAAGATCGCGTGCGGGATGGCCGCCGGCTTCATCACCGGGCGGCTCTTCATCATCGGGCACGACGCGTGCCACCAGAGCCTGACGCCCCATCGCCGGCTGAACCGCTGGCTCGGCCGCATCGCGTTCCTGCCGTCGCTGACGCCGTACAGCCTGTGGGAAGTCGGCCACAACGTGGTGCATCACGGCTATACGAACCTGAAGGGCTTCGACTTCGTGTGGGCGCCGCATACGCCGGCGGAGTTCGCCGCGCTGTCGCCGGTGCGCCGCATGCTCGATCGCATCTATCGCAGCGGCTGGGCGCCGGGGCTCTACTATCTCGTCGAGGTCTGGTGGCTGAGGATGTATTTCCCGACCAAAACCTATATCGGCGCGTCGCGGCCCGTGTTCCGGCGCGACTGCCTGCTGGTGACCGGCTTCGCGGCCGTGTGGATCGCCGCCGTCGTGTGGGTGGCGCTGGCGACGCGGCAGCCGGTCGCGCTGCTGCTCGCGACCGGCGTGCTGGTGCCGTTCCTGTTCTGGGTCTCGATGATCGGCTTCGTCGTGTACGTGCACCACACCGATCCGCGCATCGCGTGGCATGCGAACCGGACCGAGTGGTCGAATGCCGCGCCGTTCGTGTCGACCACGCTGCACCTGACGTTCCGCTTCGGCATCGGCGGCCTGCTGCACCACATCATGGAGCACACCGCCCACCACGTCGACATGAGCGTGCCGCTCTACCAGCTCAAGCCCGCGCAGGCGAAGCTGGAGGACATGCTGCCCGGGCGCATCGTCGTGCAGCCCTTCAGCTGGCGCTGGTATTTCGACACGGCCCGCCGCTGCAAGCTCTACGATACCGAGCACCATTACTGGACCGACTACCTCGGCAACCGGACCAGCGAGCGGACCAGCGCGCCGCCTGCGCCGGGCACGCCCGCGCCGGCGGGCGCCGAGCTGCGTCACACGGTGTCGTAATCCACGTAGCCGGTCGCGCGGCAGAAGCTGACGAGCCGCAGGCCGGCCTGCCGCGCGATCGCGATCGCGAGCGACGACGGCGCGGAAATGGTCGCGACCATCGGGATCCCGACGCGCGCCGCCTTGCGCACCAGCTCGTAGCTCGCGCGGCTCGACAGGAACACGAAGCCGTCGGTCGTGTCGGCGCGCGCCAGCACGAGCGAGCCGATCAGCTTGTCGAGCGCGTTATGGCGGCCGACGTCCTCGAACGCAGCATGGATCGCGCCTGTTGCGTCGCACCACGCGGCCGCGTGCAGGCCGCCGGTGAGCTGCGTCAACGCCTGGTGGGCCGGCAGCTCGCGCGCGGCGCGCGCGAGCGCGTCGGGCGCGAGGCGCGCGAGAAAGCCGGTGTCGGGCACCCGCTCCGGCGCCAGGTCGAGCAGGTCGATGCTTTCGATCCCGCATACGCCGCAGCCGGTGCGCCCGGCGAGCGCGCGGCGCTTGTCCTTCAGCGCGGCGAACGCCTGCTGGACGACTTCGAGATGGACTTCGGCATGCGGCAGCGGCGCGTCGGCGTGCAGGATCACCTCGATGTCCTTGATGTCGCTGCCGCGCGCGACGATCCCTTCCGAGATCGCGAAGCCGACCGCGAACGCCTCGAGGTCGCGCGGCGTGCACATCATCACCGCGTGGGAAATGCCGTTGAAGACGAGCGCGACCGGCCATTCCTGGCCGACGTGGTCGATCGCCGTCTCGGCGGCGTCGCCGCGCGTGCGGCGCACGGACAGCTCGATCGCGCCGCGCGGTTCGGCGGATTCGGTCGGATTCACACTGGCTCCCGTTGATTGGACGCGCGCGGGGCGGAATGCCGATCGGGCCGCCATTCGCGCGCAGAGGTTCTAAAATACCCCAGGCAGGCCGGCCGCGCCGGTATTCGCCACTTCAGGTCATGCCATGGGACTCAGCGACACGCCGTTGCTTTTCAATTTCGAACGCGATTCATCGGAAAATTTCACGTACATCCCGATGATCGTGCGTTTCAACCTCGACCGCTTCGGCTTGCGGATCTCGCTCGAGCAGTGGCAATTGCTGCCGCTCGAGGATCGCAAGCTGCTCGCCCGCTTCCCCGCCGACGAGGACACCGCGATCGAACCCAATTTCGACCACGCGCTGTTCGAGATGCTGCGCACGCACGCCGATCTCGAGCCGAGCTGGTTCCAGCCGGACGATCAGCCGACCTGGCGCAGCACCGAGCGGGTGCCCGATGCGCTGGTGCAGCAGAGTGCGCTGGCGGGGCTGCCGGCGCCGGACGTCGGGCAATGGCAGCGGCTCGCGCCGTTCCAGCGCTACGTGCTGGTCAAGCTGTCGCGCAAGCCGAAGCTGAACCACGATTTCCTGCCGGCGATGCGGGAATTCGGGCTGACGGCCACGCACTGACGCGGCGGCCGTGCCGGCCCCCGGACGTTACGCGAGCGGCGGCAGCGAGCGCGGCTTGCGGTCCGGGCCCGTCGCGACGTAGGTGAGCGTCGCTTCGGTCACCTTGACGACTTCTCCGGCAAGGCGCATGCGCTGCGCGAATACTTCGACGTCGACCGTGACCGACGTGTTGCCGGTGCGCGTGACGGTCGCATAGAAGCTCAGCAGGTCGCCGACGAACACCGGCTGCTTGAACACGAAGGAATTGACCGCGACGGTCGCGACCCGGCCGTTCGCGCGCTGGCTCGCGGGAATCGAGCCGGCGATGTCGACCTGCGACATGATCCAGCCGCCGAACACGTCGCCGTGGACGTTCGCGTCGGACGGTTGCGGGACGACGCGCAGGGCGGGCTGTTTTTGCGGGAGGGCGAGCGGGGAGTCGGTCATGGCGAAGCTTTCATCCTGTAATAAGACGCGCCGGCCCGCGCGGGCGGCCGGGCAGGCCGCCGACAGCGGCGCGAACCGGCTTCTGCGACAATACAACGTTCGCAAATTGTACGAGAAAGCGGGTGAGCCGGCGGCCATGCAGCCCGGCGCGCACCGCCGACCGCCCTGTCCCCCATGCGCCGATTTCCCGCTTCCGGCGAGCCCGCGCCGCTTCAATCCGGGCCCCGCAACGACTGGCAGACCATTCGTTCGCTGCTGCCTTACCTGACGACCTACAAATGGCGCGTGTTGCTCGCGCTCGGCTGCCTGATCGGCGCGAAGGTCGCGAACCTCGGCGTGCCGGTCGTGATGAAGCGCATCGTCGACCATCTCGCCGGGGTGCAGCAGCTCACCGCGCTCGGCCGCGCCGAGCAGTCGGCCGCGATCGTGCTCGCGGGCGGCGTCGGGCTGCTCGTGATCGCGTATGCGCTGGTGCGGCTGTCGACGTCGCTGTTCACCGAGCTGCGCGAGATCCTGTTCTCGAAGGTGACCGAGAGCGCGGTGCGCCAGCTTGCGCTGCAGGTGTTCCGGCACCTGCACGGGCTGTCGCTGCGGTTCCACCTCGAGCGCCAGACGGGCGGCATGTCGCGCGACATCGAGCGCGGCACGCGCGGCATCCAGCAGCTCATCTCGTATTCGCTGTACAGCATCCTGCCGACGCTCGTCGAGGTCGGCCTCGTGCTCGGCTTCTTCATCGTCAAATATGAGGCCTACTACGCGTACGTGACGTTCGCCGCGCTGATCACATACATCGTGTTCACCGTGAAGGTCACCAACTGGCGCACCCATTTCCGCCGCACGATGAACGAGCTCGATTCGCGCGCGAATTCGCGTGCGATCGATTCGCTGATCAACTACGAGACGGTCAAGTACTTCGGCAACGAGGAATGGGAGGCGCAGCGCTACGACGAGAACCTGAAGCGCTACCGCAAGGCCGCGATCCGTTCGCAGAACTCGCTGTCGGTGCTCAACTTCGGCCAGCAGGCGATCATCGGCACGGGGCTCGTGTTCATCCTGTGGCGCGCGACGCAGGGCGTGCTTGCCGGCAAGCTGACGCTCGGCGACCTGGTGCTGATCAACACGTTCATGCTGCAGCTGTACATTCCGCTGAATTTCCTCGGCGTCGTATATCGCGAGCTGAAGCAGAGCCTGACCGACATGGACCGGATGTTCGGGCTGCTGTCGGCGGCGAAGGAAGTCGCGGATGCGCCCGATGCGCCGCCGCTCGCGGTGGCCGGCGCGCAGGTGCGCTTCGAGCACGTGAACTTCGCGTACGAGCCGGCCCGGTCGATCCTGCACGACGTCACGTTCACGATCGACGCGGGCACGACGACCGCGGTGGTCGGCCACAGCGGCTCGGGCAAGTCGACGCTGTCGCGCCTGCTGTTCCGTTTCTACGATCTCGACCGGCAGGCGGGCGGCGCGATCCGCATCGACGGGCAGGACATCCGCGACGTGACGCAGGATTCGCTGCGCGCGTCGATCGGCATCGTGCCGCAGGATACGGTGCTGTTCAACGATTCGATCTACTACAACATCGCGTACGGCCGGCCGACCGCGACCCGCGACGAGGTGATCGCGGCCGCGCGCGCCGCGCATATCCACGATTTCATCGAGAGCTTGCCGAAGGGGTATGACACGCCGGTCGGCGAGCGCGGCCTCAAGCTGTCGGGCGGCGAGAAGCAGCGCGTCGCGATCGCGCGCACGCTGCTGAAGAACCCGCCGATCCTGCTGTTCGACGAGGCGACCTCCGCGCTCGACTCGCGCTCGGAACGCGCGATCCAGCACGAGCTCGAGCAGATCGCACGGCATCGCACGACGCTCGTGATCGCGCACCGGCTGTCGACGGTCGTGCACGCGCAGCAGATTCTCGTGATGGATCACGGGCGGATCGTCGAACGCGGCACGCACGATGAACTCGTGCGCGCGGACGGGCTGTATGCGCAGATGTGGGCGCTGCAGCAGCAGCGCGCGGCGGCGGGCGGGGAAGAAGCCGAGGAAGTCTGAGCGGGCCGGCGCACGGAGCGCGGCCCGCTCCGGTCAGCGCGCGGCGCGCAGCCGCGCGTCGAGCTCGCCGAGCTGCGCGGGCGTGCCGACGTTTTCCCAGATCCCTTCGTACAGCTCGCCGCTTGCCCGGCCGGCTTCGATCGTCGCGCGGAAGTACGGCGTGAGCGCGCGCCGCGTGCCGGGCGCGAGGTCGTGGAACATCCGCGTGTCGTACAGGCCGATGCTGCCGAACGTGACGCGCGCGGCGCCGTCGAGCGACAGCCGGCCGTCGTCGCCGAGCGCGAAATCGCCCGACGGATGGAACGGCGGGTTCGGCACCATCACGAGATGCATCGCGGGCGTGTCGAGCGCGGCCATCCGCGCCGCATGCGCGGCGAGCGCCCGGTAGTCGAATTCGCAGAACACGTCGCCCGCGACCGCGACGAAGACGGCCGGCCGGCCGTCGCGCTCGAGCAGCGGCAGCGCCTGCGCGATGCCGCCCGCCGTTTCGAGCGCGTCGACTTCGGCCGAATAGACTAGCCGCACGCCCCAGCGCGCACCGTCGCCGAGCGCGGCTTCGATCTGCGCGCCGAGCCACGCATGGTTGATCACGATGGTCTCGATGCCCGCCTGCGCGAGCCGCTCGATCTGCCAGACGATCAGCGGCTTGCCGCCCACCGCGAGCAGCGGCTTCGGGCAGGTGTCGGTGAGCGGGCGCATCCGGTCGCCGCGCCCGGCGGCGAAGATCATCGCCGTGGTGAGAGGATGACTCATCTTCAGAACGTATAGCCGACGTCGGCCGTCGTGCCTTCGAGCTCGTCGAGCAGCTTCGCGAACGGCACGAGCGGGCGGTAGCGCAGCGCGACCTTGCGCGCGTATGCGAGGAAGCGGGGGAGATCCGCGAGGTAGGCCGGCTTGCCGTCGCGGTAGTTGATGCGCGCGAACAGGCCGAGGATCTTGATGTGCCGCTGCAGGCCCATCCATTCGAGCTGGCGGTAGAACTCGCCGAAGTCCGGATCGACCGGCAGGCCGGCCTTCTTCGCCTTTTCCCAGTAGTACGCGAAGCAGTCGAGCTCGAATTCCTCGTCCCAGCTGATGAACGCGTCGCGCAGCAGCGACACGACGTCGTAGGTCAGCGGGCCTTCCACCGCGTCCTGGAAGTCGAGCACGCCCGGGTTCGGCGTGCAGACCATCAGGTTGCGCGGCATGAAGTCGCGCAGCATGAAGCGCTGCGGCTGCGCGCGGGCGCTCGCGATCAGCAGCGCGAAGGTGCGCTCGAGCGTGCCGCGCATCGCGTCGCTGACCGTCTTGCCGAGGTGCCGGCCGATGTACCACTCGGGCATCAGCTCCATCTCGCGGCGCAGGAACGCGTCGTCGAACGGCGGCAGCACGCCCGGCGCGGACGTCAGCTGGAAACGGATCAGCGTATCGAGCGCGTCGCGCATCAGCGGCCGGGCGGCGAGCGGATCGGCCGGGTCGAGCACCGAGATGTACGATGTCCGGCCGAGATCCGTCACGAGCATGAAGCCGGCGTCGAAATCGTGGGCCAGCACCTGCGGCGCGTGGATGGCCGCGCCGGCGAGCAGCCCGGCGACCTGCACGAACTCGCGGCATTTCTCGGGCGGCGGCGCGTCGACGGCGATCAGCGAGCCGCCGGGCTGCGACGCGGCTGCGACGCGGAAATAGCGGCGAAAGCTGGCGTCCTCGGACGCGGGCGCAAGGGTGGCGAGATCGAGGGCGTAGCGCTCGGCGAGCGGGTGCAGCCAGGCGGTGAGCGCGTCGAGGCGGGAATCGTCGGATGGGGGCGTCATGAAACTCGGAGGAGGGGGGAACGTCTTGCCATATAATACCCCACGACTTTTTTGACGCGCCCCGCGTCAGCATCTGCCGTGCAGGCCCGCTGCCTGTCGCGCCGTTCGCCCGATCGCCTCCCCTGGTTTGCGCTCAGCCGCAGTCACGGTTCGATTGCGCGGGCCGCGATGCGCGAGCGCACGGGTTGACGAGGGGCGATTCGCCAAACGATAGATGCCGCCCAAACCGCTATTCCCGAATGTTTTCCCCGGTGACGGGGTGCCGCGCAAACGGCGGCTCGCGCTCGCGCTCCTGGCCGTGCCCGGCCTCGTGCCGGCGGTGTCGCACGCGCAGCTGACGGGTGCGGCTGCGCAGCCGCAGCCGCTCGACTCGCCGTGGGATCTTCGCCTCGCGCCCCAGCTCGAGGAGCATCCGCTGAAGGAGGGCGCGAAGCCGGCCACCTTCGTGATCGCCGACCACACGAGCGGCACGGCCGAGCAGGACCTGGCCGCGAAGGGCTCGGCCGAGCTCCGCCGCGGCGACGCGGTCGTGAAGGCCGACGCGATCCATTACGACCAGGATACGGACACGGCCGATGCGTACGGCCAGGTCCGCGTGGTCAACGCCGGCACGTCGTTCAGCGGGCCCGAGGCGCATCTGAAGGTCGAGGCGAACCAGGGCTTCATGACGGCGCCGAAGTACCATTTCAGCACGACGGGCGGCTCGGGCAGCGCGGAGCGCGTCGACCTGCTCGACGCCGAGCGTTCGGTGTTCGTCAACGGCACCTACACCGCGTGCCAGTGCGCGACGAATCCCGCGTGGTACATCAAGGGCAGCCGCTTCGACTTCGACACGGGTGCCGACGAGGGCACGGCCCGCAACGGCGTGCTGTTCTTCCAGGGCGTGCCGATCTTCGCGAGCCCGTGGCTGACGTTCCCGCTGTCGGGCGAGCGGCGCAGCGGCCTGTTGCCGCCGACGTTCTCGATCAACTCGAACAACGGGTTCGAGCTGTCGCTGCCGTACTACTTCAATATCGCGCCGAACCGCGACCTGACGATCACGCCGCGCATCATCACGAAGCGCGGGGTGCAGACGCAGGCGACGTTCCGCTACCTGTCGGCGAGCTATTCGGGCACGCTCACGGGCGAGTACCTGCCGGACGACCGGCTCGCGCATCGCAACCGCTACGCGATCTACTGGCAGCACCAGCAGAACTTCGGCAGCGGCTTCGGCGGCTACGTCTACTACAACAAGGTCTCGGACAACACCTATCCGGAAGACCTCGCGTCCATCTCGAACCAGTTCGTGACCGGCACGCAGACGCTGTACCAGCAGGAAGCCGGGCTCACGTACAACAACGGCCCGTGGTCGGTGCTCGCGCGCTACCAGCACTGGCAGACGCTGCCGCCGTCGAGCGCGCCGCCGTACGGCCGCGAACCGCAGTTGAACGTGAAGTACACGAAGTACAACGTCGGCGGCTTCGATTTCGGCGCGGAAGCCGACTATTCGCGTTTCCGCATCACGACGGCCGACACGACGCAGGGCGACCGGGTCGTGTTCAACCCGTACATCGCGTACGGCATCTACGGCCCCGGCTACTTCGCGGTGCCGAAGGTCCAGTATCACTTCGCGTCGTACGACCTGAGCTACGTGGCGTCGAACACGCCGAACAATCCGAAGCGCTTCACCGAATCGATCCCGACGGTCAGCTTCGACTCGGGGCTGATCTTCGACCGCTCGGTGCGCCTGTTCGGCCAGGATTTCATCCAGACGCTCGAGCCGCGCCTGTATTACGTGTATACGCCGTACCGCAACCAGTCGAACGCGCCGCTGTTCGACACCGCGGAATCGGATTTCGGCCTCGCGGAGATCTACCAGCCGAACACGTTCGTCGGCAACGACCGGTTCGCCGACGCGAACCGCCTGACGGCCGGGCTGACGTCGCGCTTCATCGATCCGCGCACCGGCGACGAGCGCGCGCGCTTCATGATCGCGCAGCAGTACTACTTCACCGACCAGCGCGTGACGCTGAAGTCGACCCCGGCCGCGTCGCAGGCGCGCCACTCGGACCTGATCGCGGGCGCCGCGCTCAAGCTCGGCTCGGGTTTCGCGTCGGAAACGGCGTTCCAGTACAACCAGAACAACAACCAGCTCGTGAAATCGAGCATCGGTTTCGGCTACAGCCCCGAGCTGCGCAAGGTGATCAACGTCGGCTACCGCTACACGCGCGCGACCCAGACGCTCGATGGCCGGCCGATCAACCAGTTCCTGGTGTCCGCGCAGTGGCCGCTGACCCGCCGGCTGTATGCGGTCGGCCGCTTCAACTACGACTTCTCGGGCGACCGGGTGATCGACGGGCTGGTCGGCTTACAATACGACGCCGATTGCTGGGCGCTCGGGGTCGGTATCCAGCGGTATGCGAACGGCGTGAACTCGTCGCAACAGCAGACTTCGGCGACGCGGTTCATGGCGCAGCTGACGCTCAAGGGGCTGTCGAGCATCGACAACGGCCTCGTGAACGCGTTCCGGGCCGGGGTGCCGGGCTACATGCCGTTGCCGCCGGCGGCGCCGCCGCTGTCGCGCTTCAGCAACTACGACTAACGCCGGGGCGTCCGCGAGCGGAACACGGCGCCGGCACCGGATCAGCACGATTTCAATGGAGTATCAGTGGCAATGAAGAAAACCCTTCGCTTCGCGGCAGTCGTCTCCGGCCTCGCCGCGTCCGCCGCGCTGCTCGCCGCCGCGCCGGCCGCGGCGCAGGCGCTCGGCTCGCAAGGCGCGCAGCTCACCGATGAAGTCGTCGCGGTCGTCAACAACGACGTGATCACGGGCCGCGAGCTCGACCAGCGCGTCGGCCTGATCTCGCGCCGCCTGCAACAGCAGAATGCGCCGGTGCCGCCGCTCGACCAGATGCGCGCGCAGGTGCTGAACCAGATGGTGCTCGAGCGCATCCAGGTGCAGAAAGCCAAGGACGACGGGATCCGGGTCGACGACGCGGCCGTGCAGTCGACGCTGCAGCGCCTCGCGCAGGCGAACGGCATGACGCTCGACCAGTACCGCGCGCGGATCGAGGCGCAAGGCGTGCCTTGGAGCGTGTTCCGCGGCGACGCGCGCACCGAGCTGACGCTGTCGAAGCTGCGCGAGCGCGAGGTCGACGGCAAGATCACCGTGTCGGACGCGGAAGTCGCGAGCTATATCGCGAGCCAGCGCGGGCCGAACGCGTCGCAGCAGCAGGACCTGCGCTTCCAGCACATTTTCGTGAAGGCGCCGACCAATGCGCCGCAGGCCGAAATCGAGGCCGCGCAGAAGAAGGCCGAAGGGCTGCTGCAGCAGGCGGTGTCGGGCGCGGATTTCGAGCGCCTCGCGAAGAACAACTCGGAAGCGAACGACGCGAAGAAGGGCGGCGATCTCGGCTTCAAGTCGCCGGGCGCGCTGCCGGCCGACGTCGTCGCGGCCGCGTCGAAGCTGCGTCCGGGCCAGGTCAATCCGACGCTCGTGCGCGTGCCGGACGGCTTCGAGATCGTGCGCCTCGTCGACCGCCGCCAGAGCCAGGGCGCGTCGGCCGCCGCGCCGAAGATCGTGCAGACGCACGTGCGCCACATCCTGCTGCGCGTCGGCGAAGGCAAGTCCGAAGGCCAGGCGCGCCAGCAGCTGATCGACATCCGCAAGCAGGTCGAGTCCGGCGGCGATTTCGCGAAGTTCGCCCGCACCTATTCGCAGGACGGCTCGGCATCGCAAGGCGGCGATCTCGGCTGGATCAGCCCCGGCGAGACGGTGCCCGAGTTCGAGCGCGCGATGAACAACCTGCAGGACGGCCAGGTCAGCATTCCCGTGCGCACCGAATACGGCTACCACCTGATCCAGGTGCTGGAGCGCCGCGAGTCCGAAGGCTCGGTGCAGCAGCAGATGGACATCGCACGCCAGGCGATCGGCCAGCGCAAGGCCGAGCAGGCGTATGCCGACTGGCTGCGCGAGCTGCGCGATTCGTCGTACGTGCAGTTCAAGATCGGCGGCTTCGGCCCGCAGAACTGAGCGAGCCGCCGATGACGTCGCCCGCGCTGCATATCGCGATCACGACCGGCGAGCCCGCCGGCGTCGGTCCGGAGCTGACCGTGCAGGCGCTGCGCGACGCCGCGCGGCGCTGGCCGGACGCGCGCTTCACGGTGCTCGGCGACGCGGCGCTGCTCGCCGGGCGCGCGGCGGCGGTTGGCGCGGACTGGCCGGCGCTCGTCGCCGGCGGGCGGATTGCCGTCGCGGGCCAGCCGCTCGCCGCGCCCGCGCGCGCAGGCGAGTTGAACGCCGCGAACGGCCGCTACGTGCTCGCGCTGCTCGACGCGGCGATCGACGGCGCGCTCGCGGGCGAATACGATGCGATCGTCACCGCGCCGCTGCAGAAGAGCACGATCAACGATGCGGGCGTGCCGTTCACGGGCCATACCGAATACCTGGCCGAGCGCACCGGCACGCCGCGCGTGGTGATGATGCTGGCCGGCACCGGCGCGACGCCGCTGCGCGTCGCGCTCGCGACGACGCACCTGCCGCTGAAGGACGTGTCGGCCGCGCTGACGATCGACGGCCTGCTCGAGACGCTCGCCATCATCGATCGCGACCTGCGGCGCGACTTCGGCCTCGCCGCGCCGCGCATCCTCGTGACGGGGCTCAACCCGCACGCCGGCGAGAACGGCTATCTCGGCCGCGAGGAGATCGACGTGATCGAGCCCGCGCTCGCCCGCGCGAAGGCGCAGGGCATCGATGCGCGCGGCCCGTATCCGGCCGACACGCTGTTCCAGCCCCGCTATCTGGCGGATGCGGACTGCGTGCTCGCGATGTTTCACGACCAGGGCCTGCCGGTACTCAAGTACGCGACGTTCGGCGAGGGGATCAACGTTACGCTCGGCCTGCCGATCATCCGCACGTCGGTCGATCACGGCACCGCGCTCGATCTCGCCGGCACCGGCCGCGCCGATCCGGGCAGCATGATCGCCGCGCTCGATACCGCGGTCACGATGGCGCGCCATCGCCGCGCGGCCTGACGCGGCCCGGCAAAGCGGCCCGGCCCGATTCCATTCAACGCGTTTTCGTTTTTTTCAGTCGATGTCGAACAGCAGACAGCACCAGGGCCATTTCGCGCGCAAGCGCTTCGGGCAGAACTTCCTCGTCGATCACGGCGTGATCGACTCGATCGTCGCGACGATCGGCCCGGCGCGCGGCCAGCGGATGGTCGAGATCGGCCCGGGCCTCGGCGCGCTGACCGAGCCGCTGATCGCGCGGCTCGCGACGCCCGAATCGCCGCTGCATGCGGTCGAGCTCGACCGTGACCTGATTACCCGGCTGCAGAAGCGCTTCGGCCCGCTGCTCGAGCTGCACGCGGGCGACGCGCTCGCGTTCGACTTCCGCGCGCTCGCGGCGGCGGGCGACAAGCCGTCGCTGCGCATCGTCGGCAACCTGCCGTACAACATTTCCAGCCCGCTGCTGTTCCACCTGATGACGTTCGCCGACGTGGTCGTCGACCAGCATTTCATGCTGCAGAACGAAGTGGTCGAGCGGATGGTCGCCGAACCGGGCTCGAAGGCGTTCTCGCGCCTGTCCGTGATGCTGCAGTACCGCTACGTGATGGACAAGATGATGGACGTGCCGCCGGAGTCGTTCCAGCCGCCGCCGAAGGTCGATTCGGCGATCGTGCGGATGATTCCGTACGAGCCGCACGAACTGCCGGACGTCGATCCCGTGCTGCTCGGCGAAATCGTGACGGCGGCGTTCTCGCAGCGCCGCAAGATGCTGCGCAATACGCTCGGCGACTATCGCGAGACGATCGATTTCGATGCGCTCGGCTTCGATCTCGCGCGCCGCGCGGAAGACGTGAGCGTGGCCGAGTATGTCGGCGTCGCGCAGGCGCTCGCGGCGGTGCGCAAGGCCGGATAGCCAGCGCGGCGGGTGCGTGCCGCGCGCCGGACTTCGAGGCTGCCCTGGCGGGCAGCCTTGTTCATTGGTGCGGAGCGGCGATGCCGGACCGCGTCGCGCGCAGGCGCGTTGACGAAGCCGATCCCGATCGACACCAGCGCCGCGGCGGACACGAAGCGCCAGCCGACCGATTCGCCGAGCAGCAGCACGCCGAACGCGACGCCGAACAGCGGCGACAGGAACGTGAACACCGACAGCCGCGACGCGATGTGGCGGGTCGGCAGCCAGAACCACGACAGATAGCTGACGAACGCGACGATCACCGACTGTACGCGAGGCTCGCGACCGCCACCGGCGTGTGCGCGGGGCGCGCCCGGCGGGATCCCCCCGACTCTGGTAGAGTCTGCCGTTCAGGCAAGTCCCCATGGAGTACAAGAAATGCGTTTGCTGCACACGATGCTGCGAGTCGGCGATCTCGACCGCTCGATCAGGTTCTACACCGAGTTGCTGGGCATGAAACTGCTGCGTCGCAACGACTATCCGGAAGGCAGGTTCACGCTCGCGTTCGTCGGCTACGAGGACGAAAGCACGGGCACGGTGATCGAGCTGACCCACAACTGGGATACCCCGTCGTACGACCTCGGCACGGGTTTCGGGCATCTGGCGCTGGAAGTCGACGATGCATACGCGGCGTGCGACCGGATCAAGGCACAGGGCGGCAAGGTCACGCGCGAAGCGGGCCCGATGAAGCACGGCACGACCGTGATCGCGTTCGTCGAGGATCCGGACGGCTACAAGATCGAGTTCATCCAGAAGAAGGCGCACTGAGCGCCGGATGAAGCGGCCGCGGCGCGCGCGATGCGCGTCGCGAGACGGGCGGCGCGGGGTGTCCCGCGCCGCCCGTTCGTTTTCAGAGCGCCGGCAGCAGCTCGGGCGGGTGATGCTTGAGCGTATGCCGCGCTTCGCGGAATTCCGGAAAGATCGATTCGACGGTTTGCCAGAAGCGCGGGCTGTGGTTCATCTCGCGCAGGTGCGACAGCTCGTGCGCGACGACGTAGTCGATGATCGACATCGGGAAATGGATCAGCCGCCAGTTCAGGCGGATCTTGCCGTCGCTAGAGCAGCTGCCCCAGCGCGTCGCGGCCGACGACAGCGCATACATCGAATACGTGACGCCGAGCTTGTCCGCGTAGTGCGCGAGACGTTCGCCGAAGATCCGCTTCGCCTCGCCCTGCAGCCAGCCCTGCACGCGATCCTTGATCTGCTGCGCGTCGGCCTGCGCGGGCAGCGGCAGCGCGAGCCGCAGCGCGTCGCCGTCGAACGCGACGGTGCCCGCATCGGACGCGAGCGCGACCGTCACCGACTTGCCCAGGTACGGGAGCTGCGCGCCGTCGCGCCAGTCGATCTGCGGCAGTGCGCGCTGCTCGGTGCGCGTCTTCCATTCCGCGAGTTTCGCGAAGATCCAGCGCTGCTTCTCGGTGATCGCCGCCTCGATGTCGGCGAGCGTGACCCAGCGCGGCGCGGTGATCGTCAGCCCGCTGCCGTCGATCGTGAAGCCGATCGTGCGGCGCGCGGAGCGCTTCAACCGATATTCGAGCACCCGGCTGTCGAGCGCGAACGTGCGCACGCGCGAACGGTCGCGGGCGGGATCGGGCGCCGGGGCCGCGCCGGGCGCCGCGTCAGGCGGCGCGGGCGGTGCAGCGGGCGCGGACGGCGCGGCGGCCGGCCCGTCGAAGAGCGGCAGGTCCAGCTGGCGATGATCGAGGGCCACGACGGCAGGTCGTGGCCGCGGACGCTTCTTCATCAGTTCGCTTCGTCTTGTGGTGCGCAACGGGGACAGCCCGGGTGACTCAGACGCGCGCGGCATTACGCCTTGCGGAATTGTCCGGCGAGCGGTACGCGCCAGGGTCGATGCGGCGCATTTCCGCTTCGATCCAGGCTTCGACCTGCGAGTTCAATGCGTCGGGCGTGAGGCCGGCCGAGTCGATCGGCTTGCCGATCGACACCGTGACCACGCCCGGGTATTTCGTGAACGAATTGCGCGGCCACACATTGCCCGCGTTGTGCGCGATCGGCACGACCGGCGCGCCGGTCTCGATCGCGAAGCGCGCTCCGCCCGTCTTGTACTTGCCCTGCTTGCCGACCGGCGTGCGCGTGCCTTCGGGGAACATGATCACCCATGCGCCTTCCGCGAGCCGCTTCCTGCCCTGGCTGATCACCGAGCCGAACGCGTTCTTGCCTTCCTTGCGGTTGATATGAACCATGTGCAGCATGCCGAGCGCCCAGCCGAAGAACGGCACGTACAGCAGCTCGCGCTTGAACACGTAGCACAGCGGCTTCGGCATCAGCGCGGGAAACGCGAGCGTCTCCCAGGCGGACTGGTGCTTCGACAGCAGCACGGCCGGGCCGTCGGGCAGGTTCTCGTAGCCTTCGATCCGGTAGCGGATGCCGTTCAGCCAGCGCACGACCCACAGCGTCGACTTGCACCAGCCGGCCGCCATCCAGTAGCGCGCGTCGGCGCGCAGGAACGGAAAGGCGATGAAGCACGCGGTCGCGTACGGCACCGTGTACAGGATGAAGTAGATCAGCAGCAGCAGGGAGCGGACGAAGCGCATCGGCGTGTGTCTGGCGTAAGGGAGGATGCGCGCGGCAGCCGCATCACTCGTGTTCGTGTGAAAGGAAGTCGAGCGCGAACGCGCGCAGGTCGTCGTGGACCTTCGTGCCGGGCGGCAGGTTGCCCGCGGCGAGCGTCTTCTTGCCCTTGCCGGTCAACACCAGGTGCGGCTGGAAGCCGAGCGCGATGCCGGCCTGCAGGTCGCGCAGCGAATCGCCGACCACCGGCGTGTGATCCGGATCGATCTCGAAACGCTCGGCGATCATCTGCATCATGCCGGGCTTCGGCTTGCGGCAGTCGCAGTGGTCTTCCGCCGTGTGCGGGCAGAAGAACACCGCGTCGATGCGCGCGCCGACCGCCGCCGCCGCGCGATGCATCTTCAGATGCATCGCGTTCAGCGTCGCCATGTCGAACAGGCCGCGGCCGATGCCGGACTGGTTGGTCGCGACCACCACGCGATACCCCGCATGGTTGAGCCGCGCGATCGCCTCGAGGCTGCCGGGCAGCGGGATCCACTCGTCGGGCGACTTGACGAACGCGTCCGAATCGACGTTGATCACGCCGTCCCGATCGAGGACGACGAGCTTCCTGGTGAGACTGGTCGGCATCGTGCGGCCCTTCTTATGCGGCGAGCTTCGAGATGTCTGCGACGCAGTTCATCTGCTGGTGCAGCGCGGACAGCAGCGCGAGACGGTTCGCGCGCAGCGCCGGATCGTCGGCGTTGACCATCACGCCGTCGAAGAACGCGTCGACCGGCGCGCGCAGCGCGGCGAGCGCCGACAGCGCGCCCGTGTACGCATGCGCTTCGAGCTGCGACTGCACGCGCGGCGTCACCTGCGCGAGCTGCTCGTGCAGCGCCTTCTCGGCCGCTTCGACGAACAGCGTCGGCTGCACCGCGCCGTTCGCCGCGCTTTCCGATTTCTTCAGGATGTTCGAGATCCGCTTGTTCGCGGCGGCCAGCGCCTCGGCTTCCGCGAGGCGCGTGAATTCGCGCACCGCGTCGAGGCGCGCGACGATGTCGTCGAGGCGCGTCGGGTTCAGGCTCAGCACCGCGTCGACTTCGCCGGCCGTGTAGCCGCGCTCGCGCAGCAGGCCGCGCAGGCGGTCCATGAAGAACGCGAAGATCGCGTCGGTCGATTCGGCGACTTCCGGCACGGCCGCGAAGCGTGCATGCGCGACGCGCAGCAGCGACATCAGGTCGAGCGGCAACTGCTTCTCGAGCAGCACGCGCAGCACGCCGAGCGCGTGGCGGCGCAGCGCGAACGGATCTTTCTCGCCGGTCGGCGCGAGGCCGATGCCCCAGATGCCGACGATCGTCTCGAGCTTGTCGGCGAGCGCGACCGCGGTCGACACGGGCGTCGACGGCAGCGTGTCGCCCGAGAAGCGCGGCTGGTAGTGCTCGGTGCACGCGATCGCGACGTCGTCCGGCTCGCCGTCGTGGCGTGCGTAGTACGTGCCCATCGTGCCCTGCAGCTCGGGGAACTCGCCGACCATGTCGGTCAGCAGGTCGGCCTTCGCGAGACGCGCGGCGCGCTGCGCGAGCGCCGCGTCGGCGCCGATCGCGGGCGCGATCTCGCCGGCCAGCGCCTCGAGCCGCTCGACGCGCGCGAGCGCGGAGCCGAGCTTGTTGTGATAGACGACGTTCGCGAGCAGCGGCACGCGATCCGCGAGCGGCTTCTTCTTGTCTTGCTCGAAGAAGAACTTCGCGTCGGCGAGGCGCGGGCGCACGACGCGCTCGTTGCCTTCGACGATCTCGCCCGGCGTCTTCGTCTCGATGTTCGACACGATCAGGAAGCGTGAGCGCAGCTTGCCGGCGACGTCGGTCAGCGCGAAATACTTCTGGTTGGTCTGCATCGTGAGGATCAGGCATTCCTGCGGAACCTGCAGGAATTCGTCCTCGAAGCGGCACGGATAGACGACCGGCCATTCGACCAGCGACGTCACTTCGTCGAGCAGCGCTTCCGGCATCACGACGGTGTCGCCGTTCGCGTGCTCGTTCAGCTGCGTGCGGATCGTTTCCTTGCGGTCGCCGAAGTGGGCGAGCACGCGGCCCTTGTCGCGCAGCGTGCTCGCGTAGGCGCTCGCGTGCGTGATCGCGACGAGGCCGTCGGACAGGAAGCGGTGGCCGAGCGTCGTGTCGCCGGCGTCGATGCCGAACGCGGTGACGGGCACGATGCGGTTGTCGTGCAGCGCGGTCAGGCGATGCACCGGGCGCACGAACTGCACGTCGGTGCCGTCCGGGCGCTGGTAGGTCATGACCTTCGGGATCGGCAGCTTCGCGAGGGTTTCGTCGAGCGCGGCCTGCAGGCCGTCGGCGAGCGTCGCGCCGGCGGCCGCGTAGTTGACGAAGAACGCTTCGGCCTTGCCGTCCTGCGCGCGCTCGAGATCGGCGACCGACAGGTTCGGGTGGCCGAGCGCCGCGAGCTTCTTCGCGAGCGGGGCGGTGGGCTTGCCTTCCGCGTCGAGGGCGACCGACACCGGCAGCACCTTTTCACGGACCTGCTTTTCCGGCGCGACCGCGCGCACGTTCTGCACGACGACGGCGAGGCGGCGCGGCGTCGCATAGCGCTCGAAGACGAGCTCGCCTTCGATCAGGTCGCGCGCCGCGAGGCGCTGCGCAAGGCCTTCGGCGAACGCGTCGCCGAGGCGCGCGAGGGCCTTCGGCGGCAGCTCTTCGGTCAGCAGTTCGACGAGCAGGGGGGCGGGATGATTGTGCGTCATGATGTGAAGAAGTCTCGTCAGTCCTGATCGATCTTGCGTTCGGCCTTCAGCGGCGGCACCCAGGCCGGCTGCGCGGCTTCCTGGGCATCGGAGGTGAGGCCCGGCACGCCCGGCGGGTTGCCGAGCATCGGGAAGCCGAGTTTCTCGCGCGATTCGTAATACGCCTGCGCGACGAGGCGCGACAGCGCGCGGATGCGGCCGATGTACGCCGCGCGCTCGGTCACCGAGATCGCGCCGCGCGCGTCGAGCAGGTTGAACGTGTGGCCGGCCTTCAGCACGAGCTCGTATGCGGGTAGCGCGAGCTGCGCGTCGATCATCCGCTTCGCTTCCGCTTCGTAGCTGTTGAAGAACGTGAACAGCAGGTCGACGTTCGCGTGCTCGAAGTTGTACGTCGACTGCTCGACTTCGTTCTGGTGGTAGACGTCGCCGTAGGTCAGGCGGCGCAGCTCGGGGCCGTCCGGGCCCTGTTCTTCCCATTCGGTCCAGATCAGGTCGTAGACGTTCTCGACCTTCTGCAGGTACATCGCGAGGCGCTCGAGGCCGTAGGTGATCTCGCCGAGCACCGGCTTGCAGTCGAGGCCGCCGACCTGCTGGAAGTACGTGAACTGCGTCACTTCCATGCCGTTCAGCCACACTTCCCAGCCGAGGCCCCACGCGCCGAGCGTCGGGTTCTCCCAGTCGTCCTCGACGAAGCGCACGTCGTTCTGCTTCAGGTCGAAGCCGAGCGCTTCCAGCGAGCCGAGGTACAGGTCGAGGATGTTCTCCGGCGCCGGCTTGAGCACGACCTGGTACTGGTAGTAGTGCTGCAGGCGGTTCGGATTCTCGCCGTAGCGGCCGTCCTTCGGCCGGCGCGACGGCTGCACGTACGCGGCGCGCCACGGCTCGGGGCCGACCGCGCGCAGGAACGTGTGGACGTGCGAGGTGCCCGCGCCGACTTCCATGTCGATGGGCTGGAGCAGAGCGCAACCCTGCTTGTCCCAGTAGGACTGCAGCGTCAGGATGATTTGCTGAAACGTAAGCATGAAGAGCCTTCGTGGCGCTGGCGCTCCGTTGCGGGCGGCGCTCCGGGCGGGCCCGGAGGGTCGGCTCGCGCGGCGGCGCGGCTTGTTAGTGTGCTGAAACGTGCAATTTTACCGGATCGGCGCGGGGTGCGGCCGGAACGGCGGCGAACGCGTATCGAGCTCCGGCCGGCGGCGCGGTTCGCGCATGCGCCGGCAGGCGCCGCATCGGGTCGCGCGGGCGCTAAGATGCGCGTATTCCGGTTCGCGCGGCATGCGCGCGAACGTGCCCTTACCGTTTCCGACCGCATGGACGATTCGAACGACTTCCTGGTTCCGCTGCTGCCGCCGCTGCTCGCGCTGCTCGAACGGGCCGCCGACGCGCAGGCGCGCGGCGAGCACGCCGCACATGATCTATGGCTCGCCGCCGCCGCGCATCTGCACGCCGTCGACACGGCATCGCTCGCACGGCTCACGATCGCGCTCGCCGGGCGGCAGCGCACGGCCGATGCGGTTGCCCTCGCCGACCGGTGCGCACGCCTGCATCCGAATGCGGCCGCCCGGTTCAACCTCGGCTACGCGCTGCAGATGGACGGCCGCCACGCCGAAGCGGTCGCGCCTTATCGCGCCGCACTGGCGAGCGAGCCCGACCTGCCGTCGCTGCGCAACAACCTGGCGATCGCGCTGCGGCTGTCGGGCGGCGATCGCGCGGAGGAGGTCGCGCTGCTCGAGGAGGCGGTGAACGTCGATCCGCACGACGTGCAGGCGTGGATCAACCTCGTCGTCGCGCGGCTGGCCGGGCAGGATCTGACGGGCGCGCTCGCGTGCGCGGAACGGCTCGTCGCGATCGCGCCCGACAATGCGCTCGCGATGAACAACGTCGCGTTGACGATGAAGGAGGCGCAGCGCTGGGACGACGCCGAGCGCTACGCGGCGCGCGCGTGCGCACTGGCGCCCGGCGATGCGTCGTATCGCTTCAACCTCGCGATCATTCATCTCGTGCGCGGCGATTATGCGGCCGGCTGGCGCGAGCACGAGGCGCGCTGGGACGGCTCCGGCGAGTTGCGCGGGCGCCTGCCGGCGCTGCCCGGCCCGCGCTGGCGGGGCGAGCCGCTGGCGGGCAAGACGCTGCTCGTCTGGGGCGAGCAGGGGATGGGCGACGTGCTGCAGTTCTGCCGCTTCGTCGCGCCGCTTGCCGAGCGCGTGCATCGCGAGGGTGGGCGGCTGGCATGGAACACGTTTCCGCAGATGGGCGCGCTGATGCAGCGCAGCCTCGGCGCGCATGCGGATGTTTTCAGCGCGGGCGGCGGCGTCGATGCGCTGCCGCGGTTCGACTATGAAGTGCCGCTGATCAGCCTGCCGCTGATGCTCGGCACGGGCGATGCGACGCTGGCGTCGTCGGTGCCATATCTGCGGGCCGATGCGCATGCGCGCGATGCGTGGCGCGCGCGGCTGGGTGGGGACAGGCGGCTCAAGGTGGGACTCGTCTGGACGGGCAGCGCGGGGCACCAGCGCAACCCGTTCCGGCGCGTCGGGATCGAGCGCTACGTGGAGGCGTTCCGCGGGATCGACGGTGTCGCGTTCCATTCGCTGCAGCCGGGCGCGCAGGCCGATGTCGCCGCCGCACGCGCGGCCGGCTTGCCGATCGCCGATCACACCGCCGAACTGGCGAGCTTCGACGACACGGCCGCGTTCATCGGCGCACTGGATCTCGTGATCACCGTGTGCACGTCGGTCGCGCATCTGGCCGGCGCGCTCGGCGCGCGGACGTGGGTGCTGCTCGACGTGAACCCGCACTGGCCGTGGCTGCTCGAGCGGCGCGACAGCCCGTGGTATCCGGGCGCGACGCTGTACCGGCAGCCGGCATTCGGCGAGTGGGGGGCGGTGATGGAGGCGGTTGCGCGGGATTTGCGGCAGATGGCGGAGCAGGCGCCGCGGCGCGCCTGATCGAAGGTCCGGCCATGCTGCCGGGCCGGGTTCCCGCCGCCGGTCGCGTGAGCGACGGCCGCGGGAACCCGGCTACGTCACGCCTGCCCGCCGCGCGCCGGCTTGCCGTTGCGCCGCCGCCCCGGCCCGAACGTGAACCCGAACGCGAGCAGCACGAACGACACCGCGAGCACGGTGTTGTTGCCGCTCGTCACGTAGGGCGTGAAGCCGCTGGTGCCTTCGATGCGCACGTCGAGCGAGCCGATCGTGAACGGCTTGAGCTGGCCCAGCACGCGGCCGCGCGCGTCGATCGCGGCGGTCATCCCGGTGTTGGTCGCGCGCAGCATCGGCCGGCCTGTCTCGAGCGCGCGCATCCGCGCGATCTGCAGGTGCTGGTCGAGCGCGATCGTGTCGCCGAACCACGCGAGGTTCGTCACGTTGACGAGCACGCCGGGCGGCTGCGGATTGTCGCGAATGGTGGCGGCGATCTCCTCGCCGAAGATGTCCTCGTAGCAGATGTCGGCCATCACCGGCTGGTTGCGCACGAGGAACGGCTTCTGCACCGGCGCGCCGCGCGCGAAATCGCCGAGCGGCATCTTCATCAGGTTCACGAACCAGCGGAACCCCCACGGGATGAATTCGCCGAAGGGCACGAGGTGGTGCTTGTCGTAGTGGTAGATGTCGCGCGAGTTCGGCGTCACGCCGTACAGGCTGTTCGTGTAGTCGACGTAGCGGCCGTCGTCGGTCACCGACGCGCCGACCGCGCCGAACAGCACCGACGTGCCGGTGCCGTCGCTGAACTTGCGCACCGCGCGCGCGAACGGCTCGGGCAGTTCCTGGATCATCACCGCGATCGCGGTTTCCGGCGTGACGATCAGGTCGGCCGGCTTCTCGGTGATCATCTGCTGGTACATCTTGATCGCCGCGTCGATGCCTTCCTGCTCGAACTTGATGTCCTGCTTCACGTTGCCCTGCAGCAGCCGGACGTCGAGCGGCGCGTTCGCGGGCACGGTCCACGCCGCCTGCGACAGCGCAATGCCGGCGACCACCAGCGCGAGCGCGACGCCGGCCGGCGCCGCGATCCGCACGGGCCGCTTGCCGGCTGCGCCCGTTTCCCGCGCGGGCGACGGGCGCGCGGCGGCCAGCGCCTGCACGACCAGCGCGGCGAACAGCGCCAGCACCCAGCCGATGCCGTACACGCCGACGATCGCCGCGAAGCCCGCGAACGGGCCGTCCACCTGCGGATAGCCGCTCGCGAGCCACGGAAAACCGGTAAACAGCGTGCCGCGCAGCCACTCGCCGAGCGCCCAGGCGCTCGCGAACGCAAATGCGCCGTGCCAGGTCGGCGCGAACGGCCGCGGGTCGGGGGCGCGGCGGTGCCACGCATGGCCCGCGCAGAACGACCACAGCCCGGCCGAGAACGCCGGGTACAGCGACAGGTAGAGCGAGAACAGCACCAGCGCGCCGCCGGCGAGCGGCGCGGCCATCTCGCCGTACACGTGCATGCTGATGTAGAGCCACCAGATGCCGCTGATGAAGTTGCCGAAGCCGAACGCGCCGCCCGTCAGCGCCGCGCTGCGCCAGCTTGCGGTGCGCGTGAGCTGCGCGAAAAACCAGACGAATACGGCGAGCTGCAGCCAGCCGCCGTGCGGCGTCGGCGCGAACGTCAGGGTATTGGCCGCGCCGGCGAGCAGCGCGGCGGGGTAGTGCCAGCGCGGCAGCGTGCGGCCGGGCGCCGGCGCGAAAAGGCCGCCAGCCGGGCGGGACGGGATCGGATCGTCCATGCGAAGCGAAAATGGCGAAGCGGTGGTTGAAAGTGACGCCGCGCGGCGGTCAGTCCTCGTGCGACGTTTCGGCGCGTCGGCTGGCGAGCGGATTGCGGCGCACCAGCAGCACGTGCACCTGGCGCGCGTCGCCGCGCTGGATCTCGAACACGAGGTTGCCGAGCTGCACCTTCTCGCCGCGATGCGGAACGCGCCCGAAATGGTGCGTGATCAGGCCGCCGATGGTGTCGACTTCGTCGTCGGAGAAATCGGTGCCGAACGCGTCGTTGAATTGCTCGATTTCGGTCAGCGCGCGCACGCGGTAGCGGCCGTCCGGCGCGGCGATGATGTTGCCGGCTTCCTCGTCGAAGTCATATTCGTCCTCGATGTCGCCGACGATCTGCTCGAGCACGTCCTCGATCGTGATCAGGCCCGCCACGCCGCCGTACTCGTCGACGACGATCGCCAGGTGGTTGCGGTTGACCCGGAAGTCGTGCAGCAGCACGTTCAGGCGCTTCGATTCCGGAATGAACACGACGGGGCGCAGCATCCCGCGCACGTCGAACTCCTCTTCCGCGTAGAAGCGCAGCAGATCTTTCGCGAGCAGCACGCCGATCACGTTGTCGCGGTTTTCTTCGTAGACGGGGTAGCGCGAGTGCGCCTTCTCGAGCACGAACGGGATGAAATCCTCGGGTTTGTCGGCGATGTTGATCGCGTCCATCTGTGCGCGCGGCACCATGATGTCGCGCGCGCACAGGTCGGAAACCTGGAACACGCCTTCGATCATCGACAGCGAATCGGCGTCGATCAGGTTGCGTTCGTGCGCGTCCTGGAGGATTTCGAGCAACTCGCCGCGGGATTCGGGCTCGGGCGAGATGAAGTCGGTCAGGCGCTCGAGCAGCGAGCGCTTTTCATGCGGTTTGTCGTTGGACTTTCGACTGGGATACGAATCGTTCATGGTGGTGCGCCCGGCTCATGTCGGGGCGCGCTGTCACGGAATTGGCAAGGATACACCAAGGGCATGGCGCGGCCGTGTCACCCGGCCGTCCGGCCAGGGCGGGCAGCCGCGCGGGCCCCGCTCGGGGACGGACCGGCTCGGCGCCGCGCCGTCCCTTGCTTTCCATCCTATCTCAGAAAGGCGCGGCGAGGCAGCGGCGGACAAAATCCGGCGCGGGCAGCCGGCCGCTGCGACGATTGGCCGCCGGGCGCAGGCATGCCGGAACGGCGCTCAGAACCGCATGCCGGCCGAGCAGCCGCCGGCGGCGATCCCGTTCGCGGCGGCGCCGCCGCAGCCGAGCACGCCGCAGGCGGACAACGACAGGGCCGCGGCGACGATCAGTACGGCGGCTTTGAAGCGTGGCGAGCCCGACAGTTTCATCGCGGCCTCCTTCGAAGATGAACAGGGCGGCGGGCCGGCGGGTGGCGCCGCGCGGCGTTACCGGCAGCGCGCGAGCAGCCCTTCCAGCGCGCGGTCGGGAATGCCGCTCGCGCGCAGCGCGTCGACGGTCCGGCTCACGTAGTCGAGCGTCGTGCCGTAGCGGCCGGCCGCGCAGCCGAACACTTCCTTCACGACGGGATCCGTCAGCTTGCCGGTATAGGTCGGCGCGTCGCGGCGCATCACGAATGCGAGCGCCTGCACGCGTTCGCCGTTCTCGAGCGAGCACGGCAGCCATGCGGGCCGGTACGAGCCCATCGGCATCTCGCGTTTCCAGAGCGTTTCGAGGTGCGGCTGCGCGGTCGCGCCGGCGAGCCGGAACGCGATGCCGCTGCACGAGCCGCCGCGGTCGAGCGCCAGCACGAGGCCCGGGCGCTCCGGCGTGCCGCGGTTCACGCGCGACCACAGGTACAGGCCGCGGTGGTAGCCGTGCACCTTGCCGCGCAGCGCGTCGATGGTCGGCAGGCCGGGGTTCCAGATCAGCGACCCATAGCCGAACAGCCACAGATCGCGCTGCCCGTCCCAGTCGCGCATCGTGTGCGCGAGCGACGCCGCGAGCTCGTCTTCCGTCAGCAGCCGTCCCTCGCCGATCGACGGCGGGTACGCAGGCGGGAGCGGGGCGGCGTTGCGCATCGGTGACGGCCCGGCTTAACGGTACGGGTTCGGGAAGCCCAGTTTGGCGAGGATGTCGACTTCGAGCGCTTCCATCTCGGCCGCGTCCTCGTCGCTCGTTTCGTGGTCGTAGCCCTGCGCGTGCAGCGCGCCGTGCACGAGCAGGTGCGCATAGTGGGCGACGAGCGGCTTGCCCTGTTCGTGCGCTTCCTTCTCGACGACCGGGCAGCACAGCACGAGGTCGCCGATCACGGTGCCGTCCGGCGCGTCGTCGTACGCGAAGGTCAGCACGTTGGTCGGGTAATCCTTGTGGCGGTAGCTGTCGTTCAGCGCGCGGCCTTCCTCCTCGCCGACGAAGCGCACGGTGAGCTGCGCATCGGCGAACAGCGCGGGCGCGATCCATTCGGCGATCAGCTTGCGCTTCGGGAGCGCCTTGCGCGCGGCGGCGTCGAGATCGTCGCCGTACTGGACGGCGAGGTCGAGCTCGGGCTCGCGAAGCGGTTCGCCGTCGGCGCCGACGTCACGCGGCGCGGGCTCCGCGCCGACGTGCAGCGTCACGCTGTCGTAGTGTTCGGGCTGCAGCGCGAGCTTCGCGCGCATCGCCGGATCGGTGTGCTGCGCGACGATCGCGACGGCGGCTTCGCCGGAGCTGCCCGACAGGTCGAACATCAGGCTGCGGCCGTCGGCAAAGTCGATCCGCAGCCCCGATGCATCGATGGACCTGACCTTGCCTTTCGCGTCGAACAGGGAAAGGCGGGGTGTTTCGGACGTGGCCTTGTCGGCACGGGCGGACTTGCTGGAGCGGGACGATTTCATGACGCGTCGGGCAATTGGAACGCGATGAGCATACACCAAACGGCCGATCCCACCCGAATTCGACCGCTCGCCGCGCGGCCGAAAAAAAGCCCGGCGCGCCATCGGGCGGGCCGGGCCGGGGCGACGCGCGAGGGTGTCAGGCGTCCTTGTGCTGCGCGTGGAACTCGTCGTACGCCTCGACGATGCGCGCGACGAGCGGATGCCGGACGACGTCGGCGCTCGTGAAGCGCGTGAGCGCGATGCCGCGCACGCCGCCGAGCACCTGCTGCGCCTCGATCAAACCGCTCTTCTGCGCGCGCGGCAGGTCGACCTGGCTCGTGTCGCCGGTGACGACCGCCTTCGAGCCGAAGCCGATCCGCGTGAGGAACATCTTCATCTGCTCGGGCGTCGTGTTCTGCGCCTCGTCGAGGATGATGAACGCGTGGTTCAATGTGCGGCCGCGCATGTACGCGAGCGGCGCGATCTCGATCATCTGCCGCTCGAACATCTTCGCCGTCTTGTCGAAGCCGAGCAGGTCGTACAGCGCGTCGTACAGCGGCCGCAGGTACGGATCGACCTTCTGCGCGAGGTCGCCCGGCAGGAAGCCGAGCCGCTCGCCGGCCTCGACGGCCGGGCGCGTCAGCACGATGCGCTTGACCTGGTCGCGCTCGAGCGCGTCGACCGCGCACGCGACCGCGAGATAGGTCTTGCCGGTGCCGGCCGGGCCGATGCCGAACGTGATGTCGTGCGACAGGATCTGCTTCAGGTACTCGCGCTGCGCGGGCGTGCGGCCGCGCAGGTCGGCGCGGCGCGTGTAGAGCTTCGGCGCGGGCTCCTCGAGTTCCTCGTCGTCGATGCGCATCACCGGCTCGTCGAACGGATGGTCGGGGTCGCCGCGGAAGCGCACGTCGAGGGTGTCCTCGACGCGGCCGTTGCCGCCCGTGTGGCGCACCTCGACGAGGGCGAGCTGGATGTCGTCGACCGACAGCGGATCGCGCGCGCGGTTGTAGAAGTTTTCGAGCGCGGTGAGCGCGAGCTTCGCGCCGCGCCCGCGGATCGTGATCCGGTGGCCGCGCCGTTGCATCGTGACGTCGAGCGCCTGTTCGATCTGCCGCAGGTTTTCGTCGAGCGGGCCGCAGAGATTCGCGAGGCGCGCGTTGTCGTCGCGCGGCGCGGTGAATTCCAGTGGTTGGGTGGTCTTCAAAGTGGCGTCGGGCTCCTGGTGGAACTAGGGTCGGTGTGCGCATGGAACGCGCATGCGTTGCGACGAGAACGGCCGCTCGCGAGGCGCGCGACGCTGCGAATACCAGGCGTATTCGCAAGGAGCGCAACGCGGCGAGCGGCCGTTCTCGTCGCAACCCGAAACTAAAGGATACATTCTAGGGGAATGCCCAAAATCGCCCGCATGGCGGCGTCGTTCGTCGCTTGTTTGGCTCGGCCAAACGGCGCTCCTCACTTCTTGCCCTGCGAGCGATTTCGGGCATTCGCATGCGCGTTCCATGCGCACACCGACCCTAGTGCGTGGCCGTGCTCGCGTCGTCGTGCGCGAGCACGAGCTCGCCGCGCAGCGAGTGCGGATACGCGTGATTGATCTTCACGTCGATCATCTGGCCGATCAGGCGCGGGTGCGACGCGAGCGGCGCCGGGAAATTCACGACCCGGTTGTTCTCGGTGCGGCCCGCGAGTTCGTTCGGGTCCTTGCGCGACGGCCCCTCGACGAGGATGCGCTCGACCTTGCCGACCATCGACTGGCTGATGCGTGCGACGTTCTCCTCGATGGTCGCCTGCAGATGTTGCAGGCGTTTGAGCTTGACCTCGCGCGGCGTGTCGTCGTGCAGGTTCGCGGCCGGCGTGCCGGGGCGCGGGCTGTAGATGAACGAGAAGCTCGTGTCGTAGCTCATCTCGTGCACGAGCGCCATCATCTTGTCGAAGTCGGCCTCGGTCTCGCCGGGGAAGCCGACGATCAGGTCGGTCGACAGCGACAGGTCGGGGCGGATCGCGCGCAGCTTGCGGATCACCGACTTGTACTCGAGCACCGTGTAGCCGCGCTTCATCGCCATCAGGATCCGGTCGGAGCCGTGCTGCACCGGCAGGTGCAGGTGGCTCACGAGCTTCGGTACCTTCGCGTACATGTCGATCAGGCGCTGCGTGAATTCCTTCGGGTGCGACGTCGTGTAGCGGATCCGCTCGATGCCGGGGATGTCGGCGACGTATTCGATCAGCGTCGCGAAATCGGCGATCTCGCTCGCGCCGGCCGTCAGCGCGCCGCGGTACGCGTTCACGTTCTGGCCGAGCAGCGTGACTTCGCGCACGCCCTGGTCGGCGAGGCCGGCGACCTCGGTCAGCACGTCGTCGAGCGGGCGCGACACTTCATCGCCGCGCGTGTACGGCACCACGCAGTAGCTGCAGTACTTCGAGCAGCCTTCCATGATCGACACGAACGCGCTCGGGCCCTCGACGCGCGCGGGCGGCAGGTGGTCGAACTTCTCGATCTCGGGGAACGTGATGTCGACCTGCGCGCGGCCGCTCGAGCGGCGCGCGTCGATCATCTGCGGCAGGCGGTGCAAGGTTTGCGGGCCGAACACGAGGTCGACGTACGGTGCGCGCGACACGATCGACGCCCCTTCCTGGCTCGCGACGCAGCCGCCGACGCCGATCAGCAAGTTAGGGTTCGCTTCCTTCAGCTCGCGCACGCGGCCGAGGTCGGAGAACACCTTCTCCTGCGCCTTCTCGCGCACCGAGCAGGTGTTGAACAGGATGATGTCCGCGTCTTCGGGGGTGTCGGTCTTTTCGAGGCCTTCGGCGGCATTGAGCACGTCCACCATCTTGTCCGAGTCGTACTCGTTCATCTGGCAGCCGAAGGTCTTTACGTAAACTTTCTTGGTCATGGGGATTCGCCGTTCGCAGTGGTTGACCTGGGGGCGTCGTCAAGGGTGAATCGGGACGGCCGTCGTCCGGCCCCGGGCACGTGATGCGCGGGGATGTGCGCGGGAGCGCACGCGGGAAAAAGCCGTCGGGAAAGCCTTTCATTATAGCTTTTCGCACCGCCCCGGGCGGCCGGCCGGTTGCGGCGGCGCGACGCCGGCGCGGCTGCGTTCGGACCCCGTGACCCGCCGGCCATCCTCCGGCCGCGGTGCACTCAGCGGCACGCGTTCAGCAGGTCGTCGAGCGCCGCCTCCTCGCGCGCGAAGCGTTCGACGAGGAAATCCAGCAGCACGCGCACGCGCGGCGCCATGTAGCGCCTGCTGTGATGAATCGCATGCAGCGGCGCGTCGTCCTGCCGCCACTCGGGCAGCAGCACGCGCAGCCGCCCCGCGCGCACGTCGTCCGCGACATCCCAGATCGACTTCTGCACGATCCCGTGGCCGCGCAGCGCCCACTCGCGGGCGAGGCCGCCGTCGTTCGTCTCGAACGCGTTCGCGAGCGGCACCGTGTAGGTCTGCACCTCGCCGTCGCGCGTGAAGCGCCACGCGTTCAGCGGCCCGGATGCGAGCGTGATCACGATGCACGGAAAGCGGGCCAGATCGTGTGGATCGCGCGGCGTGCCGTGCCGCGCGACGAACGCCGGGGACGCGCACAGCACGCGCCGGTTCGCGGCGAGCCGGCGGGCGATCAGCGCGCTGTCGGGCGGCGCGGCGAAGCGGATCGCGAGGTCGATCTCGTCCTGCCACAGGTTCAACGAGGAATCGGCCGCCGTCAGCGAGAACGTCACGTCCGGATATCGCGCGGTGAATGCGTCGAGCCAGGCGAGCAGCTGGTTGCGGCCGAAATCGGACGTCGACGACAGCCGCACCTTGCCGCCGACGACATTGCGGCCCGCCTGCAGCATCGCATCCGCATCGTCGAGCGCCTGCAGTGCCTGGCGGCAGCAGTTCAGGTACAGGCGGCCCTCGTCGGTGAGCCGCAGCTGCCGCGTCGAGCGTTCGAACAGGCGGGTCGCGACCTGCGCCTCGAGTTTGGCGAGACGCGCGCTCGCGGCGGCCGGCGTCAGGTTCAGCTTGCGCCCGGCGGCGGACAGGCTGCCCAGCTCCGCCGCTTCGACGAACAGCCGGATATCGCCCAGTCGGTCCATCCGGTTTTCCAATAATTTTTGAAAATGATTCAAATGCTACGCCAATTATCAAAAATCGGCGGATTCCGGAGAATGCGCGCACGTCCCGTCATCTTGTGCGGCGCGGCACCGTTGCGGCGCCGCGCCCGCCGCTCCCGGAGAACACCATGCCCGTCCCGTTGCTGGCGCTTGCGATCAGCGCCTTCGCCATCGGCACCACCGAATTCATCATCATGGGCCTCCTGCCCGAGGTCGCGCGCGACCTCGCGGTGTCGCTGCCGTCGGCCGGCCTGCTCGTGACCGGCTACGCGCTCGGCGTCGCGGCGGGCGCGCCGCTGCTCGCGGTGCTGACGAGCCGCATGCCGCGCAAGACCGCGCTGCAGTTGCTGATGGCGATCTTCATCGCAGGCAACGTGCTGTGCGCGATTGCGTCCGGCTACGCGATGCTGATGGTCGCGCGCGTCGTCACGTCGTTCGCGCACGGCTCGTTCTTCGGGATCGGCGCGGTGGTCGCGGCGTCGCTCGTACCGGCCGACAAGCGCGCGAGCGCGATCGCGCTGATGTTCACGGGCCTCACGCTGTCGAACGTGCTCGGCGTGCCGTTCGGCACGTTCGTCGGCCAGCTGCTCGGCTGGCGCGCGTCGTTCTGGATCGTCGCGGCGCTGGGCGTCGCGTCGCTCGCGGGCATCGCCGCATGGGTGCCGAACCGCCACGACGGCGGCCCGATCGGGCTCGGCCGCGAAGTGCGCGTGCTGAAGGAGCCGCAGGTGTGGCTCGCGCTGCTGATGACCGTGCTCGGCTTCGGCGGCGTGTTCGTCGTGTTCACCTATATCGCGCCGATCCTCGAAAGCGTGGCCGGCTATTCGCCGCGCGCGGTCGCGTTGATCCTCGTGCTGTTCGGCGCCGGCCTGACGATCGGCAACACGCTCGGCGGCAAGCTCGCCGACCGCGCGCTGATGCCGTCGCTGATGGCGATCCTCGTCGCGCTGATCGCGGTGATGGCCGTGTTCGCGAAGACGAGCCACCAGCCGGTCGCGGCCGCCGTGACCGTGTTCGTGTGGGGGATCGCGGCGTTCGCGACGGTGCCGCCGCTGCAGGCGCGCGTCGTCGAGAAGGCGGCGCGCGCGCCGCATCTCGCGTCGACCCTCAACATCGGCGCGTTCAACGTGGGCAATGCGGGCGGCGCGTGGCTCGGCGGCCTCGCGCTCGGCCACGGCGTCGCGCTCGATGCGCTGCCGTGGGTCGCGGCCGCGGTGACCGGCGCGGCGCTCGCCGTCACGTGGCTCGCGGCGCGGCTCGATGCGCGCGGCCCGGCGCAGCGTGCAACGCGCGCGACGGCGCAATAGCGTGGGAACGGACCGTGGCGGAACGCATTCCTCCGCGATGCTGATAACGGTGTGAAGATAACTTCGTTTGCCCGTGGAAAGCCGGGTGATAGCGTCTCGGTACGCGCTTCGATCGAGGCGCAACCCGATACCCATCCGGCTTACCCCATCATTCGCAGGGCCGCGCCGCGGCCCGGAGGCAATGCAATGTATTCACCCCTGGCGCTGGTGCGCGATGTGTCTTCCGTGGAGTCCGGCAATGCCGTCGATGTCCGGACGCAGGCGTCGCTCGACGTGCTCGAGCAGGTCGTCGGCGTCAATCTCGCGCGGCTGCGCGCCGAGCGGCAACTGTCGCTCGATGCGCTCGCGCGGCTGTCCGGCGTGTCGCGTGCGATGCTCGCGCAGATCGAGTCGGCGCGCAGCGTGCCGTCGATCAAGGTGCTGTGCAAGATCGCCGCGGCGCTGAAGGTGTCCGTCGCGGCGTTCCTGCGCCGCCATGCGGTGAACGGCTTCGAGCATCTCGCGGCCGAGCGCGCATCGCGCGTCGTCAGCTCGAACGGGCGCTTCTCGGCGCGCGCGCTCTATCCGGAAGGCGAGCCGGCCGCGGCCGAGTTCCACGAGCTGCGGATCGCGCCGCTGCACACCGAGCCGGGCGCGCGCCGCGCGCCGGGCACGACGGTCAACCTCGTGGTCAGCGAGGGCACGCTCGAGGTGAGCGTGCACGAGCGCCGCCAGTTGCTCGCGACCGGCGATGCGATCGTGTTCGACGCCGACCAGCCGTACAGCCTGCGCAACCCGGGCGACAGCGAGGCGCGCGCGTTTCGCGTGACGGTGAGCCCGGAGGTGCCGCCGCGCTGGCTCGTGCCGGATGCGGCGCGGGCGGCGGGCTAGGCGCACCTGGCCGGCCGCACCTGGCCGGCCGCGCCAGTCCATTCGGACGGTGTCGTTAGACGGCGTCGTCAGTAAGGTCTTGCATGAAGTTCGCTGCGCCGCGCGTGCAGCTGTTGTATGCTTTGCCGGCCGGTTTTTCCGGCAATCAGTGCGTCTTCAGGGCGGGGCGGAATTCCCCACCGGCGGTAGGCTGGCGTAAGCCGGCGAGCCCGCGAGCGCCCGCGCAGCCTGCGCGGGGTCAGCAGATCTGGTCGAATGCCAGAGCCGACGGTCACAGTCCGGATGAGAGAAGATGTGCAGATAGTCATGTCCGTCAGGGCCGCTTTGCGCCGCGCGCGAGGCGGATCGTCGTTCTGTCTGTTTGCAATGCCCTGAAACGTTTTTCGCCCACATCGAATTGCGAGGAGCGTTTCACATGTCCTTTACCTCTGCCGCTTTGCCCCGTTCGTCGGCGCCCGCCGACGCCTTCGCCGACCTTCCTCTGCTCGACGCCGAACCGGTGCCGCCGCGCATCGCCGCCGCGCTCGACGCATTGCGCGCGGGCCGCGCGGTCGTGCTGCAGGACGATCACGACCGCGAGAACGAAGCCGACCTGATCGTCGCCGCCGAGCGCATCACGCCCGAGACGATGGCGCTGCTGATCCGCGAGTGCAGCGGCATCGTCTGCCTGTGCCTGACCGACGACAAGGTGCGCGCGCTCGAGCTGCCGCCGATGGTGCAGACCAACGAGAGCCGCAACGGCACGGCGTTCACGGTGTCGATCGAGGCGCGCGAAGGCGTGCATACGGGCGTGTCGGCGGCCGACCGCGTGACGACGATCCGCGCGGCGATCGCCGACGACGCGGTGCCGCATGACATCGTCCGCCCGGGCCACGTGTTCCCGCTGCGCGCGCAGCCGGGCGGCGTGCTCGCGCGCCGCGGCCACACCGAAGGCACGGTCGACCTCGCGATTCTCGCGGGGCTGAAGCCGGCCGGCGTGCTGTGCGAGCTGATGAACCCGGACGGCACGATGACGCGCGGCGACGACGTCGCGCGTTTCGCGCAACAGCACGGCCTGCCGATGCTGACGATCGCGGAGCTGGTCGAGTTTCGCGAGGCGCTGGCGGCCGCGCGCGAAGGCTGCCTCAGCGAAGCCTGATCGAACGGCCGGGGCTCATCCGTTCCTGACGAATCCCCAGCCGGTTGAAGGCGCGCACCAGTGGCCTGACCGACCACTGCGTCCCGCGCGGCGCATCGCGACGCATGACAAGCGACGCGCCCGCGCCCGCAGGAGGCGTCGCCGGAATTACGACTGCACGTCGCCGAACTCGCCGCGCATGCCGGCGGCGACGAGCGACGGCAGCTCGTCCATGTGGCGCATGATCCGCGTGATGCCCATCGCGCGCAGCGCGTCCGCGTAATTGTCGGGGATGTGGCTCGCGCCGACGAACGCGATCGTCTTCATGCCGGCCGCGCGCGCGGCATTCAGGCCCGACACGCTGTCCTCGACGACGATGCAGCGCGCCGGCGCGACGCCGAGCGTGCTTGCCGCATGCAGGTAGACGTCGGGGTAGGGCTTCGGCCGTGCGACCTGCTCGGCGCTGAATACGCGCTCGCCGAAGATCTCGGTGAGCGCCGCGCGCTTCAGCGAGCTGCGCACGCGCGCGAGGCGGCTGTTCGACACGACCGCCGCGGGCAGGCCCACTTGCAGCAGCGCGTCGCGCACGCCGGTGATCGGCGCGAGCGATTGCGCGAGCCCCGCTTCGATGTTGTGCTCGATGGTCTCGATGAAGTTGCCGGGCATCGTGATGCCGTAGCGCGTTTCGAGGCCGGCGAGGAAGCGCGACGTCTGCTGGCCGAACGCGGTTTTCGCGGCGGCCTCGAAATCGATGTGCGGGAATGTGGCGGACAGCGTTTCGAGGAGTACGCGGTCGGCGATGACTTCGCTGTCGACGAGCACGCCGTCGCAGTCGCAGATGAGGTGATCGAGCATGGCGGTGAAGAAGCAGGGCGTCGGCGACGCCCTTCAGCCGCCATGATACGTGCTTTCACGCGCGTGCCGCCAACGAAGCCGTGCGCGATCCGCCACTCAGCCCATCAGCACCTGCGGCGTCGGCCTGAGCGTCACCACGCCGGCGATGATCGTCGCGATGCCGAGCCACTGCAGCGCGCTCGGCCGCTCGCCGCGCACGAAGAAGCCGAGCAGCGCGGTGACGCCGCTCGCGAGCGAACTGAGGACGGTGACGATCGCCACGTGCCCGGTGGTCGCGCCGTAGGCGAGCGTGAAGAAGCCGAGCAGGTTGAACAGGCTGATCGACATGATCGGCGCGACGATCGAGCGCGGCAGCGCGGCCAGCTTGCGCCGCTGCGCGAGCGTCGTGAACAGGATCACGACGGCGGTCAGGCAGTAGATCCACAGCGCGCCGACGACGCCGAGGCTCTTGACCGCGAAGGCGCCCTGCAGCCAGAACCCGAGCCCGAACATCAGCGCGGACAGCAGCGCAAAGCCGATCGACGTCGCCGATTCGGGGTGCCCGTCCGAGGATCGCGAGATGCTCGCGAGGCAGGCGCCGACGAGCGCGGTGCGCCGGTGGCGCCCGCGGCGCTCGCCGATGCGGGCGTGAAGCTGAAGACGCTGCCGTCGGCGCCGGGCGGATGAAAAACAGCCCGCGGCCTTGCGGCGCGCGGGCTGTCGGGTGTCGACGCGCGCAGCGTCTGCGTAGCGGGTGCGTCAGTGCGGCACGTGCAGCGACAGGTACAGCCCCGCCGCGAGCGACCCGCCGAGCAGCGGGCCGATCACCGGAATCCACGCGTAGCGCCAGTCGCTGTCGCGCTTGCCGGGAATCGGCAGCAGCGCGTGCATGAGGCGCGGCGCGAGGTCGCGCGCCGGGCTCATCGCGTAGCCGGTCGGGCCGCCGAGCGAGATGCCGATGCCGAGCACGAGCAGGCCGACCGGCAGCGCGTCGAGCGCGCCGAGGCCGACCTGCGGCGACGCGAGATACAGCACGCCGAGGATCAGCACGAACGTGCAGATCGCTTCGGTCAGCACGTTGTGGCGCACGCTGCGGATCGCCGGCGCGGTGCAGAACACCGCGAGCTTCAGGTCCGGATCGGCTTCCTTCGCGAAGTGCTGGCGATACGCGAGCCACACGAGCAGCGCACCCGCCATGCCGCCGAGCATCTGCGCGAGGATGTAGCCGCCGACCTTCGACCACGCGAACTTGTGCGCGAGCGCGAGGCTGACCGTGACGATCGGGTTCAGGTGCGCGCCGCTGAACGACGCGGTCACGTAGACGGCGACGAAGACGGCCATCGCCCAGCCCCACACGATCACGATGAGGTCGGCGCCCTTGCCCTTGGTGTTGGCGAGCAGCACGTTGGCGACCGCGCCGTTGCCGAGCAGCACGAGGATCGCGGTGCCGATGAATTCTGCGAAATAAGGTGACATGTTGTCTCTCGTAGGTTGCGGCGGACTCGCGCGTCGCGCGGCCCGCCTGCATTGTTGTATTGCGTGGTTGCCGCGGACGGTTACTGGGTGTCGTCGGCCCACGCCTTCGCGGCGCGCACCGCACGCTGCCAGCCCGACATGCAGCGTTCGACCTGCTCCTTCTGCATCGACGGCGAGAAGCGGCGGTCGAGCTGCCACTGGCTGCGCAGTTCGTCGAGGTTCTTCCAGTAGCCGATCGCGAGGCCCGCGAGATAGGCCGCGCCGAGCGCGGTCGTCTCGGTGATCTGCGGACGCACCGCGTCGACGCCGAGCAGGTCCGCCTGGAACTGCATCAGCAGGTTGTTCGCGCTGGCGCCGCCGTCGACGCGCAACTCGCCGACGCTGATCCCGGAATCGGCTTCCATCGCCGCGAGCACGTCGAGCGACTGGTACGCGATCGAATCGAGCGCCGCGCGCGCGAGGTGCGCGGACGTCGTGCCGCGCGTGACGCCGAACAGCGAGCCGCGCGCGCGCGCGTTCCAGTGCGGCGCGCCGAGGCCGGCGAACGCGGGCACGAGGTACACGCCGTCGGTGTGCGGCACGCTTTCCGCGAGCGCTTCGATTTCCGCCGCGCTCTTGATGATGCCGAGGCCGTCGCGCAGCCACTGCACGACCGCGCCCGCGATGAAGATGCTGCCTTCGAGCGCGTACTGCACGTCGTCGCCGATCTGCCAGGCGATCGTCGTGACGAGGTTGTTCTTCGACTCGATCGGCTTGCTGCCGGTGTTCATCATCAGGAAGCAGCCGGTGCCGTAGGTGTTCTTCACCATGCCCGACGTCGTGCACATCTGGCCGAAGAGGGCGGCCTGCTGGTCGCCGGCGATGCCCGCGAGCGGGATCTTCGACGCGAAGACGGTGGTCTTCGTGTGGCCGTAGATCTCGGACGATGCCTTCACTTCCGGCAGCATGCTGCGCGGGATGTCGAGCAGTTCGAGCAGCTCGTTGTCCCACTGGCGCGTGTGGATGTTGAACAGCATCGTGCGCGACGCGTTCGTCACGTCGGTCACGTGCAGCTCGTGCTTCGTGAAGTTCCACACGAGCCAGCTGTCGACGGTGCCGAACGCGAGCTCGCCGCGCTGCGCCTTGTCGCGCGCGCCGGGCACGTTGTCGAGGATCCAGCGGATCTTGGTGGCGGAGAAGTACGCGTCGATCGGCAGGCCCGTCTTCGCGCGCACCTTCGCCTCGAGGCCCTGCGCCTTCAGCGCGTCGCAGAAGTCGGCGGTGCGGCGGTCCTGCCAGACGATCGCGTTGTAGACGGGCTGGCCCGTCTCGCGATCCCAGACGATCGTGGTTTCGCGCTGGTTGGTGATGCCGATCGCGGCGATCGACGTGCCGTTCAGGCCCGTGCGGGTGACGGCCTCGGCGGCGACGCCGGCCTGCGTCGACCAGATTTCCTGCGGGTCGTGCTCGACCCAGCCGGGTTGCGGGTAGATCTGCTCGAATTCCTTTTGCGCAGTCGACACGATATTGCCCTGGCGATCGAACAGCATCGCGCGGGAGCTCGTCGTGCCCTGGTCGAGCGCGAGAATGTACTGATCCTGCATGTCTCTCATCTCCATCCGTAATTGGCTTAGTTGTGATGCGCGCCGCACGAAGGCGGCGCGTCTGGGTGAGTCGTGAATCGGTCAGGCGTGATGCACTTGCGCGGCGGCGAACCACGCGTCGAGCGCGGCCGTCACCGTGTCGAGCGTGCCCGGCGCGACGTGCAGGCCGAGCTTCGAGCGGCGCCACAGCACGTCCTGCGCGCGGGTCGCCCATTCGACGTCGCGCAGGTAGCGCAGTTCGGCTTCGTGGATGCCGGGCGCGATTTCCGCGCCGAGCTCGGCGAGCGACTTCGCGCCGCCGACCACGCGCTCGGCGCGCGTGCCGTACGCGCGCGCCAGGCGGCGTGCGAGCGCGGCGGGCAGCCACGGGTGACGCTTCGCGAACTGCCCGGCGAACACGTCGAACTTCGCATCGGCGATGTCGCCGCCCGGCAGCGGCGCGCCGGCCGTCCACGGCGCGGCGTCGCGGCCGAGCGCGCGGCACAGCATGTCGCCGGCTTCTTCCGCGAGCTTGCGGAACGTCGTGATCTTGCCGCCGAACACCGACAGCAGCGGCGCGCCCGCGCCGTCGTCCAGCTCGAGGCGGTAGTCGCGCGTGACGGCCGATGCGTTCGCCGCGTTCTCGTCCTCGAGCAGCGGGCGCACGCCCGAATAGGTCCAGTGCACGTCGGCCGGCGCGATCTTGCGCTTGAAGTAGCGGTTGATCGAGTCGCACAGGTACTGCGTCTCGTTGCCGTCGATCGCGACCTTGGCCGGATCGCTCGTGTATTCGACGTCGGTCGTGCCGATCAGCGTGAAGTCGCGCTCGTACGGAATCGCGAAGATGATCCGCTTGTCCGGGTTCTGGAAGATGTACGCGTGATCATGATCGAACAGGCGGCGCGTGATGATGTGGCTGCCCTTCACGAGGCGCACGCTGTGCTGCGCGCCGCGGCCGAGCGCGCCGTGCAGCACGTCGCCGACCCACGGGCCGGCCGCGTTCGCGATCGCGCGGGCATGCACGACATGGATCGAGCCGTCCGCGTGCTGCAGCCGCGCTTCCCATTCGTCGCCGCGCCGCTCGGCGGACACCAGCTTGGTGCGCGTGAGGATCTCGGCGCCGCGCTCCTTCGCGTCGAGCGCGTTCAGCACGACGAGGCGCGCATCGTCGACCCAGCCGTCGGAATACACGAAGCCGCGCTTGATCGAATCGATCAGCGGCGCGCCGGCCGGATGGCGGCGCATGTCGATGCCGCGCGAGCCGGGCAGCAGCTCGCGCTTCGCAAGGTGATCGTAGAGGAACAGGCCGATGCGGATCAGCCAGGCCGGACGCAGGTTCGGCATGTGCGGCATCACGAAGCGCAGCGGCCACATGATGTGCGGCGCCGCGCGCAGCAGCGTCTCGCGCTCCTGCAGCGCCTTGCGCACGAGCCCGAATTCCTTGTACTCGAGATAGCGCAGGCCGCCGTGAATCAGCTTCGTGCTGGCCGACGACGTGTGCGACGCGAGATCGTCCTGCTCGCAGAGCAGGACCGACAGGCCGCGGCCGGCCGCATCGCGCGCAATGCCCGCGCCGTTGATGCCGCCGCCGACGACGAGCAGATCGTAGCGATTCGGTTGGGTCACCTGCTGTCCTTATCGTCTGATGGAAATTGACGAACACAAAATGTTCGGATTCGAAATTTAACGAACGAATTCGAAAAAGTAAAGTTCGATAAAGAGGGGCGGGTGGCGCATTCCGCGATCCGGGACGATACTGGGCGAATCGACCGTTTTTCGAGGTGAATCATGCGACCAGGGTCTGTTTACATATGGAAAGCACATGCGTTGCCACGAGAACGGCCGCTCGCGAGGCGCGCGACGCCGCGAATACTGGACGTATTCGCGAGGAGCGCAACGCGGCGAGCGGCCGTTCTCGTGGCAACCCCAAACTTTAAAAAAGCCATTCCAGGGGAATGCCCGAAATCGCATGTGCGTTCCATATGCAAACAGACCCTAGGGATGTGGGCCGGCGCGTTCGCCGTGCTGCTGGCGGGCTGCGTCGGCACGCCGCCGCTCGACGGCAGCTGGCGGGGGCCGTCGTTCGCGACGCTGCAGACTTCATGCGGCGGCGCCGCGCGCGACTGGGGTGCGGACGCGCAGCCGGTCTATTCGGCGCTGTACGACGCGTATGTGGCGAAGCGGTATCGCGGGGTGTCGGAAGCGAACTATTGCGCGTTCGTAAACGAACTTTCGGCGCGCTACGCGGCGCCGGATGCGCCGGCGCGGGCCGGCTGGGTCGCGTATCTGAACGACGCGCGCGCGAAGGCCATCAGCTGGCGCGCGGCGGTCGATCCGACGCTGCGCGGCGGCTGAGCGTCGCGGGTGGCGGCAGGCGGGAGGGGAACAGCGCGGCCGGCGGGCCGGCGCGCGCGGTCAGGTCAGGAATAGCGGACTTTGATGGAACGCAGCGCCGCGTCACCCGTCTCGGTCACGCAGTATTTGCGTCCCGATCCGAGCCCTTCGAGGCGGACGAGTTGCTGCTCGAGCAGGGCGTCGAGCTCATCGCGATCCATGTTGGCCTGATCGGGAGCATCCTTCACAAGCAATAGCGTGGCGAATTCATGCGGACTCAGCATCGTTCTCTCCATGGCATTCGGACTGCCCGCGCATCCGGCCCCGCGGCCGACGCGCGATACCCGGCGGGGTATGGCTTGGGGGGAAAAGCTGCATTCGCCGGCCATGCGATTCGCACGCGCCTGGGCACAGGCGGGAACGAGCGAACGGGCCGGGGAACTGGAGTCTAGTCGAGCGATTCGGCAACGCCAAATCGCGCCCCGTTAATTTTCCGTTTGACAGAAGAATGTGCCGCGAGCGGTTCGGTTGCCGCGCCAACTTCTTGATTTCACTTGAAGTTTCAGGTGCGGTGCAGCATCGCCGCCGTCATTCGGCGACGTACACCTGGGTGCCGGCGGCGGCGACCGTCTCCGCCATCTCCGGCGGCAGCGGCTTGTCGGTGAACAGCGCATGCACCTGGCTCAGGTGGCCCTGGCGCACCAGCGCCGGCCGGCCGACCTTCGAGTGGTCGGCGACGAGGTAGACGGTGCGCGCATGCTGCATGATCGCCTCGGCGACCCGCACCTCGCGGGTGTCGAAGTCGCGCAGCGTGCCGTCGGTTTCGATCGCCGACGTGCCGATGATCGCGTAGTCGACCTTGAACTGGCGGATGAAGTCGATCGCGAGCTCGCCGACGATCCCCTTGTCCCACGGCCGCACGATGCCGCCCGTGATCAGCACCTCGCAGTCGGGGTAGCCGCTCATCATCGACGCGACGTTCAGGTTGTTGGTGATCACGTGCAGCCCGTGATGGCGGTTCAGCGCGCGCGCGACCTCCTCGGTGGTCGTGCCGAGGTTGATGAACAGCGACGCCTGGTCGGGGATGTGCGACGCGGCGAGCGCCGCGATGCGCCGCTTCTCGTCGTGGAACATCCGCTGGCGCGCGGTGTACGACACGTTCTCCGAGCTCGTCGGCAGGCTCGCGCCGCCGTGGTAGCGGCGCAGCAGGTTGAGGTCGGCCAGCCAGTTGACGTCGCGGCGGATCGTCTGCGGCGTCACCGCGAAATGCGCGGCGAGATCGTCGACGGTCACGAAGCCGTCGCGCTGCACCCATTCGAGCAATTCCTGCTGGCGCGCGTTGAGGGTGAGGCGGGGGTCTCGGGTCATGGCTCGGTGGCGAAGTCGTGAAGACGGAGCGGGTATTGTAAGGGCGTTCGGCCGGCATGCCGGACGCCGCCGGCCGGCGTGTCGCCGGCGCATTCATGCGCGGCATGCATGGATTCATGTGACAAATGAATTTGCCGGATCGCGCCGCTCGCGCTGCAATGGCGGATTGCCCGCGCGCTCGCCCGCGCCCCTTCAGCTTCCGACGAGGTGGAACCGATGACTGGCTTCAACTGGCACAACCCGTATCCGACCACGCGCATCCCGGTGTTCGCCCGCAACGTGGTGTCGACGTCGCACCCGCTCGCCGCGCAGGCGGGCCTGCGGATGCTGTGGAAGGGCGGCAACGCGGTGGACGCGGCGCTCGCGGCCGCGGCGGCGATCACGGTGGTCGAGCCGGTGTCGTGCGGGCTCGGCGGCGACGCATTCGCGCTCGTATGGGATGGCGGCACGCTGCACGGGCTGAACGCGTCGGGCGTCGCGCCGGCCGCGTGGAACGTCGACTACTTCCGCCGCCGCCACGGCGAGGACGCGCACGGCCGCGCGCGCAAGCCGACGCGCGGCTGGGACACGGTCACGGTGCCGGGCGTGGTCGCGGGCTGGGAGGCGCTGCACGCGAAGTTCGGCTCGCTGCCGTTCGCCGACCTGCTCGAGCCGGCGATCGAGATCGCCGAGCGCGGCTATGCGGTGCCGCCGATCGTCGCGCACAAGTGGGCGGCCGCCGTGCCCGAGCTGCACGCGCTGCCGGGCTTCGCCGACACCTTCATGCCGCGCGGCCGCGCGCCCGAGGTGGGCGAGCGCGTGTGCCTGCCCGGCCATGCGCGCACGCTTCGCACGCTCGCAAAGGACGGCGCGCGCGCGTTCTACGAGGGCGCGCTCGCCGAGCGCATCGCGGCGTTCGCGCGCGACGGCGGCGGCGCGCTGACCGAAGCCGACCTGCGCGCGTATCGTCCGGAATGGGTCGAGCCGATCGGCAAGCGCTATCGCGGCTGCACGATTCACGAGATCCCGCCGAACGGGCAGGGCATCGCCGCGCTGATCGCGCTCGGCATCGCCGAGCAGGCGGGCGCCGCCGAGTGGCCGGTCGATTCGCCGGAGTCGCAGCACCTGCAGATCGAGGCGATGAAGCTCGCGTTCGCCGACGTCTACCGCTATGTCGCCGACCCGCGCGCGATGGAGGTCACACCCGCGCAGATGCTCGACGATGCCTACCTCGCCGAGCGCGCGAAGCGCATCGACCCGGCGCGCGCGACGCACTTCGGCCACGGCCGGCCGCCGTCGGGCGGCACGATCTACCTGTCGGCGGCCGACGAGCGCGGGATGATGGTGAGCTTCATTCAGTCCAACTACATGGGCTTCGGCTCGGGGCTCGTCGTGCCCGGCGCGGGGATCGCGCTGCAGAACCGCGGGCACGGTTTCTCGATGGACCCTGCGTCGCCGAACGTCGTCGCGGGCGGCAAGCGGCCGTTCCACACGATCATTCCGGCGTTCGTGACCGAGGAGGTCGACGGGCGCACCCATGCGGTGATGAGCTTCGGCGTGATGGGCGGCGACATGCAGCCGCAGGGCCATCTGCAGACCGTCGTGCGGATGCTCGGCTACGGCCAGCAGCCGCAGGCCGCGTGCGACGCGCCACGCTGGAAGGTCAACCGCGATTTCACGCTCGACGTCGAATCGACGATGGCGCGCGCGACGGTCGACGCGCTCGCCGCGCGCGGCCATACGATCCAGTCGATCGACGATCCTTACATGGATTTCGGCTCGGGCCAGTTCGTGTGGCGGCTCGACCGCGACGATCCCGAGCGCGGCTATGTGGCCGCGAGCGACAGCCGGCGCGACGGGCTGGCGGCCAGCTTCTGACGGTTTCTGACGGTTCGCTTCCAGCGGGCATGACGAACGGGCGGCCAGGCGGCCGCCCGTTGCGTTCGCGCGAGACGTGTTCGAAGGACTTGTCTAACGAACGGCAATGAACGGCGCGGAACTGCGCCGTCCGGGCATGGTCAGTGCTCTGAAGCACGATCATCGAAGTCCGGCTAAGATGCCTGCATGGTTCGGCCGGACCCATTCCTAATAACGTCAAGCATCACGCCGCATTCGAAAAGGCCGGCGCCCACGCCGCGGGCGTGGGTCGGTCGCCGGATGGGGCGACTGGGAGCGCAACACCATGCACACTGAAACGACGCATGTCATGCCGTGGCGAATCGAGGACATCGACCTGAACCGGATCGATCGTCAGCGCGCCGCGGCGAACGAGGATTTGCTGCTGCTGCTGTGCGCGGCGTCGTTCATCGAGAGCGGTTCGGATCTCTACACGAGCAACCTGAGCGAGTTCTTCAACGACGATCCGGAAGTATCCGCGTGGCTCAACAATGCATGGGAGCACGAAGAATTGCAGCACGGCCGCGCGCTGAAGGCGTATATCGCGCACGTGTGGCCCGAGTTCGACTGGGATACCGCGTTCGCGAACTTCTTCGACGAGTATTCGAAGACCTGCTCGATCGATGCGTTCGAGAAAACCCGCGCGCTCGAGATGGTCGCGCGCTGCGTCGTAGAGACAGGCACGGCCACGCTCTATCGCGCGATCAACGAGTGCTCGGACGAGCCCGTGCTGAAGGAAATCACCGACAACATCCGCACGGACGAAGTGCGCCACTACAAGCACTTCTTCAAATATTTCAAGAAGTACAACCGGCTCGAAGGCAATGGCCGGCTCGCCGTGCTCGGCGCGCTGATGCGCCGCGTGATGGAAATCAAGAACGAGGATTCGGAGATCGCGCTGCGACACGTGTTCGCGATCCGCTATCCGGACCGCATCGGCGACAGCGAATACAGCCGTGCGCGGGTCGCGCGCATCAGTTCGCTCGTGCGGCGCAACCTGTCGGCCGACATGTGCATCAAGATGCTGCTCAAGCCGCTCGACCTGCCCGCGAAGATCCAGCCGGGCATCCACTATCCGCTCACGAAGCTCACGCAGCACGTGTTCTTCCGCTGATCCCGCCACGGGCCGGCCGGTCGCGGGTATGCTGCGCCATCATCCGCCATTCGACGAGGCCGCCCCATCATGACCGATTCGCATCGCCACGCGCTCGAGCAATGGACGTTCGACGCGTGGCCGCCGTCCGTCGTGTCGCTGTTCGACGGCACCGCGCTCGACCGCAAGGCCGACGTCGCGGCGCAGCTGATCGTCGCGACCGACGACGGCCAGCTGCGCACGACGCTGCTCAGCGTCGGCGAAATCTATGCGCGCGATGCGCGCGTGCTGCTGCTCGCGCTGTGGCCGAGCTCGCGTGCGGCACGCGCGCTCGCGCAGCGGCGCACCGCCGCGTTGACGCTGGTCGACGACGGCGCGTTCCTGCAGGCGCAATTGAAGGTCGCGCCGCTCGAAGGGGCGTTCGGCGGGCTGGCCGGATTCGCTGCGACGATCGCGCACGGCGATGCGCAGCGGGTCGGCTATGCGCGTCTCGCGACGGGCGTCACGTTTGCGCTGGAAGGGGCGCGCACCGCGGTGCTCGAGCGCTGGCAGCGCCAGGTCGAGCACCTGCGGCGCGCGGCCGCGCGGCTTCAGTGACCGCGCTGGCCGCTGCGCGACGAACGGTTGCGGTTCGCGTGCGCGGCGTTGCCGCTGGCGGGGCGGGCCGCATTGCCGCCGCCGTTGCCCGGGCGGCCGCTGTTGCCGCCGTTGCCCGAATTGCCGGAATTGCGCGGCTTCGAGGCCTTCGCCGTGGCGGCCTTCGGTTGCGCGGCGCCGTCGCGTTTCGCGGCCGGCTGGCCTGACGCGCCGCCGCGCGGCGCGCGATTGCCGCCACCGCCGCCGCCATTGCCACCATTACCGCCGCGCGGCTGCTGGCCGCGGCGCTGCTGGATCGGCTCCGGCTTCGCGTTCGGATCGGGCTCGAAGCCCGCGATCACTTCCTGCGGAATCTCGCGCTTGATCAGCCGCTCGATGTCGCGCAGCAACTGCTTCTCGTCGACGCACACCAGCGACACCGCTTCGCCCGTCGCGCCCGCGCGGCCGGTGCGGCCGATCCGGTGCACGTAGTCTTCCGGCACGTTCGGCAGGTCGAAGTTGACGACGTGCGGCAGCTGGTCGATGTCGATGCCGCGCGCGGCGATGTCGGTCGCGACGAGCACCTGCAGCGTGTTGTTCTTGAACTCCGACAGCGCACGCGTGCGCGCCGACTGGCTCTTGTTGCCGTGGATCGCCATCGCGCTGATGCCGTCCTTGGTCAACTGCTCCGCGAGCCGGTTCGCGCCGTGCTTGGTGCGCGTGAAGACCAGCACCTGGAACCAGTTGTGTTCGCGGATCAGGTGCGTGAGCAGCTCGCGCTTGCGATCGCGGTCGACCGGGTGGATCTTCTGCGCGACGGATTCGGCGGTCGTGTTGCGGCGCGCGACCTCGATCAGCGCCGGCGAATCGAGCAGGCTGTCGGCGAGCGCCTTGATCTCGTCGGAGAAGGTCGCGGAGAACAGCAGGTTCTGGCGGCGCGGCGGCAGCTTCGCGAGCACGCGCTTGATGTCGTGGATGAAGCCCATGTCGAGCATCCGGTCGGCTTCGTCGAGCACGAGGATGTCGAGATTCGACAGGTCGATCGTCTTCTGCTGCATGTGATCGAGCAGGCGGCCCGGCGTCGCGACGACGATGTCGACGCCGCGCCGGAGCGCATCGATCTGCGGATTGATGCTGACGCCGCCGAACATCACGGTCGAGCGCAGCTTCAGGTACTTGCTGTACGCCCGCACGCTTTCCTCGACCTGGGCGGCGAGTTCGCGCGTCGGCGTGAGGATCAGCGCGCGCACCGCGCGCTTCGCGTTGTGGTGTTCCGCGTAGAAGGTGTGCAGGCGCTGCAGGATCGGCAGCGTGAAGCCGGCGGTCTTGCCGGTGCCGGTTTGCGCGCCGGCGAGCAGGTCGCCGCCGCCGAGCACGGCGGGGATCGCCTGCGACTGGATCGGGGTGGGGGACGTATAGCCCAGCTCATTGACCGCCTTGACGAGCGGTTCGGCCAGGCCGAGGGATTCGAAAGACATATAGATACGGCTCTTGGGTGTTATGGTCGGCGACGCCTCGCGCGGCCTGCGCGGGGAATGGCGTCGCAAAAAGACAAAAGGGCGCGGCCGCGGTTTCCCGCAGCCGCGCCCCGTTTGCGTTACGCGTCGTTTAGTCGAGCGGTGCGGAACGCAGGTCGCTCACCTGTTGCGGCGAGATCGGCGAACCGTTGTTGCCCCACGACATCCGGATGTACGAGACGACTGCCGCAACCTCCTGGTTCGACAGCGACTGTGCGAACGGCGGCATCCCGTACGGACGCGGATTCTTGAACGTGCTCGGCGGATAGCCGCCATTCAGCACCATGCGGATCGGGTTCACGGCCGATTCCATCATGATCGAGTGGTTCTGCGCGAGCGGCGGATAGGCCGGCGGCTTGCCCTGGCCGTTTTCGGCGTGGCAGGTCGCGCAGTTGTCCGCGTAGATCTTCTTGCCTTGCTCGAGCAGCACGTTGCCGAACTGCTTCGACGGCTCGTACTGCATGTTCTTCGGCGCTTCAGCCTTCTGCGGGATCGACTTCAGGTACGTCGACATCGCGCGCGTATCTTCGTCGCTCATGTACTGCAGGCTGTTGTGAACCACGTCCGCCATCGGGCCGAACACCGCGCCCTTCTGCGACACGCCGGCCTGCAGCAGGTCGGACAGCTCCTGCACGTGCCAGTCGCCGAGGCCGAGTTCCTTGTCGTTCGTCAGCGACGGCGCGTACCAGTTCTGCAGCGGGATCAGGCCGCCGGCGAATGCCGACGAGTTCACCGGGCCGCCCATCATGTTGATCGACGTGTGGCACATCGAGCAGTGGCCGAGGCCTTCGACGAGATACGCGCCGCGGTTCCATTCGACCGACTTGGTCGGATCCGGCTTGTATTCGCCTTCCTTGAAGAACAGCGTGCGCCAGCCGATCAGCAGGTTGCGGTTGTTGAACGGGAACTTCAGTTCATGCGGACGGCTCGGCACCGACACCGGCGCGACCGAGCGCAGGTACGCGTAGATCGCATCGGAATCCGCGCGCGTGACCTTCGTGTAGCTCGCGAACGGGAAGCCCGGGTACAGCAGGCTGCCGTCCTTCGAGCGGCCCGTGTGCATCGCGCGGTAGAAGTCGTCCGACGTCCACTTGCCGATGCCGTTCTGGTCGTCCGGCGTGATGTTCGGGGTGTACATCGTGCCGAACGGCGTCGCCATCGGCAGGCCGCCCGCGAACGACTTGCCGCCGCGCACGGTGTGGCACGCGATACAGTCGCCGACGCGCGCGAGGTATTCGCCCTTCTTGATCAGCGCGGCCTGGTCGGCCGGCGTGGCCGCGACGGCGGCGGCGCCGTGCAGCGTGTCGTTGCCGGGCCACAGGACCGGCACGAGGGCCGCTGCCGCGACGATCGCGACAGCCGAGAGTGCAAACAGGGACTTGCGTTTCATTGTGTCTGTCTCCCTAGCCTTATTGCGGTTCGCTGCCGCAGGCAAGCGGAGTCTTCATCGCGCGGGCCGGGGCCGGCACGGGGTTGGCGGGCGCCGGTTGGGCGGCGAGCCATGCCGTCACGGCGGTCACGTCTTCGTCGGAAAGCTTGGCGGCGATGTCGTGCATGCAATCCGGCGCCTTCGCGTGGCGGTTGCCCGAGCGCCATGCGCCGAGCTGCGCGCTCAGGTAGTCGGCGTGCAGGCCGACGAGGCCCGGGATCGCCGGCTGCATGCCGGTGAGCGTCGCGCCGTGGCAGGCCACGCAGGCCGGCAGCTTGCGCGACGGATCGCCCTGCGTCGCAAGCTGCTTGCCGCGCGCGAGCGTCGCGGCCGGCAGGCTCGGCTTCGCCGGCGCCGGGTACGGCGGGCGTTCGGCCGAGAAGTGCTCGGCGATCTCGCGCAGGTAGTCGTCGTTCAGGTACGTCAGCAGATAGTTCATCGGCGGGTACTTGCGCCGGCCGTCACGGAAGTTGACGAGCTGGTTGTACAGGTACTCGGCCGGCTTGCCGGCAAGACGCGGGAAGTAATCGTTGTCCGTGCCCTGGCCATGGACGCCATGGCAGGCCGTGCAGCCGCGCACGCGCTCGGCCATGGTATCGGGCGCCTTGAGCGGCGCCTGATGGGCCTGGGCTTGCTCCGTGGGCTTGGTCTGCGCTTGGGCAGCGCTCATAAGGCCCGCTCCGCCGATCAACAGAACGGCGAGCAGCGGACGGAAGAGGCGTCTTGAAGACACACGAGACTCCATGATTATTCGTCGGGGACCTGTCCGGGCTACGACCGGCTCGGCATGAAGGCAGGGGCAGCCGGGCTGCTGCGACGCGGCATTCTATCATCGATGGGTAATGACGGCTATTTGGCTAATAGTCATCGATTCCTGTCTGTTTGCGACTTGCGACAATTTGACGCGCGTCGTGTGGTCCCGGTGTGAACCGGCGTGCGTTTTGGCCATCGAAGACCGTACACTCGCGGGTCGCGCGGCGCCGCCTCCGCCGCAGATCGTGTCGTTCCCCCCTGTTTCCGGATTCATCGATGACGTTTTCTACCGTGCCGTTGCCCGCCTCCCGTTGTCCATCCCGCCGCCGCGCCGCCGGCATGCCGTCCCGTTGCGGCCGCAACGGAGGGCGTGCGCGATGAGAGTCGACAGCTTGTGGATCGGGCAGGTCGCGCTCGCCGCGCTGATGGACGCCGCCTTCGCGATGGCGGTGGGTTCGGCGCTGCTCAAGGGCTGGCTCGCGAAGGACGGCGCGCGGCCCGTCATCGCGCCGTCGCATCTGGCCTGGCTGCGCGCGCAGCATTCGCTCGCGGCGGCGGCCGCGGTGCTGGTGCTCGCGGATCTCGGCTGGCTCGTCTATGAAGCGGCGGCGATGAGCGGCGCGGGGCTCGGCGGCGCCTTCGGCGCGATTCCGACGGTGCTCGCGCAAACTCACGCGGGCTTCGCGTGGAGTGTCGCGTTCGGCGGCGCGCTCGTGCTGGCCGTCGCCGCGCTGCTGCGGCCGGACGGCCCGCTCGCGTATGCGGTGCTGTGGCTCGCGGTGATCGTGATCGCGGCCGGCAAGGCGCTGCTCGGCCACGTGGCCGACACAGGCCTGTTCTCGGCGGCTGCCGCCGTGCAGACGCTGCACCTGCTCGTCACCGCGGTGTGGGGCGGGCTCGTGCTCGCGGGTGGGCTCGCGGTGCTGCCGGCGCTCGGCTCGTCGGTCGCGCGCGGCGCGCTGATCCGCATCGGGCAGCAACTGTCGCGCACGTCGATCGTCGCGGTGGTGTTCGTGCTCGGCACCGGCGCGCTCAACGCGCTGCGCGGGCTCGGCGGCTCGCTCGCGCCGCTCGACGGCAGCGCGTGGGGCCGCGTGCTGCTGCTGAAGGCGCTGCTGATTGCGCTTGCGCTGGTGCTCGGCGGGCTGAACCGCTTCTCCGCGCTGCCGCGCCTGCGCCGCACCGCGTCGACCGAGGACGCGCACACGTTCCGTAACGTCCTGCATCTCGAAGGGCTGACGATGCTCGGCGTGTTCGTCGCGGCCGCGGTGCTGGCCGCCAGCGTGCCGGGCTTCGCGGCGCTCGGCTGACGCCGGCGTTATCGAACGCCGCGGCGCCCGCGCGGCGCCGCGCCCGCCATCACCATTCGGCGACGCTGCCGTCCGCGTGGCGCCACACCGGGTTGCGCCAGCGGTGGCCGGTCTTCGCCATCTCGCGCACCTTCTCCTCGTTCACGTCGATGCCGAGCCCCGGGCCCTGCGGGATCGTCACGAAGCCGCCGTCGTAGCGGAACACCTCGGGGTTGCGCAGGTAGTCGAGCAGGTCGTTGCCCTGGTTGTAGTGGATCCCGAGGCTCTGTTCCTGGATGAATGCGTTGTAGCTGACCGCGTCGAGCTGCAGGCACGCGGCGAGCGCGATCGGGCCGAGCGGGCAGTGCAGCGCGAGCGCGACGTCGTAGCATTCCGCGAGCGTCGCGATCTTGCGGCACTCGGTGATGCCGCCCGCATGCGACGCGTCGGGCTGGATGATGTCGACGTAGCCGCCCGCGAGGATGTGCTTGAAATCCCAGCGCGAGTAGAGCCGCTCGCCGAGTGCGATCGGCGTGTCGGTCTGGTTGACGATGTCGCGCAGCGCCTCGGCGTTCTCCGACAGCACGGGCTCCTCGATGAACATCAGCCGGTACGGGTCGAGCTCCTTCGCGAGCACCTTCGCCATCGGCTTGTGCACGCGGCCGTGGAAGTCGACGCCGATGCCGACGTGCGGCCCGACCGCGTCGCGCACGGCCGCGACGTTCGCGATCACCTGCTCGACCTTGTCGTAGGTGTCGACGATCTGCAGCTCCTCGGAGCCGTTCATCTTCACCGCCTTGAAGCCGCGTTCGACGACCGCGCGCGCGTTGTTCGCGACGTCGCTCGGCCGGTCGCCGCCGATCCACGAATAGACCTTGATGCGGTCGCGCACCTGGCCGCCGAGCAGCGCATGCACGGGCACGCCGTGATGCTTGCCCTTGATGTCCCACAGCGCCTGGTCGACGCCCGCGATCGCGCTCATCATGATCGGCCCGCCGCGGTAGAAGCCCGCGCGGTACATCACCTGCCAGTGATCCTCGATCAGCAGCGGATCCTTGCCGACCAGGTAGTCGGCGAGTTCGTGCACGGCCGCTTCGACCGTGTGCGCGCGGCCTTCGACCACCGGCTCGCCCCAGCCGACGATGCCCTCGTCGGTCTCGATCTTCAGGAACAGCCAGCGCGGCGGGACGACGAAGGTTTCGAGGCGGGTGATCTTCATGACGCGGGTCTCCAGGGGAGGGACTTTGCGGCTATCCTAGCGGATACGATCGAAAAATAGTATTAATAGCACTATTGCGCAGATAGTGGGCAGCCCGGCCTTGGGCCGGGCTGTTCGCATTCCGGGAGAACGACCATTCAACACGACCTGCATGGACAGACGGCATTCCGGCTCGCGACGGCGATCCTGCGCGGCGACTACCCGCCGGAATCGCTGCTGCCGAGGGAGCCCGAGCTGATGGAGATGTTCGGCGTGAGCCGCACGGTGCTGCGCGAGGCGCTGCGCACGCTGACCTCGAAGGGGCTCGTCGAATCGCGGCCGAAGGTCGGCACGCGGGTGCGGCCGCGCCGAGCGTGGAACCTGCTCGATGCGGACCTGCTCGACTGGTACGCGCGCGTCGCGCCGCCGCTCGCGTTCGCGCTGAAGCTGCAGGAGATGCGCGAGATGGTCGAGCCGCATGCGGCCGCGCTCGCCGCGCGCGCGCACGGGCTCGACACGTTCGAAGCGGTCGACGCGGCCGCGCGCGCGATGGCCGACGCGCGCAACGTCGACGAATGGGTGCGCGCCGACCTGCAGTTTCACCTGAGCGTGCTGGAGGCGGGCGGCAACGAGCTGCTGGTGCCGCTCGGCGCGCTGATCGACCGCACGCTCGAGGCGCAGCTGCGGCTGAATGCGCGCCGCGCCGACGTGTACAACGCGTCGCTCGCCGAGCATCTGGCCGTGTGCGATGCGATCCGCGCGCGCGACGCGCAAGGCGCGCGCCGCGCGATGGCGGCGCTGCTCGCGGTCACCCGCGCGCGCATCGAGTCGACGTGATGGGATGACGCGGGGCGGGGCGCGCCGCGTCGAGGCCGGGATAGCGCCGCTCAGGCGGCCGCGCAGCCGTTGGGCTTGAGAACCCGCTGCGTCGACGCCGGATATTTCGCGAGCAGGCTCGCCGGGCGGCGCGGCCGCGCGACCAGTTCGCCGCCGCAGTTCGGGCATTGTCCTTTCAGGACCGTGTCGGTGCAGCTGGCGCAAAACGTGCACTCAAACGTGCAGATCCGCGCGTCGGCGGAATCGGGCGGCAAGTCCCTGTCGCAGCATTCGCAGCCGGGGCGAAGTTCAAGCATGTCGGTCTCCTCGATCGTCGGTGGGCGCCGGACGTTGCGGGGGCGCCGGCGGCACGCTACTGTAAGCGCATCACCGCGACTTGACCAATGGCCGCCGATTCGAGCGGGCCAGACAGGAGACGACCATGCTTTACCGAGGCAGCTGCCATTGCGGCGACGTGCAGTTCGAGGTGGACGGCGACTTGACGGGCGTGATGGCGTGCAATTGCTCGATCTGCCGGCGCAAGGCCGCGCTGATGTGGTTCGTGCCGCGCACGAGCCTGTACCTGCTGACGCCGGAAGAGAACCTCGCGACCTACACGTTCAACAAGCACGTGATCCAGCATCGCTTCTGCAAGCGCTGCGGGATCCACACGTTCGGCGAGGGCACCGATCCGAAGGGCAACCGGATGGCGGCGATCAACGTGCGCTGCCTCGACGACGTCGACGTCGACACCTTGCCGGTCACGCATTACGACGGCCGCTCGCACTGAGCGGCGCGCTCACGACGCCTGCGCGCGCCCCTGCGGCGGCGCGGGCGCCTCGGCCTGCGGGCCGCTCGCGGCCGGCCGCTCGATCAGCGGCGCGAGCGCCGGCGCCATCGATTTCAGCAACTGCACCGCCATCGCGCTCGTGAAGTCGTAGCGCGCCGCGTACGGCTCGTGCGCGGTCGCCGTCAGCACGCCGAAGAAGCGGTCGCCGAGCATGAACACGAACGTGCCGCTGCGGTTCACCTTGCGCGACTCGATCAGCCGCGCGCCGCGCGCATAGACGTTGAAGCGCTGGTCGCCGGTGCCGGTCTTGCCGATCACCTCGAGCGTCTTGCCGCTCGGCAGCGTCATGCCGCCCGCGAGGCGCCGCGCGGTGCCGCTCTGCACGACGTCGCGCAGCAGTTCGTGCACGACGTCGACGATTTCAGGCGACAGCGTCGGCTGCGGCTGCGCCGCCGCGCGCACGAAATGCGTCTCGTACGGCGTGCCTTTCGCGAAGTCGAGCCGCGAGATCGTCTCGGTCGGCGCCTTCGCGCCGCCGTTCGCGATCAGCCCGATCAGCTTCGCGAGCGCGTCCGGCTGGTCGCCCGACGCGCCGATCGCCGCCGCGTACGACGGCGTGACTTCGGCGAACGGATAGCCGAGCTCGCGCCACGACTTGCTGATCGCCGCGTACGCGCGCACCTCGACCATGCGGCGGATGCGCCGGTCCTGCGTGCCGTGGTAGCGCGTCTTGTACAGCCACGAGTACGTGTAGAAGCGCGCGTCGCGGCTGTCGCGCTGCACGTCGGCGAGCTTCGCGTCCGGATGCGCGCGCAGGTAGTTGAGCGTCCACAGCGCGAGCGGATGCACGCTCGCGATATAGCCGCGGTCGTTCAGGTTGAAGCGGTCGATCGCGTATTTCGCGTAGAGCGCGGCGAGATCTTCGTCGTCGATCGTCGCGGCCGGCGTGCCCTTCAGCTGCGCGCGCATCTGCGCGCTGAACCACGCGAGCGATTCGTTCGGTGCGACGCTGCGCAGCACGGTCGCGAGCTTCGGCGGCGACTTGCGCACGTCCTTCAGCATCAGCGCGAGCGCGCTGTCCGCGGGCTTGCCCGCGTAGCGCGTGTAGAAGCGCTTCACGTAGACCTGGCTCTCGCCGTCGACGAACTGCTGCAGGTATTGCCGGCGCTGTTCCGGATCGCCGAGCCACGACGTCGACGGCCCGGACGTGCGGATCATCTCGTAGTGGACGATGTCGCGCATCAGCCGCACGAACACGAGGTTCACCGAATGCTCGAACGCCTGGTGCAGCGTCAGGATCCGGTGGTTGTCCGATTTCTCGAAGTTGCTGAACACCTGCGCGCCGCCGCCCGTGTAGAACACGTCGGGGCTCGCCGAATACTTGCGCTCGACGGCCGCGTCGAGCATCGCCTGCAGCGAGCGGTCGCGCGTGTGCGACAGATAGTCGAGCGCCCAGCGCGACAGGTTGTCGAGCGGGTCGGGCCGCACGCGCGCAAGCGCTGCGTTCGACAGCGCGCCGTAGCGCGCGTGCAGGTCGGAGACGATCTGCAGGTACGTGATCAGCGTGCGCAGCTTCGCGGTCGAGCCGAGGTTGATGCGCCCGCCGCGGTTGACGTCGAACGGCTGGTTCACGCTGTCGGTCTGCACGCGCAGCACGTTCGCGCCGTTGCGCCGCTCGTACAGCGTGAAGCTGTACGTGAGGTGCGACGGATCGTCCTTCGGCGCGAGCATCTCGTAGCCGTACAGGCCCGCGGCCTGCGCGCCGTCGCGGGTGGCCGCCTTCGCGAGCCGCTCGGCGACCGCCTGCTGCACGCCGTTGTCGAGCGTGCTGGTCGCCTGCAGGTCGAGCTGGTCGAGCTGGTAAAGATCGTCGAGGCCGAGCGCCGAGAGCAGCGACGCGCGCGCCGACGTGATCGCCTTGCGCGAAATGAACGACTGCACGTGCGCCGCAGCGGGCGGCTTTGCGCGGTCGATCTGCGCGGCGAGCGCGGCGTCGCGCAGCGCGGGCGTGATCACGCCGCCGGCGGCGAGCAGCCGCAGGTAGCTGTCGGTCAGCCGCTGCAGCGTCGGGTAGCCGCCGTTCAGGAAATACGACGGCGCGCGCTGCGCGATCATCAGCGACAGCACCTGGCGGAACGCCTCGCCCTGCGCATCGAGGTTCTCGGCCGTGGCGGGCGCGGCGAGGATCCGGTTCACGTCGTTGAAGTCGCGCCCGTACCACGCGGCGAGCCCGTCGCCGATGCCGGTGATCTCGCCGATGTGCGGCCGCGCCGCGAGCGGCACCGAGTTCAGGTAGTGCACGACGATCGTGCGGCGCGCGGCCATCGTCTGCGGGCCGTTCAGGTATGCGCGCACCGACGCCGACGCGATCTGCCGCAGCTTCTCGGGCGGCGTCGCGGTGCGGCCGCCGGGCGAGTGGCGGAATTTCTCGATCTGCGTCGCGAGCGTGCTGCCGCCCGGCCGCGCCTGATGACGGTTGACGACGTGCAGGCCCTGGTCGACGATCGCGCGGCCGAAGCGCCCCCAGTCGATCGCCGGGTTGCGGTTCGGCTGGCTCGGGTCGAGCAGGTAGCGATCCTCGATGAACAGCAGCGCATCGACGACCACGCGCGGCACCGCGTCGAAGTCGCGATAGACGCGCTGCGGGAAGGTGGTCGCGAACAGCGGGGCGCCCGTCGAATCGAACAGCATCAGCCCGGTCTGGTCCTTTTCGTCGTACGGAAGAAACAGGCCGCGATCGGCGAGCGCGAGCATCCGCTCGGAATCGCGCACCTGCTTGCTGACGACGAAGCCGCGCGCGAGCAGCCGCGCCTGGAACCCCGGGATCATCGCGTAGCCGAGCCGTTCGTCGTACGGGCCGTTGGCCGGGAACCGCACGTGGTCGCTCGCGCCGGCTTCGACCGCATAGCCGACGTCGCGGGTCAGGTCGGACAGGTAGCGGGCCTGCAGCCGCGAGGTCTCGATTTCGACCTGCACCAGCCGGGCGACGATCGCGACCGCGATCAGCACCGTGGCCAGCAGCGACCATTTGATCCACGTCCAGACCGACGCAATGCCGGTCACCCGCGGCAGGATTCGATTCAGCGGCCGATTCATAGCGGCGTCTCCCTGTGGGGGCAGGCTCCGGCCGCACCCCATTAAGAACCAGTTTAGTCGTCCACGGCCTGCTGCCAAGGACGGTTCCACACAGAGATGCGTGCTCGCAACGCGCATTCCCGCGGGCGGCGGAGTGAGCGGGCCGGATCGGTGCGGCGCCGCACCGCCGTGGCACACGTCAGGCAGGTTCCGTACCCGCCATGCGCGTTTTCGGCCGGCGGTATTCGAAATGCGCATGGGTGTTGGGGCGGCGAATTTGGTTGACTACCCTGCGCCCGTATTTGTCCGGTTCGCGCCGCGTCAAAATGGGGCCTGATAGGGTCTGTTATGATGCGCGCCGCGGGGCGCCCGGACCCGCCCAGGACGCCATCGCGCGCCCGCCTTTCAGACATCCTTAAAGCTTGCCCGGGCAACGGGATTCGTTATGCAAAAGAAACGCAACATCACCTCCTACATCGTGATCGCGATGATCCTCGGCATCGCGGTCGGCTACGGCTGTCACAGCGCGTTTCCCGACCCCAAGGTCACGAAGGAGATTGCCGGCTACGTGTCGCTGCTGTCCGATATTTTCCTGCGCCTGATCAAGATGATCATCGCGCCGCTCGTGTTCGCGACGCTGACCGTCGGCATCGCCCACATGGGCGACACCAACGCGGTCGGCCGGGTCGGCGTGAAGGCGCTCGGCTGGTTCGTCATCGCGTCGTTCGTGTCGCTGCTGTTCGGCCTGGTGACCGCGACGCTGCTGCAGCCGGGCAGCCACCTGAGCCTGCCGCTGCCGGCCTCGGACGCGGCCACCAACCTGAAGACGGGCGCGTTCACGCTGAAGGACTTCGTCACGCACCTGGTGCCGAAGTCGATCGGCGAGGCGATGTCGAACAACGAGATCCTGCAGATCGTCGTGTTCTCGATCTTCTTCGGCACCGCGCTGTCCGCGCTCGGCGAGAAGGGCCGGCGCCTGACCGGCGTGATCGAGGATCTCGCGCAGGTGATGCTGAAGGTCACCGGCGCGGTGATGTGGTTCGCGCCGATCGCGGTGTTCGCGGCGCTCGCGTCGACGATCACCACGCAGGGCCTCGGCATCCTGCTGACGTTCGCCAAGTTCATGGGCAGCTTCTACCTCGCGCTCGCGCTGCTGTGGGGCATGCTGACGCTCGCGGGCCTCGTGTTCCTCGGCAAGCGCACGTTCTCGCTGATCCGCCTGATCCGCGAGCCGTTCCTGCTGTCGTTCGCCACCGCCAGCTCGGAAGCCGCGTATCCGAAGCTGCTCGACGCGCTCGACCGGTTCGGCGTGAACCGCAAGATCTCGAGCTTCGTGCTGCCGATGGGCTATTCGTTCAACCTCGACGGCTCGATGATGTACTGCACGTTCGCCGTGCTGTTCATCACGCAGGCGTACGGCATCCACCTGCCGCTCGGCACGCAGCTGACGATGCTGCTGCTGCTGATGCTGACCTCGAAGGGGATGGCCGGCGTGCCGCGCGCGTCGCTCGTCGTGATCGCCGCGACGCTCAACCAGTTCAACCTGCCGGAAGCGGGGCTGCTGCTGATCATGGGCGTCGACACGTTCCTCGACATGGGCCGCTCGGCGACCAACGCGGTCGGCAACTCGATCGCCGCCGCCGTGATCGCGAAGTGGGAAGGGCAGCTCGGCGCGGAGAACGACGGCGTCGACGCAGCGGGCGCGCAAGGCGCGACCGCGGAAGGCGCTCAGGTCAAACCGGGCGCGGTGGTCGAGCGCGTGTAACGCGCATGCCCGGCGCGCCGGGCCACGGCCGGCACGTCCGCTTCGGCGCGGGCGGCCGGCCGTTTCGTTTTGGGCGGACGCAAACCGCCCGGGCGGGCGTTGTCGGTGGGGGCGTCAACTGGCCGAAGCGGCCGGACGAGGGTACGATCCGCGACAATCGCAATCCGTTTCCACTCCTGTCCGGTGTCCCCATGCACATGAATTCCATCGCGCTCGCCTGCACCGCGGTTCTCGGTCTCCTGCTGTTCGGGCTCGGGCTGGCCGTCTCCGTCGGCCGCTTTCGCACCACCATCGGCTCGGGCTGCGCGGAGGATCCGACGAATCCGCTCCGCAAGCTGGTGCGCGCGCACGGCAACACCGCCGAATATGCGCCGTTCCTTGCGGTGCTGTTTCTCTACCACGGCGCGCACGAGCCGTCGGGCGCGGTGTTGTCGCTGATCGTCGCCGCGACCGCCTGCCGGTGCCTGCTCGTGGCCGGCCTGCTCGCGTGGCGGACGATGTCGAGGCCGAATCCCGCGCGCTTCGTCGGCGCGCTCGGCACGTACCTGTGCGGCGCGGCGCTCAGCATCGCGTTGTTCGTGTGACGGCGGGGCGCCGGTGCCGGGCGCCGCGGCGGTGATATGCTCACGCCACGCCCGCGACCGACGGGCGGATACCGAGAACGCCCGACGGCGGCCGCGCGGCCGCGGATCGCGGCATCCCCGAGGGAAGATCCGACAACATGACCCGCAAATTCATTCTGAAAGGCGACACCACCGATCATGGCGGCGTGGTGCTCGACGGCATCGCCGAATCGTCGTTCGACGGCCGGCCGCTGGCCTATCTCGGCGCGCCCGTGTTCTGCGCCGCGTGCAAGACGCCGGGCGTGATCGTGTCCGACGGCGGCGAGCGCACGATGACCGTGATGGGCAAGGTCGTCGCGCTCGAGCATGACCTGTGCCAGTGTCTGTGCCAGCCGATGCCGAAGCTGATTCCGTCGCAGGCAACCGGGACGATTTCCGGCTAGGCGCGCATACGCCGGCATAAAAAAGAGCGGCCCGCGCCATTGGCGCGGGCCGCTTCATTTGTCGCGTGCCGGCGCGGCGCGTCAGGCCGGGATCGCGGGCTCGCTGCCCCAGACCACCGACGCGACGCGGTGCGGCCTCGCGACGCTGGCCCGGTTGGCCGCGGCGAACGGCGCGCCCACCGCGATGCTGTCGGTCGAGCGGTAGACGAGACGATCGCCGGCGATCGTGCCGACGTAGCGGCCGTCGCGGCCGAACACCTTGCTGCCGCGGATGCGTCCGACCACCCGCCCCGTCCGGCTGAATACGATCTGGCCGCCGACCTGCAGCGGTTTGCCTTCCTTGGTGTAGAGATTCATTCGTGGATCCCGTATGAGCGTGTGCGCGCAAGTCTATCAAGATCGCGCGATCGGCATCGGCCCGATTTCGGGCGATGCCGTGCGGCCGCACTAGACGCTCCCCTCGGTTTCGACGACGAGAATGCGCGCCTCGCCGAGCGGGTGCGCGACGTGCTCGGTGCCGGCCGGCGCGTGCAGCACGTCGCCGGCCGCGAGCAGGACGGACCGTTCGACGCCGGCTTCGCGGTAACGCATCTCGACGCGGCCGTCGAGCACGGCGAACACCTCGTCGCCGTCGTTGACGTGCCATCGATAGGGCTGGTCGGTCCAGTGCAGGCGGACCGTGATGCCGTTCAGGCTGGCGATGTCGAGCGCGCCCCAGGCGCGCTCGGCCGTGAATGCGGCGCTGCGGAAGACGTTCATGGTCAGGGCTCGATGAAAGGATGGCGGCGGTTCGCCGGCGCGCGATCGGGCGCCGGCGGCGGCAGCGTCAGGCTAGCGCGGCATCGCGGCGACGGCCTGCTCGACCGCCTGCCGGCGCCGGGCGAGCACGGCCGCCGAGCGCTCGCGCACCCGCTGCACGACCGCGGCCGGCGCGGTATCGGGCGAACCGGCGTCGAACGGCGGCGCCGGCGCGTACTCGAGCTCCAGCTGGATCGCCTGCGCTTCGTCGTCGCCGGCCAGTTCCGCGGCGATCGTCAGCGCGAAGTCGATGCCGGCGGTCACGCCGCCGCCCGTGATCAGGTTGCCGTCGCGCACGACGCGCTCGCGCACGGGCACCGCGCCCAGCGGCTCGAGCAGTTCATGGAACGCCCAGTGCGTGGTCGCGCGGCGCCCGCGCAGCAGCCCCGCCGCGCCGAGCAGCAGCGCGCCGGTGCACACCGACGTGACGTAGCGGGCCGCCGCCGCGCGCTGCCGGACGAACGCGACCGTCTCCGCATCGGTCAGCAGCGCGTTGATGCCGATGCCGCCCGGAATGCAGATTACGTCGAGCGGCGGGCAATCGGCGAACGTGCGGGTCGGCGTCAGCGCGAGATCGCTGCTCGACGCGACCGGCTCGCGGCTCTTCCACACCAGGTGAACCACAGCGTCCGGCAGCGACGCGAGCACGTCGTGCGGGCCGGTGAGGTCGAGCTGCTGAACGCCCGGAAACACGAGAAAGCCGATTTGCAGAGCCATGTGAACCCTCCGAAGGATCGAGTGGCGCGCCGCGGGCGGTGCGCGAAGGACAGATTGGACAGATCGATTCTAGGCGGGTAGTGTTTGGCGAAATTGCCATCTCTCCCACGTTTTCCGCCAATCGCCATGTCCACCGCTCCGCGTTCGATCCTCGTGCTGGCGTTTCCCGGCGCGCAACTGCTCGACGTGGCCGGGCCGCTGCAGGTGTTCGCGTCCGTCAACGAACTCGCGAACGAGCGCGGGCAGCCCGCGCCGTATGCGCCGCGCGTCGTGGCCGCGGAAGCGGGGCCGGTTGCCACGTCGGCGGGCCTCGTCGTGATGGCCGATGCGCTGCGCGCGGGCGGGCGGCCCGCCGACACGGTGATCGTCGCCGGCGGCCAGGGCGTGCACGCGGCGTCGCGCGACCCGCGGCTGGTCCGCTGGGTCCGCCGGCAGGCCGAACGCGCGCGGCGGGTCGCGTCGGTCTGCACGGGCGCCTTCCTGCTGGCCGAGGCGGGCCTGCTCGACGGCCGCCGCGCGGTCACGCACTGGACCCGCTGCGACGAGCTGGCGGCGCGCTACCCGCGCATCCGCGTCGAAGCCGATCCGATCTTCATCCGCGAGGGCGCGCTGTGGACCTCGGCGGGCGTGACGGCCGGCATCGATCTCGCGCTCGCGCTCGTCGAGGAGGATCTCGGGCGCGCGATCGCGCTCGATGTCGCGCGCGAGCTGGTCGTGTTCCTGAAGCGCCCGGGCGGGCAGGCGCAATTCAGCGCGACGCTGTCGATGCAGCGCAGCGCGGAGCGCGTCGGCGATCGCTTCGGGAACCGCTTCGGGAACCGCTACGGGGACCGCTTCGGCGAACTGCACGCATGGATCGCCGAGCACCTGGGCGGCGACCTGTCCGTGCCCGTGCTCGCCGAGCGCGCGCGGATGAGCGAGCGCAGCTTCGTGCGCCACTACCGCGCGGAAACCGGGCGCACGCCCGCGCGCGCCGTCGAGCAGATCCGCATCGAGACCGCGCAGCGGCTGCTCGGCGACACGTCGTGGCCGCTCAAGCGGATCGCCGAGCGCTGCGGATTCGGCTCCGAGGAAACGTTGCGGCGCGGCTTCGTGCGCGTGCTGGGCGTCACGCCGCAGGCATATCGGGAACGGTTCGCCGGGTGAGCGGCGCGACCTGCGCGAATCGGCGCCGATTCCCAGTCCGAAACATTCAACTATTCTGCAATCGCGAACAATGGGGCGGGGCTTGTGCCGCCCCTTCCACGGGCTCTATGCTGTCCTGTTCCGCTGGCGAATCGAAGGGGGCAGCATGGACCGTATCCAGGCAATGGAAGTCTTCACCCGCGTGGTCGACGCGAACAGCTTCACGCGTGCGGCGGATACGCTGTCGATGCCGCGCGCATCGGTGACGACGATCATCCAGAATCTCGAGGCGCTGCTCGGCGTGCGGCTGATGCACCGGACCACGCGCCGGCTGTCGCTGACGCCCGAAGGCGCCGCGTACTACGAACATTGCGTGAAGATCATCGCCGAGATCGCGGAAACCGATGCGAGTTTCCAGACGGGCAACCGCAAGCCGAGCGGCGTGCTGCGCGTCCACATGCCGGGTTCGCTCGGGCGGCGGATCGTGATTCCCGCGCTGTCGGCGTTCCGGCAGCGCTATCCGGAGATCACGCTCGATCTCGGGCTGTCCGACCGGCCGGTGGATCCGATCGAGGAGGGCATCGACTGCATGATCCGCGTCGGGCCGCTCGAGGATTCGTCGATGGTCGCGCGGCGGATCGGGATGCTCAAGCGCGTGACCTGCGCTTCGCCCGATTACCTGAAGCGACACGGCGATCCGCACGAGATCGCCGATCTCGCCGAGCACGTCGCGGTGAATTTCCGCGCGAGCCACGGCGCGCGGCCGATACCGTGGGTGTTCGTGATCGACGGCAAGCCAGTCGAGGTCAGGATGAGCGCGAGCGTCACGGTCAACGATTCGGATGCCTACGTGACCTGCGGCGTCGAAGGTTTCGGGATGATCCAGCCGACGCTGTTCATGGTGCTGCCGAACCTGCTCGACGGGTCGCTGCTGGAGGTGCTGCCCGGCTGCAACCCGAAACCGAAGCCGATCTCGATCGTCTACCCGCACAACCGGCACCTGTCCGCGAAGGTGCGCGTGTTCGCCGACTGGATCGCGGAGCTGTTCGAGTCGACGCCGGCGCTGGAGGGCGGGGAAGATTGGCGCGGGCGGCTGGGGGCCCGCGCGGGCGAGCCGGCGCGCGGGCCGGTGGCGGCGTAGCGGCGCGGGGCGCGCTACCACTTCTCGGCGAACGGGCGTATCAGGTAGTCGAAAGACCACGCGGACGGATGCTGGTGCGCGACGTGGAACACTTCGTCGGCGATCGCGTCGGGGTGCGCGAAATACGCGTCGCGCGCGAACGGCCAGTCGGCCGGCGGTTCGACCCAGGTCGGCCGGTCGCGGCCGTCCTCGCCGAGCCACGGCGTGTCGATCGCCGCGTCGATCATCACGTAGCCGACGTGCACGCGCTTCGGGCCGAGATCGCGCGCGAGCGCTTCGGCGAGGATGCGCTGCGCGGCCTTGGTCGGCGCGAACAGCGCGTAGTTCGGCTTGCCGCGCAACGACGCGGTGTTGCCGGTCACGACGATCGCGCCGTGGCCGGCCGCGATCATGTCGGGCGCGCATGCGCGCGCGAGGTGCAGCAGCGCGGTCGTATTCACGCGGAAATTGCGCTCGAGCCGCGCCGGATCGGCGTCGAGAAACGTCGCGAAGGTTGCGGACACCGCGTTGTGCACGACGACCGACGGCTTGCCGAGTTCGGCGCGTACCGCGTCGATCGTCGTCGCCAGCGCGTCGAGATCCGCGACGTCGCACGCGAACGCGCGGCTGCCGGGAATCTCCCGCTCGAAATCCTGCAGGCGCGTGAGGTTGCGCGCCAGCATCGCGACGCGATAGCCGTCGCGGGCGAAGCGTCGCGCGATCGACGCGCCCGTGGCGCTGCCGACGCCGGTGATCAGGCAGACTCGATTGCTCATATGCAGGCTCCTGTCGAACTTGGAACGTGAACGTGACGGGTGGCGACGTGCGATCAGGGGCGCGTGCCGGCGAACGCGGGATGCTGCGCGAGCGCGCCGAACGCGAACCGCCAGCCGTGCTGCTGGCCGATCAGGTTGACGAGCGGAATGCCGATCACGTTCGCGATCGACACGCCGCCGAACACGATCGACGTCGCGAGCCCCATCCGGTTGGGCGGCGCGATCTGCGTCGCGAGCGCCGCGACCATCGCCCAGAACAGGCCGTGCCCGGCCGAGCCGATGATCCGCGCGACCATCAGCGACGAGAAGCTGTGCGCGAACATCGCCGCGGCATTCGACGCGACGAGGATCAGCATCAGCACGAGCAGCAGCGGCTTGCGCGGCAAGCGGCTCGGCATCACCGCCGAGCCGAGCGCGCTGACGGCGCCGATCGCCGCGTAGACCGTGACCAGCAGGCCGACGGTCGACGGGCTCTGGTGCAGGTCGTCGGAGATCAGCGTCAGCAGGCCGACCGGCGCGAATTCGGTGACGACGATGGTGAACGTGGCGATGCCGAGCACGACGATGGCGAGCCAGCTGCGCAGGGCCGAGGGCGTCGATTCGGCGGACAGGACACTCTGCGTGGACATCGACACCTCGCTGGCGGGTGGGGCGATTCGAATGGATTGACGGTACTGTGCGCAACGCACGGCCTGCTTCCGTCTTGGAGTTTTAAAATGAAACTGCGCGGAGCGTAATCCATCGAGTTGCGTTATGCAACCTATACCGTGGATGGCAGTGCGGTCTTGTGCGCGGGCGCGTCCGGATGCCCGGCCGGAACGCGCCGGCCGCGTCAGTGCTGCAGTGTGGCGAGCGCCTGTTTCAGCGAATCGAAGATGCGCGGAACGTCCGCTTCGCCGGTCCGCCAGTTGGAGAACGCGACGCGCAGCCCCCATACGCCGTCATAGACCGTGCTGGTGATGAACGCGTCGCCGAGATCGCGCACCGCGCGCACGTACGCGCCGATGCGCGCTTCGTCGGGCGCATCGGCCAGCGTGAAGCACACGACGTTCAGCCGCGTGGGGGCGAGCAGCCGGAAGCCGGGCTGCGCGCCGATCCGCTCGCCGAGCGACTGCGCGAGCCGGATGTTGCGCGTGACGATTTCCGCATGGCCCGCGCGGCCGTACGCGGCGAGCGAGAACCAGGTCGCAAGCGCGCGCAGCCGACGCGAGTTTTCCGGCGTCAGGTGGACGAAGTCGGGGTTGTCGGTCGGCACGCCGAGGTAGGCGGCGCTGTTCTGGAACACGCGCACCTGCAGGTCGCGGCGGCGCGTGAACTGCACGGCGGCGTCGTACGGCACGTTCAGCCACTTGTGCAGGTCGATGCAGATCGAGTCGGCCGCATCGAGCGCCGCGACGAGCGGCGCGTGTTCCGGCGACAGCGCGGCGAACGCGCCGAACGCCGCGTCGACGTGCAGCCAGAACGGATAGCGCGCCTTCAATGCGTGAATCGCGGCGAGATCGTCGAAGTCGACCGTGTTGACGGTGCCGGCGTTCGCGACGACGATCGCCGGCTCGCCGTTCTGCTGGGCCAGCGCGGCCTCGAGCGCGGCGATGTCGATCGCTTCGCGCCCGGGCAGCGTCGCGACCTTGCGCACGGCCTGGCGGCCAATGCCGAGCACCGACAGTGCCTTGTAGACGCTCGAGTGCGCCGTCGCCGACAGCACGCGCACGTCGCCGAGCGCGGCGACGCCCTGTTCGGACACGCGCACGCCCTTGCGCTCGCCGAGCCATTCCCGGCCGAGCGCGAGGCCGACGAGATTCGACATCGTCGCGCCGGTGACGAACACGCCCTGCTGCGCGTCGGACAGGCCGAACAGTTGCCGCAGCCGAGCGATCGTCTCGCGCTCCAGGTCCGGCGCCGCGCTGTCGATGCCTGCGGTCGGGTTCTGGTCGTAGATCCCGGTCAGCCAGTCGCCGGCGAGCGACGCGGGCGTCGCGCCGCCCGTGACGAAGCCGAGGTAGCGCGGCCCCGCGCTGCCGGAGAAACCGGGCGCCCAGCGCGCGGTAAATTCCGCCAGCGCGCCGTCGAGCCCTGCGCCATGCTCCGGCAGCGGCGTCGGGCTGGCCGGCGGCGGGGCGACGGCGGCGGGGCGCGCGTCGAGCGATGACAGGGCCGCGACCGCATGGCGGCGCGTGTCGTCGAGGAAGGCGTCGAGGTTGGCGAGATCGGCGGCGAGTGTCGGATGCATGGCGGAATGGAAAGGTGATTGGCGATGTGCGGCTCGGCCCGGGCGCGCATGCCGATGCGAGTGCGGCCCATGAGGCCGGTTCATGCATCGGCCGCGCATCGCGCGAGAAGTCGGACGAGTGACCAATGTAGGTCAATGAGTTGCAAAATGCAACTTGAGATGGCGCGTGTCCGAAGCGTGCGGGCGCGGCAGCGCCATATGTGCTGCCGCGGCGTCATGCGGGCGGTTGCGCCCGCGCGCTCAGCGCGCGGGCTTCTTCTTCGACGCGGCGGACGATGCGCGCGCAGGCGGAAACTTGACGATCGTGTCTTCGGGCGCGAGCGTGCGCCCGTCGTGCGCGCGCACTTCGACGTGCGGGACGAGGCGGCCCGATTCGCGGTCGACGAGCCTGACGTGCGCTTCGTTGGGCTTGAAGCAGTAATCCTCGCCCCAGTGCCGCAGCGCGACGAGCAACGGAAACAGCGCGCGGCCCTTCCTGGTCAGCACGTATTCGTGATACGCGCTGCCGTCCGACGCCGGCGCGGTTTCGAACACGCCGTGCTCGACGAGATGGCGCAGGCGCGACGCGAGGATGTTGCGTGCGAGCCCGAGGCTTTCCTGGAATTCGCCGAAGCGCCGCAGGCCGCCGAACGCGTCTCTCACGATCAGCAGCGACCATCCGTCGCCGATCACGTCGAGCGGGCGGGCGACTCCGCACGCGCTGCTGTTGTGGCTGATGCGCTTGGCCATGGTGTCCTCCACGGAAATGAGCCGGAACGAGTGCGATGGGTGGGGCGGTCCGACTGCATGCGAAGACGAAGCACGGGATTTGCCCGGGGAATTGGTTGCATTATAAAACGCGTGCCGGGCGGTGAACTCCGGTTGAACCCGAGGGCGGCGCTCGTGGGCGCATGCGGCCGGGCCTCGGCTGCGCGGGCAGGCGTGACGTATCGAGGGGGATGTGTTGCGGGGGAGTGCGCTGCAAGCGGCTGCTTGCGAAATGAAACGCAACGTATGCGTTCGCATCGACAAAAACAAAAAGGGCTTAGCCGTAGCTAAGCCCTTTTCTTGCTGCATATGGTGGCGAATCAGGGACTCGAACCCCGGACCTGCGGATTATGATTCCGTCGCTCTAACCGACTGAGCTAATTCGCCGAAGAACTGAATTATGCTGAAGCCTAACCGGGGTGTCAACACCTTTTTTCATATCCTTGAAAAGAAGTTGCCGCCCCGGTCATGGCCGCACCCGTCAATCCTGCGCGTAGATGTTCGAGTCCTTGGTCTCCTTGACGAACAGCAGCCCGATCACGCACGTGATCAGCGCGATCACGATCGGATACCACAGCCCCGAGTAGATGTTGCCCTGCGCCGCGACGATCGCGAACGCGGTCGCCGGCAGGAAGCCGCCGAACCAGCCGTTGCCGATGTGATACGGCAGCGACATCGACGTGTAGCGGATCCGCGTCGGGAACATCTCGACCAGCATCGCGGCGATCGGGCCGTAGACCATCGTCACGTAGATCACGAGGATCGTCAGCACCACGATCGTCATCGGCCAGTTGAGCTGCGCGGGGTCGGCCTTCGCCGGATAGCCGGCCGACTTCAGCGTCGTGGCGAGCGTCTTGTCGAACGCCGCCCCCTTCGCCTTCGCGTCGGCCGCCTTGCCGTCATACGCGTCGATCACGGTGTCGCCGACCTTGATCTGCGCGGTGGCGCCCGCCGGCGCCGCGACGTTCTCGTAGTTCAGCCCGGCCTTCGCGAGCGCGCTCTTCGCGATGTCGCACGAGTTCGTGAACTTCGACGTGCCGACCGGGTTGAACTGGAACGAGCAGGCGGCCGGATCGGCGACGACGGTGATCGGCGCCTTCATCGTCGCGAGCTCGAGCTGCGGGTTCGCGTAGTGCGTGAGCGCCTTGAACAGCGGGAAGTAGGTCAGCGCCGCGATCAGGCAGCCCGCGAGGATGATCGGCTTGCGGCCGATCCGGTCCGACAGCGAGCCGAAGAACACGAAGAACGGCGTGCCGATCAGGAGCGAGATCGCGATCAGGATGTTCGCGCTCGCGCCGTCGACCTTCAGTGTCTGCGTGAGGAAGAACAGCGCGTAGAACTGGCCCGTGTACCACACGACCGCCTGGCCGGCCGTCAGGCCGACGAGCGCGAGGATCACGATCTTCAGGTTCTTCCACTGGCCGAACGCTTCGGTGAGCGGCGCCTTCGACGTCTTGCCCTCGGCCTTGATGCGCAGGAACACCGGCGACTCGTTCAACTGCAGCCGGATCCACACCGACACCGCGAGCAGCAGGATCGACGCGATGAACGGGATGCGCCAGCCCCACGCGCCGAACGATTGCTCGCCGATCAGCGTGCGCACGCCGAGGATCACCAGCAGCGACAGGAACAGGCCGAGCGTCGCGGTCGTCTGGATCCACGCGGTGTAGAAGCCGCGCCGGTGCGACGGCGCGTGTTCCGCGACGTAGGTCGCGGCGCCGCCGTACTCGCCGCCGAGCGCGAGGCCCTGCAGGAGCCGCATCGCGATGAAGATCACCGGCGCGGCGAAGCCGATCGACGCGTAGCCGGGCAGGAAGCCGACCACGAAGGTCGACACGCCCATGATCACGATCGTCACGAGGAACGTGTGCTTGCGGCCGACGAGGTCGCCGAGGCGGCCGAACACGATCGCGCCGAACGGCCGCACCGCGAAGCCGGCCGCGAAGCCGAGCAGCGTGAAGATGAAGGCGGCCGTCGGGTTGACGCCGGAGAAGAAGCTCTTGCTGATGTAGGCCGCGAGGGAGCCGGCCAGATAGAAGTCGTACCACTCGAACACGGTGCCGAGCGACGACGCGAAGATCACCTTCTTCTCTTCGCCCGTCATCGGCGAGTGCGCAATGTGCCCGCCTAACGTAGCCATGAATCGTCTCCAAGTCTCTTGATATAGGTGTGCGGCCGCCTCGTGGAGCGAGCCTGTCGACGATTATTGGCGGGCAAACTTACGGCGCACTGACTCGCGGGCGCCCGGCGCGTGCACGTTAACCCGTGGTGGAGGGGCGTCCTTTTTCTTCGATCGTTCTGCGAACGGCATGCAAGTTCGCGCAAGTCGCGTTATCGCGGCAAGATGCTGCGGCGCACGTCAGGGTTACTCCGGGGCCGGCGCATCCAATGGCAGGGTCACGCGCACGAGCGTGCCGGCGAGGCGCGGCGTCGCCTGGTAGACATGGTCGTCGAGCGTCAGCGTGCCGCCGTGCTGCGCGACGATCTCGCGTACGATCGCGAGCCCGAGGCCGCTGCCGTCGCCTTCGCGGCCGAGAATCCGGTAGAAGCGCTCGAGCACGCGCTCGCGTTCGGCGGCCGGAATGCCGGGGCCGGTGTCCTCGACCTCGAGGTGCACGCACCCCGCGGCGCGCTCGGCGCGCACGCGCACGGTGATGCGGCCGCCTTCCGGCGTATAGCGGATCGCGTTGTCGATCAGGTTGCCGAGCATCTCGCGCAGCATCAGCGGGTTGCCGGCGACGTCGAGCGGCGCGCCATCGTCGCCGGCGTCCGGGCCCTCGTAGCCGAGGTCCATGCGTTTCGCGAGCGCGGCCTGCACCCAGTCGCGCACCGCGCGCCGCGCGAGCGCGCCGATCTCGACGGGCGCGAACGTCAGCCCGCTCGCGCGGTTCTCGGCGCGCGCGAGCGCGAGCAGCTGCGTGACGAGCCGCGCGGCCTGCTCGGAGCTCGTCGCGATCTGTTCGAGCGAGCGCTGCACGTCGGCCGGCACGGGGTGGCGCAGCGCAAATTCCGCCTGTGTGCGCAGCCCGGCGAGCGGCGTCTTCATCTGGTGCGCGGCGTCGGCGATGAAGCGCTTCTGCAGCGCCATGTTCTGCTCGAGGCGCGCGAGCAGGTCGTTGAACGACGTGACGAGCGGCTCGATCTCCGGCGGCGCGCGCTGCGCCTCGACCGGCGACAGGTCGTCCGGCCGCCGCGCGCGGATGTGCGCCTGCAGCGCGTTGAGCGGCGCGAGCCCGCGCGACAGCCCGAACCACACGAGCAGGATCGCGAGCGGCAGGATCACGAACTGCGGCAGGATCACGCCCTTGATGATGTCGTTCGCGAGCGCGTTGCGCTTGTCGAGCGTCTCGCCGACCTGCACGAGCACCGGCTGCGTGCCGCTCGCCTGCGGCAGCGCGACGGTTGTATACGCGACGCGCACGTCGTTGCCGCGCAGCAGGTCGTCGCGGAATACGACGACGCCCGGCGGCGGGCGATCCTCGTCGCGTGGCAGCGGCAGGTCGGCTTCGCCGGCGACCAGCTCGCCGCGCGCGCCGAGCACCTGGAAGTAAACGCTGTCGACGTTGTCTGCGCGCAGGAAGTCGCGCGTCGCCTGCGGCAGCGTCAGCTCGGCGACGCCGTTGACGGGATGGATCTGTCGCGCGAGCACGTACGCGTTGGTCTCGAGCGCGCGGTCGAACGGCCCGTTCGCGATCGTCTTCGCCACCAGATAGGTGACGGCGATGCTCATCGGCCACAGCAGCAGGAGCGGCGCGAGCATCCAGTCGAGGATCTCGCCGAACAGCGAGCGCGGCCGCGCGGGGTCGGGCGGGTCGGTCTCGTCGGGCGGCGCGAACGGGTTCTCGTAGTGCGCGTCGCGCGCGGCGTCGGCGGCGGAAGCGGGTTCGCCGCTCGGGTGGCGGGGCTGGGCCGGCGTGGCCATGGCGGCGACGGCCGGCCGTCAGCGCGGCGTGCCGGCCGGCGCGGGCTGCGGCGCCGCCGCGTCGGCGGGGCTCGCGGGGGCGGCTTTCTCGAGGCAGTAGCCGAGGCCGCGCACGGTGGCGATCCGCACGCCGCTCGGCTCGATCTTCTTGCGCAGCCGGTGCACGTAGACTTCGATCGCGTTGTTGCTGACTTCCTCGCCCCATTCGCACAGATGGTCGACGAGCTGCTCCTTCGACACGAGGCGGCCGATCCGCTGCAGCAGCACCTCGAGCAGGCCGAGCTCGCGCGCGGAAAGGTCGAGCACGCGGTCGTTCGCGTATGCGATGCGGCCGACCTGGTCGAACGCGAGCGAACCGTGCCGCACGACGGTCGGGCCGCCGCCCGCGCCGCGCCGGGTCAGCGCACGCACGCGCGCCTCGAGCTCGTTGAGCGCGAACGGCTTGGCCATGTAGTCGTCGGCGCCGAGGTCGAGGCCCTTCACGCGCTCGTCGACGCTGTCGGCGGCGGTCAGGATCAGCACGGGGAGGTTGGAATTGCGCGCGCGCAGGCGCTTCAGCACGTCGAGGCCGGGCATCTTCGGCAGGCCGAGATCGAGGATCAGCAGGTCGAACGACTGCATCGACAGGGCCGTGTCGGCCTCGACGCCGTTCTTCACGTGGTCGACCGCATAGCCCGATTGGCGGAGTGACCGGGTGAGGCCGTCCGCGAGTATGCTGTCATCTTCGGCGATGAGAATTCGCATGTGCGTGACCGGTGGCCGGCGGGGCGACACGCGCCGGCGCGGCTGTCTCCGAAGTGGTTCGTGTGTTGCACGCCCCGCATTGCGGGCTTGCACAAAACACTGTTTTTTTATACAGTGTCTGCATTCGCGCGCTGCGGATCGAAACCGGCGCACCTATATCAGACGCTGCTCATCATAGCAAAGGACGATTCATGGAAGATAGCAAGAAAGGCTCCGGGCTGACTGCCGAGAAGAGCAAGGCGCTGGCCGCCGCACTCGCGCAGATCGAGAAGCAGTTCGGCAAAGGGTCGATCATGCGCATGGGCGACGGCGAGGCGGCCGAGGACATCCAGGTCGTGTCCACGGGCTCGCTGGGTCTCGATATCGCGCTCGGCGTCGGCGGCCTGCCGCGCGGCCGCGTGGTCGAGATCTACGGTCCGGAATCGTCGGGCAAGACCACGCTGACGCTGCAGGTGATCGCCGAGCTGCAGAAGCTGGGCGGCACGGCCGCGTTCATCGACGCCGAGCACGCGCTCGACGTTCAATATGCGTCGAAGCTCGGCGTGAACGTGCCGGAGCTGCTGATCTCGCAGCCGGACACCGGCGAGCAGGCGCTGGAAATCACCGACGCGCTGGTGCGCTCGGGCTCGATCGACATGATCGTCATCGACTCGGTCGCGGCGCTCGTGCCGAAGGCCGAAATCGAAGGCGAGATGGGCGATTCGCTGCCGGGCCTGCAGGCCCGCCTGATGTCGCAGGCGCTGCGCAAGCTGACCGGCACGATCAAGCGCACGAACTGCCTCGTGATCTTCATCAACCAGATTCGTATGAAGATTGGCGTGATGTTCGGCAACCCGGAAACCACGACGGGCGGCAACGCGCTCAAGTTTTATGCGTCGGTGCGTCTCGACATCCGCCGGATCGGCTCGATCAAGAAGAACGACGAGGTGATCGGCAACGAAACCCGCGTGAAGGTCGTCAAGAACAAGGTGTCGCCGCCGTTCCGCGAAGCGATCTTCGACATCCTGTACGGCGAGGGCATCTCGCGTCAGGGCGAGATCATCGACCTTGGCGTGCAGGCGAAGATCGTCGACAAGGCGGGCGCCTGGTACAGCTACAACGGCGAGAAGATCGGCCAGGGCAAGGACAACGCGCGTGAATTCCTGCGCGAGAATCCGGAAATCGCACGCGAGATCGAGAACCGCATTCGCGAATCGCTCGGCGTCGCCGCGATGCCCGATGGCGCAGGCAACGAAGCCGAGGCGATGGACGAAGAAGAGTGATGGTCAGGCGCCGGGATGATGCGGGCGAGCCGAAGGAGCACGACGGGCGCGATGCGCCGGGCGGCTCCGGCCGGCGCGCTGCCTCCCCCGGCACCGGCCGGCGGTCCGCGGCGCAAGCCGCGAACCGCACCGCGACGAGGGCATCCGACGATGCCCTCGTTTCGTTTGAGATCAGCGCACCGGACGATCCGTTCGAACACGACGAGTCGTTCGACGCGCACGACCGGGCGCGCCGCCGCGTGTCCGGTGTCGCCTTCCCGCGCGATCGCGCGTCCGCCGCCTCCGGGGCGGCGACGGAAGACGTCTATACCCGCACGAGCCAGAATCCGCGCCGCACGCGCCGGCCATCCGGCGCGCGCTCCGGCGCCGAAGCCGAAGCAGGGGGCGGGGTGTCCACCCGGGCATCGTCATCGAAACCGGCCCGCTCGCTGAAGGGCCGCGCGCTCGGCTACCTGTCCCGGCGCGAGTACAGCCGCGCCGAACTCGCGCGCAAGCTCGCGCCCTATGCCGGCGAGGACGAGTCCGTCGAGCCGGTGCTGGATGCGCTGGAGCAGGACGGCTGGCTGTCCGACGCGCGTTTCGCCGAGAGTCTCGTGCATCGCCGCGCGTCGCGTGTCGGGGCCGCGCGGATCGTCAACGAGCTGAAGCGCCATGCGGTTGGCGATGCGCTCGTCGAGGAGGTGAATGCGCAGCTTCGCGAGACCGAATGGGCGCGCGCGCAGGCCGTCTGGCGCAAGAAATTCGGTGCACTGCCGCAAACGCCCGCCGAGCGCGCGAAGCAGGCACGCTTCCTGGCCGCGCGCGGCTTCTCGAGCGCGACCATCGTGAAGTTGCTCAAGTGCGGCGACGAATTGTTCGGCGCCGACTGAGCATTCCGCTCGCGCGCGGCGCGCGATTTTGCTGCATTGCAACGGCTTCCCGACACACGGGAATACCCCCCGTTGCGGCAAACTGTCTCAAATACCCGATATGCTAAAATCCTCGGGTTTTCCTCTTCGGCCTCAACCTCCAGCATGCCGCTATCCGAGCCCGTGCCCCGTCAGTTGCGACATCGACGCGCAATCCGAGCGGAAGCCTACGAGCGCGAAGACGGCTTGTGGGACATCGAAGCCTGTCTGACCGATCACAAGCCGCGCGACGTCGCGCTTGCATCGGGCATCCGGCCGAACGGCCTGCCGATTCATGAACTCTGGCTGCGCGTGACCATCGATCGTGACCTCAATATCGTCGACGCCGAAGCGTCGTCGGAATGGGTGCCATATCCGGGCCACTGCCAGTCCGCCAATCCCGCCTATCGGGCCCTCGTCGGGCTCAATCTCTTCCGTCACTTCCGTCGCGATGCGAACCGGCTCCTGTCCGGCGTCGCGGGCTGCTCCCATCTCACCGAGCTGTGCGCCGTGCTGCCGACGGCGGCGATCCAGGCGTTCGCCGGCGACGTGTGGAGCGTGCAGGAAGGCGGCGGCGAGCGGCCGGATCATGACGACGGCGCGCCCGCCGAGCCGCCGTTCCAGCTGGGCCGCTGCCGCGCGCTCCGGTTCGACGGCGAGGTGGTGCAGCAGTTCTACCCGCGCTGGTATGGCGCGAGTCGGCCGGAATCGGACATGCCCGTTGGGGACGGCACGAAGGAATGAACGGAAATCATTCGAAGAAGCGTCCTTAAGCGACTTTTCATCCAACTCTCAGACTGAAGGGAATCACGCATGAAGATTCACGAGTACCAGGGTAAGGAAATCCTGCGGAAATTCGGAGTCGCGGTACCGCGCGGCAAGCCGGCGTTCTCGGTTGACGAAGCCGTCAAGGTGGCGGAAGAGCTCGGCGGCCCGGTTTGGGTCGTGAAGGCTCAGATTCACGCGGGTGGCCGTGGCAAGGGCGGCGGCGTGAAGGTGGCGAAGTCGATCGAGCAGGTTCGCGAATACGCGAACCAGATCCTCGGCATGCAGCTCGTCACGCACCAGACCGGTCCGGAAGGCCAGAAGGTCAACCGTCTGATGATCGAAGAAGGCGCGGACATCAAGCAGGAACTGTATGTCAGCCTGGTCGTCGACCGCATCTCGCAAAAGATCGTGCTGATGGGTTCGAGCGAAGGCGGCATGGACATCGAGGAAGTTGCCGAGAAGCACCCGGAACTGATCCACAAGGTCATCGTCGAGCCGTCGACGGGCCTGCTCGATGCGCAAGCCGACGACCTCGCCGCGAAGATCGGCGTGCCGGCTGCTTCGATTCCGCAAGCGCGCGCGATCCTGCAAGGCCTGTACAAGGCATTCTGGGAAACCGACGCATCGCTGGCTGAAATCAACCCGCTGAACGTCTCCGGCGACGGCAAGGTCATCGCACTCGACGCGAAGTTCAACTTCGACTCGAACGCGCTGTTCCGTCACCCGGAAATCGTCGCGTACCGCGACCTGGACGAAGAAGATCCGGCTGAAATCGAAGCGTCGAAGTTCGACCTCGCGTACATCTCGCTCGACGGCAACATCGGCTGTCTCGTGAACGGCGCGGGCCTCGCGATGGCGACGATGGACACGATCAAGCTGTTCGGCGGCGAGCCGGCGAACTTCCTGGACGTCGGCGGTGGCGCCACGACCGAGAAGGTCACCGAAGCGTTCAAGCTGATGCTGAAGAACCCGGACCTGAAGGCGATCCTCGTGAACATCTTCGGCGGCATCATGCGCTGCGACGTGATCGCGGAAGGCGTGATCGCCGGTTCGAAGGCCGTGAACCTGAACGTGCCGCTCGTCGTGCGCATGAAGGGCACGAACGAAGACCTGGGCAAGAAGATGCTGGCCGATTCGGGCTTGCCGATCATCTCGGCTGACAGCATGGAAGAGGCTGCGCAGAAGGTCGTCGCGGCTGCCGCAGGCAAGTAAGCGCGCTCAATGAATAGGTATGGCGGCGCGGTTTGCACGCGACGCCAATCGAACAGAGGTCAAAATACATGTCGATTCTGATCAACAAGGACACGAAGGTCATCACGCAGGGCATTACCGGCAAGACCGGTCAATTCCACACGCGCGCCTGCCGTGAATACGCAAACGGCCGCGAAGCATTCGTCGCGGGCGTGAACCCGAAGAAGGCCGGCGAAGATTTCGAAGGCATTCCGATCTACGCGAGCGTCAAGGAAGCGAAGGCAGAAACCGGCGCGACCGTGTCGGTCATCTACGTTCCGCCGGCAGGCGCGGCGGCTGCGATCTGGGAAGCGGTCGAAGCCGACCTCGATCTCGCGATCTGCATCACGGAAGGCATCCCCGTCCGCGACATGATCGAAGTGAAGGACCGCATGCGTCGCGAAGGCCGCAAGACGCTGCTGCTCGGGCCGAACTGCCCGGGCACGATCACGCCGGACGAACTGAAGATCGGCATCATGCCGGGTCACATCCACCGCAAGGGCCGCATCGGCGTCGTGTCGCGTTCGGGTACGCTGACGTATGAAGCCGTTGCGCAGCTGACGGCACTGGGCCTCGGCCAGTCGTCGGCAGTCGGTATCGGCGGCGACCCGATCAACGGTCTGAAGCACATCGACGTGATGAAGATGTTCAACGATGATCCGGATACGGATGCGGTCGTGATGATCGGCGAAATCGGCGGTCCGGACGAAGCCAATGCCGCCGAGTGGATCAAGGACAACATGAAGAAGCCGGTCGTCGGCTTCATCGCGGGCGTCACGGCGCCTCCGGGCAAGCGCATGGGCCACGCAGGCGCGCTGATCTCGGGCGGTGCGGATACGGCCGAAGCGAAGCTGGAAATCATGGAAGCGTGCGGCATCACCGTCACGCGCAACCCGTCGGAAATGGGCCGCCTGCTGAAGAAGGCGCTGTAAATTCCGCGTGGGTTCGTCCTGCAGAAAACGCCGGCTTTGCCGGCGTTTTTTTTGTTACGCTCGCGGCATGCCGTCCTGAGGCCGGGCCGCATCCGCCAGGCCGACTTTTCTTCCCGCTTTTGCCCATGCTCGAATTCCTGTCCACGCTTCATTGGGGCGCCGTGCTCCAGATCGTCGTCATCGACGTCCTGCTCGGCGGCGACAACGCGGTCGTGATCGCGCTCGCGTGCCGCAACCTGCCGGCGAGCCAGCGGCTGCGCGGCGTGATCTGGGGCACTGCCGGCGCGATCGCGCTGCGGGTCGTGCTGATCGCGTTTGCGGTCGTGCTGCTCGACGTGCCGTTCCTGAAATTCGCGGGCGGCGTGCTGCTGCTGTGGATCGGCATCAAGCTGATGGCGCCGGCCGCCGACGCGCACGACGGCATCAAGCCGGCCGACAAGCTGTGGGCGGCCGTGAAGACGATCGTGATCGCCGACGCGGTGATGAGCCTCGACAACGTGATCGCGATCGCCGGCGCGGCGGAGCGGGCCGACCCCGAGCACCGGCTCGCGCTCGTGATCTTCGGGCTCGTCGTCAGCGTGCCGATCATCGTGTGGGGCAGCACGCTGGTGCTGAAGATGCTCGACCGCTTCCCCGTAGTCGTCACGCTCGGCGCGGGGCTGCTCGGCTGGATCGCCGGCGGGCTGATGGTGAACGACCCGGCCGGCGACCGCTGGCCGCTGCTCGACACGCCGGCGGCGATCCATGGCGCGAGCATCGCCGGCGCGCTGCTCGTCGTCGCGGCCGGCTACGCGCTGAGGAAGCGCCGCGCGTCGGGGGCATCCGGTTCGCACTGACGCGTTGGCCGTCCGGCCGACTGCCGGCCGCACGGCCCGCTGGCTACGATCGAAACGCCTGCCTGGATCGGCAGGCGTTTTTCGTTTCCGGAGCCTGTCATGTTCGAAGCCTTTTCCGTTTCCCTGTTCCGCCGTTTCGCCGTCGATCTGCAGCGCGCGCGCCGGCGTCCCGCCGGTTTCACGCTGATCGAGCTGATGATCGTGCTGGCGATCGTCGGCGTCATTGCCGCCTATGCGATTCCCGCCTACCAGGATTACCTTGCGCGCTCGCGCGTCGGCGAGGGGCTCGCGCTCGCATCGTCCGCGCGGCTCGCGGTCGCGGACAACGCGGCGAGCGGCGCGGGCCTCGGCGGCGGCTACAGCCCGCCGGCCGCCACCCGCAACGTCGAGTCGGTGCAGATCGACGACGACACGGGCCAGATTTCGGTCGTCTTTACCGCCCGCGTGGCGGCCGCCGGCACGAACACGCTCGTGCTGGTGCCGTCGGCGCCCGACAAGGCCGATGCGCCGACGGCCCGGGTCGCGCTCAAGAAGGGCGCGATGCAGGCCGGCGCGATCACGTGGGAGTGCTTCGCCGCCGGCAAGCAGGCGTCGTCGCTGCCGGCGCCGGGCGCGGGGCCGCTGCCGGCCGACGGCGCGACGCTGCCGGCCAGGTACGCGCCGGCGGAGTGTCGCGCGTAGCGTGCGTTCCGCGCCACCGCGCCGCACAGAGCGGGGAAAGTTTTGTATAGTGCGCCGGTTGCTGATCTCCGGTTTGCTCATGCCCACTTCTTTTTCCCGCTCGTTGCCGCTCGTCGCGCTGGCGGTTGCCATGATCGTGCCTTACGCGATCACGAATCACACGTATCCGATTCCGACGTTCTATTCCGAGTTTTCCGCGCTGGTGCTGTACCTGCTGCTGGGCGCGACCGCGATCCTGCTGGTGCGCGCGAGCCGTCCGGCCGCGCCGTTCGCGGCGCCGGCCGCGTTCGCCGCGCCGCTCGCCTTCGCGGCCGTGCTCGTCGCGCAGGTCGCGCTGATGCCGTTGCGGGTGCCGTCGATGAACTGGCTCGCGGTCGGCTATCTCGGCGCGGCGCTGGTCGCGATGCAGGCCGGTTACGTGCTGGCGCGCGAGCAGCTTGCCGAATCGGCCGCGCGGATGATGGCGGGCGCGCTGCTGATCGGCGGCGTGTTCGCCGTGTTCTGCCAGGTCGTGCAGTTGTTCCGCTTCGAGTCGGCGCTGACGCCCTTCGTCGTGGTGTACAACATCGCGGTCGACCGCCGGCCGTACGGCAACATGGCGCAGGCGAACCACCTGGCCACCTACATCGCGTTCGCGCTCGCTGGCGCGCTGTATCTCGTGCAGACGCGCCGGCTCGCCGTGTGGGCGTGGCTCCTGCTGTCCGTCGTGCTGTCGGGCGGGCTCGCGCTGACGGTGTCGCGCGGGCCGTGGCTGCAGGTCGCGGTGATGGCGGTGGCCGGCTTCTGGATGGCCTGGGCCGAATCGCGCGGCAAGCCGGGCGTGCCGGCCAACGTGCGCGCGCGTGCGTGGCTGATGCCCGTGCTGCTGCTTGCCGTGTTCGTCGCGGTGAACGGCGCCGTGCGCTGGGCCAACGTGCACTACCACCTGAATCTCGCGGAGTCGGCGGCCGAACGGATGCGCGATGCCGGGCAGATCGCGCCGCGCCTCGCGCTGTGGAAGTACGGGCTCACGATGTTCCGCGAGCATCCGCTGCTCGGCGTCGGCTGGGGTGAATTCCCGTCGCACCAGTTCGCGCTCGCGCGCGCGCTCGGCGGCGTCGAGATCGCGAACAACTCGCACGACATCTTCATCGACCTGCTCGCGAAGTCCGGCGCAATCGGCCTCGGCGTGCTGCTCGTCACGCTCGTGCTGTGGTTCGTGCGTGCGGCCCGCGCGCCGCAGTCGAGCGCGCGCGTGTTCGGTTTCGCGCTGGTCGGCATCGTGCTGATGCATGCGCTCGTCGAGTATCCGCAGCAGTACATGTTCTTCCTGCTGCCGGTGATGTTCGTGATCGGCCTGCTCGAGGTGAAGCCGCTGCGCATCGTGCCGAGCGGCGCGGCGTTCGGGCTGTTCGCGGTGCTGACGTTCGGCGGCCTGCTGGCGGTGGTGCCGGTGCTGCGCGACTACCAGCGCGCGGAAGTGCTGTATTACGGCAGCGACCCGGCCGCGCAGTATCGCGATGCGCCGTCGCTGCTGTTCGGCGCGTGGGGCGACTATGGCGCGGCGACGCTGCTCACGATCTCGCGCGACGCGCTGCCGGCGAAGCTGGCGGCGCATGAACGCGCAATCGCGCTGCTGCCCGGCGAGACCGTGCTGCGCCGCTATGCGGTGCTGCAGGCGCTGGACGGCCGCGAGGCCGACGCGCTCGATACGGTCGTGCGCCTGCACGTGTTCGCGAAGGAGCTGAAGGACTGGCCGCAGCAGCTCGCGGCGCTGTACAAGCTGTGCGACGAGCAGCCGTCGCTGAAGGCGTTCAAGGCGACGCTGGTCGCGAAGTACGGCGAAGTGCCGGCCGACGCGCTCGACGACTCGGACGACGAGGACGCCGACTAAGCCCGCCCGCCGATCGGCCCGGCGCGGTCGGCGCCGCATCGATTACCGTGCAGATCGCGCATTCCGGGCGGTCTGCACGGATTGGCGTCAAGTATCGTCAAATCGCCGCCGCCGGCCGGGCAGCGCGCGCACAATGCGCGCAAGCGTCGCGATGCCCGTCGATCCGGACGGGTATCGCCGGCGGCAGCATCCGGTCGTCGCAGCCTCGGGGAACACAGGCGCGCGGCGGCTCGCCCTGAAGCAATGCAACAGACTCCAACTCGAACATGGCTAACTGCCCGACCTACCTTGCGCTGCCCGTCGTCGCCGCGCTGCTCGCCGGCTGCGCGGCGTCGTCGCTGCAAGACAGCAAGCTGACCTGCACTATCCCGCGCGCCGTCTATCCGGACACGGCGAAGCCGCTCGCGCGTCCCGCGACGGTGCTGGTGCGGGCGCTGATGACGACCTCCGGGGTGGCGGAAAACGTGACGGTCACGACCAGCAGCCGCAATGCCGCGGCAGACCGGGCCGCGGCCGACGCGATGGCGCGCGCCACCTGCACGCAGACCGGGCCCGCGGCGAACCCGTTCACGCTGACGCAGCCGTTCGTGTTCGAGCCGCGGCGCGGCAATTGACGTCAGCGGCGCGGCATCAGGTTCGCGCCGCGGCAACTCGGCTCCGGCGCGTCCTGCAGGCCGAGCAGCGTGAAGCCGTTGGCTTCCTGCCGGATCAGCGCGTAACGCGCTGCAACGGGCTTGTCTGACTTGCCGGTCAGCGCGATCTCGACCTGGTAGCGGTCCTTCGCGGCCGAGCACCCGCGCACCGGCCCGTACGCGAACGACGTATCGGGCGCCTTGCGTCGCTCGTTGAGCGCCTGCCGCGCCTTCAGCGCGGCGGCGGCCGCCGCCGGGTCGCTCCATTCGCGCGCGAGCGCGTCGTCCACTTTCAGCCATTCGTCGACGAAGTCCCGGCCGTTCGCGGCGGCGGGCTGGACGCGGCGCACGGTGTCGCCATCGATGCGGTAGCGGTAGATGCCGGCGCGCGTCATCACGTCGCTGTCGAGCGAGCCGACCGTCATCCGCAGCTCGAAGCCGTCGGGGCGCGCTTTCACCCGCACGCCGTCGTCGTCGATCGCGTAGCCCTGACGGAGGTGAAACAGCGTGCGTTGCGCGGCCGTGCCGCCGGCCGGCATGACGACGTCGGCGCCGAACACGCTCCAGCGCGACGAGCACCACGGCGTGCCGTGCACGATCAGGATCTGCCCGCCCGGCAGCGGCGTGAACTGGTAGCCGCCGCCGTACGCGCCGGAGATGTCCTGGTAGTCGTCGGCTTGCCAGCGCAGCACGCGCCGCCAGCCGCCGCCTTCCCACGCGTATCCGGCAAGCAGGTTGTCGTCGCCGCACGTGATGCCGAAGCTGGCGCGCACGAACATGACCGGACGCGGCGCGGCGGCGCGTTCGACATGCACGGCGAGGTCCGCGCCGAACGGGGAATCGTTGCCCTTCGATTGCGGCTTGGCGGCGGGCGCGGTGAGCGCGGCGGCGAGCGTACGCTGCAGCGCCGCCGGTTCGATGCGCTCGTCGCTGCATGCAAGCCGTGCGTCGAGCGCGCCGACCAGCGCCTGCTTGTACGCGCGGATCGCGTCGCGCTGCGCGGGCAACACGCCGGCGTCGCCGTCGGCGCTCTGCGGGCTGGGGATCTGCTGCAGGCGGCGCTGTGCGTCGAGCGCCGCGCGGGCTGCCGTGTCGGCGGCGGGGCAGGTGCCTGCCGCGAAGGCGACGGACGAAGCGGCGAGCAGGCCAAGCGTCAGCGTGGCGCGTTTCAGCGTGTTGTTCATGGCGGGATCGGATCTTTCGGGCAGGGGCGCCGCTTGCGTTCGCTTAAATCAAAACAAAGGCCGCTTCGGTATTTGCGAAGCGGCCTTCGACCGGGTTCACCAGATTGTTCGAATGAGCCATGAAACGCCGCAGCGTTGTCATGAATTCAATTTTTTCCGAATTCTACACACACGCGAATGGAAGACAAGCCGCCGGTTCACAGGCGTTCGGGTGTCCGTATGCCGCCCGGCGGATTTCGATAAACTGCCGAAACTCCAATAGAGACGAGAGAGACCATGAAGAAAAAATCGCTGATGGCGGTCGCGGGGGCTATCGTGGTGCTGGGCGCGGTCGCCAGCTATGCCAGCCCATACATGACGCTTCACTCAATGCGATCGGACATTATCGAAAAGGATTACGACGCATTTTCTTCCAATGTCGATTTTCCGGCATTTCGCGAAAGCTTGCGGACGCAGTTCACGATGGTGATGCAAAACAAGCTGTCCAGCGACCCGCAACTCAAGCAAAATCCATTCGCCGATATCGGCTTGATGCTCGGCGTGAGTGTCGTCAACCAGTTTATCGATACGATGGTGACGCCGGCCGGCGTGATGCACATGATGGCCGATGCGAGCTCCAGGCAGCCGGGCGGGCCTGCCGCCGCGCCGGCGTCCGCTGCGGCGCCGACGCCGGATGCGAGCCGCGTCGCTTATTCGGTCAGGTATCGAAACTGGTCGACGGTTGCCGTGACGGCGCAGCGTGACCAGGACGAACCGATCGACTTCATCTTCAAACGCCAGGGGTTATGGTCGTGGAAGCTGTCGGGCGTCACGCTGCCGCCCAGCGTGACAGGGGGCAATTGACCAGCCGGGGAAGGCCCGGCTTCGAGGTCGGGGGCCTTACGCCTGCGCCTTCCAGTCCCCCGACTTCCCGCCGCGCTTCTCGCGCACGCTCACCTCGGTGATCACCATTCCGCGATCGACGGCCTTGCACATGTCGTACACGGTCAGCAGCCCGACCTGTACCGCGGTGAGCGCCTCCATCTCGACCCCGGTGCGCCCGAGCGTCTCGACCTGCGCGACGCAATGCACGCCCGGCAGCGCGTCGTCGAGTTCGAAATCGACGGCCACGCGGGTCAGCGCGAGCGGATGGCACAGCGGAATCAGGTCGGCGGTGCGCTTCGCGCCCTGGATCGCCGCGATGCGCGCGACGCCGAGCACGTCGCCTTTCTTCGCCTTGCCGTCGCGGATCAGTTCGAACGTGGCCGGCAGCATCCGGATCGTGCCGCGTGCGACGGCGATGCGCCGCGTTTCCTGCTTGTCGCCGACGTCGACCATATGTGCGTGGCCGGCGGCATCGAAGTGGGTGAGTCCAGACATGTCGTGCTCCTTCAACGGGCGCCTATCATAGCAGCGGCGTGCGCGGCGCCGGCGCGCAGTTGGCGCATCGGCCGAGCGGGACAGCTGCCGCGCCGCCGGTACAATGGCCACGATATTCATACCAATCGCCGCGAAGCGCGCGCTGCGCGCGGGACGGCGTCGCCATCATCCTGCCATGCGTGTCAAACAGTTGCTCGTCGTGTTGCTGTCGGCGGCCCTGACGCTGCCGCCCGACGGCTTCGCGCAGCGCACGGGCGCGTTGCCGCTCGAGTCGGCGCCTGCCGGTGTGCCGTCGATCTCGACCGTGCCGTCCGGCATCGCGCCGGACGTGTTCGGCACCTACGGCGGCGCCGAAAGCCGGTTCTCGGGCACCGACCGTGCCGCGGGCCCGGCCGCGAGCCTGCGCGGGCCGCTGCGCGCGCTGCAGCTGCCCGACCTCGGCGACGGCTCCGGCGGCGCGATGACCCCGCAGGCCGAGCGCCGGCTCGGCGAGCGCGTGATGCGCGAGGTGCGGCGCGACCCTGACTATCTCGACGACTGGCTCGCCCGCGATTACCTGAACGCGATGGCGGCGCGGCTCGCGGCCGCGGCGGCCGCGCGCTTCATCGGCGGCTATGCGCCCGACTTCGACCTGTTCGCGGTGCGCGACCCGCAGATCAACGCGTTCTCGATGCCGGGCGGCTTCATCGGCATCAACAGCGGGTTGTTCGTCACGACGCAGACGGAATCGGAGCTCGCGTCGGTGGTCGGCCACGAGATGGGCCACGTGCTGCAGCGGCATATCGCACGGATGATCAGCGCGAGCGAGAAGACCGGCTACACGGCGCTCGCGTCGATGCTGCTCGGCGTGCTGGCCGGCGTGCTCGCGCGCAGCGGCGACCTCGGCAGCGCGATCGCGATGGGCGGGCAGGCGTATGCGGTCGACAACCAGCTGCGCTTCTCGCGTTCCGCTGAACGCGAGGCCGACCGCGTCGGCTTCCAGCTGCTCACGGGCGCGGGCTACGACCCGTACGGCATGCCGGGCTTCTTCGAGCGGCTCGACCGCGCGTCGATGGGCGACGCGGGCGTGCCGGCCTATGCGCGCACCCACCCGCTGACCGGCGAGCGGATCGCCGACATGGAGGATCGCGCGCGCCGCGCGCCGTACCGCCAGCCGCACCAGTCGGCCGAGTACGGATTCGTGCGTGCGCGGCTGCGCATCCTGCAGAACCGCGCGCCGACCGACATCGCGGCCGAGGCGCGCCGGATGCAGCTCGAGATCGACGACCACACGGCGTCGAACGTCGCTGCGAACTGGTACGGCGTGGCGCTCGCGAACACGCTGCTCGACCAGTACGACGCGGCCGGCCAGGCGCTGGCCGCGTCGCGCGCCGCGTTCGACGCGCGCGCGCGCCGCGACGACGATCCCGCCGCGAGCTCGCCGAGCCTCGACGTGCTGGCGGCGGACCTCGCGCGCCGCGCGGGGCGCACCGACGACGCGGTTCGGCTCGCGGCGCTCGCGCAGCTGCGCTGGCCGGCGTCGCACGCGGCGATCGTCGCGCATCTGCAGGCGCTGCTGGCCGCGCGCCGCTACGCAGAAGCGCAGGCGCTCGCCCGCACGCAGGCGCAGGCCGATCCGCAGCAGCCGGACTGGTGGGACTATCTCGCGAAGGCGAGCGACGGCCACGGCGACGTGCTCGCGCGGCGCCGCGCGCTCGCGGAGAAGCTTGCGCTCGACGGCGCGTGGCCGTCGGCGATTCGCCAGCTGAAGGACGCGCGGGACGCGAAGGACGTGTCGTTCTACGACCAGTCGATGATCAACGCGCGCCTGCTGGAGTTCGAGGCGCGCTACAAGGAAGAGCGCGAGGACGAGAAGAACGGCCGGAGCTAGGGCCCGTTCGCGCTGCCTGCGCGTTCGGCCGGGCTCGCGACGAACCCGAAGCGCGCGGGCACGTCGTCGCGCGCGATCTCGCCGAGCGGCAGCGCATGGCCGTCGCGCCAGCGCAGCACGGGCGGCGTCGCGTCGAGATCCGCGTGATCGGCGAACAGCCCGAGGTCGTGATCGTGCAGCGCGGCCACGCGCGGCGGCGTGCCGGCGTCGCGGAACAGCACGCCGCCCGCATCGTCGAGCCACGCTTCGTGCGGCTCGAACGCCCGGCCGGCCTGGTCGGCCAGCGCCAGCTGCCCGTCCCGCTCGGCGAGCCGCACGATCCATGGGGTATACGCGAGTTCGACGTACACGCGCTGCGGCCCGTTCTGGAAGAACCACTGGCCGTGTTCGTCGGCGTCGTAGTTGCGGGCGATGAACGCGATCAGCGCGGCGTGGCGGATCGGCGAGCCGAGCGCGCCGGCCGCCTGCGCCGCATCGTCGCGCAGGCGCCAGTCGCCGCGCCGGTCGAGCAGCAGCCAGCCGGTGCAGTGCGGCACGTCCGGCCACTTGGCGAGCGCCTGCCTGACGATGTCATCCATGATCGACGAACCGGGCGCAATAGCCGAACACCCGCACCGACAGCCAGTCGAGCCGGCCCGGGAACGGCCCGGTCATGAAACCCGCATGGCCGCCGTCCTCGGGCTGGTCGAGCTCGACGGCGGGCGACACGTCCGCCGGGCCGGGCAGCGCCGATGCGGGCAGGAACGGATCGTTGCGGGCGTTGAGGATCAGCGTCGGCACGTCGATCGCGGGCAGCAGCGGGCGGGTGGTCGCCTTCGTCCAGTAGTCGTTCGCGTCGCTGAAGCCGTGCAGCGGCGCGGTGACGATGTCGTCGAAGTCGTGCATCGTCACGGCCTTCAGCATCGCGTCGCGGTCGAACAGGCCGGGGAACTGCTCGAGCTTGACGAGCGCCTTGCGCTTCAGCGTCTTCAGGAAGCTGCGCGTGTAGACCATCGCGAAACCCTGCGACAGCGCGCGGCCGCCTGCGTGCACGTCGAGCGGCGTCGAGATCGCGGCGGCGGCGCGCACGATCGACGTGTCGCTGCGGTGCTCGCCGAGCCAGCGCAGCAGCACGTTGCCGCCGAGCGACACGCCGGCGGCGACGATCGGCCCGCGATGCTGCGCGGCGAGGCGGCGCAGGATCCAGTCGACCTCGGCGCTGTCCGCGAGGTGGTAGAAGCGCGGCTGGCGGTTCATTTCGCCGCTGCAGCTGCGGAAGTGGGGGACCACGCCGTGCCAGCCCTTCGCGCGCGCGGTGGCCATCAGCGCGAGCGCGTAGTGCGAGCCGGAGCTGCCCTCGAGGCCGTGGAACAGCACGAACAGCGGCGCGTCGGGGCGCGGCGCCGCGCTGTCGAGATGCGCGACCCAGTCGAGATCGATGAAGTCGTGATCGGGCGTTTCCCATCGCTCGCGCCGGTACGCGACGACCGGTCGTCGCGCGAACAGCGCCGGCACGATGGTTTGCGCGTGGCTGTTGGGCAGCCAGCGCGGTGCGCGATAGCGCAGTGTGTCGTCGTCGGGGCCGTGGGCCCCGTCAAGCGGTGTGGGCGGAGAAGCCGTACTCATGATCGCCCCGCGTGTTCGTCAAGTCATTCAATGCAGCGGGCCTTGCCCGTGGCGGATCTTGGCGGCGAACTGCCCGGCCGCCTGTTCGGGGATCGGGCTCGCATGGATGTGCGCGATGCGCCACTCGCCACGTTCGTGGATCATCACGTACGTCGCGAACACCATGTCGGGCTCGGCAGTGAGGTCGGCCTGCTGATGCGCTTCGGCAATCGTGTAGACGACGGTGCCGAGGCTGTCGTATACGCGGATGTCGAGCGGCTCGATCGTCACGGGCTGGGTGGACAGTCGTGCGCCGAACCCGCTGCGGATCTGCTCGAGGCCATGCAGATGCGCGCCGTCCGCCCAGATGCAGCTGGCGAAATCCTCGTCGATCCACAAGGCCATCAGGGCGTCGAGATTGGCATCGGCGACGGCCTGGTAGTAGGCGTTGAGCGTATCGGCGGCGGCTTCGAAGAGGCGGGCAAAACGTGGCATCGGGGTTATCTCTCGCGCGCTTCGCGCGCCGTATTCAGCACGGCGGCCCTGCGGCCGCCGCACACCGGTGAATCGGATTGCCCGGCGCGCGCCTGGCGACGCTGCCGGTGAAAGGTCAGCGCTGCCCGACGAGCATGCCGCGCAGATCGCCGAATACCTGCTCCGGGCCGAGTTCGCGCAGGCACTTCAGGTGGCCGAGCGGACACTCGCGCTCGAAGCAGGGACTGCATTCGAGATGCAGCCATTGTACCTTCGCCAGCTCGGACAGCGGTGGGGTATGACGCGGATCCGTCGACCCGTACAGCGCGACCAGCGGCCGGCGCAGCGCCGCCGCGACGTGCATCAGCCCGGAATCGTTGGTGACCACCGCGTTCGCGCGCGCGATCAGCGCGCACGCCTCGGACAGCGACGTCTGCCCGCACAGGTTGCGCACGTTCGGTGCCTGCTCGGCGATCGCCTGCGCGGCCGCCGCGTCCTTCTGCGAGCCGAGCGCGACGATCTGCGTATACGGGAACGACTGGTGGACGATCTTCGCGAGCGACGCGAAGTGCTCGGGCGGCCAGCGCTTCGCCGGGCCGTATTCCGCGCCGGGGCAGAACACGACGAGCGGCATCCGTGTATCGAGATTGAAACGTGCCGACACGCGCGCCGTTTCATTCAGGTCGGCCTCGAGGCGCGGCGCGGGCAGGGTTTTCATCGACTCGGGCAGCTTCGCGCCCGGCGCGTACGCGAGCGCCGCGTAGTGGCCGGTCATCGGCGGCCGCTCGCCGTGCGCCTTGTCGGGGTTCGCATGCCGGACGTTCAACAGCCCGTACCGGTGCTCGCCCGTATAGCCGATCCGCAGCGGGATGTTCGCGAGCCACGGGATCACCGCCGACTTCAGCGAATTCGGCAGCACGTAGGCCGCGTCGTAGCCGTTGTCGCGCAGGTCGCTCGCGAGCTGCCAGCGGCGCAGCAGCTGCAGCTTGCCGTGCGCGAGGTCGGTCGCGTAGACATCGTGGATCTCGGGCATCCGCTCCAGCACCGGCGCGACCCACGAGGGCGCGACGGCATCGATCGCGATGCGGGGATGGAGTTTCTTCAGCAGCGCAAAGAGCGGCTGCGCCATCAATGCGTCACCGATCCAATTCGGTGCGATAACCAGCGCTCGACGCATCAGGTCGATTTCCGATGTCGTAATGAAACACGGCGCTCGGGCGCCGCGTTCGGGTTGCCAGAATGGGAAAGGGCGGCGCGCCGTGCTCCGGCCGCGCCGCCGCGCGGGACGCCGGGCCGCGCGCGGGGCGCGCAGGCCGGGCGGCCGGGCTCAATGGCCCTTGACGACCTCGCCGTCGCGCAGCTTGTAGCGCGTGCCGCAGTACGGGCAGCGCGTTTCGCCGTGCGACACGTCGATGAACACGCGCGGGTGCGCGCTCCAGCGGGCCATGGCGGGGTTCGGGCAGTAGGCGGGAAGATCCTTGGCCGTCAGCTCGACGAGCGGCATTTCCTTGATTTCACTCATGGGTCTTTCTCTTGATGAAGCTGGGTGTATGGGGGAGCGGTCGGGCGCGACGCGCGCTCAGATCTTCGTCAGCCAGTGCGCGTACTTCTCGTTCTTGCCCGACACGATATCGAAAAACGCCGATTGCAGCTTTTCCGTGATCGGGCCGCGCGTGCCGCTGCCGATGGTGCGGCGGTCCAGCTCGCGGATCGGCGTGACCTCGGCCGCGGTGCCGGTGAAGAACGCCTCGTCGGCCGTGTAGACCTCGTCGCGCGTGATGCGCTTCTCGATCACCTCGATGCCGGCGTCCTTCGCGAGCGTGATGATGGTGTCGCGCGTGATGCCGTCGAGGCACGACGACAGGTCCGGCGTGAACAGCTTGCCGCGGTTCACGAGGAAGAAGTTCTCGCCGGAGCCTTCCGACACGTAGCCGTCGACGTCGAGCAGCAGCGCCTCGTCGTAGCCGTCGGCGGTCGCTTCCTGGTTCGCGAGGATCGAGTTCACGTACCAGCCCGACGCCTTCGCGCGCACCATCGACACGTTCACGTGGTGGCGGGTAAACGACGAGGTCTTCACGCGGATGCCCTTCGTCATGCCTTCTTCGCCGAGGTACGCGCCCCACGGCCATGCGGCGATCGCGACGTGGATCGTGTTGCCCTTCGCGGACACGCCGAGCTTCTCCGAGCCGACCCAGATGATCGGGCGCAGGTAGCCCGACTCGAGGCCATTCTCGCGCACGACGTCGCGCTGCGCGGTTTCGAGGGTTTCCTGGTCGAACGGCACGTCCATCTGGAAGATCTTCGCGGAGTTCAGCAGGCGCTTCGTGTGGTCTTGCAGGCGGAAGATCGCCGTGCTGCCGTCGGCCGTCTTGTATGCGCGCACGCCTTCGAAGACGCCCATGCCGTAGTGCAGCGTATGGGTCAGCACGTGGATCGTGGCATTGCGCCAGTCGATCAACTTGCCGTCCATCCAGATCTTGCCGTCGCGGTCGGCCATTGACATAGGAATCTCCTGGGATACTGGGCGCGCGGCCGAGTGTGCGGCGTTACGCTGGAAAGACGCATATTTTAGCGTCTTTTGGCGGCAAACCGGTCGGTCGGCGAGGGGCGGGGCTATAATCGCCCGGTACCGATTCCAACCACGACGGGCCGCGCCGGCAGGAGACGCCTGCGCCCCGACACATCGTCCGCCGCGGCGCATTCCCCCATGCTTGCACGATTGTCCGCCACCGACCGCTTCGCGCTGCTCCAGGGCGCGCGCGACTATTCGCCCACGCTGATGGCGATCCTGTCCTGGGGGCTCGTCACCGGCATCGCGATGAGCAAGTCGGTGATGACGATCGGGCAGGCGAGCGCGATGTCGCTGCTCGTCTACGCGGGCTCGTCGCAGCTCGCGGTGCTGCCTCTCCTCGCCGCGAAGCTGCCGCTCTGGACCGTGCTGCTCACCGCCGCGATGGTCAATACGCGCTTCGTGATCTTCAGCGTCGGCCTCGCGCCGCACTTCTCCTACCTGCCGCTGTGGCGGCGTCTCGCGATCGGCTATTTCAACGGCGACGTGATCTACCTGCTGTTCCAGAAGCAGGGCTTCGCGAACGGCTACGTGCCGGGCAAGGAAGCCTATTTCTGGGGGATGGCGCTGTCGAGCTGGCTGTCGTGGCAGGTGTCGTCGCTCGCCGGGATCCTGCTCGCGAGCTTCTTTCCCGCGAGCTGGGGGCTCGAGCTGGCGGGCACGCTCGCGCTGATCCCGATCATGGTGTCGGCGGTCGCGAACCGCTCGACGCTCGCGGCCGTCGCGGTCGCCGGCATCGTGTCGCTCGTCGCGTTCGACCTGCCGTACCGGCTCGCGCTGCCGCTCGCGGTGCTGGCCGCGCTCGCGGCCGGCTGCACCGCCGATTTCTTCGTCGAACGGGCCGACTGGCGCCGCATCCGCACCGAGACCGTCCAGCAGAAGGAGGTCGAATGAGCGCGCTGGAGATCTGGCTCGTGATCGTCGGGATGACGGTCGTCACGGCGGTCACGCGCGCGCTGTTCCTGATCGGCGGCGAGCGCACCGTGCTGCCGGAGCGCGTGCAGCGCGCGCTGCGCTACGCGCCCGCGGCGGCGCTGGCCGCCGTCGTGCTGCCCGACGTGCTCGAGACCCCGGCCGGGCTGTCGTTCGCGCTCGCCAATCATCAGTTCTATGCGGCGCTCGCCGGCTTCGGCTGGTTCATGTGGCGGCGCAGCATGCTGGGCACGATCGTCGTCGGGATGCTCGTGTTCACCGTGCTGCGGCTGGTCGCCTGACGCGCCGGGCCATGGATTGCTGCAACGCAATATCCCGCGCGATCCCAAATAGGCGGAATTCGCCGCCGCACGGGGCTGCCGGCCGGATGGATCGGCTAGAATGCCCGTTCCGGATTTTTTACCCGTGCGCGTCATGCGGAACCGCCAGCCACGGCCCGCACCCGGCGCCCCCCGCGGCAGCCCGCGCACGTGTTGCATCAGACCCCCTTTCCCCATCCACTACTTCAATCTGTTCAACATGAGCCAAGTCAAGCGTCTCACCGACCTGATCGCCGCCGGCCAGCTCGCCGGCAAGCGCGTCTTCATCCGCGCGGACCTGAACGTGCCGCAGGACGACCACGGCAACATCACCGAAGACACGCGCGTGCGCGCGTCGGCGCCGGCCATCAAGGCAGCCCTCGACGCCGGCGCGGCCGTGATGGTCACGTCGCACCTCGGCCGCCCGACCGAGGGCGAGTTCAAGCCGGAAGATTCGCTCGCGCCGGTCGCGAAGCGCCTTGCCGAGCTGCTCGGCCGCGACGTGCCGCTCGTCGCGAACTGGGTCGAGAACGGCGTGAACGTCGCGCCGGGCCAGGTCGTGCTGCTCGAGAACTGCCGCGTGAACAAGGGCGAGAAGAAGAATTCGGACGAGCTCGCGCAGAAGATGGCGCAGCTCTGCGACGTGTACGTGAACGACGCGTTCGGCACCGCGCACCGCGCCGAGGCGACCACGCACGGCATCGCGAAGTACGCGCCCATCGCGTGCGCGGGCCCGCTGCTCGCCGCCGAGCTCGACGCGCTCGGCAAGGCGCTCGGCAACCCGGCGCGCCCGCTGGTGGCGATCGTCGCCGGCTCGAAGGTGTCGACCAAGCTGACGATCCTCAAGTCGCTGGCGGAGAAGGTCGACCAGCTGATCGTCGGCGGCGGCATCGCGAACACGTTCATGCTCGCGGCCGGTTTGCCGATCGGCAAGTCGCTCGCGGAAGCCGACCTCGTCGCCGAGGCGAAGGCGATCATCGACGACGCGCGCAAGCGCGGCGCGTCGGTGCCGATCCCGACCGACGTCGTTACCGCGAAGGAATTCTCGCCGACGGCCGTCGCGACGGTGAAGAAGGTTGCCGACATCGAAGCCGACGACATGATCCTCGACATCGGGCCGGAAACGGCCAAGGCGCTCGCGAGCCAGCTCGAGAAGGCCGGCACGATCGTGTGGAACGGCCCGGTCGGCGTGTTCGAGTTCGACCAGTTCGGCAACGGCACCAAGACGCTCGCCGACGCGATCGCCAAATCGTCCGCGTTCTCGATCGCGGGCGGCGGCGACACGCTCGCGGCCATCGCGAAGTACGGCATCCACGACCAGGTCAGCTACATCTCGACCGGCGGCGGCGCCTTCCTCGAGTTCCTCGAAGGGAAGAAGCTGCCGGCGGTGGAAGTGCTCGAAACGCGGGCGGCCTGAGCGTGGCGGCGCGCGCAGGGGTGACGAAGGCCGCGCGCTCCGCGAAGGCGGAGCCGGCGGCCGGTGCGGGCAGGCGCAAGCGCGCGCCCGCACGGGCGAACACCACCCCGCGCGTGCCCGCGACCGCCGGCGACGCGGTCGAGCAGCACCACGAGATTCAGAACAAAGCGACGTCGGGCGACAGCACCGGCGCGCCCCCCGGAGCGGCCGCCGCTGGGCCTGCCGCGTCCGGCTCTCGCAGCGTTTCACCCAGCGCATCCACCTTGATCCAGATGAGGAGTTTCATGCAGCGCGCCACCAAGATAGTCGCCACGATCGGCCCGGCTTCCAGTTCGCCGGAGACACTGCTGCAGATGATGCAGGCGGGCCTCGACGTCGTGCGGCTCAATTTTTCGCACGGCACCGCCGATGATCACCGCCAGCGCGCCGAGATGGTGCGCGAGGCCGCCCGCAAGGTCGGCCGCGAGATCGCGATCATGGCGGACCTCCAGGGCCCGAAGATCCGCGTCGGCAAGTTCGAGAACGGCAAGACCACGCTGTCGGCGGGCCAGCCGTTCATCCTCGACGCGGGCTGCGAGCTGGGCAACGACGATCGCGTCGGCCTCGACTACAAGGAGCTGCCGCGCGACCTGAAGCCGGGCGACGTGCTGCTGCTGAACGACGGCCTGATCGTGCTGACTGTCGAGCGCGTGCTCGGCGAGGAGATCCACACGACCGTCAAGGTGGGCGGCGAGCTGTCGAACAACAAGGGGATCAACCGGCAGGGCGGCGGGCTGTCGGCGCCCGCGCTGACCGCGAAGGACATGGAGGACATCCGCACCGCGATGTCGCTCGGCGCGGATCTCGTCGCGGTGTCGTTCCCGAAGAACGCGACCGACATGGAAATGGCGCGCCAGCTCGCGAACATCGCGGGCGCGCCGTACGGCATCAAGCCGAAGATGATCGCGAAGATCGAGCGCGCCGAGGCGATTCCGGCGCTGCAGAGCATCCTCGACGCGTCCGACGGCATCATGGTCGCGCGCGGCGACCTCGCGGTGGAAGTCGGCAACGCGGCCGTGCCGGCGCTGCAGAAGCGCATGATCCGGATGGCGCGCGAGTCGAACAAGCTCGTGATCACCGCGACGCAGATGATGGAATCGATGATCCACGCGCCGGTGCCGACCCGTGCCGAGGTGTCGGACGTCGCGAACGCGGTGCTCGACGGCACCGACGCGGTGATGCTGTCGGCTGAAACCGCCGCCGGCAAGTACCCGGTCGTGACGATCGAGGCGATGGCGGCCATCTGCGTGGAAGCCGAGAAGTCCGAGCATGTCGAGCTGGACAAGGATTTCCTCGACCGCACGTTCACGCGGATCGACCAGTCGATCGCGATGGGCGCGCTGTTCACCGCGTACCACCTCGGCGCGAAGGCGATCGTCGCGCTGACCGAATCGGGCGCGACCGCGCTGTGGATGTCGCGCCACTACACGCACGTGCCGATCTTCGCGCTGACGCCGCGGGTCGGCAGCGAGCGCACGATGGCGCTGTACCGCAACGTCACGCCGCTGCACGTCGACTTCAACAGCGACCGCGACGGCGCGCTCCAGCAGGCGATCGAGCTGATCGTCCAGCGCGGGCTGGTCGCGCGCGGCGACATGGTCGTGCTGACCGTCGGCGAGCCGATGGGGCAGGCGGGCGGCACCAACACGCTGAAGATCGTCCGGGTCGGCGAGCACTACTGACCTTCGGATTCGATCCGACACTGTTTAATTGCGAAAAACCGCGCGGGGCCAGATGGCCCGCGCGGTTTTTTTCTCTTTTTTGGCCGCATTGTGCCGTGCGAACGTAACAAATTGCGAGCACGGAACGCCAACCGGTCGGATTCGGTGGCGCTTCGCGATAAAATGCCGCTATTCGACGCTCAGCCGCGCCCGTCCGCCCGGGGGAACACCGGGCCAGGCCGCGCCGGCGCACAGGGCGCACCGGTTTTCATTCAAGGAGTTCCACAATGCCTCTCGTATCAATGCGTCAATTGCTGGACCACGCGGCAGAGCACGGTTACGGCCTGCCGGCCTTCAACGTGAACAACCTGGAGCAGGTGCAGGCGATCATGGCGGCGGCGGACCAGGTCGGCGCACCCGTGATCATGCAGGCGTCGGCCGGCGCGCGTAAGTATGCGGGCGAGCCGTTCCTGCGCCACCTGATCGAGGCCGCGGTCGAGTCGTATCCGCACATCCCGGTCGTGATGCACCAGGATCACGGCCAGTCGCCGGCGGTCTGCATGGCGGCGATCCGCAGCGGCTTCACCAGCGTGATGATGGACGGTTCGCTCGAGGCGGACGGCAAGACGGTTGCATCGTACGAATACAACGTCGACGTGTCGCGCAAGGTCGTCGAGATGGCGCACTCGATCGGCGTGACGGTCGAGGCGGAACTCGGCGTGCTCGGCTCGCTCGAGACGATGAAGGGCGACAAGGAAGACGGCCACGGCGCCGAGGGCACGATGACCCGCGAGCAGCTGCTGACCGATCCGGAGCAGGCCGCCGACTTCGTGAAGCTCACGCAGTGCGACGCGCTCGCGATCGCGATCGGCACGTCGCACGGCGCGTACAAGTTCTCGAAGAAGCCGACGGGCGACATCCTGTCGATCCAGCGCATCAAGGAAATCCACGCGCGCATTCCGAACACGCACCTCGTGATGCACGGTTCGTCGTCGGTGCCGCAGGAGCTGCTGGAAGAAATCCGCCAGTTCGGCGGCGACATGAAGGAAACCTACGGCGTGCCGGTCGAGGAAATCCAGGAAGGCATCAAGCACGGCGTGCGCAAGATCAACATCGACACCGACCTGCGTCTGGCGATCACGGGCGCGATCCGCCGCTACCTGTTCGAGAACCCGGGCAAGTTCGATCCGCGCGACTACCTGAAGCCCGCGCGCGAAGCGGCGAAGAAGATCTGCGTCGACCGCTACCTCGCATTCGGCTGCGAAGGCCAGGCCGGCAAGATCAAGCCGGTGTCGCTCGACAAGATCGCCGAGAAGTACAAGGCCGGCGAGCTCGCGCAGGTCGTGCGCTGAGACTGTAGTACGATCCGGGGCTGCCGGCCGGCGGATGTCCGCCGGCCGTGACCGTCCCGCCGGCCGAACCAGGGCCGGCCGGCGCCGCCTGGGCCACGTTGCCCGGGCGCGCCGACGAATCGCAAGGCCGCCGTTCCCGCCAGCCGCGGGGAACGGCGTTTCCCTTTTTGTGTTTGGCTCCTTATCTGCGAAAAGACGATGTCTACCCTTTACGAATCCACGCTCCGCTCGCTGCCGCTCCTCGGTCGCGGCAAGGTCCGCGACAACTACGCGGTGGGCAACGACAAGCTCCTGATCGTCACGACGGACCGCCTGTCGGCGTTCGACGTGATCATGGGCGAGCCGATTCCGAACAAGGGCCGCGTGCTGAACCAGATGGCGAACTTCTGGTTCGACAAGCTCGCGCACATCGTCCCTAACCACCTGACGGGCGACGCGCCGGAAGCCGTCGTCGCGGCCGACGAGGTCGAGCAGGTCAAGGGCCGCGGCGTGGTGGTCAAGCGCCTCGAGCCGATCATGATCGAGGCGGTCGTGCGCGGCTACCTGGCCGGCAGCGGCTGGAAGGAATACCAGGCGAGCGGCGCGGTGTGCGGCGTCAAGCTGCCGGAAGGCCTGCAGAACGCGCAGAAGCTGCCCGAGCCGATCTTCACGCCCGCCGCGAAGGCCGAGATGGGCGAGCACGACGAGAACATCACGTTCGAGGAAACCGAGCGCCGCATCGGCACCGAGCTGGCCGCGACGATCCGCGACATCTCGATCCGCCTGTACAAGGAAGCAGCCGACTACGCGGCGACGCGCGGCATCATCATCGCCGACACCAAGTTCGAATTCGGTCTCGACAACCACGGCAAGCTTTACCTGATGGACGAAGTGCTGACGGCCGATTCGTCGCGCTTCTGGCCGGCCGACCAGTACCAGGTCGGCACGAACCCGCCGTCGTTCGACAAGCAGTTCGTGCGCGACTGGCTCGAGGCGCAGCCGTGGGGCAAGACGGCGCCGGCGCCGGCGCTGCCGGCCGACGTCGTCGAGAAGACGGCCGCGAAGTACCAGGAAGCGCTCGAGCGCATCACCGGCGAGCAGCTCGCCTGAGCTTCGACGAAAGGAACGTGCGATGAGTGAAGTCCAGACCGCCCACACGCACAGCGCGCCGCTCATCGGCGTGCTGATGGGTTCGAGTTCCGACTGGGACGTGATGAAGCATGCGGTGGCGATCCTGCAGGAATTCGGCGTGCCTTACGAGGCAAAGGTCGTGTCCGCGCACCGGATGCCCGACGAGATGTTCGACTATGCCGAGAAGGCCCGCGAGCGCGGCCTGCGCGCGATCATCGCGGGCGCGGGCGGCGCGGCTCACCTGCCGGGCATGCTCGCCGCGAAGACGACGGTGCCGGTGCTCGGCGTGCCGGTCGCGAGCAAGTACCTGAAGGGCGTCGATTCGCTGCACTCGATCGTGCAGATGCCGAAGGGCGTGCCGGTCGCGACTTTCGCGATCGGCGAGGCCGGCGCGGCGAACGCGGCGCTGTTCGCGGTGTCGATCCTGTCCGGCACGTCGGTCGACTACGCGAACCGCCTCGCCGCGTTCCGCGTGCGCCAGAACGAGGCCGCGCACGCGATGGTGCTGCCGCCGCTGGAATGAACGCAATGGGCCGCCCCCGGACCAGGGCAGCCCGGCAAACGGGTCGTCGAACCCGGATTGTCCTCACTGCGGCGGGCGCGCTGCCCGCCGCGACCGACCACTGACATGACCACTCCTCAATCCTCTTCCCCGATCCTGCCCGGCGCCTGGCTGGGCATGGTCGGCGGCGGCCAGCTCGGCCGCATGTTCTGCTTCGCCGCGCAATCGATGGGCTATCGCGTCGCGGTGCTCGACCCCGATCCGACCAGCCCCGCCGGCACGGTCGCGGACCGCCACCTGCGCGCCGCGTACGACGACGAGGCCGCGCTCGCCGAACTGGCGGCGCTGTGCGACGCGGTGTCGACCGAGTTCGAGAACGTGCCGGCCGCGAGCCTCGATTTCCTCGCGCGCACGACCTTCGTCGCGCCGGCCGGCCGCTGCGTCGCGGTCGCGCAGGACCGAATCGCGGAGAAGCGCTTCATCGAGGCGTCCGGCGTGCCGGTCGCGCCGCACGTGGTGCTCGAATCGGCCGCGGCGCTCGCCGCGCTCGACGATGCCGCGCTCGACGCGGTGCTGCCGGGCATCCTGAAGACCGCGCGCCTCGGCTACGACGGCAAGGGGCAGGTGCGGGTGCGCACCGCGCAGGAAACGCGCGACGCGCACGCGGCGCTCGGCGGCGTGCCGTGCGTGCTCGAAAAGCGCCTGCCGCTGAAATACGAGGTGTCGGCGCTGATCGCGCGCGGCGCCGACGGCCGCTCGGCCGCGTTCCCGCTCGCGCAGAACGCGCATCACGACGGCATCCTGGCGCTGACGGTCGTGCCCGCGCCGGCGGCGGACGCCGCGCTCGTCGAACAGGCGCAGCAGGCCGCGGTGCGGATTGCCGACACGCTCGGCTACGTCGGCGTGCTGTGCGTCGAATTCTTCGTGCTGGAAGACGGCTCGCTCGTCGCGAACGAGATGGCGCCGCGCCCGCACAACTCCGGCCACTACACGGTCGATGCGTGCGCGACGAGCCAGTTCGAGCAGCAGGTGCGCGCGATGACGCGCATGCCGCTCGGCAACCCGCGCCAGCATTCGCCGGCCGCGATGCTGAACATCCTCGGCGACGTGTGGTTCCCGAACGGCGCCGCCGGCGACGCGGTCACGCCGCCGTGGGACCAAGTCGCGGCGATGCCGGCTTCGCATCTGCACCTGTACGGCAAGGAAGAGGCGCGCGTCGGCCGCAAGATGGGCCACGTGAACTTCACGGCGGCGACGCGCGACGAGGCGCTTGCCGCGGCCACCGCGTGCGCGCAGCTGCTGCGCGTGCCGCTCGACTGAGCGCCGTGCCGATGCCAACCGATCTCCCGACCTCCGTCACGCGCGAGCAGATCGACGCGGCCGCCGCGCTGCTCGATGCGGGGCAGCTCGTCGCGTTCCCGACCGAGACCGTCTACGGGCTCGGCGGCGATGCCGCCAACCCCGACGCGGTCGCGCGGATCTACGCGGCGAAGGGCCGGCCGGCGAACCACCCGGTGATCGTGCACCTGCCGCCGGGCGGCGATCCGGGCTACTGGGTCGACGCGCTGCCGGCCGATGCGCAGGCGCTCATCGACGCGTTCTGGCCGGGCCCGCTGACGCTGATCCTGAAGCGCCATCCGCGCATTCCGGACGCGGTGAGCGGCGGCCAGGACTCGGTCGGCCTGCGCTGCCCGTCGCATCCGGTCGCGCAGGCGCTGCTGGCCGCGTTCAGCGCGCGGCGCGGCGGGCACGGCGGCGTCGCCGCGCCGTCCGCGAACCGGTTCGGGCACGTGAGCCCGACGACCGCGCAGCACGTGCGCGACGAGTTCGGCGATACGGTGCACGTGCTGGACGGCGGGCCGTCGGAAGTCGGCATCGAGTCGACCATCCTCGACCTGTCGCGCGGCTTCCCGGCGCTGCTGCGCCCGGGCCACGTGAGCCCGCAGCAGATCGCCGACGTGCTCGGCCGCGCGCCGCGGCTGCCGGACGGCAGCGACGCCACCGCGCCGCGCGCGTCCGGCACGCTGAAGGCGCATTACGCGCCGCGCACGCCGCTCGCGCTGCTGCCGTTCGATGCGCTCGAGCCGCTGCTCGCGGCCGCGCATGCGGCGGGCGAGCGGGTCGCATTGGTTGCCCGCGCGTCGCGCGCGGGCCGCTGGGCGCAGGCCGCCGACGTCCATTTCGTCGCTGCGCCGGAAGATCCGCAGGCGTATGCGCGCGAGCTGTACGGGATGCTGCGTGCGCTCGATCGCGCGCAGGTCGCGCGGATCCTCGTCGAGAAGCTGCCGGACACCGTCGAGTGGATCGCGGTCAACGATCGCCTGGGCCGCGCGGCGGCCGCGTTCGAGGCGCGGGAGTAGGGCGGTCGCGCGCGCGTCCGGGAACCTGACGTACCGAACAGCGACACGCGACAAAAAAATGCCCGACCGGCGAACCGGTCGGGCATTTTCGTTTGCGGCCGCGAAAGGGCCGCGTGCGCCGCGCTTACTTGCCGACGCCGGTCGCTGCGATCTGCTGCTCGACGAACTGTGCGTAAAGCGCGTGCAGGCGCGTCGACGGATGGACGGAGTCGGCGAACATGAAGGTCTGGTCCGCGTTCGGCGTCGTGTAGGTCTGCGGCGAGCAGAACAGCGACGAACCGAAGGCCGTCGGCACCGGCGCGCCGAACTTCGTTGCGGCCGCCACCATCGCCTTCAGGTTGCACGCGGTGTCGGTGTTCGACACGGTGAAGCCGTTCGCCTGGTAGGCGGCCGCGATGCCGTCCTGCCACGTGAACACGTCGACCAGCTTGTACTTCGTCGTATCGACCTTGAGCGCGGCGAGCGTGCCCGCGAGCGTCTTGTTGAACAGCCCCGACAGTTGCGTGAACACGGCCTGCGTGCCGCCTTGCAGCGCGAGCGGCGTGCCGCCGATGTCCGGCACGTTCGACACGAACACGTGCGTGGCGCCCGCCGCGACGATCTGCTGCACGAGCCCGCCAAGCTGCTGCGCGGCAAGGCCGATCGCCTGCGCGGCCGCGAGCTGGGCGGCCGGCGTATTGCCCTGCGCCTGCGCGACCTGCGCCTGGTAGAAGATGTCGTTCGCGCCGCCGTTGATCAGCACGATCTGGCCGGCGTTGAAGCTGCCGTGCTGCGACAGGTACTGCTTGACCTGGTCGGCGATCGGCGTCGTCGTCGCCTGTGCGAAGTCCGAATTCGGCACGCTTGCGTCCGCGTGGCCGATGCCCGGCTGCAGCGTGACGCGCGAGCCGCCCTGCGCATAGCCGAGGCCGCCCGTCGCCTGCAGCGGGATGCCGAAGCCGCCCTGGTTGGCCGGCTGCAGCGTGTCGCCGTAGTACGTCGCGACGTTCTGCGTCCAGACCTGGCCCGGGTTGGTCGTGAAGCGGCCGCCGCCGAAGCCGAGCAGGATCTGCGAGTAGGTGCCGACGTCGGACAGGCTGTCGCCGAACGAGACGACCTGCATCTTCACGCCTGACGGCGGCGTGCTGGACGCGTTGTTGTCGTCGCCGCCGCCGCCGCATGCGGCGAGCAGCGCGAGCGCGGCGCCGGCGATCGCGACCTGAGCGGTGCGCAGCAGGCGTTGCCGGGCGCGGGACGGTGCGGTGCGTTGTGGTTGCATCGTTGGATCTCCTCGTAGATATGGCCCGATGTCTTGCATCTGCCGCTTGCCCGCTCAGGTTCGGGTCGCGCGGCGGCCGTTGGCTGAAATGGATTCTAGTGTTGTCGGTGCGGGCCCGCGAACAGTGCGGCGCGGGGATCGTCGACGGCGGCGCCGACGATGCGTGCATGATAAGTGCTCGCCCGTTCAGGCGGGCCGAAAACCGCGGGCAGCGTGTCGCGCCAGCCGTAAACGGCGTCCTGCGGACGCTTGCGCGCGAGGTGCCGGGCTTCCCGGCCGATGCAGCGCAGGAAGACGGGCGCCAGTGCGAGCAGCAGCAATTCGACGTCGAATCGCATGGACGTGTCTCCTCCTATCCCCTGCAAGCCATGTGGCCGGGCCTGTGGCCCGATCGATATTGATCAGGGCAACAGCCTACGCAATCGGGTCGCGCTAGGCGAGGGGGCAGCGTAGAGGGTTCCCTCAGAGGACAGGGTTTCTACCGAAGCCGCGCCGTGCGGGGCCGGGCGGTGCGGCCCCGTTTTCCGGAAACGGCTTGCGCGCGGGCCGGGCGGGCGTGCCGGCCCGGCCACGGCTCAGTGCGCGCCTGCGTAGATCCATTCGAGCAGGCTGTCGTGCGCGGCGCGCGCGGCTTCCGCGTGATCGTCGTTGATGAAGCTGACGACGACGTAGCTCGTGCCGTCCGCGCCCGCGACGTAGCCCGCGATCGCCCGCACGTCGCGCAGCGTGCCGGTCTTGATGTGCGCGTTGCCGAGCACGCCCGCGTTGGTGAGCCGGTTCTTCATCGTGCCGTCGATGCCCGCGATCGGCAGTGAATCGATGAATGCCTGCGCGACCGGGCTCGCGTTCGCGGCCTGCAGCAGCGCGGCGAGCGACTGCGCGCTCACGTGCTCGTCGCGCGACAGCCCCGAGCCGTTGTCGAGCGCGAGATCGGGCATCGCGACGCCGTTCTTCTGCAGGAACGTGCGGATCACGCGGCTCGACTGCTCGGGCGTGGCGGGCGGCTTGCCGCTTTCCGCGCCGATCGTCAGGAACAGGTTGCGCGCCATCACGTTGTTGCTGAACTTGTTGATGTCGTAGACGACGCTGCCGAGCACCGGGCTGTGATGCACGGCGACGGGCCGCGCGGTGGCCGGTACCTTGCCCTCGCTGACGGGGCCCGCGATGGTGCCGCCGTCCTGCTGCCACAACGCGAGGAAGCCGCGCGCGAAGAAGGTCGTGTGGTCGAGGATCGCGAGGTTGGTCGTGCGCGCGCCGCAGCGCAGCGGGTAGTCGCCCGCGAACGATGCCGTCAGCATGCCGTCGCCGGCCGTCAGCGTCGGGCGTGCGGCCGACGCCGCCGCGCCGCACGAGCCGCCGCCCTCGTAGAGCTGGTTGTCGATCGACAGGTTCGCGAGCGGCGGCAGCACGTCGACCGCGACCTTGCCGTCGTCGCCCGGCGTCACCGTGAACGAGATGGCCTTGAATGCGTACAGCAGCGGATCGGGGCCGACGTTGTACGGCGCGCTTGCGTCGTCGTCGAACGCCGGCAGGTCGCGCGTCGACGCCGCGAAATAGGTCTTGTCGAGCACGAGGCCGCCGTTCACGCGGCGGATGCCGGCCTTGCGGATCTTCTCGACGAGGTCGATCAGTTCCTCCGGCACGAGCTTCGGATCGCCGGTGCCCTTGATGTACAGGTTGCCCTGCAGCGTGCCGTCCGGGTCGACCGGGCCGTCCGCGTACGCGCTCGTGCGCCAGCGGAAGTCGGGGCCGAGGATCGACAGGCCCGAGAAGGTCGTCACGAGCTTCATCGTCGACGCCGGCAGCATCGGACGGCTCGCGTTCCATGCGATCAGCGGCTCCGGGTCGCCGACCCGCTCGACCACCACGCTCATCGCCGACGCGGGCACCTTCGCGCGCTGCAGCGCGACGAGCACGGCCGGCGGCAGCCCGGCCGCGCGCGCGGCGGCGGATACGGCGGGCGGCTTGTGCGCCGGCTTGAGCGCTTTCTTGCGGGCCTGCGCGGGCGGCGCGAAGGCGAGGGCGGTGCAGGCGGAGAGGACGGCGGCGGCGCGCAGGCAGAGGCGGGCGCGGGGCGCGAACCGGGCGGCGAGGACGGAAATCGGCATGGGCGAAGACGGGAAAACGGATGCGGGGGCGGCGCGCGCGGCGCCAAAGCGCACATTGTAGAGACAAGTGCGCGCAGGTCCGACGAAACCGCGCATCGGCAGGCCGTTCGCGCGGGCCGCCGGGCCGCACGCGCGATTCGCGGCGCTACAATGGTCGGCATGTTTCACTCGTCCCACGGATGCCGACCCAGATGCGGATATTGCTAGTCGAAGACGACCGGATGATCGCCGAGGGCGTGCGCAAGGCGCTGCGCTCGGACGGCTTCGCGGTCGACTGGGTGCAGGACGGCGAGGCGGCGCTCACCGCGCTCGGCGGCGAGGCGTACGACCTGCTGCTGCTCGACCTGGGCCTGCCCAAGCGCGACGGCATCGACGTGCTGCGCACGCTGCGCGCGCGCGGGCTGTCGCTGCCGGTGCTGATCGTCACCGCGCGCGACGCGGTGGCCGACCGCGTGAAGGGGCTCGACGCGGGCGCCGACGATTATCTGGTCAAGCCGTTCGATCTCGACGAGCTCGGCGCGCGGATGCGCGCGCTGATCCGCCGCCAGTCCGGGCGCAGCGAGTCGCTGATCCGCCACGGCGGGCTGACGCTCGACCCGGCGTCGCACCAGGTGACGCTCGACGGCGCGCCGGTCGCGCTGTCGGCGCGCGAGTTCGCGCTGCTCGAGGCGCTGCTCGCGCGGCCGGGCGCGGTGCTGTCGAAGAGCCAGCTCGAGGAGAAGATGTACGGCTGGGGCGAGGAAATCGGCAGCAACACCGTCGAGGTCTATATCCACGCACTGCGCAAGAAGCTCGGCTCGGACCTGATCCGCAACGTGCGCGGGCTCGGCTACATGGTCGTCAAGGAAAGCTGACGCGTGAGGTCGATTCGTCATCAATTGCTGATCTGGCTGCTGGCGATCGTCGTCGCCGGCGTGGGCGTCGCGGGCTGGCTGATCTACCGGCAGGCGCTCGCGGAGGCGAACGAGCTGTTCGACTACCAGCTGCAGGAGATTGCCGCGGCGCTGCCGTCCGAGCCGTTCTCGCAGGTGTTCGGCTCGCGCACCAACGGCGACGAAGGCATCGTGATCCAGATCTGGAACCGCAACGGCGTGCTGATGTACTTCTCGCATCCGCGCGCGCCGATCGCGCCGCGCGCCGAGCTCGGCTTCTCGACCGAGCGCACCGACCGCGGCGAATGGCGCGTGTACGGCGCGATCGTCGGCGACAACGTCGTGCAGCTCGCGCAGCCGCTGTCGGTGCGCAACCGGCTCGCGGCGAACGTCGCGCTGCGCACGCTGTGGCCGCTGATCGTGCTGCTGCCGTTCCTCGGCGCGGCCGTGTGGATGATCGTCGGGCGCGGGCTCGCGCCGCTGCGGCGCGTGACGCGCGCGGTCGAGGCACGCCGGCCGGAGGCGCTCGACCCGCTGGCCGATTCGCCGTTGCCGCTCGAGGTGCAGCCGCTCGTGCACGCGCTGAACGGGTTGCTCGCGCGGCTGTCGGCCGCGCTCGACACGCAGAAGGCGTTCGTCGCCGACGCCGCGCACGAACTGCGCACGCCGCTCGCGGCCGTGCAGATCCAGGCGCAGCTCGTCGCGCGCGCGAAGGACGATGCGTCGCGCCGCGAGGCGCTCGTCGACCTGCAGGACGGCGTGACGCGCGCGACGCGCCTCGCCGAGCAACTGCTCGCGCTCGCGCGCGCGGAACCGGACGGTGGCACGGTGCGCGAGCCGCTCGACCTGCAGGCACTGCTTGCCGAATGCGTGGCCGCGCACGCGCCGCTCGCGCAGCGGCGCCATATCGATCTCGGTTTCGAGGAGTGCCGGCCCGCGCGGGTCGTCGCCGACGTCGCCGCGCTGCGCGTGATGTTCGGCAACCTGCTCGACAACGCGGTCAAGTACACGCCCGACGGCGGCCGCATCGACGTGTCGCTGACGCGCGACGCGGCCGGCCGCGCGTGCGTGCAGATCGGCGACAGCGGGCCGGGCATCCCGGCCGACGAGCGCGAGCGCGTGTTCGACCGCTTCTATCGCGACAGCTCCGCGCGGGCGCGCACCGACGTGTCGGGCAGCGGGCTCGGGCTCGCGATCGTCAAGCGCGTCGCCACGCAGCAGGGCGCGACGGTGTCGCTCGGCGACGCGGCGGCGGGCGGCCTGCTCGTCAGCGTCGTGTTCCGCGACGCCGACGTGCCGGCGGAGGCGCCGGCGGCCGTCTGACGCCGGCCGTTCGAGCGCTTCTAGCCCCGCTCGAGGCTGATTAAGCCTCCTTTAAGGCAGCGCCGTTACGCTGCGTCGTAACAATGAGGAGGTCCTACGATGAACACCCGAATCCTGACGCGTGGCGCCATTGCCGTCGCGGTGGCGGCCGCGCTGTCCGCCGGCTACGTCGCGGGCACCCGGCACGCCGATCCGCAGATCATCACGCCCGCGCAGGCAGCCGCGCTGATGCCGGCCGAAGCGGCCGCGAAGACCGGCATCCCCGATTTCTCCGGGCTGGTGGAAACCTACGGCCCGGCGGTCGTGAACATCAGCGCGAAGCACGTCGTGAAGCAGGTGGCGTCGCGGCGCGGGCCGCAGCCGCAGCTGCCGATGGATCCGAGCGACCCGTTCTACCAGTTCTTCAAGCACTTCTACGGCCAGATGCCCGGCATGGGCGGCAACGCGCAGCCCGACGACCAGCCGAGCGCGAGCCTCGGCTCCGGTTTCATCATCAGCCAGGACGGCTATATCCTGACGAATGCGCACGTGATCGACGGCGCGAACGTCGTCACCGTCAAGCTGACCGACAAGCGCGAATACAAGGCGAAGGTGGTCGGCGCGGACAAGCAGTCCGACGTCGCCGTGCTGAAGATCGACGCGGGCGGGCTGCCGACGGTGAAGATCGGCGATCCGGCGCAGAGCAAGGTCGGCCAGTGGGTGGTCGCGATCGGCTCGCCGTACGGCTTCGACAACACGGTGACGTCCGGCATCATCAGCGCGAAGTCGCGCGCGCTGCCCGACGAGAACTACACGCCGTTCATCCAGACCGACGTGCCGGTCAACCCCGGCAACTCGGGCGGCCCGCTGTTCAACCTGAAGGGCGAGGTGATCGGCATCAACTCGATGATCTATTCGCAGACGGGCGGCTTCCAGGGCCTGTCGTTCGCGATCCCGATCAACGAGGCGATCAAGGTCAAGGACGAGCTCGTGAAGACGGGCCACGTGAGCCGCGGGCGCCTGGGCGTCGCGGTGCAGGGCATGAACCAGACGCTCGCGAGCTCGTTCGGCCTGCAGAAGCCGGACGGCGCGCTCGTCAGCTCGGTCGATCCGAACGGCCCGGCCGCGAAGGCGGGCCTGCAGCCGGGCGACGTGATCCTGGCCGTCAACGGCGTGCCGGTCGCCGATTCGACCGCGCTGCCGGCGCAGATCGCGAGCCTGAAGCCCGGCTCGAAGGCCGATCTGCAGGTGTGGCGCGACAAGTCGAAGAAGACGATCAGCGTGACGCTCGGCTCGCTGGCCGACACCAAGCTCGCAGCGAACGAAGGCGGCCCGGTCGAGCAGGGACGGCTCGGCGTCGCGGTGCGGCCGCTGTCGCCGCAGGAGCGCAACGCGGCGCAGCTGTCGCACGGGCTGATCGTGCAGCAGGCGGGCGGCCCCGCCGCGTCGGCGGGCATCCAGCCGGGCGACGTGATCCTCGCGGTGAACGGCCGGCCGGTGACGAGCGCCGAACAGCTGCGCGACGCGGTGAAGAATGCGGGCAACAGCCTGGCGCTGCTGATTCAGCGCGACAATGCACAGATCTTCGTGCCGGTCGACCTGAGCTGATCGGGGCCCGCGCCCGCGCGAGCCCGCCCTGGCCGGGCGCGGCGGCCCGGCCGCCTGCGCTGCCGTGGTGCCCGGCATCCCTTCCGACTCAAAGGAGAGTGCCATGCAATATCCACGCAGAGTGTCCCGATTCGCGATCGCCGCGGCGCTGGCCGCGGGCCTCGCGGCCGGCGCAAGCGGCGCGTACGCGCAGTCGGATGGCTTGCCGGCCCCGCGCCAGCAAGGCGACGTCAGCTTCGTGTCCGGCGGCGTCGGGCAGGACGAATCGACGGCGTTCCAGCGCAACGAGGCGGCCTGGCCGCTCGCGTTGCGCTTCACCGGCGCGGGCGGCGAATTCCTCGCCGACGTCCACGTGCGGATTACCGACGAGAAAGGCGCCGAGGTGCTGAAGACCGACGCGCGCGGGCCGTACATGCTCGTGAAACTGCCGCCGGGCCGTTACACGGTGCTGGCGTCGTACCAGGGCAAGGACCAGACGCGCAGCGTGACGATCACCGCGAAGGGCGGCGTCAAACAGGCGTTCACGTGGGCCGCGAAATGACCGGCCATGTGCGGTTTTGGCGACGGACGCACAATTCGTGCGACTTTCGCCGATAATGAAAGCCACGGCATCCGCGCCGTGGCTTTTTTGCTTCTTGTGCGAACCCCGGTCAGCCTGCCGGAACGTCCGTTGGGGAGAACGATGTCTGATGCAGCCGATCCTCGCCTCGAAATCGTGCCGAACCGTCACCGCGTGCGTGTGATCCATCAGGGGATTACGTATGCGGATTCGCTCGGCGCGCTGACCGTGCGCGAGGCGGGCCTGCCCGACGTCCACTATCTGCCTCGCACCGACGTCAACATGCACCGGCTCGTGCGGTCGAGCCTCACGACGGTCTGCGGGCTCAAGGGGCATGCGAGCTATTTTGATTTGCAGACCGAAGACGGCGTGATCGAGAACGCCGCATGGAGTTACGAGGAACCGAAGGAGGCGGCGCTGGCGCTCGCGCGCTATGTCGCCTTCGATGCCGCCAGGGTCGACGGTCTCGTCGAGACGTCCTGAGCCGGCAAGTGTTCATCGGGGAGGCATCATGGAACTGAACGACGCACTTCGCATTCCGCTTGCGCCGTCGGTGGTCCGGGAGTCGCTGGAGGACATCGCGCTGCTGCGCGCGAGCTTCGACCATTGCGAATCGTTCGTCGAGCTGGCGCGCGGCGAGTACGCGCTGACGCTGACGGTGCCGCTCGGCCCGCTGCGCGCGCGTTACGACGTGCGGGCGCACGTCGCGGGCGAGCAGGGCGACGCGCAAGGGCTGCCGCGCCGGATCCTGAACTTCAAGGCGCGGGCCGACGGCCTCGGCGCGCTGCGCGGCCAGATCGATATCGTGCTGTATCCGGAAGCGGAGGACGCGGGCGCCACCCGCGTCGAGTACGTGGTGTGGGCGACGGCGACCGGGCCGCTCGCCGAACTGCCGGCGCGGCAGATCGAGAACGCGCTGCACGAGTGGGCCGACGATTTCTTCAGCGAGTTCTGCGCGGTCGTGCAGGCGAAGCACGGCCTCGCGCCGAACCTCGCGCGCACGAGCCCGCAGCGGCGCCAGCACGTGTTCCTGCGTCCCGCGTCGCTGGCGGCCACCGCCAAGCGGCCGCCTTTGCAGCATCTCGGCAACGCGCTGACCGGCCGGGCAGCCAGCGCGCTGCCGCACCGTGCATCGGGCACGGTGCCCGTCTGGGCGTGGGCGGCGATGATCCTGTTCGTCGCGATGCTGCTCTACGCGGCGCGCTGGTTCAACGGCTGAGTCAACGCTGAGCACGAACCGGCCCGGCCGCCGCCCGCGCGGCGGCCGTCAGCGCCGCGCGTCGGGCGGCGTTCCGCGAAATTCCCGTCGATAGGCCGACGGCGACGTGCCGAGCGCGCTCGCGAAATGCTGGCGCAGCGACACGCTCGAGCCGTAGCCGGCCGCTTGCGCGATCGCGTCGATCGAGTGTCCCGTGGTTTCCAGCAGGTGCTGCGCGCGCGCAAGCCGTTCGGCCTGCAGCCAGGCGGTGACGGTCGTGCCGGTCGCGTGGCGGAAGTGGCGCGTAAACGTGCGCCGGCTCATCAGCACGCGCGCCGCGAGCGAATCGACGCTGTGCGCGGTATCCAGGTGCGCGCGCACCCAGTCGAGGAGGCCCGCGAGCCGCGCGTCGCGCGGGTGCGCGGCGACGGGCTGCGGCACGTATTGCGCCTGTCCGCCCTGGCGGTGCGGCGGAATCACGAGGCGCCGCGCGATCTGGTTCGCCGCTTCCGTGCCGAAACGCCGGCGCACCACGTGCAGGCAGCAGTCGAGCCCGGCGGCGGTGCCGGCCGACGTCATCAGGTTGCCGTCATCCACGTAGAGCACGTCGGGATCGAGCTTCACGCGCGGAAAGCGCTGCGCGAAGTCGTCCGCCCACGCCCAGTGCGTGGTGGCCGGGCGGCCGTCGAGCAGGCCCGCGGCCGCGAGCACGTACGCGCCGAGGCACAGCCCGACCAGCAGCGCGCCGCGTTCGGCGGCGGCGCGCACCGCGTCGAGCAGCACCGCCGGCGGGGTTTCGGCCGGGTCGCGCCAGCTCGGGACGATGACGATCTGTGCGTCGTCGAGCGCGTCGAGGCCGAGCGGCGCCGAGATCGTGAAGCCGCCCGTCGTCGCGAGCGGGCCCCGATCCGCCGAGCACACGCGGAAATCGAACGCGGGCGTGTCGGCCGCGTCGCGTTCGCGGCCGAACACGACGGACGGCACCGACAGGTGGAACGGACTAATGCCGTCGAACGCGATCGCGGCGACGACGGTGGGCGAGGCGTCAGCGGCCATGGCAGTCTCCGGAGCGGGATGGCCTGATTCTATCGAAGAATGGCAATCGGGCCACTGTCGCGGCTGGCGGCGCGGCTCGACAATGCATCGCATCGCGCTGCCGACCGCCCCGCGCCGGGGCGGGGTGGCGCGTCCGGACCTGGAGAACGCCATGACGAAACCCGCTTCCCGCCGCGCGCTGATCGTGATCGACGTGCAGAACGAATACGTGACGGGCGACCTGCCGATCGAATACCCGAGCGTCGACGCGTCGCTCGCGAACATCGGCCGTGCGATCGATGCCGCGCATGCGGCCGGCGTGCCGGTGATCGTCGTCCAGCACGTCGCGCCGGCCGGCGCGCCGATCTTCGCGCCCGGCACCGACGGCGTCGCGCTGCATCCGGTAGTCGCGTCGCGGCCGTACGCGCACCGCATCGAGAAGGCGCACGCGAGCGCGTTCGCGGGCACCGATCTCGCCGCGTGGCTCGACGCGCACGGCATCGACACGCTCGCGGTGGCCGGCTACATGACCCACAACTGCAATGCGTCGACGGTGTACCACGCCGCGCACGCGGGCCTGGGCGTCGAGTACCTGGAGGATGCGACGGGCGCGGTGCCGTACGAGAACGCGGCCGGCGCGGCGAGCGCCGAGGAGATCCATCGTGCGTTCACGGTCGTGTTCCAGTCGAACTTCGCGGCCGTGATGTCGACCGATGCGTGGATCGCAGGGCTGGCGGGCGGCGCGATGCCGGCGCGCGATTCGGTGTCCGGGTCGAACCGGCGGGCGCGCGCGCGTCGCGCCGAGGCGGCCTGAGCGGGGGCGGGTTCGTTCGCCGGGCGCGGCCGGCGGCCGGTGGCAGAGCGGGGCCGCGAGCCGGCTCTACTCTATATGGAGCCGGCAATCCGCCGCCGGCAGGCTGCATCAATCCTCGTCCTTCAGCATCGCCGGGCTGTAGCGCAGCATGTCGAAACAGCCGTCGACGAGTTTTTCCGCGTGCCGCTCCGCATCGATCTCGTCGGGCAGCATCAGCATGTCGCGCACGAAGCCGCTTACGAGCGTATGCAGCATCAGCGTCGCGCGCCAGGTATCGAGCCGCTCGGGCAGCAGCTTCAGCCTGACGGCCATCGCGAGATCGCCTTCTATCGCGTGCAGCGCCTCGCTCATGCCGGCGCGATTGCGCTGCAGCAGCGGCTCCATGTCCGCGACGTACTCGCACTTCATGAACAGGATGCTGAACACGCGGCGCAGCTGCGAATCGCGCTGGACCCCGAGCAGGCACCAGATCAGGATCTTGCGGACCTTGTCGAGCGGGTTGCTGCCTGGCGCGTCGCTCGGCATCGTCTTCAGCTCGTCGATCGGCAGGAAGACGCGGTCGAACATCGCGTCGAACAGTTCGGCCTTGTTCGCGAAGTGCCAGTAGATCGCGCCGCGCGTCACGCCGGCGTGCTGGGCGATGTCCGCGAGCGACGTGTGCGATACGCCTTTCTCGAAGAATACGTGTTCGGCGGCGTCGAGGATGCTGTTGCGCGTGGCAAGGGCTTCCTCCTTGGTGCGTCTGACCATATGCAGGCCTGGGGTGATCGATCGGTGGGCGGGATAATAAGGTTCGCACCCTCGCTCCGGAAGTCCAAAACCGGATATGCTTGCGATTCGTAACAATCCGTAATACCGATTCGTGGGATGGGCTGAGAGGGCTTTTTACATACATTCGTGAATGTATATACAATAGCACCCTACGATCGAATGGCCAAAGGGGCAATCAGTTAATATCCCAGCTGCTGATTCCCGCCAAAGTACCAGGCCGCAGTTCGCGGCGTCTCGTCGGCACTGTGGTCTCGTGCCGCTTGCTGTATCCAGCAGTCCAGTAATTCAGGTGTTCGATCTGCGCCGCGAGGCGCATCCGTGTTGCGCTCGGGTCGGGTGCAGCACTCATTCCATTGGTTATACACAGAGGTCGCTCCATGCGCGTCGAACGGGTTCCATACCGCCTAATCACTGTCGCGACGGCCGCCGTTTTCCTGGCCGCGTGCGGGAAAAAAGAATCGGCACCGCCGCCGCAAACGCCGGAAGTCGGCGTCGTCACCGTCCAGCCGCAAAACGTCGCGGTGTTCACCGAGTTGCCGGGCCGCACCAACGCATTCCTCGTCGCGCAGGTGCGCGCGCGGGTCGACGGCATCGTGCTGCGCCGTGAATTCACCGAAGGCAGCGACGTCAAGGCCGGCCAGCGCCTCTACAAGATCGATCCGGCGCCGTACATCGCGCAGCTGAACAGCGCGAAGGCGACGCTCGCGAAGGCGCAGGCGAACCTCGCGACGCAGAACGCACTCGTCTCGCGCTACAAGGTGCTCGTTGGCGCGAACGCGATCAGCAAGCAGGACTACGACAACGCGGTGGCCGCGCAAGGGCAGGCCGCCGCCGACGTCGCGGCCGGCAAGGCCGCGGTCGACTCCGCGCAGATCAACCTCGGCTACACGGACGTCGTGTCGCCGATCACGGGCCGCGTCGGCATCTCGCAGGTCACGCCGGGCGCCTACGTGCAGGCGAGCCAGGCGACGCTGATGTCGACCGTGCAGCAGCTCGACCCGGTGTACGTGGACCTCACGCAATCGAGCCTCGACGGGCTGAAGCTGCGCCAGGACGTGCAGAGCGGCAAGCTGAAGACGAGCGGCCCGGGCGCGGCGAAGGTGTCGCTGATCCTGGAAGACGGCAAGACGTATTCGGAGCCGGGCAAGCTGCAGTTCTCGGACGTGACGGTGGACCAGGCGACGGGCTCGGTGACGATCCGCGCGATCTTCCCGAACAAGGACCGCGTGCTGCTGCCGGGGATGTTCGTGCGCGCGCGCATCGAGGAAGGCGTGAACGAGAACGCGTTCCTGGTGCCGCAGATCGGCGTCACGCATGACCAGAAGGGCCAGGCGGTCGCGCTGGTGGTCGGCGCGGACAACAAGGTCGCGCCGCACCAGCTGACGACGGCGGGCATGCAGGGCCAGGACTGGGTCGTCGAAGGCGGCCTGCAGGCGGGCGACCGCGTGATCGTGCAAGGCATCGACAAGGTGCGCCCGGGCGCGACCGTGAAGGCCGTGCCGGCGACGCTCGCGCAAGCGCCGGGCGCCGCTTCGGGCGCTGCCGCAACCGCCGCGCCGGCTGCCGCGGGTTCGTCCGCCGCCGCATCGGGTGCAGCCGCATCGGGTGCAGCGGCTTCGAGCGCCGCCGCGTCGAGCGCGCAATAACAGGGAGCCTGTTTCATGGCAAAGTTTTTTATCGATCGCCCGATCTTCGCGTGGGTGATCGCCATCATCCTGATGCTGGCCGGGGTCGCGGCGATCTTCACGCTGCCGATCTCGCAGTATCCGACGATCGCCCCGCCATCGATCCAGATCACCGCGAACTATCCGGGCGCTTCCGCGAAGACGGTGGAAGACACGGTGACGCAGGTGATCGAGCAGCAGATGAGCGGTCTCGACAACTTCCTGTACATGTCGTCGACGAGTGACGACTCGGGCACCGCGACGATCACGCTGACGTTCGCGCCGGGCACCAACGCCGATATCGCGCAGGTGCAGGTGCAGAACAAGCTGTCGCTCGCGACGCCGATCCTGCCGCAGGTCGTGCAGCAGCTCGGCCTGTCGGTGACGAAGTCGAGCAGCAGCTTCCTGCTGGTGCTCGCCTTCACGTCCGAAGACGGCAGCATGAACCGCTACGACCTCGCGAACTACGTCGCGTCGCACGTGAAGGATCCGATCAGCCGTCTCAACGGCGTCGGCACCGTCACGCTGTTCGGCTCGCAGTACGCGATGCGGATCTGGCTCGATCCGAACCGCCTGACCAACTACGGCCTCACGCCGGTCGACGTGACGAGCGCGATCAGCTCGCAGAACGTGCAGGTCGCGGGCGGCCAGCTCGGCGGCACGCCGGCGAAGCCGGGCACCATGCTGCAGGCGACGATCACCGAGGCGACGCTGCTGCGCACGCCGGAGGAGTTCGGCAACATCCTGCTGAAGGTCAACCAGGACGGTTCGCAGGTGCGCCTGAAGGATGTCGGGCACGTCGCGCTCGGCGCGGAAAACTACAACTTCGACACCAAGTACAACGGCAAGCCGAGCGCGGCGCTGGGCATCCAGCTCGCGACCAACGCGAACGCGCTCGCGACGGCGAAGGCGGTGCGCCAGCAGGTGGACACGCTGTCGAAGTACTTCCCGCACGGCCTGTCGGTGGCGTATCCGTATGACACGACGCCGTTCGTGAAGCTGTCGATCGAGGAAGTGGTCAAGACGCTGCTGGAAGGCATCGTGCTCGTGTTCCTCGTGATGTACCTGTTCCTGCAGAACCTGCGGGCGACGATCATCCCGACGATCGCAGTGCCGGTGGTGCTGCTCGGCACGTTCGCGATCATGTCGATGGTGGGCTTCTCGATCAACACGCTGTCGATGTTCGGCCTCGTGCTCGCGATCGGCCTGCTGGTGGACGATGCGATCGTGGTGGTGGAGAACGTCGAGCGGGTGATGGCGGAAGAGGGGCTGTCGCCGAAGGAAGCAACCCGCAAGGCGATGGGCCAGATCACCGGCGCGCTGGTGGGCGTGGCGCTCGTGCTGTCGGCGGTGTTCGTGCCGGTGGCGTTCTCGGGCGGCTCGGTGGGCGCGATCTATCGCCAGTTCTCGCTGACGATCGTGTCGGCGATGGTGCTGTCGGTGCTCGTCGCGTTGATTCTGACGCCGGCGCTGTGCGCGACGATCCTCAAGCCGATTCCGCAGGGTCACCACGAAGAGAAGAAGGGCTTCTTCGGCTGGTTCAACCGCACGTTCAACCAGAGCCGCGACAAGTACCACGTCGGCGTGCACCACGTGATCAAGCGCTCGGGCCGCTGGCTCATCATCTACCTGGTCGTGATCGTCGCGGTCGGCCTGCTGTTCGTGCGCCTGCCGAAGTCGTTCCTGCCGGATGAAGACCAGGGCCTGATGTTCGTGATCGTGCAGACGCCGTCCGGCTCGACGCAGGAAACCACCGCGAAGACGCTCGCGAACATTTCCGACTACCTGCTGAAGGACGAGAAGGATATCGTCGAATCCGCGTTTACGGTCAACGGCTTCAGCTTCGCGGGCCGCGGCCAGAACTCGGGCCTCGTGTTCGTCAGGCTGAAGGACTATGCGAAGCGTCAGCACGCGAACCAGAAGGTCCAGGCGCTGATCGGCCGGATGTTCGGGCGCTATGCGGGTTACAAGGACGCGCTCGTGATTCCGTTCAACCCGCCGTCGATTCCGGAACTCGGCACCGCCGCCGGCTTCGACTTCGAGCTGACGGACAACGCGGGGGTCGGCCACGACGCGCTGATGGCCGCGCGCAACCAGCTGCTCGGGATGGCCTCGAAGGATCCGACGCTGCAGGGCGTGCGTCCGAACGGCCTGAACGATACGCCGCAGTACAAGGTGAACATCGACCGCGAGAAGGCGAATGCGCTCGGCGTCACCGCGTCGGCGATCGACCAGACGTTCTCGATCGCGTGGGCATCGCAGTACGTGAACAACTTCCTCGACACCGACGGCCGGATCAAGAAGGTCTACGTGCAGTCCGATGCGCCGTTCCGGATGACGCCGGAAGACCTGAACATCTGGTACGTGCGCAACGGCTCGGGCGGGATGGTGCCGTTCAGCGCGTTCGCGACCGGTCACTGGACGTATGGTTCGCCGAAGCTCGAGCGTTACAACGGCATCTCGGCGATGGAAATCCAGGGCCAGGCCGCACCGGGCAAGTCGACCGGCCAGGCGATGGCGGCGATGGAAGCGCTCGCGAAGAAGCTGCCGGACGGCGTCGGCTATTCGTGGACGGGGCTGTCGTACCAGGAAATCCAGTCGGGTTCGCAGGCGCCGATCCTGTACGCGATCTCGATCCTCGTCGTGTTCCTGTGTCTCGCGGCACTGTATGAAAGCTGGTCGATCCCGTTCTCGGTGATCATGGTCGTGCCGCTCGGCGTGATCGGCGCACTGCTCGCGGCGACGATGCGCGGTCTGGAAAACGACGTGTTCTTCCAGGTCGGCCTGCTGACCACCGTGGGCTTGTCGGCGAAGAACGCGATCCTGATCGTCGAGTTCGCGCGCGAACTGCAGCAGACGGAGAAGATGGGGCCGATCGAGGCCGCGCTGGAAGCGGCGCGCCTGCGGCTGCGTCCGATCCTGATGACGTCGCTCGCGTTCATTCTCGGCGTGATGCCGCTCGCGATCAGCAACGGCGCGGGTTCGGCGAGCCAGCACGCGATCGGCACGGGCGTGATCGGCGGGATGATCACCGCGACGTTCCTCGCGATCTTCATGATCCCGATGTTCTTCGTGAAGATCCGCGCGATCTTCAGCGGCGAGAAGGAAGACGTCGACGAGGCGCTGCGTCTTGCGCAGGACCACATGCACGAGGCGGAGAAGGGCAGCCACGGCGACGACGAGAAGAAGGGGCAGTGATGATGCAAAAACATGCTTTGACTGCAATCGCGGTCGCGCTTTTCGCCACGGGCTGCACGATGGCGCCGCACTACAAGCGGCCCGATGCGCCCGTCGCGCAGGCGTTCCCGTCCGGTGGCGTCTATGCGACGCAGCCGGCCGCGACGGCCGGCGCGCGCAGCGCGAACGGCCAGGCGGCGACCGACATCGGCTGGCGCGAATTCTTCGTCGATCCGCGCCTGCAGCGGCTGATCGACATCGCGTTGAAGAACAACCGCGACCTGCGCGTGTCGGTGCTGAACATCGAGGCGGCGCGCGCGCAGTACCAGATCACGCGCGCGGACCTGTTCCCGAAGCTCGACGCGGTGGGCACCGGCAACCGCACACGCACGCCGAACGGGCTCACGGCGATCCCGGGGCGCAACATCTCGACGACGTACAACGTCGGGCTGCAGGCGCAGTGGGAGCTCGACCTGTTCGGCCGGATCCAGAGCCTGAAGGACCAGGCGCTCGCGAAGTACCTCGCGACCGCGCAGGCGCGCAAGGCGACGGAGATCCTGCTGGTGTCGCAGGTCGCGGACCAGTACCTGACGGTGCTGTCGACCGACGACCTGCTGAAGGTGACGGAAGACACGCTGAAATCCGCGCAGGCGTCGTACGACCTGACGAAGCTGAAGTTCGACAACGGCACCGGCTCGGAGCTCGACCTGCGCCAGGCGCAGACGATCGTCGAAACGGCGCTGGCGAACCAGCAGGCGCAGGCGCGTGCCCGCGCGCAGGCCTTGAACGCGCTGGTGCTGCTGATCGGCCAGCCGCTGCCGGACGACCTGCCGCCGGGCCTGCCGCTCGACGCGCAGAACTTCCTGACCGACATTCCAGCCGGTTTGCCGTCGGACTTGCTCACACGCCGTCCGGACATCATGGAAGCGGAGCAGAACCTGCTCGCGGCCAACGCGAACATCGGCGCGGCGCGCGCGGCATTCTTCCCGAAGATCTCGCTGACGGGCGCGTTCGGCACCGCGAGCCCGACGCTGGGCGGGCTGTTCAAGGCCGGCACGGCGGCGTGGTCGTTCGCGCCGCAGATCACGATGCCGATCTTCGAGGGCGGCGCGAACCTCGCCAACCTCGATCTCGCGAACGTGCAGAAGCGCATCGAGATCGCGAACTACGAGAAGGCGATCCAGTCGGCGTTCCGCGAGGTGTCGGATGGCCTGGCCGCACGCGGCACGTACGACCAGCAGATCGCCGCGCTGCAGCGCAACGAGCACGCGCAGCAGCGTCGCTACGACCTGTCGGACCTGCGTTACAAGAACGGCGTGGACAGCTACCTGTCGGTGCTGACCGCGCAGACGGACCTGTACGCGGCGCAACAGTCGCTGATCAGCGCGCGGCTCGCACGGTGGACGAACCTCGTCGACCTGTACCGCTCGCTGGGCGGCGGCTGGATCCAGCGGGCCGGCGAGACGCCGCGTCCGGCCGATCAGGCGGTCGACTACGACAAGGCGGCCGCGCCGGCGCCGGCATCGACGGCGGCCAACGGGTAACCTCCCGCGGCAGGCAGCCAAGGGTGGCCGCTGCGGAGGGTCACCCGGTCGTCAGCGCATACGACAACGCCACGGATGAAAATCCGTGGCGTTTCCATTTGCGGCGATCGATTCGCGCGGCCGCCGCGCCATGAAAAACGCCACGGCGGTGCCGTGGCGTCTGGCGGCCGGACGATGCGCCGCGGTTCGCGGCGCGTCCGTGCATCAATGCAGGTCGGCCGGCCGTCCGTCGAAGTCGTGCCCGGCGCGGCGGATGTCGCACTTCGCCTCCTTCTCGCCCTTCACGCCGTTGAATACGATGTTCAGGACAACCGCCGATACCGACGCGAGCAGGATGCCGCTGTGCAGGATCGGTGCGAGCGCGCCCGGCAGCTTCGAGAAGAAGTGCGGCGACACGACCGGCACGAGGCCCATGCCGATGCTCACGGCGACGATGAACAGGTTGTGGTGGTTGTTCACGAAGTCGACCTTCGACAGCACCTTCACGCCGTTCGCGGCGACCATCCCGAACATCACGATCCCCGCGCCGCCGAGCACGAACGGCGGCACCGACGCGACGACCTGCGCCATCTTCGGGAACAGCCCGAGCAGCACCAGGATCACGCCGCCCGTCGCGCAGACGAAGCGGCTCTTCACGCCCGTCACGCCGATCAGGCCGACGTTCTGCGAGAACGACGTATGCGGGAACGAGTTGAAGATGCCGCCGATCAGCGTGCCGAGGCCGTCGACGCGCAGGCCGCGCACGAGGCGATCCTGGTCGACCGGCCGGTCGACCATGTCGCCGACCGCGAGGAACATCCCGGTCGATTCGATGAAGGTGACGAACATCACCGTGACCATCGTCGCGATCGACAGCGGGTCGAAGTGCGGCCAGCCGAAATGGAACGGCATCACGATCCCGACCCACGGCGCGACGGATACGCCGTCCGTGTTCACGCGGCCGATCGCGAACGCGATCGCGAAGCCCGCGACGATGCCGAGCAGCACCGAGATGTTCGCGATGAAGCCGCGGCCGTACTTGTTGATCAGCAGGATCAGCGTGAGCACCAGCAGCGACAGCCCGAGGTAGACGGGGCTGCCGTATTCCGGGTTGCCGACGCCGCCCGCGGCCCAGTTGATCCCGACCTCCATCAGCGACAGGCCGATCACCGAGATCACCGTGCCGACGACGACGGGCGGGAAGAATCTCAGCAGCTTGCCGATCGTCGGCGCGAGCACGATGCCGATGATGCCGGCCGCGATCGTCGAGCCGAAGATGTCGAGGATGCCGAGGCCGGGGTTCGTGCCGATCGCGATCATCGGGCCGACCGCGGCGAACGTGCAGCCCATGATGACCGGCAGGCGGATGCCGAAGATCCACAGGCCGAGCGTCTGGATCAGCGTGGCGATGCCGCAGGAAAACAGATCGGCGCTGATCAGGAACGCGATCTGGTCTTTCGGCAGCTTGAGCGCGCCGCCGACGATGAGCGGCACGGCGACCGCGCCGGCGTACATGACGAGAACGTGCTGCAGTCCGAGCGTAACGAGCTTGCCGGCCGGCAACACCTCATCGCACGGATGGGCCGTGTTCGATTGCATCTGTCTCACTCCATGATCTTGTATTCGGGGTGGTACGAAGTTATGCGGAATGCAAAACCGCAACAAGAGCACTGGGTTCTATTCCGTTCTTTGCTGGTTCGATATGCCAATTCGGCATGGTGCGGGATGTCGTGCATCGGGAATCGCCGTGGGAGTGAGGTTTCCCGGTTTTATAGCCATCCAAAATAGCGCTGGCGCCCCTGTCAAATATCGGCCGCTTTATGGTGTGTATCGCTGATGCGGAATAATGGCCATTTCGACTTGCGAAAAACTGCACCGGGTTATCCCGTAAGCAGCGGTTTTTCGGGGGGGCGAATACGCGCGCCGATTAATGGGGCGAGTACGCCGGTCCCGCTATCATCTGAATCCCTCAATTCGAATCGTCGCCACGTGATGCGCTTGCTCGGAATCGATCTCGGCACCGGCTCGGTGAAACTCGTCACGCTCGACGCCGACGGCGTCGAACGGGCGGTCGCGAGCGAACCTTATGCACTGTCGTCGCCGCAGCCCGGCTGGGCGGAAATCGCGCCGGATGCGTGGTGGCAGGCGCTCGTACGCGCGGCCGCGCGGCTGCCCGCCGACGAGCGCGCGCAGGTTCGCGCGATCGGCTTTTCCGGGCAGATGCACGGCGTCGTGCTGCTCGATGCGGCCGGCCGCCCGGTGCGGCCCGCGCTGCTCTGGCCCGACACGCGCGCCGTGCGCTTCGCCGACGCGGCCGACTGGCCGGACGGCGCGAACCCGGTCGCGCCGGGCATGGCGGGCCCGCTGCTGCGCTGGGTTGCCGCGCACGAGCCGGCCGCATGGCGCGCCGCGCGCTGGGCCGTGCAGCCGAAGGACTGGTTGCGCGTCGTGCTTGGCGGCGAGATGGCCGCCGATCCGAGCGATGCGTGCGCGACCGCGCTCGCGGCGCCGGACGGCGCGTGGGATGCGGCGCTGCTCGGCCGCTTCGGCTTGCGGCGCGAACTGTTCGCGCCGCTGCGCGCGTCGGGCGCGCCGTGCGGCGTGCTCGCCGCCGAGCCGGCCGCGGCGCTCGGCCTGCCGGCCGGCGTGCCGCTCGCGACCGGCGCGGCCGATACCGCGTGCGCGGCGCTGGGCAGCGGGCTCGTCGCCGACGGCGACGCGCTGCTGACCACCGGCAGCGGCGGGCAGATCGTCGTGCTCGCGGGCCAGTTGCCGGCCGCGCGGCGCGGGCTGCATCGCTATCGCGCGGCGGCGGGCAGCGGCTACTACACGATGGCGGCGATGCAGAACGTCGGGCTCGCGCTCGAAGCGGCGCGCGGCTGGCTCGGCTATGCGGACTGGCCGGCCGCCTACGACGACGCGTTCGCGCAGCCCGCATCGGAACGGCTGTGCTTCCTGCCCTACCTGAGCGGCGAGCGCTCGCCGTGGATGAACCCGGATGCGCGCGGCGGCTGGCTCGGCCTCGGGCTCGGCGACACGCGCGGCGCGATGATGCGCGCGGCGTTCGAAGGCGTTGCGTTCGCACTGCGGGCGGGGCTCGATGCGATTCGCGGAACGGGCGATGCCGACGCGGCCCGCGTGCCGGTCGCGTCGCTGCGCCTCGCGGGCGGCGGCTCGGTCGATCCGCGCTGGCGGCAGTTGCTGGCCGATGCGCTCGACGCGTCGCTCGAGGCGGTCGATTGCCCGAACGCGGCGACCCGCGGCGCGGCGCTGCTTGCGGGCGTCGCGCTCGGCCACTGGCGCGAGGACGCGCTGCGCGCGCTCGCGCCGGGCGCGTCGCGGGTGGCTGCGCCGCGCGGCGACGCGGCGCTCGCGGTGCGGCATGCGCGCTTCATCGACCTCTATGCGCGAACCGATGCATGGTTCACGATGGGCGTTTAAACTCGGGCACTTGTCGTTTTGCGTCATCGATGACGCATTCCGGCAACCTGGCGGCTGTTTCGCGCACGTGGCGCGTGCGGCGATCGGCCATCATGGCGAGCACGATTTCATTTCGCCGTGCCGCGCGCGACGACGCGCGGCGCGGCCATGTCTATTGATAGGAGTCACACGATGAAGACGAAAGCCGCGATTGCATGGAAGGCGGGTGCGCCGCTGACGATCGAGGAAGTCGATCTGGAAGGGCCGCGCGCGGGCGAGGTGCTGATCGAGGTGAAGGCGACGGGCATCTGCCATACCGACTACTACACGCTGTCGGGCGCGGACCCGGAAGGGATCTTCCCGGCGATTCTCGGTCACGAAGGCGCGGGCGTCGTGGTCGACGTCGGCCCCGGCGTCGGCACGGTGAGGAAGGGCGATCACGTGATTCCGCTCTACACGCCGGAATGCCGCGAGTGCAAGTTCTGCCTGTCGCGCAAGACGAACCTGTGCCAGAAGATCCGCGCGACGCAGGGCAAGGGCCTGATGCCCGACGCGACGTCGCGCTTCTCGCTCGACGGCAAGCCGATCTTCCACTACATGGGCACGTCGACGTTCTCGAACTACATCGTGGTGCCGGAGATCGCCGTCGCGAAGGTGCGCGAGGACGCACCGTTCGACAAGATCTGCTACATCGGCTGCGGCGTGACGACGGGCGTCGGCGCGGTGGTGTACTCGGCGAAGGTCGAGGCGGGCGCGAACGTGGTCGTGTTCGGGCTGGGCGGCATCGGCCTGAACGTGATCCAGGGCGCGAAGATGGTCGGCGCGGACAAGATCATCGGCGTCGACATCAACCCGAAGCGCGTCGAGCTCGCGAAGAAGTTCGGGATGACGCACTTCATCAACCCGAACGAAGTCGAGAACGTGGTCGACCACATCGTGCAGCTCACCGACGGCGGCGCGGACTACTCGTTCGAATGCGTGGGCAACGTGAAGCTGATGCGCCAGGCGCTCGAATGCACGCACAAGGGCTGGGGCCAGTCGTTCATCATCGGCGTGGCCGCGGCGGGCGAGGAAATCAGCACGCGGCCGTTCCAGCTCGTGACGGGCCGCGAATGGAAGGGCTCGGCGTTCGGCGGCGCGCGCGGCCGCACCGACGTGCCGAAGATCGTCGACTGGTACATGGAAGGCAAGCTCAACATCGACGACCTGATCACGCACACGCTGCCGCTCGAGAGGATCAACGACGGCTTCGACCTGATGAAGAAGGGCGAGTCGATCCGCTCGGTCGTGCTGTACTGATCGCGGAGCGACGACGATGCTCGAACTCGTTTCGTCACACGCGTGCCACGGCGGCGAGCAGCGCTTCTATCGGCATGACTCCGCGGTGATCGGCCTGCCGATGAAGTTCGCCGTGTACCTGCCGCCGCAGGCCGCGCACGGCCGCGTGCCGGCGCTGTTCTATCTGGCAGGGCTGACCTGCACCGAGGAGACCTTCGCGATCAAGGGCGGCGCGCAGCAATACGCGGCGCAGCACGGGCTTGCGCTCGTGATGCCCGACACGAGCCCGCGCGGCGCGGGCGTGCCGGGCGAGACCGACGCGTGGGACTTCGGCGCAGGCGCGGGCTTCTATGTCGATGCGACCGAAGCGCCGTGGTCGACGCATTACCGGATGGACTCGTATGTCGTCGACGAGCTGCGCGAGACGGTGACGGCCGAGCTGCCGATCGACGGCGCGCGGCTCGGCATTTTCGGCCACTCGATGGGCGGGCACGGCGCGCTCGTGCTCGCGCTGCGCAATCCGGACGTGTATCGCTCGGTGTCGGCGTTCGCGCCGATCGCCGCGCCGACGCGCTGCCCGTGGGGCGAGAAGGCGTTCTCAGGCTACCTGGGCGCGGATCGCGACGCGTGGAAGCGCTACGACGCGAGCGAGCTGGTCGCGCGCGCCGACGCGCGGAAGTTCACGGAAGGGATCCTCGTCGATCAGGGGCTCGCCGATCAATTCCTCGCGAACCAGCTGAATCCCGACGTGTTCGAGGCGGCCTGCGCGGCGGCGGGCCAGCCGCTGACGCTGCGGCGGCATGCGGGTTACGACCACGGGTACTACTTCATCTCGACGTTCATCGCGGATCACATCGCGCATCATGCGCGGGTGCTCGGGCGATGACGGTGTGACCCGCGTCATGCGGGATGCGCAATGAAAAACGCCGGCGTGGCCTTCGAAGGCACGCCGGCGTTTTTCATGATGCACGCAGTCGCGCTGCCGCGCGCGTCATGCATGCCGCCGCAACAGGCTCGCCCCATACACGAGCGCCGACAGCGCGGTGATCCAGAAACTCGTCGGCCAGTCGGTGTGATACGCGAGCGTGATCCCGGCCCACGCTTCGAACAGCGCGAACAGCGCGGCGAGCACGACGCCCGTCGACAGCCGCGTCGACACGTTCTGCGCGGCGGCGGCCGGGCCGACCAGCAGCGTGAACACGAGCAGCACGCCGACGATCTGCGTGGCCGCGGCAACCGCCAGCGCGCACACCGCGAGGAACAGCACCGACACCGCGCGCAGCGATACGCCCTTCGCTTCGGCGAGCTCGGGCTGCAGCGACGCGAACAGCAGCGGGCGCGCCATCAGCGCGAGCGCCGCGAGGCTCACCGCGCCGATCCCGGCCAGCACCGCGAGCGTGTCGTGGCTGACGGCCAGCACGTTGCCGAACAGCAGCGCCGTCACCTGCGTCGCGAACGACGTATAGAAATGCAGGAACAGCAGGCCGCAGCCAAGCGCGACCGACAGGATCACGCCGATCGCGACGTCGCGCCCCGCGAGCCGCTCGCCGAGCGCGCCCATGCCGATGCCGGCCGCGAGCGTGAAGCCCACCATCCCCCAGATCGGCGAGATGCCGAGCAGCACCGCGCCGGTCGCGCCGGTGAAGCCGACGTGGGACAGCGCGTGGCCGGCGAAGGTCTGCCCGCGCAGCACCAGGAAGTAGCCGACGATGCCCGCGAGCACCGCGACGATTCCCGACGCCGCGAAGGCGTTGATCATGAAATCGTATTCAAACATCGTGTGATTGCCCGCTCGCGTGAGGGTGCGCGTGTCCGTGGTGGTGATGGCCGTGGCCGCCGTGCGCGTGGCCGTGGCCGTCGTCGTCGCCTTCGTGCTCGTGGTCGTGCTTCTCGACCTCCACGTCGCCCGACATCACGAAGATCCTGCCGTTCACGCGCATCACGTCGATCGGCGAGCCGTACAGCCGCGACAGCACCGGCTTCGTGATCACCTCGTCGACGGTGCCGAGCGCCGCGACGCCGTTGCCGAGATACAGCACGCGGTCGAGCGCGTTGAGCAGCGGGTTCAGTTCGTGCGCGGAGAACAGCACGGTGATGCCGAGCTCGCGCTGCACGCGCCGCACCAGCTCGACGACGCCGCGCTGGTGGTTCGGATCGAGGCTGATCAGCGGCTCGTCGAGCAGCAGCAGCCCCGGGCTGCCGAGCAGGCATTGCGCGAGCAGCAGCCGCTGCCGTTCGCCGCCGGACAGCTCCGACAGCGGCCGGCGCGCGAGCGCGCGGCCGTCGACGAGCTCGAGCACGCGGTCGACGTCGCGCCGGGTCGCGGCGTTCGCATGCGGCAGGCCCCAGCGGTGCCCGTCGGCGGCCATCGCGACGAAGTCGTAGCCGCGCATCCGGCGGCTCGCGAGGCCGCTCCGGATCTGCGGCATGTAGCCGATCGACGGGTTGCCGCGCGCGACCGGCGTGCCGCCGACGCGCAGCGCGCCGCCGGCCACCGGCACGAGGCCGAGCACCGCGCGCATCAGCGTGGTCTTGCCGGCGCCGTTCGGCCCGAGCACGCCGACGAACTCGCCGGGCTCGATCGAGAAGCTGACGTCGCGCAGGATCGTGCGTCCGCCCAGGTCGAGCGTGACGTGATCGAGTTCGAGGGCGTGAGGCGTCGCGCTCATGGCTTGCTGCCGGAAAGCGCCTTGCCGAGCGCGTCGAGCTCGCCCAGCATCCATTGCTGGAAGGTCTTGCCGGCCGGCTGCGTCTCGGTGACGCTCACGGTCGGCACGCCGGCGTCGCGCGCGAGCTTCAGCATGCGCTTCGTCATCGGCTCCTCGGCCTGGCTGTTGTAGATCAGCGCGCGTACCTGCTTCTTGCGCAGGTCGTTCTCGAACGCGGCGATGTCCGACGCGCTCGCCTCGGTGTCGTTCATCGTCGCGAGCTGGAAGCGCTGGTTGCGCATCTCGACGCCGATCGCGTCGGCGAGATAGCCGAGCACGGGTTCGGTGGCGGTCACCGGCACGCCCTTGTACTGCGCGCGCAGCGCGGCGACCTTGTCGTCGATCGGCTTCAGCGACGCGACGAACTTCGCGAGGTTCGCATCGTAGTCGGCCTGGTTCGCCGGGTCCGCGCGGCCCAGCGCCGCGGCGATCGCGCGCGCGGCGGCCGGCATCGTCGCCGGGTCGTACCACAGGTGCGGGTTGTCGCCGGCCTTCTTGCCGACCAGATCGGCGACGACGATCGTCGCGCGCTTCGCCTGCTTCGACGCGCCGAGCAGCTTGGCCATCCACGGATCGTAGTTGGCGCCGTTGTAGATCACGAGCTGCGCCTGCTGCAGCGCGCGCGCGGTTTTCGGGCTCGCCTCGAACAGGTGCGGATCCTGGTCGGGGTTGCTGAGGATGCTCGTCACCGCGACGTGGCGGCCGCCGATCTGCGACGCGACGTCGCCGTAGAAATTCTCGGCCGCGACCACGTTCACGGCCGCCGCCTGCGCGAGCGCGGGCACGGCGAGCGACAGCGCGGCGAGGCCGGCGGCGAGCCAGCGGACGGGACGCGCAACACGCGTCGGGGCGGGCAGCGGCGCACGCAGCGGCGCGCGCGTCAGGGCATGGGACATGAATCTCCTCGTGTGGAAAGCGCGGCGTCAGCGCTGCGCCGGTTTGGCCTTGCAGTGCCCGCACAGGCCGCTCAGCTCGACGACCTGGTGGTGCACCTCGAAACCGTGCGCGGGCGCGCTCGCGGACAACTGCTTCGCGAGGTCGCCGCCGGGAATCTCGACGGTCTCGCCGCAGGCTTCGCAGATCAGGAACTGGCCTTCGTGCGGCACCCCGATCTCGCAGCACGCGAAGAACGCGTTCTTCGATTCGATCCGATGGATGAAGCCGTGCTCGACGAGGAAATCCAGCGCGCGATACACGGTCGTGGGCGGCACCCGGCCGCGCTGCGGCTCGAGTTCGGCGAGCAGGTCGTACGCGCCGATCGGGCGCTGCGCGGCGAGCACGCGTTCGTAGACCTGCCGGCGCAGCGGCGTCCACGCGAGGCCGTGCTCCGCGGCGAACGCGTCGGCGCGCGCGAGCCGCTCGGCGATCGATGCGTGTGACGCATGTGACGCATGTGACGATGAAGTAGCCATGGCGCAATACGGGCGATGGGAACGAGAATATCGCGATGATATAACGTATCGCACCGCCGCGCATGCGGCCAGCCGACACGTTCGTGTCGATCCGCGCCGCACACAATCCCGCTGCGCCTTGCCCGGCCGGCGTCCGCCGCCATTCCTCGCACGCCGTCGTGCCGCACCGCATCATCGAAACCGGTGCGATCCGCCTTGACAGCCTCGGTTCCGTATCCGATCATTTGATCGCAAGCAGAGCAATTATTCGTGTCGCGAGCAATCGCTCACCCGGCGGCACGTCGCACAACGCAGAACGAACCGGAGACAGCCAGTGAGATTGCAGGACAAGGTCGCGATCCTGACGGGCGCCGCAAGCGGCATCGGCGAAGCGGTCGCGCAACGCTATCTGGACGAGGGCGCGCGCTGCGTGCTCGTCGACGTGAAGCCGGCCGGCGGATCGCTCGCGCGGCTCATCGAAGCCCATCCGGGCCGCGCGATCGCGGTGAGCGCCGACGTCACCCGCCGCGACGACATCGCGCGCATCGTCGCCACCGCGGCCGAGCGATTCGGCGGCATCGACATCCTGTTCAACAACGCAGCGCTGTTCGACATGCGCCCGCTCCTCGACGAATCCTGGGACGTGTTCGACCGCCTGTTCGCGGTCAACGTGAAGGGGATGTTCTTCCTGATGCAGGCGGTCGCGCAGCGGATGGTCGAGCAGGGGCGCGGCGGCAAGATCGTCAACATGTCGTCGCAGGCCGGGCGGCGCGGCGAGGCGCTCGTGTCGCACTACTGCGCGACCAAGGCCGCGGTGATCAGCTACACGCAGTCGGCCGCGCTCGCGCTCGCGCCGCACCGGATCAACGTGAACGGGATCGCGCCGGGCGTGGTGGACACGCCGATGTGGGAGCAGGTCGACGCGCTGTTCGCGCGCTACGAGAACCGGCCGCTCGGCGAGAAGAAGCGGCTCGTCGGCGAAGCGGTGCCGCTCGGCCGGATGGGCGTGCCCGCCGACCTGACGGGCGCCGCGCTGTTCCTCGCGTCGGCCGATGCCGACTACGTGACCGCCCAGACGCTGAACGTCGACGGCGGCAACTGGATGAGCTGAGACAGGCGGCCCGCGCGCACGGAATGGGGCGGCAACCCGGCCGCCCGCGCGCTGGCCGACGACACATCGACACCATCAATAAAACACAGGAGACACGCCATGCAACGAAAATCGCCCCCCGCCGCCCGCCTGTTCGCGTGCGCCGCGCTCGCGACGGCTGCCTGCGGCGCGCACGCAGCGACGCTGACCGTCGCCACGCTGAACAATCCGGACATGATCGAGCTGAAGAAGCTGTCGCCCGCGTTCGAAAAGGCCAACCCCGACGTCAAGCTGAACTGGGTGATCCTCGAGGAGAACGTGCTGCGGCAGCGCGCGACCACCGACATCACGACCGGCAGCGGCCAGTTCGACGTCGTGATGATCGGTACCTACGAGACGCCGCAGTGGGGCAAGCGCGGCTGGCTCGCGCCGGTGACGAACCTGCCGGCCGACTACGACCTGAACGATGTCGTGAAGACCGCGCGCGACAGCCTGTCGTACAACGGCCAGCTGTACGCGCTGCCGTTCTATGTCGAGAGCTCGATGACGTTCTATCGCAAGGACCTGTTCGCGGCGAAGGGGTTGAAGATGCCCGACCAGCCGACCTACGACCAGATTGCCGAGTTCGCGGACAAGCTGACCGACAAGTCGAACGGCGTGTACGGGATCTGCCTGCGCGGCAAGGCCGGCTGGGGCGAGAACATGGCATACCTGTCGACCGTGGTGAACACGTTCGGCGGCCGCTGGTTCGACGAGAAATGGAATGCGCAGCTCACGTCGCCGGAATGGAAGAAGGCGGTCACGTTCTACGTGAACCTGCTGAAGAAGAACGGCCCGCCGGGCGCGAGTTCGAACGGCTTCAACGAGAACCTGACGCTGACCGCGTCCGGCAAGTGCGCGATGTGGATCGACGCGACGGTTGCGGCGGGGATCCTCTACAACAAGCAGCAGTCGCAGGTCTCGGACAAGATCGGCTATGCGGCCGCGCCGGTCGCGGCGACGCCGAAGGGCTCGCACTGGCTGTGGGCGTGGGCGCTCGCGATCCCGAAGACGTCGAAGCAGCAGGACGCGGCAAGGAAGTTCATCGCGTGGGCGACGTCGAAGCAGTACATCGAGATGGTCGGCAAGGATGAAGGCTGGGCGTCGGTGCCGCCAGGCACGCGCACGTCGACCTACCAGCGCGCCGAGTACAAGGCCGCCGCACCGTTCTCCGATTTCGTGCTGAAGGCGATCCAGACGGCCGACCCGACCGATCCGTCCGCGAAGAAGGTGCCGTACACGGGCGTGCAATACGTCGGGATTCCTGAATTCCAGTCGTTCGGCACGGTGGTCGGGCAGAGCGTCGCGGGCGCGGTGGCGGGGCAATCGAGCGTCGACCAGGCGCTCGCGGCCGGGCAGGCCGCGGCCGACCGCGCGGTGCGGCAGGCCGGCTACCAGAAGTAACGCGCCGCGCGCCGCGCCGTCGTGCGCGGCGCGCGACAACGCAGCAAGGCGGGCAGGCCGTTGCGCCCGCGTTTCAATCGGAGGTGGTCCCGATCATGCGTCACTTACGTCTTCCCCTGAGCCATGCGGCGCCGGTCGGCGATGCGCCGCCGGGCGCCGCGCCCGGCCGCCCGCGCGGCGGCGCGAGCTGGCTCGTGTCGCCGTCCGTCGCGGTGCTGCTGCTGTGGATGTCGATTCCGCTCGCGATGACGATCTGGTTCTCGTTCTCGCGCTACAACCTGCTGAACCCGGACGTGAAGGGTTTCGCGGGCCTCGACAACTACCGGTTCCTCGCAACCGATCCGTCGTTCCTGCCGGCGATCTGGCACACGCTCGCGCTGATCGGCGCGGTGCTCGCGATCACCGTGATCGGCGGCGTGCTGATGGCGGTGCTGTTCGACCGCAAGTTCTACGGGCAGGGCATCGCGCGCCTGTTCGCGATCGCGCCGTTCTTCGTGATGCCGACGGTCTCCGCGCTGATCTGGAAGAACATGATCCTGCACCCGGTGTACGGGCTCGTCGCGAACGCGATGCGCGCGCTCGGCATGACGCCGATCGACTGGTTCGCCGACTATCCGCTCACCGCGGTGGTGATCATCGTCGCATGGCAGTGGCTGCCGTTCGCGTTCCTGATCCTGTTCACCGCGATCCAGTCGCTCGACCAGGAGCAGAAGGAGGCCGCGCGCATCGACGGCGCCGGCCCGATCGCGATGTTCTTCTACATCACGCTGCCGCACCTGAAGCGCGCGATCGCGGTGGTCGTGATGATGGAGACGATCTTCCTGCTGTCGATCTTCGCGGAGATCTACACGACGACGGGCGGCGGCCCCGGCAACGCGACGACCAACCTGTCGTACCTGATCTACGCGCTCGGCCTGCAGCAGTTCGACGTCGGCCTCGCGTCGGCGGGCGGGATCCTCGCCGTCGTCGTCGCGAACGTCGTGTCGTTCTTCCTGGTACGGATGCTCGCGCGCAACCTTAAGGGGGAGTACGAGAAATGAGCGACCTGACTCTCGATGCCGGCCGGCGCATGCCGGCGGTGTTCGGCCTCGTGCGGCGCGCGCTGCCCGGCGCGTTCGCGTGGCTGATCGCGCTGCTGCTGTTCTTCCCGATCTTCTGGATGGCGATCACCGCGTTCAAGACCGAGCAGCAGGCGTATGCGTCGACGCTGTTCTTCATGCCAACGCTCGACAGCTTCCGCGAGGTGCTCGCGCGCAGCGACTACTTCGCATTCGCGTGGAACTCGGTGCTGATCTCGGCGGGCGTCACGGCGATCTGCCTGCTGTTCGCGGTGCCGGCCGCGTACGCGATGGCGTTCTTCCCGAACCGCCGCACGCAGAAGGTGCTGCTGTGGATGCTGTCGACCAAGATGATGCCGTCGGTCGGCGTGCTGGTGCCGATCTACCTGCTGTGGAAGAACGCGGGCCTGCTCGACACCGTGTCGGGGCTCGTGATCGTCTACACGCTGATCAACCTGCCGATCGCGGTGTGGATGACGTTCACCTACTTCAACGAGATTCCGAAGGACATCCTCGAGGCAGGCCGCATCGACGGCGCGTCGACGTGGCAGGAGATCGTCTACCTGCTGATGCCGATGGCGCTGCCGGGGCTCGCGTCCACCGCGCTGCTGCTCGTGATCCTGTCGTGGAACGAGGCGTTCTGGAGCATCAACCTGTCGAGCTCGAACGCGGCGCCGCTGACGGTGTTCATCGCGTCGTACTCGAGCCCCGAGGGGCTGTTCTGGGCGAAGCTGTCCGCCGCTTCGCTGCTCGCGGTCGCGCCGATCCTGATCGTCGGCTGGCTGTCGCAGAAGCAGCTCGTGCGCGGGCTCACGTTCGGGGCGGTGAAATGAGTGCCGTCGGAGAAGGTGCTGCCGGCGAACGTGTGAGCGACATGCAGCACGACGGCGTGCTGATCTGCGACTGCGACGGCGTGCTGATCGACAGCGAGGCGGTGGCCGCCGACGTGCTGGTGCGCGAGCTCGAAGCGCGCTGGCCCGGCGTCGACGCGCGGCCGGTCGTGATGCCGCTGCTCGGCCTGCGGATCGAACGCGTGCTGGCCGGCGCGAGCGACGCGGCGGGCCGTGCGCTGGGCGTGGCCGACGTCGACGCGATCCGGCGCGCGGTCGAGGCGGCGGCCGTGAACGCGCCGGCCGTCGACGGCATCGCCGCCGCGCTCGACGCGCTGTCGCTTCCGATCGCGTGCGCAAGCAACAGCTACCGCGCGTACGTCGAGGCGGCGCTCGCGCGCACGGGCCTCAAGCGCTTCTTCGGCGAGCGGCTGTTCTGCGCGGACGCCGTCGCGCGCCCGAAGCCCGCGCCGGACGTGTATCTCGCGGCCGCGCACGCGCTCGGCGCGTCGCCTGCGCAATGCCTCGTCGTCGAGGACAGCACGGCCGGCATCACCGCGGCGGCCGCGGCCGGCATGACGGTGCTCGGCTTCGTCGGCGCGGGGCACGCATCGCCCGCGCAGGTCGACGCGCTGCGCGGCATCGGCGCGCGGCACGTGTTCGACGACATGCGCGAGCTGCCCGGCTACGTCGCGCGCTGGCAGGCGACGGGCGCGGTGCTGCCGCACTGAACCACGCGCCGCGCGCGCGGCGCATCAAACGAATTCAACGGATTCAACGAATCCAACGGAGACAGATCATGGCAAGCGTGATCCTGCGCAACATCGCGAAGCGCTACGACGACAACGACGTGCTGCGCGACGTGAACCTCGACATCGCCGACGGCGAGTTCGTCGTGTTCGTCGGCCCGAGCGGCTGCGGCAAATCCACCCTGATGCGGATGATCGCGGGGCTCGAGGACATCTCGAGCGGCGACCTGCTGATCGACGGCGCGAAGGTGAACGACGTGCCGAGCGCGAAGCGCGGCATCGCGATGGTATTCCAGTCGTATGCGCTGTACCCGCACATGACGCTGTACGACAACATGGCGTTCGGCCTGAAGCTCGCCGGCGCGAAGAAGCCCGAGATCGACCAGGCCGTGAAGCAGGCCGCGAAGATCCTGCACATCGACCACCTGCTCGACCGCAAGCCGAAGCAGCTGTCGGGCGGCCAGCGGCAGCGCGTCGCGATCGGCCGCGCGATCACGCGCAAGCCGAAAGTGTTCCTGTTCGACGAGCCGCTGTCGAACCTCGACGCGGCGCTGCGCGTGAAGATGCGGCTGGAATTCGCGCGGCTGCACGACGAGCTGAAGACGACGATGATCTACGTGACGCACGACCAGGTCGAGGCGATGACGCTCGCGGACAAGATCGTCGTGCTGTCGGGCGGCAGCGTGCAGCAGGTCGGCACGCCGAACACGCTGTACCACGCGCCGGCGAACCAGTTCGTCGCGGGCTTCATCGGCTCGCCGAAGATGAACTTCCTGAAGGGCACGGTCGAAGCGGTCGACGCGGACGGCGTGCTGGTGCGCTTCGACAGCGGCGAGACTCAGCGCGTCGCGGTGGACGCGGGCGGGCTGCAGCGCGGCGCGGCGGTGACGGTCGGCGTGCGGCCCGAGCATCTGAGGGTCGGGGCAGGGGCCGACGGCGTTGCCGCGCGAACGATGGCCGTCGAATCGCTCGGGGATGCCGCGTACCTGTATGCGGAGTCGGCCGTCGCGCCGGACGGGCTGATCGCGCGGATTCCGCCGCTCGACACGTATCGCACCGGCGAGGCGCTGCGCGTGCAGGCGGACGCCGGGCACTGCCACCTGTTCGACGAGCAGGGGCAGGCGTTCCGGCGGCTCAGCCCGCATGCGAAGGCGGCTTGAACACGTCAGAGCGTGTTGTGAACTTTCGTTCGACGGAGGCAAGATGCCGGGATGAATTCCCGCGAGCACTATTCGACCTATAGTGGTTGCGGCGCTACCGTATCCCGGTACGGACTATTGAGGCTATCGACCCGTACAACATTTATTCGGGCAATCAGGCTCGAACGAAATCTCGACACGTCGCCCGTTATCCACGTCTCGATGTGAATAGACGCGCGCGCTCGCTTTTACTGTCCCACGTAGAAAGTGCAGTTGCTCAAGCAATGTGCGACCGGATTCTAAGCGTGATTGCGCAAGTTGTTGCGGGTGCTGTTCACTTTCTTCAGCGTGCCCGCTGACGAGTATTTCTTCCTTTGTCGTGTGATTTGCGTAAGAAATTTTCTGGTCGATTGCCCAGTTTGCGAGCCGGACAATTTCTGCATTCGGTACGGTCGCGCTGTTGATGGGGAAATAAATATCAAAATTCTCGCTTGCCGTACACGCAAACGTGGGGCTGGAAATGAGGAGGCAGAAGCCAGGGATGGATTTAAGCATTGTAGATGACGTATCCGGAAATGCTGTCAGCGTTGTTTATGGCTTGGTCTGGGTTTTCTGCTCCAAAGGTCAAGCATTGATTCATGAAGTAGCGATGATCTTTGGTGCTCATTGTGTCGCTAAAATGGCTGGCTTCATGAATAAGTGTGGAGACAACGGAGTCTTTATCCCAAGAGAAGTCGCGCATCGAGCAGAAGTCGAGATGTATCGCAATTGTATGGGTTTCGGTATCCGGCGAGCAAACAGACGCGACAACACCAGATTTGTTCGGATTCGGAACGCAGCCAATATGTACGTGCCGTTCACTATCCCAGCGAGTGAAGTTATAACCCGTGAGTCCCTTCAGCACTCTTGTGATTGCAGTCAATCCGTTGATCAGTTTTGCTCGCGTGTCTTCATCATGCCTGCCAAACCATTGTTGCACACGCGCTTTGTCGACCGCAGCCCAGCGCTGCAAATCATGAAGCCTCGCCGCAATAAGGGAGACGGCTTGATCTCGCTTATTCAATGCCATCTCCCGAAACTCCTTGTTTGTCATGTTCGGGCATATTTTTTCGGTGTTGATCATGACCTCAACCACCGATCCGGGGTTTGTATTGGTGACGGCGCCTGAATGGACGAGAAACCAATTGCCGTCGTCATTCGCATCAAAATTTTTCATTGAATGAGTCTCCCGTCGTATAAATTTTAAGGATGATGGTAAATCCGTCCAGATGCGATTTGTTTGTCCTGCGGTGTTCGTTATACCGGTAAAAGTCTGACTGCAACCGGTAACGATTCGGTAGCTTATGTCAGCCATCGGTCGGTCGGTTTTCGCGTCGAGCAACACGTATTGCTCGTCGTGTTCGACACTTACCGCCGTGTCGGCGGCGAGGCCATCGGTCAGCCTCGCTACGGGGCCGGAGTCTAGGTCAATATATGAGACGTTCTGAGACGCGAGCAGGCGAGGACTTGGCTCACATTTACACACGCACAAGTCATCGTTAAGCGCGACCTCTCTACCGTCCGGATCTGTCGTCGGCAGACGCGGGCCATCGCAGACCATATATCCGGTCGATTGACGAGCGGGACACCACACCTTATCCCGCTCGTAAGCCCGTTCGCGATCATAGAGTCGGTCACTCGCGTCGCCAGTGATGACCGTGCCGCCCGCCGTTGTGCGGTCACCTTTGAAATGTCGTAGCGCCTCATGCCTGAGTATTTCCGCAATCGTCGCCGTAGCTGACTCGGGCAAGCACGGGCCCGACGACGGCAAGGCCCGTGGTGGCTTTGGTCACCCGATCGCCGCGCGCCGTAAGCGCACCGATGGTGGCGAAATGATGAGTCGGTGCCCTTTGCTGATTCTTCATCCAGATTCCCCGTCTTGAAAAAATGGCTGAGAATTACCCCGCGCTAAACTAGCGCGAAAGAGAAAGGGGAAGCAATCGGACGGATTCGAAATATGCATTACTAACTTATTAATAGCCGCTGCCCGACAGCAAATGGATGTGTACAAACAATTTCCGATGAGTTTCCGCGAGATGACGAGTCGGAATCGATCAGAGGCGCAGGTGCTGCGCCATGTAGTCGACGAACGCGCGCAGCTTCGGCGTCGGATGGCGGCCTGACGGCCACAGCACGTAGAACGGCGTGAGGCTCGCGACGTGTTCGTCGAGCACCGCGCGCAGCCTGCCGTCGGCGAGCCCGTCGTGCACGAAGAATTCGGGCAGGCAGGCGATGCCGAGCCCGCGCAGCGCGAAGCACAGGCGCGTTTCCGCGTTGTTGCTGACCATCGAGACGGGCACCTCGGGCTGCAGGCCCGAGTGCGGCGCGCGCAGCGGCCAGATTTCGAGCTTGCCGCTGCTGGGGAATCGATAGTGCAGGCAGCGGTGCATCGCGAGGTCGGCCGGCGTGCGCGGCGTGCCGTGCCGTTCGAGGTAGGCGGGCGAGGCGACGAGATGCTGGCGGAAATGGCCGAGCAGCCGCGACGACAGCCGCGAGTCGGACGGCCGGCCGGTGCGCAGCACCGCGTCGAAGCCTTCGTCGACGACGTCGACGAGCCGGTCGCTGAAATCGATATCGAGTTCGATCTCCGGATACGCGGCCATGAAGTCGGCGAGCACCGGCAGCAGCAGCGTGCCGATCGTCGGCAGGCTCACGCGCAGCCGCCCGCGCGGCGCTACGGCGCTGTGCGTCAGCTCCTGCTCGGCCGCGTCGATTTCGGCGAGCACGCGCCGGCACCGTTCGAGAAAGCGCGTGCCTTCGGCCGTCAGCGTGATGCTGCGCGTGCTGCGGTGAAAGAGCCGCACGTTCAGGCGCGCCTCGAGCCGCGCGATCCGCTTGCCGACCGCCGACGCCGACAGCCCGAGCGCGCGCCCGGCCGCGACGAAGCTGCGCGTTTCCGCGACCTGAACGAAGACGACGAAGCCGCCCAGACTTTCCATGCACGATCCCCGATTGCGGACGCCGGCGTCCGGAGTGTCCGGAACTCTAGCCCAGTTTTTCTTGTTTTGCCGGCTCCCTACGATGGGCGTTCCTTCCACTGTCGAGGTCACGCCATGTCATCCCTGCCTGTCACCGCTTACGAAGCCGAACCGGACGCCGCGCTGCGCAGCCGGCTCGACGGCGCGCTCGAGCGCGCGCTCGCCGACGAGCGCATGGTCGGCGCGGTCGTGCTGGTCGCGCGCCACGGTGCGCTGCGCTACGCGCGCGCCGTCGGGCTCGCCGATCGCGAAGCGGGCACGCCCATGCGCGAGGACGCGCTGTTCCGGCTCGCGTCGGTCACCAAGCCGATCGTGACGGCCGCGGCCATGCGGCTCGTCGCGGCGGGCCGCATCGGGCTCGACGACCCGGTCGCGCGCTGGCTGCCCGACTTCACGCCGACCCTGCCCGACGGCCGGCCCGCGCGCATCACGCTGCGTCATCTGCTGTCGCATACGGCCGGCCTCGGCTACCGCTTCCTCGAAGCCGACGGCGACGGCCCGTATGCGCGCGCCGGCGTGTCCGACGGGATGGACCTCGCGCGCATCACGCTTGCCGATAACGTGCGGCGCATCGCGAGCGTGCCGCTGCAGTACGCGCCCGGCACGTCGTGGGGCTATTCGCTGGCGATCGACGTGGCCGGCGCGCTGATCGAGGCGGTCGACGGACGGCCGCTCGCCGACGCGGTCGCGGCGCTCGTCACGACGCCGCTCGGCATGACCGACACCGCGTTCGTCGCGCACGACGCCGCGCGCTTCGCGACGCCTTACGTGAGCACGGCCGGCGCGCCGCGCCGGATGGCGGACGCCGATCTCGCGCCGGTGTTCGACGACACCATCGGCATCCGCTTCGCGCCCGCGCGCGCGTTCGACGCGCAGGCATGGCCGTCGGGCGGCGCGGGCATGGTGGGGTCCGCGCGCGATTGTTTGGCGCTGCTCGAAGCGCTGCGCACCGGCCGCGACGGCTGGCTGGAAGCCGGCTGGATCGATGAGATGGCGCGCATCCAGCCGGGCGCGCACGATTTGCCGGCCGCGCCGGGGTTCGGCTTCGGGCTCGGTTTCTCGGTGCTGCGCGATCCGGCGGCCGCGCAGTCGCCGGAGTCGGTCGGCACCTGGCGCTGGGGCGGCGCGTACGGGCATGCGTGGTTCGTCGATCGTGCGGCCGGGCTGACGGTCGTCGCGCTGAGCAACACGCTGTACGAAGGCATGCACGGGCGCATCGTGACCGACGTGCGCGATGCGGTGTACGGCGTCGACGCACGGAGCGCGGCATGAGCGACTGCGCATCGGTTTCCGGGCGGCCCGCGCACGAGCAGGCGGCGGCGCGCGAACGCCTGCCGGTCGCGAACCTGCTCGCGCTGGCCGCGGCCGGCTTCGTCACGATCCTCACCGAGGCGCTGCCGGCCGGCCTGCTGACGCAGATGGGCCGCGACCTGCGCGTGACCGAGGCGCTGGTCGGCCAGCTCGTGACGGTGTACGCGATCGGCTCGATCGTCGCGGCGATCCCGCTCGTCGCGGCGACGCGCGGGATGCGCCGCCGCCGGCTCCTGCTGTCCGCGCTGGCCGGCTTCGTCGTGTCGAACACGCTGACGGCCGTCTCGCCGTACTACGTGCTCACGCTCGTCGCGCGGTTCGTCGCGGGGATGTCGGGCGGCCTGCTGTGGGCGCTGCTGGCCGGCTACGCGAGCCGGATGGTCGGCGAGCGGCTCCGTGGCCGCGCGATCGCGGTCGCGATGCTCGGCGCGCCGGTCGCGATGTCGATCGGCATTCCGGCCGGCACCGCGCTCGGCACGGCGCTCGGCTGGCGCATCGCGTTCGCGTGCATCACGCTCGCGGCGCTCGCGCTGATCGTGTGGGTGCGCGCGTGCGTGCCCGACCATCCGGGGCAGCCGGCCGGCGCGCGCCGGCCGGTGCTCGGCGTGCTGACGCTGCCCGGCGTGCGCCCGGTGCTGGCGGTGATGTTCGCGTACGTGCTGGCGCACAACATCCTCTATACGTACATCGCGCCGTTTCTCGCGGGGGCGGGGATGGGCGGCCAGGTCGACGCGGTGCTGCTCGTGTTCGGCGTGGCGTCGCTGGTTGGCATCGCGCTGACCGGCGCATGGATCGGCCACGCGCAGCGGCGGCTGACGCTCGCCGGCATCGCGCTGTTCGCATGCGCGGCGCTGATGCTCGGCGCGGGCGGCGGCGTGCCGGCCGTTTATGCGGGCGTCGCGCTGTGGGGGCTCGCGTTCGGCGGCGCGCCGACGCTGTTCCAGACCGCTGCCGCGAATGCGGCGGGGGACGCCGCCGACGTCGCGCAATCGATGCTGGTGACCGTGTGGAATCTCGCGATCGCGGGTGGCGGCATCGTCGGCGGCCTGCTGCTCGACGGGCCCGGTGCGGGCGTGATGCCGTGGGTGCTGGCCGGGCTGCTGGCGGCGGCATGGCTCGGCGCGTGGCGCGCGCATCGCCACGGGTTCACCGCGCCGCAGCCGGCGTGAGCGCGGCTGCGAGCCCGGTGCAGGTTCGGCGCGAGTTTCCCCTGGAACAGCATAGGCCGCTCATGGAAGCGCGGGCGGCGCGTGTCTCCATTCAAACGTGATAGCGCGCCAACGCAGACTGATCGACCATCCAACCACAGCATTGATTGGCAAAAGAGCCCCGCGTATGCGGGGCATCGGTCAGTCTCCATCGCAGCAGTTGTTGGGGCATCCGGGATTCAGCTGAAGCACGCCCATTCGCGCATCGTCTCCGTAGCTCGCGGGATTTCCAAGCGAGCCGACGTGTGTCTTTAGTTCTATGGGCGCGCGGACCAAGCCATCGTCAAGCGCAAGCTTCGCGAGCGAAACCGCTCGCGAGGCCGCCAAATCGTTGGGGCGATCCTCGTCGGGTTGCGCTTCCGCACTGATCGACAGCCATTGATGGACCGGATATTTTTTCTGCATTTCTGTCGCCCAATCAATTAATCTTTTTGTCTCTATCGGGTCTAGTGATTTCTCATTTTTATGAAATTTGAAAAATGCCTGTTGACTTGGGAGATTCACTGATCCTGCACATTTTGCCCAGACAGCGGATGGAAGTGCACACGACGCCGAAATGATGAGGATGGCGGAAATGGAAAATTTGTTCATAGATCCTCCGATTAATCAGAGTAACCGTATCGCTTTTCCCCGTAAAGCACATAGCCCGCCAAGCTGTCGGCATTTCTCAACGCTAGTTCTGAATTTCGTTGTCCCCACATTGCTAGCGGTGTCGAGATGGTGTACATGGAGTCGCCGCTCGCAAACGTATCGATGAAATGTGTTGCTTCGTGAATAATTGTTGAAACCCGTGAGTCGTGATCTTCATCTTCGTCGCGTAGTCCACTGCAAAATTTTTTGCTAATGCTGATTAAGCGTCTATCCGTGTTTGGTGCGCAAACGTGCGCTGCTTCACCATCCAGGTTCTTGAGATTGGGGCGCATCCTAGGATTTTGTCTGTTTCTGGATTGGCGCGTACTAAATTTGTCGGAGCAAGTGACTTTATTACTCCGGAAACTCGCCTGAAACCTGTCAGCAAATATTGGCGTGTCGTCTCATCGCTCACGCCGAACCAGAATTCCATGCGTTCTTTTGTTTTGTGATCGTTTATGTTTAAATCGGAGATTCGCCGATCAACGGCTTGCGCTGCCCACTCCAAAAGGCGTCTTGCCATAACGCGAAACTCCTTGTCAGTCATGTTGGGGCAGATTGGTGTAGTGTCAATATCCACGTAAACCACTGAGCCGGGGTTTGTATTGGTAACGGCACCTGAGTGCACGAGAAACCATTCGCTGTCTTCGTCTATGTCGAAGCCATATTGATTTTTTTCAGAGAATTCGTTCATCGATTCATTGTTCCTTCATATGGATTTTCAAGAATGCGCTGCCGTGTCGGTCTGCACCAGCATGGCTCCTGCGGTGCGTGAATCCCTCCTGCCTGCAGGCTGTGCAGTAGGTTTTCATGTAGAGCGTGGCGACTTGTACGGCTGGTGACGGGTTCGAGCAGGTTACTTTGCCGAGACCTTCGGTGATTACCGTGTTTCCGGCTCGGTCGCCTCTGGCGAGAACGTAGCGATCATGTTGCCCCGCTACCGGCCTTGTAGGCCCCGATATGGCTGACGTGGGCATCGGCAGGCCCGATGACCGCCGGGCGCTGGCGGCCATGCCCCGCGAGTGAGCCGGCGGTCGCAAAAAGATGGATTGGTGCCTTCTGCTGGTGACTCATCCAGACCTCCTTTCTCGACAAATGGGCGAGCACTACTCCGCACAGAATTTGCGCGAACGAGAAAGAAGAATCAATCAGACGAATTCGAAACTCGGACTACTGATTATTTTTTTGCGCCGCCCAACGGAAGAGGACGATGAGGGTGAACATTTTCCGATGCGTCTCCATGAGACGATGACTATGAACGGCCGAATCGAAGCCGATAGCCGAGCGAAAGTTCATCACACGCCCCGGAGCCCGCGGATATTGGCCGGGGCGCGCGGGTCGGCGTTTTACGCCTCCAGCGCCGCCCGCGCGCAGGCCTCGTCGGTGACGAGCCCCGACAGCCAGCCGCCGCGTAGCGCGGCGATCACCGCGTCGTGCTTCTTCGGCCCGCCCGCGAATGCGATCGTCGGCCGCTTCGGCGGCGTGCCGAGCGACACGCTCGTCACGCGCGCGCTGGTCGACGCCGCGATCCGGCGGCCGCGCGCGTCGATCGGCTCGCCGAGCAGTTCGGCCACCGCGCCGAGCGCGATCATCTCGTCGCGCTCAGGCGCGGTGATGAAGCCGTCCTCGTAAAGCGGGCAGTGCGGGCCGATGTTGCCGATGCCGACGAACGCGACGTCGGCTTCGCCGGACAGCGCCTCGACGATCCGGTACAGCCGGTGATTGCACCACTGCGCGCGCTCGGCGTCGCTGTCGGCGAACAGCGGCGCGGGCAGCAGGAAATGCTTGCCGCCCGTCTTCTCGGAGATGTACTGCGCGACGTCGTAGCGGTTCGACGAGCCGTCGGCGGCGATCGCGCCGACCATCGACACGAGCCGGTGCTGCGGCCGGTCGAGCTGCGCGATCTGCGCGACCGCGGCCTTCAGCGTGCGGCCGCTGCTGACCGCGATCACCATCGGCCGCGTCTCGTTCAGGTAGCGCTCCATCACCTGCGCGCCGGCGACTGCGAGCTTGCGGTCGATCGCTTCGGGCGCATCGTCGTCGACCGGCACGATTTCGCACATCGACAGGCCGTAGCGCTTCGACAGCTGCATGCCGAGGTCGAGGCAGTCGGCGAGCTGGTGATCGACGCGCACGCGGATCAGGTTCTTCTCCACCGCGAACGCGACGAGGCGCTGCGCGACCGGGCGCGACACCTGCAGCTTCTCGGCGATTTCGTTCTGCGTGTCGCCCGCGACGTAGTAGAGCCACGCCGCGCGGGTGGCGAGATCGAGTTTTTCTGAGGACTTGGGCACGATAGCGATTCGATTCGGATCTTGGCGGGCCGGCGGGCGGCGCAATGGGTTGCACTGTACCGCACTCGGCGCCGGCGGCCGTGCGCGCACCGCCCACGCGCGGCGCGCGGGCGCGGGCCGCTCAGGCGAGCCGCGCGCGCGACGGTTCGTAGAGCGGGCGCACGTGCGTGTACAGCTCGCGGAACGCCGCGAGGCGCGTGCGCAGCATCGCATGGCGGGCCGCATCGGGCACGTACTCCGCGCGCACCGGCGGCTTCGCGAGCACCGTGCGCGGATCGCCGCCGACCGCGAGCCAGCCGAGCCGCGCCGCGCCGAGCGCAGCGCCCGTCTCGCCGCCGCCGTGCTGGCGCGTGCGCACGTCCAGCGCATCGGCGATCAGCTGCGCCCAGAACGCGCTGCGCGCGCCGCCGCCGATCAGCGACAGGCTGTCGGTCTCGACGCCGGCCGCATGCAGCGCATCGAAGCCGTCGGCGAGGCCGAGCGTCACGCCTTCGAGCACCGCGTAGCCGAGATGCGCGCGCTCGGTCGCATGGGTCATCCCGAAGAACACGCCCTGCGCGTACGGGTCGTTGTGCGGCGTACGCTCGCCGGACAGGTAAGGCAGGAACAGCGGCGCGTTCGCCCGTGCGTCGGGGTCGAGCGCCTCGACTTCCGCGAGCAGCGCCGGCTCGTCGGTGCCGGTCAGCTTGCAGACCCAGCGCAGGCAGCTCGCCGCCGACAGCACGACGCTCATCAGCTGCCAGCGGTCCGGAATCGCGTGGCAGAACGCGTGCACCGCGGAGGCCGGGTTCGGCATGAAGCGGTCGCCGACGACGCTCAGCACGCCCGACGTGCCGAGCGACACGAAGCCGTCGCCCGCATGGATCGCGCCGATGCCGAGCGCGCTGGTTGCATTGTCGCCGCCGCCGCCCGCGACGACGACGGCCTCCGACAGCCCGAGTTCACGCGCGACGTCGGCGCGCAGCGTGCCGGACGGCGCATTGCCTTCGACGATCCTCGGCATCTGCGCGCGCGTCATCCCGCACGCGGCGAGCAGCGCGTCGGACCAGTCGCGGCGCGCGACGTCGAGCCACAGCGTGCCGGCCGCATCGGACGGATCGGACACCTTCGCGCCGGTCAGCCGGAAGCGCAGGTAGTCCTTCGGCATCAGCACGCACGCGGTGGCCGCGAACACGTCGGGTTCGTGCCGCGCGACCCACAGCAGCTTCGGCGCGGTGAAGCCCGGCATCGCGAGGTTGCCGGCGAGCGCATGCAGGCCGGGCGCGCGTTCGGTGAGCAGCGCGCATTCGTCGGCGCTGCGCATGTCGTTCCACAGGATCGCGGGGCGCAGCACGCGCTCGGCGCGGTCGAGCAGCACCGCGCCGTGCATCTGGCCGGACAGGCCGATGCCGCGCACCTGCGCGAATGCTTGCGGGTGACGCGCGCGCAGCGCGGCGAGCGCGTCGACGGTGCCGCGCCACCAGTCGTCCGGATGCTGCTCGGCCCAGCGCGGATGCGGCCGCGACACGGTGAACGGCGTGCCCGCGGTGCCGACGACCGCGCCGTCCGGGGCCAGCAGCAGCACCTTCACTTCCGAGGTGCCGAGGTCGATGCCGAGATACATGTGCGATCCGTTCCGTCAGGGGGGAGCCGCTACTTTAGCCGCGCGGGACGGCGTGTGCCAATGCCGGTTTGACCCGACGCGCGCGCCGCGCCGCGTGCGCGTCAGCGCGGCGCGAGCCAGGCGTCGACGCGCGCGAGCGCCGCGCGCATCGCTTCGAACAGCGCCGCGTTGCCGGCGAGCGAGCCCCATAGCTGACGGTCCGCGCACAGTGCGGCGACCGGGTCGCCCGCGCCGACGATCGCGCGCGCCGCGTGTTCGTCCATCACGCTGTCCTGGTACGCATACGGCAGCGCGCCGCGCGCCCAGCGTTCGAGAAAGCGCAGGAACAGCGCGGGCAGCACCGCGGTCGCGACGGGCGCCGCGCCGCGCGCGAAGCATTCGGCGAGCGTCGGCGCGATGAAGCCGGGAATCTTCGAGAAGCCGTCCGCGGCGACCCGCTGGTTCGTGTCGAGCACGTACGGATTGCCGAAGCGTTCGAGCACGACGTCGCGGTAGCGCGCGAGATCGAGCGGGCTCGGGCTCAGGCACGGGATCACGTCCTGCGTCACGTAGTCGTGCGCGAAGCGGCGGATCGCCGCGTCGTGCGTGCCTTCGTGGATGTAGGTGTGGCCCGCGAGCGTGCCGGCCCATGCGATGCAGCTGTGGGTCGCGTTGAGGATGCGGATCTTCGCTTCCTCGTACGGGTGCACGTCGTCGACGAGTTCCGCGCCCGCCAGCTCCCACTTCGGCCGGCCGGCCGCGAAGCGGTCCTCGATCACCCACTGGATGAACGCTTCGCCCATCACCGGGCACGCGTCGTCGACGCCGGTCGCCGCGCGCACGCGCTCGCGCACGTCGTCGGTCGGGCGCGGCGTGATCCGGTCGACCATCGCGCTCGGGCACGCGACGTTCGCATCGAACCACGCGAGCAGTTCATCCATGCCGCGCCGTTCGAGGAACGCGCGCATGCCCGCGCGAAAGCGCGCGCCGTTGCTGCGCAGGTTGTCGCAGCTCTGCAGCGTGAGCGGGCCCGCGCCGCGCTTCATCCGCTCGGCGAGCAGGGCCGCGAGCGCGCCGTACAGCGTCGTGCGCGCGCCCTGCAGGTCGGCTGCGAGGTCGGGGTTCGCGAGGTCGAGCCGGTTGTGCTCGTCGAGGTAGTAGCCGCCTTCGGTGACGGTGAACGACACGATCCGGCAAGCCGGATCGGCGCCCGCGTCGATCAGCGCGGCGAGATCGATCGACCACGGCAGCACGCGCGTGATCGCGCGGATCGTCTCGTACGCGCGCTCGCCTTGCGGCGTGACCGTCTCGAGCGTATAGACGCCGTGCTGCGCGGCGAGCGCGTCCATCGTCGCGCGCATGTCGTCGCGGATGTTGCCGACGACGAGCGACCAGCGCTCGGCGGCCGGCACGGCCGCGTTCACGCGATGCAGGTACCACGCCTGGTGCGCGCGGTGGAACGAGCCCGCGCCGATGTGCAGCAGCACGGGCGCGTGGGCGGGGGACGAATCGCTCATCTGATGTCTCCTGTCGACCGGGGTTGGCGCCTGGGCACGCCGCCCGGATCCCATGCAGGCGGGCGGCCGCCTGCGGTCGCGATAGATCATTTGCTCTCTATGTGGGCGAATGATCGTATCGGGGCGAGCGAAAGTCAAGGCAGGGACGTGGACTTTCGATGGTGCGCTGCGGCGAGGCCGGGCAGCCGCTGGCGACGGCGGCGCGGCGGGGTGAGCGCGATCGGCTCGGCGGGAAGGGGGGAAGCGGCCCGCACGTCGCCATGACGGCGCCGGGCGGGCGGCAGGTTACAGCGTCGTGCGCACGTGCCAGAGCTCGGGGAACAGCACGACGTCGAGCATCTTGCGCAGGTACGGCGCGCCGCTCGTGCCGCCGGTGCCCTGCTTGAAGCCGATGATGCGTTCGACGGTCGTCACGTGGCGGAAGCGCCACTGGCGGAACGCGTCCTCGAGATCGACGAGTTCCTCGGCCATCTCGTACAGCTCCCAGTATTGCTGCGGATGACGGTACACCTCGAGCCACGCGGCCTCGACCGTTTCGTCGTGCTGCGTCGGCTGCGTCCAGTCGCGCGCGAGCCGCTCGGGCGCGATCGGGAAGCCGCGCCGCGCGAGCAGGCGCACGACCTCGTCGTAGAACGACGGCGCCTCGAGCGTCGCGCGCACCTGTTCGAGGATGTCCGGGCGATGCGCATGCGGCTGCAGCATCTGCACGTTCTTGTTGCCGAGCAGGAATTCGAGCTGGCGGTACTGGTACGACTGGAAGCCCGACGACTGGCCGAGATACGGCCGCATCGCCGAATACTCGGACGGCGTCATCGTCGCGAGCACGTTCCACGCCTGCACGAGCTGCTCGAGGATGCGCGACACGCGCGCGAGCATCTTGAACGCGGGCGGCAGCGCGTCGCGATGCACCGCGCCGAGCGCCTCGCGCAGCTCGAACAGCGCGAGCTTCATCCACAGCTCGCTCGTCTGATGCTGGATGATGAACAGCATCTCGTTGTGATCGGGCGACAGCGGATGCTGCGCATCGAGGATCTTGTTCAGCGACAGGTAGTCGCCGTAGCTCATCGACTTCGAGAAATCGAGCTGCGCGTTGTGCCAGCCGGCTTGCTCGCCGGCTTCGCCCGGCACGTGCGGCGCTTCGTGCGCGGGGCGTGCCGTTTGAGCGCCCGAGAACGGGCAACCCGCCGGCGCGTCGTTGCCGGGCGGCTGCATATGACCAGAGTTCACGACTGTCTCCAGGATTGAAAGAGGGGGCGGCGGGGCGCATGGCCCGCCGGCGCGTGCGCATCGCACGCGCCGGCCGGGGCCGCTCAGGTCACCGCGCCGCGCGTGGCGAACTCGGGCGCCTTCCACGCGCCGGTGTCGAGGATGTCGCGCAGCGTTTCGACCGCGTCCCACACGTCGACGAAGCGCATATAGAGCGGCGTGAAGCCGAAGCGCAGCACGTGCGGCTCGCGATAGTCGCCGATCACGCCACGCGCGATCAGCGCCTGCATCACTTCGTAGCCGTGCGGATGTTCGAAGCTCGCCTGCGAGCCGCGCTGCTGGTGCGCGCGCGGCGTGACGAGCTTCAGCGCGTGGCCTTCGCAGCGCGCCTCGACGAGCGCGACGAACGCGTCGGTCAGCGCGAGCGACTTGCGGCGGATCGCGTGCATGTCGGTCTGCAGGAACACGTCGAGCCCGCATTCGACCATCGACATCGACACGATCGGCTGCGTGCCGCACAGGAAGCGCGCGATGCCGGGATCGGGCGCGAACTCGGGCTGCATCGCGAACGGCGCGCGGTGGCCCCACCAGCCGGACAGCGGCTGCGAGAAATGCGCGTGGTGGCGCGCCGGCACCCACACGAACGCGGGCGAGCCGGGGCCGCCGTTCAGGTACTTGTACGTGCAGCCGACCGCGCCGTCCGCGTGCGCGCCGTTCAGGTCGACCGGCACCGCGCCCGCCGAATGCGCGAGATCCCACAGCATCAGCGCGCCCGCGTCGTGCACGAGCTGCGTGACGGCCGGCATGTCGTGCATGTAGCCGGTGCGGTAGTTCACGTGCGTGATCATCGCGACCGCGGTGTCCTCGCCGAGCGCGTCGGGCAGCTCGGCCGGATCGTCGATCAGGCGCAGTTCGTAGTCGCCGCCGAGCTGTTCGATCAACCCCTGTGCGATGTACAGGTCGGTCGGGAAGTTCGAGCGCTCCGACACGATCACGCGGCGCTCGGGCGCGCGCTCGGCCTGATAGCGCAGCATTGCGGAGAGCAGCTTGAACAGGTTGATCGAGATCGTGTCGGTCACGACGGTCTCGTCGGGCGCGCCGCCGATCAGCGTCGCGAGCTTGTTGCCGAGGCGGCGCGGCAGCGCGAACCAGCCGGCGGTGTTCCAGCTGCGGATCAGGCCGTCGCCCCATTCGGCGCCGATCACGTGCTGCGCGCGGGCGGCCGACGCGCGCGGCTGCGCGCCGAGCGAATTGCCGTCGAGGTAGATCACGTTGCTTGGCAATGCGAACTGGTCGCGCAGCGGGGCGAGCGGGTCGTCGCGGTCGAGCGCGAGCGCGTCTTCACGGGTCTTGATCATGATGGTCGGGTGCGGGTTGCGGGTGATTCAGTCGGGGCGGCCGGGCAGCTTGCGCAGCACGGCGCGCACGGGGCTCGCGTCGAGCGTCGCGAGCTTGAGCGGCAGCGCGATGAGTTCGTAGTCGCCGGGCGGCACCGCGTCGAGCACGATGCCTTCGAGGATCGCCATGCGGTGCGCGCGGATGCGACGATGCGCATCCATCGTCTTCGATTCCTGCGGGTCGAGCGATGGCGTGTCGATGCCGATCAGCTTCACGCCATGTTCGGCGAGCAGGTCGATGGTCGCGGGCGCGACCGCGCAGAAAGCCGGATCCCATTGCGCGGCGGGCGCCTGCGCATAGGTGCGCAGCAGCACGCGCGGCGGCACGCCGTCGAGCGCGGCCGCGACGGCGTCCGGCGTGACGACCGGCGATGTGCCGATGCAGTGGATCACGCGGCACGGGCCGAGGTACACGTCGAGCGGCACTGCGCCGATCGGCGCGCCGTCGGCGTCGTAGTGCAGCGGCGCGTCGGTGTGCGCGCCGGTGTGCGGCGACAGCGTCAGGCGCGCGACGTTGACGGGCGAGCCGGCTTCCATCCGCCACACGCGTTCGACCGTGACGGGCGTGTCGCCCGGCCACACGGGGGTGGCGGGATCGACGGGCGGGGAGATGTCCCAGAGTGTGTCCATGGCATGACGAATCGGCGAATTGATGCTTCGCATGATAGGCGGACGCTCGCAGAAAGTGCTTGCGAAATAGCCGTGGACAAACCGCCAGATTGGCAGATAATTCGAATCACAGGGAAAACGGGGACCAAAAATGCACGCGATCACGCTCGATGCCACCGACTGCCGGATTCTGGCGGTCCTGCAGGAGGAAGGCAGAATCAGCAACCTGGACCTGGCGGAACGGATTTCGCTGTCGCCATCGGCCTGCCTGCGGCGCATGCGCCTGCTGGAAGACCAGGGCGTCATCGAGCATTACCGCGCCTGCCTGAGCCGCGAGAAGCTCGGCTTCGAGCTGGAGGCATTCGTGCAGGTGTCGATGCGCAACGAGCAGACGCAATGGCACGAACGCTTCGCCGAGGAACTGCGCGAATGGCCGGAGGTGGTCGGCGCGTTCGTCGTGACGGGCGAGAGCCACTACCTGCTGCGCGTGCTCGCGCACAATCTCAAGCACTATTCCGATTTCGTGCTCAATCGCCTGTACAAGGCGCCGGGCGTGATGGACATCCGCTCGAACATCGTGCTGCAGACGCTGAAGGACGAGGCAGGCCCGCCGGTCGCGCTTGCGCGCACCGGCGCGATCAAAGCCGTGTGAGGCCGTGGAAGGCGCCGCCGTGGAACACGAGCGGCGCGGCGGCGGCGGCATCCGGATGCACGCCGCAGCGCTCGACCTCGCCGACGAAGATCACGTGGTCGCCTTCGTCGTAGCGGCTGCGGTTGTGGCATTCGAACCATGCGATCGCACCGTCGAGCACCGGCATGCCGGAGTTGCCGGCCGCGTGCGCAATGCCCTCGAAGCGGTCGCCCTTGAAGGTCGCGAAGCGCTTGCACAGCTCGAGCTGCGACGCCGCGAGCACGTTGACGACATAGTGGCTGTTGCCGCGGAACACCGGCATCGACGCCGATTTATGCGCGAGGCTCCACAGCACGAGCGGCGGGTCGAGCGAGACCGAATTGAACGAGCTGGCGGTGATGCCGACCAGTTGCCCGGACGGCGCGCGCGTCGTGATGACGGTCACGCCGGTCGCGAACTGGCCGAGCGCTTGCCGGAACGCGGCGGCATCGAAGTTCGGCGGGGTCGCGCGGGTCATCGGGCGGCCTTGCGGAACGAAGCGGGCGCGCCGGGCGCGCGGCGGGGGAAGCGGGCGAGGCGGATGACGGGCGACAAGGCGATCGGTCTGGAAGTGGGACGCATGGCACGATTTTAGCGGAATCGCGCCGCGCGGACGGAACCGGCGCGGCGCGGGCGGCGGCAGCGGCCGCCGGTTTGTCAGGCGGCGGCTTCGAGCCCCAGCGACAGCGCGCCGATCAGGATCAGGCTCGACGCCCACACCGTATCGAGGTTGAACCAGCTCCGCGACACGAATCGCAGCCCCAGGTAGCGGTACACGAGCCAGGCCATCAGGCCGCCGGCCGAGAGCATCGCGGCCGCATGCGTGACGGCCACGGCGAGCGCCATGCCGAGGCTGGCGTTGATCAGCGCCGCCGCGGCCCGGTGCGCGCGATCGAGGCCGATCCCGCACAGCCCGAGATAGATCGGCACGAGCATCAGCCCGGCCCCGTGCGCGATCGCGACCGCGAACGACCACAGGCCGAGCCGCGACGGCGGGATCCGCGCGAGCACGCGCGGGTGGCGTGGCCGGATCAGCAGCACCGCGCCGCAGCCGATCACGAGCACGCTTGCGCCGAGCCGGATCGGCGTCTGCCACGCGACCAGCGCGGCGAGCGCGCCGAACGGCAGCATCATCGCCAGCACCGCCAGCGCGTGGCCGAGCGCGAGATAGCCGAGCGCCGCGGCCAGCGCGCGGGTGCGGCGCGCCATCAGCCCGTTCGACACCGCGAGCGGCCAGCCCATCGCGGGATTGAACCCGTGATAGAGGCCGCTCGCGAGCACCGCCGACCAGAGGCCGAGCTGCGACGGCAGCATGCCGCTCACGGCCGGGCCGACGGATAGCAAAACGAATCGGTCGAGCAATCGCCGCCTTCGAGCCGGATCTGGTGCGCGCGGTAGCCGTCCGGAAACTCCACCCAGTAGTCGTTCGCAAGCGCGAGGCCGCCGTCGGGCCCCGCATGCGCCATCACTTGCGCGCCCGGCACGCCGTCCGGGTAGAACTGGTCGTCCCACGTCGAGTACAGCGAGTTCGTCCAGTAGACCCGCTTGCCGTCGCGGCTGATCTCGACCATCTGCGGCCCGCCCGCGAAGCGCTTGCCGTTCGCGTGCGGCGTGCACCGCACGATGCCGCCGATATGGACCGATCCGGCCAGCTTCGGCTTGCGCGGGTCGCTGACGTCGTACTGGCGCATTTCGCCGGTGCCCCAGCAGGACACGTAGAGAAACCGGTCGTCGAGCGACAGGTCGATGTCGGTCACGAGCGGCGGCACCGCGCCGAACGGCTTCAGCAGCGGCGGCAGCTGGTCCGCGGGCGCGGGCTCGGCCGGGATCGTCGCGGTCTTCTCGACGTGGAACCGGCCGCCTTCGCGCCACCAGGTCCAGATCGACCCCTCGAGGTTCGTCGTGTCGATCACGACGCCGAGGAAGCCGTATTCGCGCGCGGGATCGTGCGCGGGCCGCACCTCCAGCGCCATCTGGTGCTGCGCGCCGAGGTCGATGGTCTGCACGTTGCGCCGCGCGCGCAGGTCCCAGAAATGCAGCCGGTGCCCGTACCGGTTTGCGAGCAGTTCCTCGGGGACGATGCCGTTCTCGAACTGCGGCGGCAGCGCCCATTCGCTCGACACCATGTAGTCGCGCGGCAGGTTCCACCAGAAGTCGTAATGCTTGTCCTGCGAACCCCGGTCGATCTCCCAGCGGCCGACGACGTCGAAGGTCTCGCAGTCCATGATGAAGATGCCCGGCTGCCCGTCCGTGCCGTCCTTGCCGGCGCCGCCCAGCGTGCTCACGTAGATCCCTTCGGGGCCGCAATGGACCGTGTGCGGCCGCGAATAGCCGGTCTTGCTGAACACTTCGTCGGGTTCGATGATCTTGTGGATGCGCGCCTGGGTCGGGTGCGGATGCGTGTCGATGACGTAGATGCGCGACGAGCGCAGGCCCGGGATGATCAGGTAGCGGCGCTGCAGGAACGCGTGGCCGGTGAGCGGCGACAGCGCCGACGAGCACGCATTCCAGCCGAAGTGATGGAATTCGTCGCCGGTGGTCGGCATCGTCACCGTATGCACGATCTGGCCGTAGGTCTCCGAGCCGGGCTTCACGTCGATGACGGCGAGCGCGTCGGGGCGGGAGAAGTCGGGGCTGAGCAGCAGGGTGTAGGCGAACGATTCGGCCGGCGCGCGCATCGCGAGTTCGGGCGATGCGTGAAACGTCGGATCAGGCCGCATGGTCATGGTAGAGCCCTCGGTTGGGAGCCGCATCGCGCGGCGCGATCGTGGGCGCCGCGTGCAGCCTTGTTATGTGAGACGACCGGGCGGGTTGGCCGCCGCGGCCGGGCGGAGCTGCCGGCAGCCGCGGTGCCCGAGCGCGAGCGGGCGGCGCCGTCCTTCCATCGAGAAACGAAACAAATGCCGTGCGTCGGGTGAATCATCAACGGTGGGCCGGCGGGCGTGGCTGCCGGCCCTGGCTCGAGCGAGCCGTCGAGGCGAGTGAGGCCGCTGAAGCATCCAGCGCGCTGTCGCAGCGGACGGCGGTGCATCGGGATGAAGCGTGCGTCGAGTGTCCCGCCGGGGAACGCTGCCAGTTCGCGGCGGGTGTCGGCTAGTGTAGTCGAGAATGCACGGCGACGTGATTGCGCGCGAGGCCGGCAACCCAAACGCGATTCGAACGCGAATGCGATACTGCTGCACCTGCCGCCCGTCCCGTTTCTATACTGGACGGACCGCGCATGACGAACGCCGGGAGCCGGCGTGCATTTCCCGCCCGCTCCCTTCTCAACGGCTATTTGTATGAACGGATGGTGAACGAGATGCTTGAAACCGCGACTTTGGGAGGCGGGTGCTTCTGGTGTACGGAAGCGGTGTTTCTGGACGTCGACGGCGTGACGGCCGTCGAATCGGGCTACGCGGGCGGCCACACGCGCAACCCGGGCTACCGCGACGTGTGCGACGGCGACACCGGGCACGCGGAGGTCGTCAACGTCACGTTCGACCCGGCGCGCATCGGCTATCGCGAGATCGTCGAGATCTTCTTCGCGACGCACGACCCGACCCAGCTCAATCGTCAGGGCAACGACGTCGGCACGCAGTACCGGTCGGTGGTGTTCACGCATTCGGACGCGCAGCGCGACACCGCGCTCGACGTGATCCGCGCGCTGGAGCGCGAGCAGGTGTTCGGGCAGCCGATCGTCACGCAGGTCGTGCCGCTCGACGGCAACTACTGGCCGGCCGAGGATTACCACCAGAACTACTACGCGCGCAATCCGGGCCAGGGCTATTGCTCGGTCGTGATCGGGCCGAAGCTCGCGAAATTCCGCCAGAAGTTCGCGCACCGGCTGAAGTCGTCGCGCGGCGCTTGATCGGCCGACACGACCGACACGACCGACACGACCGACACGACCGACACGACCGACACGACCGACACGACCGACACGACCGACACGACCGACATGGCCGATACGGCCGATACGGCCGATACGGCCGATACGGCCGATACGGCCGACACGCCGACACGCCGACACGCCGACACGCCGACACGCCGACACGGCCGCGGGGCCGGCCGGCGCTCGCCGTCAGGCCGCCTCGCCGCGCCAGTTCGCGCACGCGGCGGCGATCTCGCGCGCCAGCGCGATGCACGACAGCGGCGCGGACCCCTCCGCCTTGTTGTTGATCGTGATGATCACCGGCTGGCCCGCCATCGCATAGCGCGCGGCCAGCTCGGCGAGCGCCGAGCGCGTGTGCGGATCCTCGTCGACGAGCCGGTCGAACGGCTCGTACTTCGCTTTTGCCTGTTCGTATTTGAAGCCGCCGTGCAGGCTCCAGCGCACGATCAGCGGGCCCGGCGCGTCGCCGTCGAGCAGCGCGAGCGCGGCCGCCTGCCTGAGCGGGTCGGGCATCCGTGCGTGCAGGCCCACGCAATAGCGCACGCCGTGCGCGGCGAGCGCGCGGATGAAGCGCGGCGTGAGCAGGCTCGCATCGCGGATCTCGATCGCATAGCGCGGCGCGTCCGGTTCGGGCGGCAGCGGCGGCAGCGCCGCGAAGAACGCGCCGAGCCGGTCGATCAGCGCGGCCGGGTCGGCGAGCAGCGTGTCCGGCAGCGGCGAGAACTGGAACACCAGCACGCCGGCCTTCGCGCCGAGCCCGTCGAGGCACGGCCGGACGAACTCGTCGGTGGCGAGCTGCGCGTTCAGGAAGGTCGGATTCGGCCCGGACGGCTCGCCGCGCCGGCCGCGCAGGACCGCATCGGTGACCGACGCGGGCGCCTTGACGACGAAGCGGAAATCGTCCGGCACCTGCTGCGCGTAGCGAAGGTAGTCTGCGACGGACAGCGGGCCGTAGAACGACCGGTCGAGGCTCACGCTCTTCAGCAGCGGATGCGCGCCATATGCTTCGAGCCCTTCGCGCGACAGCTTGGTTTGCGCGAAGTCGCCGTCGTAGACGATGCCGTTCCAGCCGGGGAAGTACCACGACGACGTGCCGAGCCGCACGTTCGGCGGCAGCCCGGCCGCGGCGGCCGCGACGTCGGGCGCGATCGGCGCGGGCGGTACGCCGCGCCGGCGCTTGCCTTTCTTCGACACGGGCGGCGGCGCGGGCTCGTCCCACAGCAGGCCGGTGGAGGGCGGGGAGGTTTCGTCGGCTGGGCGGCGTGGCGCATGCGATCGCGTCGGCGGTGCGCCGCCGTCGTCGTCGTCCGGCGTCGGATCGACGTCACTGCCGGCGTTCGCACGGGTGTCGTCATCCGCGGCGGGAACGGCGCGTGCGTCATCGGGCGCCGCGCCGAACAGGTCGAACTGTCCGTCGGCGGGCGTTCCGTCCGAATCGTCGTGTTGTTTCCGTCCTGGCGGCGCCTTGCGCCGCGTCCTGCCGTCATCCATGCATGCCGTGCGTGAAGCGCCGCCTAGCGCGGCAGCGCGTGTTCGTACATATAGCGCCGCGACCACGGCAGCGTTTTCGCGCTTTGCCCGGCCTTGCGGCACACGATCTGGAAGATCGACACGTCGTCGTGCTCGAACGCATACGCGCAGCCGGCGAGGTACACGCGCCAGATGCGGAATTTTTCGTCGTCGACGAGCTTTCTGGCCTCCTCGGCCTTCGCCTCGAAGTTGTCGGTCCAGATGTCGAGCGTGCGCGCATAGTGCCGCCGCAGGCTCTCGACGTCAATCGCTTCGAGCCCGCCGCGCTGCGCGGCCTCGAGCGCGAGGCTGATGTGCGGCAGCTCGCCGTCCGGGAACACGTAGCGGTCGATGAACTCGCCGCCGCCGAGCGCGGTTTCGCCGCTTTCGGCATCCGTCGACGTGATGCCGTGGTTCATCGCGATGCCGTCGTCGGCGAGCAGCTCGCGCACGCGCGAGAAGTAGAGCGGCAGGTTCTTGCGGCCGACGTGCTCGAACATCCCGACGCTCGTGATGCGATCGAACTGGCCGTCGATCTCGCGGTAGTCCTGCAGGCGGATCTCGATCTGGTCCTGCAGCCCGGCCGCCTTCACGCGCTCGGTCGCGAGGTCGAACTGGTTCTGCGACAGCGTCACGCCGAGGCATTGCGCGCCGAACTTGCTCGCCGCGCGCAGCACCAGCGCGCCCCAGCCACAGCCGATGTCGAGCAGGCGCTGGCCCGGCTGCAGCTGGATCTTCGTGAGGATGTGGTCGATCTTCTTGATCTGCGCGGTCGCGAGATCCTCGTCGCCGTTCTCGAAGTACGCGCACGAGTAGACCATGTTCTCGTCGAGCCACAGCCTGTAGAACTCGTTCGACACGTCGTAGTGATACTGGATCGCTTTCTTGTCGGTGTTCTTCGTGTGGCTGAAGTAGCGCCTCACGCGCGCGAGCTTGCTCGCGCTCGTCACCGTGCTGCGCGCGAGCGAGTAGCCGATGTTGATGATGTCCGACAGCTTGCCGTCGATGTCGATCTTGCCCTTCACGTACGCCTCGCCGAGGTTGTCGAGGCTCGGTTCGAGCAGCAGCGGCAGCGCCGACGCGCTGTTGACCTTCAGCGTGACCTGCGGCGCGGCGAACGTGCCGAAATCGAGCTGATCGCCGTTCCACAACACGAGACGCGCCGGAATGTTCGCCTTCGCCCGTACTTCGTCCGCCCACTGTGCCAGCTTCTTTTCCCAGAACATTTGGAATCTCCGTTGTCCGTTGAATCGAATACAGCCAAGCTTCTTGACCGGCGCCCGCCCGTTCGGCGGGCGCCCGGTTGCAATACGAAATACGTGTCGGCAGCGCGCGTGGCGGCGCTTACGGCGACAGGCGCGAAATCGTCCAGCCGTGCGGCGCCGCCGCGTCGCGCGTATACAGCAGCCGGTCGTGCAGCCGCGACGGGCGGCCCTGCCAGAACTCGATCGATTCGGGCACGAGGCGATAGCCGCCCCAATGCGGCGGCCGCGGCGGGTCGTCGCCGTAGCGCGTGCTGATTTCCTTTTCGCGCGCTTCGAGCGTCGCGCGGCTGTCGATCACCGCGCTCTGCTCCGACGCCCACGCGCCGATGCGCGAGCCGAGCGGCCGCGACGCGAAATAGCGGTCGCTTTCCTCGTCGGTCGTCTTCTCGATGCGGCCTTCGATGCGCACCTGCCGCTCGAGCTCGATCCAGTAGAACAGCAGCGCGGCATACGGATGCGCGGCGAGGTCGTGGCCCTTGCGGCTTTCGTAATTGGTGAAGAACACGAACCCGCGTTCGTCGACGGCCTTGATGAGGACGATCCGTGCCGATGGCCGGCCGCTCTCGCCGACGGTGGCGAGCGTCATCGTGTTCGGCTCGGGAAGCTTGGCGGCGAGCGCCTCCTTGAACCAGCGGTCGAACTGGGCGAAGGGGTTCGGGGCGGCGTCGGCTTCGTCGAGCGAAGCACGCGAATAATTGATGCGGAGATCAGCGAGTGTCGTCATGTTATGCAAACGCTTCAATCTGGGGCCAGTATAGCGAAGGCGCAAGAAACGTGCGTGCACAGTGGCGCGTGGTGGCGGGGAGATCAGGCAAAATACGGGGCTGCACGACTTACGCTTTCCTTGCCGCCATGTCCTCCACACACGCCGCCCCGATAACTTCTGATCTTACCCCGAGCCCGACGAATCAGCTTGACGTGGATCGCGCGCGGCGCTTCGGCGGCATCGCGCGGCTGTACGGCGCGCCGGCGCTCGCCGCGTTCGAGCGCGCGCACGTCGCGGTGATCGGCATCGGCGGGGTCGGCTCGTGGACGGCCGAGGCGCTCGCACGCAGCGCGATCGGCACGCTGACGCTCGTCGATCTCGACAACGTTGCCGAAAGCAACACGAACCGGCAGATCCACGCGCTCGACGGCAACTACGGCAAGCCGAAGGTCGATGCGATGGCCGAGCGGATCGCGCTGATCGATCCCGCCTGCCGCGTGAACCGGATCGAGGATTTCGCGGAGCCGGACAATTTCGACGCGCTGCTCGGCGGCGGCTTCGACTACGTGATCGACGCGATCGACAGCGTGCGCACGAAGGTCGCGCTGATCGCGTGGTGCGTCGCGAAAGGGCAGCCGCTCGTCACGGTCGGCGGCGCGGGCGGCCAGCTCGACCCGACCCGGATCCGCATCGACGATCTCGCGCTGACGATCCAGGATCCGCTGCTGTCGAAGGTGCGCGCGCAGCTGCGCAAGCAGCACGGCTTTCCGCGCGGGCCGAAGGCGCGCTTCAAGATCAGCGCCGTGTATTCGGACGAGCCGCTGATCTATCCGGAAGCGGCCGCCTGCGACCTCGAGGACGGCGCGGAGCCGTCCGCGGCCGCGCATGTCGCGGGGCTGAACTGCGCGGGATTCGGCTCGAGCGTGTGCGTGACCGCGAGCTTCGGCTTCGCGGCCGCCGCGCATGCGCTGCGGGCGATCGCGGCGCGGGCCGTCGCATGACGGCGGGGCTGGCGCGCGGCCGCGTGCCGGCCCCGGTTCCGGTCAGTTGAGCGCCATGCTCAGCTTGCGCCGCCACGCGGCGACGATATCGGGGCGGTCGCCCGCCAGCTCGAACACCGAAATCATCGTCTTGCGGCCGACGTCGTCGCCGTAGGCGCGGTCGCGCAGCACGATTTCCAGCAACTGCTCGAGCGCGCCTTCATAGGCGCGCCGTGCGATCAGGCTCTGTGCGAGATCGAATCGCGCGTCGAGATCGGCCGGATTCGCCGCGATGCGGGCTTCGAGCGCGTCGGTCGGCGGCAGGTCGGCGGTCGCGTCGAGCGCGTCGAAACGGGTCATGATCGCCTGGTAGCGCGCATCGCCGCCCTGCGTCACCTGCGGCGACAGCCGTTCGGTCTCGGCGCGCGCCGCGTCCACCTGGTTGTGCGCGAGCAGGAGCTCGATCAGGTCGAGCCGCGCGTCGTCGAAGCCGGGGTTCAGCGCGAGCGCGGCCTCGAGGTGGCCGCGCGCGTCGTCGAAGCGCGATTCCGCCATCGCGACCTGCGCGGCGCGATGTTCGGCTTCTTCCGGCGCCGGCAGCAGCCGGTCGAGGAACGCGCGCAGCTGCCCCTCGGGCAGCACGCCGACGAACTGGTCGACCGGGCGCCCGTCGGCGAACGCGATCACGTGCGGAATGCTGCGCGTCTGGAAGTGCGCGGCCAGTTCCTGGTTCTCGTCGACGTTGACCTTCACGAGCTTCCAGCGGCCCGCGTAGTCGCTTTCGAGCTTTTCCAGCAGCGGGCCGAGCGTCTTGCACGGGCCGCACCACGGCGCCCAGAAGTCGACCAGCACGGGCGTGTCCAGCGACGCCTCGATGACGTCTTTCTCGAAAGTGGCAAGCGTGGTGTCCATGGCGTTCGTTCTCTTGAGTTCGAATGAGGGCAGGATGGGGGCGGCGGCCGGTTTTTTCAACGCGGCTTGCGTTCGGGCAGCGGAATCCATTCGGTTTCGCCGGGCACCTTGCCCATCTCCTGCCGCGTCCAGGCGTCCTTCGCGCGCTCGATCGCGTCGCGGCTGCTCGCGACGAAATTCCAGTCGATGAAGCGCTCGCCCTCGAGGCGGTCGCCGCCGAGCACCATCACGCGCGCGCCGGCGCCGCTCGTCAGCGCGACGGTCGCGCCCGGCACGAGCACGGCCATCTGCGCGGTTTCGAGCGGCGTGCCGTCGATCGCCAGGTCGCCTTCGACCAGATAGACCGCGCGCTCCTGGTGGGACGCATCGAGCACGAGGCTGCCGCCGGGCGCGAACTCGGCGGCGACGTACAGCGTGCGCGAAAAGGTCGTGACGGGCGAGCGCAGGCCGAACGCGTCGCCGGCGATCACCGTCAGCGACACGCCGTCCGCAGCCCGTTTCGGCAGCGTTCCGGCGTCATGGTGCTCGAACGACGGCTCGTCGGTCTCGTGCTCGAGCGGCAGCGCGACCCAGGTCTGGATCCCGTGCACGGTGTGGCCGCGCTCGCGCAGCGCGTCGGGCGTGCGTTCCGAATGGACGATGCCGCGCCCGGCCGTCATCCAGTTGACGTCGCCGGGCACGATTTCCTGCAGCGAGCCGAGGCTGTCGCGGTGCAGGATCGCGCCGTCGAACAGGTAGGTGACGGTCGCGAGCCCGATGTGCGGATGCGGGCGCACGTCGAGGCCCGTGCCGGCCGGCAGCGTCGCGGGCCCCATGTGATCGAAGAAGATGAACGGGCCGACGAGGCGTGCGGCGAGCGCCGGCAGCGTGCGGCGCACCTGCAGGTTGCCGATGTCGCGCACGTGCGGCTTCAGCAGGGCTTGGATGGAGTCGGTCATGGCGGATCCTGTCGACGCGGCGGGGATGCGGGTCATTGTACTTGGCGCCCGGCCGGCTGCGCGCGGTGCATCGCGCGGTACGATTCTTGCGGCCGCGCCGAATCCCTGCCGCGTGCGCGGGATTCCGGCAGGCGCGCCAAAGGCCGGTAAACTGGCCACCTTCATACGCTGCGACACGACAAGACAAGGAGACGGAGATGATGGCCCCGAAGGATCTGCTGCTGGCGCTGGTCGTGATCCTCGCGTGGGGCGTGAATTTCGTCGTGATCAAGGTCGGCCTGCACGGCATGCCGCCGATGCTGCTCGGCGCGCTGCGCTTCACGCTCGCGGCGGTGCCGGCGGTGTTCTTCGTGCGCCGGCCGCAGATTTCGTGGCGGCTGCTCGTGCTGTACGGCGCGACGATCCAGCTCGGCCAGTTCGTGCTCCTGTTCACCGCGATGTATGTCGGGATGCCGGCCGGGCTCGCCTCGCTCGTGCTGCAGTCGCAGGCGTTCTTCACGCTCGTGTTCGCGATGGTGTTCCTCGGCGAGCGGCTGCGCGTGCAGAACCTGCTCGGCCTGGCGATCGCCGCCGGCGGCCTCGTCGTGATCGCGTCGCAGGGCGGCCGCGCGATGACGCTGGCCGGCTTCCTGCTGACGATCTGCGCGGCCGCGATGTGGGCGCTCGGCAATATCGTGACGAAGAAGGTCGGGCAGGCCGACCTCGTGTCGCTGGTCGTGTGGGCGAGCCTCGTGCCGCCGGTGCCGTTCTTCCTGCTGTCGCTCGGCTTCGAGGGGCCGCAGCGCATCGCGGCCGCGCTCGCCGGGCTGACCGGCGCGTCGATCTTCGCGGTCGTCTATCTCGCGTTCGTCGCGACGCTGCTCGGCTACGGGCTGTGGAGCCGCCTGCTGTCGCGCTATCCGGCCGCGCAGGTCGCGCAGTTCTCGCTGCTGGTGCCGATCATCGGCCTCGCGTCGTCGGCGCTGCTGCTCGACGAGCACCTCACGCGCGCGCAACTGATCGGCGCGGCGCTCGTGATGGGCGGGCTCGCGGTGAACGTGTTCGGCGGGAAGCTGATGCGCCGCGTCGCGGCGCAGTGATGCGCGCCGGCCGTGCGGTGCCCGGCCGGCGGCGCGATGCGAACGCCGGTCAGGCCATCCGGTTCTTCGCGAGCGGCGGGTTCGCCGCGAAATAGCGCTTGATGCCGCGGAAGATCGCGTCGGCCATCTCGTCGCGGTAGCTGTCGTCGTTCAGGCGGCGCTCTTCGTCCGGGTTGCTGATGAATGCGGTCTCGACGAGGATCGACGGAATGTCGGGCGCCTTCAGCACCGCGAACCCGGCCTGCTCGACCGAGCCCTTGTGCAGCTTGTTGATGCCGCCGACTTCCTTCAGCACGTAGTTGCCGTAGCGCAGCGAGTCGCGGATCTGCGCGGTGGTCGACATGTCGAACAGCGCGCGGCTCACGGCCGCGTCCTGGGTCTTGATGTTGATCCCGCCGATCAGGTCCGACGCGTTTTCCTTGTTCGCGAGCCAGCGGGCCGCCGCGCTCGACGCGCCGTGGTCCGACAGCGCGAACACCGACGAGCCGCGCGCCGACGGCGTCGTGAACGCGTCCGCGTGGATCGACACGAAGAGATCCGCGCCGACGCGGCGCGCCTTCTGCACGCGCACGTTGAGCGGCACGAAGAAGTCGGCGTCGCGCGTCATCATCGCGCGCATGTTCGGCGCGGCGTCGATCTTCGCGCGCAGCTTCTTCGCGATGTCGAGCGCGACGTGCTTCTCGTACGTGCCGTTTCCGCCGATCGCGCCCGGATCCTCGCCGCCGTGGCCCGGGTCGATCGCGACCGTCAGCAGGCGCACCGTGCCGCCCTTGCCGGATTTCGGCGCGGTGAACTTGTAGGTGTCGTCGTCGGCGTCGTCGTCATCCTTGCGCGCGATGACGGGCGGCGGCTTGATCGCGGGCTTCGCCGGCGCGGCGGGCGTGCCGCCCGTCGCGGCCGGCGGCGTGCGCGGCGTCGGCGTCGCGCCCGGGGAGTTCTGCGCGAAGCGCTGGAAGAACGCGTCGCTGTTGTCGTTGCCCGCCGGCGGCTGCGTCGGGCCGCTCAGCGCGGTCGGCGGCTGCACCTGCTGCGCGCGCGCGGCTTCGTTGAGCTGCTGTTCCTTGCGTTCGGTCTGCGCGATCAGGTCGGTCAGCGGATCGGGCGCGACGGCCGGATACAGGTCGAACACGAGGCGGTACTTGTAGGTGCCGACGGGCGGCAGCGTGAACACCTGCGGCTTCACCGAGCCCTTCAGGTCGAACACCATCCGCACGACGTGCGGCTGGTACTGGCCGACGCGCACCGAGTGGATCTGCGGATCGTTCGGCGCGATCTTCGACACGAGGTCGCGCAGCGCCTGGTCGAGATCAAGCCCGTTCAGGTCGACGACGAGGCGGTCGGGCCCCTGCAGCAGCTGCTGGGTATTCTGCAGCGGCTGGTCGGATTCGATCGTCACGCGCGTGTAATCGCGCGCGGGCCACACCCGCACGCCGAGCACCGACGTCGCGTGCGCGAGCCGCGGCACCGCGAGGCCGAGCACCAGCGTCGACGCGCCCGCGCACAGGATCTGCCGGCGCCGCCAGTTGTGCGTCGCGGTGGCCGCCGATTCGATCGAGCGGAACGGTTTGATCAACATCTTTCGAGACATGCGATTCCTGAAGCGCTGTACGCCCGGACGGTGAGGGCGCGGCCGTCGCCGTCCACGTCGAGCGAGAAGACCAGATCGGGCACGCCGAGCAGCGTGCCCGCCTGTTGCGGCCATTCGACGAGGCAGATCGCGCTGGAATTGAAATACTCGCGAAAGCCCGCGTCGGACCATTCGGCCGGATCGTTGAAACGGTACAGATCGAAGTGATAGACCTCGAGTTCCCCATCTTCGCGTTCGAGCGCGTACGGCTCGACGAGCGTGTAGGTCGGGCTGCGCACGCGGCCGCGATGGCCGAGGCCGCGCAGGATCGCGCGCACGAGGGACGTCTTGCCTGCGCCGAGATCGCCGATCAGCTGGATCTGCAGGCCGTCGAACGCGTGCGCGCGGGCCAGTTCGGCGCGCGCTGCGTCGAGCGCCTGCGCGAAGCGTGCGCCGAAGGCCTCGGTCGCTGCTTCGTCGGCGAGCGCGATCACGCGCTCCGCGAGCGGGGCGGGCAGCGCGGCGGCAGGTGGCGTATGGCTGTGCGGAGCTGGCATTCTCGTAAAATAGTGCGATGAACCGATTACCGGAACTCGCCGCATCCGATACGCATTCGACCGAGGTCGAAGGCGCGGCGCCGTGCGTCCTCGACGATGCGGCGTTGACTGCGCTCGCCGCGCGCATCAGGGCGTGGGGGCGCGAATTGGGTTTCGGGGCGATCGGCATCAGCGATACCGATCTCTCGGATGCCGAAGCGGGCCTCGCCGCCTGGCTGGAAGCCGGATGCCACGGCGAAATGGATTATATGGCGAAACATGGGATGAAACGCGCGCGGCCGGCCGAACTTGTGGCCGGTACGCGACGCGTGATCTCGGCCCGGCTCGCCTATCTGCCGGCCGACACGCTCGCGGGCGACACGCATGACGACACGTCCGGCGCGCTTGCGCCGCACGACTGGCGCGCACGCGAACTGGCGCGGCTCGACGATCCGCAGGCGGCCGTCGTGTCGATCTATGCGCGCGGCCGCGACTATCACAAGGTGCTGCGCAACCGCCTGCAGACGCTCGCCGAGCGCATCGAGCGCGAGATCGGCGCGTTCGGCCACCGCGTGTTCACCGATTCCGCGCCGGTGCTCGAGGTCGAGCTCGCGCAGAAGGCGGGCATCGGCTGGCGCGGCAAGCACACGCTATTGCTGCAGCGTGACGCGGGCTCGCTGTTCTTCCTCGGCGAGATCTACGTCGACATCCCGCTGCCGACCGATGCGCAGACCGCGCCCGACGCGGCGCCCGAAACCCCGGGCGCGCATTGCGGCAGCTGCACGCGCTGCATCGGCGCGTGCCCGACCGGCGCGATCGTCGCGCCGTACCGCGTCGATGCGCGGCGCTGCATTTCGTATCTGACGATCGAACTGAAAGGCAGCATCCCCGAGCCGCTGCGGCCGCTGATCGGCAATCGCGTGTACGGGTGCGACGACTGCCAACTGGTGTGCCCGTGGAACAAGTTCGCGCAGGCGGCGCCGGTCGCCGATTTCGACGTGCGGCACGGGCTCGATCGCGCGACGCTCGTCGAGCTGTTCGGCTGGAGCGCGGACGAGTTCGATACGCGGATGCAGGGCAGCGCGATCCGGCGCATCGGCCACGAATGCTGGCTGCGCAACCTCGCGGTCGGGCTCGGCAACGCGCTGCGCGCGCCGGCCGGGCGGCTCGCGCCGGGCGCGCGGGACGCGATCGTCGCCGCGCTGCGCGCGCGCGCGGACGATCCGTCGCCGCTCGTGCGCGAGCACGTCGAGTGGGCGCTGCGTGCGGCATGAAGGCGGCGTACAGTGTCGGTTCGATGCGACAGCGGCCGTCAGGGCCGACGCAACCCCGCGCGGGTGCGCTCGCCCGGGTCGACAGGAGATAACGATGTTCAATGCAGTGATCGATGCGCCATTCGGCAAGATCGGCGTCCGAACGGATGCGTCGGTGGTGCGCGAGATCGTCTACTTGCCCGTATCGGTGAAGAACGTCGATGCGGATACGCCGCTCGCGAAGCGCGCGGTCGAGCAGATCGAACGCTATTTCGAACGCGCGTCGGCGAGTTTCGACCTGCCGCTCGCCGAGGTCGGCACCGCGTTCCAGCACCGCGTGTGGGACGCGATTTGCGCTATCCCGCCGGGCGTCGTGCTGACTTACGGACAGGTCGCGAAGCAGGTCGGCAGCGCGCCGCGCGCGGTTGGCCAGGCGTGCGGCGCGAACTATTTCCCGCTGGTGATCCCGTGCCATCGCGTCGTCGCGTCCGGCGGCCTCGGCGGCTTCGCGCACCACGACGACGACGGCTACTACCTGCGGGTGAAGCGCTGGCTGCTCGCGCACGAGGGCGTGCCGTACCGATGAGCGAACCGCTGCTTTCCCCGGACGCCGAGGACGAATCGGCCGCGCCGTCGCCCGTGCTGCTCGCGAGCCGGGCGTCGATCGACGTGTTCTGCGACGCGCTGTGGCTCGAGCACGGCCTCGCGCGCAATACGCTCGATGCGTACCGTCGCGATCTGGCGCTGTTTGCGCAGTGGCTCGCGGCGACGCACGACGCGCCGCTCGACCGCGCCGACGAGATGATGGTGACCGGCTACATCGCGTCGCGCAGCGACGGCAAGGCGACGTCGTCGAACCGGCGGCTGTCGGTGTTCCGCCGCTATTACGGCTGGGCCGTGCGCGAGCATCGCGCGAGCGCGGACCCGACGCTGCGCATCACGTCCGCGAAGCAGGCGGCGCGGTTCCCGTCGACGCTGTCGGAGGCGCAGGTCGAGGCGCTGCTCGGCGCGCCCGACGTCGACACGCCGCTCGGCCTGCGCGACCGCACGATGCTCGAGCTGATGTACGCGAGCGGGCTGCGCGTGAGCGAGCTCGTGACGCTGAAGACGGTCGAGGTCGGGCTCAACGAAGGCGTCGTGCGCGTGATGGGCAAGGGCTCGAAGGAGCGGCTCGTGCCGTTCGGCGAAGTCGCGCACGGCTGGATCGAGCGCTACCTGCGCGACGCGCGGCCGGCGCTGCTCGGCGCGCGCGCGGCCGACGCGCTGTTCGTCACCGCGCGCGGCGACGGCATGACGCGCCAGCAGTTCTGGAACATCATCAAGCGCCATGCGCGGCAGGCCGACGTGCGCGCGCACCTGTCGCCGCACACGCTGCGGCATGCGTTCGCGACCCATCTGCTGAACCACGGCGCGGACCTGCGCGTCGTGCAGATGCTGCTCGGCCACAGCGACATCTCGACGACGCAGATCTATACGCACGTCGCGCGCGAGCGCCTGCGCACGCTGCACGCGCAGCACCATCCGCGCGGCTAGCCTGCGCCGACGCCGACGCCGACGCCCACGCCCACGCAGGCGCAGGCGCAGGCGCAGGCGCGGGCGCAGGCGCAGGCGCGGCCGGCCCGGCGGCCGGCGCGCGTCAGACCATGTCGCGCAGCTTGTGCTTGAGCACCTTGCCGGTCGACGCGGCCGGCAGCGCGTCGAGCACGCGAATGTGCGCGGGGCGCTTGTACGGCGCGAGCCGCGCCGCGCACCAGTCGTGCAGCGCGGCTTCGGTGGCCGTCGCACCCGGCACGAGCTCGACGAACGCGAGCACTTCCTCGTTGCCTTCGATCGGGCGGCCGACGACGGCCGCCTGCACGACATCCGGGTGCGCGTTCAGCACCTGTTCGACCTCGACCGGATACACGTTGAAGCCCGAGCGGATGATCAGCTCCTTGCTGCGTCCGGCGATCGTCACCGCGCCGTCGGCGGCCTGCCGCGCGAGATCGCCGGTCTTCAGCCAGCCGTCCGGCGTGACCGCCGCGCGCGTCGCGTCCGGATTGCGGTAGTAGCCGAGCATCACGTTCGGGCCGCGCACCCAGATCTCGCCGATCTCGCCCTGCGGCAGGTCGCGTCCGTCCGGCCCGACGATCCGCATCTCGACGCCCGGGATCGGCACGCCGACCGAGGAATCGGTGCGCGGCGCGTCGAGCGGCGTCTGCGCGATCGTCGGGCTGCTTTCGGTCATCCCGTAGCCGTTGTGCAGCGGCACGCCGTAGAGCCGCTCGACGCGCGCCTTCAGGTCGGCATCGAGCGGCGAGCCGCCCGAATACGCGAAGCGCAGGCGCGGCGCGCGCCATGCGTGGCCGTGCGTGTGCAGATGCTCGAGCAGCTTCGCGTGCATCGCGGGCACGCCCTGGAAGATCGTCACGCCTTCGTCGGCCAGCGCGACGCGCACGGCCTCCGGCGAGAAGCGCGGCGCGAGCCGCAGCGTCGCGCCCGCATACAGGCTGCCGAGGCACACCGACGCGAGGCCGTACACGTGCGACACCGGCAGCACCGTATAGACGACATCGTCGGGCGACACGCGCCGCAGCGCGCTCGACGTCGCCGCGACGTACAGCAGGTTGCGATGCGACAGCATCACGCCCTTCGGCGTGCCGGTCGTGCCGGTCGTGTAGATCAGCGCCGCGCATTGCGCCGCGCCGTCCGCGGCCACCGGCTCGCCGGGCGCGCCGGCATCGACGCGATACGACCACGCGCCGACGTCGATCGCCGGCGCGGCGGCGGGCGTCGCGCCGTGGCGCGCCGCATGCGCGCGCGCGTCGGGCGACGCTTCGTCGCCGAACGCGATCAGCTTCGGGCGCGCGTGCGCGGCGATCGCGTCGAGCTCGGCGGCCGACAGCCGCGCGTTCGACATCAGCGCCCACGCGTCGAGGCGGGCCGTCGCGAACAGCAGCACGACCTGCGCGACGCAGTTTTCCGCGACGATCATCACACGGTCGCCGCCGCGCACGCCGTACGCGGCAAGCTGCGCGGCGGCGGCGTCGACCGCCGCCGACAGATCGCGATACGACAGGCGGCGCGCGTCCTCGATCAGCGCCGCGCGTTCGGGCGTCCGGGCGGCCCAGTGCGCGGGAACGTCGGCGATGCGGCCGGGCAGCGCGGCCAGCAGGGCGTCGATGTCGAGCGGTGCGCCAGGGCGGGGGGACGAGGTCATGGTGTTTCCAGAAGATGAGCCGGGCGACCGGCGCGCGGCGGGACAAAGCGTGCGAGCGATCGTGCCACGCCGGCGCGCGCGCCACAATCGGCCATTCGGTCAATAGCGCGTCGCGCCGCGCGCAATGATGATGGCGGGGTGCCGGCGCTGCCGCCCGGGTGACGGGCCGGCGGGCCGCGAGTATACCGCCGGCGGTGCCGGTGGCCGTTCCCCATTAGAATGCCGCCATGAGCAAATCCAGACATGTGTCCGAAACGCCCGCAACCCAGCTGCTGCGCCGCCACGGCGTCGCGTTCGGCGAGCATCCGTACGATTATGTCGAGCACGGCGGCACCGGCGAGTCCGCGCGCCAGCTCGGCGTCGACGAGCACGTCGTCGTGAAGACGCTCGTGATGGAGGACGAGCAGGCGAAGCCGCTGATCGTCCTGATGCACGGCGACCGCACGGTGTCGACCAAGAACCTGGCGCGGCAGATCGGCGCGAAGCGCGTCGAGCCGTGCAAGCCCGAGGTCGCGAACCGCCATTCGGGCTATCTCGTCGGCGGCACGTCGCCGTTCGGCACCCGCAAGGCGATGCCGGTGTACGTCGAGGCGACGATCCTCGAGTTGCCGACGATCTACCTGAACGGCGGCCGCCGCGGCTATCTCGTCAGTCTCGCGCCCGCCGTGCTGACGGCGCTGCTCGGCGCGAAGCCGGTGCAGTGCGCGAGCGTCGACTGAGGGTTTCACCTTCGTGGCAGCCCCCGCCGCTTCGGTAGAATGAGCGCCGCTTCGGCTTGCCGCCGCGCAGCCGTCCGTCCATCGATACGTTGAAAGAAGAGTCCTCCGCATGCAGATCCTGCTCGCCACCCTCGTTGCCTACCTGATCGGTTCGGTGTCGTTTGCCGTCATCGTCAGCGCCGCGATGGGCCTGGCCGATCCCCGTTCGTACGGGTCGAAGAATCCCGGCGCCACCAACGTGCTGCGCGGCGGCAACAAGAAGGCCGCGATCCTCACGCTCGTCGGCGACGCTTTCAAGGGCTGGATCGCGGTCTGGCTCGCGCGGCGCCTCGGCCTGCCCGACGTCGCGATCGCGTGCGTCGCGATCGCCGTGTTCCTCGGCCACCTGTACCCGGTGTTCTTCCGCTTCCAGGGCGGCAAGGGCGTCGCGACCGCGGCCGGCGTGCTGCTGGCGGTGCATCCGGTGCTCGGGCTCGCCACCGCGCTGACCTGGCTGATCATCGCGTTCTTCTTCCGCTACTCGTCGCTCGCGGCGCTCGTCGCGGCGGTGTTCGCGCCGGTGTTCGACGTGTTCCTGTTCGGCACGCACCACAACCCGGTCGCGTGGGCGGTGCTCGCGATGAGCGTGCTGCTCGTGTGGCGCCATCGCAGCAACATCTCGAAGCTGCTGGCAGGGCAGGAAAGCCGGATCGGCGACAAGAAGAAGGCGGCCGCGAACGGCAACGCGCAGGACGGCGGGAAGGCCTGACGGAACGGTCTGGGGCCTGAAGAAACGCGCCGGGCGCGCAAGGCGGCCCGGCGGCAGCGCGCGACCGGTCAGTCGCGGAAGTTGTTGAAGTCGAGCGGGGTGTCGGTCACGTCCTTGCGCAGCATCGCGATCACGCTCTGCAGGTCGTCGCGCTTGGTGCCCGCCACGCGCACCGCGTCGCCCTGGATGCTCGCCTGCACCTTGATCTTGCTGTCCTTGACGAGGCGCACGATCTTCTTCGCGAGATCGCCCGTCACGCCTTTCTTGACCGTCACGACCTGCTTGACCTTGTCGCCGCCGATCTTCTCGACCTTGCCGTAGTCGAGGAAGCGCACGTCGACGTTGCGCTTGGCCAGCTTGCCGATCAGCACGTCCTTGACCTGGCCGAGCTTGAAATCGTCGTCGGCGAACAGCGTCAGCTCGCGTTCCTTCTGCTCGACGCGCGCGTCGGAGCCCTTGAAATCGAAGCGCGTCGAAATTTCCTTGTTCGACTGCTCGATGGCGTTCTTCACTTCGATCATGTTCGCTTCGCTGACGACGTCGAACGATGGCATGGCATTCTCCCTGGAAAACGCGCGCGCCCGGCTTGCGCGCGGGCACTCGCTATAATTGCGGACTATTCGCCATTTTACCGATGCCCCTTCGTTTGCCCAAGGCCGGCCGCGCGCCGACCGGGCACGCCCGACCGCGATTGCCGATGCTTCCAGCCGATTCCACCCTGTCGCTGCTCCCCGACCACCCGCTCGCCGCGCACAACACGTTCGGGTTCGACGTATCCGCGCGGCTGGCCGCGCGCGTGACGCACGCCGGGCAGTTCGAGGCGCTGCATCGCGATGCACGCGTCGCGAACCTGCCGCTGCTGGTGCTCGGCGGCGGCAGCAACGTCGTGTTCACGCGCGATTTCGAGGGCCTCGTGCTGCTCGACGAGATCGCCGGGCGCCGCGTCGTGCGCGAGGACGACGACGCGTGGGTCGTCGAGGCGGGCGGCGGCGAGAACTGGCACGCATTCGTCGAGTGGACGCTCGAGCAGGGCATGGCCGGGCTCGAGAACCTCGCGCTGATCCCGGGCACGGTCGGCGCCGCGCCGATCCAGAACATCGGCGCGTACGGGCTCGAAATGAAGACGTATTTCGATTCGCTCGTCGCCGTCGAGCTCGCGACGGGCCGCAGCGAGCGCTTCGATGCCGCGCGCTGCGCGTTCGGCTATCGCGACAGCTTCTTCAAGCGCGAAGGCCGCGGGCGCTTCGCGATCGTGTCGGTGACGTTCCGGCTGCCGAAGCGCTGGACGCCGCGGCTCGGCTACGCGGACGTGTCGCGCGAACTTGCTGCGCGCGGCGTCGCGCCGGACGCGGCCACGCCGCGCGACGTATTCGACGCGGTGGTCGCGATCCGTCGCGCGAAGCTGCCCGATCCGCTCGCGCTCGGCAATGCGGGCAGCTTCTTCAAGAACCCGGTGATCGGCGCGGTGCAGTTCGACGCGCTGCGCGCGCACGCGCCGGACATCGTGTCGTATCCGCAGCCGGACGGGCAGGTGAAGCTCGCGGCCGGCTGGCTGATCGACCGCTGCGGCTGGAAAGGGCGCGCGCTCGGCGCCGCGGCCGTGCACGAGCGGCAGGCGCTCGTGCTCGTCAATCGCGGCGGCGCGACGGGCGCGGACGTGATCGCGCTCGCGCGGGCGATCCAGGACGACGTGCGCGCGAAATTCGGCGTCGAGCTGGAGCCGGAGCCGGTGTGCCTGTAGGCCGGGCCTGACGCACCCGCGCAGGCGATTTCGGCTGCGCAAAAGCAAAGCGCCGATCGACGATCGGCGCTTTTTCATTGGCGCGAGCGTGCTGCCGCGCGCGGGCGCGTCAGTGCTTCAGCTTGCCGAGCAGCAGGAACTCCATCAGCGCCTTCTGCACGTGCAGGCGGTTTTCCGCTTCATCCCAGACGACGCTCTGCGGGCCGTCGATCACGCCGGCCGTCACTTCCTCGCCGCGGTGCGCGGGCAGGCAGTGCATGAAGAGCGCATCGGGGTTCGCGTGGCCCATCATTTCCTCGTCGACGCACCAGTCGGCGAATGCCTGCATGCGCGCCTCGTTCTCGGCCTCGAAGCCCATGCTCGTCCACACGTCGGTGGTCACCAGGTCGGCGCCCCTGCAGGCTTCGTTCGGATCGTCGAAGACTTCGTAGAACGGCGCGCTGTCCGGCGCGACGAGCTTCATGTCGAGCGCATAGCCCGGCGGCGTCGACAGGCGCAGCTTGAATCCGAGGATCTGCGCGGCCTGGATCCACGTGTACAGCATGTTGTTCGCGTCGCCGACCCACGCGACCGTCTTGCCGCGGATCGGGCCGCGATGCTCGTAGTACGTGAAGATGTCGGCGAGCACCTGGCACGGGTGGTATTCGTTCGTCAGGCCGTTGATCACCGGCACGCGGGAGTTTTCCGCGAAGCGCTGGATGATCTCCTGTTCGAACGTGCGGATCATGATGATGTCGACCATCCGCGAGATCACCTGCGCGGAATCCTCCACCGGCTCGCCGCGGCCGAGCTGCGTGTCGCGGGTGCTCATGAAGACGGCATGGCCGCCGAGCTGGAAGATCCCGGCCTCGAACGACAGGCGCGTGCGCGTCGAGCTCTTCTCGAAGATCATCGCGAGCGTGCGGTCATGCAGCGGATGATAGGTCTCGTAGTTCTTGAACTTGCGCTTCAGGATTCCCGTGCGTTCGAGCACGTACTCGTAGTCGTCCAGCGAGAAATCCTTGAACTGCAGGTAGTGACGAATGGTCTTGGCGGTCATGAAACGAAATGCGGCGGGTTCGACCCGGCCGCCGGGGCCGGACGGCGCCGCCGTCGGATGTGGATAACTTCAACGCAGCATAATGGATTTTCTGTGCTTTGACGAGCCAGCAGAAAAACCGGGGCGCGATGCTTGCGCACCGCGTCCGGGTGCCGGGAAGGGTGAGCGAAACGACGCACGATGGCGCGCTGCGGTATAATCGCAAAGTTTTCTCAAGCCCGGCAGGCAAGCATTTCCCCGTTCTGCCGGACACAAGCTGTGCGCTGCACAAATCCGGTGCGGCGTGCCGGGCGGATCGCGCGGACGGCCTCTTTTCAGGCATCCGGCGCGGGCATCCCGGCTTCCTCCTGCTTCGTGTTTGCGTGTCCAGGCCGTCGCCTGCGCATCGCCGGGCCGTCACCTGGGTAACAACATGGCTGAAACCCCTCCGACCGAATACTTCATTCAGGGCATCACGAAAGATGGGAAAACGTTTCGCCCGAGCGATTGGTCGGAGCGCCTCGCGGGCGTGATGGCATGTTTCGGGCCCGGTGCAAGCGGTCCGAATGCGCGCTTGAAGTATTCGCTGTACGTGCGCCCGACGATGCTGGGCGGCACGAAGTGCGTGATTCTCGATTCCCGTCTGCGCGACGTCGAGCCGATGGCCTTCGATTTCGTGCTGAACTTCGCGAAGGACAACAATCTCGTCGTCACCGAGGCGTGCGAGCTGCCCGACTACAGCGAAAAGAAGTAACGGCCGCGCGCGGGCGCACATTGCGCCCGGCCGGTGCGTCGATCCGCGCGAGCGCGCGTTGATGGAGACTCAACCCGGCGAACCGCCGAACCCAACAAAAAAGCCCGCAGATGCGGGCTTTTTCGTCGATCGCAGGAAACAGGGCGCCCGCGCGAGGCGGGCACACCGGATTTACGCTGCTGCCTGCAGGCCCTTGACGGCTGCGGCGAGGCGGCTCTTGCTGCGAGCGGCCTTGTTCTTGTGAACGATCTTCTTGTCGGCGATCGTGTCGATCGTCTTCACGGCAGCCTTGAACAGCTCGGCAGCCTTTGCCTGGTCGCCGGCGTCGACAGCCTTGCGAACAGCCTTGATCGCGGTACGGAATTTCGAGCGCAGCGCCGAGTTGTGCGAGTTAGCCTTCGCTGCCTGGCGGGCGCGCTTGCGTGCTTGTGCGGAGTTAGCCATGACGGTTCCTTATCCTGTCCTGTTTCCAGAGCTTGGAGCCTGACGGCCAAGCGCTGCTTTTCGATCCGTCCCCTGAGAGCGATTGCCCAGGGGCGCAAAAAAAACGTTGGTTTTATCCGAGACCGAGACACGAAAGCGGCAGGCGCCGCGCATGCAACAGGCTCAGAAACGGCGGATTATAGCAACAAAATCAAGCGCGTGGCAAGTTTGGCGTCGGTTGCGGCGGCGGGCCGGTGCGGCGGGCGCCGATTTCGGTGTCGGGCGGTGCCGGGCCGCGCAACGTCCGTATAATAAGCGCCCCATGAATCTATTCCGAGCCCTGCTGACGGTCAGCGGCTTCACGCTGCTGTCGCGCGTGACCGGTCTGGCCCGTGAGACGCTGATCGCCTGTGCGTTCGGCGCCAGTCAATATACCGACGCGTTCTACGTCGCGTTCCGCATTCCGAACCTGCTGCGCCGCCTGTCCGCGGAGGGCGCGTTCTCGCAGGCGTTCGTGCCGATCCTCGCCGAGTTCAAGAACCAGCAGGGGCACGACGCGACGAAGGCGCTCGTCGACGCGATGTCGACCGTGCTCGCGTGGGCGCTCGCCGTGCTGTCGGTGGCCGGCATCGCCGGCGCGACCTGGGTCGTGTACGCGGTTGCGTCCGGGCTGCGCACCGACGGCCAGGCGTTCCCGCTGGCCGTCACGATGACGCGCATCATGTTCCCGTACATCGTGTTCATTTCGCTGACGACGCTCGCGTCCGGCGTGCTGAACACGTACAAGAGCTTCTCGCTGCCCGCGTTCGCGCCGGTGCTGCTGAACGTCGCGTTCATCGTCGCGGCGGTGTTCGTCGCGCCGCACCTGAAGGTGCCCGTGTATGCGCTCGCGTGGGCGGTGATCGCCGGCGGCGTGCTGCAGTTCATCGTGCAATTGCCGGGCCTGAAGAAGATCGACATGGTGCCGCTGATCGGGCTCAACCCGCTGCGCGCGCTGCGGCATCCCGGTGTGAAGCGCGTGCTCGCGAAGATGGTGCCGGCGACCTTCGCGGTGTCGGTCGCGCAGCTGTCGCTGATCATCAACACCAACATCGCGTCGCGGCTCGGGCAGGGCGCGGTGTCGTGGATCAACTACGCGGACCGCCTGATGGAATTCCCGACCGCGCTGCTCGGCGTCGCGCTCGGCACGATCCTGCTGCCGAGCCTGTCGAAGGCGCACGTCGACGCGGACGCCACCGAGTATTCGGCGCTGCTCGACTGGGGCCTGCGCGTCACGTTCCTGCTGGCCGCGCCGAGCGCGCTCGCGCTGTTCTTCTTCGCGACGCCGCTCACCGCTACGCTGTTCAACTACGGCAAGTTCGACGCGCACACCGTGACGATGGTCGCGCGCGCGCTCGCGACCTACGGGATCGGGCTTGTCGGCATCATCCTGATCAAGATCCTCGCGCCGGGCTTCTATGCGAAGCAGGACATCAAGACGCCGGTGAAGATCGCGATCGGCGTGCTCGTGATCACGCAGTTGTCGAACTACGTGTTCGTGCCGCTGATCGGCCATGCGGGCCTTACGCTCAGCATCGGCGTCGGCGCGTGCCTGAATTCGCTAATGTTGTTCCTCGGCCTGCGGCGGCGCGGCATCTACCAGCCGTCGGAGGGCTGGCTGCGCTTCTTCGCGCAGCTCGCCGGCGCATCGCTCGTGCTTGCCGGCACGATGCACTGGCTCGCGCTCACCTTCGACTGGACCGGGCTGCGCACGGAGCCGCTCGCGCGCATCGCGCTGATGGCCGCCTGCCTCGTGCTGTTCGCTGCACTATATTTCGGTATGTTGTGGGTGATGGGCTTCAAATACGCTTACTTCAGAAGGCGCGCCAAGTGACGACCGCAATGACCCGCGTTCTCGACTACTTCAGCACGCTGGTGGCGGACGACGACAGTCTGCCCGTCACCGAGGCGGCGCTGTCGCTCGCACAGGACGCTTACCCGGATCTCGACCTGCAGGGCACGCTCGCCGAGCTCGACATGCTCGCGGCGCGCCTGCGCCGCCGGCTGCCGGACGACGCCGGCCTGAAGGACCGGATCGTCGCGCTGAACGAGTTCTTCTTCCGCGAACTGGGCTTCGCGTGCAATCACAACGACTACTACGACCCTGACAACAGCCACCTGAACATGGTGCTGAAGCGGCGGCGCGGCATTCCGATCTCGCTGTCGGTGCTGTATCTCGAGCTCGCGGAGCAGGTCGGCGTGCCGGCGCGCGGCGTCTCGTTTCCCGGCCACTTCCTGTTGCGCGTCACGCTGTCGGACGGCGACCTGATCATCGATCCGACGAATGGCCATTCGCTGTCCGAGGCCGAGATGGTCGAGATGCTGGAGCCGTATGTCGCGCGCGCGGCCGGCGCGGTCGACAGCGCGTTGCGCGCGCTGCTGCAGCCGGCCACGAGCCGCGAGATCATCGCGCGGATGCTGCGCAACCTGAAGACGATCTATCTTCAGACGGAACGCTGGCAGCGGCTGCTGGCGGTGCAGCAGCGGCTCGTGATCCTGTTGCCGGGGCAGCTCGACGAGATACGCGACCGCGGCTTCGCGTATGCGCGGCTCGACTACCTGCGGCCCGCGCTCGAGGATCTCGAGCAGTATCTCGGCGAGCGGCCGGACGCCGACGATGCGACCGTCGTCGAGTCGCAGGTGAGCGAATTGCGGCAGCGGATGGAGCGCAGCGCCGAAGACTGAGCGCGCGCCGCGCACGCATGTGAAACGCCCGCCCTGCGCATCGCGCGCACGGCGGGCGTTTTGTCATACGTGGTCGGCGCTTACTTCGGCTGCATCCGGATCGCGCCGTCGAGGCGGATCACCTCGCCGTTGAGCATCGGGTTCTCGACGATCTGCCGGACCAGCATCGCATATTCGGCCGGCTTGCCGAGCCGCGGCGGGAACGGCACCATCGCGCCGAGCGCGTCCTGCACGTCCTTCGGCATGCCGAGCAGCATCGGCGTCTCGAACAGGCCGGGCGCGATCGTCATCACGCGGATGCCGTTGCGCGACAGGTCGCGCGCGATCGGCAGCGTCATGCCGGCGACGCCGGCCTTCGACGCCGCATACGCAGCCTGGCCGATCTGGCCGTCGAACGCCGCGACCGACGCGGTGCTGATCACGACGCCGCGCTCGCCGTTCGCGTTCGGCGCGTTCGCGGCCATCGCGACGGCGGCGAGACGGATCATGTTGAAGGTGCCGACGAGGTTCACGCTGATCGTCTTCGCGAACACGTCGAGCGGATGCGCGCCGTCCTTGCCGACGGTCTTCGCGGCGGGTGCGATGCCCGCGCAGTTCACGAGACCGCGCAGCGAGCCGGCGCGCGTCGCGGCGTCGACCGCGGCCTGCGCGTCGTCTTCGCGCGACACGTCGCAGCGCACGAACACGCCGCCCAGTTCCTGCGCGAGCGCTTCGCCGGCCGCTTCGTTCAGGTCGGCGAGCACGACCTTGCCGCCTTCCTGCGCGAGCAGCCGCGCGGTGCCGGCGCCGAGGCCCGACGCGCCGCCCGTGATCAGAAACACGTTCCCGCGAATCTCCATGACTGTCTCCTTGCTGGTAGGGCATGCCAGCGCGACTGCGAGCGGGCAGGCGGCCGGTCCGGTTCGATTCGGCCGATTGTACGGGGTGCGTTCGCCGGCCGGCCCGAATCCGACGATCGTCCGAACCATGCCGGCGCGAAAAAAAAGCCGCCTGAAACAGGCGGCTTCGCGATGCGGGACGCGGTGCTTACTTCAGCGCGTCGAACGCACGGTCGCGGATCTCGTCGACGGTGCCGAGACCGGAGATCTTCCGGTACTGCGGCGCCTTCAGGCCGTTTTCCTCGCCGCGCTGCGCCCAGTCGCCGTAGTAGGTGATGAGCGGCTTGGTCTGCGCTTCGTACACTTCGAGACGCTTCTTGACCGTCTCTTCCTTGTCGTCGTCGCGCTGGATCAGCGGTTCGCCCGTCACGTCGTCCTGGCCCTCGACCTTCGGCGGGTTGAACTTGACGTGGTACGTGCGGCCCGATGCCGGATGCGTGCGGCGGCCGCTCATGCGCTCGATGATTTCCGAGAACGGCACGTCGATTTCCAGCACGTAGTCGATCGCGACGCCGGCGTCCTTCATCGCGTCGGCCTGCGCGATCGTGCGCGGGAAACCGTCGAACAGGTAGCCGTTCGCGCAGTCCGCTTCCTTCAGGCGCTCCTTCACGAGGCCGATGATCAGCTCGTCCGGAACGAGCTTGCCCGCGTCCATGAAGCCCTTCGCCTCGACGCCCAGCGGCGTGCCGGCCTTCACGGCCGCGCGCAGCATGTCGCCCGTCGAGATTTGCGGGATGCCGAATTTTTCCTTGATGAAGTTTGCCTGGGTGCCCTTTCCCGCGCCGGGCGCGCCCAACAGGATCAAACGCATGGTGATATCTCCAAGTATGTAGATTCGTCTGGCGAGGCTCGAAGGCGCCGGCGACCGAACGTGCGGCGGCTTGCCCGGCATGCGGCGGACCGGTCTGACGCGGCGCGTCGCCTCAGCGACGCGCGGCTGCCGGCAGGGCCGCGGCGGGGTCAAGCGCGCTCGCGGGGATCGCGGACCGCTCGCACAACCGCCTGATTATGCCACGGGTAATTTTGAATCCGGCCGAAAAAGGGCCTGCACGCGTGCGAGATCGGCGGGCGTGTCGATGCCGGCCTCCGGCGCGTGCGCGGTGATCATCACGGCGATCCGCTCGCCATGCCACATCGCGCGCAGCTGTTCGAGCTGCTCGGCCTGCTCGATCGGCGCCTGCGCCAGCGACGGGTAGGTGCGCAGGAAACGCGCGCGGTACGCGTACAGGCCGACATGCCGGTACACCGGGAACGCCGGCGCCGGCATGGCCGCGACGTCGGGCCAGTGCGGCTGGTACGCATCGCGGCTCCACGGGATCGGCGCGCGCGAGAAGTAGAGCGCGACGCCCTGCGCGTCGAGCGCAACCTTCACGACGTTCGGATTGAACACGTCGGCCGCCGTGTGGATCGGATGGGCGGCGGTCGCGATCGCGCAGGCCGGATGCGCGGCGAGGTGCGACGCTACGTCGCGGACCAGCGCCGGATCGATCAGCGGCTCGTCGCCCTGCACGTTGACGACGACGGTATCGTCGCTCCACCCGAACGCGGCCGCGACTTCGGCGAGGCGGTCGGTGCCCGACGGATGGTCGGCGCGCGTGAGCACCGCTTCGAAGCCGTGCGCGCGCGCGGCGTCCAGCACGCTCTGCGCGTCGGACGCGACGAGCACCTGCTGCGCGCCCGCTTCGCGCGCGCGTTCGGCGACGCGCACCACCATCGGCTTGCCGCCGAGATCGGCGAGCGGCTTGTTCGGCAGGCGTGTCGACGCGAGCCGGGCGGGAATGACGGCGATGAAGGGCTGCGGGTGAGTCATCGGGCAGGAATCGTGTAAGTGATACGGCGGGCGCCCGTGCCGGGCGCCCGCAGGCTGGCCGGGCCGCCGGGGGCCCGGGCCGGGCTCAGCGGCCGGCCGGATCGACCGGCGTGCCTTCGACGGTCTGGCGCGCCTCGTCGACCAGCATCACGGGGATGCCGTCGCGAATCGGATAGGCGAGCTTGTCGGCGTTGCAGATCAGCTCCTGCGCGGCGCGGTCATAGTGGAGCGGGCCTTTGCAAACAGGGCACACGATGATTTCAAGCAGGCGAGCGTCCACGGAGTTTCTCCACAACGAGGGCAATGAGGCGAGGATCGAGCGCGGCTTCGACGGGGACGACCCAGATTCGAGCGTCGCGCCAGGAAGCGCCCAATTTTACTGCATCCTTCTCGGTGATCAGGATCGCGTCGACGGCGTCGTCGACGAACGGATTGTCGGCGAACGCGTAGTGGTCGGGCAGCGCGCGGGTCTGCGGCGCGAGGCCCGCCGCGCGCAGCGTCGCGAAGAAGCGTTCCGGCGCGCCGATGCCGGCGGCTGCCAGTACGCGCTCGCCGGCGAACTGCGACAGCGGGCGGCGCAGCGCGGGCTGGTCGAGATGCCAGGCCGCGCCGGGCGCGAGCGCCAGCGCATAGGTGTCGGGCCACGGCGGCAGCGCGCCGCTGTACGGATCGTTGACGAGGGTCGCGTCGCGGCGCCGCGACAGCGGCTCGCGCAGCGGCCCGGCCGGCAGCAGGAAGCCGTTGCCGCCGAGCCGGTGGTCGAACACGACGAGTTCGACGGTGCGGGCGAGGCGGTAGTGCTGCAGGCCGTCGTCGCTGACGATCACGTCGACTTCCGGATGCGCGGCGCGCAGCGCCTGCGCCGCCGCGACGCGATCGGGACACACCCACACCGGCGCACCGGTGCGGCGGGCGATCAGCAGCGGCTCGTCGCCGGCGTCGCGGGCGCGCGAGGCCGGCGTCACGGCGGTCGGCGTGCGGACCTGCGCGCCGTAGCCGCGCGACACGACGCCGGGTGTGAAGCCCGCCGCGCGCAGCGCGTCGACGAGCGCGATCACGGTCGGCGTCTTGCCGGTGCCGCCGACGGTCACGTTGCCGACTACGACGACCGGCACGCCGACGTCGACCGGCTGCTTCCAGCCCTGCGCATACGCCGTGCGGCGCAGCGCCGCGCACAGGCCGAACACGCACGCGAGCGGCGTGAGCGCCCACGCGAGCGCGCCGCGGCGCTGCCATTCGCGCGTCAGGCGCGTCTCGAGACGGGCGAGCGGGCCGCCGCCGGGCGCGCTCATCGGGCAGGGCACGGCGCGCGGCGCGCCGTCGCGTGGGACGGGTTCGTCAAGGCGGATTCTCCGGGGAGCGGCGCGAGCCGCGGGGTCTGCGGAAGGCGGCACTCTAGCGCGCGGCGCGCCGGCGCGGCAAGCGCCGCGGCGCACGGCCACCGGCAGGGCCGGATCGTACGCGCCTGTGGATAACTCTGTGAAAAACCCGTCGCCCGATTGCCGCACACGCCCGTGCGGCGGGCTTCGAATCGGATGAGAATCATTCCGCAAGAATTAAAAATTTATAAGAATCAATGCGTTGCCTCGAATTGTCTGGATTTTCGGGGCGATTTGCGGGGCTTTTTGCCGAGGATTGTCAAGATGTGGACACTTTTCGCGTTGTGCAATGCACCCAGGCGCCGGCGCGCGGGCGCTGGACGCCGCGCGGATGTCGGACTATCGTGTCGCCGCCAGCATTCATCCGATCGTCCATGCTTTCCGACTCCTCATTTGCCTCGCCGGGCGCGACGCGCGGCGGCGACGAAGTAATTCCCGTCTCGGCGCTCAATCGTGCGATTTCCACGATGCTCGAGCGCTCGTTCCCGCTCCTGTGGATCGCGGGCGAAGTGTCGAACTTCACGCGCGCCGCGAGCGGCCACTGGTATTTCTCGATCAAGGACCCGCAGGCGCAGATGCGCTGCGTGATGTTCCGCGGCCGGGCGCAGTATGCGGAATTCACGCCGCGCGAAGGCGACCGCATCGAGGTGCGCGCGGTGGTCACGATGTACGAGCCGCGCGGCGAGGTGCAGCTCAACGTCGAAGCGGTGCGGCGCACCGGGCAGGGGCGGCTCTACGAGGCGTTCCTGCGGCTCAAGGCGCAGCTCGAGGCGGAAGGCCTGTTCGCGCCCGAGCGCAAGCGGCCGCTGCCCGCGCATCCGCGCGCGATCGGCATCGTCACGTCGCTGCAGGCCGCCGCGCTGCGCGACGTGCTGACCACGCTCGCGCGCCGCGCGCCGCACATCCCGGTGATCGTCTACCCGGCACCCGTGCAGGGCGCCGGCTCGGCCGAGAAGCTCGTCGCGGCGGTCGAGACCGCCAATGCGCGGCGCGAGGTCGACGTGCTGCTCGTGTGCCGCGGCGGCGGCTCGATCGAGGATCTGTGGTCGTTCAACGACGAAGCGCTCGCACGCGCGATCGCGGCGAGCGCGTTGCCGGTCGTCAGCGGCGTCGGGCACGAAACCGATTTCACGATCGCGGATTTCGCGGCCGACCTGCGTGCGCCGACGCCGACCGGCGCGGCCGAGCTGGCCAGCCCGCAGCGCGCGCTGCTATTGCGCGAGGTCGGCGACCGGCAGGGCGCGCTCGCGCGCGGGATGCGCCGCACGCTCGAACTGCGCGCGCAGCAGCTCGACTGGCTCGCGCGCCGGCTCGTCAGCCCGGCCGAGCGGCTGCAGCGGCAGCGCACGCACGTCGAGCAGCTCGCGGTGCGCCTCGCGTCCGCGGCCGCGCGGCCCGTGCGCGACGCGCGTGCGCGTTTCGCGCTCGCGCAGCTGCGCTGGCAGCGCGCGCGGCCCGACCCGGCGCAGGCGCGCCTCGCGCTCGCGGGGCTGTCGCAGCGGCTGGCAGTCGCGGTGCAGCGGCGTCACGAGCGCGACACCGCGCGCGTCGCCGCGTGCGCGGCGCGGCTCGAGGTGCTGAGCCCGCAGCGCACGCTCGAGCGCGGCTATGCGGCGCTGATCGACACGCAGACCGGCCGCGCGGTGCGCGCGCCGAGCGCGCTGAAGCCGCAGCGCCGGCTGACCGTGCATCTCGCCGAGGGCTCGGCGGACGTGTCGCTGGCGGACGTGCAGCCGCGGCTGACCGATACGTTCTGACCACGCGGGCAGGGCGGCGCGCAGCGGCGATGCACCACCCGCGGAACGGGCGCGCGCGGTCGCGCTCGTCCGTCCGGACGTTGCGTAAACGCCGGTTTTCCGCATACCGCGGATAAATGGCCCACGGGTTTGCGGGGTTATTCGTCCTCGCCTACAATCGGACGCTCGGCAGCATTCAACACAGCCTCCCTACATACTCAACGAAGGAATCGCCATGGCTCATACGCTCCCGCCGCTCCCGTACGCTGAAGACGCACTTGCGCCGACCATCTCGCAAGAAACGATCCAGTACCACTACGGCAAGCATCACCAGGCTTATGTGACGAACCTGAACAACCTGATCCCCGGCACGGAATTCGAAAACCTGTCGCTGGAAGAGATCGTGAAGAAGTCGTCGGGCGGCATCTTCAACAACGCCGCGCAAATCTGGAACCACACGTTCTTCTGGAACAGCCTGTCGCCGAACGGCGGCGGCGCACCGACGGGCGCGCTGGGCGACGCGATCAACGCGAAGTGGGGTTCGTACGACGCGTTCAAGGAAGCGTTCACGAAGGCCGCGGTCGGCACGTTCGGTTCGGGCTGGGCATGGCTCGTGAAGAAGGCCGACGGTTCGCTCGACATCGTGTCGACGAGCAACGCAGCTACCCCGCTGACGACGGCCGACAAGGCGCTGCTGACGATCGACGTGTGGGAACACGCGTACTACATCGACTACCGCAACGCACGTCCGAAGTTCGTCGAAGCGTTCTGGAACATCGTGAACTGGGACTTCGCAGCGAAGAACTTCGCGTAAGTCACACGGCGCTGTCGCATCGCGACAGACGTCCGGAAACGGCAGCCAGTCGCGCGCCGTGACCGATCCAAAAGCCCTCCATCGCGAGGGCTTTTTCATTGCACGGGCGCCGCAAGCCGCGCCCGGCGACCGCACTCACGGACCGACGTCGATGCGGCCGTACAGACCATCCGCTTCGTCGTTCGGGCCGGCCGCGAAGAACAGCGTGTTGGCGGGCTGATTGTTGAGGCCGTTGCCGAACGCGATGCCCCACAGCCCCGGCTCGACGATCGCGCTGCCGTCGCCTTGCTGCAGCGTTCCGAGCAACATTCCGGAAGTCGCATCGAACGCATGCAGCATGCCGTCGCCGAAGTTGCCGACCAGCACGGCATGGCTGAAGCGGCCGAAATCCGCGGGCGCCAGCGCGACGCCCCACGGCGCATTCAGCGGCCCGCCGGTGGCGAAGCGCTGGAGGAATTGTCCCGACGGGCTGAACACGTCGACCAGGCCGACGCCCGCGCCGGCCACGTCGTCGTGCGCGGCCGCGTCCTGTTTCGCGTAGGTGACGAACAGCTTCGAGCCTATCGCCTGGATGCCGAACGGCGCGAACCCCGCCGGCAAGGACGGATCCTGGAACGCGCCGGCCGGCGTGACCTTCGCGAAGGTCCGGTCGAACACGTCGATCCTGTTGTTGTGGAAATCCGTCGCATACAGGAAGTTCGCACCGTTGTTGCCGGCCATCGCGAGCCCCTTGTAGACGGCGGCGCCGCCGCTGTCGAACACCGTGATCGCCGCTGTCGGGTTGACTGCGGGCGACCACGCGGTCAGCGTCCCGCCTTCTCCCGCGAAGATGAACGCCGCGGGCCCCGATTTGGCGCCCTGGGTCACGACGAAGTCGGTCGTGCCGTTGAACACGATGCCGGTCGGGCTGGGGTCGCCGCTCGTGCCGGGCGGAATCGTCACGACGAGCGACTGCGGCACGCCGTTGCCGTCATAGAGCGTCGCACGCTGCGTGCCGTTGTCCGCGACCCAGACGAAGCCCTTCGGATTGAACGCAATGCCCCACGGATTCTTCAGGTTGGCATCCACGTGGGCGGCGGGAACGGCGCCGTCCGAGACCAGCGCGCTGACTGCGTATTGTCTTTCGTGCGATGAACCGCCGCACGCGACGACACCTGCCAGCACGACAGCCGCCAACGCAGCGCCGAGCGCCGTATGGACCTGTCTCATGATTGCGCTCCGAACGCAGAGGAACGCTGAGTAAACGGCCTGGCCGCCGTGCTTATTCCGGTAGCCCGCTCGCGCGGCGCAGCGCGGCGACGTCGACCAGTTCGATCTCGCCGACGTGCAGCCGTACGACGCCGTCCGTTTCGAGCGACTTCAGCAGCTGATTCGTGGTCTGCCGCGTCAGCGACAGCATCGCCGCGAGCTTCTCCTGCGACAGCCGGATGCGCGTGCGGCCGGCGCTGATCCCGCCGTAGCCTTCGGCGATCATCAGCAGGCGCGCGGCGAGCCGCTGCGCGCCCGGCATCACGCTCATCGCCTCGACGGTCAGGAAGCTGAGCCGCAGCTTCTGTGCCATCAGCAGCGCGAATTGCCGCCAGTATGGCGGCGTCGCGTCGAGGAGCGCCAGCAGCGCCGGCTGCGGCACGTGCAGCAGCAGCGCGTCGTCGAGCGCGATCGCGTCGTGCGTGCGCGGCAGGCCGTCGAACAGCGCGATCTCGCCGAACCACGTGACCGGCTCGGCCACCGTCAGCAGCGCCTCCTTGCCCTGCGGATCGACCGCGCCTATCGTGAGGGCACCGTCCAGCACCGCGTACAGCCCGCACGGCGGGCCGCCGCGGCGGAACAGCGCGTGGCCGGCCGGCAGCCGGCGCAACGCGGCGCGCGCGAGGAGCGCCGCGCGCAGGGCCGCCGGCAGTGCGCCGAACCACGGGTGCGCGTCGAGTTGCGGCAGGTATCGGTCGAGGGGCTCGGGCATGGGCGGCGCGATGTCGGGTAGCCGACAGAGGTTCTCGGGCGTGACGGGCATCATAGCGCGCAACCCCACGACAAGGAGACGGCATGAAGACGCTCGAGGACCATCTGTCCCAGTACGCGGCCTATCACCGCGACGCGCGCAACATCGCGACCCACCTGGTCGGCATCCCGATGATCGTGTTCGCGGTCGAGGTGCTGCTGTCGCGGCCCGCGCTCGGCACGTTGGCGGGCGTCGCGCTGTCGCCGGCGCTGCTGCTCGCGCTTGCGTTCGCCGCGTTCTACCTGCGGCTCGACCTGCGCTTCGGCGTCGTGATGACGGCGTTGTTCGCGCTCGGCCTGTGGGCCGGGCAGACGCTCGCCGTGCTGCCGACCGCGCAATGGCTCGGCATCGGCATCGGCGCGTTCGTCGTCGGCTGGATCGTGCAGTTCGTCGGGCATTACTTCGAGGGGCGCAAGCCGGCGTTCGTCGACGATCTCGTCGGGCTGATGGTCGGGCCGCTGTTCGTGGTCGCCGAGGTCGCGTTTTTCGCGGGGCTGCGCGGCGACGTGCGGCGCGCGGTCGAGCAGCGGGCCGGGCCCGTGCACGGCGGCGCGCACGACGCGCACGTGTGAACGCCGCGATGCCGCGCATCTGCGTGGTCGGCGCGGGCGCCGTCGGCTGCTATCTCGGCGGGCGGCTCGCGGCGGCCGGGGCGCCCGTGCAGTTGATCGGCCGCGCGCGGATCGGCGACGCGATCCACCGGTCAACGCCCGCCTGTGCGCGCTCGTGCACGACGCCGAGGCGGCGGTGCAGCGGCCGTCATGGCGCGGACGCGTTGCGCGCCGCGCTGGCCGGATGACTGTCGCGACGCGCACGCGGCGGCATCGCGCGGGGCCACAGCGCATGCGAAGCAAGGACTAAGATGTCGATGGCGTCATGTGACGCCTTTGCGGAGCGCACGCGCCATGGTGGATCGCCCGACCCTCGACGCCTACGATGCCCACGCGGCCGAATATGCGCAGACCTGGCTCGACGAGGGCCCGCCCGACGACATGTACGCGCTGCTGGAGCAGTATTTCGCGCCGGGGCCGACGGCGGACATCGGCTGCGGCGCGGGGCGCGACGCCGCATGGCTGGCGTCGTGCGGCTACGACGTGCACGGCTACGATGCGAGCGCCGCGCTGCTCGACGAGGCGCGCCGCCGCTACCCGGCGCTGCGGTTCGAACAGGCGGTGCTGCCGGCGCTGGCCGGCGTGCCGTCCGGCGCGTTCCGCAACGTGCTGTGCGAGACCGTCGTCATGCATCTGGATCATGTGGAGGCGGCGGCGGCCGCCGCGCGGCTCGTCGAGCTGCTCGCGCCCGGCGGCACGCTGTACCTGAGCTGGCGGGTCGCGGGCAACGGCTCGCAGCGCGACGAGCGCGGCCGGCTGTACACGGCGCTCGACAGCGCCCGGATGCGCGCCGCGCTCGGCGCCGGCGTGCAGGTGGTCGACGAGCACGAAGTCGTCAGCGCGTCGTCGGGCAAGCGCGTGCACCGGCTGATCGTCCGCAAGGCAGCCGAAGCGGCCGCGTGACGCGGTGCGCGGCGCGTCAGTCGCGGTGCGCGGCCGCTTCCCAGTTGATGTCGACGCACAGCACCTGCATGCCGGCCGCGCATGGCGCGGCGATCGACGCGGTCACGCACAGGTGCGCCTCGTTGATCGACAGATAGGGCGGTGTCAGGTGCACGCGGCCCGGCGCGCGCGTCGCGTGGATGAAATACGGGCGGCGTTCCCAGCTCGCGCCTTCGGAATGCAGCAGCGGGCGGAAGCGCTTCGCGCGTTGCGACACGCTGCCGCGCGCGAGCACGTTGTCGCCGATCTGCCGCCCCGACGCATCGAGCAGGAAGCAGCGCGCGGTTTCGGGCAGGCCGAGCACGGTGGCGGCCGCGTCGATCAGCGTGCCGCCCGCGGCGAGCTTGGTGCTGGCTTCCTCGAGCGCCGCGACGTACGGCGCGAGCCGCGTCGCCTGCTGGCGCTCGCGTTCCGCGACGCGCAGCCGCAGCGCGGCCGACAGCGTATCCATGCTGCCCGCTGCGGCCTGCGACTGCACCGGGTCGACGCTCGGGCCCGCGAAATACTGCCCCTGCACGAAATCGACGTCGCATTCGAGCGCGATCAGCGCGTCGCGCTCGGTCGACAGCCCGCCCATCAGCACGAGCTGGCCGGATTCGTGCAGCAGCGACACGAGCCCCGGCAGCACCCGTTCGAGATGCGAGTGCTCGCTCGCCTGCGCGAGAATGCCGCGGTCGAGCGACACGATGTCCGGATGCAGGTGCCACACGCGGTCGATGTTCGAATGCTTCGCGCCGAAGCCGCCGAGCGCGATCAGGAAGCCGGCCTTGCGCAGGCCGTCGACGATCGCCGCGTAGCGCGGCGTCTCGCCGCCCGCCTGTTCGGGCACCTCGAGCACCACGCGATGCGGCGGCAGGCCGAGCGCCTTCAGGTTCGCGAGCAGTGCGTCGCCGTAAACGGTATCCATCAGCGCCGCCGGATGCAGGCTCAGGAAAAGCCACTCGTCATGGCTGTCGAATGCATGGAAATTGCCGAGATGCAGCGATTCGGCGAGCCGGCCGAGTTCGAGCAGGTCGCCGCGCCGCGCGGCCTGCGTGAACACTTCGTGCGACGCGACCTGACGGCTTTCCTCGTCGTGCGCGCGCAGCGACGCGTGATAGCCGATCGCGCGCCGGTGCGACACGGAGAACACCGGCTGGAACACGCTGAACACGGTGTAGCCGCCGTACAGCACGGTGCGCCGGTTGCCGTCGTCGCCGGCGACGGGGCGGGGCGGCTGAAAGCCGGGGGGATCGATGTCGATCATGCTCATCATGATGTCGGCCGAGGGAAGGCTGCCAGTTTACCTACAGAATAGGCGAGCAAGAAGCGTGCGCAACGCCACACCGGCGCGGCGCGCCGCCGTGGCGCGCGCGGCGGCCGCCGCTGCACCGTCGTGGTGCGTCGCGTGCGGGGGTGCGGTCCGAAGCGGGGCGCGCGTCACGCGCGCTCGGACGGATCGGTCTTGCGCGCGGCGCCGCGTATCTCCGGCGCGAGCTGCGCGAAGATCCACGCGGAGGCGGCGGTGATCAGGCCGACGCAGACGAAGGTTGCATGGAACGCGGGCAGCGTGTTGCTCGGCGTCACGGTGCGCAGCATCCCGGTGAAGGTCGCGAGCAGCGCGCCGGCGACCGTCACGCCGAGGCTCATCGACAGCATCTGCACGAGCGAGAACAGGCTGTTGCCGCTGCTCGCGCCGCCGGTGCCGAGATCCTTCAGCGTCAGCGTGTTCATCGCGGTGAACTGCATCGAGTTGAAGCCGCCGAACAGCGCGAGCTGCGCGATCTTGAGCCACACGGGCATCGACTCGCGCATCAGCGCGAGGCTCGCCATCATCACGCCGACCATGATCGTGTTCGCGAGCAGCACGTTGCGGTAGCCGTGCTTCATGATGAGCCGCGTGATGATGCGCTTCGAGAACATCCCGGCGGCCGCGACGGGCAGCATCATCAGCCCCGCCTCGAACGCCGTGTAGCCGAGGCTCACCTGCAGCAGCAGCGGGATCAGGTACGGCATCGCGCCGCTGCCGATGCGCGCGAACAGGTTGCCGAGCAGGCCGACGCTGAACGTGTGGATCCGGAACAGCTCGAGCGAGAAGATCGGTTGCGGCGCGCGCACCGCGTACAGCCCGTACGCGACGAAGCACGCGAGGCTCAGGATCAGCAGCACGAGCACGGCCGCGTGCTGCATGCCGAGATCGGCGAGCCCGTCGAGCGACAGCGAGATCGCGACCATGCCGATCGTCAGCAGCAGGTAGCCCTTCAGGTCGAAGCGGCCGACCGCCGGGTTGCGCGCGTCGGGCATCGAATACCAGGTCGCGATGCAGCCCGCGACGCCCACCGGCACGTTGATCAGGAAGATCCAGTGCCACGACGCGATCTTCACGAGCCAGCCGCCGAGCGTCGGGCCGATCAGCGGGCCGATCAGGCCCGGAATCGCGACGAACGACAGCGCGGGCAGGTAGCGCTCGGCCGGGAACGTGCGCAGCACCGCGAGCCGGCCGACCGGCAGCAGCATCGCGCCGCCGATCCCCTGCACGACGCGGAACGCGACGAGCTGCGGCAGCGTGTGCGCGTTTGCGCACAGCAGCGAGCCGAGCGAGAAGACCAGGATCGCGCTGAAGAACACCCGCCGCGTGCCGAACGTATCGGCGAGCCAGCCGGACACGGGAATCATCACCGCCATCGTCAGCGAATACGCGATCACGACCGACTGCATCCGCAGCGGCGATTCGCCGAGGCTCGCGGCCATCGACGGCAGCGCGGTGTTGACGATCGTCGCGTCGAGCGTCTGCATGAAAAAGCCCGTCGCGACGAGCCAGAGCATGACGGTGAGGTTTTTTTCGCCGGGGGCGGCAGCAGGCGGGCGTTGGAACATGAAGGCGTGGGCGGCTGGACGCGGGACAGCCGCCATTGTAGGGAATGCCGCCGCGCCGCGCAGTAGCGGCCCGGTGCGCGGCCGGATGCACATCGCCCGACAGGCCAGTACAGTTCAGCCGGAAGTGTCTGCGGGCGTATCTGTCGGTGTGCTGTCACTGTCCGGATACTGGACGGGTGTGGACAAGCGCGACGACCGGGAGGGCGCCATGCGTGAACTGCGACTCTACGAACTGGATGCCGACGAGCCCGCCGGGCGGTGGCGCCCGGTGCGCCGTACCCTGCTGCGCGTGACGGACGGCGAACTGTGGCTGACGATCGAGGGCGAGCCGGCCGACCACTGGCTGCGGCCCGGCGACGTGCTGACGCTTGCGCCCGGCGCGCGGGTCTGGCTCAGCGCCGGGCCGCCCGGCGCGCGCTTCGCGCTGAGCCGTCCGGATGCGCACGCGGCGTCGCTTGCCGCCGCGCTGCGACAGCGGCTGGCCGGGTGGCTCGGGCGCGGCCGTCAGGCCGACGCGTCGCTGCCGACGTAGCGGGCGCGGGGCCGGATCAGCTTGCCGTCGGCGTACTGTTCGAGCGCATGCGCGATCCAGCCGGCCGTGCGCCCGGCCGCGAACAGCATGAACGCGGCGCCGTCCGGCAGCGCGAGCGTGCGTTCCAGCACCGCGAGCGCGTAGTCGATCGCCGGCCTCAGCCCGCTGTCGGCTTCGACGCGTGCGGCGAGCGCGCGCGCCGCGCGCAGCGCGGGGCGATCCGGCGCCGCGGCGTGCAGCGCGTCGAGCAGCGCCTGCGCGCGCGGGTCGCCGTTCGGGTACAGCGGATGGCCGAAGCCGGCGAGTGCCGTGCGGCCGCCGGCTTCGCGCTCGTCGTGCGCGAGGCGCGATGCGAGATAGCGGCCGGGATCGGCGGCGCGGGCCGCCTCGTCGAGCAGCAGGCCGGCCCGGAACGTTTCGCCGCCGTGGCGCGGGCCCGCCAGCGCCGCGAGCCCGCCCGCGATCGCGCCGAACAGCGGGCTGCCGGTCGACGCGATGCAGCGCACCGCGAACGTCGACGAATTCAGTTCGTGGTCCGCGCACAGCACGAGCGCCATGCGCAGCAGGTCGGCCCCGGCGCGCCCGCGCACCCGCCACGCGGCGGCGAGCTGGCGGTGCAGCGGCGCGTGGCCGGGCGTGATGCCCGTGAGCGCGGCGGCCGTGACGCGCAGCAGCCGTGCGGCGGTATCAAGTTGCGCGCCGCGATCGTGCGACGCGATGGGCGGCTGCGCCGCGGCCGCGGCGGGCAGCAGCACGAGCGCGCGCTCGAGCGGCGCGACATGCGCCCAGCGCTGCGCCCAGTCGTGCCATTGCACGACATCGACGCCGCCGGCCGCGAGCCGCGCGGGCGGGCAGCCCCAGAGCCGCGCGGCGACCGCTTCGAGCGTCGCGTCGCGGGCGAGCGCGATCGCGTCGGCGCCCCGATAGAGGAGGCGCCCGTCGGCAATCTGCGTGATGCGCGATTCGAGCACCGGCATGCCCCAGTCGAGCGAGCGTTCGGCGACGCCGCCCGCGCGTTTCGCGTCGGCGCGTCGGCGGGCGAGCAGGCGTACCTCGTCGGCGTCGTAGCGGCGGCGCTTGCTCGCGCCGTCGGGCAGCGAGTGCAGCAGGCCGCGGCTCACGTACGCATAGAGGGTGCTCACGCTGACGCCGAGCACGTCGGCGGCTTCGGGGGCGCTAAGAGACGTCATGCGGATCGCTCCTGTCGGGCCGCATGACGCGCAGCCCCGCTTCGGCCGGCGGTCACGGCCGGATTCGCGCGATCGAGGTTGATCGCGCCTGCCGCGAATTCTAGACTCGATTCCATGTGCCCATCTCGTGGCGAGCGCCGATGACGCCCCGACTCGCATTGACCCATCTCTGGCAGCTCGCGCACGGCGAGCCCGGCGCACTTGCGCGCGTCGCGATCGACGGGCAGGATCCGGCGCTGCCGTCGGCGTTCCATGTCGGCACGCTGGCCGCGGCGTCGATCGCGGCGGCCGGGCTCGCCGCCGCCGAATGCCACCGGTTGCGCACGGGCGTCGTGCAACGCGTCGACGTATCGGTGCGCGACGCGCTCGTCGCGTTTCGCAGCGAGCGCTACCTGCGCGTCGACGGCGGGCCGCCGCCCGAGCTGCGCCATCCGGTGACGGGCTTCTACGAGACGCGCGATGCGCGCTGGATCCAGTTGCACGCGAACTTTCCGCATCATCTGCGCGGCGTGCTTCGGGTGCTCGGCTGCGACGACCGGCGGGAATCGGTCGCGGCGGCGATCCGCACGCGCGACGGCGCGACGCTCGATACCGAGCTCGCGGACGCGGGCCTGTGCGCGGCACTGATCAGAACACCTGACGAATGGGCCGCGCACGAACAGGCGCGCGCGCTGGCGGCGCTGCCGCTGTTCGAGATCGAGCGCGTCGGCGATGCGCCGGTGCAGGCGATCGGTGGCGACGACGCGCGCCGGCCGCTGGCGGGCGTGCGCGTGCTCGATCTCACGCGCATCATCGCGGGCCCGGTCGCCGGCCGCACGCTCGCGTCGCATGGCGCGCAGGTGCTGCTCGTCAATGGGCCGCACCTGCCGAACATCGCGCCGCTCGTGATCGACAACGGGCGCGGCAAGCGCTCCGCGTGGCTCGATCTGCGCACGGCCGCGGGCGTCGACACGCTGCGGCAGCTCGTGCGGCAAGCGGATGTCTTCGTGCAGGCGTACCGTCCCGGCGCGCTTGCGGCGCGCGGCTTCGCGCCGCAGGCGCTGGCCGCGCTGCGGCCGGGGATCGTGTGCGTGTCGATTTCCGCGTACGGGCATGCGGGGCCGTGGGCGCAGCGGCGCGGCTTCGACAGCCTCGTGCAGTCCGCGAGCGGGATCGCGTGGCGTGAGCGGCAGGCTGTGCTCGCGGACGCGCCGCGGCACCTGCCGTGCCAGGCGCTCGATCACGCGACCGGCTATCTCGCGGCGTTCGGCGCGATGATCGCGCTGGCGCGCCGCGCGCGCGAAGGCGGCAGCTGGCACGTGCGGCTGTCGCTCGCGCAGGCCGGCCGCTGGCTGCAATCGTTCGGCCTCGTGCCGGATGGCGCGCACGCGCCCGACATCGCGCCCGACGACATGCGCGACCGGTACGACCGGATTGTGTCGCCGTTCGGCGTCGTCGATGCGGTGCGTCCGGCGGAACGGCTGTCGGCGACCCCGCCGTTCCTTGCTTTGCCGCCGGTGCCGCTCGGCACGGACGCGCCGTGCTGGATCGATTCGGACGGGCAGGGGTAGCGCGCGTTCGGGCTCGCCTGCCGCGCCCCGCGCGGTCATCGCGTGTTACTTGCGCGTTACTTGCGCAGCTCGACGACGAAGTCGTAGTAGTCGTTGCGGCAGTAGGTGTCGGTCAGCTCGATCGCGCGCTGGTCGGCCGTGTAGCCGATCCGCGTGATCAGCAGCAGCGCGTCGTGCGGCGCGATGCCCATCTGCAGCGCGATCTCGTCGGTCGCGTTGACCGCGCGGAAGTGCTGCAGCGCGCGCACGATCGGCGTGCCGCGCGCTTCGAGGTAGCTGTACAGCGAATCGCCGATCGCCTGCGGATCGGGGAGCAGCGTCGCGGGCAGCGTGGAGTTCTCGACGGCCATCACGATGCCGTCGGCGAGGCGCAGACGTTTCAATCGTGTAACGGACGCAGCCGGCGACAGGCCGAGCTGGATCACTTCATCACGGCTCGCGGGCTGGATCTCGCGCGCGAGCCACTGCGAACTCGGCTTGAAACCGCGGCGTTCGAGCATTTCGCTGAAGCTCGACAGGCGCGACAGCGGATCCTCGTAGCGCGGCTGGATGAAGTTGCCCGCGCCTTGCGTGCGCCGGATCAGCCCTTGTTCGACGAGGAGCGCGATCGCCTTGCGCGCGGTGATGCGCGACACGCCGAGCGCCTCCGACAGCACGCGCTCGGACGGCAGCGCCTCGCCGGCCGTCCAGCGGTTGTCGTGAATCGCGTCGCCGAGCTTGCGGGCGAGCTGCAGATAGAGCGGGGTATCGTTGTCCGGGTCGGGGCGCAGGTCCTGCCAGCGGTCGTCCGTCGTTGCCTTCATGGAATGGGTATCGATCAGGGTGCGGCCATTCTAAGTCATCATGCGGCGCCGTTATAGCCGGTTTTTGCCGCATGACAGTCGCGCGCCGGGCCGAATCGCTACACTGATGCGTCGCATTCCGTACCACTGCCGCCGCGCGCGGTCACGCATTCGCAGCGAGGAACACATGACAGATACGATCGCCACGGTCGTCCTGCCCGACGGCGAGACGATCCCGAAGCTGGGGCAGGGGACCTGGGAGATGGGCGAGCGTCCGGCGCGGCGCGCGGACGAGATCGCCGCGCTGCGCGAAGGCGTCTCGCTCGGCATGACGCTGATCGATACCGCCGAGATGTATGGCGAGGGCGCGACCGAGACGCTCGTCGGCGAAGCGCTCGACGGCCTGCGCGACGACGTGTTTCTCGTCAGCAAGGTGTACCCGCATCATGCGAGCCGGCGCGGCGTCGTCGCGGCGTGCGAGGCGAGCCTCCGGCGCTTGCGTACCGACTGCCTCGATCTCTATCTGCTGCACTGGCGCGGCTCGGTGCCGCTCGCGGAGACGGTCGAAGGCTTCGAGGCGTTGCGCCGGGCCGGCAAGATTCGCCACTGGGGCGTGAGCAATTTCGATACGGCCGACATGGTGGAACTCGTCGACGAAGCGGACGGCGCGGCGTGCGCGACCAACCAGATCCTCTACAACATCGCGCGGCGCGGGCCGGAATTCGACCTGCTGCCGTGGCTCGCGGCGCGCCGGATGCCCGCGATGGCGTACAGCCCGGTCGATCATGCGCGTCTGCCGAAGCGCTCGCCGCTCGACGAGATCGCGCGGGTGCGCGGCGTGTCGGTGATGCGCGTCGCGCTCGCGTGGGTGCTGGCGCAGCCAGGCGTGTTCGCGATCCCGAAGGCGGCGCGGATCGAGCACGTACGCGACAACCGCGCCGCGCTCGATTTCGTGTTGAGCGATGACGAGCGCGCGCAGCTTGACGCGTACTTCCGTCCGCCGCGCAGCAAACGCGCGCTCGAAATGCTCTGACGGCATCAGGCCGGGCAGCGTGTCGGGTCAGCGGCGGTTGCCGCCGTTGCCGCCATTGCCGCCGTTGCCATGGCCACCGCCGTTGCCATTGCCGTTACCACCGCCGTTGCCGACACCATTGGCGCCGCCATTGCCGGCGCCGCCACTGCCGTTGCCATTGCCGTTGCCGCCGCCATTGCCGTGGCCACCGTTGCCATTGCCGCCCGCACCGTGACCGCCGTTGCCGTGGCCGCCGTTGCCGCCAGCACCGCCAGCACCGCCAGCACCGCCAGCACCGCCGCCAGCACCGCCGCCGCCAGCACCGCCACCGCCAGCACCGCCACCGCCAGCACCGCCACCGCCAGCACCGCCACCGCCAGCACCGCCGCCGCCACCGCCGCCGCCACCGCCGCCACCGCCGCCACCGCCGCCACCGCCGCCACCGCCGCCACCGCCACCGCCACCGCCGCCGCCGCCGCCGCCGCCGCCGCCAGCACCGCCGCCACCGCCACCGCCGTTGCCATGACCACCGCCATTGCCGCCGCCGCCGTTGCCATGACCACCGCCATTGCCGCCGCCGTTACCACCGCCGTTACCACCGCCGTTGCCACCGCCGTTGCCACCGCCGTTGCCACCGCCGTTGCCACCGCCGTTGCCACCGCCGTTACCGCCGCCGCCACCATTGCCGTGACCGCCGCCGTTGCCGCCGCCCCCGTTGCCGTGACCGCCGCCATTGCCTCCATCACCATTCCCACCGCCATGGCCACCATGTCCGCCATGGCCTCCGCAACCACAACTCCCGCCACCCGAGGTACCGCCACCCGAGGTACCGCCACCCGAGGTACCGCCACCCGAGGTACCGCCACCCGAGGTACCGCCACCCGAGGTACCGCCACCCGAGGTGCCGCCACCCGAGGTACCGCCACCCGAGGTACCGCCACCCGAGGTACCGCCACCCGAGGTACCGCCACCCGAGGTGCCGCCACCCGAAGTCCCACCACCAGCCCCCCCGTCGCCGGCTGCACTGCCTGCGGCGTTGCCGGCCCCGCGGCCCGTGCCGCCCGTTCCGCCGGACGTCGCGCCCGCGGTTCCGCCGACCCCCGCGGGCCCGACGGCACCGTTTCCGTTGTTTCCGCTGCTGCCGCTCCCGCTGCCCGTGCTGCCGCCACCGGCGCTACCGCCGGCGCCGCTACCGCCGGCGCCGCTGCCGCCGACGCCACCGCCCGCATACACGCGCGCGCTGCACGCAGCCGGATTGGCGGCGCACGACGATGCGTCGTCGGCCAGCATCATCATGGCTTCCGCACTGGCGGACGTCTCGGGCGCCGCGTTCTGCGCCACCGTCAACGGCGCGGTGAGGGCAGTGTCGCCGCCCGCCGGCGCGGCAACCGGCCCGACGGCCCCCGAGTCCTGCGCGACGGCATACGAGCAGCAGCACGCAAACGCGGCCACGGCCAGCAAGGTTGCGCGATAGCGCCGTCCCGCCGCGCGGGACGTCTGTTTCGTCTTATGCATCATTGGCCTCCCTATGCGCGCGATGCCTCGTCGCCGCGCGGCTGTATGCGTGCAGTGCAGGGGGGCCAGCAAAGATGCGTTGTCGTTTCGGCGGCCGATGACGTCCGGACTGGTGCTGCTTCAAGCCAGCCGCGAACGCGGATCGGCACGCGGGCCCGCCGTGCGAGGCCTTAACTGCGAGATCCGTGCCATCGGCCGCCTACGCCCGTGGCGCAAGGCGGCCGCATGCCGCGCAACCGCGCATGAAACGTCCGGGTGGGGGTTTTGTTTCCGAAATGAAACGTCTGAACGATGCTCAGCGCGCCGTCGCGTCGGCCGCGCGTTGCCAGCGATGGAACAGGATCGATGCGATCCAGCAGATCAGGAACAGCGCGACGATGCCATACCCGAGCGCACCGAACCGTTCACCGAGCGCATCGAGCGCGTCGCGCACGGGGCCCGTCAGCGCGAGCTTGTCGGCGAGCAGGCCGGCCGCCTCGATGCCGCCGATCGCCAGCGCGACGGCCGCCGACACGAACGTGATGCTCGCGTTGTAGAGCAGCTTGCGCTGCGGATCGTCCATCGCCCAGCCGTACGCGTGGATCATCAGCACGTTGTCGGTCGAGTCGATCAGCGTCATGCCGGCCATGAACAGCGCGGGGAACAGCAGGATCGCGTAGAGCGGCAGCCCCTGGCTCGCCTGCGCGGCGGCGATCGCGAGCAGGCCGATTTCGGTTGCAGTATCGAAACCGAGGCCGAACAGCACGCCTACCGGATACATGTGCCAGCTCTTCGTGACGAACCGGAACAGCGGCCGCAGCAGGCGCGCGACGACGCCGCCCCGCCGATGCGTGTGCGCGGTGCCGGCGTCGCCCGGCCGGCCGCCGCGGTAGCGCCGCCACACGTCGCGCAGGATCGCAAGGTTCACGCAGGCGAGCACCAGCAGGAAGGTGGCCGACACCGCGGTGCCGATCGTGCCGCCGACCTCGCGAAACGCATCGAAGCGCTCGCGCAACGCGAACGCGGTCAGCGCGACGCCGAGCGTCGCGGCGACCACGATCGTCGAATGGCCGAGCGAGAAGAACAGGCCGACCGTCAGCGGGCGCTGGCCGTCCTGCATCAGCTTGCGCGTGGCGACGTCGATCGCGGCGATGTGATCCGCGTCGACTGCATGACGCAGCCCGAGCCCGTACGCGATCGCGGCCGTGCCGAGCAGCAGCGGCCGGTCGCGCAGCACCGCGAACGCCCACAGCCAGACGGCCGCGTTGGCGGCGAGCAGCCCCGCGTAGAGCATCAGCAGGCGGCGCAGGGAAGGGGCGGGCGGCATCGGCGTGAATTCGTATGAGGGATTGCCGTGGATTGTGGCACGGGCAAAAACATCGCGGTGTCCGGTCAAAAATGCGGCGCGCCAATGAAAAAGGCCCGTCCGCGAACGGACGGGCCCTGCATGCCGCTGGCGCGGCGGGCGCTTACTTCGAATCGACGCGCTTCGCGTTGATCACCGCTTCCGACACGTTCGCCGGCGTTTCGGCGTAGTGCTTGAACTCCATCGTGTAGGTCGCGCGGCCCTGCGTCGCCGAACGCAGCGACGTCGAATAGCCGAACATCTCGGCGAGCGGCACCTCAGCGCGCACGAGCTTGCCGCCGCCGCCCGCGATGTCCTCCATCCCCTGCACGATGCCGCGCCGGCTCGACAGGTCGCCCATCACGTTGCCCATGAAATCCTCGGGCGTCTCGACCTCGACCGCCATCATCGGCTCGAGCAGCACCGGCTTCGCGCGGCGCATCGCTTCCTTGAACGCCATCGAGCCGGCCATGCGGAACGCGTTTTCGTTCGAGTCGACGTCGTGATACGAGCCGAAGGTCAGATGCACCTTCACGTCGACGACCGGATAGCCCGCGAGCACGCCGCTCTTCAGCGTTTCGGTGATGCCCTTGTCGACGGCCGGGATGAATTCGCGCGGAATCACGCCGCCCTTGATCTCGTCGAGGAACTCGTAGCCCTTGCCGGGGTTCGGCTCGAGCGTGACCACCGCGTGGCCGTACTGGCCGCGGCCGCCCGACTGCTTGACGAACTTGCCCTCGACGTCCTCTGCCTTCGTGCGCACCGTTTCGCGATACGCGACCTGCGGCTTGCCGACCGTCGCCTCGACGCCGAACTCGCGCTTCATCCGGTCGACCAGGATTTCGAGGTGGAGCTCGCCCATCCCCGAAATGATCGTCTGGCCGGACTCTTCGTCGGTCTGCACGCGGAACGACGGATCTTCCTGCGCGAGGCGGTTCAGCGCGAGGCCCATCTTCTCCTGGTCGGCCTTGGTCTTCGGCTCGACCGCCTGCGAGATCACGGGCTCCGGGAACTCCATCTTCTCGAGGATGATCGGCTTGGCCGGATCGCACAGCGTGTCGCCCGTCGTCGCTTCCTTCAGGCCGACCGCGGCCGCGATGTCGCCCGCGCGCACTTCCTTGATTTCCTTGCGCTCGTTCGCGTGCATCTGCAGGATCCGGCCGAGCCGTTCCTTCTTGTCCTTGGTCGGGTTCAGCACCGTGTTGCCCGATTCGACGACGCCCGAATACACGCGGAAGAAGATCAGCTGGCCGACGAACGGGTCGGTCATGATCTTGAACGCGAGCGCGGAGAACGGCTCGTCGTCGCTCGGATGACGTTCCGCTTGCTGGTCGTCGAGCGTGTGGCCGAGGATCGCGGGCACGTCGACGGGCGACGGCAGGTAGTCGATCACCGCGTCGAGCATCGCCTGCACGCCCTTGTTCTTGAACGCGCTGCCGCACAGCATCGGCACGATCTCGTTGGCGATCGTGCGCTTGCGCAGCGCGGCCTTGATCTCGTCCTCGGTCAGCGATTCATGGTCGTGCAGATACTTCTCGAGCAGTTCCTCGCTGGCTTCGGCCGCGGCCTCGACCATCTTCTCGCGCCATTCGTGCGCGAGCTCGACCAGGTTCGCGGGGATGTCCTCGTACGTGAACTTCACGCCCTGGCTTTCGTCGTCCCAGAGAATCGCCTTCATCTTGACGAGATCGACGACGCCCTGGAAATGATCCTCCGCGCCGATCGGAATCTGGATCGGCACGGCGACGCCCTTCAGGCGATCGCCGATCTGCCGCTGCACGCGGAAGAAGTCGGCGCCGACGCGGTCCATCTTGTTGACGAACGCGATGCGCGGCACCTTGTACTTGTTCGCCTGGCGCCACACGGTTTCGGACTGCGGCTGCACGCCGCCGACCGAGTCGTACACCATGCAGGCGCCGTCGAGCACGCGCATCGAGCGTTCGACCTCGATCGTGAAGTCGACGTGCCCGGGGGTGTCGATGATGTTGATCCGGTGTTCCGGATAATTGCCGGCCATGCCCTTCCAGAATGCGGTCGTCGCGGCCGACGTGATCGTGATGCCGCGCTCCTGCTCCTGCTCCATCCAGTCCATCGTGGCCGCACCGTCGTGCACTTCGCCGATCTTGTGGCTCACGCCGGTATAGAACAGGATGCGTTCGGTAGTCGTGGTTTTGCCGGCATCGATGTGAGCGCTGATCCCGATGTTGCGATAGCGCTCGATGGGGGTTTTGCGGGGCACGTGAACCTCCAGTGGTTCGGGTCAAAATCCGGCCGGCTGCGCCGGCCCGGGGTGGATCAAGCGAGATTTAAAGCATAGCGCTTGTATGTGGCTTTTGCAGATGCGGACCACCGGCGCGCATTCAAGGTCCGCGCGCGGCCGGCGGACGAAAAAAAAGCCGGCGCGCGAGGCGGCCGGCCGGTGGGCACGCGCGGCGTCGCGCCGCGGCGGGTGCCGTCACTGCGGCTTCGGCAGCCCTTCGATCTTCATGCCGGGCTTGATGCCCTTCGCCGCGAACCAGCCCTTGGACATCTCGAGCGCATAGACGCCGTTGTTGCGCGGGCAGTGGTTGCTGGTCGTCTCGGCCTGCATCTCGTCGATGTCGGTGACCGTGCCGTCCGCGCGGATGAACGCGATCGACAGCGGGATCAGCGTGTTCTTCATCCAGAAGCAGTGCACGGCGTTCTCGTTGAACACGAACAGCATCCCTTCGTTCGGCGCGAGCTGCGAGCGGTACATCAGCCCCTGTTCGCGATCGGCGTCGTTGGCGGCGACGGCCGCGTCGATCATGTGCATGCCCGCGCGCAGCTTGACGTGCGGGAATTCGCTCGGCTGCTTGGCGCCGGGCGGCATCTGCGCGAGCGCGGCTTGCATGCCGAGCGCGGCGACGGCGAACGCGACGGGAAACATGGCGGCGCGCGCAAGGCGGCCGAACGACGAGCGCAGGGGGAATCGCACAGCGGGGCTCCTTTCGGAAAAGCAAGACCCGCATGGTACGCGAAGCGCGCCGGCGGGCGCAAAAAAGAAAAAGGCAGATCGCCTTGCGGTGACCTGCCTTTCAACGCCGTAAGAACGGCAACTACGTGTTCTTGACTGCGTTATTTTTACAGCTTGCCTGCTTAGTTCGAAGCAGCAGCCGGTGCTTCAGCGGCGCTAGCAGCAGCCTTCTTCGAAGCGTGGTGCTTCTTTGCGTGGTGCTTCTTAGCAGCCTTCTTCGCCGGTGCCGAAGCAGCTTCTGCCTTTTCTGCTGCCGGAGCTGCCGGAGCAGCTGCCGGTGCCGAAGCTTGTGCGAAAGCTGCCGTTGCGAAGAGGCCAGCGACCAGAGCGGCGATCAGTTTGTTCATGTTGTGTTCCTCAGCTTTTAGTTAATTAACCAAATGACCCGGCATAGGAGTCATGACGTCTAACGGTGCCATCCACCTTTCGGTTGACAGACGCTTCGAGAAATTTCTCATTGCGCTGCGGGCGCCGAATCGTATTCGAGAAAAACGTCGCTTTCGTGACGCAAACGCGATTCTGGCGCCAATGCCGGATAGCTCAGGATGGCATCTGCGTGGTTTAACGCGCGATCTTCGCAGGTGGTTGACGAAAAAATTCACGCATCACGCAAATGTCATTCGATGCGCGCGAAACCGTCCCAGGGCGCACGCGGCGGCAACTCGATTGTTTCTCCGGGCGCAATGCCGAGCGCGAATATGTCCAGCGCACCGATGCCGACGCGCACGAGGCGCAAGGTCGGGAAGCCGACCGCCGCGGTCATCCGGCGCACCTGGCGGTTCTTGCCTTCGGTGATCGCGAGTTCGATCCAGGTGGTCGGGATCGCTGCCCGGTAGCGGATCGGCGGGGTGCGCGGCCACAGCGCGTGCGGCGGCTCGATGAATTCGGCGCGGCACGGGCGCGTCACGTAGTCGCCGAGATCGATGCCGCGCGCGAGCGCCTTCAGGTCGGCGGGGCCCGGCGCGCCCTCGACCTGCGCCCAGTAGCGCTTCACGAGCTTGTGGCGCGGCTCGGCGATGCGCGCCTGCAACGCGCCGTCGTCGGTGAGCAGCAGCAGCCCCTCGCTGTCCGCGTCGAGCCGGCCGGCCGCATAGACGCCGGGCGTTTTTACCCAGTCGCCGAGCGACGGCCGCGACTCGTGCGCGGAAAACTGGCAAATCGTACCGAACGGCTTGTTGAGGGCGATCAGGGTCATGGCGGCTGGGGCGTGCCCGTCGGGCCGGGGGCGCGCCGGACGGTCTATGGCAAATGGCGGAATCTTAATGCATAATACGGAACGGCAAGTCATCTGTCTTATATAAGACATAAGGGGAGACTTGATACGCAGCGCCGCGGTTCGCGCCGCCGCCCCCGATTGGGGCGCTAGAATAGCGGCTCGCTGTAGCCCTCACGGGAGTGGCGTCACCGCGTTCCCGTGCGCGCGCAGCTTCGACCAGAATTACCTGCTCAGCCACGTCACTGGAGTCGATCATGCCGTATCAGCACATCAAGGTTCCGGAGGGCGGTGACAAGATCACCGTCAACAAGGATTTCTCGCTCAACGTATCCGAGCAGCCGATCATTCCCTATATCGAAGGCGACGGTACGGGCTTCGATATCACCCCGGTCATGATCAAGGTCGTCGATGCGGCGGTCGAGCGGGCGTACAAGGGCAAGCGCAAGATCCACTGGATGGAGATCTACGCGGGCGAGAAGGCGACCAAGGTCTACGGCCCCGACGTGTGGCTGCCGGACGAGACGCTGCAGGTGCTGAAGGAATACGTCGTGTCGATCAAGGGGCCGCTGACGACCCCGGTCGGCGGCGGGATCCGCTCGCTGAACGTCGCGCTGCGCCAGGAACTCGACCTCTACGTGTGCCTGCGCCCGGTGCAGTACTTCAAGGGCGTGCCGTCGCCGGTGCGCGAGCCGCAAAAGATCGACATGGTGATCTTCCGCGAGAACTCGGAAGACATCTACGCGGGCATCGAATGGGCGGCGGGCTCCGAGCAGGCGAAGAAGGTCATCCAGTTCCTGCAGGACGAGATGGGCGTGAAGAAGATCCGCTTCCCGGAAACCTCGGGGATCGGCGTGAAGCCCGTGTCGACCGAAGGCACCGAGCGTCTCGTGCGCAAGGCGATCCAGTATGCGATCGACAACGACCGCAAGTCGGTCACGCTGGTGCACAAGGGCAACATCATGAAGTTCACGGAAGGCCTGTTCCGTGACGCCGGCTACGCGCTCGCGCAGAAGGAGTTCGGCGGCGAGCTGATCGACGGCGGCCCGTGGATGCGCGTGAAGAACCCGAAGACGGGCAACGAGATCGTCATCAAGGATTCGATCGCCGATGCGTTCCTGCAGCAGATCCTGCTGCGCCCGGCCGAATACGACGTGATCGCGACGCTGAACCTGAACGGCGACTACATCTCCGACGCGCTGGCCGCGCAGGTCGGCGGCATCGGCATCGCGCCGGGCGCGAACCTGTCGGATTCGGTCGCGATGTTCGAGGCGACCCACGGCACCGCGCCGAAGTACGCCGGCAAGGATTACGTGAACCCGGGTTCCGAGATCCTGTCGGCGGAAATGATGCTGCGCCATCTCGGCTGGACGGAAGCGGCGGACACGATCATCGCCGCGATGGAGAAGTCGATCCTGCAGAAGCGCGTCACGTACGACTTCGCGCGCCTGATGGAAGGCGCGACGCAGGTGTCGTGCTCGGGCTTCGGTGAAGTGCTGATCGAGAACATGTAAGCCCCTTGCGGGGCGGGCCGGCGCAGGTCCGGCCGCCCCGGCGCCCACTGCCGGCGCCGGGGCGTTTTGTGAATGGCAGGTTTGGCAGGGCGGTCCGGCATGCGGCCCGCATGCCCTGCAAGGTAGAACATGACGGCCCTCGCAACACCGCCGCCCGGCTGAGCCGCCGCGGCGCCCATTCGCGACCGATCCGGTCGCCCCTCCGCCGGTTACCGCCGGCGATCTTCAGTTCCAATATTCACGTAGCAACGCATCGACCATGTCCACTTCGCCCAAGATCATCTACACCCTCACCGACGAAGCGCCCGCGCTCGCGACCTATTCGCTGCTGCCGATCGTCAAGGCCTTCACGCGCTCGTCCGGCGTCGCCGTCGAGACGCGCGACATCTCGCTCGCCGGCCGCATCATCGCCGCGTTCGCGGACGTCCTGCCGCCCGCGCAGAAGGGTTCTGACGATCTGGCCGAGCTGGGCCAGCTCACGCTGAAGCCGGAAGCGAACATCATCAAGCTGCCGAACATCAGCGCATCGGTGCCGCAGCTGAAGGCCGCGATCGCCGAACTTCAGGCGCAGGGCTACGCACTGCCGGCCTACCCGGAAGAGCCGTCGACCGACGAAGAGAAGGCCGTCAAGGCCCGCTACGACAAGATCAAGGGCAGCGCGGTGAACCCGGTGCTGCGCGAAGGCAACTCCGATCGCCGCGCGCCGCTGTCGGTCAAGAACTACGCACGCAAGCACCCGCACAAGATGGGCGCATGGCAGGCCACGTCGAAGGCGCACGTCGCGCACATGAGCGAGGGCGATTTCTACGGCAGCGAGAAGTCGGCGCTGATCGCCGACGCCGGCAGCGTGAAGATCGAGCTGACGACGACCGACGGCGCGAAGAAGGTGCTGAAGGAAAAGACGGCCGTCAAGGCGGGCGAGATCATCGACGCGTCGGTGATGAGCAAGAACGCGCTGCGCAGCTTCATCGAAGCGCAGATCGCCGATGCGAAGGCGCAGGGCGTGCTGTTCTCGGTGCACCTGAAGGCGACCATGATGAAGGTCTCCGATCCGATCCTGTTCGGCCATTTCGTGTCGGTGTTCTACCGCGACGCGCTCGCGAAGCACGCGGACGTGCTCGCGCAGGCCGGCTTCAACCCGAACAACGGCATCGGCGACCTGTACGCGCGCCTGAAGGACCTGCCGGCCGACACGCGTGAAGCGATCGAAGCCGACATCAAGGCCGAATACGCGGTGCGCCCGCGCCTCGCGATGGTCAACTCGGACAAGGGCATCACGAACCTGCACGTGCCGAGCGACGTGATCGTCGACGCATCGATGCCGGCGATGATCCGCGAGTCGGGCTGCATGTGGGGCCCGGACGGCGAACTGTACGACGCAAAGGCCGTGATTCCGGACCGCTGCTACGCGGGCGTCTACCAGGCCGTGATCGAGGATTGCAAGCAGCACGGCGCATTCGACCCGGTCACGATGGGCAGCGTGCCGAACGTCGGCCTGATGGCGCAGGCGGCCGAAGAATACGGTTCGCACGACAAGACGTTCCAGATTCCGGCGGACGGCGTCGTGCGCGTCACCGACGAAGCGGGCAACGTGCTGCTCGAGCACACGGTCGAGGCGGGCGACATCTGGCGCATGTGCCAGACCAAGGACGCACCGGTGCAGGACTGGGTCAAGCTCGCGGTGAACCGCGCGCGCGCGACCGGCGCACCGGCCGTGTTCTGGCTCGATCCGGCCCGTGCGCACGACGCGCAGGTGATTGCAAAGGTCGAGCGCTACCTGAAGGATCACGACACGAACGGCCTCGACATCCGCATCATGACGCCGGTCGACGCGACTCGTTTCTCGCTCGAGCGCATCCGCGCGGGCCAGGACACGATTTCGGTGACGGGCAACGTGCTGCGTGACTACCTGACCGACCTGTTCCCGATCATGGAACTCGGCACCAGCGCGAAGATGCTGTCGATCGTGCCGCTGATGGCGGGCGGCGGGATGTTCGAGACGGGCGCAGGCGGCTCCGCGCCGAAGCACGTGCAGCAGTTCGTCGAAGAGGGCTTCCTGCGCTGGGATTCGCTCGGCGAATTCCTCGCACTCGCGGCGTCGCTCGAGCACCTCGGCCACGCGTACCAGAACCCGAAGGCGGTCGTGCTCGCGAAGACGCTCGACCAGGCGACCGGCAAGTTCCTCGACGAGAACAAGTCGCCGGCGCGCAAGGTCGGTGGCCTCGACAACCGTGGCAGCCACTTCTACCTGTGCCTGTACTGGGCGCAGGCACTCGCCGCCCAGACCGACGACGCGGCGCTGCAGGCGCAGTTCGCCGGCATCGCGAAGGCGCTGGGCGACAGCGAGGCGCGCATCCTCGAGGAACTGGGCGCGGCGCAGGGCAAGCCGGTGGCCATCGGCGGCTACTATCGCCCGAACGTCGAGCTGACGAGCCAGGCGATGCGCCCGAGCGCGACGCTGAACGGCATCGTCGACGCCGTCGCCTGACGACGCGCGCGGCACGGCATCACGGCCGCCCGAAAAGAAAAACGCCCCGCACGCGCGGGGCGTTTTTCGTTGCAGGGCCGTCATTCACACGTGGACGATTTCCCATTCGGCGATTTCGTGCGGCACCTCGAGGGTTGCCGTGTCCAGTTCGGACAGTTGCGGGCAGTCGCCGCGGGAGATGTGGTCCGCGGCATGCTCGGGGCTCGAGAACGCGCCGAGCAGTGCGTTGCCGAACGTCGCTTCCCAGCCGCCGTTGCCCGGCAGGATGTAGAACGACCCGAGCGCTGAACCAAAGCGAAATCCTTTCATTTCCGTTCTCCCTTTCCGATTACACGCGATTCGATTTCCTGGCGCCGCCCGCCGGTCCGGCAGGCTCTGGTCTGGCGGCTGCTGCGTCGGGTTCGTCGCCGGTGCGTTTCGAACCGCGCTGCATGTCGCCAGTGCATGGAACAAAGTCTACGTCCGCGACCCAGTCGGATGGTGCACCTAGATGCGCTGCTCGAAACAAAAATTCTCTTTTAAAAACAATCGATTATTTCTGTCGTTTTGTATTGCGGAACGATTTTCGGCATCGCGAAACAGAAAATTTGTGCCCTGCACCACGAATTTTCAGAAGGCAGGGACTTGTTCCACATCGTGAAATTTTTGAGATTGGGTTGACCGGGTAGCGGAAAGCCGACGCGCGTTCGGCCAACGGACGTGCTGTGTGATCGCGGCGGATGCGGCGATTTTCGTCGTTCGGGGCGGGAAGCGGTCGCCGGATCGACGGCGAATGGTCCGCACGGGGAGGCGGGCGGACCTTCGCATCGATCCTGGGCACGCATGCGACGTTTGGCCGCCCGGCTGCAGCCACCGATTTACGGGACAGACGTCCGGTTATGATGTTGCGGGTTACGCTGCCAATGCGTTCGACTGTGTTCGAGCGCGTTCGCCCGACCAGCGGGGGCCGCCGACCTCGAGTCGTCGCTCTATTCGAAGAAGCGTGCGGTCGAAAGACGCCGCGCGCCGCCTGATCATCGGGTCGGCGCTAGCCGGGTGACGCCGGCCTGCGATGCGCGCGCGGATGCGCGCTTATCCGCCGCCAGCCAGGCGAGCGGCGCATCCGCCCGGCGTGGCCCGCCGCCCACCGGCAATCCCGCTTCGCAGGGCCTTCCGGACAAAAACCGTCAAGAACGAGGAACGATTGATGATACGCAGAACCTTCCTGTCGCGCGCTGTCGGCGTTGCCGTCGCGTCGCTGGTCGCGCGCAGCGCATGGGCGCAGCACGCGGGCATGGCCGGCATGGAGCAGATGGACGACATGCCCGGCATGGCCGGCATGTCCCATGGACAGCACGGGAAGCACGCATCGGCCGCGCGTCCGGCGCCGCTCGCGGCCGCCGACGCGCTGCCGGCCGGCGCGCCGCTCGCACCGCTGCGCATGCTCGCGAACGAAAGCCGCGAGCCCGGAACGTTCCGCGCGACGCTCGTCGCGCAGCCGGTCGCGCGACCGCTGCTGCGCGGTGCGCGACCGACGACGTTCTGGCAGTTCGGCGACGGTGCGCAGGGGCCGGTCGTCGGACCGCTGATCGATGTCCGCGAGGGCGACACGGTCGAGATCCGGTTCGTGAACCGGCTGCCGCAGCCGTCGACGATTCACTGGCACGGCCTGCCGGTGCCGCCGGACCAGGACGGCAACCCGTCCGACCCGGTTGCGCCGGGCGCGTCGCACGTCTATCGCTTCACATTGCCGAAGGGCAGCGCGGGCACCTACTGGTACCACCCGCATCCGCACATGATGACGGCCGAGCAGGTCTTCCGCGGGCTCGCGGGGCCGTTCGTCGTGCGCGCAGCGGACGATCCGCTGGCCGGCTGGCCGGAGCGCAACCTGTTCGTGTCCGACCTGAAGCTGGCGCGCGACGGCACGATTCCGCCGAACGACATGATGGACTGGATGAACGGCCGCGAAGGCCAGTTCGTGCTGGTCAACGGTGCGCGCAGGCCGCGCATCGACGTGGCCGGCGACGAGCGCTGGCGTGTGTGGAACGCGTGCAGTGCGCGCTATCTGCGGCTCGCGTTCGACGACGGCCGCGCGTTCGAGCACGCCGGCACCGACGGCGGGCTGCTCGAGGCGCCGCGCCGCGTCACGTCGCTGCTGCTCGCGCCGGGCGAGCGTGCGGAGCTGCTGATGCGCGCGGGCGACCGCGCCTCGCGCGCGGTGCTGGTCGCGGCCGAGTACGACCGGCGCAAGATGGCGATGTCGGACGACGGACACGGCAGCCTGCCGCCGGACCCGGCGCTGCCGCTCGCCGATGTCGCCTTTGCGCCGGCCGCCGCGCGCCCGGTGCCCGCGACGTTGCGCGCGGTGCCCGCGCTCGGCAAGCCGGTCGCGGACAAGACGGTCGCGTTCGGCGAGGAAATGGACATGGACGCGATGATGGCGGCGCCGGCGCACGGCCGGCCCGCGGGCATGCGCTTTACGATCAACGGCGACACCTACGCGCCGCACCGTGCGACGCTGACGAGCCGCGCGGGCGACGTCGAGCGCTGGACGATCCGCAACGAGACCGACATGGATCACCCGTTCCACCTGCACGGCACGCAGTTCCAGGTGATCGAGCGCGCGTCGAACGGCACGCGCACGCCGGAGCCGTTCCGCGCATGGCGCGATACCGTGAACGTCCGCAGCGGGGAAACCGTCACGTTCGTCACCACGCAGGACACGCGCGGCGAACGCATGTTTCATTGCCACATCCTCGAGCACGAGGATCTCGGCATGATGGGCACGCTGAAAGTCGTGTGACGCGCCCTCCGCGATTCGGCGGCATGCGGGCGTGCGATGCCTATCTGCACGCTCGCCAATACAATCTGCGGCCATGTATTGCGATTGGACGAAAGAAGCGGCCAATCGAAGCGGCCGATCGAAAGATCGTTTGCCGACTGCAAAAAAGAAAACCCGGCATTTAGCCGGGTTTCCTCATTCGAAATCCATTGCCCTCAGGCAGCTTGGATATTCGAAGCCTGCTTGCCTTTCGGTCCTTGAACGACCTCGAAGCTGACCTTCTGGCCTTCCTTCAGGGTCTTGAAGCCCTGCATGTTGATGGCCGAGAAGTGTGCGAACAGATCCTCACCGCCCTCGTCGGGGGTGATGAAACCGAAGCCCTTCGCGTCATTGAACCATTTGACAATACCAGTTGCCATACCTACTTCCCCTGTCACACAGTCGCTACTTACCACGAGCACGCTCGAAAAGCTAAACGACCGGAAAATGCAGCCGTTCCCCCCTCACAAGCTCACCTCGGCCTTTCATGCTTCGCCGTTCAGGCAAATCTAAAAAAGTGCCAGCTTGATTGTTGGCGCTCTTTATTGGAGTGTCAAGTGAATTTTTAGACGTATAGGGGGACGTTGTAAAGAACCCATTTTCAGGGTTTTTCCGGCTTTGCCGAATCGCAACGCGGCAAGCGCGCAGACTTGAAAAGTCGCATAATCGGCTCATATACCAGGCTCGAGTGACACGCGTTCGAGCCGTCCCGGCTTGTGGGATACTGGTGCGGACGCGACGTCGCGGTGCGATTCTCCGTGACGGAACGTGTCCCGCGCCACGCGTGAAAGCCGGCACCGCAGCCGGCTTTCGTATGGCGCGAGAGCACATGCGAGTTTCCGGGGTTCCGGGGAGGGCGCCGGCCGGTCGGTCGGGTAATGGCAGGATTGCGGGCCTGTCCGAGTTGTTTAGAATGGGTGTATGGCGATTATCCCGGACAAGCAGGACAGTACCGTCCTGGAACGCAAGCAGCAGAAGCTGAAGCCGCCTTCGATGTACAAGGTGGTGCTGCTCAACGACGACTTCACGCCGATGGAATTCGTCGTGATGGTCGTGCAGGAGTATTTCAAGAAGGATCGCGAGACGGCCACGCAGATCATGCTGAAGGTCCATCGCGAAGGGCGAGGGGTTTGTGGGGTCTACACGCGGGACATCGCGTCGACCAAGGTTGAGCAAGTCGTTACCCATGCGCGGCAGGCCGGGCATCCGCTGCAGTGCGTGATGGAGGAAGCATGATTGCCCAGGAATTGGAAGTCAGCCTGCACATGGCGTTCATGGAAGCACGCCAGGCGCGCCATGAGTTCATAACAGTCGAGCATCTGCTGCTGGCCCTGCTGGATAATCCGACGGCGGCCGAGGTGTTGCGCGCTTGCGCGGCGAACATCGAGGACCTGCGCCAGAACCTGCGCAATTTCATCCACGACAACACGCCTACCGTTCCGGGCACCGACGACGTCGACACGCAGCCGACGCTCGGTTTCCAGCGCGTGATCCAGCGCGCGATCATGCACGTCCAGTCGACGTCAAACGGCAAGAAGGAAGTGACCGGCGCGAACGTGCTGGTCGCGATCTTCGGCGAGAAGGATTCCCACGCGGTCTACTACCTGCAGCAGCAGGGCGTGACGCGCCTCGACGTCGTCAACTTCATCTCGCACGGCATCGCGAAGACCAACAGCGGCGAGGCCGCGAAGGCGAGCGACGCGAACGCCGAGAGCGAGGACGCGAATGCGCAGAAGGAAACCCCGCTCGCGCAGTTCACGCAGAACCTGAACCAGATGGCGAAGGACGGCCGCATCGATCCGCTGATCGGGCGCGAGTCCGAGGTCGAGCGCGTCGTGCAGGTGCTGTGCCGCCGCCGCAAGAACAATCCGCTGCTCGTCGGCGAGGCCGGCGTCGGCAAGACCGCGATCGCGGAAGGCCTCGCCTACCGCATCACGCGCGGCGAGGTGCCGGACATCCTCGCGAACGCGCAGGTCTATTCGCTCGACATGGGCGCGCTGCTGGCGGGCACCAAGTATCGCGGCGATTTCGAGCAGCGTCTGAAGACGGTGCTGAAGGAACTGAAGGAGCGCCCGCACGCGATCCTGTTCATCGACGAGATCCACACGCTGATCGGCGCCGGCGCGGCGTCGGGCGGCACGCTCGATGCGTCGAACCTGCTGAAGCCGGCGCTGTCGTCGGGCACGCTCAAGTGCATTGGCGCGACGACGTTCACCGAATATCGCGGCATCTTCGAAAAGGATGCGGCGTTGTCGCGGCGCTTCCAGAAGGTCGACGTGACCGAGCCGACCGTCGAGCAGACGGTTGCGATCCTGCGCGGCCTGAAGTCGCGCTTCGAGGAGCATCACGGCGTCAAGTATTCGTCGGGCGCGCTGTCGGCCGCGGCGGAGCTGTCGGCACGCTTCATCACCGACCGTCACCTGCCGGACAAGGCGATCGACGTGATCGATGAAGCGGGCGCCGCGCAGCGCATCCTGCCGAAGTCGAAGCAGAAGAAGACGATCGGCAAGAGCGAGATCGAGGAAATCATCTCGAAGATCGCGCGGGTGCCGGCGCAGAGCGTGTCGCAGGACGACCGCAGCAAGCTGCAGACGCTCGATCGCGACCTGAAGAGCGTCGTGTTCGGCCAGGATCCGGCGATCGACGCGCTCGCGGCATCGATCAAGATGGCGCGCGCGGGCCTCGGCAAGATGGACAAGCCGATCGGCGCGTTCCTGTTCTCCGGCCCGACGGGCGTCGGCAAGACCGAAGTGGCGCGCCAGCTCGCGTTCACGCTGGGCATCGAGCTGATTCGCTTCGACATGTCGGAGTACATGGAGCGTCACGCGGTGAGCCGCCTGATCGGCGCGCCGCCGGGCTATGTCGGGTTCGACCAGGGCGGCCTGCTGACCGAAGCCGTCACGAAGAAGCCGCACTGCGTGCTGCTGCTCGACGAGATCGAGAAGGCGCATCCGGACATCTTCAACGTGCTGCTGCAGGTGATGGACCACGGCACGCTGACGGACAACAACGGCCGCAAGGCGGATTTCCGCAACGTCATCATCATCATGACGACGAACGCGGGCGCCGAGTCGATGCAGAAGGCGACGATCGGTTTCACCACGCGCCGCGAAACCGGCGACGAAATGGTCGACATCAAGCGCCTGTTCACGCCGGAGTTCCGCAACCGTCTCGACTCGATCATCAGCTTCCGCTCGCTCGATGAGGAAATCATCATGCGCGTGGTCGACAAGTTCCTGATCCAGCTCGAGGAACAGCTGCACGAGAAGAAGGTCGACGCGCTCTTCACCGACGCGTTGCGCAAGCATCTCGCGAAGCACGGCTTCGACCCGCTGATGGGCGCGCGGCCGATGCAGCGGCTGATCCAGGACACGATCCGTCGCGCGCTGGCGGACGAATTGCTGTTCGGCAAGCTGGTGAACGGCGGTCACGTGACGGTCGACGTGGACGAAAACGACAAGGTGCAGCTGTCGTTCGACAAGCTGGCGAATCCGCCGCACAAGCCGAACGAAGAGGCGGTCGAAGTCGAATAAGCGATAATCGGCGGTTCATGCGAACGGCGCGGGAAGTTTTCCGCGCCGTTTCGTTTTATCCGGCGCCGGCGGCGCGCAATGGTGGTGCAGGGGAGTGGCAAGGCTGTGACACAACAACAACGGTCGTTCGACAGCATCGTCGAGCGCGAGCAAGGGTTGCGCCACGCGCTGTCGTCGGGGCAGATGGCGATGATCGCGATCGGCGGCGCGATCGGCACGGGGCTGTTTCTCGGCAGCGGGTTCGCGATCGGGCTCGCGGGCCCGAGCGTGCTCGTTTCGTATGCGATCGGTGCGCTGATCGCGCTGCTGCTGATGGGGGCGCTCGCGGAAATGACCGTCGCGCACCCGACGGCCGGTTCGTTCGGCGCGTATGCGGAGCATTACGTCGGCCCGCTGGCGGGCTTCCTCGTGCGCTACGCGTACTGGTTCGCGGTGGTGTTCGCGATCGGCACCGAGATCAGCGCGATCGCCGTGTTCATGAAGTACTGGTTTCCGGCGGTGCCCGGCTGGTACTGGGTGATCGGCTTCTCCGCGCTGCTGATCGCCGTGAACCTCGCGAGCGTCACGTTGTACGGCTCGGTCGAATACGCGTTCTCGCTGCTGAAGATCGCGGCGATCGTCGTGTTCATCGTGCTCGGCGCGTATCTCGTCTGGTCGGCGCCGGCCGCGTCCGGGATCGGTTTCGCGAACTACACCGCGCACGGGGGCTTCCTGCCGAAGGGGCCGTGGGGAACGTGGGTCGCGGTGATCGTCGCGATCTTCAGCTACATGAGCATCGAGGCCGTCGCGATCGCGGCGGGCGAAGCGCGCGATCCGCAGCACGCGGTCACGCGCGCATTCCGCTCGACGGTGTTCCGCCTCGTGCTGTTCTATCTGCTGACGCTGTCGTTGATGCTCGCGATCGTGCCGTGGACCCAGGCCGGCACCGACGAGAGCCCGTTCGTGAAGGTGATGGCCGCGACGCACGTGCCGTATGCGGCGGGCGTGATCAACTTCGTGCTGCTGATCGCGGCGCTGTCCGCGATGAACAGCCAGCTCTACGTGACGACGCGGATGATGTTCAGCTTGTCGCGCGCGCGGCTCGCGCCGGCCGTGTTCGGCCGGCTCGGCGCGAACGGCGTGCCGCGCGCGGCGCTGTGGATCTCGACGAGCGGCGTCGCGGTCGCGGCCGTGCTGGTTGCGCTGGCGCCCGACACGGCGTTCACCGTGATGATGGCGATCGCGATGTTCGGCGCGCTGTTCACCTGGCTGATGATCTTCGTCACGCACCTGCGCTTCCGTGCGCGGTATCGCGGCCCCGCGCTCGCGTTTCGCATGTGGGGGCACCCGTTCGGCAGCCTGCTTGGCGCGGGGCTCGTCGCGGCGATCCTGCTCACGACCGCATTCACGCGCGAATTCCGGATGACGATGGTGGTCGGCGTCGCGTTCGGCGTGCTGCTGATGGTCGCGTACGCGCTGCACTATCGGCACCAGCACGCGCGTTGACGGGGCAGCCGCCCCACCGCGCTGTCTTTCACGTTTGCTAAGGTTCCGTTAAGCCGACGACGACTACATTCGAGCCCATCTGCCACGCGAGGCGGCGCGCCGCCTCGCTGCCTTTCCGCAAAGGGGTGCGAATGAACAAACTTCCCGAAATCACGCTCGCGTTCTGGATCATGAAGATCTGCGCGACCACGCTCGGCGAAACCGGCGGCGACCTGCTGTCGATGACGCTGAACGTCGGCTACGCGGCCAGCTCGATCCTGCTGTTCGGCTTCTTTCTCGTCACGCTCGGCGCGCAGCTCAGGACCACGGGCTATCGCCCGGCCATCTACTGGGCGGTGATCGTCGCGACGAGCACGGCCGGCACGACGATGTCCGATTTCATGGACCGCACGCTCGGCCTCGGCTACGCGGCCGGCTCGTCGATCCTCGTCGCGATCCTGCTCGGCATCTTCGCGATCTGGCGCCTGACGGGCGAATCGCTGTCGGTGGACGAAATCCGGACGCGCAAGGTCGAGTTGCTGTACTGGATCGCGATCCTGTTCTCGAACACGCTCGGCACCGCGCTCGGCGATTTCCTCGCAGACAGTTCGGGCCTCGGATTCGCGGGCGGCGCGCTGCTGATCGGCAGCCTGCTCGTGGCGATCGTGCTGGCGCACTATTTCACGCGAATCTCGGGCGTGTTCCTGTTCTGGGCCGCGTTCGTGCTCACGCGCCCGTTCGGCGCGACGGTCGGCGACCTACTGACGAAGCCGGCCGCGAAGGGCGGCCTCGCGTTGGGTACGATCGGTTCGTCGGCCGTGCTGCTGGGCGTGCTGGTCGCGCTGGTGATCTACGCGAGCGTCACACAGGCGCGGCGGCGCGACCTGTCGCCCGCGCGTATCGCGCAGCCCGTCGGGGAGTGACGGCGAGCGGAAAAAAGAAAGGGGCCGCGAGGCCCCTTGCGTCGTTCAGTGACGGCCCGTGCTGCCGAAGCCGCCCGCGCCGCGATCGCTTTCGGCGAAGTCGTCGACGATGTTGAACTGCGCCTGCACGACCGGCACGATCACGAGCTGCGCGAGGCGTTCGAACGGGTTCAGCACGAACTCCGTCTGGCCGCGGTTCCACGTCGAGATCATCAGCTGGCCCTGGTAGTCGGAGTCGATCAGGCCGACCAGGTTGCCGAGCACGATGCCGTGCTTGTGGCCGAGGCCCGAGCGCGGCAGGATCAGCGCCGCGTAGCCCGGATCGGCGAGATGGATCGCGAGGCCGGTCGGCACGAGCGCGGTCTCGCCCGGTTTCAGCGTGAGCGGCGCATCGAGGCACGCACGCAGGTCGAGGCCCGCGCTGCCGGTCGTCGCGTAGGCGGGCAGGTAATCGCGCATGCGCGCGTCGAGAATCTTCAGGTCGAGTTTCATTCGGTCGTCGAATCGCTGGGAAAAAGGCGCGGCGGCACACAGGCCGCCGCGCGTGCGTCGGATGAGGCGGTCAGATCAGGCTGTTGTCGGGCAGGCGCTTCGCGATTTCGTCGACGAGCACGTGCGCGAGTGCGTCCTTCGGCGCGCGCGGCAGGCACGTGATGCCGGCCGCGTCGAACAGCGCAACTTCGTTGTCGTCGCGGCCGAACGTCTGCGGGCCGAGGTTGCCGACGAGCAGCGGCACGTTCTTGCGCTTGCGCTTCTCGTCGCCGTGCACGTCGAGATCGCCGCTTTCCGCCGCGAAGCCGACGCAGAACGGCGGATCGGGGAGAGCCGCGACCGTCGCGAGGATGTCCGGGTTCTCGACGAACGTCAGCTCGGGCATCTTGCGGTCGGCGGTCTTCTTCATCTTGTGCTCGGCCGGCTGCGCCGCGCGCCAGTCGGCCACCGCGGCTACCGCGATGAAGATGTCGGCGTCGGGCACCGCGTTCATGACCGCGTCGTACATCTGCTGCGCGGTCTGCACGTCCTCGCGGTAGACGCCCCACGGCGTCGCGAGGCCGACCGGGCCGGCGATCAGGTGCACCTCCGCGCCGGCCTGCTGCGCCGCGCGCGCGAGCGCGAAGCCCATCTTGCCGCTCGAGCGGTTGGTCAGCCCGCGCACGGGGTCGAGCGGCTCGAACGTCGGGCCGGCCGTGATCAGCACGCGCCGGTGCGCGAGCCGCTTCGGCTGGAAGTGCGCGACGATCGCCTCGTAGATCGCTTCCGGCTCGAGCATGCGGCCGTCGCCGATCTCGCCGCACGCCTGCGCGCCCGAATCGGGGCCGAGCACCGACACGCCGTCGGCGCGCAGCTGCGCGACGTTGCGCTGCGTGGCCGGGTTCTGCCACATCTGGCGGTTCATCGCGGGCACGACGAGCAGCGGGCAATCGCGGGCGACGCACAGCGTCGACAGCAGGTCGTCCGCGAACCCGTGCGCGAGCTTCGCGAGGAAGTCGGTCGACGCGGGCGCGATGACGATCGCGTCGGCTTCGCGCGACAGGTCGATGTGCGCCATGTTGTTGTCGATGCGCGCGTCCCACTGGCTCGTGTAGACGGGCCGGCCGGACAGCGCCTGCATCGTGACGGGCGTGATGAACTGGGTCGCGGCTTCCGTCATCGCGACCTGCACGGTCGCGCCGGCCTTGGTGAGCAGGCGGGTGAGCTCGGCGATCTTGTAGCAGGCGATGCCGCCCGTCAGGCCGAGGACGAGATGTTTTCCTGCGAGTTCTGCGTGTACCAACGCGGGCCTCCGAAGGGATCGATCAGGACGGCCGGCGCGCGGCCGGCCGTCGACGCAGAGTATGCGCGCTTAGCGCGCGCCGCGCACGCGACGCAGCTCGTCGTAGATCAGCAGCACCGCGCCGACCGTGATCGCCGAATCGGCAAGGTTGAACGCCGGGAAATGCCAGGCGCCGACGTGGAAGTCGAGGAAGTCGATCACGTGGCCGTAGACGAGACGGTCGATCACGTTGCCGAGCGCGCCGCCGAGGATCAGCGCGAGCGACAGGCTGAACAGGCGCTGCTGGCCGTGGCGCTTCAGCAGGTAGCAGATCACGAGCGTCGCGCCGATGCCGAGCGCGGTGAACGCCCAGCGCTGCCAGCCGCCGGCGGTCGCGAGAAAGCCGAACGCCGCGCCCTGGTTGTAGACCAGCACGAGATTGAAGAACGACGTCAGCGCATGCTGCGCGCCGTACGCGAAGGTCTTCAGGATCGCGATCTTCGTCAGCTGATCGAACAGGATGACGATCAGCGAAATGCCGAGCCACGGCGCCAGTGCGCCGCCGGTCGATTTCGACAGGGTTTTCGCCATGGTTACGCCGCGCTCCGGGTTTCGCCGTTTTCAAACAGGTTCGAGAAGCAGCGGCCGCACAGCGTCGGGTGATCGGCATGCGCGCCGACGTCCTCGCGGTAGTGCCAGCAGCGCTCGCACTTCTGGTACTTCGAGGCGGCCACGTCGACGCCTTCCTGCGCTTCGTCGTCGACCTTGACGACCGTCGCGGCCGACGTGATCAGCACGAACTTGAGATCGTCGGCGAGGCTCGCGAGCGCGTCGTAGCGCGCGCCGCTCGCGTGCACCGTCACTTCCGCCTGCAGCGACGAGCCGATGCGGTTCGCGGTGCGGGCTTCCTCGAGCGCCTTCGTCACGTTGCCGCGCACGTCGCGCAGCAGCGTCCACTTGGCGACCAGCGCGTCGGCGTCGGCGACTTCCGGATACGCGTAGTACGTTTCCGTGAAGATCGTGTCGCTCGCCGGCTGGAACACCTTCCATGCTTCCTCGGCGGTGAACGACAGGAACGGCGCGAGCACGCGCAGCAGGCCCTGCGTCAGGTGATAGAGCGCCGTCTGCGCGGAGCGGCGCGCGGTCGAATCCGGCGCGCTCGTGTACAGGCGGTCCTTCAGCACGTCGAGGTAGAAGCCGCCGAGATCTTCCGAGCAGTACGTCTGCAGCTTCGCGACGACCGGGTGGAATTCGTACTTCTCGTAGTGCGCGAGCAGTTCGGTCTGCAGCTGCGTGGAGAAGGCGACCGCGTAACGGTCGATCTCGAGCCACTCGCCGACCGGCAGCGCATGCTGCGCGTAGTCGAAGTCGGACAGGTTCGCGAGCAGGAAGCGCAGCGTGTTGCGGATGCGGCGATAGCCTTCCGTCACGCGCTTCAGGATTTCCTCGGAGATCGCGAGCTCGCCCGAGTAGTCGGTCGACGCGATCCACAGGCGGATGATTTCCGCGCCGAGACGGTTCGCGACTTCGTGCGGATCGATGCCGTTGCCGAGCGACTTGCTCATCTTGCGGCCTTCGCCGTCGACCGTGAAGCCGTGCGTGAGCAGGCCCTTGTACGGCGCGCGGCCGTCGAGCATCGACGCGGTCAGCAGCGACGAGTGGAACCAGCCGCGGTGCTGGTCCGAGCCTTCGAGGTACAGGTCGGCCGGGAACTGCAGCTGATCCTTGTGCGAGCCGCGCAGCACGTGCCAGTGCGTCGTGCCCGAGTCGAACCACACGTCGAGCGTGTCGCGGTTCTTCTCGTACAGGTTCGCGTCGTCGCCGATCAGCTCGCGCGGATCGAGCGACTGCCATGCCTCGATGCCCGACTGCTCGACGCGCTTCGCGACTTCTTCCAGCAGCTCGAGCGTGCGCGGATGCAGCTCGCCGGTTTCCTTGTGCACGAAGAACGCCATCGGCACGCCCCACTGGCGCTGGCGCGACAGCGTCCAGTCAGGACGGTTCTCGATCATGCTGTGCAGGCGCTGCTTGCCCCACGACGGGTAGAACGCCGTTGCGTCCACGCCCGCGAGCGCGGTTTCGCGCAGCGTCGCGCCGCCGTCGCGCGGCGTCACGTCCATGCCCGCGAACCACTGCGACGTCGCGCGATAGATGATCGGCGTCTTGTGGCGCCAGCAGTGCATGTAGCTGTGCGTGTACTTCTCGTTGCGCAGCAGCGTGCCGGCCGCGTTCAGCGCCTCGACGATCTTCGGGTTCGCGTCCCAGATCGTCAGGCCGCCGAACAGCGGCAGCGATTCGCTGTAGCGGCCGTCGCCCAGCACGGGGTTGATGAAGTCCGCGTCGGTCATGCCGTGCGCCTTGCACGACATGAAATCCTCGACGCCGTAGGCGGGCGACGAGTGCACGACGCCGGTGCCGGTGTCGGTCGTCACGTAGTCGCCGAGATAGACGGGCGACGTGCGCTTGTAGCCGGGGTGGGCCGCCGCGAGCGGGTGGTGGAAGCGCAGGTTGACGAGCTTCTCGCCGAGTGTCGTCGCGACGACGCGGCCGGTCAGCTTGAACTCTTCCATGCACGCGGCGACGCGCTCTTCCGCGATGATCAGCAGGCCGCGCTCGGTGTCGACGAGCGCGTAGACGATCTCCGGATGCAGGTTGAGCGCCTGGTTCGCCGGGATCGTCCACGGCGTGGTGGTCCAGATCACGATGCCGCCCTCGGGGCGCGGCAGCGCGGCCAGGCCGAACGCCTGCGCGGTCTTTTCCGGCTCCGCGAACGGGAACATCACGTCGATCGTCGGGTCGGTGCGGTCCTTGTATTCGACTTCCGCCTCGGCGAGCGCCGAGCCGCAGTCGAAGCACCAGTTCACCGGCTTCAGGCCGCGATACACGTAGCCCTTCTCGATGATCTTGCCGAGCGCGCGGATTTCCTCCGCCTCGTTGACGAAGTTCATCGTCTTGTACGGGTTGCTCCAGTCGCCGAGCACGCCGAGCCGCTTGAAGCCGCCTTTCTGCTTCTCGATCTGCTCGGTCGCGTACGCGCGCGCCTTGGTCATCACTTCGGCCGCCGGCAGCGACTTGCCGAACTGCTTCTCGATCTGGATCTCGATCGGCATCCCGTGGCAATCCCAGCCCGGCACGTACGGCGCGTCGAAGCCGGCCATGTTGCGCGACTTGACGACGATGTCCTTCAGGATCTTGTTCACCGCGTGGCCGAGGTGGATGTCGCCGTTCGCATACGGCGGGCCGTCGTGCAGGATGAACTTCGGCCGGCCCTGGCTGGCCGCGCGGATCTTCTCGTAGATGCCGCGCGCTTCCCATTCCTTGACCCACTGCGGCTCGCGCTTCGGCAGGTCGCCGCGCATCGGGAACGGCGTGTCGAGCAGGTTGACCGGATACTTGGCCTGCGGTTTCGAATCGGCTTTCTTGTTGCTCATGATGAGATCGCTATCAAATCGGGAGACGCTCGGGCGTCGTGAATCGGGTGAGCGCGCGCATCGGCGGCGCCGGGGTGCGGCGCATCGCGCCGCCGGCGGGGTCAGCTAATTCGGTCGGTGGCCGACGTCGAGAAGCCGGTCGTGCGGCTGCCGGGCGCGTGGTCGCGCGCGGCGAAATACGCGCGGGCGTTCGCGACGTCCTGCGCGATCGCGCGCGACAGCGCTTCGAGATCGTCGAACTTCGCCTCGTCGCGCAGCTTCTGCAGGAACTCGACGCGCACCAGCTTGCCGTATGCGTCGCCGTGCCAGTCGAGCAGGTGGACTTCGAGCAGCACGCGGCCCGAATCGACGACGGTCGGGCGCAGGCCGAGGCTCGCGACGCCGGGCAGCGGGGTATCGGCGAGGCCGTGCACCTGGACGACGAAGATGCCCATCAGCGCCGGCCGCTTGTGCGCGATCGGCAGGTTCAGCGTGGGGAAACCGAGGTCGCGGCCGAGCTTCAGGCCGTGCGTGACGTGGCCGCTGATCGCGTAGCCGTGGCCGAGCGCCTGCGCGGCCGCGGCGAGATCGCCCGCCGCGAGCGCGGCGCGCACGCCGGAGCTCGAGATGCGCGTGCCGTCGCTGCCGGCGACCGTGCCCATCTGCTCGACCTCGAAGCCGTACTGCTCTCCGGCCGCCTTCAGCGTGTCGAACGTGCCGGCGCGCTTCGCGCCGTAGCAGAAATCGTCGCCGACCATCATCCAGCGCGTGTGCAGCCCATTGACGAGCGTGCGCTCGACGAACGTCTCAGGCGACTGGCTCGCGAACGTATGGTTGAAGTGCTCGACCACGACCCGGTCGACGCCGTGCTCGCGCAGCGCCTCGAGCTTGTCGCGCAGCATCGCGATGCGCGGCGGCGCGCCGGCCGGATTGAAGAATTCCCGCGGGTGCGGCTCGAAGGTCATCACGCAGACGGGCAGGCCGCGCGCGTCCGCCGCCGCGCGCACGCGCGCGAGCAGGGCCTGGTGGCCGCGATGGACACCGTCGAAGTTGCCGATCGTCAGCGCGCACGGGGCGCGGCTTTCGGCGTTGGGCAGGCCGCGGAAGACTTTCACGATAGCTGCAGCGTCGGGGAATGGGCGGATGGATGCCGCAAAGCAGAAGATTATAAACGTTCGGGCGGGCAGGCGGCTCAGCCGGCGGGAAACGCGAGGCCGAATGGTAAAATTCGCGGATGAAAAAACTCGTCATCTTGATTTCCGGTCGCGGCAGCAACATGGAAGCCATCGTCCGCGCGTGCGCGCAGGAACGGTGGCCGGCCCAGGTTGCCGCCGTGATCGCCAACCGGCCGGATGCGGCCGGCCTTGCTTTCGCGGCGTCGCACGGAATTGCGACCGCCGTGGTCGACCACCGGTCGTTCGACGGCCGCGACAGCTTCGACGCGGCGCTGGCCGACGAGATCGACCGCTTCGCGCCCGATCTCGTGATCCTCGCCGGCTTCATGCGGATCCTCACGCCGGCATTCGTCAGACGATACGAGGGGCGGATGCTGAACATCCACCCGTCGCTGCTGCCGAGCTTCAAGGGCATCCATACGCACCAGGCGGCGCTCGACGCAGGCTGCGCGCTGCACGGCGCGACCGTGCACTTCGTCATCCCCGAACTCGACAGCGGCGCGATCGTCGCGCAGGGCGCGGTGCCCGTGCGCGCGGGCGACGACGCGGCCGCGCTCGCGCAGCGCGTGCTGGCGCTCGAGCACGTGCTGTATCCGCGCGCGGTGCGCTGGTTCGTCGACGGGCGCCTGCGCCTCGACGCCGGCCGCGCGGTGGTCGCGCCGGAGGAGGCGCGCTGGATTTTCTCGGACGAACAACCCAACACGAGCGAGGGCGTATGAAGCTGCATGGATTCCTGATCGGCCAGACCGAAACCTTGCTCGCCGAGGTCCTGAAGTTCGCCGGCCCGGCCGATGCGACGACGAGCCGGTTCTTCCGGGCCCACCCGAAGCTCGGGCACGCGGAGCGCGGCGTGATCGCCGAGGCGGTGTTCGCGGTGCTGCGCCGCAAGATGGAGTTTGCGCACCTCGCCGAGAGCGGCTCGGGCAGCCCGGCGCGGCGGCTCACGCTGCTCGGCCTGATGCAGACGGTCGGCCGCAATGCGCTGAAGCCGTTCCTGTCCGACGCCGAGGCCGCGTGGCTCGAGCACGTGTCGAAGATCGACCCGGCGAGCCTGCCGGTGCGGATCCGCACGAACCTGCCGGAGTGGATCCAGCAGGCGCTCGCGACGCGCTTCGACGCGGAGGAGCTCGCGCAGCTCGCCGCGGCGCTCAACTATCCGGCGCCGCTCGACCTGCGCGCGAATGCGCAGAAGGCGACCCGCGACCAGGTGGTCGACGCGCTGCGCGCGAACGGCATCGACGCCGGCGCGACGCCGTTCGCGCCGTACGGCGTGCGGGTCGTCGGCAAGCCCGCGCTGACCAAGCTCAAGCTGTTCGAGGAAGGCTTGATCGAGGTGCAGGACGAGGGCAGCCAGCTGCTGTGCTCGCTCGTCGCGCCGCGCCGCGGCGAGATGGTCGTCGATTTCTGCGCGGGCGCGGGCGGCAAGACGCTCGCGCTCGGCGCGATGATGCGCTCGACCGGGCGCCTGTACGCGTTCGATGTGTCGGAAAAGCGCCTCGCGAAGCTGAAGCCGCGCCTCGCGCGCAGCGGGCTGTCGAACGTGAACCCGGTGCTGATCGACAGCGAGCACGACGCGAAGATCAAGCGGCTCGCCGGCAAGATCGACCGCGTGCTGGTCGATGCGCCGTGCAGCGGCCTCGGCACGCTGCGCCGCAATCCGGACCTGAAGTGGCGCCAGTCGCGCACGTCGATCGACGAGCTCACGCCGAAGCAGGCGTCGATCCTCGCGAGCGCGGCGCGGCTCGTGAAGAAGGGCGGGCGGCTCGTGTACGCGACCTGCAGCGTGCTCGACGCGGAGAACGAGGCGATCGTCGGCCAGTTCCTCGCCGATCACCCGGACTTCGTGCTCGTGCCGGCGCAGAAGGTGCTGGCCGACCAGCGCATCGCGCTCGAGACGGGCGACTACCTGTCGCTGTGGCCGCACCGCCATGCGACCGACGGCTTCTTCGCCGCGGTGCTCGAGCGGCGCGCGCAGCCGCAGTAACGGCGGGTTCGACGGATGATGCAGAACCGCCTGCTGTCGCGCCGCCTCGCGTCGGTGATCCAGGACTTCAACCAGCCGGTGATGATCTGGCAGGCGGCGGTGCTGGTCGGCGCGCTGTGTTTCGCGTGGCTCGCCGCGCGCTTCGTGCACGACCGCATCGACGCCCGCCGCCGTGCGGCCGGGCGCACGCCCGGCGCCGGCGCGCAGAGCCTGAAGCGCGCGCTGTTCCCGCTGTTCGGCGGCGTGTTCGTATGGGGCGCGCAGCTCGCGTTCGAGCCGTTCATGTCGACGTCGCTGCTGTCGCTCGCGCTCGTGCCGCTGCTCGGCATCGGGCTCATCTACGTGCTGTTCTTTTTTGCGCGGCGCGTGTTTGCGCGCGACGGCCACACGCATGCGTGGCTGTCGGTCGTCGAAAGGCTCGTGTCGGTGGTCGTGTGGGCCGCGATGGTGCTGACCGTGCTCGGCATCCAGCGCGACGTGCTCGCGTGGCTCGACAGCGTGCAGTTCCGCGTCGCGAACGCGCACCTGACGCTGCTGTCCGTGATCTCCGGCGCGCTGTGGGTCTGCGTGACGCTGATGGTCGCGATGTGGCTCGGCTCGGTGCTCGAGGAGCGCCTGAAGCGCGCGACCACGCTCGACGCGAACCTGAAGGTCGTGCTGTCGCGGGTCGGCCGCGCGCTGCTGGTGTTCGCCGCGGTGCTGATCGGCCTGTCGCTGGTCGGCATCGACGTGACCGTGCTCGGCGTGTTCGGCGGCGCGGTGGGCGTCGGGCTCGGCTTCGGGCTGCAGAAGATCGCGAGCAACTACGTGTCGGGCTTCATCATCCTGCTCGACCGCTCGCTTCGGCTCGGCGACGCGATCAACGTCGGCGGGCTGCAGGGCGTCGTCACGCAGATCCGCACGCGCTACACGGTCGTGCGCGGTCTCGACGGCAACGAAACGCTGATCCCGAACGAGAAGCTGATCACCGACGTCGTGCAGAACCAGTCGTCGTACCTGACGCGCGGCTATGCGAAGGTCGCGGTGCAGGTCGCGTACACGAGCGACGTCGAGCACGCGCTCGCGCTGCTCGCCGATGCCGCGAAGGGCGTGCCCCGCGTGCTTGCGGAGCCGGCGCCGACGCCGTACCTCGTGAGCTTCGGCGCGGACGGCATCGACCTCGAGCTCGGCTTCTGGATCGAGGATTCCGCGACAGGCACGTCGGGCGTGCGCTCGGCGGTGAACCGCAACATCTGGCGGCTGTTTTCCGAGCACGGCGTGTCGATTCCATTCCCGCAGCGGGAAGTGCGCGTCGTCGGCCTGCCGGACGGTTTTGCAGTCGGGCGCGAAGCCGACATCGGCAGCCCGCCCGAGCGCGCGGTCATGTAGGCCGGCCAGATCCGGATCGTCCGGCCGGCGCAGTCCGCCGGTGGACTGCCGGCGTTGCTTCAAGGCAAGAAATAGTCATTTTTTACAAAGACTTGGAACGGTTGAAGTAAAATCCCGGTCTATTCCGCGGTATGCTTTCATCTTTCTGACGCCGGTGCGTGGCCGACGTCGCTTACACCACAGGTAACTGCCTTGCTGAATTCCCTGCTCGACTTTCTTTCCCACGGGCTCCTGCGCTTTTCGTGGTGGCAGATCGTGCTGTTCGCGCTCGCCGTCACGCACGTCACGATCATCGGCGTGACGGTCTACCTGCACCGCTGCCAGGCGCACCGCGCGCTGGAGCTGCACCCCATCGCCAGCCATTTCTTCCGGCTCTGGCTGTGGATGACGACCGGCATGCTGACCGGCCAGTGGGCCGCGATCCACCGCAAGCACCATGCGAAGTGCGAGACCGAGGAAGATCCGCACAGCCCGCAGACGCGTGGCATCTGGAAGGTGTTCCTCGAGGGCGCCGAGCTGTACCGCGCGGAAGCGAAGAACGAGGAAACGATGCGCAAGTTCGGGCACGGCACGCCGAACGACTGGATCGAACGCAACATCTATTCGAAATACCCGATCCTCGGCGTCAGCCTGATGATGGTGATCGACATCGCGCTGTTCGGCGTGGTCGGCCTGACCGTGTGGGCCGTGCAGATGGTCTGGATCCCGTTCTGGGCGGCCGGCGTCGTCAACGGTTTCGGCCACTTCTGGGGCTATCGCAACTTCAACTCGGCCGATGCGAGCACGAACCTGTTCCCGTGGGGCATCGTGATCGGCGGCGAGGAACTGCACAACAACCACCACACGTTCGCGACGTCGGCGAAGCTGTCGAACAAGTGGTACGAATTCGACATCGGCTGGATGTACATCCGCATCATGTCGGCGTTCGGTCTCGCGAAGGTGAAGAAGGTCGCGCCCACGCCGCGCCTGAACAAGCCGAAGACGGTGCTCGACCAGGAAACGCTGCAGGCCGTGCTGTCGAACCGCTACGAAGTGATGGCGCGCTACGGCAAGGCCGTCAAGCGTGCGTATCGCCAGGAGCTCGCGCGCCTCAAGGAGCTCGGTTCGAGCGACAAGTACCAACTGATGCGCGGCGCGCGCAAGTGGTTCCACAAGGACGAGGACGGCCTCGACGAGCAGAAGAAGAAGCTGCTGCCGGAAATCTTCGCGAACAGCCAGAAGCTGCAGACGTACTTCCAGCTGCGCCAGGAACTGGCTGCGATCTGGGATCGCTCGACCGCATCGCGCGAACAGCTGCTGGCCCAATTGCAGGATTGGTGCCACCGCGCAGAACAAAGCGGGATCAAGGCGTTGCAGGAATTTGCGACGCGCCTGCGCCGCTACGCCTGATTCGAAATCGATTAGAATCTCAGGACGTCACAAACCCCGCGCTGGCGGGGTTTTTTCTTTTGGGCCGGCCGTTTGGTGGCGGCGATCGGCAAGGCTGGACTTTGCACGGAACCGGAGCACGCGCGCACACGCTCGACTCTGGTCGAGCGTTGCATGGGATCGAAGTAGGCGCTGAAGCGCATACTTCGATCGACATAGGAGAGATGGAGATGCAATCGACGATCAAGCCCGTCGAGTACGACCGACCGGTCGCGGCAGGCACGGCCTGCGGCATCGGGCAGGCATGGGCGAAAGTGCCCGAGACGCCCTCTGCCGAGGAGCGCGCCGCACTGAAGGCGCGGATCAAGGCGCTGCTCGCGCGCGAGAAGGCCGTGCTGGTCGCGCACTATTACGTGGACGCCGAATTGCAGGAACTCGCCGACGAAACCGGCGGATGTGTCGCCGATTCGCTCGAGATGGCCCGGTTCGGCCGCGACCACGATGCACAGACGCTCGTCGTCGCCGGCGTGCGCTTCATGGGCGAAACCGCGAAGATCCTGAGCCCCGGCAAGCGGATCCTGATGCCCGATCTCGATGCGACCTGCTCGCTCGACCTCGGCTGCCCGGTCGATGAATTCTCCGCGTTCTGCGATGCGCACCCGGATCGCACCGTCGTCGTCTACGCGAACACCAGCGCCGCCGTGAAGGCGCGCGCGGACTGGATGGTCACGTCGTCGATCGGGCTCGAGATCGTCGCCGACCTGCATGCGCGCGGCGAGAAGATCATCTGGGCGCCGGATCGCCATCTCGGCAGCTATATCCAGAAGAAAACCGGCGCGGACATGCTGCTGTGGCAGGGTTCGTGCCTCGTGCACGACGAATTCAAGGGCATCGAGCTGGACCTGCTGCGCGCCGAGTATCCGGATGCGAAGGTGCTCGTTCATCCGGAGTCGCCGGAAAGCGTCGTCGCGCAGGCCGACGTCGTCGGTTCGACGACGCAACTGATCGATGCCGCGGTGAAGCTCGATGCGACGCGCTTCATCGTCGCGACCGATCTCGGCATCCTGCACAAGATGCAGCTCGCCGCGCCCGGCAAGACCTTCATCGCGGCGCCGACCGCCGGCAACAGCGCGACCTGCAAGAGCTGCGCGCATTGCCCGTGGATGGCGATGAACGGCCTCGCGAATCTCGCCGACGTGCTCGAGCGCGGCCACAACGAGATCTTCGTCGACCCGGCCATCGGCGCACGCGCGCGGCTGCCGATCGACCGCATGCTCGATTTCGCCGCGGCCCACAAGAAGCGTGTGCAGGCGAGCGGCGACCTGCAGCGCGACCAGCAACTGTTCGCGAACGTGGGGGCAGCATGACCGACGCAGTCTCCCCGCTTTACGAAACGATTCGCGCGCAATACGGCGCCGCGTTCGATGACGCGCTCGCGCGCAACGTCGCCGACGCGCTGGCCGAAGATGTCGGCACTGGCGACCAGACCGGGCGGCTGGTACCGGCCGGCGAGCGCCGCCGTGCACGCATCATCGTGCGCGAAGAGGCCGTGCTCGCCGGCGTGCCGTGGTTCGACGCGGTGATGCGCCGGATCGATCCGGCGATCGACGTGCACTGGCACTACCGCGAAGGCGACCGCATGACGGCCGATTCGACCGTCTGCGAACTCGAAGGCCCGGCGCGCGCGCTGCTGACCGCGGAGCGCAACGGGCTCAATTTCCTGCAATTGCTGTCGGGCGTCGCGACGGCCACGCGGCGCTATGTCGAGCGCATCGAAGGCACCCGCGCGAAGATTCTCGATACGCGCAAGACGCTGCCAGGCCTGCGGCTCGCGCAGAAGTACGCGGTGCGGGTCGGCGGCGGCGCGAACCAGCGGCTCGCGCTGTACGACGGAATCCTGATCAAGGAAAACCACATCGCGGCGGCGGGCGGCGTCGGCGAGGCGCTCGATGCGGCCTTCGCGCTGAACGCGGGCGTGCCGGTGCAGGTCGAGGTCGAGACCCTTGCGCAGCTCGACACGGCGCTCGCGCATGGTGCGCAGTCGGTGCTGCTCGACAACTTCACGCTCGACATGATGCGTGACGCGGTGCGCGTGGCGGCCGGCAAGGCGGTGCTCGAAGTGTCGGGCGGAGTCAATTTCGACACGGTGCGCGCGATTGCCGAAACGGGCGTCGACCGCATCTCGATCGGCGCGCTGACGAAGGACGTGCGCGCGACCGATTACTCGATGCGCATCGTCGACTGAGCGCGGCGCACGCCGCAGACGAAAAAGCCGTTGGCGCGCAAGCGCCAACGGCTTTTGTTTTGGGAGGCAGGGCAGGCGTCAGCGGCGCGCTTTCGGCGTCAGCACGCTCGGCAGTGCCTTCGGCAGTGTGTGCGGCCAGTCGCGGCTGTAATGCAGCCCGCGGCTTTCGCGGCGCGATTGCGCGCTCTTGACGATCAGCGTCGCGACATCGACGAGGTTGCGCAGTTCGAGCAGGTCGCGGCTCACGCGGAAGTTCGCGTAATACTCGTGGATCTCGTCGCGCAGCAGCGACAACCGGTGCTTCGCGCGCTCGAGGCGCTTGTCGGTGCGCACGATGCCGACGTAGTTCCACATCAGGCGCCGCAGCTCGTCCCAGTTGTGCGCGACGACCACTTCCTCGTCCGCGTCGGACACGCGGCTCTCGTCCCATGCGGGCAGCGGGCCGGTCGCTTCCGCTGCGAAGCCGGCCGTTTCGATCGCGTCGGCCGCCGCGCGGCCGATCACCAGACATTCGAGCAGCGAATTGCTGGCGAGCCGGTTCGCGCCGTGCAGCCCCGTGCAGGACGTTTCGCCGACTGCGTACAGGCCCGCGAGGTCGGTACGGCCCGCGAGGTCGGTGACGACGCCGCCGCAGGTGTAGTGCGCGGCCGGCACGACCGGAATCGGCTGCTTCGCGATGTCGATGCCGAATTCGAGGCAGCGCGCGTGGATCGTCGGGAAATGCTCGCGCAGGAACGCTTCCGGCTGGTGGCTGATGTCGAGATACACGCAGTCGATCCCGCGCTTCTTGATCTCGAAGTCGATCGCGCGCGCGACGATGTCGCGCGGCGCCAGCTCCGCGCGCGGGTCGTGCGCCGGCATGAAGCGGGTGCCGTCCGGCAGCTTCAGCAAGCCGCCTTCGCCGCGCACGGCCTCGGAGATCAGGAACGACTTCGCATACGGGTGGAACAGGCAGGTCGGATGGAACTGGATGAACTCCATGTTCGCGACCCGGCAGCCCGCGCGCCAGGCCATCGCGATGCCGTCGCCGGTCGCGGTGTCGGGGTTGGTCGTGTACAGGTAGACCTTGCCCGCGCCGCCGGTGGCGAGCACCGTGTGCGGCGCCTCGATCGTGATCGTGCGATCGTTGTCGACGTCGAGCGCATACAGGCCGTGGCAGCGGCGGCCGGGCAGGCCGAGCCGCTCCGACGTGATCAGGTCGATCGCGTGATGGTTTTCGAAGAACGTGATGTTCGGATGCTGCCGCGCACGCTCGGACAGCGTCGCGAGCACCGCATGGCCGGTGGCGTCGGCCGCGTGGATGATGCGGCGGTGGCTGTGGCCGCCTTCGCGGGTCAGGTGGAAGCCGAGCTCGGCCGCATCGTCCTTCGTGAACGGCACGCCCTGCGAAATCAGCCACTCGATCGCTTCGCGGCCGTGCTCGACGATGTAGCGCGTCGCGCCTTCGTCGCACAGGCCGCCGCCGGCAACCAGCGTGTCGTCGACATGGTTCTCGATGCTGTCCGCGGAATCGAGCACGGCGGCGATGCCGCCTTGCGCGTTATCGCTCGCGCCCTCCATCAACGAACGTTTCGCGATCAGCGCGACACGTCGCGTGCTGGCCAGATTGAGCGCGACCGACAGGCCTGCCAGGCCGCTGCCGACGATCGCCACGTCGAAATTCATTGCTGCATCTCCATCATTGCACTTTTGATCTTGTCGCTTCCGGCGGCGCAGCCGCGTGCGGAAAGGGGAGAGCATACCGCGTCGGGCTCCAGCGTGCGCGCAAAACAAAAAGCCCCGCGATTGCGGGGCTTTTCGGTCATCGTCAGGCTGGCAGAAACCAGGAGATTACTTGATCTTGGTTTCTTTGTATTCCACATGCTTGCGGACGACGGGATCGAACTTCTTGATCGCCATCTTTTCCGGCATGTTGCGCTTGTTCTTCGTGGTCGTGTAGAAGTGACCCGTGCCAGCGGTCGACTCAAGCTTGATCTTGTCGCGTGCGCCTTTTGCCATGATTGTGCTCCTTGGGCTTAGGCTTCGCCGCGTGCGCGCAGGTCAGCGAGCACGGAATCGATGCCGTTCTTGTCGATCAGGCGCAGGCCGGCGTTCGAGACGCGCAGGCGCACCCAGCGGTTTTCGCTTTCCACCCAGAACCGGCGGTTTTGCAGGTTCGGCAGGAAGCGACGCTTCGTCTTGTTGTTGGCGTGGGAAACGTTGTTGCCGCTCATCGGCGCTTTCCCAGTTACTTGGCATACGCGTGCCATGAGAGCACTCCTAATACGCTAAATTCGGGGTTCGATCGCCGGTGAAGGTTCTCATCGAGCAGCCACGTGATCCATAGCTGCACTCCGAACGCCCAAGCCCTTGCAGACAAGGCCCTTCGATGGCTAGAACTGGTTGGAAAAAAGACAGACGGCGATTCTAGCAGAAAAAGTTCAGAAAAATCAAACGCAATTTCATCCCGTCGTTGTGACGACGGTGCGCCGTCTGCGGGAACCGGCACCGGCCGGCCCGCAGCCCGACATTCTACATCGACAGCCACCCTGCGCGCGCGAACGAGAACGTATCGCTCACGCCGACGACGACGTGATCCAGCAGCCGCACGTCGACGAGCGCGAGCGCGTCGTGCAGCACGCGGGTCAGCCGCCGGTCTTCCGCGCTCGGCCGCACCGCGCCGGACGGGTGGTTGTGCGCGACGACCAGTGCGGCGGCGTTCAGCAGCAGCGCGCGGCGCACGATCTCGCGCGGGTAGACGGCCATCCGCGTCAGCGAGCCGCGCGCGCTTTCCTCGATATCCACCACGCCATTGCGCGCGTCGAGGTACAGCGTGACGAACACTTCGTGCGGGCGCGTGCCGATCTTGATGCGCAGGAAATCCTCGACCGCGCCGGGCGATTCGATCACCAGCCGTTCGCGGGCCTTTTCCGCGAGCGCGCGCCGCCCGATCTCGGCCACCGCGGAGAGCAGCGCGATGCGCGCGTCGCCGATGCCGCGGCGGCCGCGGAAATCGGCCGGCGTCGCGTCGAGCAGCCCGCGCAGCGAGCCGCCGAACTGGTCGAGCAGCGCCTGCGCGTTGTCGAACACGTTGAGGCCGGGCACGCCGGTGCAGAGCAGCAGCGCGATCAGTTCGTCGTCGGTCAGCGCGCCGGGCCCGCGATCGAGCAGCCGCTCGCGCGGCAGGTTGGCGCACTGCGCGCGCCGGGGGCGGCGCTTGCGCGGCCGGACCGCGCGCGGTGCGTCGCCGCCGGCGGCGCGGCATTCGGGTGCGGGCGGAAGGGGTTGCTGCATCGTCGGTTCTCCGTTGTCGGCGCGCCGGCCTGCGCGCCGTCGTCGCAGTTTCAGCCTTGCGCGCGCAGGTGACTTACAATATCGGTTTTGCGCCGGGCCTCGCGGCCGTGTCAGGCGCCATTGAACGAGTCATTCATGAGCCTCATCGATCTTTCCGAAGTGAAGCCCGGTTCGCACGTCACGCTGCACTACCGGCTGGCACTGGCCGACGGCGCCGATATCGTCAACACCTTTTCCGACAAGCCCGCGACGCTGCTGCTCGGCGCAGGGCAACTGGCGCCCTCGCTGGAACAGATTCTCGTCGGGCTGCGGGTGGGCGACCATTCGACTTATCAGCTAGCGCCCGAGCAGGCGTTCGGTCCCCGAAACCCGGAGATGCTGCAGCGCGTGACGCTCAAGACGCTGCGCGAGAACGGGATGGTCGGCGACGACTTCACGCCGGGCGACCTGATCGAATTCAACGCGCCGGACGGCGGTCGATATGCAGGGGTGCTGAAGGAAGTCGGCGAAACCTCGGCGCTGTTCGACTTCAACCATCCGCTCGCGGGCCAGGCGCTCACGTTCGAAGTGAAAATCATCGGGATTCTGTAATCATGAGCACCACCGATACGCTGTCCGGGCAGACCGTCGCCGCCGACGCCGAAATCCTGCTGGCCCAGCCGCGCGGCTTCTGCGCGGGCGTCGATCGCGCGATCGAGATCGTCGAGCGGGCGATCGCGATGCATGGCGCGCCGATCTACGTGCGCCACGAGATCGTCCACAACAAGTACGTGGTCGAGGACTTGAAGAAGAAAGGCGCGATCTTCGTCGAGGAGCTCGAGGAAGTGCCGTCCGGCAACACCGTGATCTTCAGCGCGCACGGCGTGTCGAAGGCGGTGCGCGACGAGGCCGGCGTGCGCGGGCTGCGCATCTACGACGCGACGTGTCCGCTCGTCACGAAGGTGCACGTCGAAGTGGCGAAAATGCGCCAGGACGGCGTCGACATCGTCATGATCGGGCACAAGGGGCACCCGGAAGTCGAAGGCACGATGGGGCAGGTCGAGCGCGGCATGCATCTCGTCGAGAGCGTCGAGGACGTGCAGAAGCTCGAGCTGGCCGATCCGGAGCGCATCGCGCTCGTCACGCAGACGACGCTGTCCGTCGACGATGCGGCCGAGATCATCGCCGCGCTGAAGGCGAAGTACCCGAAGATCCGCGAACCGAAGAAGCAGGACATCTGCTATGCGACGCAGAACCGCCAGGATGCGGTGAAGTTCATGGCGCCGCAGTGCGACGTCGTGATCGTCGTCGGCAGCCCGAACAGCTCCAATTCGAGCCGGCTGCGCGAAGTGGCCGAGAAGCGCGGCGTCGCCGCATACATGGTTGACGCGCCCGAGCAGATCGATCCCGCGTGGGTGGCCGGCAAACATCGCATCGGCGTGACGGCCGGCGCGTCCGCGCCCGAGGTGCTCGCACAAGCGGTCATCGCGCGCCTGCGCGAACTCGGCGTGCGCAACGTGCGCGCGCTCGAAGGCATCGAGGAGAACGTGTCGTTCCCGCTGCCGCGCGGCCTGAACCTGCCGCCCGCCGCCTGATCCTTTCAAAATCATTGCGTTACCGAAGCGCGCCCGTTGGGCGCGCTTTTTTTTGTCCTTCGCGAAAGCAATCGCAACCGGCATTTCCGCGGCGGGCGCAACCGGGTTGCTCCGCGTCGCCAAAGCCCTGTCTCAAAATTGGTTGCAATGCAGGAAAACCCCATCAAATCAGGAATATTGGCGTCCTATAAATGGAGTTACAATGCGCCCGTTTTCATGCCCGAACGGTCGTGGAACCTGGTTTTGGCAAGGCGCGGGAGACCTATTTAATGCATGTGAAGTTGGCTTACGCCGTGTCCGTCGCCGCAGCGGTTGCAATGCTTGCCGCCTGCAGCAAAAAGAGCGACGACGGGGCGGGCAAGGAGGCTGCGGCGTCCGCGGCACCGCCGGCCAGCGACGTGCGCGTCGTCAAGATCGGCCATGCGGCCCCATTGACGGGCAGCATCGCCCATCTGGGCAAGGACAATGAGAACGGGGCACGTTTGGCAGTCGAGGAAATCAACGCGCATGGCCTGACGATCGACGCGCATCCGGTGCGGCTGGAACTGGTCGCCGAGGATGACGCGGCGGATCCGAAGGTCGGCACGCAGGTCGCGCAGAAATTGGTCGGCGACCGGGTCGTGGCCGTGGTGGGGCACCTCAATTCGGGGGTGTCGATCCCGGCGTCGAAAATCTACAGCGACGCAGGCATCGTGCAGATTTCGCCGTCCTCGACCAACCCCGACTATACGAAGCAGGGGTTCAAGACCACCTATCGCGTGGTGGCGACGGATGCGCAGCAAGGCCCTGCGCTCGCCAACTACGCGCTGCATGCGCTCCACGCGAAGCGCTTCGCGGTCGTCGACGACGCGACCGTATACGGCAAGGGCCTTGCCAATGAATTCGCGAAGACCGTCACGGCGGCGGGCGGACAGATCGTCGCGCGCGTAGCGACCAGCGACCGTGCGACGGATTTCAAGGCGATCCTGACGAAGATCAAGCGCGACCATCCCGACGTCATCATGTACGGCGGCATGGACGCAACCGGCGGCCCGTTTGCGAAGCAGGCGATGGCGCTCGGTATCGGAGCAAAAATCCTTGGCGGCGACGGTGTGTGCACCGACAAGGTGGTCGAGCTCGCGGGCAACGCGGTGCGGAACCTGATCTGTTCGGAGGCGGGGCTCGCCCTGTCGCGGATGGAGAACGGGGCGGATTTCGTGAAGAAGTACGAAGACCGCTTCCACACGCCGGTGCAGATTTACGCGCCGTTCACGTACGACGCCGTCTACGTGATCGTCGACGCAATGAAGCGCGCCAACTCGATCGACGCGTCCAAGGTGCTGGCTGCGATGCCGTCGACCGATTACCGCGGGGTAATCGGTCACATCGCATTCGCGCCGAACGGCGATCTGAAAGAGGGGGCGATTACGCTCTACGACTTCAAGGAGGCCAGGAAAACCGTCCTCGATGTCGTGAAGATGTAGCGACGGGACTCGTGACGGCACCGGAACAGTGCGGTGCCGTTTCTGTATCCGCTCCGGCGGCAGGTCCGGCCGTACAGGCCGGGCGGCGCACGCCGGGACGATCAACCCTTACCGGTCTTTTTTAGTACCCGCAGTGTCGTCGAGATGACGTGATTCCCCGCTTACCCGCGAGGCGCAGCTTCATCCGGCAGCACGGGCCAAGGAGCTTTAAATGGATATCTTCGTCCAGCAGATCCTCAACGGGCTGGTGCTCGGCAGTGTCTACGCCATCATCGCGTTGGGCTACACGATGGTGTACGGCATTCTCGGCATCATCAACTTCGCGCACGGCGACGTGCTGATGATCGGCGCGATGGTCGCGCTGTCGGCGATCACCGTGCTGCAGAACCACTTCCCCGCGCTGGGCAACGTCGCGACGCTGACGATTGGCCTGGGTATCGCCGCGATCGTCTGCGCGATCGTCGGCTACACGATCGAACGGGTCGCGTACCGGCCGCTGCGCCGCGCGCCGCGCCTCGCGCCGCTGATCACTGCGATCGGCGTATCGATCCTGCTGCAGACCGCCGCGATGATCATCTGGTCGCGCAACCCGCTGCCGTTCCCGCAGCTTCTGCCGACCGACCCGATCAACGTGATCAAGGCCACCGACACGACGCCGGGCGCCGTGATCTCGCTGACCGAAATCGTGATCATCGCCGTCGCGTTCTTCGTGATGGGCGGCCTGCTGCTGCTCGTGCACAAGACCAAGCTCGGCCGCGCGATGCGCGCGATCGCGGAAAGCCCGAACACCGCGAGCCTGATGGGCGTGAACCCGAACTTCGTGATCTCGGCGACCTTCATGATCGGCTCGGCGCTCGCCGCGCTGGCCGGCGTGATGATCGCGTCGGAATACGGCAACGTGCACTTCTACATGGGCTTCATCCCGGGCATGAAGGCATTCACGGCCGCGGTGCTGGGCGGGATCGGCAACCTCGCGGGCGCCATGGTCGGCGGCATCGTGCTCGGCCTGATCGAGCAGCTCGGCGCAGGCTACATCGGCAATCTGACGGGTGGCGTGTTCGGCAGCAACTACCAGGACGTGTTCGCATTCATCGTGCTGATCATCGTGCTGGTGTTCCGTCCGTCGGGCCTGCTGGGCGAACGGGTCGCGGATCGCGCGTAACGGAAGGGGAGCAAGAACATGACATCCATTCAACCGATTGAAACCTCGACGACGCTCGTCGAAGAACGCAACACCGCGAAGACCGTCACCATCGGCATTCTCACCGCGGCGTTCGTGATTGCCGCGCCGATCATCATCGGCGCTGCCGGCGGCAACTACTGGGTCCGCGTGCTCGACTTCGCGATGCTGTACGTGATGCTCGCGCTGGGCCTGAACGTGGTGGTCGGCTTCGCCGGCCTGCTGGACCTCGGCTACATCGCGTTCTATGCGGTGGGCGCCTATACCGCGGCACTGCTGAGCTCGCCGCACCTGGCGACGCAGTTCGAGTGGATCGCGCAGCTCGCGCCCGGCGGCCTGCACATCCCGTTCCTGATCATCGTGCCGATCGCGATGGCGATCGCCGCGATCTTCGGGATCCTGCTCGGCGCGCCGACGCTGCGCCTGCGCGGCGACTACCTCGCGATCGTCACGCTCGGCTTCGGTGAAATCGTGCGGATCTTCATGAACAACCTCGACCGTCCGGTGAACATCACCAACGGCCCGAAGGGGATCACGGGGATCGACCCGGTGCAGGTCGCGGGCTTCAACCTGTCGCAGACGCACTCGCTGTTCGGCATCCAGCTGCCGTCGGTGTACATGTACTACTACCTGTTCGTGCTGTGCGCGCTGCTGGTGATCTGGACGTGTACGCGCCTGCAGCACTCGCGCATCGGCCGCGCATGGGCGGCAATCCGCGAGGACGAGATCGCCGCCAAGGCGATGGGCATCAACACCCGCAACGTCAAGCTGCTCGCGTTCGCGATGGGCGCGTCGTTCGGCGGCCTGTCGGGCGCGATGTTCGGTTCGTTCCAGGGCTTCGTGTCGCCGGAATCGTTCACGTTCTGGGAATCGATCGTGGTGCTGGCCTGCGTGGTGCTGGGCGGCATGGGCCACATCCCGGGCGTGATCCTCGGCGCGGTGCTGCTCGCGATCTTCCCGGAATTCCTGCGTTCGACGATGAGCCCGCTGCAGCATGCGATCTTCGGTCATGACATCGTCGATACGGAAGTGATCCGCCAGGCGCTGTACGGCCTCGCGATGGTGATCATCATGCTGTACCGCTCGGAAGGCCTGTGGCCGGCGCCGAAGCATGAGGACAAGATCGCGAAACTGGCGAAGCGCAGCGCCAAGTCGGCGCGCGCGTAACGGACGGACGAGGAGCAAGAGAACATGAGCGACAAACAAATCCGACTGTCCGTCAAAGGCGTGAACAAGCGCTTCGGCGGCCTGCAGGCGTTGTCCGACGTCGGCCTCGAGATCAAGGAAGGCGAGATCTACGGCCTGATCGGCCCGAACGGCGCCGGCAAGACGACGTTCTTCAACGTGATCACGGGCCTCTACACGCCGGATTCCGGCGAGTTCAAGCTGGACGGCACGGAATACAAGCCGACCGCGGTGCACCAGGTGGCGAAGACGGGCATCGCGCGCACGTTCCAGAACATCCGCCTGTTCGGCGGGATGACCGCGCTGGAGAACGTGATGGTGGGCCGCCACGTGCGGACCAAGCACGGCCTGCTGGGTGCGGTGTTCCAGACGCCGGCGGAACGCCAGGAAGAACGCGAGATCAAGGAGCGCGCGATCGAGCTGCTCGAATACGTCGGCGTGCTGCAGTACGCGGACTACACGTCGCGCAACCTGTCGTACGGCCACCAGCGCCGCCTGGAGATCGCGCGCGCACTGGCGACCGATCCGAAGCTGCTCGCGCTGGACGAGCCGGCGGCGGGGATGAACGCGACGGAGAAAGTGGAACTGACGCGCCTGCTCGACAAGATCCGCGCGGACGGCCGCACGATCCTGCTGATCGAGCACGACGTGAAGCTCGTGATGGGATTGTGCAACCGGATGACGGTGCTCGATTACGGCAAGGTGATCGCCGAGGGTCTGCCGCAGGACGTGCAGAAGAATCCGAAGGTGATTGAGGCATATCTCGGCGCAGGGGTGCACTGATGGCAGCGGCAATGTTGAAAATCAAGGGCTTGCAGGTCAACTACGGCGGGATCCAGGCCGTGAAGGGCGTTGACATGGAAGTCCGCCAGGGCGAGCTGGTGACGCTGATCGGCGCGAACGGCGCGGGCAAGACCACGACGATGAAGGCGATCACGGGCTTGAAGCCGTATTCGGCGGGCGACATCGAGTACGACGGCAAATCGATCAAGGGCGTGCCGTCGCACGAGTTGCTGAAGCGCGGCCTCGCGATGGTGCCGGAAGGCCGCGGGATCTTCGCGCGGATGTCGATCGTCGAGAACATGCAGATGGGCGCGTACCTGCGCAACGACAAGGAGCAGATCAAGAAGGACGTCGAGCGGATGTTCGGCTTCTTCCCGCGCCTGAAGGAGCGTGCGACGCAGCTCGCGGGCACGCTGTCGGGCGGCGAGCAGCAGATGCTGGCGATGGCGCGGGCGATCCTCTCCAAGCCGAAGCTGCTGCTGCTGGACGAGCCGTCGATGGGCCTGTCGCCGATCATGGTCGAGAAGATCTTCGAAGTCGTGCGGACGATCTCGAAGGAGGGCATCACGGTGCTGCTGGTCGAGCAGAACGCACGGCTCGCGCTGCAGGCGGCCGATCGCGGCTACGTGATGGACTCGGGCACGGTCACGATGGAAGGCGATGCGAAGCAGATGCTCGACGATCCGAAGGTGCGGGCCGCGTATCTGGGCGAGTAAGCCGATTGGTCGGGATGTGAAAAAGCCGCATGTCCGCGAGGGCATGCGGCTTTTTTCATGGCGCGTGCGCGATCAGGCGGCGTAGAGCCGCTTGCCGAACGACACGCGTTCCTCGACGCGATAGCCGATCGTCTCGTAGAAGCGGCATGCCTGCGCGTTGTCGGCGAGTACCTGCAGGTTCACCTTCAGGCAGCCGAGCGCGCCGAGCGCCGCTTCCGCGTGGGCGACGAGCGCGCGGCCCACGCCGGCCCGCCGCACGCCGCGGCCGACGCCGAGCGAGTACAGCCAGCCGCGATGGCCGTCGTAGCCGGCCATCACCGTGCCGACCACGCGCCCGTGCAGCGTCGCAACGAAGAAGAGTTCAGGCTGCGTCGCGCACTTCTGTTCGATCGAGCGCAGTGGATCGCGGTGCGGCGCGCTCGTATCGCCATATTCGGGAAACGCGTCGCGCCACAGCGCGAGCACGTCATCGGTATCGGCGCGATCGAACGGACGGATCGCGACGTCATCGGCGGCGGCATCCATCGCGCGGATCGCGTCAGAGCGTGTCGAGAATCGACCGCAGCATCGCCATCATCTGGTCGATTTCGTCGGTCGTGACGTTCAGCGCGGGCATGAAGCGCAGCAGGTTCGGGCGCGCCGCGTTCAGCAGCAGGCCGTCCGGCTGCATGTCGCGCGCCTTTTCGACGATCTGCGGGCCGATGTCCTTGCCGAGCAGCAGCGCGCGCAGCAGGCCCTCGCCGCGCTCGCCTTCGAAGCCGCGCTCTTCCGACAGCTCGAGCAGCTTGCGCTTCAGGTATTCGCCGCGCGCGCGCACGCCTTCCAGGAAGCCCGGCGCGACGAGCTGCGAAATCACCGAATAGCCGGCCGCCGTCATCAGCGGGTTGCCGTTGTAGGTGCCGCCCTGGTCGCCGGCCTCGAACACCGCGACATCCGCCGTCGACAGCAGCGCCGCGAGCGGCACGCCGCTGCCGATGCCCTTGCCGAGCGTCATGATGTCCGGCGCGATGTCGGCCAGCTCGTACGCGAACAGCGTGCCCGCGCGGCCGCAGCCGCTCTGCACTTCGTCGACGATCAGCAGCAGGTCGTGCTGCTTCGTCAGCGCGCGCAGCGCGCGCATGAATTCGCGCGTGGCCGGAATCACGCCGCCTTCGCCCTGGATCGGCTCGAGCATCACCGCGACGGTCTTCTCGCCGATCAGCTTCTCGACCGACTCGATGTTGTTCAGCTCGGCCTTCGGGAAGCCCGGCACCTGCGGCGCGTAGATCGTGTCCCAGCCCGGCTTGCCGCTTGCCGACATCGTCGCGAGCGTGCGGCCGTGGAAGCTGTGGTCGAACGTGATGATCTCGTACGCGCCGTTGCGGAACTTGCGGCCCCACTTGCGCGCGAGCTTGATCGCGCCTTCGTTCGCCTCGGCGCCGCTGTTCGTGAAGAACACCTTGTCGAACACGCTGTGCTGCGTGAGCAGGCCCGCGAGCTTCGCCATCGGTTCGTTGTAGAACGCCGGCGACGGGTTCAGCAGCTTCTCGGCCTGCGTCTTCAGCGCTTCGACCACGCCGTCGTTGCAGTGCCCGAGGCTGTTGACCGCCCAGCCCTGGATGAAGTCCAGATAGCGCTTGCCGGTGTGATCGTAGAGCCACGACCCCTTGCCGTGCGTGAACACGATGTCGGGGCGGTTCGTGATGTACATCAGCGAGTCGATCGGAAAATCGTTCAGCGGCATGGCAGCAGACTCCAGCGGAGGTTGAAAGGGAAACAGGCAAGAAAAAAGCCACGGGTGATGCCGTGGCTGGGTGGTTCGAACAGCTTGTGCGTAACGGGGTGAGGGTTACGCGCGAGTCCGTGACGAGCCGGCGGCATCCGGGCGGAGCGGCGAGCGGCGACGTCGGAGAGCGGACAGGAAGCGGTTCATGTGCGCAAGCATACGGCATCCCGCGTCCCACTGTAAACCGCCGCGATGCAACAAATGTGTCGCGGCGGGGCGCGGGGCGCGGGCGGGCCGTGCGGGCTCAGACCGGGTGCGCGAGATCGGCGGCGCTCGTGAACGAGTCGGCGTAGAACTCGTCCGCGGGCAGGCCGTGATGCTGCGTGAAGTCGCGCTGCGCGGATTCGACCATCACCGGCGCGCCGCATGCATAGACCTGGTATGCGGACAGGTCGGGCAGATCCTCGATCACCGCGCGATGGACGAAGCCGGTGCGGCCGTCCCACGCGTCGGCATCGTCCGGCTCGGACAGCACCGGCACGAACTTGAAGTTCGGGATCTCGTTCGCCCACTCGGCGGCGAGCGCCTCGAGGTAGATGTCCTTCCTGCGGCGCGCGCCCCAGTAGAGCGTCATCGGGCGCGTGATGCCGGAGTGCTTCACGTGCTCGATGATCGCCTTGATCGGCGCGAAGCCGGTGCCCGACGCGAGCAGCACGATCGGCTTGTCCGAATCCTCGCGCAGGAAGAACGTGCCGAGCGGGCCTTCGAAGCGCAGGATGTCGCGCTCCTTCATCGCGCCGAACACGTGGTCGGTGAACTTGCCGCCGGGCATGTGGCGGATGTGCAGCTCGATCGGGCCTTCCTCGTGCGGCGCGCTCGCCATCGAGTAGCTGCGGCGCGAGCCGTCCTTCAGGATGAATTCGATGTACTGGCCCGCGAGATACTGCAGGCGCTCGTTCGCCGGCAGCTGCAGCTTCAGCACGACCACGTCGTCGGCCTTGCGCTCGAGCGCGGCGACCCGGCACGGCAGCTTCTTGACCTGCACGCCGTCGACGCCGGCGATCTCGCGCACGTCGATCTCGAGATCGCACTGCGCCTTCGCGCAGCACAGCAGCGCGAGGCCGCGGGTGCGCTCGTCGTTCGACAGCGCCGACGCGGCATGCGGCCCCTGCTCGATCTGGCCCGATGCGATGTGACCCTTGCACGAGCCGCAGGCGCCGTTCTTGCAGCCGTACGGCAGATGGATGTTCTGGCGCAGTGCTGCCGCCAGCACGGTTTCGTCCGACTCGACATGGAATTGCCGGCCGCTTTGCTTGAGAGTGACGTTGAATGCCATAGAACCAACTAGAACAAAATGTGGGGACCGTGCAGGTTGCGCACGGCAGCTACAATGCAAGCCGTTGCGCGTCGCGCAACGGTGGATACTGATATTTCGCAAACATCATGATCGCGACACGAATCCTGCGCCGGCCGCGCGTGCTGATCGTCGGCTGTGGCGACGTCGGCCTGCGCTGCGTCGCGCAATGGCGCGCACGCCGCGCCGACCTGCGGATCGTCGCGCTGACGAGCCATCCGGCACGGCGCGAAGCATTGCGCGCAGCCGGCGCGACGCCGATCGTCGGCGACCTCGACCACCCGTCCACGCTGCGGCGCCTTGCGGGCCTGGCGCCGCGCACGGTCCTGCATCTCGCCCCGCCGCAAGCCGACGGCGCCGAAGACCGCCGCACGCGTGCGCTCGTCGCGGCACTGGCCGCGACCACGCGGCGAGCGTCGGCTCAGCCGGCGCCCGCCTACGGCAGACTGCGGCGCGAGCGTGCCGTGGCACGGCCGGCCGGCTCGCGTTTCCGGGCAGCGCGTATTGTACCCGAGGGGCTTCGCGCGCCCACGCTCGTCTATGCGAGCACGACCGGCGTTTACGGCGACTGCGGCGGCGCGCGCATCGACGAGACGCACCCGCTGCGCCCGGCCAATCCGCGCGCGTTTCGCCGGGTGTCGGCGGAGCGGCAACTGCGCGCCGCGACCGCGCGCGGCGTGCTGTCGGCGCGCATCGTGCGGATCCCCGGCATCTACGCGGCCAACCGGCTGCCGCTCGCGCGCCTCGAGCGCGGCACGCCGGCGCTCGTGCCGGAAGACGACGTCTACACGAACCACATCCACGCCGACGACCTCGCGGCGATCCTGCTGCGCGCGGCCGCGCGCGGCCAGCCGTCGCGCGCGGTGCACGCGTCAGACGATAGCGAACTGCGGATGGGGGAGTATTTCGACCGAGTCGCGCACGCGTTCGGCCTGGCGCCGCCGCCGCGCGTGAGCCGCGCCGACGCCGAGCGCCTGCTCGAGCCGACGCTGCTGTCGTTCATGCGCGAGTCGCGGCGGCTGTCCAATGCCCGGCTCAAGCGCGAATTGTGCGTGACCTTGCGCTATCCGACCGTAGACGATTTCCTTCAAACGCTCGCGCCCGGCGGCGGGTCAGGTCAGCGCGGGTAACGCCTCGATCAGCAGGAAGCACAGCAGCGCGCCGATCAGCGCACCGATCAGGTTCGGATGGTATTTGTGCTTGCGGTGCATGGCCGCCAGCAGCCCGCCGATCCCGATCGCGCCGACCGCGGCAAAGGCAAGTATCACGTACGACAATTCGAACGGTTGAGTGATTTGCATGATGTCTCCCCTGCATCGCTGTTCGTAACAGCTTGTAATTCGAGTATAGCGAGGGGAGACCATCGAACGGTCGTGCTGATTTTCCCTTACAGGGTTTTTACGGTGCGGTGCCGCGCAACGCGGCCAGCTCGGTTTCGCTCAGCCATTGCCACGCGCCCGGCGCGAGCGTCGCGGGCAGCGTGAAGCCGCCGATGCGCTCGCGGTGCAGCGCTTCGACGCGGTTGCTCGCGGCGGCGACCATCCGTTTGACCTGGTGATATTTGCCTTCGAGCACGGTGAGTGCGAGCGCGTGCGTGTCGCGGGCCTCGGCGGCGATCGCCGCGATCGGCTTCGGCTCGCCGTGCAGCTGCACGCCCGCGCGCAGCGCGTTCAGCTGTGCGTCGTCGAGCGGATGGCGCACGGTCGCGACGTAGGTCTTCGGCACCTTGCGCTTCGGCGACGTGTACGCATGCACGAACTGGCCGTCGTCGGACAGCAGCAGCAGGCCGGTGGTGTCCTGGTCGAGGCGGCCGACGCACTGCACACCGCGCGCGACGAGCGGCGGCGGCAACAGGCTGAACACGCTCGCGTGATGCTGCGGATCGCGCGAGCACTCGTAGCCGGCCGGCTTGTTCAGCGCGAGATACGCGCGTGCATGGAACGGCCATGCCGCGCCGTCGACCGTGAAGACGAGGCCGTCGGTGTCGAACGCGGCGTCGGGGTCCGTGCAGGGCGCGCCGGCGGCGCCGACCCGGCCGGCCTCGATCAGGCCGCGGCACTGGCGGCGCGAGCCGAAGCCCTGGGTGAAGAGAATGCTTTCGAGATCCATAGCGCGCGCATTCTATCAAGCGCCGGCCCGTCGCCGGCATGCCGGCGCGCGCGCTGGTAAGCTGCCGAAACGCCGCGGGCGGCGCGCCTGCCCGCGGCATCCGCTCATCTCTCACGGACAGGACATGACCTTCGATCTGCTCTCCCTCGGCCGCCGCGCGGCCGCCGTCGTACTTGCCGCGACCGTGTCGACGGCCGCGTTCGCGCATGCGCGGCCGGCGAACACCGATCCCGCCGCCAACGCCGAGCTGAGCGTCGCGCCGGCCGCCGTCACGCTCGATTTCACCGAGCCGCTCGAGCCGGCCTTCAGCTCGATCGTCGTCGTCGACGGTGCGGGCAAGACGGTGTCGGACGGCAAGGCGAGCGTCGACGCCGCGAACCGCAAGCGGATGACGGTGCCGCTGCCGGCGCTCGGAGCGGGCGCCTATTCCGTCAAGTGGGTGGCCGTCGCGGCGGACGGGCACCGCACGCAGGGCAGCTACCGCTTCAGCGTGAAGTAATCGCCGCGGCAGGCGGGCTGCGGCCCGCGGCCATCTTCCCCGCGACCGACCCGGAGACCCTCGCATGAACCCGGTGACCCTCGACGCCCTTGCCGATTTTCCGCGTCTGCTCGAAGCCCACTTCGCGGCGGTGCCCGACGGTTACGCACGCTGGACGCCCGGCGACTGGGAGGGCATTCCGAGCGAGCGTTTTTCTCCGCTCGGGCAGCTCTGTCATGTGCGGGACATCGAGATCGACGGATATCACGTGCGCTTGCGCCGGATGCTCGATGAGGATCGCCCGCGGCTCGTGTCGGTCGACAGCGATGCGCTCGCGCTCGAGCGGCGCTACGACGACGCGCACGCGCCGGACGTGCTCGCCGCGTTTCGCGACGCGCGGCGCCGCACGCTCGAGCGCGTGTCGGCGCTCACGCCGGACCAGTGGGCGCGCACCGGCGAATTCGACGGCTATGGCGCGCTGACGGTGCGCGGGCTCGTCCATTACCTGAGCAGCCACGACCAGCAGCATCTGGCGGGGATGCAGTGGCTGCTCGGCAAAATCGACGCCGCACGGCACGCGCGCTGACGGCGCCGGATTGGATCGATTTCCTGGACAATCCATCCAGCCGCGGCCGGCTGACCGGCGCCCCATCCGTGCCTACACTCAGGACTTCGTTCAACGAGAAAGGAGTCAACCGTGGCCACTCATGCACTCGCAGACAAGGTCGTCCTGATCGCAGGCGGCGCGAAGAACCTCGGCGGCCTGATCGCGCGTGACCTGGCGAGCCACGGCGCGAAGGCGGTGGCGATCCACTACAACAGCGCGGCGACGCTGGCGCAGGCCGAGGAGACGGCGGCCGCGGTGCGTGCGGCGGGCGCCGATGCCGCGACGTTCCAGGCGAACCTGACGACGGCCGCCGCGCTCGAGCGGCTGTTCGACGCGGTCAAGCAGCGCTTCGGCAGGATCGACATCGCGATCAACACCGTCGGCAAGGTGCTGAAGAAGCCGATCGCCGAGATCACCGAGGCCGAGTACGACGAGATGTTCGCGGTCAACAGCAAGTCCGCGTTCTTCTTCATCAAGGAGGCGGGGCGGCATCTCGAGGATCACGGCAAGCTCGTCACGCTCGTGACGTCGCTGCTCGGCGCGTTCACGCCGTTCTATGCGGCCTACGAGGGCGCGAAGGCGCCGGTCGAGCACTTCACGCGCGCGGCCGCGAAGGAATACGGCGCGCGCGGGATCTCGGTGACGGCCGTCGGGCCGGGCCCGATGGATACGCCGTTCTTCTATCCGGCCGAAGGCGCCGATGCGGTCGCGTATCACAAGAGCGCGGCCGCGCTGTCGCCGTTCAGCAAGACGGGGCTCACCGACATCGAGGACGTCGTGCCGTTCATCCGCCACCTCGTGACCGACGGCTGGTGGATCACGGGCCAGACGATCCTGATCAACGGCGGCTATACGACGAAATAGGCGCCGAGCCAGGCTGCCGGGCGCGTACCGCACTGGCCGGTTTGCGTGGACAATGGGCAGGCGCGCGGGCGTCACGGCCGCGCGCCTGTTTCATTTCCGGCGCCCGCCGCCCGAACGAACCCGCCTCTTCGCCGATGGACAAGCTGGATCAGGTCAGAATCTTCCTTCAGGTTGCCGAGATGGGCAGCTTCATCAAGGCCGCGCATGCGCTCGACGTGCCGCGCGCGACCGTGTCGGCGGCCGTTCAGCAGCTCGAGACGGGGCTCGGCACGCGGCTGCTGCATCGCACGACGCGGCAGGTGCAGCTGAGCGCCGACGGCGCGCTGCTGCTCGAGCGCGGCCGGCGCCTGCTCGCGGAAGCCGACGAACTCGATCGGCTGTTCCGCAGCCGCGACCGCGACGTGATCGGCCGGCTCAACGTCGACGTGCCGAGCCGGATCGCGCGCCGCGTGATCGCGCCCGCGCTGCCGTCGCTGTTCCGCCGTCACCCGAAGCTGCAACTGTTCCTCGGCTCGACCGACCGCTCGATCGACCTCGTGCAGGAGGGCGTCGACTGCGCGATCCGGGTCGGACGGCTCGCCGACAGCAGCCTCGTCGTGCGGCCGCTCGGGCAATTCGTGCTGGTCAACTGCGCGAGCCCCGACTACCTGCGCGAATGCGGCGTGCCCGCGCATCCGGACGCGCTGGCGCACGGGCACTGGGCGGTCGGCTACGCGTCGCCGGCGAGCGGCCGCGAGCTGCCGTGGGAAGTCTGCGCCGGCGGCGTCACGCGCGAGCTGGCGCTGCCGAGCCGCGTGATCGTCAACAACGCGGAGACCTACATCGCCAGCTGCCTCGCGGGGATGGGGCTGATCCAGATTCCGCGGTTCGACGTCCAGCACCTGCTCGACAGCGGCGCGCTGGTCGACGTGATGCCGGGCTATCGGGCCGCGCCGATGGACGTGTCGGCCGTGTATCCGCATCGCCGGCACCGGTCGCGCAGGCTCAATGCGTTCATCGAGTGGTTCGCGGAGCTGATGGGCGGGGCGCTGCGGGAGGGTGGGAGCGAGCGCTGAGCGCGCGCGGCCGAACCGCTCGTTCGGTGCGTTGCGGCGCGCGCCGGAAACAAAAAACCCGCGAAGCGGTGCGCGTTCGCGGGTTTCGACTACGGTTGGCGTATGACGCCGAAATCTGGTGCCCAGGGCCGGAATCGAACCGGCACGCCTTGCGGCGGGGGATTTTGAGTCCCCTGCGTCTACCAATTTCACCACCTGGGCTTGTTCGGGCCCGCGCATGCGGTTGTGCGCGGCGAAAACGCGAATTATCGCTGAAATCGCGGCACCGGGCAAGCCGCGTTGCGGTCGTTCACTGGCCGAGATAGGCGAACGCGCCGTGCCGGACGATCCCCATCACGCTCGCGCGCTGGTCGAGCCCGACGTGATCCTGGTCGCTCGTATTGACGACGCCGTTCGGCACCACCAGCTCGTGCGCGCGTTCGAGCTCGCGCCGCAGCGCCGCGCGGAACGCGGGGGTGCCCGGCTGCGCGGCCTTCAGCGCGCGGCCGACCGCGTCGGCGAGGCGTGGGTACACGCCTGCCGCATCGCCCGCGAACTGCGTGACCGTGCCGGCGCCGTATTTCGCCTCGTACGCGTCGACGAACGCGAGCGCGGCGCGGCGGGCCGGGTGGTCGGCCGGCAGCGTGCGCGCAACGACGACGGGCTGGGTCGGGAACAGCGTCCCGTCCACGTCCTTGCCGCCGAGCTTGATGAACTCCGGCGTCGCGATCCCGTGCGTCTGGTAGATCGGGCCCTTGTAGCCGCGCTCGATCAGCGTGCGCTGCGGCAGCACGGCCGGCGTGCCGGACCCGGCGACCAGGATCGCGTCGGGTTTCGCCGCGATCAGCTTCAGCGCCTGGCCGGTGACGCTCGCATCGGTGCGGTTGAAGCGCTCCGCCGCGACCACGCGGATCTTGCGCAGCTCGGCGAAGCGCGTGAATTCGTTCAGCCAGCTGTCGCCGTAGCTGTCCGCGAAGCCGATGAAGCCGACCGTCTTCACGCCGCGGTTCGACATGGTGCGGGTCATCACGTCGGCCATCGCGCGGTCGCTTTGCGCCATCTTGAACGCCCAGGTGCGCGCGCCTTCCTGCGGCTCGACGACCGCGCCGGAACCCACCAGCGTGATCATCGGCGTCTGCGCATCCGCGACGGCGTCGAGCGCCGCGAGCGCGGCCGGCGTGATGTTCGGCCCGATCACGACGTCCACGCGGTCTTCCGCGACCAGCTTGCGGATGTTGCGCACCGCGGCGCCCGGGTCGGACGCGTCGTCGAGCACCGTCACCTGCAGGTTCTGCCCGGCGATCGTCTTCGGCCACATCAGGATCGCGTTCTTGCTCGTGATGCCGATCGCGGCCGCGGGGCCGGTCGTCGACAGGTCGACGCCAACCTTCAGGTCCGCGTGCGCGGCGGCGCAGGCGAGGGCGAGGACGGCGCCGGCGGCGCGGCGCAGCAGCGGGGCGGAAAGCGGCATGCGTGAACCTCCGTCGGGCGGAAAAAAGGGGGGCAATGTGCGCCCCCGTCGTGATGCAGTCCGGTCAAAGTTCGTACGATTCGGCTTCGCCCTTCAGCGCCTGCTCGATCAGCTTGCGGTTCAGCGTCGGCGACAGCAGCTCGACGAGCGTATACACATAGCTGCGCAGGTACGCACCCTGCTTGAGCGCGACGCGCGTGACGTTGCTGCCGAACAGGTGGCCCACCGGAATCAGCCGCAGGTTGCGGTCGCGCTCCGGGTTGAACGCGATGTCGGCCATGATCCCGACGCCGAGGCCGAGCTCGACGTAGGTCTTGATCACGTCGGCGTCGATCGCCTCGAGCACGATGTCCGGCGACAGCCCGCGCAGCGCGAACGCATGGTTGATCTTCTTGCGGCCCGCGAACGCGTCGTCGTAGGTGATCAGCGGATACTGCGCGAGATCGTCGAGGGTCGGCGGCTTGCGTTCGAGCAGCGGGTGGTCGACGGGCACCACGGCCGCGTGGTGCCACTGGAAGCAGGGCAGCGACACGAGTTCCTTGTAGTCGGCGATCGCCTCGGTCGCGATCGCGAGATCGGCCTGGTCGTGGATCACCATCTCGGCGACCTGCGTCGGGCTGCCCTGCAGGATCGACAGGTGCACCTTCGGGAAGCGCTTCTTGAATTCGGCGATCGCGGCCGGCAGCGAGTAGCGGGCCTGCGTGTGGGTCGCCGCGATCGTCAGGTTGCCCTGATCCTGCGCGGCGTAATCCTTTCCGACCCTTTTCAGGCTCTCGACCTCCTGGAGGATCCGCTCGACCGACGCGAGGATGATCCGCCCAGGTTCGGTGAGCGAACGCACGCGCTTGCCGTGCCGCGTGAAGATCTCGACGCCGAGCTCGTCTTCCAGCTCGATGATGGCCTTCGAGACCCCCGGCTGCGACGTGTACAGCGCCTTGGCAGCCTCGGTGAGGTTGAAATTCTGCCGGACGGCCTCGCGCACGAAGCGAAATTGGTGCAGGTTCATTTATAACCCTTTCGCATATCAACAGAATTTTTTAGTCGTTTGAAATATAAGGCGAGTTTATTACGATTCACCGGAGTTTTTCAAATATGGATATCTGTTTTCGTCATTAGCAATCCACCGGGCCGCCGATGATGGCCCGGCGCGGCGGCGAAACGGAGATTCGGGCGCGGCGTGGCTAGGACGTCGCGCGGTCAACACGAAAACCCTGGGGTCCCCGAATGTATCAGTACGACCAATACGACCAGACGATCGTCGACGAGCGCGTCGCGCAGTACCGCGACCAGGTGCGCCGCCGCTTGTCGGGCGAGTTGAGCGAAGACGAGTTCCGCCCGCTGCGCCTGCAGAACGGCCTGTACATGCAGCGTCACGCATACATGCACCGCATCGCGATTCCGTACGGCAACCTGCGCAGCGACCAGCTGCGGATGCTGGCCCGCATCGCGCGCGAGCACGACCGCGGCTACGGCCACTTCTCGACCCGCTCGAACATCCAGTTCAACTGGATCAAGCTCGAGGAGACGCCCGAGATCCTCGCGAAGCTCGCGTCGGTGCAGATGCACGGCATCCAGACGTCGGGCAACTGCATCCGCAACATCACGGCCGACCAGTTCGCGGGCGTCGCTCAAGACGAGGAGATCGATCCGCGCCCGTGGTCGGAAATCCTCCGCCAGTGGTCGACGTTCCACCCCGAGTTCGCGTGGCTGCCGCGCAAGTTCAAGATCGCGGTGTCCGGCTCGAAGGACGACCGCGCGGCCGTGCAGATCCACGACCTCGGCGTGTACCTGAAGAAGAACGCGCAGGGCGAAATCGTCGCGAGCATCCTCGCGGGCGGCGGCCTCGGCCGCACGCCGATCATCGGCGCGGTGATCAAGGAAGACCTGCCGTGGCAGCACCTGCTGACCTACTGCGAAGCCGTGCTGCGCGTGTACAACCGCTACGGCCGCCGCGACAACCTCTACAAGGCGCGCATCAAGATCCTCGTGAAGGCGCTGTCGCCGGCGAAGTTCGCGCAGCAGGTCGAGGAGGAGTGGCAGCACCTGAAGGACGGCCCGTCGACGCTCACGCAGGCGGAAGTCGACCGCGTGTCGCAGTACTTCCAGCCGCCGGTCTACGAGAAGCTCGCCGACACCGACGCGTCGTACGAGCAGCACCTGCTCGAGAACAAGGCGTTCTCGCGCTGGGTCGAGCGCAACGTCGCGCCGCACAAGGTGCCGGGCTACGCGGCCGTCACGCTGTCGCTGAAGAACCATCGCGTCGCGCCGGGCGATGCGACCGACGCGCAGATGGAGCAGGTCGCCGACTGGGCGGATGCCTACTCGTTCGGCGAGCTGCGCGTGTCGCACGAGCAGAACCTGATCCTCGCGAACGTGAAGAAGCGCGACCTGTTCGCGGTGTGGGAAAAGGCGAAGGCCGCCGGCTTCGCGACGCCGAACGTCGGCCTGCTGACCGACATCATCGCGTGCCCGGGCGGCGACTTCTGCTCGCTCGCGAATGCGAAGTCGATCCCGATCGCGCTGGCGATCCAGCAGCGCTTCGACGATCTCGATTTCGTGTACGACCTCGGCGACCTGTCGCTGAACATTTCCGGTTGCATGAACTCGTGCGGCCATCACCACGTCGGCAACATCGGCATTCTCGGCGTCGACAAGGACGGCGCCGAGTGGTACCAGGTGTCGCTCGGCGGCGAGCAGGGCACGGGCCACGACGGCGCGCGCCTCGGCCGCGTGATCGGCCCGTCGTTCTCGGCGGAGGAAGTGCCGGACGTGATCGCGAAGCTGATCGACACGTTCGTCGAGTCGCGCATCGACGGCGAGCGCTTCGTCGACACGTACGATCGCATCGGCATCGCGCCGTTCAAGGAGCGCGTGTATGCGGCGCGCCAGGCAGTGAACGCGTAACCAACCGGGTAGAAGGAATTAGCAGATGGCTTCGATTATCAAGAACCGCGCAGTGATCGACGATGCATGGCAGGTCGTGCGCGCGGCGGAAGACGGCGCACTGCCCGCGGTCGACGCGTTGCCGGCCGGCAAGGTGCTGGTGCCGTTCGCGTTGTGGCAGGCCGAGCGCGCGGCGCTGGTCGCCGCAAAGACGAAGGACGAACTCGGCGTGTGGCTCGCGCCGGACAGCGAACCGGCCGATCTCGCGGCCGACTTCGGCGCGATCTCGCTGATCGCCGTCGAGTTCCCGCGCTTCGCGGACGGCCGCGGCTACAGCATCGCGCGCCTGCTGCGCGAGCGCCACGGCTGGACGGGCGAGCTGCGCGCGATCGGCGACGTGCTGCGCGACCAGCTGCTGTACATGTCGCGGGTCGGCTTCGATGCGTTCGCGGTGCGCGCGGACAAGGACATCCACGACGCGCTGAACGCATTCGGCGAGTTCTCGCAGCGCTACCAGGGCGCGTTCGACGAGCCGGCGCCGCTGTTCCGCCGCCGCGGCGCGGCGACGCCCGACGCGAAGGTGAGCGCATGAGCGACGCCCACGCCACCCTGACGCCGGCGCTCGCCGCGAAGGTCGAGCGGCTCGACGCGCTGCTCGCGCAGATCGCCGCGCGCCATCCGAACGTGAAGTTCGCGAGCAGCCTCGCGGCCGAGGACATGCTCGTTACGCACGCGATCCTGTCGAAGGGCGTGTCGATCGGCATCTTCTCGCTGAACACGGGCCGCCTGCACGCGGAGACGCTCGGCATGATCGACCGCGTGCGCGAACGCTACGGCTACGAGATCGAGCAGTTCCATCCGCGGCAGGACGCGGTCGACCAGTACGTCGCCGACCATGGCCTGAACGCGTTCTACGAAAGCGTCGAGCTGCGCAAGTCGTGCTGCCACATCCGCAAGGTCGAGCCGCTGAACCGCGCGCTCGCCGACGTCGATGCGTGGGTCACCGGCCAGCGCCGCGAGCAGTCGGTCACGCGCGCGGAGCTGCACGAGGAAGAGCAGGACGAGGCGCGCGGCATCGCGAAGTACAATCCGCTCGCCGACTGGACCGAGGACGACGTGTGGGCGTACCTGAAGGCGTTCGACGTGCCGGTCAACCCGCTGCATGCGCGCGGCTACCCGAGCATCGGCTGCGAGCCCTGCACGCGCGCGATCCGTCCCGGCGAGGACAGCCGCGCGGGCCGCTGGTGGTGGGAATCGCGCGATACGAAGGAATGCGGCCTGCACATCACGATCACGCCGATTCCCGCGACGGCCGGCGCAAGCGCCGCGCACTGAGCGATACAAGACAGAATATTGCGCCGCCCGCGAAAGCGGGCGGCACGAACCCAGAAGAGAAGGACTGAAACCATGAGCACGACGCTCGAGCAATCCGCCTTTGCCTCGCCCACCGGCGACGCCGGCCGCATGGGCCACCTCGACTGGCTCGAAGCCGAGTCGATCCACATCCTGCGCGAGCTCGTCGCCGAGTGCAGCAAGCCGGCGCTGTTGTTCTCGGGCGGCAAGGATTCGGTCGTCGTGCTGCATCTCGCGCTGAAGGCGTTCGGCCTCGGCGCGAACCGCAAGACGTCGCTGCCGTTCCCGCTCGTGCACATCGACACGGGCCACAACTACGACGAAGTGATCGACTTCCGCGACCGCCGCGCGAAGGAGATCGGCGCCGAGCTGGTGGTCGGCCACGTCGAGGATTCGATCAAGCGCGGCACCGTCGTGCTGCGCCGCGAGACCGATTCGCGCAACGCCGCGCAGGCCGTCACGCTGCTCGAGACGATCGAGCAGCACGGCTACACCGCGATGATCGGCGGCGCGCGCCGCGACGAAGAGAAGGCCCGCGCGAAGGAGCGCATCTTCTCGTTCCGCGACGAATTCGGCCAGTGGGATCCGAAGGCGCAGCGCCCGGAACTGTGGAGCCTGTACAACGCGCGCCTGCACAACGGCGAACACCTGCGCGTGTTCCCGATCTCGAACTGGACCGAACTCGACGTGTGGCAGTACATCGCCCGCGAGAACCTCGAGCTGCCGTCGATCTACTACGCGCACCAGCGCGAGATCGTGCGCCGCAACGGCCTGCTCGTGCCGGTCACGCCGCTCACGCCGATGCGCGAGGGCGAGACGAGCGAGCTCGCGCAGGTGCGCTTCCGCACGGTCGGCGACATCAGCTGCACGTGCCCGGTCGAGAGCGACGCGGACGACCTCGAGAAGATCATCGCCGAGACGGCGGTGACCGAGATCACCGAGCGCGGCGCGACCCGGATGGACGACCAGGCGTCCGAGGCCGCGATGGAAACGCGCAAGAAGCAAGGTTATTTCTGAAGCACACGAGGACATTCACATCATGAGCATCATCGAGAACAACGAAGACCTCGGCGTGCTGCGCTTCATCACCGCGGGCAGCGTCGACGACGGCAAGAGCACGCTGATCGGCCGCCTGCTGTACGACAGCAAGGCCGTGCTGTCCGACCAGCTGTCCGCGCTGTCGCGCGCGAAGAACAAGCGCACGGTCGGCGACGAGCTCGACCTCGCGCTGCTGACCGACGGGCTGGAAGCCGAGCGCGAGCAGGGCATCACGATCGACGTCGCGTACCGCTATTTCGCGACCGCGAAGCGCAAGTTCATCATCGCCGATACGCCGGGCCACGAGCAGTACACGCGCAACATGGTGACGGGCGCGTCGACCGCGCACGCGGCGATCGTCCTGATCGACGCGACGCGCATCACGGTCGAGAACGGCGTCGTGCAGCTGCTGCCGCAGACCAAGCGCCACAGCGCGATCGTCAAGCTGCTCGGCCTGCAGCACGTGATCGTCGCGATCAACAAGATGGACCTCGTCGACTACAGCGAGGCGCGCTTCAACGAGATCCGCGACGCGTACGTCGCGCTCGCGAAGCAGCTCGGCCTCGCCGACGTGCGCTTCGTGCCGGTGTCGGCGCTCAAGGGCGACAACATCGTCGGCGCGAGCGAGCGCATGCCGTGGTACGCGGGCGAGCCGCTGCTCGACGTGCTCGAGTCGCTGCCGGTCGAGACGCAGGCGCATGACGCGCTGCGCTTCCCGGTGCAGTGGGTCGCGCGCCAGGACGGCAGCTCGGCCGACGATTTCCGCGGCTACATGGGCCGCATCGAGTCGGGCGAAGTGAAGGTCGGCGACGAGATCGTCGTGCTGCCGTCGAACCGCACCGCGACGGTCGCCGAGATCATCGCGCCGGTGCCGGGCGGCACCGCGGCGGTCGGCCAGGCGTTCGCGGGCCAGACGGTGACGATCCGCCTCGCGGAAGACGTCGACGTGTCGCGCGGCGACATGTTCGTCGCGCCGTCCGAGCCGGTCGCGCCGGCGAAGAAGCTCGAGGCGGATCTGTGCTGGTTCGACGACGCGCCGCTGTCGCCGCAGCGCAAGTACCTGCTGAAGCAGACCACCAGCACGGTGTTCGCGAAGATCGGCGCGGTCAAGCAGGTGCTCGACGTGCACACGCTGTCGCACGCGACCGACCGTCACGAGCTGAAGATGAACGACATCGGCCGCGTCGCGCTGACGCTGCAGAAGCCGATCGTGTGCGATACGTACGATGCGCATCCGGGCACGGGCGCGTTCGTGCTGATCGACGAGGCGACGCACCACACGGTCGCCGCAGGCATGATCCGGGCGTTTTCGGCGTAATCGGAACACCGCGCCGCCTGTCGGGCGGCGCGCTCCGATGCCGACGCGCGCAGGAAAGCGAAGCGATGAATATGGGCAAGGTATATCTGATCGGCGCCGGGCCGGGCGCGGCGGACCTCATCACGGTGCGCGGCGCGCGCCTGCTCGGCGAGGCCGACGTCGTGCTGCACGACGCGCTCGTCGAGCCCGCGATGCTCGACTACGCGCCGAACGCGCGCCGGATCGCGGTCGGCAAACGCTGCGGCCAGCGTTCGAGCGCGCAGCATTTCATCAACAAGCAGATCGTCGACGCGGCGCGCGAGCATGCGTGCGTCGTGCGGCTGAAGGGCGGCGATCCGATGCTGTTCGGCCGCGCGGACGAAGAGATGCGCGCGCTCGAGGCGGCCGGCATCGACTACGAGATCGTGCCGGGCATCACCGCGGCGCTGGCGGGCGCGGCGACGCTGAAGCGCTCGCTGACGCTGCGCGGCGTCGCGCGCAGCGTCGCGTTCGCGACGCACAGCCGCGCGCCGGGCAGCGACGAGATCCGCGAAGCGGCGCGCGCCGATTCGATCGTCTACTACATGGGCCGCGACAGCGCGCCCGGCATCGCGCAGGAACTGATCGACGCGGGCCGCGCGCCCGCCACGCCGGTGGCGATCGTCGAGGCGTGCAGTACCGCGCGCGAGCGCACGCTCACGCTGACGCTCGGCGGGATGGCGGCGGGCGACGCGCAGGCATGGCTCGATCCGGCCGAACCGAGCCTGCTGATGATCGGCGATGCGTTCGCCGAGCGCGCGCTGCCGGCGAAGGCCGACGGGGCGATGCGCGACGCGGCCTGAGCGGGGCAGGGCGCGCGTCGGTGCATCGCCGACGTCAAAGGCGGCCCGAAACGAAAAAGCGCTGGCAGCTTGCTGCCAGCGCTTTTGTTTTATGTGGCGCCGGTTCGCGCTATGCGGTGTCGTTCGCCTGGTCGAGGCAATAGCGCGCGATCGCATCGAGCACGCCGTCGTCCTCGCCGACCGCGGTTGCGCAGCGGATCTCGACGCCCGGATGCGCGGCGCGGCACGCGTCGACGAGCTGCGGCAGGTCGCGCCGGACGTGGCCGCCCTGGCCGAAGAACACCGGCACCACGGTGATGCGTGTGCAGCCGGCCGCCACCTGCGCGGCGACCGCGGTGTCGAGCGACGGCGTCATCAGTTCGAGAAACGCGAGCGAAACCGGCGCAGCGGGCGCAGCCGCCCGCAGCCGCGCGGCAAGCCGCTCGAACGGCTCCGCCCAGCGCGGATCGCGGGCGCCGTGGCCGAACAGGACGATACCGTGCGTACCCATGTCGAACTCCGTCGCGGCGCCGGCGCTCAGTGCCGGTCGACCCATTTGAGCGCGAACAGGCCGAGCCCCAGGTAGAGCAGGCCGGGGAGCGCCGCGGTCAGCGGCGCAGGCCACGTGTTCAGCGTGCCGATGTGCGAGAACAGCGTATTGAGCAGCTGGAAGCTCATGCCGAGCATGATGCCGCCGAACACCTTCACGCCGACCACGCCCGCGCGCGTATGCAGGTACGCGAACGGCAGCGACAGCACCAGCATCACGAACACCGCGAACGGATACAGCAGCTTGCGCCAGAACGCGATGTCGTAGCGCTGCGTGTCCTGCTGGTTTTCCTTCAGGTGCTGGATGTAGCGGAACAGGTTGACGATCGACATGCGTTCCGGCGACACGAGCAGCACCGACAGGATCTGCGGCGTCAGGTCCGAGCGCATCCGGAACTCCGGCAGCGTGACCTGCTGCGACCGGTACACGGGGTTCAGCGCATCGGCGGGCTGGCCGCTGATCGGCTTGATCGGCGTCAGCTCCGTCTCGGTGACACCCGTCAGCAGCCAGTGGCCGGGCGGCTCGTAGCGGCCCGTCTGCGCGATGCGCAGGTTCTTCAGCTGGAATTTCGAGTCGAATTCGTAGATCCGCACATTGCTGATCGTCGAATCGGGCGACAGGCTGCCGACGTTGACGAAGCGCGTGACCGGCTCGCCGTTGTCGCCCGCCGTGAGCGTGTCCTTCACCCACACGCCGGACTGGAAGTTCGACGACACCGACGCGCCGAGCGCCTGCAGCCTCACGCGTTCGGACAGCTGGTCGGCGTACGGGCCGACGAATTCGCCGATCAGGTAGGTGAGGATCACGAGCGGCACGCCGATCTTCAGCAGCGAGCGCAGCGCCTGGTTGGTCGCGAGGCCGGACACGCGGAAGATCGTGAATTCCGAGTTCGCGGCCATCTGCGCGAACACGTAGATCGCGCTGATCAGCGCCGCGACCGGGATGATCTCGTAGAAGCGCGACGGCGTCTGCAGCGCGACGCGCAGCACCGCGTAGCCGAACTTGTAGTTGCCGTGCCCGACTGAATTCAGCTCGCTGATCAGGTCGAAGAAGAAGAACAGGCCCGAGAACGCGAACAGGATGAAGACGAACGTGACGTAGATCTGGCGCGCAAAGTACTTTTCATAGAGCCGCATCGATCATGCTCCCGTCGAGCGGCTGAACAGCGCGCGTGAAAACAGCGGGCGGTTGCGCACCCGCAGCCAGAAGATGACGCCGACGAGCGCCGCGACGATCAGGTGCAGGCCGACGAGGCCGACGCCGAACGGCAGCTTGCCCTGCTCGATCTGCGCCTGCACGACGTTCAGCAGGTTCGAGTAGGTCAGGTAGATCAGCACGGCCATCACGAGGTTGATCGTGCGGCTGCGGCGCGGGTTCTGGTATGCGAGCGGGATGCCGAGCACCATCAGGTTGATCGCGATCAGCGGCAGGCCCGCGCGCCATGCGAATTCGGCGAGATTCTCGCGGGTCGGGTTGCGCAGGAGTTCCGGCGTCGGCATGCCGGTGGTGGTGGTCGCGTTGACCACCGGCTTGCTCGTGATCTTCACGCCGTAGCGCTCGAACTCCATGATCTTGAAGTTCGGCTGGCCGGGCGTGCCGTCGTAGCGGCGGCCGTTCTCGAGCACGACGAAGCGGTCGCCGTCCTTCATCGTTTCGGTGTGGCCCGTCTGCGACACGACGACGTTGACCTTGCCGTTCTCGGTCGACGTCACGAACACGTTCTGCACCTTGCTCTGGTCCGGCGCCATCTTCTCGATGAAGAACACGCGGTGGTTCGACGTCGATTCGCGGAACTGGCCGGGCGCGAGCAGCGAGATCTCGTCGCGCTGCTGGAAGCGCGCCTTGATCATCTTGCTCTGCTGGTTCGACCACGGCCAGCCGACGAACGCGAAGAACGCGATCAGCAGCACGATCGGCGTCGCGAACACGCCGATCGGCTTGATCAGGCGGGTCAGGCTCACGCCGGACGCGAGCCAGACCACCATTTCGGAATCCCGGTACCACCGGGTCAGCACGAACAGGATCGAAACGAACAGCGTGACGACGAGCATCACGGCAAGGTAGCCGATCACGGTCAGGCCGATCAGCACGAGCACGTCCTTCGGGTCGATTTCACCGGACGCGGCATAGCCGACGATGCGGATCATCATCGTCGTGAGCATGATCGTGAGCAGCACCATGAACACGGCGCCAGCCGTATACGCAAGCTCGCGCTGGAGGGAGCGTTCGAAGATCATTCTTGATGAGAAGAGGGCGGGAGGCGATGCTCGCGCGGGCGGGCGTTCGCGCCGCCACGGGAAAAATAGCGGATAATTGCGGCTTTCATCCTTAGCCCAGATTTTATCCGAGGACAAGCGCGATGGACTTTAGCATAAAAGGCTGTGATTGGAGCAAAGGGGAGTCGAAGGGGTTCCTGACCGGGAAGTCCGACTGCATCGTGCTCGGCATCTTCGAGGCGCAGACGCTGTCGGGCGCGGCGCTCGACATCGACACGGCCACCAAGGGGCTGATCTCGCGCATCGTGAAGGCCGGCGACATGGACGGCAAGCGCGGCAAGACGCTGTTCCTGCACGAAGTGTCGGGCATCGGCGCATCGCGCGTGCTGCTGGTCGGCCTCGGCAAGCAGGACGCTTTCAACCAGAAAGCCTATAACGACGCGGTGACGGCCGCGTGGCGCGCGCTGCTCGCGACCAAGGTCGTTCAGGTCACCTTCACGCTGGCCCAGCTGCCGGTCGACGAGCGCAGTTCCGACTGGGGCGTGCGCGCGGCGATCCTCGCGCTGCGCAACGAGACCTATCGCTTCACGCAGCTGAAGAGCAAGCCGGAACCGGCGTCGCATGCGCTCAAGCGCATCGTGTTCAGCGTCGATCCGGCCGACGAGAAGGCCGCGAAGGTCGCGGTCAAGCAGGCCGTCGCGCTCGCCAACGGGATGGATCTGACCCGCGATCTCGGCAACCTGCCGGGCAACGTCTGCACGCCGACCTACCTCGCGAACACCGCGAAGCAGATCGCGAAGGACTGGGGCCTGAAGGCCGAGGTGCTCGGGCTGAAGCAGATCCAGGCGCTGAAGATGGGCTCGTTCCTGTCGGTCGCGCGAGCGTCGGTCGAGCCGCCGCAGTTCATCGTGCTGCATTACCAGGGCGCCGCCGCGAAGGCCGCGCCGGTGGTGCTGGTCGGCAAGGGCATCACGTTCGACACGGGCGGCATCTCGCTGAAGCCGGGCGAGGGCATGGACGAGATGAAGTACGACATGTGCGGCGCGGGCTCGGTGCTCGGCACGATCCGCGCGGTCGCCGAGATGGGCCTGAAGATCAACGTCGTCGCGGTCGTGCCGACCTGCGAGAACATGCCGGGCGGCAACGCGACCAAGCCGGGCGACATCGTCACGAGCATGAAGGGGCTGACGATCGAGGTGCTGAACACCGACGCCGAGGGCCGCCTGATCCTGTGCGACGCGCTCACTTACGCGGAGCGCTTCAAGCCGGCCGCGGTGATCGACGTCGCGACGCTGACGGGCGCCTGTGTGATCGCGCTCGGCGGCCACAACAGCGGCCTGTTCTCGAAGGACGACGCGCTGGCGGGCGAACTGCTCGACGCGTCGCGCGAGGCGAACGACCCCGCATGGCGCATGCCGCTCGACGACGAGTACCAGGACCAGCTGAAGTCGAACTTCGCGGATCTCGCGAACATCGGCGGGCGTCCGGCCGGCGCCGTGACGGCCGCGTGCTTCCTGTCGCGCTTCGCCGAGAAGTACCCGTGGGCGCACCTCGACATCGCCGGCACCGCGTGGAAGGGCGGCGCCGCGAAGGGCGCGACCGGGCGTCCGGTGCCGCTGCTCGCGCAGTTCCTGATCGACCGCGCCGGCCAGTGATGGCGGGGCGGATGATGCGGCGGGCGTTCGGGCAATGACGCGGATCGATTTCCACACGAACGTCGGCGATTCGCTCGCCTACGCGTGCCGGCTGCTGCGCAAGGCCTACCAGGCCGGGCTGCCGGTCGTCGTGCTCGCCGAGCCCGCGCGCCTGCGCGCGCTCGACGAGCGGCTCTGGACGTTCTCGCCGCTCGATTTCATCCCGCATTGCGGGGTCGACAGCGCGCACGCGGCCGATACGCCGATCGTGCTGACCACCGATCTCGACAAGGCGCCGCATCATCAGGTGCTGCTGAATCTCGGCGCGACGGTGCCGGCGCAGTTCGCGCGCTTCGAGCGGCTGCTCGAGGTGGTCGGCAACGAGCCGGCCGAGCTGGCGGCGGGCCGCGAGCGCTACCGCTTCTATCGCGATCGGGGTTACGCTCTGAACAACCACAAGCAGGGCAGCTAGCCAACCCAGTCGACGGAGTATCCCCGTGGGGCAAGCCGAATCCAACTCCATCCCGACGCTGACCGACGTGCTGGTGCCGGGCAATCCGGCGCGCGCGCACCCGCGTGCGGGCGCGACCCCGCGCGACGACGCGGCAATCCCGGTGCTCACCGACGTGATCGCGCCGGGCGATCCGGCGCGCGCGGACGCGGCGGCTGCCGACACGCGGCCGGCTGAAGTCGAAGCCGACCCCGAAACGGTGACCGTCGAGCCGGTGCCGACGCCGCACGTGCCGGCCGTCGAACTGCCGGCACGTGGCGGTGCCGACCATCCGGTCGCCGGTGAGCAGGAAGCCGTGGCGGCGGCAGCGCTTGCCGCATCGGCGGCTGTTCATCAGGCGCCTGCGCCCGCGCCGGCCGCGCTGACGCCGGAAGACGCGCAGCGCATCGCCGAGCGGCTGCGCAATCGTCTGACGAGCTACCTGACCGGAGCGGGGCGGGAGGCGATCGAGGCGCGCTGCCGCGATGCGCTGCACGACCATACGGCATGGCTCGTCAGCCAGATCACGCGCGAGGTGGCGCTGGCGCTCGAAACCGAAGTGATGGAGTGGGTGCGGGACGCGGTCGACGAAGAGATCGCGCGCCGCGGGGCCGGGCATCCGGACTGAGCCGGCGCCCGTTTGCGGGCATTGGCGGGGCGGCCGTTATCTGAGCGACATCACCCAGGTTGCGAGCGTGTGCGCCTCGGCGCCCGTCAGTTGCGTGTTCGCGGGCATCGGCACATTGCCCCATACCCCGACGCTGCCTTTCACGATCGTCTGGGCGAGATAGTCGCCGGCGTCGCTGCGCGGCGCGTACTTGCTGGCAATATCGCGGAACGATGGGCCCATCAGCGGCTTGCCGACCGCATGACAGGCCATGCAGTTCTTGCGCTGCGCGAGCGCCAGGCCGTCGGCGTCGGCGGCGTGGGCCGCCGCGCTGCCGAGCAGCAGGGGCAGGATCGTTGCGCGCAAAATCGTCTGTTTCATGCAGTTCTCCGCCGGCAGGCACAGCCGGCATGACGTCTGCAAATTATAAAAGCAAAGGGCGCGCGCGTTTTTCGCGCGCCCGGCCCGGCGTCAGCCGGTCGCGGCGCCCTGGTTCGCCGGGCGCGCGAGCGCCGCGAACTTCGCGAGCACGCCGCGCGTGTAGCGCGGCGCCGGCTGTTTCCACGCGGCGCGGCGGCGCGCCAGTTCGGCGTCGTCGACGTTCAGCTGCAACAGCAGCGCGTGCGCGTCGATGGTGATCGAATCGCCTTCCTGCACGAGCGCGATCGTGCCGCCGACGAACGCTTCCGGCGCGACGTGGCCGACCACCATCCCCCAGGTGCCGCCCGAGAAGCGGCCGTCGGTGATGAAGCCGACCGATTCGCCGAGGCCCTTGCCGATGATCGCCGACGTCGGCGCGAGCATTTCGGGCATCCCCGGGCCGCCCTGCGGGCCGAGATACCGCAGCACGATCACGTCGCCCGCATTGATCCGGTCGCCGAGGATCGCGTCCATCGCGCTCTGCTCGTCGTCGAACACGCGCGCGGGGCCGGTGATGACCGGGTTCTTCAGGCCGGTGATCTTCGCCACCGCGCCGTCTTCCGCGAGGTTGCCCTTCAGGATCGCGAGGTGGCCTTCCTTGTACAGCGCCTGATCGATCGGGTAGATCACCTTCTGGTCCGCGCGCGGCACGCTTGCGACGTCCTTCAGTTCCTCGGCGAGCGTGCGGCCCGTGATCGTCATGCAGCCGCCGTGCAGCAGGCCCGCGTCGAGCAGGATCTTCAGCACCTGCGGAATGCCGCCGGCCTGGTGCAGGTCGGTCGCGACGTACTGGCCCGATGGCTTCAGGTCGCAGATCACCGGCACGCGCTTGCGGATGCGCTCGAAGTCGTCGATGCTCCACTCGACCTCGGCCGCATGCGCGATCGCGAGATAGTGCAGCACCGCGTTGGTCGAGCCGCCCGTCGCCATGATCAGCGACACCGCGTTCTCGATCGACTGCTTCGTGATGATGTCGCGCGGCTTCAGGTCGCGCTTCACGGCCTCGACCAGCACGCGCGCCGATTCGGCCGCCGAGTCGACCTTTTCCTGGTCCGGGTTCGCCATCGTCGACGAATACAGCAGCGACATGCCGAGCGCCTCGAACGACGAGCTCATCGTGTTCGCGGTGTACATGCCGCCGCACGAGCCGGTCGTCGGGCACGCGTTCTGTTCGACCCCTTCGAAATCCTCCTGCGACATCCGGCCCGCGGTGAACTCGCCGACCGCCTCGAACGACGACACGATCGTCAGGTCCTTGCCCTTCCAGTGGCCGGGGCGGATCGTGCCGCCGTACACGTAGATGCCCGGCACGTTCAGGCGGGCGAGCGCGATCATGCCGCCCGGCATGTTCTTGTCGCAGCCGCCGACCACCACCACGCCGTCCATCCACTGGCCCTGCACGCAGGTCTCGATGCAGTCGGCGATCACCTCGCGCGACACGAGCGAGTACTTCATCCCTTCGGTGCCCATCGACATGCCGTCCGAGATCGTCGGCGTGCCGAAGATCTGCGGGTTCGCGTCGGCGGCCTTCACGGCCGCGACCGCGGCATCGGACAGGCGCTGCAGGCCCGCGTTGCACGGCGTGATCGTCGAATGGCCGTTGGCGATGCCGATCATCGGCTTGTCGAAGTCTTCCTTCTGGTAGCCGAGCGCGTAATACATCGAGCGGTTCGGCGAACGGGCCACGCCTTGCGTGACGTTCTTCGAGCGGCGGTTGTAGGGCATGGGGGGCTCCATCCTTGTTTCGCGGGGACGTCGGCCGATGCGGCCGCGCGCGGCGCACCGGTCCGGATGAGGCAAGGATGCAGTTTCCCTTTTGGGGTGTCCAATATATTATTCATCGCCTATTAGGTCGATTTTCATATGACTGACCCAACCCCCGACCTGCGCCAATGGCGCTATTTCGTCACGGTCGCCGAGGAGCGGCATTTCGGCCGCGCGGCGACGCGCCTGTCGATGACGCAGCCGCCGCTGTCGCAGGCGATCCGCGCGCTCGAGGACGCGCTCGGCGTCGTGCTGTTCGCCCGCACCAAGCGCTCGGTCGCGCTGACGGCGGTCGGCGCCGCGCTGCTGCCGGACGTGCGCAAGCTGCTCGAGGCGGCCGACGCGCTGCCGCCGCTCGCGCGCAGCCTTGCGCGCGGCGAGACCGGCTCGCTCGCGCTCGCGTTCGTGTCGACCGCCGATTACGGGCTGCTGCCGTCGCTGCTGCACGCGTTCGGCGCGCGCTACCCGAGGGTGCGCCTGCAGCTCGCGGAAGCGACGAGCGACGTGCAGATCGAGGAGCTCGTCGCGGGCCGCATCGATGCCGGGCTGATCATTCCGCCGGTGCCGCCGCGCCACGCGGCCGAGCTGTCGTACCTGCCGGTGGTGCGCGAGCCGCTCGTGCTGGCGATGCCCGCGACGGGATCGCCGGACGCGTCCGACGATGTGCCGGTGCGCCTCGCCGACGTCGCCGCGCTGCCGCTCGTGATCTTCCCGCGCCGTTTGGCGCCCGGCTTTTATGACATCATTACGGGCTGCTACGGTGCGGCGGGGGAGACCCCGCGCATCGGCCAGGAGGCGATCCAGATGCAGACGATCGTCAGCCTCGTGTCGGCCGGCATGGGCGTCGCACTGGTGCCGCAATCGCTGCGTAACCTGCGGCGCACCGGCGTGGTCTACCGGCCGCTCGCCGGCGGCGCGCCCGTCGTCGAGACGGGCCTCGTGTGGCGCACCGGCGACGTCAGTCCGGTGCTGGCCGGCTTCATCGACATCGTGCGTGCGCAGGCAAATACGCACGCATGACGCGAACGATGGCGCACCGGCGCCGTCCAACGCGCGGCGCGGCACGTTTGCATGCCGTCGCACCGCATTCGAAAACTTCACCGCTAACCCATGATCATTCACCCGAATTTCGACCCCGTTGCGATCCATCTCGGGCCGCTGGCCGTGCGCTGGTACGGGCTCATGTATCTCGTCGCGTTCATCGCGGCGATCGTCGTCGGCCGGATCCGCCTGAAGCTGCCGCATGTGGCCGCGCAGGGCTGGACCGTGAAGGACATCGACGACATGATGTTCTACGGCGTGCTCGGCACGGTGCTCGGCGGTCGCCTCGGCTACGTGCTGTTCTACAAGGCAAGCTATTACCTCGCGCACCCGCTCGACATCTTCAAGGTGTGGGAGGGCGGCATGTCGTTCCACGGCGGCTTTCTCGGCGTGACGCTCGCGATGGCGCTGTTCGCATGGCAGCGCAAGCGCCACTGGCTGGAGGTCACCGACTTCGTCGCGCCGATGGTGCCGACGGGGCTCGCGGCGGGCCGGCTCGGCAACTTCATCAACGGCGAGCTGTGGGGCCGCGTGACCGATCCGAATTCGCCGTGGGCGATGCTGTTCCCGGGCGCGATGCGCGACGACGCGGCATGGCTGCCGAAGCATCCCGAGCTGGTCGAGAAGTGGCACCTGACCGACGTGTTCATGCAGTACCAGATGCTGCCGCGCCATCCTTCGCAGCTCTATGAAATCGCGCTCGAAGGCGTCGTGCTGTTCTTCGTGCTGTTCCTGTTCGCGCGCAAGTCGCGGCCGATGGGCGCGGTGTCCGCGCTGTTCCTGATCGGCTATGGCCTCGCGCGCTTCACGGTGGAGTTCGCGCGCGAACCGGACGACTTCCTCGGCCTGCTCGCGCTCAACCTGTCGATGGGGCAGTGGCTGTCGCTGCCGATGATCCTCGCGGGCGTCCTGATGATGGTCTGGGCTTATCGCCGCCGCGCTGCGGCCGCGTGATGCGGGCCCGCGATTGACGCGTGCATCAACGAAAAACGCCGGCCTTCGGGCCGGCGTTCTTGCATTCGCGCTGCGGCGCGCGTTACTTCATCTGCACCGAGCCGTTGACCGTGACCGACACGGTCGCCTTGCCGCCTTCGACCGCGATCGGTGCGCTCATCTTCGCGCTGTCCATCGCGGGGGCGGCCATCGCCATCATGCGCGGATACGGCTGCACGTTGCGGCCGCCGCCGACGTTCACGTCGCGAATCGCATAGCTGTTGTAGCCGAACGCCTTCGCGGCCTCGTCGGCGCGCACGCGGAACGACTTGATCGCTTCGGTCGTGAGCTTCTGCTCGGCCGCGCGCTGCGCTTCCGGCGACAGCGAGAACTCGACGTTTGCGATCTGCATCAGGTTCGACAGCTGGCCCGCGAGCTTCGATGCCGCGGCGAAATCGCGCGATTCGAGCACGATCTCCGTGCGGCCGCGCCACGCGGAGATCTTGCCGTCGCGATCGGTGCTCGGATAGACGGAGAACGCGCCCGTGTGCGCGGTGACGCCCGACACGCCCTTCGCCTGGGCGAGCGCCGCATCGGCGCGCTGGTTCAGCGCGGACGTCAGGCTGCCCGGGTCCTTCGCCTGCTGTTCGTAGAACAGCGTGATGTGGATGATGTCCTGCGGCACCTCGGCGCTCGCCTGCGACGACAGCGACAGCACGCCCGACGGCTCCGGAAAGTGCGGGTTGACGGCCTGTGCGCGCGCGGCCGGCGACGCGAGCGTCAGCGCGACGGGCACGGCGGCAGCGAGAACGAGCGACAGCGCGAGTGCGGATTTCTTGGTCATTGTTGGACTCCTTGTGCGAGGGCGCGCACGCGGATCACGCGTGCGCGACGCGGGCGGACCGCGCGACGAAAAAAACGACAGCCGGCCCGATCGGCCGGCAGCGGTTGCTTAGGCCGTGCGAGGGCGCCGCGAGTTCCGGGCGGGCCGCGCTGCGCTGACCAAATTTGACGTTCGTCCGCTTGCGCTCACTTCATCAGCCGTTCGGTGATGAAGCGCCATTCGGCGCGCGTGACGGGCGTGATCGATAGCCGGTTGCCTTTCGCGAGCACGCGCATGTCCGCGAGTTCGTCGTATTCGCGCAGCGCGCCGAGCGGCACGAGCGCCGCCTTCTTCACGAAGCGCACATCGACGAGCAGCCAGCGCGGCGCTTCCCGCGTCGACTTCGGGTCGTAATAGGGACTCTTCGGATCGAACTGCGTGGGGTCGGGGTAGGGTGTCGACGACACTTCGGCGAGGCCCGCGATGCCAGGCTCGGGGCAGCTCGAGTGATAGAACAGCACGCCGTCGCCGATCTTCATCGTGTCGCGCATGAAATTGCGCGCCTGATAGTTGCGCACGCCCGTCCACGGCAGCGTGCGCTGCGGCGCATTCGCGAGATCGTCGATGCTCGCTTCGTCCGGTTCGGACTTCATCAGCCAGAATTGCATGGATCGTAATCGACGCAGAAAGAGGCTGCTGCAAACAGCGGCGGCTACAAAAGGAAACGGCACCGGGAATTGCCCGATGCCGTTGGATAGGCCCCCGCCTTAGCCGCTAGGCCGGCATCCTGAACCTGGGGTTCAGAATTGGTCGCAGTTAGCAGCACTTCGGGTACATCAGACAGAGTGACGCGCGCGCCCGTGCTACAAATTTCCGCAACCGTGCACATGGCATTGGTTCAAGGAATATATGACCTTGGCGAACCAGGCAGGGAAGCTGATTGAACTGTGAATCTACGCGCCAATTTGACCACCGTTGACCGTCGAGATCAAGGAAAATCGACGCTTCGATTCGAGGTTACTGCGTCTCGTGCTGTGCGAGCACCGCACCGAGTTGTTCGTTCATCTGGTGCATTGTACGCCGGATTTCTTCCGCCGGAAATGCTTCACCGTGACGCACGCTCGTTTGCAGCCGCAGCAGTTCCGACGCGAGCGACAGCGCCGCCATCACCGCGATGCGGTCGGTGCCGCGCACCGAGCTGTTCGAACGGATCTTCGTCATTTCCGCGTCGACACGCGCGACCGCCTCCAGCAGCGCCGCTTCGGTCTCGGCCGAACAGGCAAGCCGATAGGCCTGGCCGAGAATCGAGACTTCGATCTGCTTGGTGCTCATGCGTGTTCTCCGTGGCTGGCTGCGTCGTCGCGATCGGTGCGCGCCTGCGTATCCAGCAGGTCGAGCTGGTTGTCGGCCTCCGCCACGCTCTTCGTGCGCGGCAGCTTCTCGAGAATCGCGTTCAGCTTCACCTGCGCGTCGTCGATCTTTGCCGACAGCGTGTCGCGTTCCTCCGCGAGCGCATTGCGTTCCTCGCGCAGTTGCGCGAGCTCGCTGCGCACCGTGTCCGTTTCCGCGCGCAATTGCGCGACCTGCTCCTCGAGCGCGAGTCGTTCCGAGTGATAGCGCTGATTCAGCGCGATCAGTCGGCCAATATTTTGAGATAGGGTTTCGAGTTCGTTGAGCATCTGCTGCGTCCTCTAAAGACCCAGCATTTTAGCGCGGAATAACGCGCATTCCGACATCTGTAACGTTTCCAGTCGTAACACCCCCGCTTCTTGCCTCGAATGCGCGCATCGCGAGCCGGTTTTGCGTGCGGCCGGATGCTTTCTTGACGCTCGCGCGGCCCGCTCCTAAACTGGCGCCGCCTCGGTGCTCGCGCGTGCGACGCGCGGTTAAACGGGAAGCAGGGCGTGGCGCCGCAGCGTGCCGCCAACCTGCGCTGCCCCCGCAACGGTAAGCGGCCGCATCGGACGATGCAGGCCGGCTCGGGTGCGCTCGGCGTGTGCCACATGCACGCGGGCGCAGGCCACTGCGCGTGCTGTTCGCGCGGGAAGGCGAGCCGGAACGCCGCCAGCCCGGATACCGGCCGAGGCGGGGAGCCCGCACGCGGGCTCCGTGACGCGCGGCCCGCGGGGAAGCAGGCTGCGCTGCGGTTCACAGGACTTCTTCGATGCTGACCCCAATCGCCCGCACCGCGCTCGGCGCGCTATGCGGGCTGCCGCTCGCGGCCGCCGCGCAGACGGCCCCCGCCGACACCCCGTCTTCCAACTCCGCCGCACCCGCCGCCGGGCGGCACGCCGACGCGCCGCTGCTCGCGCCGATGGTGGTGACCGCGCAGCGCGCGCCGCAGGCGCTCGCCGACGCGATTCCGCAAACGACCGTGTTCGACGCGCAGGACATCGCCGCGCACCCCGGCGCCGATCTGCCGACCCTGCTCGCGTTCGCGCCGGGGGCGCAGATCGTGCGCAACGGCGGCCCGGGCGCGAACGCGTCGCTGTTCCTGCGCGGCGCGCAGTCGAACCAGTCGCTCGTGCTGATCGACGGCGTGCGGGTCGACTCCGCGAGCCTCGGCAACGCGCAGCTCAGCCAGTTGCCGCTCGACCAGATCCAGCGCGTCGAGATCGTGAACGGCAACGTGTCGTCGCTGTACGGCTCGGGCGCGATCGGCGGCGTCGTGCAGGTGTTCACGAAGGACGGCGGCAACCATCCGCCGCGCTTCAATTTCGCGGTGGGCCTCGGCAGCTACGGCACGCAGACGCAGCAGGCCGGCGTGTCGGGCCGGCTCGACGGCGACGGCAGGACGACCTTCAGCGTGGCGGTCGCGCGCGAGAAGGACAACGGTTTCTCCGCGCTCGACCCGGCGAAGCGGCCGAGTGCGAACCCGAACGCGAACGGCTACCTCAACGAGAGCGTGACCGCATCGCTGCGCCATCGCTTCGATGCGCGCTGGGACGCGGGCGTCAGCTACTTCCAGGCGAACGGCAACAACAGCTACGACAATGCATTCGGCGCGCCGGCCGACCTGAACAATCTCTATTCGCGCGTGCAGCAGGCGCGCGTGTTCGCGAACGGCAAGCTGTTCGACTGGTGGACGACGCACGTCAGTGTCGCCGCGGGCAACGATCGCAGCCAGACGCAGCTGAACGGCGCGTACACCGACCACTTCAATACCGACAACCGCCAGTACACGTGGCAGAACGATTTCCGGATCGCGCAGGATCACACGATCCAGGCCGGCTACGAGCGTCTCGACCAGCAGTTCATGTCGAACGTGTATTCCGCGCCGCAGCGCCACGTGAACTCCGGCTGGCTCGGCTATACGGGGCGCGTCGGCCGCCAGCAGTTTCAGGCGAGCGTGCGGCGCGACCAGTATTCGGATTTCGGCGGCGCGAATTCCTACTATCTCGGCTACGGTCTCGAGCTCACCGATCGCTGGAAGGTCACCGCGAGCTATTCGAGCGCGTTTCGCGCGCCGACCTTCAACGACCTCTACTACCCGAACGCGGGCAACGCGTCGATCCAGCCCGAGCGCAGCCACTCGGTCGAGGCCGCGGTGCAGTACGCGTCCGACGAAGTGGGCGTCGTGCGCGTCACCGCGTTCCAGACCCGCTACGCGAACCTGATCGACTACCAGCCCGACGCGCGCAGCGGCTTCTATGTCGCGCGCAACGTCGGCCGCGCGAAGGTGCAGGGGCTCGAGGCATCGTGGCAGGGGCACGTCGGCGCAACCGACGTGCGGGTGGCCGGCACCTTGCAGAATCCGGTCAACGAAACGCAGAATCAGGACCTGGACCGCCGCGCGCGGCGGTTTGCGTCGGCGTCGGCGAGCCACCCGTTCGGCCCATTGCGCGTCGGCGGCGAGTGGCTCGTCAGCGGCGCGCGCAACGATTCGGGCGGCGGGCGGCTCGGCGGCTACGGGCTCGTCAACCTGTCCGCGCGCTACAACATCACGAAGGCGTGGTACGTCAGCGCGCGCATCGACAACCTCTTCGACAAGGACTACGAGCTTGCCTACGCATACAACACGCCGCGGCGCGGCGCCTACGTCACGCTCGGCTGGCAGCAGCAGTAAGCGGGCGGGCGGCAAGCCGGCGGGCGCGATGCGGGCCGCCGCATGAGCGCCGCGCGCGCCGCCGCGATCTGGGCCGCGCTCGCGGCCGCGGTCGCCGCGCTGTTCGTCGCGTCGCTGTCGATCGGCAGCGTGCCGATCTCGCCGTGGCAGGCGCTCGCGTCGCTGGCCCCGCATGCGGGCGGCGACGCCGCGCTGTTCGCCGACATCGTCCGCACGCTGCGCCTGCCGCGCGCGCTCGCGGGCTTCGGCTGCGGCGCGCTGCTCGCGCTCGCGGGCGCGCTGCTGCAGGTGCTGCTGCGCAATCCGCTCGCCGAGCCGTACGTGCTCGGCGTGTCGGGCGGCGCGGCCGGCTTCGCGCTGGTGGCGATGATCGCGGGCGGCGCGTGGTGGCTCGTCGATGCGTCGGCATTCGCCGGCGCGCTCGTGTCGGTCGGCCTCGTGCTCGGCCTCGCGCGCCGCGAGCTGTGGCGCGGCGACCCGCGCGACGCGTCGCCGCGGCTGCTGCTCACCGGCGTCGTGATCGCGGCCGGGTGGGGCGCGCTCGTCACGCTGCTGCTGTCGCTCGCGCCCGACGCGCGGCTGCGCGGCATCATCTTCTGGCTGACCGGCGACCTGAACGGCGTCACGGCGCCGTGGTTCGCGTGGGGCGCGCTCGCGTTGGCCGCATGCGTCGCGCTGCCGGCCGCGCCGCAGCTGAACGTGCTGCTGCGCGGCGATGCGACCGCGCTCGCGCTCGGTGTGCCGGTCGCGCGGCTGCGCATGCGGATCTACCTGGTCGCGTCGCTGGCCGCGGCCGCGGCGGTGACGACGGCCGGCACGATCGGCTTCGTCGGCCTCGTCGTCCCGCATGCGCTGCGTCTCGCGTTCGGCAACGACCAGCGCATGCTGCTGCCCGCCGCGATGCTCGCGGGCGGCGGCGGCGTGATGGCGGCCGACCTGCTCGCGCGCACCGTGATCGCGCCCGCACAATTGCCGGTCGGCGTGATGACCGCGCTGATCGGCGTGCCGGTGTTCCTCTGGATGTTGCTGAGGAGACCGATGCGATGACCGCAACCCGATCCCTCGATGCCGGCGGCATCGCCTGCGCGGCCGTCGGCCTGACGCTGCGGGCCGGCGCGCGCACGCTGCTGGACGGCTTCACGCAGGCGTTCCGGCCCGGCGAGATCTGGTGCGTCGCGGGGCCGAACGGCGCCGGCAAGACGACGCTGCTCGCGACCCTCGCGGGCCTGCATGCGCCGGCGGGCGGCCACGTGGAGGCCGACGGCCGGCCGCTCGCCGACTGGGCGCCCGAGCAGCTCGCGCGGCGTCGCGCGCTGATGCCGCAGCAGTTGCACGACGCGTTCAGCGCAACCGTGTTCGACACGGTGCTGCTCAGCCGCTTCCCGTATCTCGGCGGCTGGGGCTGGGAACGCGACGGCGACCGCGCGGCCGCGCGCGACGCGCTCGCGACCTTCGGCCTCGCGGCGTTCGCCGGGCGCGACGTGCTGTCGCTGTCCGGCGGCGAGCGGCAGCGCGTCGCGCTGGCCGCCACCTTGTGCCAGGATGCGCCGCTGCTGCTGCTCGACGAGCCGCTCGCGCATCTCGACCTGCATCACCAGATCGATTGCCTGACCGCGCTGGGCGCATGGCTCGACGCGGGGGCGCGCACCGTGCTGTTCTCGTGCCACGACCTGAATCTCGCGCGCCGTTTCGCGACGCACGCGCTGCTGCTCGACGGCCGCGGCCACGCGTGGGCCGGGCCCGTGCACGACGTGCTGACCCCCGAGCGCGCGAGCGACGCGTTCGGCTATCCGCTGGTGCTGATCCGCCAGGACGGCCACGACGCGCTGCTGCCCGCGTGGCCGCCGCGACGATGAATTCCATTCTTTCGATGCGCGGCGCCTGCCGCGCCAACGAGGCGAACCTCCGATGAACCCGACCGACTTCCTCCCCGACATCACCCCGCTCGACGCACCGCTGCGCGCGCGCCTGCAGCACGTGATCGACCACAAGACCAAGCCGCCCGGCAGCCTCGGCCAGCTCGAGGCGCTGGCGCTGCAGCTGGGCCTGATCCAGCGCACCGAGCGCCCGCTCGTGCAGCGCCCGGCGACGATCGTGTTCGCCGCCGATCACGGCATCGCGGCCGAAGGCGTGAGCCCGTATCCGCAGGCCGTGACCGCGCAGATGGTCGCGAACTTCCTCGCCGGCGGCGCGGCGATCAACGCGTTCTCGGGCGTCGCGCAGAGCGTGCTCGAGATCGTCGATGCGGGCGTCGCGTCGCCGCTGCCCGCATCGGACCGGCTGATCGCGCTGCCGGTCGCGCGCGGCACGCGCAATTTCGCGCACGAGCCGGCGATGACGCGCGACGAGGCGCTCGGCGCGCTCGCCGCCGGCGCAGCGCGCGTGCGTCATCACGCGGCGCTCGGCACCAACGTGATCGGCTTCGGCGAGATGGGGATCGCGAACACGTCGTCGGCCGCGTGCCTGATGAGCCGGCTGCTCGGCGTGCCGCTCGACGCGTGCGTCGGCCGCGGCACGGGCCTCGACGATGCAGGCCTTGCACACAAGCGCGCAGTGCTCGAACGCGCGCTCGCGCAGCACCCCGATGCGACCGAGCCGCTCGACGTGCTCGCGACGTTCGGCGGCTTCGAGATCGCGATGATGACGGGCGCGTATCTCGCCGCGGCGAGCGAGCGGATGACGATCCTCGTCGACGGCTTCATCGCGACGTCCGCGCTGCTGGTTGCCGAGCGGCTCGCGCCGGCCGTGCGCGACTACTGCGTGTTCTCGCACACGTCGAACGAGGCGGGGCACCGGCGCATGCTCGAGCATTTCGGCGCGAAGCCGCTGCTCGCGCTCGACCTGCGGCTCGGCGAGGGCACGGGCGCGGCGCTCGCGCTGCCGCTCGTGCGCGCGGCGGCCGCGTTCATGAGCGAGATGGCGAGCTTCGAATCCGCGGGCGTCGACAATCGTGACGCCTGATCGCGCGAGCGGCCTGCGCGCCGAACTGCGCTATTTCTTCGTCGCGCTCGGCTATTTCACGCGCGTGCCGGTGCCGCGCGCGATCGGCTATGCGGCCGGCGATCTCGACCAGGCCGCGCGCTATTTCCCGCTCGTTGGCGCGTGCGTCGGCGCGTGGGGCGCGCTCGTGTACCTCGCCGCGCTGCACGCGTTGCCCGCGTCGATCGCGGCGGGCCTGTCGATCGCCGCGACGCTGCTCGCCACCGGCGCATTCCACGAGGACGGCCTTGCCGACAGCTGCGACGCGTTCGGCGGCGGCTATACGCGCGACGACGTGCTGCGCATCATGCACGATTCGCGGATCGGCACGTTCGGCGCGGCCGCGCTCGTGATCGCGCTCGGCCTGAAGTGGCAGGCGCTCGCCGCGCTGCCGCCGCTGCGCGCCGCGTGGACGATGATTGCCGCGCACGCCGCGAGCCGCGCGGCGGCGGTGAGCCTGCTGATGTCGCTCGACTACGTGCGGCCCGAAGGCAAGGCGAAGCCGGTCGCCCAGCGGATGGGGCCGCGTGCGGCGTGCGTCGCGGCCGCGTTCGGGCTGCCGTGGCTGTTCTGGCCGGACTGGCGCGCGGGCGTGGCGGCGCTCGCCGCGCTGGTGCTGCTGCGCGCGTGGCTCGCGCGCTATCTGGTGCGGCGCATCGGCGGTTATACCGGCGATTGCCTCGGCTTCGCGCAGCAGCTGAGCGAACTTGCGATCTACCTGGTGGTGCTCGGATGGACGTCGTCCTGATCCGGCATCCGGCGGTCGGCGTCGAGCCGGGCGTGTGCTACGGGCGCAGCGACGTGCCGCTCGCCGCATCGGCCGAGGCCGGCGCGCAGGCGATGCGCGCGCGTCTCGCCGAACTGCGCGCGCCGCTGCCGCAATGCGTGTGGTCGAGCCCGCTCGTGCGCTGCGCGTCGGTCGGCGCGCCGCTCGCGCAGGCACTCGGCGTGCCGCTGCGGCGCGATGCGTGCTGGCAGGAAATGGATTTCGGCGCGTGGGAAGGGCAGCGCTGGGACGACATTGACCGCGCCGCGCTCGACGCATGGGCGGCCGACCTGATGCATGCGTGCGCGCATGGCGGCGAAAGCGTGGCGCGCTTCGCCGCGCGGGTTTCGCGCGCGGTCGATTCAGCCGCGGAAACCCGTGCCCCGCAATGGGCCGTCACGCATGCGGGGGTGATTCGCGCGTTCGCGTCGCAGGTGCTGCACGTGCCGCTCGACACGCTGCTGTCGCGGCCCGTGCCGTTCGGCGGCGTCGTGTGGCTGCGCATGCACGATGCGGCCGGCGGCTGGGAGCTCGTGCACTGGGACGCATGAGCGCCCCGCGGGCGTCAGCGTGCCGGCCGCCGTGCGCGGGCGCGATCGAGATCCGCGCATAGCGCGGCCGCGCCCTGCGCGATCCGGGGGGACGCGCGCGTCAGCAGATCGCCGTCGATCGCGAACAGGTTGTCGCGCGCGACGGCGGTCAGCGCCGGCCACGCACGCCAGCGCACGAGGCTCGGCAGCGGCTCGCGCGACGGCGTCGCGCCCGCGCTCGTCGTCACGATCGCTTCGGGGTTGGCCGCGAGCACGGCCTCGTCCGTCACGGTCGGCACGAGCGGCTTGAGCTGCGCGAACACGTTGCGGCCGCCGCACAGTGCGAACACGTCGTCGATCAGATGCGTGCCGTTGAGCGTCGTCAGCGGCCGGTCCCAGACCTGGAAGAACAGCGTGACGGGCGGGCGCGCCGCATAGCGCGCGCGCAGCGCGGCGACGTCGCGCGTGAAGGCCGCCGCCGCCGCGTCGGCCGCGGGCTGCGTGCCGAGCAGCGTGCCGAGGCGGCCGAGCGACGTGGCGATGTCGTCGAGATGCTTCGGCTCGCTGAAGAACAGCGGGAGATGCAGCGCACGCAGCGCATCGGTCTGCCGCTCGGCGTTGCCGTGGCGCCACACGACGATCAGGTCGGGCTTCAGCGCGGCGATGCGCTCGAGATCGAGCGCTTTGTTGTCGCCGACGCGCGGCACGGCCTTCGCGGCGGGCGGATAGTCGCTGTACGTGACGGTGCCGACCAGCTTCGCGCCGCCGCCCGCCGCGTAGATCAGCTCCGTGGCATGCGGCGCGAGACTGACGACGCGTTGCGCGGGCGCGGGCAGCGTGACCGTGTTGCCGGCGTCGTCGCGCGCGCTGACTTCCGCGTGTGCAGATGGGGCGCTGCCGAGCGCGAGCAGCGCCGCGGCCGGCAGCAGGCAGGCGAGCGGGCAGGCAAGCAGGCGCTTCGTCAACGCGCGTCCCCGTCCAGTTCCGCCGCGCATTGCGCGAGCGCATCCGCGAGCCGTCGCCATTCGGCGTCGTTGGCCGGCAAGCCGAAGCGCACGCTCGACGGCTGCGCGAAATGGCGCGTCCAGATGCCCCGGCGCGCGAGCGCCGCATGCAGCGCCGCGGCACGCGGATCGTCGGTCCAGCTGAACAGCGGCGTCGCGTGTACCGTGAAGCCGTGGCCGCGCAGCAGCGCCGCGAGGCGCGCGCCGTCGGCGGCGAGCCGCTCGCGGGCGGCGGCCTGCCACGCGCGATCGGCGAACGCGGCCGCGACCGCGTGACGCGCGGGGCCGCCGACCGTCCACGCGCCGAGCGTGTCGCGCAGCGCGGCGATCTGCGCGGGATGCGCGAGCACGAAGCCGGCGCGGATGCCGGCGAGGCCGAAGAACTTGCCGACCGAGCGCAGCACGACGAGCCCCGGGCGATCCACGTGCGCGGCGAGCGAATCGGTCGCGCCGGTGTCGGCGAACGCTTCGTCGACGATCAGCGTGCCGCCGCGCGCCGACACCTGCGCGTGCCAGCCGAGCAGGCGCTCGACCGGGACGCGCTCGGCGGTCGGGTTGTTCGGATTCCCGACGATGACGTGGCGCAGCGTCGCGGGCAGCGTGTCCGCGGCGATGTCGAGCGGGGCGATGCGATGGCCGTGACGCGCGAACGCGGGCGCGTATTCGCCGTACGCGAGTGCGGCGACGCCTGCATTGCCGTGCGGCAGCAGCGCGGGCAGCGCGCGGATCGCGGCCTGGCTGCCGGCGACCGGCAGCACGTGCGCGGGGCCCGGCGCGCCGTAGTAGCGGGCCGCGCACGCGGCGAGCCCGTCGCCGTCGTCGGGCAGCCGCCGCCATGCGTCGGCGGGCACGGGCGGCACCGGGTAGCCGACCGGGTTGATGCCCGTCGACAGGTCGAGCCACGCGTCGTACGGGATGCCGTGGCGGCGCGCGGCTTCGTGCAGGTTGCCGCCGTGTGCGATCGGAAGGTCAGACATGCTGGGTGCCCATGACGAGGAAGGCGCTCGCGACGAGCAGCGCGAGCCACAGCGCGAGCGTGCGGGTGACGAGCGACAGCGCGGCGACGATGTGCGCGGCGCTGGCGGGCGCGCCGCTGCCGAGCACCGGCCGCTGTTCGAGCTCGCCGTGATAGACGGCCGGGCCGCCGAGCTGCACGTTCAGGCTGCCCGCGCCCGCGGCCATCACCGGGCCTGCGTTCGGGCTGTCCCAGTGGCGCGCCTGCGTGCGCCAGCAGCGCCACGCGTTCGCGGTGTCGCCGAGCAGCGCGTAGCTGGCGGCGGTGAGGCGCGCGGGAATCCAGTTCAGCGCGTCGTCGATCCGCGCGGCGGCCCAGCCGAACTTCAGGAAGCGCGGCGTGCGGTAGCCCCACATCGCGTCGAGCGTGTTCGCGAGCCGGAACATCAACGCGCCCGGGCCGCCCGCGACGACGAACCAGAACAGCGCGCCGAAGATCGCGTCGTTGCCGTTCTCGAGCGCCGATTCGACGGCCGCGCGCGACAGCGCGCCTTCATCGGCGTCGCTCGTGTCGCGCGACACGATCCGTGCGGTCAGCGCGCGCGCGCCGGGCAGGTCGCGCCGCAGCAGCGCGGCGGCGATCGGCGCGAGGTGATCGGCGAGGCTCTTCGCGCCGAGCGCGAACCACAGCAGCGCGACGTGCAGCGCGGCCGCGAGCGGCGCGGGCAGCACGGCGGCGAGCCACGCGGCCAGCGCGACCGGCGGCGCGACGGCCGCGAACCACGCGGCGAGGCCGACCAGGCGGCCGCGCCGGCCGGTATTGAGCGCGGTTTCGACGCGCGCGGCGAGCCGCCCGAACGCGACGAGCGGGTGCCCGGCCGACGGTTCGCCGAGCATGCGATCGACGATCACGGCGACGACCGCGAGCATCGCGACCGTGGACAACGACAGCATCAGCATCACGCAGGCTCCGTCTTGATCGCGACCGGCAGCCCCGCGACCAGCAGCGTCACGCGGGGCGCGAGCGCGGCGACGCGCTGGTTGAGGCGGCCGAGCTCGTCGACGTAGCGGCGCGTGATGGCGCCGAGCGGCACGACGCCGAGCCCGATCTCGTTGCTGACGACGATCACCTTCGCGCGGGCGTTGCACAGCGCGGCTTCGAGCGCCGCGACGCGCGCGTCGTACTGCGCGTCGTCGAGCGGCTCGCCCTGCGCCGGGCACAGCAGGTTCGTGAGCCACAACGTGAGGCAGTCGACGAGCAGGCACGCGTGCGGATCGTCGAGCCGCGCGAGCGTGTCGGCGAGCTCGACGGGCGCGTCGGCGAACCCCCAGCTCGCCGGCCGGCGCGCGCGGTGATGCGCGATGCGCTGCGCGAATTCGGCGTCGCCCGCGTACGCGGTCGCGATATAGGTGACAGGGCGGCCGCAGTCGGCGGCGAGCCGCTCGGCATACGCGCTCTTGCCCGAACGCGCGCCGCCGAGCACGAAGGTGAGGTCGTGCGGAATCATCGCGTGATTGTAACGGCGCAGGCGATAATGCGGCCTTCGATTCGCCACGCCTTCCACACGATGAATGCACCCGAGCTGCGGCCGCGCGGCACGCTGATGATCCAGGGCACGACGTCCGATGCGGGCAAGAGCACGCTCGTCGCGGGCCTGTGCCGCCTCGCGCGCCGCGCGGGCGCGCGCGTCGCGCCGTTCAAGCCGCAGAACATGGCGCTGAACAGCGCGGTGACGGCCGACGGCGGTGAGATCGGCCGCGCGCAGGCGCTGCAGGCGCTCGCCGCGGGCGTCGCGCCGCATACCGATTTCAACCCCGTGCTGCTGAAGCCGACCAGCGACCGCGGCGCGCAGGTGATCATCCACGGCCAGGCGCGCGCGAACCTGAACGCCCGTGCGTACCACGACTACAAGCCGGTCGCGTTCGACGCGGTGCTCGAGTCGTACGCGCGGCTGCGCGCCGGGTACGACACCGTGATCGTCGAAGGCGCGGGCAGCCCGGCCGAGATCAACCTGCGCGAAGGCGACATCGCGAACATGGGCTTCGCGGAGCGCGTCGACTGCCCGGTCGTGCTGGTCGCCGACATCGACCGCGGCGGCGTGTTCGCGCATCTGGTCGGCACGCTCGCGTGCCTGTCCGACAGCGAGCGCGCGCGCGTGCGCGGGTTCGTGATCAACCGCTTCCGCGGCGACTTCAAGCTGCTCGAGCCGGGCCTCGACTGGCTGCGCGCGCAGACCGGCAAGCCGGTGTTCGGCGTGCTGCCGTACCTGCACGGCCTCACGCTCGACGCGGAGGACATGCTGCCCGCGCAGGCGCGCAGCGGCGCCGCGCGCGGCGCGGACGGCGACGGCGGCGTGCTGCGGGTCGTCGTGCCGGCGCTGCCGCGCATCAGCAACCACACCGATTTCGATCCGCTGCGCGCGCATCCGCAGGTGGAGTTCACCTACTGGAAGAGCGGCCCCGTGCCGGCCGCCGACCTGCTGATCCTGCCCGGCTCGAAGAGCGTGCAGCGCGACCTCGCGTGGCTGCGCGACGCGGGCTGGGATGCGGTGATCCGGCGCCACCTGCGCTATGGCGGCAAGGTGATCGGCATCTGCGGCGGCATGCAGATGCTCGGCCGCTCGCTCGACGATCCGCTCGGCCTCGAAGGCGTGCCGGGCAGCGTGCCGGGGCTCGGCCTGCTCGATTTCGACACGACGCTGCAGCCGCACAAGACGCTGAAGAACGTGACCGGACGGCTGGCGCTGCCGGGCGGCGCGGCCGTGCGCGGCTACGAGATCCACATGGGCGAGACGCGCGGGCCCGCGCTCGCGGCGCCGGCGCTCGAACTGACGGCCGACGGCGCGAGCGGCGCGCACGCGGACGGCGCGCTGTCCGACGACGGCCGGATCCTCGCGACCTACGTGCACGGCTTGTTCGACGCGCCCGACGCGTGCACGGCGCTGCTCGCCTGGGCGGGGCTCGACGCGGCCGAGCGGATCGACTACCCGGCGTTGCGCGAAGCATCGCTGGAACGGCTCGCGGACACCTTCGCCGCGCACCTCGACCTGCCGGCGCTGTACGCCGAATTCCGCTGAGCCGTTCGGCCGGCGGCGGCCGATCGTCCTCGCTTTTTTCGTCGCGTGGCGTACAACCAAAGGAGGGCGGATGTCCGTCCGAAGGAGCGCGACGATGAAGGCACGACGGTGGTGGGCTGTACTGCTCCTGGCGTTGCTGACCGCCTCGACGTGGGCGCAGGCATGCGATTCGTATGGATCGGGCAGCGGCTCGTCCGGCTACAGCGGCCCCGCGCAAGGCAAGGGCGGCTACTGAGGCTTGAATCGCGGGGCATGATCGGTCATGCCCCTTTTTTCGCTCGATTCGTTCTAGTTGGGAATCAATTTAAGCGAGTTGGCGTGTTTATCGGGAAAAATGGTTCGAATAGAGTGCGTTCCATCTCATTCATCCACGAAGGAACCCCGACATGAACCCGAACCGCTACCCCGATTTCGCCGCCACGCTGCTGCGCGTCGCGCTCGGCGTGCTGTATCTCGCGCACGTTGCGCAGAAGGTGTTCGTTTTCACGCTGCCCGGCACCGCGCAGTTCTTCGCATCGATCGGCCTGCCCGCGTGGCTCGCGTACCTGACGACGGCCGTCGAGCTGGCGGGCGGCATCGCGCTCATCGCGGGCTTCCGCGTGCGTATCGTCGCGCTGGCGCTGCTGCCGTTCATGCTCGGCGCGACCGCGGCCCATCTGCCGAACGGCTGGAGCTTCGGGTCGCCGCACGGCGGCTGGGAATATCCGGCATTCTGGGCGGTGACGCTCGCGGTGCAGGCGTTGCTGGGCGGCGGCGCGTTTGCGCTCGGCACGCCGGGCGCCGCGGCGCAGCGCGCATAAGCGCACGTAAGCGCACGTAAGCGCTCGTCATTGCACGTGATTGCGCCGGACCGCGGGCCACCGGCGGGGCCGGATCGGCGCCGGCGGTTCCGGTGATACCCCATTTGCCGATATCATCGCACCCTGTATCTGCAATTGTGCGACGCCCGCCGGGCCGGCCGGCGTCGCGCGGCTTCTTCGGGGGAATTCATGACGGTCATCGTGGTGGCGAATCCGAAGGGCGGCGTGGGAAAGAGCACGCTGTCCACCAATCTTGCCGGTTACTTCGCGGCGCAGGGCGCGTGGGTCGCGCTGGCCGATCTCGACCGGCAGCAGTCCTCGCATGCGTGGCTCGACCTGCGTCCGGCCGGGCTGCCCGCGATCGAGGCGTGGGGGCTCGATCCCGAGGCGCCGTCGAAGCCGCCGCGCGGGCTCGAATACGCGGTGATCGACACGCCGGCCGGGCTGCACGGCAACCGGCTCAACGTCGCGCTGCAGCTTGCCGACAAGGTGATCGTGCCGCTGCAGCCGTCGATGTTCGATATCCTGGCGACCCAGCACTTTCTCGAGCACCTCGCGAACGAGAAGGCGGTGCGCAAGGGCAACATCGAGGTCGGCATCGTCGGGATGCGGGTCGATGCGCGCACGCGCTCGTCGGAGCAGCTGCACCGCTTCGTCGAGGGGCTCAAGCTGCCGGTGCTCGGCTACGTGCGCGACACGCAGAACTACGTGCAGCTCGCCGCGCACGGGCTCACGCTGTGGGACGTCGCGAAGAGCCGCGTCGACAAGGATCTCGAACAGTGGCGGCCGATCGTCGAATGGGCGGAGCGCAAGCCGTCGAAGGGCGCGTGACGGCGCCGGCGGGCGCCCGGCACGAATGACAAGGGCCGGATTCCGTTCAGCACGGAATCCGGCCCTTTGCGTTGCATCGCGCCGTGGCTTACGACCAGGCCTGCGTCGGCACGTGGTCGCGGCTGCCCTTGATCTTGTTGTCGTCGTCGACGAACACGAGGTTCGGCTTCCAGCCGGCCTGCAGTTCGGCCTCGTCGACCACCGCGAACGCCGCGATGATCACGAGGTCGCCGAGCTGCGCGCGGCGCGCGGCCGAGCCGTTCAGCGAGATCATGCCGCTGCCGCGCTCGCCCTTGATCGCATAGGTCGAGAAGCGCTCGCCGTTGTTGATGTTCCAGATGTCGATCCGCTCGTTTTCCGCGATGTTCGCGGCGTCGAGCAGATCCTCGTCGATCGCGCACGAACCTTCGTAGTGCAGTTCGCAGTGCGTGACGGCCACGCGGTGGATCTTCGATTTGAGCATGTGGCGCTGCATGGGGTGACTCCTTGATGCGTCGAGAGGCACTGGCGGGCGGGGCCGTCAGATTTCCAGGTTGTCGATGAGGCGGGTCGCGCCGAGCTTCGCGGCCGCGAGCACGACGAGCGGCTCGCCGGCGTCGAGTTCGGCGGCGCTGGGCGCGATCAGGTTCGCGCGCCGGCGGATCGAGATGTAGTCCGGCGCCCAGCCGCGGCCGGCGAGGTGCGTGTGCGCCTGCTGTTCGAGCTTCACGAGATCGCGCTCGCCGTCGAGCACGCTTTCGCGCACGCGCTGCAGCGTCTTCGCGAGCTCGGGCGCCTCCTGGCGCTCGGCCGGCGCGAGATAGCGGTTGCGCGACGACAGCGCGAGGCCGTCGGCGTCGCGCACCGTCTCGGCCGCGACGATGTCGACCGGCAGCGCGAGCTGCTGGCACATGCGGCGCACGATCATCAGCTGCTGGTAATCCTTCTTGCCGAACACCGCCACACGGGGCTGCACGCACGCCATCAGCTTCGTGACGACCGTGCACACGCCGGTGAAGAAGCCGGGCCGGAACTCGCCCTCGAGGATCCCGCCGAGGTCGTCCGGCGGCTGCACGCGGTATTCCTGCGGCTCCGGGTACATGTCGCGCTCGGTCGGCGCGAACAGCACGTAGACGTTTTCCTTCTGCAGCTTCTCGATGTCGTCCTGCATCGTGCGCGGATACTTGTCGAAATCCTCGTTCGGGCCGAACTGCAGCCGGTTCACGAAGATGCTCGCCACGACCGGATCGCCGTGCTGGCGCGCAAGGCGCATCAGCGACAGATGCCCTTCGTGCAGGTTGCCCATCGTCGGCACGAAGGCGGTGCGGTTCTGGCCGCGCAGCTGGTCGCGCAGTTCCTGGATCGAGCTGATGACTTTCATGATCGGGTAGCGGGGTTCCTCGCGCTGGCGCGCGTTGGCGCCGCGGCACGCGGCGTCGGGGTCGAAGCGGCAAAGGTGCCCGCGCGCGGGCGGCGCGGCGGGCGTCGGCGGATTGTAGAGGATTTGACCGCCGGACGCACCGATAAACGCACGGTCGTTCTCTTCTGTCGGGAATACGGCCGGCCGGGGCGAACCGGCCCCGATTCGAGGGCCTTATGGCGGCTCAGGCGGGCAGGTAAGCGAGGCGGACGTAGATCGGCGCGAACGGTTCGGCCTGGGTGATCTCGACGAGCGACTCGCGCGCGAGTTCGAGCATCGCGATGAAGTTCACGACGACGACCGGCACGCCGCGCGACGTGTCGAACAGGTCGGCGAACTCCATGAAGCGCGCGCTCTGCAGCCGGCGCAGGATCAGGCTCATGTGCTCGCGCACCGACAGCTCCTCGCGGGAGATCTTGTGGTGCTGCACGAGCTTCGCGCGCTTCAGCACGTCGGCCCACGCGGCGCGCAGATCGTCCGAATTCACGTCCGGGAAGCGCGGCGTGACGCTCTGCTCGATGTAGACCTCGGCGCGCAGGAAGTCGCGGCCGAGCTGCGGCAGCTTGTCGAGGCGCTGCGCGGCGAGCTTCATCTGCTCGTATTCGAGCAGGCGGCGCACCAGCTCGGCGCGCGGATCCTCGGCTTCCTCGCCGGTGTCGGCCTTCTTGACCGGCAGCAGCATCCGCGACTTGATCTCGATCAGCATCGCGGCCATCAGCAGGTATTCGGCGGCCAGCTCGAGGTTCGTCTCGCGGATCTGGTCGACATAGCCGAGATACTGCGCGGTGACCTGCGCCATCGGGATGTCGAGCACGTTGAAGTTCTGCTTGCGGATCAGGTACAGCAGCAGGTCGAGCGGGCCTTCGAACGCTTCGAGGAAGATCTCGAGCGCATCGGGCGGGATGTAGAGATCCTGCGGCAGCTTGAACAGCGGCTCGCCGTACAGGCGAGCGAACGCCGCGACGCTGTCGACCGTGTCGGGCGTCGAATCGGCGCCCGCGGGCGCGGCGACCGCGTCTTCCGGGCGGGCCACGTCGGGCCGGGCCGCGTCAGGCCGGGCGGCGCTGGGCTCGTCGGCGGCGCTCACGTCGTCAGAAGTTCTGGTAGTAGACGTACGGCGTCTGCTTCACGCGCGATTCCTGCTGCGCGGCGCGCTCGTCGAGGTCGATCGGCTGCTTGTCCCACAGCAGGGAGCGGCCCTTGCGCTGTTCTTCTTCGAGCGCCGGCTTCTGCTGCTTGAGCTGGTTCAGGAACTGCGTGACGTCGGACTGGTACGGCATGGCTTGGCTTTCCGTTTCAGGCGGCGCGCGGGGCGCCGGAATGTGGGATGGCAGGATTTTACCGCATCGCGGGGAACAGCCGGCGCCAAACGCACGTCGAATGCGCGGGCCGCCGGATCGCCCGCGCGCCGTTGCGCGCAAGCGTCAGGCCGCCGCCGAAGCGGCGCACATCGGGGCGCGGCGGCATCCGTATGGTCAAATACGGGGTTTCCAAGCATTCATCCATCTCCGAGGGCGAGGTCATATTTGGCGGGGCAGGCGAACCAGCAACGAATCACGGCGCATGACGCCGGGCGGCCCGCGGCCTGCGGCGGCGTCCGGCGCGGCCACGCGGGCGCGGCGCGGGCCGCGCGCATCCTCGCCGGCTGCCTGGCGGCGCTCGCCGCGCTGCCGGCCTATGCGAAGTACGACGTCGAGATCGACGCGCCGCGCACGGTCCGCAAGCTGCTGAAGTCGCACCTCGACATCGCGCGCTTCGCCAAGCGTGACGACATCAGCGACGACCAGTTCGACTTCCTCGTCACCGCGACGCCGCAGCAGGTGCGCGACCTGACCGCGACGGAAGGCTACTTCTCGCCGGTCGTGCGCACCGACGTGCGCACCCGCGACGGCAAGCGCGACGTCAGGGTGTCGGTCGACCCGGGGCCGCAGACCGTCGTGTCGGCGGTCGACCTGACGTTCCACGGGCCGGTCGAGTCGGAAGACCCGCAGCAGGAGAACGCGACGCGCTTCGCGTTCTCGATGAAGACGGGCGACCCGTTCACGCAGGCCGGCTGGGACGGCGCGAAGGGCGCCGCGCTGCGGCAGCTGCAGTCGCGCCGCTATCTCGGCGCGAAGATCACCGCGTCCGAGGCGCGCATCGATCCGCGCACGCAGCGCGCGACGCTCGCGGTCACGTTCGACAGCGGCCCGACCTTCACGATCGGCAAGGTCGACGTCGAGGGCGCGCGCCGCTATCCGGAGAAGATCGTCACCAACGTCAATCCGCTGTCCGAAGGCGAGATCTACGACACCCGGCGGATCACCGAGCTGCAGCGGCAACTGCAGAACACGCCGTACTACGCGAGCGTCGCGATCGACGTCGGCAGCGACACCGCGAAGCCCGAGCTGACGCCGGTGCACGTGAAGGTCAGCGAGTATCCGTACAACAACATCCGCGGCGGGGTCGGCTACGCGACCGACACGGGCCCGCACGTGCAGGGTGCATATACGTATCTCGACACGTTCGGCGCGGCCTGGCCGCTGACGGTGTCGGGCCGCCTCGACCAGATCCAGCAGTACGGCCAGATCCAGCTGTCGATGCCGCCGGGCGAGCGCGCGTGGACCAACAGCGTGCTCGCGTCGTACACGAACACCGACGTGTCCGACACGCGCATCTTCAGCGCGCGGGTCGGCGTGCAGCGCACCCGCACCGGGCAGTTCATCGACTACGCGTATTCGCTGATGTTCTATCAGGACCGGCTCAAGCAGAACGGCGCGGGGCCGACCATGAGCCACGCGCTCGTGCCGCAGTGGGCGTGGACGCGCCGCAACGTCGACGATCCGCTGTTTCCGCGCTCGGGCAACCTGATTCATGCGGAGGCCGGCTTCGCTGTGAAGGGCGCGCTGGCCGACCAGACCTTCGTCCGCGGCTACGCGCGCGGCCAGCAGTACCTGCCGATCGGCAAGCGCGACCTGGTCGTGTTCCGCGCGGAGCTCGGCGGCGTGTTCACGAGCGGCAGCTCGTCGAGCGTGCCGGCGTCGCTGCTGTTCCGCGCGGGCGGCTCGAACTCGGTGCGCGGCTACGGCTACCAGGGCATCGGCAACAACGTCGCCGGCTCGGTGCTGCCGACCAAGTACCTCGTGACCGGCACCGCCGAATACCAGCACTGGTTCAACCGCGACTGGGGCGCCGCGACCTTCTTCGACATCGGCACCGCGACCGACGCATGGGGCGAGCGGGTGTTCTATCCGGGCGTCGGCATCGGCGCGCGCTGGCGCAGCCCGGTCGGGCCGATCAACCTCGACGTCGCCTACGGGCTGCGCAACCACAGCGTGCGACCTTACCTGACGCTCGGCGTCGCCTTCTGACCCAACCGCTTCCGCCACGACACACCGCATGACGAAGGACATTCACGACACGCCGCCGCCTCACGATCCGGATTCGCCCGAGCGAGCGCCCGACGGCGCGCCGCGCCGGTCGCGGCTCGTGCGCGGCGCCGCATGGACGCTCGCCGGCGCCGTGCTGCTCGTCGTGCTGGCGGCGGGGCTCGTGCTGGCCGCGATCACGACCGAGCGCGGCACGCGGCTCGCGTGGGACGCGGCGGTGCGCGTGCTCGGCGGGCGGCTCGCGGGCACGCTCGAAGGCGGCGCGCTGGCCACCGGCGTGCGCGTGAAGTCGTTCGCGTGGACGAGCCCGGACGGCGCAGGCACCGAGGTGCGCATCGACCGTCTCGACGGCCGCTGGTCGCTGACCCGCGCGCCGTTGCGCGCGACGATCGCCTATCTGCGCGCGGGCACGATCGACGTGCGGATCGCGCCGGGGCCGTCGACGCCGACGGTGATGCCGCAGGATCTGCGCCTGCCGCTGCAGTTGCGGATCGACGACCTGCGTGTCGATCGCCTCGCGATTCATGAAGGCGTATCGACGACGCAGCTCGACCATCTCGCGCTGAACGGCCGCAGCGACGGCCGCCTTCACGACCTGGTACTCGAACACGTCGATACGCCGTTCGGCGCGCTGAGCGCGCGCGCGAAGCTCGACGGGATGCGGCCGTTCGCGCTGACGGGCGACGCGACCTACGCGGGCAAGCTCGCCGACGAGCCGGTCGATGCGCGGGCGCGCGTGTCGGGTTCGCTCGACGCGCTGGTCGCCGACGTCGACGCGAGCGGCCTGAAGCTGAACGGGCGCGCGCACGTCGAGGCGGCGCCGTTCGGCGCGGTGCCGCTCACGCGCGCATCGCTCGCGTTCGATCACGTGAATCCGCAGGCGCTGGCGCCGGGCGCGCCGGCCGCCGATCTCGCGGTGCGTGCCGAACTCGCGCCCGCGCCGGCCGATCCCGAGCATCCGCACGTGTTCGCGGTGACGGGCCCCGTGTCGATCGTCAACGCGAAGCCCGGCACGCTCGGCGACCAGCTGCTGCCGGTCGTCGACGCGAAGGCGACGGTGCGGCTCGACGCGCACGCGCAGCGCATCGACGGCCTCGCGCTGAAGCTGATCCGCGACGGCAGCGTGACGGGCGGCGGCGCGCTCGCGGGCGGCAAGGGCCGCTTCGACCTGAAGGTCGCGAACCTCGACCTCAACGCGTTCGTCGCGGCGCTGCGCCCGATGCGGCTCGGCGGCCCGGTCGGCGTGACGCTCGCGAGCGGCGCGCAGACCGTCGAGTTCGATCTCGCCGATCCGAAGCTCGCGCTCGGCGCGCGCGCGAAGGTCGCGCTCACGCCGCAGCAGACGGTGGTGACGGACGCGCGCGTGACGGCGGCCAAGGGGCGCATCGACCTGACCGGCGTGTTCCGCCACGACGCGCATTCGAGCTACGACGCGAAGGCGACGCTCGCGAACTTCGATCCGCTGCTGCTCGCTGCGCTGGCCGCGCCTAAGCCGGCTGCGCCGAAATCGGCCGCGGCGGGTAAGCCGGGCGCGAGGGCCGTGCGATCCGCGCAAGCCGCGCCGGCCAAGCGCGGCGAGACGCGCGTGAACGGCACGCTGACCGCATCGGGCGCGTTCGCGCCGCAGGTGTCGACGAAGGCGACCTTCAAGCTCGGCGACAGCCTGTACGACGGCTTGCCGCTGACCGGCGCGGGCGTCGTGCAGCTCGCCGGCGCGCGCATCCTGCCGAGCAACGCGAACCTGTCGATCGCCGGCAACCGCGTCGACCTGCACGGCAGCTTCGGCGCGCCCGGCGACCGGCTGCGCTTCGCCGTCGATGCGCCGCAGCTCGACCGGCTCGGCTTCGGCGTCGCGGGGCTCGTGCAGGCGCAGGGCGACCTGACCGGCAGCTTCGCGCATCCGAACGTCACTGCAACCTACAAGGCCGAAGGCGTCGTGTTCGGCGCGAACCGGATCGGCGCCGCGCAGGGCCGCGCCGACATCCGCGACGGCGCGCACGGTGCGCTGATGTTCACCGCCGACGCGAGCAACGTCGCGCTCGGCTCGCTGCAACTGAAGACGCTGCGCGCGCACCTCGACGGCACGCGCGCGAAGCACACGCTCGACGCGTCGGCGCTCGGGATGGCCGGCGGGCGCGTGATCGACGCGACGCTCGCGGCGAACGGCGGGGTGGTGGAGAACCGCGACGGGATGCGCTGGGACGGCACCGTCACGCGGCTGGCGAACCGCGGCACGCCGTCCTTCGCGCTGGAGACGCCGCTCGCCGTATCCGCGGGCGGCGGGCGCGCGGTGCTCGGCGCGGCGAAGCTCACGCTCGAAGGCGCGGCGATCGACCTGAAGTCGTTCGCATACGACCATGGCCAGCTGCGCTCCGCGGGCGCGGTGCGCGGCGCGTCGGTCGCGCGCTTCCTCGAGGTCCGCCAGGCGCTGACCGGCCAGCGCCCGCCGGTGCGCACCGACGTCGTGCTCGATGCCGACTGGGATTTCTCGGTCGGCGCGACCGCGACCGGTTACCTGCAGGTCAAGCGGCGCGGCGGCGACGTGACCGTCGAGACCGCGCGCGGGATCTCGTCGCTCGGCCTGACCGAACTCGCCGCGCGCGCCGCGTTCGGCGCGGGCAATCGCCTGAACGTGACCGCGCAGGCCAAGGCGAGCCGGATCGGCACGCTCGATGCGAACGTCGCGGTGCCGTTCGCGCCGCGCGACGGCGTGCTCGCGGTGGCCGACGACGGCCCGCTGGCGGGCCGCATCGACGCGGACATCCCGTCGCTGAAAGCGACCGGCAACCTGTTCGGGCCGAGCTACCTGCTCGGCGGGCGCGCGGCGCTGAAGCTCACCGTCGCCGGCACGCCGGCGAAGCCGACCGTGTCCGGCATGCTGACCGGCGACGCGCTGTCCGCGACGCTCGTCGACCAGGGCGTGCAGCTGAAGGACGGCATCGTGCGCATCCGGCTCGCGGAGAACCTCGTCGAATTCCAGCAGGTCGAGTTCCACGGCGGCGACGGCACGCTGCGCGCGATCGGCCGCGTGCGGCTCGACAACGAGGCGCCTGACCTCACGGCAAGCATCGTTGCCGACAAGCTCGAGCTGTTTGCGGCGCCTGACCGCAAGCTGTCGCTGTCGGGCAAGGCCACGGTCGCGAACGCAGGGCCGCGCGGCGGGCTCGCGATCGACGGCAAGTTCGTCGTCGATCGCGCGCTGTTCGACCTGCCGGAGGCGGCGGCGCCGCACCTGTCCGACGACGTCGTGATCGTGCGCGCCGACGGCACGGTGCGCGGCGAGACGCAGACCGGCACCGCGATCGCGAAGCCGCAGCCGGCCGCGGACAAGCCCGCGCCGTCGCTCGCGCCGCGCGCGAACATCGACATCGGGCTCGGCAACGACTTCCGCTTCAAGGGCCACGGCGCGGATCTCGGGCTGCGCGGCACGATCACCGTGACGAGCGCGCCCGGCGTGCCGCTGCGCGCGGTCGGCAACGTGCGCGTGACGGAAGGCTCCACCTACACGTCGTTCGGCCGCAAGCTCGCGGTCGAGAACGGCTTCTTCACGTTCAACGGCCCGGTGTCGAACCCGGGGATCAACATCCTCGCGATGCGGCGCAACCAGGAAGTCGAGGCGGGGGTGCAGGTGACGGGCACGATCCAGGCGCCGACGGTGAAGCTCGTGTCGGAGCCGAACGTGACCGACAACGAGAAGCTGTCTTGGCTGCTGTTCGGCCACGGCACCGACCAGGGCAACAACGTCGGCCAGCAGAACGCGATGACCGCCGCGCTCGCGCTGCTCGGCAGCGCGACCGGCAAGCGCGTCGCGCAGAGCATCGGCCTCGACGAATTCTCGATCGGCCGCAGCGACGTCGGCCTGACCGATCCGCAGGTCGTGCAGATCTCGAAGGCGATCAACGAGCGCTTCGTGCTCGGCTACGAGCAGGGGCTGCAATCGGCGGCCAACGCGTTCAAGGCGACGATCAACCTGACGCGCTTCTGGTCGGTGTCCGCGTACGGCGGCACGTTCCAGGGCGTCGACCTGAACTACACGCGGCGCTTCGACCGGTGGTTCGGGAGCCGGTGACGGCGGTGCGCGTGCCGCCCGCCGTTGCCGAGCCGACGCAGCACCAATAAAAAACCCCGCGCGGATAGAACCGCGCGGGGTTTTTTTCCTTTCCGGGGCGGGCGGCGATGCGCCCGCGCGCGCCGCTTACTTCACGCGCATGCCCGGCTTCGCGCCGCTGTGCGGCTCGAGGATGTAGAGGCCCGGCTCGGCCTTCTCGTCGGCGGACGACGCCGCGAGCACCATCCCTTCGGACAGGCCGAACTTCATCTTGCGCGGCGCGAGGTTCGCGACCATCACCGTCAGCTTGCCGACGAGCTGCTCGGGCTGGTACGCGGACTTGATGCCGGAGAACACGTTGCGGGTCTTCTCCTCGCCGACGTCGAGCGTGAGCTGCAGCAGCTTGTCCGAGCCTTCGACCGCCTGGCACGCGACGATCTTCGCGATGCGCAGGTCGATCTTCGCGAAATCGTCGATCGAGATCGGCGCGGCGTCGTCGTCCGCGCCGTTGGCGGCTGCGGCGGGCTTTGCATTCGTCTTCGCGTCGGCCTTCGCAGCTTTCGCAGCCTTCGCGCTGCCGGCTGCATCCGCCGCCGCGCCGCCCGGCGCGGCCTGCAGCGAATCGCGGTTCGCGGCGAGCAGCGCGTCGATCTGCTTCACGTCGACGCGCGTCATCAGGTGCTGGTACGCCTTGATCGGCTGCTCGGACGACAGCGGCTTGGCGGCGTCGGCCCACGTGAGCGGCGCGACGCCGAAGAACGCCTCGACCGCTTCCGCGACACGCGGCATCACCGGCTTCAGCGCGAGCGACAGCAGGCGGAACGCCTCGAGGCTCACGCTGCAGGTTTCATGCAGCGCCACCGCATTGGCCGGATCCTTCGCGAGCTCCCACGGCTTCGCGCCGTCGACGTACGCGTTGACCTCGTCGGCGAGCTCCATCGTCTGGCGCAGCGCGCGCGAGTATTCGCGCGCCTCGTAGTGCGCGGCGATCTGCGGAATCGCGTCGCGCAGCGTCGCGACGAGCGGATGGTTCATCGCGCTGTCCTGCACGCGGCCGTCGAAGCGCTTGAGCAGGAAGCCCGCCGCGCGGCTCGCGATGTTCACGTACTTGCCGACGAGATCGCTGTTCACGCGCGCCTGGAAGTCGTCGAGGTTCAGGTCGATGTCTTCCATCGTCGCGTTCAGCTTCGCGGCGAAGTAGTAGCGCAGCCATTCGGGGTTCAGGCCCGTGTCGATGTAGCTCTGCGCGGTGATGAACGTGCCGCGCGACTTCGACATCTTCGCACCGTCGACCGTCAGGAAGCCGTGCGCGAACACGTTGGTCGGCGTGCGGTGGCCCGAGAACTCGAGCATCGCGGGCCAGAACAGCGTGTGGAAGTACAGGATGTCCTTGCCGATGAAGTGGTACTGCTCGGCGGCCGTGCCCGGGCGGATCCACGCGTCGAAATCGATGCCCTGGCGGTCGCACAGGTTCTTGAAGCTCGCGTAGTAGCCGACCGGCGCGTCGAGCCACACGTAGAAATACTTGCCGGGCGCGCCGGGGATCTCGAAGCCGAAGTACGGCGCGTCGCGCGAGATGTCCCAGTCGGCCAGCTTCGCCTCGCCGGCGTCGCCGAGCCACTCGCGCATCTTGTTGGTCGCCTCCGGCTGCGCGAGGCCGCTCACCCAGTCGCGCAGGAACGTTTCGCAGCGCGGGTCGGACAGGCGGAAGAAGTAGTGCGTCGACGTCTTGCGCACCGGCGTCGCGCCCGACACCACCGAGTACGGGTTCAGCAGCTCGGTCGGCAGGTAGGTCGAGCCGCACACCTCGCAGTTGTCGCCGTACTGGTCCTTCGCATGGCACTTCGGGCACTCGCCCTTGATGAAGCGGTCCGGCAGGAACATTTCCTTGACCGGGTCGTACGCCTGCTCGATCTCGCGCTCGGCGATCAGGCCGTTTTCCTTCAGCGCGAGATAGATCTTCTCGCTCAGCACGCGGTTCTCGTCGGAATCGGTCGAGTAGAAGTTGTCGAACGACACGCCGAAGCTGTCGAAGTCGCGCTTGTGCTCGGTCCAGACGCGGTCGATCAGCTGCTTCGGCGTGACGCCTTCCTTCTCGGCGCGCAGCATGACCGGCGTGCCGTGGGTGTCGTCGGCGCCGATGTAGTAGACCTCATGGCCGTGCATTCGCAACGCCCGCACCCAGATGTCGGTCTGGATGTACTCGACCAGGTGGCCGATGTGGATCTGGCCGTTGGCATACGGCAGCGCGGACGTGACGAGGATCTGGCGGCGGCCTTGCGGCGCGGCGGCCTGCACGGAAGTGAGGTCGGATGCGGACATAGGGTCTGTAGAGGAACGGCGGGAAACCACGGGAAACTGCGATTCTAGCAGGGGCGCGGGCGAGGCAGGCGGGTGGCCGCCGCAGGCCGGGCGGGCAGGGGCCGACAGCATGGACATGCCGTGGCAGGGTGCCGGTTGTTGCGATGCAGCACGTTTTTCGCGGGCAAAAAAAACCGGGGCGGATACGGCCCCGGAGCAACAACGACAAGAGGAGAATGGTGACGCGCCGGCAACACCAGCCGCGTACCGTAAAGACAGACCACGGCTTGCGACAGAAGTTCGAAATTTTTTTCGATTTGTTACTTGCCCCGCCGGACAAGGCGTCCGGCGGGGCTGTGCGAGCGGCGCGCCCGCATATTCCCTTCGCTGTCGCGCGCTTACTGCGCCTGCGCGGCGCGCAGGTAGATCTCGACGCGGCGGTTCTGCGCGCGGCCGGCTTCCGTCGCGTTGTCCGCGATCGGGTTCGACGGGCCCATGCCCTGTGCCGACAGGCGGCCGGCGTTGACGCCGCGCTGCGCGAGCGCGTTCACGACGCTCTGCGCGCGGTTCTGCGACAGCGTCTGGTTGAGCTGTGCCGAGCCCGTGCTGTCGGTGTAGCCGACGACCGACGCGGTCACCTGCGGGTTCTGGTTCAGCGTCGTGGCCAGGTCGTTCAGCAGCGGCGTGAACGCCGGCGTGATCGCGTACTGGTTCGTCGCGAACGTGACCGAGCTCGGCACGTTCAGCTTCAGCGAGCCGTCCGGCTGCTCCGTCACCTGCGTGCCGGTCTGGGCTGCCGACGGCGCCAGCTTGTTCTTGATCGCCTGCCAGTTGTAGCCCGTCACGCCGCCGACCAGCGCGCCGACGCCTGCGCCGATCGCCGCGCCCTTGCCGCCGCCCGCCAGCGCACCGATGCCGGCGCCCAGCGCGGCGCCCGCGCCCGTGCCGACGGCCGTGTTGGTGCCTTGCGGCGACGTCGCGCAGCCGGCGAGAACCGCACCGGCCAATACGAAGACGGACAAGCGGGTTGCGATTTTCATGTTCATCTGGGATTCCTCTCTTGGTTGAACGAGTCGACAACGACAACAGATACGGCTTTCAGGCAGGCCCGCCCGGATCAGGCCGGGCGATCCTGCACGCGCGGCGGTCGCCGCGGCGACCACATGCCCTGCCCCGCAGCGTGGCTGTTCGGGCAGCGCGACGCGTCAGCCTCTACAATATAGGCGGTAAGGGGTCGATTTGGCCCCATGGCGTGCCGCACGCGAAGATTGCGCCGGCTCGCGCGTTCGCGCAATGGCATGCAACAGATTCTTTCACTTTTCCCGATTTTCGCCGCGTTATTTGATAATTCTTGACGTTTGAGCGCGAAAAGAACGTTTTTCACGGAGTTTCGATGAGCATTGACCGGGCCCTCGTCGACGCCGCGCTCGCGGCAGTCGCTGACCCCAACACGGGCCGCCCGTACGCGGCCGGCAAAGGCGTGCGCAACGTCGCGATCGACGGCGACGCCGTGTCGGTGGACGTCGTGCTCGGCTATCCGGCGAAGAGCCAGCACGACGACGTGCGCGCGCGCGTGAGCGCCGCGCTGAAGGCCGTGCCGGGCGTGCGCGACGCGCGCGTCAACGTGTCGCAGGAGATCGTCGCGCACACCGTGCAGCGCGGCGTGAAATTGTTGCCGAACGTCAAGAACATCGTGGCCATCGCGTCGGGCAAGGGCGGCGTCGGCAAGAGCACGACCGCCGTCAACCTCGCGCTCGCGCTCGCCGCGGAAGGCGCGTCGGTCGGCATCCTCGATGCGGACATCTACGGCCCGTCGCTGCCGACGATGCTCGGCATCCACGGCCAGCGGCCCGAGTCGCCGGACAACCAGTCGATGAACCCGCTCGTCGGCCACGGCCTGCAGGCGAACTCGATCGGTTTCCTGATCGAGGAAGACAACCCGATGGTGTGGCGCGGCCCGATGGCGACCTCGGCGCTCGAGCAGCTGCTGCGCCAGACCAACTGGCGCGAGCTCGACTACCTGATCGTCGACATGCCGCCGGGCACCGGCGACATCCAGCTGACGCTCGCGCAGCGCGTGCCGGTGACGGGCGCGGTGATCGTCACGACGCCGCAGGACATCGCGCTGCTCGACGCGAAAAAGGGCCTGAAGATGTTCGAGAAGGTCGGCATCCCGATCCTCGGCATCGTCGAGAACATGAGCATCCACATCTGCTCGAACTGCGGCCACGAGGAGCACATCTTCGGCGCGGGCGGCGCCGAGCGGATGTCGAAGGAATACGGCGTGAACGTGCTCGGCAGCCTGCCGCTCGACATCGCGATTCGCGAGCGGGCCGACAGCGGCGCGCCGACGGTCGCGGCCGATCCGGACGGCGCGATCGCGCAGCGTTACCGCGAAATCGCGCGCGGCGTTGCGCTGGCGATTGCCGAGCGCGCGCGCGACATGACGTCGAAGTTTCCGAGCATCGTTGTTCAAAATACGTAAAACCCTTGCGGGGCGGGGCCGGACGCTGTTTACGGCGCCGCGAGGCGCGGTATCATGGCGACTTTTGCAGGGTCCCCTTTGCCCGCCCGGCAGGGCGCCGTGTCAGACGGCCGCCTGCCGGCACGAGGATCGAATGAACGAACGATATTGCGGCGCGCGCGCCGGCAGCGCGAGGCACGCGCTGCTGGCCGCCGCCACGCTGGCCCTCGTGGCCGGCTGTACTTCCTTTTCGTCGACGTACGAAAAGCGCGCCGACGCGCAACTGCAGCCGACGGTCGGCGCGCAGGCGCGCGGCTCGGTGACGCTGGTCGAGCGCCCCGACGGCGTGCAGGTCACCTACAACCTGACGGGCCTGCCGCCGAACAGCGACCACGCGCTGCAGGTGCACGAGCGCGGCGACTGCAACGCGGGCGACGGCTCGAGCGCCGGCCAGGTGTTCTCGCCGGCCGCCGACCGGCTGCGCGCGGGCGTGCGGGTCGCGGGCGATCTCGGCAACATCCATGCGGACGCGAACGGCGTGGCGGCGGGCTTCATCGTCGCGCCCGACCTCGCGCTCGACGGCGTGCGCTCGGCGATCAACCGCGCGGCGCTGGTGCACCGCGACCCGAGCGACCCCGCGTTTGCGCAGCACGGCGCGGGGCCCGCGCTCGCGTGCGGCGTGATCCGCTGAAGGGCGCCGCATGCGTGCGTCCGCGATCGCGTAAAATGTGCGCCTTTCCCGGCCGCCCCGAAGCGGCGGCCCTCGTTTACCGTCACGCAGCGTTTTCTGGCGCCCTGATATGAGCATCAAATCCGACAAGTGGATCCGGCGCATGGCCGAAGAGCACAAGATGATCGAGCCGTTCGTGCCCGATCAGGTGCGTGCGTCCGAGGACGGCCGCAGGATCGTCAGCTACGGGACGTCGAGCTACGGCTACGACATCCGCTGCGCGGACGAATTCAAGATCTTCACGAACATCAACTCGACGATCGTCGATCCGAAGAACTTCGACGAAGGGTCGTTCGTCGATTTCAAGGGCGACGTGTGCATCATTCCGCCGAATTCGTTCGCGCTGGCCCGCACCGTCGAATATTTCCGCATTCCGCGCACCGTGCTGACGGTCTGCCTCGGCAAGTCGACCTATGCGCGCTGCGGGATCATCGTCAACGTGACGCCGTTCGAACCCGAATGGGAAGGCTACGTCACGCTGGAATTCTCGAACACCACGCCGTTGCCCGCGAAGATCTACGCGAACGAAGGCGTCGCCCAGGTGCTCTTCTTCGAGAGCGACGAGGTGTGCGACGTGTCGTACGCGGATCGCGGCGGCAAATATCAAGGGCAACGGGGTGTCACGCTGCCGAAAACCTGATCTGGTTGACTATCCGTCCGACACCGACCAGTTTCCGGGTGACCGCTGCGCGTGACGCGCCGCGGTCGTTTCTTTTTGGAGATTCGCCCATGAAGTTTCGTTTTCCCGTCGTCATCATCGACGAAGATTTCCGCTCCGAGAACATCTCGGGCTCCGGCATCCGGGCGCTGGCCGAAGCGATCGAGAAGGAGGGCGTCGAAGTCCTCGGCCTCACGAGCTACGGCGATCTGACGTCGTTCGCGCAGCAGTCGAGCCGCGCGTCGTGCTTCATCCTGTCGATCGACGACGACGAACTCATGCTCGGCGAAACCGGCCCGGACGGCGAGCTGCCCGAGCTCGCCACCGCGATCATCGAGCTGCGCGCGTTCGTGACCGAAGTGCGCCGCCGCAACGCGGACATCCCGATCTTCCTGTACGGCGAGACGCGCACGTCGCGCCACCTGCCGAACGACATCCTGCGCGAACTGCACGGCTTCATCCACATGTTCGAGGACACGCCGGAGTTCGTCGCGCGCCACATCATCCGCGAGGCGAAGGTCTATCTCGACTCGCTCGCGCCGCCGTTCTTCAAGGAACTCGTCAAGTACGCGGACGAAGGCTCGTACTCGTGGCACTGCCCGGGCCACTCGGGCGGCGTCGCGTTCCTGAAGAACCCGCTCGGCCAGATGTTCCACCAGTTCTTCGGCGAGAACATGCTGCGCGCGGACGTCTGCAACGCGGTGGACGAACTCGGCCAGCTGCTCGACCACACGGGCCCGGTGGCCGCTTCCGAGCGCAACGCGGCGCGCATCTTCAGCGCCGACCACCTGTTCTTCGTGACCAACGGCACGTCGACGTCGAACAAGATCGTCTGGCACGCGACGGTCGCGCCCGGCGACATCGTGCTGGTCGACCGCAACTGCCACAAGTCGATCCTGCACGCGATCACGATGACGGGCGCGATCCCCGTGTTCCTCACGCCGACGCGCAACCACTTCGGCATCATCGGCCCGATCCCGCGCGACGAATTCAAGCCGGAGAACATCCGCAAGAAGATCGAGGCGAACCCGTTCGCGCGCGAGGCGCTGCGCCAGAACCCGGACCTGAAGCCGCGCATCCTGACGATCACGCAGAGCACGTACGACGGCGTCGTCTACAACGTCGAGATGATCAAGGACCTGCTCGGCGACCTGCTCGACACGCTGCACTTCGACGAAGCATGGCTGCCGCACGCGACGTTCCACGACTTCTACCGCGACATGCACGCGATCGGCGACGGCCGGCCGCGCACCGGCGCGCTCGTGTTCGCGACGCACTCCACGCACAAGCTGCTCGCCGGCATCTCGCAGGCGTCGCAGATCGTCGTGCAGGATTCCGAAAATCGCACGTTCGACAAGCATCGCTTCAACGAGGCGTACCTGATGCACACGTCGACGAGCCCGCAGTACGCGATCATCGCGTCGTGCGACGTCGCGGCCGCGATGATGGAGCCGCCGGGCGGCACCGCGCTCGTCGAGGAATCGATCGCCGAGGCGATCGACTTCCGCCGCGCGATGCGCAAGGTCGACGCCGAATACGGCGACGACTGGTTCTTCAGCGTGTGGGGCCCGGAAGACCTCGCGCAGGAAGGCATCGGCTCGCGCGACGACTGGATGCTGAAGCCGAACGACCGCTGGCACGGCTTCGGCCCGCTCGCGGAAGGCTTCAACATGCTCGACCCGATCAAGGCGACGATCATCACGCCGGGGCTCGACGTCGACGGCGAATTCGGCGAGACCGGCATTCCGGCCGCGATCGTCACGAAGTACCTCGCCGAGCACGGGATCATCGTCGAGAAGACGGGCCTGTACTCGTTCTTCATCATGTTCACGATCGGCATCACGAAGGGCCGCTGGAACTCGATGGTGACCGAGCTGCAGCAGTTCAAGGACGACTACGACAACAACCAGCCGCTGTGGCGCGTGCTGCCGGAATTCGTCGCGCAGCATCCGCGCTACGAGCGCGTCGGCCTGCGTGACCTGTGCACGCAGATCCACGACGTGTATCGCGCGAACGACATCGCGCGCCTGACGACCGAGATGTACCTGTCGGACATGGAGCCCGCGATGAAGCCGTCGGACGCGTTCGCGAAGCTCGCGCACCGCAAGATCGACCGCGTGCCGCTCGACGAGCTCGAAGGCCGCGTGACGAGCATCCTGCTGACGCCGTACCCGCCGGGCATTCCGCTCTTGATCCCGGGCGAGCGCTTCAACAAGACGATCGTCAACTACCTGCGGTTCGCGCGCGACTTCAACGAGCGCTTCCCGGGCTTCCACACCGACATCCACGGCCTCGTCGCGGAAGAGGTGAACGGGCGCGTCGAGTATTTCGTCGACTGCGTGCGCGATTGACGATGAAGCAGACTCGATTCGGGACGATGCGCGCGGCCGCGGCCGCGCTCGTCGCCTGGGCGGCCTGGTCGGGCGCGGCGCATGCGGAAGTCGCGGCGGCTGACCCGAACGACGTGGCGATGCGGCAGTGTCTCGCGCGGCGCGACCGTTCGTCGACGGCCGGGCAGATCCAGTGCATGGGCGAAGCGCAGCAGCAGTGGCAGGCCGTGATGGACGACGCGTACCAGCGCCTGCTGAACGACGCGCCCGGCGACGCGAAGCGCGGCTGGCAGGAGAGCCAGCGGCGCTGGGTCACGTGGCGCAAGGACGAGGCGTATCTGCTGAAGGCCGTGTACGAGACGACGCGCGGCACGATGTACACGATGGCGAGCGCCGACATGCAGCTGCAGCCGGTGCGCGAGCGCGCGCTCGCGCTGCGGGCCGCGGCCGATCGCTATGCGGCGCCGAAGGCGGTGGACAGCGGCGCGTCGGGCGCGGCGGGTGCGGCGGTCGCGGCGACGGGCGGCCCGGCGAATGCATCGAAGAGCGACACGCGCGACCCCGTGCGCCGCATCCGGCCGTGCGAGCAGGACGCTGCGTGCGAGCACGCGCTGTTCGACCTGAATCGCTACTACCAGAAGCTGCGCCGCAAGATGCCCGCGCACTCGGCCGCGACGCTCGTGCATGCGCAGCGCGCGTGGAGCGCCTTCCGCGACGCGACGGCGCCGCTCGTCGGCGAGGAAGGGCGGATCGACCTGATCGGCGCGCGCATCGCGACGATGAAGCGCTTGTCGGAGACGGCCGGCAACCGCTGACGCGCGAGGGTGCGCATGGTGTGCCGCTTCTGCGACGGCAATGAAAAACGGGCACCGCGGTGCCCGTTTGCGTTTGGGGCGCGCGCCGGCTCAGCGGCGCAGTGCGTCGGGCAGCCCGAACCAGGTCGGCACGAGCGCGAGCGCGTCGTCGAGCGACGCGAGCACGTGCAGGCTCAGCGTGACGATTTCCGGCGTGGGCGCCTTCAGGTCGGGCACGGTGATGACCGACGCGCCCGCGCCGGCCGCGGACTGCGCGCCGAAGTCGCTGTCCTCGAACGCGACGCACGCATCGGCCGGCACGCCGAGCCGTTCGGCCGCGAGCCGGTAGACGGCCGGGTCGGGCTTGCCGCGCGCGACTTCGTCGCCGCCCGCGATCGCGTGGAAGAACGGCAGCGCGCCGACCGCGTCGAGCCGCGTGCGGATCACGTCGCGCGCGGACGACGACGCGACCGCGCACGGAATGCCGGCCTGCGCGAGCGTGCTGAGCAGCGCGTGCGCGCCGGGCTTCAGCGGAAACTTCGGATGCGGCTCGGGCGCGGCGAGCTGTTCGCGCACGCGTGTGCGTACCGACTGGAACGTGTCGGTATCGCCGATGATGCCCGCGAGGATCACCTGGCCTTCCGCGAACGAGCGGCCGACGATCTGCAGGTAATCGGCGACCGACAGCGCGACGCCATGCGCGTGCGCGACGTCGATCCACGTGTTCATGATCGTCCGCTCGGAATCGATGAGCAGGCCGTCCATGTCGAAGATCGCAGCGGAAAACGTCATGGGAAATCCGTGAGTCGGGGGCGCGCGGCGCACGCAACGGGCGTGGCCGCGCAAACAAAAAACGGACGCCGCAGAGGCGTCCGTCCGAAGCGGCCGGCTTACTTGCCGAGCGCGGCGCGCGCGGCCTTCACGGCGGCGCGCACCTGGTCCGGCGCGGTGCCGCCCGGGTGGTTGCGGCTCGCGACCGAGCCTTCGAGCGTCAGGTAGCCGAACACGTCGTCGCCGATCAGGTGCGCGACGTTCGGCAGTTCCTGCTTCATCTCGTCGAGCGTCAGGTCGGCGAGGTCGATGCCGCGATCGTCGCAGATCCGCACCGCGTGCGCGACCGCCTCGTGCGCGTCGCGGAACGGCAGGCCGCGCTTCACGAGGTAGTCCGCGAGGTCGGTCGCGGTCGAGAAGCCCTGCAGCGCCGCCGCGCGCATCGCGTCCGGCTTCACGGTGATGCCCGCGACCATCTCGGCGAAGATCCGCAGCGTGTCGGCGACGGTGTCGACCGTGTCGAACAGCGGTTCCTTGTCTTCCTGGTTGTCCTTGTTGTACGCGAGCGGCTGGCCCTTCATCAGCGTGAGCAGCGCCATCAGGTGGCCGTTCACGCGGCCGGTCTTGCCGCGCGCGAGTTCCGGCACGTCCGGGTTCTTCTTCTGCGGCATGATCGAGCTGCCCGTGCAGAAGCGGTCGGCGATGTCGATGAAGCCGACGCGCGGGCTCATCCACAGCACGAGCTCTTCCGAGAAGCGCGACACGTGCGTCATCACCAGTGCCGACGCGGCCGTGAATTCGATCGCGAAGTCGCGATCCGACACCGCGTCGAGCGAGTTCGCGCAGATGCCGTCGAAGCCGAGGGTCTTCGCCACCGCGTGACGGTCGATCGGGTAGCTGGTGCCCGCGAGCGCGGCCGCGCCGAGCGGCAGGCGGTTCACGCGGGTGCGGCAGTCGCGCATGCGCTCGGCATCGCGCGAGAACATCTCGACGTACGCGAGCAGGTGGTGGCCGAACGTGACCGGCTGCGCGACCTGCAGGTGCGTGAAGCCCGGCATGATCGTGTCGGCGTTCTGTTCCGCGAGGTCGATCAGCGCGCCGCGCAGGTCGTTCAGCAGGCCGCCGATGCGGTCGATCTCGCCGCGCAGCCACAGGCGGATGTCGGTCGCGACCTGGTCGTTGCGCGAGCGGCCGGTGTGCAGGCGCTTGCCGGCGTCGCCGATCAGCGCGGTGAGGCGCGCCTCGATGTTCAGGTGGACGTCCTCGAGGTCGAGCTGCCATTCGAATTCGCCGCGCTCGATCTCGCCCTGGATCTGCGCCATCCCGCGTTCGATCGCGGCCAGGTCGTCGGCGCTGATGATTTTCTGCGCCGCGAGCATCTTCGCGTGCGCGAGCGAGCCGGCGATGTCGACGAGCGCGAGACGCTTGTCGAAAAACACCGACGACGTGTAGCGCTTGACCAGCTCCGACATCGGTTCCGAGAAGCGGGCCGACCAGGCCTCGCCCTTTTTGTGCAGTTGGGACGTCATGGCGATTCTTCGAGGGGGTGTTGGGCGGCGTGCGCCGCGAGGAATCCGGGGATTTTAGCATCCGCCGCCGCGCGGCCGGGCGCGCGTCAGCGCAGCGCGCAGGTCAGCGGGCCGATGCGCGGCAGCGTGCCGTCGTCCGGGCGCGTGTACGCGAATTCGACGCCGCAGCGGCGCCCGCCGCCGGAAATCTCCAGATGATTGTCCGCGGCGAGGCCGTCGACGAACGTCAGGCCGTCGTAGCCGACGATCGTGCGCTGGCCGCTTTCCACGTGCACGACGTCGAGGCCGGGCGGCAGCGGCGCGCCGTCCGGCGCGCGCAGCGCGATCGACGCCGCGCGGTAGCGCGTGACCGGAAAGCGCGCGAGCACGCCCGAGCGGGCCTGCGGCACGACGTCGAGCGTGGTATCCGCGAGGCGCGCATCGGCCGGCAGCGTCGTGCCGTCGATCGCGACGCGGTTGTGCTGGTACGCGCTCAGGTCCGGCACCAGCAGGAAGCCGGTGCGATCGGTCTCGCCGATCGGCCGGTTCTGGTGCAGCACCGGCACGCGCCCGGCATCGGTCGACACGAGCGCGAAGCCGTCGTCGATGCGGCGCGACGCCAGCAACTGGCCGCTCATCAGCACGAGCGCGCCGGTCACGTCGACCGACGCGTCGCGCTGCCCGCGGAACGACTGCCCGAGCAGCGTGACCTGGCCCGCGCGGCCCAGGTATTGCAGCTGCCCCTGGCCGTAGCGCAGCGGGCCGTTCTCGCCGGCCTGCACGTTCCAGCCGAAGCCGCCGTCGTAGTCGGGCGCGCGCGACGCGCTGACCGCGCGGGTCGACTCGCCGTTCTGCCGGCCGACGCTCGCCGCGACCGACGTGTTGTCGCCGAGGCCGATGCTCAGGCTGACGAAGAAGCCGCGCGCGTCGTGCTGCCGGAAATCCTGGAAGGCGCTGACCGTCATCGACGCCCGCATCCCGAAGTTGACCGACCACGCCGCCGAGCCGATCCGCGACGCGCTCGCGCCCGGGTACTTGAGGCCGAGATAGCTGAACGACAGCGACTGCGCGCGCAGGAACGGGAACGACACCGTCACGCGGTCGCTGACGGTCGCGACCGGCGTGCCTTCGCGCGCGCCGAGGTCGCCGTAGCCGCCGAACGCGCGCAGCGTCTGCGCGTCGACCGAGAAGCGCGGCGTCACGTACTGGTAGCCGAGGCCCGCCTGCGCGCCGGAGAAGCGCCCGGCGCTGACGGCCAGCGACGCGTTGGCGACGCCGCCGCCGCCGATGCGCGCGAGCACGCCCGCGCCGGCGTTGTAGATGCCGCTCGTCGCTTCGGCGTGCGCCTCGGCCGTCAGCCGCTCGGTGACGCCGTAGCGCAGCGATCCGCTCGCGGCCGGCGTGCGCGCATAGTCGAACGCATCCTGGCCGTACGCGCGGCGCAGGAAGCCCGCCTCCACCGAATAGCTGGCGAGGCCGGGCGCGAGCAGGCGCGTGTCGACGTAGAGCGGGATCGACGTGGCGATCGTGCGGCCGAGCGCGTCGCGCGTGATCACCGTCGCGTTGCCGGCGCCGGTGATGCCCGGCACGCTGTTGATCACGAACGGGCCGCCCGGCACGTTGCCGCTGAACTGGCGCACGTTGTTCACGTACAGGTCGACGGCCGACGGCACGACCGCGCTGCCCGACAGCGCCGGCACCGGGAAAGTCACGAGATCGGGGCGCAGGCCGAAGTTGCTGCGCCACTGCACGCCGCCGACGCGCAGCGAGCGGGTCCACGACAGCGACGACGAGATCGTGTCGCCGAACTGGGTCGTCGTGAGCGTGCGCGGGTCGGACGTCGCCCACGACGTGTCGTAGCGCATGTAGCGCTGCCCGTCGCGGCGGAAGTAGCCGATGCCGGTGTTGCTGAACACGCCGGCCGGATCGAAGTAGCGCATCTCGGTCCACACCGCGAGCGGCGCATGCGCGGTGGTCTGCGCGTACGCATCGTAGTTCAGCACGATGCCCCGGCCGGACGTCGCGGGCGGCGTGGCGGCGAGGCCGCGCGCGTCGAACGTGTGCGGAATGCGCAGCGCGTCGGGCACGTGCAGGTCGATCGTCTGGCGGCCCGGATCGTAGTCGTAGCGCAGGCCCGCGAGCGCATCGAGCGCGACCGGCGTGTTCGACAGCGGCTGCGCGCGGTCGCCGGTCGCGATGCCGAGGTCGTTCAGGTCGGCCGACGCCGCGAACAGGTGCCCGTCGGCCTGCCGGAAGCGCGCGATCCGGTGGGTCGGCTCGCCGTTGAGCGACACCTCGAGATACAGCGCGCCGGGCTCCGGGGCGGCGGAGGGCGGCAGTTCGGCCGCCGGCTGCGCGCCTGCGGCGCCCGCGCGCAGCGCCAGCGTGAGGGCGGCGAGCCACGCGTAGCGCCTCGCTGGCGTCGTTCGGTTGGCATGTCGCGTCGTCGGCGCGCGCAACGGGGCGGGAGGGGGCTGGCGCCGGGTTCAGCGCGGCGTCAGCCGGGCCTCGATGGGTTGCGTGTTCACCGTCGCGCGGACTTTCACGAACGGTGACGGGCGCGCGTCGAGCTTGAGCGGCCAGCGCCGCACGCTGCCGGCCAGCGCGTAGCCGAGCAGCCCGCGCGCGACTTCGTGCGCGTTGCCGTGCGCATCGACGAGCTGCACCGCGGAGAGCTGCGCGCGCCGGCCGCCGAGATTCGCGACCGACAGCCGCAGGCCCTGCTGATCGGCTTCGATGCGCCAGTCGAGCTGCGGCGGGCCGGGCGGCGCGGCGGGCTCGACGAACACGGGCACCGAGTAGCGCACGCGGATCGCGATGCCGTTCTGCGCCGGCGTGCCGGGCGCAGGCAACTCGTCGATCAGCACGCGATAGCTTTCCTCCGTGGCAGGCGTCGCGCGCATAGTGCGCACGAGGCGGATCAGCTGCTCGGCGTTCGCGCCGATCTGCAGCAACGGCGGCGACGCGGCGAGCGAATCGGTCGGCGTCAGCACGTCCTCGCCGTTCTCCTGCGTCCAGCGGAACGTGCGCACCTGGCCGTAGATCGGCTGCACGCCCGAATTGGCGAGCGTGACGCCCGCCGCCGTGACCGACGGCGGCAGCTCGAGCGTTACCGGCGAAATCTGCAGCGTCGCGGCCGGCGCGGTCGCGGCCGACGCGGCGCACAGCGCGGCGGCGAGACGGGAGCGGATCGCCACGGCGCGTCAGAAGTAGACGGTCGCGGTGATGGTGGCCTGGTAGGTGTCCGGCTTCGGGGTGGCTTGCGTCTGCACCTGCCCGTACACGTTGATCGTCTGGGCGGAGCCGTTGCCGGTGCCGCCGACGGTGTCGGTGCCCTGCGTGTTGCCCCAGATCGTCGTGTGGCCGCTGTCCTGGAAGAGCTGGAAGCCGAGCGTCGTGCCCGTATTGCCGCTGGTCGTGCCGGCCATCAGCCGCGCGCTGACCGTCGAGCCGGAGACGCCGCCCGCGTCGAGCCCGACGTTGTACGGCGTCGAGTTGCTGCAGGTGACGGACAGCGTGGTCTGCTGGTTGATCGCGGACGTCAGCACGCCCGAGGTGCCGAATGCGAGCGGGTTCGCGCTGACCGCGCAGTTCGCCTGGATGGTCAGCGTGACGTTGAATTGCGCGGTGGCGGTGCCGTTGGAATAGACGGCGGCGGCGACAGGGCGCCACGCCGGGGTGAGTGCGATGGCCGCCGCGATGGCGGTGGACAGCCCGTGACGCGTGATGGCGTTCATTGTGATGGTCTCCAGCCGTTCAGGGAGTGTCGCCCCGGCCCGCGGTGCCCGAACCGCGTGATGCGCCGCCGTGTCGACGGAACCGCACATTCGTCTGACTAGACTACTCTACGCATTTGGTTGCATGCAATGGTAGAAATGCTGACTAGTTCGCATTGTCTGAACATTGTGCGGGCGGGCGGCTTGATCTGGATCAACGATCGGGGCGGCATGCGGGCCGCCGCCGGAACGGACGCTTTTCTATGGGGAAAACCATGACGGAGCAGCGGGTCGTGCGGGCGTACCGGTATCTGCATCGGGTGGCGTGCTGGCTGCTGGCCGCGCTGCTGTGCGGGCCGTGGCTGTCCGCGTACGCGGACAGCTGCACGGTGAGCGCGCAGACGACGAGCTTCGGTTCGGTCAGCCCGATCACGCAGGCCGCGTACACGACCACCAGCACGGTGGGCGTGACGTGCACGTGGGATACGCTGAGCCTGAACACGACCGCGCTCGTCTGCCTGAATCTCGGCGCCACGAGCCCGCGTGCGATGACGAACGGGGCCAACCAGATGCAGTACGACCTGTACCAGGACAACGGCTATACGCAGGTCTGGGGCGCGGTCGCCAGCGGCACGACGCCGATGTCGGTCACGCTGGCGAAGCCGGGGCTCGGCACGAGCGCGAACGCGACGCTGACCGTCTACGGCCGCATCGCGCCGAACCAGCCGACCGTGCCGAGCGTCAACAACAGCAGCACGCTCTACTCGCAGACGTTCGCCGGGAACCAGGCGTCGTACAGCTACAACTTCGCGCTGCTCGGCATCCAGCTGGTGCCGTGCACGTCGCAGGCGTCGGCGGGCACGTTCGCGTACTCGACGAATGCGACCGTCGTGAACAATTGCTTGATCAATGCGACGAATGTTGCGTTTCCCGCAACGGGCGTGCTGACGTCGGCGCAGACGGCCACCGGCTCGATCAGCGCGCAGTGCACGAACGGCGACGCGTTCCAGATCGCGCTGAACGGCGGCAGCAGCAGCAATGTCGCCGCGCGCACGATGCAGCGCAGCGGCGGCGGGGGCTCGGTCGGCTATCAGCTCTATCGGGACGCCGGCTATACGCAGCCATGGGGCGACGGCACCGGCGGCACGTCGATGGCGACCGGCACCGGCAGTGGGCTCGCGCAGGCCATCACCGTCTACGGGCGCGTGCCGGCCCAGGCCACGCCCGCGCCGGGCAACTACAGCGATACGATCACCGCGACGATCAGCTTCTGAGCCCGAGCCGCGTCACTCGAGCACCAGCACGACGAGCTTCAGGTCCTCGCGGTGCGCGGGCTTCAGCGTGATCTGCTGGTACACGAGCCGGCCTTCGGCCGGGTGGTCGAACTCGCGCTGGCCGCCTTCGCGCTCGAACACGTCCTGCGACGCCCAGTACTGCGCGAACGCGTCGCTGCCGGCCGTCAGCGCATCGATCAGCGCGCGGGTCGGCGCATCGCTCAGGTGGCGGATCGAATCGGCGCGGAATTCTGCGGCGAGCCGGCGCGCGCGCGTTTCCCAGTCGACGATCAGCGCGCGCGCGGCCGGCGCCATGAACGTGAAGCGCAGCAGGTTGCGGTCGTGATCGCCGTCGAGCCAGCCCGTGAACAGCGCGGCGGCGGGCGCATTCCATGCGAGCGCGTTCCATTGGCGGTCGAGTACGTACGCGGGCGTCGCGATCGCGGCGACGGTCGCGGCGAGCGTCGGCGGCAGGTCGCCGGCGGCGACGTCGGGTTCGGCCGGGTCGCGCTGCGCGGCCAGCTCGAACAGGTACGCGCGCTCGGCCCGCGACAGCTGCAGCGCGACCGCGATGCGCGCGAGCGCGTCGGCCGACGCGGACACCGGGCGGCCCTGCTCGATCCATGTGTACCAGGTCGGGCTGACCCCGCACAGTTGCGCGACTTCCTCGCGGCGCAGCCCCGGCGTGCGGCGGCGCGGGCCGGGCGGCAGGCCGACGGCCTGCGGCGACAGGCGCTCGCGGTGCGTGCGGATGAAATCGCCGAGCGCGCGGGCGGGCGACGCGTCGAGCGGCGGGGTGGGGGCGGCGGGTGGAAGGCTCATGCGGAAAGCGTCAGGCAGGTGGGTCGAATACCAGAATAACTACTTAACTTGTACTGGTACAGATGCAGGCCTATTGTAGCGGCTCACGCGTCCGCCCGCATCGGCGCGGACGGTCCCCCCACCCGGCTTTGCATGGTGGCCGGAGCAAGCGCTGACGCGCCGCCTCCGGCCGACCGCTTTGCACGGGACCGGAGCAGGCGCTGAAGCGCCAACTCCGGCTGACAACCTTGCATGGGGCCGGAGTAAGCGCTAAAGCGCCAACTCCGGCCGACAAAGGAGAGTGCGATGAAACATCACGATCAGGTCGCCGACGCATTCGGCTCGACGGCCGCAGCCTACCTGACGAGCGCCGTGCACGCGACGGGCGCCGACCTGCAGGCGCTCGCCGACGCGGTGCGCACGACGCCGGGCGCCGCGGTGCTCGACCTCGGCTGCGGCGCGGGCCATGCGAGCTTCGCGGTCGCGCCGCATGCGCGCGAGGTCACCGCGTACGATCTCGCGCCGCAGATGCTCGCCACGGTCGACGCAGCGGCGCGCGAGCGCGGCTTCGCAAACATCCGCACCTGCCACGGGCCGGCCGAGCGGCTGCCGTTCGAGGCGGCGACCTTCGACTGGATCGTGAGCCGGATGAGCGCGCATCACTGGCACGACGTGCGCGCGGCGCTCGCCGAGATGCGCCGCGTGCTGAAGCCGGGCGGCCGGGTGCTGATGATCGACATCGCGGGCCACGACCATCCGCTGCTCGATACCTACCTGCAAGCGGCGGAAGTGCTGCGCGACGCGTCGCACGTGCGCGACTACCGGGCCGACGAATGGCTCGCGATGTTCCGTGGCGCGGGTTTCGACGCGCAGGTGGCGAGCCGCTGGCGCCTGCCGATCGATTTCGACACCTGGGTCGCGCGGATCCGCACGCCGGCCGACAGCGTGACGGGCATCCGCGCGCTGTGGGCGCACGCGCCCGACGAGGTGCGCAGCCATTACGCGGTGCAGCCGGACGGCTCGTTCGAGCACGATGCGCTGATGATCGACGCGCACTGACGCGCGCACTGCCTGGCGATCCCCGCATCGCGCCAGACGAAAAAAGGCCGCGACACACACGAATGCGTATCGCGGCCGATGTATTTCCGGTGCAGCACATGCGCCGCATGCGTCACACCGGGTTCGCGGGTCAGCCGGTGTTGCGCAGGCCGGCGGCGATCCCGTTGATGGTGAGGTGAATCCCGCGCCGCAGCCGCGCGTTGGTGTCGCCCGCGCGGTGCCGCTTGATCAGCTCGACCTGCAGGTGGTTCAGCGGATCGAGATACGGGAAGCGGTTCTTGATCGAGCGCGCGAGCAGCGGGTTGGTCGCGAGCCGCGTGCCGTGGCCGGTGATCTCGGCCAGCGCCTGCGACGTGCGCTCCCACTCGGCGACGATCCGCTCGAACACGTGCTTGCGCAGCTTCTTGTCCGCGACGAGCTGCGCGTAGCGCGACGCGACCGCGAGATCGGTCTTCGCGAGCACCATGTCCATGTTCGACAGCAGGTTCGAGAAGAACGGCCAGGTCTTGTGCATCTTCTTCAGCAGCGCGAGGCGCTTGGCGCGCTCGGCGTCGTCCTTTGCGCCGTCCAGATACGCGGCCACCGCGCTGCCGAAGCCGTACCAGCCGGTCAGCAGCAGGCGGCACTGGCCCCACGAGAAGCCCCACGGAATCGCGCGCAGATCCTCGATCCGGCGGTGCTTCGGATCCTGCAGCTTGCGCGACGCGGGCCGGCTGCCGATGTTCAGCTCGGCGATCTCGCTGATCGGCGTCGACGAGAAGAAGTAGTCGGTGAAGCCGGGCGTCTCGTAGACGAGCGCGCGGTACGACGCCATGGCCGCATCGGACAGCGTCTGCATCGCCGTCTCGAACGCCGGCAGGTGCGCGGGCGCGTTCGACTGCGGCAGCAGCGACGCCTCGAGCGTCGCGGCGACGACGGTTTCGAGGTTGCGCCGGCCGATTTCCGGGTTCGCGAACTTGCTCGCGATCACCTCGCCCTGTTCGGTCAGGCGGATCTGGCCGTTCACGGTGCCCGGCGGCTGCGACAGGATCGCCTGGTAGGTCGGGCCGCCGCCGCGGCCGACCGTGCCGCCGCGGCCGTGGAACAGCCGCAGCGTGATGCCGCGCTCGCGGAACAGGTCGACGAGCGCGAGTTCGGCGCGATACAGCTCCCAGTTCGACGTGAGGAAGCCGCCGTCCTTGTTGCTGTCCGAGTAGCCGAGCATCACTTCCTGCTCGCCGCCCTGGTGCGCGACCAGCGATTCGACGCCCGGCAGCGCGAAGTACTCGCGCATGATCCGCGACGCATCGCGCAGGTCGGGAATCGTCTCGAACAGCGGGATCACCATCAGGCCGTTGCGCGCGCCGCCGTGCTTCGCGCCGAGCGCGCCTTCGAGCAGGCCGGTTTCCTTCTGCAGCAGCAGCACCTCGACGAGGTCGCTGACCGTCTCGGTGTGCGAGATGATGTAGTTGCGCACCGCGCGCGGCCCGAACTGCGCACGCACCGCGCGCGCCTTCTCGAACACGCCGAGCTCGCTCTGCGCGAGCGCCGAGTACTCGAAGTACGGCAAGCGCAGCGGCCGCGGATCGGCGAGCGCGGCGAGCAGCACGCGCAGCTTGTCTTCCTCGGCGAGCGCCGCGTAGTCGGCTTCGACGCCGGCGCGCGCGAACAGCTCGGCGACCACCGCCTCGTGGATGTCGGAGCTCTGCCGCAGGTCGATGCTCGCCAGGTGGAAACCGAACACCTCGGCCGCGCGCGCGAGCGGCGCGAGGCGCGGCGCGGCGAGCGATGCGCCGTGATGCTCGGCGAGCGATTCCATCAGCACCTTGAGATCGCGCACGAATTCCTCGGAATCGGCATACGGCGTCGCGCGTACCGGCGGCGTGCCGCGCCCGGCGCTGCGCACCGGCACCGTGCCTTCGCCCACGCGCACCCGCGCGCTCGCGGCGAGCCGCGTGTAGATGCCGATCAGCGCGCGGCGGTACGGCTCGTCGACACGGTGCGGCGACTGGTCCGGCGACGCGGCGGCGAGCGCCTTCACCGCGTCGTTCGCACCGACCAGCAGGTTCGACACCGACAGCTCGGCGCCGAGCTTGTGCACCTGTTCCAGGTAGTGCTCGAGGATCACCGCGGCCTGGCGGTTGATCGCCTCGTCGAGCGTCGTGGCGGTGACGTTCGGGTTGCCGTCGCGGTCGCCGCCGATCCAGCTGCCCATCTGGAAGAACGCCGGCACGCGGGCGGGCAGGCCGTGCTCGGCCAGCGCGGCCTCGATGTCGCCGTACAGCGCGGGCAGCTCGTCGAGGAACGTCGCGCGGTAGTACGACAGCGCGTTCTCGATCTCGTCGCCGACGGTCAGGCGCGCGTCGCGCAGCATCCGCGTCTGCCACAGCGCGGTCACGCGCGCGCGCAGCATCGATTCGTTGTGCTGGCGTTCGCGCGCGGTCAGCTCCTGGTCGCGCTCGGCGAGCAGCCGCGCGATGTCGTGCTGCGCGTCGAGGATGCTCTTGCGCTGCACTTCGGTCGGGTGCGCGGTCAGCACGGGCACGATCAGCGCGTCGTCGAAGAAGCGCTGCAGCACGCCCTTCGACGCGCCGCCCGCCTGCTTCAGCTGGTCGAGCGCGAACGCGACGGTGCCGGGCTGCGGCGCGGAGCCGGCGAGCGCGTGGATGCGGCGGCGCCGGTTGTGGTGGCGGTCCTCGGCGATGTTCGCGAGGTGCGAGAAATAGCTGAACGCGCGCACGACGCTCACCGTCTGCTCGGGCGTCAGCTTGCGCAGCTTCTTCTCGAGCGTCTGCGCGGCGTCGCGGTCGTCCTCGCGGCGGAATTTCACCGCGGTCTGGCGGATCGTCTCGACCACGTCGAACACCGCGTCGCCTTCCTGCTCGCGCACGACGTCGCCGAGCAGGCGGCCGAGGAAGCGGATGTCCTCGAACAGCGGGCGGTCCTTGTCCTCGCGCGTGCGGCCGTTCGGCTTCGTCGCCGTGACGGCTGCGCCGGCGGCCTCGGCCGCGCGTTTGGTCTGACGTATCGGGTCTTTCGGTTTGGTTGCCGGTTTCGCACGGCCGTTCGCGGCGGCGGCGACGGAGCCCGTCTGGGCATCGGAGGAGGGCAAGGCAGCATTGCGGCGCGCCGTACGCGCCGATCCGGAAGACTTCACGATGGGTTTCCTTGGGAAAGCTCGAGTGAAAAGGGACTGCGGGCACTGCGGTCCAGCAACCTGCGACTTCTGCGGCACTTCCGCGCATCCGCGCCGCCGCCCGCGCCAGGCGGCGCCGGGGCCGGCTCCGCGCCCCGGCGGGCGCGGGCGTGCGTGCTACCATTGTTCGATCTTCAATCCCGTCCTTCGATGTTCCTGCAATGAATTCCGAGACCCTATCGGCCGGGCCGCGACAGGCACAGCCGCCGGCGACGCTGACGATTGCTTCGCGCGAAAGCCGCCTGGCGATGTGGCAAGCCGAACATGTGCGTGATGCGCTGCGCAAATTATATCCAGCTTGTGACGTGAAAATCCTCGGGATGACGACCCGTGGCGATCAAATTCTCGATCGCACGCTGTCGAAGGTCGGCGGCAAGGGCCTGTTCGTGAAGGAGCTGGAGAACGCGCTCGCCGACGGCCGCGCGGATCTCGCCGTGCATTCGCTGAAGGACGTGCCGATGGCGCTGCCGGACGGCTTCTCGCTCGCGGCGATCATGAGCCGCGAAGACCCGCGCGACGCGTTCGTGTCGAACGACTACGCGTCGCTCGACGCGCTGCCGGCCGGCGCCGTGGTCGGCACGTCGAGCCTGCGCCGCGAGGCGATGCTGCGCGCGCGCTACCCGCACCTGCAGGTGCAGCCGCTGCGCGGCAACCTCGACACGCGGCTCGGCAAGCTCGACCGCGGCGACTACGCGGCGATCATCCTCGCGGCGGCCGGGCTCAAGCGCCTCGGTCTCGATGCACGCATCCGCGCGCTCATCGACGTCGAGGACAGCCCGCCGGCGGCCGGCCAGGGCGCGCTCGGCATCGAGATCGCCGCGCACCGCGCCGACGTCGCCGCGTGGCTCGCGCCGCTGCACGACCACGACACCGCGCTCGCGGTCGAGGCCGAGCGGATGGTGTCGCGCGCGCTCGGCGGCAGCTGCGAGGTGCCGCTCGCCGCGCACGCGGTGTGGCGCGCGGGCGAGCTGTACCTGACGGGCCGCGTGTCGACCACCGACGGCAAGCGCGTGCTGACGGCCGACGCATGCGCGGCGGCGATGACCGTCGCCGATGCGCTCGCGCTCGGCCGCGCCGTCTCCGACGAGCTGGAAGCGCAGGGCGCGCTCGACATCGTCCACGCGTTGCTCGCCGGTTCGCAGGCCGGCAAGGGCGACGCCTGATGGCGGGCGGCGCACGCGCGTTCACCGCCGTCCTCACGCGCCCGGACGGCCAGTCCGCCGGGCTCGCGGCGCAACTGGCCGAAGCCGGCTGCGACGTCCTCGACTTTCCGCTGATCGACATCGCGCCGCTCGACGATCCCGCGCCGCTCGCCGCCGCGTTCGCGGCGCTCGCCGACTACGCGCTGGTGATCTTCGTGTCGCCGAACGCGATCGACCGCGCGCTCGCGCAGTACGGCGCGATCTGGCCGAACGCGCTGCCGGTCGGCGTCGTCGGTCCGGGCAGCGTCGCCGCGCTCGAGCGTCACGGCATCGCCGCGCCCGCGTACCGGGTGATCGCGCCGCAGGCGCCCGACGACGGCGGCGCGCCGCATTACGATTCCGAAAGCCTGTTCGCGTGCATCGAGGCCGCGTTCGGCGGCGCGGCCGCGCTCGCCGGCCGGCGCGTGCTGATCGTGCGCGGCGACGGCGGCCGCGAATGGCTGGCCGACCGGCTGCGCGAAGCCGGCGCGGAGGTTCACCTGGTCGCCGCGTACCGCCGCGTCGTGCCGGAGCCGCGCATCGGCACGTGGGAGCGCGTGCATGCGCTGCTCGGCGGCGAACCGCATGCGTGGCTCGTGACGAGCTCGGAAGGCGTGCGCAACCTGCACGAACTCGCGCACGCGCACCTCACCGAGGCCGAGATCGGCGCGTTGAAGCACGCGCCGCTCGTGACGCCGCACCCGCGGATCGAGCAGACCGCGCGGGCATTGGGTTTTGATAGGATTACGCTGACCGGCGCGGGCGATGAGCGCATCGTCCGCGCGTTTCGATCGATGGCCGACGAGGCCGTCCAACCGGCGACAGCCGCACCGGTGATTAAACGCATGACAGATACCAACGATTCCAAGAGCGTCGCTTCCCAGCCGGCCGCTGCATCCGCCGCGTCCGCCAGCCCACCTTTCCGGTCGCCCGAGCCGCCCGCGCGCCGCGGCGGCAGCGCGATCCTGTGGCTCGTCGTCGTCGTGCTCGGCTGCGCGGCAGGCGTCGGCGGCTATGCGCTGAACCGCAAGGTCGACCGGCTCGACGACACGCTGGTCGCGCGCCAGAAGGTGCTCGACGCGCAGGCCGCCGAGACTCGCCTGAAGACCGAGCAGGCGCTCGCCGGCGCGCATCAGGTCGACACGCAGCTCGCACAGCTCGACGGCAAGCTCGCCGACGCACAGAACGCGCAGCAGGCGCTGCAGCAGCAATACCAGGATCTCGCGCGCAACCGCGACGCATGGATGCTCGAGGAAGTCGACCAGATGCTGTCGAGCGCGAGCCAGCAGCTGCAGCTCACCGGCAACACGCAGCTCGCGCTGATCGCGCTGCAGAATGCCGACGCACGCCTCGCGGCGTCGCAGAGCGCGCAGGCCGTCACGGTGCGCAAGGCGCTCGCGCAGGACATCGAGAAGCTGAAGGCCGCGCCGTCCGCGGATCTCACGGGCCTCGCGATCAAGCTCGACGACGCGATCGCGAAGGTCGACGCGCTGCCGCTCGCCGGCGAGGCGATCGTGCCGCACGCGGCGCCGAAGGCGCCCGCGCCGGCGGACGCCGCGAAGGCGGCCGACGCGGCCGGCGAGCCGCGCTGGAAGACGTGGTGGCACGGCTTCTCGGCCGGCATCGGCGAGCAGCTGAAGGGCCTCGTGCAGGTGCGCCGCATCGACAACGCGGACGCGATGCTCGCGTCGCCCGAGCAGGGCTACTTCGTGCGCGAGAACGTGAAGCTGCGCCTGCTGACCGCGCGGCTGTCGCTGCTCGCGCGCAACGACGCCGCGATGAAGGCCGACCTGCACGCCGCGCAGGCGTCGCTGGCGAAGTATTTCGACCGGGCGGCGAAGGACACGCAGACCGTCGAGGATCTGCTGAAGCAGGTCGACGGCGCGTCGCTCGCGGTCGCGGTGCCGAACCTGAACACCAGCCTGAACGCCGTTCAGCAGTTCAAGAGCCGGGGGTAACGATGACGCTCAGAGGAATCGTCTGGCTCGCGATCCTGTTCGCGATCGCCGCGGCGCTGGCCACCGTCGGCCGTTTCGACACCGGGCAGGTGCTGCTCGTGTATCCGCCGTACCGGGTCGACCTGTCGCTGAACCTGGCCGTGTTCGCAATCATCGTGCTGTTCATCGTCGTGTATGCGCTGCTGCGCATCGTGCGCAACATCTGGCGCATGCCGCAGCGGGTCGCCGCGTATCGCGCCCGCGCGCGCAACGAGAAGGCGCAGGCATCGCTGCGCGACGCGATCGCGAACCTGTACGCGGGCCGTTTCTCGCGCGCCGAGAAGGCCGCGCGCGACGCGCTGTCGATCGACGCGAACCAGGGCGCCGCGAGCCTCGTCGCGGCCACCGCCGCGCACCGCATGCACGAATACGCACGCCGCGACGACTGGCTGTCGAAGGTCGGCGCGCCCGAGTGGCAGGATGCGCGCCTGCTCGCCGCCGCCGACATGCGCGCGGATGGGCGCGATGCCGACGGCGCGCTCGCCGCGCTCGCCGAGATGCAGGCGGGCGGCAAGCGCATTCACGCGCAGCAGGTCGCGCTGCGCGCGCAGCAGCAGCTGAAGAACTGGGCCGAGGTGCTGAAGCTCGCGAAGGCGCTCGAGAAGCGCGAGGCGCTGCATCCGGCCGCGGCCGTGCGGCTGCGTCAGCAGGCGGCCGAGAACCTGCTGCGCGAGCGCCGTCACGATCCGGACGCGCTGCTCGAAGTGTGGCAGTCGCTGTCGGCCGCCGAGCGGCAGTCGCCGCGCCTCGCCGATCAGGCGGCCGATCTGCTCGTGTCGCTCGAACGCCGGCCGGAAGCGCGCCGCATCGTCGAGGAGGCGCTCGCGCACAACTGGGACGCGCGCCTGCTGCGCCGCTATCCGGATACCGCCGGCGGCGACGCGCTGCCGCTGATCCAGAAGGCGGAAGGCTGGAAGAAGGATCATCCGGAAGATGCCGACCTGCTGTTCGCGCTCGGCCGCCTCTGCCAGCAGCAGCAGCTGTGGGGCAAGGCGCAGTCGTTCCTCGAGGCGGCGCTGAAGCTCGCCGACAACGAGGCGCTCAAGGTGCGCGCGCATCGTGCGCTCGCGCGCCTGTTCGAGCATCTCGGCGAAACCGACAAGGCGGCGAAGCACTACCGCGAAAGCGCGCTCGCGATCACCGTGGTCTGACGCGGCTCGCGGCCGGCGCGCCGGCGGCACGACACAAGGACGACACACCCCGGCCGCCGGATGGCGCCCGGGGTGTTTTTTTGCGGGCGCCGCGCGTCGCCGTGCCGCGTGCGTTAGCGGTCGACCAGCCGCTTCGGCACCGACAGCGCGAGCAGGCCGCCGAGCACGAGGAACCCGGCGAGCATGTACATGCCGGCGTCGTTCGCGCCGGTCGCCTGCTTGAGCCAGCCCATCAGGTACGGGCTCAGGAAGCCCGCGAGGTTGCCGATCGAGTTGATCATCGCGATGCCGGCCGCGGCCGCCGTGCCGCCGAGGAAGGCGGTCGGCAGGCTCCAGAACAGCGGCAGCGTGGTGAGGATGCCCATCGTCGCGAGCGTAAGGCCGAGCATCGCGAGTGCGGTTTCGTGCGCCCAGAGCACCGACAGCACGAGCCCGAGCGCGCCGAACGCGGCAGGGATCGCCAGGTGCCAGCGCCGTTCGCGGCGCTTGTCGGCGCTGCGCGCGATCAGCACCATCGCGACCACCGCGGCCGCGTACGGAATCGCCGACAGCAGGCCGATCGCGAACGCGTCGGTGACGCCGGTCGCCTTGATGATCGTCGGCAGCCAGAAGCCGACGCCGTAGAGCCCCATCACGAACGAGAAGTAGATCAGCGCCATCAGCCACACGCGCGGGCTCGACATCACGGCGCCGAGCGACGGGTCCTCCTTGACCGCTTCCTCCGCGTCGACGTTGCGGGCGAGCAGCGCCTTTTCTTCGTCGGTCAGCCAGCTCGCCTTCGCGATCCGGTCGTCGAGCGCAAAGAACACCAGCACGCCGGCCAGCACCGACGGGATGCCTTCGAGCAGGAACAGCCACTGCCAGCCGTGCCAGCCGCTCACCCCGTCGAACGCCTTCAGGATGAAGCCCGAGATCGGCCCGCCGATCACGCCGGACAGTGCGACGGCCGTCATGAAGAAGGTCGTCATCCGGCCGCGCCGGTGCGCGGGATACCAGTAGGTCAAGTAGAGGATCACGCCGGGAAAGAAGCCCGCCTCGGCCACGCCGAGCAGGAAGCGCATCACGTAGAACATCGTGGGCGTCGTGACGAACATCGTCAGGATCGAGATCACGCCCCAGGTCGCCATGATGCGCGCGATCCACAGCCGCGCGCCGACCCTGTGCAGGATGATGTTGCTCGGCACCTCGAACAGGAAGTAGCCGAAGAAGAAGATGCCGGCGCCGAGGCCGTACACGGTGTCGCTGAGGTTCAGGTCGCTGGCCATCTGCAGCTTCGCGAACCCGACGTTCACGCGGTCGAGATACGCGACCACGTAGCACAGCAGCAGGAGCGGCGTGAGCCGCCACGAGACCTTGCGGTAGGTCGCCTCCTCGAATGCGCCGGACGAGCCCGGCAGCGAATGCGTCGACGTTGCCATGTTTGTCTCCTGTCGTTCGTGTGATGCGGGCCCCGTGCGTTCAGGGCCCGTTATTGGCGTGAATTGGCGTGAATTGGCTCTAGATGCAGCGCCCGCCGTCGACCTCGAGGCACACGCCGGTGATGAACTCCGCTTCGTCCGACGCGAGGTAGAGCGCCGCGTTCGCGATGTCCTGCGGCGTCGAGAAGCGGCCGAGCGGGATCGTCGCGAGAAAGCGTTGGCGGTTTTCCGGGGTGTCCTCGCAGCCCATGAACTCGGTCATCAGCGCGGTCTCGCCAAGCACCGGGTTGATGCAGTTCACGCGGATGCGGTCCGCGCCGAGCTCGGCGGCGAGCGACTTGCTCGCGGTGATCATCGCGCCCTTGGTGCTGTTGTACCAGACGAGGCCCGGGCGCGGCCGCACGCCGGCCGTCGACGCGACGTTCACGAACACGCCGCCGCCTTGCGCGCGGAAGTACGGCACGAGCGTCTGCACGCACCAGTAGAGGCTCTTCATGTTGACCGCGTAGACGCGGTCGAACTCCGCCTCGGTCACGTCCAGCACGGGCTTGTTGCGGTGCGTGGTGCCGGCGTTGTTGACGACGATCTGCACCGCGTGGAAATCGTCGAGCGCGGCGGCGAGCAGCGCGCGCCAGTCGTCGCCTTTCGACACGTCGCCGGCCACCGCGATCGCCTTGCCGCCCGCGAGCGCGATCTCGCTGGCGACGCGCTCGGCCGCCGCGCCGTTCAGGTCGTTGACGACGACGTTCGCGCCCTCGCGCGCGTACGTCTTCGCGATGCCTTCGCCGAAGCCCGAGCCGCCGCCCGTGACGATCGCCGTCTTGCCGCTCAACCGCATGGTGTGTCTCCTTGTGTGAGGGTTGCCGTCATGTTTCGCCGGGCGGCCGTGTACGGCCGCCGCGCAATCAGCCGTGCCGGATCGCGATGGTCTTGAGCACCGTGAAGCCGTACAGCGCCTCGAAGCCCTTCTCGCGGCCGTGGCCCGAGTGGCCGATGCCGCCGAACGGCAGCTCGACGCCGCCGCCCGCGCCGTAGTTGTTGACGAACACCTGGCCCGCGCGGATGCGCCGCGCGAGGCGCAGCTGGCGCGCGCCGTCGCGCGTCCACACGCCCGCGGCCAGCCCGTACGGCGTGCCGTTCGCGAGTGCGACCGCCTCGTCCTCGTCGGCGAAGCGCATCGCGGCGAGCACCGGGCCGAACACCTCTTCCTGCGCGAGCCGGTGCGTCGGCGGCACGTCGCGCAGCAAGGCGGGCGCCTGGTAGAAGCCGGTTTCGGGCGCGTCCGGCACGACCTGGCCGTGCGCGGCCATCGGGATGCCGTCGTGCTGCGCGTCGGACAGGAAATCCCATACGCGCTGCTGCTGCTTCGCGTTGATCAGCGGGCCGCAGTCGAGATCCGCGCGGCTCGGGCCGACCTTCAGCGCGTTGAACGCGGTCGCGAGCCGGTCGACGAGCGGCTCGTACACCGCGCGCTCGACCAGCACGCGGCTGCCGGCCGAGCAGGTCTGCCCGCCGTTCTGCACGATCGCGTTGACGAGCACCGGCAGCGCGGCGTCGAGATCGGCGTCCGCGAACACGATCTGCGGCGACTTGCCGCCGAGTTCGAGCGTGACGGGCACGTGGTTCTCCGCGGCCATCTGCGCGACGAGCTTGCCGGTCGCGGGCGAGCCGGTAAACGAGATGTGATTGACGTCCGGATGGCGGGCGAGCGCCGCGCCCGCCTCGTGGCCGTAGCCGGTGACGATGTTGAGCGCGCCGGCCGGCAGCCCCGCTTCGGCGGCCAGCGTCGCGACGCGCAGCACCGACAGGCACGCATCCTCGGCCGGCTTGACGACGCACGCGTTGCCGGCCGCGAGCGCCGCGCCGACGCTGCGCCCGAAGATCTGCATCGGGTAGTTCCACGGCACGATGTGGCCGGTGACGCCGTGCGGCTCGCGCACCGTCAGCACCATGTAGCCGGCCTGATAGGGGAGGGTTTCGCCGTGCAGCTTGTCGGCGGCGCCCGCGTAGAACTCGAAGTAGCGCGCGAGCGCGGCGGCGTCGGCGCGCGCCTGCCGCAGCGGCTTGCCGGTGTCGCGCGCCTCGAGCGCGGCGAGTTCTTCCAGGTGGGCCATGACGAGCGCCGACAGCCGTTGCAGCACGCGGCCGCGCTCGGCGGCGCTCGCGGCGCCCCATGCGCCCGAGAACGCGTCGCGGGCCGCGGCCACCGCGCGCTCGACGTCGGCGGCGGAGCCGCGCGCGATGGCCGCGAACGGCTGGCCGTCGGACGGATCGATGACCGGGATCGTTTCCAGTTGCGCGGGAAGGGTCCACTCGCCCGCGATGAAATGCTTCGCCTCTTCCATGCCTGCTCCTGTCACTGCGGGCGGGCGCGGCGCTTCTGCGCCGGTGCCTGCCCATGCTTCGCGATTGATCGGAGCGTGCATCCTGGGGCCCGCTCCGCTCCCGTGCAATGCTGCGTGTTGTTCGACGGCCGGACGATCAGCGCGATTATCGCGCCGTTCGTCATCCGGACGCCACCGGTCGATTGGCTATAATGGCGCATTCTTTCCGGACATGCCGGCGGTGCGTGCGTCGCCCGCGGCGTGCCCTGTCCCGAATTCCCTTCGACCAACAGAGAACGCTCATGAGCTTCAACCATGTTCCGGCCGGCAAGGACTTGCCGCAAGATTTCAACGTCATCATCGAGATTCCCGCGCAAAGCGACCCGGTGAAGTACGAAGCGGACAAGGAGCTGGGCCTCCTCGTCGTCGACCGCTTCATCGGCACGGGCATGCGCTACCCGGTGAACTACGGCTACATCCCGCAGACGCTGTCGGGTGACGGCGACCCGGTCGACGTGCTGGTGATCACGCCGTTCCCGCTGCTGGCCGGCTCGATCGTGCGTTCGCGCGCGCTGGGCATGCTGCAGATGACCGACGAGTCGGGCGTCGACGCGAAGCTGGTCGCGGTGCCGCACGACAAGGTCTGCCCGATGACGGCGAACCTGAAGTCGATCGACGACGTGCCCGAGTACCTGAAGGATCAGATCAAGCACTTCTTCGAGCAGTACAAGGCGCTCGAGAAGGGCAAGTGGGTGAAGGTCGAGGGCTGGGCCGGCATCGACGCCGCGCACAAGGAAATCACCGACGGCGCCGCGAACTACAAGAAGTAAGCGGCGCGCCGGCCGACACGGCCGGTCCGTTCGATGCGCAACCGCGCGTGTCTCCTCAGGAGGCCGCGCGGTTTTGTTTTGTGCGGGCGGTTTTCTTCGTCTTCGGTGCGGAGGCGGGGGATGGTGCCGTGGCGACCGGGCTCGCTGCGTCGTTTTTCTTCGATGCCGGCCGACGTGTCGACCTGGTCTTGATGGCCGGACTCGCAACGGGCGATGAGGTGATTGCCGCGGCACGGCTGCGTTTCGGCGCGGCGGCGTTCGAGCTCGCTGCTGCGCCGGCGGGCGCCGCGATCTTTTTCGTCGCGGCCTTCGCAGCCTTGTTCGCGGGTGTCGGCGAGGCCTTTGCCGGAGTACGGCCGCGTTTCGGCAACACATCGTTCGAACTGTCCGTCCCGGCCGTCACGGCGACAGGCGCGTCCTCCGCCATCGCATCCGCAACCGCGGCCCGCTTGCGACGCGCTCCAGCCGCCCGCGTGCCGCCGTTCGCGCGCTTGCGCGCTCCGCTGGCCGTCTCGGCCGCTTCCTCCGTGCCCGCGTCGACCTCGACCACGACCGGCAGCACCGACTCGAGCGTCCGCATGCCCGCGGCCAGCTCGCGCTTCTGCTTCGGGCTCAACTGCTTGACCCAATACTCGGCGCGCGACGCGCTCGAGCGGTCGGCGAGCGGGAACGACGCGAGCACCGCGCGCGGCTTGCGCGAGCGCGTGTAGCGCGCGCCTTTGCCGGCCGCGTGTTCGTCGAAGCGCGCGGCGACATCGGTCGTGATGCCGGTGTAGACGCTGCCGTCGGCGCATTCGATCAGATACAGGAACCAGGACATGACGGGGCAGCGAAATGCGGCGGAGTGCGGCGAAGGCGCCAGTGTCTCAGAAAACGCGCGCGTCGCGCGCTAATCCGCGCCGCGCTTGAACGGATCGTGGTCGCGCAGCTCGTCGACATACGCGTGGATATGATCCGTCTCGCGTTCGAGGAAGCGCGACACCGCGTCCGAGAACGCCGGATGCGCGAGCCAGTGCGCGGAATGCGTGACGGTCGGCAGGAAGCCGCGCGCGAGCTTGTGCTCGCCCTGCGCGCCGCCTTCGAACGTGTCGAGCCCCGCGTCGATGCAGAACTCGAGCAGCTGGTAGTACGCGGTTTCGAAGTGCAGGCACGGCACGTGCTCGAGCGCGCCCCAGTAGCGGCCGTACAGCGTGCCGCCGCCCTGCGCGTCGCGCTGGTAGACCGCGAGCGCGCTCGCGATCGGCTTGCCGTCGGCTTCCGCGATCACGAGCAGCAGGTTCTCCGGCATCGTCGCGCCGATCGCGCGGAAGAAGTCGAGGTTCAGGTACGGGCTCGAATAGTGCTCGCGATAGGTCTGCCGGTAGCAGCGCGAGAAGAAGCGCCAGTCGGCATCGCCGATCGCGTCGCCGGTGAGGCGCCGGAACGTCACGCCCGCGTCGCGCACCTTGCGGCGTTCGGCGCGGATGTTCTTGCGCTTCTTCTGCTCGAGCGTGCCGAGGAAATCGTCGAAGCTGCGATAGCCGTCGTTGACCCAGTGGAACTGCACGCCCTGGCGCAGCATCATCCCCATCGAGTCGAACAGCTGCGCCTCGGGCTCGGTCGGGAACAGCACGTGCAGCGACGACACGTCGCTCTGCTCGGCGAGCGCGAGCAGCGTCGCCGCGAGGCGGCGGCGCGCCGCGTCGTCGACGGCGAGCAGCCGCGCGCCCTGCACCGGCGTGAACGGCACCGCGCACAGCAGCTTCGGGTAATACGGCACGCCATTGCGCTGGTACGCGTCCGCCCATGCCCAGTCGAACACGTATTCGCCGTACGAATGGCTCTTCAGGTAGACGGGCGTGGCGGCCGCGAGCCGGCCCGTGCGCTCGTCGGTCAGCGTGACGAAGCGCGGCGACCAGCCGGTCTCGTCGACCGCGCAGCGCGCGACGTGCAGCGCGTCGAGGAACTCGTGGCGCAGGAACGGCGTCGGGTGCGGGTCGCGGGCGAGCAGCGCGTTCCATTCGTCGGCCGGCACCTCGGCCGGGGACGACAGGATGCCCGTGCGATAATCGATGCGTTCGTGTTTCAACCGTGTGAATCCGTACCGTTGGATGTCGCCGGATGCGCGCCGCCAGCGGCGGCAGGCGCCCGGGACGATTTCGTCAGCCGTTCATGGCGCGCCTCGTGGCAGCGCCGATCCCGTCATGATGACCCGTATCGCACTCGCTCAAATCAACGTCACCGTCGGCGATTTCGCCGGCAATGTCGCGCGGATCGTCGCGGCCGCGCGCGCCGCGCACAACGATGGTGCGCAGTTGATGATCGCACCCGAACTCGCGCTGTCCGGCTATCCGCCCGAAGACCTGCTGCTGCGTCCCGCGTTCTACGCGGCGTCGGCCACGGCGCTCGCCGAGCTCGCTGCCGAGCTGAAGGCGTTCGACGGGCTCGCGGTGCTGGTCGGCCATCCGTTGCGGGCGTGCGACGCGGGCGGGCCAGGCGTCGATGGTAATGCAAACCGCCCGATCGAGCGCGGCGTGCCGCCGTCCGATACCTACAACGCGGCGTCGCTGATCGTCGGCGGCGAGATCGTCGGCACCTATCGCAAGCAGGACCTGCCGAACGCCGAGGTGTTCGACGAGAAGCGCTATTTCGCGACCGACGCCGAGCCGTTCGTGTTCGAGCTGAACGGCGTGAAGTACGGCGTGGTGATCTGCGAGGACGCATGGCACGCGTCGGCCGCGCAGATCGCGAAGGCGGCCGGCGCGCAGGTGCTGCTGATCCCGAACGGCTCCCCGTATCACATGAACAAGGAAGCGGTGCGCATCGACATCCTGCGCGCGCGCATCCGCGAGACGGGGCTGCCGATGGTGTACGTGAACCTCGTCGGCGCGCAGGACGAGCTCGTGTTCGACGGCGGCTCGTTCGTGCTCGACGCCGCGGGCGAGCTGGTCGCGAAGATGCCGCAGTTCGAGGAAGGGCACGCGATCGTCGCCTTCGACGGCGCGCGGCCGCTGCCCGGCGCGATCGCGCCGGAACTGCCGCTGGAGGCGCAGGTGTATCGCGCGCTCGTGATGGGCGTGCGCGACTACATCGGCAAGAACGGCTTCCCGGGCGCGATCATCGGCCTGTCGGGCGGCGTCGATTCCGCGCTGGTGCTCGCGATCGCGTGCGACGCGCTCGGCCCCGAGCGGGTGCGCGCGGTGATGATGCCGTCGCGCTTCACGGCCGACATTTCGACGACCGACGCGGCCGAGATGGCGCGGCGCGTCGGCGTGCGCTACGACGAGATCGCGATCGCGCCGATGTTCGACGCGTTCCGCGCGGCGCTCGCGGGCGATTTCGCGGGCCTCGCCGAGGACGCGACCGAGGAGAACATCCAGGCGCGCATCCGCGGCACGCTGCTGATGGCGCTGTCGAACAAGTTCGGCTCGATCGTGCTGACGACCGGCAACAAGAGCGAGATGGCGGTCGGCTACTGCACGCTGTACGGCGACATGGCCGGCGGCTTCGCGGTGATCAAGGACATCGCGAAGACGCTCGTCTACCGGCTCTGCCACTACCGCAACGCGGCGGCCGACTACGGCACCCGCGACATCATCCCCGAGCGGATCCTCACGCGCGCGCCGTCCGCCGAGCTGCGCGAGAACCAGACCGACCAGGACAGCCTGCCGCCGTACGACGTGCTCGACGCGATCATGCGGATGTACATGGAGGAGGACCGCCCGCTCGCCGAGATCGTCGCGGCCGGCTATGCCGAGGCCGACGTGGCGCGCGTCACCCGGCTCATCAAGATCAACGAATACAAGCGCCGCCAGGCGCCGATCGGCATCCGCGTCACGCATCGCGCGTTCGGCCGCGACTGGCGCTACCCGATCACGTCACGCTTCACCGAGCGCCTCGATTGAGCCGCGCGCGGCGTAGAATCGGGCCCACGGGTTTTCATCCAAACGAGCATTGAGGGACAACCACCATGAAACGCATCACCGCCATCATCAAGCCGTTCAAGCTGGACGAAGTCCGCGAGGCGCTCGCCGAGGTCGGCCTGACGGGCCTGACCGTGACCGAGGTGAAGGGCTTCGGCCGCCAGAAGGGGCATACCGAGCTGTATCGCGGCGCGGAATACGTCGTCGACTTCCTGCCGAAGATGAAGATCGAGGTGGTGGTCGCGGAAGGGCAGGTCGACCAGGTGATCGACGCGGTGATCGGCGCCGCGCGCACCGGCAAGATCGGCGACGGCAAGATCTTCGTGTCGGACGTCGAGCGGGTGATCCGCATTCGCACCGGCGAGGAAAACGAAGCGGCGGTCTGACGCCGCCTGCGCACGCACCCATAAAAAACGGTGCGATACCCTGCCGGGTACCGCACCGATACGCGCCTCTCGCAGCAGCGTGGAAAACGTAATCGAATTGCGTTGTTGAGTGAGGGTCGCCCCGATCAGAACAGGTGCTGGATGCCGGCGTAGAAGCCGGTCTGGCTGCCGCCGAGCCGCGGGTTGCCGCTCGCGACGTCGGTGCCCGCATTGTTCGCGTTCAGGCCGAAGTTCGCGCTCTTGCTGTTGCGGGCCGTCGCGACCTGGAAGTCGAGCAGCGTGCGCTTCGACAGGTTGTACGTGCCGCCGAGCGTGTAGATGTTCGCGTTGCCGCCGCCGTGGTTCGTGTTCACGTGATACACGGCAGCGATCAGCGCGGCGGCCGGGGTGGCTTGCCACGTCACGCCGCCCCAGACCTGGTCGGTGGCCGTTACGCCGACATTGCCGGCCGGCGTGCCCGCGCCGTCGGCGCGCGATGCCTGATAGGCCGCCTGCAGCTTGAACTGGCCGAGGAACATGTTCGCGCCGAAGAAGTATTCGCGCGAGTAGCGGTAAACGTCGGAGAACCGGCCGTTCGCGTCACGCACTTCGTCGTAGATGCCGCGCAGCTGGAACAGCGCGTTCGTGTAGGTGATCTGTGCGCCCGCAGCCCGGCCATCCTGCTTCGGGTCGGTGTTGCCGTTGAACCTCGTCGAGTTCGACAGCGCGAACTGGCCGTAGAAGTCGAAGCCGTAGAGCTGCGGCGACTGATACGAAATGTTGTTGCTGGTCTTGTTCCAGTTGCGGCCGCGCACCAGCGACGCCGTCGACCAGGCCGACTGGCCGAACGGGTCGAAGTCCCACACGCCGTTCGCGATCGCCAGTTCGCGGCCGAACAGCAGCGTGCCGTACTTGTCGTTCGCGACACCGATCGTCGCCCAGCGATTCCAGAGGCTGCCGGCGCCCGGGCCCGCGCCGCTCATCGTGTCGAAGCTGCCTTCGAGCTTGAAGACCACCTTGTTGCCGCCGCCGATGTCCTCGGAGCCCTTCAGGCCCCACAGGCTCGTGCCCCAGTCGCCGCTTTCCGCGCGCCAGCGGGAGCCGTTCTGCATCCCGTTCATGTACTCGATGCCGGCATCGAGACGGCCGTACAGCGTGACGCTGCTTTGCGCGTGCGCTGCCACTCCTGCAGCCATCAGCGCTGCGGCGACCAAAGCTTTCTTCATCATCTCCTCCATACCCTGTCAAAAAGTCAACCCAGAACTGCACGAGATGCCCGGCGCGGCGAGCGTCGGGCAAAAGCGGGATAACCAGGGAGACCTCGTGCGCGGCCGGTCAGGCGTGACACGCGGGCATACACGGACGGGATTGCCGTTGAGCGGGCCCGCGCAGCCGGGTCGGCATCGCGGGGTCTCCTTGTTGTCGTGAAGCTAAACTACATTTCACGAACTTCGTTTTGCTACTTTGGTTACTAATTTAGCAAAAATACAATTTTGTGGCGATTGAAATCGTTGTTTGACTAACACATGTCGCCAAATTGCCATGCAACACGATCCGCGGCGGTGCGCGCGAGCCCGCCGGATCGACGGCAAAGCCTTGAGCGCCAAGGGAGACACGGTTTGCGGAAAGATGCGTCAAGGATTGCCACTATTGACGCAATTGGGGCGGAGGCGTAAGCGGTTGATTGGTCAGGAATTCGTCATGATGGCGCGCGCCGCGCCACCCTGCGTAACGCATCGGCGCGCGGGCGCTACGCGCCGTCCAGCCGCGCTTCGAGCAGTTGCGCGCGGAGCCAGCGATGCGCGTCGGTGCGCGCGTGCTTCGCATGCGAATAGATCTTCACCGCGTAGCGCGGGATCTCGAACGGCGCCGGAAAGATATGGATCGGCGCGGCGTGGCGCAGCGCCTGCGCGGCCCGGTTCGGCACGGTCATCAGCAGGCCCGATTCCGCGATGATGAACGGCGCGGCGAGCACCGTCGGCAGCTGCACAGCGACCTGCCGCGCGAGCCCGAGGCGGTCGAGCACGTAGTCGACCACGCCGCGCGTCTCGTTCCACGGCGTGACGACCACGTGCCGCGCCGCGAGGTACTGCTCGAGCGTGAGGCGCCGGTGGATCGACGGATGGCTGGCGCTCGCGATCACGACGTAGTCGTCGGAGAACCAGTCGAATTCCTCGATGCCCGGCGTGTCGGCCGCGGTGTCCTCGTGATAGCCGAGCGCGAAATCGATGCGGCCGGCCGCGAGTTCGTCGGTCGAGATCCTGCGGTCGGAGTGGACGACGCGCAGCCGCAGCTGCGGCGCGACATGCTGGATTCGCGCGATCAGCGCGGGCAGCACCGCGAACGCGGTGTAGTCGGTCGCCGCGAACACGAAGGTGCGCTCGCTCTGTGCGGGGTCGAAGCGGCGGGCCCGCGCGAGCCCCTTCGACATCGCGTCGAGCGCGTCGCCGGCCCAGGCCGCGATGTCGTCGGCGCGCACGGTCGGCTGCATCTCGTTGCCGAGCCGCACGAACAGCGCGTCGCCGATCGCCGCGCGCAGCCGCGCAAGCGCGTGGCTCAGCGCGGACGGGCTCATCGCCAGCTCGTGCGCGGCCGCGGCGACCGAGCGGTGGCGGTACAGCGCGTCGAAGACGAGCAGCAGGTTCAGGTCGAGGCGACGCAGGTCGGGATGCATCATGTTCAGTTCGGGATGAAGAAACTGCACTTCCTGCAGTGGCACGACGAACGTAGCATGACGTCTTCATCGGCGCCAGCGCGAACCAGCGTGAACCAGCGCGAACCAGCGCGAACCAGCGCGAAACGCGCGGCGCCGCAGCCTGCATCATCCGGCCGGGGAGGGCCCTTTACATGCATATCGACATCCGTTCCGCCAGCGTCGCCGACGCGCCGCAGATCCTGCGCTTCATTACCGAGCTGGCGATCTACGAGAAAGCCGAGGATCAGGTGGTCGCGACCGTCGAATCGATCGAGCGCAGCCTGTTCGGCGACGCGTCGCCGGCGCGCGCGCTGATCTGCGAGGTCGACGGCGAGCCGGCGGGCTTCGCGGTGTATTTCCTGTCGTACTCGACGTGGCTCGGCCGGCAGGGGCTGTACCTGGAGGATCTGTACGTATCGCCGCGCTTTCGTGGCGCGGGGGCCGGCCTGCGCTTGCTGAGGGCCCTCGCGCGGATCGCGGTCGACACGGGCTGCGGGCGCTTCGAGTGGAGCGTGCTCGACTGGAACGAGCCGGCGATCCGCTTCTACGAGCGCGTCGGCGCGGCGCCGCAAAGTGAATGGGTGCGCTACCGGCTCGCGGGCGACGCATTGCGCGCGTTCGCCGACGCCGCGCCTGCCGACGCGTTACCTGCGGCTGGCGCATAAGGCAAACGAAAACGGGCGCCGCGAGGCGCCCGTTTGCACGACGGCGTGAGCCGTTGCGGCTTACTTGAGGCTGCCCGACAGGAACTGGCGCAGGCGCTCGCTCTTCGGGTTCGCGAACACGTCGGACGGCACGCCTTCCTCTTCGACGCGCCCCTGGTGCAGGAACATCACATGATTCGACACGTTGCGCGCGAAACCCATCTCGTGCGTGACGACGATCATCGTGCGCCCTTCCTCGGCCAGCTTCTGCATCACCTTCAGCACTTCGCCGACGAGTTCCGGATCGAGCGCGGAGGTCGGCTCGTCGAACAGCATCACGTCCGGATGCATCGCCAGCGCCCGCGCGATCGCGACGCGCTGCTGCTGGCCGCCCGACAGATGCGACGGATACTGCTTCTCGACGCGCGGCGCGAGGCCGACCTTCTCGAGATATTCGCGCGCGCGCTCCTCGGCTTCGCGCTTGCTCAGCTTCAGCACGTTGACGGGCGCTTCCATCACGTTCTCGAGCACGTTCATGTGCGACCACAGGTTGAAGTGCTGGAACACCATCGCGAGCTTGGTGCGCACGCGCTGCAGCTGCTTCGGCTCGGCGGCGCGCAGCGCGCCGGTCTTGTCGGGCACGGTGCGCACTTCCTCGCCGTCGACGACGATGCGGCCCGCGTTCGGCTGCTCGAGGAAGTTGATGCAGCGGAGCATCGTGCTCTTGCCGGAGCCGGACGAGCCGATCACGCTGATCACGTCGCCCGCGTTCGCCTTCAGGGACACGCCCTTGAGCACTTCGTTGCTGCCGTACCGCTTGTGGAGATCGTCGACGAAAAGCTTCTGAGTCTGGGAATTCATCAATAGTCCTGCGGAAACTTACTTGCCTTGCGGGCGCAGATACGCGAGCCAGCGGCGCTCGGCCTGGCGGAACAGCCACACGAGCGTGAACGAGATCGCGAGGTAGAGCAGTGCGGCGATGCCGAACGCATGGAACGACATGTAGGTCGCCGAGTTGACGTCGCGCGCGATCTTCAGGATGTCCGGCACGGTCGCGGTGAATGCCACCGTCGTCGCGTGCAGCATCAGGATCACCTCGTTGCTGTACAGCGGCAGCGCGCGGCGCAGCGCCGACGGCAGGATCACGCGGCGGTACATCGTGAAGGTCGACATGCCGTACGCGCGCGCGGCCTCGATCTCGCCGTAGGTGGTCGCCTTGATCGCGCCCGCGAAGATCTCGGTCGTGTACGCGCAGGTGTTCAGCGTGAACGCGAGCAGCGTGCAGTTCATTCCTTCGCGGAAGAACGCGTCGAGCATCGGCGTGCCGCGCACGGCCTGCAGGCTGTAGAGGCCCGTGTAGCACAGCAGCAATTGCACGTAGAGCGGCGTGCCGCGGAACACGTACGTGTAGAGCCACACCGCGCCCGACAGCCATTTCTTCTTCGACACGCGCGCGACCGCGAGCGGCACCGACAGGCAGAAGCCGATCCCGATCGACACGACGAGCAGCCACAGCGTGATCGCGACGCCGGTGACGCGATAGCCGTCGGTGAAGAGATAGTTGCGCCAGTATTCTTGGATGAGGTCGATCATAGGTCTGCCTTGCGAACGCCGGTCGAATAGCGCTTTTCAAGCCACATCAGCACGAAGTTCGAGATCGTCGTGATGGCCAGGTAGACCGCCCCCGCGATCAGCGTGAAGAAGAAGAACCGCAGCGTGCCCTTGCCGGCGTCCTGCGACGCCTTCACGACATCGGCGAGGCCGATGATCGACACCAGCGCGGTGGATTTCACGAGCACCTGCCAGTTGTTGCCGATGCCCGGCAGCGCGAAGCGCATCATCTGCGGAAACATGATGCGCGAGAACACCTGCCAGTTGGTCATCCCGTACGCGCTGCCGGCCTCGAGCTGGCCGCGCGGCACCGACAGGAACGCACCGCGGAAGGTTTCGGTGAAGTATGCGCCGTAGATGAAGCCGAGCACGAGCACGCCGGCGAGGAACGGGTCGATGTCGATCTGGTCCCAGCCCGCGAGGTCGGTCAGCTGGTTCAGCCAGATCTGGATGCTGTAGAACAGCAGCAGCATCAGCACGAGGTCGGGCACGCCGCGGATCAGCGTCGTGTAGACGGTGCCGATGCCGTTCGTGACGCGGTTGCGGGACAGCTTCGCGCCCGCGCCGAGGAGGCCCAGGAGGAACGACAGCGCGAGCGAGAGCACCGCCAGTTTGACGGTTTGCCAGGTGCCTGCGAGGATCAGCGGGCCGTAACCTTGAAGAAACATATGTGGTCCTTGACGGCGCACCCGGTGCGCCGCGAAAGACGCGCCCCGCATCCTGCGCGGAACGCCCCGTGCGTATCATGACCGTCCGCCCCGGCGGGGGCGCCGGGCTCGCCGGCCGCGGGTGGCGGCGGGCGAGGGTGCGGGCGGCGCGTGGTTTGACTGCCTATTCTGCTCCGGCGCTCAGCGGGCGGAGTAGACGCTGAACGCGAAATACTTGTGCGACAGACGGTCGTACGTGCCGTCCTTGTGCATGTCGGCCAGCGCCTGGTTGATCTTGAGCTTCAGGTCGGTGTCCTCCTTGCGCAGGCCGATCGCGGTGCCGTCGCCGATCGTCTTCGGATCCTTCACTTCCGGCCCGGCGAACGCAAAGCCCTTGCCGCGCGGCGTGCGCAGGAAGCCGTAGTCGGCCTGCAGCTCGTCCTGCAGCGTTGCGTCGAGGCGGCCCGAGCCGAGATCGGCGTAGACCTGGTCCTGGTTCTGGTACGGAACGACCGTCACGCCCTGGGGTTCCCAGTACGCCTTCGCGTAGGTTTCCTGCGTCGAACCCTGCTCGACGCCGACGCGCTTGCCTTTCAGCGACGCGACGGTCGGCAGCAGCGGCGAGCCGGTCTTCGCGATCATGCGCGCGGGCGCGTCGTACACCTTGGCGGAGAAGTCGATCTGCTCGCGGCGCTTGTCCGTCACGGTCAGCGACGACACGATGATGTCGTACTTCTTCGCCTTGAGCGCCGGGATGATTCCGTCGAGATCCTGCGCCACCCACACGCATTTGACATTGATTCGCTTGCAGATTTCCTTGGTGAGATCGACGTCGAAACCGACGATCTCGCCGCTCGGCGCGGTCGATTCGAACGGCGGGTAGCTGGCGTCGACGCCGATCCGCACGGTCTTCCACTCCTTCGCGAAGGCGCTGCCCGCCACGAGGGCGAGGGCGGCGCACAGGGCGGCCTTCTTCATTTCCATCCTTTGATACTGAGATTCCGGGGCGGTGCGCCGGGCCTGTCGGGCCGTGCGCCGCGCCGTATTCTAGATAGCCAAAATTCGCGTTCGGCGGCCTGGCGGCGGCAACCGCCGCACGGGCGGGCGCCAAAAGCGCGGTATTTTACCCGAACGCGCTACCCCGGCAGCGCTCCGGCACGCTTGCGCGCGATTCCGTTGGCGGCGGACCACGCAGCAGGCCCGGAACGCGTTCGCCGTTGCGGCGGTCGTTGAAGTCGCAACGAATCGGCCTGGAATTGGTTCCAGGCGTGCAACGATGCGGTGCGCGCGGGTGGATTGTTGCGATTCCGGCAAACTCCTACATTGGCGGCATCTCGAAAACATCGCACGGAGCGCTCCATGTTCCAGATCCGCCGCGCCGCCGATCGCGGCTATGCCAATCATGGCTGGCTCGAATCCCGCCACAGCTTCTCGTTCGCCGACTATCGCGACGACGCGCACCGCCAGTTCGGCGCGCTGCGCGTGCTGAACGACGACCGGATCGCGCCGACCCGCGGTTTCGGCATGCATCCGCACCGCGACATGGAGATCGTCACGTATGTGCTCGACGGCGCGCTCGCGCACCGCGACAGCATGGGCAACGGGTCGATCATCCGGCCCGGGGACGTGCAGCGGATGAGCGCCGGCACGGGCGTCGTGCACAGCGAAACCAACGCGTCGCGCGACCGGCCGCTGCATCTGCTGCAGATCTGGCTGCTGCCGACCGCGCCGGGCGGCCGGCCGGGCTACGAGGAAAAGCACTTCGCGGCGCACGAGAAGCGCGGCCGGCTGCGCCTGATCGCGTCGCCGGACGGGCAGGACGGTTCGGTGTCGATGCGCGCGGACGCGCGGATCCACGCGGGGCTGATCGACGGCGACGAGCGGGCGGTGCTCGACGTGCCGGCGGGCCGCCGGGTATATGTGCATGTTGCGCGCGGCGCGGTGGAGGTCAACGGCGAGCCGTTGGACAGCGGCGACGGCGCGCGGATCGCCGGAGTGGAAGCGGTCGCGCTCGCGCACGGCCGGGACGCCGAGGTGCTGCTGTTCGATCTCGCCTGAACGAGGCGGAAATCATGCCGGGCCAGGCTGGCCAAAACCCCGATTATCGGGGCGTGAAGAGCATAACGGGGGCGCCTCCGCACGGCCGCCGGGGCGCGTCCGCATGCCCGCCGCGCCGGGACGCGCGGCGGGCCCGCCGGCTTACTGCGCCGGCGCCGATGCGGCCTTGCCGGCCTGGCGGTGTTGTTCCCAGCGCTCCTTCATCTTCTCGCGGCGCTGCTCCATCCGCGCGTACTGCTGCTTGATCGCGGTGCTGACCGTCGTCTTCTGCTGGTCGTTCAGGCCGTTGTAGAACGCGAGCCAGGCGGCCGACGTCTGCTCGCGCAACTGCGCGTTCTGCTGCTCGGCCTGCTGGCGCGCCGCGTGCATCGCGTTCAGGTCGAGGATCGGCTGGTTCTGCTGCGCCTTGAACTGCTCGCGCATCTGCTCGTGCCCCTTGTGCATCGCGTCGCGGTTCTGCTTCATCGTGTTGACCGCGGCCTGCCACTGCTGCTCCTGGGCGGCCGTAAGCTTCAGCTGGTCGTGCAGGCGCAGGATCGCGCCGAACGGGCCGCCGCCGTGTTCGTGCATCGGGTGCATGCCCGGGCCGCCGGGCGGCGGCGCGTCGGCCGGCGGGGCCGCATGGGCGGCGCCGAATGCGAGAGCGAGCACGGTAGCGGCGGCCATGGCCACCCGGGATGTCTTCTTATACATTTCAGAAACTCCTGTTCGAAAGGGTCCGGCGATGCGGCAGCGAGCGGGAGCACGGGGCCGCATCCGGTAAGACGGAGGTTAGCGGCGCGTCCGGCGGCGGGTGTTACGGCGGCCGTCGGCGGGTTTACCGCGCATTACAGTTCCCTTGCGCGGTAATCCGCAGTAACCCTTTCATCCCTTTGTATCGTTCTTTGCGGCTGCGCTTGCGCGGTAAACTTCGAGCCATGACTACCCAGATCCTCATCGTCGACGACGACCAAGAACTGCGCGACCTGTTGCGCGACTACCTCGTTCGCCAGGGCATGGAAGTGTCCGTGCTGCATGACGCGGCGACGCTCGAGAAGCGTCTCGAGCGCGAGCGCCCCGACCTGATCGTGCTGGACCTGATGATGCCGGGCGTGGACGGCCTCACTGCGCTGCGGCAACTGCGCGCGGCCGGCGACGACATCCCCGTGATCATGCTGACCGCGCGCGCCGACGATGTCGACCGCATCGTCGGGCTCGAACTCGGCGCGGACGACTACCTCGGCAAGCCGTTCAACCCGCGCGAGCTGCTCGCGCGCATCCAGGCGGTGCTGCGGCGCCGCCGCGCGACGCCGTCGGCCGCCGCGCCCGAACAGCGCGAGCCGTACGCGTTCGGCCGCTTCGTGCTCGATTTCCAGGCGCGCACGCTGTCGGTGGACGGCAAGCCGGCGACGCTGTCGAGCAGCGAATTCGCGCTGCTGAAGATCTTCGTGAACCACGCGCTGCGCACGCTCACGCGCGAGCGGCTGCTCGAGCTGCTGCACGGCCCCGAATACGACGGCACCGACCGCGGCATCGACGTCCAGGTGTGGCGCCTGCGCCGCATCCTCGAGTCGGATCCGTCGACGCCGCGCTTCATCCAGACGGTGCGCGGGCGCGGCTACGTGTTCGTGCCCGACGGCGAGGCCCATGCGCAAGCCCATTGATTCGCTGTTCGGGCGGCTGGCGCTGCTGGTCGTCGGGGTGCTGCTGCTGTCGCACTTCGCGTGGTATTTCGCGATGCGGCTCGAGCGCAACCAGATGCAGACGCGCTACGCGGTCGAGGAGGCTGCGTTCCTGGTCGACGCGGTGCGCCAGCACGTCGCCCGCACGCCGGACCAGCCGCTGCCGTCGCGCGTGCGGCTCGTTCCGCCCGACAGCCCGGACGTGCCGGCGCCGGACGACAAGCTGCCGCCGCCGCTCAAGCGCTTCCGCGACGACGTGAGCGACCGGATGCCGGCCGGCACGCGGGTCGAGATCGGCACGCCCGGCCATCCGCCCGTGCTGTGGGTCAAGGAGCCGAGCGACAGAAACTGGATCGTCGTGCCGGTGCAGCCGCTGCGGCCGCCGCGCTCGCTCGACCGGATGCTGATCTGGCTCGGGACGATCTTTTCGGCCGGCGTGGTCGCCGCGCTGTTCGCGGCATGGCAGCTGCAGCAGCCGCTGCGCTCGCTCGCGCGCGCGGTTGCCCGCTTCGGCCGCGGCCAGCCGGTGCCGCCGGTGCGCGAGCGCGGCCCGCGCGAGCTGCGCCAGCTCACGCGCGGCTTCAACCAGATGGTGGAGCAGGTGTCGCGCACCGAGAACGACCGCGCGGTGATGCTGGCCGGCGTCGCGCACGACCTGCGCACGCCGCTGGCGCGGATGCGCCTGCGCGCGGAGATGATGGACGATGCGCGGCTGCGCGACGGCGTCGTGCGCGATGTCGACTCGATGTCGCACATCGTCGACCAGTTCCTCGTGTTCGCGCACGGCGGCAGCGACCGCAGCGAGCCGGTGCCGGTCGACCAGGCCTGCGAGCGGGTCGCGCGCACCTATCGCGCGGTCGCGCCGAACGCGCCGGCGGTCGAAACCCGTCTCGCGGCGGATCCGGGCTTCCGGCTGCCGACCGCGACGCTCGACCGGATCCTGTCGAACCTGCTCGACAACGCGCACGCGTACGGCGCGCCGCCCGTCATCGTGGAAACCGAGCGCACCGCGACCGGCTACGTGCTGGCCGTGAGCGACCACGGCGGCGGCATCGCGCCGCGCGATCTCGCGGCTGCCGCGCGCCCGTTCGTGCGCCTCGACCCGGCGCGCGGCGGCAACGGGCACAGCGGCCTCGGCCTGGCGATCGTCGAGCGGCTGGTATTGCGGCTGGGCGGCACGTGCGAGATCGGCAATCGGCCGGAGGGCGGCCTGCGCGTCGAGATGCAATTCCCGTTCGACGCGGTGCCGAAGGACGAAGTGCACGCGCAGGCCGCGTGAGCGGGGCGCGCGGCGCCGGCGAGGCCGGCCGCCGCGCGGCGCGTCATTCGCCGAACAGCGTGCCGAGCGTCTCGGCGGCGTTGCTGTCGATCGTGTTGTAGGTCACGCTGGTGGCCTCGAAGATGTACACAGTCGTATACCGGCCGAGGCGCTCGAGGATTTCCTCCTGCAGCGATTCCGGCACGATATTCATGTTCAGGTACCAGGCCGTCGACGACAGCCGCGTCTGGAACGAACCGTATTCCTGCATCAGCTCGTAAAACGCGTCGGCATCCTGATCGCGGCAGACGATCACCAAGTTTCCTGCCATTCCCTTCCTCCCGCTCGTCGATCAATCCCTATAGGGGCCAGCCCCGATCATACCCGCTTAGGCTGGTTCGGCGCCTGACCGGGCGCACGGTTTCGCCGGCCGGGCGGCGGGCGGGTTCACGGCCGCGCCGGATCGCGGCATAATTCGGGCCTGCACGTCGAGCGCCGGTGCGCGGCGCGATGGCGTGTCCGCGCCGATCCGTCCGCCGCCAGCCCGCTCCGGGCCCGATTCGTCCGCTGCCGCAGACGGTTCCATCGTACCGATCCGGAAGGTTGTGCCTGAAATGCAGGTTGTAGTAGTGTCGTGCCGTCGCAGGCCGGCTCGACCGGAACCTGTGCACGGCGGCGCAGCGTGCACGTGCGGCGCCTTGCGTCCGCCTTACTAAGCGAGTCAGAACGAATTACCGCGCCCGCGCGCCTTGCCATGAATCAACATCGTCTGCCGGCCTCAAACATCAATTCGTTCGGCCTAACCGGGGAGCGCGCCTGATGGCCATCATCGGATTCGATCCGAACCGGATCGCCAATGCGTCCGCGTGGCGCGTCCTGCCGAACCGGTGGGATTTCATCGCCTTTCCGCTGATCATCTGCCTGATCGCGATGGCGGTCGTCGGTTTCCACGAAACGATGGCGCCGATCGCGACCCTGCAGACGCAGAAGATCTCGCTCGATCCGTCGAACCTGCCCGAGTACGCGCTGCGCACGACGCTGCGGATGCTCGCCGCGATGGTCGCGTCGCTCGCGTTCACGCTCGTATACGGCACGCTCGCCGCGAAGAGCCGCCGCGCCGGGATGGTGCTCGTGCCGATCCTCGACATCCTGCAGTCGGTGCCGGTGCTCGGCTACATCTCGTTTACGGTGACGTTCTTCCTCGCGCTGTTCCCGAGCCGCGTGCTCGGCGCCGAGCTGGCCGCGATCTTCGCGATCTTCACGAGCCAGGCGTGGAACATGACGTTCAGCTTCTACCAGTCGCTGCGCACGGTGCCGCGCGATCTCGACGAAGTGTCGCGCGGCTTCCACCTGACGTCGTGGCAGCGCTTCTGGAAGCTCGAGGTGCCGTTCTCGATGCCGGGCCTGATCTGGAACATGATGATGTCGATGTCGGGCGGCTGGTTCTTCGTGGTCGCGTCGGAGGCGATCACGGTCGGCAACCACACGATCACGCTGCCGGGCATCGGTGCGTATCTCGCGCAGGCGATCGGCGACAAGAACCTCGGCGCGATCGGCTGGGTGATTCTCGCGATGACCGTCGTGATCCTCGCGTACGACCAGCTGCTGTTCCGCCCGCTCGTCGCGTGGGCCGACAAGTTCCGGATGGAAACCACGAGCTCCGGCAACGCGCCCGAATCGTGGCTGCTCGACCTCGTGCGCCGCACGCGGCTGATCCACCAGTTGCTGGTGCCGGCCGGCTGGTTCTTCGCGAAGGCCGCGCGGATTCCGCTGCGCCTGCCGGTGTCGGGCTCGGTGCGCTTCACGCTGCCGCGCGTCGAGAGGAAGGCGTCGTTCGCCGCCGATATCGCGTGGGCGATCCTCGTGCTGGTCGGCACGGCCTACGTCGTCTGGCGCGTGGTCAGCTTCGTGGCGACCGGCGTGACGATGGCCGAGGTCGGCCACGTGTTCACTCTGGGGCTCATCACGCTGCTGCGGGTGGTGGTGCTGATCGCGATCGCGTCGGTGATCTGGGTGCCGATCGGCGTGTGGATCGGGCTGCGCCCGGCGCTCGCCGAGAAGATGCAGCCGCTCGCGCAGTTCCTGGCCGCGTTCCCGGCGAACCTGCTGTTCCCGGTGTTCGTGATCCTGATCGCGCACTTCCACCTGAATCCCGACATCTGGCTGTCGCCGCTGATCGTGCTCGGCACCCAGTGGTATATCCTGTTCAACGTGATTGCCGGCGCAACCTCCTATCCGAACGATTATCGCGAGGCGGCGACGAACTTCCGCATCCGCGGCTGGCAGTGGTGGCGCCAGGCGATCCTGCCGGGCATCTTCCCGTATTACGTGACGGGCGCGATCACTGCGTCGGGCGGCGCGTGGAACGCGAGCATCGTGTCGGAAGCAGTGCAGTGGGGCAGCACCAAGATCGAGGCGCACGGCCTCGGCGCCTATATCGCGCAGACCACCGCCGCCGGCGATTTTCCGAAGATCATCATGGGCATCACCGTGATGTCCCTGTTCGTGACCCTGTTCAACCGCCTGCTGTGGCGCCCGCTGTATGCGTATGCCGAATCGAAGCTGCGACTTGACTGAAACTGATTGAGAGCGAAACGCGATGCACAATCCGAATGCTGTAAACGCCCCCGTTCAGACGCAGCCGATGCCGCCGAAACTCGGTGACGAAATCCTGCGCGTCGACGACGTCAGCCGCGGCTTCAACAAGACGCAGGGCGAACTGCTCGTGCTCGACGGCGCGAACCTGTCGCTGCGCGAAGGCGAGATCGTCGGGCTGCTCGGCCGTTCCGGCTCGGGCAAGTCGACGCTGCTGCGCATCATCGCCGGCCTGATCGAACCGACGGGCGGCGAGGTCACCTATCTCGGCAAGCCGCTGCGCGGCCCGGCCGAAGGCGTCGCGATGGTGTTCCAGACCTTCGCGCTGTTCCCGTGGCTCACCGTGCTGCAGAACGTGGAAGCGGGCCTCGAGGCGCTCGGCGTCGGCGCGCGCGAGCGGCGCGAACGCGCGCTCGCGGCGATCGACCTGATCGGTCTCGACGGCTTCGAGAACGCGTATCCGCGCGAGCTGTCGGGCGGCATGCGCCAGCGCGTGGGCTTCGCGCGCGCGCTCGTCGTCGATCCGACGATCCTGCTGATGGACGAACCGTTCTCGGCGCTCGACGTGCTGACCGCCGAGACGCTGCGTACCGACCTGCTCGACCTGTGGACGCAAGGCCGCATGCCGATCAAGTCGGTGCTGATCGTCACGCACAACATCGAGGAAGCCGTGTTCATGTGCGACCGGATCCTCGTGCTGTCGTCGAACCCGGGCCGCGTGATCGCCGAGATCAAGGTGCCGTTCAAGCACCCGCGCAACCGTCTCGACCCGGCGTTCCGCCGGCTCGTCGACGACATCTACGCGAAGATGACGGCCCGCCAGATCGGCGAGGCGACCAAGAAGGGGCTCGAACTCGGCAGCTGGCTGCCGCAGGTGTCGACCAACCTGATGGCCGGCCTGATCGAGACGCTCGCCGCGCCGCCGTACCACGGCCGCGCGGACATGCCGGAAATCGCGCGCACGCTGCATCTGGAGGTGGACGACCTGTTCCCGATCGCCGAAGTGCTGCAGTACCTCGGTTTCGCCGACGTGCGGGAAGGGGACGTGTTCCTGACGCCGCCGGGGCGCGTGTTCGCGGAATTCGGCACGCAGGAGCGCAAGCTGATGTTCGCGGATCACCTGCTGAAGCACGTGCCGCTCGCGGCGCGGATCAAGAAGGTGCTCAACGAGCGTCCGGGCCATCGCGCGCCGCGCGTGCGCTTCGAGCAGGAGCTCGAGGATTCCCTGTCGGACGGCGCCGCCGAGGAGACGCTCGACGCGGTGATCGACTGGGGCCGCTACGGCGAGATCTTCTCGTACAACGACCAGACCGAGATCTTCAGTCTCGAGGACGTCGAGTCCTGAAGACCACGAACGGATGCGCATGGATCGGCATCCGTCGATATGAGGAAATCTAATTGAATCAAAGGATTGGCTCGCGAGATTCACGTTTTTGCGTTGGCCTGGATGCCTTTGTGTTCGCGCAATTTGCCGATATCGTGCCTGCCTGCAGGCGAGGATGGCAAAGCAAGGTTTTACCGCGGCACGGCTAACGGAAGGAGGGGCCAAGCCGGCTGGCAGCGCCAACCATCGCCCTGGCGCGAGCCGCAAGCGCGTCGCGCCCGACGACGACCTGCTCGACGTCGAGATTTCGCGCGACCGCGAAGGGACGTTCGATCCGGTGCTGATTGCCAAAGGCGAGCGGCGCTTCACCGGGTTCGACGCCAAGGTCATCGCGATGTCCGCGCGCGGCATGGTGCCGCCTTCCTCTGCGCCTGCCCGTCAAATATCCACGGCCCTCGCGAGTCGCTTACGTCTTTGTCGTAAGTGCACCAATCAAATGTGACATCAATTCCCCGGCACCTCGCACGCCGTACTTCCGCATTAGCCTGGCGCGATGCGCCTCCACCGTTCGAGGACTAATAAGGAGTTCCTTGGCGATATGCTTGGTGCTTTTCCCTCGTACGATAAGGTGAGCGATTTCCCGTTCTCGTGTCGTTAGATCGACCGAAATGCGACGGCTTGTCGAAATATCCTCGCATGTCCACACCGCTGCGGCATGTGGGTCACCGCGCTTGAGCGCGCGGCCTGAGACACGACACCAGAACAGCGTGTTATCGATCCGCCGCATGATCCGCTCGTCGGAGTAGATGTCGGTGTCGCTCAACGCAACAAATATGCGGCGGCCATGACGTAGAAATTCTTCCGGCGATGGATAGAGCGCTTCAAGCGAGCTGCCAATGAGCGCATGCCTGTCGTAGCCAAACATTGCGCTGAACGCGTGGTTGCAAGCCTCGATGATCCGACGGCTTGTCACTAGCAAGCCAATAGGCGCCATGTCGAACGCCAGCACCAATTTATCGACAGGCCCTCCGCTGCCCGTGATGTCTTCGAGGATCGGCGCATGGATTCCAGCTGCTGGTGCGGTCAGCCGGGAGGCGCCGTGCTCCGTCGGTTCGTCGCGGGTTTGAATCCAGCAGAAGAACCCGTGCACGCTTGTACTCGCTTCACCTTCCAGGTACGTCGCGAGGGCCCGCATAAGGCTGCGCGGCATCATCCGTGCACTCAGCGAATGGCCGGCAAGCGATCGCCCGTACACTGCGTCCGCCATGCGGCGACCGAGTTGTATGTCGTCGCGCAGTCCATGCACCTTGCTTTTGGGGTTCTCTTGTTGACGTGCCGATACCAAGGCGGTCAAATCGACGGCGTCTCCGATGATGAACACATGCAGCTCCGATGCATGTGCGCTGCGGCACATGACATCGACGAAGTCGGCCACGGACTTGTCCGTCTCGGCCGGGGCTAACGATAAATTGATTCTTTTGATCTCGATGAGCAAAGCATTAAGCGTTTGCTCCAGAAGCTGGTCATTGCCGGATACCTCGATATCCAAATCGCCGGCTATGTCGATACGGAAGTCCGAGTTCAGCGATTCGTCGATTGCAATAACAACGATCTTGACATGGTGATCGGCGTATACGCCAACAATCTTGGCCAAACGCCTGATCTTCAATATTTCGATACTCGGCGTTACCGCGGGGGATGCAACTTTACTGTCGATCGAATTTCTTATGCGTGCGACCGTCGATCTGGAGATTCCAGAAGCACGCGCGATCTGCGCCATGCTCGGCCGCACGGTGCCGGATCTCGAGGCCAAGGCCTTCACCTGAACAATACGCTCGTCGTCAATCGTGCGGGGGGCTCCTGGCCTCGGCGCATCGTACAAACCAGCGATGCGTTCGCTGTTGAAGCGCGCCTGCCATTTTCTCACTGTTCGTTCGTTGACGCCGTGCTTGTCCGCGACGACCTTGTTATCCGCCGTATCGGCGCAAGCCAAAACAATTTTCGACCTCAACGCGACAGACGGCGTCACCTCGTCGCTTTCCGCGAGTGCTTTTAATTGAATTAGCTCCTGATCCGTCAATGTGATCCGGGCCCTCGGTCGTCCTTTCATATGCCCTCTTTGGCTACCGATGTGTAGCTACCGCGAATGGTTACGAGTATTTCGGAGCGAATTTCTGAACAGGTCTAGGGTAGTCTAACGACTGTTCCGATTCCGGCGCAACAATAGAATGTTCTAAACGCAACGCTCTTAACGGCGCTTTTCCGTCGAATACATCGGCATTAGCTTGAGAGGTTTAGGCCTTTCAAATCGGCCGCAAACCAGGTCTAGCGAAGCGGGCCGACGCCATCCTGGATTGAGTTCAACTAGGGAGTCGAAGTTTGGAATCTTTTGACCTAAGAGCAACCGTCGCGCAGCTTTGGGACGCATCACAGCCTGAAGCGCTAATCGGGCTGGACCAATCCTGGTGGGGGTGGGGCGGCATTCATGGCGGTTTGGCATTGAGTCTCATGACAGCCGCTATGCAACGCAGGTCGGAAGGACGCATTCTGCAGCAGGTATCGGGGCAATTTCGCCGTTCGCTGCGAGAGCCATTCAAACTGAATGTGTCAGAACAGGGTGTGGGAAAAAATGTGTCGTGGCTGGGCGCGCATGCGTTTGACGGCGAAAATGTAGCTGTTTCGGCTAGTGCAATATTTTCCGTCTCAAATACGCAGGATGTAATGAAAGGCGTGAAATCCATGTCACCTGAGATGCCAGCCGTACCGCCGGCATTCGAGTGCCCGATATTCACCGTTCCGCCTGAATTCGTGCCGTTTGCGCGACATACCGAAATCCGGCCAGTGGGCAGCGCCCGGCCATACATGGGAGGCGCCGAGCCTGAACTGGTCGCGTGGATTCGCCTGGTCGATGATGATCTTCCGCCGGATGACAAGCGGCTGATCGTGCTCATGGATGCACTCGCACCTTCTTATTCAGCGGTATTCAATAGTCCGGTCGCGATCCCTACTGTCGCGCTCACGGTGACACCAGGCAACGGTTTGAGTGCGGCTTCCTCACCGTGGGTGTTACTGCGCGCCCGCACCGACATCTGCCGACATGACGGCTGGCTGCTGGAACGCCTAGACGCTTGGGCGCCGGATGGCGCGCATCTCGGCTCGGGTGAGCAATTGAGAGTTCTGAAATTCAATTAACGGAGCGATGAATTGATTGCGAACAGCTACATTGTCGGTGCGGCGCGCACGCCACGCGGAAAAGGCAAAATTGGCAAAGGCGCATTGACGGGCGTGCATCCGCAAGAGCTACTGGCGAGCGTTCTCAGGGAGTTGCCCAAGAGATCTGATTTCGATGTGCGCGATGTCGATGACGCAGTGGTCGGCGCAGTGTCCCAGATCGGCGCGCAAGGCGCGAATATTGCGCGGAATTCCGTGTTGGCTGCGGGGTGGCCACAAGAGATCGGGGGCGTATCGCTTAATCGATTCTGCGGATCAGGGCTTCAGGCTGTCAACTTTGCGGCGATGGGGGTTGCATCCGGTGCACAGCAGCTCGTCGTTGCGGGCGGCGTGGAAAGCATGTCGCAGTTTGGTCTCGGAGCGGATGGTGGTGGCCAAGATGCCGGCAATATCAAGCTGCGCGAGCGCGTTTTTCAAGTCCCTCAGGGAATTAGCGCCGATCTGATCGCTACGCTGGAAGGCTTTAGTCGGGAAGATGTCGACGCGTGGGCGCTGCGCTCTCAGGAAAATGCCGCGGTCGCGATCAACGAAGGTCGGTTCAATCGTTCGCTCGTCCCTGTTAGTGACCCGTTCACGGGAGAATTGCTGCTGACCCGAGACGAGTTTCCCCGTCCGGATACGACAGCACAAGGGCTGGCGGCATTGCAGCCGTCCTTCGAAGCATTGGGCCGCCAGGCTGCCGGTCCGAATGGTGAAACCCTTGACCAAATTGCCGTTGCCGCATATCCCCAGGCGGGGACGATTCGGCATATTCATACGGCTGGCAATTCCAGTGGCATCGTTGATGGCGCTGCAGCTGTGGCAATTGCATCCGAGGACTACGTAAAAGCTCACGGATTGAAGCCACTTGCCCGTATCCGTGCGGTTGCCACGGTCGGGAGCGAGCCATTGATTATGCTCACGGCGCCTGCATTGGCTAGTCGGAAGGCATTGAGGATGGCCGGCATGCACCCGAATGATATTGATCTTTGGGAGATTAACGAGGCTTTCGCTGCAGTCGTGCTGCAAGCGATTCGCCAGCTCGAAATTGATCCGGCGCGCGTAAACGTCAATGGTGGATCTATTGCCTTAGGTCATCCGCTGGGAGCCACCGGGGCCATCCTAATTGGAACGGCGCTTGATGAACTGGAGCGCAGGGGTAAATCGACCGCATTGATCTCGATGTGTATTGGCGGAGGCCAAGGTATTGCGACGCTCATCGAGCGCGTATAACACAATATCTCGATAGTCGCCAATCTCCGCCGCTGAAATATCGAGCTTCGCGATGATTTTTGTAAGCTGTTAATTGGCTGTTTCGCAGGCCAAGGTCTGCGTTCGGTCAATTAGTACCGCAAATCAGTAAAACAAATATAAGGGATGGGTTGGTGCGGCGGGCGAGATTTCCGGAGTTTTGCGCAGGCGCGCCCGTGGAGATGGAATTCTTGTGTTGTCGAGATTAAAATCGAGGGGATAGCATGTTCTTGCAAAATCAATGGTACATAGCGGCTCTTTCAAAAGAAATAGAGGAAAAGCCGCTTGGTCGTACCATTTGCGCCGAGCAGATAGTGTTCTACCGAACCCACGGTGGTCAAATCGCGGCATTGCCGGATCGATGTCCCCATCGTCAGGCGCCATTGTCCAAAGGTCGGGTCATTGAAGGCAACATTCAGTGCCCCTATCACGGCATGGAGTTTTCGGCACAAGGTACGTGCGTCCATATTCCGAGTCAGGCAGTCGTTCCCCAGCGCGCTCATCTGCAATCCTATACGGTTGCGGAAAATCATGGATTTGTGTGGATCTGGATCGGGAAGGAACCCGCTGGGAAACTCCCGGATATTCCGGAGTTGTCCGATATTGAATCCGATTCGCATGCCGGCACCATGTTTTATATGCACGCGAAAACGGATTATCGACTCGGTGTGGATAATTTTCTGGATGCGTCGCATGTGTTATTCGTGCATCCCAACACCGTTGCGTCGGAGGCTGTTACGGCGGCCAGCACGGAGATGCTCGTGAAGGGGGATGAGGTGCGAATTCGGCGCGTGATGCCGGGTGAAGCCTGTTCGCCCTTGTTTAAGGCAATCCTCAAGTCGGACACCATGGATCGCGTTCAGGATTCTGTCTTTCGTCCAGTGGGCCATACATGGATCGAGACCACGGTGACGCTGCCGAACGTGAAGAGTGACCTGGTAATCAAAACGCGTACCTTCGGCCTGTTTACTCCGGAAACCGAATCAACCTGCCACATGTGGACCGGACTGTACCGCGATTTTGATATCGGCAACGATAAATTGAGTGAAATAATTGCCCAGCAAATCGTGCGGACGGTCGATGAGGATATAGCGATATGTGAAGAAGTGCAGCGGAACTGGAGTGATCGCACATCCGTCGTTCATCTGGTAACCGATAAGGGAGGCCTCGCTGCGCGAGCGATTTTAAGGAAATTGGGTGGAATGGAAGCCAATCCTGCGGCGGCGATGAATTTCAATCAGCTGGAGCAAGGCGAACTGCAAAGCAGTTAATTGAATGGGCTTTGTACCGCGATCTTTAACGATGCCTTCCGGCGGATAGTGAGCAGGCTCGCTGCAATTCGTTGAGTGTTCCGGCAATGAGTGTGGCGACTCCAGGAGCGTTCAGGCGGCTCGAGCCGCGCGGCGCCGACGATCGACATCCCGCTCCATCGTCTGCGGCGACTCGATGATCCTCTACGGAGGCGCGCGAAAAAGCCGCGCCGACGACGAGCCCCACAACACCGAGCCTTTGGGTTGGTCGCCAGGCGCCGCGGGGAATGGCAAGTCTCTCGACCACCGAGAGGATTCGCAGCAAGTGAAGGTCATGGCAATGGCGATGTGCCTTTGGTCCGTCGTCTCACTGTTTCAAGCGCGTATGCAAGCACGAACGATCTCGTTTCCCGATGCGTCGTACTTCGAGTCGGGCGATGGGGCGATTCCGCTCCTGATTGGATAGAGAGATATAGAGATATGAACGGCCCCCACATCCCGACGCTGCAGGCGGAATGCAGTGCTTTGTCCCTGCTCGATATTCTTTGCGAGCGCGCCGACCGTACGCCGGAGCAGATCGCATTCCACTTCCTGCGCGACGGCGAGGACGATGTCGTGAGCTGGTCCTATCGCCAGTTCGCCGCCGCTGCCGTCCACGTGCGCAACCTGGTGCTGCAGTACCCGCTGCACGAACGGCGCGTACTGCTGCTGCTCGAACCCGGCCTGAACTATGTCGCCGCGCTGTTCGGCATCCTGCTGGCGGGCGCCACCGCCGTGCCGTCGTTTCCGCCCGCAGGTTCCCGCGCGGTCGCGCGCTTCGGGTCGATTTGCCGCGACGCGCATCCCGACGTGGTGATCGCCGGCAAACTGCACGGCTCGCTGCAACAGCATCTCGATAATCTCTATTCTGGCCAGCGCGCGACGCCTGTCTTGCTGACGGTGGACGAGAGTTCCTTTAGCGATATCGGTGCATGTACGCATGACATCCGGAGCATGATTGCGAAGGATGTCAATCTGGAGCGGCCCGCGTTGCTCCAGTACACGTCGGGATCGACGGGCGAGCCCAAGGGGGTCGTCGTTACGCACGCGAATCTCGTCAGCAACTGCGCGGTGATCGCCGAACGGCTCGGCGATGATCCGGATCGTGTCGGCTGCACCTGGTTGCCGCCGTATCACGATATGGGGCTGATGGGCGCACTGCTGCTCTCGGTGTTCAGCGGCTTTCCGCTCGTGATCCTGTCGCCGCAGCATTTCGTCCAGCGTCCGTATCGCTGGCTCAAGGCGATCACCGACTATCGGGTGACAACGAGCGTCGCGCCGAATTTCGCGTTCGATCTGTGCGTCGACAACGTCAGCGAAGAAGAAGCAGCCACGCTCGATCTGAGCTCCTTGCAGCACGTGTTCTGCGGAGCGGAGCCGGTGAGTTTCGCCACGCTCGAGCGTTTCTTCGAGCGCTTCGGCCGACATGGCTTCGAGCGCCGCGCCGTGGTGCCATGCTACGGCATGGCGGAGGCAACACTGTATGTATCCGGCAAAGTGGGCCGTTTGCCGATCACGCTGATCGACGTCGACAGGGATGCGCTCGCGCGCGGCCTGTGCAAGCCGCGCAACTCGGAATCGGACGTGCACGGACACGCCACGCTGGTCGGCTGCGGGCCGGTGGCGGCGGGCCATCAACTACTGATCGTCGATCCCGCGACGAAGCGCGTGCTGCCGGAGCGGGTCATCGGCGAAATCTGGTTCTCCGGCCCGAACGTCGCGGCCGGCTATCTGAACCGGTCCGACAGTGACGATGTCTTCGCGGCGACGATCGGCGATGGCAAGGGCGATCCGTCGCGCTACCTGCGCACGGGCGACCTCGGTTTCCTGCACCGCGGCGAACTGTTCGTGACGGGGCGGATCAAGGATGTCGTGATCTTCGCGGGGCGCAACCTGTATCCGAACGACATCGAGGGATCGGCGCAACTGGCGCATGAGACGATCCGCACAAACGGCGTGGTGGCGTTTTCGATCAACGACGATCAGCAGGAGTCGCTCATCATCGTTGCGGAACTCAAGCGCACGCGCCGTCTGAATCACGAACAAATGCGCGAGGTGCGCGCGGCGATCACGCGAGCCGTCACGTGCGACCACGGCGTTTCGCCCGCGGTGGTGCATCTGTGTCCGATCGGCGCGATTCCACTCACCACGAGCGGCAAGGTACGCCGGCAAGCGTGCAAGCAGGCGTTCCTGCAAGGCAGTCTGAGCGAGCTGAAGGCGAGCCCGTAAGCAATACACAACGTGCATTGTCGTTTTCACTCTCGTTGTCTTTCTTCGGAGCCAGTCATGGCGAAAGCGGATTCTTTGTCTTCATACACCCCGGAAGCCTCTCCCGCGGCGAAGGCCGACACCGACGTGCGAGCCCGCCGGCTTGCCTATCTGACCGTGGGGCTTCCCGCGCTTGGCTTCGCTCTGGCGATTGCCTATACGTGGATGTATGGAGTGCGCGCAACCGATTTCGTGCTGCTGGTGGTGATGTATTTCTCGACCGCGATTGGTGTCGAAACCGGCATGCACCGATATTTCTCTCACCGTGCATTCAAGGGCCGCCCGGTCGTCACCGTGCTGCTTGGCGTGCTCGGCAGCATGGCCGCCCAGGGCCCGATTCTGTTCTGGGCCGCCACGCACCGGATGCACCACGCGTTCACCGATCAGGACGGCGATCCGCATTCGCCGCGCCCGCGCGCGAACCGGCACGGCAAGCTGAGCCGGTTCGCGGGCTTCTGGCACGGCCACGTGGGCTGGCTGTTCACGGTGCGCCGCGAGAACTGGAGCGCCTATGTGGCCGATCTGCTGCGCGACCGCCTGATCGTCAATCTCAACCTGCGGTACGGCTGGTGGGTCATGCTCGGCCTGGCAATTCCGGCACTCGCAGGCGCACTGCTTGCGCCCGCCGGGCAGGCCCTGGTCGGGGCCACGGGCGGCTTCCTGTGGGGCGGCCTCGCGCGGATTTTCCTGCTCGACCAGTCGACCTGGGCGGTCAACTCGCTTTGCCATACGATCGGTACCCGGCCGCACGTGACGCGCGACCACAGCAGAAACTTCGGATTGCTGGCGATCGTGTCGGTGGGCGGCGCGTGGCACAACAACCATCACGCTCAGCCGGCCTACGCCAACAACGATCACGCGTTCTGGCAGCTTGATCCGTCCGCCTGGTTCATCCGCCTGCTCGATGCGCTGGGTCTTGTCACGGAGGTGCGCTATGCCCCAAAGCGTCGTGCGCACGACCCCTCAACTTCGTCTTAACTCTTTTATCAGCGCTTGGAGACCTCCATGACTTCGTCGACTCAGGTTGCACCCGGCGTGACTGCCGCCGGCGGGCTGTCGGCCGCCGACGGGCAGATCCCTGGTGTTTCGCCGTTGCAAGGCAGCGGCGCGCGCGTCAAACGCTACACCGCACTGGCCGTGATGCTGGTGCCACTCGCCGGGTTTGCGCTGGCGGTGCGCCAACTCGTGCTGGGTGAGTTCGCCGTCACCGACCTGGTGTTGTTCGCGGTGTTCTATTTTCTGCACATGGGCGGGATCACGATGGGTTTCCACCGGTATCTCGCGCACAAGACGTTTCGCACTTCGAAATGGTTCGAGGGGCTGTTGCTGATCTGCGGTTCGATGGCGGCGCAAGGGCCGATCATGTTCTGGGTGACGACGCACCGCCGCCATCATCTGTACAGCGACCAGAAGGGCGATCCGCATTCGCCGAACCTGGCCGGCACGGGCCTGTTCGCGAAGCTGCGGGGCCTCTGGTATGCGCACATGCCGTGGATGCTGGCCCCGGACACGTCGGGCTGGACTTTCTTCGCCCCTGACGTGCTGCGCGATCGCCGTCTGTTCTTCTATCACCGCACCTACGCATGGTGGATCGTGCTGGGCCTCGTGCTGCCCGCAGCGATCGGCGGCGTCGCGAGCGGCTCCTGGCACGGCGCGTGGAACGGCCTGCTGTTCGGCGGCTTCGCACGGATTTTCCTGGCGAATCAGGCGGCCTGGTGCGTTGGCTCGGTCTGCCACATGTTCGGCGGACGGCCATTCAAGACCGACGACAACAGCGCGAACAACTGGCCGGTCGCCGTGCTCACGTTCGGCGAAGGCCTGCAGAACAACCACCACGCGTTCCCCGCGTCGTACCGCCATTCGGTGAAGTGGTACGAGCCGGATCTCAGCGCATGGGTGCTCTGGACACTCGGCAAGGGGGGCGTCGTGTGGGATCTGCGCTCGCCGGAGCCCGCGGCGATCCGCAAGCTCGCCAAGCAACCGCATTGAAAACTTTCGTCGTGGTTTCTTTCGTCTCTCTCGTATAAAGGGGTATGCACAATGTCTCAAGCTGGAATCCTGGGCGGCCTGTTCGGCCGCAAGAAAGCCGCGGCCGCCGACGTTGGCCCGCTGACGGAAGCGTCGATCCGCAACTGGCTTGTCGACCGGCTCGCCAGGCAGTTGAAGGTGGATCGCGCCGCCATCGATCCTGCCAAGCGTTTCGACGAATACGGCCTCGATTCGATCGTCGCGGTGCAGGTGTCGGGCGATCTGGAGAAGGTCGTCGAGAATCGGCTGTCTCCGGCGCTGCTGTTCGAACACGGCAGCATCGACGAACTCGCGCGACACCTCGCGACCGAGCTTGGCCTGCAGGCTACGTGATCGGGAGATCGACATGGCGAACACTTACACCGTTCCGAGCGCGCCGCCCGCGCGTTTCGAGGAATTTCTGCAGAAATCGAAGGCAATCGAGGGTGTGCGGCTTGCCGACGCGATCCCTAAATCGCTGTACGAGCCGCGCGCGTGGCGCGGCGTGCTCGGTTTCGTGGTCAGCTATGCGGTGTATATCGGCGCGCTCGTCGGCATCGCGTACGCGCCGCACTGGCTTTTCTATCTCCCGCTGTGGCTGATCGCCGGCCTGGGTGGCTGGGGGTTGCACTGCATCGCGCACGACTGCGGGCACAACTCGTTCTCGCGCTCGCGGCCCTTCAACCTGGTGATCGGGCATCTCTCGCTGCTGCCGCTGCTGTATCCGTTCTACGCCTGGAAGCACACGCACAACCTGCACCACGCGAACACGAACAACCTGGAGATGGACACGGACTGGCGCCCGATTCCCGCGCAGTTGTATGACCGCATGCCGCTGCTCAAGCGCCTCGAATACGCGGGCACGCGCAAATGGCTGTTCTGGGCGGGCACGGTGAGCTACTGGAAGGAATCGGGCTTCCGTCCCGGCTTCTACCCGAAGCGCGAGATGCGGCGCGACGTGAGGCGCTCGATCGGGTTCGTGCTGATCGTATCGGTGGTCTACTTCGCGGCGCTGATCCATTTCACCGGCGTGACGGGCCTGTTCCTGTATTTCGTCGCGCCGTGGCTCGCGATTCACGCATGGTTCAGCGCGACGACGCTGATGCACCATACGTCGGATGACATCCCGTTCCTGCCGTCGCAGCACTGGACGCCGAACGCGAGCCGCCTGCTGGTGACGACCGACTACCGGTATCCGAAGTGGCTGCACTTCCTGACGCACAACATCTCGGTGCACACCGCGCACCACGTCGCGCCGATCGTGCCGTTCTACAACCTGCCGAAGGCGCAGGCGGCGCTCAAGGAAGCGTTTCCGGGGATGATCCGGGAGAAGGACTTCACGTTCGGCGAGCTGTGGTACGTGATCCGTCACTGCCACTTCTACGATACCGAGTCGGGCTACTACCGGAGCCTGTCCCGGGAGCAGGTGCCGGTCGGCGCGCATGCGGCGGCGGCCGCGACGGAGGGCCGGTGATGGCGGCCGCGGATCTTTCCGACGTCTCGCCGATCGCGCGGCAGACGGCGCGCGCGCCATCGCTGGGCATGCGGCTCAGCCATCGCGCGTACCAGGTGCTGAACGTCTTCGCGCCACGCGCCGCGGGACGGCGCGCGGCTGACGCGTTCGGCTTCACGCGCGGCTACGGGCTGCCTGTCAGCGATCGCGTACCGCTCGGCGCGAAGGTGACGTCGATCAAGGGCAATCCGGATATCGACCGGGCGTATTACTGGGCGGGTGGCGCGTCGCGGGCGCTGCTTGTGCACGGGTGGGGCACCGACAGCAGCAGCATGCTGAGCTTCGTGAAGCCGATGCAGACGCTGGGTTTCTCGGTGGCGGCGTTTGACGCGCCCGCGCACGGGATCTCGCCGGGCAAGCACACGACGATGACGCAGTTCACCCGGGCGACGGGCGCGGTGCTGGATGCGATCGAAGGCGCGCAAGTGGTGATCGCGCATTCGCTCGGCTCGATCGCGGCGATCTCGGCATTGGCGGAACACGCGCGTCGCGCGCCGTTGCGCTGCATCGTCCTGATCGCGCCGACCAGCGCCCTGACCGAGGTGCTGGAGCGCTGGTCGAGCGACGTGGCATTGCCGCGTCCGGTGGTCGAGCGCGTCTATACGGAACTGCTGGCGCGCAATGGCGTGCCGGTGAGCCACTGGGACATTCCGGCGCGAGGCGCGTCGATCAATGTGCCGGTGCTGGTGGTGCACGACCCGGCCGATCCGGTCGTGCCGTACTGCGAAGCGCAGCGGGTGGTGGCGAGCCTGCCGGAAGCGACGCTGTCGCCGGCGCCAGGCACGGGGCATGGGCGGATTCTGTCGGATGCGAAGGTGCGCGAGCAGGTGCGCGAATTTGTGACGCGACATACGTCGAATTCTGGGGAGCTGGCGGAATGAGCACGACTGCAGTAAAGATGCGCACGCTGATGTGTCTGGTGTGCGGCTGGATTTATTCGGAAGAAGACGGTGCGCCGGACGACGGCATTGCGCCGGGAACGCGCTGGGAAGACATTCCGGCCGCCTGGAAGTGTCCGGAATGCGGTGTCGGCAAGGAGGACTTCGAAATGGTGTCGATCTGAGACAATGGAGGCATGCAGCCGTTTTGGGGGCGCGGCAAACCAGGGAATCCGCCAGCTTGCGGGCGGTGGTGCGACACGTGTCCCGTCAGCCGCGCGTCAAGCGGCAGGGCGCAGGCGGTAAAGCTCGTTTTTGCGTTGTCGCGTGCCGAGAACGGAAGATCGATCGCGGCGCCTCTGGTTTAATTCTTGGATCATGACGTCGAGTCCTGAGCGACGGAGCGGGCCGCCTGGCCCGGCAGCGGCGGGCGCCGCGCGCGAGGCGCGGCCCGCCGCGTTGCCGTTACTGCAGGTTGCCCCAGCGGGCGACGGCCGCCTCGGCCGATGCCCACTTCCAGCGCGGGCCCTGCTGGCACGCGCTCGCGAAATACCAGTCGGCCTTGTTGCCGTCCTTCATCGAGAATGCGAATTCCTTGCACAGCGCGAGCGCGGTCGAATACGCGCGTGTGACCCGCACTTCGCCTTCGCCGTTCTCGAGCGGAATCGTGTTCTTCACCTTCCACGCTTTCACTTCACCGACCGCGAGGCCGCCGGCCGTCTGCGCGATCGCGTCCTGCTGGTTCTGATGGAGCTGTTTCATCGTGCGCTTCACGGCCTCGTCGGTGGCCGCCTGCACGGCGATGCCGACCCCGACGCCGACGGCCGGGTTCGCGGTGACGAGGCCGGTCGCCGCGCCCGCGAGCGCGCCGCTCGCCGCACCGACCGAGCTGCAGCCGGACAGGGCGGCGCCGGCCGCGCACAGCGCGCCGAGCCACGCAAGGCGGAGCGCGACGCTCATTGCAGCGCGCCCCAGCGTTCGGTCGCCGGCTCGGCAGACGCCCATTTCCACTGCGGGCCGTCGCGGCAGATGGTCGCGACGTAGAACGCCGATTGCGCGGCGGCATCGGGTTTCGCCGGCGTATCGACCGAGAAGACGATTTCCTTGCAGTCGAGCGGGCCGATGCTGATCATCCGGCTGACCGTTACGCGGCCGTGCTCGTCGTCCTCGATCGGGAACGAATGGTTGGTGGTCCACGGCGCGACGCCGCCGACGTCGAGCGGCCCGGCCGCCGTCGCGATCTGCGCCTGCGTATAGCGGTGCGCGACGCGCTGCGTGTACTGGACGCCCGCGCGCGCGCCGGCAACCGCGCCGAGGCCGATGCCCGTCGCGACGGCGGCGTTGTTGGTGACCTTGGAGGCGATCGCGGCGCCCGCGATGCCGGCGCCGGCTGTCGCGCCTTCGCTGTACAGCGAATTGCAGCCGGACAGCAGGGCGGCCGCGGCGGCCGCGGCCAGCACGATGCGCGCCGGCATGGCCCGGCGTGGCAGTTCGAAACGGAGGTTCATCCCTGAGTGCGAGTCCTGTCTGGGTGAGCGTCGATGCATGCGTGCGCTCATGCCGTGCCATTGTTTCTCAATTGTCATAGGAAAACTGCAAAGCTTTGACAAATCGGCGGCGGCGGCCTCGCGTGCGCGCGCGGCGCCATTGTCCGGCAGAAGATCGACGAAGGGTCGAAACGTTACAAATTGAAGGCAATTGTTACCTTGGGGTGCGAGGTTCGTGCCTAGACTGTTTTGATATGGAATGTTTCGACGACGGCCGCGCGCCGTTTTGCCCATGAGACACCCAGCCATGCGCCGTTCGCGGCGGCCTGCGCAGTCATCGCCCGATGCGGGCGCCGGCCGCTCGCGGCCGCGCCCCGACGCACCTTCCGCGCCGCCCGCCGGCGCGCCCGCCACGGCGCCGCACGACGGCGATCACAACCAGGGCGGAACCCGCCCGGAAGGGCTCGACTATCAACGCGACCTCGGCCAGGAACAGGACGCGTGACGTCGTCCTCGCCGCATTCCGCCGCACTCGCACGCCGTCGCATTTCCACGTCTGAACCGCCACGCGGCAGCGCCCGAGCTGCCGCGCCTGTCCCGGCGCGCGTCGCGCGCGCCGGCCATTCGAATCAAGAAGGGGGAGCCGCATGAGCAGATTGATCGTGGTATCGAACCGTGTCGCCATCGGCGAGGACTCGCGCCCGAGCGCGGGCGGCCTCGCGGTCGGGGTGATGGATGCACTCAAGGAAACCGGCGGCATCTGGTTCGGCTGGAACGGCGAGATCGCCGGCGCGCCGGACGCGCCCGAGATCCGGCGCGACGGCAACGTCACCTACGCGACGGTCGGCCTGACCCGGCGCGACTACGATCAGTACTACCGCGGCTTTTCGAATGCGACGCTGTGGCCCGTGTTCCACTATCGCGGCGATCTCGCGCGCTTCGACCGCCAGGAATACGCGGGCTACCTGCGCGTAAACGGCGCGCTCGCGAAGCAGCTCGCCGCGCTGCTGCAGCCCGACGACATCATCTGGGTGCACGACTATCACCTGCTGCCGTTCGCGCACTGCCTGCGCGAGCTCGGCGTGAAGAACCCGATCGGCTTCTTCCTGCACATCCCGTTTCCTTCACCCGACATGCTGCGCATCGTGCCGCCGCACGACGAGCTCGTGAAGTTCATGTGCGCGTACGACGTCGCCGGCTTCCAGACAGAAGCCGACAAGCAGGCGTTCGTCGACTACATCGAGCGGCGCGGCATCGGCGCGTCGAGCGACGACGGGATGCTGCATGCGCACGGGCGGGTCGTGAAGGTGGCCGCGTATCCGATCGGCGTGTACCCGGACGCGATCGCGCAGGCCGCGGTGCAGTACGGCGCGCGCAAGCCCGTGAAGATGCTGCGCGAGTCGCTCGGCGAGCGCAAGCTGGTGATGAGCGTCGACCGGCTCGATTACTCGAAGGGGCTCGTCGAGCGCTTCCAGGCGTTCGAGCGGATGCTCGCGAACGCGCCTGGCTGGCAGGGCCGCGTGTCGCTCGTGCAGATCGCGCCGCCGACGCGCTCCGACGTGCAGACCTATCAGCATATCCGCGAGACGCTCGAAGGCGAGGCGGGCCGCATCAACGGACGCTTCTCGCAGCTCGACTGGACGCCGATCCAGTATCTGAACCGCAAGTACGAGCGCAACCTGCTGATGGCGTTCTTCCGGATGTCGCAGGTCGGCTATGTGACGCCGCTGCGCGACGGGATGAACCTCGTTGCGAAGGAGTACGTCGCATCGCAGGATCCGGCCGACCCGGGCGTGCTCGTGCTGTCCGAGTTCGCGGGCGCGGCGGCCGAGCTGCCGGGCGCGCTGCTCGTCAATCCGTACGACCTGTCGCAGATGGCCGAGGCGCTCGAGCGCGCGCTGTCGATGCCGCTCGCCGAGCGGCAGGCGCGCCACGACGAGAACCTCGCGCGGCTGCGCGCGAACGACCTGTCGGTCTGGCGCGATACGTTCCTCGCCGATCTGCGCAGCGTCGCGACGGCCGCCTCGGTGACGCGGCGCGCAGGCCGGCGGGCGGCGCATGTCTGAGCCCGTGCCGCTGCGCGAGCCCGGCGCGAACGACCGGGCCGACGACGCCGCGCGGCGCTTCTTCGTCGTGACCGGCGGGCCCGGCTCGGGCAAGAGCACGCTGATCGACGCGCTCGAGCGCGCCGGTTTCGCGCGTTCGCAGGAAGCGGGGCGCGGGGTGATCCAGGATCAGATGGCGGTTGACGGCCGCGCGCTGCCGTGGCGCGACCCGGCCGCGTTCGCCGAGCTGATGCTGAGCTGGGAGATGCGCTCGCACCACCTCGCGCGTCACGCGCGCGGGCCGGTGTTCTTCGACCGCGGCGTGCCGGACGTGATCGGCTACCTGCGCCTGTCGGGGCTCGCGGTGCCCGCGCACGCGGAGGCCGCCGCGCGGCGCTTCCGCTATCACCGGCGCGTGTTCATCGCGCCGCCCTGGCCGGAGATCTATACGCAGGACACCGAGCGACGGCAGGACTTCGACGAAGCGGTGCGCACCTACGAAGCGATGGTCGACTGCTATGCGTCGTACGGCTATCGGCTGGTCGAGCTGCCGCGTGCGAGCGTGAAGGCGCGCATGCGCTTCGTGCTGGACGCGCTCGATGCGGCCTGAAGCGCGGGACGCTTGCCGGCGGGGCGCTCAGGCCGACGCGTTTGGCTGCGGTGCCGCAATGCGCAGCGTGCTGACGACGGCGGCGGCGGCCGCGAATGCGGCGGCGACGTAAAGCGCGATCGTCGGGCCGTGTTCGGGCGCGATCCCGAAGATCAGCGCGACGAGCGCCGCGCCGAGCGTCTGCCCGGTCAGCCGCGCGGTGCTGAGCATGCCGCCCGCGCCGCCGGCGCGCTCGCGCGGCGCCGACGACAGCATCGCACGATTGTTCGGCGACTGGAACAGCCCGAAGCCCGCGCCGCACAGCGCCATCCGCCACACGATGTCGCCGGTGCCCGGATGCGCGCCGATCGTCGCGAGCGACAGCAGGCCCGCCGCGAACAGCGCGAGCCCGATGCCGCCGAGCACGCCGGCCGAGTAGCGGTCGGACAGCACGCCGGCGAGCGGCGCGGCCACGACGATCACGAGCGGCCACGGTGTCATGTAGAGGCCGGTCTGCACTTGCGAGAAGCCGAGCGAGTGCTGCAGCCAGAACGGCAGCGCGACGAACGCGAGCATCTGTGACGTGAACGACGCGATCGACGTGCAGATCGACAGCGCGAACACCGGGATGCGCATCAGGTCGACCGGCAACAGCGGCGCGGGCTGCGACAGCTGGCGCTTCACGAAGAAATAGCCGACGACGAACGCCACCGCCAGCTCCGCGGCGACGAGCACGCCGCGCTCGCCGTGGCCGAGCCCGTCGACGGACATGATCAGCAGCCCGAACACGCAGGCGTTCATCAGCGCGCTCGGGATGTCGTACGGCGCGTCGTGCAGCGGGTTGGCGGGCAGCGCGCGCAGGCTGCCGAGCACTGCGGCGATGCCGATCGGCACGTTGATCGCGAACAGCCACGGCCACGGCGCGACCGCCAGCACCGCGGACGCGACCGTCGGCCCGACCGCCGACGACAGCGCGACCACCATCGCGTTGATCGACAGCCCGCGCCCGAGCATCGACGACGGATAGATCATCCGCACGAGCGCCGCGTTGACGCTCATGATGCCCGACGCGCCGAAGCCCTGGATCACGCGCATTACCGCGAGCGTCGGCAGCGACGTCGCGAGCGCGCAGCCGAGCGAGGCGGCCGTGAACAGCGCAAGGCCTGCGATGTAGATGCGCCGGTAGCCGATGCGCTCGCCGAGCGACGCGAGCGGCAGCAGCGTGATCGTGACGGCGAGCTGGTACGCGTTGACGATCCAGATCGAGGCCGCGTCGGACGCGTGCAGGTCGCGTGCGATGGTCGGCAGCGCGACGTTCGCGATCGCGCCGTCGAGCACGGCGAGCGTGATGCCCAGGGCGACGCAGACGATCGCCCAGTAGCGTTGCGGAAGCGGCAGGCCGGTATCGGGATTCATGGCGGGGACGTGTCGGCCCGCGGTCGGAACTCGGCCGTCGGGCCTGCTGGTGGGGATTATTCGACAGGTTGCGCGCGCCGGCGGCGCGCTCGCGTGGGCCCGCGGGCACAAGCCGGGCGAGTGTATCACCGGGCCGGAAAACGCGTCGCCGACGCGGCGCGCGTGATCAACCTTCGAAGTCGAGGCCGCCGAGCCGCACGAGCGGATCGGCTTGCGTGCGCGACGCGAGATCGATGTCGCGCGCGCCTTGCCACGCGGCCAGCTTGCGCGGCAGCGCTTCGAGGTAGTGCTCGAAGCGTTGCATCCCGTGCGGCGCCATCAGCTGTTCGATCTCGTCGGTATCCCAGGTCAGCTCGAGATTCAGCGGATGCGCGAAGCCGCTCACGTGTTCGTGCGGCGCGCTGTGAATGCGGACTTGCGTCGGGTGACCGTGCCCGGCGTACGGGACGACTTCGGTCTGGACGTGGTCGGCGAAGAAGGCGGCGATCGCACGCGCGATGCGCGGCGCGAATTCGGTATCGAAGCGGCGGGCGGTTTCCGGCTGCATGCAGGCGTCTCCTTGGTCGGAAAATCCTAGCACGGCGGCCGGGCGCGCGGTTCGGCCGGTTAGCCGGGCGGCCGTAATTGCGCGTTACCACTTGCTGCATCTATTACGGCGGCTTGCCGCCACAATGCATCGCATCCCGTACCACTTCGCGTGGGAGTCCATCATGAAGAAGATCGCAGCAGTGTGTGTACTCGCAGGTTCGCTGGCCGTCGCGGGGCCGGCGTCCGCGCATGGCCGCGACGGCGGTGCCGTGATCGGCGCGCTGATCGGCGGCGCCGTGCTGGGCGCGATCGTGACGTCCGCGCTGAATTCGCCGGTTGCGTACCAGGCGCCCGTGTATCAGGCGCCGGCCTATCAGCCGCCGACGTACTACCAGGCGCCGGCGTACCAGCCGCCCGCGTATGCGCCGGGCTACCAGCAGGCGCAGTACCAGGACGACGATGGTTATGCCGCGCAGCCCCGCTATTGCTACGACCGCTATCAGCGCGCGTATGTGTGCGGCGCGCCGGCGCCGGGCGGCTACGGTTACGCGCAGCCGGGCGGGTGGTAAGCGTGGTCATGTGCGCGTGAGCGGCCGAGCTGCCCGCGCCGGAGAAGCGGAAGCAGAAAGCAGAAGGCCCTCGCATCAAGCGGGGGCCTTCTTCGTTTGCGGGTCGCCGCAGCGTCATGCGCGCAGGGGATAGCCGATCGCGCCGGATACAAACGGTTGCAATTGCGTCAGTGCGAGTGGCCGTTTCCGCGATAGTTGTCGACCTGGCCGCTGCGCCAGTCGCGGTCCCCGCGATTGCCGCGGTTGCCTTCGTTCGAACGGTTGCCGTTGTTGCCGTGACCCCAGCCGTTGCCATTGCCATTGCCATTGCCGCGATCGCCCCAGTGACGATCGCCGCCGTTGCGGTCGCCGCCCCAGTTACGGTCGCCCCAATTGCGGTCGTGTCGCCAGTCGCGATCGCCGCGGCGGTAGTCGCGGCGATCCCAGTCGTGGTCGCGGCCGCCGCCGCCCCAGACGTTGACCGTGCCGTACAGCGGGGCATACGACGGGCCGTACGCATAGCCGGGGTCCGAATAGTAGGTCTGCTGCCCGTAGCCGTACCCGGCGTCCGGGCCGACGACGCAGCCCGTCAGCAGCGTGGCGACGGCGGTGGTGGTGGCGAGGGTGATGAGCTTGATCATGGCGTTCTCCGTTGGATCGCATCATATGTGGCGGAACGCCGCGCATCTGGCAGCAATTGTGACGCTAAATTACAGCGACGAAAGGTCGGATGATGAAAGTGTTAGCATCCGGGGCCATTTGTTTTCCAGGAGCACATCGATGAAATTCGCGATCCGGGCCGCACTGGCCGCCGTGTGTGTGACGACCGCCGCCGCTTGCGCGGCCGGGCCGACGTCGGAGACGGCGGTGTCGGCCGAGTCGATCAAGATGTTCCCGAAGGCCGCTGCCGGCCAGCAGCGCGCGGTGATCGCGCTGCCCGCGCTCGCCGACGAAGCCGACGCGCGCGTCGAGCTGATGATCGGCAAGACGCTGCAGACCGACTGCAACCAGCAGTGGTTCGGCGGCGAGCTGAGCGCGGAGACGGTGCAGGGCTGGGGGTATACGTACTACCGGCTGTCGGACGTGAAGGGGCCGGCGTCGACGCTGATGGCCTGCCCGGGCCAGGCGCCGCGCGAACGGTTCGTGCAGGTGCGTGGTGACGATCGGCTGCTGCGCTATAACAGCCGGCTGCCGGTGGTCGTGTACGTGCCGGAGGGGTTCGAGGTGCGGTATCGCGTGTGGCGTGCGTCGGCGGATGTGAAGCAGGCGGTGAGGCAGTAACGCGGTGGGGTGTGTTGCGCCGGTGTCGCGGACGTGCGATGCCGGCGCGGGCTGCATGCCGTCATGCGTATGGATGCAGCGCAGTGGATGTGTATCGAGTGAAGCGGGCAGCGCTGATGACTGGCGCGCGGCGATGACTGGTCCCCCCGACAGGAATCGAACCTGTATCTAGCGCTTAGGAGGCGCTTGTTCTATCCATTGAACTACGGGGAGCCTGCCGACCCGGCATCTCGCGTGCAACGCAAGCCGGGCAGCGGTGTGGACAGCGCGCAGAGTATAGCAAACGCGCATTGGCATCGGCGGACGGAATGCGCACCGATGCTGGCGCGCCGCGTTGCGCGGCGCGCGATCAGCCGATCAGAAATCGACGACGACGAAGTCTTCCTTGGCGACGTCGCACAGCGGGCAGCGCCAGTCGGCGGGAATGTCCGCGAACCGCGTGCCGGGCGCGATGCCCTCGTCCGGCAGGCCTTCCGCCTCGTTGTAGACCCACCCGCAAATCAGGCAGACCCAGCTCTGGTATTCGGTCACTTCGCTCATGTCGCGCTCAGGAAAATGGAATCAGGGTAATGCCGTCCGCGGCCCGGCCGGCGGACGAAAGGCGCAATGGTACCGGAATTTCGCCGAACTCGGCCGCAACGTCGTTTTAAACGTGCGCATCACGAACAATGCAACCGGAACCCGTGCGCCATGCGTGCGGTGTATGCTTCCCGGGCTGTCCAATCATAAGGAGAAACCGATGCTGAACAGAAAGTGGATCGCGGGTGCGGTGTGCGTGGCGGCGATGGCCGTGTCGACGATCGCGCGGGCCGAGGGCCGTGTGTATTTCGTCGAGCCGACGGACGGCGCGACGGTGTCGAACCCGGTGCACGTGAAGTTCGGTCTGGAAGGCCTGCAGCTTCGGCCGGCCGGCGACATGACGCCGAACACCGGCCATCACCACCTGCTGATCGACGGCCGGCCGATCCCGAAGGGCGAGGTGATTCCCGCGGGCGAACATTCGCTGCACTTCGGCAAGGCCCAGACCGAAACCGAGATCATGCTTCCGCCGGGCCGGCATACGCTGACGCTGCAGTTCGGCGACGGCGCGCACCGCTCGTACGGCCCCGAAGTGAGCCAGACCATCATCGTCAACGCGAAGTAAGCGGGCGCACCCGGGCAGGCGCACCCGCGCGGGCGGCCAGGCCGTCCGTGCGCGGGGTGCGCGCCCGCTCCGGTGGCCGCCGCCCGCGCGTGGCGGGCCGCAACCGGGCCGCACGGCCGCTCTCGCGGCATCATCCATTCGGCCATACCGGTGGCGGCGTCCGCCACCGGTACAATGAGCGCTTCCGACTTCACTTCGCCGTCTTCCCCATGTCGCTTTATTCCATTACCGGCGCGCAACTCGCGTTCGGTCACGTCGCGTTGCTCGATCACGCGGATTTCTCGCTCGAGGCCGGCGAGCGCGTCGGCCTGATCGGCCGCAACGGCGCGGGCAAGTCGTCGCTGCTGAAGATTGTCGCGGGCCTCGCCCGGCCGGATGACGGCCTCGTCACGCGCCAGCAGGAGCTCGTCACCGTCTATGTGCCGCAGGAGCCCGAATTCGAAGCCGGCGCGACCGTGTTCGACGCGGTTGCGTCCGGCCTGACCCACACGCGCGAGCTGCTCGGCGAATACGACACGATCGCCCACCGCCTCGCGGAAACGCCGGAAGGCGCCGAGCACGATGCGCTGCTGGCACGGATGAACGCGCTGCAGTCGTCGCTCGATGCGCACGACGCGTGGAACTGGCGCACGCGCGTGTCGATGACGCTTGCGCAGATCGGCCTCGACGGCGACGCCCAGGTCGACGCGCTGTCCGGCGGGATGCAGAAGCGCGTCGCGCTGGCCCGCGCGCTCGTGCTGCAACCCGACGTGCTGCTGCTCGACGAGCCGACCAACCACCTCGATTTCGACGGCATCCGCTGGCTGGAAGAACTGCTCGTCGCGCAGCGCGCGGGCCTGCTGTTCATCACGCACGACCGCGCGTTCCTCGACCGCGTCGCCACCCGCATCGTCGAGCTCGATCGCGGCCGCCTGCTGTCGTATCCGGGCAATTTCTCCGCGTACCAGACCCGCAAGGCGCAGCAGCTCGAAGTCGAGCGCGTCGAGAACGAGAAGTTCGACAAGCTGCTCGCGCAGGAAGAAGTGTGGATCCGCAAGGGCGTCGAGGCGCGCCGCACGCGCAGCGTCGGCCGTATCGCACGGCTCGTGCAGATGCGCAACGAACGCGCGGAGCGCCGCAACGCGCAGGGCAACGTGAAGCTCGACGTCGCACAGGGCGAGAAGTCCGGCAAGATCGTCGCCGAGCTGACCGACGTGACGAAGCGTTACGACGGCCGCGCGGTGGTCGACCGCTTCTCCACCACCGTGATGCGCGGCGACAAGATCGGCTTCGTCGGCCCGAACGGCGCGGGCAAGACCACGCTGCTCAAGCTGATCCTCGGCGAGCTGAAGCCCGATGAAGGCACGGTGCGCACCGGCACCAACCTGCAGGTCGCTTACTTCGACCAGATGCGCGCGCAGCTCGATCAGGAGAAGAGCCTGGCGGACACGATCAGCCCCGGCAGCGAATGGGTCGAGATCGGCGGCGTGCGCAAGCACGTGATGAGCTATCTCGGCGACTTCCTGTTCGCGCCGGAACGCGCGCGTTCGCCGGTGAAGTCGCTGTCGGGCGGCGAGCGCAACCGGCTGCTGCTCGCGCGGCTGTTCGCGCGCCCCGCGAACGTGCTGGTGCTCGACGAACCGACCAACGACCTCGACATCCCGACGCTCGAGCTGCTCGAGGAACTGCTGGCCGACTACGACGGCACCGTGCTGCTCGTCAGCCACGACCGCGCGTTCCTCGACAACGTCGCGACGTCGGTGATCGCCTCGGAAGGCGAAGGCCGGTGGCGCGAATACGTCGGCGGTTTCACCGACTGGCAGATCCAGAGCGAGCGCTCGCAGCAGCTCGCGCAACAGGAAGCCGCAAAGCGGGCCGCGAAGGACGCGGCGCCCGTCAAGGACGAGCCGGCGAAGAGCGCCGCGGGCCGCAACGCGCAGCGCACCGTGAAGCTGTCGTTCAACGAGCAGCGCGAACTCGACGGCCTGCCCGAGCGGATCGCCGCGCTCGAGGAAGAGCAGAAGACGATCGGCGCGCAGCTCGACGACGGCTCGATTTTCGCGAAGGATCCGCAGGAAGGCACGCGCCTGACCGAGCGGTTCGCGGCGATCGACGACGAATTGCTCGCCGCGCTCGAACGCTGGGAAACGCTCGAGGCGAAGCGCAAGCCGTGACGCGGGGCGGCCGCCCGCCGGGCGGCGCGCCGCGGCGCCGGGCCCCGCACGCTTTTCGTGCGATGGCCCGTCGCGCGGAACCAGTAGAATACGGCCCGTTTCGGGTTCTCGCGGCGTGCGCCGCGCGCCCGCTTTCGGAGCAGTCCAAGCACACCATTGTTTCGATTCGCTTTTTTACGGAACTCAACGTTTTGTCCACGACGTTATCCACACGCGGTGTGGACAACGTCCCGATGAACGACGAACTCAGTCAGCGTCTATGTCAACGAAGAAGCCCAGCGCGGCCTACAGCGAAGCATCGATCAAGGTGCTCAAGGGTCTCGAGCCGGTCAAGCAGCGGCCCGGCATGTACACCCGTACCGAGAATCCGCTGCACATCATCCAGGAAGTCATCGACAACGCGTCCGACGAGGCGCTCGGCGGCTACGGCAAGCAGATCACCGTCACGCTGCATGCGGATCATTCCGTGTCCGTCGAGGACGACGGCCGCGGTATTCCGTTCGGCATGCACCCGGAAGAAGGCGTGCCGGTCGTCGAGATCGTGTTCACGCGCCTGCACGCGGGCGGCAAGTTCGACAAGGCCGCGGGCGGCGCCTATACGTTCTCGGGCGGCCTGCACGGCGTCGGCGTGTCGGTGACGAACGCGCTCGCGACGCGTCTCGACGTGACGGTCTGGCGCGACGGCAAGATCGCCGAGCTCGGCTTCGCCGAAGGCGACGTCGTGAAGCCGCTCGCGACCCAGGGCGCGGGCCGCGGCGAGAAGAAGTCCGGCACGCGCGTGCAGGTGTGGCCGAACCCGAAATACTTCGATTCGCCGAACCTGCCGCTCGGCGAGCTGCAGCGCCTGCTGCGCTCGAAGGCCGTGCTGCTGCCGGGCGTCGAGGTCGTGCTCGTCAACGAGAAGAGCGGCGAGCGCCAGGCCTGGAAATACGAGGACGGCCTGCGCGGCTACCTGCTCGACGAGATGAACGGCAGCGAGCTGCTGATCCCGCTGTTCGAAGGCGAGCGCTTCGCCGATTCGCGCTCGGGCGACGATACGTTCGCCGAGGGCGAAGGCGCGTCGTGGGTCGTCGCCTGGAGCGAGGAAGGTTCGCTCGTGCGCGAGTCGTACGTGAACCTGATCCCGACGCCGGCGGGCGGCACCCACGAATCGGGGCTGCGCGACGGCCTCTACCAGGCGGTGAAGAGCTTCGTCGAGCTGCACAACCTGCAGCCGAAGGGCGTGAAGCTGCTCGCGGAAGACGTGTTCGCGCGCGTGTCGTTCGTGCTGTCCGCGAAGGTGCTCGATCCGCAGTTCCAAGGCCAGATCAAGGAACGCCTGAACAGCCGCGACGCGGTGAAGCTCGTATCGTCGTTCTCGCGCCCGGCGCTCGAGCTGTGGCTGAACCAGCACGTCGAACACGGCAAGAAGCTCGCCGAGCTGGTGATCAAGCAGGCGCAGGCGCGCACCCGCGCCGGCCAGAAGGTCGAGAAGCGCAAGAGCTCGGGCGTCGCGGTGCTGCCCGGCAAGCTGACCGACTGCGAGACCGAGGACATCGCGCGCAACGAGCTGTTCCTCGTCGAGGGCGACTCGGCGGGCGGCTCCGCGAAGATGGGCCGCGACAAGGAATACCAGGCGATCCTGCCGCTGCGCGGCAAGGTGCTGAACACGTGGGAAACCGAGCGCGACCGCCTGTTCGCGAACAACGAGGTGCACGACATCTCGGTGGCGATCGGCGTCGATCCGCACAGCCCCGACGACAGCGTCGACCTGTCGAACCTGCGCTACGGCAAGATCTGCATCCTGTCGGACGCGGACGTCGACGGCTCGCACATCCAGGTGCTGCTGCTCACGCTGTTCTTCAAGCATTTCCCGCAGCTGATCGAGCGCGGCCACGTGTGCGTCGCGCGGCCGCCGCTGTTCCGCGTCGACGCGCCGGCGCGCGGCAAGAAGGCCGCGCAGAAGCTCTACGCGCTCGACGAAGGCGAGCTGGAGGCGATCCTCGACAAGCTGCGCAAGGACGGCGTGCGCGAGACCCAGTGGAGCATCAGCCGCTTCAAGGGTCTCGGCGAAATGAGCGCCGAGCAGCTGTGGGACACGACGATGAACCCCGATACCCGCCGCCTGATGCCGGTGCTGCTCGGCGATCTCGACTACGAGACGACGGTCGCGCGCATGACGATGCTGATGGGCAAGGGCGAGGCGGCCGCACGGCGCGGCTGGCTCGAGGAAAAGGGCAACGAAGTCGAAGCGGATATTTGAGCGCGGCCGGGCATGACGCCCGGTCCTGACTTGCGCCACCCAAGAATACGGAATTCAGATGGACGACAACACTCCCGATCTCTTTCCCGAGCCGGACGCGCCCGCGGGCGACACGCTGACGCTCGGCAACTACGCGGAGCAGGCCTACCTCAGCTACGCGGTCAGCGTCGTGAAGGGCCGTGCGCTGCCGGACGTCTGCGACGGCCAGAAGCCGGTGCAGCGCCGCATCCTGTTCGCGATGAACGAAATGGGCCTCGGCCCCGACGCGAAGCCGGTGAAGTCCGCGCGTGTCGTCGGCGACGTGCTCGGCAAATACCATCCGCACGGCGACCAGTCCGCCTACGACGCGCTCGTGCGTCTCGCGCAGGACTTCTCGCTGCGCTATCCGCTGATCGACGGGCAGGGCAACTTCGGCTCGCGCGACGGCGACGGCGCGGCGGCGATGCGTTACACGGAAGCGCGGCTCACGCCGATCGCGAAGCTGCTGCTCGACGAGATCGACCAGGGCACGGTCGACTTCATGCCGAACTACGACGGCTCGTTCGAGGAGCCGAAGCTGCTGCCGGGCCGCCTGCCGTTCGTGCTGCTGAACGGCGCGTCGGGCATCGCGGTCGGCCTCGCGACGGAAATCCCGTCGCACAACCTGCGCGAAGTCGCGGCGGCCGCGGTCGCGATGATCCGCCACCCGAAGCTCACGCACGCGGAGCTGATGGGGCTGATTCCGGGCCCGGACTTCCCGGGCGGCGGCCAGATCATCTCGAGCGACGCGGAAATCTCGGCGGCCTACGAATCGGGCCGCGGCAGCCTGAAGGTGCGCGCGCGCTGGAAGATCGAGGATCTCGCGCGCGGCCAGTGGCAGCTCGTCGTCACCGAGCTGCCGCCGAGCACGTCGGGCCAGAAGGTGCTCGAGGAAATCGAGGAGCTGACCAACCCGAAGCTGAAGCTCGGCAAGAAGACGCTGACGCCCGAGCAGCTCAACACGAAGAAGACGATGCTCGACCTGCTCGACGCGGTGCGCGACGAGTCGGGCAAGGAAGCGCCGGTGCGGCTCGTGTTCGAGCCGAAGTCGCGCACGATCGACCAGACGGAGTTCGTCAATTCGCTGCTCGCGCACACGAGCCTCGAATCGAACGCGACGCTGAACCTCGTGATGATCGGCGCCGACGGCCGGCCGGGCCAGAAGGGGCTGCTGACGATCCTCGACGAGTGGGTGAAGTTCCGCCAGCTGACGATGACGCGCCGCTGTCGCCACCGTCTCGGCAAGGTAGACGACCGGATCCACATCCTCGAAGGCCGGATGATCGTCTTCCTGAACATCGACGAGGTGATCCGCATCATCCGCGAGTCGGACGAGCCGAAGGCCGCGCTGATGAGCGCGTTCGGCCTCTCCGAGCGCCAGGCCGAGGACATCCTCGAAATCCGCCTGCGCCAGCTCGCGCGGCTCGAGAAGATCAAGATCGAGAAGGAACTCGAGGCGCTGCGCGACGAGAAGGCGAAGCTCGAGGAACTGCTCGCGAACGAAAGCGCGATGAAGCGGCTGATGATCAAGGAGATCGAGGCCGACGCGAAGCAGTACGGCGACGAGCGCCGCACGCTGATCCAGCAGGAGAAGCGCGCGACGTTCGAGGCGAAGGTGGTCGACGAGCCGGTGACGGTCGTCGTGTCGCAGAAGGGCTGGGTGCGCGCGCTGAAGGGCCACGGGCTCGACCCGGCCGGCTTCTCGTTCAAGGCGGGCGACAGCCTGTATGCGGCGTTCCAGTGCCGCACGCCGGATCGCCTGATCGCATGGGGCAGCCGCGGCCGCGTGTACTCGGTGGACGTGTCGGTGCTGCCGGGCGGCCGCGGCGACGGCGTGCCCGTCACGTCGCTGGTCGAGCTCGAATCCGGCACGCACCTGATGCACTACTACGCGGCGTCGGCCGACCAGCAGCTGCTGCTCGCGTCGAGCAACGGCTTCGGCTTCCTCGCGAAGGTCGGCGACATGGTGAGCCGCGTGAAGGCCGGCAAGGCGTTCATGACGATCGACGACGGCGCGGCGCCGCTCGCGCCGATGCCGGTGCTGTCGAACGCGAAACAGGTCGCGTGCCTGTCGAGCGACGGGCGGCTGCTGGTGTTCGGCATGGACGAGATGAAGACGCTGTCGGGCGGCGGCCGCGGCGTGATCCTGATGGCCCTCGAGGGCAAGGAAACGCTCGTGCAGGCGCTCGCGATCGATCCGGCCGGCGTGGTGCTGATCGGCACCGGCCGCGGCGGCAAGGCGATGGACGAGACGATGTCGTACGCGGCGCTCGCGCCGCACGTTGGCAAGCGCGCGCGCAAGGGCCGCACGCCGGACACGAAGCTCAAGGTCGTCACCGAGCTGCGTCCGCTGCTCGGCTGAGCACGCATCGTCGCGGCACCCCGGGCCGCACGGCCGCTTCGGCGGGCGTGCGGCCTTTTTTCATCGGGGCGCGTCGGATCGTCATCCGGCATTTGCAAAATATTGTGAAATTCCGCCACCGGCCTGAACCGCGCGGGGGCATGCCTGTCGAACGTCGCTTGATGCCGGGCGCGCCGGGTGCCCGGCCGGTTTGCCGCATTCAACTCATAACAGAACAGGATTCCCGACATGTCCCACGCCATCGCCGTCGCGCTGTTTCTTCATCTGCTGGCCGTCGCCGTGTGGGTGGGCGGCATGGTGTTCGCGAATTTCTGCCTGCGGCCCGCGCTGTCCGACCTGTCGCCGCAACTGCGGCTGCCGCTGATCGAAGGCGTGTTCGGCCGCTTTTTCAACTGGGTCGCCGGCTCGGTGATCGTGATCCTGCTCACCGGCGGCTTCCTGCTGATGCAGTTCGGCGGCGCGCATGCGACCTGGGCGCTGCACGCGATGGCGGGCCTCGGCGTCGTGATGATGCTGATCTTCGGCCACGTGCGCTTCGCGCTGTTCCCGCGCATCCGCCGCGCGGTGCAGGCGCAGAACTGGCCGGACGGCGCACGCGCGGTGAACGCGGTGCGCCTGCTCGTCGTCGTCAACATCGTGCTCGGCGTCGTCACGGTCGGCGCGGCCGTGCTGTCGCGCGGCTTCTGATCATCGGCCGCGCGCCGCGCGCGGCTCGGTTGGCCACTGGGCCGGCCACTCAGTCGGCCAGCATCGCATCGAGCAGCCACGCGCCGGCCGGGCCGAGCGGCCGGTTGCGCGACCACACCGCATCGACCCGCACCCGGCGCGGCCAGCCGCGTGCGCGCAGCTCGCAGAGCCGGTCGCGCGCGAAGTGCTCGACCATCCAGCGGGGCAGCTCCGTCCATCCGAACCCCAGCACCGCCATCTCCAGCAGCATCAGGTAGCTCGGCGCCGACCAGCGTTGCGTGCCGGCGACGAGCGGGCCGCTTTCGCCGCCCGGGCCCTGGCCTTCCGGCGTCGCGTACGTGTTGAGCCGCAGCTCGCGCGCGTCGCGCAGCGCCGCGTGCGGCACCTCGGCGTCGCCGCAGGCCGCGAGCGGGTGCGTGCGCCCGACGAACAGGCCGATCTCCGATTCCTCCGCGATCGTCGCCGCGCCGATGTCGGCCGGGTAGGTCGCGCGCGCGGCCATCAGCCCGATCTGCGCGCGGCCTTGCCGGATCAGGTCGAGCACGTCCTCGTGCTCGGCGATCTGGCATTCGAGTTCCAGCGCCGGGAAGCGCCGCGCGAGCGCGGTCAGCGTCTGTTCGTAGCGTTGCGACTGGTAGGTATCGGACACGACGAAGGTCAGCCGCGCCTCCTCGCCGCGCGCGAACCGCGCGGCGGCGCGGTCGATCGCCGCGCCGGCGTCCAGCGCGCGCTGCACCTGCGGCAGCAGCGCACGCCCGGCGTCGGTCAGCGTCGGCGTGCGCGTCGAGCGGTCGAACAGCTGCACGCCGAGATCGATCTCGAGGTTCGCGATCGCCTCGGAGATCGTCGACTGGCGCTTGCCGAGCTTGCGCGCGGCGGCGGTGAAGGAGCCGAGCAGCGCGGCTTCGGCGAACGCGAGCAAGGCTTCGGGGGCGTGGCGCATCCAGGGCTCCGGGTGTCGTTCAATCGGAAAAACCGATGATAACCAATTGGATTGGCGCGGTTCAACCGATCAGAATGGCGGCCATGGATGACACTGGATCGGAGGTTTGAGATGAAACATCCCAATAAAACGGTGACGGAACGGCTCGTGCATGCGCTGACGTTCGAACTGGTCGCGATCGCGCTGTGCGCGCCGGTCGGCGCGTGGCTGCTCGACATGCCGGTGTCGCACGTCGGCGCGCTGACGGTGATGGTGTCGCTGATCGCGATGGCGTGGAACATGACGTTCAACACGCTGTTCGACCGGCTCGAACGGCGTTTCGGCTGGGTGCGCAACCTCGGCATGCGGATCGTGCATGCGGTCGCGTTCGAGCTGGGGCTCGTCGCGATGGTGGTGCCGCTCGCCGCATGGTGGCTCGGCGTCGGCCTGCTCGAGGCGCTGCTGCTCGACCTCGGCATCGTGCTGTTCTTCCTGCCCTACACGTTCTGCTTCAACCTCGCGTATGACCACCTGCGGGCGCGCCGGCTGGCGCGGCGCGTCGCGGCCTGAGCGCCGCGCTCAGTGCGCGGCGGCCCAGAGCCACGCGCCGCACGCGATCGCGACCGCGCCGTACACCGCGAACACGGGCACCTTGAAGCGCGCGAAACAGAGCGTTGCGAACACGCCGGTGAACCAGTAGACGGGGTCGGCCGGCTCGCGGTGCAGGATCTTCACGACGGCGACGACGAGGAATCCGGTAGTTGCCGCGCGCAGCAGCCGCATCCCGTGCTCGAAGCGCGAATGGCGCTTGAGCCTGAACAGGTGGCGCTGCGCGAACACGACCAGGCAGCCGGACGGAATGAACAGCGCGGCCGTGGCGAGCAGGGCGCCGCGCCAGCCGTCGGTCAGGTAGCCGAGGAACGGCACGACGTTCAGGAGCGGCCCCGGCGACACCGGCGACAGCGCGAACGCGAGCGTGAAGTCGTGATCGGAGATGCCGGTCTCGGGCGACACGAACAGCGCCTTCAGCACCGGCAGCGCGGAAAAGCCGCCGCCGAACAGCGTCATGCCGGCGCCCGCGAGCCGCGGCCACAGCAGCGCCTGATACCCGCCCGGAAGCGGCAATGCGAACAGCACGACGAACACCGCGAGCACGACGAGCAGCTTGCGGTCGCGCCGCGACAGCGTGAAGTTGACCGTGTCGTCCTGTGACGGCCCGGTCAGCCAGCCCGCTGCAAACGCGGCGAACAGAATCACGACGAACGACGCGGGACTATGCGCGAAAGCGAGCAGAATCGTCGACAGCGCGGCGATCGCCTGCTCGAGCCGCGCGCGCACGAGCGTGCGCAGCTGCTTGACCCAGGTGACGCCGATCAGCGCGGCCAGCACCATGCTGAAGTGGTGGAGCATCACGGGCGCGGCGAGGGAGCGGACGAACGGCGTGCGATAGAAGATCGCGAACAGCGTCATCATCACGAAGAACGGCAGCACGCTCGCGAAGCCGGCGATCCAGGCGCCGGCGCGGCCGTGCAGCGTCTGGCCGACCTGCACCGCCACGTTGCAGCCGACGGGGCCCGGCACGAGCCAGGCCAGCGCGACGAGATCGCCGAACGCACGCGGCTCGATGCGCTGCATGCGCTCGACATAGTGGCGCTCGAGCTGCGCCATCATGGCGAGCCCGCCCCAGGACACAGCGGAGATGCCCGTGACGACCTTGAACAAGGTCCACAGGGATTCCTGCTCCACGCGCGGTGCGGCTTCGACTTCGACGCTCATCATGGCTTGTTTCGGGCGCGGGCCCCCGCTCGCGCAAACGGCCCCTGTTATATGGGAGGTGCGGGCCATGGTCATAGCTGCCTTGCGCATTGTCCGACGCAACGCGCGGCGCTGCCATGCGCGAAAACACTATATAAACAGCCGATCGGTGAACGAAACAAACCGGTCGGCGCCGCCGTTCAGGCGCCGGCGCTGCCCGTCGCGCGGTGCGGGACGACGCGCGCATGGTCGCCGCGCACGCCGAAGCGGGCGAGCAGCGCGGGTATCGCGTCGGCGGGCACGGGGCGCGAGAACAGGAAGCCCTGCGCCTCGATCTCGCCGAGCGCCGACAGCCACGCGACCTGCTCCTCGGTCTCGGTGCCCTCGACGACGACGGTCAGCCCGAGCGAGCGTGCGAGATGCACGATCGACGACACCATCACGCAGACGCTGCGGTCGTTCGGAATCGCCTGCACGAACGAGCGGTCGACCTTCAGCGTGTCGACGGAGAAGCGGTGCAGGTAAGACAGCGACGAGTAGCCGGTGCCGAAATCGTCGAGCGCGATGCGGATGCCGAGCTTCTTGAGCGCGACGATCTTCTCGGAGACGAGCTCCGGGTATTCCATCATCGCGGTCTCGGTGATCTCGAGCTCGAGGCGGCCGGCCTCGATGCCGGTTTCCTGCAGCGTGCGCGAGATCGTCTCGATCAGGTCGCCGCGCCAGAACTGCACGGGCGAGATGTTGACGGCGAGCGTGAGCGTATCGTGCCCGTCGTCGCGCCAGCGCGCGATCTGCTCGCATGCGGTGCGGATCACGAAATCGCCGATCGGCACGATGAGGCCCGTCGATTCGGCGATCGAAATGAACTCGTTCGCGGAGATGATCCCGTGCTCCGGGTGATCCCAGCGCGCGAGCGCCTCGAAGCCGGTGATGTGGCGGTGCGTGAGGTCGATCTTCGGCTGGTACGCGAGGAACAGCTGCCCTTCGGCCAGCGCGACGCGCAGCTGCTGCTCCCAGCGCATCAGGTGGTCGGCGCGGTGCGACAGGTGCGGCGCGTAGAACTGGTAGCAGTTCTTGCCGGCGTCCTTGGCGCTGTACATCGCGAGGTCGGCCTTCTTCAGCAGGTCGATCTCGCTTTCGTTCGCGACCGTGTGCAGCGCGATGCCGATGCTCGCGTGCAGCACGAACGAGCTGCCGCGCACGTCGAACGGCTCGCCGAACATCCGGATGATCACCTCGGCGAGCCGCACCGCGCGCCGCTCGACGTCGTCGCCCTTCATCACGACGACGAACTCGTCGCCGCCGATGCGCGCGAGCGCGCCTTCGTCGCCGACCGCATCGGACAGGCGCGATGCCGTCATCTGCAGCACGATGTCGCCGGCGTTGTGGCCGAGCGTATCGTTCACGGTCTTGAAATTGTCGAGGTCGATGAACAACAGGCCGAGCCGCGACAGGCTCGACGGCATCGACACGTCGTTGCGCAGCCCGCGCAGCGTCGCGTAGCGGTTCGCGAGGCCGGTGAGCAGGTCGTATTCGGCGAGCTGGGTCATCTCGCGCTCGCGGCCGAGCAGCTTGCCGATGAGCCCCGTCGCGACGCCGAAGAACGCGAGCATCGCGAGCGTGATGAAGCTCGTCATCAGCAGGTAGACGTTGCGCGTGTGGTTGTAGTCGGCGAATTCCTCGGCCTGCGACAGGCCGACCATCACCGCGAGCGGGTAGCCGTCGAGATGGCGGTACGACACGATGCGCGTCACGCCATCGATCGGATCGACGATCGTGCCCGACACCCGCTCGGCGAGCGGGTAGACGCCGGACGCCGAGAACGCGCCCGGCGCGTTGTTGACCGAGCCGGTGCGCCGCGCGAGCACCGCGCCCGCGTCGGAGACGACCGCGATCACGCCTTCCTTGCCGATCGCCGCGTTGTTGTAGAAGTCGTTCGTGAAGTAGCTCGGATCCTCGGACACGACCACGACGCCCGCGAAACTGCCGTCCGGATTGTTCAGGCGGCGCGTCATCTGCAGCGTCCAGTGGCCGGACACGCGGCCGAGCACGGGCTTGCTGATATAGAGCTGGTCCTCGTTGCGCTTCACGTGAACCTTGAAGTGCTCGCGGTCGGACAGGTCGATCGGCTGCGGATGGCGATCGGCGGTGTTCGCGAACAGGATGCCCTTCGCGTTGACGAGCGACACCTGGATCAGCGTGTCGCTCGGCACGACGCCTTTCTCGACGGCGCTCGCGAGGTTGAAGTTCGCCGGCGACTTCTCGAATTCGAACTTGACGAAGCGCGTGATCTGGTCGACCTGGTGGATCGCCTTGACGGTGTGCTGTTCGAGCGCCGACGACAGGATCGCCGCGGAGGCCGCCGCTTCCTTGAACGCGCTGTCCTTCTCGACCGACATCCGCGCGACGATCACGGCCCACAGCAGGGCGAGCGCCAGCATCCCGAGCAGCGGGATGGCGAACAGCGCCCGGCGGCGCGATTTGCGCGGCGTGCGCAGCGGTCGCGTCGACGGCGAATGGGATGACCGGGCGGAGCTCATCGAAGGGTGCGGCGTCCTGGCTCGCGTGCGCCATCCAGCAGGATGGCTGAATATTGGGGTCGCGTCAGAGGCTGTTCATCTGCGGAATGCGCATGTGTGCACAGACCCCCAGGCGACGGATTAGGCCCGATATTACTGGCTGGATCGTTTTTGCGATAGCTGGGTAAGCATAGCGCCGGGATGCGCGGCGCGCATGGCGCGCCGCGAAATATCAGACGGTAGGGTGCTCGGACGCCCCGCGGACGGCCGTCCCATGGAAGGTGCCGTCCACGACCGTGACGGCGGGGCCGCCGATCCAGATGGTGTCGCCGTCGTAATTGACGGAGATGCGCCCGTCGCGGCCGATGGCCGTGCCCTGGCGGGCCGTGTACGACAGGCCGGGGCGCCGTTGCTGGCGGGTCAGCAGCCCGGCCACCGCGGCGTTCGCGCTGCCGGTGACCGGATCTTCGCCGACGCCGAAGCCGTCGCCCGTCATCAGGCAGCGGATTTCGAACGTTGCCGGGCCGCCCGGCGGATGCGGCGCGTAGACCGCGAGGCCGTGCGCGCCGTAGCGGTGCGTCAGCGCGCCGAGCGCCGCCAGGTCGGGCGCGAGGCCGAGACACGCGTCGGCCGACTGCATCCGCACGACGAGCCACGGCGCGCCGTTGTCGACCGCGCACGGTTCGGCGCTCAGGTCGAGCGCCGGGCTGCGCAGCGTCGCCTCGAGTTCTGCATAGTCCGCGCGGGCGACCGGCGTGACCCGCGCGGGCGGCGCCGCGAACGCCCAGCCGTCGGCCTGCTTGCGCAACTCGACCAGCCCGACGCCGCACTGCTGGACCAGCCGGCCCGGCGCGCGCGGCACGCCGCCGCCGTCGAGAAACGCGTGCGCGGCCCCGAGCGTCGGGTGGCCGGCGAACGGCAGTTCGCCGCCCGGCGTGAAGATCCGCACCCGGTAGTCGGCGGCGGGATCGGTCGGCGCGCACAGGAACGCCGTTTCCGACAGATTGGTCCAGCGGGCGATCGCGATCATGTCGTCGTCGCCGAGTGCATCGGCGTCGAACACGACCGCGAGCGGATTGCCCTTGAACGGCACTGACGTGAAGACGTCGACCTGCTTGAAGCGAACGGGCATCCGGCGGCTCGCGTTACGCGACTTCGGCGATCAGCTCGATCTCGACGCACGCGCCGAGCGGGATCTGCGCGACGCCGAACGCCGAGCGCGCATGCTTGCCCGCATCGCCGAACACCTCTGCGATCAGCTCGGATGCGCCGTTCGTCACCAGGTGCTGCTCGGTGAACTCGAGCGTCGAGTTGACGAGGCTCATCAGCTTGACGATGCGGGTGACCTTGTTCAGGTCGCCCGTATGCGCGTGCAGCGTCGCGAGCAGGTCGATCGCGATCGCGCGCGCGGCCGCCTTGCCGTCCTCGGTGGTGAGGTCGGCGCCGAGCTTGCCGGCCCAGACCTTGCCGTCCTTCTTCGCGATGTGGCCGGACAGGTAGACCGTGTTGCCGCTTTGCGCGCTCATCACGTAGGCGGCGGCGGGGGCGCCGGCGGTCGGCAGCTCGATGCCGAGCGATTTCAGTTTGTCGTAGACGTTGGCCATGCGTTCGATTCCTCGCAACAAGTCATTAAAGGAAAGGGGACGATCAGAGACGCTCGCGCAGCAGCTTGCCGAGGCGCGCGACGCCTTCCTCGATCTTCTCGGGCGGCACCGTCACGAACGACAGGCGCAGCGTGTTCTGCTGCGGATCGTTCGCGAAGAACGGCGCGCCGGGCACGAAGGCGACGTGGTTGTCGACCGCGTCCGCGAGCAGCTTCATGCTGTCGATCTGCTGCGGCAGCTTCACCCAGATGAACATGCCGCCTTCCGGGCGGCTCCACGTCACGCCTTCCGGCATGTGGCGCTCGAGCGCGGCGTGCATCGCGTCGCATTGCGCGCCGTACAGCTGGCGGATGGTCGGGATGTGCTCGTCGAGGAAGCCGTCCTTGATCACTTCGTGCGCGATGCGCTGCGTGAGCGTCGGCGTGTGCAGGTCGGTTGCCTGCTTCGCCTGCACGAGCTTGAAGTGCAGTTCCTCGGGGGCAATGATGTAGCCGATCCGCAGGCCCGGCGCGAGCACCTTCGAGAACGTGCCGAGGTGCACGATGTGGTCGGGCGCCATCGACAGCATGGTCGGCAGCGGCTCGCCCTGGTAGTTGAGCGCGCCGTACGGATCGTCTTCCAGCACCGGGAACGGGCTCGACTGCGCGAACGCGGCGAGCGCGCGGCGGCGCTCGACGGGCATGCGGCGGCCGGTCGGGTTCTGGAAGTTCGGCTGCGCGTACAGCAGGCGCGCGCCTTGGGTCAGTTCGGGCGTGAGGCTTTCCGGCAGCAGGCCCTGCTCGTCGGTCGGCACCTGCACGTAGTGCGGCTCGTACAGCGAGAACGACTGCAGCGCGCCGAGGTAGGTCGGGGTTTCGACGAGGACGGGGCTGCCCGGATCGACGAGCGCCTTGCCGAGCAGGTCGAGCGCCTGCTGCGAGCCGGTCGTGATCAGCACCTGCGACACGCGCACGTTGTAGCGCTCGGCGATCCACTCGCGCAGCGGCAGGTAGCCTTCGGTCGCGCTGTACTGCAGTGCGGCGGCGGGCGCATCGCGCAGCACGCGGTCGGCGGCGGCGCGCATGCGCTCGGCCGGGAACGTGGCGGGCGCGGGCAGGCCGCCGGCGAACGAGATGACCTCGGGACGCTCCGTGACCTTCAGGATCTCGCGGATCGCAGAGCTCGTGAGCTTGCGGGCGCGTTCGGAAAGTTGCCAGTGCGGCGGATGCAGGTCGCTCGGATTCATAGTCTCCTCGTTCGGATAGTCGGGTCAGTCAGGAAAGTCGGTCGAACACGGTCGGTCGGATGCGGCCGGATAGGCCGGGTAAACGCGAACGGTCGAGTGCGGCCGGGTCGGCAAAATGAACATTATGGCTCACCATTTCAGCCAGCGCGAGCGGGTCGGGGCGCCACGGCGACCGCGGCGCGCCGGCCCAGCATCACGGTCGCGATCACGGCGGCGGCGAACAGCCACGTCGACGGCGCGACCGTCTCGCCGAACAGCAGCGCCGAAAATGCGATCGTGAAGAAGATCTGCAGCAGCTGCACCTGGCCGACGCGCGCGGTGCCGCCCAGCGCGAGGCCCGCGTACCACGCGAAGAAGCCGATGAACTGCGAAAACAGGGTCACGTAGCTGAACGCGAGCACGGTGCGCAGCGCGAGCGGGCCCGGGTGCGCGGCGTGGTGCGCCCAGGCGAGCCAGCCGACCGGCAGCACGAGGAACGGCGCGGAGACGACCAGCGCCCAGCAGATGACCTGCCAGCCGCCCATCTGGCGCGCGAGGCGCGCGCCTTCCGCGTAGCCGAGCGCCCCGACGCCGACCGCGACCAGCATCAGCGCGTCGCCTGCCTGGAGCGTGCCGCCGCCGTCGCGCAACGCGTACGCGATCACAAGCGCGCTGCCTGCCACCGCGCTGACCCAGAACGCCTTCGACGGCCGTTCGTGCGACAGCCAGGCCGCGTACAGCGCGACGAACAGCGGCTGCAGCCCGTTGACGACCGCGCCGTGCGACGCGGGCACGGTCTTCATCGACCACGCCGAGAACACCGGGTACGCGACGATCACGCCGGCCGACACGACCGCGAGGCCCTTCAGCTGCGCGCGGGTCGGCAGCGGCTCGCGGCGCCACCACAGCAGCAGGCCGGCGGGCACCGCGGCCGCGAGCGCGCGGCCGAGCCCGTTGAGCAGCGGATGCAGCTCGGTGACGACGATGCGCGTCATCGGCAGCGTCAGGCTGAAGATCATCACGCCGATGAGGCCGAGCAGCATGCCCCGGGTTTCGCGCGAATTCATGACGAGGGTGTCTCCGTAACGTGGATCCGTGTATCGATGTTCGGCGGTCGCGCGGCGATGACCGGATGGTCGAGTGTCACGGGACGGGCTGCCATGAACGTCGAAACAAACGCAAGTGTAATGGTGGGCGAGCGGCCGGCGATCCCGTGCGGGTGCCGGCCGCTGCGCGTTGCCTGGCGGGGGAAACGGCCGGTACGCGGCTGGCACGCAGTGCCCGATGCGATCCACTGTAATCGTGCGGACCGGCACAGTAACGGTACAATCGCCGCGATACCCTTCGGTACAGTTGGAGCGACCTTCATGTCCATCGTCCCACTCGCGCAGATTCCCGCCCCGCACGATTCCGCCACGCTCACGCTGGTCGATCAGCTGGTCCAGTGGGCGCGGCGCCGCATCGACGAGCGCGTGTTCCGGCCCGGCATGCGGATGCCGTCGATCCGCAAGCTCGCGCTCGACAAGAGCGTGTCGCGTTTCACCGTCGTCGAGGCCTACGAGCGCCTCGTCGCGCAGGGCTACCTGGATTCGCGGCGCGGCTCGGGCTTCTACGTGCGCGAGCGCGTGGCCGGCCCGCAGCCGGTCGAGCCGGGCGCGCGCGGCGCGGAGGCGGCGCCCGTGCACAACACGATCGACGTCGTCTGGCTGCTGCGCAACATGCTGCACACCGTCAGCCCGGAAAAGGGGCCGGGGCTCGGCTACCTGCCGGGCCGCTGGCTCGACGGCGAGCTGATCACCGGCGCGCTGCGCGCGCTCGGGCGGCAGGCCGGCGCGCAGATGCTCGGCTTCGGCACCGCGCAGGGCTTCCTGCCGCTGCGCCAGCAATTGCAGACGCGGCTCGCCGAAGTCGAGATCGGCGTGACGCCCGACCAGCTCGTGCTCGTGTCGGGCATCACGCAGGCGATCGACCTGATTTCGCGGATCTACGTGCGCCCGGGCGACGCGGTGATCGTCGGCGATCCGGCGTGGTTCCAGATGTTCGGCCGCTTCGCCGCGCAGGGCGCGCAGCTCGTCGGCATGCCGTACACGCCGGACGGCCCCGATCTCGACGCGCTCGAGACGCTCGTGCAGATGTGGCGGCCGAAGATGCTCGTGGTCAACTCGGTGCTGCAGAACCCGACCGGCACGTCGCTGTCGGCCGCGCAGGCGTTCCGGATCCTCAAGCTCGCGGAGGCGTACGATTTCCTCGTCGTCGAGGACGACGTGTACGGCGACCTGTGCCCGCCGAGCTATCCGGCGACGCGGCTCGCGAGCCTCGACCAGCTCAAGCGCGTGATCTACCTCGGCAGCTATTCGAAGACGCTCGCGGCGAACCTGCGGGTCGGCTACGTCGCGTGCGCGCCGGAGATCGCGAAGGCGATCACCGACCAGAAGATGCTGGTGGGCATGACGACGCCCGAGCTCAACGAGCGCGTGCTGTACAAGATCCTGACCGAAGGGCATTACCGGCGCCACGTCGAGCGGCTGCGCGCGCGGCTCGACGGCGTGCGCGACAAGACCGCGCGGATGCTCGAGCGCACGGGCCTGCGCCTGTTCACGGCGCCTGCCGCGGGGATGTTCCTGTGGGCCGACACGGGCGTCGATTCGGACGCACTCGCGGCGGCCGCGCACGAGGAAGGCTTCCTGCTGACGCCGGGCAGCCTGTTCTCGCCGCAGCAGTCGCCGTCGACGTGGACGCGGTTCAATATCGCGAACTGCGGCGATCCGGCGCTGCCGGCGTTTTTGTCGCGGTATCTGGAATCGGTCGCGCGGCGGGCGTCGTGACGCCGCGCCGCCCACCCGCGGCCCTTGAAATCGCGTCGGCCGTCCCCAGATAGGCGCGCATTGCCCGCCCGGTGCCGCGCGCCGGGCACCGGGCTCACACCATTCAAGTTCAAGTAAGAGGAAACCGCATCCATGGCACACGAAACGATGAGCTTTCAGGCAGAGGTCAAGCAGCTCCTCCACCTGATGATTCATTCGCTTTACAGCAACAAGGAAATCTTCCTGCGCGAACTGGTGTCGAACGCGTCGGACGCGGCTGACAAGCTGCGCTTCGAGGCGCTCGCGAACAACGCGCTCTACGAGAACGATCCGAACCTGCGCATCCGCATCGGCTACGACAAGGCCGCGCGCACGATCACCATCGAAGACAACGGCATCGGCATGAGCCGCGACGAGGCGATCGCGAACCTCGGCACGATCGCGCGCTCGGGCACCAAGGAATTCTTCTCGAAGCTGTCCGGCGACCAGCAGAAGGACGCGGCGCTGATCGGCCAGTTCGGCGTCGGCTTCTACTCGGGCTTCATCGTCGCGGACAAGATCAGCGTCGAGACCCGCCGCGCGGGCCTGCCGGCAAGCGAAGGCGTGCGCTGGGAAAGCGCGGGCGAGGGCGACTTCACGGTCGACGCGATCGAGCGCGCGCAGCGCGGCACGACGATCACGCTGCACCTGCGCGAGGGCGAGGACGAGCTGCTGTCGTCGCACCGTCTGAAGTCGATCGTCCAGAAATACTCGGATCACATCGCGCTGCCGATCCTGATGCAGAAGGAAGAGTGGGATCAGGAAAAGGGCGAGATGGTCCTGAAGGACGAGGACGAGACCGTCAACCAGGCGAGCGCGCTGTGGACCCGCTCGAAGAGCGACATCACCGACGAGCAGTACCAGCAGTTCTACCAGCACATCGCGCACGACCACCAGGATCCGCTCGCGTGGACGCACAACCGCGTCGAGGGCCGCAGCGAATACACGCAGCTGCTGTTCGTGCCGTCGCACGCGCCGTTCGACCTGTGGAACCGCGACTACCGCGGCGGCCTGAAGCTGTACGTGAAGCGCGTGTTCATCATGGACGACGCCGAGCAGCTGCTGCCGCAGTACCTGCGCTTCGTGAAGGGCGTGGTCGATTCGGCGGACCTGCCGCTCAACGTGTCGCGCGAGATCCTGCAGGAAAGCCGCGACGTGAAGGCGATCCGCGAAGGCGTGACCAAGCGCGTGCTGTCGATGCTCGAAGAGCTCGCGAACGCCGAGGACGATGCCGGCAAGGAGAAGTTCGCGACGTTCTGGCGCGCGTTCGGCCAGGTGCTGAAGGAAGGCCTCGGCGAGGATCACGCGAACCGCGAACGCATCGCGAAGCTGCTGCGCTTTGCGTCGACGCACGGCGACAGCGACGCGCAGGACGTGTCGCTCGCCGACTACGTCGCGCGCATGAAGCCCGAGCAGAGCAAGATCTACTACGTGACCGGCGATGCATGGCAGGCCGCGAAGAACAGCCCGCACCTCGAGGTGTTCCGCAAGAAGGGCGTCGAGGTGCTGCTGCTGACCGACCGCGTCGACGAGTGGATGCTGTCGTTCCTGCATGACTTCGACGGCAAGCCGCTCGCGAGCGTCGCGCGCGGCGACCTCGATCTCGGCGCGCTGAACGACGACGAGAAGAAGGCGCAGGACGAGGCGGGCGAGGCGATCAAGCCGGTGGTCGACAAGATGAAGGAAGCGCTTGGCGACAAGGTGAAGGACGTGCGCGTCACGTTCCGCCTGACCGATTCGCCGTCGTGCCTTGTCGCGGACGACAACGACATGAGCGGCTACCTGCAGCGGATGCTGAAGGCGGCCGGCCAGAACGCGCCGGCGATGCAGCCGATCCTCGAGATCAACCCCGAGCACGCGCTCGTGAAGCAGCTGAGCGCAGACAGCGCCGACTTCGGCGACTGGTGCCACCTGCTGTTCGACCAGGCGCTGCTGGCTGAAGGCGGCACGCTCGACGATCCAGCCAGCTTCGTGAAGCGGACCAACGCGCTGCTGCTGTCGCGCACCGCGTGACTGCGCGGATGCGATTCGACGGCGCCCGGGCGGGCTGGCGCGAGACGCCCCGGCCCGGCTGCACGCTCGACCAGCGCGACTGGCTGACGCGCGGCGGCTCGCTGACCGCGCACCTCGCGCGGCTCGGCCGCGTGACGGTGCGCGTGACCCGCGAGGCGGTCGACTGCCCGTGGTTCGACGAGCATGCGGCGCTCGCCAGCGCGCCGCGCGCGCCGATGTGGGTGCGCGAGGTGATCCTGTCGGTCGACGGTACGCCGTACATCGCCGCGCACAGCATCGCGCCGCTCGCCGCGAGCAAGGGGATCTGGCAGGCGATACGGCGGCTGCGCACGCGGCCGCTCGCCGAGCTGCTGTACAGCGATCCGCAGGTCGAGCGCTCGACGCTCGTCAGCCGGCGCGTGATCGCCGGCCATCCGCTGTATGCGCTCGCGACGCACGCGCTTGCCGGCGCCCGGGCGCCGCATGCGTTCGCCGCGCGGCGCTCGGTGTTCCAGCGGCACGGTGCGCCGCTGATGGTGACCGAATGCATGCTGCCCGCGCTGTGGCGGCATATCGATGCGTATGGCGACGGGCCGCGCCCGGGCGGATCGGTCGAGGGCGCGTGATGCTGCAAGGCTTTCCGCCGGTCGTGGGGCCGGACACGCATACGATGATCCTCGGCAGCTTTCCCGGCGAGGCGTCGCTCGATGCGGCGCAGTATTACGCGCATCCGCGCAATCAGTTCTGGCGGTTGCTGGGTACGGTGCTGGGCGAGCCGGCGCTGCACGAACTCGCGTATGACGCGCGGCTCGAACGCGTGCTCACACATGGCATCGGCATCTGGGACGTGCTCGCCGCGTGCCATCGCGAAGGCAGTCTCGATTCGGCGATTCGCCATGCGAAGCCGAATGACTTCGATTCGTTGCGCGAGCATGCGCCGCTGCTGAAGAGGGTGTGTTTCAACGGCAAGACGGCGGGGCGGTTTGCGGAAGTGATCGGCGCGGCGGGATATGAGACGCTGGTGCTGCCTTCGTCGAGCCCGGCGAATGCGATGCTTTCGTTCGAGCAGAAGCTCGTCTTCTGGCAAGGAATCCGCGGCTGACCGCGGCGCGACCGAACCGTCGGTCGTTTCAGCCGCGCCGTTCCTGCAACTCTACTTTTGCAATTCGGGTGCCTTTGCCAGCGCGGATTGCAGCTTGGACACCGCATCGGCCGTTGCAAGCTGCCCGGCCAGGCCGAAGTTGCGCTTGAATTCACTGAACTCCGCGTGGCCGGTACCCGTCACGTCCGCGGTGACAACGGTCTGGCCGCTCGGGTCCGCCACGGTGCAGGCGAGCGTGACCGAGAAGTCCGTGGGCGGCCACGTGAAGGGGCTGGGGGACGACGACGTCGTCTTGATCGTCGGCGTGATCACGTAATCGAGATGCTTGGCCTGAATCGTTGCCGCGTCCGGCGCACTCTTGAGCTTGGTCACATTCTTGAATACGTGGCCGAGACCGACGTAAATCGGCAATTCGAGGTCGTGGTACGGGCGATAGCTCACCTTGTCGCCGCCGCCGCCGGGCGTAATCACTTCCCGCGACAACTGATCATCCGTGATGACAAGACCCACTGTCTTGTCGAGTGGCGAGGTCGACAGAGCCGGAATCTTGCTCGCGTCGCCGGTCAGCGAAATTTCGTGCGCACAGCCGGATAATGCCGCGACCACGGCTGCTGCTGCAATCATTCGAATCAATGCCATTGTGCTTGGTCTCTCGTGGTGTGGTTGATAACGTTATTGAATTGCCTCGAGGAAGGCGGGATCGGCATATAGCTCGCCGAGCAGCTTTTGCACGGCGAGCGGATATTCTTCGCGTGCTTTCGGTACGGCAATCATTGCCGCGAACGCCGAATCCCATTGCGTGTGCGCGGATTTGACCTGGTCGTAGCGCACTGCGCCGGCGCGCATCACGATGAAGCGCGCCGACAGTCTCGCGGCGCCGGTGGCCATGCCGACGTCGATGTCGTTTTCCAGTAGCGTCGCCTTGATCTCGACATCGCTTTGCGCGGAAAGCTTGCCGGCCATCTGCAATTCCTTCGTCATCGCGTCGGCAAGATAGGCGCCGAACGAATCCCCGACCGGGGACTTCATCAGGTTTGCGCGCAGGGGGACCGGGTACCGATTGGTGGTATCCGGGCGGGATTCGAACGCGCCGATTTTCGCGTGCGCGGTCGTGGCATTCTTGAGCGACTGAATATTGTCGACAGCGGGGGAATACGGCGGAGCGATCATCGAACACGCGCTCAATAACACGATCGGCACGATCAGGCCGACTGTACGGACAACGTTGGGCATATTTGAATTACCTTTGATTGCTAAAGTCGGCTTACACGGGGACGTGTAAAGCAATGTCGCCCGGCGCGCGATCGGCGGATATAAGCGTGAGGTTTTGTCTGGTGGAATTCGATTTGGCCTCCGTTCGGAAATATCGGCACGGAATCGCAAATCTTGAATCGCGCGGCGGGTGAGCGACGCCACTCAGTTTCGATCGCCGTCGCCCCATTTCCATCCCGGTTTCTCGCCTTTCACCGAGCAAATGGCAATCAGCGCGGCGGACAACTCCGCAACGCACGCGCCGAACGCATATGGCACCCGGTTCGGCGGCAGAAGCCACACGCTCGCGACGAGTCCGAGCATGTACAGAAGCAGCGCCCCCCAGCTTTGCCAGGTGACCGGCAAACCCCATCCCCACCCGTAGCGCTTGGCCGGGAACCAGATCGTCTTCGAGTTCGGGTCCATGCGATCCTCCCGTCGTCAGTGGTAGTTGCTTTCTCTCTGTCGACGTACTGCGAGGATCGTTACCGTTCGGCTGTCGTCGATCCCGAACAACGCAACATAGCCGGCTGCACCGAACGGAATGATCAGTTTCCGCAGAAATGGCATCGATGGATGGACTTTGCGGCAGGTGAACGGCGGCGATTCGAGTGTTGCGATTCCGGAAGCGTTCGGCAGCTCGCCGCCTCGCACCAATGCTATCCTCTCGTCCGCAAAACCCGCCTCACCCCTGCGAGATTCATCCATGACCCGACTGATCAAGCGCGCGTCCGCCGAGGCGCGCGCATTCAAGCGCGACGAACCGTCCGCGTACAACGGCTCCGCGAAACTCCGGCCGCCGCGCGTGAAGCGCCGCACCGACATCGACGAACACGACGACGTGCCCGTGCTCGAAGCGCCGCGCAAGCCGCGCTTCGCGCCCGTTACGTTCTCCGAAGAGGGCGGCGTGCGCTTTCTGCACTTCGGCACCGAATGGGTGCAGGGTGCGATGCGGATTTCCAAGCCGCTGCACATCGAGCTCGAATACGCGCAGCAGATGATGGCGTGGCTGCTGTTCCTCGAAACCCCCGAGCGCGTCGTGCAGCTCGGGCTCGGCACGGGCGCCTTGACCAAGTTCGCGCACCGCTTCCTGCCGCAGGCGAAGGTCGAGGCCGTCGAGCTGAACCCGGCCGTGATCGTCGCCGCGCACACGATGTTCGCGCTGCCGCCCGACGACGCGCGCCTCGCCGTGCACGAAGCCGACGCGTGGGATTTCGTCAACGAACCGGCCAACCGCGGCACCATCGGCGCGCTGCAGATCGACCTGTACGACGCCACCGCGCGCGGCCCGGTGCTCGACAGCGTCGCGTTCTACCGCGCGGTGCGCGGCTGCCTCGCCGACGCGGGCATCGCGACGATCAACCTGTTCGGCGACCATCCGAGCTTCGTGCGCAACATGAAGCACCTGAACACGGCGTTCGACAACCGCGTGATCGCGCTGCCCGAAGTGCACGACGGCAACCGGATCGCGCTCGCATTCTCGGGCCCCGCGCTCGACGTGCCGTTCGCGCAGCTCGACGCGCGCGCGGCGCTGATCGAGGACACGCTGAAGCTGCCCGCGCGCAAGTGGGTGAAAGCTTTGAAAGCGTCGGTTGCGCCGCGCGCGGCCGCGTTCGCCATCTGACGCTTCATGCGCCGGCAGCATGCCGGCGCAACCGCTCGGCGGGGACGGATCACCTCGGGTTCGTCCCTGCTTGACCGGCCGCTTGCGGCTCCTATACTGGCGCGAAGCCAGGGGAGCCGCAGCTTACCCGTTTCGCCGCTCCTCTCGCCGCCGTACCCGTTCAAGAAAACCGACAACCGGGAATGATGAGGAGACGTCATGGCTCACGATGCCGACGCCAACCGGGCCGCCAAGCGCTGGCTCTGGCTGCTGGTGCTGCCGCTGATCGCGATGGTCTGGGTGCCGTCGTACAACAAGGTCGATCCGCAATGGTTCGGCTTTCCGTTCTTCTACTGGTATCAGCTGCTGTGGGTTTTCATTAGCGCGGTGATCACCGCGCTCGTCTACTTCAAGACCAAGAACGCGTGGAAGGCAGGCGGCACGCAAGGAGACGGTCGATGAATCTTGCCGCTACCTTCGTCTTCGTCCTGCTGTTCATCGGCGTCACGATCATCGGCTTTCTCGCCGCGAACTGGCGGCGCGGCGATCTCGCGCATCTCGACGAATGGGGCCTCGGCGGCCGCCGCTTCGGCACCGTCGTCACGTGGTTCCTGCTCGGCGGCGACCTGTACACCGCGTACACGTTCGTCGCGGTGCCGGCGCTGGTGTTCGGCGCGGGCGCGATGGGTTTCTTCGCACTGCCGTACACCATCCTGATCTATCCGTTCGCGTTCGTGGTGTTCCCGAAGCTGTGGAGCATCGCGAAGCGGCACGGCTACGTGACGTCCGCCGACTTCGTCAACGCGCGCTACGGCAGCCGGATGCTCGCGCTCGCGATCGCGGTGACGGGCATCCTCGCGACGATGCCGTACATCGCGCTGCAGCTCGTCGGCATCGAGGTCGTGATCGGCGCGCTCGGCTTCGACACGACCGGCTTCGTCGGCGACCTGCCGCTGATCATCGCGTTCGCGATCCTCGCCGCATACACGTACACGTCGGGCCTGCGCGCGCCCGCGATGATCGCGATCGTGAAGGACATCCTGATCTACATCACGATCGCCGCGGCAGTCATCGTGATTCCGGCGAAGCTCGGCGGCTTCGGCCAGATCTTCGGCCATGTGCCGCCCGCGAAGCTGCTGCTGAAGGCGCCGGACGCCGCAAGTCTGAACGGCTTCAGCGCATACGCGACGCTCGCGATCGGCTCGGCGCTCGCGCTGTTCCTGTATCCGCATTCGGTCACGGCGATCCTGTCGTCGTCGTCGGGCAACTCGATCCGCCGCAACATGGCGATGCTGCCCGCGTACTCGTTCGTGCTCGGCCTGCTCGCGCTGCTCGGCTACATGGCGCTCGCGTCGGGCGTGAAGGACATGCCGCAGTACGCGCCGTACTTCAAGGCGTTCGGCCCGAACTTCGCGGTGCCCGCGCTGTTCCTCGAGTATTTCCCGTCGTGGTTCGTCGGCATCGCGTTCGCGGCGATCGGCATCGGTGCGCTGGTGCCGGCGGCGATCATGTCGATCGCGGCCGCGAACCTGTACACGCGCAACATCCACCGCGAGTTCGTCAATCGCAACATGACGCACGAGCAGGAGACGCACGTCGCGAAGCTCGTGTCGCTGATCGTGAAGGTGGGGGCGGTCGCATTCATCCTCGGGCTGCCGCTGACCTATGCGATCCAGCTGCAGCTGCTCGGCGGCATCTGGATCATCCAGACGCTGCCCGCGATCGTGCTCGGCCTCTACACGCGCATGCTCGACTATCGCGGCCTGCTGGCCGGCTGGGCCGCGGGCATCGTGTGCGGCACGTGGATGGCGGCCTCGCTGAAGCTCGCGAGCTCGATCTTCACGATCCACCTGTTCGGCTATGCGATTCCCGGGTATGCGGCGGTGTGGTCGCTGGTCGTGAACCTCGTCGTCGCGATCGTCGTCAGCGTGCTGGTGCGCGTGATGGGCATGTCGCATGCGGAAGACCGCACGCGGCCGGAGGATTATCTGGACGTCGTCGAAGGCTGACGCGCTGCGTGCGCGCAAAAACAAAACCGCCCGCCACCGGAAGGTGGTGGGCGGTTTTTCTCGTCAGCCCTTTGCGCGCTGCGCGAGCTCGTCGCGCTGCGACAGATCCTCGACGTTGACCATCCACTGGATGCCGAAGCGGTCCTTCAGCATTCCGAAACCGAGCGCCCAGAAGGTCTTCCCGAACGGCATCGTCACCTCGCCGCCGTCGGCGAGCGCGTCGAACAGCTTCTTGCCTTCGTCGACGGTCGACGGGTTCAGCGACAGCGAATAGCCGGTGTGCGTACCGCCCGTATTGCGGCAATCGCCGTCCGAGCACATGATCGTCGACTCGCCGATCGTGAAGCTCGCATGCATGATCTTGTCCGCCATCTCGGGCGTGACAGGGTGCTCGGGGTTCGGCGGCGCGTCCTTGAAATGCATCTTGAACATCGTCTTCGCGCCGAGTGCTTTTTCGTAGAACTGAAGTGCTGCTTCGGCCTGTCCGTAGAAAGTCAAATACGGTTCGACTCGCATCGTCTGTCTCCTGTTGAACGGGAAGGGCGCATCGGGAAGCGGCCGACGCGCCCGTGACGTGGATTGTAGTGCGCGAGGTTGACCGAGGCATGAAAAATAAAACGGCCGCGAACACGCGGTTCGCGGCCGTTTCCGGCGTGGCTGCTGTCGTCAGCTGACAGCGCTGCTGCCAGCCGCTGACGCGTCAGCGCAGCGCGTCGATCAGCTTCTCGAGCTTCACCGCATCGGCGGCGAACGTGCGGATGCCTTCGGCGAGCTTCTCGGTCGCCATCGCGTCGTCGTTCAGCTGGAAGCGGAAGGCAGGCTCATCGATTGCTACACGCGCGGCCGGCGCGTCCGTGAGGGTTTCCGGCGACAGCTTGCGCGCGACCGTCTCGTTGCTGTCCTGCAGCTTCTGCAGCAAATCGGGGCTGATGGTCAGCAGGTCGCAGCCGGCGAGCTCGACGATCTGGCTCGTCGTGCGGAAGCTCGCGCCCATCACCTCGGTGCCATAGCCGAAGGTCTTGTAGTACGTGTAGATGCGGCGCACCGACTGCACGCCCGGATCGTTCGCGCCGCCGTTCGTCGCTTCATCCCACTCGGCGCCGGCCTGCTTCTTGTACCAGTCGTAGATGCGGCCGACGAACGGCGAGATCAGCTGCGCGCCGGCTTCCGCGCACGCGGCGGCCTGCACCAGCGAGAAAAGCAGGGTCATGTTGCACTTGATCCCTTCCTTCTGCAGCACCTCGGCCGCGCGGATGCCTTCCCACGTCGACGCGAGCTTGATCAGGATGCGCTCGCGGCCGATGCCGGCGGCTTCGTAGAGCTTGATCAGTTCGTGCGCCTTATCGACGGAGCGCTGTGCGTCGAACGACAGGCGCGCGTCGACCTCGGTCGACACGCGGCCCGGGATCAGCTTCAGGATCTCGGTGCCGAATGCGATCAGCAGGCGGTCGATGATGAAGTCGGTGCTTTCGTTGCGGTGATCGCGGACGGTTTTTTCGAGGATCGGCTTGTACGCATCCTTCTGCACGGCCTTCAGGATCAGCGACGGGTTCGTGGTCGCGTCCTGCGGCTTGTATTGCGCGAGCTGCTGGAAATCGCCCGTGTCGGCGACGACGGTGGTGTACTGCTTGAGCTGGTCGAGTGCGGTAGTCATGGCGATTCGAGAAGAGGGCGCGATGCGCCGGGGTTCCCACGGGCCGCGCGTGCGCGGCGGCGAAGCGAAGCGGCGCGCGGGGCGCCGCTTCCGATCCGTTATTCTAGGCCCGATTCGCGTCGCGCATGTTTCGCACGGCGGACGATCGTGCGGGAATGCTGTTTGCGCCCACCGCGACGCGCGCGCCCGGGCGTCATGCCGGGCGGCGCGCGTTGAGGATCACCTGGGTGACGACCCCCGCGACGAGCCCCCAGAACGCCGAGCCGATCGACAGCAGCGTGAGGCCCGACGCGGTGACCATGAACGTGACGAGCGCGGCCTCGCGCTGCTTCGCGTCCTGCATCGCGTTCGCGAGGCCGCTCATGATCGAGCCGAACAGCGCGAGCGCGGCGACCGACACGACGAGCGCCTTCGGCAGCGCGGCGAACAGCGCGGCGATCGTCGCGCCGAAAATCCCGGCAACCAGGTAGAACGTGCCGCACCACACCGCGGCCGTATAGCGCTTCGCGCGATCCTCGTGCGCCTCGGGGCCGGTGCAGATCGCGGCGGTGATCGCCGCGAGGTTCACGCCGTGCGAGCCGAACGGCGCGAGCACGAGCGACGCGAGGCCGGTCGTCGCGATCAGCGGCGACGACGGCGTCGGGTAGCCGTCCGCGCGCAGCACCGCGATGCCCGGCACGTTCTGCGACGCCATCGCGACCACGAACAGCGGAATGCCGATGCTGACGATCGACGCGATCGAGAACGCCGGGACCGTGAACACCGGCTTCGCGAACGCGACGTGGAACCGGCTGAAGTCGAGCAGGCCGAGCATGCCGGCGGCCACGGTGCCGACGGCGAGCGTCGTGACGATCGCATAGCGCGGCGCCGCGCGCTTGACGATCAGGTACGTGAAGAACATCGCGAGCACGAGCGCGGTCTGGTGCTGCGCGGCGCGGAAGATCTCGATGCCGATCTCGAACAGGATGCCGGCGAGCAGCGCGGCGGCGATGCCGGCGGGAATCCGGCGCATCAGCGTGTCGAACAGGCCGCTCACGCCGACCGCGGTCAGTAGCAGCGCGCAGACGATGAACGCGCCGATCGCCTCGGCATACGGCACGCCGGGCAGCGACGCGACCAGCAGCGCGGCGCCGGGCGTCGACCACGCGACGACGACGGGCGCGCGAAAGCGCAGCGACAGGCCGATCGTCGTCACCGCCATGCCGATCGACAGCGCCCAGATCCACGACGAGATCTGCGCGTCGCTCAGGTGCGCGGCGCGGCCGGCCTGGAACATCAGCACGAGCGAGCTCGTGTAGCCGGTCATCATCGCGACGAAACCGGCGACGAGCGCGGATACCGAGGTATCCGAGAAAAAACGGCCGCTCGCGCGGCCCGTGTCCGCGACGGATGGCGGGTTCATGGTGACTCCGGGGGAACGCGGCCCGCGAGGGCGGGGCCGCCGTCAGGTGTTATTTGCTGAGTGCGCGCATCGCGGTTTCGAGGCCCGCGAGCGTGAGCGGATACATGCGCTGGCCGAGCAGGTCGCGGATCACCGCGACCGACTGGCGGTATTCCCATAGTCGCTCGGGCTCGGGGTTCAGCCACGCGTGATGGGGGAACTGGTCGGCGAGCCGCCGCAGCCATACCGCGCCGGCCTCGGGGTTGTTGTATTCGACCGAGCCGCCCGGCTGCAGCACTTCGTACGGGCTCATCGTCGCATCGCCGACGAAGATCAGCTTGTAGTCGGGCGTGAACTTGTGGAGCACGTCCCAGGTCGCGGTGCGCTCCGCGTGGCGGCGGCGGTTGTTCTTCCACAGGTGGTCGTACACGCAATTGTGGAAGTAGAAGAACTCGAGGTGCTTGAATTCGGCCTTCGCGGCGGAGAACAGCTCTTCGGTGCGCTTGATGTGGTCGTCCATCGAGCCGCCGACGTCGAGCAGCATCAGCACCTTCACGTTGTTGTGGCGCTCGGGCACCATCCGCAGGTCGAGCCAGCCCGCGTTCGCGGCGGTGCTGCGGATCGTGCCGGGCAGGTCGAGCTCCTCGGCCGCGCCTTCGCGCGCGAAGCGGCGCAGCCGCCGCAGCGCCACCTTGATGTTGCGCGTGCCGATCTCGACCGAATCGTCGTAGTCGCGGAACGCGCGCGCTTCCCACACCTTGACCGCGGTGCGGTTGCCGTTCGACGGCCCGCCGATGCGGATGCCTTCCGGGTTGTAGCCGCCGTGCCCGAACGGCGACGTGCCGCCGGTGCCGATCCACTTGTTGCCGCCTTCGTGCCGCTCCTTCTGCTCGTCGAGCAGTTCCTTCAGGCGCGCCATCAGCTTGTCGAGCCCGCCCATCGCTTCGATCTGCGCCTTTTCCTCCGGCGACAGCTCGCGCTCGAGCCGTTTCTCGAGCCAGTCGAGCGGGACGTCGAACGCGTCGGCCGGCAGCGCGGACACGCCGTGGAAGTACGCGCCGAACGCCTGGTCGAACTTGTCGAAGTATTGCTCGTCCTTCACGAGCGTCATGCGCGCGAGGTAGTAGAACGCGTCGATCGACGGCGCGATCAGCCCGGCCTTCAGCGATTCGAGCAGCGTCAGGTATTCCTTCACCGAGACGGGCAGCTTCGCTGCGCGCAGCGCGTAGAAGAAATTGAGCAGCATGGCCGGGCCTTTGCGGGTTGTGCGCTTACCGGTTGCGCTGGTTCATGTAGACGAGCCGCTCGAACAGGCTCAGGTCCTGTTCGTTCTTCAGCAGCGCGCCCACGAGCGGCGGCACGATCTGCTTGCGATCGGTGCCGCGCAGCGATTCCGGCGGAATGTTCTCGGCGAGCAGCAGCTTCAGCCAGTCGAGCAGCTCGGACGTCGACGGCTTCTTCTTCAGGCCCGACACGCCGCGCAGCTCGAAGAAGCTCTCGAGCGCCGCGTGCAGCAGCTCCTCGCGGATGTTCGGGTAGTGCACCGCGACGATCTTCTGCATCGTCGACGCGTCGGGGAACTGGATGTAGTGGAAGAAGCAGCGGCGCAGGAACGCGTCGGGCAGCTCCTTCTCGTTGTTCGACGTGATGATCACGAGCGGGCGGTGCTTCGCGCGCACCGTCTGGCGGGTCTCGTACACGTGGAATTCCATCCGGTCGAGCTCGCGCAGCAGGTCGTTCGGGAATTCGATGTCGGCCTTGTCGATCTCGTCGATCAGCAGGACGGTCGGCTGCTCGGCGTCGAACGCCTGCCACAGCACGCCCTTCACGATGTAGTTCGCGATGTCCTTCACGCGTTCGTCGCCGAGCTGCGAGTCGCGCAGCCGCGACACGGCGTCGTATTCGTACAGGCCCTGCTGCGCCTTCGTGGTCGACTTGATGTGCCACTGCAGCAGCGGCATGCCGAGCGCGGCGGCCACTTCCTCGGCGAGCATGGTCTTGCCGGTGCCGGGTTCGCCCTTGATCAGGAGCGGGCGTTGCAGCGTCAGCGCGGCGTTGACCGCGAGCTTCAGATCGTCGGTGGCGACGTAGTGCGAGGACCCTTCGAAACGCATGGCGGCGCTCTTCCCGTTCGCGAAAAAATCCCAGTATAAGTCAGAAGGGCTGTCGGCTTCGCCGGCGGCCGCGTATCGTTGCTGGGCCGCGGCGGGGCGGGCCGGGAAGCTGTATGGACGCATTCCCCGCCGTCGCGGTACAATCTGGCCGTTTTTTTGGCCTGCGTGGCGACCCGATAAGCAAAACGGCGCGGGCCGTTGCCGCTTTGGCGCCAGTTTCCCCTCAAGCTAGGTTACAAGAGCTATGAACAAATTCGTCGGCAAACACGTTGTTGTCGCAGCGCTCGTGGCGCTCGCGGGCAGCGCGCAGGCGGCCGGTGTGGTCGGCAACCCGAAGGACGGGGCGAGCAAGGCCGCCATGTGCATCGGCTGCCACGGCATCGACGGCTACCGCACGGCCTATCCGGAGGTCTACCGGGTGCCGGTCCTCGGCGGCCAGAACGAGCAATACCTCGCGAATGCGCTGCAAGCCTACCGCAAGAAGGATCGTCACTTCCCGTCGATGAACGCGATCGCCGGCTCGCTGACGGATCAGGACATCGCCGATCTGGCGGCCTACTACGCCGTGCAGAAGGCCGACACGAAAGACAATCCCTACAAGTAAGCGCCGCTTGCTGATCTCACACGCGGGATAGGAGCATTCATGAACAACGCATTCAAGACGGCGGCGGCGATCGCGTTCGCCGCCGGCCTCGCGATCGGCAGCGCGCACGCGGCCGACCTGACGAAGGGCAAGGAGCTGGTCGAGTCGCACAACTGCGCGGCCTGCCACGGCGCAAAGATGAACCAGCCGATCAACGCCGAGTATCCGCGCCTCGCCGGCCAGCACGCCGACTACCTCGTCTGGGCGATGCGCCAGTACCAGATGGGCGTGGCGAACCCGCTGCTCGGCCGCAACAACGCGATCATGCAGGCGCAGGTGCAGAACCTGTCGGTCAGCGACATGAAGGACATCGCGGCCTACATCGAGTCGCTGAAGGGCGACCTGGTGTTCAAGAAGTAAGCGTCGCGGGCCCGTGCGGGCCCGGGCTGCGCAAGATACCCCGCCGAGGCGGGGTATTTTTTTGTCCGCGCGCGGCCGGCGCCCGGCTCAGTCGCGCGACGCGCGGCGCAGGATGCGCTGCAGGTACGCGTCGGTGTCCGGCGGCGTGTTGGTGCGCTGGGCTTCCCAGATCGTCTCGCCGAGGCATTCCATGATCGCGTGCTGCGCGTCGTGCGTCGAGTCGAGCCTGGCCGCCAGCTTGTCGTGCGCGGCGCGGATCCCCGGCGGCTGGTCGATCGACAGCTGCTCGCTGATCGCGAGGTGCATCGACAGGTGCAGGAACGGGTTGGTGCGGCCTTCCTCGGGCGCATAGTTGCGCGTGGCCGCGCCGTCGGCGTCCTCGAGTTCGGCGTGGTATTCGGGGTGTTCGACGATCCAGTCGGCCGCGATCGCTTCCAGCGGGGTCAGGATTTCGCCGGCGCGCTGCTTGCGCCAGGTGTCGATGAAAAAGCGACGCACGTCGTCGCGGCTCGGATTGAACATGGTGGGGAACGTCGGGATTCTCGCGGCCTCATGCCGCGTCGCGCATTGTACGCCGGGTCGGCGGACGGTGCTGGCGGCGGGGGGCGGCGGCGCTTGCGGGTAAGCGCGGGCTGGGCCGCGTGCCGCGCCGCCGATACACTCCTGCGACATCCGTCGCTTCACCCCATTCCACCGCATTCGTGTTGCCATGACCGTCACCGCCCGCTCACCGTCCGGCGCCCTGCAGGGCGCGCTCTACGTCGCGTTGTCCGCCGCTGCGTTCGGCGCGATGGCGATCTTCGGCCGCTACGCGTATGCGGGCGGCGTCGACGTGCTCGGCCTGCTGATCGTGCGCTTCGCGATCGGCGGCGCGGTGCTGGCCGCGATCGCCCGGCACCGGGGCGTCGCATGGCCGCGCGGCCGGGCGCTCGCGCCGCTCGTCGCGATGGGCGCGCTCGGCTACGTCGGCCAGTCGTTCTGCTACTTCAGCGCGCTGCAGCACGCGCAGGCGAGCCTCGTTGCGCTGCTGCTGTACCTGTATCCGGCGTTCGTCACGCTGCTCGCCGCGTGGTGGCTCGGCGAGCGGCTCACGCGCGCCAAGGTCGTCGCGCTCGTGCTGTGCGTCGCGGGTTCGGCGCTGATGGTCGGCGGCGGGCACGGCGAGCCGCTCGGCATCGCGCTGGCGCTCGCGGCCGCGGTGATCTATTCGCTGTACATCGTCGCCGGCACCCGGGCGACGCGCGGGATCGACCCGCTCGCGACGACCGCGATCATCTGCGTGTCGGCAACCGGGATGCTCGTGCTGATCGCCGTGGCGCGCAGCACGGTGCTCGGCGCGCCGCCGCACTGGCCCGCGACGGCGGGCGGCTGGGCGACGATGCTGGCGATCGCGCTGGTGTCGACGGTGGCCGCGATGATCGCGTTCTTCGCGGGGCTCGAACGGCTCGGCGCGGCGCGCACGTCGATGCTGTCGACGCTCGAGCCGGTCGTGACCGTCGCGCTCGCGGCGCTGCTGTTCGGCGAAGCGCTGTCGCCGCTGCAGTGGGCCGGCGGCGCGGCGATCCTCGCGGCGGTGCTGGCGCTCGTGCGGGCAGGCGGCGCCGCGGCCGACGACGCGACGGCGACGTCCAACGCGTAATCCACCCGGCCGGCACGATGCCCGGCGCGGCGAATCAATCGGCCGGCGGCGGCGTCTTCGGCCTGAACTCGCACAGCGGCTCGATCGCGCAGTGCCAGCATTCGGGCTTGCGCGCCTTGCACACGTAGCGGCCGTGCAGGATCAGCCAGTGATGCGCGTCCTGCAGGTATTCCTTCGGCGTGAACTTCTCGAGCGCGGCTTCGACGGCCCGCACGTCCTTGCCGGGCGCGAGGCCGGTGCGGTTCGCGACGCGGAAGATGTGCGTGTCGACCGCGATCGTCGGATGCCCGAACGCGGTGTTGAGCACGACGTTCGCGGTCTTGCGGCCGACGCCCGGCAGGCTCTCGAGCGCCTCGCGATCGGCCGGCACCTCGCCGCCGTACTGCTCGAGCAGGATCCGGCACGTGGCGACCACGTTCTTCGCCTTGGTGCGGTAGAGCCCGATCGTCTTGATGTACTCGGCGACACCTTCCTCGCCGAGCGCGACAATTTGTCGCGGCGTGTTCGCGACCGGGAACATCTTGCGCATTGCCTTGTTGACCGACACGTCGGTGGCCTGCGCGGACAGCAGCACCGCGATCAGCAGTTCGAACGGCGTCGAGTATTCGAGCTCGGTGGTCGGATTCGGATTGAGGCTCTGCAGCGTTTCGAAGATCGCGCGTCGTTTGCTGGCGTTCATCGTGGTGTCTTGTCGGACGGCGCCGGCGGGCCGTCATCGGGTTCGGGCGCCGCTGCGCCGGTGTCCTGCGCCTGCTGTTCGGCAAGCCGCTTGCGGCGCGCCTCGGCCGCATCGATCTGCGCCTGGACGGCGGCGCTCACGCCGTCGGTATTCTTCGGCGCGTCGCCCTGCGCGGCGAGTTCTTCCTTCTTCTTGCGCGCGCGTTCGAGCGCGGCGGCGATGATCGCGCGTTTCTTCGCGTCGGCATCGCTCGCGGCATCGGGCTGCGCGGCGGCCGGCTGGGCCGTGGCGCTCGCCGAGCGGCGCGCGGCCGCGCGCGCCTCGGCCGCTTCGCGTTCGCGGCGCTCGCGCGCGAGGCGGCGGTCGTGGCGTTCGCGGGCGGCGTCGGCCTGCGCCTGGGTCCATGCGTCCCAGCCGGTGTGCTCGCCCGTGACGGGCACCATCGCGATGCAGTCGACCGGGCAGGGCGGCACGCAAAGATCGCAGCCGGTGCAGAGCGAGGCGATCACCGTGTGCATCTGCTTCGGTGCGCCGACGATCGCGTCGACCGGGCAAGCCTGCATGCACAGCGTGCAGCCGATGCAGAGGCTTTCGTCGATCACCGCGACGGGGCGCGGGCGTTCTTCGCCGTTGACCGGGTTCAGCGGGATCACCGGCTTGCCGAGCAGGCGCGCGAGGCGCGCGACGCCTTCGGCGCCGCCCGGTGGGCACTGGTTGTAGTTCGCGTCGCCGGCGGCGATCGCGTCGGCATACGGGCGGCAGCCTTCATAGCCGCACTTCGTGCATTGAGTCTGGGGAAGCAGATCTTCGATGCGATCTGCGAGTGTCTTGGAATCGGTCACGGTGACAGCGGGCGCCGATGCGCCGAATGTCTCTCGGCCGCGGCGGGCGCGGCCGGAAAGGTTTGCCAAATCACGATTATCGCCGATTTCCCGCATTGCGCTTGACGGCGTCTGTGCGCATAATCGAAGCGCTTTTTGCAGGGGCGCAGCAGGAGGGACGCCGTGCGCGGCGTGCCCGTTCGAGGGTCGCCAACGCAGACGCGGCGTGGCGACCGATCCGGATGACGCGGCTCACATAGCAAAACACGCCACCATGAATCAGCCAAAAATCAAAAGAGATCCTGAAGGCACCCGTCGCCGCATCCTGATGGCAGCGGCCGAGGAATTCGCGAGTGGGGGCTTGTTTGGCGCGCGCGTCGACCAGATCGCGCGCCGGGCGGAAACCAACGAGCGCATGCTCTATTACTACTTCGGCAGCAAGGAGCAACTGTTCACCGCGGTGCTCGAACATGCGTTTTCCGCGTTGACCGACGCCGAACGCGTGCTCGACCTGGACGGTGTCGCGCCGGTCGAGGCGATCACGCGGCTCGCGCATTTCGTGTGGGACTATTATCGCGACCATCCCGAGCTGCTGCGGCTCATCAACAACGAAAACCTGCACGAGGCCCGCTACCTGCACAAGTCGTCGCGGATTCGCGAAATGATCTCGCCGATCGTCGCGATGCTCGGCAACGTGCTCACGCGCGGCCAGAAGGCCGGGCTGTTCCGCACCGACGTCGATCCGCTGCGCTTCTACGTGACCCTGTCGGGGCTCGGCTACTACATCGTATCCAACCGCTTCACGCTCGCGGCGACGCTCGGCCGCGACTTCACCCAGCCCGACGAGCGCGCGGAGATGGTCAGGATGAACACCGAGGTGCTGCTCGCGTACCTGCTGCGGCGCTGAGCGCCGGCCGCGGGCCGCCGGATGAAAAAACGCCGCCGTGCTTCACGCATGGCGGCGTTTTTCGTTGGGCGCGCGGCGCGTCAGGCGGCCTTGCGGGCGCGGGCCGGTTTCGCGCGCGCGGCGCTGCGCTTCACGGCGGCGGCTTTCGCCGGTGCGGCCGGTGCAGCTGCGGCGGGCGCCTTCGTGCGCGCGCGTTTTGCGGTAGCCGTCTTGGCCGGCGCGGCCGGTGTGGTCGGCACGGCGGCGAGCTTCGCGGCCGCCGGCGCATCCGGGCGATCCTTCGCGGCGCCGTTTTTCGGCTCCGGCGCGTGCTCGCGGATGAAGTCGCGCAACTGCGGGTAGATGATCGTGCGCCAGCGGCGGCCCGAGAAGATCCCGTAGTGGCCGCATTTCTCCGCGGTCAGGTTGCGGCGATGGTCCTGCGGGATGCCCGTGCACAGCTCGTGTGCGACGTGGGTCTGGCCGCTGCCGGAAATATCGTCGAGTTCGCCCTCGATCGTCATCAGCGCGGTGTGCTTGATGTCCTGCGGGCGCACGAGCTCGCCGGCGACTTCCCACGTGCCTTCGGCGAGGCGGAATTCCTGGAACACGATGCGGATCGTCTCCAGGTAGTACTCGGCGGCCATGTCGAGCACCGCGTTGTATTCGTCGTAGAACGAGCGGTGCGCCTCGGCGTCGTCCTCGTCGCCGCGCAGCAGGCTTTGGTAGAAATCCCAGTGCGATTGCGCGTGGCGTTCCGGGTTCATTGCGACGAAGCCCGCGTGCTGCAGGAAGCCCGGATAGACCTGGCGGCCTTCGCCCGGGTAGTTCGCGGGCACCGTGTGGATCACGTTGTTCTCGAACCACGCGGTGGAGTGCTGGGTCGCGAGCGAGTTCACCGACGTCGGGCTGCGGCGCGCATCGATCGGGCCGCCCATCATCGTCATCGTGAGCGGCGTGTCCTCGCCGCGGCTCGCCATCAGCGAGATCGCCGCGAGCACCGGCACCGTCGGCTGGCACACCGAGATCACGTGCAGGTTGCGCGCGCCGATGTGGCGGATGAACTCCTGGATGTACGCGATGTAGTCGTGCAGGTGGAACGGGCCGACCTCGACCGGCACCATCCGCGCGTCGATCCAGTCGGTGATGTAGACCTTGTGATCCTGCAGCAGCGTGCGCACCGTGTCGCGCAGCAGCGTCGAGTGGTGGCCCGACAGCGGCGCGCAGACCAGCACGACCGGCTCGTCCTTGAGCTGCGTGACGGCGTCGGCGTCGTCCGAGTAGCGCTTGAAGCGCAGCAGCCGGCAGAACGGCTTCTCGACGATCGTCTGCTCGACGATCGGGATGTTGTGGCCGTCCTTGACGATCTGGTGCAGGTTGAACTCGGGCTTCTCGTAATCCTTGCCGAGCCGGTACAGCAATTCGTACGCGGCGGCCATGCGCGTCGCGCCGGGCATCAGCGAGAACGGGCTGGACGGGTTCGCGAACGATTTCGACGCGGCCTGGGCCCAGGCCGTGAGCGGGCTCAGCATCGCCCGCTGGAATTCATGCAGTTGGTAAAGCATGCAAACAACTCCCGCGTGGGGGGACGGTGCGCGAGGGCGGCGTCGGGCGTCGCGGCGCGCCGTGTGGGTCAGGGATCGGCCATGCTGCGCGGCGGCCGCTCGACGCGGCCGCTCAATCGCCGTCGATCATATCGGACAAAGTAGGGTGGTGCAATGCAACATTTCCCTGATTTTTCATGAATTTTTTGCGATTTGACGTTCCATGACGAAGGCGCGGCCGCCCGGGTTCAGCGCCCGGTGGCCATGGCCGCCGTGGGCTGGCCGGCCGCGCGCGCCATCGCTTCCTCGTGGTGCATCAGGTTCATCGCGGTGTGCACGAGCGCGACATGCGAGAACGCCTGCGGGAAGTTGCCGACGAGGCGCCCGTCGACCGGGTCGTATTCCTCGGCGAGCAGCCCGAGGTCGTTCGACAGCGACAGCAGCCGGCTGAACAGCCGATGCGCCTCGTCGATCCGGCCGAGCAGCGCGTAGTTGTCGACGAGCCAGAAGCTGCACGCGAGAAACGTGCCTTCGCCGGGCGGCAGGCCGTCGTCGTACTCGGACGTGCGGTAGCGCAGCACGAGGCCGTCGTGCAGCAATTCGCGCTCGATCGCGTCGACCGTGCCGGCGATGCGCGGATCGTCGGGCGGCAGGAAGCCGAGCAGCGGCATCAGCAGCACGCTCGCGTCGAGTTCGTCGCTGCCGTAGCTCTGCGCGAACGCCTGCTTGCCTTCATGCCACGCGTTAGCGCAGACGTCCGCGTGGATGCGGTCGCGCAGCGCGCGCCAGCGCTCGAGCGCGCCCGGCAGGCGGAACATTTCCGCAGACTTGATCGCGCGGTCGAACGCGACCCACGCCATTACCTTCGAAAACGTGAAATGGCGGCGGCCGCCGCGCGTTTCCCAGATGCCTTCGTCGGGCTCCTGCCAGATCTTCTCGAGATGGTCGAGCAGCGTGCACTGCACCGACCATACCGTGTCGTCGGCCTGCAGGCCGCCCACCCGCGCGAGGTGCAGCGCCGCCATCACTTCGCCGAACACGTCGAGCTGCAGCTGGTTCGCGGCGCCGTTGCCGATCCGCACCGGCTTCGAATCCTGATACCCGGGCAGCCAGTCGAGCTCCATTTCGGGCAGCCGGCGCTCGCCGGCGATGCCGTACATGATCTGGATCTGCTCGGGCGAGCCGGCCATCACGCGGCCGAGCCAGGTGCGCCACGCGCGCGCCTCGTCGTAGTGGCCGCCGCGCATCAGCGCGAGCAGCGTGATCGTCGCGTCGCGCAGCCAGCAGTAGCGGTAGTCCCAGTTGCGGTTGCCGCCGATCTTCTCGGGCAGCGACGTGGTCGGCGCCGCGACGATCCCGCCCGTCGGCTCGTACGCGAGCGCCTTCAGCGTGATCAGCGAGCGGCGCACCGCGGCCGCGTAGCGGCCCTGCACCTGGCAGCGCCCCGACCATTCGAGCCAGTAGTTCTCGGTGCGCGCGAGCATCGACAGCGGGTCGCGCGCGGGCGGCAGGCGCAGGTGCGACGGCGCATAGCCGAGCGAGAACGGCACGCGTTCGTCGGCGCTCACCGTGAATTCGGCGAGCGTGTGCAGGTTCTTGCCGGTGAGCGGCACGCTCGTGCGCAGCACGACGGTGTCGGGCCCCGCGATTGCCTTCACGCCGTCCTCGCGCGACAGCTGCGTGACCCACGGAATCGAGAAACCGTAGTCGAAGCGCAACACCAGCTCCATGCGCATCTTCATCGTGCCGTGCCGGCCGACGACGATCCGCACGAGCTCCGACCAGCCGTTGCCGGGCGGCATGAAGTCGATCACGGTGACGGCGCCGTCGGCGCTCTCGTAATCGGTTTCGAGTATCAGCGTGTCGCCGCGATAGCGGCGCGTCGCGTGCGTGATCGCGGCGTCGGCGGCCGGCGCGAGCAGCCAGCGGCCATGCTCGGGGGTGCCGACGAGGGCCGCGAAACAGGCGCCCGAATCGAAGCGGGGCCAGCACAGCCAGTCGACGGAGCCGTCTTTCGCGATCAGCGCGGCCGTGTGGCCGTCGCCGACGAGGGCGTAGTCTTCGATCAGGGCAGGCATGGGCGGCAATCCTGGTTGCGAGTTCACATGGCGGACGGCGCCGCCGCGGGCTTCACGCCCGGACGCGGCGGCCCGTATACTCGGCCGGGCGGCGAAACGCGTACGGCCGGCGTTTCGTCACATATCAACACTTGAAGCGGCTCGATGCAAGGAGGATTCAATGCCCAACCGTTTTCGCGCCGGCGACGCGCGCGCTTCGACTCGAGGGTTTCCGCGTAGGTTCGCTCACTGGATGAAAGGTTTCGCGATCGTGCTCTCCTTATCCGCGACGCATGCGTTTGCGCAACAGCCCGCGCAGGCTCCGGCCGACGGCGTCTACAACCTGCTCGTCGGCACCTACACCGATGGCGGCAGCGACGGCATCTACGTGTACCGCTTCGACACGAAGACGGGCAGCGTCGCGCCGCTGTCGTCGGCGAAGACGGTCAATCCGTCGTACCTGTTGCCGAGCCGCGACGGCCGCACCGTGTACGCGGTCAACGAGCTGCCCGGCGACAACGGGCCGGCCGACCAGCGCGGCGGCATCAGCGCGTTCCGCTTCGACGCGAAGACGGGCGCGCTCACGTTCATCGACCGCGTGTCGTCGGAAGGGAACGACCCGTGCCACCTGAGCCTGTCGCCGGACGGCAAGTACCTCGTGGGCGCGAACTACTCGGTCGCGGCGAACCCGGGCGGCAGCTTCGCGGTGTTCCCGCTGCGCGACGACGGCGCGGTGAGCCCGGCCGCGCTGGCCGTGCACCACGAAGGCAGCGGGCCCGTGAAGGGCCGCCAGGACGGCGCGCACGTGCACTCGACGGCGTTCTCGCCGGACGGGCGCTACCTGTTCGTGCAGGATCTCGGCGCGGACAAGATCTTCGGCTACCGCTACACGGTGGACGGCAGCCGCGGGCTGATCAGCCCGACCGACACGCGCTACACGCCGGTGAAGACCGGTTCGGGCCCGCGCCACATGGTGTTCGGCGCGAACGGCCGCCATGCGTACGTGACGAGCGAGCTGAACGCGGCGGTCGAGGTGTTCGGCTACCAGGACGGCAAGCTGACGCCGGTGCAGACCGTGCCGATGGCCGCGCCGGGCTTCAAGGGCAAGGTCGGCGGCGCGGCGATCCACCTGTCGCCGGACGGCCGGTTCCTCTATGCGAGCAACCGCGGCGACGCGAACGAGATCGTGATCTACGCGGTGAACCCGGCGGACGGCCGGCTGAAGACGGTCGGCCGGCAGTCGAGCCTCGGCAGGACGCCGCGCGAGTTCCTGATCGATCCGACCGGCAAGTGGCTGATCGTCGGCAACCAGGACAGCGACACGTTCTACGTGTTCAAGCGCGATGTCGAAACCGGCAGGCTCGACGCGAATCCGCAGAAGGTCGCGGTCGGCAAGCCGGTCGACTTCAAGCTGGTGCCGGCGCTGTAAAGCGGGGATCGACGCCGCGGATGTGCGAAGGGCGCTGCCGATGCAGCGCCCTTCGCGTTTGTGGAGGATGAGGCCGGCTGGCCCGCCGCTCAATCCGCGGCGGCCGGCACCAGCACCTCGCGGCTGCCGTTGATGCCCATCGGCGACACGAGCCCGGCCGCTTCCATCTGCTCGACGAGCCGCGCGGCGCGGTTGTAGCCGATCCGCAACTGCCGCTGCACCGACGAGATCGATGCGCGCCGCGTGCGCACGACGAACGCGACCGCCTCGTCGTACAGCGGGTCCGCCTCGGCGTCCGGCGCGTCGCCGAACAGGTCCTGCGCCGCGCCCTCGGACGTCGGGCCGTCGAGAATCCCTTCCTCGTACTGCGGCTCGCCGAACTGCTTCAGGTATTCGACGATGCGGTGCACTTCCTCGTCGGCGACGAACGCGCCGTGCACGCGCTGCGGATAGCCGGTGCCGGGCGGCAGGAACAGCATGTCGCCCTGGCCGAGCAGCGATTCGGCGCCCATCTGGTCGAGGATCGTGCGCGAGTCGATCTTCGACGACACCTGGAACGCCACGCGCGTCGGGATGTTCGCCTTGATGAGGCCGGTGATCACGTCGACCGACGGCCGCTGCGTCGCGAGGATCAGGTGGATGCCGGCCGCGCGCGCCTTCTGCGCGAGGCGGGCGATCAGCTCCTCGATCTTCTTGCCGGCGACCATCATCAGGTCGGCGAGCTCGTCGATCACGACGACGATCAGCGGCAGCGTCGACAGCGGCTCGGGGTCTTCCGGCGTCAGCGAGAACGGGTTGCCGATCTTCTTTTCCTTCGCCTCGGCGTCGCGGATCTTCTGGTTGAAGCCCGCGAGGTTGCGCACGCCGACGGCCGACATCAGCCGGTAGCGCTTCTCCATCTCGCCGACGCACCAGTTGAGTGCGTTCGCCGCGAGCTTCATGTCGGTGACGACCGGCGCGAGCAGGTGCGGAATGCCTTCGTAGACCGACAGCTCGAGCATCTTCGGGTCGATCATGATGAGCCGCACTTCGTCGGGCGTCGCCTTGTACAGCAGCGACAGGATCATCGCGTTGATCGCGACCGACTTGCCCGAACCGGTGGTGCCGGCGACCAGCATGTGCGGCGCCTTCGCGAGATCGGTGACGACCGGGTTGCCGATGATGTCCTTGCCCATCGCGATCGTCAGCTGCGACGCCGAATGCTGGTACTGGCGCGACGCGAGGATCTCGGACAGGCGGATCATCTGGCGCTTCGCGTTCGGCAGCTCGAGGCCCATGCAGGTCTTGCCGGGAATCGTCTCGACGACGCGGATCGACGTGAGGCCGAGGCCGCGCGACAGGTCCTTCATCAGGCCGACGATCTGGCTGCCGCGCACGCCGAGCGCGGGCTCGATCTCGAACCGCGTGATCACCGGGCCGGCGGAGGCGCCGACGACCGTCACCGGCACCTTGAATTCCTGCAGGCGCTGTTCGATCACCAGGCCGGTCTGCGCTAGGTGTTCCTCGCTGATCGTCTCGATGTCGTCGGACGCCGGCTCGAGCAGGTCGAGCGTCGGCAGCTCGACGTTGAAGGACGCGGGCGCGTGGAATTCGAACGCGTTCGGCCGCGGAGGGCGGGGGGGCGGGGCGTCGGCGGGCGCAGCCGGTGTCGCGGGGGCGGCGCCGGCGTCGATGGCCGGTACGGCAGGCGCGTCTGGCGCCGGTTGCGCGGTAACGGGCGCAACCGTGCCGGGGATCATGACGGAAGGCACCGGGGCGGTCGGTGTCGCGGGTGGCGTTGCGCCGTCGGCAATGGCGGAGGTTACCGCCACGGCTTGAGCAGGGTTCGCCGTAGTCTCGGTAGTGCGTTCTGCCGTCCCGGAGATCATGACGGAGGGCAGCGGGGCGGTCGGTGTCGCGGGTGGCGTTGCGCCGTCGGCAATGGCGGAGGTTACCGCCACGGCTTGAGCGGTGTTCGCCGTAGCCTCGGTAGTGCGTTCTGCCGTGCCGGGGATCGCGGCGGAGGGCAGCGGGGCGGTCGGTGTCGCGGGCGGCGTTGCGCCGTCGGTAAGGGCGGAGGCCGCCGCCACGGCTTGAGCGGTGTTCGCCGCGGTCTCGCTAGTGCGTTCTGCCGTCCCGGGGATCGCGGCGGAGGGCAGCGGGGCGGCCAAGGTAGCGGCCGGCGTGACGGGCGCCACGGGCGGCGTCTGGGCCACGGTCGGCGCGCAAACGGCAGCGTCGGTGCTTGCGACGGCCGGCGCAACCGGGCTCGCCACGGCAGTGGTCGTCGCGGGTGCGACGACGTCAACCGGTATGGTGGACGTCTGCGTAAAGGAGGCAATGGACGTCGGCGCGTGCGCGGCGGTCGTCGCCGGCGCGTGCGGCTGCGCCGCTGCGCCGGGCATTGCGGTCGCGTGGGCGGCAGGCGCTGGCGTTGCAATCGACCAGGAGGACGCGAAGGTCGACGCGGGCGCCTGAACGGTGGTCGGCGCAGGCGCTACCGCTGCAGCAGCCTGCGGTGCAACGAACGTCGATGCGGGCAGCGTCGTGGCCGAAGCGGCAGGGAGCGAGGCAAGTACCGAGCCGAGGGCCGTCGCGCTGGTTGCCGGCGCTATCGCGGGTTCCACTGCGGGCGACGCATCCTCTGCATCCGGCGATGGAACGTCCCGTGTCGTGGTGTCGTGCACGGCATCCGCTGCTGCGGCAGGCGTCGACGGCACGGGCGTGGTCGGGGCAGCGGTCGAATCCGCTGCAATCGCCGGTGGTTCGATGGTTGCGGAAGTCGGAGCGCCGGTACTGGTATTGGCCGTATCGGTCACCTGATCCAGGCTCGCGGGCACGGCGGACTCGGATGCAACGGATTCTCCAACGGTCGCGCTGGCAGTGCCGGTGTTGATGGACCACCATGCGCCTGTTGGCGCGGGCGCGGGCGCGGGCGCGGGCGCGATGGCGGAGGCGCGTGCGGGCGCTGCCGTCGTCTCTGCCGCAGCCATCGACACAGCGGGCGACGCAACGACAGATGCGGTTGCGCTCGATGTACTCGACGCAATCTCGCCGGTAACGTTTGCCGGCGCAACCGGTGGTGTTGCCACCGGCGCGACGAAGTTCGCGTCGACGATCGCCGTTGCCGGCTTCGCAATCGACGTCACGTCGCCGGGCGACGGCGCAGCGAACCGCGGCGTGCCTGCGAATGCGTCCGCGGCGGGGGCGGCCGTGGCCAGCGTCGCGGCAGGCGGTGCGTCGATCGCATCCTGCTCGACCGGGGACGCATTGGTCGTCAAGTCGGACGGGGCGGCGGCATCTGTTCCGGAAACCGGCGGACGCAGCGTGTCTGCGTCGCGTGCGACCGTGGCGTTTTCGGGGACGGAAACGCTGGCCGGCGCGGCCGTGTCGTCACCGGCGACCGGCCACTCGACGGCCAACGCATGCGGCGCGGCCGGCGTCGTTTCGGTCACGGGCGCATCGACAGCGATGTCGGCGGCCGTTTGCGGCTCGGCGATGTCTTCCCACGGGGCGAGGTCGATCGCCGTGTCGGCGGGCGACACGGGGTGGACTTCGACCGGATCGGCGACGTCTTGACCGCTGTCTTTCGACTCGAGCGTGATTGCTGCGTCGGCTGCGTCGGCTGCGTCGGCTGCGTCGGCTGCGTCGGCTACGTCGGCTACGTCGGCTACGTCGGCTACGTCGGTTTCGTCGGTTTCGTCGGCGCGCGTCGGCGAAGCCGGCATGGCGGCCGCAATCACGTCCTGCGGAGCGCCCGCCGGCGTCTCGGGTTCCGGTATTGCCGGGACATTCGCACCATTCGCGCCCGAGTGCGCATCCGGCATCCATGCACCGTCATCGACCGGCATGAACGCGGGCAGCACGATTGCGTCGTCCTCGCGCATCGTCGCGGCGTGAGCGTCGGCCACGCTGCCGATTTCCTCAACCTCGGTGCCACGCGACTCGGAAGCCGGCCTGCCCGATGCCGCAGGCCAAGTGGCGGCTGCGGCGCCTGCCGCCACCGCGGCTGCGCCAGCCAGCGGGGCTGCCGCGCGCGCGGCGTCGACCGGCAACGTGCCGGCCAGCGACGCCCACTGGGCGGTGCTGGCCTCGATCGAACGCAAGGTCTCGTGGACGCTCGGCGCGGGCGTGATCGGCGCCGCGGGCTTCTCGTTCCACGCATAAAGCGGCGCGCGCGCAGGCGCGGCGGGGCGCTGGCGGGGCAGGGCGGGCGGAACCGGCGTCGATGCCGTTCCGGCGGCCGGGCGCGACAGCGGCCGCGCCGGCGCCGCACCGGTCGGCCGGGGCGGCACGGTTGCGCGCGGCGCGACCGGCTGCCTGAGCGCATCGGCCGACCGCGCGGGCGCGGCCGGCGCCGGCCGCGTGCGGGCCGGTTCGAGTGCAATCGGTGAAATTGGGGCTGGAGCGGGGCGCGGCGACGGCGCGCCTGCCGCGGGGCGTGCCGAAACGGCGGCGCCAGCCGCACCGGCGGCCGTAGCGGCGCCCGCCGCAGATGTCGCGGACGTCGCGGCCGGCCGGAACGGCGTCGTGGGCTTCAGCCAGCCCGACGGCGCGACCGGTTCCGCATGCGGCCGGGCCACCCCCTGGCCGCGCGGCTTCGGCCGCGCCTGCGGGTCGGGCTTCCACAGCGTCGGGCGCGAAAACCGGCCGTTCTGCCGGGGCGCCATCGAATTGACGGTATGCGCGCTGGTCGGCTGGACGTCGCCGGCGCGGCGCACGCGGCGCTCGTCGTCGCGATGCAGCGCGCTGCGCGGCAGGTCGGCGACGCCGCGGGCATCGTCGTCGGCGTCGCGCGCCAGCTTGAGCCCGAACGACGTATCGAGCCACGCGGCGACGCGCTGCCAGCCGATGCCGGTCAGCCACGGCAGGCCCGCGAAAAACAGCACGACCATCGCGAGCGGCGTGCCGATCCGGCCGAGCACGCGCTCGAAGCCGGCCGACAGCGCGTGGCCGAGCGCATTGGTGTCGGCGCCGGCGAACACGCTCGTCAGCGTGCAGCTCGCGACGAACACGCAAGCGAAGCCGAGCCAGAGCCGGATCGAGCCGCGGCCGGCGACGCCGTCGCCGCCGGGCAGCATCGCTTTCGCGAGACGCCAGATGAGGGGGATGAACCAGACGGCGGAGACGCCGAACCAGCCGAGGACAACCGTGTGCATGCTTTGAAACGGGAATGGGGCGGGGAGCGCGAAGCGCGCGACCCGCCGAGTTTAACGGCTGACGGGGTAGCAGACTTTAAAAGACGATCAAGCGCGACGCCGCGCGCTGCGCGTGCGCGGCGGGACGCGGTCAGCCGGCCGTGTCCCGCACGGGCACGTTACGGGCCGCGGCGCGTGAAGGTCAGCGTCGCGCCGCTGTCGGTGACGATCAGCAGCTGCTGCGGCGAGCGCATCTGCACGCCGGCCTTCGCGACGTGCGCGAGCGCGTCGAGGTACGCGCGCTCGAGCTGGCCGCCGAGCGTGCCGGTGCAGGCCATCCGCGTGCCGGCGAGCGGGCCGAAGCCGAGCACGCCGTTCTTGATGTCGTAGGTGCCCATGTAGCGGTTGCAGCCGGAAAAGCCGGACGCGCGGCGCTGGCCGGATTCGGTGGACAGCACGAGCTTGAGCGGCTCGCCGTTGTCGCCGTGCGGGATCGCGCGCGGCGTGCCGTCGGCGTTCTGCCAGCCGGTGAGCTCCCAGCTCGTGTCGTCGAGCAGCTGCACGGCGGCGGGGTTGAACGGATCGGGCGAACGCGCGTCGGCGTCGGAATGGATCGGCATCGAGCAGGCGGCGAGAAGCGTGGCAAGCGTCAATGCGCAGAGCGGCGCGCGCAGCGGGTGAAACAGGCGGATGCGCGTGCGTGCGGCTGCGGTCGGGTGGGACATGTGCCTCGATCCTCATCAGATTCTGAACAAGGCGTAAGAGTAACGCACTCGCCGCGCGTCAGGCGAGGCGACCATGCATGCGCGAAATCGTTCGCGGCGCGTCGCGGCCGGTCGAATCGGCGCCGATGCGCATGTTAACATCGCAGTCGTTTTCGACCTCCAACCAGAAGCGGGAAATCACATGCAGATCGGTCAGCGGCTCGGTACGCCGCTTTCGCCTTCGGCCACGCGCGTCATGCTGCTCGGCGCCGGCGAACTCGGCAAGGAAGTCATCATCGCGTTGCAGCGGCTCGGCGTCGAGGTGATCGCGGTCGACCGCTATCCGGACGCGCCCGGCCACCAGGTCGCGCATCGCGCGCACGTGATCGACATGACGGACGCCGCCGCGCTGCGCGCGCTCGTCGAGGCCGAGCGGCCGCACCTGATCGTCCCCGAGATCGAGGCGATCGCGACCGACGCGCTCGCGGCGATCGAGGCGGCGGGCGTCGCCGAGGTGATCCCGACCGCGCGCGCGACGCAGCTCACGATGAACCGCGAAGGCATCCGCCGGCTTGCCGCCGAGGAACTGGGCCTGCCGACTTCGCCGTATGCGTTCGCGCAGTCGTTCGACGAATTCGCGGCGGCCGTCGCGAAGATCGGCATGCCGTGCGTCGTGAAGCCGGTGATGTCGTCGTCGGGCAAGGGGCAGTCGGTGGTGCGCAGCGAGGCGGACGTCGAGCCCGCGTGGCAGTACGCGATGGCGGGCGGGCGCGTGAATCACGGCCGCGTGATCGTCGAGGGGTTCGTGGATTTCGACTACGAGATCACGCAGCTCACGGTCCGCGCGATCGATCCGGCCGGCGGCGACACGCGCACCTATTTCTGCGAGCCGGTCGGCCACGTGCAGGTCGCGGGCGACTACGTCGAGTCGTGGCAGCCGCAGCCGATGTCCGCGGCGGCGCTCGCGCGCTCGCGCGAGATCGCGCACAAGGTGACCGAGGCGCTCGGCGGGCGCGGGCTGTTCGGCGTCGAGCTGTTCGTGCGCGGCGACGAGGTCTGGTTCTCCGAAGTGAGCCCGCGGCCGCACGACACGGGCCTCGTCACGCTCGCGTCGCAGCGCCAGTCGGAGTTCGAGCTGCATGCGCGCGCGATCCTCGGCCTGCCGGTCGATCCGACGCTCGGCTCGCCGGCGGCGTCGGCGGTGATCTACGGCGGGCTCGACGAACGCGGCATCGCGTTCGAGGGCGTGCGCGACGCGCTGGCGGTGCCGGGCGCCGACCTGCGGCTGTTCGGCAAGCCGGAAAGTTTCGCGAAGCGGCGCATGGGCGTCGCGCTCGCGACCGGCGCCGACGTCGACGAAGCCCGCGCCCGCGCGAAGCGGGCCGCCGCGGCCGTGAAGCCCGTTTCGGCGCGCTGACCGGCAACCGGCAGGCGCGCGTGATGCCGATGCCCGCTCCGCGATTCGTCTCGCGCGCGGGCGCCGTCGATCCCCGGGCCATGACGACCCGCGCGCCCGGGCCGGGCGCGCTTCCACCCCCCGTCTCGGAAGAGGACCTGCATGATTCGCCAAACTCTCGCCACGCTCGCGCTGGCCGGCCTGACCGTTTCCGTCGCGCACGCCGCGCAGCTGACCGTCGAGGAAATCGACGCCGACGCGCGCCAGACGGCCGTCTACCAGTGCGCCAACCAGAAGCAGCCGGTGCGCGTGTCGTACTGGCTCGCCGGCAACGGCCAGAGCTTCGCGCTCGTGCCGGTCAACGGCCAGCGGCTGCTGTTCGTCGACACCGTGTCGGCGTCCGGTGTCCGCTATCAGGCCGGCCGCTATACGTGGTGGACGAAGGGCAGGGAAGGGACGCTGCGCGACGAGATCGCCGACGAGAAGGCGCCGCCGCTGCTGTCCGACTGCGTGCAGGTCGAGACGAAGAAAAAGAAGAAGGGTTGAGTCGCGGGAGCGGCTGCCGGCCTCGGCGTCCGGGCATCGCACGCGCCTGGCCCCGGGGCGGCGGCGCGCCGCGCGGCCGCATGGTCGCGACCCGCTTGCAACCCGTGTGCGGCCGCCGCGCAAGGGCTGTCACGGACGTGACGCCGCACGGTGCTACAATACGGCCCTTTCCGCCGGCATTCGCGCCGGCCGGAGTCCGCACGGCCCGGGGCCCTGATTGCCCATCGCGCCAGAGCGGCGCCGCGCGGCGCGCCGCGGCTCCGTCTACTTCCGAAATGAGAGATTTGCGCAGCGGCCCGCCGGGCCGAGCTGACGCGTGATGTCCCCGCCGCGCCTTTTGAGCGAAACGCCACCATGTCCGATTCTGTCGCCAAGCCTGTCGACGCAACCTTCGATCAATTCGGCCTTGCCGCCGATATCCTGAAAGCCATTGCGGAGCAGGGCTACACGACGCCGACGCCGATCCAGGCGCAGGCCATTCCGGTCGTGCTCGCCGGCCGCGACGTCATGGGCGCCGCGCAAACAGGCACCGGCAAGACCGCGAGTTTCTCGCTGCCGATCATCCAGCGCCTGCTGCCGCAGGCCAACACGAGCGCATCGCCCGCGCGCCACCCGGTGCGCGCGCTGATCCTCACGCCGACCCGCGAACTTGCCGACCAGGTCGCCGCGAACGTGCACGCGTACGCGAAGCACACGCCGCTGCGCAGCGCGGTGGTGTTCGGCGGCGTCGACATGAACCCGCAGATGGCCGAGCTGCGCCGCGGCGTCGAGATCCTGATCGCGACGCCGGGCCGCCTGCTCGACCACGTGCAGCAGAAGACGGCGAACCTCGGCCAGGTGCAGATCCTCGTGCTCGACGAGGCCGACCGGATGCTCGACATGGGCTTCCTGCCCGATCTGCAGCGCATCCTGAACCTGCTGCCGAAGGAGCGCCAGACGCTGCTGTTCTCGGCCACCTTCTCGCCGGAAATCAAGAAGCTCGCGTCGACCTACCTGCGCAACCCGCAGACGATCGAGGTCGCGCGCAGCAACTCGACGAACGCGAACGTCACGCAGATCGTCTACGACGTCGCCGAGGGCGACAAGCAGGCGGCCGTCGTGCAGCTGCTGCGCGATCGCGGCCTCAAGCAGGTGATCGTGTTCTGCAACAGCAAGATCGGCGCGAGCCGGCTCGCGCGCAATCTCGAGCGCGACGGCGTGGTCGCGTCGGCGATTCACGGCGACAAGACGCAGATCGAGCGGATGCAGGCGCTCGACGCATTCAAGCGCGGCGAGATCGAGGCGCTGGTTGCGACCGACGTGGCCGCGCGCGGCCTCGACATCGCCGAACTGCCGGCCGTGATCAACTTCGACCTGCCGTTCAGCGCGGAAGACTACGTGCACCGGATCGGCCGTACCGGCCGCGCGGGTGCGACCGGCGATGCGCTGTCGCTGTGCAGCCCGAACGAGCGCAAGCAGCTCGCCGACATCGAGAAGCTGATCAAGCGGCCGCTCGAGATGCAGACGCTGTCGATCGACAAGCCGGCGCGGCATCGCCATGACGAGCGTGGCGGCGACCGTGGTGGTGAGCGCGGCGGCGAACGCGGCGGCCGTCGCGAGCGCGACGAGCATCGCGGTGCGGCGGGCCGCCGCCCGGCGGGCGCCGAGCGCGGGCATCACCGCCGCCACGAGGCGCCGATCGACGAGTTCTTCCTGAAGCCGTACGAGCCGTCGGCGTCGACGAAGCGGCCTGAAGAGTCGTCGCACGCGCAGCCGGAGAAGAAGGGACCGAAGCGGCAGGTGGCCGCGCTGCTCGGCGGGTTCGGAATGCCGCGCAAGCCGTCGGCGTAAGCAGTTCCGGCCGCCGCGACGCAAAACGGGTGCATGCGATACGCATGCACCCGTTTTTTGTTTGGTGGAGGACCGATCGGGCGCTTAGCCGGCCTGCGGCCCGAAGCGCCGCGCCCACGCGGCCGTCGCTGCCGCGTAGAACGCATCGAGCGTCGTGCCCGGCAGCTCGCCGCCGTCCGGCGCGAGGCCCAGGTGTGCCGCCGCGGCCTTCAGCGCGGGGAGCGGATCGTCGCGTTCGAGCGCGGTCGCGCCGGTCTGCTTGCTGAGTTTCTCGCCATGCGCATCGACGACTACCGGCACGTGCAGATACGACGGCGTCGGCACGCCGAGGCAGCGCTGCAGGTAGATCTGGCGCGCGGTCGAGTCGAGCAGGTCGGCGCCGCGCACGACATGCGTGATGCCGGCGTCGGCATCGTCGACCACCACCGCGAGCTGGTACGCCCACAGGCCGTCGGCGCGTTTCAGCACGAAGTCGCCGACTTCGGTCGCGAGATTCTGCGATTGGATGTGCTGCCAGCGATCGTCGAACGTGACGATCGCGGCGTCGCCGTCCGGCACGCGCAGCCGCCACGCGCGCGCGGGCTTGCCGTGCAGGCCCGCGCGGCAGGTGCCCGGGTAGGCGAGCGTCGTGTGGCGCTCGTGCGCGGCGCGCAGCGAATCGGCGATCTCCTTGCGCGTGCAGCCGCATGGATAGACGAGCCCGGTCGCCTTCAGCCGCTCGAGCGCGGCCGCGTAGTCGGCCTCGCGCGCGCTCTGCCAGACGGGCGGCTCGTCCGGCGTCATGCCGAAATGCGCGAGCGTCGCGAGGATGGCCTCGGCCGCGCCGGGCACCGTGCGCGGCCCGTCGATGTCCTCAATGCGCACGAGCCACGCGCCACGCTGGGCGCGCGCGTCGAGCCAGCTCGCGAGCGCGCCGACCAGCGAGCCGAAATGCAGCGGCCCGGTCGGCGACGGCGCGAAGCGGCCGCGATAGCCGGTCATCGGCGCGCGCCCGGCGTGCTTACGCCGCGCTGGCGGCGTTCGCGCAGGCCGGGCAGGACTGGCCTGCCACGTAGCTCGGCGATTGCTGCTGCTCGGGCGTCACGACCGCGCGGCACGCGAAGCAGGTGACGTTCTCGGTCGGTTCGAGCTGCGGGTTCAGCGCGGTGCGGTAGTCGAACACGAAGCAGTCGCCGTGGTAGTGCGCGCCGCCGACTTCCTCGAAATACTTGAGGATGCCGCCTTCGAGCTGGTACACGTTGTCGATGCCGACGTCCTTCATGTGAATCGCCGCCTTCTCGCAACGAATGCCGCCCGTGCAGAACGACACGATCGTCTTGCCTTCGAGGTCCGCGCGGTTCGCTTCGATGACGGCCGGGAACTCGCTGAACTTGTCGATCCGGTAGTCGAGCGCATTGTCGAACGTGCCGACGTCGACCTCGAACGCGTTGCGCGTGTCGAGCATCACGACCGGGCGGCCCGCGTCGTCGTGACCACGGTCGAGCCAGGCCTTCAGCGTGTGCGCGTCGACGGACGGCGCGCGGCCGAGCTCGGGCTTGATCGCGGGCTTCTTCATCGTGATGATCTCGCGCTTCAGGCGCACGAGCATGCGGCGGAACGGCTGCGAATCCGACAGGCTTTCCTTGAACTGCAGCGTCGCGAACTTGCCCTCGAACAGCGGATCGTGGCGGATGTATGCGATGAACGCGTCGGCCGCGTCGCGCGGGCCGGCGATGAACAGGTTGATGCCTTCCGGCGCGAGCAGGATCGTGCCGCGCAGGCCGAGTTCGTTGCAGCGGGCGGTGACGAGCGGGCGCCATTGTTCGGTCGCGTCGAGCGACACGAAGTGGTAGGCGGCGAGATTGACGATACTCATGGTGATCCGACGAGAGAACGGCCGCGGCCGTGCGACGGCGCGCACGGCGGCCCGCAAAAAAGGGTGCGAAGCCGGGCGGAAGATTCGAAAACCCGTATTATCCCGCAAACCGTGCCCGGGAAGGCAGCCGGCCGAACGGCCAACGGCGCGGCCCAGGGTCGCGCACCCCGGCCGAACGGCCAATGCGGGGTTTTTTGGGCAGCCGGCGCGGCGGGGCGGCTACAATAGCGCCCATGTCAGATCCCCGCTTCGTCCATCTTCGCGTTCACTCCGAATTCTCGATTGCCGACGGCATCGTGCGCCTCGACGACGTCGTCAAGGCCGCGGCCGCGGACGGTCAGGGCGCGCTCGCCCTGACCGATCTCGGCAACGCATTCGGTCTCGTCCGTTTCTACCAGGAAGCCCGCGGCAAGGGCATCAAGCCGATCGCCGGCTGCGACGTCTGGATCGCCAATCCGGACGATCGCGACAAGCCGTCGCGGCTGCTGCTGCTCGTCAAGGACAAGCGCGGCTACCTGAATCTCTGCGAGCTGCTGTCGAAGGCGTGGCTCACGAACCAGTATCGCGGCCGCGCGGAGCTCGACGCGAGCTGGCTCGACGGCGAGCTTTCGCAGGGCCTGCTCGCGCTGTCGGGCGCGCAGCAGGGCGACATCGGCCTCGCGCTCGCGGCCGGCAACGAGGAAGCGGCGCGCCGGCACGCGGCGCGCTGGGCGAAGGTGTTCCCGGGCGGCTTCTACATCGAACTGCAGCGCTACGGCCAGCCGGGCGCCGAGGCGTATATCCAGCAGGCGGCGACGCTTGCCGCGGCGCTGAAGCTGCCGGTCGTCGCGACGCATCCGACGCAGTTCATGACCGACGACGATTTCACCGCGCACGAGGCGCGCGTGTGCATCTCGGAGGGCGACATCCTCGCGAACCCGCGGCGCCAGAAGCGCTTCACGACCGACCAGTATTTCCGCACGCAGGACGACATGGTCGCGCTGTTCGCGGATCTGCCTTCCGCGGTCGCGAACACGGTCGAGATCGCGAAGCGCTGCAACCTGACCCTCGAGCTCGGCAAGCCGAAGCTGCCGCTGTTCCCGACGCCGGACGGCATGTCGCTCGACGACTACCTGATCCAGCTGTCGAAGGAAGGCCTCGAAAAGCGCCTCGAGCAGCTCTATCCGGACGCCGCCGAGCGCGATGCACAGCGCGGCACGTACTACCAGCGGCTCGAATTCGAGTGCGGGACCATCACGAAGATGGGCTTTCCGGGCTACTTCCTGATCGTCGCGGACTTCATCAACTGGGCGAAGAACAACGGCGTGCCGGTCGGCCCCGGGCGGGGTTCGGGCGCCGGGTCGCTCGTCGCGTACGCGCTCGGCATCACCGATCTCGACCCGCTGCGCTACAACCTGCTGTTCGAGCGCTTCCTGAACCCGGAGCGGGTGTCGATGCCCGACTTCGACATCGACTTCTGCCAGCACGGCCGCGATCGCGTGATCCAGTACGTGAAGGAGAAGTACGGCGCGGATGCCGTGTCGCAGATCGCCACCTTCGGCACGATGGCCGCGAAGGCGGCCGTGCGCGACATCGGCCGCGTGCTCGACCTCGGCTACATGTTCACCGACGGCGTCGCGAAGCTGATCCCGTTCAAGCCGGGCAAGCACGTGACGATCGCCGACGCGATGAAGGAGGAGCCGCAGCTCCAGGAGCGCTACGACCACGAGGACGAGGTTCATCAGCTGCTCGACCTCGCGCAGCGCGTCGAAGGCCTCACGCGCAACGTCGGGATGCACGCGGGCGGCGTGCTGATCGCGCCCGGCAAGCTGACCGATTTCTGCCCGCTCTACACGCAGGGCGACGACGGCGGCGTGGTCAGCCAGTACGACAAGGACGACGTCGAAGCGGTCGGCCTCGTGAAGTTCGACTTTCTGGGCCTCACCACGCTGACGATTCTCGACTGGGCCGAGCGCTACATCCGCCGCCTCGATCCGTCGAAGGCCGACTGGTCGCTCGCGCAGGTGCCGCTCGACGATCCCACGTCGTTCCAGATCCTCAAGAAGGCCAACACGGTCGCCGTGTTCCAGCTGGAAAGCCGCGGCATGCAGGGCATGCTGAAGGATGCGCAGCCCGACCGCTTCGAGGACATCATCGCGCTCGTGTCGTTGTATCGTCCGGGCCCGATGGACCTGATCCCGAGCTTCTGCGCGCGCAAGCACGGCCGCGAGAAGGTCGAGTACCCCGATCCGCGCGTCGAACCCGTCCTGAAAGAGACCTACGGCATCATGGTCTATCAGGAGCAGGTGATGCAGATGGCGCAGATCATCGGCGGCTACTCGCTCGGCGGCGCGGACTTGCTGCGCCGCGCGATGGGCAAGAAGAAGCCCGAGGAGATGGCCAAGCACCGCGAGATCTTCGCCGAGGGCGCGGCGAAGAACGGCCTGTCGCGCGAGAAGTCCGACGAGATCTTCGACCTGATGGAGAAGTTCGCGGGCTACGGCTTCAACAAGTCGCACGCGGCCGCCTATGCGCTGCTCGCGTACTACACCGCGTGGCTGAAGGCGCACCATCCCGCCGAATTCATGGCGGCCAACATGACGCTCGCGATGGACGACACCGACAAGGTGAAGATCCTGTTCGACGACTGCGTCGTGAACAACCTCGTCGTGCTGCCGCCGGACATCAACCAGTCGCACTATCGCTTCGAGCCGGTCGCCGAAGCGGACGGCAAGCGTTCGCGCACGATCCGCTACGGGCTCGGCGCGGTGAAGGGCAGCGGCCAGAACGCGATCGAGGAAATCCTGCGCGCGCGCGAGGAGAAGCCGTTCACCGACCTGTTCGACTTCTGCGAGCGGATCGACCGGCGGATGGTGAACCGCCGCACGATCGAGGCGCTGATCCGCGCCGGCGCGTTCGATTCGCTGACCGCGAACCGCGCGCAGCTGCTCGCGTCGGTGCCGCTCGCGATGGAAGCGGCCGACCAGGCCGAGGCGAACGCGATGCAGGCCGGCCTGTTCGACATGGGCGCCGAGTCGCCGCATGCGCATGCGCTCGTCGACGAGCCGGCGTGGGATGACAAGCGCCGTCTGCAGGAAGAGAAGGGCGCGCTCGGCTTCTACCTGTCGGGCCACCTGTTCGACGCGTATCGCGACGAGGTGCGCCGCTTCGCGCGGCAGAAGGTCGGCGAACTGAAGGAAGGGCGCGACAAGCTCGTCGCGGGCGTGATCGCGTCGCTGCGCACGCAGATGACCCAGCGCGGCAAGATGCTGATCGCGCTGCTCGACGACGGCACGGGCCAGTGCGAAATCACGATCTTCAACGAGCAGTTCGAGGCCAACAAGGCGTTGTTCAAGGAAGACGAGCTGCTGATCGTGCAGGGGCAGGCGCGCAACGATGCGTTCACGGGCGGGATCCGCTTCACGGCCGATACCGTGATGGACCTCGAGCGCGCGCGCAGCCGCTATGCGCAGGCCGTGCGGCTGACGATGAACGGCAATGCCGATGCTGCCGTGTTGCGGCGGGTGCTCGAGCCGCACGTGTCGAAGGATGATCCGGCCGCGGCGAGCGCGGCCGATGCCCCCGCGCCGCGCGGCGGCGGGCGCGACGGCGGCCGCCGGCCCGCGCCGCCGCTGCCGAACGGCCTCGCGGTCCAGATCCACTACAGCAATGCGCGCGCGCAAGGCGAGATGCGCCTCGGCGATGCGTGGCGCGTGAAGCCGAGCGATACCCTGCTCGCGGAACTGCGCGCGGCGTTCGCCAGCAGTGCGGTCGAAATCGTTTACTGAAATCCGGATCCGTATCCGTTTGAGGACATCTTGAGCGTCAAGCCTACTCTTAGCAAACCCATAGGCGGACAGGACGCGTCGTCGCCCGTGGTCGTCGCGCGCCGTCTGTGGCCCTACGTGAAGCCGCTCCTGTGGGTGCTGCTCGCGGGCGTGCTGGCGATGGCCGCCGTCGCCGGCACCGAGGCGGGGATCCCGGCGCTGCTGAAGCCGCTGCTCGATCGCGGCTTCGGCGCGAAGGGCGACGTGAGCGCGAAGCTGTACGTGCCGCTCGCGGTCGTCGGCCTCGCGCTCGTGCGGGCGATTGCGCAGTATGCGTCCGGCTATCTGCTGCAATACGTGTCGAACCGGATCCTGCTCCAGCTGCGCATCGAGATGTTCGAGCGGATGATCCACACCGGCGTGTCGTTCTTCCAGCGCGAGACCGCGAGCACGGTGATCAACGCGATCGTGTTCGAAGTCAACCAGGTGCTCAACGTGCTGATGGGCGTGATGATCACGCTCGTGCGCGATTCGCTGACGGTCCTGTTCCTGCTCGGCTACCTGTTCTACCTGAACTGGCGCCTGACGCTGATCGTCGCGGTGCTGCTGCCGTGCATCGGCTGGGTCGTCGGCAAGATCAACCGCCGGCTGCGCCGCCTGAACCGCGAACACCAGACGCTCACGAACCAGCTCGCGTACATCGTCGAGGAGACGGTCGGCGGCTACAAGGTCGTGAAGATCCACAACGGCGAGCAGTACGAGATCGACCGCTTCAACACGCTGAGCCGGCGCCTGCGCGGCTATTCGATGCGGATGATCGTATCCGGTGGCCTCGCGCAGCCGATCACGCAGTTCCTCGCGTCGATCGCGCTCGCGGTCGTGCTGACGATCGCCGTCGTGCAGTCCGCGAACGACCAGACGACGGTGGGCGGTTTCGTCGCGTTCGTCACCGCGATGCTGCTGATCATCTCGCCGCTCAAGCACCTGATGGACGTCAACCAGCCGCTGCAGCGCGGCATGACGGCCGCCGAGCTGATCTTCGGCCTGATCGACGAGCCGCGCGAGCCGGAAGGCGGCGGCAAGCCGCTCGCCCGCGCGACCGGCCGGGTCGAGTTCCGCGACGTGTCGTTCGCGTACGGCACGTCGTCCGGCAAGCCGACGCTCGATCGCGTGACGTTCGACGTCGCGCCCGGCGAGATGGTCGCGCTGGCCGGGCCGTCGGGCAGCGGCAAGACCACGCTCGTCAACCTGCTGCCGCGCTTTTTCGACCCGACGAGCGGCAAGATCCTGGTCGACGGCGTCGCGCTGCCGGAATACCGGCTGCACGACCTGCGCAGCCAGATCGCGATGGTGAGCCAGGACGTGGTGTTGTTCAACGACACGATCGCGAGCAACGTCGCGTACGGCGAGACGCCGGACCGCGAGCGCGTGATCGCCGCGTTGCGCGCGGCCAACCTGCTGAGCACGGTCGAGGCGATGCCGGAAGGCCTCGACACGCTGGTCGGCGACAACGGCATGCGCCTGTCGGGCGGCCAGCGGCAACGCCTCGCGATCGCGCGGGCGATCTACAAGGATGCGCCGATCCTGATTCTCGACGAGGCCACGTCGGCGCTCGATTCGGAATCCGAGCGCCACGTCCAGGCCGCGCTCGAGACATTGATGAAGGGGCGCACGACGCTCGTGATCGCGCACCGCCTGTCGACGATCGAGCGCGCGGACCGGATCCTCGTGATGGACGGCGGCCGCATCGTCGAGAGCGGCAGCCACGCGGAGCTGCTCGACCGCGACGGCCTGTATGCGCACCTGCACCGGATCCAGTTCCAGCAGGAGGCCGGTTGAACATGCGGCGTCCCGTTGATTCGATGGCCCGCGCGCGATGATGAAGATCGGCCTTTCCGGCAACGCGCTGAAGCATGGCGGCGGCCTCGAGCGCTATGCGATCGATCTCGCGCGCGGCATCGCGGATGCGGGCATCACGCCCGCGTTTTTCGCACGCAAGATCGATACGACGATTCCGGAGGCGCGGCTCGTCGAGCCGCACCGCATCGACGTGTCGTTCCTCCCCGGCAAATTGCGCGATGGCTGGTTCGCGTGGCGGCTGCGCGCCGCCCGCCGCGCGGCGGGCGTCGACGTGCTGATCGGCTGCAACCGCGTCGACTGTTCCGACATCGCGATCTGCGGCGGCACGCACCGCGGCTTCCTGCGCGCGATCGGCCGCACGCCGACGTTCTTCGACCGGCGGCAGATCGCGCTGGAGAGCAGGCAGTACGCGGCGGCGCGCTACGTCGTCGCGCATTCGCCGATGATGCGCGACGAGCTGCGTACGCTGTACGCGGTCGACGACGCGAAGATCCGCATGCTGTACCCGCCGGTCGACGCGCAGCGCTTCTCGCCGGTCGATGACGCGGCCCGCGCGGCGCTGCGGCGCCGCTTCGGCTTCGGCGAGCGTGACATCGTGCTGCTGTTTCCGTCGAGCAGCCACGCGCGCAAGGGCCTGCCGTTGATCGAGGCGGCGCTGCGCGAAGGCGTCGACGCATCGGTGGTGGTGGCGGTCGCCGGCCGGCCGCCGGAGCGGACGTCGTCGCAACTGCGCTACATCGGCTATGTGAAGGACATCGAGGATGGCTACCGTGCAGCCGACTACACGATCCTCGCATCGAGGTACGAGCCGTTCGGGCTGGTCGGCATCGAATCCGTGATGTGCGGCACGCCGGTCATCCTGCCGACGACGCTCGGCTGTCACGACGCGATCGCGGATCATGCGAAGCTCGCGTTCACCCCGAACGACGTCGCGTCGTTGCGCGCAGCCATCGCGGCCGCGGTGGCCCGCTCGCGTGCGAGCGGAGGCGGCGACCGCGCGGCCGTCGCGCAGGGCGCGGTGGGCTACGATCCGGGCGTCGGCCACCATGTCGAACAGTTGCTGGCGCTCGCCCGCGAGATCCATGAACGCACGCCGGCCTAGCGGCCGACGGGCGGCGCCGGCTCCGGCCTGACGGCGCGCTTTCGGCCCCCGGAGTGGAAGGGGCGCGATGGTATACTCTTGCGGCCCGCGACCCGGCGGCCTGCGTCAGCCGAAGGACGGTTGCGCGACGCGTGTCCGGGCGCGCGGACCGGGGCGCATGGCGCTCCACGCACGCTCATCCCAGCTCAATTAATACGATCATATGGAGAGTTCGCATGACGACGTGGCCGTTCGTTGGGCCAATGCGCACAGCGAATCCCCGCGTCGAGACTGCCTGCCGTTGAACCGATGAGCCGTTTTCCCGGACGTATCCACATCTTCGCGCGGGCTCTGCCGAGATTGCTGTTCAAGCCGTTGCGACGCAAGCCGCAACGGCCCGCGAGCATTCTCGTCGCACATCATCTGCTGCTCGGCGATACGCTGCTGCTCACGCCGCTGCTCGCGAAATTGCGCGAGCAGTATCCGGCCGCGCGGATCGTGCTCGCCTGTCCGAAGGCGATCGCGCCGCTGTTCGCGCGCGAGCCGTTTGGCGTGCACGCGTTCGCGTTCGATCCCCGCGACCCCGCATCGGTGCGGCGGCTGCTGGCGTCGGGGCCGTACGACCTCGGCATCGTGGCGGCGGACAATCGTCACAGCTGGCTCGCGCTTGGCGCCGGCTGCCGCTGGATCGTCGCGCATGCCGGCGACGCCCCCGCGTGGAAGAACTGGCCCGTCGACGAGGCGCGCCCTTATCCCGATGTGCCGACCGCGTGGGGCGACCTGATTGCGGATCTCGTCGACGGCTCGCCACCGCGCGCGTATCGGCCGGACGACTGGCCGGCGCCGCCCGCCGCGGCCGCGCTGCCCGCGTCGCTGCGCGAGCGGCCGTATGTGGTGCTGCATCCCGGCGCGAGCACGGCGGTCAAGCGCTGGCCGCTCGAACGCTGGCGCGCGCTCGCGGCCGACGTGGAGGCAGCCGGCTACCTGCCGGTCTGGAGCGGCGGCAAGAGCGAGGTCGACCTGATCGACGCGATCGGCCCGCGCGACGGACAGCCGAACTTCGCGGGCCAGCTCGGTCTCGCGGATCTGTGGCATCTGTATGCAGGTGCGCAGGCGATCGTCTGCCCCGATACGGGCGTCGCGCATCTCGCGCGGCTCATCGGCGTGCCGACCGTCGCGCTGTTCGGGCCCGGCAGCGCGGTCGTGCACGGCGCCGGCCGCTACTGGCGCGACGTCCCGTTCGTCGCGCTCACGATCGCCGACATGCCGTGCCGCGACCAGCCCTATATTTTCCAGCGCCACGTCCGATGGATCCGGCGCTGCGATCGGAACGCGACGACGTGCGTTGCCTGGCATGAAGGCACGGCGGCATGCATGAGCGCGTTGACGGTGGACGCGGTGCGCGACGCACTTCAACAAGTACTGGTGCAAGTTCGATGACTGTTACCTCGGCGCGTATCGAGCGTCTCCTGTGGATCGGCTGCCCGGTCGTGATGTTCGCGGTCATGTTCGGGCACATGGCGGCGTTCGTGAACAACGGTCTGGCGCTCGTCGCCATCGCACTCGTGGCGGCCGTTTTCTCGCCCACGCGCCCGGCGCCGTTCCGCTGGCCGCTGTTCGTCCCGATCGCCGGGTGGGCGGCCTGGACCCTCGCGTCGGTGCGCTGGTCGGCGTTCCCGGGCGTCAGCATGCATGCCTGGCTCGACGAGGTCCTGTATCCGCTGCTGACGTTCTGGGGCTTCTGGCTGTTCGGCACGCGCGTCGAGCGCCCGGAGCGCGTCACGCTGGCCGTGTGGCTCGCGTGCGCGCTGCTGGCTGTGATCAGCGTGCTCTACTGGGGCCGCCTGCAGCCGCCGACGCCGGAGACGTTTCCGGTTCGCTTCTATGCGCGGGTCGGCCATACCAGTTCGCTGATGGTGTTCGCGATGGCGCTGTTCTGTGCGTTCCTGGTGCCGAAGCGCAACTGGCGCTGGGTCGGCGGCGCAGGTCTCGTGCTGTGCGTGCTGGTCGGCCTGGCGACCCTCAATCGTTTTTTTTGGCCGGCCGCCGCGATCACGCTGCTGGCCGGTCTGTATCCACTGTACCGCCGCCATTTGCTGCTGGCGGCGCTGGCGGTGGCCGTGCTCGGCGCCGGCGCGGTCGGCACGCTCGAGCTGAGCGCGCGACTGCGCTATCACGACGCGCCGCCGCCCCTCGCCAGCTCGCGCGACATCTCGGTGGCGGGCCTCCCTATTTACGTGCCGTCCGGCATGACTGCGCTCGGCGATACGCTGTCGTCGGACACGCGGCCGAAGCTGTGGAAGTTCTACGGCGACCAGGGACGCCAGCATGCATGGACGGGCATCGGCTTCGGCAAGCCGCTGCCGGGGATGGCGTACCGCAGCGTGATGCCGCGTGATTTGCTCGAACTCGAGCCGCAGGCGTTGACGCACGCGCACAATCTCTTTCTCAACACCTGGCTGCAGACCGGCTGGATCGGCCTGTTCCTGCATGCGTGGCTGCTGCTGGCGCTTGTGATCGCCTTCTGGCGCCTGCGGCACAGCAACCCGTGGATTGCCGCCGGCGGCGTCGCGCTCGTCGCCGGTATGATCACCAAGAACGTGGTGGACGATTTCATGTGGCGGACGACGATGCTCGCGTTCTGGTCGTTCGCGGGGCTGGTGTTGGGCTACGGTGAACGCCACGCCGGGATGCCCCGCGCGCAATGGAAAGCGAACTGACATGAACGACGTCCTGACGCGTGCCGCCGCAGCCGCGCACACTGCCAACGGCAAGCCGGTGCGCGTGCTGTTCCATATCGACGACTTCGGCCGCGGCGGCACCGAAACCGCGCTGGTCGCGTGGCTGAACGCGCTCGACCGGCGGGTGATCGCGCCTGCGCTGTCGGTCGCGTTTCCGACCGCCGATCTGGACGCGCTGCGGCGCAGCGGCGCGATTCCGGCCGACGTGCCGGTTCACGTGCTCGCAACCTCACGCTGGTCGCACGCGCTGCACCAGCTCGAGCGCAGCCGCCGCCTGCGGTTCGGCGAGAAGCTGCTGCACAAGCTGACGACGCATGCGGTGATCCGCCCGCTCGTCGCGCGCCGCTTCCTGCAGCTCGCCGCCGGTTACGACCTCGTCTGCGACTTCGATTTCTCGCTGCGGCGAATCGCCGGCCGCGGCACGGCGCCGTGGCTCGGCGTCAGCCATTACAGCTTCGTCGCGCGCTTCGGCCACAAGGGCGATGCGTACATGGCGCGCCGCACGCGCCAGTACGCGCGCTACGCCGCGATCGCGGTGCTGACGGCCGCGATGCGGCAGGAGGCCGAGAAGATGTTCGCCGGCTCCGGCGTGCGGATCGTCGAACTGCCGAACGTGATCGACATCGACGCGATCCGGCGGCGCGCGACGGCGCCGTTCGAGCGCCCGGCCGAACGCTTCGTCGTGTCGGTGGCGCGGCTCGACGAAGGGCAGAAGGATCACCGCACGCTGCTGCGCGCGTATGCGCAATGGCGTGCGCGCCGGCCGGACGCCGCGGATCTCGTGCTGCTCGGCGACGGGCCGGATCGCACGGCGCTCGAGCAGCTCGCGGACCAATTGCGGATTAGAGATGCCGTGCACTTCGTCGGCTACTGCGCGAATCCGTTCCCGTACGTTCGCGTCGCCGAAGCGCTGGTGCTGAGCAGCCGCTACGAAGGCGCACCGATGGTGCTCGGCGAAGCAATGGCGCTCGGCACGCCGGTCCTCGCGGCCGACTGCCCGACCGGCCCGCGCGACATGCTCGACGGCGGCCGCGCGGGCATGCTCGTGCCGGTCGGCGACGTCGACGCCATGTCGGCCGCGCTGGAACGCCTCGTAACCGACGGGGCCGTGCGCGCGGCGCTCGCGCCCAATGCGGCGGCGCGGATCGCGACCTTCGACGTGCCGGCCGCGAACCGGCGGTTCGCCGCGCTCGCCGATGGCCTGCTCGCGGCTGCGCGCTGAGCCGCTCGCATGGTTCGCGCAACGCGATTTCGCTAAAATGGCCCGCTCTTCCTCGCCGATACCCGCCGTGACCGCTTCCCTTACGCTCGCTACGCCGCCGCGCAGCATCCTGGTCGCCTGCACCCGCAGAATCGGCGACGTGCTGCTGACGACGCCGCTGGTCCGCTCGCTGAAGCGGCAGTGGCCCGACGCGCAGATCGACATGGTCGTGTTTCGCGGCACCGAGGGCGTGCTCGAGCACAATCCCGACATCCGCCGCGTGATCGTCGTCGCGCAGCGCGCGAAGCCGCGCGAGCGGTTCGCCGACGCGGCCCGCCTCTGGCGCCGCTACGACCTCGCGTGCGCGGCGATCAGCTCGGATCGGGCCCGTTTCTACACGTGGTTCGCCGGGCGCCGGCGCGTCGGGCTCGTCGATCCGGAGCGGGTCACGCGGCTGACGCGCTTCATGCTGGACGGCATCGCGCTGAACCGGCACGGCGACGTCCACACGGTGACGAGCAGTCTCGCGATTGCCGAAGCGCTGGGCGTGACGCCTTGCGCGGAAGTGGTCGCACCGGGCATCGGCACCGATCCGGCGCGCATCGCGCGATTCGACGCGCTGCTGTACGGGCCGTCCGCGCTGTCGCGCACGCGGCCGCACGTCGTGCTGCATCCGTCGCCGATGTTCCGCTACAAGCAGTGGCGTGAAGACGGCTGGGCCGACCTGATCCGTTGGGCGCGCGCGAGCGGTTTCGACGTCGCGCTGAGCGGCGGGCCGGGCGCCGCGGAGATCGAGTATGCGCAGCGGATCGTGGCGGCGGCGGGCGAGCCGGTCGCGAATTTCGTCGGACGCCTGACGTTCGGGGAGACGGCCGAGCTGATTCGCCGCGCGCGGCTGTTCGTGGGGCCGGACACCGGCGCGACCCATGTCGCCGCTGCGTGCGGCACGCCGACGCTCGCGCTGTTCGGGCCGTCCAACCCGGTTCGCTGGGGGCCGTGGCCCGCCAACTGGCCCGCGCACGACGAGCCGTGGCCGCTGCGCGGCTCGGCGCAGCGCGGCAACGTCTACCTGATGCAGGGCGAAGGCGATTGCGTGCCGTGCAAGCTCGAAGGCTGCGACCGTCATCTCGAAAGCTGGAGCCGCTGCCTGACGGAGCTTTCCGCGCAGCGTGTGATTGCCGTCGCAGCGGCGCTCGTCGAAGGCCGCCCGGCCGTCGAGGCGCCGCGCGAATCGATCATCGACGTGTCTGCGTTGCCGCGCGGCGGCGCGTAATCCCGGCGCGCCACTGGCTGCGGTGGCCGCAGTGTCGGCCTAGGACGCGGGCGTGTCGTCGTGCGCGAGCTTCAGGAAGCGGTAGTACACCGTCTCCGCGTTGAATACCGCGATCATCAGTCCCGCCCGCCCGTCGAGAAACCCGCGCCGCAGCACGTAGGTCCGCACGAACGCCCACAATCCCCGCCGGATGGCCTTGCCGACCGTCGCGCGCTCGCCGGCCGCACGGCGCTGCCGCGCGCCGGCGCTCGAATACGCGTCGAGCTTGCGCAGCACCGCTTCGATGTCGTCGTACGAATAATGAAGCAGCTTGCCGTCGAGCCGCGCGGCGCGGCTGTCGAACACCAGCCGTTCGTGGACGAGGTCGTCCGAGAAGCGGGCGGCGCCGCGCCGGAACAGCCGCGGGATCCAGTCCGGATACCAGCCGCTGTGGTGCACCCAGCGGCCGCAGAACGCCGACAGGCGATCGATCGCATAAACGTCGGCCTGCGGTGCGCGGATCGCCGCGCGGATCGCCGCGGCGAGTTCGTCCGACACGACTTCGTCGGTATCGATCGACAGCACCCAGTCGGTCGACAGCGCCGCGAGCGCGCGATTCTTCTGCGGCCCGAAGCCCGGCCAGTCGGCGGCGACGATCACGCGGGCGCCATGCGCGCGGGCGATCTCGACGGTGTCGTCGGTGCTGCCGCCGTCGACGACGACGATGTCGTCCGCGAAGGCGAGCGCGTCCAGGCATTGCGCGAGCCGGCGGGCCGCGTTGTGGGCGATGATGGCGACGCCGAGCGTAGGTTCAGCCATGAAAAATCGTACGGATCGAAGGTGAGCGAGAGTATACCCGCTGCCCCGCGCGCAAAGCCGCCCGGCCGGCGTGCGCCGCGACGTGTGTTAGCCTTGTGCGGCCGCGGCGTCATCCCGGCGCCGGCGGCTCGACGGGAGGTGGACGATGGCAAGACAGCACCCGATTCTCGCTTCTCTGCTCATGACGGCCGTATTGGCGGCGCCGGCGCTCGCGAGCGCGCAACCGGACGACGAGGGGCACGGCCATGGCCACGGCCATGCGTACGGCCACGACAAGCACGGCATGCACAAAGGCCCCGGCCGCGCCGAGGACGTGCCGCCGCGCTGGGCGGACCAGCCGCGCCGCGAGTGGCACAAGGGCGACCGGCTGCCCGACGAATTCCGCGATCGCCAGTACGTGGTCGACGACTGGCGCGCGTATCGCCTGACGCCGCCGCCGCGCGGCTATCACTGGGTCGGCATCGGCAGCGACTACCTGCTCGTCGCGATCCCGACCGGCATCGTCCTGCGGATCGGGCCGTAAGCGGAATCGCGGCGAACCGTCGCAGAACCGTGATCCATCCGGCGCGGCCCCACCGCGCCGGGCCCGCGCACGGCGCCCGCGTGCCGTTACCGGCGCCGGAACCAGCGCCGCTCGATCCGCGACATCCCCCAGCACACCGCCAGCGCGCACACCGTGCCGAGCGTCACTTCACCGAGCCGCACGAGCGGAATGTCCCATAGCGGGCCGCTGCCCGGAAACAGCATCACGATCGTCGCGGTGACGCCGCCGAGCCGCGCCGCGCTGCCGACGTTCAGGCACCAGCAGCACACGATCACGATCGCGACGGCGAGCGCATAGGCGACCAGATGGCCGCCGCCGAGCGCGGCGCCCGCAAAGCCGAGCACGCCGCCGACCATCGCGCCGACGAACTGGTCGCGCGACAGCGACATCGTGTCGGAGTAGTTGTGCTGGGTGACCGCGATCGCGGTGATCGCGGCCCAGACGGCCTGCTCGGTATGCAGCGCGCGGCCGATGCCGTACGCGAGGCAGGCGCCGCAGACGGCCTGCAGCGCCATCAGCCCGCCTTGCGCGAGCCGCTCGCGCAGCGACAGCCCCTTGAACAGATCGAAGATCGATTGCTGGATCTGCTGCCGGGTTTCGTCGAGGGTCCTGAGCGTATTCATCGTGTTGCTGCCATGAAGCGGGTGAGGGGGCGCGAGGCCCGGTCAGCGCGCCTGTCCGGGCGCGGCGGCGGCGGGCGCTTCAGCCGGGTCGTCGCCGTTGTCGACGCGCGTTTCCGGCATCGCGAGCCACACGAGCAGCACCGCGAGCGCGCCGGCGGCGGCAAGCCCGAAGAAGCTGACCGCATTGCCGAAATGGTCGGCGATGTAGCCGGCCACGGCCGTGCTGAACGTCGCGCCGATCCCGGCCGCCAGGCCGAACAGCCCGATGCACAGGTTGTAGCGGCCCTTGCCGCCCGCGACGTCCGCGGCGATCAGCGGCAGCATCACGCCGAACACGGCGGCGCTGATGCCGTCGAGCATCTGCACCGGCACGAGCAGGTACGGGCTGCTCACGCCCGCGAACAGCAGCGCGCGCACCGGCAGCGCGGAGAAGCCGAGCAGCAGGATCGGCCGGCGCCCCCAGCGCTGGGCGGAGCGGCCCACCCACGGCGACAGCATCGCGACGATCGCCTGCGGCACGATGATGCACGCGGCGATCACGAGCTGCACGTTCTCGCCCATGCCGGCCGTGACTTCGCCGGCGGCCAGGTTGAGCATCGCCGCATTCGACAGGTGGAACAGCACCACGCACGCGGCGAAGATCAGCATGCGCCGGTCGCGCAGCAGCTCGAGCAGCGTTTCGCGCTCCTCGCCTTCGCTGTCGTCGCGTTTGGCGCCGACATGCGGGATCACCGTGTGGGTCGGCTGGATCATCGCGAGCGCGAACAGCGCCGGCAGCGCGAGCGCGGCCGTCAGCCAGAACACCGCGCGCGCGGAGAAGTATTCGCCGGTGAGGCCCATCAGGCCCGCCGCGACCGCGCTGCCGATCGACGCCCAGCGCGCATTGCGGCCGAGCCGGTCGCCGAGGTCCGCGCGGCCGACCAGCGAGAACGAGATCGCCGCCATCGCCGGCACCAGCATGCAGCTCGCGAAGCCGTGGAACACCTCGGCCGCGATCACCGGCACGATCGTCGGGCTCGACGCGAGCAGCACCGCCGACAGGATGATCGCCGCGATCGCCCACGCGGCCGCGCCTTTCTTGTTCCTCAGCGCGTCGACGGCTGCGCCGCCGGGCACCTGGCTCACCATCGCGCTGATCGTGCCGATCGACAGCACCAGACCGATCTCGCCCTGCGTCCACTTGTGCGACGCGAGGTACGACGCGATGAACGGGCCGAAACCGGTTTGAACGTTTGCCACGAAGAAGTTGAGCCAGTCGAGGGCACGCAGGCTGCGCGCACTGACGGTTTGGTGGATCGTCATCGCGTGGCACTCGCTGACGAGGCCGGCGCGGCGGCGGCCGGCGGCGAGACCGCGACGACCGGCTTGTCGGCCGCATAGGGCGGCGCTGCCTTGATCTGCGCGTCGTTCAGGTCGAGCTGCGGGCGCAGCGCCTTGTCGCGCGTGACGAAGCGCAGCGCGGCCCAGTTCGCGGCGATCGAGCGGCGATCCGTGTTGACGAGCCCGCCGAGGTCGAGCACGACCGCCTGCGGCTGTGCGTCGCGATCGATCAGCACGTCGACGACGCGGCCGATCTTCGTGCCGTTCGGCCGTTCGACGTCGCTGTCGAGCACGGGCAGGCGCGTCGCCGGCGACGCGGCCGGCGAGCCGGACAGCGGCACCGTCTTCGGGCGTGCGGCGGGCGGCAGTTCGCCCGACGGCACGTCGAGCACGATCGGCTCGTTCTTGCCGCCCGGCGTGAAGCGGAACACGTTCCACGGGAAGCTGACCTTGCGGTCGCCGACGCCCATGAAGCCCTGCAGGTTGACGATCATCTCCCGCGGCCTGCCGCTCGCGTCGGTCACCATGTCGATCGCATGGCCGATCACCTTGCCGTTGCGCCGCGCCACTTCGCTGTCGAGCAGCGCGTGGATCCGGGTGCGGTCGAGCGGGCGCGTCGCGACCAGCGGCGCCGGCGCGGGCGCCGCGGGCGGCGGCGTTTCCGGACGCGGGGCGGGCTTCGGCCGCACGGCTTCGCGATGCGGCTTCTTCGGCGCCTCCGTCTCCGGCTGGAGCGGCGCGGGCACGGGCGGCATCGTCAGCGGTTCGCCGGCGGTTTCCTCGACCGGCTCGACGAGCGCTTCGCTGATCGGCGCGGGCGGATTCTGCACCGGCAGCAGCCCGCAGCCGGACAGCAGCGTGGCGGCGAGGATCGGCAGGACCGTCGCGGACGGGAAGGATTTGCGGGACACGGGAAGCGGAATACCGCCGCTCATTGAAACTCACTCCATGGGTCGGGGCGGGCCACGGGGCACGCGGCTGGCGATGGATGGCGGGTGCGGGCGGCGCACCACGCGAGGGGAGAGTTTAACGTGTCTCGCGGGGAAGGCCGACGAGCGTAGGCGGGCGGCGCGCGCCGGCAGCGGGAAATGGCGTGTGACAAAGGGTCGCGGGGGCGGGCGGCCGGGGCGCTGCGCCACTTGGGCACGGACGTCGTGACGCCCGAACCGCAGCGGGCCAGCCGCGCGTCGAGCCGCGACGCGCGGGTGCGGCGACTCAGGCTTCCGGGTACCAGGCGTCCGTGAAGTCGCCGATTTCGACGTTGGTGAGTTCCGGCCGGGCCGTGAGCCATCCGCGCACTGCTTCGCGGTCGGCGTCGGTGGTCGTGCCGCGCGGCGCGCCGGAGATCACGTACGCGCCGATGCCTTCGTCCGCGGATGCGACGGTCAGCAGCCCGTGCGCCTCGACGAAATCGATGAACGCATCGATCAGCTCGCCGCGCTCGAGGTCGCTCAGCTCGGTGCGATAGTGCGCGGTGGCGTTGAAGGCGAGTTCCTGGAATTCGCCGATGTGGAGTTTCTTGCGCTGGCGGCGGTTGTGTTGTTTGCTCATGGTGCCTGACAAATGGGGTGGGAAAAGGGGTTTCGTGCGGCTGGATCGCGTGCGTTCACTTCACGCACTGCACATCCTTTCTGGGCACAGAGATGATCGCGGGGTACGTACCCCGGTCGAGCTCCACGCGCGCGACCACGACCATCGTCTGGTCGTCGCCGTCGTCGTACACGCTGACCCGCTCGTGCCGAAGATACGTGAGGCCGGTGCAGCCGGACGTGCGGCTGTCTTCGGAGACCTTGCAGTCGAGCGGATGGTCGGCGAGGTAGCGGTACTTTTCCGGGGTCGCGAGGTATTCGCGCAGGCTTTGCACGGATCCGCCGACGCCGGTGACGGTCGCGATCGCGCACGATGGCTGCGATGCGTCGCCGGCGGTCGACGTTTCGGCCGTTGCCGGCACGCTCGCAAACGCGAGCGCGGCGACGAAGGTTGAGGCGATGATGGACTTCATGGCGCGGTTACCCGTGTTCGGACTCAGCGCGGCATTGTAACCAACCCTCGCGGGCGGGGTGTCGACAGGGCATCGTGCGCCGTGCGTCACATCAGCACGATGTCGTACTGCTCCTGGCTCAGGTTCGACTCGACCTGCAGCGACACCGGCTTGCCGATGAAGTCGATCAGCATCGCGAGATGCTGCGATTCCTCGTCGAGGAACAGGTCGATCACCTGCTGCGCGGCGATCACGCGGAACTCGCGCGGGTTGAACTGGCGCGACTCGCGCAGGATCTCGCGCAGGATGTCGTAGCAGACGGTGCGCGACGTCTTCACCTGGCCCTTGCCCTGGCACGTCGGGCACGGCTCGCACAGCACATGGGCGAGCGATTCGCGGGTGCGCTTGCGGGTCATCTCGACGAGCCCGAGCTGCGAGAAGCCGTTGACGGTCACGCGCGTGCGGTCGCGCGAGAGCGCCTTCTTCAGCTCGGACAGCACCGCGTCGCGATGCTCGGCGTTCTCCATGTCGATGAAGTCGATGATGATGATCCCGCCGAGGTTGCGCAGCCGCAGCTGCCGCGCGATCGTGTGCGCGGCCTCGAGGTTGGTCTTGAAGATCGTGTCGTCGAAATTGCGCGCGCCGACGTAGCCGCCCGTATTCACGTCGATCGTCGTCATCGCCTCGGTCTGGTCGATCATCAGGTAGCCGCCCGACTTCAGGTCGACCCGCCGCGACAGCGCGCGCTGGATTTCCGTCTCGATGCTGTACAGGTCGAACAGCGGCCGCTCGCCGGTGTAGTGGTGCAGCTTCGGGCTCACCGCCGGCGTGAACTCGGCCGCGAATTCCGACAGGCGCTGGTAGGTCTCGCGAGAATCGACCTGGATGCGCGTGGTGTCGTCGTTCGCGAAATCGCGCAGCACGCGCTGCGCGAGGTCGAGATCCTGGTACAGCAGGCTCGTCGCCGGCAGCCGCTGCGCCTGCGCGACGATCGTCGCCCAGGTCTTGCGCAGGTAGGTGACGTCGCCGGCCAGTTCGTCGGAAGTCGCATCCTCGGCGATCGTGCGCACGATGTAGCCGCCTTTCTCGTCGGGCGGGATCACCGCGGTCAGGCGCGCGCGCACGGCTTCGCGCTCGGCCTCGCTCTCGATCTTCTGCGAGATGCCGATGTGCGGCTCCTGCGGCAAATAGACGAGCGTGCGGCCCGCGATGCTCACCTGCGTCGACAGCCGCGCGCCCTTGGTGCCGATCGGGTCCTTGATCACCTGCACCATCAGTGTCTGGCCTTCGAACACCGTCTTCTCGATCGGCTGGTGCGGCGCGCTCGCCTGCGGATCGCCGGCGAGGCGCGGCTGCCAGATGTCGGCGACGTGCAGGAATGCCGCGCGCTCGAGGCCGATGTCGATGAACGCCGACTGCATGCCGGGCAGCACGCGCACGACCTTGCCGAGATAGATGTTGCCGACCCGCCCGCGCGACAGCGTGCGTTCGACGTGAAGCTCCTGCACCGCGCCTTGCTGGACGAGTGCGACGCGTGTTTCCTGCGGCGTGAGGTTGATCAGGATTTCTTCGTTCATGGCGGGATTCAGAAGTCGACGCGCGCGGCGCGCAGCAGCGCGGCAGTCTCAAAAAGGGGCAGACCCATGATACCTGAATGGGAACCGGCGATTTGCTCGACGAACTCGGCCGCGCGCCCCTGGATCGCGTACGCGCCGGCCTTGCCGAACGGCTCGCCGGTCTCGACGTAGCGCGCGAACGCGTCGCGCGGCGCGGCCGAGAAGCGTACCGACGAGCGCGACAGCGCAGGCGGCAGCAGCGCGCCGCCCGCATCGATCACCGCGACCGCGGTCAGCACTTCGTGCTCGCGCCCCGCGAGGCGGGTGAGCATCGCGAGCGCATCGGCCGGATCGGCGGGCTTGCCGAGGATCGCGCCGTCGATCGTCACGGTGGTGTCGGCGACGAGCAGCGGCGCGGCCGGCTTGCCGCTCGCGGCGAGGCGCGCACGCGCGGCCTCGGCCTTTGCGACGGTCACGCGCAGCACGTAGTCGTCGGCGGTTTCGCCCGGGCGCTCGGCTTCGAGCGCTTCGGCGTCCTCGTCGGGGCGGGGCAGCAGCAGTTCGAAGCGCACGCCGATCTGCTGCAGCAGCTCCTGGCGGCGCGGGCTTTGCGAAGCGAGATAGAGGATCGGGAAAAGTTCGGGGGCGATGCTGGACGGCATGGTGTCGTTATCTCGTGGGGCGCGCGGCGCGCGCGTCGCGAGGACGACGCGTCATGCGCGGTGATAGGGGTGATTCTGCGTGATGCTCCACGCCCGGTAAAGCTGTTCGGCGAGCAGCACCCGCACCATCCCGTGCGGCAGCGTCATGCTGGAGATGCGCAGCAGCAGGTCGGCGCGCGCCTTGAGTTCCGGATCGAGCCCGTCGGCGCCGCCGATCACGAACGCCACGTCGCGGCCGTCCTGCTGCCAGCCGGGCAGCGCCTGCGCGAGCTGCATCGTGGTCCAGTCGCGGCCGCGCTCGTCGAGCGCGACGATCCGCGCGCCCTTCGGCAGCGCGGCCTCGATCTTCTGCCGCTCGGCGGCCATCACGCTTTCGGCGCTGCGCCCGCCGGAGCGCAGCTCGGGCTTGATCTCGCGCAGCTCGATGCGCAGCTCGGGCGGCATCCGCTTCGCGTATTCGTCGAAGCCCGATGCGATCCAGCCGGGCATCTTGTGGCCGACCGCGAGGATGAACAGCTTCATCGGAACGATGCGTGACGAATCAGCGGCGGCGGGCGGGCGTCTTGCGCGCCGGGCGCGCGGCCGGCGCGTCTTCCTCGTCCTCGTCGTCGTCGCTGGCGGTGGCCGCGCCGTTCGGGCCCTTGCCGCCGCCGAGCTTCATCCGCACCGGCTTGTCGCCCCAGATTTCCTCGAGGTTGTAGTACTGGCGCAGCGCGGGCTGCAGGATGTGCACGACCGCGTCGCCGCAGTCGACCAGCACCCATTCGCCGGTGTCCTCGCCTTCGGAGCTGACGACGTCGCCGCCGGCTTCCTTGACCTTCTCGCGCACGCTCGATGCGAGCGCCTTGGTCTGGCGGTTCGACGTGCCGGACGCGACGATCACGCGGTCGAACAGCTCGGTGAGGTGGCTCGTGTTGAAGACTTTGATGTCTTGCGCCTTGATGTCTTCGAGGGCGTCGACGATCACGCGCTGCAGTTTGCGGATATCCATGGAATCAGGAATGGTAAAGACGATGTTGAAGAATATAGGCCCAGACGGCGGCCGGCACGTGCTCGGCCGATGCGTCGGGCACCTGCGCGCGGCGCGCGATGCACTCGCGCAGGTGCGCGCGGATGTCGGTCGCGGCGATGTCGAACGCAAGCGTCGTGTCGATCAGCAGGCGGCCGGCCGGCGTCGCCATCAGCACGTCGGCGGATGCCTGCCGCGCGGCGACTTCCTGCGCGACCGCCTGCGGCGCCGCGGCAAGATCGAACCCGGGGCGGGTCGATACGCAGATGTGCGCGTAGTCGAACAGCCGCCGCCAGTCGCGCCAGGTGTCGAGGCGCACCAGCTGGTCCGCGCCGATCAGCAGCGACAGCGACGCGCCCGGGCCGACCCGTTCGCGCCAGCGCGCCAGCGTGTCGACCGTGTAGGTCGGCCCCGCATGCTCGATCTCGTCGTTCGCGACGCCGACCGTCACGCCGGGCAGCACGAGCGACTGCGCGGCCGCGCGCGTCATCGCGAGGCGATGCTCGGCGGCCGACACGTCGCGCTTCTGGTACGGCTGCCCGGCGGGCAGCAGCAGGAGCTCGGTCAGGCCGAGCACGTCGGCGAAGCGGCTCGCGAGCGCGAGATGGCCGTCGTGGATCGGGTCGAACGTGCCGCCCAGCAGGCCAATACGGCGCGGCAGCGGGGCGGGGCGGGTGGTGTGGTCCAGAACAGGTCCTTTCGTTGCGGTGGCGCGGGGTTCAGACCCAGTCGCGCGGCACGATGAAGTCGCTATACAGGCGCGCTTCGGGCGTGCCCGGCTCGGGCTGCCAGTTGTAGCGCCAGTTCGCGACGGGCGGCATCGACATCAGGATCGATTCGGTCCGGCCGCCGCTCTGCAGCCCGAACAGCGTGCCGCGGTCGAACACCAGGTTGAACTCGACGTAGCGGCCACGGCGGTAGCCCTGGAACGCCCGCTCGCGCTCGCCGTACGGCGTATCGCGGCGGCGCTCGACGATCGGCAGGTAGGCCGCGAGGAACGCGTCGCCGACGCTTTGCATCATCTCGAACGAACGCTCGAAGCCGGGCTCCGAGAAGTCGTCGAAGAAGATCCCGCCGATGCCGCGCGCCTCGTTGCGGTGCTTGAGGAAGAAATACTCGTCGCACCACGTCTTGAAACGCGGATACAGCGCCGCGCCGAACGGGTCGAGCGCGTCCTTGCAGGTCTGGTGGAAGTGCCGCGCGTCGTCCTCGAAGCCGTAAATCGGTGTCAGATCCATGCCGCCGCCGAACCAGAACACCGGCTCCTCGCCGGGCTTGGTGGCGATCAGCATCCGCACGTTCATGTGCACGGTCGGGCAGTACGGGTTGCGCGGGTGCAGCACGAGCGACACGCCGAGCGCCTCGAAACCGCGGCCCGCGAGCTGCGGGCGCGCCGCGCTCGCCGACGGCGGCAGCGCGTCGCCCGCGACGTCGGAAAAGCCGATGCCCGCGCGCTCGAACACGTTGCCGTCCTCGAGGATGCGCGTGCAGCCGCCGCCGCGCAGGCGCTCGGCCGGCCCGCGCTGCCACGCGTCGGTCGCGAGCGGCGTGCCGTCGAGTGCGCCGAGCGCGTCGGCGATGCGCGTCTGCAGGCCTTGGAGGTACGCGCGCACCCGCGTCACGTCGTAGGTCGAATCGGTCATGTCTGGACTGGGTGCCCCGTCGGAACGGGGCGCATTAAAAAGGCATCTGCCGGGCATTCTAACGAACCCCGGCAGAGGAGAGGGCGCGCAGCCTTGCGGCGCGCCCGGTGCCACCGTCACGCGCTCTTGCGGTTGAGCGCGCGGTAGCCGATGTCGCGGCGGTACTGCATGCCTTCGAAATTGATCTGGTTGATCGCTTCGTACGCATGCTGCTGCGCTTCGCGCACCGAATCGGCGAGGCCGACCACGCACAGCACGCGGCCGCCCGACGTCGTCAGCTTGTCGCCGTCGAGCGTCGTGCCCGCGTGGAACGTGACGGCCTGCTCGGTCTCGGCCGGGATGCCGTTGATGCGGTCGCCCTTGCGCGGCGCGTCCGGATAGCCATGCGCGGCCAGCACGACGCCGAGCGCGGTGCGGCGGTCCCAGTCGAGCTCGACCGTGTCGAGCGTGCCCGCGATCGCCTGCTCGACGACCTTCGAGAAATCGCTCTTCAGGCGCGCCATGATCGGCTGCGTCTCGGGGTCGCCCATCCGGCAGTTGAACTCGAGCGTGCGCGGGTTGCCGTCCTTGTCGATCATCAGGCCCGCGTACAGGAAGCCCGTGAAGCGGATGCCGTCCTTCTCCATGCCGCGCACGGTCGGCATGATGATCTCGCGCATCACGCGCGCGTGCATCTGCGGCGTGACGATCGGCGCGGGCGAATACGCGCCCATGCCGCCCGTGTTCGGGCCGCGGTCCTCGTCGAGCAGGCGCTTGTGGTCCTGGCTGGAAGCCAGCGCAAGCGCGTGCTTGCCGTCGACCATCACGATGAAGCTCGCCTCCTCGCCGTCGAGGAATTCCTCGATCACGACGCGCGCGCCGGCATCGCCGAGCTTGTTGCCCGACAGCATCATGTCGACGGCCGCATGCGCTTCTTCCAGCGACATCGCGACCACGACGCCCTTGCCGGCCGCGAGGCCGTCGGCCTTCACGACGATCGGCGCGCCTTTCGCGTCGATGTACGCATGCGCGGCGGCCGCGTCGGAGAAGGTTTCGTAGTCGGCGGTCGGGATCCCGTGGCGCTTCATGAACGCCTTCGCGAAATCCTTCGAGCTTTCGAGCTGCGCCGCTTCGCGGGTCGGGCCGAACACCTTCAGGCCGCGCGCGCGGAACAGGTTGACGATGCCGGCCGCGAGCGGCGCTTCCGGGCCGACGAGCGTGAACGCGACGCCTTCGCTTTCCGCGAAGTCGGCGAGCGCGTCGAGCGACGTGATGTCGACATTCTTCAGGCGCTCGTCCTGCGCCGTGCCGCCATTGCCGGGCGCGACGTAGACCATCTGGACGCGCGGCGACTGCGCGAGCTTCCACGCGAGCGCATGTTCGCGACCGCCGGAACCGACGACGAGTAGTTTCATGGGATTCCCCGCAGACTAGAAAACAGGGCGGCCGGCACGCTCAGGCGCGCCGGCCGCGATATCGGTCGAGCCGCCGCCGCGAACGGAGCACGGCGGCAGGCATCTCATTCCTCGATGACGACGGCGTTCGTGTACACGTCCTGCACGTCGTCGAGGTTCTCGAGCGCGTCCAGGAGCTTCTGCATCTTCGCCGCGTCGTCGCCGGTGAATTCGACTTCGTTCTGCGGCTTCATCGTCACTTCGGCGAGCTCCGCCTTGAAGCCGCCGGCCTCGAGCGTGTCCTTCACCTTGGTGAATTCCTGCCAGTCGCACAGCACTTCGATCGAGCCGTCTTCGTTCGTGTTGACGTCGTTCGCGCCCGCCTCGAGCGCGGCTTCCATCAGCGCGTCTTCCGAGGTGCCCGGCGCGAACAGGAACTGGCCGACGTGATCGAACATGAACGCGACCGAACCGTCGGTGCCCATGTTGCCGCCGAACTTCGAGAACGCGTGGCGCACTTCCGCGACCGTGCGGGTGCGGTTGTCGGTCAGCGTGTCGACGATGATCGCCGCGCCGCCGATGCCGTAGCCTTCGTAGCGGATTTCCTCGTAGTTCGCGCCGTCCGCGCCGCCGACGCCGCGATCGATCGCGCGCTTGACGTTGTCCTTCGGCATGTTCGCGTCGGCCGCCTTGTCGACCGCGAGACGCAGGCGCGGGTTCGAGCCGATGTCGCCGCCGCCGAGGCGCGCCGCCACCTGGATTTCCTTGATCAGGCGCGTCCAGATCTTGCCGCGCTTCGCGTCGGCCGCAGCTTTCTTATGCTTGATGTTGGCCCATTTCGAGTGACCAGCCATACGTTTCTCCGTCGCCCGGGCGCGTGCGCGGGCGTTTAAGCCAATGTGTCGTTGAATCGGCGGCCGCTGGGGCGGGCATGAAGCCGCGGGGCCGCGCGTGTCGAGTGGATCGAGATTTTATCACGCGGCGGGCGTCCGCTCGGGCCCGTCGCGCATGGCCGAATGGCCGGGATCAGGCGCCGGAACGCCCGTACCCGGGTGGCTGGCCCCCGATCGCCGCCCCCCCGGAAGGCCGGCCCCCGGATGGCCGGCCCGTCAGTTCTTGGTGCCGAACAGGCGGTCGCCCGCGTCGCCGAGGCCCGGCACGATGTACGCGTGCTCGTTCAGATGCGAATCGAGCGACGCGACGTACAGCTTCACGTCCGGATGCGCGTCCTGGAACACCTGCACGCCTTCCGGCGCGGCGACCAGCGCGACGAACATGATGTTCGCGGCCGGCACGTTGCGGCGCTTCAGCACGTCGACCGCATGCACGGCCGAGTAGCCGGTCGCGACCATCGGGTCGCACAGGATGAAGATCCGGTCCTCGAGGTCCGGCAGGCGCACCAGGTACTCGACCGGGCGGTGGTCGTCCGCGCGGTACACGCCGATATGGCCGACGCGCGCCGACGGCACCAGGTCGAGCAGGCCGTCCGACATCCCGACGCCCGCGCGCAGCACCGGCACGATCGCGAGCTTCTTGCCGGCGATCACCGGCGCGTCGATCTCGACGAGCGGGGTTTCGACCCGCTTGGTCGTGATCGGCAGGTTGCGGGTGATCTCGTAACCCATCAGCAGCGTGATCTCGCGCAGCAGCTCGCGGAACGTGCGCGTCGACGTGTCCTTGTCGCGCATGTGGGTCAGCTTGTGCTGGATCAGCGGGTGATCGAGGATGAAAAGATTCGGGAAACGGCTGTCCTGTTTCATGACGGGGCGCCCAGGGGCAAAAGGGGATCGAAGGTGGCAGGCGGGCGGCGGGCCCGGCTGCGCGCACGGACGCAAGTTTACCAAGACGGCTCGCGCGATCCGGATATTATCGACGTCTCGTCGACAACCCGCGCGCCGCCGGGCGGCGCGACGCCACCACGGATATCGAAAAAATGGATCTCGGCATCGCAGGGAAGACCGCGCTCGTGTGCGCGGCAAGCAAGGGCCTCGGGCGCGGCTGTGCGGAAGCGCTGGCCGCCGAGGGCGTGAATCTCGTGATCGCCGCGCGCACGCGCGACACGCTGGAGGCGACGGCCGACGCGATCCGCCGGGCGTCGGGCGTGTCCGTCACCGCAGTAGCCTGCGACATCACGACGCCGGACGGGCGCGCGGCCGCGCTCGCCGCGTGCCCGCAGCCGGACATTCTCGTGACGAATGCGGGCGGCCCGCCGCCGGGCGACTTCCGCGATTTCTCGCACGACGACTGGATCCGCGCGCTCGAGTCGAACATGCTGACCCCGATCGAGCTGATCCGCGCGACCGTCGACGGGATGATCGCGCGCCGCTTCGGCCGCATCGTCAACATCACGAGCTCGGCGGTGAAGGCGCCGATCGACGTGCTCGCGCTGTCGAACGGCGCGCGTTCCGGGCTGACCGGCTTCGTCGCGGGGCTCGCGCGCCGGATCGCCGCGCACAACGTGACCGTCAACAACCTGCTGCCCGGGCTGTTCGACACCGACCGCATCGCGACGACGCTTGCCGCCAGCGCGAAGGAGCAGGGCGCGACGCTCGACGAAGTGCGCGCGCGGCGCGTGAAGGCGATCCCGGCGGCGCGGCTCGGCACGCGCGAGGAGTTCGGCGCCGCCTGCGCGTTCCTGTGCAGCGTGCACGCCGGCTACATCACCGGGCAGAACTGGCTGCTCGACGGCGGCGCATACCCGGGCACGTTCTGACGGGCGCGGCGCCCGCGCAATGACCCCACGACAACAAACCGAACGACAAAGGACTGGAGATGAGCACCCCCCGCATCGCACTGATTGCGCACGACGCGAAGAAGGACGAGATCGTCGCGCTGGCGGGCGAATACCGCGCGACGCTCGCGCACTGCCGGCTGGTCGCGACCGGCACGACGGGCGGCCGCATCGCCGCCGCGCATGGCCTGGAGGTCGAGCGCAAGCTGTCCGGGCCGCTCGGCGGCGACCTGCAGATCGGCGCGGAGCTGGCCGAGGGCCGGGTCGACATCGTCGTGTTCATGCGCGACCCGATGACCGCGCAGCCGCACGACCCGGACATCACCGCGCTGGTGCGCGCATGCGACGTGCACAACGTGCCGTGCGCGACCAACGTCGCGACCGCGCGGATGCTGCTCGACGACCTCGCGCGGAAGCTGGCGGACTGAGCGGCGCGCGGGCGGCCCGATTGTCCCTGCTGGCGGCAGGGCAATGCGCGGATCGCCGCGACGCGCGAGAATCGGGCGGCGCGATGCACGCGGCGCGCCCGGTTTCCCGCCGGTCCGAGGCGCCGTGCATCGTCGAATCCCGGTTTTTTCCTGACTGAACGAACACGAAACGAGGAGCGAAACGATGCCGAAAGCAATCCGATACGACCAGGCGGGCGGCCCGGAAGTCATGAAGTGGGTCGACGTCGAAGTCGCCGAGCCGCAGGCGGGCCAGGTCCGCGTCAAGCAGCATGCGGTCGGGCTCAACTACATCGACGTGTATTTCCGCACCGGGCTCTATCCGCAGCCGCTGCCCGGCGGGCTCGGGATGGAGGCGGCCGGCGAGGTGACGGCGGTGGGCGACGACGTGACCGCGTTCAAGCCGGGCGACCGCGTCGCCTACGTGTGGTCGTCGCCCGGCGCGTACGCGCAGGAGCGCGTGCTGCCCGCCGAGCGCCTCGTCAAGCTGCCGGACGGCATCGGCTACGACGAAGCGGCGTCGGTGATGCTGCAGGGCCTGACCGCGCACTACCTGCTGCGCCGCACGTACCCGGTCAAGGCCGGCGACACGATCCTGATCCATGCGGCGGCCGGCGGCGTCGGCCTGCTCGTGTGCCAGTGGGCGAAGGAGCTCGGCGCGACCGTGATCGGCACGGTCAGCTCCGACGAGAAGGCCGAGATCGCGAAGGCGCACGGCTGCGATCACCCGATCGTCTATACGCGCGAGAACTTCACGGAACGCGTGCGGGCGATCACGAACGACGCGCTGCTGCCGGTGGTCTACGACTCGATCGGCAAGGATACGTACATCGGCTCGCTCGACAGCCTCGCGCCGCTCGGGCTGTTCGTCAGCTTCGGCAATGCGTCCGGCCCGCTGCCGCCGATCGACTCGAAGGAATTCTCGTCGCGCGGCTCGCTGTTCTTCACGCGGCCGACGCTGTTCTCCTACATCGCGAAGCGTGCCGACCTCGAAGCGGCCGCCGCCGAGCTGTTCGACGTGATCCAGTCGGGCAAGGTGAAGACCAGCATCAACCAGCGCTATCCGCTCGCGGAAGTCGCGCGCGCGCACGCCGATCTCGAGGCGCGCAAGACCACCGGCTCGACGATCCTCGTGCCCTGAACGCGCTCCGCCGGTGGGCGACACCGAAGGGCGGCGCGGTGCCGCCCTTTTTTCGTTTACGCGTTTTTTACACCCGCCCGCGGACCTTTGACCCGTCCTTTACGCGCGTTCCAATAAGGTTCTAGTCGTCTGATTTCGACGACGGAGAACACAACAATGGATGCGGTTTTCATCGGCGCGCTGGTGCTGTTCACGGCCCTGATCGCCGGCTTGATCGCCGGTTGCGAGAAGCTGGCGCAATACGGCCGCGGGGGGCGGGCATGACCTGGATGCTGTGGTTGGCGGGTGCATCGACCGCCTTGCTGTTCGCGTATCTCGTCTATGCGCTGCTGCGCGCGGAGGACATCGAATGAACGCGAACAACCTGTTTCAGACGGCGCTGTTCATCGTCGTCCTGCTGGCGGCGGCCGTGCCGGTCGCGCGCTACCTGACGGCGGTGATGGACGGCAGCGCGCGCGTCGTGCGCGTGTTCGGGCCGCTCGAGCGCGCGCTTTACCGCGTCGCCGGCGTCGACGCCGGGCGCGAGATGAGCTGGAAGCAATACGCGGTCGCGACGATCGCGTTCAACGCGCTCGGCGCGCTGTTCCTCTACGGCCTGCTGCGCCTGCAGGGTTTCCTGCCCGGCAACCCGCAGCAGTTCGGCGCGATGACCGTCGACGGCGCGTTCAACACGGCCGTCAGCTTCGTCACCAACACGAACTGGCAGGACTACACGCCCGAGCAGACGGTCAGCTACCTGACGCAGATGCTCGGCCTGACCGTGCAGAACTTCCTGTCGGCGGCGACCGGCATCGTCGTCGTGATCGCGCTGATCCGCGGCTTCGCGCGGCACACCGCGCAGACCATCGGCAACTTCTGGGTCGACCTCACGCGCGTCACGCTGTACGTGCTCGTGCCGATGGCGGCGCTCGTCGCCGCGCTGCTGATGAGCCAGGGCGTGATCCAGAACATGCAGGCGTACCAGGACGTGCCGGTGCTGCAGGCGAGCACCTACGCCGCGCCGAAGCTCGACGCGCAGGGCAGCCCCGTGAAGGACGACAAGGGCAACCCGGTGACGGTGCCCACGCCGCTCACGAAGCAGACGCTCGCGATGGGCCCGGTCGCGTCGCAGGAAGCGATCAAGATGCTCGGCACCAACGGCGGCGGCTTCTTCAACGCGAACTCCGCGCACCCGTACGAGAACCCGACGCCGTTCGCGAACTTCGTGCAGATCTTCGCGATCCTGATCATCCCGGCCGCACTGTGCCTCGTGTTCGGCCGCATGATCGGCGACCGCCGGCAGGGCATTGCGGTGCTCGCGGCGATGACGGTCGCGTTCACGCTCGCGATCGGCGTCGAGGTGAGCGCCGAGCAGGCCGGCAACCCGACGCTCGCCGCGCTGCACGTCGACCAGTCGGCGAACGCGCTGCAGTCGGGCGGCAACATGGAAGGCAAGGAAACCCGCTTCGGCATCGCGCAGACCGGCATCTTCACGGTCGCGACCACGGCGGCGTCGTGCGGCGCGGTCGACACGATGCACGATTCGCTGACGCCGCTCGGCGGCCTCGTGCCGATGCTGCTGATGCAGCTCGGCGAGGTGATCTACGGCGGGGTCGGCTCGGGCCTCTACGGGATGCTCGTGTTCGCGCTGCTCGCGGTGTTCGTCGCCGGCCTGATGATCGGCCGCACGCCCGAGTACGTCGGCAAGAAGATCGAGGCGTACGAGATGAAGATGGTGTCGATCGTCGTGCTGCTCACGCCGCTGCTGGTGCTGGTCGGCGCGTCGATCGCGGTGCTCGCGGAGGCGGGCAGGGCCGGCATCCTGAACCCGGGCCCGCACGGCTTCTCGGAAATCCTGTACGCGTTCAGCTCCGCCGCGAACAACAACGGCAGCGCGTTCGCCGGGCTGACGGTCGGTACGCCGTTCTACAACTGGATGACGGCGATCGCGATGTGGTTCGGCCGCTTCGGCACGATCGTGCCGGTGCTCGCGATCGCGGGTTCGCTCGCCGCGAAGAAGCGCATCGCCGCGACGAGCGGCACGCTGCCGACGCACGGCCCGCTGTTCGTCGTGCTGCTGCTCGGCACGGTGCTGCTGGTGGGCGCGCTGACCTACGTGCCCGCGCTCGCGCTCGGGCCCGGCGTCGAGCATCTGATGATGTGGTTGGGCGCCTGAGCGGCGCGCCGGCAAACAAAAGGCATTGAAGAGATCGCCATGACTCAACATTCCGCAACACGCTCCATGTTCGACCCGGCGCTCCTGCGCCCGGCGATCGTGGATGCGTTCAAGAAACTCACGCCGCGCACGCAGTTCCGCAACCCGGTGATGTTCTGCGTGTACGTCGGCAGCATCCTGACCACGATCCTGTGGATCGCCGCGCTCTCCGGCCAGGCCGAGGCGCCCGCGGGCTTCATCCTCGCGGTCGCGCTGTGGCTGTGGTTCACGGTGCTGTTCGCGAACTTCGCGGAGGCGCTCGCCGAGGGCCGCTCAAAGGCGCAGGCCGCGTCGCTGCGCAGCGCGAAGAAGGACGTGATGGCCAAGAAGCTGAACGAGCCGCATCCGAAATCGCCGATCCGCATTACCACCGCGACCGATCTTCGCCGCGGCGACATCGTGCTGGTCGAGGCCGGCGACGTGATCCCGGCCGACGGCGAGGTGGTGGACGGCGTCGCGTCGGTCGACGAATCGGCGATCACCGGCGAATCCGCGCCGGTGATCCGCGAGTCGGGCGGCGACTTCTCGTCGGTGACGGGCGGCACGCGCGTGCTGTCCGACTGGATCGTCGTGAAGGTCACCGCGAACCCCGGCGAGGCGTTCCTCGACCGGATGATCGCGATGGTCGAAGGCGCGAAGCGCAAGAAGACGCCGAACGAGATCGCGCTGACGATCCTGCTCGTCGCGCTGACCATCGTGATGCTGCTCGCGACCGCGACGCTGCTGCCGTTCTCGCAGTTCTCGGTGGAGGCGATGAAGGCCGGCCACGTGGTGACGATCACCGCGCTCGTCGCGCTGCTCGTGTGCCTGATCCCGACGACGATCGGCGGGCTGCTGTCCGCGATCGGCGTGGCGGGGATGAGCCGAATGATGCAGGCGAACGTGATCGCGACCTCGGGCCGCGCGGTGGAAGCGGCCGGCGACGTCGACGTGCTGCTGCTCGACAAGACCGGCACGATCACGCTCGGCAACCGCCAGGCGTCGACGTTCGTGCCCGCGCCGGGCGTGACGGAGGAGGCGCTCGCCGATGCGGCGCAGCTGTCGTCGCTGGCCGACGAGACGCCGGAAGGCCGCAGCATCGTGGTGCTCGCGAAGGAACGCTTCAACATCCGCCAGCGCGACATGGGGCACCTGCATGCGACGTTCCTGAGCTTCTCCGCGCAGACGCGGATGAGCGGCGTCGACCTGCCGGGCCGCGAGATCCGCAAGGGCGCGGCCGACGCGATCAAGCACTATGTCGAGGCTCACGGCGGCCGCTTCCCGGACGAAATGCGCCGCGCGGTCGACGACGTCGCGCGCCGCGGCAGCACGCCGCTCGTGGTGGCCGAACGGCGCGACGGCGTCGCGCGCGCGCTCGGCGTGATCGAGCTGAAGGACATCGTGAAGGGCGGCATCAAGGAGCGCTTCGCGGAACTGCGCAAGATGGGCATCAAGACCGTGATGGTGACGGGCGACAACCGGCTGACGGCTGCGGCGATCGCGGCGGAAGCCGGGGTCGACGATTTCCTCGCGGAAGCGACGCCGGAGGCGAAGCTCGCGACGATCCGCGAGCACCAGGCGGCCGGCCGGCTCGTCGCGATGACGGGCGACGGCACCAACGACGCGCCGGCGCTCGCGCAGGCGGACGTCGCGGTCGCGATGAACAGCGGCACGCAGGCGGCGAAGGAAGCCGGCAACATGGTCGACCTCGATTCGAACCCGACCAAGCTGATCGAGATCGTCGAGATCGGCAAGCAGATGCTGATGACGCGCGGCTCGCTGACCACGTTCTCGATCGCGAACGACATCGCGAAGTATTTCGCGATCATTCCGGCCGCGTTCGTGACGACCTATCCGCAGCTGAAGGTGCTCGACATCATGCACCTGAGCTCGCCGGCGTCGGCGATCCTGTCGGCGGTGATCTTCAACGCATTGATCATCGTCGCGCTGATCCCGCTCGCGCTGAAGGGCGTCACGTACCGGCCGCTCGGCGCCGCGTCGCTGCTGCGCCGCAACCTGCTGGTGTACGGCCTCGGCGGCGTGCTGCTGCCGTTTCCGTTCATCAAGCTGATCGACATGACGCTCGCCGCGCTCGGCTGGGCCTGAGGTCTCGAAGGAACCATCATGAAAACGTTGATTCGTCCGCTCGTCGTGCTCTTCGTCGTGCTGACCGCCGTCACCGGGCTCGCGTATCCGGCCGTGATGACCGTGTTCGGCCAGGTCGTATTCCCGTCGCAGGCGAACGGCAGCCTGATCGAAAAGGACGGCAAGGTCGTCGGCTCCGCGCTGATCGGCCAGCCGTTCGATGCGCCGAAGTATTTCTGGGGCCGGCTGTCGGCCACGTCGCCGATGCCGTACAACGCGAGCGGCTCCGGCGGCTCGAACCTCGGCCCGCTGAACCCGTCGCTCGCCGACCAGGTGAAGGCGCGCATCGCCGCGCTGCGCGACGCGGGCACCGACCTGTCGAAGCCGGTGCCGGTCGACCTCGTGACCGCGTCCGCGAGCGGGCTCGATCCGGAGATCACGCCGGCCGCGGCGGCCTATCAGGTCGAGCGGGTCGCGAAGGCGCGCGGGCTGTCGCCCGACGCGGTCGCGCAGCTGGTTGCCGCGAACACGAGCGCTCGCCAGTTCGGCGTGCTCGGCGAGCCGCGCGTGAACGTGCTGAAGCTCAATCTCGCGCTCGATGCGGCGCAGGCGGCGCACTGACGCACCGCGTGCGGAAGCCGCTCCCGCGTACGGCGCGGCGCGGCGCGCTTCGCGCCGTACGCGCGTCTGCCCGACGGCGCTTGCGCCGTCTTTGCCTTTTGTGGCGATTTGGATCAACAATGCTCGTACACGCGCCGTACCACGCGTTTTGCCTTCCTTTTGACGCATGAACCGTCCCGATCCCGACCAACTCCTCGACAAGCTGCAGCGTGACGAAGAAAAGCAGCGGCGCGGCCAGCTCAAGATCTTCTTCGGCGCCTCCGCCGGCGTCGGCAAGACCTACGCGATGCTGCAGGCCGCGCGCCAGCGCAGGCAGGACGGCGTCGACGTCGTCGTCGGCATCGTCGAGACCCACGGCCGCGGCGAGACCGCCGCGCTGCTCGACGGCCTCGAGGTGCTGCCGCTCGCGCGGATCGACTACCGCGGCCGCACGCTCGCCGAGTTCGATCTCGATGCCGCGCTTGCGCGCGCGCCGGGGCTGATCCTCGTCGACGAGCTCGCGCACTCGAACGTGCAGGGCGCGCGCCACCTGAAGCGCTGGCAGGATGTCTACGAACTGCTCGATGCGGGCATCGACGTCTATACGACGGTCAACGTGCAGCACCTCGACAGCCTGAACGACGTGGTCGGCGCGATCACCGGCATCCGCGTGTGGGAGACGGTGCCCGACCGCGTGTTCGACGCGGCCGACGAGGTGACGCTCGTCGACCTGCCGGCCGAGGAGCTGCTCGAGCGGATGCGCGACGGCAAGGTCTACCTCGCGCAGCAGGCCGAGCGCGCGGTGCGCAACTTCTTCCGGAAGGGCAACCTGATCGCGCTGCGCGAGCTGGCGCTGCGGCGCACCGCCGACCGCGTCGACGCGCAGATGCGCGAATACCGCGCTGACCGCTCGATCCAGCGCATCTGGCAGGCGCGCGAGCGGCTGCTGGTATGCGTCGGGCCGGGGCCGGAGGCGCCCACGCTGGTGCGCGCGGCCGCGCGGCTCGCCGCGAGCCTGAAGGCCGACTGGATCGCCGTCTACGTCGAGACGCCGCGGCTGCAGCGCCTGCCCGACGCGCAGCGCGTGCGCACGCTCGACGCGCTGAAGCTCGCCGCCGAGCTCGGCGCGGAGACGGCCACGCTCGCCGGCAGCGATGCGGTGGCCGCGCTGATCGGCTATGCGAAGGTGCGCAACGTGTCGAAGGTCGTCGCGGGCGGGTCGCAGAAGACCGGGCTCGCGCGTTGGTTCGCGCGGCCGTTCGGCGAGAAGCTGGCCGAACGCGCGGGCGACGTCGACCTGATGCTGATTCGCGCGTCCGCGAGCGACGAGGTGCGCGCCGCGCCGCTCGACGCGCGTGCGCGCGACTGGCGCGACGCGTTCGCGCATCTCGGCGGCCACCGGTCGCCGCCGCGGCATTACCTGTATGCGGCCGCGATCTGCGCGGCGATCACGGTGATCGCGAGCGCGGTGCACGACCGGCTCGACCTGACCAACCTGGTGATGCTGTACCTGCTCGGCGTCGTGTTCTCGGCGGTGCGCCTCGGGCGCGGGCCGGGCGTCGTGCAGTCGTTCCTGTCGGTGGCCGCGTTCGACTTCTTCTTCGTGCCGCCGCGCATGTCGTTCTCGGTCAGCGATACGCAGTACCTGCTGACGTTCTTCGGGATGCTGCTGACGTCGCTCGTGATCAGCCACCTGACGTCGAGCCTGACCCGCGCGGCGGACGTCGCGCAGCGGCGCGAGCGCCGCACGGGCGCGATCTACGCGATGGCGCGCGAGCTCGGCGCGGCGCTGACCACCGAGCAGATCGTCGAGATCGGCAGCCGGCACGTGGGCGAGGTGTTCCGCGCGCGCGTCGCGATCCTGCTGCCGGACAGCGCGGACAAGGTGCAGCAGAAGATCGAGGAGCCCGACGCGTCCGTCACGCTGACGGGCGCCGATCTCGACAGCGACGTCGGCCAGTGGGTGTACGACCAGCAGAAGCCGGCCGGCCACGGCACCGACACGCTGCCGGCGACGGCCGCGCTGTACCTGCCGCTGAAGGCGCCGATGCGCACGCGCGGCGTGCTGGCGGTCGCGTCGCGGGAGCCGCGCGAGCTCGAGGTGCCCGAGCAGCAGCGGATGCTCGACGCGTTCGCCGCGCAGATCGCGCTGGCGCTCGAGCGCGTGCATTACGTCGAGATCGCGCGCGACGCGCTGGTCAGCATGGAGTCGGAGCGGCTGCGCAACTCGCTGCTGTCGGCGATCTCGCACGACCTGCGCACGCCGCTCACGACGATCGTCGGCTTCTCGTCGATGCTCGCGAACGCGCGCGCGGCCGCGCTGCACGGCGACGCGGCGGCCCCGCGGCACGGGCCGCGCGAGGACGAGCTCGTCGAGGCGATCCACGACGAGGCGCTGCGGATGACGGGCATCGTCACCAACCTGCTCGACATGGCGCGGCTGCAGGCCGGCAGCCTGCAGCTGAAGCGCCAGTGGTCGCTGCTCGAGGAAACCGTCGGCGCGGCGCTCGCCGCGTGCAAGCGCGTGCTCGCGCGCCATCCGGCGCGCGTCGCGCTGCCGCTCGACCTGCCGCTGCTGCAGATGGACGCGGTGCTGATGGAGCGCCTGTTCACCAACCTGTTCGAGAACGCCGCGAAATACACGCCGCCCGATACGCCGATCGAGATCGGCGCGGAACGCGTGACCGAGGACGGGCAGCCGTTCGTGCGCGTGCACGTCGACGATCACGGCCCCGGCCTGCCGCCCGGCATGCAGACCCGCATCTTCGACAAGTTCACGCGCGGCGAGAAGGAATCGGCGACGCCCGGCATCGGCCTCGGGCTCGCGATCTGCCGCGCGATCGTCGAGGCGCACGGCGGTAGAATCGGCGCGCTCAACCGCACCGCGCCCGACGGCCGCGTGACGGGCGCGCGTTTCTGGTTCACGCTGCCGGTCGAGACGCCGCCCGCGGCGCCCGCCGTATCCGACGACGAAGCCGAGGCGCTGCACGCGCCGTCATCATCCGAGCCACCGCAAGACCATGAGTGAACCGAGCCTGACCGTCGTCCTGATCGAGGACGAAAAACAGATCCGCCGTTTCGTGCGCGCCGCGCTCGAGGACGAGGACATCGCCGTGTTCGAGGCCGAGACCGGCAAGCAGGGGCTGATCGACGCGGCGACCCGCAAGCCCGATCTCGTGATCGTCGATCTCGGCCTGCCGGACACCGACGGCCTCGACGTGATCCGCGAGCTGCGCGGCTGGTCCGAGGTGCCCGTGATCGTGCTGTCCGCGCGCACGCAGGAGGACGAGAAGGTCGCCGCGCTCGATGCCGGCGCGGACGACTACCTGACCAAGCCGTTCGGCGTGTCCGAGCTGCGCGCGCGGATCCGCGCGCAACTGCGGCGGCGCAACCTGGGCGGCGCGAGCGAGTCGCCGAAGGTGAGCTTCGGCACCGTGACCGTCGATCTCGCGATGCGCCAGGTGTGGCGCGACGGCGAGATCGTGCACCTGACGCCGCTCGAATACCGGCTGCTCGCGACGCTCGTGCGCCACGCGGGCCGCGTGCTGACGCACCGCCAGCTGCTGCGCGACGTGTGGGGGCCGTCGCACGTCGAGAGCCATCACTACCTGCGCATCTACATGGCGCACCTGCGCCAGAAGCTCGAGCGCGATCCGGCGCAGCCCGAGTACATCGTCACCGAGACGGGCGTCGGCTACCGGCTGGTCGGCGCGGCCTGAGCGCCGCGCCGGGCGGGGGAGCGCGAACCGTCCCCCGATCGTCGACACCTGTCGCGAATTCCCCGCTATGCTGGCCGTTCCGCGAACCGAACGAGGAGGATGCGATGCTTGTCCGTCTGGCTCTCTCCGGTGTACTGGCGCTCGCCGCGTCCGGCGTGTGCGCCCAACCGCTGCCGCCCGGGCAGCAGCCGTCGCAGAAGACGGCGATGGCCAACCCTGCGTCGGTGAACTGCGCGAAGCTCGGCGGACGCCACGTGCTGCGCAACACGCCGGGCGGCGACGTCGGCATGTGCGTGTTCAAGGACGGCCGCGTGTGCGAGGAATGGGCGCTGTACCGCGACGATCGCTGCGTCGGCACGGCCGCGCCCAAACGCGTGTCGAAGTGAGCGCGCGGCGGGCCCGCGGCCCCTTGCTATACTCGCCCGGCCCGGGGACGGCCCCGGGTCATTCGATTCAACGGGGACGGCCCCATCTGATCCATGGAGTCGTTCGGGATGGCGTGGGTATGGTTGTTGATTGCCGGTTTGCTGGAAGTGGCCTGGGCGGCCGGCCTCAAATCGTCGGACGGGTTCACCCGGCTCTGGCCGTCGGTGTTCACGATCGTGACGGCGCTGGCCAGCTTCGGGCTGCTGGCGGTCGCGATGCGCCAGCTGCCGCTCGGCACCGCGTACGCGGTCTGGACCGGCATCGGCGCGGTGGGCGCGTTCGTGTTCGGCATCGTGATGATGGGCGAGGCGCTGACCGTCGCCCGCATCGCCAGCGCGTCGCTGATCGTCGCGGGGCTGGTCGGGCTCAAGCTGTCGTCGGCCGCCTGAGGGTTGTCCGCATCGGGGTTCTCCGCAGACGGATTTGCGCCGGACGCGCGGCGAGCCTGTCTATAATGGAACGCATTCGAGCCTGAATGCCGTCGCGCCGCGCGCGACACGGCATGCGCCGCCGGCCGCCACGCGCCGCGCGGCAGGCCATCCTGATCGATCGGCAAGCGCACGGAAAGTGCAAGGAGAGGGCCATGATCGAAGCCATTTCGCTCGGCGCGGGGCTGGCGTGGGCGAGCGGCCTGCGACTGTACCTGACGGTGCTGATCGCCGGCGTGCTGGCGCGCGCCGGCTGGCTCCATCTGCCCGACACGCTCGCCATCCTCACGTCGCCGTGGGTGATCGGCGCCGCGGCCGTGCTGGCGATCGCCGAGTTCCTTGCCGACAAGATTCCCGCCTTCGATTCGCTGTGGGATGCCGTGCAGACCTTCATCCGCATTCCCGCCGGCGCCGTGCTCGCCGCCGGCGCGCTCGGCCATGCGGATCCGACCGTGCTCGCGGTCGCCGGCCTCGCGGGCGGCTCGCTCGCGGGCGCCGCGCACGTGACGAAGGCCGGCACGCGCGCGCTCATCAACCTGTCTCCCGAGCCGATCTCGAACTGGATCGCATCGTCGACCGAGGACGGCCTCGTGTTCGGCGGGCTCGCGCTCGCGTTCTTCGTGCCGGTGCTGTTCCTGCTGCTGCTGGCGGCCTTCGTCGCATGCTCGGCGTGGGCGCTGCCGCGCTTGTGGCGCGGCGTGTCGGGCGGCTTCCGCGGGATGGCGAACCACATGGTGTCGCGGCTCAATTCGGCCGGGAAGCGGGATTGACGGCGCCCACCGTGGCGCGGCCCGGCGCCGGCGGCCCGGCGCACGCCGGGCGCTTCGGCTGGCGTGACCTCGTCCGGCAGGCCGTGCGCATGACCGGGCGCGACTGGCGCGCGGGCGAGCTGACGCTGCTCGTGCTCGCGCTGGTGCTGGCCGTCGCGGCGCTGACGAGCGTCGGCTTTCTCGCCGACCGGCTGCGCCAGGGGCTCGAGCGCGACGCGCGCCAGATGCTCGGCGCCGATTTCGTCGTGCGCGGCGATCGCCCCGTCGATGCGTCCTTCGACCGCGAGGCCCGCGCGCTCGGGCTGCGCACCGCGACCACGGCCATCTTTCCCAGCATGATCGGCTCGACCGTCGGCGAGGCGACCGGCGATGCGCCGCCCGCGCGGCTCGCGGCCGTGAAGGCCGTGTCGCCGGGCTATCCGCTGCGCGGCGCGGTCGAGATCGCGCCGGCCGGCGGGGCGCCCGCCGTCAAGGCGACGGCGATTCCGGCGCCCGGCACGGTCTGGGCCGATCCGGCGCTGCTCGATGCATTGCACCTGAAGGCCGGCGACACCGTGCGCGTCGGGCTGCGCACGTTCACGGTCGCGGCGTCGATCGTGCGCGAGCTCGATCGCGGCTTCTCGTTCGTCAATTTCTCGCCGCGGCTGATGATGCGCGCCGACGAGCTGGCGGCGACCGGGCTGACCGGCTACGGCAGCCGCGTCACGTACCGGCTGCTGGTGGCCGGCAGCGAGCCGGCGGTCGCGCGGTTCGAGGCGTATGCGCACGCGCGCGTCGACGGCGGCAAGCTGCGCGGCGTCGGCCTCGAATCGCTGCAGGAGGGCCAGCCGCAGGTGCGGCAGACGCTCGACCGCGCGCGTCATTTCCTCACGCTGGTCGCGCTGCTGACTGCGCTGCTCGCGGCGGTCGCGATCGCGATGGCCGCGCAGCGCTACATGCGGCGCCATCTCGACGGCTGCGCGACGATGCGCTGCCTCGGTGTCAGCCGCCGCACGCTCGGCGCGCTGTTCGCGCTCGAATTCATCGGGATCGGCATGGCGGGCGGCGTGGCGGGCGCGGCGCTCGGCTACGCCGGCCATTGGGTGCTGCTCGCGGCGCTCGGCAGCCTGATCGAGGTCGCGCTGCCGCCGCCGACGCTGTGGCCGGCCGCCATCGGCGTCGGCGCGGCGCTGGTGCTGCTGCTCGGCTTCGCGCTGCCGCCGCTCGCGCCGCTCACGCGCGTGCCGCCGGTGCGCGTGCTGCGGCGCGAGTGGGGCGACGCGGCGCGCATCGCGTGGGCCGCGTACGCGGGCGGCATCGTGCTGTTCGCGGGGCTGCTGGTCGCGGCCGCGGGCAACCTGAAACTCGGGCTGATCGTTGCGGGCGGCTTCGCGGGCGCGCTGCTCGGTTTCGCGCTGATCGCCCGGCTCGCGCTGTTCGCGGCGGCGCGCGCGGTGCGCAACGGGCGGGTCGCGGCGGGCCTCGGCTGGCGCTACGCGCTCGCGTCGCTGCACCGGCGCGGCACCGCGAGCGCGCTGCAGATCACCGCGCTCGCGCTCGGCCTGATGTGCCTGCTGCTGATTGCGATCACCCGCAACGATCTCGTTGCCGGCTGGCGGCAGTCGACGCCGCCCGACGCGCCGAACCAGTTCCTGATCGACATCCAGCCCGACCAGCGCGCGGACGTCGCCGCGTATCTCGCCGCGCACGGCGTGCGCGACGCGGTGCCCGCGCCGATGGTGCGCGGCCGCCTCGTCGCGATCAACGGCAAGCCGGTGAATCCGGACGCGTACCAGAACGACGACGCGCGACGGCTGGTCGATCGCGAGTTCAACCTGTCCTATACGACCGAGCTGCCGCCCGACAACCGGATCACGGCCGGCGACTGGTTCGGCACGGCGAGCGCGCCGCAGATCTCGATCGAATCGGGCCTGGCGCAGTTGCTGAACGTGAAGCCCGGCGACGTGCTGCGCTTCGACGTGACGGGCCTGTCGGTGGAGGCGCCGGTCACGAGCGTGCGCAAGCTCGACTGGGGCACGTTCCGCGTCAACTTCTTCGTGCTGATGCCGCCCGCGGCGCTGAAGGATTTCCCCGCGATCTACCTGACGAGCTTCCACTTGCCGGCCGAGCGCGCGGCGCTGCTCGATCCGCTGATCGCGCGCTATCCGAACCTGACCGCGATCGACGTCGCGCCGATCCTCGCGCAACTGCAGCGGATGATGGTGCAGGTGATCGGCGCGGTGCAATTCCTGTTCGCTTTCACGCTCGCGGCCGGCGTGCTGGTGCTGTACACGGCGCTCGCCGGGTCGCGCGACGAGCGCGTGCGGGAGGCCGCGCTGCTGCGCGCGCTCGGCGCGTCGCGCGCACAGGTGGGCGCGGTGCAGCGCGCCGAATTCCTCGTGGTCGGCGTGCTGGCCGGCGGGCTCGCGGCGGCGGGCGCGATCGCGGTCGGCTGGGTGCTCGCCGCGCGCGTGTTCGATTTCAAGCTGGCGGTCGACCCGTGGCTCGTGCCGGCCGGCATCGCGGCCGGTGTCGCATGCGCGGGTGCGGCCGGCTGGCTCAGCCTGCATAATGTGCTGCGGCGCCCCGCGCTGCAGTCGCTGCGCGACGCGTGAGCGTCGCCCGGCCCTGAATATCCTGATTCCCGATTATCCGTATGACCGATGTGAATGACGACGCGCCGTCCCAGCCGACGGCGTTCGAGCTCGTGGGCGGCGAAGCCCGCGTGCGCGAGATGGTGGACCGCTTCTACGACCTGATGGACCTCGAGCCGGAATTCGCGCAGATCCGCGCGCTGCACCCGGCCTCGCTCGACGGTTCGCGCGACAAGCTGTTCTGGTTTCTGTGCGGCTGGCTCGGCGGGCCCGATCACTATATCGACCGCTTCGGCCATCCGCGCCTGCGCGCGCGGCACCTGCCGTTCCCGATCGCGTCGGTCGAGCGCGACCAGTGGCTGCGCTGCATGGCGTGGGCGATGGAGGACGTCGGCCTGCCGGAGCCGCTGCGCGAGCGGCTGATGCACTCGTTCTACGACACCGCCGACTGGATGCGCAACCGGCCCGGTTGATCGGCCGGTACGCCGCCGCCCGGATGCGCGCCGAAGTGCGTCTGGGCCGGTGCGGCGCATCGCGCGACACTGATCGATCCCCATCACGACGAGGCCTGCTCATGACAACCCATGCGCTGTTTCGGGACGACGCCTACCTGACCCGTTGTGAAGCGGTCGTCACTGCGGTCGGCGACGACGGCATCCGGCTCGACCGCACGGTGTTCTATCCGCTCGGCGGCGGCCAGGCCGGCGACTGCGGCGCGCTGACGCTGCCGGACGGCACGGCGATCGCGATCGCCGATACCCGCAAGGCGAAGTTCGACGGCGCGACGCCCGACGACGCGGCGCACCTGCCGGCGCCGGGGCAGGAGGCCGGGCTCGCGGCGCTCGCGCCCGGCGCGCGCGTGCTTGCCGAGATCGACTGGACGCGCCGCTACCGGCACATGCGCCTGCATACGGCGGCGCACCTGATGTGCGCGGTGCTGCCGTATCCGGTCGACGGCTGCAGCGTGACGGCCGATTACGTGCGGCTCGATTTCGCGACGGCCGAGCCGATCGACCGCGACGACGTCGAGCGGCGGCTCGCGGCGCTGATCGCCGGCGCGCACCCCGTCACGACCGAATGGATCACCGACGACGAGATGGCCGAGCGGCCCGAGCTCGTGCGCACGATGAGCGTGAAGCCGCCGATGGGCCTCGGCCGCGTGCGGCTGCTGCGGATCGACGGCGTCGACCTGCAGCCGTGCGGCGGCACGCACGTGCGCAACACGTCGGAAATCGGCGGCCTGCGGGTCGCGAAACTTGAGAAGAAGAGCGCACGCACGCGGCGCGTCGTCCTGGAGCTTGCATGACGGTGAATCCCCCCGACAACGATCGTACGGCGCTCGATCCGCGCGCCCGCGACGTGCTGGAATTCTGGTTCGGTGCGCCCGGCTCGGCCGAGTTCGGCCACGCGCGCAAGATGTGGTTCAACGGCGGCGCGGCGCTCGATGCGCAGCTGCGCGAGCGCTACAGCGCGCTGCTCGATGCGGCGTGCGACGGCGGCTGCGACCACTGGGCGAGCTCCGCGCAGGGCGCGCTTGCACTGATCGTCGTGCTCGACCAGTTCTCGCGCAACATCCATCGCGGCACGCCGCGCGCGTTCGCCGCCGATCCGAAGGCGCTCGCGGTCGCCCGTGACCTCGTCGCGTCGGGCGGGGACGCGCTGCTGCCGAGCGGCCATCACCGCGTCTTTGCATATTTGCCGTTCGAGCACGACGAGTCGCCGGACAGCCAGCGCGAGGCCGTGCGTCTTTGCGAAGGCATCCGGGCGGAGGCGGGGTGCGCCGGGTATCACGATTTCGCGCTGCGGCACGCGGCCGTGATCGAGCGCTTCGGCCGGTTCCCGCACCGGAACGCGATTCTCGGGCGCGTGTCGACCGACGACGAGGCCGCGTTCCTGCGCGAGCCGGGTTCGTCGTTCTGAGCGTCGGGAAGCGTGTGTCGGCCGTTCCGGCCGGCGCAAGGCAGGGGCGGGCGGGGCGCGCGCGTCGGCCGACGGCGCGCCATGCCGCTGCGGGTTACTGCAAGTGCTGCTCGGGCGTACGCACGTAGACGCGCAGCATCTCGCCGTCGTCGCCCGGGCGGGCGCCCGACCAGAACAGCTTCCATTCGGCGCCCGGCGACTGCTCGACGGAGCGCACGCCCTGGACGATCATCCACGTGCAGCGCGTCTGCTGCGGCTCTTCGACGGGTTCATGCAGGATGCGCGAGAAGTAGTACAGCATCGGCGCTTCCGATTCGCCGAAGCCGGGCAGGCTCGCCATGCAGTCGCCCGCGTTCCACTCCGCCGCGAGATGCGCGTTCAGGTCCTCGTACACCGAGCGGTAGCTCTTCGCGACGTCGAGCCACGGCAGCAGCAGCGTGTAGACGAGGCCCCACGCGACGATCGCGCCCGCGGCCCACGACAGCGCGCCGCGCCAGCGGCCCGTCGTGCGCAGCGTCGGCAGCAGCCACAGCCAGCCGATCGTCAGCGCGAGCGCGCCGAGCACGAGGCCCGGCTCGAGCGGCATCGTCCAGTCGAGCGGCAGCCAGCGGCCGAGCGGCGCGAGGCGCGCGCGCGACGCGGCCGGATCGGCCATCACCGACCAGATCGCCCACGCGAGCACCGCGACGCTGCCGAACAGCGCGCGGGCCAGGTAATCCCAGCCGACGTGCAGCGCGCGCGGCAGGCGGCAGATCGCCTGCGCGGCGACCAGCGCGAGCGGTGCGATGAACGGCAGGATATAGAGCTGGCGCGACGTCGCGGATACCTGCAGCACCGTCAGCCCGACCGTGGCGAACACGACCGGCAGCGCGACGCGCGGCGTGCGCCAGTCGCGCCATGCGCCGCGCGCGAGCGCGACGATCGCGAGCGGCACGACCGGGAATCCGACCGTCAGGAACGCGCGCAGGATGAACAGCGGCTTGTCGTTTTCGGCGCCGAGCTGCGGCACCGAGAAGCCGAAGAAGCGGCCGACGTTGTTGTCCCAGAACCACGCGAGGAACAGCGTCTCCGAGCGCAGGAACAGCGCGGTCGGCCAGATGATCGCGAACGGCGCGAACACGAGCGCGGCGATGCCGAGCGCGCGTGCGAACGCACGGGTGCGGCACGCGGGGTAGAGCACCAGCACGGCGACGAGCGTGGCCGCGAACACGAGCGGCACGAACAGGCCCTTCGTCATCAGCGCGATGCCGACGCCGGCGCCGAACATCGGCGCGGCGAGGCGGTGCTGCGGCTGGTCCGGCAGGCCGAGCTGCGCACGCCGAGCGCGCTCGAGGTGCTGCATGACGAGTTCGAGCAGGCCGCAGAACGCGATCGCCGCGCCGGCGAACAGCGCGACGTCGGTCATCATGTCGTGCACGTGCTTGACCACCACGAGGGTGCTCGCGCACAGCGCGACGGGCCCGATGACGCGCGCATCGAACCAGCTGGCCGCGCCGCTCGCGACGCGTGCCGCGCGCGCGGTGAACGCGAAACCGAGCGCCGCGAACAGCGCGCTCGCGAGCCGGGCCGCGTCGTGCAGCGGCATCACCCGCTGCAGCAGCCACGCGAGGCTCGTCGCGACCCACGCATAGAGCGGCGGCTTTTCCATGAACGGCGCGCCGGCGTTGGTCGGTACGACCCAGTCGCCGGTTTCGAGCATGTGCTGGATGATGCCGAACGTATAGGTTTCGTCCTGTTTCCACGGATCGTGGCCGAGCACGCCGGGCAGCAGGTACGCGCAGAACACGGCGGCGACCAGCAGCCACGCGCGCCAGCCGGTCCGGGCAACCCTGCCCCGCGCGGGCGCGCGGGTGCCGGCGCCGGTCGCGGCGGGTGCGCCGCTGGCCTGGAGGGCGGGGGAGCGCTCGGTGTCGCCGGACGGATGGACGTGCTGGGCCGGGGCGGACGCGGACGTGCGTCGCCGGCGGGGCGCTGCGGTTCCCTGCATGGAAAAGATCTCTGTTCGGGCCGGCCGGGCGACATGGGCCCGGCCGATAGGCGCCGCACGCGGGCGGCAACGGACAGCCGGCGGCGCCGACTGTCTGCACGGCCGCTAGTAGATCACGAATTTGTTACGGTCGTTTACGAAAAATGTGGACGCAGTGTGGAGATTTGTGGCGCGTTTGGGTGGTGTCGCGAAAATGCAACAGCTGCGCGCCGCGCGGGCGGGTTACCGGCCGCCGCCGACGTCGAGCAGGGCGCCCGTCGTGTACGACGCGGCATCGCCGAGCAGCCAGACGATCGCCTCGGCGACTTCCTGCGCGTCGCCCGCCCGGCCGATCGGGGTCTGCGCGCCGAGCCGGGCGGCCCGTCCCGGCTGGCCGCCGCTTGCGTGGATGTCGGTCTCGATCAGGCCCGGCCGCACGGCGTTCACCCGCACGCCGTGCGGGCCCAGTTCCTTCGCGAGGCCGATCGTCAGCGAATCGACCGCGCCCTTCGAGCCCGCATAGTCGACGTATTCGTTCGGCGAGCCGAGCCGCGACGCGATCGACGACACGTTGACGATCGCGCCGCCGCGGCCGCCGCGATCGGTCGACAGCCGGCGCGCGGCCTCGCGCGCGCACAGGTACGCGCCGAGCACGTTGATGTCGAACACCCGCCGCAGCCGGTCGACCGGCATGTCGGCGAGCGGTAGGGATGGCGCGACGATACCCGCGTTGTTGACGAGCGCGTCGAGCCGGCCGAACGCGGCGGCGACCGTGTCGAACATCGCGACGACGTCCGCTTCGCTCGACACGTCGCCCGCCACGACGCACGCGCGGCCGCCGGCATCGCGCACGGCGGCGGCGGTCACCTCGGCCGCGGCCGCGTCGCGCGCGTAGTTGATGCCGACATCCCAGCCGCGTGCGGCCGCGAGCACGGCGCTCGCGCGGCCGATGCCGCGGCTCGCGCCGGTGATGAGGACGACTTTGCGTTCGGACGGTGCGGTCATCGTGCGGGGTTTCCGGTCGTTCCGCGGGCCATGCCGCGGGTCATTCCGTTTCGTCGGGTGCCCACTTGTCGCGCGCGGGCGGCTGGTAGCGGCGCAGCCGCTCGATCAGCGCGGCCGGGTCGGCGTCGATGCAGAGCGCGTCGAAGTACGCGGGGCGCATGAAGCCCTCGTCGACCGTATGCTGGAGCAGCGTGATCAGCGGATCGTAGAACGAATCGATGTTGTAGAGCGCGACGGGCTTGCGGTGGTAGCCGAGCTGCGCCCACGTGTAGACCTCGAAGAATTCCTCGAGCGTGCCGGCGCCGCCGGGCATCGCGACGAACGCGTCGGCGAGGTCGGCCATCATCTTCTTGCGGTGGTGCATGTCGGGCACGACATGCAGCTCCGACAGGCCCGTGTGGCCGACTTCCTTGTCGACGAGCAGTTCGGGAATCACGCCGACCGCGCGGCCGCCGGCCGCCATCACTTCATCGGCGATCGTGCCCATCAGCCCGACGCGGCCGCCGCCGTAGACGAGCGTGAGGCCCGCCTCGACGAGCGCGCGGCCAAAGGCGCGCGCGGCGTCGGCATACACCGGCCGTACGCCGGGCGACGACCCGCAATAAACGCAGACTGCCTTCATTGCTTCGCGTCCTTTGCGGCGGCCAGCGCAGCGGCGGCGCGCGTCGATCCGTCGCGCGGCGGCAGGTAGTCGGCGAATTCACGCTTGGGCAGCTTGCCGGACACGAGATCGTCGAACAGTTGCCGCGAGCGGCCGCGCAGGTACGGCGCCATCACGGAGATCACGTGCATGCTGACCTGGTGCAGCTCCTCGCGGATCGCGTCCTGGTCGTTGTACTTGCGCGGGTGCATCACGTACTGGTACGACAGCCAGTAGGTCGAGATCACGGCCATGTTGGTGGCGATCACTGCGATCTCGGCGGGCGTCGCGACCATCTCGGCATCGGATACGAGCAGTTCGCACATCTCGCGCGCGAAGCGCACCTTGTGGCTGATGATCTGCTTGAAGTGCGTCTCGAGCGTACGGTTGCGCGCGAGCAGGTCGTTCAGGTCGCGATAGAGGAAGCGGTACGTCCACATGAAGTCGGCCATGTACTGCAGGTACGACCATGTTTCGTCGATCGTCGGACGGTGATCTTCGGGAAAGCGCAGGCGCTTTTCGATCGCCTGCTCGAACTGCGCGAAGATGCTGTTGATGATGTCGTCTTTATTGCGGAAATGGTAGTACAGGTTGCCTGGGCTGATTTCCATTTCCTCGGCGATCGTCGTGGTGGTGACGTTCGGTTCGCCGATCTCGTTGAAGAGTTTCAACGACAGCTCGAGAATCCGTTCTCGGGTGCGGCGGGGAGGTTTCGCTTCCATGTCGTCCGGCCCTGTGTGTGCCGGACTGGCAGGCGCTGCAATCGATGCTGCGTGATTCGTCCGGCGCGGGTTGCTGTTATAAGTCTGGCGGACGATTATAAACCGCGGTGACGCCGGCCCGGTGCATTTCGTGATCCGGAGGGTCTGCCCCGCGATGTTGCGCCGCGGCACGCGGCATCGCGACGCGCCGTGTGGCTAGAAGCCGAGCCAGCCCGCGACGACCGGGCCGAGCACGAAGCCCCAGGTCGTCACGCACGCGAACAGCGCGACCGTGACGGCCGCGCTGCCGAGATCCTTCGCACGTTTCGACAGCTCGTGGCGCTCGAGCGAGATGCGGTCGATCGCGGCCTCGAGGCTCGAGTTCAGCAGCTCGACGATCAGCACCAGCAGCACCGACGCGATCAGCAGCGCGCGCGATGCGGCCGGCACCGGCGCAAACGCGCCGATCGGCAGCAACAGCGCGGCGAGCGTCAGTTCCTGGCGGAACGCGCTCTCCTCGCGGATCGCGACCCGGAAGCCGTTCAGCGAATGCTTGAGCGCGTACCACGCGCGCGTGAGGCCGCGGTTGCCCTTGTACGGGTTCGGCGGCAGCGGCGCGAGCGGATCGTCGGTGCCGAGCGGTTCGTGCGCCTGCGCATCGGCGGGCGTGTCGGCGCCCGCCGGCTCGTCTTCGTCGAACGGCCGGTGCCGATGGGCTCGGGCGGAGGGTGGGGGAGCGTGGTCGTGCGGGTCTCTTTTCAAACGGCGGCACCTTCGGCGGTCGTGTAGGCGTCCCTCGGCAGCGGCTGCAGATGCGACGCGAACTGCTCGGACGCGGCGCGCCACGAGAAGCGCTCCGCCCATTCGCGGGCGGTCGCGCGCTCGATCTTCAGCGCTTCGAGGCAGGCTTCCTGAAGGTCCTCGTGCATCGCGCCTGCGCTGCCGTCGCCGAGCACGTCGATCGGGCCGGTGACCGGATACGCGGCGACCGGCGTGCCGCACGCGAGCGCCTCGAGCAGCACGAGCCCGAAGGTGTCGGTGCGGCTCGGGAACACGAACACGTCGGCGGCCGCGTACACCTTCGCGAGCTCGGCCTGCGACAGCACGCCGAGATAGTTCGCTTCCGGGTAGCGCGACTTCAGCTCCGCGAGCGCCGGGCCTTCGCCCGCGACCCACTTCGAGCCGGGCAGGTCGAGCCGCAGGAACGCCTCGACGTTCTTCTCGATCGCGACCCGCCCGACGTACAGGAAGATCGGCCGGACGGTGTTGAGGACCTTGGATTCCATGGGCCGGAAGATATCGAGATCCACGCCGCGTGTCCACAGCACGACGTTCGTGAAGCCGAATTTCTCGAGGTCGTCCCGCACGACCGGCGTGGGCGCCATCACCGCGCGCGACGGGCCGTGGAACCAGCGCAGGAAGCGATAGGTCGCGGTGAGCGGAATGCCGAAGCGCGCCTGCACGTATTCGGGGAAGCGCGTGTGATACGCGGTCGTGAACGGCAGCTTGCGCGCGCGCGCATAGCGGCGCGCGGCGAGGCCGAGCGGGCCTTCGGTCGCGATGTGCAGCGCGTCGGGCGCGAACGCGTCGATCCTTGCGCGCAGCTTGCGGTACGGCAGGATCGACAGGCGGATTTCCGGGTAGGTCGGGCAGGGCACCGTGCGGAACTCGAGCGGCGTCAGCAGCTCGACGCGGTGGCCGAGCGCGGTGAGTTCGCGGGACGTGCTCTTCAGCGTGCGCACGACGCCGTTGACCTGCGGTTCCCACGCGTCGGTGACGATCATGATCTTCATCGCGGCATGTGTCCTGTAAGAGAGTGCCAAGCAGTGGCGGGGGTCAGGCGGTGGCCTTGGTCTTGCGCGAGGCGGTTTCGGGCGGCGTGCGCATCACCGTCCAGTAGACGACTTTCAGTTCGCCTTCCATCGTTTCGACGAGTGCGGACAGGCTTTCGACCCAGTCGCCGTCGTTGCAGTACAGCACGCCGTCGATGTCGCGGATCTCCGCCTTGTGGATGTGGCCGCACACAACGCCGTCGCAGCCGCGGCGGCGCGCCTCGTCGGTCATCACGGTCTCGAACTGCGAGATGAAGTTGACCGCGTTCTTCACCTGGTGCTTCAGGTATTGCGACAGCGACCAGTACTGGAAGCCGAGGCGGCTGCGGATCCGGTTGAACCAGCGGTTCAGCACGAGGATCAGCGTATAGAGCGTGTCGCCGAGGTACGCGAGCCATTTCGCGTGCTGGATCACGCCGTCGAACAGGTCGCCGTGCACGATCCACAAACGTTTGCCTGCGAGCGTCGTATGGAACGCCTCGCCGCGCACCTGGATGTCGCCGAACGCGAGGTCGCAGAACTGTCGCGCGCCTTCGTCGTGGTTGCCGGGGATGTAGACGACCTGCGTGCCCTTGCGCGCCTTGCGCAGGATCTTCTGCACGACGTCGTTGTGCGCCTGCGGCCAGTACCAGCCTTTCTTCAGCTGCCAGCCGTCGATGATGTCGCCGACGAGGTACAGGTATTCCGATTCGTGGTGGCGCAGGAAGTCGAGCAGGTAGCTGGCCTGGCAGCCGCTCGAGCCGAGATGGATGTCGGACAGCCAGATGGTGCGGTAGCGATGGGCGGACGGTTCGTGGTCGTCGCGCTGCCTGGCGGACGCGCCGGGCGGCTCTTGCGCGGCAAGGGCGTCGGCCGTGGCCGAACCGGACAGGAAAGCGGTGGCGGCGCGTGCGCCGAGCGGGTGACGGAACAGGGAGGTCGCGGACGTTTTCTGGCCCATGCATGACTCGCGCCGGTTGACATTACCGGCATTCCGCCATGCGGGCGTGACTGTGCAGTGACAGTCACAAGATGTTCTTATTACGGCGTGCCGGGTGCGTTCACGGATGAATTTTCCGGCGCGATCGGGCGACCGGCTCAGGGCGGCTCAGGGCGGCCCGGACGCGGCATCGGCGCGGCGCTCGGCCCTCAGCGCGGCAGCGCGACGACGCGGGTGCGCGCGAGGCGGTCGTGCGGGAACTGGCGGGCCGGATGCAGCCGCGCCGCGGCGGCCCAGGCGGCGATCCACGCGCCGGTGAGCGCCAGCGTGACGGGCACGGACAGGCCGGCGAGCGGATGCAGCGCGAGCGGCGGCAGGAACCACAGCCAGCCGAGCGCATAGCGGACGAGCGCATGGCCCGCGCGCAGCGGCCGGCCGCTGGCCGACTCGATCCGCAGGCGCCACGTCTTCATCGGCAGCGTCTGGCCGCCGTGGGTCCAGAACCAGACGAAATACGCGCCGACCACGAGCGCGATCCACGCGGCGAGCAGGTTGTGATGGGCAAGGCCGTTGCGCTGCTGCAGCGCGAGGCTGAATGCGAGGCCGGCGAAGAACACGACGCCGAACAGCAGCACGCCTTCGTAGAGCAGCGCGGCGAGACGCCGCCGGACGGACGGCGGGGTGGGCAGGGGCGCGCTCGCGTGCGGCACGGCCGCTCAGGAGCCCTTGAACAGCGACGGCGCGTCGGCGGGCGACACGGGCGTCGGTGCGGCCGGCGCCGGGGCTGCGCCCGCGGTGGCCGACGCGACGGCCGGCGGCGCGGCGGCGCCGCTCGACGCGGGCTGCTGCTGCACGAGCGCGGTGCCGGGCGCGCTGGCCGAATGGTCGTGCGCGTTGACGAGGCGGCGCACGTCGCGATCGGCCTTGCCGGTCGGCGGTGCGCTGACGACGGTCGGCCGGCGGCGGCGCTCGGCGGCCGCGAGGCGTTCCTTCTGTTCCTCGGGCAACTGCTGGTAGGCCTTCCACGCGCGCTCGCGGGCTTGGGCGGACAGGTCCTTCGCGGTCTGGTAGTTCTCGCGCGCGACGCGGCGCTGCTCGGGCGTCATCCCGACCCATTCGGTCATGCGCTCCTGCAGGCGCTTCTGCGCGTCGGGCGTCATCTTCGGGTAACGGGCGGCGATCTTCAGCCATTTGCGCTTGCGGGCGTCGCTGAACGAATCCCACTGGCCGGCGAACGGCGCGAGCGCGACGTGCTGCGCGGGCGTCAGGCGCGCCCATGCGAGCGGGCCGGCGGCAGCCGGCAGGGGTGCGAGATCGGCGGTCAGCGCGATCGCGGCCGACGCGAGCGCGGGCGCGCTGGTCGCGACGGCGACGGCTTCAGGCTGCGGGTGAAAGCGCGAATAGGTGGCGACATAGGCGACGGCGATCGCGATCACGCATCCGAAGAATACGGCCAGGCCGCGTTTCTGACTCACCCGTGCGATCCCCTCGTGTTGTTTAATGGGCGTGCGAAAGATACGCGTTGAACCCGTGATCGAGATACGCGTTGAGCGGCAGGTCGTCGCTGAGCATCGCCGCGTCGATGTCGGCGAGCTCGGCGGTGCGCTGCATGTCTTCCCAGTACGCGATGCCGACCAGGCCGGCGAGCAGCAGCGCGAGCGGCCATGCGCGCAGCAGGCGGCGCGCGAACGAGGCCGGCGGGTGCGGGGACATGCGCGGCGGGGCATAGCCGCCGGCCGCGCCGGCAAATGCGGGCACGAGCACCGGCGCCGCCACCGGCTCGGGCTTCTTGCGCGCGAGCGCGGCCTGGCGGGCGGCCGCCAGCCGGTCGGTGGTCGCGGCCGGCAGCGCGGCAGCGCGCTCGTCCAGCGCGCGGCGCACCTTCAGCGCGAATTCGTGTTCTCGATTCGAGGGAGCGGAGCTCATAGCGTGATTCCTTTGGCCTTGAGCGCTTGCGCCAGGGTGTGGGTGGCTCGCGAGCAGTGCGTCTTGACGCTGCCTTCGGAGCACCCCATTGCGGCGGCAGTCTCGGCGACATCCATATCTTCCCAATAACGCATCAGGAACGCTTCCCGTTGACGCGCCGGAAGTTTCTGGATTTCTTCGTCGATCAGGGCCAGAACCTGTTCCCGCTCGAGGCGGTGCTCGCTGCTCTCGACGCCCGGCGATTGGTCCGCCGATTCGAGCGTCTCGAGGGGGTCGAAGTCTTCGTCGTCCGTATTGTTCAGCGACGAAAACAGCGTGACCCAGGTGTTGCGGACCTTCTGCCGGCGGAACCAGTCGTGGATCGCGTTCTGCAGGATCCGCTGGAACAGCAGCGGCAGTTCCGCGGCCGGGCGGTCGCCGTATTTCTCCGCCAGCTTGATCATCGCGTCCTGCACGATGTCGAGCGACGCGTCATCGTCCCGCACTGCGTACGCAGCCTGCTTGAACGCGCGCCTTTCGACGCCCGCCAGAAAGTCGGCGAGTTCCTTGTCTGATGCCATTCCGTGAAGGTATGCGCTGCGGACTGCGGCGTGAAGAGGGTCGAAAAATGTCGTAAAACCCGCGGATGCTAACAAATTTTCGCGCAGCTTGGCACCGGGTTGGGGCCGGCGCGTTGCGCGCGAACCGCGGCGCGGGGCGGCCCGCGGGCGGCGATGATGCACTGCGGGACATTTTGCTTGACGGCGCTCGCCCGACCGGCTATCGTCGTCCGTTCGCAACATAAGTGATGGTCTCAATTGAGGCTGGCCCAAGAAGCCCGCCCTTCAACTGGACGCGCCGCTTGAACCCGAGCCACAAGCCCGGCAGAGAGCACCCGATCAATTTTTTGCCGAAAATTCGAAAGGTCAAAATGAACATGCCCAGCGCGGAATTCTCCACGTCGGAACCCCTTTCCCCTCCCGATAGCGACTCGATTGGCGCCACCGTGCTCATGAAGGCACTGGCCGACGAGAAAGTCGAATTCATCTGGGGCTACCCCGGCGGCTCGGTACTCTATATCTACGACGAGCTTTACAAGCAGGACAAGATCCAGCACGTGCTGGTGCGCCATGAACAGGCGGCCGTGCACGCAGCCGATGCGTATGCGCGCTCCACCGGCAACGTCGGCGTCTGTCTCGTGACGTCCGGCCCCGGCGTCACCAACGCGGTGACCGGCATCGCGACGGCCTACATGGATTCGATCCCGATGGTCGTGATCAGCGGCCAGGTGCCGACTGCCGCGATCGGCCAGGACGCGTTCCAGGAATGCGATACGGTCGGCATCACGCGTCCGTGCGTGAAGCACAACTTCCTCGTGAAGGATGTGCGCGAGCTCGCGGAAACCGTCAAGAAGGCGTTCTACATCGCCCGCACCGGCCGCCCGGGCCCGGTGCTGATCGACATCCCGAAGGACATCTCGAAGACGCCGTGCCAGTACGAGCCCGTCAAGAGCGTGTCGCTGCGTTCGTACAACCCGGTCACGAAAGGCCATTCGGGCCAGATCCGCAAGGCGGTGTCGCTGCTGCTGACCGCGAAGCGCCCGTACATCTACACCGGCGGCGGCATCATCCTCGCCGACGCGTCGCGCGAGCTGAACCAGTTCGCGGACCTGCTCGGCTACCCGGTCACCAACACGCTGATGGGCCTCGGCGGCTATCGCGCGTCGGACAAGAAATTCCTCGGCATGCTCGGCATGCACGGCACCTACGAAGCGAACATGGCGATGCAGCACTGCGACGTGCTGATCGCGATCGGCGCCCGCTTCGACGACCGCGTGATCGGCGATCCGGCGCACTTCGCGTCGCGGCCGCGCAAGATCATCCACATCGACATCGACCCGTCGTCGATCTCGAAGCGCGTGAAGGTCGACATCCCGATCGTCGGCGACGTGAAGGAAGTGCTGAAGGAACTGATCGAGCAGCTGCAGACGGCCGAGCACGGCCCGGACACCGAGGCGCTCGCGCAATGGTGGAAGGACATCGAAAGCTGGCGCGCGAAGGATTGCCTGAAATACGACCGCGAAAGCGAGATCATCAAGCCGCAGTACGTGGTCGAGAAGGCGTGGGAGCTGACGGACGGCAATGCGTTCGTGTGTTCCGACGTCGGCCAGCACCAGATGTGGGCCGCGCAGTTCTACCGCTTCAACAAGCCGCGCCGCTGGATCAACTCGGGCGGCCTCGGCACGATGGGCTTCGGCCTGCCGGCGGCGATGGGCGTCAAGATGGCGCACCCCGACGACGACGTGCTGTGCATCACGGGCGAAGGCTCGATCCAGATGTGTATCCAGGAGCTGTCGACCTGCCTGCAGTACGACACGCCCGTCAAGATCATTTCACTGAACAACCGCTACCTCGGCATGGTCCGCCAGTGGCAGCAGATCGAATACAGCAAGCGCTATTCGCATTCGTACATGGATGCGCTGCCCGATTTCGTGAAGCTCGCCGAAGCGTACGGCCATGTCGGCATGCGGATCGAAAAAACCTCGGATGTGGAGCCGGCGCTGAAGGAAGCATTGCGCCTGAAGGACCGCACCGTGTTTCTCGACTTCCAGACCGATCCGACCGAAAACGTCTGGCCGATGGTCCAGGCCGGCAAGGGCATCACCGAGATGCTGCTCGGATCGGAAGATCTGTAACGGCGCGACGCGCGCCCGGCCGCAGGCGGCCGCCTTCACAAAGGGCGGCGCGGCCCGCGGCGGCGCGCGGCGCGAGTGAATCGACACGGACACATTCTGGAAGAAGCGAACATGAGACACATCATTTCCGTCCTGCTGGAAAACGAACCGGGCGCGCTGTCGCGCGTGGTCGGTCTGTTTTCCGCACGCGGCTACAACATCGAAACCTTGACGGTGGCGCCGACCGAAGACCAATCGCTGTCGCGGCTCACCATCGTTTCCATTGGCTCCGACGACGTGATCGAACAGATCACGAAGCATCTGAACCGCCTGATCGAGGTGGTGAAAGTGGTGGACCTGACCGACGGTGCACACATCGAACGCGAGCTGATGCTGATCAAGGTCCGTGCAGTGGGCAAGGAGCGCGAAGAGATGAAGCGGATGGCGGACATTTTCCGCGGCCGCATCATCGACGTGACCGAAAAGACCTACACGATCGAATTGACGGGCGCGAGCGACAAGCTCGACGCATTCATCCAGGGGCTGGACGCGGGCGCGATCCTCGAGACCGTGCGCACCGGCAGCTCCGGCATCGGACGCGGCGAGCGCATCCTGAAGGTGTGATGCCGAAAGGCACGCCGGGTGCGCCGTCATGTCCCGGCCCGCAGTACCCAATCCGAACGAATTGTTGAATTTTTGAATTAGCGAAGGAACCCATCATGAACGTTTTCTACGACAAAGACGCCGACCTCTCCCTCATCAAGGGCAAGCAAGTCACGATCATCGGCTACGGCTCGCAAGGCCACGCCCACGCGCTGAACCTGAAGGACAGCGGCGTGAACGTGACGGTCGGCCTGCGCAAGGGCGGCGCGTCGTGGAGCAAGGCCGAGAACGCCGGCCTCGCGGTCAAGGAAGTCGCGGAAGCCGTGAAGGGCGCCGACGTCGTGATGATGCTGCTGCCGGACGAGCAGATCGCCGACGTGTACGCGAAGGAAGTGCACGAGAACATCAAGCAGGGCGCGGCGCTGGCATTCGCGCACGGCTTCAACGTCCACTACGGCGCGGTGATCCCGCGCGCCGACCTCGACGTGATCATGATCGCGCCGAAGGCGCCGGGCCACACGGTGCGCGGCACGTACTCGCAGGGTGGCGGCGTGCCGCACCTGATCGCGGTTGCGCAAAACAAGTCGGGCGCGGCGCGCGATATCGCGCTGTCGTACGCGGCAGCGAACGGCGGCGGCCGTGCGGGCATCATCGAGACCAACTTCCGTGAAGAGACGGAAACCGACCTGTTCGGCGAGCAGGCCGTGCTGTGCGGCGGTACCGTCGAGCTGATCAAGGCCGGCTTCGAGACGCTGGTCGAGGCAGGCTACGCGCCGGAAATGGCGTACTTCGAGTGCCTGCACGAGCTGAAGCTGATCGTCGACCTGATCTACGAAGGCGGCATCGCGAACATGAACTACTCGATCTCGAACAACGCCGAATACGGCGAGTACGTGACGGGCCCGCGCGTCGTGACGGAAGAGACGAAGAAGGCGATGAAGCAGTGCCTGACCGACATCCAGACCGGCGAGTACGCAAAGAGCTTCATTCTCGAGAACAAGGCCGGCGCCCCGACGCTGCAGTCGCGCCGCCGCCTGACGGCCGAGCACCAGATCGAGCAGGTCGGCGCGAAGCTGCGCGCGATGATGCCGTGGATCGCGAAGAACAAGCTCGTCGACCAGACGAAGAACTAAGCACCGCGTGCTGTTCCGGCCCTTCGAGTGGAGGGTCGGCATCAAAAAGCCGCCCGAAGGCAGCAGTGCCCCGGGCGGCTTTTGCTATCCTACGGGCTTTGCAATTCACCGAACACAGAACGAATCCATGAACTATCCTCATCCGATCATCGCGCGCGAAGGCTGGCCGTTCATCGCGATTGCAGCCGTCATCGCGCTGTTGATCCATGCCGTCGGGGGCTTCGGCTTCGCGTGGCCGTTCTGGCTGCTGGTCGTTTTCGTCGTCCAGTTCTTCCGCGATCCGCAGCGCCCGATCCCGGCGCAGCCGAACGCGGTGCTGTGCCCGGCCGACGGCCGCATCGTCGCGGTCGAGACCGCGCAGGATCCTTACGCGAACCGCGAAGCGCTGAAGATCAGCGTGTTCATGAATGTCTTCAACGTCCACTCGCAGCGTTCGCCGGTGGACGGCGCCGTGACCAAGGTCGAGTATTTCCCGGGCGCGTTCCTGAACGCGGCGATCGACAAGGCGTCGACCGAGAACGAGCGCAACGCGGTCGTGATCCAGACGGCGAGCGGCAAGACGGTCACCGCGGTGCAGATCGCGGGCCTCGTCGCACGCCGCATCCTGTGCTACGTGCGCGCCGGCGAGCCGCTGTCGCGCGGCCAGCGCTACGGCTTCATCCGCTTCGGTTCGCGCGTCGACGTGTACCTGCCGCTCGGCAGCCGCGCGAAGGTGTCGATCGGCGAGAAGGTCTACGCGTCGTCGACGATCCTCGCCGAACTGGAACAATAAGCGACGGGGCGCACGATGGCCGCATTCAAACCGCGCAGGCCGCGCAACGGCGCCGCGCGGCCGTTCCGCCGCAACAAATCGGTCGCGCCGGATCCGGCGCCGATCGTCGAGAGCCGCCGCGTCAAGCGCCGGCAGTTCCTGAGGACGCGCGGCATCTACCTGCTGCCGAACGCGTTCACAACGGCCGCGCTGTTCTGCGGGTTCTTCGCGGTGGTGCAGGCGATGAACGTGCGGTTCGAGATCGCCGCGATCGCGATCTTCGCCGCGATGGTGCTCGACGGGATGGACGGGCGGGTCGCGCGCATGACGCACACGCAAAGCGCGTTCGGCGAGCAGTTCGACAGCCTGTCGGACATGGTGTCGTTCGGCGTCGCGCCGGCACTCGTGATGTACGAGTGGGTGTTGAAGGATCTCGGCCGCTGGGGCTGGCTCGCCGCGTTCGTCTATTGCTCGGGCGCCGCGCTGCGCCTCGCGCGCTTCAACGCGAACATCGGCGTCGTCGACAAGCGCTTCTTCCAGGGGCTGCCGAGCCCGGCGGCGGCTGCGCTGATCGCCGGTTTCGTGTGGCTCGCCACCGACAACCGCGTGCCGATGAAGCTCGGCTGGCTGCCGTGGGTCGCGTTCGTGCTGACCATCTATGCAGGCGTCACGATGGTGTCGAACGCGCCGTTCTACAGCGGCAAGGCGCTCGACGTGCGCCACCGCGTGCCGTTCGCGGCGACGCTGCTGGTCGTCGTCGCGTTCGTGCTGGTGTCGTCCGACCCGCCGCTGATGCTGTTCTGCCTGTTCGTGCTGTACGGGCTGTCCGGATACGCGTTCTGGGCCTATATGGCGGTGCGCGGGCGCCCGAACCCGGCGCGCTCGTCGCAGCGCGAGCACTGACGCGCGATACGATCCGAAACGGCGGCCCGCGGGCCGCCGTTTTTATGTGCGCCCAGCATGGGCGCACTCCTGCGGGTGGAAGTCCCGCCATAAGCTGGTCACGGCAAATGAAGCGAAGCGCAACTGCATGAGGGCGACCGAGTGTGGGGAGGAAGCGTGGAGCGTAAATCGCGAGCCGATGGACAAGAACCGCATAGAAGGCGTTGCTGAGCAGGGCGAGCGGGCATGAAGCCGCGAAGCTCTCGTGATCAAGGCGAGGCGGCGTAAATGCGGCGGTTGTGCGATGAAGGAGTGCGTTCTTACCTGGGGAGAACTCGCCTTATGCCTGAAAGGGCGACGGTGTCGAGCCGGAGCGAGAAGTCAGCAGAGGCCGTAGTAGCCGCTGGTTGAGGGCGAAGGGCTGAACGAGCAGGAGGGCCGAAGGCCGTGTCGTTCGGACGTGCAGGGCATCAGAAGGCTACGCAGGTAGCGCGCAACGCGGGATGGCGAGGTGAAGCCGAGCCGGAAGCGAGGCGTGATGAAGCACGGACGGCGCGACACGAAACCGGAGGCTTGGGGCGGGACAGTCTGCTGTCGCAGGCGCTCGCGAGAGCGAATCTGGTGATGGCGTGGAAACGCGTCAAAGCCAATCGTGGCAGTGCCGGGGTGGATGGGAAGTCGATTGCCGAGACGGCGGCACACCTGAAGACGCACTGGCCCCGGATTCGGGAAGCGTTACTGGAGGGAAGCTACCGGCCCGCGCCGGTGCGGCGAGTCCAGATTCCGAAGCCTGGTGGCGGGATGCGTGAACTGGGGATTCCGACGGTGACGGATCGGCTGATCCAGCAAGCCCTGCTGCAAGTCTTGCAACCCATCATTGATCCGACCTTCTCCGAACACAGCTACGGCTTCCGGCCGGGGCGTCGAGCGCGTGACGCGGTGCTGATGGCGCAACGGCACGTACAGGACGGCTACCGGGTGGTGGTCGATGTGGACCTGGAGAAGTTCTTCGATCGGGTCAATCACGACATCCTGATGGAGCGACTATCGAGGCGCATTGAGGACAAGGCCGTGCTGCGGCTGGTTCGGCGCTACCTCGTGGCCGGGATCATGGATGGCGGAGTGGTCATGGAGCGACACGAAGGCACGCCGCAAGGCGGGCCGCTGCTGTCGCCGCTGCTGGCCAATGTGCTGCTGGACGAGGTGGACCGGGAACTGGAGAAGCGAGGCCACCACTTCGTGCGTTACGCCGACGACTGCAATGTGTACGTGCGCAGTCACAGCGCGGGCGAACGGGTGCTGAATGGTTTGCGCAAGCTCTACGACCGACTTCACCTGAGGGTCAACGAGGCGAAGACGGCGGTTGCACAGGCGACCGGTCGCAAGTTCCTGGGCTACGAACTGTGGCGCGGTACGGGCGGCCGGATCAAATGTGCGGTGGCCCGAAAGACCCTGAAGACCTTCAAGCAACGCATCCGGGAACTGACCCGCCGCTGGGGCGGGAGAAACTTGCCAGAGGTAGCGGAGCGATTGAGGGCTTACGTGCCGGGCTGGAAGGCGTACTTCCACTTGGCACAAACGCCCAAGGTGTTCCGTCAACTCGACGAGTGGATCAGGCACCGGTTGCGTGCGATGCAGCTCAAGCACTGGCGCCGTGGCACGACGATGTATCGGGAGTTGCTGGCCATGGGAGCCTCGGCCGAAGATGCGCGCAGGGTGGCGGCGAACAGCCGCTGCTGGTGGCGCAACAGCTATCAGATGCTGAACCGAGCGATGCCCGTGGCCTACTTCGACCGGCTCGGGGTGCCCCGGCTCTCATAACCTCAACTGCTCGAACCGCCCGGTGCGGACCCGCATGCCGGGTGGTGTGGGAGGGGATCGGTCAGGCTGCTGCCTGACCGCCCCTATCCCGATTTGCCCCTTTTCCGCCGCGGCTCCGGGGGCACGCCGATTGCGCGGCTTGCGGAATGCCGCTATAGTCGTCGGCATGACTGCGTTTTCCCGCCTCTCCCTCCTTCTAGCCGGTGCGCCGCTACGCGCGCTAGCGCTAGCGCTAGCGCGCCTGCCGCGCTGACCGTTCTCGCCCTCCGTCAAGCCTCGTCTGTTGTTGAGCGTCGCCAACGGTGGCGCGACCTCGTTTCGTTTGACCCCCCGTACAAAGAGCCTTGGAGCACCCCATGACAGACAAGCTGATCATTTTCGATACGACGTTGCGTGACGGCGAGCAGTCGCCCGGCGCGTCGATGACGAAGGAAGAGAAGATCCGGATCGCGAAGCACCTCGAGCGGATGAAGGTCGACGTGATCGAGGCCGGCTTCGCCGCCAGTTCGAACGGCGACTTCGATGCGATCCACACGATCGCGGGGCTCGTGAAGGACAGCACGATCTGCTCGCTGGCGCGCGCGAACGACAAGGACATCCAGCGCGCGGCCGACGCGCTCAAGCCCGCGAACAGCTTCCGGATCCACACGTTCATCGCGACGTCGCCGCTGCACATGGAGAAGAAGCTGCGGATGACGCCGGACCAGGTGTTCGAGCAGGCGCGTCTCGCGGTGCGGTTCGCGCGCAAGTTCACCGACAACGTCGAATTCTCGCCGGAGGACGGCAGCCGTTCGGACATGGATTTCCTGTGCCGCGTGCTGGAAGCCGTGATCGCCGAAGGCGCGACGACGATCAACATCGCCGACACGGTCGGCTATGGCGTGCCGGAACTGTACGGCAACCTCGTGAAGACGCTGCGCGAGCGCATTCCGAATTCCGACAAGGCGGTGTTCTCGGTGCACTGCCACAACGACCTCGGGATGGCGGTCGCGAACTCGCTCGCCGGCGTGAAGATCGGCGGCGCGCGCCAGGTCGAGTGCACGATCAACGGTCTCGGCGAGCGCGCGGGCAACACGTCGCTCGAGGAAATCGTGATGGCCGTGAAGACCCGCAAGGACTACTTCGGCCTCGACGTCGGCATCGACACGACGCAGATCGTGCCGACCTCGAAGCTCGTGTCGCAGATCACCGGCTTCGTCGTGCAGCCGAACAAGGCCGTGGTCGGCGCGAACGCGTTCGCGCACGCGTCGGGCATCCACCAGGACGGCGTGCTGAAGGCGCGCGACACGTACGAGATCATGCGTGCGGAAGATGTGGGCTGGACCGCGAACAAGATCGTGCTCGGCAAGCTGTCGGGCCGCAACGCGTTCAAGCAGCGCCTGCAGGAGCTCGGCATCGCGCTCGACAGCGAAGCCGACCTGAATGCCGCGTTCATGCGCTTCAAGGATCTGGCCGACCGCAAGTCGGAGATCTTCGACGAAGACATCATCGCGATCGTCTCCGAGGAAGCCGCGCAGGCGCACGAGCAGGAGCACTACAAGTTCCTGTCGCTGGCCCAGCACTCGGAAACCGGCGAGCAGCCGGAGGCGAAGGTCGTGTTCTCGGTCGACGGCAAGGAAGCGACCGGCGAAGCGCGCGGCAACGGCCCGGTCGATGCGACGTTCAACGCGATCGAAAGCGAAGTCGGCAGCGGCTCGGAACTGCTGCTGTATTCGGTCAACGCGATCACGACCGGCACGCAGGCGCAGGGCGAGGTGACGGTGCGCCTGTCGAAGAGCGGCCGGATCGTCAACGGCGTCGGCACCGATCCGGACATCGTCGCGGCGTCCGCCAAAGCGTACATTTCGGCGCTGAACAAGCTGCACGCGAAGGACGACAAGCTCAATCCGCAGCGCTCGTAAGCGCGTCGCGCAGCACTGAAACGCCCCGTGCGGCTCCTGGCCGCCGGGGCGTTTTTTATGCCGCGCTCATTCCGCGGCAGGCGCGCGGAACTGCCAGCGCCGCGCGGCCGGGCGGGGCGGCGGGCACGGCCGGCGGAATTCGACCGCGATCCCGCGCCGCGGCGCATCGGCGATGAACGCGTCGAGCAGCTCGAGCACGTCGTGGTCGATGTAGTCGGCGCGCGTCGCGTCGATGATCACCACCGCGCGGTCGGGAATGTGCCGCAGGTGATGCTTGACCTGCACCTTGCCGAGAAACGACACGTCCTTGCGGAACGACAGCAGGAAGTGGTCGTCATGCTGCGCGAGCGTGACCGGGCTCCTCAGGTTCGCGACGGCGACCGTGAGGATGCTGCACGCGATGCCGAGCGCGATGCCGAACAGCAGGTCGACGGCGAGCACGCCGGCGATCGTCGCGATGAACGGCGCGAACGCGGCCGGGCCCTGTTTTGCGACCGAGCGGAACAGCGCCGGCTTGGCGAGCTTGAAGCCGGTGTGGATCAGGATCGCCGCGAGGCTCGCGAGCGGGATCAGGTTGATGAGGCCGGTGAGCGCGAACACGCTGACGAGCAGCAGCACGCCATGCACGATCGCCGACATCCGGCTTTGCGCGCCCGCATTGACGTTGACCGAGCTGCGCACGATCACCGACGTGATCGGCAGCCCGCCCACCGCACCCGCGACGAGGTTGCCGACGCCCTGCGCCTTCAGTTCGCGATCCGGCTGGGCCGGCCGGCGCTTCGGGTCGATCTGCTCGACCGCTTCGAGGCTCAGCAGCGTTTCGAGGCTGGCGACGATGGCGAGCGTGATCGCGACCTGCCAGACCTCCGGATTCAGCAGTTGCGCGAAATTGGGGCCGAGTTCCGCGTGTTTCAGCGACGCGGCGAAGGCGGCAAACGACGCGAGTTCGGGCAGCGCGACCCGGTGCGCGGCGCCCGGTGCGAACGCAGGCGCCAGCAGGTCGAGCGCGAGCGTCGCGCCGATGCCGAGCACGACGACCGCGAGCGGCGCCGGCACCGCGCGCACCAGCGCAAAGCGGCGCAGCGCGGGCGACTCCCACGCGACCAGCAGCGCGAGCGATGCGAGCGCGATCGCGGCCGCGATCCACGCGGCGCTCAGGCCGGGCAGCGCGGAGAGCGGCTGCGCGGCGCTGCCGCCGATGCCGAGCGCGAACGGCACCTGCTTGACGATCAGCAGCAGCCCGATCGCCGCGAGCATGCCCTTGATGACGGGCGACGGCACGTAGGCGGCGAAGCGGCCGGCACGCAGCATCCCGAAGCCGAACTGCAGGACGCCGGACAGCAGTACGGCGAGCAGAAACGCCGAGAAGCTGCCGAGCTGCGCGATGCCTTCGACGACGATCACGACGAGGCCGGCGGCGGGGCCGCTGACGGACAGCGACGAGCCGCTCAGGAGCGCGACCACGAGGCCGCCGACGATGCCGGAGACGAGCCCGGCGAACGGCTCGACGCCGGACGCATTGGCGATGCCGAGACACAGCGGCAGCGCGACGAGGAAGACGACGACGCCGGCGACGATGTCGCGCGGCAGGGAGGACAGGCGCTCTTTCAGGTTCATGATGGGGTGAGGTTCCGTTGGGGCGTGTCGGGGGCGCGGCGCGATCAGCCGAGCGCCGGTGCAAGGGCGGTGGCCTCGGCAGGCCTGGCGGGCGCGTCGGCCGGCGGCTTCGCATAGCCGGAATCGAGCTCCTTGAGGCGGCCGTCGGCGAGCGAAAAGATCCAGCCGTGCACGAGCGGCGGCCGTTCGCGGTCGCGCACGATGGGCGATGCGCGCAACTGGCGGACTTGCTCGAGCACGTTCAGCTCGGCAAGGCGGTCGGCGGCAGCCGTGTCGTCGAGCCCGGCGAGTGTGTCGCGATGACGATGCGCGAGCGCGCACAGCGGCGCGATGCGGCGCGCGACGTGCGGCAGGTCGGCGGGCGGCGGCAGCAGCGACGCGCGTACGCCGCCGCAGCCGTAGTGCCCGCAGACGATCACGTGATCGACCTCGAGCACGCGCACCGCGTACTCGAGCACGCTGGCGCTGTTGTCGTCGTCAGGCTGGAACAGGTTCGCAATGTTGCGGTGGACGAACAGGTCGCCGGGCGCGCAATGCGTGATGGTCTCGGCCGGCACGCGGCTGTCCGAGCAGCCGATCCACAGTACGCGCGGATTCTGGCCGCGCGCGAGCGCGTCGAAGAAGCCGGGCGTGCGTTCGCGCGTTTCGCGGGCCCAGGCGATGTTGGCGACCAGCATGCTCTTGGGGCGATTCATGAGGACTCCTTTTTGATAATGGCAAATGAAAGTCATCGAAACGGGTGGGTTAGGATGCTTTCTAAGTTGAAAGGTTCAATTTTGAGTGATATTAGGGGTATGCCCTAGGTCAAAGTCATATCGAAACAAATTGTTTCAAATTAAATCGAGATAGTGCACGATTTGCACCAGTGTGAAGCATTTTGGTGCGCAACTAATGCAATTTCATGCGGAGGCATGTGTGGCGGGGGATTCCGGATTTTCTATATTGAAAGCGGATGACCCGGAAAAGATTTCCGCGTTATTTTGATGCTAAATATCGAGGCGGTAAAGAATAATGGCCATTCACGCAACAATTGGTGAATGGCCATTGCGAAAATGCGAGCGAATCGCGGTGCGCGATCAGAAGAGATTGCGGCGGTCGGGGTCGTGCAGCGGGTCGGGCGTTTTCTGCGTGAGCCGCAGGATGCCCTGGCTGTCGAAATAGAAGCTGTACATCATGTACCAGACGTTGTCCTCGAGGTAGCGATAGGTCCACGCCTCGCGCTTCATCAGCGGGAAGTAGGACGTCTCGACCGGGCGGCCGAAATTGACGAGCACGTCGGTCTTGGTCCACTTGCCGATTTCGGCGCGGTAGAACTCGTTCGGCTGCAGCACCTGGCGGACGTTGACGATCTTGCCCGAACCGTCGACATCGGCGGCCACCGTGACCTCGCCCATCGGCTGGGTCGGCCACATCAGGCGCTTGCCGCCGCCGGGCAGGTCGTAGATTTCGCGCGGCGGCCCCATGCGCGCGACGATCGCCGACTGGTCCTGGCCGGCCTGATATTGCTGCCACGGCTGCGCGCAACCGGCGAACAGCGCCGCCGTGCAGGCGAGCAGCACCGGGAGACGAATACGCATGTGTTTCTCCAAATCACGGGGGATACGCGTGTTTTATCACGGTCCGCACGTCCCGGCGCGCCATCCTGAAAAATTCGGTGCGGGATCGCGGGCGCTTGCCCGCGCGACGCGGGCGGGCCTATGATCCGCGCTTCTCAGCAGATTTCTCACGCAGATTCGGGGGGCAGGGCCGATGCAGGTCTGGAAGCGTTGCGCGCTCGCATGGAGCGCAGGGTGGGTGCTGGCTTCGTCGGCGTTCGCGGGCGGCGAGCCGGTGCGGATCGCACTGATCGAGGGTATGTCGGGCCCGTTCGCGAACGCGGGCGCTGCGGTCGAGCGCAACCTGCGGTTCGGTGTCGAACGGGTCAACGCCGCCGGCGGCGTGAAGCTGCGCGACGGCGCCCATCCGCTCGAACTCGTCGTGCTGGACAGCAAGGGCAGCCCGGAAGAGGCGCTGGTGCAGCTGCGCGCGGCGGCGGACCGGCACGTCGGCTTCGTCGCGCAGGGCAACAGCTCGGCGGTCGCGGCCGCGCTGGTCGCGGCGCTCGACAAGCAGAACGCCCGCAACCCGGACAGCCGGATGCTGTTCCTCAATTACTCGGCCGACGACCCGGCGCTGACGGGCGCGCGCTGCAGCTTCTGGCACTTCCGCTTCGACGCGCACGCGGGGATGCGGATGGCCGCGCTCGCCGACGTGATGGCGCGCGATCGCGCGCTGCACAAGGTCTACCTGCTGAACCAGGACTACAGCTTCGGCCACGATGTCAGCGCGCTCGCGCGGCAGGCGCTGGCCGTCCGCCGGCCGGATGTCGCGGTGGCCGGCGACGAATTCCATCCGATCGGGCGCATCAAGGATTTCGCGCCGTATGTCGCCAAGATCCGCGCGAGCGGCGCGGACGCGGTGGTCACGGGCAACTGGGGCAACGACCTGACGCTGCTCGTGAAGGCCGCGCGCGAGCAGGGGTTGAACGCGAAGTTTTACACGTTCTACGGCAACAGCCTCGGCGCGCCGGCGGCGCTGGGCGACGCGGGCGTTGGGCGGGTTGTGGCGGTCGCCGACTGGCATCCGAACGCGGGCGGTGAAAAATCGGATGCGTTCTACCGCGCGTTCCGGACCCGTTTCCCGGCCGCGCAGGACGACTATCCGGTATTACGGATGAGCCTGATGATCGAGATGCTCGCGGCGGCGATGAACCGTGTCGGCACGGCGGACCCGGTGGCGGTTGCGCGTGCGCTCGAGGGGCTGTCGTTCGACAACGGGTTCCACGCGTCGCGGATGCGCGCGCAGGATCATCAGCTGATCCAGCCCCTTTACGTGATGGAGATGGACAAGGCCGGCACGCCGGGCGTGCGCTTCGACAACGAAGGGTCCGGCTACGGCTTTCGCACCGTGCTGGCGGTCGCGCCGCAACAGGCGGACACGCCGTCCACGTGCTCGATGACGCGTCCGTGACAAAGCGGTTCGGATCGGCGCCGAGTTGTGCTAGAATGCGGCCCGGTTGTAAATCACGGCACGGCCATTCTTCCGTGTCCGCCTGTTCAGTTAGAAAGGAAATCACATGTCTGTCGCAGATATCAAGAAGTCGGAAGTCGTTGCTCAGTTCGCACGTGGCACCAATGACACGGGCTCGCCCGAAGTGCAGGTCGCACTGCTGACCGCACGCATCGTGGAACTGACGGGTCACTTCAAGACCCACGCGAAGGATCACCACAGCCGCCGCGGCCTGCTGCGCATGGTGAGCCGCCGCCGCAAGCTGCTCGACTACCTCAAGGGCAAGGATGCCGACCGTTACCGCGCGCTGATCGAGAAGCTGGGTCTGCGTAAGTAAGCGGCGCGATTGCCGTCAGCAAGATGCCTGTGTCAGTGCGCTGATACAGGCATTTTGTTTTTGCGCGGTGCGTAGCGTCACGCGCACCGCGGGCAGGCCGGCCATCTGGCGCCGGGCTGCCCGAACGGTCGATACCGGAGTCGGGATTTGTGTCATTCCAGCGCGGTGCTGTGCAAGCGCCACGCTGGAATGGCATAAAAAACACACCTTGCTCCGGGTGATTCGGCCGGGACGCCGCCGCAACGGTTTGCCGGCGCGGCGAATGTTATGAACGAATCGAAAGGAGCAACCATGTCCATGTTCAACAAGGTCGTGAAGGAATTCCAGTGGGGCCAGCACAAGGTGCGCCTCGAAACCGGTGAAATCGCACGCCAGGCCAGCGGCGCCGTGATCGTCGACGTCGAGGACACCGTCGTGCTCGCGACCGTCGTCGGCGCGAAGTCGGCGAAGCCGGGCCAGGACTTCTTCCCGCTGACCGTCGACTACATCGAGAAGACCTACTCGGCCGGCAAGATCCCGGGCGGCTTCTTCCGCCGCGAAGGCCGTCCGTCGGAGCACGAGACGCTGACGTCGCGCCTGATCGACCGTCCGCTGCGCCCGCTGTTCCCGGAAGGCTTCTACAACGAAGTGCAGGTCGTGATCCACGTGCTGTCCGTGAACCCGGAAGTCCCGGCGGACATCCCGGCGCTGATCGGCGCGTCGGCTGCGCTCGCCGTGTCGGGCCTGCCGTTCAACGGCCCGGTCGGTGCCGCGCGCGTGGCCTACATCGACAACGCCTACGTGCTGAACCCGACGCGTGACCAGATCAAGGCATCGAGCCTCGACCTCGTCGTCGCGGGTACGGAGCGCGCGGTGCTGATGGTCGAGTCGGAAGCGGACCAGCTGTCGGAAGAAGTGATGCTGGGCGCGGTCGTGTTCGGCCACGAGCAGATGCAGGTCGCGATCGACGCGATCCACGAACTGGTGCGCGAAGGCGGCAAGCCCGAGTGGGACTGGCAGCCGGCGCCGAAGAACGAGGCGCTGATCGCGCGCGTGACCGAGCTGGCGCAGAACGAACTGCTCGCCGCTTACCAGCTCCGCGACAAGCAGGCTCGCTCGACGAAGCTGAAGGAAGTCTACGCGGTGACCTCGGCGAAGCTCGAGGAAGACGCGCAGGCGGCCGGCACGGTCGCAGCCGACAAGGCCACCGTCGGCAACGTCCTGTTCGACATCGAGGCGAAGATCGTCCGTTCGCAGATCCTGAACGGCGAGCCGCGCATCGACGGCCGCGACACGCGCACCGTGCGCCCGATCGAGATCCGCACCGGCGTGCTGCCGCGCACCCACGGCTCGGCGCTGTTCACGCGCGGCGAGACGCAGGCGCTCGTCGTCGCGACGCTCGGCACCAAGGGTGACGAGCAGATCATCGACGCTCTCGAAGGCGAATATCGCGAGCGCTTCATGCTCCACTACAACATGCCCCCGTTCGCGACCGGCGAAACGGGCCGCGTCGGCTCGCCGAAGCGCCGCGAAATCGGTCACGGCCGCCTTGCGAAGCGCGCGCTGGTCAAGTGCCTGCCGAGCGCTGACGAATTCGGCTACTCGATCCGCGTCGTGTCGGAAATCACCGAGTCGAACGGTTCGTCGTCGATGGCATCGGTGTGCGGCGGCTGCCTCGCGCTGATGGACGCCGGCGTGCCGATGAAGGCGCACGTCGCGGGCATCGCGATGGGTCTGATCCTCGAAGGCAACAAGTTCGCGGTGCTGACCGACATCCTCGGCGACGAAGATCACCTCGGCGACATGGACTTCAAGGTCGCGGGCACCGAGCAGGGCGTGACCGCGCTGCAGATGGACATCAAGATCCAGGGCATCACGAAGGAAATCATGCAGGTCGCGCTCGCGCAGGCGAAGGAAGGCCGCATGCACATCCTCGGCAAGATGACGTCGGCGGTCGCGGGTGCGAACACGCAGCTGTCCGAATTCGCGCCGCGCATGATCACGATCAAGATCAACCCGGAAAAGATCCGCGACGTGATCGGCAAGGGCGGTTCGGTGATCCGCGCGCTGACGGAAGAAACCGGCACGACCATCGACATCTCGGATGACGGCGTCGTGACGATCGCGAGCACGAACAGCGAAGGCATGGCCGAAGCGAAGAAGCGCATCGAGAACATCACGGCCGAGATCGAAGTCGGCCAGGTGTACGAAGGCACGGTGCTGAAGCTGCTCGATTTCGGCGCGATCGTGAACCTGCTGCCGGGCAAGGACGGCCTGCTGCACATCTCGGAAATCGTCAACGAGCGTGTGAAGGACATCAACGACTACCTGAAGGAAGGCCAGCAGGTCAAGGTCAAGGTGATCCAGACGGACGAGAAGGGTCGCGTGCGCCTGTCGGCCAAGGCGCTCCTGAATGAAGCGGCGGCAGCGTCGCACACGGATACGCCGCCGCAGCAATAAGCGGACGGGCGTACGAACGGCCGGCGTTGCGAACAGCACGCCGGCCGTTTTTTCTGTAGGATCGTTGCGCACCAGCGGGCGCGCGCTGCCCGCGCTGCGCCCCATGCACCGGGCTGGGGCGCGCAATCCCATCCCGATCCTGGAGTGACGCTCATGAAAGCCATCGAAATCACCGAATTCGGCGCCCCCGACGTGCTGAAGCTCGCGGAACGCCCGCGCCCCGAGCCGCAGCGCGGCGAAGTGCTGATCAAGGTGGCGGCATCGGGCGTCAACCGCCCCGACGTGTTCCAGCGCAAGGGCGCGTATGCGCCGCCGCCGGGCGCATCGGATCTGCCGGGCCTCGAGGTCGCGGGCGAGATCGTCGGCGGCGACCTGTCGGATCCCGCGCTCAATCCGTTCGGCCTGAAGCTCGGCGATCGCGTGTGTGCGCTGCTCGCGGGCGGCGGCTATGCCGAATATGCGGTGGCGCCGCTGCCGCAATGCCTGCCGGTGCCGGCGGGCCTGACCGATATCGAGGCCGCGTCGCTGCCGGAGACGTTCTTCACGGTGTGGAGCAACGTGTTCGACCGCGCGCAGCTCGGCGCGGGCGAGGGTGGCGAGCAGGAGACGCTGCTCGTGCAGGGCGGTTCGAGCGGCATCGGCGTGACGGCGATCCAGATCGCGCATGCGCTCGGCTATCGCGTGTTCGCGACCGCGGGCAATGCCGACAAGTGCCGCGCGTGCGAGGCGCTGGGCGCCGAACGCGCCATCAACTACAAGACGGAGGATTTTGTCGAGGTCGTGAAGTCGCTGACGCACGATCGCGGCGTCGACGTGATCCTCGACATGGTCGCGGGTTCGTACGTGCCGCGCGAGCTGTCCGCGCTCGCCGACGGCGGCCGCCTCGTGCTGATCGCGCTGCTCGGCGGCGCGAAGGCCGAGATCAACCTGAACGAGATCCTGCGCCGCCGGCTGACCGTCACGGGCTCGACGCTGCGGCCGCGCCCGGTCGAGTTCAAGGCGCGCATCGCCGCGCAACTGAAGGCGCGCGTGTGGCCGCTGCTCGGCGACGGGCGCATCAGGCCGGTGATCTACCGCGTGCTGCCGGCCGCCGAGGCCGCGCAGGCGCATGCGCTGATGGAAAGCGGCGAGCATATCGGCAAGATCGTGCTCGATTGGGGCGCAAACGCGTGAGCGGCCATGCGGTCGTGCTTGACATGCGCGGTTTGACCGGTTCAAGCGGTGCGCAGTAAAATCGCGGGTTTGCTTCGCCAGATCCAACCTGACGGCCGGTTTTCGGCCCGTCGATGACGAGACAGACACGATGTCGAAACAGAGAACAAAGCGGGTGATCGGCAACTGGAAGATGCACGGCCGGCTGGCCGGCAACCAGGCGTTGCTGAACGAAGTGGTGCAAGGTGCAAGCGCGGTGCCGGCGGAAACGGCGATCGGCGTGTGCGTGCCGTTCCCGTATCTCGCGCAGGTTCAGGGTCAGCTCGACGGCGGCCGGGTCGCGTGGGGCGCGCAGGATGTGTCCGCGCACGAACAGGGCGCGTTCACCGGCGAAGTGGCGGCGGCGATGGTGGCCGAGTTCGGCGCGCGCTATGCGCTCGTCGGCCATTCGGAGCGTCGCGCGTATCACGGCGAGAGCAGCGAGACGGTCGCCGCGAAGGCGCAGCGTGCGCTGGCTGCCGGCCTGACGCCGGTCGTGTGTGTCGGCGAGACGCTCGACGAGCGTGAGGCGGGCGCGACCGAGCAGGTCGTCGGCGCGCAGCTCGACGCCGTGCTGGCCGTGCTGTCGGCCGACGAGGCCGCGCGCATCGTCGTGGCGTACGAGCCCGTCTGGGCGATCGGCACCGGCAGGAGCGCGACGTCGGCGCAGGCGCAGGACGTGCATGCGTTCCTGCGTGCGCGCCTGGCGGCGAAGGGTGCGGCGGACGTGTCGGTGCTGTACGGCGGCAGCGTGAAGCCGGACAACGCGGAAGAACTGTTCGCGCAGCCGGACATCGACGGCGGCCTGATCGGCGGCGCGTCGTTGAAGGCAGAAGACTTTCTGGCGATCTGCCGGGCCGCGCGCTGAGCGGGCCGGGATCGAATTGAACCATGACGGCGGCCGGCGCAAGCCGGTCGCCCGATACAAGCTCGGGTGAGTGTGATGCTGTATTTGAAAACGCTGATTATTGTGGTGCAGGTGCTGTCTGCGCTCGGTGTGATTGGTCTGGTGCTGCTGCAGCACGGCAAGGGCGCCGACATGGGCGCGGCATTCGGCAGCGGTGCGTCGGGCAGCCTGTTTGGTGCGACCGGCTCGGCGAACTTCCTGTCGCGTACGACCGGCATACTGGCGACGATCTTCTTCGTCGCGACGCTCGCGCTGACGTACCTCGGTTCGTACAAGTCGCAGCCGTCCGCCGGCGTGCTCGGCGCCGCGGCGACTGCCCCGGCATCGGCGCCGGCTGCGTCCGCGCCGGCCGTTGCGGCCTCCGCGGCTGCGGGCTCGGCGGCGAGCGCCCCGGGCCAGGACGTGCCGAAATAAAAAGTTAAAAAATTTGCGATTGTGCGTTGAACAAATCTTGCGGCCGGGTTAGAATTTAATTCTTGAAGCGATTCGCGGGAAACAAGCAGTTACAACCCCGGTTGCATGCAGTGCCGACGTGGTGAAATTGGTAGACACGCTATCTTGAGGGGGTAGTGGCGAAAGCTGTGCGAGTTCGAGTCTCGCCGTCGGCACCAAAGTTACTCAATGCCAGCCGCTTCACGTGGCTGGCATTTTTCATTTCAGGGGTACGCTTGCGGTTGTCTTGCGATCGCCGGTAGTCCGAAATGATCTCTTCCGCCGGATGGTGTTATTCTCCGGACGCTCAGAACCAACCGATAGAGGATAGCCTTGAACCTCGCAGCCTATTACCCCGTCTTGTTGTTCCTCCTCGTGGGCACTGGTTTAGGTATAGCGCTGGTCAGCATCGGCAAGCTTCTCGGTCCCAACAAGCCTGACGTCGAAAAGAACGCGCCGTACGAGTGCGGCTTCGAAGCCTTCGAAGATGCGCGGATGAAGTTCGATGTGCGCTACTACCTCGTCGCCATCCTGTTCATCATCTTCGATCTCGAGACCGCGTTCCTGTTCCCGTGGGGCGTCGCCCTGCGCGACATCGGCTGGCCCGGTTTCATCGCAATGATGATTTTTCTGCTCGAATTCCTGCTGGGCTTCGCCTACATCTGGAAGAAAGGCGGCCTCGACTGGGAGTGATGGGTTAATCGCCGGTTTGCATAGGCGGCCACGCTTCGCCGCCTGTCTGGAGTGGAAAGCAAATGAGTATCGAAGGGGTCTTGAAGGAAGGGTTTGTCACCACCACGGCTGACAAGCTGATCAACTGGACGCGCACCGGCTCCCTGTGGCCGATGACGTTCGGGCTCGCGTGTTGCGCCGTCGAGATGATGCATGCGGGCGCTGCCCGCTACGATCTGGACCGGTTCGGGGTCGTGTTCCGTCCTAGCCCGCGCCAGTCGGACGTGATGATCGTCGCCGGCACGCTGTGCAACAAGATGGCGCCCGCGCTGCGCCGCGTCTACGACCAGATGGCCGAGCCGCGCTGGGTGATCTCGATGGGGTCGTGCGCGAACGGCGGCGGTTACTACCACTATTCGTATTCGGTGGTCCGCGGCTGCGACCGGATCGTGCCGGTCGACGTCTACGTGCCGGGCTGTCCGCCGACAGCCGAGGCGCTGGTCTACGGCGTGATCCAGCTGCAGGCGAAGATCCGCCGCACCAACACCATCGCCCGTCAATAAAGCCCCGAGCGTCCCCTCAATATGGCAAGCAAAATCGAGACCCTCAAGGCGAACCTCGAAGCCGCGCTCGGCGCGCGCGTGGTGAGCCTCACCGAAGCAATCGGTGAACTGACGCTCGTCGTGAAGGCGAGCGATTACCTCGAAGTCGCGAAGACGCTGCGCGACGATCGCACGCTCGGCTTCGAGCAGCTGATCGACCTGTGCGGCATCGACTACCAGACGTACGGCGACGGTGCGTACGACGGCCCGCGCTTCGCGGCCGTGTCGCACCTGCTGTCGGTGACGAACAACTGGCGCCTGCGCGTGCGCGTGTTCGCGCCGGACGACGATCTGCCGATCGTGCCGTCGGTCGTCGACCTCTGGACCTCCGCGAACTGGTACGAGCGCGAAGCGTTCGACCTGTACGGCATCGTCTTCGAAGGCCACCCGGACCTGCGCCGCATCCTGACCGACTACGGCTTCATCGGCCATCCGTTCCGCAAGGACTTCCCGGTGTCGGGCTACGTCGAAATGCGTTACGACCCGGAAGAGAAGCGGGTCGTCTACCAGCCGGTGACCATCGAGCCGCGCGAAATCACGCCGCGCGTGATCCGCGAGGATCGCTATGGCGGTCTGAAACATTAAGAGGGCGTCATGGCAGACATCAAGAACTACACGCTCAACTTCGGCCCGCAGCACCCGGCAGCGCACGGCGTGCTGCGCCTCGTGCTCGAGCTCGACGGCGAAGTCATCCAGCGCGCCGATCCGCACATCGGCCTGCTGCACCGCGCGACCGAAAAGCTCGCGGAATCCAAGACCTTCATCCAGTCCGTGCCGTACATGGACCGTCTCGACTACGTGTCGATGATGGTCAACGAGCACGGCTACGTGCTCGCGATCGAGAAGCTGCTCGGCATCGACGTGCCGGAGCGCGCGCAGTACATCCGCGTGCTGTTCGACGAAATCACGCGCGTGCTGAACCACCTGATGTGGATCGGCGCGCATGCGCTCGACGTCGGCGCGATGGCGGTGTTCCTGTACGCGTTCCGCGAGCGCGAAGACCTGATGGACGTGTACGAAGCGGTGTCCGGCGCCCGGATGCACGCGGCGTACTACCGTCCGGGCGGCGTCTATCGCGACCTGCCTGACGCAATGCCGCAATACAAGGCGTCGAAGATTCGCAACGAGAAGGCGCTCGCGAGGATGAACGAAGCGCGCAGCGGCTCGGTGCTCGACTTCATCGACGATTTCTTCACGCGCTTCCCGAAGTGCGTCGACGAATACGAAACGCTGCTGACCGACAACCGGATCTGGAAGCAGCGTCTCGTCGGGATCGGCGTCGTCAGCCCGGAGCGTGCGCTGCAGATGGGCCTGACGGGCCCGATGCTGCGCGGCTCGGGCATCGCGTGGGACTTGCGCAAGAAGCAGCCGTACGAAGTGTACGACCGCATGGATTTCGACGTGCCGGTCGGCGTGAACGGCGACTGCTACGACCGCTACCTGGTGCGCGTCGAGGAAATGCGTCAGTCCGTGCGTATCGCGAAACAATGTATTGAGTGGCTCCGGAAGAATCCGGGCCCCGTGATGACGGACAATCACAAGGTTGCGCCTCCTTCGCGCGTCGGCATGAAGACCAACATGGAGGACTTGATCCACCATTTCAAGCTCTTCACCGAAGGTTTTCACGTGCCGGAAGGCGAGGCATACGCGGCCGTCGAACATCCGAAGGGCGAGTTCGGCATCTATCTCGTGTCGGACGGCGCGAACAAGCCGTATCGCCTGAAGATCCGCGCACCGGGCTTCGCGCATCTGGCGTCGCTCGACGAGATGGCGCGCGGCCACATGATTGCCGACGCCGTCACGATCATCGGTACGCAGGACATCGTGTTCGGCGAAATCGATCGCTGATGGTTGCGCCGCCCGTTTGCTTCGGGCGGCGAGCCGTAAGTCACACGCGATGCGCGCCGAACCGGCGCGGCTTCGCAAGCTGTCAACAGTGAGCGCCAGGTCTGCCGTCATGCACCCCAGTGCGGCAGGTTGTTCGTTCGGTAGGAATTGAAAGAGTCGTGTCTGAAAATGATCTCAGCTGAAGGCCTGAAGGAAATCGATCGAGCGTTGACGAAGTATCCCGCCGATCAGAAACAGTCCGCCGTGATGTCGGCGTTGGCCGTCGCTCAGGAAGAGCACGGCTGGCTGTCGCCCGAACTGATGCAGTTCGTCGCGGACTATCTCGGCATGCCGGCCGTCGCCGTGCAGGAAGTCGCGACGTTCTACACGATGTATGAGCTCAAGCCCGTCGGCAAGCACAAGATCACGCTCTGCACGAACCTGCCGTGCCAGCTTGGCCCGCACGGCGGCGCGGAAGCGACCGCCGACTACCTGAAACAGAAGCTCGGCATCGGCTTCGGCGAGACCACGCCCGACGGCAAGTTCACGCTGAAGGAAGGCGAATGCATGGGCTCGTGCGGCGATGCGCCGGTGCTGCTGGTGAACAATCACAGAATGTGCAGCTTCATGAGCCGCGAGAAGATCGACCAGCTGCTTGAGGAGCTCTCGAAATGACGTCCCTCCACGACCGTCACATCAAACCGCTGATCCTCGCTGGTCTGAACGGCGAGAACTGGCATCTCGAAGACTACGTTGCGCGCGGCGGCTACAAGCAGCTGCGCCGCATTCTCGAAGAAAAGATCCCGCCCGAGCAGGTGATCGCCGACGTGAAGGCGTCGGGCCTGCGTGGCCGCGGCGGTGCGGGCTTCCCGACCGGCCTGAAGTGGAGCTTCATGCCGCGCCAGTTCCCGGGGCAGAAGTACCTCGTCTGCAACTCGGACGAAGGCGAGCCGGGCACGTTCAAGGATCGCGACATCCTGCGCTGGAATCCGCACGCGCTGATCGAAGGCATGGCCATCGGCGCCTACGCGATGGGCATCACCGTCGGCTACAACTACATCCACGGCGAGATCTTCGAAGTGTATCGACGCTTCGAGGCAGCGCTGGATGAAGCGCGCGCGGCCGGTTTCCTCGGCGACAACATCATGGGCTCGGAATTCTCGTTCCAGCTGCATGCGCACCACGGTTACGGCGCGTACATCTGCGGCGAGGAAACGGCGCTGCTCGAGTCGCTCGAAGGCAAGAAGGGCCAGCCGCGCTTCAAGCCGCCGTTCCCGGCGAGCTTCGGCGTGTACGGCAAGCCGACCACGATCAACAACACCGAGACGTTCGCCGCGGTGCCGTTCCTGCTGTCCATCGGGCCGCAGAACTACCTCGAGATCGGCAAGCCGAACAACGGCGGCACGAAGATCTTCTCGGTGTCGGGCGACGTCGAGCGTCCGGGCAACTATGAAGTGCCGCTCGGCACGCCGTTCGCGACGCTGATGGAGCTCGCCGGCGGAATGCGCGGCGGCAAGAAGATCAAGGCCGTGATTCCGGGCGGGTCGTCGGCGCCGGTGATCCCGGGCGACATCATGATGCAGACCGATCTCGATTACGACTCGATCGCGAAGGCGGGCTCGATGCTCGGCTCCGGCGCGGTGATCGTGATGGACGAGACGCGCTGCATGGTGCGTTCGCTGCTGCGCCTGTCGTACTTCTATTACGAGGAATCGTGCGGCCAGTGCACGCCGTGCCGCGAAGGCACCGGCTGGCTGTATCGCGTCGTGAATCGCATCGAGCACGGCGAAGGCCGCCAGGAAGACCTGGACCTGCTGAACTCGGTTGCCGAGAACATCATGGGCCGCACGATCTGCGCGCTCGGCGATGCGGCGGCGATGCCGGTGCGGGGGATGCTCAAGCACTACTGGGACGAATTCGCGTACCACGTCGAGCACAAGCACTGCATGGTCGGCGGCCACGCGCACGCGGCGGCGGCCTGACGCGAAGCACCCGGTTGCGGAATTTGAGCGCACGGTCGGGCGAATGCGCGAACGAGCGGAAATAGGTTAAGGACCATTCACCATCATGGTTGAACTTGAAATAGACGGCAAGAAGGTCGAGGTGCCCGAAGGCAGCATGGTGATCCAGGCTGCGCACAAGGCGGATACGTACATTCCTCACTTCTGCTATCACAAGAAACTGTCGGTTGCGGCCAACTGCCGGATGTGTCTCGTGGAAGTCGAGAAGATGCCGAAGGCCGTGCCTGCCTGCGCGACGCCCGTGTCGGCCGGCATGATCGTCCACACCCAGTCCGACAAGGCGGTGAAGGCGCAGCAGTCGGTGATGGAATTCCTCCTCATCAACCACCCGCTCGACTGCCCGATCTGCGATCAGGGCGGCGAATGCCAGCTGCAGGATCTCGCGGTCGGCTACGGCAAGTCGTCGTCGCGCTATTCCGAAGAGAAGCGCGTGGTGTTCCACAAGAACGTGGGCCCGCTGATCTCGATGGAAGAAATGTCGCGCTGCATCCACTGCACGCGCTGCGTCCGCTTCGGCCAGGAAATCGCCGGCGTGATGGAGTTCGGCATGCTGGGCCGCGGCGAGCACTCGGAAATCACGACGTTCGTCGGCAAGACGGTCGATTCCGAGCTGTCGGGCAACATGATCGACCTGTGCCCGGTCGGCGCGCTGACCAGCAAGCCGTTCCGCTACAGCGCCCGCACGTGGGAACTGTCGCGCCGCAAGTCGGTGAGCCCGCATGATTCCGTCGGCGCGAACCTCGTGGTGCAGGTCAAGAACAACCGCGTGATGCGCGTGCTGCCGTTCGAGAACGAAGCGATCAACGAATGCTGGATCTCGGACAAGGACCGCTTCTCGTACGAAGGCCTCAACAGCGACGAGCGCCTGACCAAGCCGATGCTGAAGCAGGGCGGCCAGTGGATCGAAACCGACTGGCAGACCGCGCTCGAATACGTCGCGAAGGGCCTGAAGGGCATCAGCGCGGATCACGGCGCGAACGCGCTGGCGATGCTCGCGAGCGCGCACAGCACCGCTGAAGAGCTGTTCCTGGTGAAGCAGCTCGCGAAGGAGCTGAAGACGCCGAACGTCGACTTCCGCCTGCGTCAGCTCGATTTCTCGGCGCCGCTCCAGGGCGCGCCGTGGCTCGGCATGCCGATCGCCGAACTGTCGAACGTGAACGCCGCGTTCGTGGTGGGCTCGTTCCTGCGCCGCGACCATCCGCTGTTCGCCGCACGCCTGCGCCAGGCCGCGAAGGCCGGCGCGAAGCTCCATTTCCTGCACGCGACCGGCGACGACGCGCTGATTCCGACCGCGCAACGCATCGTGGCGGCACCGTCGGCATGGCTCGACGCGCTGGCCGGCGTGGCTGCGGCCGTCGCGCAACTGCGCGGCGTCGCGCTGCCGGACGCGCTGGCAGGCGCTACCGCATCGCCGGCGGCCCAGCAGGTTGCGCAGTCGCTCGCGAACGGTGAACGCCGCGCGGTGCTGCTCGGCAACGCAGCGGTCCGTCATCCGGAATTCGCGAAGCTGCATGCGCTCGCGCAGTGGATCGCCGACAACACCGGCGCGACGTTCGGCTTCCTGACCGAAGCGGCGAACACGGTCGGCGCGCACGTCGTCGACGCGCTGCCGGGCGAGGGCGGCCTGAATGCACGCGAAGCGTTCGCGCAGCCGCGCAAGGGCTACGTGCTGCTGAACGTCGAGCCGGAATTCGACACCGCCGAGCCGGCGCAGGCGCTGGCCGCGCTGAACCAGGCGGAGATGGTCGTCGTGATGTCGCCGTTCAAGCACGGCCTCGATTACGCCGACGTGCTGCTGCCGATCGCGCCGTTCACGGAAACGTCCGGCACGTTCGTCAACGCGGAAGGCTCGGTGCAGGGTTTCAACGGCGTCGTGCGTCCGCTCGGCGACACGCGCCCGGCCTGGAAGGTGCTGCGCGTGCTGGGCAGCCTGCTCGGCCTGCCGAACTTCGAATACGAGACGGCGGAAGAAGTGCGCATCGCGGCGCTCGGCGAAGCCGGCGTGGCGGGCCGCCTGTCGAACAAGACGTCGGTTGCGCCCGTGCGCGGCGCGGCGCCGGCCGCGAACGGCGGCTTCGAGCGTCTCGCCGATGTGCCGATCTATCACGCCGACGCGCTGGTGCGCCGCGCGGGTGCGCTGCACCTGACGGCCGCGGCGAAGGCGGCGAACGCCGCCGGCCTGCCTGCCGCGCTGTTCGACAAGCTGGGCTTGAAGGAAGGCGACGCGGTGCGCGTGCGCCAGGGCGAGCGTGCGGTGCAGTTGCCGGCCGTGCGTGACGAGAATCTTGCGGAGACGGTCGTTCGCGTGTCGGCGGCGACGCCTGCCGGCGCAGCGCTCGGCAGCCTGTCCGGTGAACTGGTGGTGGAGAAGGCGTAAATGAGCTTGTTCGATACGATCAACTCGGGCGGAGCCCAGCTTCTCGGCGTCGCATGGCCGACGGTGTGGGCGCTCGTGCGCATCCTCGTCGTCGCCGTCGTGATCCTGCTGTGCGTGGCGTACCTGATTCTGTGGGAACGCAAGCTGATCGGCTGGATCCACGTGCGTCTCGGCCCGAACCGCGTCGGCCCCGCCGGCCTGCTGCAGCCGATCGCCGACGTGCTGAAGCTGCTGCTCAAGGAAGTGATCCAGCCGACCGCGGCAAGCCGCTGGATGTACCTGATCGCACCGGTCATGACGGTGGTGCCGGCGTTCGCGGTGTGGGCGGTGATCCCGTTCCAGGCTGAAGCGGTGCTCGCGAACGTCAACGCGGGCCTGCTGTACGCGATGGCGATCTCGTCGATCGGCGTGTACGCGGTGATCCTCGCCGGCTGGGCGTCGAACTCGAAGTACGCGTTCCTCGGCGCGATGCGCGCGGCGGCACAGATGGTCTCGTACGAAATCTCGATGGGCTTCGCGCTGGTGCTCGTGCTGATGACGGCCGGCAGCCTGAACCTGTCGGAAATCGTCGGCTCGCAGCAGCACGGCTTCTTCGCGGGCCACGGCGTCAACTTCCTGTCGTGGAACTGGCTGCCGCTCTTGCCGGCGTTCGTCGTCTACTTCATCTCGGGCATCGCCGAAACGAACCGCCACCCGTTCGACGTGGTGGAAGGGGAGTCGGAAATCGTTGCCGGCCACATGATCGATTACTCGGGCATGGCGTTCGCGCTGTTCTTCCTCGCCGAGTACATCAACATGATCGTGATCTCGGCACTTGCCGCGACGCTGTTCCTCGGCGGCTGGGATGCACCGTTCGAATTCCTGTCGTTCATCCCGGGCATCTTCTGGCTCGTGCTGAAAGTCTTCGCGCTGCTGTCGGTGTTCATCTGGGTTCGCGCGACGTTCCCGCGTTACCGCTACGACCAGATCATGCGTCTGGGCTGGAAGGTGTTCCTGCCGGTGACCGTGATCTGGGTGGTCGTCGTCGGTTTCTGGATCGTGTCGCCGCTCAACATCTGGAAATAAAGGTCGGACGAAATCATGACGGCAATCCAACATTTCTTTAAGACCTTCTTCCTGACCGAGCTGCTGAAGGGGCTTGCGCTGACCGGGCGTTACGCGTTCCGCCGCAAGTTCACGGTGCAGTTCCCGGAAGAGAAGACGCCGATCTCGCCGCGCTTCCGCGGGCTGCACGCGCTGCGCCGCTACGAGAACGGCGAAGAGCGCTGCATCGCATGCAAGCTGTGCGAAGCGGTGTGCCCGGCGATGGCGATCACGATCGAATCGGAAACGCGCGCGGACAACACGCGCCGCACGACGCGCTACGACATCGACCTGACGAAGTGCATCTTCTGCGGTTTCTGCGAAGAGAGCTGCCCGGTCGATTCGATCGTCGAGACGCAGATTCTCGAGTACCACGGCGAGAAGCGCGGCGACCTGTATTTCACGAAGGAAATGCTGCTCGCGGTGGGCGATCGCTACGAGAAGGACATCGCCGCGGCGAAGGCTGCCGACGCGCCGTATCGTTGATTGTGTTTGCAGTGCCGGCCCGGCAGGAACGGGCCGCGCCGCCGCGACGGGTGCGGCTCGCGAGAGCGTTCCGCAAGCCGCGCCTGACTATGGCCTAACGATGAACCGGTAATCATGGAATTCACGACCGTACTCTTCTACATCTTCGCGCTGCTCCTGGTGGTATCAGGGCTGAAGGTGATCACTTCGCGCAACCCGGTGGCGTCTGCGCTTTTCCTTGTGCTGGCGTTCTTCAACGCCGCCGCGATCTGGATGCTGCTGGAAGCGGAATTCCTCGCGATCCTGCTGGTGCTGGTCTACGTGGGCGCCGTGATGGTGCTGTTCCTGTTCGTCGTGATGATGCTGGACATCAACATCGACTTCCTGCGACGCGACTTCAAGAAGTTCGTGCCGATGGCGACCGTCGTCGGCGCGATCATCGTGGTCGAGACGGCGCTGGTGCTGTGGCACGGCTACGGCGCGACCGAATCGCCGGTGCGCGCGATGGCGCAGGGCGCGATGGCGACCTGGCCGAACACCCGCCTGATCGGCAAGGTCATCTACACCGATTACATCTTCGCATTCGAAATCGCGGGCCTCGTGCTGCTCGTCGCGATCATCGCCGCGGTGGCGCTGACCGAGCGCAAGGGCAAGGACAGCAAGCGCCAGCGCGTGTCGGATCAGGTCAAGGTGCGTCGCAACGACCGCGTGCGCCTCGTGAAGATGGAAGCGGAGAAGCCGCAGCCCGAAACGGCCCAGTCCGAATCCGGCACGGGCGCCAACGGCTAAGCGGAGGATAGGAAACCATGTTGAGTCTTGCTCATTACCTCGTGCTCGGCGCGATCCTGTTCGCGATCGCGATCGTCGGGATTTTCCTGAACCGTCGCAACATCATCATCATCCTGATGGCGATCGAACTGATGCTGCTCGCGGTGAACACCAACTTCGTCGCGTTCTCGCACTACCTCGGCGACATCCACGGCCAGATCTTCGTGTTCTTCGTGCTGACGGTCGCCGCAGCGGAAGCCGCGATCGGCCTCGCGATTCTGGTGACCCTGTTCCGTAAGCTCGACACGATCAATGTCGAGGATCTCGATCAGCTCAAAGGTTAATTTCAGGCAACGCTGTTATGTCAACGACACTCAATGAAAACCTGCTGCTGGCGATTCCGCTCGCTCCGCTGGCCGGCTCGCTGATTGCGGGGCTGTTCGGGAACGCAGTCGGGCGCAAGGGCGCACACCGGATCACGATCCTCGGCGTCATGATCGCGTTCCTCCTGTCCGCGAAAGTCTTCGTCGACGTGATGGGTGGCGCGAGCTTCAACGCGACCATCTACGAATGGATGCGGGTCGGCTCGCTGAAGCTCGAAGTCGGCTTCCTCGTCGATTCGATGACGGCGATGATGATGGTCGTCGTGACCTTCGTGTCGCTGATGGTGCACATCTACACGATCGGCTACATGTCGGAGGAAGACGGCTACCAGCGCTTCTTCTCGTACATCTCGCTGTTCACGTTCTCGATGCTGATGCTCGTGATGAGCAACAACTTCCTGCAGCTGTTCTTCGGCTGGGAAGCGGTGGGTCTCGTGTCGTACCTGCTGATCGGCTTCTACTTCACGCGTGAGAGCGCGATCTACGCGAACATGAAGGCGTTCCTCGTGAACCGCGTGGGTGACTTCGGCTTCCTGCTCGGCATCGGCCTGCTGCTCGCGTTCGCCGGCTCGATGAACTACGGCGAAGTGTTCGCCAAGCGCGCGGAACTCGCGAGCCTGCACTTCCCGGGCACCGACTGGGGCCTGCTGACGGTGGCCTGCATCTGCCTGTTCATCGGCGCGATGGGCAAGTCGGCGCAGTTCCCGCTGCACGTGTGGCTGCCTGACTCGATGGAAGGCCCGACCCCGATCTCGGCGCTGATCCACGCGGCGACGATGGTGACGGCCGGCATCTTCATGGTGTCGCGCATGTCGCCGCTGTTCGAGCTGTCGGACACCGCGCTGTCGTTCGTCACGGTGATCGGCGCGATCACGGCGCTGTTCATGGGCTTCCTCGGCATCATCCAGAACGACATCAAGCGCGTGGTCGCGTATTCGACGCTGTCGCAACTCGGCTACATGACGGTCGCGCTCGGCGTGTCCGCATACCCGGTCGCGCTGTTCCACCTGATGACGCACGCGTTCTTCAAGGCGCTGCTGTTCCTCGGCGCGGGCTCGGTGATCATCGGCATGCACCACGACCAGGACATCCGCAACATGGGCGGCCTGCGCAAGTACATGCCGATCACGTGGATCACGTCGCTGCTCGGCTCGCTCGCGCTGATCGGCACGCCGTTCTTCTCGGGCTTCTACTCGAAGGATTCGATCATCGAGGCCGTGAAGGAATCGCATCTCGCGGGTTCGGGCTTCGCGTACTTCGCAGTGGTCGCGAGCGTGTTCGTGACGGCGCTGTACTCGTTCCGCATGTACTTCCTCGTGTTCCACGGCGAAGAGCGTTTCCGCAAGCCGAAGCATCCTGAATCGCCGATGGGCATGGCGGCCGCGCACGGTCACGACGATCACGGCCACGGCCATGGTCACGACGACCACGCGCACGAACCGCACGAGACCCCGTGGGTCGTGTGGCTGCCGCTCGTGCTGCTTGCGATTCCGTCGGTCATCATCGGTGCGATCGCGATCGGCCCGATGCTGTACGGCAGCTTCTTCGAACATGGCGTGGCATTCGACAAGGTGATCTTCATCGGTGAAAACCACCCGGGCCTCGAAGAGCTGGGCAAGGAATTCCATGGCTGGGCCGCGATGGGCCTGCACTCGCTGACGACGCTGCCGTTGTGGCTCGCGATCGCCGGCGTTGCAACCGCGTGGTTCCTGTACCTGAAGCGTCCTGAGCTGCCTGCCGTGATCCGCCGCGCGTTCGGCCCGATCTACACGCTGCTCGACAACAAGTACTACATGGACAAGATCAACGAGGTGGTGTTTGCCCGCGGTTCGGTGGCGATCGGCCGCGGCCTGTGGAAAGAGGGCGATGTCGTGGTGATCGACGGCCTCGTCAACGGCAGCGCCCGGTTCGTCGCATGGTTCGCCGGCGTGATCCGCTTCCTCCAATCCGGTTACATCTATCACTACGCGTTCGCCATGATCATCGGCATGCTGGGGCTCCTGACCCTGTTTGTAACGCTCGGCGGCAAATAAGGCGGGGGACAAAGAACAATGCACGCTTTTCCGATTCTCAGTACCGCGATCTGGCTGCCGATCGTTTTCGGCCTCCTCGTGCTTGCGGTCGGTAACGACAAAAATCCGGGGCCGGCGCGCTGGCTCGCGCTGATCGGCTCGCTGCTCGGCCTGGCCGTGACGATTCCGCTCGTCACCGGCTTCGACGCGAGCACGGCCGCGCTGCAGTTCGTCGAACAGTCGACCTGGATCGAGCGCTTCAACATCTCGTATCACCTCGGCGTCGACGGCATCTCGATGTGGTTCGTCGTGCTGACCGCGCTCATCACCGTGATCGTCGTGATCGCGGGCTGGGAAGTGATCACCGAGCACGTGTCGCAGTACCTCGCGGCATTCCTGATCCTGTCGGGGATCATGGTCGGCGTGTTCTCGGCGGCCGACGGCCTGCTGTTCTACGTGTTCTTCGAGGCGACCCTGATCCCGATGTACATCATCATCGGCGTGTGGGGCGGCCCGAACCGCGTGTACGCGGCATTCAAGTTCTTCCTGTACACGCTCGCCGGCTCGCTGCTGATGCTGGTCGCGCTGATCTACCTGTACACGGAAACGCATTCGTTCGACCTCGCGACGTGGCAGAACGCGAAGATCGCGATGACGCCGCAGATACTGCTGTTCATCGCCTTCTTCCTCGCATTCGCGGTGAAGGTGCCGATGTGGCCGGTGCATACCTGGCTGCCGGACGCGCACGTGGAAGCGCCGACGGGAGGCTCGGTCGTGCTGGCGGCAATCATGCTGAAGCTCGGCGCATACGGTTTCCTGCGCTTCTCGCTGCCGATCACGCCTGATGCGAGCCACTTCCTGGCGCCGGTCGTGATCACGCTGTCGCTGATCGCGGTGATCTACATCGGCCTGGTCGCGATGGTGCAGGCCGACATGAAGAAGCTGGTCGCGTATTCGTCGATCGCGCACATGGGCTTCGTCACGCTCGGTTTCTTCATCTTCAACCAGCTCGGCGTCGAAGGCGCGATCATCCAGATGATCTCGCACGGCTTCGTGTCGGGCGCGATGTTCCTGTGCATCGGCGTGCTGTACGACCGCGTGCACTCGCGCGAGATCGCCGATTACGGCGGCGTCGTGAACGTGATGCCGAAGTTCGCGGCATTCGCGATGCTGTTCTCGATGGCCAACTGCGGCCTGCCGGGTACGTCGGGTTTCGTCGGCGAGTTCATGGTGATTCTCGCGGCCGTCCAGTACAACTTCTGGATCGCGTTCGGCGCGGCGTTCACGCTGATCCTCGGCGCGGCCTACACGCTGTGGATGTACAAGCGCGTGTACTTCGGCGCGGTCGCGAACGATCACGTCGCGAAACTCTCGGACATCAACCGCCGCGAGTTCGTGATGCTGGCCGTGCTGGCCGCGTTCACGATGCTGATGGGCCTGTATCCGAAGCCCTTCACCGACGTGATGCACGTTTCCGTGGAAAACCTCCTCTCCCACGTCGCGCAGTCGAAGCTGCCGCTGGCCCAGTAATCGCGAGCGGAGGAAATCAAGATCATGCAAAACGCTCCTATGAATGTCCTGTTGCCTGATGCGCTGGTGATGGCCGCCATCGTCATCGCGTGGCTGAACGACACTTTCGCCGGCGCCGCCGGCCGCCGCCTGACCTATCTGATCGCGGTGGTGTCGTCGGTGATCGCCGGCGTGTGGTTCTCGGTGCAGGCGCTCGACCCGCAGCAGTACTACTTCTTCTCGCGGATGGTCGTCGTCGATTCGTTCGCAAGCACGATGAAGGCGGTCGTGTCGTTCGGCTTCGCGGTCTCGCTCGTCTATTCGCGCAAGTACCTCGAGGATCGCGACCTGTTCCGCGGCGACGTGTTCCTGCTCGGCATGTTCTCGCTGCTCGGCCAGCTGGTGATGGTGTCGGGCAACAACTTCCTGACGCTGTACCTCGGCCTCGAGCTGATGTCGCTGTCGCTGTACGCGATCATCGCGCTGCGCCGCGACGGGTCGCAGTCGAGCGAAGCCGCGATGAAGTACTACGTGCTGGGCGCGCTCGCGTCGGGCTTCGTGCTGTACGGCATCTCGATGCTCTACGGCGCGACCGGCTCGCTCGAGCTGGCCGAGGTGTACAAGGCGGTCGGCGGCAACACCGACGCGGCCGTGCTGATGTTCGGCGTGATCTTCATCGTCGCCGGCATCGCATTCAAGCTCGGCGCCGTGCCGTTCCACATGTGGGTGCCGGACGTCTACCAGGGCGCACCGACCGCGATGACGCTGTTCGTCGGCGGCGGCCCGAAGGTGGCGGCATTCGGCTGGGGCCTGCGCTTCCTGGTGATGGGCCTGCTGCCGCTCGCGCAGAACTGGCAGACGGCGCTCGTGATCCTCGCCGCGCTGTCGCTGATCGTCGGCAACATCACCGGTATCGTCCAGCGCAACATCAAGCGGATGCTCGCGTATTCGGCGATCTCGAACATGGGCTTCGTGCTGCTCGGCCTGCTCGCGGGCATCGTGAAGGGCGACGCGACGGCGCCGGCCAGCGCGTACAGCTCGGCGATGTTCTACGCGATCGTCTACCTGATCACGACGCTCGGTTCGTTCGGCGTGGTGATGCTGCTCGCGCGCCGCGATTTCGAAGCGGAAACGATCGACGACTTCAAGGGCCTCAACAAGCGCAGCCCGGTGTTCGCGTTCGTGATGATGGTGATGATGTTCTCGCTCGCCGGCATCCCGCCGACCGTCGGCTTCTACGCGAAGCTCGCGGTGCTCGAGGCGACCGTCAACGCGGGCCTCACGTGGCTGGCCGTGCTGGCCGTGATCACGTCGCTGTTCGGCGCGTTCTACTACCTGCGCATCGTCAAGCTGATGTACTTCGACGCACCGCAGGACACGACCCCGATCACCGGCGATTTCTGCAAGCGCACGATCCTGGCGCTGAACGGCGTCGCGGTGGTCGTGCTCGGCCTGATCCCGAGCCCGCTGCTGACGGCCTGCCTGCAGGCAATTCGTCACACGCTGCCGTTGTAATGTCGGCAGCAGGCTGGTTCATCGTGCTGTTGGCGCTCGCGGGCGCCAACCTGCCGTTCCTCAACCAGCGGCTCTTCGCCGTCGTGCCGCTCGGTGCGGCGAAGAAGAGCGGCTGGGTGCGGATCGGCGAATTGATCGTGCTGTACTTCATCGTCGGCGCGCTCGGTTTCTGGCTCGAATCGCGCGCCGGCAACCGCTTCGAACAAGGCTGGCAGTTCTACGCGATCACGTTCAGTTTGTTCGTGGTGTTCGCGTTTCCCGGCTTCACGTTCCAGTATCTCGTCAAACGACGCTGACGGCTCGGGGCCGACCCCGTGGCCGTCGCGCTCAACCTGGGAGCCGCCGATGGCCGAATTGCCCAATCACGACGCCGCACTGACCGAAACCTGCCTCGAAAGCGAGGCGATCTACGACGGCGCATTCCTCAAGCTCAAGCGCGACACCGTGCGTCTGCCCGACGGCAAGCACGCGACGCGCGAATACGTGAAGCATCCGGGCGCGGTGATGGTGATCCCGCTGTTCGACGATGGCCGCGTGCTGATGGAAAGCCAGTTCCGCTACCCGATCGGCAAGGTGATGGCCGAATACCCGGCCGGCAAGCTCGATCCGCAAGAGGGCGCACTCGCCTGCGCGGTGCGCGAACTGCGCGAGGAAACGGGCTACACCGCGCGCGAATACGTGTTCCTCACGCGCATCCATCCGATCATTTCCTATTCGACCGAATTCATCGACCTGTATCTCGCGCGCGGCCTGACGGCCGGCGAGCGCAAGCTCGACGACGGCGAATTCCTCGAGACCTTCACCGCGACGCTGCCCGACGTGCTCGAATGGGTGCGCACCGGCCAGATCACCGACGTGAAGACGATCATCGGCACGATGTGGCTCGAAAAGGCGCTGTCCGGCGCGTGGCCGCTCGGCCCGGTCGTGACGCCCTGAGGGCAGGGCGTCAGCGGTAGCGGGAACGCCGCGCTACAATTCGATGACACGACAGCGACGCTGCCGGCGTTCGTTTTAGCACGACCGTTCACAAAATCGCTTTTTGCGCTACACTCGCCAAACGCCCTGATTCAGCATGAAGGTTCTCGACTTACAGTGCCCGCACGGTCATCGGTTCGAAGGCTGGTTCGCTTCCGCGGATGAATTCGAAGCGCAGTTGTCCCGCAAGCTGGTCGAATGCCCAGTGTGCGGGACGACCGAGATCAGCCGCATGCCGTCCGCGCCACGCCTGAACCTGTCGGGTGCGACGCAGGCGAAGCCGGCCGATCCGCGCGCGCTGCAGGCGCAGGTGATGCGCGCGTTGCGCGAGGTGCTGGAGAAGACCGAGAACGTGGGCGAGCGCTTCGCCGAGGAAGCGCGGCGCATCCACTACAACGAAGCGCCGGCGCGCAGCATTCGGGGCGTCACGACCCCGGAGGATGCGCAAGCCTTGGTCGAAGAAGGCATCGAGGTGATGCCGCTGCCGATTCCTGCCGCGCTGAAAGAACCGCTGCAATAACCTTGCGCAGTGTGTTCCTCGCCCGGCCGGTCGGCCGCGGCGAGCCCTGCATGGGACCAAAATAAGTGCTGAAGCACTGACTCTGGTCGACAGGAGACACTGCGCATGGATCTGGATTATTCCCCCGCCGACGACGCATTCCGCGCCGACATTCGCGCCTGGCTCGAGGCCAACCTGCCTCACGCGCTGCGCGCCAAGGTTCTCGATCACAAACGACTGAATCGCGAAGACTACGCGAGCTGGCACCGGATTCTCGGCCAGCGCGGGTGGTCCGCGCCTGCCTGGCCGGTCGAATACGGCGGCCCGGGCTGGGACGCAACGCAGCGGCACATCTGGGACGAGGAATGCGCACGGATCGGCGCGCCGACCGTGCTGCCGTTCGGCGTGTCGATGGTCGCGCCGGTGCTGATGAAATTCGGCAGCGACGCGCAAAAGCGCCGCTACCTCCCGCGCATCCTCGACGGTTCCGACTGGTGGTGCCAGGGCTACTCGGAACCGGGCTCGGGCTCCGACCTCGCGTCGCTGCGCACGCGGGCCGAGCGCCACGGCGACCACTACGTCGTCAACGGGCAGAAGACCTGGACCACACTCGGCCAGCACGCCGACATGATGTTCTGCCTCGTGCGCACCGATCCCGCCGCGAAGAAGCAGGAGGGCATCTCGTTCCTGCTGATCGACATGAAGACGCCCGGCATCACCGTGCGGCCGATCATCACGCTCGACGAGGATCACGAAGTCAACGAGGTGTTCTTCGAGGATGTGAAGGTGCCGGTCGAGAACCTCGTCGGCGACGAGAACCGCGGCTGGACCTACGCGAAATATCTGCTCGGCCATGAACGCACGGGCATTGCGCGCGTCGGCAACTCGAAACGCGAGCTCGCGTTCCTGAAGCGCGTCGCGCTCGACCAGCGGAAGAACGGCAAGCCGCTGCTCGCCGATCCGGTGTTCGCCGCGAAGGTCGCGGCGCTCGAGGTCGAGCTGATGGCGCTCGAGGTGACGGTGCTGCGCGTCGTCAGCCGCGAGACGAGCGGCAAGGGGCCGGGCCCGGAAGCGTCGATGCTGAAGATCAAGGGGACGGAGGTGCAGCAGATGCTGACCGAGCTGATGTTCGAGGCGATCGGCCCGCTCGCGGCGCCGTTCGACGTGCCGTTCCTCGAAGGTGCGCGCGAGCACAGCGTGGCCGGCGACGACGATGCCGCGCCGCTCGCCGCGTACTACTTCAACTTCCGCAAGACGTCGATCTACGGCGGCTCGAACGAGATCCAGAAGAACATCATCGCGCAGATGATTCTCGGACTGTGAGCGTGGCGCGGGATCCGAACGCGAAGCATGGGACAGGAGACAACGATGGATTTCACCTTTACCGATGAGCAGCAGCAGTTCGCCGACGCGCTGGGTCGCTATCTCGGCGAGCAGTACGGCTTCGAAACACGCCAGGCGATCGTGCGCAGCGATGCCGGCGTGTCGGACGCGCAATGGCAGGCATTCACGGAGCTCGGGCTGACCGCGCTGCCGGTGCCGGAAGCGCAGGGCGGTTTCGGCGCAGGCGCGGTCGACATGCTGGTCGCGTTGCAGGCGCTCGGCCGCGCGCTCGTCGTCGAGCCGTACTGGGCGACGGCAGTCGGTGTCGAAGCGCTGCGCGTGGCCGGTTCCGGCACGGGCGACGATGCGGCGCTGCTGGAAGGCATCGCGCAGGGGCGCACGCGCCTGGCGGTCGCGTTCCACGAGCCGCACGCGCGCTACGACCTGTTCGCGCTCGACACACGCGCCGTCGCGCGGGATGGCGCGTATCGCCTGAGCGGCGTCAAGTCGATCGTGCAGCACGGCGCGCAGGCGCAGGTGTGGATCGTGCCCGCGCGGCTCGACGACGGCGCGGTGGGGCTGTTCGCGGTCGAACGCGGCGCGGCGGGCGCGACGGTTGCCGACTACCGGACGATCGACGGGCAGCGCGCCGCGACGATCCGGCTCGACGACACGCCCGCGCGCCTGCTGACGGGCGGCGAGCGCGATGCGGCGGCGCTCGAGCGGATCGCCGATTACGCGACCGTGCTGCTGTGCGCGGAAGCGGTCGGCGCGCTCGACGAACTGAACCGCGCGACCGTCGAATACACGAAGACGCGCGAACAGTTCGGCGTGCCGATTGCGCGCTTCCAGGCGCTGCAGCACCGGATGGTCGACATGCTGATCCACGCGGAGCAGGCGCGTTCGCTCACCTATCTCGCGGCGGTGCGTTACGCGAGCCCCGATGCCGACGCGCGGCGCAAGGCCGTGTCGGCGGCGAAGGCGCGCGTCGGGCAGGCCGCGCGCTTCGTCGGCCAGCAGGCGGTACAGTTGCACGGCGGCATGGGCGTGACCAACGAGGTCGCGGCCGCGCATCTGTTCAAGCGCCTGTCGATCATCGAGACGACGCTCGGCGACACCGATCACCATCTCGCCCGCATCGCCGCGCTGCCTGACTTCATGCAGGCCGACGCGGCGTAGCGGCGACTCGCGCACACACGCGCATACCAAGGAGAGACAGAGTGGGCATCAGTTACGAGGATCTGGAAGTCGGCAGTACCACCGAAGTCGGCCGCTACACGTTCGAGGCGGACGACATCAAGACGTTTGCGGAGCGCTACGACCCGCAGCCGTTCCATCTGGATGAGGCGGCGGGGCAAGCGTCGCCGTTCGGCGGGCTCGTCGCGAGCGGCTGGCATACCTGTTCGGTGTTCATGGGCATGCTGGTGCGCAACGTGCTGCCGGGCTCGACCAGCATGGGCTCGCCGGGCATCGACGAAATCCGCTGGCTGAAGCCGGTGCGCGTCGGCGACACGATCACGATGTACCAGAAGATCCACGACAAGCGCGTGTCGGCGAGCAAGCCCGATCGCGGCATCGTGACGACCGAGTGGATCGGCGTGAACGGCGGCGGCGAGACGGTGATCACGGTGCGTTCGAAGGTGATCTTCGGGTTGCGCGATCCGGCCGGAGGCAACGCGTGAGCGAGACGACACTGCCGGTGATCGCGTCGGCCGAGGCGCTGATGGCGCGCGTCGGCGACGCGCCGCTCGCGAGCGGGTGGATCGACGTCGATCAGACGCGCGTCGACAGGTTCGCCGACGCGACCGGCGATGACCAGTGGATTCATGTCGATCCGGAACGCGCGCGCCGCGAATCGCCGTTCGGCGGCCCGATCGCGCACGGCTTCCTGACGCTGTCGCTGATTCCCGTGCTGATGGGCGATGCGTTGCGCTTCGAGCAGAAGATGGGGGTGAATTACGGGCTGAACCGCGTGCGTTTCCTGAAGCCGGTGCCGGTCGGCGCGCGCGTGCGCGCGCTGTTCGCCGTGAAGGAAACCGCGGCGGCGGGGCAGGGCGGCGTGCAGGCGACGTGGTCGGTGACGCTGCAGGTCGAACGTCCCGGCGAGCCGCTGCCGGTCTGCGCAGCGGAATTCATTACGCGACACTACTTCTGACGTTCGTTGCAGGCTGGCGCGCGGGGCGTTACGTGACGTAGCGCCCTACGCGCGGGGCGCTCAATGTTTCGCGTACTGCGTCGCGCCGAACAGCACCTCGCGCGCGCGGTCGTCCTGCAGCGCCTTGCGCAGCGACGCCAGCACCTCGACGCCGCGCTGCACCGCCGGCCGCGCGGCGATCGCCTCGTGCCAGCGTTTCACGTTCGGGAATTCGTCGAGCACGATCCCCTGGTTTTGCCACGAGCGCGTCCACGGGAACGTCGCAATGTCCGCGATCGTGTACTCGTCGCCGGCCAGATACGCGGTTTCGCCAAGCCGCTTGTCCATCACGTTGTACAGGCGATGCGCCTCGTTCGTGTAGCGGTTGACCGCATAGTCGATCTTCTCCGGCGCATAGAGGCGGAAGTGATGCGCCTGCCCGAGCATCGGGCCGATGCCGCCCATCTGGAACATCAGCCATTGCAGCGTCGCATAGCGTGCGGCCGGATCTTCCGGCAGGAACCGGCCGGCTTTCTCCGCGAGATAGATCAGGATCGCGCCCGATTCGAACAGCGCGATCGGCTTGCCGCCGGGGCCGTCCGGATCGACGATCGCGGGGATCTTGTTGTTCGGGCTGATCTTCAGGAAGTCCGGCTCGAACTGGTCGCCCGCGCCGATATCGATCGGATGCACGCGATAGTCGAGGCCGGTTTCCTCGAGCAGGATATGCACCTTGTGACCGTTCGGGGTCGCCCAGCTGTAGACGTCGATCATCGTCAACTCCTTCAATGCGTCCGCGATAGCGGCGCCGCCGGGGCGCCGCGACAGGCGGTCATTAGAGCATGGATCGACGCAGGCTGCCGGCGGCCGCCGTCGGGTGGCATGGGCGCGCGTCAGCGCACCTTCTGCGCATACTGCCAGGCCAGCTCCGCCATCGGCCGGGCGCGCCGGCCCGCATCCAGTGCCTGCGCGCTCGAGGCCGTGCCGTCGACGACGCGCTTCATGATGCCCTGCAGGATCGCCGCGATGCGGAACATGTTGTAGGCCAGGTAGACATTCCAGTCGGCGCGGATCGACAGGCCCGTGCGCTCGCAGTAGCGCGCGACGTAACGCGTTTCGTCGGGGATGCCGAGCGCGCGCCAGTCGAGGCCGGCGATGCCGCGGAACTGGCGCGGGTCGACGTGCCACGTCATGCAGTGGTACGCGAAGTCCGCGAGCGGATCGCCGAGCGTCGACAGTTCCCAGTCGAGCACTGCGAGCACGCGCGGCTCGTCCGGATGGAAGATCAGGTTGTCGAGGCGGAAGTCGCCGTGCACGATCGATGCAGGACGGCCGTCGCCGGCGCTATCGGGCGGCACGTGCTGCGGAAGCCAGTCGATCAGCCGATGCATCGCGTCGATCGGTTCGGTTTCCGACGCGAGATACTGCTTGCTCCAGCGGCCGATCTGCCGTGCGAAGTAATTGCCGGGCTTGCCGTAGTCCGCGAGGCCGATCGCCGCCGGATCGAGCGCGTGCAGCGCCGCGATCACGCGGTTCATCTCGTCGTAGTGCGCGGCGCGCGCGTCGGGCGACATGCCGGGCAGCGACGGATCCCACAGCACGCGCCCGTCGACGAACGCCATCACGTAGAACGCGCGGCCGATCACGCTTTCGTCGTCGCACAGCGCATGCATCCGCGCGACCGGGACGTCGGTGCCGGCCAGCGCGTCCATCACGCGGTATTCGCGTTCGATCGCATGCGCGGACGGCAGCAGCTTCGCGGCGGGCGCGGGCTTCGCGCGCATCACGTAGCTGCGCGACGGTGTGACGAGCTTGAAGGTCGGATTCGACTGGCCGCCCTTGAACTGCTCGACGGCGAGCGGGCCCGCGAAGCCGTCGACGTGCGCCGCGAGCCAGCGCGACAGCACATCGACATCGAAGCGCTGCCGCTCGCCGACCGGCGCGGTGCCTTCGAACGCGGCGTAGTCGGTGCGGGGTGCCGCGGGATCGTTCGGTTGCGCCATCGTGTCTGCTCCGCGCCGTTGCGGCGATCAGGGTTGCGCGAACTGCAGGTATTGCTGGTACAGCACTTCCATCGTCGTGTTGCGCGTGTCCCGGTGCAGCGCTTCGGGCGGCGAATAGTTGAGCAGGCGGATCACCCAGTCGTGCGGATCGTCGCCGACGTCGAGCGCGTTGATGCAGCCGGTCGATTGCGACAGATGGCCGATGAAGATTCGCTGGCCGGGCACCGTCGCATGCGACAGCAGCGCGCAGTTCACGCCGCCGTGCAGCACGAGCAGCGCGGTGTCCCACGAGCGGTCGGCGCGCAGCGCGTCGAGCGGCGGCAGCACGCGGTCGATCAGTTCGCCGATCGTCTCGCCGCCGAGAAAGCGCGTGTGTTCGGGCACGATGCCGTCGAGCACGCGCAGGAACGCGTCGCGATGCTGCTCGGGCGGAATGTCCGACAGATGCCCGCCGCGGATTTCGCGCCACGCGGGTTCGACTTCGATGTCGATGCGCTGGCCGGTTTCCGCGAGCACGCGTTGCGCGGTCTCGAGCGTGCGAGGCAGGCCGCTCGCGATCACGCGGTCGAAGCGGATGCGCTGCTCGGCGAACACGCGCCCGGCGGCGCTCGCCTGGTCGCGGCCGCGGGCATTGAGCGGCACGCGGTCGGGATCGATCGCGCGTCCCGAATCGTCGAAATAGGTGACGTCGCCGTGCCGCATCAGGTAGATGCGGCGGCGTCGAGGCAGTTCGAAACGTGACATGGCGGGGTTAGCGTTTGTAATGGGCCGGGCGCTTCTCGAGAAACGCGGTGATCCCTTCGAGCGCATCCGGATGATGCAGCGAGGCGACGAAGTGATTGCGTTCGGTGACGAGATGCGCGTCGAGCGGTTGCGCGACGGCGTCGTCGAGCAGCGACTTGATGCGCGTCAGCGCATTCGGCGAGATGCCGGCGAGCGCATCCGCCCACGCGAGCGCATCGCCGAGCGCGCTGCCGGGCGCGGCGAGCCGGTTGACGACGCCGAGCGCATGCAGGCGCTCGGCCGTCACGGGCTTGCCGTCGAACAGCAGCTCGGCGGCCAGCGCGCGCGGCAGCGCGCGGGCGAGGAACCACGATGCGCCGCCGTCCGGCGTCAGGCCGACGCGCGCGTACGACATCACGAACTTCGCGTCGTGCGCGGCGACGATCAGGTCGCATGCGAGCGCGAGCGAGAAGCCGGCGCCGGCTGCGGCGCCTTCGACCGCCGCGATGACCGGCTTCGTCGACGCGCGGATCGCGGTGATCCACGCGCCGAGCAGGTCGACGCTGTCGGCCTGGTAGGACGGATCCTTCGCGCGGTTCTCGAGCAGCCGGTTCAGGTTGCCGCCCGCGCAGAAGAAGCGGTCCGCACCGGCGAGCACCACGGCGCGAATCGCGGGGTCGCGATCGGCGGTGGCGAGCGCCTCGATGCCGGCTGCATACATGTCGGGGTGCAGCGCGTTGCGTGCGCCGGGATTGGACAACGTGAGGACGAGCGTCGATTCGCTCTCGGACGGGCGGGATGCCAGCAGTTCGGCACTCATGCGAGCGTGTCTCCATTGGATGGCGCGGCCGCGATCCCGCATCCGTTGCAGCGACGGCGGACTATGCTGTCATTGCGGATGCATGGATGTCGTGACGGACGCGAAACTGTTTTAGACTAGCACGAACGTGCTTTTCAGCGCGACGCATCCCCGTGAGCCGGGCGTAGTTCCGGCCGCGTCCAAGCGAGGAAGGAGACTCCGATGCTACAGCTGTGCGGTATTCCGTTGTCCAACTATTACAACAAGGTCAAGTTCGTCCTGCTCGAGCACGGCATTCCTTTCGAGGAATCGACGTGCGACCTGCCGGTCACCGATCCGGCCGTGCTCGCCGATACGCCGCTCGGCAAGATTCCGTTTCTGAAGACCGAGCAGGGTGCGCTGTTCGAGTCGCAGGTGATTATCGAATATCTGGCGGCGCGCTATCCCGAGAAACCGATCTTCCCGTCCGACCCGTTCGCGGCCGCGAAGGTGCGCGAACTCGTCGAGACGCTCGAGCTGTATCTCGAATGGACCGCGCGCGAGATCTACACCGAGGCGTTCTTCGGCGGGAAAGTCAGCGACGGGATGAAGGCGCACGTCGAGAAGCGCCTGCCGCGCGCGATCGGCGCATTCAAGCGGATGACGCGCTTCTCGCCTTACGTGCTCGGCGATTCGTTCGGTCTCGCGGACATCGCCGCATCGATCCACCTGCCGATCATCGGCTCGGCAACGAAGAGGATTTTCGGCCACGATTTCCTGCTCGACGCGGGCATCGACTGGAAGGCGCATGCGCAGCTGGTCGGGGAGCGTCCGGCCGCGAAGCGTGTCACGGAGGACTGCAAGGCATATATGGCTGCGGCGAACGGCAAGCGAGCATAAGCGCCGTCGCGCGTGCGCATTGCCGGCCCCGCGGTGCGCGGGGAGCGAGCGGCGGCGTGCTTGATGTGCCACGCCGCCCGCTGTGGCCTTTACAGCTTCGCGAGCCGTTCGAGCGCGGTGGCGAGCGTGCTTTCCTGCTTCGCAAAGCAGAAGCGCACGACGCCCGATTCGTGCGGCTCGTGATAGAACGCCGATACCGGAATCGCCGCGACGCCGATTTCCGCCGTCAGCCACTTCGAGAATTCCGCCTCAGGCAGGTCGCTGATCGCCGAATAGTCGACGCACTGGAAATACGTGCCGGAGCAAGGCAGCAGCTTGAAGCGCGTGCGTTCGAGGCCGGCGCGGAAGAAGTCGCGCTTCTGCTGGTAGAAGCCGGCGAGCGTCAGGTACGGCGCCGGGTCGCGCAGGTAGTCGGCAAGCCCGAACTGCATCGGCGTGTTCACCGTGAACACATTGAATTGGTGAACCTTGCGGAACTCGGCGCTGAGCGCGGCCGGCGCGGCGACGTAGCCGACTTTCCAGCCCGTCACGTGATAGGTCTTGCCGAAGCTCGACACGATGAAGCTGCGCGCGGCCAGCTCCGGATAGCGGGCGACGCTCTCGTGGCGCGCGCCGTCATACACCATGTGCTCGTACACCTCGTCCGACAGGATCAGCAGGTTGGTGCCGCGCACGATCTCCTCGAGCTTGCGCATGTCCGCCTCGCGCCACACGGTGCCGGTCGGGTTGTGCGGCGTGTTGATCAGGATCATGCGCGTCTTCGGCGTGATCGCAGCCGCGAGGCGATCGAACGGGATTGCATAGTCGGGCGCTTCCAGCGTGACGAACACCGGCTTGCCGCCGGCGAGTTCGATCGACGGCAGGTAGCTGTCGTAGGTCGGCTCGACGACGATCACCTCGTCGCCCGGGTGCACCGCGCACAGGATCGCGGTCAGCAGCGCCTGCGTCGCGCCGGCCGTCACCGTGATTTCGGTCGCCGGATCGTAGCGGCGCCCGTACACCTGCGCGATCTTGTCGGCGATCGCATCGCGCAGCGGCGCGACGCCCGCCATCGGCGGATACTGGTTGTGGCCGTCGCGCATCGCGGCGGCCACCGCGTCGACGATGCGCGGATCGCAATCGAAATCCGGAAAGCCCTGGCCGAGGTTGACCGCGCCTTTCTCGGCGGCGAGCGCGCTCATGACCGTGAAGATCGTCGTGCCGACGTTCGGCAGACGCGAGGGGAAAGCGGGAGTCGTAGGCATGTCAAAGGGAGCGTTCATCGGTGTGGCTGTCGAGAGTGAAGGGCGCGGCGCGCGTCAGGCCGGCGTGGCGTCGAGCGCGCAGGCTTCGGTGAACGGCGCGGGCTGGGCGATCCGGAAGCCGAAGTCGCGTGCGGTGCGTTTGGCGAGCTTCAGCAGCGCCCGGTCCTTCGACACGAGCCATTCGGCCTGCGCGGCGCGCGCCAGTTCGAGAAATTTCTGGTCGTCGCGATCCTTGCATTTCGGCAGCGGCGGCGCGTCGGCCGCGACAGGCGGTGGTTCGACCCGTTGCGTGAGGCGCGCGACGATTTCGAGTGCGGCGGCCTTGTCGACCGCGCGCGCCTGGAATTGCGGATAGTCGAGCACGTGTTCGAGCTCGGTCAGGCAGCGCCCGTCGATCAGCGCGACGAGGGCGCCGCGTTCCAGTGCGGCGCGGATCGGGCGTGTGGCGGGATCGTCGAAGACGAGAATGTCGATCCAGACATTCGAATCGAGCACGACGCGGCATTCTGCACGCGGGGCGAGGGAGCTGGGCATTCGTTACAATCGGTGGTTTTCGTCTGACCGCTCGGCACGGCGTGCCAGCGAGCCTCTATGATAATCGTTCTCTCCCCCGCGAAATCCCTCGACTACGACACCCCCGCTCATGTCCAGGCTTATACCGAGCCGGCGTTCGTCGACGATGCGTCGGAATTGATCGACGGCCTGCGCAGGTTGTCGCCGCAGGACATCGCGACGCTGATGGACATTTCCGATCCGCTCGCGCGCCTGAACTTCCAGCGTTACGCCGACTGGTCGCGCACCTTTTCGCCGGCGAACGCGAAGCAGGCGGTGCTCGCATTCAACGGCGACGTCTACGAGGGATTCGACGCGAAGTCGCTGTCGGCGGCGGATCTCGATTACGCGCAGCAGCATGTGCGCGTGCTGTCGGGCCTGTACGGGCTGCTGCGTCCGCTCGACCTGCTGCAGCCGTACCGGCTCGAGATGGGCACGCGTTTCGCGAACGCCCGCGGCAAGGATCTGTATGCGTTCTGGGGCGACCGGATCACCCGCGCGCTGAACGAACAGCTGGAAGCACGCAGCGGCGCGTCGCGCGTGTTGATCAATTGCGCGTCGACCGAGTATTTCAAGTCGGTCAGGCCGAAGCAACTGGCTGCCCCGGTCGTCACGCCGGTGTTCGAGGACTGGAAGGGCGGCCGCTACAAGATCATCAGCTTCCACGCGAAGCGCGCACGCGGCCTGATGGCGCGCTATATCGTGGAGCACCGCGTCGCCGAGCCGCTGGCGCTGAAGGCGTTTGCGGTGGAAGGCTATGCGTTCGACGAAGCAGCGTCGAACGATTCGACCTACGTATATCGCCGGCGAATCGGCGAGTGACCGGCCTGCGGTTCACGAGACCGACGGCGTGGCTTTGCATGGGACAGGAGAAACGATGACCCTTTCGATCACCAGTAATTTCGACGCCGGCGCGATCGACGTCGTGTCGTGCGAGCAGCCGGACGCGATCCGTCTGCGCGTGCGCGGCGACAACCAGGCCGAATTCGCTCAGTGGTTCTACTACCGCGTGACGGGCGCGCGCGGCGAGCGGTGCGTGATGACGTTCGAGAACGCGGCCGAGTGCGCATACCCGTCGGGCTGGCGCAACTACCATGCGGTCGCGAGCTACGACCGGGTCGACTGGTTCCGCGTGCCGACGACTTTCGACGGCAAGACGATGACGATCGACCATACGCCCGAGTTCGACAGCATCTACTACGCGTATTTCGAGCCGTATTCGGAGGAGCGTCATGCGGCGTTCCTTGGTGCGGTTCAGCAATTGCCGCAGGCGAGCGTGACCGAGCTCGGCCGGACCGTCGAAGGGCGGCCGATGTCGCTGCTGACGCTCGGTGCGCCCGACACGGACGATGCGCCGAAGAAGAAGGTGTGGATCATCGCGCGCCAGCATCCGGGCGAGACGATGGCCGAGTGGTTCGTCGAAGGGCTCGTCAAGCGCCTTGCCGGATGGGGCGACTGGGCCGGCGATCCGGTCGCGCGCAAGCTCTACGACCACGCAACGTTCTACATCGTGCCGAACATGAATCCGGACGGCAGCGTGCACGGCAACCTTCGGACCAATGCCGCCGGCGCGAACCTGAATCGCGAATGGATGGAGCCGGATGCCGCGCGCAGCCCCGAGGTGCTGGTCGTGCGTGACGCGATCCATGCGATCGGCTGCGACCTGTTCTTCGACGTCCACGGCGACGAGGATTTGCCGTACGTATTCGTCGCGGGCTCGGAAATGCTGCCGAGCTTCACCGAGCAGCAGGGCAAGGAGCAGGCGGCGTTCATCGACGCGTTCAAGGTGGCGAGCCCCGACTTCCAGGACGAGCACGGCTACGCGGCGAGCAAGTACAAGGAGGACGCGCTCAAGCTTGCGTCCAAGTACATCGGGCATCGGTTCGGCTGCCTGTCGCTGACGCTCGAGATGCCGTTCAAGGACAACGCGAACCTGCCCGACGAGCGCGTCGGCTGGAGCGGCGAACGCAGTGCTGCGCTCGGCGCGGCGATGCTGGCGGCGATCCTGCGGCACGTCGAGACGTTCGCGTAAGCACGGATCCGCGGGGAAAGAAAAAGCCGGGCCATCGCTGGATGCCCCGGCTTTTTTGCGTCTGGCGTCGTCGCGCGGCGCGTCAGGACTTCTTCGCCGTCGATTTCTTCTTCACGGCCTTCTTCTGGGTCGTGGATTTCTTCGTTGCGACGGCTTTCTTGCCGGTGCGGCTCGAAGATTTCGCCTTGGCCTTGCCTTTCGCGGACGTCTTGCCCTTGAATTTCTTCGTCGTCGGCGCGGGCCGCTCGACACGCGGCTTCAGCGGCGGGACCGGATCGTTCCAGCTGAACGCGAGCATCTGCTGGCCGACGTAGCCGCAGCGGAATTTCAGCGGCGCCGGTTCGCCGCCGCCGTTGCGGATGCCGAGCCCTTCGACGGTGACGATGTTGTCGACCTTGACGCGCTGCTTGCCCTGGTCGAACGCGTCGTTCCACGGCGTGACCACTGCATTGCCGCTTTCGAACGCGTTGGGCGGGAAGTCGACGCGATCGAACGCGCTCGATGTGCTGGCGATGAAACTGCCGTGCGCCGCGCAGTCCGCGACAAGCGGGTCGGCGTGCATGTCGTTGACGAATTTGCTGATCAGTTCGGAGCGCTGGTCGAGGAGGTCCGCGAGAACCGGCGCCGGAAGCGCAAGCGACAGACCCGTGACACAGGCTGCCAGCTTGCCGAACGCTCTGAGAATCCGGAGCGAGGCGGGTGAGCTGTCCATCTGGTTATTGGTGAGGAGCGAATGAGACATCGGGCACGTATAGATGCCCGATGAAGATCAGGAGTTCAATCTTAGCGCAAAAAAGTTGCGCGACAGTAGACGGCGCCCTCTCCTGCGTCGCAGATGCGAAGTGGCGACGCACGCGCGGGACAGTGCAACCGGCGCACTCACGCGCGCGGTCCGCCGAGGCGGTAACGGCGGACGTCAAAGGTCGTGACCCAGGCCGGGCGATAGACGGCGATCAACGCCGTCGCCATGCCGGTGAACCACGCTTCGCCGAGCGCGAGCAGGGCCGTGTTCCACAGATAGCCGGACGGGATGACGACGGGCATGCCGTCCGCAAGTGCGAGCTGCACGCCGGCCGCGGCCGCGGCGACCGTGACGATCGCGATCGCCGGCGAAATGAAGCCCTGGCCGATGATGAACGACGACAGATTGTGCGGCAGCCACGCGATCGCGGCGCGCTGCAGCAGCGACGACACGGCGACGGGCAACGCGCCATAGACCAGATAGGTCAGCCCGATGCCGTGCCACGGCGCGTCGAAGATGATCGCGGCCACCACCGTCACGGCGCCCATCGCGATCAGCGCGAGAGTCCAGTCGAATAATGTGACGAGCAAGGTCGCGCCGAGCAGGTGCATGACGAGCCCGTCTTCGAGCCATGCGTTCGATGCCCACAGCACCGTGATCGCCGTGACGAGCGCGAGCCAGACGTGCTGGAGTGTCGCGTCCTGAAGCCGGACGAACGGCCGCTTCCAGATCGCCAGCGCGAGCAGGATCGCGGCGGCGATCCAGCCACCGACGCCAACCCATAGCGGAAGCGGTGTGAAGAGAAAACCCATGCGTTCATATTACTCGTTGAACATCAAAGGTGGGAATCCGTACGCGCCGATCGTCGCGATTGCGAGACTGTCCGGCTAGCGATCGCGCCGGTAGCGGGCAGGCGGTTCGGCGGCGTGCAGTGTGTTGCGCAAGCCGTCGTTGGCGGCCGGCGGCGGGTATTTGCGGTCGTCGCGCACGGCGCGTAGCGGGAGCGGCCCGCGCTCGCCCAGCGCCGGCTTGCGCGCGCTGTCGCGCGGCGCCAGCAGGACTTCGAGGTGTGGCGACAGCCAGCCGTTGTAGATCGCGACCGCGGCGGCGCGATTGGCTGCCCCGAGTTGCTGGAAGATGCTGGCGAGATGGATCTTCACCGTGCCTTCGCTGATGCCGAGCGTGCGCGCGATCATCTTGTTGGTGCTGCCCATGTGAACGAAGCGCATGATCTGCGCCTGTCGCGGTGACAGGAGCCGGGCTGCCGGGCGGCGGGGGATCTTGCCGGCGAGGGCCTGGAAGTGAGCGTCTTGCCGAGCCGTGACCGGCGCCGGCTGCAGGTTGAGGGCGATCGGAGGGACGTAGTGCCCGCCGAGCAGCACCAGTTCGAGCGCGCGGACGATCAAATGTGGCCGCGTGGCGCGGGGGATTACGCCAGCGACGCCGTAATTGAAGAGCCGACGGACCACCTCCGGCGTGGCCTCGTCGATCAGGACCGCGGCCGGTGACGGCGCACAGGCGCTGCAAAGCGCCTGGAGCTCGCTGAGCCGACCGACGTCCTGCCAGTCGATCGCGATCAGGTCGAAATGCTCGCTGCGCAGCAACTGGCGGGCCTGGAAGCTGTCGGGCGCATCGTTGTACCCGGCGTGGCGATCGATCTGTCGCAACAAAGCCTTCAGCCCGTCACGCCGCTCCGCGTCTGAACTTAACACCAGGAACCGCATAATCTTCCTCCGTAAGGGGGTTGCACAATGAGCTACCGGCGTTATGCCTTGAGCCAGATCATGACAAATACCTTACACGATGTCTGCTTGGCCGAAAGGCTTAGGAAAAGTCAGAAAGTTTTTGGGACGTAAAAAAAGCCGCCCCGGCGGCAACCGGGAGCGGCTTTCGACGAACGGTTATTCGGCCGATATTCGTCAGTGGAAGTGCGGTTGTGAGGGCGACGCATCCTCCGGCATTTCGGCGTGGACGATCTCGCCGAGCGGGTCTGCATACAGCGGTACACCGCAGTCGTCGCAGTATTCCGGTTCGAAGCGGCCCGCGTGCCGGCGGATGTCCGTCACGCCGCATTCCTTGAGCAGACTGACGATTTCCTCGAGCGGCCCCTCGATCGGCAAGTCGCCTTCGAGCGCGGCATTGTCGATTGCCACGTCGCCGTTTTCGCGGCCGTAGAGCGGCCAGACGACGCCGTAAATCACGTCGTTGTTGCCGCGCCGCGTGAAGCCGACGCGGTACTCGTCGATGCGGCGTTCGCCGAAGCCCGCGACCACGGCGCGCAGTTCCTGCGGCGCTGCACCAAGTGTGTCGAATAGATAACGGATGGCCGTTCGGACGGTGTGCGGGCGAATGCGTTCGTCGGCATCGCGGCATGCGGAATAGTACGCGTCCGGAAGCAGGCACTCGAATTCGCAGCCTGGCAGCGCGATGGCGAGGTTCGGGCCGCCTTGCGCAGTCCATTGTTCGAGGCACTGGCCGCGCTCGATCCGGGATCCGTGTTCTTCTTCCTGCCAGCGGAACAGCGGGGCGCCTGCCGGTGCGGCCACGACGGCCAGCAGGAAGCGCGGATCGGCCAGGATCGGCGAAGTCTCGGGCAGGTCGCCGAAGCTGAGCTTGGCGGCATGCTGGCCGAGCGCGGCGTGCGCGAGCTGCTGGGCGAGCCGATAGGTTTCGACGTGATGCCGCGGCAACTGGTCGATGCTATAGAGGAACGGCGCCAGCCCGACGAGCGTGTCGTTCGCGAGCACGTGCGCCTGCAGATGCGCGCGCAGCGCGTCGGCGGTGTCGGTCTTCAGTGGGCCCGACGGGATCATGTAGCGCGTCCAGGCCAGCACGGGCACGGCGATCAGCAGCGCGTCATAGGGCTTGCCGTCGTGTTCGATCACCATCGACTCGCTGTGGGTCTCGGCCATGTCGGCGAGCGCACCGTACGCGTCGGGATGGTTTTGCTGAAGATGATCGAGTGCCGCGTCGAGCGTGGTCTGGTTGCCATTGCGAACGATCTTGGCGAGCAGCGCGTCGAGCTTCGCTTCCCAGAAGCGATCCTCGATGCGGCTGCCGGAGGCGAAGAGCGCAAGCGACAGGCCGACCAGTTTGTCGGCATCAGGGGGGAGACGTTTGGCGATTCGCTGGCGCATATTAAATTCGTATAGAAAGGGGCGAAGAACCTCACATTCTAGTCCGTTCTTTGCGCCATAAGCGGCCTCGCTGCGCGGTAGGGTTGCACGGTGGAATCGATGGGCAGGAAAAAAAGTGCATCAAACCCCTTGCGCATCTCGTGGGAGGTGCCTAGAATCACGCCTCTTTCGCGCTAACGGCAACGCAGCGCGGAAGGGGGAAGCGGAGTTGGTCGGATGCCTGTAGGGCGCCCGGCCGGCGCAGGAAGATGAACCCCGCAGTCGCAACGAAGTAGTTAAAAAAGTTGTTGACGAACTGCGAAACAGTGTTCATAATCTCGTTTCTCTGCTGCTGACAACGCAGCGCTGCTGAGAAAGAAGAATTTCTCGCAGAAACGTTCTTTAAAAATTAACAGCCGATAAGTGTGGGCGCTTGATGGCAGCGAACCGATCCTCGGATCGGATAGCAAAAGTATCAAGAGTCTCACACTAAAGTAAGTCAGGTTTATGAAGCAATTCATATACCTGTCAGCTTTGAGTGAGCGACCGGTTCTTAACGGAACCGAAAACAGTAACAGGTTTGAACTGAAGAGTTTGATCCTGGCTCAGATTGAACGCTGGCGGCATGCCTTACACATGCAAGTCGAACGGCAGCACGGGTGCTTGCACCTGGTGGCGAGTGGCGAACGGGTGAGTAATACATCGGAACATGTCCTGTAGTGGGGGATAGCCCGGCGAAAGCCGGATTAATACCGCATACGATCTAAGGATGAAAGCGGGGGACCTTCGGGCCTCGCGCTATAGGGTTGGCCGATGGCTGATTAGCTAGTTGGTGGGGTAAAGGCCTACCAAGGCGACGATCAGTAGCTGGTCTGAGAGGACGACCAGCCACACTGGGACTGAGACACGGCCCAGACTCCTACGGGAGGCAGCAGTGGGGAATTTTGGACAATGGGCGAAAGCCTGATCCAGCAATGCCGCGTGTGTGAAGAAGGCCTTCGGGTTGTAAAGCACTTTTGTCCGGAAAGAAATCCTTGGTCCTAATATGGCCGGGGGATGACGGTACCGGAAGAATAAGCGCCGGCTAACTACGTGCCAGCAGCCGCGGTAATACGTAGGGTGCGAGCGTTAATCGGAATTACTGGGCGTAAAGCGTGCGCAGGCGGTTTGCTAAGACCGATGTGAAATCCCCGGCTCAACCTGGGAACTGCATTGGTGACTGGCAGGCTAGAGTATGGCAGAGGGGGGTAGAATTCCACGTGTAGCAGTGAAATGCGTAGAGATGTGGAGGAATACCGATGGCGAAGGCAGCCCCCTGGGCCAATACTGACGCTCATGCACGAAAGCGTGGGGAGCAAACAGGATTAGATACCCTGGTAGTCCACGCCCTAAACGATGTCAACTAGTTGTTGGGGATTCATTTCCTTAGTAACGTAGCTAACGCGTGAAGTTGACCGCCTGGGGAGTACGGTCGCAAGATTAAAACTCAAAGGAATTGACGGGGACCCGCACAAGCGGTGGATGATGTGGATTAATTCGATGCAACGCGAAAAACCTTACCTACCCTTGACATGGTCGGAATCCTGCCGAGAGGCGGGAGTGCTCGAAAGAGAACCGATACACAGGTGCTGCATGGCTGTCGTCAGCTCGTGTCGTGAGATGTTGGGTTAAGTCCCGCAACGAGCGCAACCCTTGTCCTTAGTTGCTACGCAAGAGCACTCTAGGGAGACTGCCGGTGACAAACCGGAGGAAGGTGGGGATGACGTCAAGTCCTCATGGCCCTTATGGGTAGGGCTTCACACGTCATACAATGGTCGGAACAGAGGGTTGCCAACCCGCGAGGGGGAGCTAATCCCAGAAAACCGATCGTAGTCCGGATTGCACTCTGCAACTCGAGTGCATGAAGCTGGAATCGCTAGTAATCGCGGATCAGCATGCCGCGGTGAATACGTTCCCGGGTCTTGTACACACCGCCCGTCACACCATGGGAGTGGGTTTTACCAGAAGTGGCTAGTCTAACCGCAAGGAGGACGGTCACCACGGTAGGATTCATGACTGGGGTGAAGTCGTAACAAGGTAGCCGTATCGGAAGGTGCGGCTGGATCACCTCCTTTCCAGAGCTATTCGCAAAGTTGAGCGCTCACGCTTATCGGCTGTAAATTAAGACAGACTCAGGGGTCTGTAGCTCAGTCGGTTAGAGCACCGTCTTGATAAGGCGGGGGTCGTTGGTTCGAATCCAACCAGACCCACCAATTGTCTGGCGGAACATACCTGAGGAAGTCTCTGTACATGGGGGCATAGCTCAGCTGGGAGAGCACCTGCTTTGCAAGCAGGGGGTCGTCGGTTCGATCCCGTCTGCCTCCACCAATTGCGATGATCGTTAGCGCTTCAGCGCTTACGAGCATCTCACTCCCGAAGGGAGCCCAATGGATAATGTTTGATGGGGTTCGAGAGAACAAAATCGAATATTACGCATTGGCGATTGAGCCAGTCAGAGTGATATGAGTAACACCATATCGGCTGTCGTTCTTTAACAATCTGGAAGAAGTAAGTAATTTGGATAGCGGAAGCGTCTTGAGATGGACGTGGAAACTATCCGGGTTGTGATTGTATCGATGTATCTCAAGATGATTCGAACTTAACGTTCGGCTCAATTGGAATACGGCACAACGCGAGAACTCAACCTGTAGCGGCTGTCGATGAGACAGACTCGTTATAGGGTCAAGCGAACAAGTGCATGTGGTGGATGCCTTGGCGATCACAGGCGATGAAGGACGCGGTAGCCTGCGAAAAGCTACGGGGAGCTGGCAAACGAGCTTTGATCCGTAGATGTCCGAATGGGGAAACCCGGCCCTTTTGGGTCATCCTAGACTGAATACATAGGTCTAGTGAAGCGAACGCGGTGAACTGAAACATCTAAGTAACCGCAGGAAAAGAAATCAACCGAGATTCCCAAAGTAGTGGCGAGCGAAATGGGATGAGCCTTGTACTCTTTATTTGTATTGTTAGCCGAACGCTCTGGAAAGTGCGGCCATAGCAGGTGATAGCCCTGTAGGCGAAAACAGTATGAAAGAACTAGGTGTACGACAAGTAGGGCGGGACACGTGAAATCCTGTCTGAAGATGGGGGGACCATCCTCCAAGGCTAAATACTCGTGATCGACCGATAGTGAACCAGTACCGTGAGGGAAAGGCGAAAAGAACCCCGGGAGGGGAGTGAAATAGATCCTGAAACCGCATGCATACAAACAGTCGGAGCCTCGTAAGGGGTGACGGCGTACCTTTTGTATAATGGGTCAGCGACTTACGTTCAGTAGCAAGCTTAACCATATAGGGCAGGCGTAGCGAAAGCGAGTCCGAATAGGGCGTTCAGTTGCTGGGCGTAGACCCGAAACCAGGTGATCTATCCATGGCCAGGATGAAGGTGCGGTAACACGTACTGGAGGTCCGAACCCACTAACGTTGAAAAGTTAGGGGATGAGCTGTGGATAGGGGTGAAAGGCTAAACAAACCTGGAAATAGCTGGTTCTCTCCGAAAACTATTTAGGTAGTGCCTCGTGTCTCACCTTCGGGGGTAGAGCACTGTCATGGTTGGGGGGTCTATTGCAGATTACCCCGCCATAGCAAACTCCGAATACCGAAGAGTGCAATCACGGGAGACAGACATCGGGTGCTAACGTCCGGTGTCAAGAGGGAAACAACCCAGACCGCCAGCTAAGGTCCCCAAATATAGCTAAGTGGGAAACGAAGTGGGAAGGCTAAAACAGTCAGGAGGTTGGCTTAGAAGCAGCCACCCTTTAAAGAAAGCGTAATAGCTCACTGATCGAGTCGTCCTGCGCGGAAGATGTAACGGGGCTAAGCTATATACCGAAGCTGCGGATGCGTGCTTGCACGCATGGTAGGAGAGCGTTCCGTAAGCCTGCGAAGGTGCCTTGTAAAGGGTGCTGGAGGTATCGGAAGTGCGAATGCTGACATGAGTAGCGATAAAGGGGGTGAAAGGCCCCCTCGCCGTAAGCCCAAGGTTTCCTACGCAACGTTCATCGGCGTAGGGTGAGTCGGCCCCTAAGGCGAGGCAGAAATGCGTAGCTGATGGGAAGCAGGTCAATATTCCTGCACCATTGTTAAATGCGATGGGGGGGACGGATCGCGGAAGGTTGTCCGGGTGTTGGAAGTCCCGGTCGCTGCATTGGAGAAGGCGCTTAGGCAAATCCGGGCGCAGGATTCAAGGGTGTGGCGCGAGCTTCTTAGGAAGCGAAGCAATTGGAAGTGGTTCCAAGAAAAGCCTCTAAGCTTCAGTTTAACAGTGACCGTACCGCAAACCGACACAGGTGGGCGAGATGAGTATTCTAAGGCGCTTGAGAGAACTCGGGAGAAGGAACTCGGCAAATTGGTACCGTAACTTCGGGATAAGGTACGCCCTTGTAGCTTGACTGGCCTGCGCCAGGAGGGTGAAGGGGTTGCAATAAACTGGTGGCTGCGACTGTTTAATAAAAACACAGCACTCTGCAAACACGAAAGTGGACGTATAGGGTGTGACGCCTGCCCGGTGCCGGAAGATTAAATGATGGGGTGCAAGCTCTTGATTGAAGTCCCGGTAAACGGCGGCCGTAACTATAACGGTCCTAAGGTAGCGAAATTCCTTGTCGGGTAAGTTCCGACCTGCACGAATGGCGTAACGATGGCCACACTGTCTCCTCCCGAGACCAGCGAAGTTGAAGTGATCTCCTTCAGCGAAGTTGAAGTGTTTGTGATGATGCAATCTACCCGCGGCTAGACGGAAAGACCCCATGAACCTTTACTGTAGCTTTGCATTGGACTTTGAACCGATCTGTGTAGGATAGGTGGGAGGCTATGAAACCGGAACGCTAGTTTCGGTGGAGCCGTCCTTGAAATACCACCCTGGTTTGTTTGAGGTTCTAACCTTGGCCCGTGATCCGGGTCGGGGACAGTGCATGGTAGGCAGTTTGACTGGGGCGGTCTCCTCCCAAAGCGTAACGGAGGAGTACGAAGGTACGCTAGGTACGGTCGGAAATCGTGCTGATAGTGCAATGGCATAAGCGTGCTTAACTGCGAGACCGACAAGTCGAGCAGGTGCGAAAGCAGGTCATAGTGATCCGGTGGTTCTGTATGGAAGGGCCATCGCTCAACGGATAAAAGGTACTCTGGGGATAACAGGCTGATACCGCCCAAGAGTTCATATCGACGGCGGTGTTTGGCACACCTCGATGTCGGCTCATCTCATCCTGGGGCTGTAGCCGGTCCCAAGGGTATGGCTGTTCGCCATTTAAAGAGGTACGTGAGCTGGGTTTAAAACGTCGTGAGACAGTTTGGTCCCTATCTGCCGTGGGCGTTGGATATTTGAAGGGGGCTGCTCCTAGTACGAGAGGACCGGAGTGGACGAACCTCTGGTGTACCGGTTGTGACGCCAGTCGCATCGCCGGGTAGCTATGTTCGGAAGAGATAACCGCTGAAAGCATCTAAGCGGGAAACTCGCCTTAAGATGAGATATCCCTGGAGGCTTGACCTCCTTGAAGGGTCGTTCGAGACCAGGACGTTGATAGGTCAGGTGTGTAAGCGCAGTAATGCGTTCAGCTAACTGATACTAATTGCCCGTAAGGCTTGATCCTATAACAAGTCTGTCTCGATAGCCGTTAGCGCTTCAGCGCTTACGGATATCGAGCGTCGAGTGCGAGGCACTCGACGTACTGCGGTTGAAGTACCGCGTATGTGTGTGAGTACAACTCACAACCCAACCAAGATTACTGCTTCTTCCCGGATTGGTCGCGCTGCGAAGCCGCGCGACAACCCTCTTTGCCTGATGACCATAGCGAGTCGGTCCCACCCCTTCCCATCCCGAACAGGACCGTGAAACGACTCTACGCCGATGATAGTGCGGATTCCCGTGTGAAAGTAGGTAATCGTCAGGCTCCCTAAGCCAGAAACCCCCGCCTAACCGGCGGGGGTTTTTGCATTTGCGGCACGGAAACGTGATCGAGTCCGGAACGCGCGGGCACGATTTGATACGATCGACATGCGGTCGAAGAACGTCCCGCACGGCAGTCCGTACATCGGAAATCAGTACTCGACGAGAGGGCGTTGAATGAACATTGGTGATGCCTCGCGCGAATCCGGAGTCAGCACGAAAATGATCCGGTACTACGAACAGGTTGGACTGCTGACGCCGGCCAAACGTAGCGACGCCGGCTACCGGATCTACGGCGCAGACGAAATTCATGTGCTGCGCTTCATCCGCCAGGCCCGGCGCCTCGGCTTTCTTGTCGAAGATATTCGCAAGCTGCTGATGCTCTGGCAGGACCGGTCCCGCGCCAGCGCGGAAGTGAAGTCGATCGCGCTCGAGCATGTGGCCGAACTTGATAAGCGCATCGCCGAATTGACCGACATGCGCGATACCCTCGCAGACCTGGCTGCACATTGTCACGGCGACGGCCGGCCGGAATGCCCGATCTTGGCGCGTCTTGCCGACCCCGTCTCCGAACCAGAATAGTGCGCACCTTCGAGTGGGTCAACGGACGAGATTTCGAGATGTCAATGAAATCAGAGGGTTGCGTGAGCTGTCTGATGAACTATTCCAATTTGGAATGGCATCCATGCAAGCATTTCACTGGCATCTTGATGGGGCATCGCTATAATTCGGGATAACCCTATACGGGAAATCCCTGAACACCGTTTCGCCAGGGGTCGCCCCTTCCTTGGAGAACATCATGATCGCCTATATCGTTGAAAAGCTGAGCACCTGGTTCGAATCCGCAGAGCGTGAGCGCCGTGAAGCCTACCTCGCGACGTCGTCGGACGTCGTCCAGCTCGAGCAGCGCATCCGCTCGCTCGAGACCAACGGCTACTCGCTGTAACCGGCAGCGCCGGCAGGCGCCGATGGCGCCGATAAAAAAAGCAAGCCCCGTATTGACGGGGCTTTGTTTTTTGCGCGTCGGGCTCTGGCAGAGCCGGCCACTTGGCGTTATGGTATGGGCCTGATTTTTTACCAGAAGGGCAAAATCATGCGCTTGCGTATCGATGTGCAGGGCGTTTCACGCATGCGTGCGGGTTTGGCCGGAGCGTTGCTCGTTCACGCGCTGGCCGGCTACGCGGCGACGGCATCTCAGCCGTTGATTCTCGACACACAGCGAGGCATCCAGGACGGAAAGGGCGGGCTGCTCCTGCAGACCGCGCCATTGTCGCGCGAACCGATCGTCGCGCCGGCAACCATGCGAACGCCGGTCGAGCAGACGCCGAATTCGTCCGTGCCGGTGTTTGTCGCGCCTTACATCCAGGTTCCGACATGGCCGGCACCACCGGCCGGTCAGCCGCGCCCGCTGTTGCAGCCGCGGCAGCCCTAAGCGATCGGGGCGATCCTCAGTTTCCGCGGTGCTCGATTCCGCATCGGGCGCCGCCGTCCTGACCGAGCGCTTCCACGAGGTAGGGCAGCGTCTCCCTCATGTCCTGCGCCAGCGTGTAGGGCGGATTCAGAATGAACATCCCGCTGCCATAGAGACCGAGTCCGTCTGCCGGCGGATTCGACACGGTTAGCGTCAGGTGCAGCCAGTTGCCCGGTTGCAGCCGTTTCAACTGCTCGGGAAACCGCTCCGATTCCGCGCGCGCCACCTGCGGATACCAGATCGCATAGCAGCCGGTCGCGAAACGCTTCAGGCATTCCGTCACGCATGTCACCGTCCGCGCGTAATCCTTCTTGTCCTCGTAGGAAGGGTCGATCAGCACGAGCGCGCGTCGGGGCGCCGGTGGCAGCAGCGCCTTGATGCCCTCGAATCCGTCGCCCGAAAAGATCATCGCGCGCCGGCCGGCGTCGCGGAAATTGTGGCGCAGCACATCGATTTCGGTGCTGTGCATCTCGAACAGCCGCATCCGGTCCTGTTCGCGCATCAACCGCCATGCGAGATACGGCGAGCCCGGGTAGTAGCGCAATTCGCCGTCGTCGTTCAGTGCGCGGACTTCGTCGAGATAGTCGGCCAGCACCGACGGCAGCTTCTCGGCATTCCACAGTTTGCCGATGCCCGTGTCGAACTCCGAGGTTTTCGCCGCATAGCCTTCGCGCAGCGAATACACGCCGGCGCCCGCATGCGTGTCGATATACCAGTACGACTTGTCTTTCTTGTTCAGGTAGCGAAGCAGCTGGACGACGACGGCGTGCTTGAGCACGTCCGCGTGGTTGCCTGCGTGAAAACCGTGACGATAACTGAGCATGGCGGGCTGCCTGGAACGGAGGGTGAATCGGTGAAAGCCTGTCGGGCGGGCGCGGCCGGCAAGCCGGGCGCCGACGCGGCCGCGTATTGTACGCGAGTGGCCGGCAATCGCCCTATTCGTACGCGGTGCCGACCAGATCCTCGATATGCTGTTTGACGTCCGGCGACAACTTCGCGACGACATCGAGGGCACGCATGTTGTCGTCGATCTGCTCGATCCGGGACGCACCGGTGATGACCGAACTCACGCGAGGATTGGTCAGCACCCATGCAATCGCCAGCTGGCCGACGGTGCAGCCGAGTTCGGCGGCAATCCCGCCGAGCTTGTCGACGATATCGTTTCGGACCGGGTCGGTCAGTCGCTCGCGCAGCCAGTCGTAGCCCTGGACTTCGGCGCGGCTGCCGGGCGGGACGCCGTGCCGGTACTTGCCGGTCAGCAGGCCCGACGCCAGCGGGCTCCACGTCGTCAGGCCGAGGCCGTAGTCGTCGTAGAGCCGCGCGTATTCCTGTTCGACCCGCGTGCGGTGAAACAGGTTGTATTGCGGCTGCTCGACGACCGGTTTGCGCAGGTGGTGCCGCTCGGCGATTTCGCATGCAGCACGGATCTCGTCCGCGCTCCATTCCGACGTGCCCCAGTACAGCGCCTTGCCGCGCGCGATCATGTCGCTCATCGCCCACACGGTCTCTTCGATCGGCGTGTGCGGATCGGGGCGATGGCAATAGACGAGGTCGACATACTCGAGTTGCAGCCGCTGCAGCGACCCGTCGATCGCGTTGAGCAGGTATTTCCGGTTCAGCGTGTGGTACTGGTTCGGCGCTTCGGCAAGCCCCCAGAAGAACTTGGTCGACACGATATAGCTGACGCGCGGCCAGCCGAGCGACTTGATCGCGTGTCCCATGATGTCCTCGGACTTGCCGCCCGCATAGACTTCGGCATTGTCGAAGAAATTGACGCCGGCGTCGCGCGCGGCCGCGAGACATTCGCGCGCCACGCGCCGGTCGACCTGGTTGCCGTACGTAACCCATGACCCGAGCGAGAGCTCGCTGATCTGCAGGCCGGAGCGGCCGAGCCGTCGATAGTGCATGCATGTCTCCCGCGTGGCTGGTTCGACCTTAAGCTTAGACGTTTCAGGAGCGAATGGCGCAAGCGGATCATGCACAATAGCGGCTTGCCCGCCGGAGATCGCGCGCCCACGCGGCGGACCGGCGCTCAATTGACCAGAGATCGAAGGAGACGTGCATGGCAACGGATTTGAACGGCAAGGTGGCGGTGGTGACGGGCGCCGCAAGCGGCATCGGCAAGGAAATCGCGCTGGTACTGGCAAAGGCGGGCGCGGCGGTCGCGATCGCCGACCTGAACCAGGAGGGCGCGAACGCCGTCGCAGAAGCGATCAAGCAGGCAGGCGGCAAGGCGATCGGCGTCGCGATGGACGTGACCAGCGAGGAAGCCGTCAACAGCGGCATCGACAAGGTCGCCGAAACGTTCGGCTCGGTCGACATCCTCGTGTCGAACGCGGGCATCCAGATCGTGAACCCGATCGAGAACTATGCGTTCTCGGACTGGAAGAAGATGCAGGCGATCCACGTCGACGGCGCGTTCCTGACGACGAAGGCCGCGCTCAAGCACATGTACAAGGACGATCGCGGCGGCGTCGTGATCTACATGGGCTCGGTGCACTCGCACGAGGCGTCGCCGCTGAAGTCCGCGTACGTGACGGCGAAGCACGGGCTGCTGGGCCTCGCGCGCGTGCTGGCGAAGGAAGGCGCGAAGCACAACGTGCGCTCGCACGTCGTGTGTCCGGGCTTCGTGCGCACGCCGCTGGTGGACAAGCAGATTCCGGAGCAGGCGAAGGAGCTCGGCATCAGCGAAGAGGACGTGGTGAAGAAGGTGATGCTCGGCAACACCGTCGACGGCGTGTTCACGACCGTCGAGGACGTCGCGCAGACGGTGCTGTTCCTGTCCGCGTTCCCGAGCGCCGCGCTGACCGGCCAGTCGTTCGTCGTCAGCCACGGCTGGTTCATGCAGTGAAGCCGTGCCCGTTGCCGAGACGCGCTGCATTGGCGACATAAAAAAACGCGCTCCACGGAGCGCGTTTTTCACATCGGCGGGGGAGCACCAGGCGATGCCGCCCCCATGCCGACCCATTACTTCAGGACGGCGGCGACCGCGTTGGCGACCACGTCGAGGTTGCGCGTGTTCAGCGCGGCGACGCAGATCCGGCCCGTGCCGACCGCGTAGATGCCGAACTCGTCGCGCAGGCGGTCGACTTGCGCCGACGTCAGGCCCGAGTACGAGAACATCCCGCGCTGTGCATTGATGAAGCTGAAGTCGCGATCGACGCCGCTCGCCTTCAGGCGCTCGACGAGGCCGTTGCGCATCGCGCGGATGCGATCGCGCATTTCGCCGAGTTCCTGCACCCACGAGGCGTGCAGTTCCGGCGATGCGAGCACGGCCGCGACCACGGCGCCGCCATGCGTCGGCGGGTTCGAGTAGTTCGTACGGATCACGCGCTTGAGCTGCGACAGCACGCGCGTGGCTTCGTCCTTGCTCGACGTGATGATCGACAGCGCGCCGACGCGCTCGCCGTACAGCGAGAACGACTTCGAGAACGACGACGACACGAATGCATTCAGGTCCGCTGCGGCGAACAGGCGCACGGCGGCCGCATCGGCCTCGATGTTTTCGCCGAAGCCCTGGTATGCGATGTCGAGGAACGGCACGAGGTTGCGCGCCTTGACGACGTCGACGACCTGCTGCCATTGCGCGTCCGTGAGATCCACGCCGGTCGGGTTGTGGCAGCACGCGTGCAGCACGACGATCGTGCCCGGCTCATAGCCGTTCAGCGCCGACAGCATGCCTTCGAAGTTCACGCCGTTGGTCTGCGCGTCGTAGTACGGGTACGCGACGACTTCGAAGCCGGCCGCTTCGAACAGCGCGCGGTGGTTTTCCCAGCTCGGATCGCTGATCGCGACCTTCACGTTCGGGTTCACCGTGCGCAGGAAATCCGCGCCGATCTTCAGCGCGCCCGTGCCGCCCAGCGCCTGGGCCGTGACCACGCGGCCCGCCGCGATCAGCGGCGAATCGTTGCCGAGCAGCAGCTTCTGCACGGCGGCGTCGTATGCGGCGATGCCGTCGATCGGCAGGTAGCCGCGCGGCAGGCCCGCGTCGACACGCACTTTCTCCGCCTCACGGACCGCGCGCAGCAGCGGAATCTTGCCTTCCTCGTTCGTGTACACGCCGACGCCGAGATTGACCTTGGTCGGACGGGTATCGGCGTTGAAGGCTTCGTTCAGGCCCAGGATCGGGTCGCGGGGAGCAAGCTGGACAGCGGAGAAGAGCGACATGATGGTTCGGCAGTAGTGAAAAGAGGGTCAGGCTTTCTTCAGGCGGGGCGGGCGCGGCAGGCCGCGCGCGGACAGGCATGACGCCGAAAGCGCAGCAGTTCGTCATTGTAGCGAATCCGCGCGAGTTTTTCGCATGGCGATGTGCCGCGCCACGATTTCCGGCGGCGACCGGGCGTCAGGAGCGGACAGCAGTCCGGGCGGCCGCGAAGCGCTAGAATGGCCTTTTGTTTTCGCCCCGGCCGCATTCCATGTCCGAACATCACGCCGCAGTCGGCGACGCGCTCGACGAATCGAAATTCGTGACCTTCGAAGGGTCGCCTTTCCAGCTGTACCAGCCGTATCCACCCGCCGGCGACCAGCCGACCGCGATCGCGACGCTCGTCGAGGGCATCGAGGACGGCCTCGCGTTCCAGACGCTGCTCGGCGTGACCGGCTCGGGCAAGACCTACACGATGGCGAACACGATCGCGCGGCTCGGCCGCCCGGCCATCGTGTTCGCGCCGAACAAGACGCTCGCCGCGCAGCTCTACGCCGAATTCCGCGAGTTCTTCCCGCGCAATGCGGTCGAGTACTTCGTCTCGTACTACGACTACTACCAGCCCGAGGCTTACGTGCCGCAGCGCGACCTGTTCATCGAGAAGGACTCGTCGATCAACGAGCACATCGAGCAGATGCGGCTGTCGGCGACGAAGAGCCTGATGGAGCGCCGCGACGTGGTGATCGTCGCGACGGTGTCGGCGATCTACGGTATCGGCAACCCGTCCGAATACCACCAGATGATCCTGACGCTGCGCACGGGCGACAAGCTCGGCCAGCGCGACGTGATCGCGCGGCTGATCGCGATGCAGTACACGCGCAACGAGCAGGATTTCCAGCGCGGCACGTTCCGCGTGCGCGGCGACACGATCGACATCTTCCCGGCCGAGCATGCGGAGATGGCGGTGCGCGTCGAGCTGTTCGACGACGAAGTCGACACGCTGCAGCTGTTCGACCCGCTGACGGGCCGCGTACGGCAGAAGATCCCGCGCTTCACCGTGTATCCGTCGTCGCACTACGTGACGCCGCGCGACACCGTGATGCGCGCGGTCGAGACGATCAAGGACGAGCTGCGCGAGCGCCTCGAGTTCTTCTACGGCGACAGCAAGCTCGTCGAGGCGCAGCGCCTCGAGCAGCGCACCCGCTTCGATCTCGAGATGCTGCAGGAGCTCGGTTTCTGCAAGGGCATCGAGAACTACTCGCGGCACTTTTCCGGCGCGGCGCCGGGCGAGCCGCCGCCGACCCTCGTCGATTACCTGCCGCCCGACGCGCTGATGCTGCTCGACGAGTCGCACGTGCTGATCGGCCAGCTGAACGGCATGTACAACGGCGACCGCGCGCGCAAGGAGAACCTCGTCAACTACGGCTTCCGGCTGCCGTCGGCGCTGGACAACCGGCCGCTCAAGTTCCACGAATTCGAGCGCAAGATGCGCCAGGTGATCTTCGTGTCGGCCACGCCGGCCGACTACGAAAAGCGCGTGACCGGACAGATCGCGGAGCAGGTCGTGCGCCCGACCGGGCTCGTCGATCCGGAAATCGAAGTGCGGCCGGCCAGCTCGCAGGTCGACGACGTGCTGACCGAGATCAACGCGCGCGTGAAGGCCGGGGAGCGCGTGCTGATCACCGTGCTGACGAAGCGGATGGCCGAGCAGCTCACCGAGTTTCTCGCCGATCACGGCGTGAAGGTGCGCTACCTGCACAGCGACATCGACACCGTCGAGCGCGTCGAGATCATCCGCGACCTGCGGCTCGGCACCTTCGACGTGCTGGTCGGGATCAACCTGCTGCGCGAAGGGCTCGACATCCCCGAAGTGTCGCTCGTCGCGATCCTCGACGCGGACAAGGAAGGCTTCCTGCGCGCCGAGCGCTCGCTGATCCAGACGATCGGCCGCGCGGCGCGCAACGTGAACGGCAAGGCGATCCTCTACGCGGACAACATGACCGAGTCGATGAAGCGTGCGATCGGCGAAACCGAGCGGCGCCGCGCGAAGCAGATCGCGTACAACGAGCAGATGGGCATTACGCCGCGCGGCGTGGTGAAGCGCATCAAGGACATCATCGACGGCGTCTACAACGCCGACGAGGCGCGCGCGGAGCTGAAGGAAGCGCAGCAGCGCGCGAAGTTCGAGGACATGTCCGAGAAGCAGCTCGCAAAGGAAATCAAGCGCCTCGAGAAGCAGATGGCCGATTACGCGAAGAACCTCGAGTTCGAGAAGGCGGCCCAGACGCGCGACCAGCTCGCGCTGCTGCGCGAGCGCGTGTTCGGTGCGAACGTCGGCGACCACATCAGCGGCGGCCGGTAAATCTTTCCAAGTGTGAGCAAAGGCACCCGGTAATCGGCCTGTAAGCCTTGTCGGATCAGGGTTTTGCACCGTTGCCGGTTTGTCCGGTGGCGCGTTCGGTGCTACACTTCGCGAGAATTGAGAATAGTTCGCATTAACGTTCTTCGTCGCGTTAGTGTTCATCGGCGACCGTTCCGTGGGACGGCCGTGCTTCTGTCAGAGAAAAACAAGGAGTGTCCATGTTGGGTTCTTCGTTCATCCGCACGTCGGTTGCGGTAGCGGCGGCGCTGGCCGCCATGTCGGCATCCGCCGCCGAATATCCGATCGGCAAGCAGCAGATCCAGGGCGGAATGGAAATCGGCGCGGTGTACCTGCAGCCGATCACGATGGAACCGGAAGGGATGATGCGCAAGGCATCGGATTCGGACATCCACCTCGAAGCCGACATCCACGCGGTCAAGAACAACCCGACCGGCTTCGCCGAAGGCGACTGGATGCCGTACCTGCAGGTCACCTACAAGCTGACGAAGCAGGGCGACGCGAAGTGGAAGGCGGAAGGCGACCTGATGGGCATGGTCGCGAGCGACGGCCCGCACTACGGCGACAACGTGAAGCTGAACGGCCCGGGCAAGTACCACCTGACGATGACGGTCAAGCAGCCGATGCAGACGGGCCACATGGCGTTCGGCCGTCACGTCGACAAGGAAACCGGCGTGGGCGCGTGGTTCAAGCCCGTCACGCTCGAGTACGACTTCCCGTTCGCCGGCATCGGCAAGAAGGGCGGTTACTGATCGGTGGCATAACGGACGGCGCGCCTCGGGCGCGCCGTCGTCGTAGAGAACCAAGAATGAAATTCCCCCAGAAATTCGTCGCCGCGGCCGCCGCGCTGCTGCTCGCCGGCGCCGCGCAGGCCGCCGATCTGCCGACGTTCAAGCTCGAGATGGCGGACGGCAAGCTGAATCCCGCCCGTATCGAGGTGCCGGCCGGCCAGCGCTTCAAGATCGAGATCAGGAACACCGGCAAGGGTGCCGCCGAATTCGAGAGCGTGCAGCTGCGCAAGGAGAAGGTGCTCGCACCGGGCGCCGACTCGTTCGTCGTGGTCGCGCCGCTTTCGCCGGGTGAATACAAGTTTTTCGACGATTTCCACCAGCAGGCGCAGGGCGTGATCGTCGCGAAGTAATGCGGTTTTGTCTGCGTGCGGGGGCTGATGTCCCGCGCGTCAGGAGGGTTCAATGGGTCAGATCTTGTTCATCGTCTGGCGGGAGAGCGTCGAGGCGCTGCTCGTCGTCGGCATTCTCTATGCGTGGCTGAAGAACGGCGACGACGACGCCCGTCGCGGCATTCCCTATCTGTGGACCGGCGTCGCGGCCGGGTTGCTGATGGCCGTCGGGCTCGGCGCCGCGCTCGTCGGGTTCACCGAAGTGCTGTCCGGCGACGCGCAGGATTATTTCCAGACGGCGATGGTGTTGATCGCGTGCGTGCTGATCGTGCAGATGGTGCTGTGGATGCGCCAGCACGGACGCACGCTGAAGCGCGACATGGAACAGTCGCTGCAGCAGAGCACGCGCGATTCGAACTGGTGGGGCGTCGCGGTGCTGGTCGCGCTCGCGATCGCGCGCGAGGGCAGCGAGACGGTGATTTTCCTGTACGGTCTCGGCTTCGGCCAGTCGGGCCATGTGGACGGCGGCCAGATGCTCGCCGTCATCATCGGCCTCGGCCTCGCGTTCCTGACGTTCTATCTGCTGCAGCTCGGCGGCAAGTACTTCTCGTGGCGGCATTTCTTCCGCGTCACCGAAGTGATGCTGCTGTTTCTCGGCGCGGGCCTGTTCCAGACGGGCGTCGACAAGCTGATCGACAAGGAAATCCTGCCGCTCGGCATCTCGCAGGTGTGGGATACGTCGGCGATCCTCGACGACTCCGGCACCTTCGGTTCGCTCGTCGCGACGCTCACCGGCTATCGCGCGCATCCGGCGCTGATGAACCTGATCGCGTACGCGGTGTACTGGGCGGTGGTCTGGCTGCTGCTCAAGCGCGCGAGCCGGCGCCCGGCCGTTGCCGCAGGGCGCGCCGCATGAGTACCGTCGCCGGCGCAAAAGCGGGCTGGCTCGCCCAGGCCGGCCAATGGATGCAGCGCCACGGCGGGCTGATTCGCGGCATCCAGTGGGGCGTCGTGGCCGTTTATGCGTTTCTGATTCTCGTGCCGGCGATCCTGCCGCTGCCGGACGATTCCGCCCATCTGTGGAGCAACCTCACGCTCATCGCGCAGTTCGCGTTCTGGGGCATCTGGTGGCCGTTCGTGCTGCTGTCGATGGTGATGCTCGGCCGCGTCTGGTGCGGCGTGCTGTGTCCGGAAGGCGCGCTCACCGAATACGCGAGCAAGTTCGGCCGCGGCGGCGCGATCCCGCGCTGGATACGGTGGGGCGGCTGGCCGTTCGTCGCGTTCGGGATCACGACGATCTACGGGCAGATGGTCAGCGTGTACCAGTACCCGCTCGCGGTGCTGTTCGTGCTCGGCGGCTCGACCGTCGGCGCGATCGTGATCGGCGTGCTGTACGGCCGCGAGAAGCGCGTGTGGTGCAAGTACCTGTGCCCGGTCAATGGGGTGTTCGGGCTGCTCGCGCGGCTCGCGCCGATGCGCTACAAGGTCGACGAGGACGCGTGGCGCCGTTCGTACAAGAACGGCGAGCACGGCCATCGCGTGATTCCGATCAACTGCGCGCCGCTCGTGCCGTTGCGCAACATGAAGGGCGCGGCGGACTGCCATATGTGCGGCCGCTGCAGCGGGCATCGCGACGCGATCTCGCTGTCGTGGCGCTCGCCGTCCGACGAAGTCGTGACGCTCGGCGCGCAGAAGGCGAACCCGTGGGACACCGCGCTGATCCTGTACGGCCTGCTCGGCGTCGCGATCGGCGCGTTCCACTGGACCGTCAGCCCGTGGTTCGTGCAGATCAAGCAATGGCTCGCGGGCTGGCTGATCGATCGCGACATCACGTGGCCGCTCGAGACCAATGCGCCGTGGATCCTGCTCACACATTATCCGGACCGCAACGACGTGTTCTCGTGGCTCGACGGCGGGCTGATCGTCAGCTACATCGTCGGCACCGGGCTCGTGTACGGCACGGCGCTGCTCGTGCTGCTGGCCGGCGCGACGCTGATGCTCGGCCGCTTCGATCGCGTCCGTCTGCACCATCTCGCGCAGTCGTTGATCCCGATCGCCGGCGCGGGCGTGTTTCTCGGCCTGTCGGCGACCACGGTGTCGCTGTTGCGCGCGGAGCATGTACCGCTCGGCTGGGTCGCAGGCGTGCGCATTGCGATCCTGATCGGCGCGAATGCATGGAGCGCCTGGCTCGCGTGGCAGGTGGCCGGCCGTTATGCGGGCTGGCCGCGTCGCATGGCGGCATTCGCGTGGTTCGTCGCGGGGCTGGCCGTCATCGACAGCGCGTGGTGGCTGATGTTCTGGGGCTTCTGAAGCGGGCGAGGGCCTGACGCTGTTCCGGCTCTCGCGATGAACCTTCGCGAATGAGCGGATCGATGAAATGAAAAAGCGACACGTCATTCGACGTGTCGCTTTTTTTCTTGCTGCGAGAACCAAAAAAGTGGCTTGGCTTGCTGCAACGGCTGCTTGAGTGTGTTTGCACGAAGGGGTCTAGATCTCGCGTGCAAGCCGTTACGCTGGCTAATGCCCAACACCTCTCAGGGAGGTGGTCCCCACAATACCCTGTACAACGGACTACTTCGTCAGAATCAACTTGCCGAGCCGCGTGGCGCGCAACTGATAGGTTTCCCCATTGTGCGCGATGCTGACGTGGCTACGGCCCTGCAACAACGCATCGCTGCTGACGACGCGCGTGCCTGAGTCGCGGCTTGCGCTGGCGGGCTTCGCCGGCGTCGTGACCGCTGCCGTTTTCTGGCGGCTGACGCCTGGGGCGCCGGTGCTACGGCGCAAGGTCAGCGTGGTCTGGCGCGTGATGTCGGTCATTCGGTTGATCGGTCAATGTCGATACGATGGAATGAATTCTAAATGATAACCATTCCCATTTACTAAGACTCTTTATCGATCGAAATCGACATACCGATAGCTTGAATCAAATGGCGGCCGAGGCCGGCCGCCGTTGCCGTCAGTGCAGCGGATCGGGATCCTTGCGGCCTTGCGCGTATTCGCGGATCAGCCTCACGGTATCGATATCCGACGTGCGATACGCTTCCTTGACGATCTCGTGGGTCTGTCGCGCATCCTCGGTGTCGTTGCTGACGGCGAGCGTCGTGCGGTACTCGAAGCGCAGGAACAGCTCTTGGTCGTCGCGTTCCTCGATCGTCATCGTCAGCGTGCCGCCGATTTCGCCGTCCGCCGCGTGAATGTCGTAGCGGACCTGGTGGTTCGGCGTGAACGTCACGCGGTCGCGCACGGTTGCGCTGCCGTAGTGCAGTTCGCGCTCGAGCGTGGTGTCGGTGCGCTCGTGGACGACGCAGCTGTCGAGGCCGATCACGAACAGCTGCGGCTGCTCGGCGCGCAGCACAAGACCTTCCCAGAGCTGCTCGCGGGTCAGGGTTGGCACGGCCGGATCGTCGGCGTTGATCTGGATCAGGTGTTCGAAGTTCAAGGGGACGGGTTCCTGGTGGTGGCGGGTGCCACATGGTTCAAGAACTTATTGTGACGTAAATCCGGCGCGTTCGCGGCACCCGTGCACCCGAATCGACACGGTCAGGATGCAATGCGGCCCATGCGTCCGCTCTGGTAGTCGGCCACGGCCTGCCGGATCTCGTCCTCGGTGCTCATCACGAAGGGGCCGTAGCGCACGACCGGCTCGTTGAGCGGCACGCCGCCAATCAGCAGCAGGTCGAGCGGGTCCGCGCCGGCGGAGAACGCGACTGTGTCGCCGTCGCACCGATAGATGACCATGTGGCGCGCGTCGATCGCCTGCCGGTCCGGTCCGTAGAGGCCGGTGCCCGCGATCGGATACGCGAATACGCGATAGCCGGCCGGCACCGGCTGCGTGACCGTCGCGCCCGGCTCGAGCGTGAAATGCTGGTAGAGGATCGGCGTGCGCGTCTCGATGGCCGCCTTGACGCCGAATGCCTCGCCGGCGATCACCCGGACGCGTGCACGGCCGTCCGGCGACGTCGCGGTCGGGATGCGATCGGCGGTGATCTCCTGGTAGCGCGGCGCGATCATCTTGTCGCGGCGCGGCAGGTTGACCCATAGCTGGAAGCCGTGCGAGCGGCCGCCGGTGCGCGCGAAGGCCGGATCCGGCATCTCGCTGTGCACGACGCCGGCGCCGGCCGTCATCCATTGCACGTCGCCGGGGCCCAGCGCGCCTGCATGACCGGCGGAATCGCGGTGCCGAAAGCGCCCGTCGAGCACGTAGGTCACGGTCTCGAAGCCGCGGTGCGGATGATCGGGGGCGCCCTTGGCTTCGCCCGGGCCGTAGTCGACCGGGCCCATCTCGTCGAGCAGCAGGAACGGATCGAAGTCCATCAGCAGTCGGGTCGGAAACGGACGATGGACCACGAAACCGCCGCCTTCGGTCGTGCGAAGCGCGGGATACGTGCGGTCAAGCGAGCGAGCGATCGTCATGCGGGGGCCCTCGAAAAATTGGAATAGCGTCATTTTTGAAACATGCGGCTATTATATTGGGCGATTTACCGATTAATTCGCTGCAGTTCGCAATGGATTGTTCTGCAGATGGAACGATGACATGAATATCGATGCACATAACCTGAACGACCTGATGTACTTCTCGCAGGTCGTCGAGCATGGCGGCTTCTCGGCTGCCGAACGCGTGCTGGGGATCTCGAAATCGCGCCTGTCGCGGCGCCTGACGGAGCTCGAGGCGGCGCTCGGCGTGCGGCTGCTGCAGCGCTCGACCCGCAAGCTCGCGCTGACCGAGGCGGGGGAACTGTTCTACCAGCATTGCCAGGCGATGCTGGCCGAAGCGCAGGCCGCGATGAACGCGGTGCAGCAACTGCGCGCATCGCCGCGCGGCTCCGTGCGGGTCAGCGTGCCGGTCACGCTGTCGCAGACGATGCTGTCGCGCATCCTGCCCGAATTCCTGCACCGCTACCCGGAAGTGAAGGTCCACATTCGTGTGACGAACCGTGTGATCGACCTGTTCGAGGACTCGATCGACGTCGCGCTGCGCGTGCGCTCCGAGCCGCCGCAAAACGCGAACATCGTCGTGCGGCCGCTGTGGCGCACCGAGCAGATGCTGGTCGGCGCGCCGAGCCTGCTGAGCCAGAATGCGCCGCCGCTCGTGCCGGACGACCTCGCCCATTTCGAGACGCTCGACACGCCGAGCGTCGACGGCCGCCACGTGTTCAACCTGATCGCACCGGACGGCACGCGCCATGTGCACGAACACGATCCGCGCCTCGTGACCGCCGACCTGATGACGATCCGCGAGGCGGTGCTCGACGGCCTCGGGATCGCCGCGCTGCCGGAGATGATGTACGGCAACGCGCTGCGCGCCGGGCAGCTGTCGCCGGTGATGCCGGGCTGGACGCTGCCGGTGCCGCAACTGTATGCGGTGTTCGTGTCGCGCCAGGGGATGCCGCCGGCGGTGCGTGCGTTCGTCGACTATCTGGTCGAGAAGCTCGACCATGGCGAATACCAGCAGCCGGGCTGCCCGGAACGCGCGAAGAAAGAGGCGGCCGAAGGCGCATCGGCCGACTGATCACGGACCTTCAAGTACTGCAAATTTGTTTTGTCATTGAAGCGTCGCCTGCAATCGCAAGTTTCAATCGGGGAAGCCTTGAATGCGCGGGCGGGCGGGCCTATATTGGAATCCCATTTCGCGAAGGATGTTCTGAGCGGAGTACGGTGGCCGCATATGTTGCGAGCCAGATAGGGCAGAAAGCGCAGTCCGTGCAGACCACGGTAGCCGCATTTGCGTTGCTCGAGGCGCAACCGATACCGCCGAAGAGCCCGCCGCCCGAAGGCGCCCGCGTGCGCATGAAAAAAGGCCTTCATCTGGCGATGAAGGCCTTTTACTTTGTGTGCGTTCTGGCGCGCGTTACTTCGCTTTCGCCTTCGGCTCAGTCACGAAGCCGAGCTTCGTCAGGCCGCCGGCCTGCGCATCCGACATCACTTCGGCAACCCGCTCGTACGCCACCTTGCGGTCCGCGCGCAGGTGCAACTCGGGTTGCGGCTTGCGTTGCGCGGCCTCGGCGATGCGTGCCTGCAGCTGTTCGCGCGTGACCGCGTGATCGTCCCACAGGATCGAGCCGTCGCCCTGGATCGCGACATCGACTGTTTGCGGCTTGTCTTCGACCGGCTGGCTGCTTGCGTGCGGCAGGTCGATCTTCACCGCATGCTGCATCGCCGGGATCGTCACCAGGAAAATAATCAGGAGTACGAGCATGACGTCGACGAGCGGCGTCATGTTGATCTCGCTCATCACGCCATCGTCGTCATCGTCGCTGAAACCGGTGTTCATTGCCATCGTTCACCCCGCTTCAGCTAGCGCGGGCCGCGAGACGCAGGCCGTCGCGGGTCGACGACGATGCGAGGCGCGCGCCCGTCACGAAGTAGGCGTGCAGGCCGTGCGCGAAGCGGCGCAGCTTGCTGACGACGCCCTTGTTCGCACGCGTGAGCGCGTTGTAGCCGAGCACCGCGGGAATCGCGACGAACAGGCCGAAGGCCGTCATGATCAGCGATTCGCCGACCGGGCCCGCGACCTGGTCGATCGACGTCTGGCCGGTTGCGCCGATCACGAGCAGCGCGTGGTAGATGCCCCAGACCGTGCCGAACAGGCCGACGAACGGCGCGGTGCTGCCGATCGACGCGAGGATCGCGAGGCCGCTCTGCATGCGCGAGATGCCTTCGTCCATCGTGTCCTTCAGGCAGCGCGTGACCCAGTCGGACACGTCCATCCGGTCGTGCAGGTGCGGTTGCGTCTGATGATGATGGTCGGCGGCTTCCTTGCCGGAGAGCGCGAGCGCGAGGAACGGGTTGTCGGCCGGCGTCGATGCCGCGAGGCCGAGCTTCTTGATGCCGTCGTCGAAATCGTCCGAATGCCAGAACGCCTGTTCCGCGTTCTTAGTGAGACGGTTCAGGCGGATCACGTTCCAGCCCTTGATGACGATCACCATCCACGACAGGATCGACATCACGAGGAGCGCGATCGCAATGGCGCGCGTGACGAAATCACCTTGCGCCCAGACGTGCGCGATACCGTAGCTTTGCATTTTTCTTCCTTTTGGATATTCCGGATGAGGCAGTGTTAGTCGGTGAGCCCGAAGTTGTAGGGCTGGGTACGGGCGGCGCGGATCGCCTGCCCGTTCTCGATGTAAGGACGGCACGTCGTGGCGCGCATCGCGGCAAGCGCAGCCTCGTCGAGGCGCGGATAGCCGCTGCTCTTCTGCAGGTCGATGCTTTCGATCTTGCCCGTCACGCCGACGACGAAATGCACGTAGGCGGTGCCCGATTCGCCGCGGCGGCGCGACATCGACGGATAGTCGGGTTTCACGAACGCGCATTGCAGTGTCGGGACATTCTTCGGCGCGCTGACTTCCATCGTCTCGCGCGCGGGCCCGGCCGCGGCCGACGGCGCGGCTGCAGCCGGCGCGGCGGCTGCCGTTGGCGTCGGCTCGGCCGCGGGGGCGGGCGTCGGCGACGGCACCGGCGAAGGCGCGACCGGCTGCGGCGTGGGTTTCGACACCTTCTGCACCGGCTTCGGCTCGACCTTCGGCTTCACGCGCGGCGTGGGCTTCGGCGGGGCCGGCTGCGGGATCGACTCGGCGGCGACCTGCTGCGCGATCGGCGCGGGCGTGATCAGCTGCGCGGTGATCGACTGGACCTCGACGGATTTCTCGGGCAGCGCGTTGCGATGGAGCCAGGCCGCCGTCAGCAGGACCGCGTGCACGGCGACCACGCCGACCGCGGCAGCGATGACTCGGGGATTCATACGGGGGGCAGCCGGCCAGGCGCCGGCTGGAGCGGAATGCGAAGCCTGCATGTTAGCTAGAAAGAACGGCGCTGCCCGCGGAGGGCAGCGGGGTGACGTGCCATCACTTGCGGAAGATCAACAACGAGATGCACACGGTGGTAACGAATCCGATCAGCAATTCCATGACAGGCTCCTGGGCAGGTAAGCCGTTGGCTCGCGCTGATGCTGGGCTTGCTGACGGGCGAAAAACAAAAAATGCGGCCTGGGCCGCACGCACACTCGACGCCGGTCAGGCCGCCTTGCGCTCGTAGAACGACACGGGAACCGGATGCGCGTGGTGCTCGACGCCGCACCGGCTCGCGCAGACGCCTTGCTCCGCCATGAGGTCGCGCACGGACTCCTCGCACTTGCCGCAGCAGGTGGCCACGCCGAGTTCGAACTGGAGTTCATCGAACGTATCCACGCCTTCCGCGAGGGACGCGCGAATCGTGCGATCGGAAACAGACTTGCACACGCAGACGATCATGATGAGTGCGATAGCTAACGTTAATGCGAATTATTATCATTAAATTCGCGGACGTTGACAAGCCTGATTCCGGCTTTTTTGTAACAAAACCAGACCCTTAGAGGGGTTACTGCGCGGCTGGGCGGCTGGCGGCCGGTGTCAGGCGGCCGCGCGTGCGTGCGCGTTCGGCGAGGAAATGGTGACGGATTCGACCGGCACATCGAGACCGAGCAGGGTCGCCGCGAGCGCGCGCAGCTGGTGGCCGTCGCTCGTCGAGCAGAAGCGCGGCGGCGCGGCACGCGTGCCGGCCGGCGCGCGCAGGCCGCGTTCGTCGAGCACCCGGGCGAGCTGGCGGGCGATGGCGTCGCTCGTGTCGACGATCGTCAGGCGGTCGCCAACAAGGTCACGAATCGTTTCGATGAAGAACGGGTAGTGCGTGCAGCCGAGCACCAGCGTATCGGCGCCGTCATCGAGCATCGGCTGCAGGTAGCTGTCGAGCAGCGCGCGCAGCGCGGGCGAATTCGTGTCGCCGCGTTCGATCGCCTCGACGAGCCCGTGGCCCGGTTGGCAGATGAAGCGGCGGCCGGCGCCATAGCGATCGAGCAGCGCCTGGAAGCGCGGGCTGTTCAGCGTCGATTGCGTGGCGAGGACGCCCGCGATGCCGCTCGCGGACACGGCAACAGCCGGCTTGATGCCCGGCTCGACGCCGACGAGCGGCATCGGCAGGCGTTCGCGGATGGCCGCGATCGCGCGCGCCGTGGCGGTGTTGCATGCGACGACGAGCGCTTTCGCGCCCTCGCGCGCGAGCCATTCGCCAATTGCCAGCGTGCGCTCGGTAATGAACGCCTCGTCGCGCGGGCCATACGGCGCATGGTGCGAATCGGCGACGTAGACGAATGATTCGTCGGGCAACTGCGCGCGCACGGCGCGCAGCACCGACAGTCCGCCCAGCCCGGAATCGAAGATGCCGATGGGTGCGGCCGCAACGGCCGTCGTGGAGATAACGGAAGGCGTCGACATGATCGGGCGGCGTGCGATAGCGGGGAAGGGCGGGAGCGGATCGACCCAGGCTTACTCGGGCGAGCCCATCATCGTCTGGTGGTAGTTCTGGATGCCGACCTTGCCGATCAGGTCGATCTGCGTTTCCAGCCAGTCGATGTGTTCTTCGGTGTCGTCGAGGATCTTCTCGAAGATCTCGCGCGACACGTAGTCGCGAACCGACTCGCAATACGCGATCGCTTCCTTGCAGGTCGCCTGGGAGATCTGCTCGAGCTTCAGGTCGCACTTCAGGATCTCTTCGGTCTCCTCGCCAACGAGCAGCTTGTGCAGATCCTGCAGGTTCGGCAGGCCGTCGAGCATGAACACGCGCTCGATGAGCCAGTCCGCATGCTTCATCTCGCCGATCGACTCGTCGTATTCGTGCTTGCCGAGCTTCTCGAGGCCCCAGTGCTTGTACATGCGCGCATGCAGGAAGTACTGGTTGATCGCCGTCAGCTCGTTCTTCAACTGGGCGTTCAGGTATTCGATGACTTTCTTGTCGCCTTGCATGGCTTGTTTCCTTCTTGATGGTGGGGCTTCAGATCCCGAACGATAATCGCTCGAAAGCGAAATGCCAAGTTTCCCGCGCTCGTCCGAACGGCCAACGCAGCGGGATGAGAATGAGAAGCAAAAAGGCCGGACAGGTGTCCGGCCTTTCGAGCACTCGCGCTTACGCTGCGGCGACCGGGATCTTGCCGATCTTCGCCTGCCACTCCTTCGGACCGGTCTGGTGAACCGACGTGCCCGACGAATCGACAGCAACCGTTACCGGCATGTCCTGCACGTCGAACTCGTAGATCGCTTCCATGCCGAGGTCTTCGAACGCCAGCACCTTCGCGCCGCGGATCGCCTTCGACACGAGGTACGCCGCGCCGCCGACCGCCATCAGGTAGGCCGCCTTGTGCTTCTTGATCGCCTCGATCGCGACGGGGCCGCGCTCGGCCTTGCCGACCATCGAGATGAGGCCCGTTTGCGCGAGCATCGTCTCGGTGAACTTGTCCATGCGGGTGGCCGTCGTCGGGCCGGCCGGGCCGACGACTTCGTCACGCACCGGGTCGACCGGGCCGACGTAGTAGATCACGCGGTTCGTGAAGTCGACCGGCAGCTTCTCGCCCTTCGCGAGCATGTCGGCGATGCGCTTGTGCGCGGCGTCGCGGCCCGTGAGCATCTTGCCCGACAGCAGCAGCGTCTGGCCCGGCGTCCAGCTTGCGACTTCTTCCGGCGTCAGCGTGTTCAGGTCGACGCGCTTGCTGGTTTCCGTGTTCGGCTCCCAGTTGACCTTCGGCCATGCGTCGAGCGACGGCGCCTCGAGCTTCGCCGGGCCCGAGCCGTCGAGCACGAAGTGCGCGTGGCGGGTGGCCGCGCAGTTCGGGATCATCGCGACCGGCTTCGATGCCGCATGCGTCGGCGCGGCCATGATCTTCACGTCGAGCACGGTCGCGAGGCCGCCGAGGCCCTGTGCGCCGATGCCCAGCGCGTTGACCTTCTCGTGCAGCTCGACGCGCAGTTCCTCGACCCAGTCCTTCGGGCCGCGCGCGATGATCTCCTGGATGTCGATCGGCTCCATCAGCGATTCCTTCGCCATCACCATCGCCTTCTCGGCGGTGCCGCCGATGCCGATGCCGAGCATGCCCGGCGGGCACCAGCCCGCACCCATCGTCGGCACGGTCTTCAGCACCCAGTCGACGATCGAATCCGACGGGTTCAGCATCACGAACTTCGACTTGTTCTCCGAGCCGCCGCCCTTCGCCGCGACCTGCACGTCGACCTTGTCGCCCGGCACGATCTCGTAGTGGATCACCGCCGGCGTGTTGTCCTTCGTGTTCTTGCGGCCGCCTTCGGGCGGGTTCACGATCGACGCGCGCAGCACGTTGTCCGGATGCGTGTAGCCGCGGCGCACGCCTTCGTTGATCATGTCGGTGAGGCCCATCGTCGCGCCGTCCCAGCGCACGTCCATGCCGACCTTCACGAACACCGTGACGATCCCCGTGTCCTGGCAGATCGGGCGCTTACCTTCCGCGCACATGCGGCTGTTCGTGAGGATCTGTGCGATCGCGTCCTTCGCGGCCGGGCTCTCTTCCAGCTCGTACGCGCGGCCGAGGGCCTGGATGTAGTCGAGCGGGTGGTAGTAGCTGATGTACTGCAGCGAATCCGCGATGCTCTGGATCAGGTCTTCCTGTTTGATGACGGTCATGGCTGAGACTCTGTGGGGACTGTGGGGAATACGGTTATGCGTTGACGGCGGGTTCGACCGATTTGCGGGACGCGGCCGGCGCGGGCGCATGCGTCTCGTGGAAATGGGCCGGGTGCGTGTGGGTCGTCAGGCGGTCGACCCACGCCATCACGAGCGCCGACACGAGGAACGACACGTGGATCAGCACCTGCCACATGATCGCGTGCGTGCTGTGCTGGTCGGGGTTGATGAAGGTCTTCAGCAGGTGGATCGACGAAATGCTGATCAGCGCCATCGACAGCTTGACCTTCAGCACGCCCGCGTTGACGTGGTCGAGCCATTCGGGCTCGTCCGGGTGGCCCTCGATGCCGAGCCGCGACACGAATGTCTCGTAGCCGCCGATGATCACCATGATCAGCAGGTTCGAGATCATCACCACGTCGATCAGGCCGAGCACCGCGAGCATCACGCCGATCTCGTCGAGGCTGGCCGCGTGCGACAGCAGGTGCCAGACCTCGTGCAGGAACAGGAACGCGTAGACGCCTTGCGCGACGATCAGGCCGAGATACAGCGGCACCTGGAGCCAGCGGCTCATGAAGATCAGGGCGGGCAGCGGGCGCAACGGGCGGGCGGCGCGACGGCCAGACGAATGCGGGTCGGTCGGCGAGGCTGACATGGTGGAACGGGCGCGGGTATCGGGGGCAGTAATCTTGGAAAAGCGCGCTATTGTAGCGCGTCGGCCCGCATGGCTGCAGCGATGCGCCCCGCGGCCGGACGGGGCGCCGGGGACGGATCAGGGCGCGACGGGCGGCGTGTGCTTCACGCGCAGGCTCGCAAGCACGATGCCCGTGACGACGCACGCGAGCGCGACGCCGTGCGCGAGCGTCGGGCGCTCGCCGAGGAACGCGATCCCGTAGACGGCCGCGGCGACCGGCAGTACCGCGCTGAACACGCCGGCGAGGCTGCCCGGCACGTGCCGGATGCCCTTCATCCACATCCAGAACGAGAAGATGCTGGCCGACAGGCCATACCAGACGACGAGCGCCCAGATGTTCGACGGCACGCTCGCGTAATCGAAATGCCACATCGCGCCGGCGCCGAGCGGCAGCATCAGCAGCAGGCCGAACAGGTGCGTGTACGCGCAGATGTCGATCGGCGCGAGCGTCTGCGTGAGGCGGCGCGACAGGATCACGTAGATCGATTCGCAGCACACCGCGCCGAGTATCAGCAGGTTGCCCGTCAGCGAACCGGCCGATGCGTCCGCGGCCATCGCGCTGCCGTTCGCGACGTTGATCGTCACGACGCCGACGATCGCGAGCGCGATCGACACGAGCGCACGGCCGTTCGGTTTTTCGCGCAGGAACAGCCACGCGAACAGCGCGACGACGGCGGGGATCGTGCTCGTGATGACGCCGGCCGCGACCGCGCTCGTGCGCTGCACGCCGTTCAGCATCAGCAGCGTAAACATGAAGGTGCCGAAGAATGCCTGCAGGAACAGGTTCAGCCATTCGGCGCGCTTGACCGCGCGCATCTTGACCGGACGGAACAGCGGCCACAGCACGGCGATCGCGATCACGAAGCGCAGCGTGGCGAGAATGGCGACGGGGACGAACGCGACGATCGATTTGCCGATGCCGACGTTGCTGCCGACGAGCAGCATCGACGCGATGAGGAAAAGTGCGTAGCGATTCAAGCTGGAATCCGGAAGGCGAAGTCAGTTAGGATTGTAGGGTCGCGGTCGAAACAGCGCAAAGCGAGCCGCCCGGTGTGCCGCCGGCGGCGCCGCGTAAGTGACGGGTAAGTTCAGGCGCTTATCGTGGAAGCTGTCGGATCATGCCGCCGCCGTCGTGCGGCGTGGTGCGGTGCAACATCGCATGCGGCCCCCGGTGGGTGTGTGCGGGTGGTAGGAGACAGCGGCGCGCATGCGCCGGCCAAGACGCGGCGTGCACGACACGCGCCGGCAATCAGAGGATTCATGTTCACCAAGGGGTAGTCGATGTCTGCGATTGAATCGGTTCTTCACGAAAGCCGCCAGTTTGCGCCGCCCGAGGCGCTCGTGAAGGCGGCGGCCATTTCCGGCATGCAAGCCTATCGTGCGCTTGCCGACGAGGCCGAGCGTGATTACGAAGGATTCTGGGGGCGCCATGCCCGCGAGACGCTCGCGTGGCACAAGCCGTTCACGAAGGTGCTCGACGAGTCCGATGCGCCGTTCTACAAGTGGTTCGAAGACGGCGAGCTCAACGCGTCCTACAACTGCCTCGATCGCCACGTCGCCGCCGGCAACGGCGAGCGCGTCGCGGTGATCTTCGAAGCGGACGACGGCACCGTCACCCGCGTCACCTACGCCGACTTGCTCGCGCGCGTCGCGCGCTTCGCGAACGCGCTGAAGAAGCGCGGCATCGCCAAGGGCGATCGCGTCGTGATCTACATGCCGATGTCGGTCGAGGCGATCGTCGCGATGCAGGCCTGCGCGCGCATCGGCGCGACGCACTCGGTGGTGTTCGGCGGTTTCTCGGCGAAGTCGCTGAACGAACGGCTCGTCGACGTCGGCGCGAGCGCGCTCGTCACCGCCGACGAGCAATTGCGCGGCGGCAAGACGCTGCCGCTCAAGAGCATCGCCGACGAGGCGCTCGCGATGGGCGGGTGCGACGCCGTGAAGAGCGTGATCGTCTATCGCCGCACCGGCGGCAAGATCGACTGGCACGCGGATCGCGACCTGTGGATGCACGAACTGACGGCGGGTGAAGCCGATACCTGCGCGCCGGAATGGGTCGGCGCCGAGCATCCGCTGTTCATCCTGTATACGTCGGGCTCGACCGGCAAGCCGAAGGGCGTGCAGCACAGCACCGGCGGCTATCTGCTGTGGGCCGCGCAGACGATGAAGTGGGCGTTCGACTGGAAGCCGGAAGACGTGTTCTGGTGTACCGCGGACATCGGCTGGATCACCGGCCACACGTACATCACGTACGGCCCGCTCGCGTGCGGCGCGACGCAGATCGTGTTCGAAGGCGTGCCGACCTATCCGGACGCCGGGCGCTTCTGGAAGATGATCGCGGATCACAAGGTCAGCGTGTTCTATACCGCGCCGACCGCGATCCGCTCGCTGATCAAGGCGGCCGAGGCCGACGACAAGGTCCATCCGAAGAGCTACGACCTGTCGAGCCTGCGCATCATCGGCACCGTCGGCGAGCCGATCAACCCCGAAGCGTGGATGTGGTACCACAAGCACGTCGGCCAGGAGCGCTGCCCGATCGTCGATACGTGGTGGCAGACCGAAACCGGCGGCCACATGATCTCGCCGCTGCCGGGCGCGACGCCGACCGTGCCCGGTTCGTGCACGCTGCCGCTGCCGGGCATCATGGCGGCCGTCGTCGACGAGACCGGCCAGGACGTGCCGGACGGGCAGGGCGGGATCCTGGTCGTCAAGCGTCCGTGGCCGTCGATGATCCGCACGATCTGGGGCGACCCGGAGCGCTTCAAGAAGAGCTACTACCCCGACGAACTCGGCGGCCGGCTGTACCTCGCCGGCGACGGCACCGTGCGCGACAAGGAGACCGGCTACTTCACGATCATGGGCCGGATCGACGACGTGCTGAACGTGTCGGGCCACCGGCTCGGCACGATGGAGATCGAGTCGGCGCTGGTCGCGCACGAGCTCGTGGCCGAGGCGGCCGTGGTCGGCCGGCCGGACGAGACGACCGGCGAGGCCGTCGTGGCGTTCGTCGTGCTCAAGCGTGCGCGCCCGGAAGGCGAAGAGGCCGCGAAGCTCGCGAAGGAACTGCGCGACTGGGTCGGCAAGCAGATCGGGCCGATCGCGAAGCCGAAGGACATCCGCTTCGGCGACAACCTGCCGAAGACGCGTTCCGGGAAGATCATGCGACGCCTGCTGCGTTCGCTCGCGAAGGGCGAGGCGATCACGCAGGACACGTCCACGCTCGAGAACCCGGCGATCCTCGACCAGCTCGCCGAAGCGCGCTGAGTTCGCGCGTCGCGGCATGCACCCCTGCGCGGCAATCCCGATTGCCCGCGCAGGGGCTTCGCTGCCACACCTGCGCATGACCGCTCCGTCCCGTCCCGCACCTGCTGCGCCGCCGCCCGTGCCCGCGCCGCTCGCGCGCGCGCATGCGCGCTACTGGCGCTTCAACGTCGTGCTGATCGCCGTGCTGATGGCGACCGGCTTCTCGGTGTCGTTCGTCGTGCCGTTCTTCGCGCCCGCGCTCGCGGGCGTGCGCTTTGCCGGATTCAGCCTGCCGTTCTATGTCGGCGCGCAAGGCGCGATCCTCGTCTACCTCGTGCTGATCGTCGTCTACATCGGGCTGATGCAGCGCGCGGACCGCATCCTGCGCCGCGCATACGACGACTACGCGGCGCAAGCCGCCGCCGCACGCACCGGGCGCTGACGCATGCTGACGCGTCGCCTGATCCGCGCGTATGCGCTGTATACACTCGGCTTCCTCGGCTTCGTGCTGCTGCTGTGGCGGATCGAGCGCGCGGCCGGTTCCGGCGTGTGGATCGGCTACGTGTTCCTGTTCGTGCCGATCGCCGTCTATGCGGTGATCGGGCTGCTGTCGCGCACGTCCGACCTCGTCGAGTATTACGTCGCCGGGCGGCGCGTGCCGTCCGCGTTCAACGGGATGGCGACCGCCGCCGACTGGCTGTCGGCCGCGTCGTTCATCGGCCTCGCCGGGTCGCTGTACGCGACCGGCTACGATGCGCTCGCCTACCTGATGGGCTGGACCGGCGGCTTCTGCCTCGTCGCGTTCCTGCTGGCGCCGTACGTGCGCAAGCTCGCCCGCTACACGATTCCCGATTTCCTCGGCACGCGCTTCTCGAGCACCGCGGTGCGCGCGCTCGCGGCCGGCGCGGCGATCCTGTGCTCGTTCGTCTACCTGGTCGCGCAGATCCAGGGGATCGGGCTGATCGCGACGCGCTTCATCGGCGTCGATTTCGCGATCGGCATCTTCTGCGGGCTCGCGGGCATTCTCGTGTGCTCGTTCCTCGGCGGGATGCGCGCGGTCACGTGGACGCAGGTCGCGCAGTACATCATCCTGATCAGCGCGATCCTGATTCCCGTGTCGCTGATCGCGGTGAAGAACGGGCTCGGGCCGGTGCCGCAGTTCAATTACGGACAGCTGATGGAACGCGTGGCCGCGCTCGAAGCGCAGGTGCGCGATGCGCGCGACGAACAGCAGGTGCGCGACGCGTATCGCCGGCGGGCCGGATACATCCAGACGCAGCTCGACCGGTTGCCGGCTTCCTATGCGGACGCGCGCCGGCAGCTCGTCGAGCAGCTCGCCGAGCTGCGGCGCCACAACGGGCCGCTGCGCGAGATCAACCAGCGCGAGCGGGAGCTCGCCGACTTCCCGCGCGATCCCGCGGCGGCGCGGGTGGTGTGGACGCAGGCCCGCGACGAGCTGCTCGCGCGCGCGGAGCCGCCGGTGCCGATGCACGAACCGTTTCCCGCCGCGAGCGAGGACGAGCGCAAGCCGCGCGAGCGGAATTTCCTCGCGCTGCTGCTGTGCCTGTCGCTCGGCACCGCGAGCTTGCCGCATATCCTGACGCGCTACAACACGACGACGTCGGTCGCGTCCGCGCGGCGCTCGGTCGGGTGGACGCTGTTCTTCATCGCGCTGTTCTATCTGAGCGTGCCGGTGCTCGCGGTGATGATCAAGTACGAGATCCTCGCGAACCTGGTCGGGCGGCCGTTCGCGGAGCTGCCGGCGTGGGTCACGCAGTGGCATCACTTCGAGCCGGATCTGATCAGCGTCGTCGACGAGGTGCGCGACGGGATCGTGCACTGGTCCGAGATCCAGATGCAGCCGGACATGGTCGTGCTGGCCGCGCCCGAGATCGCCGGGCTGCCGTACGTGGTGTCGGGGCTGATCGCCGCGGGCGCGCTCGCGGCCGCGCTGTCGACCGCGGACGGGCTGCTGCTGACGATCGCGAACGCGTTGTCGCACGACGTGTACTACCACATGGTCGCGCCCGACGCGACCAGCCAGCGGCGCGTGACGATCTCGAAGGTGCTGCTGCTCGGGGTCGCGCTGTTCGCATCGTATGTGGCGTCGCTGAACACGGGAAAGATCCTGTTCCTGGTGGGCGCGGCGTTTTCGCTGGCGGCGTCGAGCTTCTTCCCGGTGCTCGTGCTGGGCGTGTTCTGGAAGCGCACGACGACGCGCGGCGCGATCGCGGGCATGGTGACGGGGCTCGCGGTGTGCGTGTACTACATCGTGTCGACGTATCCGTTCTTCGCGCAGCTGACCGGTTTTGCCGGGCCGATGTGGTTCGGGATCGAACCGATCAGCTCCGGCGTGTTCGGCGTGCCGGCGGGGTTTGCCGTGGCGATCGTCGTCAGCCTGCTCGACCGCCGGCCGGACGACTACACGCGTGCGCTGGTCGACTACATTCGTCATCCGTGACGGCGGGGTGAAGAGGGAGTGGCGGGGCGGCGCAAGAGTTTGCTATACTCTCGCTCTTCCGGAGAGATGGATGAGTGGTTTAAGTCGCACGCCTGGAAAGCGTGTATAGGTGAAAGCCTATCGGGGGTTCGAATCCCCCTCTCTCCGCCAGATTTTATTCCGAGCCGGTTCGACGGCGTTCGGAAGCATGACAGGAAGCCCGTGCACGCAAGGTGTCACGGGTTTTTTTTCGTCCATAGGACTCTGGGAGTTCGTTGCAATCTGGAATGACGGGGTGGTGGGGTGGTGGTCGCCGTCGCCAACGGTTTGGCCACCCGTAACCACGCTGCCAATATCCTGCTCGGCGACATCCTCGTTTCATACAAGAAGCAGAATTATGCGCGCTTGGATGTCAATGAATTGCCAGCGCTGCTGCGGCAAATCTAGGTCTGCCAGGGGAGATTGGACTTGAATTTGACTGGTCCGATCAATGCGCAAGGGCTTCGGATGACATTCGGCTCGGCCAAAGGGATCAAAATTCCGGGGGAATGAGCCGCGTATAAGGAGTAGCCGCTGAATCAGGCGTATGCGCGGCAGAGCACATCGGATGCGAGACGACAAAGAGTTGCGTTATTAACGAAACAAATGCGTTAATGGGGCGAGTCGTGAAAATTTATCGGTCAGATTTCGGTGGAAAATATCGCCACCCCGAATTAATTGTTGCGATCAATGATGATTTGGATATGGACGTGAATTTCCTGTTCGAGTATCTCGCGAGCGAGGTTCGGCGCGGCGCAAGATTTGGCGCGGGACAGACAGTGCAAGTTGGCTGTATGATTTTGATGTTCAAGGCGAACCGGCAGGGAGGCCTTGAGCTTTGGCAGCCCGATTTTCAATCGATGTCGATCGAGAGGGTTTTCAGTCTGAATAGAACGATGTGGCATTTTCATACAGAAAGAGGTCTGCGCGCAGATTGGTGCCGAGGCAGACTTTCCGTCGCTCTTGCAGTCAGGCTTTGCATCGCAGGCCTTTCTGTCAGGTCTCGAATTCAGCATGAGTCGAGAGTCGACGAACGATGCGGATTCCGGCTGGCTGTTCGCGAAATATGACGACCAGAGTGTCGAGAGCAAGTACTGCTCGTTATACGAGATTGCGGTTAATAATCCAAGGGTGATTCCTTCTTTTGCATTGCTGACGGATGTTGTTGTTCAAAGTTCGTCAAATGGTCTTGAGGTTCGCATTGGGAGCGGGGCAATTGATTCCTGCGGGAGCGATTTCTTGCGGAGGCTCGATGCGAGCTGGTTGTCCGGCGGCGATGAGGTCGTTTGACATTGGGAATTCTTCACCGATCTAGATGCGTCGCTCGAAAGCGGCGAAGTGGCCGATTGGCTCGTTTGAGCCAGACGGGTTGTCGGGCTGATCCGCGAGGTCCCCAGGTGTGCCGAGCTGATCGAGCGTGGGCGCTAGTCCTGCGCAATGTGACGGTTGTGTGCTGGCGGCGCGCAAAAGTCTGAGCATCATCTTCGACCGACACGAATGTGACGCATTCCGACGATGACCAACGGGCGTGGGCTGCACGGACGGCCGCATGACCGGCCGGTTCCGCTACCGGCTTACGCTCGGGCGCAGCGAGGACCGCTTGTAGCCCGGCGTAGAAATCCGACGACAAATTTTTGCCGATCCATATTGCAGGTATCGACGTGCCGTCAACGCGAAATCGGACCGTGGCAGTGGCGATGTAGCATTGCAGCCGCTCACGATTCGTCGTCGGATGACTCTGCATCCGATCAAGTGATCGATGCGAAGCGTTCTCGCAACATTCAAATCGAATTTCGTTGATAATTGCGATCGGACGAATCCGAAAAGTAAATACTCGTGCGAATCGCTGGGGGGGCGGTTGTTGACGCTCGTCCTGCAGCGTGCTGGTTATCGAGCATCAGTCGAAAAAGTACTAATAAATAAGCAATGAATAAGAAGGCCTACCGTCTGGTGTATTCCAGACTTCACGGGGATGTGGTGGCAGTCGAGGAAACGGCCACTGCAGCGGGGAAATCGGCATCTGGCGAAAGTCGTGCCGGTCGTTCTACATTGGGTGGCTCGGGTCATCTGATTGCGGCGGCATTACTCGCAGTTTCGCCAGCCATCGTATCGGCGCAGATCGCGCCGACGCCGGGCGCGAGCACGCACGTCATACAGACGCAAAACGGCTTGCCGCAAGTCAACATTGCGGCACCATCGGGCGCCGGGGTATCGGTCAATACCTACAACCAGTTCGACGTTCAGAAAAATGGCGCGATCCTGAACAACTCGCCGACGATCGTCAGCACACAGCAAGCCGGCTACATCAACGGGAACCCGAATTTCGGTCCGGGGCAATCCGCGCGCATTATCGTCAACCAGGTCAACAGCGCGAATCCGTCCCAGTTGCGGGGTTACGTCGAAGTCGCGGGTAATCGCGCGGAAGTGGTGCTGGCGAATCCGGCCGGCATCGTGGTCGACGGCGGGGGCTTCATCAATACGAGCCGCGCTACCTTGACGACGGGGCGACCCTATTACGGCGCGGACGGTTCGCTCGCCGGATATACGGTGAACCGCGGGCTCGTGACAGTCCAAGGGGCTGGCCTCAATGCGACGAACGTCGATCAGGTCGACCTGATTGCGCGTACCGTGCAGGCGAATGCGGCGATCCACGCCAAGAACCTGAACGTGATCACCGGCGCCAATCAGGTGAACCGCGATAGCTTGTCCACCACGCCGATCGCCGGCGATGGACCGGCGCCGGGGGTCTCGATCGACGTCAGCCAACTGGGCGGCATGTATGCGAACAGGATTGTCCTCGTCGGCACCGAGAACGGCGTGGGCGTGAACAACGCAGGCGTGCTGGCCGCGCAGGCGGGCGATCTGACGCTCACCTCGCAAGGCAAGCTGGTGCTGACGGGCAAGACCAGCGCAACCGGCAACCTGCTGCTCGCTGGGCAAGACGGCATCGATAATAGCGGCACGACCGGCGGCCGGCAGGGCGTGTCGGTATCGACGTCGGGGCAGATGTCGAACAGCGGGTCGATGACCGCGCAGCAAAATCTGACGGTGAACGCGGGGAGCGTGGAGTCGAGCGGCACATTGGGCGCAGGCGTGAACGCCGACGGCACGATTGCCAACAGCGGCGATTTGGTCGTGGCGACCTCCGGGCAATTGACGGCAACGGGGCACACCGTCTCGGGCGGAAACGCTTCGCTGACAGGCAGCGGCATCGATGTGTCCGGCAGCCGGACAGGTGCGAACGGCACCCTGACGCTCGAAGCCAAGGCGGGTGACCTGAATCTGTCAGGCGCGACCACGAGCGCGCAAGGCAAGCTGACCGCCAAGGCCACCGGGGCCCTGAACAACGATCGCGGTACGCTGTCGAGCCAGTTGGGCGTCGAGATGTCGGCGGGCAGCGTGTCGGCCCGGGCGGGCACCATGACGACGCCGGGGGCCCTGACGGTGAAAGCGACGGGCGCATTTGCAAGCGACGGCGGCAGCCTGAACGCGCAGTCGCTCGTCGTGAATGCCGGCAGCGTGTCGAATCAGGGTGGGGAATGGGTGTCGCAATCAACGACGCAGGTTCAGGCCGGCGCACTCGCGAACATTCGAGGCACGATTCAAAGCACGGGGGCGCTGACGATCGACGGCAGTTCGCTGGACAACACGGCCGGGCGCATCGTGTCGTTGAATGGCGATGAGTTGAAACTGACTACGACGGGACAGCTCACAAACGTAAAGGGAGCGACTGCCGCGGGCGATCAAGGTGGGGTCATCGGCGGGAACGGCAACGTGACGGTCAATGCCGACGCACTCGTGAATAGCGGCAGCATCACGGCCAAGAATGCGTTGAGCGCACGTGGGCAGGCAATCAACAACGACCACGGCACGCTGATCGGCAAGACGGCCGATCTGGCCACGTCTGGCGCGTTGTCGAACCAGGGCGGTTGGATCGAGTCGCTTGGTGCGGCCACATTGAAGGCCGGCGCGCTGACGAACCAGCAGGGAACCGTGCAGAGCAGTGGTGCGCTGACGATCGACGGCAGCTCGCTCGACAACACGGCGGGCCGCATCGTGTCGCTGAACGGCGACGAGTTGAAACTGACCACGAAGGGGCAGTTCGCGAACGCACGAGGGACGACCGCCGCGGGTGATAAAGGCGGCGTCATCGGCGGGAACGGCAACGTGACGGTCAATGCCGACGCACTCGTGAATAGCGGCAGCATCACGGCCAAGAATGCGCTACGCGTGAGCGGGCAGGCAATCAACAACGACCGCGGCACGCTGGCCGGACAGACGATCGAATTGACGACGGCAGGCACGCTGTCGAACCAGCGAGGTTCGATCGAGTCGCAAGGTGCGGCCGTGCTGAAGGCCGGCACGCTGACGAACCATCAGGGAACCGTGCAGGGCGGCGGCGCACTGACGATCGACGGCCGTTCACTCGACAATACGGCCGGGCGCATCGTATCGCTGAATGGCGACGACATGACCGTCACTGTCACGGGGCAATTGACGAATGCCGCCGGTGTGGCGGCAAATGGCGATCAAGGCGGGGTTATCGGCGGGAACGGCAGCATGGTCGTGAGTGCCGCCGCACTCGTGAATAGCGGAAGCATCACGGCCAAGAATGCGCTACGCGTGAGCGGGCAGGCAATCACCAACGATCACGGCACGCTGGCCGCTCGGGCGGTCGAACTGACCACATCCGGTTCGCTGTCGAACCAGGGCGGTTGGATCGAATCGCTCGGTGCTGCCACGTTGAAGGCCGGTGCGCTGACGAACCAGCAGGGAACCGTGCAGAGCGGTGGAGCGCTGACGGTCGACGGCAGCTCGCTGGACAACACGGCGGGCCGCATCGTGTCGCTGAGCGGCGACGAGCTGAAAGTGACCGCGACTGGAAAGCTGATCAACGCCGGAGGCACGACTGCCGCGGGTGATCAAGGCGGGGTCATTGGCGGCAACGGCAATGCGACATTGAAAGCCGCAACCCTCACGAACAGCGGCAGCATCTCCGCGCAGAATGCGCTCACGATGTCCGGGCAGTCATTCGACAACAGCAGTGGCTCGCTGAGCGCGACGCAACTGGGCATCGTGACCGATACGCTGACCAATCGCGGCGGGCGCATCGTGCAGAAGGGTGCGGGCAATACGACGATTGCCGCCACGCACGCGCTCGACAATGCATTGGGCACGATTCGGAGCAACGGCGCGAACCTAGACGTGCGATCCGCTGGCCTGTCGAACGACGGCGGGACGATCTATCACGGCGGCAATGGGGGCCTGAGCGTCACGGACGGCGGGATGCTGTCGAACCGCGGCGGTTCGATCGGCTCGGCCGGCACGCTGAGTGTGGCCGCACAATCGATCGACAACACGACAGGAATGCTAGGCGCGAAAGGTGGCGCAGTATCGCTGTCGTCGGCGTCGACGTTGATCAATGACGGGGGCATCGTGCAAGGCCAGGCCGGCCTTGCCGCGATAGCGGCACGGGCGATCTCGAACCGCGGCGGCAAACTCGAAAGTCTCGGACAGTCCAGCGCGCTCACGCTGTCCGGCCAGAGTCTCGACAACACCGGCGGCCGCGTGGTGAATGCAGGAACGAGTGCGACACGCATCGCGGCCGGTTCGATCACGAACGCGAATACTGGCGGCCAGCCTGGCACGGGTATGCTGGGCGGCAACGGCAATGTCGTGATCGACAGCGCCAATGTCCAGAACAGCGCGAACAGTCAGATCCTCTCGGGCGGGAATCTGGATTTCGTGAACATGAACCAGCTCGCCAACGCCGGTCAACTGACGGCGCGCGGCGCGCTGACGGTCAATGGTCCGGCCGCAGCGGTATCGAATGCCAATGGCGCGATCAGTGCGGCCAACGTCGAGCTCACTGTGGCCAGCCTGGACAATACCCATGGCCAGATTGCAAACCCGGCCGGCAGCGTCGGCAATATTGCAATTCGGACCGGCACGTTGACCAATGGAGGCGGGAGCATCGCAAGTACTCAGGACGTGACAATAAGCGCGACTTCGCTCGTTGGCGATGGCAGGATCTTCGCCGGCCGCGACGGCTCCGTGTCGTTGCAGGGCGACTATACGAACGGCGCGAACAACCAGATCACCGCGAACCGCAACCTGTCGCTTTCGACGACAGGGCAACTGACAAACATCGGCACGCTCTCGGCAGTCGGCAACCTCGCGACGCACTCGAACGGCCTCGTGAACAGCGGTTTCATGGTGTCGGGCACCCCGGGCGTAGATGGCACGGGCGCGACGACACTCGACGCGGGCGCAGGCGACATCTCGAACAGCGGCCGGATCGAAGGTAATGCAATCAGCACCGCGAGCCAGCATCTGACGAACACCGGGGCGATCATCGGCGGCACGCTGTCGCATGCGGCCCGAACCATCGTCAACGATGGAAGCCGGGCCGTGATGGCGGGTACGCAGGGCGTGAATCTGTTCGCTTCCGACGAGATGACGAACCGCGCCGGGGCATCGATCATCAGCCTGGGCGATGTCAACGTCGCGATGAATGGCCAGCGGGATGCCGACGGCAAACTGGTGAACCGGACGAGCGTGGTCAACAACCTGTCGTCGTCGATCGAGGCGGAAGGCCAGCTCAATATCGCGGCCGATCAGCTGAACAATGTCCGACAGAACGTGGTGACCGATACGTCCACGACGACCACGTCGTACACCATGAAGGCATTGCCGTGGTGGAAAACCCGCTGGCCTGGCACCGTCGCGCCATTCGAGGACGCCAATACGGTTATCGCCAACGCGTATTACGTGAATCCGGCGGATGTTGTGTCATCCGAGATGATCGTGACGCCGGACGGCAATACGGCAACGAAGCTGGTCGTGAACCTGCCGGCGAATGCATCGGTGTTTCAATGGAAGCAGAGCGGGTTGACGTACTCGCGGCCCAATGGCGGATCGCAGGTCCTGTATCAGCAGGATCTGCGCCTGACGCCTGGCACCGGGCAGGTCGTACTGTACGCGTACAACGTCATGACGGACCAGCCGAACCCCGACCAGGCAGGCGGCACTGCTTGGGCAGCAAGGAATTACGCCAACACCGTTGTAGAAAACCAGCTTGGTCATGTGACGTACTCGAACCAGTACGGCAACTGCACGACGAATTGCGTGCGTATCGAGACCTACCCGGACTTCACCGATCCGAACACGCAGATGCTCAAGGGAACGGAGCGGCGTCGGGAGGGAGGCTTGCCGCTGGAGACTCAGCGGATCGCGACGCAGACAGTCACGTCGACCACGCTGCGTGCGGGTAGCGGCGCGCCTGCCGTGCTTACGTCCGGCGGCGCTATGAATGTGTCGATCGGCCAACGGCTGTTGAACGACAACGGCACGATTGCAGCCGGCGGCGATTTGACCGTGAATGGTCAGAACGTGCCGAACGGCGGCAGCAATGCGGCGATCGAGAACCGGTCCACGCAGCTTTCGACGACCTACTCGTTCGTGAACCGGTCGGGCTACAACAGCCCGGACGATCCCTATCCGAGTGCGCCGGCGGAGTGGATCACGTGGACCAATCCGTCGATCACGATGCCGACGGGCGTCGCGGGCGGTACGATCACCAGCAATCGGGCCGTTGCCATCGGCGGTGGCGATATTCGCAATACGAGCGTTCAGGCGACCACCGGTCCGATGGGCGTGAGCGCCGCCTCACTGGGCTTGACCGCAGCGAATCTGGGAACCGGTGCGGAATCGGGTTCGCTCGGCGTGACGGGGCAGGCAACCGGCAGTTTGAGCGTCACGGGGGGCGCTGCGGCTAATACGGGAACGAAAGGCCATGTTTCCGGCGTGCCCGGCGTGGTCAAGACCGTGTCGGGGGCACGGACCGTGGTCCCGAGCCTGACGCTGCCGGCAAGCGGCCTGTTCTCGATCCAGGCAGCGCCGAACCAGCCGTACCTCGTCGTCACCGATCCGCGTTTCACGAGCTACACGAAGTTCACGTCGAGTGACTACATGCTGGGTCAGCTCGGCCTCGATCCAGGCAGCGTCGCGAAACGCCTGGGCGACGGCTATTACGAGTCGCGGCTTGTCATGGAGCAGGTCACGAACCTGACGGGCAAGCGCTTCCTGACCGGGTACACCAGCAATGACGACGAGTATCGTCAATTGATGTCGAATGGCGCTGTCTTCGGGAAGCAGTTCGGCGTGGTGCCCGGCGTGACGCTGACCGACGCGCAAATGGCGGCGCTCACGACCGATATCGTGTGGCTCGTCAACCAGACGGTCACGCTGCCAGATGGCAGTCAGCAGACCGTGCTGGTGCCGCGGGTGTACCTGGCAAAGTCGAACAATGTCGACCTGACGCCGACGGGCGCGTTGATCGCGGGCGATACGCTGGGGATCGCCGGTAAAAATGTCGTCAACGAAGGCGGTACGTTGTCGTCGAAGCAAAACGCGGTGATCGTCGCCAGCAACGATATCCAGAATCTCGGCGGTGCAATCGATGCCGGCAATCTGGCAATGGTGGCCGGCAACGACATCGTCAATCGATCGCTGACGAATACGGAATCGGCCCGCTTCGTGACGGGAACGTCCACGCATACGTCGATCGGTGCGCCCGCGACGATCAAGTCGTCGGGCAACCTGACGATGCAGGCCGGGCGCGACTTGACGATCCAGGGGGCGCAGGTTTCGGCGAATAGCGATCTCGGCGTGTCGGCGGGGCGCACGATCAACGTCGACACGGTGACAACCGGGTCAGATATCGATACGCGCAACGACGAGCGCAATGCGAGCCACTGGACGAACACGAATCAGGTCGGCAGCACGCTGCAGGCCGGACAGCATCTGGGCATGCTGAGCGGCGGCGAGATCGGCGTAAAGGGCAGCACGCTCAAGTCCGGCGGCGATATGGCGCTGATCGGAGCCGGCGACGTGACGATTCAGGGCGCGACGAACCGGTCGACGATCGATCTGACGGCGGCACGCGACGATAACTGGTCCTACGACAAGGGCATGCTCGAAACGAGCGTCGCGAGCCAGTTGTCGGCAGGTGGCGGGGTGACCGTCGTGGCGGGCCAGGGTACGCCGGGCAAGAATCTGTCGGTGCTCGGATCGACCATCGTGGCGGGCACCAACGGCCAAGGGCACGGCACGATTGACCTCGGCGCGTCGGCGGACATCAGGATTGGCGAAACGCGCACGCGCGCCAGTGGCGACGCGGCCGGGCATACCGAATCGAGCGGATTCCTGTCGAGTTCGTCGACCGACCGGTCGCGCATCTATGCGGGCGACAACTCGAATGGCTCGCTGGTGTCCGGCGATTCGGTGAAGGCGAGTGCCGGGAACGATCTCGTCGTGCACGGCAGCAGCGTCGTCGGTCAACATGATGTCGAGCTGTCCGCGAAGCACAACGTCGATATTTCCGCGACCTACGACGCCTCCCAGGAATCGAACTACTACCGGCACAAGAAGTCGGGGCTGATGAGTTCGGGTGGACTTGGCTTCACCATCGGCTCGAGCGAACAGAAAGCACGATCCGACAGCCAGGCCGTGCTGCAGAGCCAATCGCGCAGTACGGTCGGCAGCGTCGAGGGCAACCTTACGGTCAAGGCCGGCGCGGACCTGCACATCGGCGGCAGCGACCTCACGGCCGGCAAGGCGTCGGGCGATACGAAGAATGCAACCGGCAATATTGCGCTGACAGGCCAGAACGTGACGATCGATCCGGGGCGTGACGACACCCGCACCCATGATCAGCAGGAATCGAAGTCGAGCGGTCTGACGTTTGCCGTCACCGGCACGCTATTCGATTCGGTTCGCAATCTTCGCGACAACGCATCGCGCGGCAATGGATTCCAGCGTGCGCAAGGCGTTGTGAACGAGGCAGGCGCGAGCATGTTCGATATGCCGTCGATCTCGGTCACTTATGGCCATAACGAGAGCAAGAGCTCGCTCGACACTGCGCAGTTGACGAACACCGGCAGCGCCATACGCGGAGCTGGCAACGTCTCGGTGATCGCCACCGGGGGCGCGGCGAAGGACGCGCAGGGGCGGGCAACGGACGGCGATATTGTGGTGATCGGCTCGGCCATCAGCGCGGGGGGCGCGACGCTGCTCGACGCGAACCGGCACGTGACGCTCGCGGCATCGACCGACCAGTACCAGCAGACGAGTGCGTCGAGCAGTTCCAGCACGGGGATTGCGTTGTTGTCATCGCCGAGCCTGGGCAACCTGGGGCGCTGGATTGGCGGAACGGCGAATAACGACGGTGTCGGCCCGTCGCCCTACAACGCAAGCCGCGCAAGCTCGAACGGCTCGATGTCCGTGACGCAGCAGACCCCGTCCACCGTGTCGGGCAACACCGTCACGGTGCGTAGTGAAACGGGCGATGTGAACGTGATCGGCTCAGGCATCAGCGGCACACAGGGCGTGAACGTGACGGCGAAGCAAGGTGCGATCAACGTTCTCGCGGGGCTGGAAACGAGCAAGAGTCACCAGGAGTCGAGCAGCCGGCAGATCGGCAATCTGGGGAGCAACGGCACGGCGACCGGCTTCAGCGTCGGTGTGGCGAGCAGCCATACCGTGCAGGACACCGCAAGCCAGACGCAAAGCAAGGTGCGCAGCCAGATCGTGAGCGGCGGCAATGTGACGCTCGATGCCAAGCAGGACGTGACGGTCGCGGGTTCGGATCTGATGGCGGGCAAAGATTTGGCGCTGACCGGGAAGAACCTGAACCTCGACCCGGGCACGGATACGACGCAGAGCAGCATGAGCCAGCATTCGAGCCAGTTTGGCGTGAGCCTGGCGCTCGGCGGCGCGATCGGCAATGCGGTAGCCGCGGTGAACCAGAGCCTGGGTCATCCCGCGCGCGGTGGCGACGCGCGTCTTGGGGCACTGGACAAGACGCAGGCCGCACTGTCGGTCTACAACGCGTATCAGGTCACGTCGGCATTCGTAGCGACCGGCAAGAGCCAGCAAGCGGTCGTGAAGGCGACGGTCAGCATTGGCGGCGGCACCAGCTCGAGCGAGTCGCATGACAGCTCGCTCGAGAATGCCGGCAGTTCGCTCAAGGCAGGCGAGAGCGTCAAGCTGATTGCGACCGGCAGCGGGGCAAAGGACGAGCACGGCCTCGCGACGGACGGCGACATCAATGCGAGAGGTACGCTGATCTCGGGCAAGAACGTTTCGCTCGATGCGGCGCGAGACATCAATCTGCAAAGCGCGAAAGATACGACCCAGATGTCGAGCAGCAACCGCAGCAGCGGCGGCAGCATCGGGGTCGGCGCCTCGTTCGGTGGCCAGCAGAACGGCTTTACGCTGGAACTGGGCGGAAGCGTGGCGCGCGGCCATGCGAATGGCGAGAGCGTCGCGAACCGCGATTCGACGATTACGGCGGCCGATACGCTGTCGCTCACGAGCGGCCGAGATACGAATTTGCGCGGTGCGGAGGTGTCGGGCAAGACGGTCAACGCGGACGTCGGTCGCGACCTGAACATTCAGAGCCAGCAGGATACCGCGACGTATTACGGAAGACAGACGAGCGGCGGATTCCAGGCGAGCGTGTGCGTCCCGCCGTTCTGCTATGGCACGACCGTGAGCGGCAGCGCCAGCGCGAGCCAACAGAACATCACGGCGACGTTCCAGTCGGTGAATCAGCAAAGCGGGATCTATGCGGGCGATGGCGGTTATCACGTCAACGTCGGCAAGCATACGCAGTTGGATGGCGGCGCGATCGCGAGCACGGCCGGCGCGGAGAAGGACAGTCTGTCGACGCAGACCTTCGGCCATACGAACCTGGAAAATCACGCGAGTTATTCGGGTGAAACGATCGGGTTCGCTGCGAGCGGAGGCTTTGGCAAGAGCACGCCAGAGGGCGTGAGCTTCAACACGCCAGCGAAGCAGACGGCGGGCAACACGTCGGGGCCGCTGAATTCGCAGGGGCTCGGGCCGACGGGATTCTCTGCGGCCGGGACGGGCCACGAGGCGAGCGGCACGACCTATGCAACGGTGACTCCGGGGGCGATCACGGTCCGCGGCGATGCAGGTACGGGGCGCGACAGCACGACGGGCCTGAATCGCGATGCGTCCATCGCGAACGGCGCGGTGAAGAATACGTTCGATGTCCGGAAAGTGCAGAACGATCTGGCGGTGCAGCAGTCGGTCGGGCAGGTCGGGATGCAGTTGGTGGGCACCGTGGCGACGTATCTTCGGGACAAGGCTGCAATTGCTCAGGGCAAGGCAAAGGCGGCGTTGGACGACGCCAAGAAATCACAGGATCCGGAAACGATTGCGAGGGCGCAGGCTGATCTCGATGCGGCTGATCGGCAGGTTGCGATGTGGCGTGACGACGGCGCGGGGCGCGTCGGTGGACACGCGGCAGTGGCAGGTGTCGCCGCCGCGTTGGGTGGCGGTAACGTGGCGGGTGCGGTAGGCGGGACGATCGCCGGCGATTTTGTCGGAACGGCAGTGGCGCAGATTACGGGCGATACGCTCGGCGGGTCGGTGATCTCGAATGCTGCGGCAGGTGCGGCGGGGGCAGTGGCCGGTGGTGCGCTGGGGGGCGCATCCGGTGCGCTCGGCGGCGCGGGGGGCGCGTTGAGCAGTGATCTGTACAACCGGCAGTTGCATGACAAGGAAAAGAAAGCGATAGCGGAGGCAGGTAAGAGCGATGCCGCGCGCGCGAGGCTGACGCGCGCGGCGTGCTATGAGGTGAAGTGCTGGGCGGACTATCCTGTGGGAAGCGAGGAGCGGAACAAGAACTTCGTGAGCGAAGCGGAAATTGCCACATTGCAGCCGGAGCTGGATTGGGTGAAGAGGCAGAAGGAAGCGGGGCTGTTCGTCTACACGCCATTGCAGAAGGTTGGCGATGCGCTGATGAACGATCCGATTGGGGTGGCGAAGGACGCGGTGAAAGTCGGACTGGGTTTCGTGACGGCCAAGACAGGAGGAGCGCTTTGTGGGAGTGGCTTGGGATGCACTGTTGGCTCCTGGATGTTTGCATTTGGGACGAGCGATATGATTGAGGGTTCGACAGCATTAATGAACCGCTATGACGGGATTTCTGCGGATGGGGTGAATCCGCTGAGATTGGGGTTTAATAAATTAAATCCGACGTGGGGTAATGCCGTATACGATGGGATCAATTTTGCATTCTCCATTGCGGCCATGAGAGTTCAGGTTCCGTTGAATGTTGGCGTTGCGGATGGTTTGAATCGTCCTGTTTCGATGTTCGGTGTGACTGTGCCGCGCATCGATAATGTGAATCTGTTCCCTTTTATTAAGCAGCCTTGGCCGTATGGCGCGACGCAGGGATTCTTGCTCTATGGCGTTGGTTCGAAGGGAGCAACCGTCGTCAATGATGTTCGACAAACGGGAGATAGAAAATGAACTGGCGAAGACTGTATGCAACCGTACAAATATGTAGCGTTGTAGGTGGGGTTGCCATAGGTGGAGCCGGATGTTGGGCTTTTGTTGTCGCCGGACTTTGCCGCATAGCATTCGACCTTGGCGATAACGAATCGATGTTGCTGATAGGCTTGCCGTTATTTATCGCTCTGTTCATAGTGTTTGTGAAATATCTGCAGAAGCCGTTGAGAAAGGCCGGGATGCTGAGCGACGATCCGGAGAGATTCGGTCCGTGGTTCAAACGGAATGCTGAGACTTGAAGCAATAGAGCCAGCGCTGGCCAAAGACGAGTCGCGGGAGAAACGGGAAGCATGAATCCGGTCGACCGGTTTGCAATCGAAACGCACGCGGGGCCGTATGAATCCTGGCCGAGGCGATCGCGCGTCCTCGTCGGCGGCAGGCCTGCCGATGTCACGGTGTCGGGCTACACGCTGCTGCGGCAATTCGAAACCCGGGCCGGCTATCTGCTGGTGACCGATTACGACTGCCCGTTCGAGGAGGCCGTCACGTTTTCGCTGCTCTCGAAGGATCTCGGCAAGGTGCTGGCGCAACGGACGGTGGGGGCGATGTACGGCTCGTACTGGCTCGACGATGTGACGTGGACGGACGAGCGCCGCTTTGCGGCGACGTTCGTGGACGTCGAAGGGCGCTGGGAATTCACGATACGCGACTGGTCGCTGCCGTTCGTTTTTTCACGACTGAAGATGGCACGCGTTGCATCGTCCGATCGCGCGTAGCAGCGCCCCTTCATGCTGTCGGCGTCAGCCGTCCGTCTCGCGCGAGAGACTTGCCTGCAGGTGCGCGCGCAATTCGGTGAGTTGCCGGCGAACATCCCGCCGCAACGCCTCGCGAGACACGACGTCGACAGACACGGAACTGTCCATGTACCCGCGCTCGACATGCAGCAGGACGTCGCCGGTGAAGAACGTCCCTTCGATGAAAGCGCCGCGCTCCTGGGCCACGCCTTGCCACCCCGGCGGCGCGTCGAGCCATGCGGCGAAGGTTTGTTCGAGATGGGCGATGTTCCCGTACGCGCCATGAATGTAGCCGCGCTCGCCCCATGAGACATAAGCGGAGATCTGCAGGTTGTCGACCGGGTTCTCTGCAAGCGCGGGGATCAGGTCGATCGGGATCTTGCGCAGCGGTACGCTGATGACGAGATTCGTGGACTCCGGCAGAAGGCGCTCGTTGGCGTCGCGAACGTGGCGGTCGAGTGCGCCGCGCTCCACGAGCATGGCGGTCATGTCGTGCTGTCGCGCGGGGATGCTGACCGTCGCCATGAGTTCGACGCGATCGATCGACGCAAGCTCCGGCTGGTCGGCGAGTTTCCATTCCGGTGCGGCCGCCGGCACCGATGGGGGGTGCGGCTCGGGCGCTGCCGCGGTGTCGCCGGCGTCGGGAAATGACGTTGCCGTTGCTGGCCGTGCCGTCGCCCGTTTGAGCACGCGTGCGACCAGGTAAAGGGCGACGCCCGCAAGCGCGGCAATGACCCAACTATTCATTTTTGTCCTGTCCGAATGATTGTCGCGGATACACGAGTCGCGTCTGTGATTTTTACCGATTGGCGAGTGCGCAAATGCACGAGTTGCGGCGGCAATGCGTGAAAATTACCGATCCCGCACTGCGATCTCAGTGAAAGAAAGTGAATTTCTAAAGCAGAAACCCGTCGCGCTCAATTGGTTATTCTAAATACTGTCAGAACAGGTTCATATTTTTGACAAATTTGCTATGCTCCGCCAAAACGAGATGGGCGGCGCCCAAGGTTACATCGCAGGCGCGCATGCCCGGTGAATAACGAAGTAAAACAAGAACCTGAGAGTGACGCTGTGAATACAGCCGATTTGCTGCGCGCATTTGCATCCGGGGTAGTCGACCAGAACAATCGACCCATCCGCCTGAACTGGGGGCAGGCCCAGCGTACGCTGGAGCAGGTCCTGGCGCTCCAGTACGCGGACATACGGGAAGGGCTGATGACGGGGATCGCCGGTCACCTGACGTGCGTGTCCGCACGGGCCGACCTGCCGATCCGCAGCCTGATCGGGCTGCCGGTTTCCGTTCAGATGACGACCGATCGCGGGCGTCTGCATGCGATCAACGGGATCGTGACCGACGTCCGCGCCGGGCAATCGGACGGATCGCTCGCGTGCTACCAGCTGACGATCCGCGACGTGCTGTCCGTGATGGAGCGGCGGACCAATTCGCGGATTTTCCGCTCCAAGAGCCTGCCCGACATTCTCGACGTGCTGCTGCACGAATGGCGCCAGCGCAGCCCGGCACTCGCGCGGGCGTTCGAGTTCGACCTGTCGGGGCTGCGGCGCGAACGCTATCCGGCGCGCGAGCTTACGCGGCAGGTGAACGAATCCGATGCGCATTTCATCCGGCGGCTGCTGCGGCGCGACGGCGCGACGGTGTTCGCGAAGGCCGGCAAATCCGGCGACAGGAACGATGGCGCGTCGGCCGACACGCCGATCCATGCGCTCGTCTTCACCGACGATCCGATGAAGCTGCCCGAGACCGAAGCGGGCACGGTGCGCTACCACCGCGACGCGGCGACCGAGGAGCGCGACTCGATCACGCTGTGGGCGACGCGCCGCAGTCTGATTCCGGGCAGCGTCGCCCGGCCGACGTGGGATTACAAGAACGGCCGGATGTCGCAGACCGAGCAGGCGACGATCGTCGACCAGGGCGAGGCCGGCAACGACATCGCGCATCTGCTCGCCGACGCGGTGATCGATATTCCGCACGCGGGCGATTCGTCGTCCGACCTCGACCGGATCGGCAAGGATCGGATGCTCGCGCACGAGCTGCGCGCGGAATCCGTCGACGGCGCGGGCGGCGTGCGGGATCTGGCGGTCGGCCACTGGTTCACGCTCGCCGAGCATCCGCAACTCGACACGCTGCCGGTCGAGCAGCGCCAGTTCATCGTCACGTCGCTGCACCACCGTGCGCAGAACAACCTGCCGAAGGCGCTCAACGCGCGCGCGCAATCGCTGTTCGCGGCGAGCCGCGCGCTGTTCGATGCGGCGCCGCCCGACACCGGCGGGAAGCCGGCCGGCGACGACGATACGCGCTACGAGAACACCTTCTCGTGCGTGCGGCGCGGCGTGCCGCTGACGCCCGCGTACGACCCGGGCGTCGACTTGCCGGCGGTGCATCCGATGACGGCGGTCGTCGTCGGCCCGGAAGGCGAGGAGGTGTTCTGCGACGAGATGGGGCGCATCCGCGTGCAGATCCAGGGGCTCAGCGCGGACGACCACGCGCACGCGCAAGGCGCGGGCACCAGCGGCGCACCGGCCGACAGCGCACCCGTGCGCGTGGCCTGCGCGCTCGCGGGGCCGACCTTCGGCGCGAATACGCTGCCGCGGGTGGGCATGGAAGTGCTGATCGGGCATATCGGCGGCGATCCGGACCGGCTCGTCGTGCTGGGCGTGCTGGCGAACGGGCCGAACATGCCGGCGACCTTCAGCCATACGGGCGCGCTGCCGGGGAACCGCTACCTGTCGGGTACGAAGACGAAGGAGATCAAGGGGCAGCGCTACAACCAGATCCGCTTCGACGACACGCCCGGGCAGATCAGCAGCCAGCTCGCGAGCGAGCATGCGCACAGCCAGCTGAATCTCGGGTTTCTGACGCAGCCGCGCGAGAACGGCCAGGGCGCGGCGCGCGGCGAAGGCGCCGAACTGCGCAGCGACGCGCATGTCGCGATCCGCAGCGGCAAGGCGATGCTGATCTCGGCATGGCAGCGGCTGCGCGCGAGCGACGGACATCTCGCGCGCGACGAGTATCTGCAGCTGATGCAGGAGTGCGTGGAACTGTTCAAGAGCCTCGGCGATTACGCCGCGCAGCATCAGGGCGTCGCGATGGACACGCAGCCGCACGATGCGCTGATGACGACAGTGCGGGGCTGGCCGAATGGCGAGGCTTCAGGAGGCGACGGCGCATCGGGCGGCGAGCAGGCCGCGATCGGCATCACGGCGCCGGCGGGGATCAGCGTCGCGACGCCGAAGACCGTCACCACCCATGCCGGCGGCAACGTCGATACCGTCGCGCAGAACCATCTGCAATACACGAGCGGGCAGCGGATCAACCTGCAGGCGGGGCATGGCGTGCAGATGTTCGCGCACAGCGAAGGGGTGTCCGCGATCGCCAATCAGGGGAAGGTGCGGCTGCAGAGCCAGAACGACGACACGCAGATCGATTCGGCGAAGAACATCCAGATGACGGCGGCGGGCGGGAAGTTGGCGGGGATGGCGAGCGAGCAGGTGGTGTTCGTCACGTCGGGCGGCGCGTATCTGAAGCTGCAGGGCGGGGATATCGAGCTCGGGTGTCCGGGGAGTTTTACCGTGAAATCGGCCGCGCATACGTGGGCCGGGCCGGCGAATATGAGCACGGATTTTCCGAAGTTCGAGCATGCGCCGTTGGGGCGGGTGCCGAAGTTGGTGAGGGCGACGGATGGGCAGCCGGTGGAGGGGATGGAGGCCGAAGTGCGGAAGGCTTCGGGAGAGGTGATCAAGGGTAAGACCGACGCTGCAGGAACGTTGTCGCCCGTCAGCAGCGATCAATTCGAACAACTGGCCGTGCGGTTTTTCAAGCCGCGAACCTGAGTGATTGAGAACGATAACATGTCGAGCCGTAGCGTAGATTTTTCGAACAGGGCGACAGCGCAGCCATCTGCCTCCGATCCATCCCAGATTACGGTTGGCAACGGACTGGGCACGGTGCTGCCCGACCACAAGAACCAACTGGAATGCGTGATGCAGATGCCGCTTCCGGGCGTCGTCATCTTCGTGCACGGTGTGAACTCCGAAGGGGAGTGGTTCAAGGAGGCGGAGAAGGGGCTGTGTGCCGGCCTGAATCGGCGCATGGGCCGTTACAGCGACCAGTTGTTCCAACAAGGGCCCTCTGCAGGGCAAATGTCACCTGTCAGTTACATCGAAAGCCTGACTCCAGACGGGTTTCTGAACCCGGAGATGTCTTCGAAGACGTACATCAAGCCGGACCCGTCTTTTTCCCCCGTCATTCATTTTCGATGGGGGTACTCCGCGAACTCGACCGAATTGAAAGAGTATGGCGACAAGATCATGCTCAATGAGAAGAACTACTGGGGAGGCGGACCGTTCGCGGGTGGCTGCTCAAGTCTGCCCGATTTGTGGAATGAAGGGCTGAACGACCGATTGTTCCTCTGGATCACGGTTCAGCACTTGAATTCCGTAGGCAATCGTCAGGTCTACTCGACGCCGTCTCGCACCTACGGCGTACTGGCCGCGCTGCGGCTTGCGCGCCTGATCGAGTCGATCCGCAAGAAGCAGGCCGACGTGCCGATAACGGTCGTCTGCCACAGCCAGGGGAACATGGTTGGCATCTCGGCGGCGTTTCTGGGCGATCGCCTGCCTGAAGTCAAGGATCAATGGGGCAAGAGTGGACGTTGCGTTGCCGACACGTACGTCCTCGCGAATCCTCCGTACAGTCTCGTGGAGGGAATCGGGACCGACACCTGGGCGCAGCGCGGGATGCGGGACAAGGACGGGCGCGCAGGGCGGGAAACCTATGTCGCCCGCAAGGAAACGCTGAGAGAGTACTTCGATATCCTCCGTGCACGAGCGGATCTCGAGATGCCGGTGGAGGATCTCGATCGAGCGATGGAAAACTCACGGCCGTCGCAGAACGGCGGAAAACCGTATAGTGCGGCCAAGGATCGGGCGGCACATGGGTTGTATGGGGAGAAAACTTACGGGCGTGTGACGCTGTACTGCTGCCCGCATGATCAGGTCATATCCGCGACGACGGTGCAAGGAATCGGCTGGCGTGGCATGAATATCGAAGAAATCAATGCGACCAATGGATGGGGCGTGTTCTCGCAGCGGGTTTTTGCATCGGGTTTCGAGGTTGGTGGAGAAGGCAAGCTTTATCGGTATTGGGAGGATGACTGGCGTCATGAGACAAACAAGGAGGAGGGATTCTGGTATCCGAAATCGCCGGATGCCCGATTCGCACTTGGGCGTGCATTGCATTCCAATCAGAATTGGCTTGCAAAATTTTTTACGGTTGTATCGAGTCCGGCGCTCTATTTGTTCAATCTGACAAGTGTGAAGGTCAATGCCGATCCGCCGGAAAAATGGGAGATCCCGATTACGGCGCCGATGCTCGACAAGGAGACACGATTCAAGCCAAGGGCGACGCGCTATGACCAGTCGTCGGGAGCCAATGAAAAAGAGGGCGCCTTCAATGAAGGTTACGATCCTCCCTCGGCTGCGCGGGACGCCGGAAAGAAGGAGAGGAATACCGATGATCCGTACGATAATTTCGACAGTAAATCGGAGAAATTTCCGGCTAACGCGAAAGAACTGACGGCGCAGGGCAACGTGCAGACTGAAGCAGCGCAGCGATACGAGGACCATGCGATTCTGCGTATGGAGGCGAGACGGGCAAAAAATGCCGATTGGGTTGGCGCGGACGGAAAAGTGGCTGGGGAGGACGATCCTGCTCAAGCAAGTGCGGATTATGCGAAGTGGCGCGATAAGAAAATATTCGATATTCTGAATAACGGAGATAAGAACAACCCAACGAATCATTCGACGATCATGACTAATTCGGATCATGCGCAATATGCCTTGGCTTATGATATTGCGATTGGACTGTGTTATCTGACGGAGGGTGAATTTCTCAAGCTCAGAATTGAGGCTGACTGGAGATTTGTCGGCGGGTTGGGCGAAGATAATCCCAATAATGCATTTGGCGACTATATTTTGAGTGGAAAATATAAGACGATGTTCCTGCATGAATGGATTGCAAAAGACGGTGATGCAAAAATGCCCGCGAAGATACATGATGAGCGTGATGGAGGGTTCTTTATGAAAATCGGGAGCTATGTATGAGGGCGAGCATCGCCACTTGGCAGCGCCGAGCGGCGTTGGCCTGTGTTGTGATGATATTGGCCTCGGGAATATCCTTGACGATGATGGCCTCGTCTGATGGAACAGCGTTTGATTTGTTAAGCACGGGAGCATTGATGAAGCGATTGGCATTGGTGCCTGGACTCTTGGCAGTTGTGGTGTTTGCATTTACGACGGTGATTGCAACGCCACGGGCAGTGGCAGCTCCGTCACGTGATTCGGGAGTGCCGGCGACCGCGACTGAGTCATCTAAGCCGTTCGTAGCGCAGGTCGTTGGCCTCGAATGGTTGAACCCGCTGCAACGCCGGGATTATCCGACGGAATGGCAGTTGCTATGGACTCTCGGCCTGGCAAAGCCTAACAAAAATGATGATATGGTTCGTACGAACCCCAAAAAATACTCGACGCTACAGCCTATATCGATTGTGGCGGATGGTCAGTGGGGTGGTGAGTCATTCAAAGGGTTCTACAAAAAATATATCGATAAGACTTTGTTGGTTTTTCGGACTCGGTATGTAACGGATGGAGGTTATTTTTATACGGTAAATCCGAGTGATAGGAGCAAGTGGCGCGAATTGGCGGGTGTTCACGTTGAACTGGCGATTCCTGCTGGTCGCCTTGATCCGGCACTGGCCAAATCTCACCTCAGTGATCGGATGGTCGATTTCTTTGAAATCGGAAACCCGTCCGCGAAGGATCTATGGAGTCGTGATACGCCACCAGATGTGCACGTCACGTCTGGCCGAGAGAACGCCGGTTTCACGTCGCTCGATGCCGCACTCGACTATCTGCAGGCGCACCCCGACAAGAGTGTCTGGGTGATGAACTGGGACGCACCGAGCTTTCCGCCGAGCGACGAGCAACTCAACGAGAATCTGGCGCTGCTGATTCTGGCAGGCCCGAATCTCAAGACCGGGCGCGAGCCGCTCGCATGGATTGGCAAGGCCGCGAAAAGCAACGTCAAAGACTTCGACGCCAAGCAGGGCGCGAGCCGTGCAGTACAAGCCTGGAAGGCGACGATCGACACGGCTGCACACAATGCCGGGGTAACTGTCCCGTCACTGAACTACATCGTTCATGACGCAGGCAAAGGAAGCGACGCGGCATCTGCGCGTATCGGTTCTCTGTCACAGTCTCTGACCGAAGTGCTCCCGGAATACGATTTCAGCAAGCAGATGTTCAATACCTCCGCGCTGCTCGGTGACATGGGCGCCGGTACGGCGCTGACCAATGTTGTGCTTGCGATTGGACGTGCCAATCACTTGGGCGGAAATGTGCTTGTCGCGGGCACGGCTGATTCAGATCATCCGACGGCGGTCGTGGTTGTAGCGCCTTCGAAGCTCACGCCGATCGATCCCGACAAGGACTGGTTCCGTGCGCGCGGCGAGAACAACGCGTATCTGCCGTGGTGGGGCCGTCGCCACGACGCGCGGCCGGGGTCCCAGGGCTACTCTGAATAAGCGTTGGCCCTATGCGCGGAATCATTCGAGTTGGAGATGCGACGAGCCACGGCGGCAAGGTCGTGACGGGCAGTGCCGTCAGCGAAGTAATGGGCAGGCCGGTCGCCCGGCTCGGCGACATGTGTGTCTGCCCGATCTCCGGCCACCAGGCGTGCTTCATTGCCGAAGGCGACCCGCAAGTCATCGTCGACGGGAAGCCTGCCGCGTTCGACGGCCACAAGACTTCCTGCGGGGCGACGCTGATTTCGAGTGTGCCGTCTTCCGGGCGGGAGTAAGCACCCGAATTACCGCCGTCAGGAACTCCACCGCGCATAGTGCGATGTGGTTCCGCCGACAACAGGGCAACGGGACAATGCGGCTAGCACGGTACCCGCTGCCCTCTGTTCAACCTCGAACATCCATGCATCGCTTCATTTTCCCCAAGCGCATCGGGATCGCAGCAATCATCTTGACGGCAATCTGGTCGGGCTCGGTAGCACGTGCCGAAGTGAGCGCCACGCCGGCAAAACCAGTCCCGGATACATCTTCCAAGCCCTTTGTTGCCCAAGTAGTCGGCCTTGAATGGCTTAATCCGCTACAGCGTCGTGATTACCCGACCGAATGGCAGCTACCGTGGACGATGGGGCTCGTTCAGCCGAACAAAAATGATGACATGGTAAGGAAATATCGTCAGAAATTTAGTTCGCCCCAACCCATTTCTATTGTTGTGGATGGGAGCAGGGGGAAAGAGACTTTTCGCGGGTTTTATAAGAAATATGTAAAAAAATTGTTGGGTTTGTTTGCTGAAAAATATGTTTTAAATCCATATTATTTATATACCGTATCTCCCGATAATGTGGGTAAGTGGAGGGAGCTCGCCGGTATTCGCGTTGAGCTTGCCATCCCTAATCGACTTGATGCTGGCGAGGCAAGCGGATATTTGGCCGATCAGATAAAGGGCTATTTCGAAATCGGGAATGAAGACGCTAAGGAGCTTTGGAGCAGAAATGTTCCAGCGGACGTTCGCGCGCATGTCGGCGGAGCGAATGCCGGATTCGCGTCGTTGAATGCCGCGCTTGATTATCTGCAGGCACATCCTCAGGAAAGCGTCTGGGTAATGAACTGGGACGCCCCGAGCTTCCCGCCGAACGACGAGCAGACCAACGAAAATCTGGCGCTGCTGTTCCTCGCGGGCCCCAACCTGAAGACCGACCGGGAACCGCTGGCGTGGATCGGCAAGACGGCGCGAAGCGCCGCCGACGCCTTCACCGAGAAGCCCGGCGCAAGCCGCCGCAAGCAGGCCTGGACGGCGGCCATCGAAGCCGCCGCACGCAATGCCGGCGTAGCCGTTTCATCAGTGAGCTATGTGATCTACGACGCAGGCAGGCAAAGCGACGAGGCGCCCGCGCGCGTGGATGTCCTGTCTCAGGCGGTCGACGCATTGCCGTCGGACGACGGCACCGAGAGGGAAGGCTTCAACACCCCGGCGCTGCTCGGTGACATGGGCGCAGGCACGGCGCTGACGAACGTCGCGCTGGCGATCGGCCGTGCGAACCATCTGGGCGGGAGCGTATTGGTGGCCGGCACGACCGACGTGGATCATCCGACTGCCGTCGTGATCGTCCCGCCATCGAAACTCACCCCGATCGACCCCGACAAGGACCGGTTCCGCGCACGCGGCGAGAACAACGCCTATCTGCCGTGGTGGGGGCGTCGCCACGATGCGCGGCCGGCGGCGCAGGGTTACTCGGAATAGGTGCGCCGGCCCCCCGGTTACGCCTCGTCGCGCGGTCAGCGATCCGTAATGTGGGATCGAAGCGCATCCCCCACGCATCTTTCAATATCTTTTCATTCATGCAAGCCGCAACCAACCGTCACGCCCTTGTCACAAGCCCAACAGGTCTGCCCCCAATAGGAAGAATTTTCCACGCCTTTCACAGTTCCCGACGTTCCACTTCGCCAACGAATGCAAATTGAAAGCATTCTCTTGACGCAGAGCATTCACCCCATTTATTGTCCGTCTGCCGCCGTCGTGAGAGAGCACGGCCGGAAATCGCGGATGCCTGTCATTGGGGCACGACAACCCGCAGCAGAAGCAGAAAAGGAAACGTGGTAGCCACATGAAGCCGCTGTTCGATGACAAGAAATCCGACGCGGTCAGCGATCGTCCTTCCGGCCCGTCTTCGTCTCACGTCGTCATGCCGCTCGCGGCCGACACCACGCACCCGATCACCCTCGACGAAATCGACCAGCTCGGCGCGGCGCAGGGCACCCGCATCGCCGCGTTCTCCCAGCAGATACTCGCGAGCATGCGCGCGTCCGACGCGGACCAGTTCGGCGACAAGCTCAACGAACTGATCGCAACGGCCAAGGGCCTCGACCCGCGCAGTGCCGACAAGGGCGGGCTGCTCACGCAGGTCACGCGGCTGTTCCGTTCGACGAAGGAAAAGCTGCTGTCGCAATACGAATCGGTCAGCAAGCGGATCGACACGCTCGTCACCGAGCTCGAACAGCACGCGCAGCGCCAGAAGGCCGGCATCGACGCGCTCGAGCAGATGTACAACGACAACTACGCGCTGCACCAGGAACTCGCGCAGGCGAAGGCACGCGGCGAAGCCGCGCTCGCCGCGCTGCGCGCGAGCCTCGCGGCCGGCCGGCAGCAGGCCGACGACGCGTTCGCCGCGCAGCGGCTGCTCGACGTGCAGCGCACGGCCGACGCGCTCGACAGCAAGCTCGACGATCTCGACCGCGCGATGCTGATGTCGAAGCAGCTCGCGCCGCAGATCCGGATGGAGCAGGACCAGAAGCGCACGCTGACGTCGAAGTTCATGACGATCAGAACGGTGCTGATCCCCGCATGGACCAACGCATTCGCGCTCTACCTCGAGCAGCTCGGCACGAAGCGCGCGGCGGCGCTCGCGAACGCGACGTACGACGCGGCCGACGAGGCGATCCGTGCGCAGGCGGACCTGAACCGCGCGAACGCGCAGGAAGTCGCGAAGCTCGGCCAGCGCCCGGTGATCTCGGCCGACACGTTCGAATACGCGCAGCAGCAGCTGTTCGGCGCGTTCGACGACGTCACGAGGATCATCGCCGAAGGCAAGCGCCAGCGCGACCAGGACGCGCCGCGCCTGCGCCAGCTCGAACAGGACCTGATCACACGTTTCGCTCCGAAGCACCATTGAAGGACACCGCATGATTACGCTTGAGAAACGCGCGGCGAAGGTCGCGATCGTCCTCGAAAAACGCCGGATGCTGAAGCCGCCCGTCGTGCGCGTCGGCGCGGCGCTCGACATCTCCGGCTCGGCGAAGGCGCTCTACCAGTCGGGCGTGATCCAGGAAACCCACGACCGGATCCTCGGCATCGCGCTGAAGTTCGACGACAACGGCGAAGTCGACACGTGGACCTTCACCGAGGGCTACGACCGGCTGCCGACCGCGACGCCGGACAACTACGGCGCCTACATCACCGACTACGTGCTGAACGGCAACATCACGAAGTGGGGCGGCACGCAGTACGCGCCGGTGATGAACGACATCGTCGACTTCTTCTTCCGCGCGCCGGAGCCGAAGCGCGAAGCGAAACGCGGCTTCCTGAGCCGGCTGTTCGGCAGCGCGGGCAGCGCCGGCGACGCGCCTGCCCCGGCGAGCGCACCGGCCCCGGCCAACGGCCACCTGCCGGCCTGGGTGCTGTTCGTCACCGACGGCCAGAACCCGAAGCACGATCGCAAGCGCGTGCGCCAGCTGCTGACGGAGTCGCAGCACTACCCGCTGTACTGGTCGCTGGTCGGCGTCGGCGATCCGCGCGAATTCGACTTCCTCGCCGAAACGGCCGGCGCGATGCCGAACGTCGGCTTCCTGCATCTCGAATCGCTCGACGTGACCGACGAGCAGATCTACGAACAGCTGATCACGCAGGAATTCTGCGACTGGGTGCGCGCGAAGTGAGCGCGGGCCCGCACAGCCTCTTTTTTTTCAAACCGAGTCACATCCCATCATGCTGAAAGACTTCAAGATTCCGCTGTCACTGACGGCACTCGCGCTCGTTGCGGCGTACCTGCTCGGCGGCTTCAAGGATATGCTGATCGTCGCCGTCCTGTGCGTGCTCGAGATTTCGCTGTCGCTCGACAACGCGGTGGTCAACGCGTCCGTGCTCAAGAACTGGTCGGAAAAGTGGCGCAACCGCTTCATGGTGTTCGGCCTGCCGGTCGCGGTGTTCGGCATGCGGCTCGTGTTCCCGCTGCTGATCGTCGCGGTGATCGGCCACATCGGCATGTGGGAGGCGCTCACGCTCGCGATCGACGCACCGGAAAAGTACGCGGCGATCCTCACCTCCGCGCATCACCAGGTGTCCGCGTTCGGCGGCGCGTTCCTGCTGATGGTGTTCTTCAAGTTCATGCTCGACACCGGGAAGGACGAGCACTGGATCGGCTTCCTCGAAGGCCCGATGAGCCATCTTGGCCGGATCACGGCGCTCGAGGTCGCGCTCACGCTCGCGATCGTCATCATCGCGTCGCTGTACGTGCCGTCGGCCGAGCAGGTGAGCTTCCTGCTCGCGGGCGCGTTCGGCGTGATCAGCTTCGTGATCGCGCACGGCATCGGCGACCTGATCGGCGGCGAGGACACCGGCACGCGCGTGGTGCGTGAAGGCGTCGCGGGCTTCATGTATCTCGAAGTGCTCGATTCGTCGTTCAGCTTCGACGGCGTGATCGGCGCGTTCGCCCTGTCGAACAACATCTTCCTGATCGCGCTCGGCCTGGGCGTCGGCGCGGCCTATATCCGGGAGATGACGCTCGTGCTGCTGAAGAAGGGCACGCTCGCGCAGTACCGCTATCTCGAGCACGGCGCGTTCTGGGCGATCGGCGCGCTGGCGGCCATCATGTTCCTCGGCGTCAAGCTCGAGGTGCCGGAGGTCATCACGGGCCTGATCGGCGCGGCGATGATCGGCGCGGCGGTGTGGTCGTCGATCGTCGCGCAGCGCAAGGAAGAGCGGGCCGAGGCGGCCGGCAAGTAACGCCGCTGCGCGGATATCGCGACGACGGGCTGCCGGACGCAGCCCGGCTTGGCCGCCGGCGACCGGCGGGTTGCAGCAGGAGAGGTTCAGATGATCAATTTGTCGAAGGGCGGCCGCGTCAACCTGTCGAAGGAGGCGCCCGGCACGCAGAAATTCCGCATCGGCCTCGGCTGGGATGCGAACGCGACGGATACGGGCACGGATTTCGATCTCGACGTGTCGGTGTTCCTCTGCAAGTACGACGCGCAGAACAATCCGAAGCTGATCTCGGATCAGCACTTCGTGTTCTATAACAGCGAAGTGCGCACGATGGACCGCAGCGACACCTTCATCCAGCCCGGCCACGATTTCCCGAAGCGCGGGATGCCGTCGTCGACGTGCCTGGGTGTCGTCCATAGCGGCGACAACCGCACCGGCAGCGGCGGCGGCGACGACGAGGTGATCTTCATCGACGCGACGAAGCTCGCGACGGACATCGAGGAAATCTCGGTGGTCGTCACGATCGACCAGGCCGACGTGCGGCGCCAGAACTTCGGGCAGGTTCGCAACAGCTACATCCGGATCGCCGACGAGGTGACGGGCGCGGCGATCGCGCAGTACGCGCTCGAAGAGGATTTCTCGATGGAGACGTCGGTGCAGGTCGGCAGCTTCTACCGGCGCGACGGCCACTTCATGTTCAAGGCGGTCGGCGCGGGCTACAACCGCGGCCTCGGCGATTTCGTCCGGGCCTATGGCGGCGTGGTCTGACGGGCCGCGGCCCGGTGCGCCGGACAGGACGCGGCGATGACCGGCCCGCCTGACGAGCCGAAGGCGCTCGACTTCGACGACGGCGCGCCCGCGCGCGTGCCGGGCCGTCTCGTGTTCGATGCGCCGCCGGCCGATCGGCCCGAGCCGAAGGCGCTCGATTTCGGTCCCGCCCCCGCGCGGGACACGCGCGCGCTGCCGGCCGCCGCGGCCGGCAAGGCGCTGTTCGGCGAAGCGAACCATCCGCTGCTCGAACAGTGCTTCGACGCCGCGCAGCGCGCTTTCCCGAATCTCTATCCCGACTACGCGCCGCGCATCGAGCGGCATATCCGGCAACTGGTGCCGCTCAGGCTCGCGAGCGTGGCGACGATCGGCGACGGCGCGCTCGAAAGCGCCGGCAATCTCGTCGAGGCCGTCGCGGCGACGACGCGCGAATTCAACGAACTCGACGCGGCCGACCTGATGGCGGGCATGCTCGCGCAGGCCACGCGCAGGGCCGGCATGCTCGAACGCTGGCTCCGGCCGTCGTCCGGGCAGCTCGACTACCGCGCGGCGCTCGGCGCGCTCAAGCAGTCGCTCGGCTTCTTCCCGGGCCGGACCGGGGAGCTGGCCGCAAAGCTCCGGCACGCGGAAGAAAGCCTCGTCGTGGTGCTCGCGGCGTTGAGCGCGGTCGCCGACGTGGTGCGCGCGCCCGACGACGCGGGGCTCGAGCGCATGCTGTTCGACCGCCGCAACATCGTCGGGCAGGCGGTGCAGCAGATCCGCATGCAGCCGGCGCAACTGCGCAGGCTCGACGAGCGCGTGACCGACCTGCTGTCGCGCGCCGATCACCTGATGAACGTGGTGCTGCCCGCCGCGGCCGCCGCGCGCCTGCAGGGCTGAGCGGAGCGGGCGATGGGCGGGCGTCGGCTCGCCAGCCGTCGCGTCGCACATGGGCGCGCCGCCGCGAGTCTGCTATCTTCCCGGGCATTCCATTGCATTCCGACCGATTCTCCATGACCGACCGCATCGTCGCCGCATTCGATTTCGACGGCACCATCACCACGTCCGACAGCTTCCGCCATTTCGTCCGCCATGCGATCGGCACGCCGCGCTTCGCATGGGCGGGGCTGCGCGCGCTGCCGTGGATCGTCGCGATGAAGGCGGGGTGGATCTCGCGCGGCGACGCGAAGGCGAAGTTCGCGTGGTTCGCGTTCGGGCCGATCCGCGAGGACGCGCTCGACGCGCTCGCGCGCCGTTTCGTCGACGCGGACCTGCCGCGGCTCGTGCGCCCGGAGATGCTCGAGCGGGTTCGCGCGCATCGCGCGCTGGGCCACGAGCTGGTGCTGGTGAGCGCGTCGCCGTCGCTGTACCTGGAAAAGTGGGCGCAGGCGGCCGGTTTCGACGCGGTGCTCGCCACGCAGCTGGCGTTCGAGCGCGGCGCGTTCGCCGGCCGGCTGGACGGCGAGAATTGCTGGGGGCCGCAGAAGGTCGTGCGGCTGGGCGCATGGTGGGGCCAGCACCCGCCGCAGAAGCTGTTCGCGTATGGCGACAGCCGCGGCGACAAGGAAATGGCCGAACGCGCGAACTGGGCGTGGATTCGCGGGCAGGGGCCGATGCCGCCGATCGATGCGTGATGCGTGTGCGTGATGCACGACGCATGGCGCGCGAACGGCGCGCCGCTCACTGCAGCATGAAGATCTCGTATTCGAGCGTGTCGAGCTTGCGGTCCAGCCAGCCGAGCCCGACGAGCACCACCACGAGCAGCGAAATCGCGAAGCCGTAGCCGTAGAACACCGGGCCGGCGGCGAGCGTCGCCGCGGTCAGGCACCCGTTCAGCACGCAGAACGCCGCGATCAGCACGAGCGCCGGGCGCCGCCGGTCGAGATAGATGAAGCTGTTCATGATCGCGAGGAACACCATCTGCAGGCTGGTCGCGATCACCTGCACCGACAGCAGCGGCATGTAGAGCCGCGAGATGCCCATCGCGTCGAGCAGCAGCGGGCCGGTCGCGAGCACGACGAGCACGGTCAGCGTCTGCACCTTGACGATGTCGAACAGCGCGCTGCGCAGCGACTGCGCCATCGCGTCGTGCGCGTATTCGATCTGCTGCAGCGAGCCGCCTTCGCGGATCGCGGTGTTGAACGCGCCGTAGTGCCGCGCGAACTCGGTTTCGACGCGCAGCAGGAACACCGCCATCCCCGGCGTGATCGCGAGGTACGCGAGGAAGATCGGAATGTCGTAGATCACCGACGCGTGCAGCGGCCCGACCACCGCCTGCCCGGTGCCCGGCGAATACCAGAACATGATCTTGTCGATCCAGATGCCGACGTTGTACAGCAGCCCGATCAGTATCAGCGTCGGATAGCGGTGCACGCGCCGGAACAGGTCGAACGAGATCACGCGCGTCGCCGGGAAGCCGCCGTAGACACGGGTCAGCAGCAACAGCAGCAGCAGCGTCTGGCCGAGCACGAAGCCGTACAGCAGCCCCTCGAGGCCGAAGTGCTTGAGCGCGACGGCCGCGACGGTCGTCACCGCGTAGCCGACGAAGAACGCGCGCAGGATCCCGCTGTATTGCTTGAGCCCCGCGAGGAAGACACTCGCGATCCAGATGTCGCACAACAGCACGAAGCCGGTGACCATCAGCGCGCGATACAGCCCGCGTTGCGCATCGAACACGAAGCCGGCGGCGAGCAGGCCGAGCACGATCGCGCCGGCCGTGACCGCGAGCAGCGCGCCGGTGAAGTTCGGCACGATCGCGTCGAGCTGCTTGTCGAACAGGCGGTCGCTCGTGAAGCGGGTGAGCGTGAGCTGCATCGGGCCGGTGACGATCAGGCTCGCCGCGATCAGGTAGGTCGCGGACACCTGGAAGTCCGACACGATCGCGTTCGGCAGCAGCGGCGACGCGCCGAGCAGCCCGACGAGCAGGATGCCGACGATCGACCAGATCCACGGCCCGGCGCCGACCAGCCCCGCATACGCATACGCGCGCATGATGCCGAGCAGCGAATTGTGCCGCGCGAGCCGGCGCAGCTTGATTCCGATGGCGGACATCGATCGCTCCTTCGTCGAGGGCCGGTTGCCGTGGCGCCGCTAGCCGCGCGCCGCGTACGGACACGACGCGGTGCTGACCACGCGCCCCGGGTCCGGCATGTGCCGGTCCGGCGCGCCGGCCAGCGTCGCATACAGCGCGCGGTACGCGCCGACCATGCGCTCCTGCGAATAGAAGCGCTCGACGCGCGCGATGCCGGCCGCCTGCGCGGCGTGCCATGCGTGGCCGTCGGCCAGCAGCGCGACGGCCTCGCGGGCGAGCGCGACCGGATCGGCGATCGGCACGATCCGGCCCGCGCTGCCGAGCGCGGCGTCGTCGGCATCGGCGCCGTGGATCAGCTCGGCGCACGCGCCGACGTCGGTCGTCACGACCGGCACGCCCGCGGCGAACGCTTCGAGGATCACGAGCGGCAGCGCTTCCGAGATCGAGCTGAGCACCAGCACGCCGATCTTCGGCAGCAGCTCGTCGATGCGCTGCATGCCGAGCAGCGTCACCTTGCCGGCGAGGCCGAGGCGGTCGATCAGTTCGCGGCATTCGGCCGCGTAGGCGGGATCCTCGTTTTCCGGGCCGGCGATCCAGGCCTCGGCGTCCGGCATCGTCCGCACGACGGTCAGCATCGCGCGGATGAAGGTCTTCACGTCCTTGATCGGCACGACGCGCCCGATCAGGCACACCACTTTCGGTGCGTCGGCGGGCCGCTGCATGCGCAGCGGCGCGAGGCGCCGCAGGTCGACGCCGTTCGGGATCGTGCGCGTCTTCGACGGCGGCGCGCCGTCGACGATCTGACGGCGCCGGTTGCCTTCGTACAGCGCGACGATGTCGTCGGCGGCCGCGTAGGTCATCCGGCCGAGCGACTCGAAGAAGCGCGCCCACATCTCGTGGAAGTAGCCGATATGCGACGCGTCGTATTCGATCAGGTTGCGGTTGTCGCGGATCCACTGGCTCTGGAACAGCTCGATCTTGCGTTCCTTCGTGTAGATCCCGTGCTCGGAGATCAGCAGCGGCCGCCCCTGGCGGTGCCGCAGCAGCGCGCCGAGAAAGCCCGCGTAGCCGGTCGACACCGCGTGATACATGCGCATCGGGATCAGCCGCTCGGCGATCCCCGCGAGCTGCCACAGCGGCCGGTGCATCAGGCGCACGGACCAGAAGTAGTCGGAGAACGACGGGTCGCTGCAGTGCGCGCGATACTGGTCGGTCAGGAACGTCCATGCCTCCTGGCTGTACAGGAACTGCGCCTCGTCGAGACGGTGCTCCTCGGTCAGGTCGTCGACGACGCGGCGCACGAGCTTGTTGTCGAGCGGCGCATCGGCGGGCCGGCGCAGCTGCTCGTGCAGCGCCGCGATCCGCTCGAACGCGTCGCGGTTGCCGCGCACGCCCTGCACCTGCGCGGGCGGCGGGCCGGCGTCGTACAGGTAGTGGTTCTCGAGGTGGACGACGTTCGTCGGCAGCGGGTAGGCCATCTTCGGATAGTCGTCCGGCTTGCTGCCGAGAAAGCACAGGCCGAACGTGTACTCGGGGAACGCGCGGACGATGTCGTGCACCCACGACGACACGCCGCCGCTCACGTACGGATAGGTGCCCTCGAGCAGCAGCCCGATGTCGGCGGTCAACGCGCGCGGCAGCACGTTGCCGAGCGCGTCGGTGACGGTGGCCGGCCGGCGGCCGGAGTGCGCAGCGAGACCTGGGTCGCGCATCATGATGAACGTCCTCGTCACGTTTTCCAGTAGTCGGCAATCGGCGCGAGCAGGTGCGGCGGCACCGGCGGCAGGTCGCCGAGGTAGCGCCGCACGGCTGCGTAGTCGCGCCGGCGGTAGGCGATCTCGGCGAGATAGGGCAGCACCCGCATGCGCGGAAAGCCGCACGCGATCGCTTTCACGAGCATCGCCTCGGCGTCGTCGAGGCGGCCGGTCTCGAACGCGAGGCGGCCGCGCAGCCGCCACAGCGCACCGTCCTGCGGCTGATGGTGGAGCGCGCGCAACGCATGCGCGTCGGCCTGTTCGAGCGCGTTGCGATACACGTCGCCTTCGACGAGGCGCGCGTAGACCAGCTCGCCGTGCAGCTCGGCGAGCGTCTTGTCGATGCGGTAGCGCTCGTCGTCGCTGATGCGCCGCGCGAGTTTCGCGCGCTCGACGACGATCTGCTGCGTGACGCGCTTCTCGCTCTTGTCGAGCATCCCGTACGCGAGCAGGCGCACGTCGTCGGCCGGATCGTTCAGCAGCGCGTGCAGGATCGGGCTCGCGGCGCGCACCGGCATCGTGCGCATCGCGACGAGCGCGGTCACGCGGTGGCCGACCGCGGTGCGCCGGTTCAGCAGGCCTTCCTTGACCTGGTGCTCCTGCGCGTAGGACAGCGTCGCGAGCAGGTGCGGCGTGAACTGCGGCTCGCGCACGAGCACGATCAGCACGCCTTCGTCGAGGCGCGGGAACGCGAACGCGCGCAGGCGGCTCGCGAGGCGCGCGATCGCGTCGGCGGCGTTGCGGCCGGCGCCGCGCGTCGCGTGCAGCGCGCGCGCGCCGGGCCAGCCCGACGGCCGCTGAGACAGCCCGGGCGACCCGGGCGGCGCGAGGTGGCCGCCACGTGCGCGGGCATGACGCGATGGGCGGGCGGATTCAACGGGTTTCATCGCAGGCGGCCAGCAGTTGGCGCAGCGCGCCGTCGGACGGCGTGCCGTCGAGGGGCGACCAGCGCGCGACGATGCGCGCTTCCGCGAAGCCGATGCCGTACTGGTCGCGCACGTCGGTCTCGATGCGTTGCAGCTGCGCCTCGACCGCCACTTCGTCGCACAGCGGCATGATGAAGACCAGCGCGCACTTGCCGCCGGCATGCAAGGCCCACTGCACGTGGAAGTCGAGGTTCGCGCGCTCGACGTGCTCGAAGATCGCCTGCGCCTGCCGGCTCGCGTCGAACTGCAGCATCACCACCGACGACGCGACACCGTTCGTGCGCCGCAGGTCGGCAAGCCGCGCGTATTCGAGCGCGAAGTCGTACGGGCAGTCGGGGAACGCCTGCAGCAGGTCGTGCGTGAGCGCCGCGTGCCGCACGCCGTTCGCGTAGTAGCTGCTCATCACGATCAGCAGCTGCAGGTTGTCGGTGGTCAGCGCGAGGAACGGCAGCTGCGATACGACGAGCATGCCGACCACGTCTTCGCCGGCGCCGATCAGCGGCGCGCATGCGACGTAGCGGGTCCGTGCGCGGTCGCGCGCGTCGAGCGACTGGAGATGCGCGAGCGACAGCTCGTCGAGCGCGGCGATCACGAGCGGATCGTACGCGTCGAACTCGAACGGCGTGCCGATGCCGGCAACCGGCGCGGCGACCAGCTGGCCGTCGCGCACCGCGTGGATCTGCGCGGCTTCGATCTGGCACGCCTGCGTGACGGTTTCGAGGAAGCGCTGCGCGCCGGGCAGCGGCGCGTCCGGCGTCGACACGCTGTCTTCCAGCATCATGTCGCGCAGCCGCGCGAGCGCGTCGCGCAGCGTCGCGGGCCGCACGAGCAGATCCTGTTCGAGCTGGTCATGCGACAGCCGCAGCAGGAACTGGTTGTTGGTCAGCACCGACAGGCGCTCGCTCAGGTACGCGTTCGACGTGCGCGCCTGCGACAGCCGCGTCGCCCACGTGTCGCTGAACTGGCCCGCGACCAGCATCGTGATGAAGCCGCCGACGAAGAAGTCGCGCGGAAACACGTCGGCGAGCGGCAGGCGCGCATAGAACACGCCCCATGCGCCGACCAGCAGAAGTGCGCCGCCCAGGCCGGCGACGGTGCCGTAGCGCAGCGCGACGAACAGCGGCAGCAGCCACATCCACGGAAATGCCTTGCCGAGCAGCAGCGGATCGGCCGGGGAGAGCACGCGGCACAGCGCGAAGACGAGCACCGACAGCACGAGCGTCTCGAGCGCGACGTAGGTGGCGGTGTGGTCGCGCGGCAGCAGCGACGCGAAGCGCGCGGCCGACGTGCGATGCAGGATGCGTGCGCGCAGGCTCGGATGCTGGGCGCGGGGTGGCGTGTCGCCTTGCGCGTCGATCCCCGCATCGAATCGCGTCGATTTGGAATCAATGGCCATCGAAAACCTCGCGCATCCCGATTGTTGTCGTATGTTGCGGCCGCCGCGGGGGCGGCGGCCGCGCCCTGGAGTTCATCTGCGTGTCACCATGCCGGGCCGGGAACGGTGAGCGTGCCGCCCGCGGGCAGCGCGATGCTGGAAATCGGCTGGCCGCCGTAGGTCTCGACGCTCGTGCCGTAGCTGATGCCCGTGACGGGCACGGTGACGGCCTTCGTCGTCGCGAGCCGGATGCTGTTGCCGGTCGCGCCGAGCAGCAGTGTGCCGCCGGCGCCGGATGCGTTGTACGCCATCCGCGCGGCCATCGCGGCGCCGATGTCGTGCTCCGCGAGGCTGAGCACCGGCAGCGCGAACAGCGCGTTGTACTTGTTCAGCGTCGCGCCCATCAGGTCGCCGAGCAGCGTCGACGTGCTCAGTAATCCGTACTGCGCGAGATTCGGCTGGTGGAACATGATCGGATCGATGTCGTACTTCAGCATGTAGCGCAGCCAGATCTCCGATTCCTTGTCGAGGATCTCGCTGTAGCTGAGCGGATGGTCCCAGGTCGGGAAGAGGCCGCCCGGCGCATAGAAGTGGTTGTATTCCGACACCCACTGCGCCGGCGTGGTCACGTTGTAGTACAGGTTGGTCGGGTGGCGCGGGATGATCAGCATCGACGGCTGGTACTGGCTGGTGAAGCCGGTGTTCGGGCTCGGGTTGTTCCAGGCCGGCTGCGACGTGTCGGAGACCAGGTAGCGGATCCCGAACGTGTTCGCGGCGCTCAGGAAGTTCGGGTTGCCGAGCCCCGACACGTCCGGCTGCACCATGCTGTCCGCCGTGAACAGCCGCAGGCCGAGCTGCCGCGCGATCTGCACGTTCTTCTGCAGCTCGGTGGTCGCGGCGGCCGAGCTGATCGCGTCGAGGTTCGCATGCGTGTACGTGTGGCTGATCCAGCGGAACGCGCCCTGGTTGAGCGCGACGACCGGCGTCAGCGTATCGAGCAGGTAGATGCCCGTCGCGCCCTGGCCGACGAACGGCCATTCGATCTTGACGTTCGCGGCGTTCGGCACGTTCCGGTTCAGGTTGCCCTGCCACGCGGCGGCATTCAGGAAGTCGGTGCCCGTCATCCGGTACGTGAGGCCCGTGGTGTCGCTCAGCGAGCGCGTATCCCAGATGTCGTCGTCGATCAGGATGTCGTCGGGCTGCGGGCTCATGTAGACATGGCGCTGGCCGAGGAACACGCCCTTCGACACCCAGTTGATCACGCCGTATGCGAGCTGCAGCGTGTGGCGCAGGTCGGGATTCTCGTCGGCGGTGATCGTCAGGTTCTGGCGGCCGTCGGCCGACGTGTAGATCGACGCGATCGCATAGCCGTTCGACGTCGACAGCAGCGGCACGACGTTGCTGCCGGCCGGCGTCGCGAGGTAGGTCCACGCGTTGGTGATCGTGATCGGGTTCGCGCCGTTCACGTAATTGAAGATGCCCTTGCCGGCCGCCGTCAGCGATGCCTGCAGCGGCGTGGCGGTGGTGTTCGCGTAGGTGATCAGCGTCAGGCCGTAGTTGTCGGGGAAACCCGACGGATACGTATACAGCGTCGCCTGCCGCACGCGGAACGATTGTTCGTAGTTCCACAGCGCCTGCCATTGCGCGGCGCTGAACGCGCTCTCGTAGTTGCCGGTCGCCGGGTTGAGGTAGCCGAGGTTGCCGGTGCTCAGCAGCACGCCCTGGTAGCGGCCGTTGCCGAGGCCGTCGGACAGCATGCCGGCGGTGAGCGGCGTCTGGGTCGCGATCAGCGTGTCGTACGGCACGCCGACCTGCTTGAGCACCGACGTGATCGCGGCGAAGCTCGGCTCGGTGCCGTTGGCGGATACGACGAGCAGCTTCATTGCAATGGATACGGGCGTTTCGGCGACGGCGCGCAACGGCAGCGCGCCAAGTGCGACGAGCATCGCGAGCGCCAGTGCGGCAGCGGCGCGCGAGGCGGCCGCGCGTGCGCGCACGAGGCGGCGGGTGGCGGCCGCGCATGACTGGCACAAGCGGGAAGCCGGGTTCGGATGCATGATGTTCCCCTCGACCGGGCGATCGGAAACGTGGCTCGTATGCGATGGCAATGTAGTGAGTTATGCGATCCGGTTCGTTACCGGAGCTTGCGGACTTCCTGCTGCGGCTGCGTCGGGTAGGACGGCGGCTGGGCCGGGCCGCGCTGGGCCTGGCGCTTGATCTTGAAGACGAGCGGCGGCGCCGCGTTCTTGTCGCCGTTCGGCGGCGACTGGGTGGATTGCGCGACGGCGCAGGCCGGGCCGACGGCGAGCGCGAGCGCGACGCCGCACGCGGCGACGGCTCTGCGGCCCGGAAGGCCAGAGATTCCGGAAATCATGATCGATGCTCCGCGTTGTCGAGGCGCCGGGCACGGATGCGCCGTCGATGCTGCCCCTCGCCGTGACGCAAGTAACGTACCAATGATCGGGCCTCCTTGCGCAGGGCGGCCACACGGCGCGCAGCGGGTTGGCGTGCGCCGAATCGCGCGGGTTTTGTTTCATCGCTGATACATCGGAACCGGATTCGGCGCGTGGGCGCCCGGCGCATTCTCGCGCGCGCATGTGGGGCGGCATCCACCGCATGCGTGTGCAACGGCCCCGCGACGAATCGCCTGCGGCGGCCGTCATCGGTTGCGCGGGCAAGGTTGCAGCGGCGCGTAACAGATGTGCAACGGCGCGCCGCGCACGCGCCGGCACTACGGGAAAATACCGCCCGACGTTTCGCCGTCCTGCAGGGTTCATCGCCTTGAACTTCGAAATGTCTTGGTCTATTTCTTCATCCAAGGCATCGCGCATTCACGCAGTCACGCGCGACCGATTCGATAGCGCGGCGCGTTCGTGTGCAGTCGTGACACGAAACCAGGGATGGCACGCCGCGACGCAAGAAAGACAACACGGGGGTTTGCTGTGCAGAGCCAACAGCCGTTGGGCCCGGGGGGCATGGCCATGTTGGGGAGGATTCGGCGTCGCCTGGTCGGCGTGCGCGCGCTCGTCGCGTGCCTCGCGCCGCTGTCGGCGTCGGCGCAGGCTGCCTCTCTCGACACGGTTCCGCTTCCGGCCGATTCCGCCACCGCGATCGCGGCGCCGCGTGCCGCGGACGACGCGGGCCAGGCGCGCGCGGGCGAGCCACGCGCGAGCGCGGCTGCTGCCGCGGTTGCAGCCGTCGCGCCGCAGCCGGCCTTCGCGTTCTTCTACGGCGCGCACGTGCCGGTTGCCGCGCTGTCGACGTTCGACAGCGTCGTCGTCGAACCCGACAGCGATTTCGACCCGCGCGCGGCCGACACGCCGCACACCGCGTGGCTCGCGTATGTGAGCGTCGGCGAGGTGACCACCGCGCGCGCGTATTACAAGGACATCCCGAAAGCGTGGCTGCACGGCGAGAATCGCGCGTGGGGTTCGGCGGTGGTCGACCAGGCCGCGCCGAAATGGCCCGCGTTCTATGTCGAACATGTGATCGCACCGCTGTGGGCGCGCGGCTTTCGCGGCTTCTTCCTCGATACGCTGGACTCCTATCAGATCGTCGCGAAGACCGACGCCGAGCGCGCGCGCCAGCAGGCGGGCATCGTCGCGGTGATCGACGCGATCAAGGCGCGCTTCCCGTCCGCGCGGCTGATGCTCAACCGCGGCTTCGAGCTGTTGCCGCGCGTGCATGCGAGCGTGTATGCGGTCGCGTTCGAGTCGCTCTATCGCGGCTGGAACCAGGCGCAGCAGCGCTACACCGAAGTGACGCCGGCCGATCGCGCATGGCTGATGCTGCAGGTGGACGCCGCGAAGGCGTATGGCCTGCCGGTCGTGTCGATCGACTACTGCCCGCCGGCCGACGACGTGTGCGCGCGCGATACCGCCGCGCGAATCCGCGCGGCCGGCGTGATTCCGTACGTGACGGGCCCGGCGCTCGACGTCGTCGGCATCGGCGCGCTCGCCGAGCGCGTGCGCGCGCCGGCGCGCGCGGAACGCCGCGACGGTTCGCGCTCGGCGCAGGGCGCGCAGGTGCTGCGCGACGCGCAAGGGTGGTCGGGCGCGCACGCGGCCGGTCCTGTGCAATTCGTCCACGTGGAAGCCGACCGTGCAATCTGACCGCAAACGACTCGTTTCGCCTCTCGGCATCGCCGGCTTCGGCGCGGCCGTCGCGCTGTCGCTCGCCGCCGTGTTTCCGCGCGGCACGCTCGAACGCGCGCTGCTCGACAGCCATGAGACCGATTCCCTCACCGTCGCCTATCTGCGCGCATGGCTGCGCGCCGACCCGAACAACGCAGGCGCCGTCGAGCATCTCGCGCGCGAATACGTCGGCGAAGGCCGCTACGACGACGCGGAACGGCTCATCGCGCAACTGCGCACGTCGCCCGACGCTGATGTCAGGCTGCGCGCGCTGCTGTCCGACATCGGCCTGGCCGAACAGCGGCTGTATGCGTTGCCGGAAGGCGCGCCGGAGCGCATCGCGCGCATCGCGCGGCTCGATACGCTGCTGAACAACGCGCTCGACGCGCCGCTGTCGCCGGCGCAGATGCAGGTGCTCGCGGTCAAGGCGATCGCGCTGAACGACGGCGGGCTCGCCGCGCGCTACTACCATCGCCTCGCGGCGCGCGAGCCGGCGCGCGCGACGTACTGGCTCGGCAAGGAATCGGCCACGCAGCTCGCGAGCGGGCATTACCGCGAGGCGGCGAGCGCGTCGTTCGCGGCGCTCGCGCACGCGACGTCGAAGACGGAGCGGCGCACGTTCTTCTTCGCGGGGCTGCGTGCGCTGCAGGGCGGCAACCTGCTCGGCGAGGCGATGCTCGCCGCGCGCGAGCACGTGGGCGAACTCGCGACCGACGCGCGCACGCTGCGCTTCCTGATCTCGCTGTCGATGTCGGCGGGCCGCCCCGATCTCGCGTCCGATTACACGAACCAGTTGATGAACCTGCGCAGCGGGTCGAAGCATGCGGACGCGAAGCCGGCGGCGGCGCCGCGCGACGCGGCCGATGCGCCGCGCATCATGCTCGCGGTATGGCGCTGGAGCGACCGGCCGCATGTCGTGCGGGTTGCGCAGGCGGCACCGGCGGCGAAAGCGCCGAAGGAGCCGGACGACGCAGCCGACGATGCCGCGCTGCCGGCGGCCGGCAATGCGCCCGGCGCGGCGGCCGCGCCGTCCGACGAGGAACTCGCGTTCAAGGTCTACCTGCAGAACAGCAAGCTGCGCGAGGCGGAGGACGTCGCGCGCCGTGCGCTTGCGCGCGATCCGGAGTCGGTCGCGTGGCACGAGCGGCTCGCGCAGGTCGCGACCTGGAACAACCGGCCGCGCGTCGCGCTCGACGCGTACCTGTGGCTCGCGAAGACGCGCAACGACGAAGCGTCGTGGCAGCAGGTGCTGCGGCTCGCGCCCGCGCTGCGCGACGATCGCGCGCTGCTCGACGCGATGCAGCACGAACTCGCGCGGGGCGGCGGGCAGGTCGATCGCCGCAAGCAGCTCGAATGGATCGACGCGTATGTCGCGATCCAGGAAGGGCGCGCCGCGCCGGGCGCGGCGCTCCGCTTCCTCGCGATGCAGGCGCACGGCGCGCTGCGCCAGCCGGTGCTGGAGCGCACCGCGGCGCTCGCGGAGCGCACCGGCGACGACGCGCTGGCGCTGCGCACGTGGCAGACGCTCGAGCACGACTACGGCCCGAACCAGGCGTATGCGACGAAGATCGCGGTCGCGCTCTACGGCCAGCACCGCTACGCGGAGGGGCTGGCCGCGCTGGAGAAGGCGAAGCCGGCGGCGCAGGCGGCGCAGAACGCCGACGCATACTGGCGGCTGTATGCGACGCTCGGCAAGCTTGCCGGCAGGCCCGACGTCGTCGTCGAAGGCTCGCGGCACCTGCTGAAGAGCGGCCACGAGACGCCGAGCGACCTCGAGCAGATGATCGATGCGCTCGACGCGCAGCCGCTCGACGCGGGCCGCGTCGCCGAATACGCGTACCGCCGCACGGGCGAGCTGCGCGACCTGCGGCGCGCGGTGTACTACTACTCGCGCGCCCGCGCGTACGAGCGCATCGCGACGCTGCTGAATGCGCTGACGCCCGCGCAGGCGGCCGCTGCCGAGCGCGACCCCGAATACCTGATGGCGCGCTCGCAATACTGGCGGCTCGTCGGCGAGCCGGCGCGGGCGGTCGACGACGTGCGCGCGGTGCTGCGCATCGAGCCCGACAACGCGAAGGCGCAGGTCGCGCTGATCTGGCTGCTGAACGATTCGGGCACCGATGCGGCGCTGCGCACCGCGCTGCGCACGTACCGCTCGCGCGCGACCGGCGACACGCCGCTCACGGCCGCGTATGCGGCCGCCTACCTGCGGCTCGGCGACGCGCGCGCCGCGTTGCACTTCCTGCGCCTGAACCTGCCTTCGCATCGGGACGACGTGCTGTGGCGGCTGACGGTGGCCGACGCGCTCGAACTCGACGGCCAGACCGAAGAGGCGTGGCAGATCCGCCGCACCGCATGGAAGAAGCTGCACCGCGAACGCATCGACCAGCGCCGGCCGCAGCAGATGACGCCCGACGAATACGACATGGCGCGCGTGCGCTTCATCGCGCTCACCGACCGCTTCGCGGGCGGCGACGCGTCGAAGCGGCTGCTGATCGAGCTGCTGCGCCGGGACGCGCAGGCGAACGCCGCGCCGGCGTCGAAGGCGGCGACCGATCTCGGCGACCTGTCGATGCTGCCGCCGGCCGCCGCGCAAGGGCTGACGCGCCGCAACGAGCACACGTCGGCGGTCGCGCGCGAGGCGATGCTCGCGTGGAGCCAGTCGCACGACGCGTACGACTTCGAGCGCGACTGGCTCGCATGGCACTACACCGAGCGCCTGTCGCAGCCGTCGTATGCGAATGCGGCGCTCGCGCTCGCGGACGACAACCCGGCGAAGCTGACGCAGATGCTCGACGATCCGGCCGACCCGATGCCGAGCGCGACGAAGATCGCCGCCGAGCAGCGCGCGGGCCGCATCGAAGCCGCGCAGCAGGACGCCGCGCAGGCGCAGAACCTGCTGCCCGACAGCGACGCGATGCACGCGACCTACGTCGACGCGGTGATGCCGACCGCGCAGGCGGTCGCGCCGGGCTTCCGCTACGTGCACACGGGGCCGCTGCTGTTCTACGAGACCAGCATCGGCGCGGGCGTGCGCATCACGCCGACCATCGCGTTCGCGTTCCGCTACGTCGACCGCGCGCAGCACGGCAACGATTCGCTGCCCGGCGTGCCCGGCAAGGATCGCAACTTCGAGGCGGTGCTGCGCCATTACGGCGCCTTCAGCCGCGAGGCGCTGGTGCTCGGCCGCCGCGACGCATTGCGCGCGTTCACGACGGTGCGCGCCGAAGGCGCGCTGTTCGAGGGGCGGCCGCTGAGCTTCACGTGGTCGGTCGGGCGCAACCAGGAAGCGACGGAATCCGCGCAGCTGCAGGTGGGCGGCATGAAGGACAACGTGGCCGCCGCGGTGTCGTTCCAGCCGGACCTGCACATCTTCACGCGGGCGCGCGTCGAATATGCGCGCTTCTACGGACAGGACCGCTCGTACCTCGGGCACGGCACGCTGATCACCGCGGACGGCGGCTACAAGCTGCGCATCACGTATCCGGATTTCACGGTGCGGGTTGCCGTCACGCACGGCGAGTACACCGCGAACGGCACGCCGGGCTCGCTGCTGCAGCAGATGACGCCGAACGGCACGCCGCTGACCGCGCCGCTGTTCGTGCCGCGCACGTTCACGCAGATCGCGCTGCTCGGCGGTTTCGGCAACGGGCTGCTCGACGGCTATTCGCGTCGCTGGCGGCCGTTCCTGGAGGTCGGCCCGCTGTACGACTCGCACGCGAAGTGGGGCGAGCGCGTGACGGCGGGCGTCGTCGGCAGCGTGTTCGGCGGCGACCAGCTCGGCCTCTACATCACCCATGCCAGCGCGTCGTCGAACCATTCGACGCCCGTGACCGAAGTCGGGATTCGCTATCGCTGGATGTATTGACCCGGTAATCAAGGAGAGCGAAATGAAACAGAGCGCATCGCCGCAGGTGGCTGGCAAGCCGGCGCGGCACGGATGGACCGCCCGCCGCTGGTGCGTGGCGCTGGCCGCGGCGAGCGCGCTGCTCGCCGGCTGCGCGCAGGTCGACAGCGGGCCCGTTTCGCCGTTCGAGGCGAGCGGCGGCTACAGCGACCTGCGGATGGCGAACACCGGCTGGGCCGTGCTGCCGATCGAGAACAACACCGAGACCGCGAACGCCGGGCAGCGCGCCGCGTCGATCGTCGCGGGCTTCCTGCGCGCGCAGGGCTACACGGACGTGCGCGAGTACCGTACGCCGGGCGACGACGGGATGTTCGTCGACTGGACCGGAACGGACATGGGCAAGGCGAAGAAGTGGGCGGCCGACAACCATCTGCGCTACGGGCTGACGGGCGCGGTGAACGAGTGGCGCTACAAGGTCGGGGTCGACGGCGAGCCGGCGATCGGCATCGCGCTGCAGATCATCGACCTGCGCACCGGCGCGGTGGTGTGGAGCGGCACCGCGAGCCGCACGGGCTGGAGCCGCGATGCGGCGACGAGCGTCGCGCAGGGGCTGGTGCGCCAGCTGCTGGCGCCGGTCGTCGGGAGCGGCGACAAGCGCGCGCGTTCGTAACGTGCGCGCGGCGCCCGGAGGGGCGCCGCGTCGCGTTGCGTTGCGTGGCGTCACGGCGGCGGCGGGCAGGATGCCCGGCCGCCGGCCGTCACGTGCGTCGCGCCGCTCGCGCGCGACGCATGACGGGGATCAGAGCCCCCAGTAGCAGACCGTGCCCTGGCCGGCGCTCGCGTCCGACACGTACGGCGAGAAGCCGTGCGAGCGGGCCGAGTTGTACGCGCTCGATGCGTCGGCGGTGTTCGTGCACGAGCCGACGTAGTCGACCGTCGCGATCCAGAACGGGCGGCCGCCCGGCGCAAGATTCATGCCCTTCCAGTTCAGCAGTTCCTGCTCGACGCCCTGGTCGTAGCTCGGCTTGTACACCTCTTCGTGCGCGACGCCGTCGAGCAGGCTCGCGTATTTCACGCCGCCGGTCGTGCCGAGGCGCGTCACGTCGCTCGTTGCGTTCTGCATCACGATCAGCAGGTTCGGGTACTTCTCGCGGATCTTGCGCACGAGGTCGAGGCCGCCCTGGCTGCATGCGGCGTCGCACGGGCCGTTGGTGGTCGACGTGCCGTGCTCGACGATCTCGAGGTTGTCGAGATAGAAGCCGTCGGCGCCCTGCGCGACGAGGCGCGGCACGACGTAGTTCAGGATCAGGTTCTGGTAGTCGGCGTTGCCGACGTTCATCCACGTCTCGTCCGAGTAGCCCTGGTACGCACCGGCCTGCGCGGCGGTGTTCGCGCTGCAGGACACGAAACCGCTCGGCACGCTGCTCCAGTAGCTGCGCCAGTGTTCGCACGAACCGAGGTTCAGGTAGCTCAGCACCTTGTTCTGGCCGTTGTTCTTCAGCGTCGCGACGTTCGCGGCCGTGAAGTTGCCGGTGCCCGGATCGAGGTCGATGTCCATCACGCGATAGGTGGTCGCGGCGCGGTTCAGGTCGAGGCTCGACGCGGGGCCGTAGTACGTCATCCACGGGGCTGCCACCGGGAAGCCGGGGCCGCTCGTCGCGGTCGTGTTCGTGTTCGTGGTGGGGTTGGCCGGCGACGTGGCCGGCGTGGTCGACGTCGGGGTGGACGTCGTGCCCGCGGGCGTGGCGGCCGTGCCGGTGGTCGACGTCGTCGTACCGGTCTTGCTGTTCAGCGTCGTCGCGGACTGGCCGCCGCCGCCGTCGCCGCCACAGGCGGCGAGCATCACGGGGACGAGCAGGGAAAGGGCCAACGGGGCAATGTTGCGCATCGGGGTATTCCTGGTCAGGTTCTTCGGGTTGCGTGGCAACCGGGATGGCACCGACGGCGATGGCGCGGCCGCGACACGACACGTGTCGCATCACGGCGCGCAGGGTCAGGCGTCGGGGCCGGGCGGCAGGGGGTGCCCGGCGGACGAGCGGCGCCCGGGCGGGCGCCGCGTGAAGGCCTGGCACGGGAGGCGGGCGATGCGCCCGGCCTCCGGCGCGTCACGCGCACGGGGCGCGCGACGCGCGGCGGGGGATCAGAGGCCCCAGTAGCAGACCGTGCCCTGGCCGGCGCTCGCGTCCGACACGTACGGCGAGAAGCCGTGCGAGCGGGCCGAGTTGTACGCGCTCGATGCGTCGGTGGTGTTCGTGCACGAGCCGACGTAGTCGACCGTCGCGATCCAGAACGGCTTGCCGCCCGGCGCGAGGTTCATGCCCTTCCAGTTCAGCAGTTCCTGCTCCGCGCCCTGGTCGTAGCTCGGCTTGTACACCTCTTCATGCGCGATACCGTCGAGCAGGCTCGCGTACTTGACGCCGCCGGTCGTGCCGTTGCGCGTCACGTTGCTGGTCGCGTTCTGCATCACGATCAGCAGGTTCGGGTACTTCTCGCGGATCTTGCGCACGAGGTCGAGGCCGCCCTGGCTGCATGCGGCATCGCACGGGCCGTTCGACGTCGACGTGCCGTGCTCGACCATCTCGAGGTTGTCGAGGTAGAAGCCGTCGGCGCCCTGCGCGACGAGGCGCGGCGCGACGTAGTTGACGATCAGGTTCTGGTAGTCGGCGTTGCCGAGGTTCATCCACGTCTCGTCCGAGTAGCCCTGGTACGAACCGGCCTGCGCGGCCTTGTTCGCGCCGCACGACACGAAGCCGCTCGGGGCGGTGTTCCAGTAGTCGCGCCAGTGTTCGCACGAACCGAGGTTCAGGTAGCTCAGCACCTTGTTCTGGCCGTTGTTCTTCAGCGTCTTGACCTGGGCGGCCGTGAAGTTGCCGGTGCCCGGATCGAGGTCGATGTCCATGATGCGGTAGGTCGTCGCGGCGCGGTTCAGGTCGAGGCCCGACGCTTCGCCGTAGTACGTCATCCACGGGCCAGCCACCGGGAAGCCGGGGCCGTTCGTCGCGGTCGTGCCGGTGGTGGTGCCGGTGGTCGTACCCGAGGTCGTGCCGGTGGTGGTGCCGGAGGTCGTGCCCGACGTCGTGCCCGAGGTGGTACCCGAGGTGGTACCCGAGGTCGTGCCGGACGTGGAGCCGGAGGTCGTGCCCGACGTCGTGCCCGAGCCGTTACGGCTCCAGCCGCCGCTGTTCCACTTCAAGGCGCTTGCGGATTGGCTGCCGCCGTCGTCGCCGCCACAGGCGGCAAGCATCGCGGGGAGGATCAGGGAAAGGGCTAGCGGGGCGATTCTTCGCATCGGATTGGTTCCTGTTCAGAGATTCGATTGGCGGTTGCGCGGCAACCGGCGGCACCCCCCCGACACAACGCCGCAACGAACCGATGCGCGCGTCGAGGCCGCGCCCTGGGGTGTCCGGAGCTGCAATCAAGGGATTCAACAAGCGACGTTCGACGGGCCTGCCGGAGCACCGGCAGAGCCGAACGCGTGGCGGCTTTGGACGCCGCCAACTCTCCGCCGTCGCACACATTCGCCGCGCGCCGGGCTGTTGGAGAGAGCAATGTTGTTATTAATAAGACCAATCAACACTTAAATCTGATGATTTAAATCAATTGGAGCCCGACTTTAACCGAGCGGGGTTTTTGCACAGGTAACGAGATGTGTATCGCGTAACTGCACGTAAGCGCAGACGAATGGGCGGGGAAATGCGCGATGCCGCGCGGTGCCGGTGCATCGCGCGGCATGCTTCAGGTATTGCGTGAACAGGAAAGGATTACCGCTCGTTACGGTTTCTGTTACAAGTCGGCTTGCGTGCCGGGTCGCGCGCGATACGGCCCCCAGCGATTCGCGCGCGCGAACGTGCCGATGTCGTTGAAGCGCACGCCGGCTTCGCGCAGCGCCGCATGCGCGGTTTTCGCGGTGAGCTGGCGGATATAGAAAGGGTCGCGCACCACGAAATGGTGAATCGCGTGCGTGCTGCCGAAGTTGAAGCAGAACAACTGGAACGGCAGCATCCACCACGCGTTGAGCACCTGCGTCTGCTGAATCACGTTGCGCGAGTCGATGTCGCCGAAGTAGTGCATGTTCGAGCTGACGAAATTGATGCAGAAGCTGCGCACGAAGTTCGGCCCGAGCCACACCACCGCAAGGAAATCGACGGCCTGCATCGCGCGTTCGACGGCAGCCGGCACGGCGAGCGCATAGCCGAACGCATGCAGCGCGAACAGGCCGGCGTGGTAGACGATGAACGCATGCCACAGCGCGTAGTACAGGTGCCCGACCGGCATGTACGACGACACCTGCTCGACACGCAGCTGCGCGCGCTCGGCCGCGTCCTGCACGGGCTGCGCGGCGACGTACTGCTTCACCTTGCGGCGCATCGCGGCCGGGCGCAGCACGACCGCGAGCATCCCGTCGGCGAGCATCAGCAAGCGCTTCACGCCCCAGCGCTCGCCGTTGGTGATGCCGAATTCCTCGAGATCCGATTCGCCGCCCGACACCTTGTGGTGATGCAGATGCATGCGCCGCCGCGTCCACGGGTTGATCGTGCCGGGCCGCGTGAGCCAGCACAGCGCCATCATCAGGTGGTAAGCCCACGGCGTCTTCTTGAAATACATCAGGTGGATCAGGTCGTGCTCGAGCTCGTGGATCAACGACGTGGCAAACGCGGCGAGCGGCAGCGCGACGTACCACGCGAGCGTGCCGCGCGCGTACAGCCACGCGATCGCGAGCATCGCGGCCATGCTGGTGGCCATCACGCTCGCGCCGACGAGGTTCTGGCGGTCGAGCAGCGGATAGCGCGCGCGGATCGCGTCGCTCGCCGCGTTGACCTCGCGGCGCACATAGGCGACTTTCTCCGCGTCGTTGCGGAAGGTGACACGGGCTGGCTGGCTCATCGACCGGTTTTCCTGCGAAAGAGTGGGGCGCTATGCCGATGCGTCAAGCATAGGTGCGCGCCGTGCCGCGTGCGAGGGCCGCCGGTGCCAATGGCGGTGTCATTTCGGGCCATCGTGTAGAGGCCCGCCCATGTGTCATCCCGGGCCAGCGGCCGCTACAATCCGCGAAACCCGTTCCGGAGTCGCCGCATGGCCCTGCCTGCCCCGGATGCCGCGCGCCAGCTGAACAAGGCGACGGTGTCGTCCGCGTATGCGCTGTTCATGTTGATGCTGGCCGAGGAGCGCGGGATCGACGCGGGCCGCATCCTGTCCGGCTCGGGCGTCGCGCGCGAGCGGCTCGCGCAGCCGCATGCGCGGATCACGCCGCTGCAACAGGCGGCGATCGTATTCAACCTGCTCGACGCGACCGATGACCCATCGATCGCGATCGAGATCGGCCTGCGCAGCAGCCTGACGAAATCGGGGCTGATCGGTTTCGGGCTGATGAGCTGCGCGACGCTCGGCGAGGCGATCCAGCTCGGCATCCGCTACCTGCCCACCCGCGTGCCGTTCTTCTCGGTGCGCCTCACGCAGTTCGACGGCACCGCGCAGATCGACGTGCGCGAAGCGTTTCCGCTCGGCCGGCTGCGCCGGTTCGCGGTGGAGAATTTCCTGGTGGAGACGGCGATCCTGTTCAACTCGCTGCTCGAGCCGGCGCTCGGGCGCACGCTGAAGTCGCGCGCCGAGCTGCATTTCGAATGGCCCGAGCCGGCGTGGTTCGACGCGTATCGTGCGCGGCTGCCGCGCTGCCACTTCGGTGCGAGCGCGAACCGGATCCGCTGCGACGCCGCGCTGCTCGACGAGCCGATCGGCACCGCCAACGCGCAGACCGCGCAGATGATCGTCCAGCAGTGCGAGGCCGAACTCGCGCGGCTCGGCTACACGGAAAGCGTCGTCGAGCGGGTGCGCAACCTGCTGATCTGCGGCGCGCACGGCTATCCGTCGGTCGACGACGTCGCGCGCGAGCTGCATGTGTCGGCGCGCACGCTGAAGCGCAAGCTGGCGGAATACGGCGCGACCTACTCGGCGCTGCTCGACGAGATCCGCCTGCGCGACGCGTTGCGATTGCTCGAAGGCACCCGCCTGCCGGTCGACGAGATCGCGGCGCGGGTCGGTTATACGGATCGCGCGAATTTCACGCGCGCGTTCAAGCGCTGGACCGGCATGGCGCCGAGCGAGCGGCGCTGAGCGGGGAGGGCGGCGCGAACGCACGCCGCCTCGCTGGCCGCGTTCCCTTACACGATTTCGATCCAGTTCGCGCCGCGCCCGCCGCTCGCGCGCGCGCGCGGCGTCAGCGCGCCGTCGTCCGGCGCGATCGCATACACCGACACGGTTTCCGACTGCTCGCCGCACGCGACGAGAAACCGTCCCGACGGATCGATCGCGAAGCCGCGCGGCTGCGCCTCGGTCGCCGTCGCATGCACGGCGGCGAACGTGCCGTCCGAGTGACGGCGGTAGCAGACGAGCTGGCTCGTGGTGCGCTCCGACACGTACGCGAAGCGCTCGTCCGGCGTGAGCTGCAGGTCGGCCGCCCACACGGCCGGCTGCGCCGGCGCGGGCGGCCGCGCATGGCCCGCCGCGAGCGACGCGAGCGCGGCCGGGCGCGGCGTGATGTGCGCGTCGCCGAGCCGGCCGCTGTCGGGGTCGCGCGCGAACACCGCGAGCCGCGCCTCGAATTCGCCGACCGCGACGAGCGTGCGGCCGTCGCGCGTCAACCGCAGGTGGCGCGGCCCGAAGCCGCGTTCGACGCGCGCCTCGCCATGCTCGACCGCGCGGATCCCGCGCATGTCGTGCACGAGTTCGAAGCAGAAAATCCGGTCGGAGCCGAGCGAGCTCACGTACGCGTAGCGGTCGTCCGGCGACACGATCACCGCATGCGCGTTCGGGATTCCGCCGATCACCTGCAGCGGCACGCCGTCGCCGGCGCGCACGCGCGCGGCGTCGTACACGCTCAGCGCATGGCCGCCGTACGACGCGCCGAGCAGCCAGCGCCCGCTGCCGTCGAGCGTCAGGTACGCGAGGCTCGCGTCGATCGCGGCCGACGCGACGCGGGCGAGCGCGCCGGTGCGCGGCGCGACGTCGAACGCGACGATCGCCGGCCGCGCGCCGCGCGTCGCCGCATACAGCCGCGTGCCGTCGGCCGGGCGCGCGAGCGGCATCACGGCGTCGCCGGCCGGATGCAGGCCGAGCGGCGCGAGGTTGCCGTCGGCGTCGAGCGAGTACGTGGCGAGGGTGCCGTCGGCGGCGTTCGAGACGATGACGGTCAGGCGGCGATCAGTGTTCGGCATGGCGCAGCAGCGGGGAAGGCGTGAAGGGCTCGTCGGCCGGCGTGCCGCGCGGCGGATCGCTGCGCCGGTGCGTGCGGGCGAACAGCGCGGCGGCCGCGGCGACGAGGGATGCGATCGCGAGCGCGTACAGGCCGCCCGTGATCGAACCCGTATGTTGCTTCAGATAGCCGAAGGCCGTCGGCGCGACGAAGCCGCCGAGGTTGCCGACCGAGTTGATCAGCGCGATCACGGCCGCGGCGACGCGCGTGTCGAGGTAGCCCTGCGGAATCGGCCAGAACAGCGACGACGCAGCCTTGAAGCCGAGCGCGGCGAAGCAGATCGACGCGAACGACCAGACCGGATCGCGCGACGTCGACGCGAACAGCCCGCATGCGGCGAGCACGAGCGCGCACGCGAGCCAGCGCTGCGGATGCTTCCATTTCGACGACAGCACCGCGAAGCCGTACATCGCGCCGATCGCGATCATCCACGGAATCGTGTTGTAGAGCCCGACCTGGAAATCTGTGAGGCCGCCCATCCTGCGGATGATCGTCGGCAGCCAGAAGGTCGCCGCGTAGATCGTCAGCTGGATCGAGAAATACAGGAAGCAGAACAGCGCGATCTGCGGATCCTTGAGCAGCGCGAAGCGCGGCGCGTGCGCGTGCGTATGCACGTCGCGCTTCGCCCGCTCGTCGTCGAGCGCGCGTTCGAGCGCCGCGCGCTCGTCGGCGGTGAGCCACGTCGCGTCGCGGATGTGCGATTTCAGCAGCAGCCAGCTCGCGCCGCACAGCGCGACCGAGAACAGGCCTTCGATCAGGAACATCCACTGCCAGCCCTGCAGCCCGAAGCCGTGAATCGACAGCAGCGCGCCCGTCACCGGGCCCGACAGCACCGACGCGAACGCGGAGCCGCCGAGGAAGATCGCCATCGCCTTGCCGCGCGCCTGCGGCGGCAGCCATTGCGACAGGTACAGCACGACGCCGGGGAAGAAGCCGGCCTCGGCCGCGCCGAGCAGGAAGCGCAGCACGTAGAACGACGTGTCGTTCCACACGAACGCCATCGCGGCCGCGACGAGGCCCCAGGTCGCCATGATGCGCGCGAGCCACACGCGCGCGCCGTAGCGCTGCATCAGCAGGTTGGACGGCACCTCGAACAGCGCGTAGCCGACGAAGAACAGCCCCGCGCCGAGCCCGTAGGCGGCGGCGCCGATGCCGATCGACGCTTCGAGGTGCCGGTCGACGAAGCCGACGTTCACGCGGTCGATGTAGTTGGCGATGAACATGATCAGCACGAGCGGCAGCACGTGCCATTTCACTTTCGAGACGGCGGACGCGAGCGGGTCGCGGCCGGCCGGGGCAGGCGAGGGCGTGGTCAAGGGTGTCTCCGGTCGGGATGCGGCAGGCGGTTGGGGTGCCGATGCGTTCTAAGTAGTATGTCGTCGTATGACATGTTACGCTGCGATGCGTTAGGCTGGCTCGCGGGTATACCCGGGAATGAACGATTTTCCCGATGCTTGCCCAGGTCGGAGGGCAGCGATGAACGGATTTAATGTCTGATGACGTATGACATCTTGAAGACGACGCATCAGCCGGCAGCCCGCCGACGCGTCGATCGCGCGCTTCGGCCGGATCGACGCGCTCGTGAACAGCGCGTTCGCGCACGGCGCGTTCCCGGAGCCGGTCGATACGGCGGACCTCGACGGCGGGCGCGCGGTGTTCGACACCAACGTGTTCGGCACGATGGCGCTCACGCAGGAAATCGTGCCGTACATGAAGCGGCAGCGGCAAGATCGTGATGATCAACACGCAGGCGACCCGCAAGCCGTTTGCAGGGGAAGCCGGCTACGCTGTATCGAAGGGGGCGCTCGCGGTTGCGGCAAAATACCTGGCGCGCGAGCTCGGCGTGCACGGCATCCGCGCGAACAGCATCCACATGGGGTGGAGGTGGGGCGTGCCGACGCAGGGGTATTTCCGGCAGGCCGCGACCGAACACGGCGTGCCGGAGGCGCAGATCATCGCGTCGATCGCGTCGAACCTCGTGCTCGTGCGGCTGCCGACCGACGACGACTGCGCGCGCGCCGCGCTGTTTCTCGCGTCCGATTACGCGAACGCGGTGACGGGCGCGACGCTCGACGCGAACGGCGGCGATTTCACGCCTTGAAGATGGAGCAACGGAACATGCGGGACAACGACAGCGGGCAGCACGTGTTCGCGTTCAACGGCGACGCGGACGGCCTGTGCGCGCTTCAGCAATTGCGGCTCGCGGAGGGCGCGCGCGGCACGCTCGTGACGGGCGTGAAGCGCGACATCCGGCTGCTCGAGCGGATCGACGCGCGCGCGGGCGACCGCGTCACCGTGCTCGACGTATCGCACGACCAGAACCGCGACGCGTGCGCGCGGCTGCTGCGCGACGGTGCGGCGGTCCGCTATTTCGACCACCACTTCGCGGGCGCGCTGCCCGACGATGCGCGTTTCGACGCGCATATCGACACGGCGGCGGACGTGTGCACGAGCGCGCTCGTGAACCGCTATCTCGGCGGCCTGCACGTGCGCTGGGCGATCGCCGCGGCGTTCGGCGACGAGCTGCCGGCGCTCGGCGATGCGCTGGCGCGCGAACATGGAATCGACGCGGCCGAGCGCGGGATGCTCGCGGAACTCGGCCTCTACCTGAACTACAACGCGTACGGCGATTGCGTCGACGATCTGCATTTCGATCCGGCCGCGCTCGCCGACGCGATGCTGCCGTGCGTCGACCCGCGCGATTTCGTGCGCGGCACGCCGGTGTTCGCGGCGCTGCGCGACGGCTATCGCGACGACATGGCGCGCGCATGCGCGCTCGCGCCGCTGCGCGAAGTGCCGGGCGCGACGCTGGTCCGGATGCCCGACCACGCATGGGCGCGGCGCGCGACCGGCATGCTCGCCAACGAGCGGATGCGCAACGCGCCCGGCGCCGCGCTCGCGGTGCTGTCGCCGCGCACGGGCGGCGGGCTCGTCGTCAGCGTGCGCGTGCCCGACGGCCGGCCGCTCGGCGCGGACGATTTCTGCCGCGGCTTTGCGACGGGCGGCGGGCGCAAACGCGCGGGCGGCATCAATCACCTGCCGGAAGCGGAATTCGACGCGTTCGCTGCACGCTTCGAGGCGGCGTTCCGGCTCGATTGACGCGCTTCACGTCGCGCGCGCACTGGTTGGAGCCGCGCGGTGCCCACGCACCGGACGACCGACGCGGGCGCGTCGATGGCGACGGTGATCGAGGTGACGAGGTTGGCGGCTTTGGTCATGGGCGTGATGGAAGCGGCGGGGACCGTATGCGCCGACATGGACGCGCACCACCCGACGTCGAGCGCAGGCGTTCGCGCGCGCCGACAAATCGTCGGAACGGGCTAAGGCGTTTCACCGGGGACCTCCATCGACACCGCGCGCCGCACCCGCGACAATACGCGTCACGTTCCGGTTTCCGAGTCGAGGTGTGCGTGTCCGCCGTGCCGTCCGTTGCGCCCGCGATCGTCTGGTTTCGCGACGATCTGCGTCTCACCGATCATCCCGCGCTGACGCGCGCGGTGCAGTCGGGCCGCCCGCTCGTATGCGTGTACGTGCACGACACGGGCGCCGATGCGGGCAGGCCGCCCGGCGGCGCGGCGAACTGGTGGCTGCACGGGTCGCTGCGCGCGCTCGACGCCGCGCTCGCGCGGCACGGCGGCCGCCTGCTGCTGCTGAGCGGCGATGCGCAACGCGAGATCGCGCGCGTCGTGCACGACACGGGCGCGGCGGCCGTCTACTGGAATCGCCGTTACGGGCAGCCGCAGCGCGATGCCGATGCCGCGCTCAAGGCGGCGCTGAAGGCGCGCGGGCTCACGGTCGACAGCAGCAACGGCAGCCTGCTGAACGAACCGTGGGACGTGCTGACTGCATCAGGCACGCCGTTCCAGGTGTACACGGCCTACTGGCGCGCGGCGCGCCGCGATCGCGAGGTGGCCGCGCCGCTGCCCGAGCCGGAGCGGATCGCGTTCCGGCCGTGGCCGGACGTGGTGCGCGAGCGCGCGCTCGCGCTCGATGCGCTGGCGCTGCTGCCGCACGCGCCGGACTGGGCCGGCGGCCTGCGCGCCGCGTGGCCCGCGCCGGACGAAGCGGGCGCGCACCGGCAGCTCGACGCCTTCGTGTCGTCGTCGCTGGCCGCGTATGCGGACGCGCGCGATCGTCCCGACCTGCCCGCGACGAGCCGCCTGTCGCCGTACCTGCGCTTCGGCAACGTGTCGCCGCGACAGGTCTGGCATGCGGCCCGGCTGCACGCGCAGGCGGGCGGCGCCGCATGTGCGGCCGGCGCCGACAAGTTCCTCGGCGAACTCGGCTGGCGCGAATTCAATCATCAGTTGCTGTATCACTTTCCGGCGCTCGCGAGCGCGAACCACCGCGCGCAGTTCGACGCGATGCCGTGGCGCAGCGATCCCGGCGCGCTGCGCGCGTGGCAGCGCGGCCTGACCGGCTATCCGCTCGTCGACGCCGGGATGCGCGAGCTGTGGGCGACCGGCTGGATGCACAACCGCGTGCGGATGGTCGTCGCGTCGTTCCTCGTCAAGCACCTGCTGATCGACTGGCGCGCGGGCGAGGCGTGGTTCTGGGACACGCTCGTCGATGCCGATCCGGCGAACAACGCCGCGAACTGGCAGTGGGTGGCCGGCTGCGGCGCGGACGCCGCGCCGTATTTCCGCATCTTCAATCCGGTGCTGCAGGGCCGCAAGTTCGATCCGCGCGGTGCGTACGTGCGGCGCTGGGTGCCGGAACTCGCGGGGCTCGACGACGCGGCGATCCATGCGCCGTGGGCCGCGTCGCCGGTGCAGCTCGCGGCGGCCGGGGTTCGGCTCGGCACCGACTATCCGGCGCCGCTCGTCGATCACGACGCGGCGCGGCGTCGCGCGCTCGATGCGCTGGGGACGTTGCCGAAGGGCAGGTGATCTAGTCGCGCACGGCAGCGAGCGCGCGCATCTCGGCCGCACATGCGTCGGCTTCCGCGCGGATCCAGTCGCGCACCTCGGCGACTTCGCGCCGCGGCGCCGGGTCGCGCTGGAACAGCCAGTAGCCGTAGCCGTTCTGCGGCGCGCGCCCGTGCGGCCCGAGCACCATCAGCCGGCCGTCCGCGAGCATCGGCGCGACGAGCGCGAGACGGCCGAGCGCGATGCCCTGGCCCGCGAGCGCGGCCTGGATCACCTGATCGTACTGGTTGAAGCGCAGCACGCCCTTCGGGCGCGCGTCGCCGAGGCCGGCCGCGTGCAGGTGCTCGCGCCATTGCAGCTGCGTCTGCGGCGGCCCGTCGAATTCGAGCAGCACATGGCCCGCGAGCGCGTCGGCGTCCGCGATCGGCCGCGCGGCAAGCGCCGGGTGCGCGACCGGCACCACCGTCTCGTCGAACAGGTGCAGCGCGCCGGCCGGCGCGCGGTCGCGGGGGCTGTAGCGGATTCCGAGGTCGATGCCTTCCGCGCGCAAATCGAGTACCTTGTCGTTCGCGGCGACGCGCAGGTCGATCTCCGGATGCCGCGCCTGCAGCTGGCCGAGCCGCGGCAGCAGCCACAGCGCGGTCACGCCGATGCTCGCAGTGATCGTGACCGGCTGCCGCTCGCGCACGGCGGTGAGCGTGCCGATGGTGTCCTGCAGGCTGCGCAGCGCGGCGTCGGCAACGTGGAACAGGCGTTCCCCTTCCGGCGTGAACGCGATCCTGCGGTAGCCGCGCTGCAGCAGCGCGACGCCGAGATGCGCCTCGAGCGCGTGCACCTGGCGGCTGACTGCCGATTGGGTGACGTACAGATCCTGCGCGGCGAGCGTGATGCTCATGCGGCGGCCGACGGCGACGAAGCCGCGCACGAGGTCCAGCGACGGGAGACGGGCGAGAGGCGTTGACATGCGTTGAGCTCATGCGAACGAAGCCGCCAGCGTGGTCGAGTTTGTGCAATGCGTCAAGTTCGAGGGTGGCCGGCCCGAGCGCGGCCGATGCGAGGAGACACGATGACGAATGCGAACGCGGCGCCCGATGCGCTGCCGCCGGAACCGGTGACGCTGCGCACGGCGGACGGCTACGTGCTGCACGGCCAGGTGTGGCGGCACCACGGCGGCGCGCCCGGCCGGCCGGTCACGGTGGTGAACTGCGCGACGTCGGTGCGCTGCGACTATTACTTCCGCTTTGCCGCATGGCTGTTCGCGCACGGGCGCGACGTGCTGGTCTACGACTATCGCGGCATCGGCGGCTCGCGCCCGGCGCGACTCGCGAGCCTGCGCGCGAACTGGCTCGACTGGGGGCGGCTCGACTGCGAGGCCGCGCTGCGCCACGCGCTCGACGCGTTCCCCGGCCAGCCGCTCGACGTCGTCGCGCACAGCATCGGCGGTTTCGTGCTCGGGCTCGCGCCGTCGAACGCGCAGGTGCGGCGCGTGCTGACGGTCGGTGCGCAGTATGCGTACTGGCGCGACTACCTGCCGGCCGAGCGGCGGCGCATGTGGTGGAAGTGGCACGTCGCGATGCCGGCGCTCGCAGCGCTGTGCGGCTACGTGCCGGCCAGGCGCCTCGGCTGGATGGAGGATACGCCGCGCGGCGTCGCGCTGTCGTGGGCGCGCTCGCGGCCGCGCTTCGAGGACGTCTACGCGCGCGGCCGGCATGCGCAAAGCGTCGCGTGCCGCGCCGCGCTGCCCGCGCGCTTCGCGGCGCTCACCGCGCCGATGCTCGCGATCGGGTTCGACGACGACGCGTTCGGCACCGTCGCCGCGATCGAGCGGCTGCTCGGCTACTACACGGGCAGCGACGTCACGCACCTGCGGATCGCGCCGCGCGACATCGGCGTCGACGCGATCGGGCACTTCGCGTTCTTCCACAGCCGGTTCGCCGATACGCTGTGGCCGCTCGCGCTGCACTGGCTGCGGCACGGCGCACTGCCGGCCGATGCGCCGGGCACGGTCCATGCGCGCCACGCGGCCGCGCGTGCGCGGCATGCGCCGGCCGGCGTCGCGGCGAACGGCTGAACTGTTGAACGGGCTGAACGACTGAATGGCTGAACGGCTGAACGGCTGAACGGCTGAACGGCTGAACGGCTGAACTGCTGAACGGCCGGGCGGCCCGCCCGAACGCGCGACGATCGATTAACATCGGACGTTTCGCCCCGCAGGCCACGCATCGATGTCCAGCTCTCCCGTTACCGGCTCGTCCACCGACGCACCTCGCGCCTATCGCGCGCATCCGATCGACGTGCCGCCGGCCGCGCGCCGCGCGGGCGTGCAGGTCGTGCGCGTCGATTTCGACTGGCATGTGCCGCTCGCGTCGCCCGCCTATGCGGGGCTGAGCGACGCAGAACAGGCGCGTGCGGCGCGCTTCCTGCGCCGGGAAGACGCGGTGCGCAGCGCCGGCACGCGCATCGCGCTGCGCGACGTGCTCGGCGCGCGGCTCGGCATCGCGCCGCGGGACGTCGTGATCGCGGTCGGCGAGGCCGGCCGTCCCGCGCTCGATCCCGTGCACCGGGCATCGCTCGACTTCAACGTGTCGCATGCCGGCGACCATGCGCTGATCGCATGGTCGGCTGCCTGCCGGGTCGGCATCGACATCGAGCGCGCCGACCGTGCGATCGACTGGCGCGGGCTGTCGCGCGAGGTCTGCGCGCCCGGCGAGGCTACCTATCTGGACGATCAGCCGGACGCGGCGCGCGCGGACGCGTTCATGCGCGTCTGGGCCGCGAAGGAGGCGCTGCTGAAGGCGCTCGGCACCGGCATCGCCGGCGGGCTGAAGGCGTTCGCGGTGGTGCCGCCGCGCGACGCGGCGACGCCCGCGGTGGAGGTCGTCGCGCCTGCCGCGCCCGCGGCCGGCGTGGCCGCGTTCGACGCCGCGTGGCTCGACGCGGCGCCCGGCTACGCGGCGTGCGTCGCGTGGACGCGCGCGTAGTCTCCGTTCATGCGGGCGCCGGCCCGCTCATTCGAGCGGCGCATCGTTCGGCACCGCTTAGCGCGCCTTGACCGTAGCGATCAAGCAGGCACACCAGTCCTGCCCAAAACCCATCACCTTGCCTTTCCGGATCTTCGCGAGCGTGCCGCGGGCAAGCAGGGCGGGGAATCATGACGGGGCAGACACGACGGCCGGCGCGTGGCGACTGCAATGATCCGCATGTTGCAAAATTCATAATAACGACAACATACGATAACTAGCGGCCCCCACCGGACGGGCCGGCGGGGGGCGCCGGGCATCAGGGAAACTCCCGAGTCGAAATGGGCGAAAAACCACTTGTCTATACAAGTTTGGATCACTACACTGCAATCCATCCCGAACTTGTCTAGACAGGATTGCTCACATGATTACGCTCACCCCCGGCCACCTGACTCTCCCGCAACTGCGCCAGATCGCGCGCGAATCCGTGCCGCTCGCGCTGGACCCGGCCAGCTTCGCGAAGATCGACGCGGGCGCGAAGGCCGTTGCCGACATCGCCGCGAAGGGCGAGCCGGCCTACGGCATCAACACGGGCTTCGGCCGCCTGGCCAGCACGCACATCCCGCACGACCAGCTCGAACTGCTGCAGAAGAACCTGGTGCTGTCGCACGCGGTCGGCGTCGGCGAGCCGATGGCGCGCTCGTCGGTGCGCTTGCTGATGGCGCTGAAGCTGTCGAGCCTCGGCCGCGGCCACTCGGGCATCCGCCGCGAAGTGATGGATGCGCTGATCAAGCTGTACAACGCCGACGTTCTGCCGCTGATCCCGGTGAAGGGCTCGGTCGGCGCATCGGGCGACCTCGCGCCGCTCGCGCACATGTCGGCGGTGCTGCTCGGCGTCGGTGAAGTGTTCATCCGCGGCGAGCGCGCGAGCGCGCTCGACGGCCTGCGCGTCGCGGGCCTCGCGCCGCTCACGCTGCAGGCGAAGGAAGGCCTCGCGCTGCTGAACGGCACGCAGGCGTCGACCGCGCTGGCGCTCGACAACATGTTCGCGATCGAAGACCTGTACCGCACCGCGCTCGTCGCGGGCGCGCTGTCGGTGGACGCGGCGGCCGGCTCGGTGAAGCCGTTCGACGCGCGCATCCATGAGCTGCGCGGCCATCAAGGCCAGATCGACGCGGCCGCGGCTTACCGCGACCTGCTCGAAGGCTCGCCGATCAACCAGTCGCACCGCGACTGCGACAAGGTGCAGGATCCGTACAGCCTGCGCTGCCAGCCGCAGGTGATGGGCGCGTGTCTCGACCAGATGCGCCACGCGGCCGACGTGCTGCTCGTCGAAGCGAACGCCGTGTCGGACAACCCGCTGATCTTCCCGGATACCGGCGAAGTGCTGTCGGGCGGCAACTTCCACGCCGAGCCGGTCGCGTTCGCAGCCGACAACCTCGCGCTGGCCGCATCGGAAATCGGCGCGCTGGCCGAGCGCCGCATCGCGCTGCTGATCGACGCGACGCTGTCGGGCCTGCCCCCGTTCCTCGTGCGGGACGGCGGCGTGAATTCGGGCTTCATGATCGCGCACGTGACGGCTGCCGCACTGGCATCGGAAAACAAGACGCTTGCGCACCCGGCGTCGGTCGACTCGCTGCCGACTTCCGCGAACCAGGAAGACCACGTGTCGATGGCGACGTTCGCCGCGCGCAAGCTCGCCGACATCGCCGACAACACGAAGCACATCCTCGCGATCGAACTGCTGGCCGCCGCCCAGGGTGTCGACCTGCGCGCGCCGTATCACACGAGCCCGAAGCTCGCGCCCGTGATGGAAACGATTCGCGGCAAGGTCGCGCACTACGAGCTCGACCACTACTTCGCGCCGGACATCGCGGTGATCGCGAAGCTGGTCGGCGAGCGTGCGTTCGCGAAGGTCAGCCCGTTCTCGTTCGCCTCGGAACAGTAACGCGATGAGCGCACCGGTCTACCAGGAGATCAAGGATTTCATCCTGGCTCGCATTCATGCCGGCGAGTGGGCGGAGGGCCATCAGGTGCCGTCCGAGAACGAGCTGGCCCGCGACTTCAAGGTCGCGCGCATGACCGTCAACCGCGCGCTGCGCGAGTTGACGGCCGAGCAGGTGATCACGCGCGTGCAGGGTGCGGGCACCTTCGTCGCGCGGCCGAAGTACGAGTCGACCCTGGTGGCGATCCGCAGCATCTCGGAGGAAGTCGCGGCGCGCGGGCATGCGTATCACGCGAGCGTGCTCGGCCTCGCGACGGTCAAGGCCGACGACGCGCTGGCGGACGAGATGCAGGTGGCGGTGCGCGCAAAGCTGTTCCACTCGCTGGTGCTGCATTTCGAGAACGACGAGCCGGTGCAGCTCGAGGAACGATGGGTGAATCCGGCGGTCGCGCCGGATTACGCCGGGCAGGATTTCACGAACACGACGCCGAACCAGTACCTGATGCGCGCGGCCCCGCTGCAGCGCGTCGAGTACCGGATCGAAGCGGCCGCACCCGCGCCGGAAAGGCGCGCGCAGCTTCGGATGGACGACGTCGAACCGTGTCTGGTTTTACATCGGCGCACCTGGTCGCAGGGCGTCGTCGCCTCGGTGGCGAATCTTTGGCATCCCGGCAGCCGTTATCGCTTCACCGGGCATTTCTGAATCTGTTGATTTTTCATTTCCTTCGGGAGCAGTCGTCATGAACCATCCGAATCACATCGATCCCCGCCTCGACCCGACGCGCACGATCCGCGCACCGCGCGGCAGCGAAAAGACCTGCAAGACCTGGCTCGCGGAAGCGGCCTACCGGATGATCCAGAACAACCTGGATCCGGAAGTCGCCGAGCACCCGCATGCGCTCGTCGTGTACGGCGGCATCGGCCGCGCGGCGCGCAACTGGGCGTGCTACGACCAGATTCTCGCGTCGCTGAAGGATCTGAACGAGGATGAGACGCTGCTCGTGCAGTCGGGCAAGCCGGTCGGCGTGTTCCGCACGCACAAGGACGCGCCGCGCGTGCTGCTCGCGAACTCGAACCTGGTGCCGCACTGGGCAACCTGGGACCACTTCCACGAGCTCGATCGCAAGGGCCTGATGATGTACGGCCAGATGACGGCCGGCAGCTGGATCTACATCGGCAGCCAGGGCATCGTGCAGGGCACCTACGAAACCTTCTTCTCGGTCGCGAACCAGCACTTCAACGGCGATCCGTCGGGCCGCTGGATCCTGACGGGCGGCCTGGGCGGGATGGGCGGCGCGCAGCCGCTCGCGGCGACGATGGCCGGCTTCTCGATGATCGCGGTCGAATGCGACGAGACGCGCATCGACTTCCGCCTGAAGACACGCTACGTCGACAAGAAGGCGACGACGCTCGACGAAGCGCTCGGCATGATCGAGGAAGCGAAGCGCACCGGCAAGCCGGTGTCGGTCGGCCTGCTCGGCAACGCGGCCGACGTGTTCGCGGAACTCGTCACGCGCGGCATCACGCCGGACTGCGTGACCGACCAGACGAGCGCGCACGACCCGATCAACGGCTACCTGCCGCAGGGCTGGACCGTCGCGCAATGGCGCGAGGCGCAGAAGGTCGATCCGCAGAGCATCGTGAAGGTCGCGAAGCAGTCGATGGCGGTGCAGGTGCGCGCGATGCTGGCGCTGCAGCAGCGCGGCGCGGCGACGCTCGACTACGGCAACAACATCCGCCAGATGGCGCTGGAAATGGGCGTCGAGAACGCGTTCGACTTCCCGGGCTTCGTGCCGGCGTACATCCGCCCGCTGTTCTGCGAAGGCAAGGGCCCGTTCCGCTGGGTCGCGCTGTCCGGCGATCCGGAGGACATCTACAAGACCGACCAGAAGGTGAAGGAGCTGATCCCCGACGATCCGCACCTGCACAACTGGCTCGACATGGCGCGCGAACGCATCGCGTTCCAGGGCCTGCCGGCGCGGATCTGCTGGGTGGGCGTGAAGGATCGCTATCGCCTCGGCCAGGCGTTCAACGAGATGGTGAAGAACGGCGAGCTGAAGGCGCCGATCGTGATCGGCCGCGATCACCTCGACACGGGTTCGGTCGCGAGCCCGAACCGCGAGACGGAATCGATGAAGGACGGTTCGGACGCCGTGAGCGACTGGCCGCTGCTGAACGCGCTGCTGAACACGGCAGGCGGCGCATCGTGGGTGTCGCTGCACCACGGCGGCGGCGTGGGCATGGGCTTCTCGCAGCACTCGGGCGTCGTGATCGTCGCCGACGGCACCGCTGAAGCGCACGAGCGCCTCGGCCGCGTGCTGCTGAACGACCCGGCGACGGGCGTGATGCGCCATGCGGATGCCGGCTACGAACTCGCGCAGCAGACGGCCCGCGAAGCCGGCCTGAAGCTGCCGATGCTCGGCCGCTGAGCGATGACGGCACGACATGACGTGCTGGCCGCCGCGCTGATCCGCGCGGCGGATCTCGTCGCGTCGCCGTGGAAGAACGGCGGCGGCGTGACGCGCGAGATCGCCGCGCATCCGCCCGGCGCCGCGCTCGACACGTTTGCGTGGCGCGTGAGCGTCGCGGACGTCGGCGCGGCCGGGCCGTTCTCGCGCTTCGAAGGAATCGACCGCACGCTGGTGCTGCTGTCCGGCGCGGGCATGACGCTCGCGGCCGATGACGGCGCGTGCCACGTGCTCGATGCGCCGCTCGCGCGCGCGGATTTCGCGGGCGAGACGGCGATCGACGCGACGCTGCACGACGGCCCGACGCGCGACTTCAACCTGATGACGCGCCGCGCGACCACGCGCGGGACGGTCGCCGCCTGGCGCGCCGGCACGCATCGCGTCGCGCGCGCGGATACCGTGCTGCTGTTCTGCGCGGCGGGCCCGGTGCACGTCGAGCTCGACGGCACGGCCTGCACGCTGGAAGAACTGGACACGCTGCGGCTCGATGGGCCACAGCGTGCGTTTGACGTCGCGGTGAGCGGCGACGGCGCGCTGCTCGCCGTGTCGCTCGACGCCACCGATACGAACTGAACGCATGAAACCGACTGTCTGGCATCACCTGAGGCTGTGTCCGCACGGCCACCCCGACGAGACGATCGACGATGCGGCGATCGCCGTCGACGAAACCGGCGCGATCGTCTGGCTCGGCGCGTGCTCCGCGCTGCCGCACGACTACGCGCACTGGGCGCGTGAAGACCTGCACGGCGCGTGGGTGACGCCGGGCCTCGTCGACTGCCACACGCACCTCGTGTACGGCGGCACGCGCGCGGACGAATTCGCGCAGCGCCTGGCCGGCGTCAGCTACGAGGAAATCGCGCGGCGGGGCGGCGGGATCGTGTCGACGGTGCGCGCGACGCGCGACGCCGACGAGGCGACGCTGTTCGTGCAGGCCGCAGCACGCCTGCAGCCGCTGCTCGCCGAAGGCGTGACCGCGATCGAGATCAAGTCGGGCTACGGGCTCGACCTCGCGAGCGAGCGCAAGATGCTGCGCGTCGCGCGGCAGCTCGGCGAGCGCTTCCCGGTGTCGGTCTATACGACCTTCCTCGGCGCGCATGCGCTGCCGCCCGAATACGCGGGCCGCGCGGATGCGTACATCGACGAGGTGTGCGAACGGATGCTGCCGGCGCTCGCCGACGAAGGGCTCGTCGACGCGGTCGACGTGTTCTGCGAGCGGATCGGCTTTTCGCTCGCGCAGACCGAGCGCGTGTTCGAGGCCGCGACGCGGCGCGGGCTGCCGGTCAAGCTGCACGCGGAACAGCTGTCGAACGCGGGCGGCACCGCGCTCGCCGCGCGCTATCGCGCGCTGTCCGCCGATCACCTCGAGTTTCTCGACGAAGCCGGCATCGAGGCGATGAAGGCGGCCGGCACGGTCGCCGTGCTGCTGCCCGGCGCGTACTACTTCATTCGCGAGACGCAATTGCCGCCGCTCGACCTGCTGCGCAAGCACCAGGTGCCGATCGCGCTCGCAACCGATCACAACCCGGGCACGTCGCCGCTCGAATCGCTGCTGCTGACGCTGAACCTCGGCTGCACGCTGTTCCGCATGACGGTGCCCGAAGTGCTGCAGGGCGTCACGCGCCACGCGGCCGCGGCGCTCGGCCGCGCGGATCGCCACGGCGCGCTCGAGGTCGGCCGCCAGGCCGATTTCGCGGTATGGTCGGTCGGCTCGCTCGCGGAACTCGCTTACTGGATCGGCCGCCCGCTGTGCGAGCAGGTCGTGCGCGGCGGGACGACCGTGTTTCGCCGCACGAACGGATGATGGGACTCACGATGACCGACACGACGTTGTTCGCCGCACACGCGTACCTGCCGGACGGCTGGCGCCGCAACGTGCTGCTGCGCTGGGATGCGGCCGGCACGCTGACCGAGGTGACGCCCGACACCGATGCGCCGGCGGGCGTCGCGCGCGCGGCGGGCCCGGTGGTGCCCGGCATGCCGAACCTGCACTCGCACGCGTTCCAGCGCGCGATGGCGGGGCTCACCGAATACCGCGCGAACCCGTCCGACAGCTTCTGGAGCTGGCGCGACCTGATGTACCGCTTCGCGCTGAAGATCACGCCCGACGCGCTCGCGGCGATCGCGCGCTGGCTGTACGTCGAGATGCTGAAGTGCGGCTATACGTCGGTGTGCGAATTCCATTACGTGCATCACGCGCAGGACGGCACGCGCTATCCGCAGCTCGCCGAGCTCGGCGCGCGCGTGATCGGCGCGGCGCGCGCGGCCGGCATCGGCATCACGATGCTGCCCGTGTCGTACCAGTTCGCAGGCTTCGGCGACAAGCCGCCGCGCGACGACCAGCGCCGCTTCATCAATACCCCGGACGGCCTGCTCGAACTGCTCGACGCGATGCGCGGCGTCGCGCCGGAGGACGGCACGCTGCGCTACGGCGTCGCGCCGCACTCGCTGCGCGCGGTGTCGGAAGCCGGGCTGCGCACGCTGCTTGACGGCCTGCCCGACGATGCGCCCGTGCACATCCACATCGCCGAACAGACGGCCGAGGTCGACGACTGCGTGCGCACCTACGGCGCGCGGCCCGTGCAGTGGCTGCTCGACCGCTTCGACGTCGGCCCGCGCTGGTGCCTCGTGCACGCGACGCATCTCGACGCGGCCGAGACCGAGGCGCTCGCGAAGCGCCGCGCGGTGGCCGGCCTGTGCCTGACGACGGAAGCGAACCTCGGCGACGGCGTGTTCCCGGCCGTCGACTATCTCGCGCACGGCGGCGTGATCGGCATCGGCTCGGACAGCCATGCGTCGGTCGACTGGCGCGCCGAGCTGCGCCTGCTCGAATACGGGCAGCGGCTCGTGCATCGCGCGCGCAACGTGCTGGCAAGCGATACGCAGCCGGTGGTCGCGGATCGCCTGTTCGACGCATCGCTTGCGGGCGGCGCGCAGGCGAGCGGGCGGCCGATCGGCGCGCTGCGCGCAGGCTGCCGCGCCGACTGGCTGGTGCTCGACCCCGACCATCCGGCGATCGCCGAGCACGACAGCGCGGCGTGGCTGTCCGGCGCGGTGTTCGCCGAGCACGGCGACACGCCGGTGCGCGACGTCTACACGGGCGGCGCATGCGTCGTGCGCGCGCGCCGCCATCGCGACGAAGACGCCGCGTATGCCGATTACCGCGCCGCGCTGGCGCAACTGCTGCGCTGATCGCTGCAGCGCTTCGGCGCGTGCGGCAACGCACGCGCCGTCCGACCGACCACGGTGAGACCGACATGAGCCAACAACCGGCTGTATTCACGCTGAAGCAGGGCACGCTGCCGCTGCTGATCTCGATTCCGCACGCGGGCACCTACATTCCCGACGACCTGGCAGCGACGATGACGCCCGACGCGCGCTTCGTCGACGATTGCGACTGGCATCTCGAACGCCTGTACGGCTTCGCCGTCGCGCTCGGCGCATCGGTGCTGGTGCCGTCGCATGCGCGCTACGTCGTCGACCTGAACCGGCCGCCCGACAACGAGAACCTGTATCCGGGGCAGGACACGACCGGCCTCGTGCCGGTCGATACCTTCGACAAGGCGCCGCTGTATCCGGCGGGCGCATTGCCGGACAACGACGAGATCCTGCGTCGCCGCGACCGCTACTGGCGGCCGTATCACGACGCGCTGCAGGGCGAGATCGCGCGCCTGAAGCGCGAGCACGGCCGCGCGCTGGTGTGGGAAGCGCATTCGATCCGCTCGCACGTGCCGCGCTTTTTCGACGGGCGGCTGCCGGATTTCAACTTCGGCACCGCGAACGGCGCGAGCGCCGCACCGGGTCTCGCGGAAGCGCTGGCCGCCTGCGTGACCGCGCACGGCGGCTTCACGGCGGTTGCGAACGGCCGCTTCAAGGGCGGCTACATCACGCGTCAGTACGGCGTGCCCGATACGGGCGTGCAGGCCGTGCAGCTTGAACTCGCGCAGATCACCTACATGGATGAAACGCGTCCGTATGCCTACGACGAGACGCGCGCCGCGCGGGTTTCGCCGCTGCTGCAGACGCTCGTCGAGACGGCGCTCGCGTATCGCTGAACGCGATGGCGGGGAAAACGACGCCGCGGCGGAGAAGGGCGCGGCGTCGCAACGGGCGGCATCGATTCCGGCAATCGATGCCGCCCGTGTTTTTGTCAGGGTTAATACCGACCGTAGCGGCTGAAATTTGACGCAATTTTTCGGTGATATAAGCTGAATGACAGGGAGCCATCACGCGCCCTACGTCAAACCGTCAGTCGAGTACGATCGTGAAAGCTGCAAGCCCTTCGATCCGCCGGACGCGAAGTCCGTCGGCGGGCGCGCCGCAACGTGCCGGTCCGCACCGGCATGCTGATCGCGGCAAGCGTTCCGCCTCATCCCGCGAACCTCGCCTCATCGCCTTGTCCCATCGCGGCCTGCGCCGCTTCAATCTCGTGACCGCGCGCATCTTCAGCGCGGTGCAGTGCGACGGCAGCGCGTCGCTGTTGCCCTAGCGTCGATTGCGTCATCCGCCCCGGGGCGTGCCGTGTTCCGCAGTGTGTTGCCTGCGGCGGGCCGCTGCGTGTTCGCGCATTGCGAGCCGGCCGCGTCGTGCGTGCCGCGCCGCATGGACACACGAGCGCGCGCACCCATGCATGCCGCGCGCGAGCGCGACGATGCGCATGCCTGTCCGCGCGGATTTCATCGGAGGTGCCGCCATGCGACCGCGCCCGCTCGTAGCCGTGACCGCCGATCGCACGATGCGCGGCGCGCATCCGTCGCACGCGGCGGGCGAGAAGTACCTCGCCGCGCTGGTCGACGGCGCGGGCGTGCTCGCGCTCGTGCTGCCCGCGCTCGGCGTGCGCCAGCCGGTCGACGCGCTGCTTGCCGCGATCGACGGCCTGCTGTTTACCGGCAGCTACTCGAACGTCGAGCCGCACCATTACGGCGGACCCGCGAGCGCGCCCGGCACGCTGCACGATCCCGCGCGCGACGCGACCGCGCTGCCGCTGATGCGCGCGGCGATCGACGCGGGCGTGCCGGTGCTCGCGATCTGCCGCGGCATGCAGGAAATGAACGTCGTGTACGGCGGCACGCTGCACCAGCGGCTGCATGCGACTGCGGGCTTCGCCGACCATCGCGAGACGCCGTCCGAGCCGCTCGAATCGCAATACGGGCCCGCGCACGTCGTGCGCTTCACGCCGGGCGGCCTGCTGCAGCGGATCGCGCGCGGCGCGTGCGAAGCGACGGTCAATTCGCTGCACGACCAGGGCATCGCGCGGCTCGGCGCGGGCCTGGCCGTCGAGGCGAGCGCGCCCGACGGGCTGGTCGAGGCCGTCAGCGTGCGCGGCGCGCGCGCGTTCGCGCTCGGCGTGCAGTGGCATCCCGAATGGCGCTTCGCGGAGCAGCCGCTGTCGCGCGACATCTTCGCGGCATTCGGCGCGGCGTGCCGCGCGCGCATGACGCATCGCATCCGTGCGGCCGCCGACGGCGAAGTGGCGCCGCCGGCCGCACATGACGTCGACTGAACGAGGCCGATCATGCAACCCGCACTGGACGAATTCCTCAGGCAGCATCGCATCACCGAAGTCGAGGCGATCATTCCCGACATGGCCGGCATCGCGCGCGGCAAGATCATTCCGCGCAACAAGTTCGAGTCCGGCGAATCGATGCGCCTGCCGCAGGCCGTGATGGTGCAGACCGTCACCGGCGACTATCCGGAAGACGGCTCGCTGACCGGCGTCACCGACCCCGACATGGTGTGCGTGCCCGACCCGTCGACGATCTGCCTGATTCCGTGGGCGGTCGACCCGACCGCACAGGTGATCCACGACTGCGTGCATTTCGACGGCTCGCCGGTCGAGATCTCGCCGCGCTACGTGCTGCGGCGCGTGCTCGAGCTGTATCGCGAGAAGGGCTGGAAGCCGGTGGTCGCGCCCGAGCTCGAGTTCTACCTGGTCGACATGAACAAGGACCCGGACCTGCCGCTGCGTCCGCCGGTCGGCCGCACCGGGCGCGCGGAGACGGGGCGGCAGTCGTATTCGATCGAGGCCGTCAACGAGTTCGATCCGCTGTTCGAGGACATCTACGAGTACTGCGACATGCAGGGGCTCGACATCGAGACGCTGATCCACGAGGTCGGCGCCGCGCAGATGGAGATCAACTTCATGCACGGCGACGCGCTGTCGCTCGCCGACCAGGTGTTCCTGTTCAAGCGCACGGTGCGCGAGGCCGCGCTGCGCCACAACATGTACGCGACCTTCATGGCCAAGCCGATGGAAAACGAACCGGGCTCGGCGATGCATATCCACCAGAGCCTCGCCGATCCGCAGACCGGCCGCAACCTGTTCACCGACGCGAACGGCGACGTGACGCCGCTGTTCCGCGGCTATCTTGCCGGGCTGCAGAAATACACGCCCGCGCTGATGCCGATCTTCGCGCCGTACATCAACTCGTATCGGCGGCTGTCGCGCTTCATGGCCGCGCCGATCAACGTGCAGTGGGGCTACGACAACCGCACGGTCGGCTTCCGCATTCCGCAGTCGAGCCCGGTCGCGCGGCGCATCGAGAACCGCATCCCGGGCGTCGACTGCAACCCGTACCTCGTGATCGCGGCGACGCTTGCGGCCGGCTATCTCGGCATCACGCAGCGCCTCGAGCCGAGCGAGCCGCTCGCGTCCGACGGCTACGACCTGCCGTACCAGCTGCCGCGCAATCTCGAAGAGGGCATTACGCTGATGGCGGCGTGCGCGCCGCTGGCCGACATCCTCGGCGAGAAGTTCGTGAAGGCGTATCTCGCGCTGAAGGAAACCGAGTACGAGGCGTACTTCCGCGTGATCAGCTCGTGGGAACGCCGGCACCTGCTGCTGCACGTGTGACCCGCCGCGCGTCCGGCATCGTTCAGGAGGGCAGCATGACCGACCGTTCCGACCGCGGTGCAGCGCCGCCCGCCATGCCGCGCACGACCGCGCAGTATCGTGCGCTCGACGCCGCGCATCACATCCACCCGTTCTCCGACATGGGTGCGCTCAATCGCGCGGGCAGCCGCGTGATCGTGAAGGCCGACGGCGTCTATCTGTGGGATTCCGACGGCAACAAGATCATCGACGGGATGGCGGGGCTGTGGTGCGTGAACGTCGGCTACGGGCGCGCGGAACTGATCGACGCCGCGCAGCGGCAGATGCGCGAACTGCCGTTCTACAACACGTTCTTCAAGACCACGCATCCGCCGGTGATCGAACTGTCGGCACTGCTCGCCGAAGTCACGCCGCCGGGCTTCAACCACTTCTTCTATTGCAACAGCGGCTCGGAAGGCAACGACACCGTGCTGCGCGTCGTGCATCAATACTGGCGCGTGCAGGGCCGGCCGCGCAGGAAATACGTGATCTCGCGCTGGAACGGCTATCACGGCTCGACGATCGCGGGCGCGACGCTCGGCGGGATGGGCTACATGCACGAGCAGATGGCGTCGAAGGTCGAGCATGTCGTGCATATCGACCAGCCGTATTTCTTCGGCGAAGCGGCCGCCGGCGAAACGCCCGAGGCATTCGGCCTCGCGCGCGCGCAGCAGCTCGAAGCGAAGATCCTCGAGCTCGGCGCGGAGAACGTCGCCGCATTCATCGGCGAGCCGTTCCAGGGCGCGGGCGGTGTGATCTTCCCGCCATCGACGTACTGGCCGGAAATCCAGCGGATCTGCCGCAAGTACGACATCCTGCTCGTCGCGGACGAAGTGATCGGCGGCTTTGGCCGCACCGGCGAGTGGTTCGCGCACCAGCACTTCGGCTTCGCGCCGGACCTGATGACGCTCGCGAAGGGCCTGACGAGCGGTTATGTGCCGATGGGCGCGGTGGCGCTGCACGACCGCGTCGCGCAGGCGCTGATCGAGCACGGCGAATTCAACCACGGGATGACGTATTCGGGGCATCCGGTCGCGGCGGCGGTCGCGATCGCGAACCTGACGCTGCTGCGCGACGGCGGCATCGTCGCGCGCGTGAAGCGCGACATCGGGCCGTATTTCCAGCGCCGGTTGCGCGACGCGCTCGGCGGCCATCCGCTCGTCGGTGAGATTGCCGGCGCGGGGCTCGTCGCGGGCGTGCAGCTCGCGCGCGATCCGGCGCGGCGCGTGCGCTTCGACAATGGCGGGGAGGTCGGCACGATCTGCCGCGACTTCTGCTTCGGCGGCAACCTGATCATGCGCGCGACCGGCGACCGGATGCTGCTGTCGCCGCCGCTCGTGATCGGCGAGGCCGAGGTCGACGAGATCGTCGACAAGGCGAAGCGGGCGTTCGATGCGACGGCGGAGCGGGTGAGGGGATGACGCGCGCGGCGACGTGCCGCGCGCGCCGGGGTCATGCCGGCGCGAAGCGCTGCCGATCGAATGCCATGATGCGTTCGACCGAGGTCGCGATGTCCATCTGTCCGGTTTCGATGACGAGGTCGGGATGCTCGGGCGGCTCGTATGGGTCGGAGATGCCGGTGAATTGGCGCGTCTGCCCGGTGATCGCTTTTGCGTAGAGGCGTTTGGGGTCGCGCGCCGAGCAGGTCGCGATGTCGGTCTTCAGGTAGATCTCGACGAAGCGTTCGTCTCCGATGATCTGCCGCGCGCGTTGCCGGTCGGCTTCGTAAGGCGAGATCAGCGCGACGACGACCGAGATGCCCTGGCTGTTGAGCAGCTTCGCGATTTCGGCCGTGCGGCGGCAGTTTTCGGCACGGTCTTCACGCTTGAAGCCGAGATCCGGCGACACGCCGGCGCGCAGTTCGTCGCCGTCGAGGATGCAGACCGGGAGGCCTCGTGCGCGCAGGCGTGAAGCGATTTCCTGTGCCAGCGTGGACTTGCCGGCGCCGCTCAGGCCGGTGAGCCACAACGTATGGGTAGAGGACAATGTCATGAGTGCGTCTGACCGGACTCGGGCAGGTCACGGCGGATCGTGACCCGGCTTCGTCCAAGTGTATTGATTGGGAACTCGGCGCAGTTAATCGCCGTTATTGTCAGCCGATTCTAGTCAGCCGCTTTCGACGAAATGTTACATAACAGTTACCTAACGTTACAAAACAAGCCGGCATTTCGTGTTGGTGAAATGTGACGCCGTGTGCAATGAATGCTTGCATGTCGGCGTCATGTTCAGATAGCGCCAGCCGCGCGCCCCGCTCGAGGAACCGATGATCACGATAGGCATGAAAAACGTCGCGCCCAGCGCGCAGCATCCGACTCACCACGTCTACGTGTTTGCCGTCGACGCATCCAGCGTCCGGTCGTTCATCTTCGAGGAATCGATCGGCGGCGGGCACGCGGAGCTGGGTGGCTCGATCGCATTGCGCATGTGCGACCTCGACGGCTGGCCGGGAGACTGGCGGGCGCATCTCCGGCAGGCGGGATGCGAGGACGCGATCGCCGTCATCGAGGCCGCGGCCGACGAGCGGCAGGCCGTCGATGCGGTGCTCGCGCTGCGGACGGCGGGCGGATAGCGGGGCAGTGGCGATCGTCGACAGACGGTCGGATCGCGAATTCGCGCGGGAAAAACGAAAAGGCCCTGCGTCGTGAGACGCAGGGCCTTGAATTCTTTGGTGGGCGGTACTGGAGTGAACCAGTGCCTTTGTGACAGAGCGGTATCCGTACGGGGCGTGTGGCGTCGCAGACTCTGGGTGCTTGGGCACGAGACGCTGGCAACTGGAGGGGTTTTACGTCAAATAAAGGGGGCGGAATGCTATTGCCTGTGGCACGATGTATTATAGATCGTGCCGTTATCTACTGAAGGTTGTGCCATGAAAACGTTAGATGTGTCTCAGGCTGCTGCCGCCGCGCATGCGGGTGGTGTCCTATCGGCTGTTCTCAAGGCTGAGGGCGGTTCATTTTACGTCGAGCTGGAAACGCGGACGGCTGGAACGGCCGTGCTGGTCACGTCGAACAATCGCCGGCCGCGTGCGTTTCGGAACCCCGTCAAGGCGCTAGAGGTGATTCGCGAGCTTGGGCTGCAGTCGGGGCGTTTCTCGCTCGAAGCATGGCGACCCGATGAAGTTGAGATCGAGCGCTCAAGCCGTCCGGATCGTGCGGCGGCGATGAAGCAGACACACGCGAATGCGGCGGCCTATGACAAATGGTTGCGCGAGCAGGTGCGGGAGTCGATCGACGACCCGCGCCCGAGTATCGAGCATGAGGACGTAATGAATAAGGCTTTGGCCCGCGTCGAAGCGATGCGAAAGGGGAAGCGTGCTAAGACTTAAATGGCGGCCGTTGGCCGAGGAAGACCTTTTGTGTATCTTGGAGTTTATCGGGGAAGACGATCCGGACGCCGCATTAGCCCTGGTGCAAATGATTCGTGAAAAGGTCGAGGGGCTGAGGGTTCGCCCGAGACTGTACCGAGCGGGGCGCGTATCCGGAACGAGAGAGATGGTGGTGCATCACAACTACATTGTGAACCGCCCCGAGTTTTGTGGAGGCTCCAACTCTTGAGAGAATGGAGCCATGAACAAGAAGCCAAGCAAGTTTTCCCCGGAAGTCCGAGAGCGCGCAGTGCGCCTGGTACGCGAGCAGCGTAGCGAGCACCCGTCGATGTGGGCGGCAGTCGAATCGATTGCGCCGATGATCGGCTGCACGCCGCAGACGCTGTTGGATTGGGTTAAGCGCGACGAGGTCGACCGTGGAGAGCGCGATGGCGTGAGTACGGCCGAGCCTGAACGCATCAAGGCCTTGGAGCGCGAGGTCAAGGAACTGCGCCGGACCAATGAGATTCTCAAACTGGCGAGCGCGTTTTTCGCCCAGGCGGAGCTCGACCGCCGTTTCAAGTCCTGAAGGCCTTCGTCGATCAGCATCGCGACACCTTCGGGGTCGAGCCGATCTGCAAGGTCTTGCGGATTGCCCCGTCGGGCTACCGACGCCATGCAGCACAACTTCGCGATCCGTCGAAACGCTGCGCCCGCGCGAAACGCGATGAGCTTTTGCAACCGGAGATCAAGCGTGTCTGGCAGGCCAACATGCAGGTCTACGGCGTGCCGAAGGTCTGGAAGCAGATGAACCGGGAAGGCATTGCAGTGGCACGCTGCACGGTCGGACGGTTGATGAAGCTGCAGGGCTTGCGTGGCGCAGTTCGCGGTAAGCGTGTTCGCACGACGATTCCCGAGGTGACCGCGCCGCGCCCGCTGGACCGAGTCAACCGGCAGTTCAAGGCTGACCGACCGAATCAGCTCTGGGTGTCGGATTTTACGTATGTCTCGACATGGCAAGGCTGGCTGTACGTGGCATTCGTGATCGACGTGTTTGCCCGCCGTATTGTTGGCTGGCGCGTCAGCTCGTCGATGACCACGGACTTCGTTCTGGATGCACTTGAACAAGCGCTGTACGCCCGCCAACCGGGTGAGGACGGGACTTTGATTCATCATTCCGACAGAGGGTCTCAATACGTCAGCATCCGCTACAGCGAACGGCTGGCTGAGGCCGGCATCGAGCCGTCGGTCGGCAACCGGGGCGACAGCTACGACAATGCGCTGGCCGAAACGATCAACGGCCTGTACAAGACGGAACTGATTCATCGGCGCGCCCCTTGGAAAACGAGGGAATCCGTCGAACTGGCAACGCTGGAATGGGTCGCCTGGTACAACCATCATCGGCTGATGGAACCGCTCGGCTATATCCCGCCTGCTGAAGCTGAGGCAAACTACTACAGGCAACTCAGAAATGCCGCTGACGTGTCCGCATTAACTTAAACCAACCAGCCTCCACGATTCCCGGTGCGGTTCACGATACATGGGCGCGTTGTCGTTGAATGCGAAGCCGAAGGCGAAGCGCGGCGAGTCTGAGAATAGCGAATCGAACCTGCTCGATGCAGCGAAACGCGCAAAGCAGCAGGTGCGGCTACGGTGCAAGGCGATTGGGGCGGACCGAATGATCACGTTGACGTACCGGGAGAACATGCAGGACAAAGCCCGCCTGAAGCGCGACTTCGATGCGCTGCGCCGCCGTCTCGCGAAGCTGTCGACCTTCCTGTATGTCGCTACGCCTGAGCGCCAGAAGCGGGGCGCGTGGCACCTCCACGTGGCGGTCAAGGGCCGTCAGAACTATCGAGTGCTGCGGTCGATCTGGTAAAGCATCGTGGGCGTCGGGAATGGCCAGATCAACGTTCGGAACCCGTTCAAGGAAAAGGGGCTGCGACACAAGCTCGCGGCCTACCTGGCGAAGTACATCACGAAGGATTTCGCGGAGCACGCGTTGAACGAAAAGCGGTACTGGACGAGCCGCGGCGTCGTCGTCCCGGAAGTCATGCCGATTGACCACATTACGGCGAATGATCCCGCCGAGGCATTGAAGGTCGCATTTAACGCGGCATTGCGCGCAGGTGCGACATTAGACCGTTGTCAGGCATTTTGACGGCAAGAGTTAGGGGTGTTCTGGTTATCGACGCGAGAAAATTAGAATCAATATTGTCAAGTAATTATTGATTCGCGTTGCAAGGTTAAACGTCGATATTATTGGAGTTCAACGGCGTGAGAGGGCTGGTGAATGACATTCGAGGAAGTAATAGACGTATACCTCGCGTCGAAAAATAATCGGAGCAGGCAACGCGATCTGTACGCGTTGAAGCGGCTCCGGCCGTACTTTGCAGACAGAGATTTGTGCGCGCTGAAGCGGATCGACGTGAGGCGGTACATTGCTGTTAGGCAGGCGGACGGTGTTCTTGAATCGACAATACAGCGCGAATTGCGTGTCTTTTCTACGGCTATCAATTTTGTGCGATTGGAGTACGACCGGCCGGATTTGCCGAATCCCGTCGTTAGGCTTGCTATGTCGTCCGGGGCGGCTCGGGTTCGTTGGATTAGTCGGCAAGACGCCGATGCGCTGGTGTTATGTGCTTCACGCTTCGCACGTCGGCCGCATTTGCCAAACTTTATTCGACTCGCGTTGCATACCGGTTGCCGCAAAAACGAACTGTTGAAGCTCGAATGGTCGCGAGTGGATTTCGAGCGAGCGGTTTTGTCGCTGGAACCGGGCGATACGAAGAACGGCAAGCGCCGCGTTGTGCCGCTGAACGATGAGGCGATGGCGGCTTTGAGGGATCAGCGCGAATGGGTGCGGGTGACGGTGCCTCGTTCGCCGTGGGTGTTCGCGGTGGCATCAGGCGATCGCATGACCACGATCCAGAAGGGGTTTCGCGCCGCGTGTGCTCGCGCGGGGATTGAGGACTTCAGGGTGCATGACTTACGTCACACGTTTGCGTCTTGGCTTGTCATGGCGGGCGTATCTCTATATGTCGTTAAGGACTTGCTCGGACACTCGTCTATCACTGTGACGGAGCGGTACGCTCACCTGGCACCACATCTAGGGCGTGCAGCGGTGCAACGACTGCACGCCGATAGCTTTCCCAACGTATCGTCCCCAAATTGTGTCACGGTTGTGTGACGAGGACGTCGGATCCTCTTGAGGGACGGTGAATTTTCAAGAATTTGTGGAAAAATCACAAATTTTGATCGTTTGCGGTGTATCCTCCTAGTGTTTTGTCTAAGTGAGAGCACCATGCTTGTTCAGTTCACGGTCGAGAACTTCCTGTCCTTCAAGGAGCCGGCGACATTGTCGATGTTGGCTTCGAAGCGTCGCTCCAAAGATAAGGGCTTGGACGAGGGGGCTGTTTTTGATGCGACCCCAGATTTGAAGTTGCTAAAGTGCGCGGCCGTCTACGGGGCCAATGGTAGCGGGAAAAGCAATCTTTTCACTGCGCTCAAATTTATGAAGCGCTTTGTAAATGACTCATCTAAGGAATCTCAGGCGGAAGACGCAATTAAAGTAGAGCCATTTAGGCTTGATCTTGAGAGTGAGGCTCAGCCGTCTCGATTTGAGGTGATATTTGTCGCGGATTCTTATATCTATCAGTATGAGTTTTCTGCAGATGCAGTGGAGATTAAAGAGGAGAAATTGACTCGGAAGGGGTTTAAGTCTTCTCGGGAAATCGTTCTTTTCTCTAGGTCGGGCAATGAGATAGATTTGGATGCGAAGAAGTTTGCTGAGGGGGAGGGGCTCCAAAGGAAAACCAGAAAAAATGCGCTATTCCTTTCCGTCTGCGCAAACTTTAATGGGGAAATATCGAAAAGCGTAATTGGTTGGTTTAGGCGTCTTCGTATAATTAGTGGGCTTACAGATGTGGGTTACCTTGAATTCACGACGGAGAAGTTGAAGGATTCAACGTGGAAATCGAAAATTCAGGCGCTGATCAAGGACTTTGATCTGGGAATTGATGGGCTTGAATTCGGTGCTGCCGAGGAATTCCCTGAAATCAAGCTTGATGCAGATGCTCCAGAAGAATTGCGCGAGCTTGCGGCGGCTATGAAGAAGGTGAAGGTGGCTCCAATGAACAAGATCAATAGCATTCACAAGATGCTGGACGATCGGGGTAAGTTGATAAAAGAAGTATCATTTGATTTGAGTAGGGATGAATCTGAGGGTACGAAAAAACTGGTTGCGCTTTCCGGCCCGCTGATCGATACGCTTGATTCGTCTTACGTGTTGATGATCGATGAATTTGATGCGCGTCTTCATCCGATAATCAGTAGAAACATCGTTCGTTTATTCAATTCTAGCTCTGTAAATTCAAAGAATGCTCAATTGTTGGTAGCGACGCATGATACGAATTTGTTAGATCGAGATCTGTTGCGACGAGATCAAATTTGGTTTGTTGAGCGTGACTATTGTGGGGCGTCTCATTTGACTTCGCTTGTGGAGTATAAGGTGAGAAATGATGCTTCGTATGAAAAAGACTACATTGTTGGAAAGTATGGTGCTATTCCGATAGTGGGTGATATTCGACGCATTTTCGGTGTCGCGCGCTCGTCTACCAAAAAAGATGGCTGTGAGGCTTAAATCATGGCGTTGAATATTAAGGGGCGCAATGAAGGGCGGCGTAGCACTCGTCAAAAAATTTTGATCGTATGCGAAGGTGAGAAGACGGAGCCTGGGTACTTTAATAGTTTTCGCGTCGATAAGGAAGTTTGTGAGATAAAGGGGATAGGGGCTAACACGCTGTCGCTAATTAATGAGGCGAAAAAAATTAAGGAAAGCGGGAATTATGGGGAGGTTTGGTGTGTTTTTGACCACGATTCGTTCCCTAGGAAAAATATTGTCGCTGCCTTCAAGAGGGCAAATGCGCTTGGGTTCAAGTGTGCATTTTCTAACGAATCATTTGAGCTTTGGTTCGTTTTGCATTTTTGTTATTTGGATACCCAGATAACGAGAAAAGATTATTGCAGGAGGTTGGGTGAGTTGTTGAAGAGGGAGTATAAAAAGAACGATCCTGGTATTTATGAGGCATTGTTACCTTTTCAGGACTATGCAATAAAAAATTCTGAGAAATTGTATAAAAACCTCACGGGAGATGGCACGCATCCTGCGGATGCTAGGCCATCTACGAGTGTGCATTTATTGGTCAAACGTCTTAACTCTCTTGCAAAGAGAGTCGGGAGGTAGCCTCTTGGGGCGCGGCACGGAAGTCCGCCGTATGCAAGTGAGAGGGGTTGCTGACGGATGTGAAATGGATCCGGCATGCCTAGCCGAACACTCGCTGGAGAGTATTGTCGTGTGACGAATAGAATTTATTTCTTTCCGTGCACCCGGATCCAGCCGTGAGTAGCCTTGGTAGTGTAGAGCTTTTGGGGTTTGATACTGTTCGGGGAAAGGTCAAAAAAAAGCCCTGCGAATGCAGGGCTTTTTCTTTGCCTAGTGGCTTTGCGCTGGCGCCGGAGAGAACTGCTCGATCCAGCGTTTGACGCGTCGCCACAAGCGGCGAATTCTTTGGTGGGCGGTACTGGGATCGAACCAGTGACCCCTGCCGTGTGAAGGCAGTGCTCTACCGCTGAGCTAACCGCCCAAAGAAGATGAAATTATGTCAGAGCTTTTCGGCTTCGTAAAGCACTTTCTGCAAATTTTTTCGCGGACTCTCGCACAAGTCGGTCAGCCGGCCGCCGACGGCTCGACCAGATCGAGGATCGAGCCGTCGCGCTTGAGCGTCGCGAGCACGATGCTCGAGTTGATCGACATCACGCCCGTCGCGCGGTACAGCGTGTTGATCACGAAGTCGGAGTAGTGGTCGAGGTCGCGTGCGCGCACCGTCAGCACGTAATTAGCCCCACCGGTAACGATCTGCGCCGACACGACTTCCGGCCACTGCCGGAGCGCTTCGACGAAGCGGTCGTGCCACTCGGGCTCGTCGGGCCGCATCGTCACGTGCACGAGGGCCTCGAACGCGACGCCGACCTGCTTCGGCTCGATCGCGCAGCGATAGCCGGCAATCACGCCGCGCTCCTCGAGCAGCTTCACGCGCCGCAAACACGCGGACGGCGACAGCGCGACCGCGTTCGCGAGGTCCTGGTTGCTGATCCGGCCGTCGCGCTCGAGGTGCCGGAGGATCCGCATGTCGGTTCGGTCGAGGTTCATTTCGCAGGTTCCACTGAATCTTGGGGAAGATGTCGCAGACTCTACTGCAAATCATGCGAATCGTCAGCGAAGTTTGAAGCTCATTCTATTTCGTCCTCGATAACATGCGAGCCATACGTTGACCGGGCCGGCGGGCGCCACCGCACTGCCGCCCGCACCGGCCGCACGCGTCGATCCGTGCGGCGCCGCCGTTCAATCCCAACCGTCACTTCGTCATGTTCGATCACATTCCCGCCTATCCGGGCGACCCGATCCTGTCGCTGTTCCAGGCATTCCAGCAGGATGCGCATCCGCGCAAGGCCAATCTCAGCATCGGTCTCTATTACGACGACGCGGGCCGGATTCCCGTGCTCGAGAGCACGCGGATCGCGGCCGAGCGGCTGCGCGAAGCGCACGCACCGCATACGTATCTGCCGATGGAAGGGCTGGCCGGCTACCGGCAGGCCGTGCAGCGGCTCGTGTTCGGCGCCGAGTGCGCGGCGATCGCGGAAGGGCGCGTCGCGACGTTGCAGACGCTCGGCGGCTCGGGCGCGATCCGGCTCGGTGCGGAGTTCATCAAGCGCTACTTCCCGGACAGCGCGATCTGGATCAGCGATCCGACCTGGGACAACCACCGCGTGATCTTCGCGGCGGCGGGCCTCGACGTGCAGACTTATCCGTACTACGACGCGCAGCGCAACGGCTTGCGCATCGACGCGATGCTCGCGGCGCTCGACGCGCTGCAGCCGCGCAGCGTCGTGCTGCTGCAGCCGTGCTGCCACAATCCGACGGGCCTCGATCCGAGCCGCGACGCGTGGCGCGCAGTGATCGACGTGCTCGCGCGGCGCGGGCTGGTTCCGTTCCTCGACATGGCATACCAGGGCTTCGGCGACGGCCTCGCGGACGACGCGTGGGCCGTGCGCGCGATGACCGATGCCGGCCTGCCGGTGATCGTCGGCAATTCGTTCTCGAAGAACTTCTCGCTGTACGGCGAGCGTGTCGGCGGCCTGTCGATCGTCTGCGCGAACGCGGGCGAAGCCGCGACCGTGCTGAGCCAGCTGCAGGCCGGCGTGCGCCGCACCTATTCGAGCCCGCCGCTGTTCGGCGCGCAGCTCGTCGCGACGGTGCTGAACGACGACCTGCTGCGCGCGCGCTGGGAAGACGAGGTCGCGGGCGTGCGCACGCGCATCAAGCGCATGCGCGGCGCGCTGAAGGAGCGGCTCGATGCACGGCTGCCGGAGCGGTCGTTCGATGCGCTCGTCGCGCAGCGCGGGATGTTCGGCTACACGGGCATCGGCGCGGCCGACGTCGATCGCCTGCGCGCATTGCACGGTGTCTATCTGCTGCGCTCGGGCCGCATGTGCATCGCGGGCCTGAACGATGCGAACGTCGATCACGTCGCGGCCGCGATCGCCGACGTGCTCGGCGCCGCGCGCCAAGCGGCCTGACGGCCCGCACCCAACCGGCAAAGGAGCAGACGATGCCAGAACAGATCCCGGTCGACCTGCCGCAACTCGGCCAGCCGTTCTCGTGGGCGACCCGCGCGGGCGGGCTGATGTTTACCGGGCACGGGCCGGTCGACGCGGCCGGCGCGATCGCCGGCGACACGATGACCGAACAGGCGTGCCTCACGCTGTCGAATCTCGCGAAGGCCGTGGCCGCCGCGGGGGCCACGCTCGACGACGTCGCGCAGGTGCTCGTCTACCTGTCCGACGTGAAGGACATGCCCGAATTCGACGCCGAGTACCGGCGGCACTTCCGCGCGCCGTATCCGAACCGGACCTGCGTCGGCGTGCAGGGCTTCGCGCATCCGGCAATGCGCGTCGAACTCGTCGCGTACGTCGCATTGCCGCCGGCTTCTGGCGCTTAGCGCGCACCTCAACACAGCAACACAGCAACACACACCACCACAACGAGGTTTGGAGGAGAAGATGGAGAAGCATCATCGATTGGTACTGCGAATGATGGCGGGGCTGCTCGTATCGGGCGGCGCGATGGCGCAAAGCAGCGTCACGCTGTACGGCATCGTCGACCAGAGCATCCGCTACACGACGCACGCGGACGCGGCGAACGGCGCGAGCGTGCAACTGACCAACGGCGCGATCACGAACAGCCGCTGGGGGATGAAGGGCGACGAAGCGCTCGGCGGCGGGCTGAAGGCGATCTTCCGGCTCGAAAGCGGGTTCGAGCCGCAGAACGGCCAGCTCGACGGCGCGCTGTTCGGCCGCTATGCGTACGTCGGCCTGGCGGGCGACTGGGGCACGGTCAGGCTCGGCCGGCAGGCGACCGAGGCGTTCAACCTGTTCGGCGATCTCGATCCGCTGACCGTCGGCAACTACACGGCGAACATGTGGCCGTATTTCCTCACGCAGGGCCGCGCGAGCAACGCCGTCAGCTACGACGGCACGTTCGGCGGGCTGAACGTCGGCGCGAGCTACGGCTTCGGCGGCGTGGCCGGCAGCATGAGCGCGAACGCCTATTGGGGCGTGCGCGCCGCATATACGCAAGGCGGGCTGATGGCCGGCGCGACCTACCAGCAGGTGCGCGACCTGAACGGCCGCGCGCAGCAGGCGTGGGGCGCGGGGGCGCGCTACGCGTTCGGCGCGGCGACGCTGTACGCGGGCTATCTCGGCGGCATCGACCGCTCGGGCGTGCTCGATCAGGCGCTGCTGAACGCGCCGGGCCGCACGGTGACCTATGGCGCGTTCGCCGACAATCCGCGCCGGGATGCGATCTTCTACGCGGGCGCGAGCTACCGCTTCACGCCGGCCGTGTCGGTGACGGGCGTGGCCTACTACGACGACATCCGGAACGTGAACGGCGTGGCCGGCAATCGCGGCAAGCGCTACACGGGTGTGCTGGAAGCCGAGTATGCGTTGTCGAAGGCGACGCAGCTCTACGCGACGGTCGACTACAACAAGGTATCGGGCGGCGCGTTCACCGAACTGCCGGGCCGCGGCAACCAGACCGGCGTCGCGGCGGGGCTGCGCCACATGTTCTGAGCCGGGTGAACGGCGCGCGGCGGCCGCAACGCCGCCGCGCGCCGTTCGCGGTTTCGCCACGACAATCGATATCGAACGAGGTCACTCGATGCAATCAGAATCCCAAGGGCAATTCCAGCACATCGCGGCGCGCGAGCAGGGCCTGCGCCGCACCCTTTCCGCGCGGCAGATGGCGATGATCGCGATCGGCGGCGCGATCGGCACCGGGCTCTTTCTCGGCAGCGGTTTCGCGATCGGCTTCGCCGGCCCGAGCGTGCTCGTCAGCTACGCGATCGGTGCATTCATCTCGCTGCTGCTGATGGGCTGTCTCGCGGAAATGACGGTCGCGCACCCGACGTCCGGTTCGTTCGGCGCGTACGCCGAGCATTACGTGAGCCCGTGGGCCGGCTTTCTCGTGCGCTACGCGTACTGGGCGTGCATCGTGCTCGCGGTCGGCACCGAAGTCACCGCGATCGCGCTGTACATGAAGTACTGGTTCCCGGGCGTGCCGGGCTGGCTGTGGATCGTCGGCTTCTCCGCGCTGCTGGTGTTCGTCAACGCGCGCAGCGTCGACGTGTTCGGCTCGGTCGAATACGCATTCTCGGTCGTGAAGATCGCGGCGATCGTCGGCTTCATCGTGCTCGGCGCGTACGTCGTGTTCGGCGATCCGGCGCTGGTCGGCGGCGGCGCGGCGCGCGCGGGCTTCCATCATTACGTCGCGCACGGCGGCTTCTTCCCGAAAGGCGCGTGGGGGACGTGGGTGGCCGTGATCGTGTCGATCTTCAGCTACCTGAGCATCGAGATGATCGCGGTGGCCGCCGGCGAGGCGCAGGACCCCGAGCGCGCGGTGACGCGCGCGTTCCGCTCGACGATCGTGCGGCTCGTGCTGTTCTATCTCGTCACGCTCGCACTGATGCTCGCGATCGTGCCGTGGACGGCCGCCGGCCGCGACGAAAGCCCGTTCGTCAAGGTGATGGAGGCGATCCGCCTGCCGGGCGCGGCGGGGCTGATCAACTTCGTCGTGCTGGTCGCCGCGTTGTCCGCGATGAACAGCCAGCTCTACATCACGACGCGGATGCTGTTCAGCCTGTCGCGCGCGGGGCATGCGCCGAAGGCGCTGGGCGAAGTGAACGCGCGCGGCGTGCCGCTCGGCGCGCTGCTGCTGTCGACGCTCGGTATCGCGCTCGCGACGGTGCTGAGCGTGCTGTATCCGGACGCGTCGTTCACGATCATGATGTCGGTGTCGATGTTCGGCGCGCTGTTCACGTGGATGATGATCTTCGTCACGCACTACTGCTTCCGGCGCCGCCGCGCGGCAAGCGGGCTGCCGCCGGCCGCGTTCCGGATGCGCGGCTTTCCGCTGCTGACGCTGCTCGGCGCCGGGCTGATGCTCGCGGTGATGGCGACCACGTACTTCACGCCGGAATTCCACATGACGCTGATCTTCGGCATCCCGTTCCTCGCCGTGCTGTCCGTCGTGTACGGCGTGTGGTACCGGCGCGCGCAGCCGGCGCTGCAGCCGGGCGCCGAGTAACCGGCGCGGCGCCCGCGCGCGCTCAGCCCGCGAGCGCGGGCAGCGCGTCGAGCGACGCGCGCAGATACTCGGCGAAGCGCAGCGCGACCGGCTCGGCCGTGCCGCTGCGCTTCAGCTCGAGCGTGCGCGATTCGAGCGACGCATCCTTCAGCGGCCGGAACGCGAGCCGGTCGCTCTTCGCCTGCTGCAGCACGCGCGGCACGAGCGCGACGCCCATCCCGAACTCGATCATCGACAGGATGGTCTGCCACAGCCGCGCCTCGTGGCGGATCAGCGGGCTGAAGCCCGCGTTCACGCACTGCGCGATGATCAGGTCGTGATAGTGCGGGGCCGCGTCGCGCGGAAACAGGATGAACGGTTCGTCGGCCAGCGCGGCGAGCGCGATCTGCTTGCGCCGCGCGAGCGGGTGCGCGGCCGGCATGCAGCAGACGAACGGCTCCGCGTAGATCGGCGCCGAGTCGACTTCGGGCGGGAAGCGGCCCCAGTGCGCGTAGCCGAGGTCGATCTGGCCGCGCTGCACCGCCTGCACCTGCGCCTGCGTGTTCATCTCCGACAGCACGATCTCCACGCCCGGATGGTCGGCCTCGAAGCGCCGCACCGCATCGGGCAGCCCGCGATACAGCATCGAATGGACGAAGCCGATCCGCAGCCGGCCCGCGAAGCCGGACGCCGAGCGGATCGTCAGGCGCTCGGCCTCGGCCGCCTGCAGCAGCAGACGGCGCGCCTCGCCGAGCAGCACCTCGCCCGCGTTGGTCAGCGCGACCGACTTGCTGGTACGGGCGAACAGCTGCACGCCGAGCGCCTCTTCGAACTTGCGGATGTCGAAGCTCAGCGCCGGCTGCGAGATGAACAGCCGCTTGGCCGCGCGCCCGAAATGCAGCTCCTCGGCAACCGCGACGAAATAGCGAAGCTGCTTCAGTTCCATCGGGTCTCCTCCCGGCTTCGGCATCGATAAGTGCCGTCTATCGTACCGAATAAATCCTGTATTGGACGCTTATCGATCCCACGCCTACGCTGATCGGACCGGTCAAGGAGACGCACACATGAACGACACCGATCGCGCGCCGGATGCCGGCGCGTCCAACCCGATCCCCGACACCCGCGGCATCAATTTCTTCACCGCCGATCCGGACCTGGGCGTGCTGCTGCGGCTGCACCTCGGGGAGGCGAGCTACGCCGAGCTCGAACCGCGGCTGCACGCACTCGGCGCGCGCGTCAGCGGCGAGCTCGACGAGTGGGCGTCGTGCGCGGACAAGCATCCGCCCGAGCTCCAGCACCGCAACCGGCGCGGCGAGCCGCTGCAGCACATCGACAAACATCCCGCGTATGTCGCGCTCGAGCGCGTCGCATATGCCGAACTCGGGCTCGCGTCGCTCAGCCACCAGCGCGTGCCGGAGGTGCCGCTCGTCAAGTACGCGCTGACCTTCCTGTTCGTGCAGGCGGAATTCGGGCTGTGCTGCCCGGTCAGCATGACCGACTCGCTGACGCGCACGCTGCGCCGCTTCGGCGAGCCCGACCTCGTCGCGCATTACCTGCCGATGCTTGCGTCGCGCGATTTCGACACGCTGTACCAGGGCGCGATGTTCATGACCGAGCAGGCCGCGGGTTCCGACGTCGGCCGCATCGCGACGCGCGCGGCGCGCGAGACGGACGCGCAGGGCAAGACCCGGTGGCGCCTGCACGGCGACAAGTGGTTCTGCTCGAACGCCGACGCCGATCTCGCGATGGTGCTCGCGCGGCCCGACGGCGCGCCGGACGGCATCAAGGGGCTCGCGCTGTTCCTGCTGCCGAAGACGCTGCCGGACGGCACGCGCAACCGCTACCGGATCGTGCGGCTGAAGGACAAGCTCGGCAGCCGCTCGATGGCGAGCGGCGAGATCACGCTCGACGGTGCGCGGGCTTACCTGATCGGCGAGCTCGGCCGCGGTTTCCACCAGATGGCGGACATGATCAACATGTCGCGGCTGTCGAACGGCGTGCGCGCGGCCGGGCTGATGCGGCGCGCGATGAACGAGGCGCTGCATGTCGCCGCGCATCGCGAGGCGTTCGGCCGCAAGCTGATCGACATGCCGCTGATGCAACGCCAGTTGATGAAGATGCTGCTGCCGACCGAGGCGGCGCGCACGATGTTCATTCGGATCGCGCTGTTGCTGCAACAGGCCGACGCGGGCGACGATGCGGCCGCGCGCTGCGTGCGCATCCTGACGCCGCTGATCAAATTCCGCGCGTGCCGCGATGCGCGGCGCGTGACGGGCGACGCGATGGAAGTGCGCGGCGGCGTCGGCTACATCGAGGAATGGAGCGACGCGCGGCTCGTGCGCGACGCGCATCTCGGCTCGATCTGGGAAGGCACGAGCAACATCGTCGCGCTCGACGTCGCGCGCGCCGCGCAGCGCGAGCAGGCGCTCGACGCGCTGCGCACGTTCCTGTCCGACCGGCTCGGCCAGGCGCCGCTGCCGGACGCGAGCCGCACCGCATTGCGGCGCGTGCTTGCGCGCGCATGCGACGCGCTCGCGCAGGTCGCCGCGAGCGGCGACGATGCGAACGTGCGCCAGGCGGCGTCGACGCTGTACTACGCGACTGCAGCGATCCTGATGGCGTGCGAGGGCGTGCGCACCGCGCCGGACCATCGCCGCCTCGCGCTCGCGCACCTGATCGTGCGCTACAAACTGATGCCGGCCGATCCGCTCGCGCTGCCGTCGCCGCACGGCGACGATGCGGAGATCTGCGATGCGCTGCTGCGCGGCGCGCCGGTGTCGCTCGACGCCGCGCTCGACCTGCTGCCGGAGGTCGCGCGATGAACGCACCGCGTGGCGCCCTCGATGGCGTGAAGGTCGTCGACCTGAGCCGCGTGCTCGGCGGCCCGTATTGCACGCAGGCGCTGGCCGACCACGGCGCGCAGGTGATCAAGGTCGAGCCGCCGGCGGGCGACGAAACGCGCGGCTGGGGGCCGCCGTTCGTCGACGACACCGCGTGGTATTTCCTCGGCGTGAACCGCAACAAGGAAGGGCTCGCGCTCGACCTGTCGCGCGACGAAGGGCGCGCGATCCTGTGGCGCCTGCTCGACGACGCGGACGTGCTGGTCGAGAACTTCAAGCCGGGCACGCTCGCGCGCTGGGGCATGGATTACGAACGCGACCTGCGGCCGCGTTTCCCGTGGCTGATCCACTGCGCGGTGACGGGCTTCGGCGCCGACGGCCCGCTCGGCGGCCTGCCGGGCTACGACGCGGTGATCCAGGCGATGGCCGGGCTGATGAGCGTCAACGGCGAGCGCGACGGCGACGCGACCCGCATCGGCCTGCCGGTCGTCGACATGGTGACGGGGCTCAACGCGCTCGCGGGGATCCTGCTCGCGCTGGCCGAGCGGGAAAAGAGCGGGCTCGGCCAGTCGATCGACATCGCGCTGTTCGACTGCGGCGTGTCGCTGCTGCATCCGCACCTGCCGAACTTCTTCGGCTCGGGCCGCGTGCCGGAGCGCAGCGGCAACGCGCACCCGAACATCGCGCCGTACGACAGCTACCGCACGGCCACCGCGCCGATCTTTCTCGCGGTCGGCAACGACCGGCAGTTCGCCCGGCTCACCGCGCATCTCGGCGCGCCGGAGCTGGCGAGCGACCCGCGCTTCGTCGACAACCGCAGCCGCTGCGCGCACCGCGCGGAACTGAAGGCCGCGCTGGAGGCACGGCTCGCGCAGCATGCGTGCGAACCGCTCGCGCGCGAGCTGATGGCGGCCGGCGTGCCGTGCGGCCCGGTGCAGACGGTCGCCGACGTCGCGCGCGACCCGCATACGCTGCACCGGAACCTGCTCGTCGAGCTCGGCCGGTATCGCGGCACCGCGTCGCCGATCAGGCTGTCGCGCACGCCGGCGACCTACCGCACGCCGCCGCCCGCGCTGGGCGGCGACACGCGCGCGGTGCTCGACCGCCTCGGCGTCGATCCGGCGCTGCAGCAGCAACTGCTCGACGCGGGCGTGCTGAAGGCGCCCGGCTGACGCGACGCCGCCGGCCGGCGGCGCGAGGCCGGCCAACCGGACAAGGCGCGCGCAGTCGCGCCACCGACCACCGACATGGAGACATCGATGACCCGTCCGCATTCCCAACCCGCCGCGAACCCGCGGCCGGGCCGCGCCGCGCTTGCCGCGTTCGTCGGCACGACGATCGAGTGGTACGACTTCTACCTCTACGGCACGGCCGCCGCGCTCGTGTTCGGCAAGGTGTTCTTTTCCGCGCAGATGGACCCCGGCGTCGCGACGCTGCTCGCGTTCGTCACGTTCTGGGCCGGCTTCGCCGCGCGGCCGCTCGGCGGCATCGTGTTCGGCCATCTCGGCGACCGCGTCGGCCGCAAGACCGCGCTCGTGATCACGCTCGTGATGATGGGGCTCGCAACGACCGGCATCGGCCTGCTGCCGACCTACGCGCAGATCGGCGTCTGGGCGCCGGCCGGGCTCGTCGTGCTGCGCGTGCTGCAGGGCATCGCGGTCGGCGGCGAGTGGGGCGGCGCGGTGCTGATCGCGAGCGAGAACGCGCCGAAGCACAAGAGCATCCTGTACGCGGCGTTCGCGCAGCAGGGCTCGCCCACCGGCAACCTGCTCGCCACCGGCGCGTTCTTCGCGTTGAGCGCGCTGCCGACGCCCGACTTCCTGATGTGGGGCTGGCGCATCCCGTTCCTGCTGTCGGCGGTGCTGGTGGTCGTCGGGATGGTGATTCGCCTGAAGCTCGAGGAATCCGCCGACATGCAGCGCGTGCTGCAGCGCAAGCGCACGGTGAAGCTGCCGCTGCGCGACGTCGTGCGCGACCACTGGCTGATCGTGCTGCTCGCGGCCGGCACGCTGCCGGTGATCAACGTCACGTATTTCCGCAGCACGTTCGCGCTGTCGTGGGCGACCAAGGAACTCGGCTATGCGCAGGGCACCTTCCTCGGGATCCTGTCGATCTCGCTCGTCGTGCAGTTCATCATGCAGCCGGTCGGCGCATGGTTCGTGTCGAAGATCGACATGCGGCGCGCGATGTGCTGGATCCTGATCCCGGAGATCGTGCTGATGCCGGTGATGTTCCATGCGCTCGCGACCCGCTCGTACTGGATCGCCGTCGCCGGCATGTGCGTGTCGACGATTCCGTCGGCGATGTTCTACGGCGCGGTGGGCGGCATGCTCGCGCGCGTGTTTCCGGCGAACGTCCGCTATACGGGGCTGTCGCTCGCGTACCAGCTGAGCGCGCTCGTCGTCGGCGGCGGCACGCCGGTGCTCGCGCAGGCGATCCTCAATGCGACGGGCAGCATCGTCGGCGTCGCGATCGCGTCGGGGCTCTATGCGTGCGTGTCGCTCGTCTGCATGCTGGCGCTGCTGACGCGAACCGGCAGCCGCGCGGACGAGCTGTCGACGGCCGAACGCAGCGACGCGGCACAGTGGAGCGCCGACGATGCGGCGCGCGAACCGAAGCAGGAGAGCGATGAGGGCGAGGGCGGCACGCTGAAACCGGTGTGAGCGGCATGCAGCCCGGGGTCGCACAAACGAAAACGGCATCGTGCGCCGCACGATGCCGTTTCTTCCTTGCCGCGATTTTCCGGCCAGCCGGCCGGCGGCGGAAACCGCGTCAGCCTTGCGTCGGCGGCACGTAGCCGGACGCCTGGTCCGCGCCTTCGCCGAAGAAGTACTTTTCGGTCTGCTTCATCAGGTACTGGCGCGCACGCGGGTCGGCCATGTTCAGGCGGTTTTCGTTGATCAGCATCGTCTGCTGCTTGAGCCAGCCTTGCCACGCCTCTTTCGAGACGCTTTCGTAGATGCGCTTGCCGAGTTCGCCCGGCAGCGGCGGGAAATCGAGCCCTTCGGCTTCCTTGCCGAGCTTCGCGCATTGAACCATTCGAGCCATCGTGTACTTCTCCTTCCTGTAAGCGGACTGGGGGAGGGCGGCGCTCGCTCAGAGCTGCTTCATCAGCACGAGCGACTTGCGCTGCCAGTTATAGAGTTTGCGGCGGTCTTCCGGCAGGTCGTCGACGCTCACCTTCACGAAGCCGCGCTTGAGGAACCAGTGCTCGGTGCGCGTCGTCAGCACGAAGATGTGCGTGAGGCCGCGCGCCCGCGCGCGCTGTTCGATGCGCTTGAGCAGGCGTTCGCCGTCGCCGGAGCCTTGCGCCTCGGGCGCGACGGTGAGGCACGCCATCTCGCCGATCTTTTCCTGCTGGTACGGATACAGCGCCGCGCAGCCGAACAGCACGCCATCGTGCTCGATCACCGAGAAGTGGTCGATGTCGCGTTCGATCTGGTGGCGCCCGCGCCGCACCAGCGTGCCGTCCGTCTCGAGCGGCTCGATCAGCGACAGGATGCCGCCGACGTCGTCCGGCGTCGCCTCGCGCAGGCTCTCGAGGTTCTCGTACGAGATCATCGTGCCGACGCCGTCGTGCAGGAACAGCTCGAGCAGCACGCTGCCGTCGAGCGTCTGCGGGATCAGGTGCGCACGGGTCACGCCGCCGCGGCACGCGCGGATCGAGTGCTTCAGGAAGAACGCGTCGTCGCCCTGGACGTTGCCCGAATCGAGCAGCTCGGCGGCCGCGTCGAGCGACATTTCGCGGATCAGCTCGCCTTCGTCGTCGACGATGCCGGGCGCTTCGGTCAGGAAGATGATCTTGTCGGCGCGCAGCGCGATCGCGGCCGCGGACGCGACATCCTCCATCGACAGGTTGAACGCCTCGCCGGTGGGCGAGAAGCCGAGCGGCGACAACAGCACGAGCTTGCGGCTCGCGAGCGAATGGCGGATCGACTCGGCGTCGATCTTGCGCACGACGCCCGTGTGCGCGAAATCGACCCCGTCGAGAATCCCGACCGGCCGCGCCGTCACGAAGTTGCCCGACACCACGCTGATGTGCGCGTGCGCCATCGGCGAGTTCGGCAGGCCCTGGCTGATCGCGGCCTCGATGTCGAGGCGCACTTCGCCGGCCGCTTCCTTCGCGGATTCGAGCGCGCGCGCATCGGTGATGCGCAGCCCGTGCGAAAACTCGGATTCGACACCATGCAGGCTGAGCTGCTCCTCGACCTGCGGCCGCGAGCCGTGCACCAGCACGATCTGGATGCCCATCGCCTGCAGCAGTGCGATGTCTGACACGAGCGCGCTGAGGAGCCCCTGATGCACGACCTCGCCGCCGAAACCGACGACGAACGTGCTGTTGCGGAACTTGTGAATATAGGGCGCGACGGACCGCATCCAGTCGACGAACTGGGCGTGGCTGGCGGCCGTATCGTCGGATGCCGCGGGGGCCACGGCGCCGGACTGGGCGGGGGGGAGGTCGGTTTGGGAATTCATGGGCGGGATTATAATGCGCCCCCATGTCGAATGTACCTAAAAGTCCCGCGCCGACGCGGGCCAACGCGCCGTCGGGCCCGCACCCGGATGGGGCGGCCGGCGCGCGCCAGCAAGCGGGCCGGCAGCCCGGCCAGCAATCGGGCGAGCGAGCGGGCGAGCGACCCGGCCAGCAAGCGGGCAAGCAAGCCGGCCAGCAAGCGGGCGAGCGACCGGGCCAGCAAGCGGACCAACCGCCGCGCCAGCAGCAGGGCAAGCCGCCGCGCGCGCCGCGCGGCGACGAACGGCGCAACGAGCCGCGCCAGCACGCCGCGCAGAATGCCGCGCCGGACGCGCGCGCACCGCGCCGCGAGCGCGGGCCGCGCGCGGCCGTCCCGCCGAATCCCGTCCCGCCGATCACGTTCCCGGAAAGCCTGCCGGTGTCGGGCAAGCGCGACGAAATCGCGCGCGCGATCGCCGGTCACCAGGTTGTCATCGTCTGCGGCGAGACGGGCTCGGGCAAGACCACCCAGCTGCCGAAAATCTGCCTCGAACTCGGCCGCGGCCTCGGCGCGGGCGGCACGGGCCTGATCGGCCACACGCAGCCGCGCCGGCTCGCCGCGTCGTCCACCGGCCGCCGCATCGCCGAGGAGCTCGGCACGCCGTTCGGCGAAGTGGTCGGCTACAAGGTGCGCTTCACCGACAATCTCGCGCCGGGCGCGTCCGTCAAGCTGATGACGGACGGCATCCTGCTCGCCGAGACGCAGACCGACCCGCTGCTGAAGGCGTACGACACGCTGATCATCGACGAGGCGCACGAGCGCAGCCTGAACATCGACTTCCTGCTCGGCTACCTGAAGCAGATCCTGCCGAAGCGGCCGGACCTGAAGCTGATCGTCACGTCCGCGACGATCGACGCCGACCGCTTCGCGCGCCATTTCGGCAGCGACGAACGGCCCGCGCCGGTGATCGAGGTGAGCGGCCGCCTGTATCCGGTCGAGATGCGCTACCGCCCGGTGGCCGAGGACCGCCCGGCCGTGAAGAACGCCGAGGGCACGGCGAGCCGCGACCGCGTGAAGACCGCGCGCGAGGCCGAGCGCGACCTGATGGACGCGATCGTCGACGCGGTCGACGAGCTGTGCCGCGAAGGCCCCGGCGACGTGCTGGTGTTCCTGCCCGGCGAGCGCGAGATTCGCGACGCGGCCGAGGCGCTGCGCAAGCATCACCCGCCGCACACGGAGATCCTGCCGCTGTTCGCGCGCCTGTCCGCGGCCGAGCAGGACAAGGTGTTCAAGGCGTCGAACGCGCGCCGCATCGTGCTCGCGACGAACGTCGCCGAAACCTCGCTGACGGTGCCCGGCATCCGCTACGTGGTCGACACGGGCCTCGCGCGCGTGAAGCGCTATTCGTACCGGAACAAGGTCGAGCAGCTGCAGGTCGAGTCGATCTCGCAGGCCGCCGCGAACCAGCGCGCGGGCCGCTGCGGCCGGGTCGCGGACGGCATCTGCATCCGCCTGTACGAGGAAACCGACTATCAGGCGCGGGCGCGCTTCACCGATCCGGAGATCCTGCGCGCGTCGCTTGCGTCGGTGATCCTGCGGATGAAGTCGCTGCACCTGACGGCGATCGAATCGTTTCCGTTCCTCGAGCCGCCGCCGGGCCGCGCGATCGCGGACGGCTATCAACTGCTGAACGAGCTCGGCGCGGTCGACGACGACAACGCGCTGACGCCGCTCGGCCGCGAGCTCGCGCGCCTGCCGCTCGATCCGCGGGTCGGCCGGATGATCCTCGGCGCGCGCGACCAGCAGTCGCTGCGCGAGGTGCTGATCATCGCGAGCGCGCTGTCCGTGCAGGACCCGCGCGACCGGCCGAGCGAAGCGCAGGAGCAGGCCGACCAGGCGCATCGCCGGTTCGCCGACGAGCGCTCGGAATTCCTGCAGTGGCTGAAGATCTGGGCGTGGTTCGAGGAAGCGGTCGCGCACAAGAAGTCGAACCGCCAACTCATCGACGCATGCCGGCAGAACTTCCTGTCGCACCTGCGCCTGCGCGAATGGCGCGACGTCCATTCGCAGCTGCTGACCGTCGTGCGCGAGCACGGCTGGCGGCTGAACGAGGTCGAGGCGACCTACGAACAGGTGCATCTGGCCCTGATGACGGGCCTGCTCGGCAACCTCGGGCTGAAGGCCGACGACGAGCCGCATTACCTCGGCGCGCGCGGGATCAAGTTCTTCCTGTGGCCGGGCTCGGTGCTCGCGAAGAAGGCGGGGCGCTGGGTAATGGCGGCCGAGCTGGTCGAGACGAGCCGGCTGTATGCGCGCTGCCTCGCGAAGATCGAACCCGAGTGGATCGAGAAGGTCGGCGCGCACCTGCTGAAGAAATCGCTGTCCGAGCCGCACTGGGAGAAGCGCCCGGCGCAGGTGAGCGCGTTCGAGCGCGCGACGCTGTACGGGCTGCCGGTGTACCACCGGCGGCGCGTCGCGTTCGGCAAACAGGATCCGGCGCGCGCGCGCGAGCTGTTCATCCGCGGCGCGCTGGTGGACGGCGAGTTCGACACGAAGCTCGCGTTCTTCGCGCACAACCGCAAGCTGCTCGCCGACATCGAGCAGCTCGAGCACAAGTCGCGCCGGCAGGACGTGCTGGTCGACGACGAGCTGATCCACGCGTTCTACGACCAGGCGATTCCGGACGGGATCCACACGGGCGCCGCGTTCGAGCGCTGGTATCGCGACGAGGTGAAAAAGAGCGGCCAGCCGGAGGACAAGCTGCGCCTGCTGTACCTGTCGCGCGACGACCTGATGCGCCACGAGGCGGCGGGCGTGACGACCGAGCTGTTCCCGAAGCGCGCGACGATGGCGGGCGTCGAGATGGCGCTCACGTACCACTTCGAGCCCGGCGCGCCGCGCGACGGCGTGACGCTCGCGGTGCCGCTCTATGCGCTGAACCAGGTCGACGCGCGCCGCTGCGAGTGGCTCGTGCCGGGGATGCTGAAGGAGAAGGTGCAGCTGCTGTTGAAATCGCTGCCGCAGAAGCTGCGCCGCCATTGCGTGCCGCTGCCCGAGTATGCGGCGGGCTTCGTCGAACGCATGGGGCGCGAACGCTTCGGTGCGGGCGGGCTCGTCGAGGCGCTGATCGCCGACGTGCGCGCGCAGACGCAGGTGATGATGAAGACGAGCGACTTCAAGCTCGAGACGCTGGCTGCACACCTTTTCATGAACTTCAAGGTGATCGACGAGCACGGCCGCCAGCTCGCGATGGGGCGCAATCTCGCCCAGCTTCGCCAGGAGCTCGGCGCGCAGGCGCAGCAGCAGTTCCAGAAGATCGCCGCGGCGTCGACGATCGCGGCCGGCGGCGACGCCGAGGCGGCCACGTCCGGCGCACTTTCCGTTGCGCAGGCGCAGGGCGCCGGCAAGGGCGCGAAGGGCGCGCCGCCGCATACCGCCACGCCGGCGGATACGGGCGCGACCGCGCTGTACGAGAACCTGACGACGTGGAACTTCGGCAAGCTGCCCGAGCTGCTGGAGATCCGCCGGCGCGGGCAGACGCTGTACGGCTACCCGGCGCTCGTCGACCGCGCCACGCATTGCGACGTCGAGGTGTTCGATTCGCCGGAGGAGGCCGCGCGCATCCATCGCGCGGGGCTGCGCCGTCTGTTCGCGCTGCAGCTGAAGGAGCCGATCAAGTTCCTGGAGAAGAACCTGCCGGGCCTGCGCGAGATGGCGATGCAATACATGTCGCTCGGCACGCAGGACGAGCTGCGCGACCAGCTGATCGACACGGCGCTCGACCGCGCGTGCCTGCAGGAGCCGCTGCCCGACGACGACGCGAGCTTCCACGCGCGCCGCGACGAGGGCAGGAGCCGCCTGAACCTGCTCGCGCAGGAGATCGCGCGGCTCGTCGGGCAGATCCTCGCCGAATACGCGGGGCTCGCGAAGAAGCTCGCGCAGGCGAAGCCGTTCGCGGCCGTGCACGCCGACCTGCAGCAGCAGCTGTCGGCGCTGGTGGGCAAGCGCTTCGTGATCGACACGCCTTACGTTCAGCTTGCGCATTTCCCGCGCTACCTGAAGGGCATCGCGCTGCGCATCGACAAGCTCAAGGCCGACCCGGCCCGCGATGCGAAGCAGCAGGCCGAGCTGCTGCCGCTCGTGCAGCAGTACCAGCGTGCGGTGTCGCAGCGCGGCGGCGTCGCCGATGCGCGCCTCGCCGAATTCCGCTGGCTGCTCGAGGAATTGCGGATCTCGCTGTTCGCGCAGGAGTTGCGCACGCCGATGCCGGTGTCGGTCAAGCGGCTGTATAAGGTCTGGGAGTCGATGCAGCGCTAGGCGGTGCGCAAATTTTGAGACAAACGCCGGGAACGGATCGTGCCGGCCATGCGTCGAAGTGGCGCAATCCGCGTTCCCGTCAACCGGCGGGGCGGTTCGTCCGTTCTACAATGACGGTTGTTCTACGACGTGAGTCTTCATGCGCACTTTCCTTTCCCTCGGCCGCACGCTCGCGCTGGCCGCAGCCGTGCTGGCGCCCGCCGCCCACGCGAATAACGTCATCGTTCTCAATTCCGCGGAAGCCACCCTGTCCCTGATCGACCAGCAGAGCCGCCAGGTCGTCGGCACGATGCCGACGGGCAAGGAGCCGCATCACCTGATGGCGACGCCCGACAACGGGTCGCTGATCGTCGCGAATTCGGTCTCGAACAGCCTGATGTTCGTCGATCCCAAGACGGGCAAGCTGCAACGCACGGTCGAAGGAATCGAGGATCCTTACCAGCTCGGCTTCTCGCCCGATCACAAGTGGTTCGTGTCGACCGGGCTGCGCCTCGATCGCCTCGACATCTACAGCTACGACGGCCGCGACGTGAAGATCGCGAAGCGCGTGCCGCTCGCGGTGATGCCGAGCCACCTCGCGTTCACCAAGGACAGCAAGACGGTGCTCGTGTCGCTGCAGGTGTCCGGCGAAATCGCGGCGATCGACCTCGCGACGCAGACGGTCAAGTGGAAGATGCCGGTCGGCAAGGTGCCGGCGGGCCTGTGGCTCACGCCGGACGACAAGTACCTGCTCGTCGGCATGACGGGCGCCGACTACGTCGCGGTCGTCGACTGGCGCAACCAGAAGGTCGTGAAGACGATCCAGACCGGCAAGGGCGCGCACAACTTCCGCTCGCTCGCGGACGGCACGCACGTCGCGATCACGAACCGGGTCGCGAACACGATCAGCATCATCGACGAGAACACGCTCACCAACGTCGGCGACATCACGGGCCTGCTGCCGGGCCCGGACGACATGGAGCTGTCGGCCGACAAGAAGACGCTGTGGGTGACGTTCCGCTTCGCGAAGAAGGTCGGGATCATCGATCTTGCATCGCGCAAGCTGGTGCAGACGATCGCCGTCGGCCGCTCGCCGCACGGGATCTATTTCTACGACCGTGCGCCGTGGAAGGCGGCGAACGGCGCGTGACGGGCGGGGGCGAACGATGCTGCACCTGATCGACGCGTTCGTGTCGGACATCCAGACCTGGCTGTACGTCGACGTCGTGCAGCCGCTCCTCTTCAAGTTCAACATGATGGACTATGACGAGGACACCTACGACGCGCTCTACTGGGTGATCGTCGGCGCGCTGCAGATGGTGTTGATGTTCGCGCTGCTGCGCCCGCTCGAGGCGCTTGCGCCCGTCGAGCGCTGGAAGAACCGCCGCGCGGTGCGGGTCGACGTGATCTATACGGCGATCTCGAAGCTCGGCATCTACACGCTGTTCTTCTTCTTCGCGCTGCAGCCGGTGTTCGACAACTTCCAGGCGTGGCTGCGCCTGCACGGCGTTGCGAACGTCAACCTCGACTATCTGTGGCCGGGCGTGAGCTCGCAGCCGATCGTCGCGTTCGCGATCTACCTCGTCGTGCTCGACTTCGCCGGCTACTGGTATCACCGCTGGCAGCACAAGTTCGGCATCTGGTGGGAACTGCACGCGGTGCATCACAGCCAGCGGCAGATGTCGCTGTGGTGCGACGACCGCAACCACCTGCTCGACGACGTGATCCAGTCGTGCTTCTTCGCGGCGATCGCGCTCGTGATCGGCGTGACGCCGTCGCAGTTCGTCGTGCTGACCGCGGTCACGAACTTCTTGCAGAGCATCCAGCATACGAATGCGCGGCTGTCGTACGGCTGGCTCGGCGAGCGCCTGCTCGTCAGCCCGATCTTCCACCGGCGCCACCACGCGGTCGGCTACGGCCACGAAGGCACGAAGTACGGCTGCAACTTCGGCGTGCTGTTCCCGTGGTGGGACATGATGTTCGGCACCGCGTCGTGGAACCGCACGGTCGAGCCGACCGGCATCCGCGAGCAGGTGGAGGGCGTGAACTACGGCGAAGGCTTCTGGGCGCAGCACGGCCTCGCGTTCGTGCGGATCTTCCGCCGCCTGTTCCCGGCCAAGCGCGGCACGGCGGCGTCCGCCTGACCGACCCCGGCTTGAACCGATCCGATCCGCGGCCCGCATGCGCTTTGGCGCATGCGGGCCGCGTGGTTTATCCTTTCCCCGTTTTTCTCCGTCGACACAGGCCCGCATGAACGACTTGCTGCGTTCCTTCGTCCGGGCATTCGCGGGCGCGCTGCACCCGCGCATGCTCTGGCTCACCCTGATGCCGTTCGTCGTCTCCGCCGCGTTCTGGGGCATCCTGCTGTGGTTCTCGTGGCAGACGCTGATCGACGCCGCGCGCGGCGCGCTCGACGGCTTCGCGCTGACGTCGGCGCTGTACCGGGTGTTCGACGTGATCGGCATGTCGCAGCTGCACGCGGTCGTCGCGCCGTTCGTCGTCGTGGCGCTGGCGATTCCGCTGATCGTGCTGACCGTGCTGCTGCTGATCGCGACGATTTCGATGCCGGTCGTGGTCAAGCACCTGTCGAACCGCCAGTTCGCCGCGCTCGAGATGAAGCGGGGCGGTACGTTCGTCGGCAGCATGCTCAATTCGCTGTGGGCGTCGTTCGCCAGTATCGTGGTGCTCGTCGTCACGCTGCCGCTGTGGCTGATCCCGCCGTTCTTCGGGCTGCTGCCGCCGGTGATCTTCGGCTGGCTCACGTACCGGATGATGACCTACGACGCGCTCGCGCTGCATGCGAGCCGCGACGAACGCCGGGCGCTCGTGCGGCAGCATCGCTGGCCGCTGATCGGCATCGGCATCGCCACCGGGCTGCTCGGCACGGTGCCCACCTTCATCTGGGTGTCGTCGGTCTGGATGATGGTGCTGTTTCCGTTCGTCGCGGCGGCGATGATCTGGGTTTATGCATTCATTCTGGTGTTTTCGGCGCTGTGGTTCGGCCATTACTGCCTGCGCGCGCTCGAAACCCTGCGCGCGACGCCGCGCGCCACCACAATCGACATGGGGCAGGCATGAGTATCGGCATCATCATCATCGGCGACGAAATCCTTTCGGGCCGCCGGCAGGACAAGCATCTGACGAAGGTCATCGCGCTGCTCGGCGCGCGCGGCCTCGCGCTCGACTGGGCCGAGTACGTCGGCGACGATCCCGCGCGGATCACCGCGACGCTCGCGCGCGCGCACGCGTCGGGCGACATCGTGTTCTCGACGGGCGGCATCGGCGCGACGCCTGACGACCATACGCGGCAATGCGCGGCCGCGGCGCTCGGCGTGCCGCTCGAGCTGCATCCGGACGCGAAGCTGCTGATCCAGGAGCGGATCCGCGAGACGCACACCGACCCCGACCGGCCGGTCGACTTCGATTCGCCCGAGAACCAGCACCGGCTCAACATGGGCGTGTTCCCGCGCGGCGCGACGATCATTCCGAACGGCTACAACCGGATTCCGGGCTTCTCCGTCGGCGACCTCCACTTCGTGCCGGGCTTTCCGGTGATGGCGTGGCCGATGATCGAATGGGTGCTCGACACGCGCTACGCGCACCTGCACCACGCGACGCCGCACGCGGAGCGCTCGCTGTACGTGTTCGAGCTGCCGGAATCGACGCTCACGCCGCTGATGGAGAAGATCGAGCGCGACTTCCCGGGCGTGCGGGTGTTCAGCCTGCCGAGCGTCGGCGATGCGGAGCGGGGCGGGATCTACGCGCGCCGCCACATCGACCTCGGCGTGAAGGGCGAGCCGGAGGCGGTCGCGGCCGCGTTCGTGAAGCTGCGCGAAGGCGTGCATCTGCTCGGCGGCGACATCGTCGAGCCCGACGCGTCGCGCGCCTGAGCGCCGGCCGCCGGAAAAGCAACGGGCCGCGCAAGGCGGCCCGTCATCGGGGTGTCATCGCCCGGCTCGACGATGACGCAGGCGGGGCGGGCGGCGGCGCATGGGCGCCGTTACGCGCCGATCCACGGCAGCTTGCGGAAGCACCAGCCGTCGACCGTCTTGCGGTGGCCCTCGGCGTCCTTCGCGCCCTCGAAGCCTTCGAGCAGGTCGAACGCCTTCGTGAAACCGGCCTGCGCGGCGGCGACCGCGGCGAGCTTCGAGCGTGCAGCGCTGCGGCAGAGGAACAGCACCGGCGCGCCGGGTTCGATCGCCGCTTTCAGCTCGCTGACGAATTCGGCGTTCGGCACGCCGCCGGGGTAGCGAGTCCATTCGAGATGCAGGTACTGGCCGTCGCCGACCAGCGGGCGGCCGACCCAGTCCAGTTCGGCGCGGGTGCGCACGTCCACGAGACGCGCCGACGGGTCGAGCTGCAGCAGTTCGAATGCTTCGGCCGGCAGCAGCGCGCCGGCGTAGGTCAGCGAGCCTTGCGCGCGGCGTTCGTCGGCCTTCGCGTGAAGCTGTTCGAGCGTACTCATGGCAGGAGGTCTCCGTATCGATCAAACGAACATTCTAGCGCGCCGTGTGCCGCGCGACGGCCGGGCGCCGTGCCGTGCATGCACCGCGCACGCGCTCACCAAAAAGGTGCAGAATGACGCAGATGCACCAGTGTGGTTCCTTCCAAATGCCTGACGACGGGAATTGCACCATCGAGGTGCTTTCGGCGAATCGGCCGCGCCGCGCGAAGCCCCGAAATCGCGCGGCGAAGCCCCGTCGTGGCGAGCCCGGCGCGAATTGCGCCCGTCTTGCGCGAACATGGCACGGAAGCTGCTATATAGAATTCGGTCGAATCGGGGCGCGCTGCGCCAAAGCCTGACCCCGAGCAGCTCGATAAACGAGGCGGTTCCCAGTCCGCCGGAATTGTTCAATCAGGAGAAGAGGTTATGAGTAAAACCGTCGCCGACGTCATGCAGCTCGTGAAGGACGAGGACGTCAAGTTTGTCGATTTCCGCTTCACGGATACGCGCGGCAAGGAACAGCACGTGTCGGTGCCGGTTTCGGCGTTTGACGAAGACAAGTTCGAAAGCGGCCATGCATTCGACGGTTCGTCGATCGCGGGCTGGAAGGGCATCGAGGCGTCGGACATGCTGCTCATGCCGGATCCGAGCGCTGCGTTCGTCGACCCGTTCTACGAAGAATCGACGCTGGTGCTGACCTGCGACGTGGTCGAGCCGGCCGACGGCAAGGGCTACGAGCGCGATCCGCGTTCGCTCGCGAAGCGCGGCGAAGCGTACCTGAAGAGCACGGGCATCGGCGACACCGCGTACTTCGGTCCGGAGCCGGAATTCTTCATTTTCGACTCGGTCCAGTGGAACACGGACATGTCGGGCTGCTTCGTGAAGATCAACTCGGAAGAAGCGCCGTGGTCGGCCGGCAAGGAATTCGAAGGCGGCAACACGGGCCACCGTCCGGGCACGAAGGGCGGCTACTTCCCGGTCGCGCCGGTCGACACGTTCCAGGACATGCGTTCGGAAATGTGCCTGCTGCTCGAACAGCTCGGCATCCCGGTCGAAGTGCACCACCACGAAGTGGCGGGCCAGGGCCAGAACGAAATCGGCACGAAGTTCTCGACGCTCGTGCAGCGCGCCGACTGGACGCAGTGGTCGAAGTACATCATCCACAACGTCGCGCACTCGTACGGCAAGACGGCGACGTTCATGCCGAAGCCGGTCGTCGGCGACAACGGTTCGGGCATGCACGTTCACCAGTCGATCTGGAAGGACGGCCAGAACCTGTTCGCGGGCAACGGCTATGCCGGCCTGTCGGAACTGGCGCTGTTCTACATCGGCGGCATCATCAAGCACGCTCGCGCGCTGAACGCGATCACGAACCCCACGACGAACTCGTACAAGCGCCTGGTTCCGCACTTCGAGGCACCGGTCAAGCTCGCCTACTCGGCACGCAACCGTTCGGCATCGATCCGCATTCCGCACGTGTCGAACCCGAAGGGCCGCCGCATCGAAACGCGCTTCCCGGACCCGATGGCGAACCCGTACCTGTGCTTCACGGCGCTGATGATGGCCGGCCTCGACGGGATCCAGAACAAGATCCATCCGGGCGAAGCCGCCGACAAGAACCTGTACGACCTGCCGCCGGAAGAGGATGCAAAGATCCCGACCGTCTGCGCGGGCCTCGACCAGGCGCTCGAAGCGCTCGACAAGGATCGCGAGTTCCTGACGCGCGGCGGCGTGTTCACGGACGGCATGATCGATGCGTACCTCGCGCTGAAGGAACAGGAACTGGCGAAGTTCCGCATGACGACGCATCCGATCGAGTTCGAGATGTACTACTCGCTGTAAGCGGCGATGGCGCTTCGACGCTTCAGCGGGCGAAGCGCCGCACACCGGTTTGCCTGCGCCGCGCAACTCCCGGCGCAGGCAGCGGATTCTGAAAAGGGGACGGCGCCCAGCCGTCCCCTTTTTGTTCCGCGCATTTCACACTTTCTGCACGACACCCACGCACGATGGTTCTGAAGAATCTGATCAAGGCGAAGACGGGGCAGCCTGAGCGTCTGACGGATGACGAGCGGCTCGCGCGCTCGGGGCTGCTCGCCGGCCTCGAGGCGTTGCCGACGGTCGTGCTGGTGCTCGACCGCAAGACGCTGAAGATCGCGTTCGCGAATCCGTCCGCGGAGGCGATGCTCGACATCTCGCGCCGGCAGCTCGCGCAGCGGCCGTGGGGCGAGATCTTCCCGAACGCGAACGAGCTCGCGTCGACGATCACCGCGATCGGCGAGGAGCGCTTTCACGCGACGCACCTCGACACCGTGCTCGACCGGCCCGGCCGCGAGCCGCTGCACGTGCACGCGATCGTCGGCTTTCTCGAGAGCGCGCAGGATTTCGTGCTCGTCGAGCTGTTCGAGAACGAGCGCCAGTCGCGCACCGACCGCGAGGAGCGCATCCACGACCTCACCGCGGTCAACAAGCAGCTGATCCGCAACCTCGCGCACGAGATCAAGAACCCGCTCGGCGGGATCCGCGGCGCCGCGCAACTGCTCGAATTCGAGCTGGGCGAGCGCGAGCGCGGCGAGCTGCGCGAATACACGCAGGTGATCATCAAGGAATCCGACCGCCTGCAGACGCTCGTCGATCGATTGCTCGAGCCGCACCGGCATCCGCACATCGTCGGCGACGTGAACATCCACGAAGTGTGCGAGCGCGTGCGCGCCGTGATGCTGGCCGAATTCCCGCGCGGGCTGTCGATCGAGCGCGACTACGACGTCAGCGTGCCGGACCTGCGCGGCGACAAGGAGCAACTGATCCAGGCGCTGCTGAACATCGTGCGCAATGCGGCGCAGGCGCTGCGCGAGCGGATCGCGCAGGGCGACGCGCGCATCGAATTGCGCACGCGGGTCGCGCGCAAGATCACGATCGCGAAGCGCCTGTGCAAGCTGGCACTGGACTTGCATGTGATCGACAACGGGCCCGGCATTCCGGACGAGATCCGCGACCGGATCTTCTATCCGCTCGTATCGGGGCGCGAGGACGGCAGCGGCCTCGGCCTCACGCTCGCGCAGACGTTCGTGCAGCAGCACGACGGGATGATCGAGGTCGAAAGCCGGCCCGGTCGTACCGAATTTCAGATTTTGCTGCCGCTCGATCATTGAGCGGCGACACCGCGATTCACCGAGATATCTGACCGACCTATGAAGCCGATCTGGATAGTAGACGACGACCAATCGATCCGCTGGGTGCTCGAAAAGGCGCTCGCCCGCGACAGCTTCGCGACGAAGAGTTTCGCCAACGTGCGCGACGCGCTCGGCGCGCTCGATCACGAGACGCCGCAGGTGCTGGTGTCCGACATCCGGATGCCGGGCGGCTCGGGCCTCGAGCTGCTGCAGGCGATGCACGACCGGATGCCGGGCCTGCCCGTGATCATCATGACCGCGTTCTCGGATCTGGACAGCGCCGTCGCGGCGTTCCAGGGCGGCGCGTTCGAATATCTCGCGAAGCCGTTCGACGTCGACAAGGCCGTCGAGCTGATCCGTCGCGCGGTGGAGGAGAGCCTGCGCGGCGGCGTGCCCGAGGACGATCGCGTGGCCGAGGCGCCCGAGATGCTCGGCCAGGCGCCGGCGATGCAGGACATGTTCCGCGCGATCGGCCGCCTGTCGCATTCGGCCGCGACCGTGCTGATCACCGGCGAGTCGGGCACCGGCAAGGAGCTCGTCGCCCGCGCGCTGCACCGTCACAGCCCGCGCGCGAACGGGCCGTTCATCGCGCTGAACACCGCGGCGATCCCGAAGGACCTGCTCGAATCCGAGCTGTTCGGCCACGAGCGCGGCGCGTTCACCGGCGCGCAGACCACGCGCCAGGGCCGCTTCGAGCAGGCCGAGAACGGCACGCTGTTCCTCGACGAAATCGGCGACATGCCGTTCGACCTGCAGACGCGCCTGCTGCGCGTGCTGTCGGACGGCCAGTTCTACCGCGTCGGCGGCCACAGCCCGCTGCGCGCGAACGTGCGCGTGATCGCGGCGACGCACCAGAACCTCGAGTCGCGCGTGCGCCAGGGGCTGTTCCGCGAGGACTTGTATCACCGCCTCAACGTGATCCGGCTGCGCCTGCCGCCGCTGCGCGAACGCAGCGAAGACATCCCGCTGCTCACGCGCCACTTCCTGCAGAAGAGCGCGCGCGATCTCGGCGTCGAGCCGAAGCGCGTGTCCGACGAGGCGCTCGCGTACCTGACGTCGCTGCCGTTCCCCGGCAACGTGCGGCAGCTCGAGAACCTCGCGAACTGGCTGACCGTGATGGCGCCCGCGCAGACGGTCGAGATCAAGGATCTGCCGCCCGATCTCGTGCCGTCCGGCGCGGCCGTCGCCGTGGCGGCCGACGGCGCCGAGGCGCACGCGGCGGGCGGCGACGCCCCCGCGTTGTCGCCGGCCGCCGGCCTGACGGGCGCGCCTGTCGTCGCTGCGCCGAACAGCGCGCCAGCCGGCTATCCGATGTGGGAGCACGGGCTGCGCACCGAAGTCGCGCGCCTGCTGCGCGAGAACTCGGCCGACGTGATGGACGAGCTCGCGCGCCGCTTCGAGGCCGCGGTGATCCGCGAGGCGCTCGACTTCACGCGCGGCCGCAAGGTCGAGGCGGCCGAGCGGCTCGGCATCGGCCGCAACACGATCACGCGCAAGATCCAGGAACTGCATCTGGAGCCGTAGGCGCGCAGCGCGGCATGCGCGGGCCCCCGCGCATGCCGCCGCGATCGGACATAATCGCGGTTTGCCGTCACGCCGTTCCGCCATGTCCGATTCCTTCCGCTGGCCCGCCGGGGCCGACCCGTTCCGTTTTCTCGAAGCGCTCGACAGCGCGCGCGCCCGCGCGTGGGTCGACGAGCAGAACGCGCGCACGCGCGCCGCGCTGCGCGACGACGACGCCTATCGCGCGCTCGTCGCGCGTCTCGCGCAAGCCTATCTGCCGCGCGAGCGCCCGGTGATCCCGACCCGCTGGCGCGACTGGGCCTACGACCTGTGGCAGGACGACCTGCATCCGAAGGGGCTGTGGCGCCGCGCGCGCTGGGACGACTGGCGCGCGGGCCGGCCGGCGTGGGACACGCTGCTCGACGTCGACGCGCTCGGCGCGCAGGAGGGCGAGTCGTGGGTGTTCGAGTCGGACGCGATCCTGTATCCGGACGGCGATCGCGCGCTGCTGTCGCTGTCGCCGGGCGGCGCCGACGCGGTGGTCGTGCGCGAGTTCGATCTCGTCGAGCGCCGTTTCGTCGACGCGGGTTTCACGATCGACGAGCCGGGCCATCATACGATCGGCTGGATCGATCGCGATACCGTCTACGTGAGCTGGGATCGCGGCGAAGCGCACGCAACCGAGGCCGGCTATCCGTATGAAGTGCGCCGCTGGACGCGCGGCACGCCGCTCGCCGACGCGCCGGTCGTGTTTCGCGGCGAGCCCGACGACATCAGCGCGGGCGCGTGGTTCGATCCGGTCGACGGCCGCCACGGCGCATGGCGCAGCGTCGATTTCTTCGATATGCATTCGTACCGACTGACGGCCGACGGCGAGTGGGCGCGCTACGACGTGCCGACGCATGTCGAGGTCGGGTTCTGGCAGGGCTGGCTCGTGATGGAGCCGCGGCTCGACTGGGAATGCGGCGGCGTGCGCCACGCGGGCGGCTCGCTGCTCGCGATTCGCGAGGACGCGTTTCTTGCCGGTTCGCGTGCGTTCGACACGCTGTTCGAACCGGGGCCGACGACGTCCGCGTGCACGTGGACGAACACGCGTCATACGCTGATCGCGAGCTGGCTGGACGACGTGAACAACCGCACGCTGCTGTGGCAGCCGCGGCAGGCGGACGACGGCGCGTGGACGTGGGATGCGCGGCGGTTCGACTGGCCGGGCGACGCGCAGATCGACGTCGAGCCCGTCGAGTCGACGCTGAACGACGACGTGTACGTGGACGTCGACACCTATCTCGATCCGCCCGAATGCTGGCTGGCCGATCTTGCCGATCGCGCGGCCGATGCGCCGTCGCGCCGCGTGCTGCTCGACCGGCCGCCGGTGCAGTTCGACGCGGCCGGGCTCGTCGTGCGCCGCGCGAGCGCGCGCTCGCGCGACGGCACCGTGGTGCCGTACACGCTGATCGGGCCGCGCGATGCGCTGGATGCGCGCGACGGCGACGCGCGCGTCGCGCGGCCGTGCCTGCTGTCCGGCTACGGCGGCTTCGCGCTGCCGAACCTGCCGGGCTACAGCGACGCGCTCGGCATCGCGTGGCTCGAGCGCGGCGGCGTCGCGGCGTTCGCGCATATCCGCGGCGGCGGCGAGTTCGGGCCGCAATGGCATGTCGACGCGCAGCGCGAGCACCGGCAGCGTTCGTTCGACGACTTCATCGCGGTTGCCGAGGATCTGATCGGCACGGGCGTGACGACGGCCGCGCAACTCGGCATCGAGGGCGGCAGCAATGGCGGGCTGCTGGTGGCCGCGTGCATGGTGCAGCGGCCGGAGTTGTTCGGCGCGGTGCTGTGCCGGGTGCCGCTGCTCGACATGCGACGCTATCCGAAGCTGCATGCGGGTGCGGCATGGCTGGACGAGTACGGCGACCCGGACGACCCTCGGGAGGGCGCGGCGCTGGCCGCATACTCGCCGTATCACCGCGTGCGCGAGGGCGTCGCGTATCCGCCGCTGCTGCTGACGACGTCGACGCGCGACGATCGCGTGCATCCCGCGCACGCGCGCAAGATGGCCGCGCGCATGCATGCGCTCGGTCACGGCCAGGTGTGGTACTGGGAGAACACCGACGGCGGCCACGGCAGCGCCGACGATCTGGAGCGCGCCGAATCCGACGCGGCCGAATTCGGTTTCCTGTGGGCCCATCTCGGGCCCGCGCCCGCGCGCGGCTGAGCGCGCGCGGAAGGGCGTGCTCAGCCGACGACCGCGACCACCGGCGTATGGTCGGACGGCTGCTCCCACGTGCGCGGCGTGCGATCGACTACGCACGACGCGCAGGTTTCGGCCAGCGCCGGCGACAGCAGGATGTGATCGATGCGCAGCCCCGCGTTGCGGCGGAACGCCATCATCCGGTAGTCCCACCACGTGAAGGTCTTTTCGGGCTGCTCGAAGCGGCGGAACGCATCGACGAGCCCGAGTTCGACGAGGCCCGCGAAGTGCGCGCGTTCCTGCGGCGACACGAGGTTCTGGCCTTCCCATTTGGCCGGATCGTGCACATCGCGGTCTTCGGGCGCGATGTTGTAGTCGCCGAGCAGCGCGAGCTTCGGATAGCGCTGCAGTTCGCTGCGCAGCCACGCGTTCAGCGCGTCGAGCCACTGCATCTTGTAGACGAACTTGTCGGAGTCGGGCGCCTGGCCGTTCGGGAAGTACGCGGAGATGATGCGCACGCCGTCGATCGTCACCGCCACCACGCGCTGCTGCGGATCGTCGAAGCCGGGGATGTTGCGCGTGACGTCGGATTCGTCGAACGGCAGCGTGTCGCGCGCGAGGATCGCGACGCCGTTGTACGTCTTCTGGCCCGAGAACCAGGCGCGATAGCCGGCCGCCTCGAGATCGGCGCGGGGGAACTTGTCGTCGGGCAGCTTCAGTTCCTGCAGGCACAGCACGTCGGTGCCGCTTTGCGCGAGCCAGTCGAGCACATGCTGCTTGCGGACGTTGAGCGAATTGACGTTCCAGGTGGCGATCTTCATGGACGAGTGCGAGAGCGGGGTGAATGCGAAGGCCGCCATCTTACCGCGATGCGCATCGCGTGGCTCCAGCGCAGAATCGTGACAAAAGTATTGACGTGAGTGCTTAACAGCCCTATAATTTATTTCTCTGACGCGGGGTGGAGCAGTCTGGCAGCTCGTCGGGCTCATAACCCGAAGGTCGTAGGTTCAAATCCTACCCCCGCAACCAAGCACACCAGACGATGTGCAGCGCAAGTGACCGATGCGCGCTTCGTCGACAGGAACCCGGCTCAATGCCGGGTTTTTTGTTTTCTGCGTGCATTCGCCGCGCGCGCACGCCCAGAAGCGTGCGCCTCTGATCCCGTCACCAGGACGGGGCTTCATTCGCCATCGTCAGCCCGCCGCCCACTCGACCGCCGCCTTCGCATGCAGCGCGGTCGTATCGAACACCGGCAGCGGCGAATCTTCCGCACCGATCAGCAGCGTGATTTCCGTGCAGCCGAGGATCACGCCCTGCGCGCCGCGTTGCGCAAGCGCTTCGATGATCCGCACGTACGTCGCGCGCGATGCCGGCAGCACGGCGCCGTGACACAGCTCGTCGTAGATGATCCGGTGCACGTCGGCGCGCTCGCGCTCGTCCGGCACCAGCACGTCGAGCCCGAACTTCTCGCGCAGCCGCTGTGCGTAGAACGGCAATTCCATCGTATATCGCGTGCCGAGCAGCCCGACGCGCGCGATGCCGGCCGCGCGCAGCGCCTCGCCGGTCGGATCGGCGATATGCAGGAAGGGCAGCGCGACCGCCGCCTCGATCGCGTCGTGCACGCGATGCATCGTGTTGGTCGTGAGCACGATCAGTTCCGCGCCCGCCGCCTCGAGCTGCCGCGCGGCCGCGGCCATCCGTTCGCCGAGCGCCGGCCAGTCGTGCGCGCGCTGCAGCGCTTCGATCTCCGCGAAGTCGACGGTCACCATCACGCTCTTCGCGTTGTGGTGCCCGCCGTGCAGCGCCTTCGAATGCTGGTTCAGCATCCGGTAGTATTCCGCCGACGATTCCCAGCTCATCCCGCCGATCAGTCCGATCGTCTTCATCCGCCACGCTCCCGTTTCCATTGCCAGCATCGCCGCGAGTATAGGCGGCGCCGCGCGCGCACGGCGGTACGATCCGCGCAAAGCGGGCCAGTACGGCGCGGCCGCGCGCGGCAGCACGCGGCAGTTGAAACGGCCACTGTGTTTTTGTACAGTATCGGCACCGTGAACCCGACCGTCATTTCGCCCGCCGATCCGAACCCGCCGCCGTTGCCGAGCGACGCGCCGCCGCGCGCGCGCAAGATCATCCACTGCGATTGCGACTGCTTCTATGCGTCGGTGGAGATGCGCGACGACCCGTCGCTGCGCGGCCGGCCGCTCGCGGTCGGCGGCCGCCCCGACCAGCGCGGCGTGATCGCGACCTGCAACTACGAGGCGCGGCGCTATGGCGTGCATTCGGCGATGTCGTCGGCGCTCGCGATGCGCAAGTGCCCCGACCTGCTGATCCTGCCCTCGGCGATGGACAAGTATCGCGCCGCATCGCGCCAGATCATGGCAATCTATCGCGACTACACGGCCGACGTCGAGCCGCTGTCGCTCGACGAGGCGTACCTCGACGTCAGCCACGCCGAGCGCTGCCAGGGCAGCGCGACGCTGATCGCCCGCGAGATCCGCGAGCGGGTGTTCGAAACGGTCGGCGTGACGGTGTCGGCCGGCGTCGCGCCGAACAAGTTCATCGCGAAGATCGCGTCGGACTGGAACAAGCCCGACGGCCTGTTCGTCGTGCGGCCGCATGAAGTCGACGCGTTCGTCGCGGCGCTGCCGGTGCGCAAGCTGCACGGCGTCGGCAAGGTGACGGCCGCGCGTCTCGACCGGCTCGGCATTCAGACCTGCGCGCAACTGCGCGACTGGTCGCTGATCGACCTGCATCGCGAATTCGGCGCGTTCGGGCGGCGCCTTTTCCAGTTATCGCGCGGCATCGACGAACGGTCGGTGCAGGCGGACCAGGAACGCAAATCGGTCAGCGTCGAGACGACCTACGTGACCGACCTGACGACGCTCGAGCAATGCGCGGACGAGATCCGCAGGCTGACGGTCCAGCTCGACGCGCGGATCGCGCGCGCGGGCGCCGTGCGGTCGATCCGCAAGCTGTACGTGAAGATCCGCTTCGCCGACTTCCAGCGCACGACGGTCGAATGCGTGGCCGACGCGACGAACGCGGACACGGCCGTCACGCTGCTCGCGAAGGGCCTGCTGCGGCGCGCGCAGCCGGTGCGGCTGCTCGGCGTCGGCGTGCGCATCGACGAAGACACGCCCGAGCGTCACGGCCAGATCGCGCTGTTCGACGACGAATCGCCCGCGCCATGAAAAACGGCACCGCGAAACGCGGTGCCGTCTTCATCGTGGCGGAGCAACGGGGCGGGGCGCTCAGTGCGCGGGCGCGGCCATCCCGTTGTGGCGCAGCAGCGCGTCGATCTGCGGTTCGCGGCCGCGGAACGCCTTGAACGAATCCATCGCCGGGCGGCTGCCGCCGACCTCGAGGATTTCGCGGCGATAGCGCGTGCCGGTGGCCGCGTCGAGCACGCTGCCGCTGGCCGCGGCGGCTTCCTCGAAGGCCGCGTACGCATCCGCCGACAGCACTTCCGCCCACTTGTAGCTGTAGTAGCCGGCCGCGTAGCCGCCCGCGAAGATGTGGCTGAACGTGTTCGACCAGCGCGAGAACGGCGCCTGCGGGATCACGTGGTAGCGCTCGTTGATCTCGCGTGCGAAGTCGTTCACGCCGACCGCGCCCGCCGGATCGAAATCGACGTGCAGCAGCATGTCGAACATCGAGAACACGATCTGCCGCAGCGTGCCGAGGCCGCTCTGGAAGTTCTTCGCGGCGATCATCTTGTCGAACAGCGCGCGGGGCAGCGTCGCGCCGGTGTCGACGTGCGACGACATCGACGACAGCACGTCCCATTCCCAGCAGAAGTTCTCCATGAACTGCGACGGCAGCTCGACCGCATCCCATTCGACGCCGTTGATGCCCGACACGCCGAGTTCGTCGATGCGCGTGAGCATGTGATGCAGGCCGTGGCCGAACTCGTGGAACAGCGTGATCACCTCGTCGTGCGTGAAGCACGCGGGCTTGCCGCCGATCGGCGCGGAGAAGTTGCAGGTCAGGTACGCAACCGGGGTCTGCACGCCGGCGCCGCGCTTCGCGCGCGAGCGCGCGTCGTCCATCCACGCGCCGCCGCGCTTGCCTTCGCGCGCGTACAGGTCGAGATAGAACTGCGCGACCAGCGAGCCGTCACGGTTCTCGACGCGGAAGAAGCGCACGTCCTTGTGCCAGACCGGCGCGTCGTCGGGCTTGATCCGCACGCCGAACAGCGTCTCGGTGACGGTGAACAGGCCCTTCAGCACGGCCGGTTCCGGGAAGTACTGCTTGACCTCGTTTTCCGAGAACGCATAGCGCTGCTGGCGCAGCTTCTCGGCTGCGTACGCGACGTCCCACGGCGCGAGCTCGGCGAGGCCGAGCGTCTTCGCGAACGCGCGCAGCTCGTCCCAGTCCTTGTCTGCATGCGGGCGCGCGCGCTTGGCCAGATCCTCGAGGAAGGCGACGACCTGCTGCGGCGATTCGGCCATCTTCGGCGCGAGCGACACCTCGGCGAAATTGCGGTAGCCGAGCATCTGCGCTTCCTCGCGACGCAGCTTCAGCTCGTCGGCGACGATCGCGGTGTTGTCCCATTCGGCCTTGCCGCCGCCGTACTGCGGGCCGAGCTCGGACGCGCGCGTCACGTAGGCGCGATACAGCGTCTCGCGCAGCGCGCGGTTGTCCGCGTACTGCAGCACCGGGAAGTACGACGGGAAGTGCAGCGTGAATTTCCAGCCGTCCTTGCCGTCCTTCTGCGCGGCTTCGCGGGCGGCTTCGATCGCGTCGTCGGGCAGGCCGGCCAGTTCAGCCGCGTCCTGCGCGATATACGCATAGGCGTTGGTCGCGTCGAGCACGTGGTCGGAGAACGACTTCGACAGCGCGGCCTGCTGCTCCTGCAGCTCGGCGAAGCGCGGCTTCCGGTCTTCCGGCAGCTCCGCGCCCGACAGGCGGAAATCGCGCAGCGCGTTGTCGAGGATCTTCTTGCGCTCGACGGACAGCGTCGCGTATTCGGCGCTCGCGGCGATCGCCTTGTATTTCTCGTACAGCGCGAGGTTCTGGCCGACGCTCGACCAGAACTCGGTCACGCGCGGCAGGTTCTCGCCGTACGCGGCGCGCAGCTCGGGCGTGTCGGCGACCGCATTCAGGTGGCCGACGACGCCCCACGCGCGGCCGAGCGGCTCCGTCGCGCGCTCGACCGTCTCGACCACATCGGCCCAGGTCGCCGGCGTCGCACTTGCGCTCGCGGCATCGACCGCGCGGTTGGCGTCGTCGAGCAGCGTATCGAGCGCGGGCGTCACGTGTTCGGGGCGGATTTCGCCGAAGCGGGGCAGGCCGGAGAAGTCGAGGAGCGGGTTGGTGTTGGCGCTTGCGGACATAAGACTCCCTGTCTGTTGCCGGATGTACCGGGATGATGGGGGCAGGGCGCGGCAGCGCCCGATATCGACATTATTGGGGCGCAACGCGCGCTTTCCAATCGATAGTTTCTAACGGCTTGATTGACGCTGGGGCGGGCGCGCGCCGGGCGGGCGGCTTGGGAGAGCGCCGGCGCGGCTGGGCGCGCCGGCGGGAGACAGCGGAATGCGTGGGGTCAGGCGGCCGCGGCGGCGCGCTCGGCGGCTTCGATCGTGTTGATCAGCAGCATCGTGATGGTCATCGGGCCGACGCCGCCCGGCACCGGCGTGATGTGGCCGGCGACTTCCTTCACGCCCGCGAAATCGACGTCGCCGCACAGCTTGCCGGCGTCGTCGCGGTTCATGCCGACGTCGATCACGGTCGCGCCGGGCTTCACCATGTCGGCGGTGAGGATGTTGCGCTTGCCGACCGCGGCGACGACGATGTCGGCCTGCCGCGTGTGCGCGGCGAGGTCGCGCGTCTTGCTGTGGCAGATCGTGACGGTCGCGCCCGCTTCGAGCAGCAGCATGGCCATCGGCTTGCCGACGATGTTCGAGCGGCCGATCACGACCGCGTTCGCGCCCTGCAGCGGGATGTCGTGGGCCTCGAACATCTTCATCACGCCATACGGCGTGCACGGGCGGAACAGCGGCTTGCCGGTCATCAGCGCGCCCGCGTTCGCGACGTGGAAGCCGTCGACGTCCTTCTCCGGGGCGATCGCCTCGAGCACCTTGTGGCTGTCGATGTGCTTCGGCAGCGGCAGCTGCACGAGAATCCCGTGGATCTTCGGGTCGCGGTTCAGTTCGTCGATGCGCGCGAGCAGGTCGGCCTCCGACAGCGATGCCGGATACGCGTCCTTCAGCGAGAAGAAGCCGTTGTCCTCGCACGCCTTGATCTTGTTGCGCACGTAGACTTCGCTCGCCGGGTTGTCGCCGACGAGGATCACCGCGAGGCCGGGCTGGTGGCCGCGGGCGGTCAGCGCGGCGGCGCGCTCGGCGGCCTGGGCGCGCAGGGTCTTCGAAAGGGCGTTGCCGTCGATGAGGAGGGCTGTCATGGTGGTGGGTTTTGCCGGGAAGTTGGAATGCGGGCGTGCGGCGCGTGGGGTGCGCCGCAGCAAAGCACGGAATTATACCGTCCGCCTGCCGTCGTCCGACAGCGAATGCGCGGGAAGCGTCATCGGCGCGGCCGGCGGCGTGCCGGCCACGACCGAGACGGGCCGCCCCGCGCCCGCGTCGCGCGGGGTGGGGCGGGGCACGGGGGCCCGGCAGGTTTACCGGGCCGCGCGGGCGCTTACGCCTGCTTCTTCGACAGCGCGAGGCGCAGCAGGTCGGCCACCGTGTTGACGTTGAGCTTTTCCATGATGTTCGCGCGGTGCGCCTCGACCGTCTTGATGCTGATGCCGAGATCGTCGGCGATCTGCTTGTTCAGGCGGCCGGCGATGATGCGCTCGAGCACCTGCTGCTCGCGCGCGGTCAGCTTCGACAGGCGCTCGCTCGCGGCGCGCTGTTCGAGGACGCTCTTGCTCTCGCTTCGGGCCTTGTCGAGCATCCGCTCGACGAGCTTGCGCAACTCCGCCTCGTCGAACGGCTTCTCGATAAAGTCCATCGCACCCTTTTTCATCGTCGACACGGCCATCGGCACGTCGCCGTGACCGGTGACGAAGATGATCGGCAGCGCGGCGTTGTCGGCGATCAGGCGTTCCTGCAGTTCGAGGCCGCTCATCCCGGACATCCGGACGTCGAGGATCAGGCACGCGATCTGGCCGGCCTGCTGCGCCGGCTGGTACGCATCGAGGAACTGCTCGGCGCTCGAGAAGCATTGCACGCGATAGCCGTTCGCCTCCAGCAGCCAGCGCAGCGAGTCGCGCACGGCCTCGTCATCGTCAACGACAAAGACGGTTTCCTGAGTGGTGGTGACAGGGCTATTCATAGTTCTCCCGTAACGGTGTGTGATGCCGATGCCTCTGCCCCCCCTCGGGCGAGATCAGCGGGTTCCCCAATGGGCAGGCTGCAGTGGAACGTCGCGCCGGAGATGCGGCCATCCGCCTCGACGTTGTTGACCACCCACAGACGCCCGCGATGCGATTCGATGATCGAGCGGCAAATGTTCAACCCCATGCCCATTCCGTCGGACTTGGTGCTGTAGAACGGCTCGAACAGGCGTTCGGCGGTCGCTTCGTCGACGCCCGGACCCTGGTCGATCACGCGGATGTCGACGAAGCCCGCCTCCAGATCGGCGATGACGCGGATCACGCCGTCGGCCGATGCCGGCTTCACGTCGGCCATCGCTTCGGCCGCGTTCTTCATCAGGTTCACGAGCACCTGCTCGATCAGCACGGGGTCGACATAAATAATAGGCATTCTTGCGAGGATTTCCGTGACGATCCGGATCCTGCGCTTCCTGGCCTCGATTTCGGCGAGCCCGACCGCGTCCGCGACGATGTCCGCGACCCGCGCCGGCTGGCGCTTCGGTTCGCTGCGCTTCACGAATTCGCGGATCCGCTTGACGATCATCCCGGCGCGCAGCGCCTGCTGCGCGGTTTTCTCCAGCGCGGGCGCCAGCATTTCGTTGGTCGCGCGGCCGCTCTTGACCATCGCGAGCGTGCCCGAGCAGTAGTTGTTGATCGCGGCGAGCGGCTGGTTCAATTCGTGAGCAATCGACGACGCCATTTCGCCCATCGTCATCAATCGGCTCGTGAACTGCAGCTTCTCTTCCTGCTGGTGTGCGAGTTCCTGCGCCTTCTTGCGGGTCGTGATGTCGGTCGCGATCTGCATCTGCGCAAGGTGGCCGTCGACCCACTGGATGTACTGGCGGCGCACCTCGAACCACTTCTGGATGCTCTCGACGTAGACTTCCTGCGCGTCCGCGGTGCTGCCCGTCAGCGCGGCGGCGGGCAGGCCGGCGAACGTGTCGACCATGTCGATCGAGTCGGACGACGCCTGCGCGCGGTCGAAGCCGCCGCCCGACAGCTCGAGGTGGCCGTCCGGGCGGATGCCGAACAGATGGCGGTAGTAGCGGTTCGCGAACAGCAGCTCGGCTTCGTCGGCGGCGAGCACCGACACCGCGGCGTCGAGGCTCTCGAGCACCGTGGTGAAGCGCTCGTGCGCGGCGGCGAGCTCCTCGCGCGCGCGCTTCGGCTCGGTGATGTCGGTCATCGACGACATCCAGCCGGTCTGGCGGCCGGCGCTGTCGATCAGCGGCGACACGTACAGCCGCGCATGGAACAGCGTGCCGTTCTTGCGCCGCACGCGCAGCTCGAAGCCCGAGCTCGGCGCCTTGCCGCGCAGCGTCATGTCGAGCTGGCGCTGCATCTCGGGGTAGGAATCGCGCGGCCAGTACGGGAACGGCGCGACCTTGCCGACGAGGTCGCTCTCGTCCCAGCCGGTCATCCGGCAGAACGCCGGGTTCACGTGCGTGATGCGGCCGTGCATGTCGAGCACGCGCATGCCGATCAGCACCGAATTCTCCATCGCGCGGCGGAAGAACGCCTCCGCGTACAGCGCCTGCTGCGCCTCGAAGCGCTGGCGCGTGTGCTTCCACAGGCTCCAGAGGCTCCACAGCACGAAGCACGACAGCCCCGCGACGAGCCAGACGAGCGTATTGTTGGTGAGGTTGGTGAGCTGCGGGAACGCGTAGACGCGCACGGTCAGGCCCTGGCCGGGCGGGTCGAGCGGCAGGTCGTAGTGCGAGTCGCGCGGCAGGCGCGGGCGCGACGACGTCGACGACAGCTCGCGGTTGTTCGCGTCGGTGATCGAGATCTTGTATTTCGACGACAGTTCCTGCGGGATGTCGTGCTTCAGGATCCCTTCGACCGAGAACACGGCGGCGAGCGAGCCGAGGTATTCGCGGTCGCCGCGCATCACGGGCGTCTGCAGCGTGATGTAGCCGTTGCCGAAGTCGTCGTAGACGATCGGGGCGTACGCCTGGCGGCGCGAGTTGCGCGCCTCGTCGTACGCGCCGCGCACCGCCTCCTGCATCTGCGCGTCGCCGGGCCGCGCGAGCCGCTGGCCGAGCAGCGGCGGATGCACGGCCGGCCAGCGCTGCGTGCCGGGCGACGTGTACCAGTTGAGATAGAGGATCTCGGGATGCGTCTGCATCACGTCCGCGACCGCCATCTGGAAGCCGTTCTGGTCGAGACGGCCGGACGCGAGATCGCGCGACAGTGCCTGGAGCTGTTCCTGCGCGCCGGTCATCGACAGGCGGATCTGCTGCTGCGCCCACGCGACGTTGCGGAACAGCGTGTCTTCCTGCTGCTGCTGCTCGCGGCGGTTGAGGCTCCACAGGATCAGGCTCATCACCACGAGGAAGACGAGGATCGACAGGAGCGGCGTGAGCAAATAGGAATTGGACCACCACGGTCCGTGGTGCCAACGGGACGGCTGCGATTCCGCCGGCGGGCCCGACGGTCGCGCCGAGCGTGCGAAAAGCCGGTCGGTCAACATGCGAGGATTGTAGCGCAGCACTATTGATGGAAAACCTATACCGGATATGTTGAACCGAAACGGATTTACCGCGCGATGACGCGCCCGGGAGCCCCGCAGCAAGGGTGCAGCGCAGCAATATTCCGTATTGCGAGAAAAGATCTCACAATTCGAAAATTTTGTTGCACGCCGCCGCGAGGCCTCATTACAATCCGCTGGAGCTTGCCCGCAGCCGGTCGCGTCGCGTCGTCTGCACGAAGAGCGATCCTCACATTTCCGGACCAGGAGACGAGAATGTCCGCTGTACCTAACGAAGTGATGAAGTATGTCGCCGCCGAGCGTGACGACGATCCGCAGGAAACCGTCGAATGGCTCGAGGCGCTCGACGGCGTGATCTCCTCCGTCGGCACCGGTCGTGCGCACTACCTGATCGAGAAGCAGATCGAATTCGCGCGCGTGCGCGGCGAGCACCTGCCGTTCTCGGCCACCACCCCGTACATCAACACGATTCCGGTCGGCGCGCAGGCGAAGATCCCCGGCGACCAGGAAATCGAGCACAAGATCCGTTCGTACACCCGCTGGAACGCGCTCGCGATGGTGCTGCGCGCGGGCAAGGACACCAACGTCGGCGGCCACATCGCGTCGTTCGCGTCGGCCGCGACGCTCTATGACGTCGGCTACAACCATTTCTGGCACGCGCCGTCCGAGAACCACGGCGGCGATCTCGTGTTTGTGCAGGGCCACTCGTCGCCGGGCGTGTACTCGCGCGCGTTCCTGCTCGGCCGCCTGAAGGAAGAGCAGCTCGACAACTTCCGCCAGGAAGTCGGCGGCAACGGCATCTCGTCGTATCCGCACCCGTGGCTGATGCCGGACTTCTGGCAGTTCCCGACCGTGTCGATGGGCCTCGGCCCGATCATGGCGATCTACCAGGCGCGCTTCATGAAGTACCTGCAGGCGCGCGGCATCGCGAAGACGGACGGCCGCAAGGTGTGGGCGTTCCTCGGCGACGGCGAGACGGACGAGCCGGAATCGCTCGGCGCGATCGGCATGGCGAGCCGCGAGAAGCTCGACAACCTCGTGTTCGTGATCAACTGCAACCTGCAGCGTCTGGACGGCCCGGTGCGCGGCAACGGCAAGATCATCCAGGAACTGGAATCGGAATTCCGCGGCGCCGGCTGGAACGTGATCAAGGTGATCTGGGGCAGCCGCTGGGATGCGCTGTTCGCGCGCGACAAGACGGGCGTGCTGATGCGCCGCATGATGGAAGTCGTCGACGGCGAGTACCAGACCTACAAGTCGGAATCGGGCGCGTTCGTCCGTGAGCACTTCTTCAACACGCCGGAACTGAAGGCGCTGGTCGCCGACTGGTCCGACGACGACATCTGGGCGCTGAACCGCGGCGGCCACGATCCGCACAAGATCTACGCGGCATTCCACGAAGCCAGCAACTCGCAGGGCGCGCCGACCGTCATTCTCGCGAAGACCATCAAGGGCTACGGGATGGGCGAGTCGGGCCAGGCGATGAACATCACGCACCAGCAGAAGAAGCTGCCGGTCGAGCAACTGAAGAAGTTCCGCGACCAGTTCCGCCTGCCGATCACCGACGAGCAGATCGCCGACGTGCCGTACATCAAGTTCGAGGAAGGCTCGAAGGAGCTCGAATACATGCGCAAGCAGCGCATGGACCTCGGCGGCTACCTGCCGCAGCGCCGCGAGAAGGCGACGTCGCTGCCGGTGCCGGCGCTCGACGCGTTCGAGCCGCTCCTGAAGGGCACGGGCGAAGGCCGCGAGATCTCGACGACGATGGCGTTCGTGCGGATCCTGAACATCCTGCTGAAGGACAAGGCGCTCGGCAAGCGCGTCGTGCCGATCGTCCCCGACGAGTCGCGCACGTTCGGCATGGAAGGCCTGTTCCGCCAGATCGGCATCTGGAACCAGCAGGGCCAGAAGTACGTGCCGGAAGATTCCGACCAGCTGATGTTCTACAAGGAATCGGAAACCGGCCAGATCCTGCAGGAAGGCATCAACGAAGCGGGCGGCATGTGCGACTGGATCGCGGCGGCGACGTCGTACTCGACGCACGGCGAGATCATGGTGCCGTTCTACATCTTCTACTCGATGTTCGGCTTCCAGCGCATCGGCGATCTGGCATGGGCCGCGGGCGACATGCGCTCGCGCGGCTTCCTGCTGGGCGGCACCGCGGGCCGCACGACGCTGAACGGCGAAGGCCTGCAGCACGAAGACGGCCACTCGCTCCTGTGGGCGGCATCGGTGCCGAACTGCGTGAGCTACGACCCGACCTTCGGCTACGAACTCGCGGTCATCATCCAGGACGGCCTGCGCCGCATGGTGCAGGACCAGGAAGACGTGTACTACTACATCACGGTGATGAACGAGAACTACGAGCACCCGGCGATTCCGCAGGGCGAGCACGTGGCGGCCGACATCATCAAGGGCATGTACGCGTTCAAGAAGGCCGACGCCGACAAGAAGGCGCCGCGCGTGCAGCTGCTGGGCGCGGGCACGATCTTCAACGAAGTGATCGCCGCCGCCGACCTGCTGAAGAACGACTGGGGCGTCGCCGCCGACCTGTGGAGCGTGCCGAGCTTCACCGAGCTCGCGCGCGAAGGCCATCAGGTCGAGCGCTGGAACCTGCTCCATCCGACCGAGGAGCGCCGCCTGTCGCACGTGCAGAAGTGCCTGAAGGACACGCAGGGCCCGGTCATCGCATCGACCGACTACGTGCGCGCGCTGGTCGACCAGATCCGCGGCCAGATCGATCGCCGCTTCGTCGTGCTGGGCACCGACGGCTACGGCCGCTCGGACACCCGCGAGAACCTGCGTCACTTCTTCGAGGTCGACCGCTATTGGGTCACGGTCGCGGCGCTCAACGCGCTCGCGGACGAAGGCACGATCGAGCGCAAGGTCGTCGCCGACGCGATCGCCAAGTACAACCTCGATCCGTCCAAGCCCAACCCGATGACGGTTTAACGCACACGCGCCGTGTGATGCCGCGCGCCGCCTCCGGGAGGGGCGCGCGCGGCTTTGGAGACACAAAAAGATGAGTCAAGCGATCGAAGTGAAGGTGCCGGATATCGGCGATTACAAGGACGTGCCCGTCATCGAAGTGCTCGTGAAGGCGGGCGACACGGTCGAGCCCGAGCAGTCGCTCGTCACGCTCGAATCGGACAAGGCGACGATGGACGTGCCGAGCCCGTCGGGCGGCACGGTCAAGGAAGTGAAGGTCAAGGTCGGCGACTCGGTGTCGGAAGGCACGCTGATCATCCTGCTCGAAGGCGGCGCCGCGGCGCAGCCGAACGGCGCGGCCGCGCCTGCCGCCGCACCGGCGGCGGCTGCGCCCGCAGCGGCGCCGGCTCCGGCCGCGGCGCCCGCGGCAGCCGGCGGCGGCACGCTCGAGGTGAAGGTGCCCGACATCGGCGACTACAAGGACGTGCCGGTGATCGAGATCGGCGTGAAGGTCGGCGACACGGTCGAGAAGGAACAGTCGCTCGTCACGCTCGAGTCGGACAAGGCGACGATGGACGTGCCGAGCCCGGCCGCCGGCGTCGTGAAGGACATCAAGGTGAAGGTCGGTGATGCCGTGTCCGAAGGGACGCTGATCGTGCTGCTCGAAGCTGCTGGTGCACCTGCAGCCGCCGCGCCGCAGGCCAGCGCACCGGCGCCCGCTGCCGCTCCGGCCCCGGCCGCTGCGGCGCCCGCGCCGCAGGCAGCGCCGGCTCCGGTCGCAGCACCTGCTGCCGCGCCGTCCGGCGAATACCGCGCGAGCCATGCATCGCCGTCCGTGCGCAAGTTCGCGCGCGAGCTCGGTGTCGACGTGTCGCGCGTCGGCGGCAGCGGCCCGAAGGGCCGCATCACGAAGGAAGACGTCACGAGCTTCGTGAAGGGCGTGATGACGGGCCAGCGTGCGGCGCCGGCTGCAGCAGCCGCGCCGGCCGGCGGCGGCGAGCTGAACCTGCTGCCGTGGCCGAAGGTCGATTTCGCGAAGTTCGGCCCGTTCGAGGCGAAGCCGCTGTCGCGCATCAAGAAGATCTCGGGCGCGAACCTGCATCGCAACTGGGTGATGATCCCGCACGTCACGAACAACGACGAAGCGGACATCACCGAGCTCGAAGCGCTGCGCGTGCAACTGAACAAGGAGCACGAGAAGGCGGGCGTGAAGTTCACGATGCTCGCGTTCGTGATCAAGGCGGTCGTGTCGGCGCTGAAGAAGTTCCCGACCTTCAACGCGAGCCTCGACGGCGACAACCTGGTGTTCAAGCAGTACTACCACATCGGTTTCGCCGCGGACACGCCGAACGGCCTCGTCGTGCCGGTGATCCGCGATGCGGACAAGAAGGGCCTCGTCGACATCGCGAAGGAAATGAGCGACCTGTCGAAGGCCGCGCGCGAAGGCAAGCTGAAGCCGGACCAGATGCAGGGCGGCTGCTTCTCGATCTCGTCGCTCGGCGGGATCGGCGGCACCAACTTCACGCCGATCATCAACGCGCCGGAGGTGGCGATCCTCGGCCTGTCGCGCGGCCAGATGAAGCCGGTGTGGGACGGCAAGCAGTTCGTGCCGCGCCTCACGCTGCCGCTGTCGCTGTCGTATGACCATCGCGTGATCGATGGCGCGGAAGCCGCGCGGTTCAATGCGTATCTCGCCGCGATTCTGGGCGACTTCCGTCGCGTGATTCTTTGACGAGCGGTGGGGCTCGCGGGGGGGGGGTCTTGTGTCGGTTGGCCACGCCTCGTCGTTGAACCTGTTTTGGTAACGGTCTATTGGCGTCGCCCCTGCGCGGGGCGGCGGTCACTTTTCTTTGTCGTCCAAAGAAAAGTAACCAAAAGAAAGGCGCGTCCTTGGGCGGACGGCAAAGGTGGTCCTGCCCATGCCCCCGTTCTCCAGTCAAGCCGTAGTCAGGTTCATCTCGCGGGTTTCCCTCCGTCTGTCAGCAGCTAAACAAGAAGGGGACGTACATGAGTCTCATCGAAGTCAAGGTTCCGGATATCGGCGATTTCAGCGGCGTCGAAGTCATCGAAATCAACGTCCAGCCGGGCGACGCGATCGAAAAAGAGCAGACGCTCATCACGCTCGAATCGGACAAGGCATCCATGGAAGTGCCGAGCGACATCGCCGGCACCGTGAAGGAAATCAAGGTCAAGGCCGGCGACAAGGTCTCGCAGGGCACGGTGATCGCGCTCGTCGAAGCAGCAGGCGCCGCCGCACCCGCGAAGCCCGCCGAACCGGCGAAGCCGGCCGCGGCTGCGCCCGCCGCCGCGCCGGCCCCGGCGCCGCAAGCAGGCAGCTTCGGCGGCACGGCCGACATCGAGTGCGACATGCTCGTGCTCGGCGCCGGCCCCGGCGGTTACTCGGCCGCGTTCCGCGCAGCCGACCTCGGCATGAAGACGGTGCTCGTCGAACGCTATTCGACGCTCGGCGGCGTGTGCCTGAACGTCGGCTGCATCCCGTCGAAGGCGCTCCTGCATACCGCGCTCGTCGTCGAAGAGGCGGAAGCGCTCGCCGCGCACGGCATCACGTTCGGCAAGCCCGAAGTCAACCTCGACAAGCTGCGCGACTTCAAGTCCGGCGTCGTCAAGAAGCTGACGACGGGCCTCGCCGGCATGGCGAAGGCGCGCAAGGTCGAAGTCGTGACGGGCGTCGGCACGTTCGTCGATCCGCATCACATGGAAGTGCAGGGCGAGGGCGGCAAGAAGGTCGTCAGGTTCAAGCAGGCAATCATCGCGGCCGGCTCGCAATCGGTGAAGCTGCCGTTCCTGCCGGACGACCCGCGCATCGTCGATTCGACCGGCGCGCTCGAGCTGCGCCAGCAGCCGAAGCGGATGCTCGTGATCGGCGGTGGCATCATCGGCCTCGAAATGGCGACGGTCTACTCGACGCTCGGCGCCGAGATCGACGTCGTCGAAATGCTCGACGTCCTGATGAACGGCGCGGACCGCGATCTCGTCAAGGTCTGGGAGAAGTACAACGCGAAGCGCTTCGGCAACGTGATGCTGAAGACCAAGACGGTCGGCGCGGAAGCGAAGGAAGACGGCATCTACGTGAAGTTCGAGGGCGAGAAGGCGCCGGCGGAACCGCAGCGCTACGACCTCGTGCTGGTCGCGGTCGGCCGCAGCCCGAACGGCAAGAAGATCGGCGCCGACAAGGCCGGCGTCGCCGTCACGGACCGCGGCTTCATCGAAGTCGACAAGCAGATGCGCACGAACGTCCCGCACATCTTCGCGATCGGCGACATCGTCGGCCAGCCGATGCTCGCGCACAAGGCCGTGCACGAAGGCCACGTCGCGGCGGAAGCGGCGCACGGCGAGAAGGCGTACTTCGACGCGCTGCAGATCCCGTCGGTGGCCTACACCGATCCGGAAGTGGCGTGGGCCGGCAAGACGGAAGAGCAGTGCAAGGCCGAAGGCATCAAGTACGGCAAGGCCGTGTTCCCGTGGGCCGCGTCGGGCCGTGCGATCGCGAACGGCCGCGACGAAGGCTTCACGAAGCTGATCTTCGACGAGGAAACCCATCGCGTGATCGGCGGCGGCATCGTCGGCCTGAACGCGGGCGACCTGATCAGCGAAGTGTGCCTGGCCGTCGAGATGGGCGCGGACGCCGAGGACATCGGCAAGACGATCCATCCGCACCCGACGCTCGGCGAATCGGTCGGCATGGCGGCCGAACTGTACGAAGGCGTCTGCACGGACCTGCCGCCGCAGCGCAAGAAGTAACGCGCCGCAGCAGCCATGGCCGGCGGTCCGCGCCGGCCATGAACAACGCCGCTTTCCGGGGCACCGGGAAGCGGCGTTGCTTTTTGTGCGCGACGGCGTGGAAGCAGGGCCGTGCGCCACGGCCGGTTATCGGTTATCGCACCCCAAAAAGAAAAAGCCGCGCTGGGCGCGGCTTTTCGGGAGCGACGGACGCTTACGCGGCCGGCTTGCTCGAACGGCGCGAAGCCGCTGCGCTGGCAGCCTTCGTCGCGACGGCGGCGGCGGCGTTGAAGTTCGTTTCGGCGATCTCGACTGCTTGCTTGGCAGCCTTCTGCACCGTTTCGTACGTCGTGTTCGCGGCGTTCAGCGCCGACTTCAGCGCGGCGACAGCCGTTTCCGAACCGGCCGGCGCGTTCTTCGCGACGTTGTCGACGAGGGCCTGGACCTTCTTGTTCTGCTCTTCGAACTGCGCTTCCGCGACCTTCGCGAACTCGGCTTGCGTCGCCGATGCGATTTCGTACACGTGACGGCCGTACGACAGCACCTTTTCCGCGACCGGCTGCGCGAGGCTCGTCTGCAGCGCGATCAGTTCCTGCGCATCCTTCACCGACAGCAGGCGCTGGGCGTTTTCTTGCGATTCCGCGAGCGTCGACTTCACGACTTGCAGGTTGAGTTCGATCAGCTTTTCGACGCCTTCGAATGCCTTGGTCGTCAGACCGAACAGGCTCTCGAGGTTGGCTTTCTGTGCGGCGGCGATTTGCTCCGGGGTCAGCAAGGACATGTCATGCTCCTGAAAAGCGATCGCGTCGATCGCAAGGATAAAGGGCACTACGCAGGGGAACTTCGGATGCGCGTGCTTTGTGCAACGCAGCAATGGAACCTATTTTAGGGCAGAACAAGCCGATGTCAAGCATTTTTTGTGCGATGCACAATACCGACAATTTATCGACAAAACAACGGGTTAGTTGAGCTTTTCGGAAACGGTTTCAGTGGCTGTCCCACATGTTGCGCAGGGCCGCCCGGCGCATGCGGCGCACCAACATCGCGCACAAGTAAACCTGACAGGGGGGTGGAACGTTGTGATCATGTTCTTGTCGAAAAGCGCGCCGTTCCGACGCGACTGCGGCGATGTGCCTTCGCCGTGACGCGGAACGCGCGCCGCAGCCGCTCCGAGCGCCGGATACGTAGTTTCCCCGCTTTAAATCGCCCTGAAAGTGACGTTATCTCAATTAACCGCGTGGTAATCGGGAGACGAGCACTGTGGGGCTGTGCCTCCGTCATGATTTTTTTCGATGGGGGCAGGGGAGTCGATCGAGCGAATGTTCGGCGACGCTTACAATCCGGTTTAAAGACGATCGGTAAGTGCCTAATATTGCTTATTTTTTCAGCCTTAACTACACTTGCGGAAACCTCCCCCGCTTTGTCCAGACCCCAATGAAAGCCGAATCGTTTTCACCGCGCAGAATGTTGCAGAGCATGGCGCTCGGCACAGCGGTGTCGGTTGCCGTCGCCTTGTTCGCGGCCACCGCCACCGTTGCGCCCGCTGACGCCTTTGCCGCCACTGCGAAGTCCCAACAAGCCGCCAAGAAGAAAGCGACTGCTTCGTCGTCCGCGAAGAAGTCGGTGAAATCGGCGTCCGCCAACGCCGAGGCGCCGCGTGCCAAGTCCGCGCGCAAGCGCGCGACGCTCGCCGCGAACGTGCGCGGCCACCATGGCGCCGTGCGCCGGGTCGCGTTCCAGCCGCGCCAGCCGTCTGTCGGCCAGGCATTCGGCCTGCACGACACGCCCGATGCGCTCGCGCTGCGTTCGAGCGTCGCGTATGTCGTCGACCAGAACACCGGCGAGCCGCTGTTCGACAAGAATTCGCATGCCGTCGTGCCGATCGCGTCGATCACCAAGCTGATGACGGCGATGGTCGTGCTCGACTCGAAGCTGCCGCTGACCGACCAGATCGAAGTCACCGACGAAGACCGCGACTACGAGAAGGGCACGGGCTCGCGCCTGTCGGTCGGCTCGGTGCTGTCGCGCGAGGACATGCTGCACATCGCGCTGATGGCGTCGGAGAACCGCGCGGCGGCGTCGATGTCGCGCTACTACCCGGGCGGCCGTCCGGCGTTCATCGCGGCGATGAACGCGAAGGCGAAGACGCTCGGCATGACCGACACGCACTTCGAGAATTCGACCGGGCTGTCGAGCCAGAACGTGTCGAGCGCGCGCGACCTCGTGAAGATGGTCAACGCGGCGTACCAGTATCCGATGATCCGCAAGTTCTCGACCGATCGCAGCTACGAGGTGTACACGGGCAAGCGGAACCTGGCCTACAACAGCACGAACGCGCTGATCCGCGGCAACAATACGTGGGACATCGGCCTGCAGAAGACCGGCTTCATCAACGAGGCGGGCGAATGCCTCGTGATGCAGGCGACGATCCACAACCGTCCGATGGTCATCGTGCTGCTCGATTCGTACGGCAAGTACTCGCGCTTCGCGGATGCCGCGCGGCTGCGCAACTGGCTCGACAACGGCGGCGGCGAGCGCCTGACGGCGGCCAATGCGCCGAACGGCGGCACCTGATCCGGTTCAGCGGCGGTGCGCCGTCGCCGGGCCGAAGTCAGCGCCCATGCCAACAAAAAGCCCCGCAATCGCGGGGCTTTTTTCGTCCGGCGGACCGTGCCGCGGCGGCTCAGGCCTGGCGCTGCAGGCCGTCCAGTTCCTTCGTGTTCTCCGGCCGGTAGCCGAGCGATTCCGAAATCGTCAGCGCGGTGCGGCTCAGCTGGCCGAGCCACGCGTCCTGCAGCCGGTCGGCCGGCGCCGACAGCGACAGGCCCGCGACGAGCTTGCCCGAGTCGTCGTAGATGCCGGCCGCGATGCAGCGCACGCCGAGCTCAAGTTCCTCGTTGTCGCGCGCGCACGACTGCTGGCGCACGATCGTCAGCTCGCGCTCGAGCTTCGCGATGTCGGTGATGCTGTTCTGCGTGTGGCCCGCGAGCCCCGTGCGCGTCGCATACGCGCGCACCCGCGACGTCTCGTCGGCCGCGAGGAACAGCTTGCCGACCGACGTCAGGTGCAGCGGCGCGCGGCCGCCGATCGCGCGCACGACCTGCATCCCGGAGCGCTCCGAATACGCGCGCTCGATATAGACGATCTCGTCGCCCTGTCGCACCGACAGGTTCACGGTCTGCCCGGTGAGGCGATGCAGCTCGCGCATCGGCATCAGCGCCGCGTCGCGCACCGACAGGCGCGCCTTCACGAGGTTGCCGAGTTCGAGCAGCCGCATGCCGAGCCGGTACGTGCCCGGATCGGAGCGGTCGACGAGGCGGCAGGTCACCATGTCGTTGAGGATGCGGTGCGCGGTAGACGGGTGCAGCTCGGTGCGCTGCGCCAGCTCCTTCAGGCTCACGGGGTCGCTGTGCTCGGCGAGTGCATCCAGCAGCCTCATCATGCGTTCGATCACCTGGATCGACGTTTTGGAATCCGGGGTCGGGTTGGTCATGTCGGGGGGAATCGGTTGATGCGGCAAGCGCTATTGCGACGATTGTATCTCGTATCGTGAAAAAAGCGAACGGCGTTCGAGGAAGTCCTCGCATCCGTTTCCGGCGGGTTGCCCGCGTGCGCCGGCGTTGGTCTTGCCGGGCAAACGGCGGATAATGAGAGCCGTTTTCTCGAAGGAGCGCCTATGCGAGTCGGTTTGTTCGTGACCTGTCTGGTCGATCTGATGCGTCCCGAGATCGGTTTTTCCGCGCTCAAGCTGATCCGCGACGCGGGTTTCGAGGTGATCGTGCCGCCCGCGCAAACCTGCTGCGGCCAGCCGGCCTACAACTCGGGCGATCGCGCGCTCGCACGCGACCTCGCCGAAAAGACGCTGCGCGAGTTCGAGCAGTTCGACTACGTCGTCGCGCCGTCGGGGTCGTGCGGCGGCATGATCCGCGCGCACTACGGCAACCTGTTCCGCGACGATCCTGAAATGATGGGGCGTTTCTCGCGGTTCCAGCAGAAGGTCTACGAGCTGACCGACTTCCTCGCGACCGTCGCGAAGGTCACGCTCGAGCGGGGCGAATTCGCGGGCCCGGTCACGTACCACGATTCGTGCTCGGGGCTGCGCGAGCTCGGCGTGAAGGCGCAGCCGCGCGCGCTGCTCGCGCAGCGCGGCGTCGCGGTGGCCGAGATGAAGGATTGCGAGCACTGCTGCGGCTTCGGCGGCACGTTCGCGGTCAAGTACGGCGACATCTCCGCAGCGATCGCCGACGAGAAATGCGCGAATGTGCGCGCATCGGGCGCGGGCGCCGTCGTGCTCGGCGATCTCGGCTGCATGCTGAACATCGAAGGGCGGTTGCGCCGCACCGGCGACCGCGACACGCGCGTGCTGCACATCGCGCAGGTGCTGGCGGGCGACGTCTGACGCCCGGTTCCGCTCACATTTCCCCCGATACCGCGATGCAAGTCCAATCGATGCATTTCAAGGCGCGCGCCGGCCAGAAGCTCGCCGACCAGCGCCTGCAGCAGAACCTGAAGAAGCTGTCGGCGAAGTTCGTATCCGCGCGCGCCGACGCGATCACGCAGATCGACTTCCCGGCGACGCGCGCCGCGCTCAAGGCGCGCCGCAACCGCGCGCTCGAGAACCTCGACGTGTGGCTCGAGGCGTTCGAGCGCGAGGCGGCGCGGCGCGGCACGACCGTGCTGTTCGCGGAATCGACGGCCGACGCCGCGCGGCTCGTCGCCGACATCGCGCGCCGCCACGACGTGAAGAAGGTCATCAAGACCAAGTCGATGGTGTCCGAGGAAATGCGCCTGAACGCGGTGCTCGGCGAGATGGGCGTGCAGTCGATCGAGACGGATCTCGGCGAGTACATCCTGCAGATCAACGACAACGAGCCGCCGAGCCACATCATTGCGCCCGTCGTGCACAAGGACAAGGACGAGATCGCCGACCTGTTCGCGCGCACCCACCATCGCGAGCGGCTGACCGAGATCCCGGAGATGACGCGCGAGGCCCGCGAGGTGCTGCGCCCGCATTTCCTGTCGGCGGACATGGGCGTGACGGGCGGCAACTTCGTGATCGCCGAGACGGGCTCGGTCGTGCTCGTGACGAACGAGGGCAACGAGGGGATGTGCACGGTGATGCCGCGCGTGCACGTCGCGGTGACCGGCATCGAGAAGGTGCTGCCGACGCTCGAGGATCTCTCGACCGCGATGCGCCTGCTGCCGCGCTCGGCGACCGGCCAGAAGACGTCGAACTATTTCTCGCTGCTGACCGGCCCGCGCGGGCCGGGCGACGAGGACGGCCCGGAGCACATGTACGTGGTGCTCGTCGACGGCGGCCGCACGGGCCTGATCGGCGGCGAGTTCCAGGAGATGCTGCGCTGCATCCGCTGCGGCGCGTGCATGAACCATTGCCCGGTCTACCAGAAGGTCGGCGGCCATACGTATGGCTGGGTCTATCCGGGGCCGATGGGCTCGGTGCTGACGCCGAGCTACGTCGGCCTCGAGCGCACGCTCGACCTGCCGCAGGCGGCGACGCTGTGCGGCGAGTGCGACAGCGTGTGTCCGGTCGGCATCCCGCTGTCGCACCTGCTGCGCACGCTGCGCGAGAAGCAGGTCGAACGGCACCTGCGGCCGTGGCGCGAACGCGCGGCGCTCGCCGCGTGGGGCTTCGTCGCGCGCCGCCCGACGCTCTATGCGCTGACGACGAAGCTGATGGTGCGCATCCTCGAGCGGCTCGGCGGCGGCGGGGGGATGCTGCGGCGCCTGCCGATGATGGGCGGCTGGATGGATACGCGCGACCTGCCGGTGCCGACGGGCCGCACGTTCCGCGAGCTCTACGCGGCGTCGCGCAGCCATCTCGGCTGAACGTCGCGCGACTGTTCATCCGGCCGCAACACTGAGTTCGCTATTTGCGTATTTATCCTGATAGATGCGATCTATAGAATCTGCCCTGTAGTCCCCGGGAGTGGGTTTCCGGGGCATCAGGTCAAGGAGGTCGCATCATGAAAAAGAGAATATCGATGTACTGGCCGTTGGCGATCGTGGTGCCGCTTGCGGCTGCCGCGTATCTGCATGCCGTCGGCGCCGCGCCGTCGCGGGGGCCGCTCGAGGTCGACCAGGCATCGGCCGAACTGGCGCGCACCGTGTCGTTCGGGCTCGTCGGCGACGCGGCGCGGCCGCTGCCTGCCGCAGCCGGCGACGTCGTGCTCGCCGCGCCGAAGGCGCTGTAGCGCAGTTTGCCGTCGCGTTGCGCGGCGGCGAGATTCCGGGCGCCTTTGTATAATGGCGCCTTCCCCCGATTGCGCGGCTCGCCGCGGTGTTCCGGTAGTGCGATGACCCGCGTTGCGATCTGTTTCGTCTGTCTCGGCAACATCTGCCGTTCTCCCACCGCCGAGGGCGTGATGCGCCATCAGGTGGAGGCCGCCGGGCTGGCCGACCGGATCGACGTCGATTCGGCCGGCACCGGCGACTGGCATGTCGGCGAGGCACCCGACAGCCGGGCGCAGGCAGCCGCGCGCACGCGCGGCTACGACCTGTCGGCGCTGCGGGCACGGCAGGTGAGCGGGGCGGATTTCGAGCGCTTCGACCTGCTGCTCGCGATGGATGGCGCGAATTTCGCGGAACTGCGCCGCCGTTGCCCCGCCGAGCATCGCGACAAGGTGCGGCTGCTGATGGAGTTCGCGCCCGGAGCGGCGGAATCCGAAGTCGCCGACCCTTATTTCGGCGGCGCGCAGGGCTTCGAGCAGGTGCTCGACCAATGCGAGGCCGCGTGCCGCGGCCTGCTCGATACGCTGCGCCGGCGCGTGCCGCGCTGACGTTCCGAGGTTTTCGTTAGCCGCTTCGCGAATACCCTGTCAGAGACATGGATACTTGACTAAAATCGTCAAATATTTATACTTGACCAAAATCGTCAAGATTGCGGTCCCCTTACACCATGAGACTCACCACCAAAGGTCGTTTCGCCGTTACAGCGATGATTGACTTGGCACTGCGCCAGGAGCAGGGCCCGGTGACGCTTGCAGGCATCAGCCAGCGCCAGCGGATTTCGCTCTCGTACCTCGAACAGCTGTTCGGCAAGCTGCGCAGGCATGAAATCGTCGAGTCCGTGCGCGGGCCGGGCGGCGGCTACAACCTCGCGCGCCGCGCGCAGGACGTCACCGTTGCCGACATCATCATTGCCGTCGACGAACCGCTCGACGCGACGCAGTGCGGCGGCAAGGGCACGTGCGACGGCTCGAAGCAGCCCGACGGCCACTGCATGACGCACGAGCTGTGGGCGACCCTCAATCAGAAAATGGTCGAATACCTCGATTCGGTGTCGCTGCAGGATCTCGTCGATCAGCAGCGCACGCGCGAAGGCGCGCCCGCGGTGCTGCGCGACCGGCGCTCGCCGGAGCCCGTCGCCGCGCCCGCCGAGCCGGTGCGCACGATGCCGCTCGGCCCGAATTCGGTGTTCAACATCGCGAGCTCGTGACCGCGAACGCGGCCCGCCGATACCCTACAACGCACAACGTCCCTGCACAGAATACCCGGAGCGACAGATGACCCAAGAGACTCTCCACCTGCCCATCTACATGGATTACAGCGCGACGACGCCGGTTGACCCGCGCGTGGTCGACAAGATGGTGCCGTATCTGCGCGAGCAGTTCGGCAACCCGGCGTCGCGCAGTCACGCGTACGGCTGGGATGCGGAGCGTGCCGTCGAAGAGGCGCGCGAACAGGTGGCCGCACTCGTGAACGCCGATCCGCGCGAGATCATCTGGACTTCCGGCGCGACCGAATCGGACAACCTCGCGATCAAGGGCGCCGCGAACTTCTACAAGGGCAAGGGCAAGCACATCATCACGGTGAAGACCGAGCACAAGGCCGTGCTCGACACCTGCCGCGAGCTCGAGCGCGACGGCTTCGAAGTCACGTACCTGGACGTGAAGGACAACGGCCTGGTCGATCTCGACGCGTTCAAGGCGGCGCTTCGCCCGGACACGATCCTCGTGTCGGTGATGCACGTCAACAACGAGATCGGCGTGATCCAGGACATCGAGTCGATCGGCGAGATCTGCCGTGAGAAGGGCATCGTGTTCCACGTCGATGCGGCGCAATCGACCGGCAAGGTCGAGATCGACCTCGCAAAGCTGAAGGTCGACCTGATGTCGTTCTCGGCGCACAAGACCTACGGCCCGAAGGGCATCGGCGCGCTGTACGTGCGCCGCAAGCCGCGCGTGCGCATCGAGGCGCAGATGCACGGCGGCGGCCACGAGCGCGGCATGCGCTCGGGCACGCTGCCGACGCACCAGATCGTCGGCATGGGCGAAGCGTTCCGCATCGCCAAGGCGGAAATGGCGACCGAGAACGAGCGCATCCGCATGCTGCGCGACAAGCTGCTGCGCGGCCTGTCGCAGATCGAGGAAACGTACGTGAACGGTGACATGGAGCACCGCATTCCGCACAACCTGAACATCAGCTTCAACTTCGTCGAAGGCGAGTCGCTGATCATGGCGATCAAGGACGTCGCGGTGTCGTCGGGCTCCGCGTGCACGTCGGCGTCGCTGGAGCCGTCGTACGTGCTGCGTGCGCTCGGCCGCAACGACGAACTCGCGCACAGCTCGATCCGCTTCACGGTCGGCCGCTTCACGACGGAGCAGGAGGTGGACTACGTGGTCAATCTGCTGAACAGCAAGATCGCGAAGCTGCGCGAACTGTCGCCGCTTTGGGAAATGCACCAGGAAGGCATCGATCTGTCGACGATCGAATGGGCCGCGCACTAAACACATCCGCGGGCGGATTGGCGCACGCAGACGCAACGAGTCAAGGAGTCTGAGTCATGTCTTACAGCAACAAGGTTCTGGATCACTACGAAAACCCGCGCAACGTCGGCTCGTTCGCGAAGGACGACGACGCAGTCGGCACCGGCATGGTCGGCGCGCCGGCCTGCGGCGACGTGATGAAGCTGCAGATCCGCGTGGGCGCGGACGGCGTGATCGAAGACGCAAAGTTCAAGACCTACGGTTGCGGCTCGGCGATCGCGTCGAGCTCGCTCGTGACCGAGTGGGTGAAGGGCAAGACGCTCGACGAGGCGCTCGCCATCAAGAACACGCAGATCGCCGAAGAGCTGGCGCTGCCGCCGGTGAAGATCCACTGCTCGATCCTCGCGGAAGATGCGATCAAGGCGGCGGTGGCCGACTACAAGAAGCGCCACGACGGCGCGGAAGGCGATCAGGCAGCGGCCTGAGCGGGCATCGAGCGACTTAGCTGGAGCGCGGCGCATCGCGATCGATGCGCCGCGGCAAGGACATCATGGCAATTACACTGACCGAAAAAGCAGCACAGCACGTCCAGAAGTACCTGGTCCGGCGCGGCAAGGGGGTGGGCCTGCGGCTCGGCGTTCGCACGACCGGGTGCTCCGGCCTTGCGTACAAGCTCGAGTATGTCGATGACCTCGCGCCCGAGGATCAGGTGTTCGAAAGCCATGGCGTGAAGGTCGTCGTCGATCCGAAGAGCCTCGCGTACATCGACGGCACCGAACTGGATTTCGCGCGCGAAGGCCTGAACGAGGGGTTCAAGTTCAACAACCCCAACGTGAAGGACGAATGCGGCTGCGGCGAATCGTTCCGCGTGTGACGGGTTCCGCGCGATGCGGGCAAGAGGCGGCACAGGCCGCCTTTTTAATGCGCGGCGTTCGCCGCGCGACGAATTGGGATTGAACGCGACGATGGTCTCGCTGAAAGACAGCCACTTCGACCTGTTCCACCTGCCGGCGCAATTCGCGCTCGACGACGCGGCGCTCGACACCGCGTACCGAGCTGTGCAGACGCAGGTGCATCCGGACCGCTTCGCGGCGGCCGGCGACGCGCAGAAGCGCATCGCGATGCAATGGGCGACCCGTGCGAACGAGGCATACCGGACGCTGCGCGATCCGCTGAAGCGGGCGACCTACCTGTTGTCGCTGCGCGGCGTGGACATCGGCGCGGAGAACAACACCGCGATGGAGCCGGCGTTCCTGATGCAGCAGATGGAGTGGCGCGAAGGCATCGAGGATGCCGCCGCGGCGCGCAACGTCGATGCGCTCGACGCGCTGCTGGCCGAACTGCGCGACGAGAAGCGCGCGCGGCTCGCGCGCCTCGGCACGCTGCTCGACAGCGGCGCCGACCAGGCCGCCGCCGAGGCGGTGCGCCAGCTGATGTTCATCGAGCGGGTCGCGTCGGAAGTGAGCGCGCAGATCGAGCGTCTCGAACATTAACCGCGTGCCTCGCGGCATGCGCAGCAAACGGGCGTGAGCGCCCGAACGAACCAAGATGGCTTTACTGCAAATTTCCGAACCGGGCATGGCGCCGGCGCCGCACCAGCGGCGGCTTGCCGTCGGGATCGACCTCGGCACGACGAACTCGCTCGTCGCGGCCGTGCGCAACAGCGTGCCGGAAGTGCTGCCGGACGACGCAGGCCGCGTGCTGCTGCCGTCGGTGGTGCGTTACCTGGAGAGGGGCGGCCGCCGCATCGGCCACGAAGCGAAGGAACAGGCCGCAACCGATCCGCTCAACACGATCGTGTCGGTCAAGCGCTTCATGGGCCGCGGCAAGGCCGAGGTCGAAGGCGCGGCGAATGCGCCGTACGAATTCGTCGACGCGCCGGGCATGGTGCAGATCCGCACCGTCGACGGCGTGAAGAGCCCGGTCGAGGTGTCGGCCGAGATCCTCGCGACGCTGCGCCAGCGCGCCGAAGATACGCTCGGCGACGACCTGGTCGGCGCGGTGATCACGGTGCCGGCCTATTTCGACGACGCGCAGCGCCAGGCGACCAAGGACGCCGCGCGGCTCGCCGGCCTGAATGTGCTGCGTCTCCTGAACGAGCCGACCGCGGCGGCGATCGCCTACGGCCTCGACAATGCGGCGGAAGGCCTGTACGCCGTCTATGACCTCGGTGGCGGCACGTTCGACCTGTCGATCCTGAAACTGACGAAGGGCGTGTTCGAAGTGCTCGCCGCAGGCGGCGATTCGGCGCTCGGCGGCGACGATTTCGATCACGCGCTGTTCGGCCATGTGCTCGCGCAGGCCGGCATCGACGCGAATACGCTCGCGCCCGAAGACGTGCGCCTGCTGCTCGACCGCGTGCGTGTGCTGAAGGAAGCGCTGTCGGCGGCGCCGCAGGCGTCGCTCGACGTCACGCTGTCGACCGGCGCGACGCTTGCGCAGACGGTCACGCACGACACCTTCGCCGCGCTGGTCGAGCCGCTCGTGCAGCGCACGCTGACGCCGACCCGCAAGGCGCTGCGCGACGCGCAGGTGGCGCCGGCCGACATCAAGGGCGTGGTGCTGGTCGGTGGCGCGACGCGCATGCCGGTGATCCGCGACGCCGTTGCGAAGCATTTCGGCCAGCCGCCGCTCGTCAATCTGGATCCGGACCAGGTGGTCGCGCTCGGCGCGGCGATCCAGGCCGACCTGCTGGCCGGCAACCGCGGCGGCGGAGACGACTGGCTGCTGCTCGACGTGATCCCGCTGTCGCTCGGCGTCGAAACGATGGGCGGCCTCGTCGAGAAGATCATCCCGCGCAATTCGACGATTCCGATCGCGCGCGCGCAGGAATTCACGACCTTCAAGGACGGCCAGACCGCGATGGCGATCCACGTCGTGCAGGGCGAGCGCGAGCTCGTCGCCGACTGCCGGTCGCTCGCGCGCTTCGAGCTGCGCGGCATCCCGCCGATGGTGGCGGGCGCGGCGCGCATCCGCGTGACCTATCAGGTGGATGCGGACGGCCTGCTGTCCGTGTTCGCGCGCGAGCAGCACTCGGGCGTCGAGGCGTCGGTCGTCGTGAAGCCGTCGTACGGCCTCGCCGACGACGACATCGCGAAGATGCTCGAGGACAGCTTCAAGACTGCCGAGGTCGACATGCGCGCGCGTGCACTGCGCGAGGCGCAGGTCGAGGCCGAGCGGATGCTCGAGGCGACGGACGCGGCGCTCGCCGCCGACGGCGAACTGCTCGATGCGGCGGAGCGCGCGCAGGTCGATGCGAGCGTCGCGGCGCTGCGCACGGTCGCGCAGGGCGACGACACGGACGCAATCGAGGCGGCGACCAAGGCGCTGGCCGAAGGCACCGACGAATTCGCCGCACGCCGGATGGACAAGAGCATCAAGCGCGCGCTGGCAGGCCGCCGGCTCGACGAGATCTGAGCGAACGACTTGCATGCCGGCCGATTGCGGCCGGCGTTATGATGAATCGTGCGGTGCAGCCTGCCGCACCTGACTGACGGAACGGACATGCCTCAACTGGTAGTGCTGCCTCACGTCGAACTGTGCCCGGAAGGCGCGGTGATCGACGCGACGCCCGGCAAGAGTATTTGCGACAACCTGCTCGACCACGGCATCGAGATCGAGCACGCATGCGAGAAGTCGTGCGCCTGCACGACGTGCCACGTAGTGATCCGCGAGGGCTTCAACGACCTGACGCCGTCCGAGGAGGACGAGGACGATCTGCTGGACAAGGCGTGGGGCCTCGAGCCGACGTCGCGCCTGTCGTGCCAGGCGATCGTGAAGGAAGATTCGGACCTGGTGGTCGAGATTCCGAAGTACTCGATCAACCATGCGAAGGAAAATCACTGACCGAGGAGGGCAGGCGATGAAATGGACCGATTCGCGCGAGATCGCGATCGCGCTGGCGGAAAAGCATCCCGACATCGATCCGCAGCGGATCAACTTCGTCGATCTGCGTCAGTGGGTGCTCGAACTCGACGGGTTCAGCGACGACCCGAAGCATTCCGGCGAGAAGATCCTCGAAGCGATCCAGGCGCACTGGATCGACGAATCCGACTTCGACGACGAAGACTGAACGGCGCGCGCCGCATCGTGCGCGCGGCCCCGGCAAGAAAAACGGCTCGTGAGCGATCACGAGCCGTTTTTCGTTGCTTCGTCACGCTGCCCGCGCATCACGCGCGTGCAGCGGATCGGTCACGCGCCGACCAGCGTCCCGTTCTCGATCCGCACGCGCTGGCCCTGACCGAACGGCGGCGGGTTGTGATACGTGAACGTGCGCGTCGTGCCGTTTTCCATCTGCACTTGCACCTGGTAGTCGGTTTCCGCGCGCACCTGCTTCTCGACCTGGTTGCCGGCGAGGCCGCCGCCCAGCGCGCCGAGCACCGTCATCGCGGTACGGCCGTTGCCGTGACCGAACTGGTTGCCGAGCAGGCCGCCTGCCGCCGCGCCGCCGACTGCGCCGATACCCGTGCTCTGGCCGGGCGTGCGCGTCTGATTGATCGCGACGACCGTGCCGCAGGTCTGGCAGTAGGACGGGGACGGCTGTTGAGCGTAACCGCCACCTTGCTGCGCATACTGAGGCGGCTGCGGTGCGGTCGACGCGTGGCGGCGATGGTGCGTGGGTGCCGGACGCGGTGCGGGTTGCGGCTGGGCCTGGGCGACCGGCTGCTGCTGTTGCTGCTGCAGGGCTTGCTGGGCCGCGATCTGCTGTGCTTGCGCGGCGCGAGCGGCGCTGGCTGCCGCCGCCGTGTCGATGGCCGGTTGCGACGCGATCAGCGCGGCCTGGGTCTGGCCGTTCTGCTCGTTGTTGCCGGTAGCCTTCGGGAACACGCCCGTGATGGCGGCGGTCGCCGCGAGGCTCGCGACGATGACGGCACCCGCCGCGGTGGCGATGAGCGGGTGGAGGCGTTGCTTTTGCGGCGTGGTCTGGTTCGGGTTGTCCATTTTTTGCTCTCCTATGTCGACCGGAGTGGGCGCCTCGGCGCTTGTGTCGGTCCCATGCAAAGCTCGCACGCGATCGTGCGTTTATTTTGCAAAGGCAGTGTCGTCCAGGCGCGAGCGAGCCGCCGTATCAAGTTGTAACGATTCGCAGCGGGAAAACGTCCGTCGGCACCGGGAAAACCCAGGAGAGGTCGAATCGGCGAGGAGATAAAACGGGGGAGGATCGGTTGCCGGCGAGTGCCGGCAGGCAGGATTTACGCGCGGTTACAAAGCTGTCGCCTGCGCGCCGCAGGGCGCGCAGGCGAAGCGGGTCAGTCTTCGCGGCGAAGGTGGGGGAACAGCAGCACGTCGCGGATCGTCGGGCTGTCGGTCAGCAGCATCACGAGACGGTCGATGCCGATCCCGCAGCCGCCTGTCGGAGGCATCCCGTATTCGAGCGCGCGGATGTAGTCGGCGTCGAAGAACATCGCTTCCTCGTCGCCCGCATCCTTTTGCTCGACCTGCTTCTTGAAGCGCGCGGCCTGGTCTTCCGGATCGTTCAGCTCGGAGAAGCCGTTCGCGATTTCGCGGCCGGTCATGAACAGCTCGAAGCGCTCGGTGATGCCCGGCACCGTGTCCGAGGCGCGTGCGAGCGGCGACACCTCGACCGGGTAGTCGATGATGTAGGTCGGCTCCCACAGCTGCGCTTCGGCGGTTTCCTCGAACAGCGCGAGCTGCAGTGCGCCGATGCCCGCGTTCAGGAACGCCGGCTGCATGACGTCGACGCCGAGGCGCTTCAGTTCGCTGCGCAGGTACGCGTCGTCCGACAGCTGGCCGTCGGTGTACTGCGGCGCGTACTTCTGGATCGCCTGCGTGATCGTCAGGCGGTGGAACGGCTTCGCGAGGTCGAGCTCGCGCCCCTGATACTGGATCGTCGCGGTGCCGAGCGCGTCGATCGCCGCCTGGCGGATCAGCTGCTCGGTGAAGTCCATCAGCCAGCGGTAATCGGTGTACGCGGCGTAGAACTCCATCATCGTGAATTCCGGATTGTGGCGCGGCGACACGCCCTCGTTACGGAAATTCCGGTTGATTTCGAACACGCGCTCGAAGCCGCCGACGATCAGCCGCTTCAGGTACAGCTCCGGCGCGATGCGCAGGAACATCTGCATGTCGAGCGCGTTGTGGTGCGTGACGAACGGCTTCGCGGCCGCGCCGCCCGGGATCGGGTGCAGCATCGGCGTCTCGACTTCCATGAAGTCGGCGTTGCTCATGAAATTGCGGATCGACGTGATCGTCTTGGTGCGCGCGCGGAACGTGTCGCGCGTTTCCGGCGTGACGATCAGGTCGACGTAGCGCTGGCGGTAGCGCATTTCCTGGTCGGCGAGGCCGTGGAACTTGTCCGGCAGCGGGCGCAGCGCCTTCGACAGCAGGCGCAGCTCCTTGCACTGGACCGACAGCTCGCCCTTGTTGGTGCGGAACAGCACGCCGCGCGCCGCGACGATGTCGCCGAGATCCCACTTCTTGAACGCGTCGTAGGTTTCCGCGCCGACGTCGTTCGGCGTCACGAAGAACTGGATCTGGCCCGAACCGTCCTGCACCGTCGCGAAGCTCGCCTTGCCCATCACGCGCTTGAGCATCATGCGGCCGGCGACCGCCACCTCGACCGGGTTCGCTTCGAGCGCGGCCTTGTCCGAGTCGGCGAATTTAGCCTGCAGCTCGGCTGCGTGATGCGTCGGCTGGAAGTCGTTCGGATAGGCGACGCCTTGCTCGCGCAATGCGCGCAGCTTCTCGCGGCGCTCGGCGATGATCTGGTTTTCGTCCGCCGCGACGGCGGGCTGCGTTTGGGTCGATTCGGTCATGATGGTCGGAATTCGGGGTGGGTGCGGCAACGCAAACGGGGAGGGCAAGGGCGGCGCGGCCCGGGCAGGCCGCGCCGCGGCGTTTACACGCCCTGTTTGAGGCTCGCGCTGATGAAGTCGTCGAGATCGCCGTCGAGCACCGCTTTCGTGTTGCTCATTTCGACGTTCGTGCGCAGGTCCTTCACGCGGCTCTGGTCGAGCACGTACGAGCGGATCTGGTGGCCCCAGCCCACGTCGGTCTTGCTCGATTCGAGCTTGTCCTGCTCGGCCTGGCGCTTGCGCATCTCGGCTTCGTACAGGCGCGACTTCAGCATCGCCATGGCTTCCGCGCGGTTGCGGTGCTGCGAGCGGTCGTTCTGGCACTGCACGACGATGCCGGTCGGCATGTGCGTGATCCGCACCGCCGAGTCGGTCTTGTTGATGTGCTGGCCGCCCGCGCCCGATGCGCGGTACGTGTCGATGCGCAGGTCGGCCGGGTTGACCTCGACTTCGATCGAGTCGTCGATTTCCGGATACACGAACACCGACGAGAACGACGTGTGGCGGCCGCCCGACGAGTCGAACGGCGACTTGCGCACGAGGCGGTGGATGCCCGTTTCGGTGCGCAGGAAGCCGTATGCGTATTCGCCCGACACCTTGACCGTCGCGTTCTTGATGCCGGCGACGTCGCCGTCGGATTCTTCGAGCACCTCGGCCTTGAAGCCCTTGCGCTCGCAGTAGCGCAGGTACTGGCGCAGCAGCATCGACGCCCAGTCGCACGCCTCGGTGCCGCCGGCGCCGGCCTGGATGTCGATGAAGCAGTTGTTCGGGTCGGCCGGGTTCGAGAACATCCGGCGGAACTCGATGTCGCCCACGCGCGCCTCGAGCTTCGCGGCGTCTTCTTCCGATGCGACGAGGGTGTCTTCGTCGTTTTCCTCGCGGGCCATCTCGAACAGGTCGAGCGCATCGCGCAGGTCGCTATCGAGCGCCGTCAGCGTCGTGACGACGCCTTCGAGCAGCTTCTTTTCGCGGCCGAGCGCCTGGGCGTTCTTCGAATCGTTCCAGACGTTCGGGTCTTCGAGTTCCTTGTTGACTTCGGTCAGACGCGCAGCTTTGGCGTCGTAGTCAAAGATACCCCCGAAGCTCGCCCGCGCGGTTGCGCAGGTCGAGCAGGGAGCTTTCGATCGCGTTGAGACGTTCCGCTTCCATGATCGTTTCGCTTTTCGTGCTTCGTAAAAAAGCGGAATTATAGCTGATCGGGAGGGTCGGCCGGACGGCGGCTCGGGGTGCGTATGCGCGTTCGCGCCCCGCCGGGCCGGGCGGCGCGCATGTTCGCGCGCCTTCCCCGCCCGTCTTCCTTTATGCCGCTGCGTGCTCGACGATCAATTGCACGCGCGTGACGCCGTTCCACGTGTCGGCAACGAGGCGGTACGCGATGAGCGCGCTCGCCGGCAGCGGCTCGGTGTGGTTGAACCAGATCGCGTTGAAGCGCTGGCGGCCGCGCGCGAGCTGCAGCTTCAGGTGCTTTTCCTTCACGAGGCTCTGTGACACGACGTCGAATTCGCCGGAGAAAAGCGGGGCCGGAAAGCCCTGGCCCCAGACGGCCTCGTCGAGCAGCCCGACGAACTGCGGCGTGAAGTACGCATCCTCGAGCTCGCCGTCGGTCTCGATCACGCGGGCGAGCGCGTCGTCGGACAGCCATTCGCGCGCGACGGCCTCGAACGCGGCCGCGAAGCGCGGCACGTTCTCGGTGTCGAGCGTCAGGCCGGCCGCCATCGCATGGCCGCCGAACGCGACGATCAGGTCCGGCTCGCGCTTCGACACGAGGTCGAGCGCGTCGCGCAGGTGGAAACCGGGGATCGATCGACCGGAGCCCTTGACCCGCGTGCCTTGCTCGTCCGCGTGCGCGAACGTGAACGACGGGCGGTGGAATTTCTCCTTCAGGCGCCCGGCGACGATGCCGATCACGCCCTGATGCCATTCGGGGTTGAACAGGGTGATCGTGCACGCGTCGGCCGGATCGACGTCGGCGAGATCGGCGAGCGCCTGCTGCTGCATGCCGGCCTCGATCTCGCGGCGCTCGCGGTTCATCGTGTCGAGCTGCTGCGCGAGCTCCCACGCGCGGCCGACGTCGTCGGTGGTCAGGCACTCGATGCCGAGCGACATGTCCGACAGCCGGCCGGCCGCGTTCAGCCGCGGCCCGAGGCCGAAGCCGAGATCGAAGCCCGATGCGGTGCGCGCGTCGCGGGCGGCCGCGCGGAACAGCGCGGCGATGCCCGGCTGCATCCGGCCGTTGCGGATCCGCTGCAGCCCCTGCGCGACCAGCACGCGGTTGTTGCCGTCGAGCCGCACGACGTCGGCGACGGTGCCGAGCGCGACGAGGTCGAGCAGGCCGTCGAGGCGCGGCTCGGCTTCCTTGCTCGGGAACGCGCCGCGGCGGCGCAGCTCGGCGCGCAGCGCGAGCAGCACGTAGAACATCACGCCGACGCCGGCGATGTGCTTGCTCGGGAACGCGCAGCCCGGCTGGTTCGGGTTGACGATCGCGCGCGCGGCCGGCAGCGCGTCGCCGGGCAGGTGGTGGTCGGTCACGAGCACGTCGATGCCGCGCGCGTTCGCGGCTTCGACGCCCGCGACGCTGGCGATGCCGTTGTCGACCGTGATCAGCAGGTCGGGCTTGCGCGCGGCCGCCAGTTCGACGATCTCGGGCGTGAGGCCATAGCCGTACTCGAAGCGGTTCGGCACCAGGTAGTCGATCTGCGCGCCGAACATCCGCAGCCCGCGCACCGCGACCGCGCAGGCGGTCGCGCCGTCGCAGTCGTAGTCGGCGACGACGAGCAGGCGCCGCTTGTCGGCGATCGCGTCGGCGAGCAGCGCGGCCGCGTCGGCGCAGCCTTTCAGTTCGGTGGGCGGGACGAGCCGCGCGAGCGCGGTCTCGATGTCGGTCGGGGATTGCACGCCGCGCGCGGCATACAGGCGCGCGAGCACCGGGTGCAGGCCGTGGCGGGCAAGCGCCTCGGCGTCGGCGGGCGCGACGGAACGGGTAACGATGCGGGTCATGCTGGGTCGCTTCTTTATTCGAACAGGGACGCGATCGCGCGGCGGCGCCAGAACTTGCGCAGGTCGCCGCGCGTCGCGCGCAGGGTCGCGGAGCTGGTGTCGCCGCACAGCGTGAGCTCGACGCTCGCCAGCTCGCCGCGTTGCAGCGCGGCGAGGGCCGGCGCGAACCAGTCGCGTTCCAGCGCGGCCAGCGCGTCGTGCCAGCGTGCCCAGTCCTGTTCGATGAATGGGGTGGTGAGCGTCGACAGCTCGACAAGGGTCGTGCCGTCGGCGGGTGCGAGCGCGTCGAGCGCGGCGGGGGGCGCGCCGGTGTCGGCACGGGCCGCGCGGGCGAGGCCGAGCGCCGCCGGCGCCGCGGACAGCACGCGCGCGAACGGCTTGGCGACGGGCTTCAGCGTGCCCTGCGCGTGAAACCAGATCGAGTTGACGGCCGGCAGCCCGCGCGCCTCGCGGGCTTCGTTGACGGGATGCTGGAACCACGCCATCTGCACCTCGTTCTGCAGCTTCATCCACATCCGCGAGCGTTCGCCGGTGTGCGCCTCGTGCGGCAGCCAGATTTCGATGTTGCGGCCGCTCGCGCGCAGCGGCGCGGCGCCGGCCAGATGGCGCAGCTGCTCGCTCGACAGGTACCAGCGGGTCGGCCGGGGCGCTTCGAGCCGGACCCCGAGTTCCTCGATCAGCGGGCGGGCGACCGCGAGCAGCGCGGCTGCGTCGCCGTCGTCCAGCGCGAGCGCGGCCGGATCGACGAGCACGAGGTGGTCGTGCGCGATTTCGACGTGCACGGGCTCGACGCAGGCCCATGCGTGCTCGCCGGGCTCGCCGCCGTCGGCGAGCAGCATGTACGGGGCAAGCGGCGCCTCGTCGGCGGCGCTGCCCTGGGCCGCGCCGAACTGGCGGGCGAGCCAGCGCTCGTGCGGCAGCGTGCGCTGGAAGTCCTCGCCGGCCACGCGTTCGACGAGGCTCGCGCGCGACAGCAACTTTTCGAGCGCGGGGCTGTCCAGCGTGTGCAGGGACGAGGCCGCATCGGCCGCCGACGGCAGCGCGAACGGAACGAGAAAATGGAGGCGTCGGTCGTGCATGATGGTGCGCATTGTATGGCAAACTGCGCGCGTGATCGGGCGGGCCGACGGCCCGCTTGCGTCCGGCGGCGGTTTTCGTCCCCGCCCGGGCCGGGCGGCGACCGCCATCGCGGGCCGCTCCCCACGCCGCAACCAGCAGAAAGGATTCGCTTGAAACTTCCGTACGAATGGCAGATCGGCTGGCGCTATACGCGCGCCGGCAAACGCACGACCGGCAACGGCTTCATTTCCTTCATCGCCCTCGTCTCGATGCTCGGCATCGCGCTCGGCGTCGCGGCGCTGATCGTCGTGCTGTCGGTGATGAACGGCTTCCAGAAAGAGGTACGCGACCGGATGCTGTCGGTGCTCGCGCACGTCGAGGTGTTCTCGCCGACCGGCTCGATGCCGAACTGGCAGCTGACCGCGCAGGAGGCGCGCCGCAACCCGTCGGTGATCGGCGCGGCGCCGTACGTCGAGGCGCAGGCGCTGCTGACGCGCCAGGACGCGGTGAGCGGCGTGATGCTGCGCGGCATCGAGCCGACGCTCGAGCCGCAGGTGTCGGACATCGGCAAGGACATGAAGGCCGGCCGGCTCACCGCGCTCGCGCCCGGCCAGTTCGGCATCGTGCTCGGCGACGCGCTCGCCGGCAATCTCGGCGTGACGGTGGGCGACAAGATCACGCTCGTCGCGCCCGAAGGCACGATCACGCCGGCCGGCATGATGCCGCGGCTCAAGCAGTTCACGGTGGTCGGCATCTTCGAGTCCGGCCATTATGAATACGACAGCACGCTCGCGATGATCGATATCCGCGACGCGCAGGCGCTGTTCCGCCTGAGCGCGCCGACCGGCGTGCGGCTGCGGGTGACGGACATGCAGAAGGCGCCCGAGGTGGCGCTCGAGCTGTCGCGTTCGCTGTCGGGCAGCCTGTACATCCGCGACTGGACGCAGCAGAACAAGACCTGGTTCTCGGCCGTGCAGATCGAGAAGCGGATGATGTTCATCATCCTCACGCTGATCATCGCGGTGGCCGCGTTCAACCTCGTGTCGTCGCTCGTGATGACGGTGACCAACAAGCAGGCCGACATCGCGATCCTGCGCACCCTCGGCGCGCAGCCCGGCTCGATCATGAAGATCTTCGTCGTGCAGGGCGTGACGATCGGCTTCGTCGGCACCGCGACCGGCGTCGCGCTCGGCTGCCTGATCGCGTGGAGCATCCCGTGGCTGATCCCGATGATCGAGCATGCGTTCGGCGTGCAGTTCCTGCCGCCGTCGGTGTACTTCATCAGCGAACTGCCGTCCGAACTCGTCGCGAGCGACGTGATCAGGATCGGCCTGATCGCGTTCGCGCTGTCGGCCGTCGCGACGCTGTACCCGAGCTGGCGCGGCGCGAAGGTGAAGCCGGCGGAGGCGCTGCGCTATGAATGACCGCGCCGCCGCGTTCGCGGGTTCCACTCAACCACTCAACCAGGATTCGGCAGGTATGCAGGAATACGTGCTTCAGGCGCGCGGCATCACGAAGGCATTCGTGCAGGGCGGCTTCAACGTGCAGGTGCTCAACAACACCGAGCTGTCGGTGCGGCGCGGCGAGAAGCTCGCGGTCGTCGGCGCGTCGGGTTCCGGCAAGAGCACGCTGCTGCACGTGCTCGGCGGGCTCGACGAACCGAGCGCGGGGGAGGTGTCGCTGCTCGGCAAGCCGTTCACGCAGCTCGGCGAGCGCGAGCGCAACGACCTGCGCAATCGCGCGCTGGGCTTCGTCTATCAGTTCCATCACCTGCTGCCGGAATTCACCGCGCTCGACAACGTCGCGATGCCGCTGCGCATCCGCCGGATGACGACCGAGGCCGCGCGCGCCGAAGCGCAGGCGATGCTCGAGCGGGTCGGGCTCGGCGCGCGCGCGAAGCATCGTCCGGGCGAGCTGTCGGGCGGCGAGCGGCAGCGCGTCGCGATCGCGCGCGCGCTCGTGACGAAGCCCGCGTGCGTGCTCGCCGACGAGCCGACCGGCAACCTCGACGGCGGCACCGCCGATACGGTGTTCAACCTGATGCTCGAGCTGTCCGAGACGCTCGAAACGAGCTTCGTGATCGTCACGCACGATCCCGATCTCGCCGCGCGGTGCGACCGCACCATGCGGCTGCGCGACGGCGTGCTGCACGAAGAGCCGGCCGTGCCGGTCTGACGATAACCCTTGCCCCGGCGCAATCCGCGACGGGGCGCTCCGGTGAATGCCGACATGTGGATCGATACGCACTGCCATCTCGATGCCGCCGAATTCGACGCCGACCGTGACGCGGTCGCGCAGGCGGCGCGCGAAGCGGGCGTGTCGCGCATCGTGATCCCGAGCGTCGGACGCGACAACTTCGCGACGGTGCGCGAACTCGCGCAGCGTACGCCGGGGGCCGTCTATGCGCTCGGCATCCATCCGATGTACACGCCGCATGCGCGCGACGGCGACCTCGACCTGCTGCGCATGGAAATCGAGGCGAGCATCGACGATCCGCGCTTCGTCGCGATCGGCGAAATCGGGCTCGACTATTTCGTGCCGGGGCTCGACGAGGCGCTGCAGCAATTCTTCTACCAGGGCCAATTGAAGCTCGCGCGCGAGTTCGACCTGCCGGTGCTGTGCCACGTCCGCAAGTCGCAGGACCGCGTGCTCGCGGGGCTGCGCCGTTTCGGCGTGCGGCGCGGCATCGCCCATGCATTCAACGGCAGTTTCCAGCAGGCCGAAGCCTATCTCGCGCAGGGTTTGCATCTCGGCTTCGGCGGCAACGTCACGTTCGGGCGTGCGCTGCAGATCCGCCGGCTGGCGGCGCAGCTGCCCGTCGACGCGCTCGTCGTCGAGACGGATGCGCCCGACATCGCGCCCGAGTGGGCGTACAAATCCCGCAATACGCCGGACCAGGTGCCGCGCATCGGCGACGTGCTCGCCGAACTGCGCGGCATCGACGCGTCCGCGCTGGCCCTATCCACTTCGGCTAACGCGCGCGCCGCGCTGCCCCGTCTCGCGCTTTCGTCCGCATAATCGTTTCCCGCAGGCGCCGGTTTCGCGATGGCGCCGCCGGGTTGGCGAGGAGGCGGAATGCGCGTGTGGTGGGTGGCGTTCGCGCTCGGTGTCGTCGTGCTGCAGCGGCAGGCGGCGCTGCCGGGCGTCGCGGGATGGCTGGTGGGCACAGCCGCGCTGGCGGCGTTTGCGGTGGCGGGCATCGCGTGCGCGCGTCGCGCTCGGCGGACCCGCGCGACCGTGGCGGCCGGCTGGGCGCTGTGCGTGGCCGCCGCCTGCGTCGCGGGCTTCGGCTATGCGGCAGCGCGGGCCGAATGGCGGCTGCGCGACGGCCTGCCGGTCGAATGGGAAGGGCGCGACATCACGGTGACGGGCGTGGTCAAGGGGCTGCCGGCCGTCGGTGACGACGGCGCGCGGTTTCTGTTCGCGGTCGAATCGAACGACGCCGGGCTCGCCCGTTTCCCGCCGCTGATCCGGCTGTCGTGGCGCACATACGGCGCGCGCACGGCGCCGGCGGCCATCCCGGACGTGCGTGCCGCGCAGCGCTGGCGGCTGACGGTGCGGCTGAAGCGGCCGCATGGCGAGGCGAATCCCGGCGTGCGCGACGTCGAGGCGGCATGGCTCGGCGCGGGAATCCGCGCGCTCGGCTACGTGGCCGACTCGCGACGGGCGGCGTTGCTCGACGCGCGAGCGCGCGGCCTCCAGGCATCGATCGACCGGCTGCGCGACGGGTTGCGGGCGCGCATCGGCGCGACGCTCGGCGCGAATGCGCCGCACCGCGGCATCGTCGCCGCGCTCGCGATCGGCGATCAATCCGGCATCGGCGGCGACGACTGGCGCGTGCTGCGCGACACCGGCACCAGCCATCTCGTCGCCATCTCGGGCCTGCACGTCGGCATGGTCGGCGGCCTTGCGGGCGGGCTCGCGTCGGCGGTCTGGCGGCGTATCCGCTGGCGGCGGCACGCGGCCGCGCTCGTCGTGCCCGCGCCTTACGTCGCCGCGCTCGCGGCATTGGCGGGGGCGCTCGGGTACGCCGCGCTCGCCGGCTTCAACGTGCCGGCGCAGCGTGCGTGGTGGATGATCGCGGCCGGTGGCGCCGCGTATCTGGCGGGGCGCAGCGTGCCGGCGTCATCGGTGCTGTGCGCGGCGCTCGGCGGAGTGCTGCTGGCCGATCCCTGGGCGGTGCTGTCGGCCGGCTTCTGGCTGTCGTTCGGCGCGGTCGCCGTCATCCTGCTGGCGGTTGCGGGCTGGCGCGCGGTGCACGCGAGCGGCGCCGCGCCGGCCGACGGCGGGCTCCGCGAGCGCCTGCGCGCCGCGTGCCTGCGCGGCGCCCGGCGCGTGATGGAAGCATCGCGCGTGCAGTATGCGGTGACGATCGGGCTCGCGCCGTTGACGGTTGCGTGGTTCGCGCAGGTTTCCGTGTCGGGGCCGCTCGCCAACGCGTTCGCGATTCCGTGGGTCGGCAGCGTCGTGACGCCGGTCGTGCTGGCCGGCATCGCGCTGCCGGCGCCGCTCGACGCGTACGCTTTCCGGCTCGCGCATGCGGCGCTCGAACCGATGATGGCGGCGCTCGCCTGGCTGGCCGGCTGGCCGCGAAGCGTGCTCTGGCTGCCGGTGCCGGATTGGCCGGTGCTGCTGCTCGCATGCGCGGGCGTCGTATGGGCGCTGCTGCCGCGCGGCTTTCCGCTGCGCTGGGCGGCGCCGCTCACGTGGCTGCCGCTCGTCGCGCCGGCGCCGGACCGGCCGCCGGAAGGCGGCTTCCGGCTGACCGTGCTCGATGTCGGGCAGGGTGAGTCGGTGCTGGTCGAGACCGCGCGCCGAACCCTGCTGTTCGACGCGGGACCGGGGCCGGAATCGACCCATGCCGGCGAGCGGATCGTCGTACCGTTCCTGCGTGCCCGCGGTCTCCATACGCTCGATACGCTGATGTTGAGCCATGCGGATGCCGATCATGCCGGCGGCGCCGCCGCGGTCCAGGCGGCCATCGACGTGCGCCAGCTGCTGGGCGGCATGCCGGCCGGCAACCGGCTGTGGCGCGACGCGCGGGCGGCCGGCGTCGCGAGCCTCGTGCCGTGCGCGGCGGGGCAGCGCTGGCACTGGGACGGTGTGACGTTTACGGTGCTCTGGCCGGAAGGCGGCCCCAACGGCGGCGCGACGAACGCGCAGTCGTGCGTGCTGCGCGTCGACGCGGGCGGCACGTCCGCGCTGCTGACGGGCGACATCGACGCGCGCGTCGAGCGCCGGCTGATCGCCGCGGATCGCGACGCGCTCGCCGCGCAGATCCTGATCGTCCCGCACCACGGCAGCCGCTCGTCGTCGACCGAGCCTTTCCTCGACTCGGTCGGGCCGCTCGCCGCGGCTTTTCCTGTAGGCTATCGCAATCGTTTCGGGCATCCGCACCCGACCGTCCTCGCGCGCTACGCGGGGCGCGGAATTCCGTTGCCGCGCACCGATCGCGACGGCGCGGTGCGGTTCGACGTCGCGCCGGCGGAAGGTGGCTTCGGGCTCGAACGTCACCGCGATGCGCAGCGCCGCTACTGGATGGACCGGTGACGCGCGCCGCGGGACGATAGCCATACGGAAGGGCCCGGAGCCCGCGCTGCGGCGCTGGCGCCGGCCGATAAAGGAGACACGGGCGCTTGAAGGACATCCTCCATTTTTCGCACGCGAACGGCTTTCCGGCGTCGACGTACCGGACGATCTTCGCCGAGCTGGCCGACGACTACGAGCTGCGCTTCATCGAGCGGATCGGTCACGACCGGCGCTACCCGGTCACCCGCGACTGGCCGCACCTCGTCGAGCAGCTGCTCGACGACATCGGCGGCCGCTACGAGCGGCCGGTGTGGCTCGTCGGCCATTCGCTCGGCGGCTACCTGTCGCTGATGGCCGCGCTGAAGAAGCCGCAATGGGTGCGCGGCGTGGTGATGCTCGATTCGCCGATCATCGCCGGCTGGCGCAGCGGTGCATTGCGCGCCAGCCAGTGGGCGGGGCTCGACGAGCGGCTGTCGCCGGCCGCGGCGACGCGCAACCGGCGCACGCACTGGGCGAGCCGCGACGAAGCGTGGCGGCACTTCCGCGAAAAGCCGGCGTTCGCGCGCTGGGACGAGCGGATGCTGGCCGACTACATCGACTACGGCATTCCGCAGGCGGACGTCGCCGGCGAGCGCACGCTCGCGTTCGACCGCCAGGTCGAATACCTGATCTACCGGACGCTGCCGCATACGCTCGGCCCGCGGCTTGCGCACGGCGTGCCGGTGCCGCTCGGCTTCCTCGCCGGCACCCGCTCGCGCGAAGTGCGCCAGGTCGGGCTCGATGCGACGCGCCGGGCGACGCGCGGGCGCATCGAATGGCTCGAGGGCAGCCACCTGTTTCCGATGGAGCGGCCGCTCGAGACGGCGCGCGCATTGCAGCGGATGCTGAACATGCTGCGCGCGGAAGAGGGGAGCGTCGCGTACGCGCAGAGCGCCTGACGCGCGCGGCCCGACAGGCCGGCCGGTTACGGCGCGCCGGACGCTTGCGGCGCGGCATATCGGGATAGGGTACGATCATCACGTCAATTGCTGAGAGAAGCGCGGGCTTTACGGTATAATCCGTTTTTCCCGCGAGCATCCAGCGATGACCAAATATGTTTTCGTCACCGGCGGCGTAGTTTCTTCCCTCGGCAAGGGTATTGCCGCCGCTTCCCTCGCCGCGATCCTCGAATCGCGCGGTCTGAAAGTCACCCTCCTCAAACTCGATCCCTACATCAACGTCGACCCCGGCACGATGAGCCCGTTTCAGCACGGCGAAGTGTTCGTGACGGAGGACGGAGCGGAGACTGACCTCGACCTCGGCCACTATGAGCGCTTCATCAGCACGAAGATGCGCAAGGCCAACAACTTCACGACCGGCCAGATCTACGAATCGGTGATCCGCAAGGAACGCCGCGGCGACTATCTCGGCAAGACCGTGCAGGTGATTCCGCACATCACGAACGAGATTCAGGCGTTCGTCGAGCGCGGCGCCGCGTCGGCCACCTGCGGTGAGCCGGACGTCGCGATCGTCGAGATCGGCGGCACGGTCGGCGACATCGAGTCGCTGCCGTTCCTCGAGGCCGCGCGCCAGATGAGCCTGCGCCTCGGCCGCAACAGCGCATGTTTCGTGCACCTCACGCTCGTGCCGTACGTCGCGACGGCCGGCGAGCTGAAGACGAAGCCGACCCAGCACAGCGTTCAGAAGCTGCGCGAGATCGGCATCCTGCCGCACGTGCTGCTGTGCCGTGCGGATCGCCCCATTCCGGACGACGAATCGAAGAAGATCTCGATGTTCTCGAACGTGCCCGAAGACGCCGTGATCTCGGTGTGGGACGCCGACAGCATCTACAAGATTCCGCAGATGCTGCACGACCAGGGCCTCGACCGGATCATCTGCGAAGAGCTGAAGCTGTCGCCGAAGGATGCCGACCTGAGCATGTGGTCGGAGCTCGTCGAGAAGCTGCAGAACCCGAAGCACGAAGTGACGATCGGCATGGTCGGCAAGTACGTCGAACTGACCGAGTCGTACAAGTCGCTGATCGAGGCGCTGCGCCATGCGTCGATCCACACGTCGACCAAGGTCAACATCGAGTACATCGACTCGGAAGAGATCGAGACGAACGGTGTCGACAGCCTGAAGCATCTCGACGCCGTGCTGGTGCCGGGCGGTTTCGGCCGTCGCGGCACGGAAGGCAAGATCGCGGCGATCCGCTATGCGCGCGAGTCCAAGGTGCCGTACCTCGGCATCTGCCTCGGCATGCAGCTCGCGGTGATCGAATTCGCGCGCGACGTCGTCGGCCTGAAGCAGGCGAACAGCACGGAATTCGATCCGGACACGCCGGAACGCGTGGTCGCGCTGATCACCGAATGGTACGACCGCGAAGGCAAGGTCGAGACGCGCACCGAGGAATCCGATCTCGGCGGCACGATGCGCCTGGGTTCGCAACGCTGCCCGATCAAGCCGGGCACGATGGCGGAAGAAATCTATGGCAAGGACGTGAACGAACGCCATCGCCACCGTTATGAAGTCAATAACCGCTTCGTGCCCCAGCTCGAAGCCGGCGGCCTTATCATCAGCGCCCGTACCCCGAGCGAGGACCTGCCGGAAATGATGGAGCTGCCGCACTCGATGCACCCGTGGTTCGTCGGCGTCCAGTTCCACCCGGAATTCACGTCCACGCCGCGTGACGGTCACCCCCTGTTCAAGTCGTTCGTCGAAGCCGCGCTCGCCAACAAGCAAGCGCGCGGAGTGCAAGCATGAAGCTGTGCGATTTCGAGGTCGGTCTCGACAAGCCTTTCTTCCTGATCGCGGGTACCTGCGTCGTCGAATCGGAGCAAATGACGATCGACACGGCGGGCCGCCTGAAGGAGATCTGCGCGAAGCTGAACGTTCCGTTCATCTACAAGTCGTCCTACGACAAGGCGAACCGCAGCTCGGGCAAGTCGTTTCGCGGCCTCGGAATGGACGAGGGGCTGCGCATCCTGTCCGAGGTGAAGCGCCAGCTCGACCTGCCGGTGCTGACCGACGTGCATTCGATCGAGGAGATCGAAACGGTCGCGTCGGTCGTCGACGTGCTGCAGACGCCCGCTTTCCTGTGCCGCCAGACGGATTTCATCCACGCGTGCGCGCGCTCGGGCAAGCCCGTCAACATCAAGAAGGGCCAGTTCCTCGCGCCGCACGACATGAAGAACGTGATCGACAAGGCGCGCGACGCGGCACGTGAAGCGGGGCTGTCGGAAGACCGCTTCATGGCGTGCGAGCGTGGCGTGTCGTTCGGCTACAACAACCTCGTGTCCGACATGCGCTCGCTCGCGATCATGCGCGAGACGGCCGCGCCCGTCGTGTTCGACGCGACCCACTCGGTGCAGCTGCCGGGCGGGCAGGGCACGAGCTCGGGCGGCCAGCGCGAATTCGTGCCGGTGCTCGCGCGCGCGGCGGTCGCCACGGGCGTCGCGGGCCTGTTCATGGAAACGCACCCGAATCCGGCCGAAGCAAAGTCGGACGGCCCGAACGCGGTGCCGGTGAACCGGATGGGCGCGCTGCTCGAGACGCTCGTCACGCTCGACCAGGCGGTGAAGCGCAATCCGTTCCTGGAAAACGATTTCAATTAAAGACCGAATGAACCTTGCGGCGGCTTCGCGCGTCAGTAGCGAAAGCGGCTTTCGCGCGAGCGCCGTCGCAGTTTGAAGAATCCATCGTCATTCTCAGAGGAAACCCATGAGTGCCATCGTAGATATCATCGGCCGCGAGATTCTGGATTCGCGCGGCAACCCCACCGTCGAATGCGACGTGTTGCTCGAATCGGGCACGATGGGCCGCGCGGCCGTGCCGTCGGGCGCATCCACCGGCTCGCGTGAAGCGATCGAACTGCGCGACGGCGAAGCCGGCCGCTACAACGGCAAGGGCGTGCTGAAGGCGGTCGAGCACATCAACACCGAAATCTCCGAAGCCATCATGGGCCTCGACGCGTCGGAACAGGCGTTCCTCGACAAGACGCTGCTCGAGCTCGACGGCACCGACAACAAGTCGCGCCTCGGCGCGAACGCGATGCTGGCCGTGTCGATGGCCGTCGCGAAGGCTGCGGCCGAGGAAGCCGGCCTGCCGCTGTACCGCTACTTCGGCGGCTCGGGCGCGATGCAGCTGCCGGTCCCGATGATGAACATCGTCAACGGCGGCGCGCACGCGAACAACAGCCTCGACATCCAGGAATTCATGATCGTCCCGGTGAGCCAGCCGACGTTCCGTGAAGCCCTGCGATGCGGCGCGGAAGTGTTCCACGCGCTGAAGAAGATCCTCAGCGACCGCGGCATGAGCACGGCGGTGGGCGACGAAGGCGGCTTCGCACCGAACTTCGGCAGCAACGACGAGTGCCTGTCGACGATCCTGCAGGCGATCGAGAAGGCCGGCTACCGTGCGGGCGAAGACGTGCTGCTCGCGCTCGACTGCGCGGCCTCCGAGTTCTACCACGACGGCAAGTACCAGCTCGCGGGCGAAGGCCTGCAGCTGTCGTCGGCCGAGTTCACCGACTACCTCGCGACGCTCGCGGACAAGTTCCCGATCGTGTCGATCGAGGACGGCATGCACGAAGGCGACTGGGCCGGCTGGAAGCTGCTGACCGAGCGTCTCGGCAAGAAGGTGCAGCTCGTCGGCGACGACCTGTTCGTCACCAACACGCGCATCCTGAAGGAAGGCATCGAGAAGGGCATCGCGAACTCGATCCTCATCAAGATCAACCAGATTGGTACGCTGACCGAAACGTTCGCGGCGATCGAGATGGCGAAGCGCGCGGGCTACACGGCCGTGATCTCGCACCGCTCGGGCGAAACGGAAGACTCGACGATCGCGGACATCGCGGTCGGCCTGAACGCCGGCCAGATCAAGACGGGTTCGCTGTCGCGCAGCGACCGCATCTCGAAGTACAACCAGCTGCTGCGCATCGAGGAAGATCTCGGTGATATCGCCAGCTACCCGGGCAAATCGGCTTTCTATAACCTGCGCTAACACGCTACTATCGCGTTAGTTGCTTCGACGCCGCTCTGCGTGATGCGTGGAGCGGCGCTTCTTATATCTGCGTCTCGTACATGCGGCTTGTCACTGTCGTCCTGATTGCCTTGCTGGCGCTCATTCAGTACCCCCTATGGTGGGGACATGGGGGCTGGTTGCGGGTGCACGAGCTGCGTCAGCAGCTGGACGGCCAGTTGCGGAAGAACGCGGACGAGAAGCTGCGCAACGAGCGGATCGCAGGCGAAGTGCAGGACCTGCAGGGCGGCACGGCAGCCATCGAGGAGCGCGCGCGCTACGAGATGGGGATGGTGAAGGACGGCGAGGTGTTCGTGCAGTTCGTATCGCCGAACGCGCAGCCCGCGCCGGTCGCCAACACGCTGTCCAACACGTCGACGCGCGGCGAAGTCTCCGCGGCACCGGTGCGTGTCGTGCCGAATCCGCAGTCGATCGCGAAGCCGTCGCGGCATCGCGGCGGCGAGAAGGGCAAGCCGGCCCACCACTGAAGACGCTGAAGCAGGTTCAGCAATGCCATTGAAAAAGCACGGTAAATGCCGTGCTTTTTTATTTCCTGACGGTCGATAATCGGGCCGATGCGGCGGCTACCACCACCAGCCCGGATAGCCATAGCTGACGCCGGTGCCCCAGCCGCGCCCCCAGCCGCCGCCGTAGTAGCTGCCGTAGAACGTGACGGGCGGCGGCGTGTAGTACGACCATGCGCGTATCGCGGCTTCCGCCGCCATCGCATCGTTCTGTTCGCGCAGCGCCTGCCTGTCGATCTCGTCGTAGCGCTTGCGTTCGGCGGGTGTCAGCGTCGGCGGCTGGCCGGCCGCGCGTTGCTCCGGCAGGCGGCTCAGGATCGTGGAGGGCGGCTGCACCGCACAGCCGGCGAGGACGAGCAGGCCGGCTGCGGCGCTCGTCGACAAGAGGGGGCGAAACAGGCGATTCATGACCTTCTCCAGCTGCGCGCCGGGTTCGGGGCGGCCCGACGCTTCGGGCCGCGAGGCGGCGCGCTCGATACGCGTGCGTCATTATGCGCCCGCGCACCGGCCGGTGCGCGGGCGCGCGGCTCAGTGACGCTGCCCGGCGGCAGGCGTCACGCCGCTCGCGAGTTCGGGCGACGCGAACAGCTGCGCGACATCGACGGGATCGAACTCGTAGCGCTGGTTGCAGAACTCGCAATGGATCTCGACGTGGCCGCGCTCGACGATCACGCCGTCGACTTCGTCCTGGCCGAGCATGCGCAGCATCGCGCCCACCTTTTCGCGCGAGCACGTGCACTGGAAGCGCGTGACGGCGGGCTCGAAGTGCTGCACGTTTTCCTGCCAGAACAGCCGGCGGAACACGACTTCCGGTTCCACTTCGAGCAGTTCCTGCGCGGACAGCGTGCCGCCGAGCGTGCACACGCGTTCCCACGTGTCGGCGTCGGTTTCCGCGGTGCGCGGCACGATGCCGCCGTCGCCGGGCAGCTTCTGCAGCAGCATGCCGACCGCGCGATCGCGATCGGCGGCGAGCCACAGGCGCGTGTCGAGCTGTTCCGAGTGATGCATGTACTGCTCGAGCACCTGCGCGATCGATTCCAGCGAGCCGTGTTCGCCGTTGAGCGGCACGATGCCCTGGTACGGCTGCTGGCCCGGCAGCTTGTCGGCCGGATCGAGCGTGATCACGCAGCGGCCGTGGCCGCTCGCGTTGACGAGATCGGCGAAGCGCGTGTCGTCGCCGATCGTCTGCGCGACGTCGCCGGAGAACTTCGCGGTCGCGCGCATCGACAGATCCGAGCTGCATTGCACGACCAGCATCTTCACCGGCCCGTCGCCGAAGATCTGCATGACGAGGGTGCCGTGAAATTTCAGGTTCGCCGACAGCAGCGCGCAGGCGGCCATCATCTCGCCGAGCACCGTGCGCACGGGCGCGGGGTAGTCGCGGCGGGTCAGCACTTCCTGCCACGTGTTGCGCAGCGAAACGATTTCGCCGCGCACGGGCGCCGCATTGAACATGAATTTCTGTAACTGGTCGCTCACTCTTGTTCCTTGAAAATCGCGCGGTGTCAGCCGATCCGCACGAGTTGCTCCTTGAAATGCGCACGCCGGTCGACGTACGTTTTCGCATTTGCGCGCAGGCGCGCGATGTCCTCGGCCGACAGCTCGCGCACCACCTTCGCCGGGGCGCCGAGGATCAGCGAATTGTCCGGAAACGTCTTGCCCTCCGTCACGATCGAGCCGGCGCCGACCAGACAGTTGCGGCCGATGACCGCGCCATTCAAGATCACCGCCTGAATTCCGATCAGCGAGTTTTCGCCGACCGTGCAGCCGTGCAGCATCGCCTGGTGCCCGATCGTCACGTTCCCGGCAATCGTCAGCGGATAGCCGGGGTCGGTGTGCAGCACCGCGCCTTCCTGCACGTTGCTGCCCGCGCCGACCGTGATCGGCTCGTTGTCGCCGCGCAGCGTCGCGCCGAACCATACGCTCGAATTTTCCTCGAGCACGACTTTGCCGATGATGGCCGCCGTATCGGCGACGAACACGCTTTCGTGGATCGTCGGGGCGGTGTCGCCCAGCTTGTAGATCGTCACGGAGTCTCCTTGGTCTCGTTCGTTGGGCGCGCCGGTAAAATGGCGCGTTTCGCGCGGCGTGCGTCGCCGCGGCACAGCTGCGTATTGTAAACCGTTGTGTCCGGCGGCTCTCGCCGCGCTTTTCACGGTGTCCCCGTTTATGAGCATGGACTTTTCCTCGTTCTCCGACGCGCCGGCCTGCGTGCGCCGCGCAGCGCTTGCCGCACTCGCCGTGCCCGAGCCGGCGGAAAAAGCCGTCCGGGTGCGCGCGCTCCGCGACGCGTTGCTGGCCGGGCAGGCGGCGATCGATCCGTCGCTCGTGCTGCCCGAGCCCGCCGGGCTGCCGGGGCGGCCGGCGCGGCCCGTGCTGGTCGAGCCGCGCCAGCTCGAGCGGCGCAGCATGCGCTCGCCGGAAGGGCGGGCGGTGCTGCTGCACGCGCTCGCGCATATCGAATTCAACGCGATCAACCTGGCCCTCGACGCGGTGTGGCGCTTTGCCGGCCAGCCGGACGCGTTTTACGCGGACTGGCTGAAGGTCGCGGCCGAGGAGGCATATCACTTTTCGCTGCTCGCCGGCCGGCTCGCCGAATTCGGTCACGCATACGGCGATTTTCCCGCGCACAACGGGCTGTGGGAGATGTGCGAGCGCACCGCGGGCGACGTGCTCGCGCGCATGGCGCTCGTGCCGCGCACGCTCGAAGCGCGTGGGCTCGACGCATCGCCGCCGATCCGCGCGCGGCTCGCGCAGGCGGGTGACCATGCAGCGGCGGCGATCCTCGACGTGATCCTGCGCGACGAAATCGGCCACGTCGCGATCGGCAACCGCTGGTTTCGCCATCTGTGCGACGAGGCCGGTCGCGATCCGGTGCCGACCTACCGGCAGCTCGCCGAGCAATACCACGCGCCGCGGCTGCGCGGGCCGTTCAATTTCGACGCGCGCCGCAGCGCGGGATTCGACACGGCCGAATTGGAAGAACTTGCCGCCCAGGACCGGGCGGGCGCGGCATGAGGCCCGGAAATCCGCTGATCGGGCCGGCCGCGCCGGCATAGAGGAGTGCCTCGACACGCGCCATGATCGTCGGCAGGGGTAACGGCGGTGCAGGCGACGCCGCTATAATCGAACGATCATTCTTTTTTGGCGGCTGCGATGAATGCCACGAGTTCTGTTTCCGATTTCGTTACGGTGCGAGGCGTCAGGCTGCACGTCCGGCGCTGGGGCCGGCCGGATGCGCCGACGCTGTTCATGTTGCACGGCTGGATGGACGTCGCGGCGTCGTTCCAGTTCGTCGTCGACGCGCTCGCGGGCGACTGGCAGGTGATCGCGCCGGACGCGCGCGGCTTCGGGCTGTCCGACTGGCCGGTTGCACAGCAGGGCGGCGGCCATTACTGGTTCCATGAATACCTCGGCGACCTCGACGCACTGGTCGACCACTATGCGCCGGCCGGCGAGGTCAATCTGGTCGGGCACAGCATGGGCGCGAACGTCGTGTGCCTGTATGCGGGCGCACGGCCGGAGCGCGTGCGGCGTGTCGTCGACCTGGAAGGCTTCGGCCTGGCGCCGGCCCGTGCCGAGCAGTCGCCGCGCCGCTTGCGCGGCTGGCTCGACGCGCTGCGCGAGCCGCCCGCCCTGAAATCCTATGCGTCGCTCGACGACGTCGCGGCCCGCCTGGTCAAGACCAATCCACGGCTCGATCCGCGCCGCGCCGCGTTCCTGGCCGGGCATTGGTCGAAGCGGGGCGACGACGGGCGCTTCCATCTGCTGGCCGATCCCGCGCACAAGATGATGGGCCCGCTGCTGTACCGTCTCGACGAGGTGATGGCGACCTGGGCGCAGGTGCGCGCGAAGGTGCTGCATGTCGAGGCGGTCAATTCGCCGACGCTCGCGCATCTGGCCGGCGACATCCCGCTGGCGGAATTCAAGGCGCGCTTCTCTGCATTCCCGGACTGGCGCGAAAAGCTCGTCGAGGATGCCGGCCACATGGTTCACCACGACCAGCCGGAGCAGATCGCCGCGCTGATCGAGGCGTTCTGCGCGTAACGCGCGCGACCGGCGCGGCGGCAGGGGAGCGGCGGCGGAATGCCGCATTGCAGTAGAATGAAGCGTGATTTCCCTTGCCAAAAATGAACGCCGATCTCCACTGTCATTCGAATGTCTCCGACGGCCTGCTGTCGCCCGTTGATGTCGCGCGCCGCGCCCACGCCGGCGGCGTGACGCTTTGGGCGCTCACCGATCACGACGAGGTCGGCGGCCAGGCGGCGGCGCGCAGCGAGGCCGAGGCGCTCGGCATGCGCTACCTGAGCGGCGTCGAAATCTCGGTGACCTGGGCATCGCGCACGGTGCACATCGTCGGCCTGAACATCGACCCCACGAACCCGGCGCTCGTCGACGGCCTGTACCGCACGCGCCACGGCCGGGCAGCCCGCGCGCGGGCGATCGCCGCGCAGCTCGAGACACTCGGCATCCCCGGTGCATACGACGGCGCGCTGAAATACGTGTCGAATCCCGACCTGATCTCGCGCACGCATTTCGCACGCTTTCTCGTCGAGAGCGGCCATGCCGCCTCGACGGCCGACGTGTTCGACCGCCTGCTCGGCGACGGCAAGCCCGGTTTCGTGCCGCACCGCTGGGCGACGCTGTCCGACGCCGTGCAATGGATTCGCGGCGCCGGCGGCGAGGCCGTGGTCGCGCATCCGGGCCGCTACCGCTACACGCCGGTCGAATTCGACGCGTTCTTCGGCGAGTTCATCGATCTCGGCGGCCGCGCGATCGAGGTCGTGACCGGCAGCCATACGCCGGACCAGTACCGCGAATATGCGGACGTCGCGCGCCGTTTCGGCTTCGAGGCGTCGTGCGGCTCGGATTTCCACGCGCCGGGCGAGGGCCGCATCGAGCTGGGCAGCCTGCCGCCGCTGCCATCCGACCTGAAACCGGTCTGGGAACGCTGGCTCTGACCCGCCGCGGCCGCTGGCCGCGCGTGCCGCAGGCGCGGCGCGCACCCGATCATTCCCTCTTCACCTTCCCCCAATGTCCCAGTTCTTCAGGATTCATCCGGATAATCCGCAGCCGCGCCTGATCAAGCAGGCGGTGGAAATCGTCAACAAGGGCGGGGTGGTCGCGATGCCGACCGATTCGAGCTACGCGCTCGCATGCCACCTCGACGACAAGGACGCGGTCGAGCGGGTGCGCCGCATCCGCGGCCTCGACGACAAGCAGCACCTGTCGCTGCTGGTGCGCGACCTGTCCGAACTCGCGAACTTCGCGATGGTGGACAACCGGCAGTACCGGCTGATCAAGTCGGTGACGCCCGGCCCGTACGTGTTCATCCTGCAGGCCACGAAGGAGGTGCCGCGGCGGCTGTCGCATCCGTCGCGCAAGACGATCGGGCTGCGGGTGCCGGAGCACGCGATCACGCTCGCGTTGCTCGAGTCGCTCGGCCAGCCGCTGCTCGGCACGACGCTGATCCTGCCGCCCGATACGGACCCGCTCAACGATCCGGACGAGATCCGCGAGCGGCTCGAGAAACAGGTCGATCTCGTGATCGACGGCGGCGCCTGCCCGCGCGAACCGTCGACGGTGATCGACCTGACGGACGCGGAGCCGCAGCTCGTGCGCGCCGGGCGCGGGCCGCTCGAGCCGTTCGGCCTGTCGGCGTGAGCCCGCGCCAATCCGTTTCCGCACGATTGCGCTTGTTACAATAACGCGATATGGACGCTTCCCTGATACAGACCATCGCCGTTTACGCGCTGCCGGTGATCTTCGCGATCACGCTGCACGAGGCCGCGCACGGCTACGCCGCCCGCCTGCTTGGCGACAACACCGCCTACATGATGGGGCGCGTGTCGTTCAACCCGATGCGCCACATCGATCCGATCGGCACGATCGCGATTCCGCTCGCGATGTATTTCCTGACCGGCGGCGCATTCCTGTTCGGCTATGCGAAGCCGGTGCCGGTCGCGTTCAGCAACCTGCGCAACCCGCGCTGGGGCAGCCTGTGGGTGTCGCTCGCGGGCCCCGGCTGCAACTTCGTGCAGGCGCTGCTGTGGGGCGTGCTGAGCGTCGTGCTCGCCGCCGCGAGCGTGGACGAGCCGTTCTTCACGCGCATGGCGCTCGCCGGCGTCAGCGTGAACCTCGTGCTCGGCGTGCTGAACCTGTTCCCGTTGCCGCCGCTCGATGGCGGCCGCATCCTGGCGGCGCTGCTGCCGCCGAAGCAATCGATCGCGCTGTCGCGCATCGAGCCGTACGGCTTCATCATCGTCCTCTTGCTGGTCACGACGGGCGTGCTGACGAAATTCTGGCTGCGTCCGCTCGTCAACGTGGGCTACGACGTCGTGTCCGCCATCCTGACTCCTTTCGCCTCGCTTTTCTAACGACAACCATGTTCCCAGATCGTATTTTCTCCGGCATGCGGCCCACCGGATCCCTGCACCTCGGCCACTACCACGGCGTGCTGAAAAACTGGGTGAAGCTGCAGTCCGAGTACCCGTGCTTCTTCTGCGTCGTCGACTGGCATGCGCTCACGACGCACTACGAGACGCCCGAGGTCATCGAGAAGAACGTGTGGGACGTGCTGATCGACTGGCTCGCCTCGGGCATCGATCCGGCGCAGGCGACGCTGTTCATCCAGAGCAAGGTGCCCGAGCATGCGGAACTCGCGCTGCTGCTCGGCATGAGCACGCCGCTCGGCTGGCTCGAGCGCGTGCCGACCTACAAGGAGCAGATCGAGAAGCTGAAGGACAAGGACCTGTCGACCTACGGCTTCCTCGGCTATCCGGTGCTGATGGCGGCGGACATCCTGCTGTACCGCGGCTCGCTCGTGCCGGTCGGCGAGGATCAGGTGCCGCACGTCGAGATGACGCGCGAGATCGCGCGCCGCTTCAACTACCTGTACGGCCGTGAGCCCGGGTTCGAGGAGAAGGCGCTCGAAGCCGCGAAAAAGCTGGGCGGCAAGCGCGCGAAGCTGTACCGCGAGCTGCGCAACGCGTACCAGCAGGAAGGCGACGACGAGGCGCTCGAGCAGGCGCGCGCGATGCTGCAGGAGTCGCAGAGCCTGTCGATGAGCGACCGCGAGCGCCTGTTCGGCTATCTCGAAGGCGCGCGCAAGATCATCCTGGTCGAGCCGCAGGCGCTGCTGACGGAAGCGTCGCGCATGCCGGGCCTCGACGGCCAGAAGATGTCGAAGTCGTACGGCAATACGATCGGCCTGCGCGAGGATGCGGAGACGATCACGAAGAAGGTCCGCACGATGCCGACCGACCCGGCGCGCGTGCGCCGCACCGATCCGGGCGATCCGGACAAGTGCCCGGTGTGGCAGCTGCACCAGGTCTACACGGACGAAGCGACGCACGAGTGGGTGCAGAAGGGCTGCCGTTCGGCGGGCATCGGCTGCCTCGATTGCAAGCAGCCGGTGGTCGAAGGGATCCTGCGCGAGCAGCAGCCGATGCTCGAGCGCGCGCAGAAGTACATGGACGACCCGTCGCTGCTGCGCGCGATCGTCGCCGACGGCTGCGACAAGGCACGCAAGTACGCGACCGAGACGATGCGCGACGTGCGCGACGCGATGGGCCTGTCGTACACGTGAGCAGCACGCATGAACCCGTGATGCCGGCCGCCGGCGCGCACGTCGGGCTCGCCGAGCCGTCGCGCTGGGTCGCCGGCTGGGCCCGGCTCGTCCCGGCCGGCGGCGCGGTGCTGGACGTCGCCGCGGGCGGCGGGCGGCATGCGCGCTGGTTCGCATCGCGCGGGCATCCGGTCGTCGCGCTCGAACGCGATTCGGCCGCGCTTGCCGCGTTGCGTACGATTCCCGGCGTGGACGCGCGCGACGCCGATCTCGAGGGTGCGCCCTGGCCGTTGCCGGCCGGCGCGCAGTTCGCGGCCGTGGTCGTCACGAATTACCTGCATCGTCCGCTCTGGCCCCATCTGCTCGACGCGCTGGCGCCGGGCGGGGTGCTGATCTACGAAACCTTCGCGCAAGGAAACGAAACGGTCGGCAAGCCGTCCAATCCCGCGTTCCTGCTCGCGCCGGGCGAACTGCTGGAAGCGGTGCGCGGGCGGCTGCGGGTGGTGGCGTACGAAGACGGTTTCATCGCCGCGCCGCGCGCGGCATTCATCCAGCGCATCTGCGCAGTGCGCGACGCGGCGGCTCCGGGGTCGGAGGCGGGTATTCCGCGTTTCGAACTGCCCGGCTAATCCGCTACAATCTCAACGTTTACCGGTTCTAAATCAATCGCGTTTCATGGCTAACGGCACTCAAGACGGCATTCAAATCCGCGGCAGCATCCCCGCGATCGTCACCCCGATGCTCGAAGACGGCAGTCTCGACCTGCCGGCGTTTCGCAAACTGATCGACTGGCACATCGACGAAGGCACCGATGCGCTGGTCGTGGTCGGCACGAGCGGCGAATCGGCGACGCTCAACGTCGAGGAACACATCCTGATGATCCGCACCGCGGTCGAGCATGCGGCGAAACGCATTCCGATCATCGCGGGCGCCGGCGGCAATTCGACCGCCGAGGCGATCGAGCTGACGAAGCACGCGAAGGCGGTTGGCGCGGATGCGACGCTGCAGGTCGTGCCGTACTACAACAAGCCGACGCAGGAAGGCATGTATCGCCATTTCAAGGCGATCGCCGAGGCGATCGACCTGCCGGTGATCCTGTACAACGTGCCGGGCCGCACGGTGGCGGACATGTCGAACGAGACGATGCTGCGCCTCGCGCAGGTGCCGGGCATCGTCGGCGTGAAGGAAGCGACCGGCAACATCGATCGCGCCGCGCAGCTGATCAAGGCCGCGCCGAAGCACTTCGCGATCTACAGCGGCGACGATCCGACCGCGATCGCGCTGATGCTGCTGGGCGGCCACGGCAACATCTCGGTGACCGCGAACGTCGCGCCGCGTGCGATGAGCGCGCTGTGCCGCGCGGCGCTGGCGGGCGACGTGAAGACGGCGCGCGAGCTGCACATGCAGCTGCTGTCGCTGCACAAGAACCTGTTCATCGAGGCGAATCCGATCCCGGTGAAGTGGGCGCTGCAGGCGATGGGCAAGATGCAGGGCGGTATCCGCCTGCCGCTCACGCCGCTCGACGAACGTTGCCACGACGCGGTGCGCTCGGCGCTCGTCGAGGGCGGCGTCCTCGCGTGAGATGCGGCGGCCGCGCACCGGCCGCCGATTCCAACCCCGATCAACCCGCACCGGCCGGCTCCGTCCGGCGCCGCTCCTGACGAGCGTTCTAGCAAGACGAAGGATTTCATGAAACGTTTCGCCTTTTCCTCTCGCGCCATCCAGGTTTCGGTGGTGGCGCTTGCGCTGGGCGCGCTCGCCGGCTGCGATACGCTGAACGACTATCTGGCCCCCGACAAGGTCAACTACAAGAACACCGGCTCGGCGCCGCCGCTCGCGGTGCCGAGCGACCTGAACCCGGTGCCGACGGGCCAGCAGTTCGTCGCGCCGCCGGTCAATGCGGGCCTCGGCTCGCTGCCGCCGCGCGTGACGACGGCCGCCGGCACCGCGACGGACGGCGTGCCGACCGCGCAGGATCCGCTCGGCATGCACATCGAGCGCGACGGCGATCGCCGCTGGCTCGTCGTCGACGGCCGCACGCCGGAGCAGCTGTGGCCGCTCCTGAAGGACTTCTGGCAGGACAACGGCTTCTCGCTGAAGACCGACGCGCCGTCCACCGGCATCATGGTCACCGACTGGGCGGAGAACCGCGCGAGCATCCCTGACGACTGGTTCCGCCGCACGATCGGCAAGGTCGTCGACTTCGTGTACTCGTCCGGCACCCGCGATCGCTTCCGCACGCTCGTGAACCGCACCGCGGACGGCAATACCGACATCTCGATCACGCACAGCGCGATGGAGGAGATGATGGTCGGCCCGCAGGGCGGCACGTCGTCGCGCTGGGAGGAGCGTCCGCGCAACCCGGTGCTGGAGGCGGTGTTCCTGACCAAGCTGATGCAGAAATTCGGCCTGACCGAAGCGCAGGCGAAGCAGATGCTGACCGACGCGAAGCCGGCGACGGCGCCCGCGCAGGTTCTCGACTCGAGCGCCGGCGCGGCGACGCTGCAACTGGCCGAATCGTTCGATCGCGCGTGGCTGCGCGTCGGCCTCGCGCTCGACCGCACCAACTTCACGGTCGACAGCCGCGACCGCGAGAAGGGCGTGTATCGCGTGCGCTACGCGAATTCGATGGAAGAGCTCAAGCGCGACGGCCTGTTCGGCAAGCTGTTCTACGGCGGCCCGTCGGCTGCGAAGCCGGGCAAGGAATACGTCGTCAACGTGCGTGCGCAGGGCAACGGCGGCACGCAGGTCGCGGTCGTCGACGCGAACGGGCAGGTCGACAACTCGTCGGATGCCAAGCGGATCATCTCGCTGCTCCACGCGCAGCTGAACTAAGCGCGTGCGATTCGCCAGCCTCGGAAGCGGCAGCGAAGGCAATGCACTGGTGGTCGAAGCCGCGAGCGGCACGACCACCACCCGCGTGCTGCTCGACTGCGGCTTTTCGGCCAAGGAGGTCGAGCGCCGGCTCGGCCGCCTGAATCTCGGCATCGACGATCTCGATGCGATCCTCATCACCCACGAACACAGCGACCATGTCGGCAGCGCGCTGACGCTTGCCCGGCGCGCGTCGCTGCCGCTCTACATGAGCTGGGGCACCGCGCGCGCGGTCGGCGCGGACGAAGCGGACGTCGACCTGCATGTGCTGTGGGGCGACGAGACGGCCCAGATACGCGATCTGGCCGTGCAGCCCTATACGGTGCCGCACGACGCCCGGGAACCGCTCCAGTTCGTGTTCATGGATGGCTGCAGCCGCCTCGGCGTGCTGACCGACGTGGGCACCTCCACGCCGCACATTACGGCCGTCCTGAGCGGCTGTGACGCGCTGGTGCTCGAATCCAACCACGATACCGCGATGCTGGCCGCGAGCCGCTATCCGAAGTCGTTGAAAGCGCGGATCGGCGGCAGTCATGGCCACCTGAGCAACGATGCGGCGGCGGGGATCCTTGCGTCGCTCGAGCGCAGCCGCCTGCGCCATCTCGTCGCGGCCCACCTGAGCCAGCAGAACAACCTGCCGGAACTGGCCCGCCAGGCGTTCGGAAGCGTGCTGGGCACCGACGGGCGCGACGTGGTCGTCGCTTCGCAGGAAGCGGGCTTCGACTGGCTCGGGCTGGGGTAGGCGGGGCTGACGCTTGCGCGGCGGCCTGTATCGGGCGCTTACCGCACAAAACCTGCAGACGTAAAAAAACCGGCCCGAGGGCCGGTTTTTTTTCAGCTGATGCTGAGGCTTACTGGCTTGCGCCCGAAGCCGGAGCAGCCGTCGCTGCCGAAGCAGCCGACGCCACTGCAGCAGCAGCGTCGCTCGCAGCAGCCGTAGCCGACGAAGCAGCAGCCGTCGCTTCGCTCGCAGCACCAGCAACTGCCGAAGCAGCCGACGAAGCGGCAGCAGCAGCGTCGCTAGCAGCCGACGAAGCAGCTTGGTCAGCGCTCTTGTTGCAAGCAGCCAGTGCAACAGCAGCCAACAGGGAAGCTACGAGGAGGGATTTCTTCATGATCACGTCCTTTTATGGTTAAAGGGTAAGCAACAGCGCGAAACAATACCGGTAATGTGCTCCAACACCGACCTGGGCCGCTGGTGGAGACGCACTTCTAGAGCGTGAATCTTCCCTACGGCTTGGGCGGAAATTATATGCACTTTCCTATCGACCGTCGACAAATGCGGGGTCAATACGTTGTCTTTCCCATACAAATTTTGATTTGCATGGGCTACGGGTCAACTCACACTAATCCCGGTTTCCGACCCGTATCCAGCCCGCACAATACCACTCGTGCAGTAATGCTGTCATGGAGGGATCCCGGGATAGTGTTACAAACCGTTTCGCCTCCATACGGCGCTGATCGGCCAGTTCGGGCAGCCATTTGGCGGACCGATCGAGCGGCCATTCCTCGCCGTTGATGAAGTACGAGCGCGCGTTATACAACAATGCGGCGCGTCTGTCGAGACATACGCCGCGCCGTGTTGCCTGCGCGATGAACGCCGCCTCGGAAAGCGCGCGTGCGGGCGGGTCGAAAACGACGTTCGATTTGGGTTCGCTCAGGTAGCAGCCGAGGAATTCCGCGACGTCCTGCTCGCGCCACCGGATGCCGTTGACGATCGCGGCGACCCGTTCGACCATCGCGGGCGGCAGTTGCGCCGGCGTATCGACCGCGGGCTGCTTCGGGTCGCGGTAGAGGTCGTCGCTGCGCGCGCCGTTGCGCAGGCCGCCGCGCTCCGCGAGGTAGTAGAGGAACTGCGCGCCCAATTCGCCGGCGGACGGGGCGCGGAAGCCGACGGAGCAGGTCATGCATTCGCCTTCGGCCACGCCGTCGTGCGCGATGTGCGGCGGCAGGTAGAGCATGTCGCCCGGCTCGAGCACCCATTCTTCGCTCGGTTCGAAATGCTCGAGGATCTTCAGCGGCACGCCCGGCTGCAGCGACAGATCCTTCTGCGCGCCGATGCGCCAGCGGCGCTTGCCCTCGACCTGCAGCAGGAACACGTCGTACGAGTCGAAGTGCGGGCCGACGCCGCCGCCGTCCGTCGCGTACGAGATCATCAGGTCGTCGAGGCGCGCATCCGGGATGAAGCGGAAGCGTTCGAGCAGCGTGCGCGCCGCGTCGACATGCAGGTCGAGGCCCTGGATCATCAGCGTCCAGGCCTTGCGGGTGACGGGCGGCAGCGCGTCGGCGTCGAACGGGCCATGAGCCAGTTGCCACTTGTTACGAAAATGCGTGATCAGCCGTGCTTCGGCGTCGTAGTCGCCGGCCAGCTCGAACAGTGCGTCGCGCGACAGCGGGGGCTTCACGCCGGGGATCGCCTGGCGGACCAGCAGCGGCTTTTTCTGCCAGTAGCGGCGCATGAACTGCGCCGGGGTGAGGCCGCCGAGCAGCGGCGTGGGAAGATCGGTGGGCGGCGCGCCGATTGAGGCGGCGGCGCCGTCCCGCGGTTCGGCTTGAGACCGGTTGCGCATCGTATAATGGGACTTGTATTTGGGAGAATTGGATGAAAATCGCAAAAAACACCGTCGTGTCGGTCGCTTACAAGCTGTCGGATGCGCAAGGCAATCTGATCGAGGAAAGCGACGAGCCGATGGTCTATCTGCACGGCGGCTATGATGGCACGTTCCCCAAGATCGAGGAACAGCTCGATGGCCAGGAACCGGGATACCAGGCGCAGATCCAGCTGGAACCGCAGGATGCGTTCGGCGATTACGACCCGGAGCTCGTGAAGATCGAGCCGCGCGATCGTTTTCCCGAGCCGCTGGAAGTGGGCATGCAGTTCGAAGGCACGCCGGAAGACGGCGACGAAGAGGTCGATTCGCTGATCTACACGGTGACGGACATCGCCGAGGACAAGGTCGTGCTCGACGGCAACCATCCGCTCGCCGGCATGGCGCTGCGTTTCTCGCTGACCGTGAAGGACGTGCGCGTTGCTACCGAAGACGAAATCGAGCATGAGCACGCGCACGGCGCGGACGGGCTGGAAATCGTCGACGAGGATGAGGACGACGAGGACGGCGAACCGTCAGGGCGCACGCTGCACTGAGCGGGCGGGCGCGCCTTGCGTCGGGGCCGGCTAGGGGGCCGGCGCAGGGCCTGAAGCGCCCGGAGCACCATACGGCGCCGTGCTGTCGCCCGGCAGCGGCGGCGCCGACGAGGCATCCGGCAGCGCCGGCAATGCCGGGATTTCCGGCATCTGCGGCAGCGGCACGTCGTCGTGCGGTGAGGCCGGCAGGGCCGGCGGCACCGGCAGGTTTTTCGGCACGTCCTGCACGCTGACGTTGAAATGCGTTTGCCGTGCGGGCGACACGCCGACCCTTACCCACTGACTCGCCGGCTGGCGCGGCCCGATCGCGACGCGCGTCACGTTGCCGACGAGTTCTCCGCCATCGGCACGCAGTGGCCGGTCGATCACGAAACCGTTCGCAAGCGGCGTGCTGCTCGCATGCATCACGAGTATCGGGCCGCGAAAGGTTGCCGCTGCCTTCACCAGCGTGCGTTTCAATTCACGAAAGCCATCGCGTGTGCGCGGGCGGTTGAACCGCAGCCACGCGAAGCGCTCCGCGCGTTCATAGCGATCGAATTGCGGGTCGCCTTCGAATATCAGCACCAGCGAGCGCGCATCGCGCCGCTTCGCGTATTCGGCCGCATGGTCGATCCAGAAGCCGTTCGCGATGATCCGGTCCTCGAACTCGCCGTTGCGGCCGCCCGCCGTTGAAAAGTGATTGTTCGGCGCGGGTGCGTTGAGCGCGACGTACACGATGTCGTCGCGCACCCAGCGCGCGTTCTCGCGATACGGCCGGAAGCGCGCGACTTCGCTCTCGCGCGTGATCTGCAGTGCGCCCGGGTCGGGCAGCGCTGCGTCGGCGAGCAGGGTCTGGCGCAGGTAATCGAGCCGCTCGACCGGATCGTAGCCGCCGCCCGCCGTGGTGTTGCACGTGACCCAGTCGTCATGGCCGGGAATGAACACGAGCGGCACGCGCGCCGAGTCGAGCAGGGCGCCGCGCTGCATGTATACAGCGTCTCGACAGGCTTCTTTCGCCCCCTTCAGGTTGCCGGCGTACACGACGAACGCAAGGTTGCGCTCACGCGCCATCGCCTCGAACATTCGCTGGGCGGCCGGCTCGTCCGCGGACGAGCCCAGCACGCCGGAGACGACGGCGAACGAATAGGGCGCCGGCGCACTGACCCGCTTCGCGGGTGCCGCGTGGGCGAGCGCGGGCGGCACCAGCGCCAGCGCCGCCGCCGCGAGCGCGGCCGCGATGCGCGTGCGCAGGCCGGACGCGGTGCGCTTACGCAAGCCCGTCGACATCGTGCGACTGCGCGAGGGCGCGCAGTTCGTACAGCAGGTCGAGCGCTTCACGCGGTTTCAGGTCGTCGGGGTCGATGTCGCGCAGTTTTTCGAGCGCCGGGTGCGGGGCGGCCGGTTGCGCCGGCGCCTCCGCGCATTCGAGTGTGTCGGCTGCCGGCTGCATGCTGAACAGGTCCAGCTGCGGGGTGTGCTGCGCGGCGGACTGCTGCTCCAGATAGGCAAGATGCTTGCGCGCCGCGCGGATCACCGGCGCCGGAACGCCCGCGAGCTGGGCAACCTGCAGGCCGTAGCTCTGGTTCGCGGGGCCTTCGTCGACCGCATGCAGGAACACGATGCCGTGGCCGTGCTCGACCGCCGACAGATGCACGTTGGCCGCATGCGGGAACTCGGCAGGCAGTTGCGTCAGTTCGAAGTAGTGCGTCGCGAACAGCGTATAGCAGCCGTTGTGCGCAAGCAGGTGCCGCGCGATCGCCCAGGCGAGCGCGAGGCCGTCGAACGTCGACGTGCCGCGGCCGATTTCGTCCATCAGCACGAGGCTCTGCGGCGTCGCGTCGTTGAGGATCGCCGCCGCCTCGGTCATCTCGACCATGAACGTCGAGCGGCCGCCGGCGAGGTCGTCCGCCGCGCCGATGCGGGTGAAGATCCGGTCGATCGGGCCGAAGCAGGCCGCCTTGGCCGGCACATAGCTGCCGACGTAGGCCATCAGCGCGATCAGCGCGGTCTGCCGCATGAACGTCGACTTACCGCCCATGTTCGGGCCGGTGATCAGCAGCAGCTTGCGCTCGGCGCCGAGCTTGCAGTCGTTCGCGATGAACTGCTCGACCTGCGCCTCGACGACCGGATGCCGGCCTTGCTCGATCTCGATGCCGATCTCGTCGGTGAACGTCGGCGCGACCCAGTCGAGCGCGCGCGCACGCTCGGCGAACGCGGCGAGCAGGTCGAGCTCCGCGAGCGCGGACGCGACGCGCTGGCATTCGGGGATGAACGGCAGCAGCGCCTGCAGCACCGCGTCGTACAGCGCGCGCTCGCGTGCCAGCGCACGTTCCTGCGCGGACAGCGCCTTGTCCTCGAAGGTCTTCAGCTCGGGCGTGATGTAGCGCTCGGCGTTCTTCAGCGTCTGGCGGCGGCGGTAGTCGTCCGGCACCTTGTCCGTCTGCCCGCGCGTGACCTCGATGTAGAAGCCGTGCACCTTGTTGTATTCGACGCGCAGGTTTGCGATGCCGGTGCGGGCGCGCTCGCGCGCCTCGAGGTCGATCAGGAACTGCCCGCAGTTTTCCGAGATGTCACGCAGCTCGTCGAGCTCCGCGTCGTAGCCGCGCGCGATTACGCCGCCGTCGCGCACCATCGCGGCCGGCTCGGTGGCGATCGCGCTCGTCAGCAGGTCCAGGCATTCGGCCGGCGGCACGAGCGCCGCGTCGAGGCGCGCGAGCGAATCCGCATTTCCGACGATCGGCCCGATGCGCTCGCGCAGCGCCGGCAGCGCGGCGAACGTGTCGCGCAGGCTCGACAGGTCGCGTGGACGCGCGGACAGCAGCGCGAGGCGCCCGGTGATCCGCTCGACGTCGGCGATCTGGCGCAGGGCGCTGCGCAGCGCGTCGAGGCTTGCGTCCGCGGGGGCGTCGAGCAGCGCGCCGATCGCCTGCTGGCGCGACTGCGCGGCGACGGATGCGCGCGGCGGATGGTGCAGCCAATGGCGCAGCAGCCGGCTGCCCATCGTCGTGCAGCAGGTATCGAGCAGCGAATAGAGCGTCGGCGATTCGGTGCCGCGCAGCGTCTCGGTCAGTTCGAGGTTGCGGCGCGTGGACGGATCGAGCCCGATGTACTCGGTTTCGTTCTCGACCTTCAGGCTGCGCACGTGCCGCAGCTGCTGGCCCTGGGTGGCCGCCGCATACAGCAGCAGCGCGCCCGCGGCGCCGCAGGCGCTCGTCAGCGAGTGTGCGCCGAAGCCGTCGAGGCTCGCGACGTCGAGCTGGTCGCACAGGCGCTGCGTGCCGGACGCGATGTCGAAATGCCATGCCGGCACGCGCCTGAGCGCGCCGGCGGCGGCCGGAATCGCGTCGGTCTGCCCGTCGGCGGTCAGGATTTCGGCGGGGCGGATGCGTTCCAGTGCGGCGCCGAGCTGGTCGGGCTCGATCTCGGCGAGGCGCAGCGCGCCGCTCGCGAGGTTGAGCCATGCGAGGCCGACATTGGTCGTCACGCCACGCTTGTTGTGGCCGACGCACAATGCGAGCAGGTAGACGTCGTTCTTGTCGGACAGCAGCGCGGCGTCGGTCAGCGTGCCCGGCGTGACGACGCGCACGACCTTGCGCTCGACCGGGCCCTTCGACGTGGCCGGGTCGCCGATCTGCTCGCAGAGCGCGACCGATTCGCCCATCTTCACGAGCTTTGCGAGGTATTGCTCGACCGCGTGGTGCGGCACCCCGGCCATCCTGATCGGATTGCCGGCGGACGCGCCGCGCTGCGTGAGGGTCAGGTCGAGCAGGCGTGCGGCCTTTTCCGCATCCTCGAAGAACAGCTCGTAGAAGTCGCCCATCCGGTAGAAGACAAGCGTGTCGGGGTGGTCGGCCTTGATGCGCAGGTACTGCTGCATCATCGGCGTATGGCCGGCGAGGGCATCGGTCGGCATGGTGCTCATAGGTCTGGCGTGAAGTTTCTTTGGTGCCCGAGTTTACCAGTGGGCTCGACTTGCCTGCGCGATATTCGCCTTTTGGCCGGTGGGTGGGGTGTCGGCTGCGAGAAAGTATCGGATTGTCGATGCCGAGCGTTCGGCGTGTTTCGCGTCGGTGGAGGTGCCGATCGAAGCGATTAGTTGTCCGCGATGGCGAGAGACAGCTAGAGGCCGCTAGAGGCCGCGAATGGACGTACGCTGCGGGGAGCGAATGGCCGAACTCCGCCCTGATCCAGTCGCCTCCTGCGCGATGTGGCCGCCGGGAATCAGCTGTCTCGCAATATCTTGCGTGGCGACAGCCGGTGCGTGGAAGTTGGCATGCCGCATTCACGGGCTGGGGCATGCATCGTGACGAGGCCTGCGCGCGCCCATTCCATTAGAATCTCCGAATGAACGCTTCACGTCTCCGACTCCCTTCTCTCGATGGCCTGCTAGCCTTCGAGGCGGCTGCGCGCCACGGCGCTTTCGAACGGGCGGCGGATGAACTTTGCGTGACCGGTAGCGCCATAGCCAAGCGCGTAGCGGCCGTGGAGCAATTGCTGGGCGTGCAATTGCTCGTGCGCAACGGAAAGTCGTTGACATTGACATCCGCCGGCATCGAGTACCTGGATCAGGTGCGAGGTCCGCTGCGCTTGCTCGCCGCAGTGCCGCTGCACCAGAAACATGGCAAGCGAAAGGAACGACTGCGCGTTTGCTCGCCCCCAACATTCGCGCGGCAGATCATCATGCCTCGCCTTGAAGCGTTCACGGCCGTGCATCCCGAGCTGGAATTCGAGATTGTGCTCGCTGCACCCAACGCGGATAGCCCGGCGCCTGATTCCGATATCTGGATTCGCGGGGGCGACCCGGTCATCATCGGTGGAACGGTGCTGATGCTCGATTGCATCACGCCGTTGGCTGCACCCTCGTTGCTGCGACGACACGGGCCTATGCGCGAACCCTCCGACCTTGCTTCCATGCCCTTGCTGCGTACCCCGCTGGAACATTGGATGCCGTGGTTCCACGTCGCGAATCTCGATTGGCCGGAGCCGCCCCACGGCCCGAAATTGATGGACCTTGGACTTCTTCTGGAGGCTGCGGCGAGCGGCCAGGGCGTCGCGCTCGGTAGCCCCGCGCTGGCGCGCCACTGGCTCACGACCGGCACACTCGTTCCTGTGTTTCCTCTGATAGTGTGCCCCGGCACGCCTTATTGCCTGATGTCGCATTCGCCAGAAGGGGCAACCGGGGCGTTTGCGCGATGGCTCGTCGAAATCTGTCAGCAAGCGGTGCAGCAGGCATCGGAATTTCTTTCGCGACAGGCATGACGATATTTCCGCCAGCGAAACAGTTGAGATCGGTAGCATCGGTTGCACCTTTTGGAGCGACCCATGCCCGTCCCGATTACCTGCATTGAAGATCTTCGCTTGCTGGCGAAACAACGCGTTCCGCGTATGTTCTATGACTATGTTGACGTAGGGTCTTACACGGAGTCGACATATCGGGCCAACGAAGCTGATTTCCAGGCTATCAAGCTACGGCAGCGTGTGGGCATCGATATTGAAACTCGGTCACTGAGCACGACGATGGCGGGGCACAGTGTCGCGATGCCGATTGCGCTGGCACCGACCGGCCTGACCGGGATGCTGCGAGCCGACGGAGAGATTCTGGCGGCACGAGCGGCACAGCGATTCGGTGTGCCATTCACGTTGTCGACGATGAGCATCTGTTCGATCGAGGACGTGGCAGAAAACGCACCGGGACCATTCTGGTTCCAGCTCTATATGATGCGTGACCGCATCTTTATGGAGCATCTGATCGAGCGCGCGAGGAGCGCGGGTTGCTCGGCACTCGTGCTGACGCTGGATCTCCAGATCGGCGGCCAGCGCCACAAAGACATCAAGAACGGCTTGTCCACACCGCCGCGCATTACGCTGCCGAACTTGCTGAATATGGCTAGCAAGCCGCAGTGGTGTTTTCAGATGGCGCGCACCCGGCGCCGCCATTTTGGCAATATCGTCGGACACGTCGAGGGCGTGAGTGACATGTCTTCTCTCGATTCGTGGACGCAAGATCAGTTCGATCCGACTCTCAGCTGGGCGGACGTCGCGTGGGTGCGAAAGCGCTGGGATAAGACACTGATCCTCAAGGGCGTACTGGATCCAGTCGATGCGCGGCTTGCGGCCGATGCAGGTGCGGATGCCATTGTGGTATCGAATCACGGGGGCCGTCAGCTTGATGGCGCGCTATCGTCGATCAAAGCGTTGCCTGCCGTCGTCGATGCCGCTGGAAACCACGTTGAAGTGTGGCTCGACGGAGGCATTCGGAGCGGGCAGGATGTGTTAAAGGCGTTGGCACTCGGGGCACGCGGCACGATGATCGGACGTGCTTTTCTCTATGGTCTCGCAGCGATGGGCGAAGAAGGTGTAGGGAAGTGTCTCGACATCATTGCGCGCGAACTCGATACCTCGATGGCACTGTGCGGGTATACGGATATCAAGGCCGTGGACGCAGACATTCTGGCAACACGATACTAGCGCGTACGCGGGATGCTGGCCGTCAACGCGTCTGGGCGCGCGGACCTGCTTCGCGGACTGTGTCGCCGCCAGCGACCGGAACCGATTGCACTCTGGACATTCAAGTTTCTCGTGGCGATGACTGGGTTCGGGCGGTAACGGTCATACCCCAAGAGGGCGAGCGTAGGTTTTTGCGCAGGTTTGTGTGCTAGGCCTTGTCAGATAAGGCGCAGGTACTGCTGCATCATCGGCGTATGGCCGGCGAGGGCATCGGTCGGCATGGTGCTCATCGGTCTGGCGTGAAGTTTCTTTGGTGCCCGAGCTTATCAGCGGGCTCGACTTGGCAGCGCGATATTCGCCTTTTGGCCGGTGGGCGCGGCGCTGGCGCGTGACTCCACAGGCGGGGCGGCACGGCCATCGGCGATGCTCACGCACCCGACAGCACTCGCCGCCGAACGATCATCAGCATGCACACGCCGACCGATGCGGCGATGTTGACGATCGGATAAAACGCGACCGCCACGCTCCACGTTCGCAGGGCCAGCACGGCCAGTGCATATTTGACGACGCACAGTGCGAAATACACGAGGCTTTCGCTCCACGGATCGCGGAACGTCTTGCGGACGGTCGGGCCGAGTCCGGCCAGTTCGATCAGCGTGACGAGGCAGATCGAGGCGGTCGGATCCTTGGTCAGGACCCAGACGGGGATGGCCGAAAGGGCAGCGCCGAGAAACACCCAATCGGATAGGGTCCAGCCGCGCTCGCCTCGAAAGATGCTGGCGACGAAGGTCAGAAAGCACGTCGCGGCGATTGCCGCCGTGCACCACGCGGAGGGGCCCGCACCGGCGGCCCATTGGCCGGCCGCGGCGATCGCCGTGACGGCGGACCAGATCAGCCATGTGAACAGATGGGGACGCACGGCGCGCCTGAAAATCGCCAGTCCGTACGGAATGGCCGCCAAAAGAGACACAGCCGAGCCGACGACGCCAAAGATCGAAGCTGCCCCTTGATCGATGTTCATCATTAGGGTGTCCTCTTTTACGGCGACGGGTATGGGGCCTGCGGTTCGAACCCTCTCGCACGTCATCGCGCGATTCGACGAGCCGGAAAAAACAACGGCCCGAGCCGCGCGGAGCGGACTCGGGCCGTCGGTGCGTCCCACGCGCGGCGGCGTTATTCCGCTGCCGGATGCACGCGGCTGTAGCGGTTCAGGATCGGGATCATCTGCGCGTAGACCTTCGGGTTCGCCGCGACGATCTCGTGACGATGCAGGAAGTCGGCGTCGCCCATGTAGTTGCCGACGAGGCCGCCGGCCTCGGTGATCAGCAGGCTGCCCGCAGCCATGTCCCACACGTTGATGCCCTGCTCGAAGAAGCCGTCGAGGCGGCCTGCCGCGACGTTCGCGAGGTCGAGCGCGGCGGCGCCCGGACGGCGCAGGCCCGTGCACGCCTGGGTCATTTCGGTGAAGAGGCGCGCGTATGCGTCAAGGCCGTCCTTCTCGCGGAACGGGAAGCCCGTGCCGATCAGCGATTCCGACAGGCGGTCGCGGCGGCCGACGCGGATGCGGCGGTCGTTCAGGTACGCGCCGCGGCCGCGCGTGGCGGTGAACAGGTCGTTCTTGTTCGGATCGTAGACGACGGCCTGCGTGACGACGCCCTTGTGCGCGAGCGCGATCGACACGCAGTAGTACGGGAAGCCGTGGATGAAGTTGGTCGTGCCGTCGAGCGGATCGATGATCCACTGGAATTCGGATTCGTTCTCGGATTCGCCCGATTCTTCCGCGAGGATCGCGTGATCGGGGTAGGCGGTCTTCAGCGTCTCGATGATCGCGTCTTCGGCGGCCTTGTCCACTTCGGTGACGAAGTCGTTTTGCTGCTTCTTGCGGATCTCGATCATGTCGAGATCGAGGGACGCGCGGTTGATGATCTGTCCGGCGCGGCGCGCAGCCTTGACAGCGATGTTGAGCATGGGATGCATGAGCCTGGATCCTGTAGCCGGCGGCAACAAGCCGCCACGAAAGTGGAACAACCCGCCCGGCGCGCAGGGTGCCGGAACGAGATGAGACGCGAATTGACAAAGAGCGGGGACAACCCGCGCCGCTGCAGGTGCGGCGCGTATAAAGGCATGATTTTACCCGACTTTCGCCCCGATTAGGCAGCCTGCATGCGGGGAAACCCCACTGGCCGTCCGGACGGGTGGGCTTGCCGGGGCGTTGGCGATACCATACGGCCATTCTGGTGAAACGAGTCGTATGGTGTTGGAAACCTTGCAGAACCTTGCCGCGTCGGACGCGGCACAGCCAACCGGGCCGCTCAGCGGCGGCTTTACGTCAACCCGCTTCGTGCTCGTCGAGCCGAGCCATCCCGGCAACGTCGGGGCGGCCGCGCGTGCGCTGAAGACGATGGGCTTTTCGCGGCTCGTGCTGGTCGCGCCGCGCGTGCCGCACGTGCAGAGCGACCCCGACGCGATCGCGATGGCGAGCGGGGCGGACGACGTGCTGGCGTCCGCTCACGTCGTGCCGACGCTGGGCGACGCGCTGTCGGGCGTGCACTGGTCGATCGCGCTGACCGCGCGATCGCGCGAATACGGCCCGCCGCGCCTTGCGCCGCGCGCAGCGGCCGAGCAGGCGCGCCGGCAGGTCGGCACGGGCGATATCGCGCTCGTGTTCGGCAACGAGCGCACCGGCCTGTCGAACGAGCACGTCGAGCAGTGCCGCGCGCTCGCGCATATCCCGGCGAACCCGGCCTACAGTTCGCTGAATCTCGCCCAGGCGGTGCAGGTGCTGGCCTATGAGCTGCGCATCGCATTTCTCGAGCAGGCCAGCGCGCCGGCGCAACTGCCGGAAGCCGGCACGCTCGCGCAGAGCGACGAGATCGAGCGGATGTACGTGCACCTCGAGAACGCGTTGATCGCGCTCGATTTTCTCGACCCGCGCAATCCGAAGAAGCTGATGCCGCGGCTGCGGCGCCTGTTTGCGCGCACGGGGCTGGAGCGGGAGGAAGTGAACATCCTGCGCGGCATCGCGAAGCACATCCTGCTGAAGTCGCGCACGCCGGAAGGCGACGCCTGACGCGCCGCGGCGCGAATACCCGCGCCGTCGGCGGGGTGAACACGCGACGCCGTGCGGGCGGGCGCGACTCGCCCTACAATCGCCGAGCGTCATATACAAATCAGCCGGCGTAATAAGCGCCGGCCATCGCCGGCGGTGCGCGCCGGCCCTTTTCCCAGATCAGATCATGTTCACGAGACTTCGCGAAGACGTTGCGACGATACGCGAGCGGGATCCCGCCGCTCGCAGTGCCTGGGAAGTGCTGACCTGTTATCCGGGGCTGCATGCGCTCGTGCTGCACCGTTTCGCGCATGCATGCTGGCGCGCGAAGCGGTACTGGGTCGCGCGCTTCGCGTCGCAGGTCGGCCGGTTCCTGACCGGCATCGAGATCCACCCGGGCGCGACGGTCGGCCGGCGCGTATTCATCGACCACGGGATGGGCGTCGTGATCGGCGAGACGGCGATCGTCGGCGACGATTGCACGATCTACCAGGGCGTGACGCTCGGCGGCACGTCGCTCACGCGCGGCGCGAAGCGTCACCCGACGCTCGAGGCCGGCGTGATCGTCGGCGCGGGCGCGAAGGTGCTCGGCGGGTTCACGGTGGGCGCGGGCGCGAAGATCGGCTCGAACGCGGTGGTCGTGAAGCCGGTGCCGGCAGGCGGCACGGCCGTCGGCAACCCGGCGCGCGTGGTGATGCCGGCGCAGCCGAAGCCGCAGCCCGAGCGTGCGGCGTTCTGCGCATACGGCATCACGCCGAACGCGGACGATCCGATGTCGCTCGCGATCCATGGGCTGATCGATCATGCGGCGAAGGAAACCCGGCGCGTCGACGAAATCGTCGCGGCGCTCGAGCAACTGGGCACCCATCTCGAATCGCTGCAGGGCGCCGACGCGGCGCGGCTCGACTTGCGCCGCCTGTCGGCGGTGCTGGAAGGCAAGGTGGTCGAGCGCCAGTCGTAGGATGATCGGGGCGGCCGCCGTTCTGGCGGCGGCCCGCCCGCGGTCGCGGGGGCGGCCGACGGCCGGTCGGCCGTCAGTCGAGCGGCAGCGCGCGGATACCGTCCGCGTCGACGCGCAGATAGCCGCCGCGCGGTGGCGCGCCGTGATCGAGATCCCAGTCCGGCAGCACCCAGCGCACGCCGCCCGGTTCGAGGTGGCGCGCGGGGCGATGCGTATGGCCGTGGATCATCACGCTCGCACGGCTTTTCCTGAACAGCGCGGCGACGCCTTCACGCGTGACGTCGTAGATCGGCGAAGCGGGGCGCATGCGGCCGGCTTCGCTGTTCGCGCGCATGCGCTGCGCGAGCGTGCGGCGCCAGCGAAACGGCCACGCGAGAAACAGCCACTGCACGAAGTGGTTGCGCGCGAAGCGCCGGAACATCTGATAGCCGCGATCGGCCGTGCATTGCGCGTCGCCGTGCGCGAGCACGATGCGCTGGCCGAACGCCATGATCAGCGCCGGATCGGGCAGCAGCATCGCGCCGGCCGCCTTCATGAAGCGCCTGCCGAGCAGGAAGTCGCGGTTGCCGTGCATCACGTACAGCGCGATGCCGCGCTCCGAGAACGTGTGCAGCAATGCGGCCATGCGCGCGGCGAACGGATCGTCGTCGAGCACGTCGTCGCCGATCCAGTATTCGAACAGGTCGCCGAGGATGAACACCGAATCGGCGCTGTCCGCCGTGTATCGCACGAAATGCTCGAACGCGGCGACCGTCTTCGGAATCGCCTCGCTCAGGTGCAGGTCGGACAGGAACAGGAACGGGCGTGCGGCCTGCGCGTATTCGCGCTCGCCCGGCACGCCCGCGGAGACGCTTCGCGGCGGAGTCTCCTGCAGCATCGAAGTGCCTCCGTCGCCGGCCGTCAGACGACGACTGCCTTCTCGATCACGACGTCGTCGGTCGGGACGTCCTGATGGAAGCCGGCATTGCCCGTCTTCACGGCCTTGATCTTGTCGACCACGTCCTGGCCTTCGACGACCTTGCCGAACACCGCGTAGCCCCAGCCCTGCGGCGTCGGCGACGAGTGGTTCAGGAAGTCGTTGTCGTTCACATTGATGAAGAACTGGGCGGTCGCCGAGTGCGGATCGTTGGTGCGCGCCATCGCGATCGTGTACGTGTCGTTCTTCAGGCCGTTGTTCGCCTCGTTGTCGATCGGCGCGTCCGTCGGCTTTTGCTTCAGGCCCGGCTCGAAGCCGCCGCCCTGGATCATGAAGCCGTTGATCACGCGGTGGAACACCGTGCCGTCGTAGTGGCCCTTCTTCACGTAGTTCAGGAAGTTCTCGACCGTCTTCGGTGCTTTCGCGGCGTCGAGTTCGAGCTTGATCACGCCGTGGTTCGTGTGCAGTTCAACCATGATGAATTCCTTCGATAGGGCGGTTTAAATGGCACGCGGCCGGTCGTGCGACGCGGCCGCGTGAGGTGCCGGAACGGGTCCGGCCGGGTTATTTCGAAACGATGCTCGCCGATTCGATCAGGATGGCCTGCTCCGGCACGTCGCGCATCGGGCCGCGCACGGTCGTCGGCGCCGCTTCGATCTTCTTCACGACGTCGAGGCCCGACACGACCTTGCCGAACACCGCGTAGCCGTTGCCGTCCGGGTTCGGGTAATCGAGGCCGGTGTTGTCCACTGTATTGATGAAGAACTGCGCGGTGGCCGAATTCGGGTCGCTCGTGCGCGCCATCGCGATCGTGCCGGTCGCGTTCTTCAGACCATTGCGGCTCTCGAGCGGGATCGGCGCGCGCGTCGGCTTCTCGTCGAAGTTCGCCTTGTAGCCGCCGCCCTGGATCATGAAGCCCTTGATCACGCGATGGAAGATCGTGCCGTTGTACTGGCCCGCCTTCACGTAGTCGAGGAAGTTGGCGACCGTCTTCGGCGCCTTCTCCGGATACAGCTCGACGCGGATGTCGCCCTGCGAGGTCTTCAGTTGCACGACAGGGTGTGCGGTGGCCGTTTGCGCGAACGCGGGCGCGGTCGCGAGCAGGGCGGCGCCGCCAAGCGCCAGCAACAGACGTTTCATTGCGATCCTCTGGTTGGGTGGGTGAAGTGCTGCGCGCCGCTTACTGCGCCGGCGCGACGTAGGGGGCGGCCATCGCGCCGGACGGGCCGCCGAACTGGAACGTCGGCGACAGCGGCAGCGTGGTGGTGGTCACGTTCGCGGCCGCGCGCTCGGAATACGCGCGCGTCGACGGCGCGGCGGCGCGGCTGCCGGGCGCGGGTTTCGGCGGCGTGATGATCTTCTGCAGATCGGCGAGGCGCTGCGCGGTCGGGCCGCTCGTGCGGCCGAGCGATTGCGCGCGCTTGTACGATTCGGCCGCGAGGCGCAGGTACAGGTCGCCGAGGTTCTCGTACGCGAGCGTGTAGCTCGGGTTCGACTGCGTGGCGGTGACGAGCGCGGCGCGCGCCTCGTCGTAGCGGCCGTGCTTCGCGTAGAGTGCCGCGAGGTTGTTGTACGGCTCGGGCAGTTCGGGGTAGGCCTGGGTGATCGCGACGAACTGCTGGATCGCGTCGTCGTCGCGGTTCAGGCGGGCGAGCACGGTGCCGCGCTTGAATTGCGCCTGCACGTCGTGCGGGCTCGCGGCGATGCGCGCGTCGAGCTGCGCGAGCGCCTGTTTCCACTGCTTGCCGGCGATCGACGAGTCGATCTCGGGCGTGCCGTCGGCGGTGGACGGGGCCTTCTGCGCGAAGGCCGCGGCGGCCGGCAGAAGCGTCAGCGCGGCGCCCATGACGGCGGTCGCAACGAGGGTCGCAGCGCTCTGCGCACGGCCGCGAGGAGATTTCATAGGCGTAAATCGGAATGTTATACTCCGAGCCATTCTAACAAAACGTCTGCGCGTTCCGGCGAGCCGCAGGCAGTCTTTCTTTTTGCCTCTCGTGGCCGTCACCGCTGTGCTTGCAGCCTGACCGCCCCATGTGATACGAGGACGCGCGGCACGACGCCGCGGCGGCGGTTCGATCGTGTCGCATGCTGGGCGAGCATCGCCAGGGCGGTTTCCTTCGGCTCACGGTTCATCTCTATGGAATCACTGCGCATCTACAACACGCTCGCGCGTGACAAGCAAGTCTTCGTGCCGCGCCAGCCCGGCGAGGTGCGGATGTACGTATGCGGGATCACCGTCTACGACTATTGTCACGTGGGCCATGCGCGCATGATGGTCGTGTTCGACCTGGTGCAGCGCTGGCTGCGCGCGATCGGCTACCGGGTCACGTATGTGCGCAACATCACCGACATCGACGACAAGATCATCCGCCGCGCGGTCGAGAACGGCGAGACGATCCGCTCGCTGACCGACCGTTTCATCGCCGCGATGCACGAGGATGTCGATGCGCTCGGCGTCGAGCGTCCGGACATCGAGCCGCGTGCGACGCAGTTCATTCCGCAGATGCTCGGGATGATCGAGACGCTCGAGGCAAACGGTTACGCGTATCAGGCGGCCGACGGCGACGTCAATTATTCGGTGCGCAAGTTCGCGAACTACGGGAAGCTGTCCGGCAAGTCGCTCGACGACCTGCGCGCCGGCGAGCGCGTCGCCGCGAACGACGCGAAGGAAGATCCGCTCGACTTCGTGCTGTGGAAGCGCGCGAAGCCGGAGGAGCCGGCCGACACGTCGTGGGAATCGAAGTACGGCGCGGGCCGGCCCGGCTGGCACATCGAATGTTCGGCGATGGGCTGCACGCTGCTCGGCGATCATTTCGACATTCACGGCGGCGGCCAGGATTTACAGTTCCCGCACCACGAGAACGAGATCGCGCAGAGCGAAGGCGCGACCGGCGTGACATTCGTCAATTACTGGATGCACAACGGCTTCGTGCAGGTCGACAGCGAGAAGATGTCGAAATCGCTCGGCAACTTCTTTACGATCCGCGAGGTGCTCGAGAAGTACGATGCCGAAGTGATGCGCTTCTTCATCACGCGCACGCATTACCGGTCGCCGCTCAACTACAGCGACGTGCATCTCGACGATGCGCGCGCGTCGCTGACGCGGCTCTATACCGCACTGAAGGACGTGACGCCCGACGCGGCCGCGCTCGACTGGAACGAGCCGCACGCACAGCGCTTCGCGGCTGCGATGAACGACGACTTCAACTCGTCGCTCGCCGTGTCGGTGCTGTTCGAGCTGGCGGGCGAGGTGAACCGCACGCGCGACGCGGCGCTGGCGCGCCAGCTGAAGCATCTGGGTGGATTGTTGGGATTGCTCGGCCGCGAGCCGCGCGCATTCCTGCAGCAGGCGGCGGGTGCCGCGCAGGAAGGCGGGCTGTCGGCCGACGAGATCGAAGCGAGGATCGCCGCGCGCGGCGCGGCGAAACAAGCAAAGGACTATGCCGAAGCGGACCGGATCCGGGCGGAACTGCTCGATGCGGGTATCGCGCTTGAAGACAAACCGGGCGGATCGACCGAATGGCGTCGCGTATGAGCGCGGTGCGTTCCACTGACCGATTCGTCAGGTAGGAGGCAAGATGGCAACGGCCAGAAAAGCGCCGGTCAAGCGCGCGACGCCTGTCGCTACGCGTCCGGCAGCCAAGCGCGCGCTTGCGGCAAAGGCGGACGCGAAACGCGCCGCGCCGAACGGCGCGCTCAACGGTCAGGCGCAGCCGGCGCGGGTGAAGGTCGTCGACGCGGTGCAGGTCGACGGCGCCGTGCCGGCAGTCGATGTCGCGGGCCGCAAGGCGCGCGCGTCCGACACGATCGCGCCGGCGGAGATCGACGGCGTCGACGTCGTCGTGCGCCCCGCATACTGGGACAAGGCGTGCGCCGATCTCGTCAAGCGCGACCGCATCCTGAAGAAGCTGATCCCGAAGTTCGGCCCCGCGCATCTCGTCAAGCGCGGCGATCCGTTCGTCACGCTCGCGCGCTCGGTGGTGGGCCAGCAGATCTCGGTGGCGTCCGCGCAATCGGTGTGGGCGCGCATCGAGGCGGCCTGCCCGAAGCTCGCGCCGCAGCAGGTGATCAAGCTCGGCGCGGACAAGCTGATCGCGTGCGGGTTGTCGAAGCGCAAGACCGAATACATCCTCGATCTCGCGCAGCACTTCGTGTCGGGTGCGCTGCACGTCGACAAGTGGACGTCGATGGACGACGAGGACGTGATCGCGGAACTGACGCAGATCCGCGGCATCAGCCGCTGGACCGCCGAAATGTTCCTGATCTTCAACCTGTCGCGGCCGGACGTGCTGCCGCTCGACGATCCGGGCCTGATCCGCGCGATCAGCGTCAATTATTTCAGCGGGGAGCCGGTCACGCGCAGCGAGGCGCGGGAAGTGGCGGCCAACTGGGAGCCGTGGCGCACCGTCGCAACCTGGTATATGTGGCGCAGCCTGGATTCGCAGGACGCCGAGGGCTGACCTGGGCTATCGGGTTTTAAACATCAATAGTTGAGAGCCGGTTTTGAGCGCCGCCCGCGCGGGTAGAATACGCGCTGCCGCAAGACCCAAGGATTCAAACACATGAAGACCACGTTTCTGGATTTCGAACAGCCGATCGCCGAACTCGAGGCCAAGATCGAAGAGCTGCGCTTCGTGCAGGACGACTCGGCTGTCGATATTTCGGAAGAAATCGAGCGGTTGTCGAAGAAGAGCCAGCAACTGACGAAGGACCTGTACGCGAACCTGTCGCCGTGGCAGGTCTCGCAGATCGCGCGGCATCCGCAGCGTCCGTACACGCTCGACTACATCTCGGAACTGTTTACCGACTTCCACGAGCTGCACGGAGACCGCGCGTTCGCGGACGACCTGTCGATCGTCGGCGGCCTCGCGCGCTTCGGCGGCCATCCGTGCATGGTGATCGGCCACCAGAAGGGCCGCGACACGAAGGAGCGCGCGGCGCGCAACTTCGGGATGCCGCGCCCGGAAGGCTATCGCAAGGCCGAGCGCCTGATGCGCCTCGCCGAGAAGTTCGGTTTGCCGATCTTCACGTTCGTCGATACGCCGGGCGCGTATCCGGGCATCGGCGCGGAAGAGCGCGGCCAGTCCGAGGCGATCGGTCGCAACCTGTATGTGATGGCCGAGCTGAAGACGCCGATCATCACGACGGTGATCGGCGAGGGTGGCTCGGGCGGCGCGCTCGCGATCGCGGTGGCCGATACCGTGATGATGCTGCAGTTCTCGACCTATTCGGTGATCTCGCCGGAAGGCTGCGCGTCGATCCTGTGGAAGAGCGCCGCGAAGGCGCCCGAGGCGGCCGAGGCGCTGGGCCTGACCGCGCATCGCCTGAAGGCGCTCGGCCTGATCGACAAGATCATCAACGAGCCGCTCGGCGGCGCGCACCGCGATCCGAAGGGCATGGCCGCGCTGCTGCGCCGTGCGCTCGCCGATTCGCTGCGCCAGTTCCAGGGCATGAGCATCGATGCGCTGCGCGAGCGCCGCTTCGAACGCCTGATGGCCTACGGCAAGTTCAAGGAAACCACGCCGGGCGCATGACCCGCCGCGTGCATTCATCCCGGCGCGCGCGCCCGCGCGCGTTCACATCGTGATCCCTCCGAGCGAATTCTCCGCCGACCACGTCGTCCTCGATGCGGTCGGCGTTGCACTTTCCGCGCTGCCGTCCGGCGCGCGCATCGCGGTCGCGTACAGCGGCGGGCTCGACTCGTCGGTGCTGCTCGACGCGGCCGTGCGCGTCGCGGGCGCGTCGCGCTGCATCGCGCTGCATGTGCATCACGGATTGAGCGCGAACGCCGATGCGTGGGCTGCCCACGCGGAGGCGACCGCGGCGTCGCTGGGCGTCGCGTTCGACGCGCTGCGCGTCGACGTGCCGCGCGACAGCGGCGCAGGGATCGAGGCGAGCGCGCGCGAAAGCCGTTACGCGGCGCTCGACGCGATGTGCGAACGGCACGGCGTGGACGTGCTGTGGCTCGCGCAGCACGCCGACGATCAGGCCGAAACGGTGCTGCTGCAGCTGCTGCGCGGCGCGGGCATTGCCGGCATCGCGGCGATGGCGCCACGCTACCGGCCTGCGGCGGTGCGCGTCGAGCGCGTGCGGCCGCTGCTGCGATTGCTGCGCGCGCAACTCGAGCGCTATGCGGTGCAGCGCGGGCTCGTGTGGATCGACGACGAATCGAACCTCGACACGCGCTATGCGCGCAATGCGCTGCGCATCGACGTGCTGCCGGCGCTCGCCGTGCACTTTCCCGGTTTTCGCGATGCGCTCGGCCGCGCCGCGCAGCATGCGGCATCGGCGCAGCGCCTGCTCGACGACCTGGCCGAGCTCGATTTTGCCGGCGCGGCGCGCGACGACGGGCGCGCGCTGTCGCGCGACGCGCTGGTCGCGCTCGACGATACGCGCGGCGCGAACCTGCTGCGCTTCTGGATGCGCACGCTCGGCCTGCCGGGCGCATCGGCAGCACGGCTCGCGAACATGATGCGGCAGCTCCGCGATGCGCACGACGCGCACGCGCTGCGCGTCGATCACGCGGGGCAATGCCTGCGGCTGTACCGCGGCGCCGTGTACTGGGAAGCGGGCGACAGCAGCGAGCCGGCGGATGACGGCCGCGGCACGCCGCGCCCCGACAGCGCGTGTGCGTGGAGCGGGCAGGAGGTCTGGCATCTGCCCGCGTGGCGCGGCACCTACGTATTCGCGCCGGCCGGCGCGGGCGACGCGGATGCGGTGCCCGAGACGCTGCTGCGCGCCGCGCCGCTCGTGGCGCGTGCCCGCGCGGGCGGCGAACGGATGCGCGTGGCCCCCGGCGCACCGGGCCGCACGTTGAAGAACCTGTTCCAGGAGCGCGGCGTGCCGGCATGGCAGCGCGACGTGCCGCTGCTGTTCGCGGGCGACCGGCTGCTCTATGTGCCGCGGCTCGGCGTGAACCGCGACGGCAGCGCGGCCGGCGACGGCGCGTGGCGCCGGATCGAATGGCGCCCGGACTTGCTGATCGCGTGAGCGGGCCTTGTGTGGCGGGCGATGCCGCGCCAATTTTCACTATTCGGTAAACAGCGGCGGAACGCGCGCCAGCGCGGCCTTCGGCTTGTCAAGCGGGCGTCGATCGGGTACGCTCAGTTGTTTGCTCGGCTCGATTTTTGAGCATTTTGTGCAGGTTTTCCGCGTGACGTACCCGGTTTGCGCGGCCTGATCGGCCTTCCGGGCAAAATCCGTCACGCTTGCGTGTTGCGTCCCAGCCGTCCCTCTCGTCGTCCGTCCACAGCCACAAGCCGCGTGACCGAACGGCAACGCGGCCTGTCCAGCGCGCCCGTGCGGTCTCTCCTCCAGTTCAGAACGACAATGGCACTCATCGTACATAAATACGGCGGCACTTCGATGGGCTCGGTCGAGCGCATCAAGAACGTCGCGAAACGCGTTGCAAAATGGCATCAGGCCGGGCACCAGATGGTGGTCGTGCCTTCGGCGATGTCCGGCGAAACCAACCGTCTGCTCGGTCTTGCGAAAGAGATTTCGAGCCAGCCGAGCCCGCGTGAGCTCGACATGATCGCGTCGACCGGCGAGCAGGTCAGCGTCGGCCTGCTGTCGATCGCGCTGCAGGAGATCGGCGTCGAGGCCGTGAGCTATGCCGGCTGGCAAGTGCCGATCAAGACCGACAGCGCATTCACGAAAGCGCGCATCCACTCGATCGACGACGAGCGCGTGAAGGCGGATCTCGACGCAGGCAAGGTCGTGATCATCACGGGCTTCCAGGGCGTCGACCCGGACGGTCACATCACGACGCTCGGCCGCGGCGGCTCGGACACGTCGGCCGTGGCGGTCGCGGCCGCGCTGAGCGCCGAGGAGTGCCTGATCTACACGGACGTCGACGGCGTCTACACGACCGACCCGCGCGTCGTCGAGGAGGCGCGCCGCCTCGATCGCGTGACGTTCGAGGAGATGCTGGAAATGGCGAGCCTCGGCTCGAAGGTCCTGCAGATCCGCTCGGTCGAATTCGCCGGCAAATACCAGGTGAAGACGCGCGTGCTGTCGAGCCTGACCGATCCGATGATTGCGCTCGACGAGGAAATGCGCTCGGGCACCCTGATTACTTTTGAAGAAGACGAGACCATGGAAAAGGCAGTCATTTCCGGCATCGCGTTCCAGCGCGACGAAGCACGCATTGCGGTGATGGGCGTGCCCGACAAGCCGGGCATCGCGTATCAGATCCTCGGCCCGGTCGCCGACGCGAACGTCGACGTCGACATGATCATCCAGAACCAGAGCGTCGAGGGCAAGACGGACTTCACGTTCACGGTCGGCCGCGGCGACTACCAGAAGGCGATGGACATCCTCACCAACCAGGTGAAGGGCCACGTGAACGCCGAGCAGGTGCAGGGCGACCCGAAGGTGTCGAAGGTGTCGGTCGTCGGCGTCGGCATGCGTTCGCACGTCGGTGTCGCGAGCAAGATGTTCCGCACGCTGTCGGAAGAGGGCATCAACATCCAGATGATCTCGACGTCCGAAATCAAGATTTCGGTGCTGATCGACGAAAAATACATGGAGCTGGCCGTCCGCGCGCTGCACAAGGCATTCGAACTCGACCAGGCATGATGAAATTTTCGTGATGCGTTGAAGAAAATGCATCACGGAAATTGACGCGCAGTTCGAAACCCTATATTATTTCGTTCTCGTCGCACTGCCTCCCTGGTGCGAGCGAAAGTTTGGGAGACGTGGCCGAGAGGTCGAAGGCACTCCCCTGCTAAGGGAGCATCTGGGCCAAAACCTGGATCGAGGGTTCGAATCCCTCCGTCTCCGCCAGAAATGGCGGAACAAGCCCCGCAAGTTCTCGGACTTGCGGGGCTTTTCTTTTTCCGGCTCCGCCGCGCCGACTGCCGCACGCGGCGCAGTCGTTTCGCTTCATTGCCCGATCAGCCAGATCTGCCCGAATTCGGTGGCCGGCAGCGGCGTCGCCGCGATGTGCGCGCTGCGCAGGAATTCCCCGTCCGCCTGTTCCCCCTTGCCGACCATGCGAATCGATCGATTCCGCAGGAGCGGGTCGTTCTGCACGAGGTCGTTGAGGAACACGTTGCGATCGACGAACACGAACACGATGCTGCGCCGGTTCGCCGGCGCGTCGGGTATCCGCGCGAGCTGGGTGCTGATGTGCGTTTCGATATTCCGCAACTGCCACGGCACGAGGATCAGCAGGCTGCACACGATGAAGGCGCCGGCCAGGTTACGGAATGCCGGCAGCGCTTCGCCGTCGTCGTTGCGCAATCCGCCGGCGACGGCGGCGCCCGCGAGGATCGGCAGCACGCCCCACGCAGGATGGAAATAGCGGTATCCCCAGCCGTTCCCCTGATCGAACGGCACGAAGAAGTAGGCGAAGAAGGTCAAGAGGGCCGATGCGGCGAGCAGTTGCACCGCGCGGTTCTCCCGCCAACGTGCGTATCCCATGCATGCGAGGATCAGGAGGCCCGGCACCGCCCATACCCACAATTTGATGGCGCCGGCCGCGCGGATGACGAATATCGATGCGCTGGGCAACGAAAACACCGACGCGACCAGCGCGAGGAAGCCTTGGGACGGCGCGTGCGCCAGCTGGCCGGCCCCGTCGGCGGCGACGTGGGCCTTGAACAGAACCCAGCCCAGGCCGAGCAGCAGGGTGATCGGCGCGTATCCCGCGATGAGCGCGGCCGTTTGTCGCAGCGGTGGGCGGCGGCCGAGAAACCAGATCAGCCACGGCAGTGCAAACAGCGCGTGGGGCAGCGGATTGTGGAAAGTCAGCGCAAGCGAGCCGACGATGCCGCTGACGAACAGGCGGCGCGCGGTCGGTTGCAGGAAACCCCAGATGAACACGAGATTGGCCAGCAGCAGGCCGGTCATCGCGAAGTATGAAATGCCCGAGCCCGCGAACACGGGCGAGGCGACGGTGAACAGGATCGCCCAGCCGGCCACCGCTTCGTTCTCCGGAAACACGAGGCGACAGGTGCGCGCGATCGCGACGATGGTCAGCGCCGACAGCACCGGATTGCACAGCCATTCGGCGCCGATCAGGCTGAACGGCGCCATCGCGAGGGCGAAACCGGGCCAGTAGGCGGAGGTCACATCGCCGCTGGCGCGTGATACGACCAGGAAGTAGTTCTGGAATGGCTGATAGATGAGCCGGTCGAGCCACGACGGCGGGAAGTGCGCCGACAGCGCGCCGCTCGCGAAGATGCGGCTCTGGAACCACGCGGTGTATTCGTCCATCGACAGCGGATGCGCGTGATAGACATAGCGCGCGGCCAGCGCGAGCACGGCGCCGGTCACGGCGGCCACACGCCACGGATGGCGCCCGCACGCGGCGGCCACGGTGGACACGCGGCCGCAGAACGGGGCGATCGCGGTGGCCAGCAGGATCAGCAAGACGCTCGCTTCGGCCACCGGGCGATCGTATGTGTAGAGCAGGTAGAAGAAGAACGACGACATCAGGCCCGGCACGTGCGGGTCGAACGCGAGCAGCAGGGCGCAGATGGTTCCGACGATGCCTGTCCGGATGGCCAGCTGCGTGACCGGGGATGCCAGGCTTCGAGCGCGGGGCTCGGCTTTCTCAGCGGTCGTCATGCTTTATCTCCGCCGCTCGAGGATTTCGCGGATGACTTCGAGGTAGGCATTGGCACAGCGTTCCCAGGACCAATGATTGGAGGCCCAGTCTGCGACTTCGCGGCGTCGTCGGGCGAGCTGCTGCGGGTCGGCGACGAGTGTGGTCAGACGGCGATGCCAGGCCGGCAATGCGCTATCGACATCGACGCTTTCGAAAAAAAGCATCTGGTCGACGCCGGGTAGGGCAGAAGCCGTATCGCGACCGACGATGGCTGGCGTGCCGCAGGCCATCGATTCCTGTACGACGAGCGGAAAGCCTTCGCCAGTACTCGGCAGTACGAGCAGATCGGCAGCGCGATATAGCTCGGCGAGCGAGGCCCCAGAACGATCACGGAAAACCCGGACATTGTTTCGCGCCCATTTCTCCGGATCCATCTCGCCTTTGCCAGCGAAAATCCAGGTGACATCCGGGAGCAGTGCCGTCAATTTTTCCAGTAGACCCAAACCCTTTTTCTCGACGAAGCGGCCGACGAAGAGCAGGCATGCGTGGCCGGCAGGAATATTCAGGTTGACGCGCAACTGGTCACGCGCAGCGTCGGTGATGGGTGAGAACGTGGAAAGGTCGAGACCGTTGGGAATCAACAGGCCCCTGCGGCCGGTCCTGCCATCGGGCAGGAAGAATGTCCTGACGGTGTCACTAACGAAGGCGGCGGCGTCGGCGTACTTGAGCATTGATCTTCCGAGCGTCAGGTTCGCCACGGCGAGCAACCGGGAAATCAGCCTGCTGCGAAACGGAACTTCGCCGACGTGTTGGGTGATGAGGATCGGCTTGCGCAGGACTTTTGCGATCGCGAATGCCGCGAGACTGCCGATGTAGATGTAGTCATGCAGGTACACGAGGTCGGCTTCGTGAACCGCGTTCCAGAGTGACTTCAGGCGCAGTGGGGACCAAATCGGGTAAGGCATGTGGAATCGGCGTTCCAGAGGATTCCATGCACGCACCGGCAGGCAATTGACGCCGCCAAGCGCCGGAGCGGGATCGCAGTCGCTGGCGAACCACGTAACGATCGTCCTCTTGTCGCGGGTCAGCGTCTCCGCAAGATGACCCGCGACGATCTCTATGCCGCCTCGGTGGGCAGGAAAGAAGTGGGTGATCAATGCGATGCGCACCGGGCGAAGGCATGGTGCGTTACCTGGGGCTTCAGAGGCCACGGCAGAATACTCTGGACGATTGGTAGACATAGCCGCAAAGGAAGGACAGCGCCGTCGAAAGAACTGCTGCAAGCAGATAATGAATATGGAATACATTCGCCAGCAGAGCCAGAAGCCCTACGTTCATGAACGTACTGGTCAGCAGGCTCGCGACGTACCGCATGAACTGCGCGGCCGAATTCGGATCGTCGCCCCTGAATGAGATGCGCTTGTGCAGGACGTAGCTCAACGGCGCGAGAATGCCGAATGACCACACGCACGAAAGTAGATAGTGGAGGCCGAAGATTCCAGTGCCAACGTAGAGAATGGCCAGGTTCATTGCTGCACAGAGCGCGCCGACTCCGCCATAGCGGGCCAACTGGAACCATTCTGTCGGATTCACCATTTTCGAAAGCATAGGCCAAGGCCTCCGCAAATCATCCTGTCGTTGCCCGCACGCGTGAGTGAGCCGGCATCTTCCATCTTCGTCGTCAGGGAAAGCAGGCGCGTCGCATTGCGCCCGTTGAATCGATGCCGGGTGCTCGGGATGCACGTTCGACCTCGCAATCAACCATCGGCTCGCAGGGCATCACGATTTGCACCAGAGCCCGATGAATTGCAGGGAGTTTGTGCACGATCCCAACAACCCCTGATGACAAGGAGCAGGATGAATCGTGGTGACGCATTTGAAACCCTGCTCCTCGATCAACGGAAGCCATTCCCACTGGCGCTGATATTTGTAAAGAGAAGGGATGCTGAATCGCCGGTTGCCGAGTTCATCTAGTGCGCAGAGGGTTAGCCAGCCCATCAACGATCGATAGGTATGGTCCTTGATGAGTAGCCAGCGGCGGCTGCAGCGAGCGATTTCCCGAACGAAATGGGCCGGATCGGGGCAGTGATGCAGAACATCGATGGCATATACGAGATCGAACGTCCGATCCTGAAAGGGCAAGGTGTCGCCCGAATAGAGCACCGTGTCGGCGTAATTCTTTTTCCGGCGCGTGACATCCAGCGGAACGATGGCGTGTGCGAGTCCCTCGCTTTTCATGCGAGACGTGAACCAGCCATCTCCGCAGCCGAAATCGAGGGTGTCGCCGAATGGTCCGTGAGGGCGCAGGATCTGATCCATCATGCTGAAGGTGCGTTGACGATAGAGGTTCATAGTGGACCGTTACCCGGAAGTGGTTCGGCTACGACGACATAGACCGCGGCATTATCTTGCTTCCACGACGATGGGGTAATCCTGTCTTCGAAGGCCATTCTCAAATACCCGAAGCCGCAGAAAAATGCGCTCAGCAGCGCGCCGACGGCCGGAATCCTCGACAGCAGCTTGCTCATTCCGATTGAACGGAACAGGGTGGTCCATGCGAGGGGGCCCACGGCACCGACGATTTCGCAGACTCTGAAGCTTCGGGATTCAGTCTCCGACACGAGGCCATTCCTGGTCCATCGGCGATAGTCTCCGGGATGCGGGTGATAGAGCCAGACGCCGTGGGTCGAAAGTACCAGCTTCCCGTTTCGCGCAAGAATTCGGCGAGCCTCCGACAGGTACCAGTCAAGGTCCCAAACATGCTCCAGAACCTGAAAGGACGTCACGACCGCGATGGATTCATCCGAGACGGGCAGAGGCTGTCCGGGTTCGATAATCAGATCGCACTTGCTTTCCGCAAGGTCCAGGCAAAGGTAGTCGAAGCCCTTCTGTTCAAACAGCGACCTGTATGGCGCGTCGCCGGCACCGATGTCCGCGACATGGCCCGAAGAATCGGACAAGTGGCGATCGAGGACGGCGCCGATCGTGTTTGCCAGTCGACGCAGAACATAGGCGTCGTGCCGCCATATGGGTGGGTGCAGTCTGGACATGGTTAGAGGAATCCGTTTTGAACGTGTTGGACCGGCGCATTGGCATCCCGGCTCTTCCTCCTTTCCCGTTCCGAGGCGACCAGATTGAGAATGAAGGCGGAGAAGACCGCATTCGTTCCCAGCACGATCAACGTCGTGGCCACGATCGAGAGATGCACGGTGCTTTCCATCGGGTGCAACGGGTAGGCCAACCATTTGGCGAGCATGCCTGCATCGAGGACGATGCCGAAGATTGCGATCGCTGCGCCACCTAGCATGCAGGCCTCCATCGCAAAGGGCGCCGTGGCCCATTGAACGATGCGCCCGCGCAATGAGGGATGCTTGCCGGCCATGATGACCGTGGCGAGCACACCCATCGTGATGAAGTTGAAGCCGATCAACGACAGCAGGCTGCCCAGCGCGAGAAAGTGCGGGCCAAAGAAGTGCCCGCCGACGGTGATGGGCCCGCCGGTCAGCATGCCCAGCAACAGCAGACCGACCACGAGCAGCAACAGTCCGGGCGCCAGGAAGACCTCGTTGGGTGCGTATGTGAGGAGGAAGCGCAGGTGTCGCCACCCGTCCCGGAACGAACGCAGGTGCGGCGGACGGTTGCGTTTGTCGGGGTACAGAACCGTCGGAATCTCTACGATGCGTAGTCCATTGCGCGCCGCGTTCATCACCATTTCCGACGCGAACTCCATGCCGGTCGTTTGAAGTTCCATGCGCGCAAACGCCTCGCGCGTAAACGCACGCATCCCGCAATGGAAATCGCCGACCGGAACCCGGCAGATCAGCCGCGCGATCGTCGACAGCACCGGATTGCCGAGATAGCGATGCAGCGGCGGCATCGCATGCGGCATGATGCCGCCCTTGAAGCGGTTGCCGATCACGAACTCGTAGCCTTCGTCGATCTTCTCGATGAAGCCGCGCAGGTTCGACCAGTCGTACGAGTCGTCCGCGTCGCCCATGATGACGATGTCGCCGTCGGCCGCCGCGATGCCGGCCATCAGCGCCGCACCGTAGCCGCGCACCGGCTGGTGCACCACCTTCGCGCCGAGCTGGCGTGCGATCTCGACCGAGCGGTCGGTGGAGCCGTTGTCGGCGATGACGACCTGACCGGTGACGCCCAGCTCGGCGAAGCTGCGCTGCGCCTTCTCGATGCACATCGCCAGCGTCATTTCCTCGTTGAGGCAAGGCATGACGGCCGACACCCGGATTCGTCCGGACGAGGCCCCGTTCGCGACTGCGGCCGGCGCGGCGCGAGGCGAACCCGACGTGCTGCCGTAATCCGGGCGCAGAAGAATATCGCTCGCCATGCTGGATCTCCCGATTGGTCTCGTGCTTTTTCTGGTTCTTGCTCGATGGCGGGCCGGCCCGACGTCACCTGCCGACGCGTCGGCGCCATTTCGCCCATCTGCGGCGAATGCAATGCGTGGTGTTCAGCGCAGGGCCCGACGGCGGACCGCACCGGCATCCGGTGCGGCCGGTGCCGGCGTCATCACCATCCTGACTGCGATCGCGTGCGGCGATGCGGCGGCCGCACGCGGACGGTCGCGTAGGACGCTGCGGGCCACGGCGCGATATGGCTGGGTGTGTCGAAGCGTGTGCGGCCACGGCTGCGGGAAGGCGCAAGCCGATTCCGGAAAGGGCTGCCGAAACGGCATGTTTTCCGCCATGCCGAAATGAATGAGCGCAGCATGCTGCTCAACCCCGAATTCGCCGCCCATGCGGCTTTCGCTCTGGTTTTCATATTCACCCCGAATACGAAATGTTTTATCTGAGTGTATGGCGTCTACATGCGCCGCCCAACCAGCGTTTACGCAAATCCTCCGACTAGCGGGTTGCGTATCGCCGGTGGGGCTGATCAATCCCGCACGCAGGGAGCGTGCCAATTGGCCGGGACGAGCCTGCTGCCTGACGATCGGCTGCCGCTTCACATGCGGCGGGGATTTCGAAGGCGGAAATGTTTCAGTCCTGCAACATGCGGCATCGTTGGGGCCACGGTGCGCCCGGCTTTCCCGGTGTCGGGGCAGTGCGTTACGACTGAAAACGCGCCGAACGAAACGTTGCGTGGCGCACGGTGTTTCGGGCGTGAAACGTCTGACAAGGAAACAGGCGTGCGCGCAGAGTGACCTTGAAGCGTCGGCGTGCACTGCGATCGACATGTTCGATGCGCGCGGTGTCGGACGAAATGAATGGATTATGTAATTTTCGATGTAAGGAAACGCCGGCGCAACTCACGGCACACCGTGCAATCCGTGACGTTGCTCGCGAGCCGCGGCGCCGCCCCGATATATCAAAATAACCTGTCCTCGTACGAAACCGGCAAATCTTGTTTTGCTGTCCTGCACAAATTAGCGCAGAAAAATCATCGATTTAAATACCCGCTCCACAGGGGTGCATTGCTGCGCTGCAAAAAATAATCAACCGAATTATGCTGGTTAACCCGGTAGCGTTTGAGCGGCATCAAGCTTTCGCACGATGCCGCTTTACATTTGCCCGACACCGGCGATCCACGAAATCTACCTTTCTTTTTGATTTCGTTCCTTTCGCCGCGCCTGCCCCCGATCCAGCGCGCGGCACTCTGTGGGCCTTACTGACATGCATGATCTCCCCATTCTGAGCCTGGCGATCTGGGTTCCGATTCTGTTCGGCGCGTGCCTGTTGCGCGCCGGTTCCGACCGCCATCCGCGCCGCACGCGGCTGATCGCGCTTGCCGGCGCGGTGGCGGGGCTCGCGACTGTCGTGCCGCTAATCACGGGCTTCGACTCGCATTCGGCCGCGATGCAGTTCGTCGAGCATCGCAACTGGCTCGCGGCGTTCGACGCTGGCTGGCGCCTCGGCATCGACGGCGCATCGCTGTGGCTCGTCGTGCTGACGGCATTCACCACGCTCGTGATCGTCGTCGCATCGTGGGAATCCGTCACCGTGCGCGTCGCGCAATACCTCGCATCGTTCCTGATCCTGTCGGGGCTGATGGTGGGCGTGTTCGCCGCGCAGGACGGCCTGCTGTTCTTCATCTTCTTCGAGGCGACGCTGATCCCGCTCTACCTGCTGATCGGCACGTGGGGCCGCGAAAACCGCGTGCATGCGGCGGTGAAGTTCTTCTTCATCTCGTTCGCGGGTTCGCTGCTGCTGCTGATGGCGATGCTGTACCTGTACGCGCAGTCGCACACGTTCGACATGAACGCGTGGCGCACGCTGCGGCTCGGCTTCGCGCCGCAGCTGCTGGTGTTCCTCGGCTTCTTCGCGGCGTTCGCGGTCAAGGTGCCGATGTGGCCGGTGCATACGTGGCTGCGCGACGTGTACACGGACGGCCCGACCGGCGCCGCGCTGATGCTCGGCATGCTGAAGCTCGGCGGCTACGGCTTCCTGCGCTTCGCGCTGCCGATCACGCCGGACGCGAGCCACTTCTTCGCGCCGGCCGTGCTCGCGCTGTCGCTGTTCGCGATCATCTACGCGAGCCTGCTCGCGCTCGCGCAAACCGATCTCACCAGGCTGCTCGCGTATTCGACGGTCGCGCACATGGGGCTCGTCACGCTCGGCCTGTTCCTGTTCAACCAGATCGGCGTCGAAGGCGCGATCGTGCAGCTCGTGTCGTACGGCTTCGTCGCGGGCGCGATGCTGCTGTGCGTGAGCGTGCTGGTCGACCGCACGAAGCAGCGCGAGATCGCGGCCTACGGCGGCGTCGCGAGCGTGATGCCGCGTTTCGCGACGTTCGCGCTGCTGTTCTCGATGGCGAACGTCGGGCTGCCCGGCACGTCGGGTTTCGTCGGCGAATTCATGATCATCATGGGCGCGATCCGCTTCAACTTCTGGATCGGCGCAATCGCGGCGCTGACGCTGATCCTCAGCGCGTCGTACACGCTGTGGATGCTCAAGCGCGTCGTGTTCGGCAAGATCAAGAGCCCGCGCATCGCGCAGCTCGTCGACCTGAACCGCCGCGAGATCGCGATGTTCGCGTCGCTCGCGCTGATCGTGCTGATGGTCGGCCTGTATCCGAAGCCGTTCACCGACGCGATCGACCCAACCGTCGCGCGCCTGATCGACGAAGCGGATCATTCGAAGATGCCGGCAGGGGACGGCCCCGCGCCCGCGCAATCGTCGTACGTGGCATCCGCGCCCAACAGCTGAGCGTCATCGTCGTCGTGCTTCATGCGTCGCATGCGGGAGACCGCGGGCGCGCATGGTTGCGCGCGCATCCTTCTCGGCGCGCGCGCCGCACAACCCCGCGACAATCTGACACACGACAAATCCTGCAACGATGATTTGTCACATTTGTTGATTTTCGACAAATCCTATCGCCGTAAGATGCGGCCACTTTCGTGGATCGAATGCGCATCGGGCGTGGATGGATTCAATGACAATCAGGCTGTGTGATGAATGAAAAGGCTTTGAAAGGCGCGTCGAGACTGCTGCCGCTCGCCGCTGCACTGGGCGTGTCCGGCTGCAAGCTCGACGTGCTGAATCCGAAGGGCGCGGTGGGCGTCGCGGAGAAAGCGCTGATCGCGACCTCGACATGGACGATGCTGCTCGTCGTCGTGCCGGTGATCCTGCTCACGCTGTTCTTCGCATGGCGTTACCGCGCGTCGAACCGCAATGCGACCTATGCGCCGGACTGGTCGCACTCGACCGCGATCGAGGTCGTGATCTGGACGGTGCCGACGCTGATCATCCTGTTCCTCGGCATCCTCACGTGGAAGACCACGCACGAGCTCGACCCGTACAAGCCGCTCGAGTCGTCGGTCAAGCCGATCGACGTCGAGGTCGTCGCGCTCGACTGGAAATGGCTGTTCATCTATCCGGAGCTCGGCATCGCGTCGGTGAACCAGCTTGCGATTCCGGTCGGCACGCCGGTGAATTTCCGCATCACGTCGGATTCGGTGATGAACTCGTTCTTCATCCCGCAGCTCGGCGGCCAGGTCTATGCGATGGCCGGCATGCAGACGCGCCTGCACCTGATCGCGGATGAACCCGGCAACTACGCGGGCACGTCCGCCAACTTCAGCGGCCGCGGCTTCTCCGACATGAAATTCCGCACGCTCGCCGAGCCGCGCGAGCAGTTCGATGCATGGGTGAAGAAGGTGAGGGCGTCGCCGGACCGGCTCGACATGACCGCGTACGGCACCGTCGCGCAGCCGAGCGAGAAGGCGCCGGTGCGCTACTTCTCGTCGGTCGATCCACGGCTCTTTCACAACATCATCGCGAAATACAACGATGGCCACGTCCTCGACCTGAAGGACGCCGCCTGCGGCACGAAGGGGTAACGCATGTTCGGCAAACTGACACTTTCGGCGATCCCGTTCGATCAGCCCATCATCATGGGGGCGGGCGCCTTCATGGGGCTCGTCGTACTGGGCATACTCGCCGCACTGACGATCACCGGCCGCTGGAAATGGCTGTGGAGCGAATGGCTCACGTCGGTCGATCACAAGAAGCTCGGCGTGATGTACATCATCGTCGCATTCATCATGCTGCTGCGTGGCTTCGCCGACGCGATCATGATGCGCATGCAGCTCGCGCTGTCGTACAACGCGCCCGGCTTCCTGCCGCCGCACCACTACGACCAGATCTTCACCGCGCACGGCGTGATCATGATCTTCTTCATGGCGATGGTGTTCATGGTCGGCCTGATGAACCTGGTCGTGCCGCTGCAGATCGGCGCGCGCGACGTCGCGTTTCCGTTCATCAACTCGCTCAGCTTCTGGATGACGGCGGTCAGCGCGATCCTGATCAACATCTCGCTCGTGATCGGCGAGTTCGCGCAGACGGGCTGGCTCGCGTATCCGCCGCTCTCCGAGCTGCAGTACAGCCCCGGGGTGGGGGTCGACTACTACCTGTGGGCGCTGCAGATCTCCGGCGTCGGCACGCTGCTGACGGGCGTGAACTTCTTCGTGACGATCATCAAGATGCGCGCGCCGGGCATGACGCTGATGAAGATGCCGGTGTTCACGTGGACGGCGCTCTGCACGAACGTGCTGATCATGGCGTCGTTCCCGATCCTGACCGCGACGCTCGCGCTGCTCGGCCTCGACCGCTACTTCGGCATGCACTTCTTCACGAACGAGGCGGGCGGCAACGCGATGCTGTACCTGAACCTGATCTGGGCGTGGGGGCATCCGGAGGTGTACATCCTGATCCTGCCGGCGTTCGGGATTTTCTCGGAGGTCATTGCGACGTTCGCGAAGAAGCCGCTGTTCGGCTACAAGACGATGGTGTACGCGACCTGCGCGATCATGGTGCTGTCGTTCCTCGTGTGGCTGCATCACTTCTTCACGATGGGCTCGGGCGCGAACGTGAACGCGTTCTTCGGGATCATGACGATGATCATCGCGATCCCGACCGGCGTGAAGGTGTTCAACTGGCTGTTCACGATGTACCGCGGCCGGATCGAATTCACGACGCCGGTGCTGTGGACGATCGGCTTCATGGTGACGTTCACGCTCGGCGGGATGACCGGCGTGATGATGGCGATCCCGGGCGCGGACTTCGTGCTGCACAACAGCCTGTTCCTGATCGCGCACTTCCATAACGTGATCATCGGCGGCGTGCTGTTCGGCTATCTCGCGGGCTTCAACTACTGGTTCCCGAAGGCGTTCGGCTTCAAGCTGAACGAGACGCTCGGCAAGGCCGCGTTCTGGTTCTGGCAGATCGGCTTCTACGTCGCGTTCGTGCCGCTCTACGTGCTCGGCTTCATGGGCATGACGCGCCGCCTGAACCACTACGACAACCCGGCCTGGCACCCGTGGCTGCTGGTGGCCGCATTCGGCGCGGTGCTGATCGCGGTCGGCATCGCGTGCCAGCTGCTGCAGCTCGTCGTCAGCATCCGCAATCGCAACCTGCCCGAGAATCGCGACACGACGGGCGACCCGTGGGGCGGCCGCACGCTCGAGTGGGCGACCACGTCGCCGCCGGCGGACTACAACTTCGCGGCCATCCCGCAGGTGCGCGCGCTCGATGCGTTCGCCGACATGAAGGCGCGCGGCGACGGCCGGCCGAATCCGGCGACGTACCGCGACATCCACATGCCGTCGAACACGTGCGCGGGCCTCGTGATCGGGATCTTCAGCCTGGCGCTCGGTTTCGCGCTGGTGTGGCACATCTGGTGGCTCGCGATCGCCGGCCTGGTCGGCATCGTCGCGACGCTGGCGATCTACAGCTCGCGCGACAACGACGGTTATTACATTCCCGCCTCGACGGTGCGGCGGATCGAAGAGTCGCGACACACGGCGCGCGTGGCCGCGCGCGTCGACGACGTGGAACTGGAGGCCAACTGATGTTGCAGAAAACCCTCGACGTGAACCTGCACGTGCACGAGCACGCGGACGATCATCCGCCGTCGCATTCGGTGTTCGGTTTCTGGCTGTACCTGATGACCGACTGCGTGATCTTCGCGGCGCTGTTCGCAGCCTTCGCGGTGCTTGGCCACCAGTATGCGGGCGGCCCGACCGGCAAGGACCTGTTCGACATTCCGGGCGTCGCGCTCGAGACGGCGGCGCTGCTGCTGTCGAGCATCACGTACGGCTTCGCGATGCTCGGTGCGCACCGCGGCAAGCGCGGCGCGGCGCTCGGCTGGCTCGCGGTGACGTTCGTGCTCGGCGCGGCGTTTCTCGCGATGGAAATGCGGGAGTTCTCGCACCTGATCGCCGACGGCGCGGGCCCGCAGCGCAGCGCGTTCCTGTCGGCGTTCTTCACGCTGGTCGGCACGCACGGGCTGCACGTGACGGCCGGCCTGATCTGGATGATCGTGCTGGCCGCGCAGATCGTCGCCCGGCCCGAGCTGAGCGATCGCGACATCCGGCGCCTGACGTGCCTGAGCCTGTTCTGGCACTTCCTCGACATCGTCTGGATCTGCGTGTTTTCCTTTGTCTATCTCGCGAGCGTGATCTAAATGGCCCATTCGCATTCGTCTCAACTCGAAGAAGGGCACGGCAGCGTCGGCGGCTATGTCGCCGGCTTCATCCTGTCGGTCGTGCTCACGGCCGCGTCGTTCGGCCTCGTGACGGGCGGCGTGCTGTCGCCGCATGCGTCGCTCGTCGCGCTCGCGGTGCTGGCGTTCGTGCAGATCGTCGTGCACCTCGTGTACTTCCTGCACATGAACAGCTCGTCCGGGCAGCGCTGGAACGTGATGGCGTTCAGCTACACGGTGCTGACCGCCGCGATCCTGATCGTCGGCACGATGTGGGTGATGCACAACGTCAGCATGAACATGATGTCGCGCTAGCGCGCAGCGGTTTCCGGGCATGATGAAAAGAGCGGCACGCATGTGCCGCTCTTTGTCGTTGCGGCGCCGCACGCGGGGCACGGGCAAGCCGCTGCGCTATCATTCCGGCCGGCCGCGGCGGGGCGAATGTTACAAGACGTTAGCGCTGCTTCCCGGTTGCGATCCCGCGCATCAGTTCTTACAAACTTGAAATATGCGCGGGCGGGGCATCCCGCTATAGTCGAATCACCCACGAAACAACCAGAAGAGGACTCCATGAAGACCTTGCGTATTGCGTCGCTCATGACCGGTATGGCGACCTTGCTCGTGTCGGGCGCAGCAATGGCGGGTGTCAATGTCGGGATCAACGTCGGCGTGCCGGCGCCGGTCTACGTCGCGCCCGCGCCGGTGTACGCGCCGCCGCCGCCGCCGGTCGTCTACCAGCCGGCGCCGGTGTATGCGGCGCCTGCGTATGCCGCGCCGGTGTACGTCGCGCCCGCGCCGGCCATCGTGATCGGCTGGCACGGCGATCGCTACTGGGACGGCCGCCGCTACTGGGGCCGCGACGAGTGGTATCGCCATCGCGGCCGCGGCTGGGATGACCGTGGCCACTGGGATCACGATCGCGGCCGCCACAACGGCTGGCGTTGATACGCACGCGCGTCGCAGGTTCGTGAGAAACCGCCCTTCGGGGCGGTTTTCTTTTATGGGCGCGCAGCCCGCATCCGTGGCGGCATGGCGCGCAGTGGCTGCAAGCGGGTGCGAATAGGTAGAATTCCCGCACATCGCCACCTTCAATCGACCGACAGGAGCCTTATGACGCAAGGTTCGCCCCGGGCCGCCGCGTGCGCCCGTTCCGGCATCGCGCGTGCCGTGCGGGCCGCCGGCCGCACGGCTGCGGCGCTGCTGGTGCAGACGGCGCTGGCCGCGACCGCCGCGCATGCCGCCCATGCGATCGCCCAGTACGGCGAGCCCAAGTATCCGCCGGGCTTCAAGCACTTCGACTACGTGAACCCGGATGCGCCGAAGGGCGGCACGCTCGTGCTCGCGAACCCGAGCCGGTTGACGTCGTTCGACAAGTTCAACCCGTATACGATGCGCGGCAACATCGCGCCCGGCATCGACCTGCTGTTCGAAAGCCTCGCGACCGGCAGCTCGGACGAGCCGGCGTCCGCGTACGGCCTGCTCGCCGACGATATCGCGGTCGCGCCGGACGGCCTGTCGGTCACGTTCCACCTGAACCCGCGCGCGCGCTTCTCGAACGGCGACCCGGTGACGGCCGCCGACGTCAAGCATTCGTTCGACATGCTGAAGAGCAAGCAGGCCGCGCCGCAGTACGCCGCGTATTTCGCGGACATCGCGCGCGCGGTGATCGTCGATCCGGCCACGGTGCGCTTCGAGTTCCGCCGGCGCAACCGCGAGCTGCCGCTGATCGCGGGCGGCGTGCCGGTGTTCTCGCGCAAATGGGGGCTGCGCGCGGACGGCACGCGCGTTCCGTTCGACCAGATCGCGTTCGAGCAGCCGATCGGCAGCGGGCCGTACCTGATCGAGCACTACGACAACGGGCGCACGATCACGTACCGGCGCAACCCCGCCTACTGGGGTGCCGACCTGCCGGTGCGGGTGGGCACCCACAACTTCGAGCGGATCGTCTACAAGCTGTACGGCGACGGCGTCGCGCGGCTCGAGGCGTTCAAGGCCGGCGAGTACGACGTGCTGGTCGAATACATCGCGCGCAACTGGGTGCGGCGCGACGTCGGCAAGCGCTTCGACAGCGGCGAGCTCGTCAAGCGCGAATTCCGCCAGCACAACGGCGCGGGCATGCAGGGTTTCATGCTGAACCTGCGGCGGCCGAAGTTTCGCGACGTGCGGGTGCGCCAGGCGCTCGATCTCGCGTTCGATTTCGAGTGGCTGAACCGCCAGCTCTTCTACGGCGGCTACACGCGCCTCGACAGCTATTTCGCCGACACCGACCTGCAGGCGACCGGCATGCCGGGCCCGGGCGAACTCAAGCTGCTCGAGCCGCTTCGCGCGCAGCTCGACCCGGCAGTATTCGGCCCGATGGTCGTGCAGCCGAACACGAACCCGCCCGGCTCGCTGCGCGCAAACCTGCTGAAGGCGCGCGCGCTGCTCGCCGCGGCCGGGTGGACGTATCGCGACGGCGCGCTGCGCAATGCGAAGGGCGAGCCGTTCACGTTCGAGATCCTCGACGATGCGGGCTCCGCGTTCGAGCCGGTCGTGATCGCATACCAGCGCAACCTCGCGAAGCTCGGCATCGACGTGAAGTTTCGTACCGCCGACTACGCGCTGCTGCAGAAGCGTCTCGACGCATTCGACTACGACATGACGACGATCCGTTACCTCGGGGTGCAGGTGCCCGGACCCGAGCAGCTGGCGCGCTACGGCAGCAAGTTCGCGGACGAGCCGGGCTCGTCCAATGTGATCGGGCTCAAGTCGCCGGCCGTCGACGCGCTGCTCGCGGCGCTCGGCGCGGCCGAGACCCGCGAGCAGCTGCTCGACGCGACGCATGCGCTCGACCGCGTACTGATGCACGGCCACTACGCGATCCCGCAGTGGTACAGCACGACGCACCGGGTCGCGTACAAGCGCACGCTTGCCTATCCGCAGACGCTGCCGCTGTACTATTCGGCGGAGGACTGGGTCGTGTCGACCTGGTGGATCAAGCCGGGCAGCTGAGCACGGCGGCCGCCGTCCCAACCATTGCTTATCGATCGCGAGTCGACGCCTATGTGGAGCTACATCCTCAAACGCCTGCTGCTGATGATCCCGACGCTCGTCGGCGTACTGACGCTGACCTTCTTCGTGATCCAGTTCGTGCCGGGCGGCCCCGTCGAACAGGCCGTGCAGGAGCTGCGCAAGGGCGCGACGGAGCAGGGCGCCGTGCCGTTCGGGATGCGCGCGCATACGGGCGTCGACCCGCAGCAGGTCGCGCAGCTCAAGGCGCTGTACGGGTTCGACAAGCCGCCGCTCGAGCGCTACGTGCTGATGCTGAAGCGCTTCGCGCGCTTCGATCTCGGCGACAGCTACTTCCGCCACCAGAGCGTGTGGTCGCTGATCGTGCAGAAGCTGCCGGTGTCGATCAGCATCGGGCTCTGGACCTTCTTCCTCACCTACCTGATCTCGGTGCCGCTCGGCATCGCGAAGGCCGTGCGCAACGGCTCGCCGTTCGACGTCGCGACGAGCCTCGTCGTGCTCGTCGGCTACGCGATTCCCGGCTTCGTGCTCGGCGTGCTGCTGCTCGTGCTGTTCGGCGGCGGTTCGTTCTGGCAACTGTTCCCGCTGCGCGGGCTCACGTCGGACAACTTCGCGCAGCTGTCGATGGCCGGCAAGGTGCTCGACTACCTGTGGCACATCGCGCTGCCGATCACGGCGTCGGTCGTCGGCAGCTTCGCGGTGGTGACGATGCTCACGAAGAACGCATTCCTCGACGAGATCCGCCGGCAATACGTGCTGACCGCGCGCGCGAAGGGGCTGTCGGAGCGGACCGTGCTGTGGAAGCACGTGTTCCGCAACGCGCTGCTGCCGCTGATCGTCGGCTTTCCGGCCGCGTTCATCGGCGCGTTCTTCACCGGCAGCCTGCTGATCGAGACGCTGTTCTCGCTGGACGGCCTCGGGCTGCTGTCGTACGAGTCGGTCGTGCGGCGCGATTACCCGGTGGTGCTCGGCACGCTGTACCTGTTTACGCTGATCGGACTGGCGACCAAGCTGATCTCCGATCTGTGCTACGTGTGGGTCGACCCGCGGATTCAATTCGAGAACCTGGAGCGCTGACATGACGCACCTCGCACGACCGCGCTCTCCGCGGCGCTTCGATCATCCGGCCGCCCGCGCGCGCCGGGCCCTCCCGGAGGCGCGCGCATGAGCCAGGCCGCCGCCTCGTCCCGCCTCGACGCCGCCCGCGCGCGCGTGTCGCCGTCGCCCGTGCGCCGCGTGTGGCGGCGCTTCACGCAGCAGCGCCTCGGCTACTGGAGCTTCGTGATCTTCGTCGTCGCGTTCGCCGCGAGCCTCGCCGCGCCGCTGTGGTCGAACGACAAGCCGCTGGTGGTGCGCTACGACGGGCAGTACTACTTCCCGATGTTCAAGGCGTATCCGGAAACGACCTTCGGCGGCGACTTCCCGACGCCCGCCGACTATCTCGATCCGTACGTCCGCAAGCGCCTCGACGCGCCCGGCAACTTCGTCGTCTACCCGCCGAACCGCTACCACTACGACACGCTGAACTACTTCTCGCGCGTGCCGAACCCGGCGCCGCCCTCGCGGGAGAACTGGCTCGGCACCGACGCGCAGGGCCGCGACCTGCTGGCCCGGCTCGTCTACGGGTTTCGCGTGTCGGTCGAGTTCGGGCTGGTCCTGACGCTGATCGGCACGCTGCTGGGCATCGCCGCGGGCGCGGTGCAGGGCTTCTTCGGCGGCCGCATCGACATCGTCGGGCAGCGCCTGATCGAGATCTGGAGCTCGCTGCCCGAGCTGTACCTGCTGATCATCTTCGCGTCGATCTTCGAGCCGAGTTTCCTGCTGCTGATCGTGCTGCTGTCGCTGTTCGGCTGGATCGGGCTCGCCGACTACGTGCGCGCCGAGTTCCTGCGCAACCGCACGCAGGACTACGTGCGCGCGGCGCGCGCGATGGGGCTGTCGAACGCGCAGATCATCTGGCGCCACGTGCTGCCGAACAGCCTGACGCCGGTGATCACGTTCCTGCCGTTCCGGATGAGCGGTGCGATCCTCGCGCTCACGAGCCTCGACTTCCTCGGCCTCGGCGTGCCGCCGCCGACGCCGAGCCTCGGCGAACTGCTCGCGCAGGGCAAGGGCAACCTGGATGCGTGGTGGATCTCGCTGTCGACCTTCGGCGTGCTGGTCGCGACGCTGCTGCTGCTGACCTTCATGGGCGACGCGCTGCGCAATGCGCTCGATACGCGGATCTCCGACTCGGTGCGGGCTGCGGGAGGCCAGCGATGAACGCCTCGACGATGCCGCCGCCGGACGGCGAGCCGCTGCTGTCGCTCGAACGCCTGCAGGTGCGCTTCGGCGACACCGTCGCGGTCGAGGACGTGACCTTCGCGATCGGGCGCGGCGAACGCGTCGCGCTGGTCGGCGAGTCGGGCTCGGGCAAGAGCGTGACCGCGCTGTCGATCCTGAGGCTGCTGCGCGACGCCGAGGTGGGCGGCACGATCCGCTTCGCCGGCCAGGATCTCGCGGCGCGCAGCGAGCGCGAGATGCGCGGGCTGCGCGGCTCGGACATCGCGATGATCTTCCAGGAGCCGATGACCGCGCTCAACCCGCTGTATACGATCGGCGCGCAGATCGGCGAGACGATCGTGCTGCACGACGGCGTGACGGCCGCCGAGGCGCGCAAGCGCACGATCGCGCTGCTCGCGCGCACCGGCATCGCCGAGCCCGACAAGCGCGTCGACAGCTATCCGCACCAGCTGTCGGGCGGCCAGCGGCAGCGCGCGATGATCGCGATGGCGCTCGCGTGCCGGCCGCGCCTGCTGCTCGCCGACGAGCCGACCACCGCGCTCGACGTGACGATCCGCGCGCAGATCGTCGAGCTGCTGCTCGCGCTGCAGCGCGAGGAAGCCGAGAAGCGCGGGATGGCGATCCTGCTGATCACGCACGACCTGAACCTCGTGCGGCACTTCGCGCAGCGCGTCGCGGTGATGGAGCGGGGCCGGCTCGTCGAGAGCGGGCCGGTCGAGCGGATCTTCGCGGCGCCCGAGCACCCGTATACACAGCGCCTGCTGAACAGCCGGCCGCAGCGCGCGGTCGCGCCGGTCATGCCGATCGCGCCCGTGCTGCTCGACGCCCGCCATGTGAGCGTGCAGTTCGCGCGCAAGCGGCCGGGCATCGCCGGCTGGTTCCGCACGGCGCCGGTCACCGCGGTGGCGGACGTGTCGGTGTCGGTCCGGCAGGGCGAGACGCTCGGCATCGTCGGCGAGTCGGGCTCCGGCAAGTCGACGCTCGCGATGGCGCTGCTCGGGCTGCAGAAGACGGCGCACGGCGAGATCGAATTCCAGGGGCGCGCGCTGTCGAGCTATCGCGGCCGCGAGCAGACCGCGCTGCGCTCGAACCTGCAGGTCGTATTTCAGGATCCTTACAGTTCGCTGTCGCCGCGTCACACGATCGAACGGATCGTCGGCGAGGGGCTCGAGCTGCACCGCCCGGACCTGTCGGCCGACGCGCGGCGCGCGAAGTCGCTCGCGGTGCTGCGCGAGGTCGGCCTCGACCGCACCGTGATGCATCGCTATCCGCACGAATTCTCCGGCGGGCAGCGGCAGCGGATCGCGATCGCCCGCGCGCTGGTGCTCGAGCCGCGCATCCTGATCCTCGACGAGCCGACGTCGGCGCTCGACGTGTCGATCCAGCAGCAGGTGCTGAAGCTGCTCGCGAATTTGCAACAGAAATACAACCTCGGCTATGTGTTCATCAGCCACGACCTGGAGGTGATCGGCGCGATGGCGCACCGCGTCGCGGTGATGCAGGACGGGGCGATCGTGGAGTCCGGCGAGGTCGCCGACATCTTTGGCAAACCGTCACATCCTTACACACAAAAGCTGTTGAAAGCCGTCTGGAAAGCGTGATAGGCCGCCAATGGTCTGACCATCTCGATTGTATTTTTTAATTTGTTTTGACAAACGGATACGCGCTGGCTAGTATCGACCGAAATTTTCCGCCAATCAGCTGATTTTTAAGCACAATCCATCGACCAATGCAGCACCGATCCCTGACCCAGGCATGCGCGCGCGCCGTCGCCGGGATGTTTATCGGCGTCCTGTTGGCTGCGAGTTCCGGCGCGTTCGCCGACGAAGCAAGCAGTTTTAACCAGAATGCCGCATTCTCGACCCAATCCGGGTCGGCGTCCGCCCAGAATTCCCAAGCCAGCAGCCAGCCGTCGTCGGGCGGCGGCGCGAAGTCGTTCCTGTCCGGCATGGCGGGCAAGGCGGGCGACGTCGTCGTCGGCGCGCTGAACATGATCGGCGTGCGCTACCGCTGGGGCGGCAACACGCCGGATTCGGGCCTCGACTGCAGCGGCTTCGTCCGCTATGTGTTCCAGGACACGCTCGGCATGTCGCTGCCGCGCCGCGCGGAAGAGATGAGCCGGGTCGGCGAGAAGGTGCGCGTGAGCGAGCTGAAGCCGGGCGACCTGGTGTTCTTCAACACGATGCGCCGCACGTTCTCGCACGTCGGGATCTACATCGGCGACAACAAGTTCGTGCATTCGCCGTCGACCGGCAGCACGGTGCGCGTCGACGATCTCGACAGCACCTACTGGGAAAAGCGCTTCAACGGCGCGCGCCGGATCGAGTCGCAGTTTCCGATGAAGGCCGACGACCTGCGCCAGCGCGTGCGCGCGACGCTCGGCGACGATACGGCGAACGGCAGCAACTGAGCGTTCGCAGGCAGTTGGATCAGACAGAACCCTGTCGCCCGAAAGGCGGCAGGGTTTTTTGTTTTGGCGGTAGCGGCTGATGCCGCTGCCGCCGGCCGGCGTCGCTTACGCGGCCGCGCCGCGCGCTGCCGCGAGCTTGCGCTGCAGTTCGGGCATGATGCGCGCGACCGCTTCCTCGCCGGCGAGGATCGCCGCGTTGCGTTGGTTGAAGTCGCTGCCGCCCATCGCGCTGAGGTTCGGCCGGATCACGACGTCGGCGTACTTGTCGAGCTCGTAGGTCTTGATCGTCTGGCCCATGATCGTGAAGGTCTGCAGCAGCATCTCGATCGGGTTGCCGGTCGCCGCGCCGTCCGGGCGCGAAGAGATGTCGACCGCGATCACGAAGGTCGCACCCATCTTGCGCGCGTACGATGCGGGCACCGGGCTCACGAGCCCGCCGTCGACATACTCGCGGCTGCCGATCTTCACTGGCTCGAACACCGACGGCACGCTGCACGACGCACGCACCGCGAGCCCCGTGTTGCCCTGCTGGAACAGGATCGGCTGGCCGTTCTGCAGATCGGTGGCGACCACGCCGAGCGGCTTGGCCATCTTCTCGATCGGCCGGTTGTTCAGCGACTTGTTCAGGAAGTTCTGCAGCGCGACGCCCTGCAGCAGGCCGCGCGAGCGGAACGGCAGCGCCCAGTCGCTGATCGCGGTCTGGTCCATTTCGAGCGCGAGCTTGTTCAGCTGCAGCGCGTTCATGCCCGACGCGTAGAGCGCGCCGACGACCGAACCCGCGCTCGTGCCGGCGACGAGGTCGAGCGGAATGCCGCGCGCCTCGAGCCCCTTCAGCACGCCGATGTGCGCGAAGCCGCGTGCGGCGCCGCCGCCGAGCGCGATGCCGATCTTCACCGGCTTCTCGTGCGGCTGGGCCGTCGTGGCGGCATTGTCGGGGCGGCTCTTGCCGCCGAGCGACGTGCAGGCGGCGAGGCTGGCGGAAGCGGCGGCGATCGTGAATTGACGGCGCGACAGGCGAGGGGACGACATCGAGGGTTCTCCAGCGTCGGGCGGCGGGCGACGGGCCCGCCGCGGCGGTAGGTTCCGGGCGGCGGCGCGACATCCGCCGCGCGGCCGGCGCGGCGCCGGCTGGCGGCCGCGGCGCGCACATCATAAAGCAAGCGGCGCGCTTGGCGCGATGGGCGGCGCGGGTATAATTCCGGCTTCATTTCCGTTCCGGGCGCCGCCGGCTCCGTTACTGCATCCGCAGCAATCGGGCAGCCGCTGCCGGCCCCGCGTCGAATCATTCACGCGCCCCAGGCGTTCGAGTTACCGTTTATGACCCGTCCTGTCCGTACCCGCTTCGCGCCGAGCCCCACCGGCTTCATCCACCTCGGCAACATCCGCTCCGCGCTCTATCCGTGGGCGTTCGCCCGCAAGACGAAGGGCACGTTCGTGCTGCGCATCGAGGATACCGACGTCGAGCGTTCGTCGGTGGAGGCGGTCGACGCGATCCTCGAGGGGATGGAATGGCTTGGCCTGGATTTCGACGAAGGCCCGTTCTACCAGATGCAGCGGATGGACCGCTATCGCGAGGTGCTCGCGAAGATGCTCGCGGAAGGGCTCGCGTATCCGTGCTACATGTCGACCGAAGAGCTCGACGCGCTGCGCGAGCGCCAGCGCGAAGCCGGCCTGAAGCCGCGCTACGACGGCACGTGGCGCCCGGAGCCGGGCAAGGTGCTGCCCGAGCCGCCGGCCGGCGTGAAGCCGGTGCTGCGCTTCCGCAACCCGCTGACCGGCAGCGTCGCGTGGGATGACGCGGTGAAGGGGCGCGTCGAGATTTCGAACGAGGAGCTCGACGATCTCGTGATCGCGCGCCCGGACGGCACGCCGATGTACAACTTCTGCGTGGTGGTCGACGATCTCGACATGGCGATCACGCACGTGATCCGCGGCGACGACCACGTGAACAACACGCCGCGCCAGATCAACATCCTGCGTGCGCTGGGCGGCGAGGTGCCGGTGTACGCCCACCTGCCGACCGTGCTCAACGAGCAGGGCGAGAAGATGAGCAAGCGCCACGGCGCGATGAGCGTGATGGCGTACCGCGAAGCAGGCTATCTGCCGGAAGCGGTCGTGAACTACCTGGCGCGTCTCGGCTGGTCGCACGGCGACGCCGAAATTTTCTCGCGCGAGCAGTTCGTCGAATGGTTCGATCTCGAGCACCTCGGCAAGTCGCCGGCGCAGTACGACCACAGCAAGCTGAACTGGCTGAACAACCATTACATCAAGGAAGCGGACAACGCGCGTCTCGCCGAGTTGTCGAAGCCGTTCTTCGCGGCGCTCGGCGTCGACGACGCGGCGCTCGCGGCCGGCCCGGACCTCGTATCGGTGATCGGCCTGATGAAGGATCGCACGTCGACGCTCAAGGAGCTCGCGGAAGGCGCGGCGATGTTCTACCGCGTGCCCGCGCCGGAAGCGGATGCGCTTGCGCAGCATGTGACCGACGTGGTGCGTCCGGCGCTGGCCGAACTGGCTGCCGCGCTGAAGGCGGCCGAGTGGAGCAAGGAAGCGATCGCGGCTGCGCTGAAGGCGACGCTCGCCGCGCACAAGCTGAAGATGCCGCAACTGGCGATGCCGGTGCGCCTGCTGGTTGCGGGCACGACGCATACGCCGTCGATCGACGCGGTACTCATGCTGTTCGGCCGTGACGTCGTCGTGTCGCGTATCGAGGCCGCGCTGGCCTGAGGTCCGAGCCGTTGCGGAACCGTCGTTCGGCGGTTTCGCAAAAAAATCTGCTCGAATCGCAAAAAGGGTATTTACAAGTTCAAAGCAGGTCCATATAATCTCATTTCTGTTCTGCAAGGGGGTATAGCTCAGCTGGGAGAGCGCTTGCATGGCATGCAAGAGGTCAGCGGTTCGATCCCGCTTACCTCCACCAACAGAACAAACAAGTCGTGACGCGAAGCAGGGTAGTTAAAAAATGCTTCACAAAACGATTTAAAGCAGTTAGAATTTCGGTCTTCGCTGTTGATGAAAAATTAATAGCGAAAACCAGACAGATCTGAAAAGATTTTGTCCCCTTCGTCTAGAGGCCTAGGACATCACCCTTTCACGGTGAGTACAGGGGTTCGAATCCCCTAGGGGACGCCAGATTCAGCGGCGTTTCGTTGGAAGTGTCGCGAAGCCGGCAGGAACGTAACCGACGTCCTGCGGGTAGGGTGCAGAAAGCTGGAGCGGTAGTTCAGTCGGTTAGAATACCGGCCTGTCACGCCGGGGGTCGCGGGTTCGAGTCCCGTCCGCTCCGCCAGAACGAAGCCCGCTCAAGAGGTGTTTTGAGCGGGCTTTTGTATTAAAGGTGTAAGCAGTACGTTGTCCCCTTCGTCTAGAGGCCTAGGACATCACCCTTTCACGGTGAGTACAGGGGTTCGAATCCCCTAGGGGACGCCAGATTCAGCGGCGTTTCGTTGGAAGTGTCGCAAAGCCTGCAGGCGCGCAGCAATGTTCTGCAGGTTGGGTGAAGAAAGCTGGAGCGGTAGTTCAGTTGGTTAGAATACCGGCCTGTCACGCCGGGGGTCGCGGGTTCGAGCCCCGTCCGCTCCGCCAGAACGAAGCCCGTTCAAGCGTCTTTTGAACGGGCTTTTGCATTAAAGATGTAAGCAGTATGTTGTCCCCTTCGTCTAGAGGCCTAGGACATCACCCTTTCACGGTGAGTACAGGGGTTCGAATCCCCTAGGGGACGCCAGATTTCGGCGTCGTTCGAACAAACGATGCGCCGGCAGGAAGCAACCGACGCCTGCCAGGCAAGCAGCAAGACTGGAGCGGTAGTTCAGTCGGTTAGAATACCGGCCTGTCACGCCGGGGGTCGCGGGTTCGAGTCCCGTCCGCTCCGCCAAAACAATAAATGCCCGCCTCGTGCGGGCATTTTTGTTTGTGTCGTTCGGTCGTGCCCGCTTGCGGGCGCGTGACTGCGGAGTGGAGGAAGCCGCCTGCGCGGCTTCCGGCGGGAGTCGAAGGGATGCGCCTGCAGGCGCATCCGCGGCCTGCGGGATGTAGGCGAGTCCCGTCCGCTCCGCCAAAACAATAAATGCCCGCCTCGTGCGGGCATTTTTGTTTGTGTCGTTCGGCTACGCGAAAACCGCGATTGCATCCGCATCGGACTGCGCTATCTTGGCGGGATGCGTCCCTGACCCTTGCGCGATGCTCGATCCTACCGACCTGCGAATCCTGTACCAGCTCCGCCCCGCGGAGCCCGGCGATTTTCCGTTTGCCGAAGCATTGACGCACGGCAACATGGGCGGCTATTACAAGCGCCACGGGCTCGTATGGCGCAGCGACCTGTTCTACGCGAGCTGGCGCGAGTCCGAGAACTTCATCCTCGAAGCCGACGGCGAACGCATCGGCGTGCTGCGCATTACGGAAGAGGGCGATTCGCTGCATATCCGCGACGTACAGATCGCGGCCGGCCATCGCGGGCAGGGCGCCGGCACGTATCTGCTCGAGATGTCGCATCGCTGGGCGAGGGCGCGCGGGCTGAGCGAGCTGCAGCTGCGCGTGTTCGTCGACAATCCCGCCGCGCGCCTCTACCAGCGCATGGGCTATCGCGTGACCGGCGCGCGCTTCGCGCAACTCGGCTCGATCCGGCACATGGTGCGGCGAGTCTGATGCGAGGGCGCGGCGTCAGCGTCGCGCGTCCGCCGTGTCGTCGGGCAGATGCTCGTCGTCTCCCGCAGGGTTTTCGGCGGCCTCGTGTTCGTGGCCGCGCAGCATGAACGCGCGCGGGCTCTCTCCGAATGCCCGCCGGAACATCGCGGAGAACGCACTCTGGCTCTGGTAGCCGAGCTCGCGCGCGATATGCGACAGCGGGCGCCCCTGGTTCAGGAGCGGGATCGCGCGCGCAAGCAGCGCCTGCTGCCGCCATTGCGAGAAGCTCACGCCGAGCTCCTGCTTGAACAGCCGCGAAACCGTGCGCGTGCTCGCGCCGATTTCGCTCGCCCAGTGTTCCAGCGATTCCGCATGCGCAGGCTGCGCGAGCATCGCCTCGCACAGCGTGCGCAGCCGTTTCTCGTCGGGCATCGGCACGGCGAGCGGCAACGGTTCGGCGCGGCTCAGCTCGTCGAGCACCAGCGCGCAGAGCATGCGCTCGCGCGTCGCGCTCAGGTCGCGCGCATCGAGCGCGACGACCAGCTCGCGCAGCAGCCCCGTCACCTCGACGACGCGACACGCGTCGAGCCCGTCCGGCACGATCGACGCGTCGATGTACAGCGTGCGCAGATAGGCATCCTCGACGATCACGACCTCGTGGGTCACGCGCGGCGGCACCCAGATCGCCCGCGACGGCGGCACCATCCACGTCGTGCCTGTCGTCGCCATCCGCAGCACGCCGCGGGACGCGTACGCGAGCTGCGCCCACGCGTGCGTGTGACGCGGCACACGCACGCCGGCGGGAAGCGGCCGTGCGCGCACGCGCATCGGATGAGCGGGAGTCGGCGCGAATTCCGGTGGAATGTCGATGACGTCCTGATGGGCGCGCTCGTCGGCGCGGGCGGGCGAATTCATGGGCGATTCGGGCGATACGCAGCGATGCCGCTATTGTAGAAGGCGCCGTGCAAACGCACGCGGTGGTTTTTCCGCCGATAATGCAGCGTTCGAATGCCCCTTGCATGGACCCCGCGTGTGAACCACGCGACCGAATCGGGCGCAGGCGCGCCGGGTTCGATCGACAGGAGACGATGACATGACGTTTGCCACGACCGACCTCTGCGATGCCCACGAAGGCCAGCTCGCGGCCGGCACCTTGCGCGTGCTCGAGCCGGCGCTGCGCCCGTACGGCGGCGCGGCGCGCTTCGCGGGCCCCGCGGCGACGCTCAAGCTGTTCGAGGACAACACGCTCGTGCGCGCGGCGCTCGAGCAGGACGGCGGCGGGCGCGTGCTGGTCGTGGACGGCGGCGGCAGCCGGCGCTGCGCGCTGGTCGGCGGCAACCTCGGTGCGCTGGCCGAGAAGAACCATTGGGCCGGCATCGTGGTCTATGGATGCGTGCGCGATTCCGAAGAATTGCGCGCCTGCAACGTCGGCGTGCTCGCGCTCGCGACGCATCCGCGCAAGAGCGACAAGCGCGGCGCCGGCGAACGGGATGTTCCCGTCACGGTGCTCGGCACGCGGATCGCCCCCGGCGAATGGATCTACGCCGACGAGGACGGCGTGCTCGTCAGCGCGACGCCGCTGACCTGACACGGCAACCCACGAATCGAAGAAGGAGGAACACGATGCGCCACGTTTTCGTCTACGGCACGTTGAGAGCGGGAGAGGCCAACGATATCGGCCACGCGGCGGCGAAGCATGGCATCGCCGCGCCGACGCTCGTCGGTGCGGCCGCGTTGCCGGGCGAACTCTACGATTGCGGCACGTATCCGGGCATGGTCGCCGCGGCCGATGCCAGGGCGCTCGTCTGGGGCGACGTCTACGAAGTGGACGAGCGGCTCGTGCCGGTGCTCGACGAGATCGAGCGCGTCTATCCGGGCGTCGACAGCCTGTTCAAGCCCGAGACGGCAACCGTCGAGCTGGGCGGCCGGCAGTACGCATGCCTGTATTACCCGATTGCCGCGCACGCGGTGACGGACAAGCCGCGCATCGCGTCGGGCGACTGGGTTCAGCATCGGCGCGAGCGTGAACGCGTGAGCGCGTGACGGTCGACGCAGCATGAGAAAAAGGCGCCCGAGGGCGCCTTTTTCGTGTGCCGTGCGCGGTGTGAAAGGTGCGACCGCGGGCCGCGCCCAACCGGCCGCGCCCAACCGGCCGCACCTGGCCGGCCGCACCTAGCCGGCCGCACCTAGCCGGCCGCGTCAGATCTCCTCGTACAGCGGCAGCGTCAGGAACTCCGTGAAGCCTTCCGACGTAGACATCTGCTCGAAGATCGCCGCGGCGCGCTCGTACGGCTGGGTGTTGCCGCCGACCGACTTCTTCACGTTCTCGAGCTCGGCCTTCGCGTAGTCACGCACGAGCTCCGCGGTCACCTTGCGGCCGTCGTCTAGCACGCCCTTCGGCGAACGGATCCACTGCCACACCTGCGAACGGGAAATCTCGGCCGTCGCCGCGTCTTCCATCAGGTTGTGGATCGGCACGCAGCCGTTGCCGTCGAGCCATGCGCCGAGGTAGTGGATGCCGACGTTGATGTTGTTGCGCAGGCCGGCCTCGGTGATCGGCGCTTCCGGCTGGAAGTCGAGCAGGTTCTTGCCGTCGACCTGCACGTCGTCGCGTTGCTTGGCGATCTGGTTCGGCTTGTCGCCGAGCACCTTGACGAACTCTTCCATCGCGATCGGCACGAGGCCCGGGTGCGCGACCCAGCCGCCGTCGTAGCCGTCGGTCGCGTCGCGCTGCTTGTCCGAGCGCACGCCGCCCATTGCCTTGTCGTTCGCTTCCGGATCGTTCTTGATCGGGATCAGCGCGCTCATGCCGCCGATCGCCGGCGCGTTGCGCTTGTGGCAGGTCTTCAGCAGCAGCAGCGCGTATGCGCGCATGAACGGCACGGTCATCGTGATCTTCGAACGGTCAGCGAGGCAGAAGTCGCGGTCGTTCTTGAACTTCTTGATCGCCGAGAAGATGTAGTCCCAGCGGCCCGCGTTCAGGCCCGAGCTGTGCTCGCGCAGCTCGTACAGGATTTCGTCCATCTCGAACGCGGCGAGGATCGTCTCGATCAGCACGGTCGCGCGGATCGTGCCGCGCGGCACGCCGACCGCTTCCTGCGCGGCGACGAAGATGTCGTTCCACAGGCGCGCCTCGAGATGGCTTTCCATCTTCGGCAGGTAGAAGTACGGGCCCGAACCGCGTGCGATCAGCTCCTTCGCGTTATGGAACAGGAACAGCGCGAAATCGAAGATGCCGCCGGACACGCGCTGGCCGTCGACCGTCACGTGCTTCTCGTCGAGGTGCCAGCCGCGCGGGCGCACGATCAGCGTCGCGACCTTGTCGTTCAGCTTGTACGACTTGCCGTTCTGCTCGAGCGAGATCGTGCGGCGAATGGCGTCCTTCAGGTTGATCTGCCCGTCGATCTGGTTCGTCCAGCTCGGCGCGTTCGAATCCTCGAAGTCCGTCATGTACGAATCGGCGCCCGAGTTCAGCGCGTTGATGATCATCTTGCGCTCGACCGGACCGGTGATTTCGACGCGGCGGCATTGCAGGTCGGCCGGCAGCGGCGCGACCTTCCAGTCGCCTTCGCGGATCGCCTTCGTGTCGGCCAGGAAGTCGGGGCGCTCGCCGGCGTCGAGGCGTTTCGTGCGTTCGGCGCGCGCCTGCAGCAGCATCTGGCGGCGTGGTTCGAACGTGCGGTGCAGCGCCGCGACGAGCGCAAGGGCGTCGGGCGTCAGGATTGCTTCGTAGCCCGGGCGAATCTCGCCGGTAATCGCCATGCCTTGCGGCAGCGTGAGCGGGGTGGTCATGAGTCTCATCTCCTTGGTCGGTCAGTTGCGGTTTCGGTAAAGGGGGAAGTGGCCGGCAGCGATGCAGGCGTTACGCGCCCGGGCCGGGGCGCGCGCGGCTGGCAGGTCTGCCGGACGGAGCCGGGGTGGCGAGGAAAGCGAGCAGGTCGGCCATGCCGGCGCCGGTGCCGTCCGGCGGCGCGCCGAGTTCCTCGGCGGGCGCGCCCGTGCGGTTGAGCCAGAACGTCGTGTAGCCGAACCATGCGGCGCCCGTCACGTCCCAGCCGTTCGACGACACGAACACGATGTCGCGCGGGTGCGCCCCGAACGCGGCGGTGCCGAGCGCATAGGCGGCCGGGCACGGCTTGTACGCGCGCACCGCATCGACCGACAGCACGCGGTCGAACAGGCCGTTCATGCCGGCGCTCTTGATCGCGATGTCGAGCATCTGCGGGTTGCCGTTCGACAGGATCGCGAGTTGCGGGCGCGGGTCGAGCGCGCGCAGCTTGCGCAGCGCGGGCACGGTATCGGGATAGGTGGACAGGCACGCATATTCGTCCATCAGGCGTTTCTCGGCGGCGCTGTTGAGCGCGAGGCCGAGCGCGCGCGCGGCGAAGCGCAGCGCGTCGAGCGTGATGTCCCAGAACGGGCGGTAGCGTGCGCCGGCCGGATCGGCGAGCGTACGCAGCTGCGAGTATTCGATTTGCTTGCGTCGCCACAGCTGCGACAACCGTTCCCCGTGGCCGGGGAACATCTGCTCTGCCGCGGCCACGACCGCATGCACGTCGAACAACGTGCCGTATGCGTCGAAGAGAATGGCGTCAGGAGAGAGTGTCGTTGTGGCCGACATAGCCTTGCGCTCCAGTATCAGAGGTCGGAAACGATTTTATTCGTGCTCGTCAGTGCTAAAAAAGACGCTAAACATCACTTGATCTTTTACTTTCATATACCTAATCTGGAGCCGCTTCAGTCAATATGAGGGACGGTTGGCGCCGTCCTCCCGATTCATGGACCGGTTCAAACAGATCGAAACGTTCGCCGCGGTCGCGGCGAAAGGCAGCCTGTCGGCGGCCGCGCACGCGGAAGGGGTCGCGCCGGCGATCATCGGCCGCCGGCTCGACGCGCTCGAGGAGCGGCTCGGCGTCAAGCTGCTGGTGCGCACGACGCGCAAGCTCACGCTGACCTTCGAAGGCTCGGCGTTCCTCGAGGATTGCCAGCGCATCATCAACGACATGCAGAACGCGGAGGCGAGCGTGTCCGCGGGCGGCGTGAAGGCGAGCGGCCACCTGCGGATCTCCGCGCCGGCCGGTTTCGGCCGGCGGCACGTCGCGCCGCTCGTGCCCGAATTCAGCTGCGCGCATCCGGACGTGTCGGTCACGCTCGACCTGTCCGACCGGATGGTCGACCTCGTCAACGAGGGCTTCGATTGCGCGGTGCGGCTCGGCGAGCTGCCCGATTCGTCGCTGGTGTCGCTGAAACTCGGCGAGAACCGCCGGGTGTGCGTCGCGTCGCCGGCGTATCTCGCGCGGCGCGGCACGCCGGCGACGCTCGCGGAGCTCGCGCGGCACAACTGCCTTGCGCTCGCCGCGAACGCGAACCAGCAGCGCGGCTGGGCATTCCAGGAGGACGGCAAGGTCGTGTCGATCCGCGTGAGCGGCATGATGGAGTGCTCGGACGGCGCGGTGCTGCACGAGTGGTGCCTGGCGGGCCACGGCCTCGCGTGGCGCTCGTGGTGGGAAGTCGGCGAGGACATCGCGGCCGGCCGCCTCGTCAGCGTGCTCGACGCGTTCGCCGCGCCGCCGATCGGCATCCACGCGGTGTTTCCGCAGCGCCGGCACCTGCCGTTGCGCGTACGGCTGTTTCTCGATTACCTGAAGCACACGTACGAGCGGCCCGGTTATTGGGGCTAGCGGCAGCGGGGCGAGCGGCGCGGACGCCCGACCCGCGTGTTTCCGATATGAGGGCGAACCCGCTGCCCCGGCTGGCGGCACGTTTTCGCACACTACAATCGAAACAGGCATACCGGTGGCGTCGCGGCCGCGGCAGGCGGCGCGGCGCACAACGTGCGATTGACGATGGAGGGCGCGATGTTCAAGCACATCCTCGTTCCGACCGACGGGTCCGACCTGTCGAAGAAGGCGATCGACGGCGCGATCGATCTCGCCCGCGCGGTCGGCGCGCGCGTGACGGCCTATGCGTGCCTGCCGCAGTATCCGTACTCGCCGTTCTCGGAGGTGATCATCGAGCCGCCCGCCGATTTCCGGGCGCGCAGCGAGCGCGAGGCACGCACGCATCTCGACGAGGTGGAATCTGCCGCGCGGCAGGCGGGCGTCCACTGCGACACCTGGACGAGCGTTCATCCGTCGCCATACCTCGGCATCATCGAGGCGGCCGAACGAGGCGGCTGCGATGTGATCTTCATGGCGTCGCACGGGCGACGCGGGCTCGGCAGTCTGCTGATCGGCAGCGAAACGCAGCGCGTGCTGACCCATACGAAAATTCCGGTGATCGTCTATCGGTAGGCCAGGCACCGGCCCGCGCGATGCGGGGCGGGCTTTCCGGCCGAGGCTGAAAGCAGCGCAGGCCGGCTGGGCCGGCGCGCGTCGTCGTGTGCGGCCCGCAGGCCGCGCGGCGGGTCGCGCGCCTGCCGTCGCGCGCCCGCCGTCTTCTCCCTGATGCTCTTTCGTGATTCGGGCGCCGACGCCCGCCGCCGCATGACCGGCGGGCGTCGGCATGACGCCGGGGCGTCTCAGGCGACCTTCTTGCCGTCGAAGAACTGTTCGTCTTCGGTCGAGCCGTGCAGCGCGGTCGTCGACGCTTCGCGTTCGACCGTCTGCGTCACCGCGTCGAAGTAGCCGGTGCCGACCTCGCGCTGGTGCTTCACCGCGGTGAAGCCCTTGTCCGCTGCCGCGAATTCGGCCTGCTGCAGCTCGACGAACGCGCTCATCTGCGTGCGGGCGTAGCCGTGCGCGAGGTTGAACATCGAGTAGTTCAGCGCGTGGAAGCCAGCGAGCGTGATGAACTGGAACTTGTAGCCCATCGCGCCGAGTTCCTTCTGGAACTTCGCGATCGTCGCGTCGTCGAGGTTCTTCTTCCAGTTGAACGACGGCGAGCAGTTGTACGACAGCATCTTGCCCGGGAACTGCTTGTGGATCGCTTCCGCGAACTTCTTCGCGTACTCGAGATCCGGCTTGCCGGTTTCGCACCAGATCAGGTCGGCGTACGGCGCATACGCGAGGCCGCGCGAGATCGCCTGTTCGAGGCCCGGCTTCGTGCGGAAGAAGCCTTCGACCGTGCGCTCGCCCGTCAGGAACGGCTTGTCGTTGTCGTCGATGTCGGAGGTGATCAGATCCGCGGCTTCCGCGTCGGTACGGGCGACCAGCACGGTCGGCGTGCCCATCACGTCCGCTGCGAGACGTGCCGCCGAGAGCTTCGCGACCGCTTCGCGGGTCGGCACCAGCACCTTGCCGCCCATGTGGCCGCACTTCTTCACCGATGCGAGCTGGTCTTCGAAGTGGACGCCCGATGCGCCGGCTTCGATCATCGCCTTCATCAGTTCGAACGCGTTCAGCACGCCGCCGAAGCCGGCTTCCGCGTCAGCCACGATCGGCGCGAAGAAATCGACGTAGCCCTCGTCGCTCGGGTTCTTGCCTTCCGACCACTGGATCTGGTCGGCGCGCGTCAGCGTGTTGTTGATGCGCTTGACGACCTGCGGCACCGAGTTCGCCGGGTACAGCGACTGGTCCGGGTACATTTCGCCCGCGAGGTTCGCGTCGCCCGCGACTTGCCAGCCCGACAGGTAGATCGCCTTGAGGCCGGCCTTCACCTGCTGCATGGCCTGGTTGCCGGTCAGCGCGCCGAGCGCGTTGACGAACGGTTCGTTGCTGATGAGGCCCCACAGCTTTTCCGCGCCGCGCTTGGCCAGCGTGTGCTCGACCTGGATCGAGCCGCGCAGGCGGACCACGTCCTCAGCCGAGTAGCTGCGCTTGATGCCTTTCCAGCGCGGATCGGTTTCCCATTGCTTTTGCAGTTCCTGTGCCTGTTGCTGACGCGACATGATGTGCTCCTTGACATGGTGTTGCCTGAATCGGATGAATCCGAAGACGGAGACGCTTTTCACGAGGCGGAGAGCGTGGCGTTCCGTTTCGTGAAGTCTTGTATAAGAGTCTAGGCAAACAGGGAGTCGCGAAACAGGGGCTTTTTCAGGAAGTCTTGAAAATTTAAATCGTTATAATTCAGTATCTTGAATCAGGCATTTCGTGATGAGAAATGGACTTTCCCATCCCGCAATATCGTGGGTTGTGCCACGCAGCATGATTTTTTACGACACAAAAAAATTTTTCGCATCGTGAAATGTTGGCCGAGGCGAAAAAAAACCGGCGCGGGTGCGCCGGTTGCGTGTTGCGGGGCGATCGACGGACGGCCGACGAGGCCGTCCGCATGCCGTCACGACGCCGAATTGCTGCGTCGCGGGCCGCCGCGCTGGCCGTCGCTGCGGCGGTTGCCGCCGTCGCGGCTGCCGCCCGGCTTGCCGCTCCAGCCGCCATTGCCGCCGCCGCCGCCGTAGCTGCGGCCGCTACCGTTGCCGTTGCCGTAACCGCCGCCCGGCTTGCCGCCGAAGCGACGGCCGCCACCGTTGCCGCCACCCGGACGGCCGCGGCCGCCGTTGCCGCGATCGTTGCGCGGGGGCGCCTTGCGCGGCTCGAAGCCTTCGATCACGTTGACCGGCAGCGGCGAGCGCACGAAGCGCTCGATGCGCTTCAGCGCGCCTTGTTCGGCGTGATGCACGAGGCTCACCGCGATGCCCGAGCGGCCCGCGCGGCCGGTACGGCCGATGCGGTGCACGTAGTCTTCCGCGAACTTCGGCAGGTCGTAGTTGAACACGTGCGTGATGCCGGGAATGTCGATGCCGCGCGCCGCGACGTCGGTCGCGACGAGCACGCGCACGCGGCGCTCGCGCAGGGCGCGGATCGTGCGGTTGCGTGCGCCCTGCGGCAGGTCGCCGTGCAGCGCGGCCGATTCGAAGCCCGCGTCCGCGAGGCGGCCGGCGAGCTGGTCGGCGTCGATCTTGGTTGCCGTGAAGATGATCGCCTGGTCGAGCGCGTTGTCGCGCAGCAGGTGATCGAGCAGGCGATCCTTGTGGTCGCGGTCGTCCACGTAGTGCACGGTCTGCGCGATGTTCGCGCGCGACTCGAGGCGCTGCTGGATCTCGATGCGCTCCGGATCCTTCAGCAGGCGGCTCGTCAGCGAGCCGATCTTGCCGTCGAGCGTGGCCGAGAACAGCATCGTCTGGCGCGATTCGGGCGTGGCGTCGACGATCGTCTCGATGTCTTCGATGAAGCCCATGTCGAGCATGCGGTCAGCTTCGTCGAGCACGAGCATCTTCAGTTCGGACAGGTCGATGCGGCCGCGCTCGAGGTGGTCGAGCAGGCGGCCCGGGGTCGCGACGAGGATTTCAGGGTTCTTCGCGAGCAGCATCAACTGCTGGCCATAGGCGACACCGCCGAGGATGCTGACCGTGCGCAGGCGCTTCAGGTGCTTGCCGTACGTCGATGCGGCCGTCGTGACCTGCATCGCGAGTTCGCGGGTCGGCGTCAGCACGAGGAGGCCGGGGCGTGCGACCGGCTGCGGACGGCGGACACGGCGATCGCCGTTGTTCGGTTCGCGCGGCGCGCGCGGCTGCTGCGCCTGCGCCTTCTGGAGCTGCGCGAAACGCTCGATCGCGGGCAGCATGAAGGCTGCGGTCTTGCCCGAACCCGTCGGGCTCGACACCAGCAGGTCGCGGCCGGCGATGCCGGCCGGAATCGCGCGCTGCTGCACCGGCGTCGGCTTCACGTAGCCGGCGGCCTCCAGCGCGGAGACGATCTCCGGCGACAGCCCGAGCGACGCGAAGGTCGGCTCGTCGGCGGCCGGCGCGGCTGCAGCCTGCGCGGCGTCGTCGAGACCGAGTGCCTTGTCGGCGGTCGCGTTGAGGGGGCTGGTGGAAATGCTCGAAGTCATAACAATCCTTGAAACACAGTGGGTGAAACGTCGGCGCCAATCGCGCATGCCCAAGTTGTCGGATTCAACGAGCAAATCGGAAAACGGGTGCAATCCGCCAGTCACGTGGCGGATGAGGCTAGAAGCTGTTTTGGGTGCGGCGTGCTATGACAGCGTTGCCGCCAGCCTGATAAGTGACGGCCGCGAGAGCCGAAGCAGGAAGGGGACAGGTTCTAAACCGGATTGGAGCTTAACGCAGCGAGGCGTCTGGCCGGACGGCCGATGGGCCGAGCGCGGATGCGACGCAGCGAGCATTATAGTGATTTTTGCTGCGCTGCGCCACCATTGTGTTGCGGCTGAATGCAATCAGGACGCGGTGCCGTTCTTCAGCGATTCGACGAGCTCGACGTATTGCTGCTTTGCGGCATCCTGCGACGTGCCTTTCAGCGCGTCCCATGCGTCGTACTTGTACTTGCCGACGATATCGGTGAAGCCCGGCTTGTCGCCGTGCGCGTCGCCGTCCGTCGCTTGCTTGAAGAGCGCATAGAGGCGCAGCAGCGTGAGGTTGCCCGGGCGCTCGGACAGTTGTTTCACGTCTTCCTGGGCCTGGTTGAACTGGGCGGTGATATCGCTCATCGGGTGTCTCCGTGGAGGTTTCAAGTCGGGCGATCTTAACAAGCGCGCCGCCGCGGCGGGTCGAGCGATCCTTCCAAACCGGCGCGTGCGCCGGGCCGGCATCATGGGCCGCGGCGATCGCCCGTGGGAGCGGGGCGCCGCATTACAATGTCGGCCATGATGCAAACAGTGCTCCTCGCCATCGATACGTCGACCGAATACTGCTCGGTCGCATTGCTGCGCTCGGCCACGGCCGAATCCGCCGCTTCCGCCCCACAAAGCTGGGTCCGCCACGAACTGACGGGCGCCGTCTCGAGCACGCGCGTGCTGCCGGCGATCCAGGAACTCTTCGCCGAATCGGGGCTGACGCTCGCCGACTGCGACGCGATCGCGTTCGGCGCGGGCCCCGGCTCGTTCACGGGCTTGCGCACCGCGACCGGCATCACGCAGGGCCTCGCGTTCGGCCGCGGGCTGCCGGTCGTGCCGGTCGGCACGCTGCTCGCGTGTGCCGAGCACGCGCGGCTGCGCGCGCCGGGTACGGCGCGCGTGCTGGCCGCGCTCGATGCGCGGATGGACGAGGTCTACTGGGCCGATTTCGCATGGGACGAAGCCGCCGGCGACTGGCGCACGCTGCACCCGGCCGCGCTCGATGCGCCCGGCGCGGTGGGCGTGCCCGACGTGCCGTTCACGCTCGCGGGCAACGCGGCCGCTGCGTTCGGCGCGCAGCTGCCGGCGCTCGCGCGCGCCGCGGCGGCCGACGGCGACGCGTTGCCGCATGCGCTGGCGGTCGCGCACGTCGCGCTGCGCGCGTTTCGCGCCGGGCGCACGGTGCCGGCCGACCAGGCCGCGCCCGAGTACGTGCGCGACAAGGTCGCGCAGACCACCGCCGAACGGATGGCGGCGCGCGCGGCCCGGCCGGGAGGAGCGCAGGGATGACCGGCGTGCTGCTGAGCGACCGGTATCTGTCGCCGATGACGGACGCCGATCTCGACGAGGTCGTCGAGATCGAGCGCGCCGCCTACGAATTCCCGTGGAGCCGCGGCAACTTCGAAGACTCGCTGCGCAACGGCTACTTCGGCGTGTGCCTGCGTCACGTGACGGGCGCACTCGTCGGCTATTGCGTGCTGATGCCCGTGATCGACGAGATGCACCTGCTGAACCTGTGCGTCGCGCCGGCCGCGCAATGCTCGGGCGCCGGGCTCGCGCTGCTGCGCGAGGCGGTGCGCATCGCGCAGGCGGAGGGGCTCGAAGGGGTGCTGCTCGAGGTGCGGCCGTCGAATCCGCGCGCGATCCATCTGTACGAGCGCTTCGGCTTCGTGACGATCGGGCGGCGCAAGAACTACTATCCGGCGCGGCATCGCAGCCGGGAGGACGCGATCGTGATGCGTCTGACGCTGAACAGGGACGGAGGCGCGCATGGCGTGGGCTGAAGCGGCACTCGAGGAGATGGGGCTGACGCACCGCTGGGTGCGGCGCGGGCTGAACGCAGGCGAGGTGCCGGCGGCACCCGGGCAGGAGGCCGTGACGCAGGCGGCGGGAGAGCAGGTGGAAACGCCCGTCGGCGTCGCTGCAGGAGAGATCCCGGCCGCGGCGGCCACGCAGACGGCCGCGCGGCCGGCCGACGCGCCGCCGCGACCGGCGCGCGTTTTCGCCGAAGCGGGCGGAGCGGCAGCGGTGCGTGACGAGGGCGGCGCGCGATTGCCTGCCGCGTCGCCCGCGCCGCAAGCTTATGCAGATGCGGATCCCGCAGCCGGCCGCCGCGCGATGCCCGCGCAACCCGCATCCGCCGCGCGCGGCGACGATTTCGCACCGCCTGCCGACGCACCGCCGCCCGCCGACGACGATTTCGCGTGGTTCGACGCAGCCCCGCCGGCGGACCTTGCACCCGCCGCGGACCTGCGCCCAGCCGAAACACCGGTCGCGGAACTCGACTGGGACGCGCTCGCGGCGCGCGTGGCCGACTGCACGCGCTGCGGCCTCTGCGAGAAGCGGACCAACACCGTGTTCGGCGTCGGCGATCGCGAGGCGGACTGGATGCTGATCGGCGAGGCGCCGGGTGAGAACGAGGACAAACAGGGCGAGCCGTTCGTCGGCCAGGCCGGCAAGCTGCTCGACAACATGCTGCGGTCGCTGTCGCTCGAACGCGGCGACAACGTCTACATCGCCAACGTGATCAAGTGCCGCCCGCCCGGCAACCGCAACCCGGAGCCGGACGAGGTCGCGCGCTGCGAGCCGTACCTGCAGCGCCAGGTCGCGCTCGTGAAGCCGAAGCTGATCGTCGCGCTCGGGCGTTTCGCCGCGCAGACGCTGCTGAAGACGGACGCCAGCATCGCGTCGCTGCGCGGCCGCGTGCACACGTACGAAGGCGTGCCGGTGATCGTCACCTACCACCCCGCCTATCTGCTGCGCAGCCTGCAGGACAAGGCGAAGGCATGGGCCGACCTGTGCCTCGCGCGCGATACGTTCCGTGGGGCGGCCATCCGTGGGGCGGCCTCCGGCGAGGCGAACGGCGAGCGGTCCGCGCCATGACGGCCGGCGCGGCGTCGTCGTTCGTCGAAACGCTGCGCGATGCCGCGGTCCGCGATCTGGCATGGCTGCTGTCGAGCCCGGACCTGCTCGCCGCGGCGCCCGGCGCGCCGCTCGCGCGGCCGTGGGCCGATGCCGCGGAGCGGGCGGCGGCCGAGGCATGGCTGGCCGCGCTCGACGCGGCGCCCGAGCCGCTGCATCGCGCGCTCGAGGGGCTGCGGCCGGTCCGGCTCGGCCGCTACGCCGAATGCCTGCTCGAATACTTCCTGACGCACGGGCCGTCGCTGCGGCTCGTCGCGGCCAATCTTGCGCTGCGCAGCAACCGCCAGACGCTCGGCGAGGTGGATTTCCTCGTCGACACGCCCGGCGGGCGGCGCCTGCACTGGGAACTCGCGGTGAAGTGCTATCTGTGCGCGCCCGTGCAAGGCACGGCATCGCTGGCCGACTTCGTCGGACCGAATCTCGTCGACCGCTTCGATCGCAAGCGCCGCCGGCTGATCGATCACCAGCTGCGCCTGAGCGGGCGCGACGGTTTCGCGCTGCTCGGCTACGGCAAGCCGTCCGATGCGCAGATGTTCATCAAGGGATGGCTGTTCTACCCGCATGGCGCGCCGTTGCCGGATGTGCGCGAGGAAGTCGCGCCGGACCATCCGCGCGGCTTCTGGCTGACCCGCGCGCAGTGGGCGGCGTGGGCCGCCGCGCTGCCGGAGGATGCCGCGTGGGCGGTGCTGCCGCGCCTTGCGTGGCTCGCGCCGCGGCGCATCGCAAACGGTGCCGGCGCGCCCGAGCCGCTTGCGGCGGCACAGGCGCTGCCGGCCGTCCTGTCGGCGCGCGAGGCGCCGGCATTGATCGGGGTCTATCGGCCGGACGTCGACGCCGCGTGGCGTGAGACGGCCCGCGGGTTCATCGTGCCGGACGACTGGCCGGAGCAGGCGCGGGCGTTTGCTGCAAAGGCGGACTGACGCTGCGCGGGCCGCCGCTTACCACCAGCGGTGGAAGTGATGCACGGGCCCGACGCCGTGACCGACGTCGAGACGGCCGCTCGCGGCGATCGCGCCGGTCAGGTAGGCCTTCGCGTCGCGCACGGCGCTTTCCAGGTCGGGATGCCGCGGCAGCAGCGCGGCGATCGCGGATGCCAGCGTGCAGCCGGTGCCGTGCGTATTGGCGACAGGCACGCGCGGGCCGTCGAGCCGCACGGCGTGCGTCGCGTCGACGAGCCAGTCGGGGCTCGCGTCGGCATCCGGCAGATGGCCGCCCTTCATCAGCACCGCGTGCGCGCCCATGTTCACCAGCGCCTGCCCTTGCCGGACCATCTCGTCTTCGGTCGTCGCATGCGCGTCGCCGAGCAGCGCCGCCGCTTCGGGCAGGTTCGGCGTGACGACGGTCGCAAGCGGCAGCAGCGCGCCGCGCAGCGCATCGACCGCGTCCGGCGCGAGCAGCGCGTGCGCACTCTTCGAGATCATCACCGTGTCGAGCACGACGTAGCGGGGCGCGTAGCGCCGCAGCGCGTCGGCGACCGCATGCACGATCGACGCGTTGGCGAGCATGCCGATCTTCACCGCGTCGATGCGGATGTCGTCGAACACGGCGTCGAGCTGCGCGGTCACGAACGCGGCGTCGGGCGCATGCACGCCGGTTACGCCGCGCGTGTTCTGCGCGGTCAGCGCGGTGATCACGCTCGCGCCGTACGCGCCGAGCGCGGAGAACGTCTTCAGGTCGGCCTGGATGCCTGCGCCGCCGCCGGAGTCGGAGCCGGCGATCGTCAGGACGTTGGGAATCGGGTGCGTCATGATGGCAAGGCGCCGGTTCGGCAACCGGCGCGGGCATGCGGAAACGGGAAGTGTAGCGTCAGTGCTTCGATTCGCCGATCAGCGCGACCGAATCGAACTGGCGCTGGTTCGCCTGGTGGCGGCGCATCACGAGCCACATCGTCAGGCAGACGAAGGTGCCGAACAGCACGATCACGACGCCGACCGGCACGTCGAGCCACACGAGCACCGCGTACAGGCACAGCATCACGAGCACCGACAGGTTCTCGTTGAAGTTCTGCACCGCGATCGAGTGGCCGGCCGACAGCAGCACGTGGCCGCGATGCTGCAGCAGCGCGTTCATCGGCACGACAAAGTAGCCGGACAGCGCACCGACGCACATCAGGAAGATGTACGCGATGAGCAGGTAGATCGGCATGCGGATGTGGCCGAGATGGAGGACCCAGTTCGACGGGATCATGTCGCGCGTGTAGAACGCCATCAGCATCACGGCGACGCCCATGATGATGCCGACGGGCAGCACCGTCAGCGACTTCTTCAGCGGGATCCGGCCCGCGGCGGCAATCGCGCCGGCCGCGACGCCGACCGCGACGACCGCCTGCAGCAGCGCGCCTTCGGACAGCGACATGCCGAGCGACACCTCGGCCCATTTCAGCACGATGAACTGCAGCGTCGCGCCGGCGCCCCAGAACAGCGTCGTGACGGCCAGCGAGATCTGGCCGAGCTTGTCGCGCCAGAGCGCCATGAAGCAGTCGGCGAAGTCGGTGACGAGCCTGATCGGGCCGTGCTGCTGGCGCGGGTAGCGTGCGCCGGTATCGGGAATGCGCAGGTTGAACAGCGCGGCGACGACATAGATCGCCATGATGATCGCCATCGCGGATTCGGCCGGCGTGTTGATCCACGACGGCGTGTGCGCGATCACGTGCGATGCGATGTGCGGGCTGATCAGCGCGCCGCCGAGCACGGTGCCGAGGATGATCGAGCTGACGGTCGTGCCTTCGATCCAGCCGTTCGCCGCGACGAGCCGGTCGGCCGGCAGGAGCTCGGTGAGAATGCCGTATTTGGCGGGCGAGTAGGCCGCCGCGCCGAAGCCGACGATCCCGTACGCAACCAGCGGATGGGCGCCGAACAGCATGATCAGGCAGCCGACGACCTTGATCGAGTTGGTGATGAACATCACGCGGCCCTTCGGGCGGGAATCCGCGAAGGCGCCGACGAACGCCGCGAGCACGACATAGGACAACACGAAGAACAGCTTCAGCAGCGGTGTCATCCAGTTCGGGGCGTGAAGGTCTTTCAGCAGGGCGATGGCGGCGATGAGGAGCGCATTGTCGGCCAGCGACGAGAAAAACTGCGCGGCCATGATGGTGTAAAAACCTTTTTTCATCTGATGCGATGCGTTCGTCGCTGCGGCCCGGCCGCGTAGGCCGCCAGGTATGCGATCGGCTTATTCCGTTCGAAATGGGTTGTGCGCACGGCTTTATAACACGAAAATACAGCAATTCGGACTAGCAAGATTCCCCGATCGTTCCGCAAGTTGTCGGCTTCGGTGCTCAAAAGGCACGGTAAGCTGATGATTCGCAAGCGTCTTTACGTAAATTTCCCATGCCGCGCCCGATCTCCGCCACCATCCACACCGCCGCTCTCGCGAACAATCTTTCCGTCGTCCGCCGCTACGCCGGCCAGTCCAAGGTCTGGGCGGTCGTCAAGGCGAACGCCTACGGTCACGGCCTCGCGCGCGTGTTTCCCGGCCTGCGCGGCACCGACGGCTTCGGCCTGCTCGACCTCGACGAGGCCGTCAAGCTGCGCGAACTCGGCTGGGCCGGCCCGATCCTGCTGCTGGAAGGATTCTTCCGCTCGACCGACATCGACGTGATCGACCGCTACAGCCTGACCACGACCGTCCACAACGACGAGCAGATGCGGATGCTGGAAACGGCCCGGCTGTCGAAGCCCGTCAACGTGCAGCTGAAGATGAACAGCGGGATGAACCGCCTCGGCTACTCGCCCGAGAAGTATCGCGCCGCGTGGGAACGGGCGCGTGCCTGCCACGGCATCGGCCAGATCACGTTGATGACTCATTTTTCGGACGCGGACAGCGAGCGCGGCGTCGCCGAGCAGTTGGCCGCGTTCGAGCGCGGCGCGCAAAGCATTGCCGGCGCGCGCAGCCTCGCGAATTCGGCGGCGGTGCTCTGGCATCCGCAAACCCATTTCGACTGGGTGCGCCCGGGGATCGTGCTGTACGGCGCGTCGCCGTCCGGGCGCTCCGCCGACATCGCCGATACGGGCCTGAAGCCGGCGATGACGCTCGCGTCCGAGCTGATCGCGGTGCAGACGATCGCGAAAGGGCAGTCGATCGGCTACGGCTCGACGTTCTCGGCGCCGGCGCAGATGCGGATCGGCGTCGTCGCGTGCGGCTACGCGGACGGCTATTCGCGCGTCGCGCCCGAGGGCACGCCGGTGATCGTCGACGGCATCCGCACGCGGATCGTCGGCCGCGTGTCGATGGACATGATCACCGTCGACCTGACGCCGTGCCCGCAGGCCGGTGTCGGCGCACGCGTCGAACTGTGGGGCAACGATCTGCCGATCGACGACGTGGCGCGGCACTGCGGGACGATCGGCTATGAACTGATGTGCGCGGTGGCCGCCCGCGTACCGGTGCGCGCGGAATAAGGGCGCACCGCGTGGCCAAACTGAAAACGCTCTACGTCTGCAGCGAGTGCGGCGGCCAGTCCCCGAAGTGGCAGGGGCAGTGCCCGTCGTGTCAGGCCTGGAACACGCTCGTCGAATCGGTCGCTGAATCGCCGTCGGCGCACCGCTTCCAGTCGCTCGCGAAACGCGCGCCGGTGCAGCGCCTCGTCGACATCGAGGCGGCCGACGTGCCGCGCTTCTCGACCGGCATCGGCGAATTCGACCGCGTGCTCGGCGGCGGCCTGGTCGCGGGCGGCGTGGTGCTGATCGGCGGCGATCCGGGCATCGGCAAGTCGACGCTGCTGCTGCAGTCGCTCGCGGGCATCGCGAGCGAGCGCCGCGCGCTCTATATCAGCGGCGAGGAATCGGCCGCGCAGATCGCGTTGCGCGCGCAACGGCTGTCGCTGCTCGACGGCGGCACGCCGGCCGCCGAGCTGAAGCTGCTCGCGGAGATCCAGCTCGAGAAGATCCAGGCGGCGGTCGATGCGGAGCGGCCGGACGTCGCGGTCGTCGACTCGATCCAGACCGTCTATTCGGAGGCGCTCACGTCGGCGCCGGGCTCGGTCGCGCAGGTGCGCGAGTGCGCGGCGCAGCTCACGCGCATCGCGAAGCAGTCCGGCACCTCGATCATCATGGTCGGGCACGTGACGAAGGAGGGCAACCTGGCGGGCCCGCGCGTGCTCGAGCACATCGTCGACACGGTGCTGTACTTCGAAGGCGACACGCATTCGTCGTTCCGCCTCGTGCGCGCGTTCAAGAACCGCTTCGGCGCCGTGAACGAGCTGGGCGTGTTCGCGATGACCGAGCGCGGGCTGCGCGGCGTCGCCAACCCGTCCGCGCTGTTCCTGTCGCAGCACGAGCAGGTCGTGCCCGGCTCGTGCGTGCTCGTCACGCAGGAGGGCACGCGCCCGCTGCTCGTCGAGATCCAGGCGCTCGTCGACACCGCGCATGTGCCGAACCCGCGCCGTCTCGCGGTCGGCCTCGAGCAGAACCGGCTCGCGATGCTGCTCGCGGTGCTGCACCGCCACGCGGGCATCGCGTGCTTCGACCAGGACGTGTTCCTCAACGCGGTGGGCGGCGTGAAGATCACCGAGCCCGCCGCCGACCTCGCGGTGCTGCTCGCGATCCATTCGTCGATGCGCAACAAGCCGCTGCCGAAGGGCCTGATCGTGTTCGGTGAAGTGGGCCTGGCCGGCGAGATCCGGCCGTGCCCGCGCGGCCAGGAGCGCCTGCGCGAGGCCGCGAAGCTCGGCTTTACGCTCGCGCTGATCCCGAAGGCGAACGCGCCGAAGCAGCCGATCGACGGGCTCGAGGTGATGGCGGTCGACCGGATCGAGCAGGCAATCGACCGCGTCCGCGGGCTCGAATGAGCATTCCCGCACGCCGGAGGCGATGCCTCCGGCGATCTGTCACGTAATTCGATGTAAACAATCCGTAGGGTTGTGTAACCCGGCGGACATCGCTTTTCCCTATCCTTGGGCGGACTGTCGAACCGCGCAATGCGAAAGGGACCTATGTTCAAACAATATGGGCAGGCGCCCGGCGGACGCCTTTACAACCTGCGCGGCTGCCGCGTATCGGAGCCGATCCGCCAGCCGTGGGGCGGCGGGTGCCGGATCGTCGAATGGATCGACGACGAAGGGCGCATCGCTCGCCGGGTCGTCGCCGAGGACGTGACGGAGGCGGAAGTCGTCGCGGCGATGCGCCGGCCGACGCAGGGGCGTCGCCACCTGATGGGCGACGACGAGCAGATGCCGCGGGACACGCTGCCGCGGCGCTGATTCGTCGCGCTGCCGAGGCGCCGGGCCACATGCAGCGGACGATGCGCACCCAGGCCGGGCCGTTACGCCCGGCCTTGTCGCAAGTGGCGCATGCGTTGGCACTGCGCGGTGTGGCATTCAGCCGATCTGCTCGAGTTCTTCCTGTGCCGCGAGCCAATCCGCCTCGATGGTTTCGAGCCGCGCGTTGACATCGCCCAGCTTGCGGATCGCGTCGGTGAGCTCCACCTTGCGCGCGGCTTCGTAGCTGGCCGGATCGGCGACGAACGCGTCGAGGCGAGCCTTCTCCGTGTGCAGCGCGTCCATTTCCTTTTCCAGCTTCGTGATGCGCGTCTGCAGCGGCCTTTTCAGATGCGACAGCCGCTGCCGCGCCTCGGCCTCCTGGCGCTTCTGATCCTTGCGATTGACGGCCGGGCCGGCGTCCTGCGCCGCGGTGCTGTCGGCTTTCGCGGCGGCGCGCTGCTCGGCCGCGTGCTGCAGCAGCCAGTCGCGGTAGTCGTCGAGATCGCCGTCGAACGGCTGCAGCCGATGCTTTGCGACGAGCATGAACTGGTCGGTCGTTGCGCGCAGCAGGTGCCGGTCGTGCGATACCAGGATCAGCGTGCCCTCGAATTGTGCGAGCGCCATCGTCAGCGCGTGGCGGGTTTCGAGGTCGAGGTGGTTGGTCGGTTCGTCGAGCAGCAGCAGGTTCGGCTTCTGCCAGATGATCAGCGCAAGCGCGAGGCGAGCCTTCTCGCCGCCGGAGAACGGGCCGACCGGGCTCGTCGCCATGTCGCCCGAGAAATTGAAGCCGCCGAGGAAATCGCGCAGTTCCTGTTCACGGGTGTCGGGCGCGAGCCGCGCGAGGTGCGCGAGCGGCGAATCGTCCTCGCGCAGCGTTTCGAGCTGGTGCTGCGCGAAATAGCCGATCGTCAGGCCCTTGCCTTCGCGTACGTGCCCGGACAGCGGTTCGAGCGTTGCTGCGAGCGTCTTGATCAGCGTCGACTTGCCCTGGCCGTTCGCGCCGAGCAGGCCGATGCGCTGGCCGTTCTGGATCGACAGCGACACGCGCTCGACGATCGGGATCTCGCCGCCGTCGTCGGCGTGATAGCCGCAGCGGACGTCTTCCATCACCATCATCGGGTTCGGCGCCGCGTCCGGCGTGCGGAATTCGAACGTGAACGGCGACGCGACGTGCGCCGGCGCGATCAGCTCCATCTTCTCGAGCGCCTTCATCCGGCTCTGCGCCTGCCGGGCCTTGGTGGCCTTGGCCTTGAAGCGGTCGATGAAGCTCTGCAGATGGGCGACCGTCTTCTGCTGCTTCTCGTATGCGCTCTGCTGCAGTGCGAGCTGCTGCGCGCGCAGCACTTCGAACTGCGAGTAGTTGCCGCCGTAGCGCTTTACCTGCCGGTTTTCGAGATGCAGCGTGACGTTGCAGATCGAATCGAGGAATTCGCGGTCGTGCGAGATCACGACGAGCGTGCCGGGATAGCGGTGCAGCCAGTCTTCGAGCCAGACGATCGCGTCGAGGTCGAGGTGGTTGGTCGGTTCGTCGAGCAGCAGCAGGTCGGAGCGGCACATCAGCGCCTGCGCGAGGTTCAGGCGCATGCGCCAGCCGCCCGAGAAGCTCGCGACCGGCTCGCGCGTCTGCGCGAGCGTGAAGCCGAGGCCGAGCAGCAGCGCCTCGGCGCGCGCCGGCGCGGTGTAGCCGTCGGCGTCGGCGAACGCCGCGTGCGCTTCCGCTTCGGCCGAACCGTCATGCGCGGCGGACGCGGCGGCTATGTGCGCCTCGATGTCGCGCAGCGCGGCGTCGCCGTCGAGCGTGTAGTCGAGCGCCGTGCGGTCGACGGCCGGGGTTTCCTGCGACACGTGGGCGATCCGCCACGACGGCGGCATCGAGAAATCGCCGGCGTCGGCGTGCAGCTCGCCGCGCAGGACCGCGAACAGCGTCGACTTGCCGGCGCCGTTCGCGCCGATCAGGCCGGCTTTCTCGCCGGGATTGAGCACGAACGAGGCCGCGTCGAACAGCGGCTTGGTGCCGCGCGCTAGGCTGAACTGATTGAAACGGATCACGGCGGAAATGACTGGCCAAAACCGCTATTCTAGACTGCGCGCCGCACACCGGGCATCGGCCGTCCGGTAGATACCGTTTCGGCGCAGGCAGGCCCTATACTCCGGGTCGATCCGATTGCGAAAGAAGGGGGCACGATGTCCACACTGTATTCATTCAGCGCAGAGACGCTCGCCGGCGCGCCGGCGTCGCTCGACGCGTATCGCGGCAAGGTGCTGCTGATCGTCAATACCGCGAGCGAGTGCGGGTTCACGCCGCAGTATGCGGGCCTGCAGAAGCTGTACGACCAGTACGCGGCGCGCGGCTTCTTCGTGCTCGGCTTCCCGTGCAACCAGTTCGGCAAGCAGGAGCCGGGCGACGCCGCGCAGATCGGCGCGTTCTGCGAGCGCAACTACGGCGTGACGTTCCCGATGTTCGCGAAGATCGACGTGAAGGGCGACGGCGCGCATCCGCTGTACCGCTACCTGACCGACGAAGCGCCGGGCATCCTCGGGCTCAAGGCGATCAAGTGGAACTTCACGAAGTTTCTCGTCGCGCGCGACGGCCGGATCGTCAAGCGCTACGCACCGTCGACCAAACCCGACGAGATCGCCGCCGACATCGAAAAGCTGCTGTGACGCGGCGTGCGCCGGTGACGCCGCGGCCCGCCTAGAGGATCGGCGCGAACAGCCGCGCGATGTGCATCGCGACCTGCCGCCATGCCGGCGAGCGGCGGTATTCGCTTGCGTCGACCTGGTACGCGAGCGCGAAATCGGCCGTGAGCATCGCTTCGACTTCGTCGGCGAATGCCCGGTCGACGGTCAGCACCATGATCTCGAAGTTGAGGCGGAACGAGCGGTTGTCGAGATTCGCGCTGCCGATCGCGGCGGCGCTGCGGTCGATCAGCACCACCTTCTGGTGCAGGAACCCCGGCCGGTAGCGGAACACCTTGACGCCGGCATCGGCCAGGTCGCGCGCATAGAGCTTTGACGCTTCGAACACGACATAGTGGTCGCGCCGGCTCGGGATCAGGATGCGCACGTCGACCCCGCGCATCACCGCGAGCTTGAGCGCGGCGATCACGGCTTCGTCGGGCACGAGATACGGCGTGGTGATCCAGATCCGCTCGCGCGCCGCATTGATCGTCTCGACGAAGAACAGCGAGCCGGTTTCCTGTTTGTCGGCCGGCCCCATCGGCACCGCGAGGCAGTGCATGTCGGCGTCGGGCAGCGCGGCGGGCGGCGGCGCGAGCGGCGGCAGCTTCTGCGTCGCCCAGTGCCAGTCTTCCGCGAACACGTACTGGATGCTCGCGACGGCCGGGCCGCACACCTCGATGTGCGTGTCGCGCCACGGCGACAGCCGCGGCTTCGCGCCGAGGTATTCGACGCCGACGTTGTGTCCGCCGACGAACGCGCGATGGCCGTCGACCACGACGATCTTGCGGTGGTTGCGGAAATTGAGCTGGAAGCGGTTCACGAACTGGCGCTTGGTCGCGAACGGATGGACTTCGACGCCGCCGGCGCGCAGGTCGTCGACGAAGCTGTGCGGCAGGTCGAAGCTGCCGATGCTGTCGTACAGCACGTAGCAGCGCACGCCCGCGGCCGCGCGCGCGATCAGCGTGTCGCGCAGCATCTGGCCGAGCGCGTCGTCGTGGATGATGAAGAACTGGACGATCACGTAATCGCGCGCCGCGTCGATCGCCGACAGGATCGCCGCGAACGTCGCCTCGCCGTTGACGAGCGTGCGCACCGCGTTGCCGGCGAGGAACGGCATGCCGCCGAGGCGGGTGAGCGCGAGCACCGCGGAGCGCCCGAGCGCGTCCGCGGGCGGGCCCTCGGTCGAATCGCTGTCGTGCCACGGCACGGGGGGCGTATGCGTGCGCAGCGCCGCGGTCTCGTGGCGCCGCGCGTCGACGTAGCCGGAGAACTTGCTGCGTCCGAGGAACAGATACGGGATCAGCGTCAGGTAGGGCATCGCCGCGAGCGACACCGCCCATGCGATCGCGCCTTGCGACGTGCGGGTGTTCAGGATCGCATGGCCTGCCGCAACGACGCCGAGCACGTGGATGGCAAGGATGAGGGTGCCAAGGTGTAGCCAGTCGAGGGTCATGGGCGCGTGACGGACTCCTGAAGTCGCGCGGCGCGGCGGCCGCATTACGCGCATCTTACCGAACCGCGCGGCGCAGCGGGGCGCCGCACGGTTCGGGCTGGCAAGGTCGTCAGGCTTTTTTCGGGAGGTCCGACGCCTGGATCAGGAACACGCTGTCGTCGCCGGCGCTGGTCGGCAGCCACGTCAGTTCGAGGCCGCCGAACGCCGCCTCGACATGCTCGCGCTCGTTGCCGATCTCGACGACGAGCACACCGTCGTCGTGCAGCCAGTTGCGCGCCTCGCCGATGATGCGGCGGACGATGTCCATGCCGTCCTCGCCGCCCGCGAGCGCCATCTCGGGCTCGTGCCGGTATTCCGGCGGCAGCGCGGCCATCGACGCGGCGTTCACGTACGGCGGGTTCGTCAGGATCACGTCGTAGCGTGCGCCCGGGTCGGTCGAGCGGAACGCCGGCAGCGGCGCGTAGAGGTCGCCGCGGTGCAGCGCGATGCGGTCCTCGAGGCCGTAGTCGCGCACGTTGATCTCCGCGACTTCGAGCGCCTTGTCCGACAGGTCGACCGCGTCGATCTCGGCATTCGGGAACGCGCTTGCCGCGAGGATCGCGAGGCAGCCGGAGCCGGTGCACAGCTCGAGCACGGCGCCGACCTGTTCGGGGTCGGCGACGTACGGCTGCAGGCCGTCGTCGAGCAGCTCGCCGATGAACGAGCGCGGCACGATCACGCGCTCGTCGACATAGAAGCGGTGGCCGTGCATCCACGCTTCGTGCGTGAGGTAGGCGGCCGGCACGCGGTCGGTCGCGCGCCGCTCGATCACGGCGAGCACGGCGTCGATTTCATCCGGCAGCAGGCGCGCGTCGAGGAACGGCTCGAGCGTGTCGAGCGGCAGGTCGAGCGTGCGCAGCACGAGGTAGGCCGCTTCGTCGTACGCGTTGTCCGAGCCGTGGCCGAATGCGAGCTTCGCCTTCGAGAAGCGCGAGACTGCGAAGCGCAGAAGGTCGCGGACTGTTGCAAAAGGTGTCGTCATGCGGGGCTCCGTCAGGCGATCAGTTGTTCGAGTACGCGTCGGTACACGTTCTTCAGCGGATCGATGAAGCGGACTTCGATGTGCTCGTCGATCTTGTGGATGCTGCCGTTCGGCGGGCCGAACTCGATCACCTGCGGGCAGATGCGCGCGATGAAGCGGCCGTCCGACGTGCCGCCGGTCGTCGACAGTTCGGTCGTGAGGCCCGTCTCCGCGCGGATCGCGTTCTCCAGCGCGTTCGACAGCTCGCCGCGCGGCGTCAGGAACGGCAGGCCGCTCACCGACCAGTTCAGCGTGTAGTCGAGCCCGTGCTTGTCGAGGATCGCATGCACGCGCGCCTGCAGGCCGTCGACGGTGCTCGCCGTCGAGAAGCGGAAGTTGAACATCAGGTCCGCGTGGCCGGGGATCACGTTGGTCGCCCCGGTGCCCGAGTGCAGGTTCGACACCTGCCAGGTGGTCGGCGGGAAGTATTCGTTGCCTTCGTCCCACTGCTCGGCGGCGAGCTCGGCGAGCGCCGGCGCGAGCAGGTGGATCGGGTTCTTCGCGAGGTGCGGGTACGCGATGTGGCCCTGCACGCCCTTGACGATCAGCGTGCCCGACATCGAGCCGCGGCGGCCGTTCTTGACGACGTCGCCGAGCTCGGCGGTGGACGTCGGCTCGCCGACGATGCAGTAGTCGAGGCGCTCGCCGCGCGCTTCGAGCAGCTCGACGACCTTGACGGTGCCGTCGGTCGCCGGGCCTTCCTCGTCGCTCGTGATCAGCATCGCGATCGAGCCGCGGTGGCCGGGGTGCGCGGCGACGAATTCCTCGGCCGCGACGACGAAGCCGGCGAGCGAGGTCTTCATGTCGGCCGCGCCGCGGCCGTACAGCTTGCCGTCGCGGTGCGCGGGCACGAACGGCGGCGACGTCCACTGCTCGAGCGGGCCGGTCGGCACGACGTCGGTATGGCCGGCGAACGCGAGCAGCTTGCCGTCGCGGCCGTCGGCGCCGCGCTTGACGGCCCACAGGTTGGTCACGCCGTGCGACGCGATGGTCTCGCATTCGAAGCCGAGCGCGGCGAGGCGCTCGGTCATGATCTGCTGGCAGTGCTGGTCGTCGGGCGTGACGGACGCGCGGGCGATCAGCTGTTCGGTAAGGGCTAGGGTGGCGGACATGGTTCGGACCACTTTCGATAAAAAATGCCGGCGCGGTGGCCGGCAGCGATGACTTCGGGCGCCGTGCAGCGCGGGGCGCGCCCTAGGCGGCGAACAGCGCCGCGTACTGGTCGGCCGCGAAGCCGAGCGATTTTACGCGGCCGTTGACGACGAGCACGGGGCGCTTGATGACCGACGGCTTGTGGATCATCAGCGCGATCGCGCCGGCCTGCGTATCGGCGGCGGCCTTCATGGCGTCGTCCAGGCCGCGCCACGTGGTGCCGCGCTTGTTCACGAGCGCGTCGAGCGACACGTCCTTCAGCCAGTCTTCGACCAGCGGCGCGCTGACGCCGGCCTTCTTGAAGTCGTGAAACTCGAATTCGACGCCGTGATCGTCCAGCCACACGCGGGCCTTCTTCACGGTGTCGCAGTTCGGGATGCCGTACACGACCACGGTGGGCGGCTTTGCCATCAGTCGCCTCGCAGCAGCTCGTTCAGGCCGACCTTCGCGCGGGTCTTCGCGTCGACCTTCTTGACGATCACCGCGCAGTACAGGCTGTGCGAGCCGTCCTTCGACGGCAGGTTGCCCGCGACGACGACCGAGCCGGCCGGGATGCGGCCGTAGCTGATTTCGCCGGTTTCGCGATCGTAGATCTTGGTGCTCTGGCCGAGGTACACGCCCATCGAGATCACCGAATTTTCCTCGACGATCACGCCTTCGACGACTTCCGAGCGCGCGCCGATGAAGCAGTTGTCTTCGATGATGACCGGGTTCGCCTGCAGCGGCTCGAGCACGCCGCCGATGCCGACGCCGCCCGACAGGTGCACGTTCTTGCCGATCTGCGCGCACGAGCCGACCGTGGCCCACGTGTCGACCATCGTGCCTTCGTCGACATACGCGCCGATGTTCGTGTACGACGGCATCAGCACGACGTTCTTCGCGATGAACGAGCCGCGGCGCGCGATGGCCGGCGGCACGACGCGGAAGCCGCCCGCGGCGAAATCTTCGGCCGTGTAGTTGGCGAACTTCGACGGCACCTTGTCGTAGAACTGCGAGTAGCCGCCGGCCGGCATCGGTGCGTTGTCTTCCAGGCGGAACGACAGCAGCACGGCCTTCTTCAGCCACTGGTGCACGGTCCAGTCACCGTCGATCTTCTCGGCGACGCGCAGGGCACCCTTGTCGAGCTGCTCGATCGCGTGCGCGACGGCTTCGCGGACTTCGGCGGGCGCGGCCTTCGGCGACAGCTCGGCGCGGTTTTCCCAGGCGGTATCGATGATTTGCTGAAGTTGTTGCGACATGTTCGTTTTCGCAGGAAAGATGGAATTGATCGGGATGGACGATTACCGCGCGAGGTTGCGGCAGAAATCGACGATGCGTTGCGCGCCCTCGACGCATTCGGGGGTGCCCGCGACGAGCGCGATCCGGATGAAATCGCGGCCCGGGTTGGTGCCGTGCGCGTCGCGCGCCAGGTACGAGCCGGGCAGAACCGTCACATTATAGTCGGCGTACAGGCGGCGGGCGAACTCGGTGTCCGACAGGCCGGTGCGCGCCACGTTGGCCCACAGGTAGAACGCGGCGTCCGGCAGCTTCACGTCGATCACGTCGGCGAGCATCGGCGTCACGGTGTTGAATTTCTGCAGGTACAGCGCGCGGTTCTCGCGCACGTGCGCCTCGTCGTTCCACGCGGCGATGCTCGCGTGCTGCCACACGGGCGACAGCGCCGCGCCGTGGTAGGTGCGGTACAGCAGGAACTGCTTGAGCAGCGCCGCATCGCCTGCGACGAAGCCCGAGCGCATGCCGGGCACGTTCGAGCGCTTCGACAGGCTCGACAGCATCACGAGCCGCTCGAAGCCGCGGCCGAGGCGGTGCGCGGCCTCGAGGCCGCCGAGCGGCGGGTTGGCCTCGTCGAAGTAGATCTCCGAGTAGCATTCGTCGGACGCGATCACGAAGCCGTGGCGGTCCGACAGCGCGAACAGCTCGCGCCAGTCGTCGAGCGTGAGCACCGCGCCGGTCGGATTGCCGGGCGAGCAGACGAACAGCAGCTGGGTGCGCGCCCATACGTCGTCCGGCACGGCTGCGTAGTCGCACGCGTAGTTGCGGGCCGGGTCGCTGTTCGCGAAGTACGGCTCGGCGCCCGCCAGCAGCGCCGCGCCTTCGTAAATTTGATAGAACGGATTCGGACAGAGTACGATCGCCTTCTCGCCGCGGTCGGCGCGGTTCGCGTCGATCACCGTCTGCGCGAGCGAGAACAGCGCCTCGCGCGAACCGGACGCGGGCAGCACCTGCGTGGCCGGATCGATCGCCGGCAGCCCGTAGCGGCGCTCGAGCCAGCGCGCGATCGACGTGCGCAGCGCGTCCGAGCCGGCCGTGGCCGGGTAGGCGGCGAGGCCGTCGAGCGCGGCCACCGCAGCGTCGCGGATCAGCGCCGGGGTCGGGTGCTTGGGCTCGCCGATGCCGAAGCTGATCGGTTTCAGGCCGGCGGCAGGCGTCACGTCCTTGAACAGGGCGCGCAGCTTTTCGAAGGGATAGGGCTGGAGCGAGTCGAGTCGAGGATTCACGGGCGAAGCGGCCATCGCGGCCGGTTGGAGCGAAAGGGGCGGCGGGCGCGCCGCGCGGCGGCGAAGCGGCGCCGCCGGGAGCGGCAACGCGTTTCGCAGCCGACGATTATAGCGTGACGGAATGCAGTCACGGCGGGCCGAAACGCCGGCCGGGCAACGAAAGATAAGGGTATCGAACACGATGAACAATGCAGTACGCGGCAGCCTGCCGACGCTGGCGATCCTGATCGGCGCATCGGTATGGGGCCTGATCTGGTATCCGCTGCGGATCCTGGCGTCGCTCGGCATGACGGGCACCGCGGCGAGCGCGCTGACGAGCGCCGTCGCGTTCCTGTTCGTGATCGTCGCGCGGCGCAGCACGATCGCGACCCTGCGCTGGCACTGGGTGCTGCCGGGCATCGCGGTGACGGCCGGCGTGACGAACCTCGGCTTCGTCTGGGGCACGATCCACGGCGAGGTGCTGCGCGTGATGCTGCTGTTCTATCTGACCCCGGCGTGGACCGCCGTCTACGCGCACTTTCTGCTGCGCGAGCGCCTCACCTGGGCGGGCGCGGGCCTGGCGGCGCTGTCGATCGGCGGCGCGATGCTGATGCTGTGGTCGCCCCGGCTCGGCGTGCCGCTGCCGGCCAATCCGGCCGAGTGGGCGGGGCTCGCCGCGGGGCTCAGCTTCGCGATGAGCAACGTGCTGGTGATCAAGGCGAGCCGCGAGCTGCCCGACATGCGCGCCGAGATGCGCACGGCGACGCTGTTCGGCGGCGCGGCGGTGTTCGGCGCGATCGCCGCGCTGTTCGAGGGGCTCCCGGCCGTGCCGGCGAGCGGCAGTCTCGGCGTCGTCGCGCTGATCGTCGTCGCGATCGGCGTGACGGTGGCGTCGAACAACCTGCTCGTCCAGTACGGGCTCGCCCGCGTGCCCGCGAACCGCGCGTCGATCATCATGCTGTTCGAGATCGTGATCACCGCGCTGTCCGCGTGGGTGTTCGCGAACGAATTGCCGAGCGCGCGCGAATGGGCGGGCGGCGCGTGCATCGTGCTCGCGACGCTGCTGTCGAGCCGGGTCCATCGCTCGGCGCCGGCACCCGGCAAACTGGGCGACGGTCGGGACGGCGCACGCGCGATGGTATGATGGGTGCCGTTTGCGGGGCCCAACGCTGATGCGCGCGGCCCCGCTTTTGAATTCCGAGGCGCGCCGCGCGCATGGGCCGGCTGGTCCGGCGCGGCGTGTCGTCGTCCGTTTCACCCATTCTTCACATCCGATACCGCCGTGCGTCTGAGCTCGATCAAACTCGCTGGCTTCAAATCCTTCGTCGATCCCACGCATTTCCAGGTTCCGGGCCAGCTCGTCGGCGTCGTGGGCCCGAACGGTTGCGGCAAATCCAACATCATCGACGCCGTGCGCTGGGTGCTCGGCGAGTCGCGTGCCTCCGAGCTGCGCGGCGAATCGATGCAGGACGTGATCTTCAACGGCTCGACCGCCCGCAAGCCCGGCAGCCGGGCAAGCGTCGAACTGATCTTCGACAACTCCGACGGCCGCGCGGCCGGCCAGTGGGGCCAGTACGGCGAGATCGCCGTGAAGCGCGTGCTGACGCGCGACGGCACGTCGAGCTACTACATCAACAACCTGCCGGCGCGCCGCCGCGACATCCAGGACATCTTCCTCGGCACCGGCCTCGGGCCGCGTGCATACGCGATCATCGGGCAGGGCATGATCGCGCGGATCATCGAGGCCAAGCCCGAGGAGCTGCGCGTGTTCCTCGAGGAAGCCGCGGGCGTGTCGAAGTACAAGGAGCGCCGCCGCGAGACCGAGAACCGGCTGCACGACACGCGCGAGAACCTGACCCGCGTCGAGGACATCATCCGCGAGCTGTCGTCGAACCTCGAGAAGCTCGAGGGGCAGGCGGTCGTCGCGACCCGGTACAAGGAACTCGTCGCCGACGGCGAGGAGAAGCAGCGCCTGCTGTGGCTGCTGCGCAAGAACGAGGCCGCCGGCGAACAGCAGAAGCAGCAGCGCGCGATCGAGCAGGCGCAGATCGACCTGGAAGCGCAGACGGCCCGGCTGCGCGAGGTCGAGTCGCAGCTCGAGACGCTGCGCGTCGCGCACTACGCGGCGAGTGACGCGATGCAAGGCGCGCAGGGCTCGCTCTACGAGGCGAACGCCGAAGTCAGCCGGCTGGAAGCCGAGATCAAGTTCATCGTCGAATCGCGCAACCGCGTGCAGGCGCAGATCGCCGCGCTCAACGCGCAGCGCGAGCAGTGGCGCGCGCAGGCCGAGAAGGCGCAGGACGAGCTCGAGGAAGCCGAAGAGGCGCGCGCGATGGCCGACGAGAAGGCCGCGCTCGCCGAGGACGCCGCCGCGTCGAAGCACGATGCGCTGCCGGCGCTCGAGGCGAAATGGCGCGATGGGCAGGCGCAGCTCAACGACGAGCGCGCGCGGATCGCGCAAACCGAGCAGTCGCTGAAGCTCGAAGCCGCGCACCAGCGCAACGCCGACCAGCAGCTCCAGCAGCTGCAGCAGCGTCACGAGCGGCTGAAGGCGGAGGCCGGCGGCCTCGACGTGCCGGACGAAGCGCAGCTCGAGGAGCTGCGCATGCAGCTGGCCGAGCAGGAGGAAATCCTCGCCGAGGCGCAGGCGCGCCTCGCGGATGCGCAGGAGACGGTGCCGCGGCTCGACGCCGAGCGCCGCGCCGCGCACGAGCGCGTGCAGGCCGAAAGCGCGCAGATCCACCAGCTCGAGGCGCGCCTCGCGGCGCTCAAGCAGTTGCAGGAGAACGTGCAGACCGAGGGCAAGGTGCAGCCGTGGCTCGACAAGCACGAGCTCGGCGCGCTGCCGCGCCTGTGGAAGAAGCTGCACGTCGAGCCGGGCTGGGAAGCGGCGCTCGAGGCCGTGCTGCGCGAGCGGCTCGCCGCGCTCGAAGTGTCGAATCTCGACTGGGTGAAGGCGTTCGCGACCGATGCGCCGCCCGCGAAGCTCGCTTTCTACGCGCCGCCGGCGGCCGGCGAGCCGCCCGCGGCGGCGGCCGGGCTGCGCCCGGTGCTGTCGCTCGTGCGCATCGACGACGCAGGCATCCGCGCGGTGCTGAACGACTGGCTCGGCAACGTGTACGTCGCGGACGACGTCGCGCAGGCGCTCGCCACCCGCACGCAGCTGCCGGCCGGCGGCGCGTTCGTCGTGAAGGCCGGCCACATCGTCACGCGCGTCGGCGTGCAGTTGTACGCGGCCGATTCGGAGCAGGCCGGGATGCTGGCCCGCCAGCAGGAAATCGAGAACCTGACGCGCCAGGTGCGCGCACAGGCGCTGCTCGCCGACGACGCGCGCACGGCCGCCGTGCGGGCCGAAGCCGCACACACGCAGGCGACGCAGGCGCTCGGCGACGTGCGCGCGCAGGCCGAGCGCGCGACGCAGCGCGTGCACGCGCTTCAGATGGACGTGCTGAAGCTCGCGCAGGCGCACGAGCGATACACGCAGCGCAGCACGCAGATCCGCGAGGAACTCGAGGAGATCGGCGCGCAGATCGAGGAGCAGCGTGCGCTGCGCGCGGAGTCGGAAGCGAATTTCGAGCGCTTCGACGGCGAGCTCGCCGAGTTGCAGGCGCGCTTCGAGGACAACCAGCTGGCGTTCGAGGCGCTCGACGAGTCGCTGTCGCAGGCGCGCCAGGAAGCGCGCGACCTGGAGCGCGGCGCGAACGACGCGCGCTTCGCCGCGCGCAATGCGGCGACCCGGATCGACGAGCTCAAGCGCAGCATCCAGGTCGCGCACGAGCAGAGCGAACGCGTCGCCGCATCGCTGGAGGACGCGCGCGCCGAGCTCGAGACGATCAACGAGCAGACCGCGCACACGGGTTTGCAGGACGCGCTCGAGATCCGCGCGGTGAAGGAAGAGGCGCTGCAGGCCGCGCGCATCGAGCTCGACGACCTGACGTCGAAGCTGCGCGCGTCGGACGAGCAGCGCCTGGTGGCCGAGCGATCGCTGCAGCCGCTGCGCGACCGCATCACCGAGTTGCAGCTCAAGGAGCAGGCCGCGCGCCTGTCGGTCGAGCAGTTCGCCGAGCAGCTCGCGACGGCCGAGGTCGACGAGGCCGCGCTGCGCGAGAAGCTGACGCCGGACCTGAAGCCGTCGTACCTGCAGGGCGAGGTCACGCGGATCAACAATGCGATCAATGCGCTCGGCCCCGTGAACATGGCGGCGCTCGACGAGCTGAAGGCCGCGAGCGAGCGCAAGGTGTTCCTCGACGCGCAATCGGCCGACCTGACCGACGCGATCACGACGCTCGAGGACGCGATCCACAAGATCGACCAGGAAACCCGCACGCTGCTGCAGGGAACCTTCGACGAGGTCAACCGTCACTTCAGCGACCTGTTCCCGCGCCTGTTCGGCGGCGGCCAGGCGAAGCTGATCATGACGGGCGACGAGATTCTCGACGCCGGCGTGCAGGTGATGGCGCAGCCGCCCGGCAAGAAGAACGCGACGATCCATCTGCTGTCCGGCGGCGAGAAGGCGCTGACCGCGACCGCGCTGGTGTTCGCGATGTTCCAGCTGAACCCGGCGCCGTTCTGCCTGCTGGACGAGGTCGACGCGCCGCTCGACGACGCGAACACCGAGCGTTTCGCGAATCTCGTGCGCGCGATGTCGGACAAGACGCAGTTCCTGTTCATCTCGCACAACAAGATCGCGATGGAGATGGCGCAGCAGCTGATCGGCGTGACGATGCAGGAGCAGGGCGTGTCGCGGATCGTCGCGGTGGACATGGAAACCGCCGCGGGTTTTGCCCAGAATTGACGTTTGAAGAAACCGGACCGCGTTCGCGCGGCGCATGGGCGCCCGTTCGCGGTTCCGACGAAAAAGAATTGCTGATGGAGCGTGCATGGACGAGTTGACACTCGGATTGATCGGCGCAGGCGCGGTCGTGGTGGGCGGCGTCGTGGTCTACAACGCGTGGCAGGGCGCGAAGGTGCGGCGCAAGATGCCGCGTCCGATGCCGCAGGAAACGGCGGATGCGATGAACCGCCCCGAGCGCGACGATGAGCTGCCGTTCATCGAGCCGGTGCGTCAGCCGGCCCGCCGCGAGGCGGCGGCACCGGCCCCCGAGGCCGCAGCGGGCTCCGCGGCGTCGGCCGAGGCCGCGCGCGTCGAGCCGACCTTCGGCGGCGCGGCGCCGGCCGACATGCCGGCGGACCTGCAGGCCGAGGCGACCTCGGCCGACCTGCCGGCTGCGGAAGCGGTCGAGGAGACCACCGGCGCGAGCGAGCCGGCCGAGCCGGTGCTGCCGGCCGCGACGACGATTTCCGCGGCGCCGCCCGCGGTCGTCGACCGCCGGATCGACTGCATCGTGCCGATCCGCCTCGCGTCGCCGCTGCCGGGCGACAAGGTCCTGCCGGCCGCGCAGCGCCTGCGCCGCGCGGGCAGCAAGCCGGTGCACATCGAAGGCAAGCCGGAAGGCGGCGGCTGGGAGCTGCTGCAGAACGGCGTGCGCTACGAGGAGCTGCGCGCGGCCGCGCAGCTCGCGAACCGCGGCGGCCCGCTGAACGAGCTGGAGTTCTCGGAGTTCGTGACGGGCGTGCAGCAGTTCGCCGATGCGATCGACGGCGCGCCCGAATTCCCGGACATGATGGAAACGGTGTCGATGGCGCGCGAGCTCGACGGCTTCGCCGCGCAATGCGATGCGCAACTGTCGATCAACGTGATGTCGGACGGCGCGCCCTGGTCGGCCAACTACGTGCAGGCGGTTGCGTCGCAGGACGGCCTGCTGCTGTCGCGCGACGGCACGCGCTTCGTCAAGCTCGACGCGAAGCAGAATCCGGTGTTCATGCTGCAGTTCGGCGACACCAACTTCCTGCGCGACGACCTGACCTACAAGGGCGGCAACATGATCACGCTGGTGCTCGACGTGCCGGTGGCGGAAGAGGACATCCTGCCGTTCCGGCTGATGTGCGATTACGCGAAGTCGCTGTCCGAGCGGATCGGTGCGCGGGTCGTCGACGATTCGCGCCGGCCGCTGCCGGAATCGACGCTGCTCGCGATCGAGCAGCAGCTGATGAAGCTGTACGCGAAGCTCGAAGAGGCCGGTATTCCGGCGGGCTCCCCGGTGACGCGGCGGTTGTTCAGTCAGTAACGCGCATGAATTGCGCACGATCCGTGCACGGATCGTGCGCGGTCGACCGCCGAGTGAAGTGCTTTCCGACGATCAACCGGATCACCGTGAAAGCATGTGCCGAAGCCCCGGCGAACTGAGATAATTCGACATCCGACTGTCTCAGAAATAAACGCCGCCAGCATGGCCCGAACCCAAGCCGAACCGCCAGCCAGCCAGCCCGACGCGCGCGCCGCGTGGCTGCGCGATCAACTCGAGCGGGCGAACTACGCCTATTACGTGCTCGACCAGCCGGAACTGCCCGACGCCGAATACGACCGGCTGTTCCTCGAGCTGCAGCAGCTCGAAGCGGATCACCCCGAACTCGTGACGCCCGAATCGCCGACGCAGCGCGTCGGCGGCGAAGTCGCGAGCGGCTTCACGCCGGTCGTCCACGCGATGCCGATGCTGTCGCTCAACAACGGTTTCGCCGACGAGGACATCGTCGCGTTCGACAAGCGCGTCGCCGATGCGCTCGACAAGGACGTCGACCTCGCCGGCACCGTGACCGACCCGGTCGATTACGCGTGCGAACTCAAGTTCGACGGCCTCGCGATTTCGCTGCGCTACGAGCACGGCGTGTTCGTGCAGGCGGCGACGCGCGGCGACGGCACGACCGGCGAGGACGTGACGGAAAACGTCCGCACGATCCGCTCGATTCCGCTGAAGCTGAAGGGCAGCCACTTGCCTGCCGTGCTCGACGTGCGCGGCGAGGTGCTGATGTTCAAGCGCGATTTCGCACGCCTGAACGAACGCCAGCGCGCCGCGGAGCAGCGCGAGTTCGCGAATCCGCGCAACGCGGCGGCCGGCAGCCTGCGCCAGCTCGACCCGAAGATCACCGCGCAGCGCCCGCTGTCGTTCTTCGCATACGGGATCGGCGTGCTCGAAGGCGCGGCGATGCCCGAGACCCACAGCGCGCTGCTCGACTGGTACGAACAGCTCGGCCTGCCAGTGAACCGCGAGCGCGCGGTCGTGCGCGGCGCGGAAGGGCTGCTCGGATTCTTCCGCAAGGTCGGCGAGAAGCGCGACGCGCTGCCGTACGACATCGACGGCGTCGTCTACAAGGTGAACCGCCGCGACGAACAGGAGCGGCTCGGCTACGTGTCGCGCGCGCCGCGCTTCGCGCTGGCGCACAAGTTCCCCGCGCAGGAGGCGCTCACGACGCTCGTCGCGATCGACGTGCAGGTCGGGCGCACCGGCGCGATCACGCCGGTCGCGCGGCTCGAGCCGGTGTTCGTCGGCGGCGCGACGGTGACCAATGCGACGCTGCACAACGAAGACGAGGTCCGCCGCAAGGACATCCGCATCGGCGACACCGTGATCGTGCGGCGCGCGGGCGACGTGATCCCCGAGGTGGTCGGCGCGATCCTCGAGCGGCGGCCCGAACACGCGCCCGAGTTCGTGATGCCGACCGAATGCCCGGTGTGCGGCTCGCGCATCGAACGGCTGCCGGACGAGGCGATCGCGCGCTGCACGGGCGGCCTGTTCTGTCCGGCGCAGCGCAAGCAGGCGCTGTGGCATTTCGCGCAGCGGCGCGCGCTCGACATCGACGGCCTCGGCGAGAAGATCATCGACCAGCTCGTCGAGCAGAACCTCGTGCGCACGCCGGCCGACCTGTTCAACCTCGGCTTTGCGACGCTCGCGGAACTCGACCGGTTCGCCGAGAAGTCCGCGCAGAACCTGCTCGATTCGCTCGAGAAGGCCAAGCACACGACGCTCGCGCGCTTCATCTACGCGCTCGGCATCCGCCATGTCGGCGAATCGACCGCGAAGGATCTCGCGAAGCACTTCGGCTCGCTGGATCCGATCATGGATGCGTCGCTCGAGGCGCTGCTCGAAGTCAACGACGTCGGGCCGGTGGTCGCCGAATCGCTCCGCCAGTTCTTTGCCGAAGAGCACAACCGCACCGTGATCGAGCAGCTGCGTGCGCCCGGCAAGGTCACGTGGGCCGAAGGGCCGCCCGCGCCGAAGGCGCCGCAGGGCGTGCTCGCCGGCAAGACGGTCGTGCTGACCGGCACGCTGCCGACGCTCACGCGCGAGGCTGCAAAGGAAATGCTCGAGGCGGCCGGTGCGAAAGTCGCGGGCTCGGTTTCGAAGAAGACGGATTACGTCGTCGCGGGGGCGGACGCGGGCAGCAAGCTCGCGAAGGCCGAGGAACTCGGCATCCCCGTGCTGGACGAAGACGGTTTGCACCAACTCCTGGAGGGCCACGCGCCATGATTCGCGAGATTCTGAAGATGGGCGACCCGCGCCTGCTCGAAATTGCCGCGCCGGTCGAACAGTTCGACACGCCGGCGCTGCACGAGCTGGTCGCGGACATGTTCGAGACGATGCATCACGCGAACGGCGCCGGGCTGGCCGCGCCGCAGATCGGCGTCGGGCTGCAGGTCATCATCTTCGGCTTCGGCAACAACAATCGCTACCCCGAAGCGCCGCCCGTGCCGGAGACGGTGCTGATCAACCCGAAGCTCGAGTACCTGCCGCCGGACATGGAGGAGGGCTGGGAAGGCTGCCTGTCGGTGCCGGGCATGCGCGGTGTCGTCAGCCGCTACGCGAAGGTCCGCTACAGCGGCTTCGACCAGTTCGGCGAGCGGATCGACCGCGTCGCCGAAGGGTTCCATGCGCGCGTGGTCCAGCATGAATACGACCACCTGATCGGCAAGCTGTACCCGATGCGGATCACCGACTTCACGCGTTTCGGCTTCACCGAGGTGCTGTTCCCGGGGCTCGATGCGGCGGACGACTGACTGAGCCGGCGGCGCGCGGCATGCGCGCCGGAATGAGAAAAGCCCGCTGTCAGTTCATTCAAGCGGGCTTTTTCACGTCTGCCGGGGCGGGCGGCGCAGGCCGCCGCGCCATCAGAACGTCTCGTCGGCCGACAGGTAGCGCCACTGCCCCTGCGGCAGCGCGCCCAGCATCACGCGGCCCATCCGCACGCGCTTGAGGCCGATCACCTCGAGGCCGACCAGCTCGCACATGCGGCGGATCTGGCGCTTCTTGCCTTCGCGCAGCACGAAACGCAGCTGCTCGCCGTTCTGCCAGCTCACCATCGCCGGCTTCAGCGCGACGCCGTCGAGCTCGAGGCCATGGCGCAGCTTCGCGAGCGATTCCGCCGGGAGGTGCTGGTCGACGTCGAGCAGGTGCTCGCCGAAGCGCACGCGCACCAGATACTCCTTGTCGATGTCCGACTGCTCGCCGATCAGCTGCTTCGCGATCCGGCCGTTCTGCGTCAGCACGAGCAGGCCGGTCGAATCGATGTCGAGCCGGCCCGCCGGCGCGAGCGAGTGCAGATGCTGCGGCGAGAAGCGCTGCGCCGAGCGGTCGCCGCTCCAGTGATTCTCGCGCGTGATCAGCACGGCCGCGGGCTCGTAGCCGTCTTCCGCCTGGCCGGACACATAGCCGACCGGCTTGTGCAGCAGGATCGTCACCTGCGCCGCTTGTGCGGCACTCGCGCGTTCGTCGATCTCGATGCGCTGGTCGGCGCGCACCTTGGTGCCGAGCGTGTCGATGCGCTCGCCGTCGACCAGTACCCAACCCTTCTCGATCCATTCGTCGGCTTCGCGGCGTGAGCACAGGCCCAGCTCCGACATCCGCTTCGACAGGCGCACCAGGCCCGACTCGTCGCCGTAATCGACGTCGGCCGCGCGGCGCTTCACCGGTTGCGCGGCCTTGAAGCCCGCGCCGGACGACGGCCGCTCGGCGCCGCGAGGCTTGGCGGGGGCATCCGTGCGCCGCGCGCTGCGTTCGCCGTCGCGCGGCGCGCGGGCCGGCCGGTCGGACGACGTGCGGCGATCGCCGAAGCTGCGTTTCGTGCCTTCGCCGCCTGCCGTGTCGCGATAGGACGGGCGCTTGCCGCCTTCGGCGCCGGCGCTCGCGCGGCGCGGCCGCACATCGTCGTCGCCGCGGCGTGCCGGGCGTGCATCGGGGTTGCCGCGGCTGAACTTGCCGTCGGCGCCACGGCGCTCGCCGGCGGGTTTCGCGTCGGCGCTGCGGTACGGGCGCGATTCGCTGCGTTCGCCGCGTGCGGCGGGCTTGCCTTCAGCGCTGCGATACGGACGGCCTTCGCCACGTTCGGTGCGACCCGCGGGCTTCGCGTCTTTGTCGCGGTACGGGCGCGATTCGCTGCGTTCGCCGCGTGCGGCGGGTTTGCCTTCCGCGCTGCGATACGGGCGGCCTTCGCCACGTTCGGTGCGACCTGCGGGCTTCGCATCCTTGTCGCGGTACGGGCGCGATTCGCTGCGTTCGCCGCGTGCGGCGGGCTTGCCCTCTGCGCTGCGATACGGGCGGCCTTCGCCACGTTCGGTGCGACCTGCGGGCTTCGCATCCTTGTCGCGGTACGGGCGCGATTCGCTGCGCTCGCCGCGTGCGGCGGGCTTGCCCTCTGCGCTGCGATACGGGCGGCCTTCGCCACGTTCGGTGCGACCTGCGGGCTTCGCATCCTTGTCGCGGTACGGGCGCGATTCGCTGCGCTCGCCACGTGCGGCGGGCTTGCCCTCTGCGCTGCGATACGGGCGGCCTTCGCCACGTTCGGTGCGACCTGCGGGCTTCGAATCCTTGTCGCGGTACGGGCGCGATTCGCTGCGCTCGCCACGTGCGGCGGGCTTGCCTTCCGCGCTGCGATACGGGCGACCCTCACCGGGGCGGCCCGCGCCACGTTCGGTGCGGCCGACGGGCTTCGCATCGCCGCCGCGATAGGTCCGCTCAGTGCTGCCGTCGCGCGGCGGGCGTTTCGCCGGCGCGCGATCCGCGCCCGGGCGATCCGCGCCACTGGCGGCGCGCGGCTTGAACGCACGCTCGCCGGCGGCCGCCGGCGCAGGCGCCTTCTTCGGGCGGGCCGGCTTGGCGGCCGCATCCGGTGCAGCGGCGCGCACCGGCTTGCGGGCGACGAGGCTGCCGGAACGGACGGGGGCGCGGGTCGGCGACGCCGGCCGCGGATTCTTGACGGTCAATTTGGTGCGCATAAACGCTGGGATACTTTCGGACTCAGACTGTTTCAGACTGCGATCGCGCGCAGCAGCTCGGTTTCCACCTGGATCTGCAGACGGTTGTCGGACAGGCCGGCACCATCGAGCAGGAAGATGTCCTCGACGCGCTCGCCGAGCGTGTTGATCCGCGCCGCATGGACGCCGACCCGGTGCTCGGCCAGCACGCGCGCGATCGAATAAAGAAGGCCCGGCCGGTCGTTGGCGGACACGGACAGGATGTAGTACTGGCCGCGCTCGTCGGCCCGCAGGTCGACGCGCGGCGTGATCGGGAACGTGCGCGACAGCCGCGACAGCCGGCCCTTGGACGGCTCCGGCAGCGGCGCGGCCTCGGCGAGGCGCATCGCAAGCTGCTGCTCGACGAGGTTCGCGATGTCGCGATACTGCACGTCGCGCTCGGTCTGCGTGACGATGAAGTTGTCGAGCGCATAGCCGTGCCGCGTCGTGCTGACGCGCGCGTCGAGCACCGACAGCCCGTTGCGGTCGAAGTACGCGCAGATGCCTGCGAACAGGTCCGCGCGGTCCTTCACGTAGACGAGCACCTGCAGCGCATCGCCGACCGGCGACGGCCGCGCACGGACGATCGCGGTGTCGGCGTTCACGTGCCGGTACAGCACGCGGGTCTGCCACGCGATGTCGGCGGCGTCGTGGCGCAGGAAGAAGCCGACGTCGAGCTGATCCCACAGCGCGCGGTGCGCGTCGGTGGGCACGGTCTCGAGGCGCAGCAGCGCGAGCGCTTCCTCCTGGCGCGATTTCAGCTCGGAGTGCGCATCGGGCTGCGCGCCGCCGAGCACCGCGAGCGTCGCGCGGTACAGATCCTCGAGCAGCTTGCCCTTCCACGTGTTCCAGACTTTCGGGCTGGTGCCGCGGATGTCGGCGACCGTCAGCAGGTAGAGCGCCGTCAGCCGGCGCTCGCTGCCGACGAGCTCGGCGAAGCGCTTGATGACTTCCGGGTCGCTCGTGTCCTGCTTCTGAGCGACCTGGCTCATAGTCAGGTGATGCTGGACCAGCCAGACGATCAGCGCCGCATCGTCGCCGGCGACGCCGTGCTCGCGGCAGAAGCGCCGCGCGTCGGCCATGCCGAGCGTCGAGTGGTCGCCGCCGCGGCCTTTCGCGATGTCGTGGAACAGCGCGGCAACGTACAGCACCCACGGCCGCTCGAAGTTGCCGATCAGCTGGCTGCAGAACGGATATTCGTGCGCATGCTCGGCCACCGCGAAGCGGCGGATGTTGCGCAGCACCATCAGGATGTGCTGGTCGACCGTGTACACGTGGTACAGGTCATGCTGCATCTGGCCGACGATGCGGCGGAAGTTCAGCAGGTAGCGGCCCAGCACGCTCGTCTGGTTCATCAGCCGGAACGCGTGCGTGATGCCTTCGGGCTGCTGCAGGATCTGCATGAACGTGCGGCGGTTCTGCGGATCGCGGCGCCACACGTTGTTCATGACCTCGCGCGAGTTGTACAGCGCCCGCAGCGTGCGCGCCGACAGGCCCTTCACGCCGCGCGTCGTCTCGTAGAGCAGGAACGCCTCGAGGATCGCGTCCGGATGCCGCTCGAACACGTTGTCGTCGACGATCTCGAGCATCCCCTGTTTCTCGACGAAGCGGTCGGGCGACAGCACGCGGGTGATGCCGCTCGTCGCGGGGAACAGCTGCGCCTCGATGTTCTGGATCAGGATCGTCGCGAGCTGCGTAACGGCTTTCGCGGCCCAGTAATAGCGCCGCATCAGCTGCTCGCTCGCGCGCTTGGCCGGCGTCGGCCGGTAGCCGAAGCTTTCCGCCGCCTGGGTCTGCAGGTCGAACACGAGCATGTCCTGGCGGCGCCCGGCGATCACGTGCAGCCGCGCGCGCAGCGTCTTGAGGAAACCCTCGTTGCGGCGCAGCTCGCGCGCCTCGCGGTCGGTGATCAGGCCGCGCGTGTCGAGCTCGCGCCAGCTGCTGCCGAAGCCGGCCGCGCGGGCGATCCACAGGATCGTCTGCAGGTCGCGCAGCCCGCCCGGGCTTTCCTTCACGTTCGGCTCGAGGCTGTACGGCGTGTCCTGGCTTTTCGCGTGGCGCTGGCGCATCTCGAGCACCTTCGCGGTGAAGAATGCGCGGGCGTCGAGCGCCTCGTGGTAGCGCACCGTGAAGCGCTCGAACAGCGCCGTGCTGCCGACGATGCGGCGCGCTTCCAGCAGCGACGTCTGCACTGTGACATCCTGCGACGCCTCCTCGATGCATTGCTCGACCGTGCGCACGCTGCTGCCGATCTCGAGGCCGAGATCCCAGGCCATGCCGATGAAGCGCTCGATGCGCGCATCGAGCGCTTCGTCGTGCCCGTCGGGCAGCAGCACGAGGATGTCGACGTCGGAATACGGTGCGAGCTCGCCGCGCCCGTAGCCGCCGACGGCGACCAGCGCGAGGGTCGCGGGCAGCCTGCAGTCGTCCCAGATGAGCCGCAGCGCGTCGTCGGTGGCCCTCGACAGCGCGTGCATCAGCGACGCGACGTTGGTCGCGCTGCGAAAGCGCGCGAGCAGGTCGGCCTTGGCGGCCTTGAATTCGGCGCGCCGCGAGAGCGCTTCGGTCGAGGGGGCGGCGTGGGCGCTCATTGGCGGCGGCTCAGGTGCGGGCGGGGCGGGCAGGCGCGACGGCGCTCAGGCCGCCGGCGCCGGATGGGCGAACACCGGGCGGGCCGGGGAGCCCGCGGACACGGTCAACACGTCGTAGCCGGTATCGGTGACGAGCACGGTGTGTTCCCACTGCGCGGACAGGCTGCGGTCGCGGGTCTTGACGGTCCACTGGTCGGGCATCGTGCGGATGTCGCGCTTGCCGGCGTTGATCATCGGCTCGATCGTGAAGATCATGCCCGGCTTCAGTTCGACGCCGGTGCCCGGGCGGCCGTAGTGGACGACCTGCGGATCCTCGTGGAACACGGTGCCGATGCCGTGGCCGCAGTATTCGCGCACGACGCTGTAGCCCTGCGCTTCCGCGTGCTTCTGGATCGCGTAGCCGATGTCGCCGAGATGCGCGCCCGGCTTGACCTGGTCGATGCCGAGCCACATGCATTCGTAGGTGGTCTGCACGAGGCGCTTCGCGAGGATCGACCCTTCGCCGACGATGAACATCCGGCTCGTGTCGCCGAAGTAGCCTTCCTTGATCACGGTGACGTCGATATTGAGCGCGTCGCCGTTCTTGAGCACCTTGTCGCCCGGGATGCCGTGGCAGATCACGTCGTTGACGGAAATGCAGCACGACGCCGGATAGGGCGGGTAGCCGGGCGGCTGGTAGTTCAGCGTCGCGGGAACCGTGCCCTGCACGTTGACCATGTAGTCGTGGCAGAGGCGATCGAGTTCGGCCGTCGTGATGCCTGCGGCCACGTACGGGGTGAGGTAGTCGAGCACTTCGCTCGCCAGACGGCAGGCGACGCGCATCTGCGCGATATCGTGTTCGTTTTTGAGCGTAATAGCCATCGAGGTGTGCCTGGAAAGCGGTGAATTGACGAATTATCGCACCTTATGCCGGGCGTCGCAGCCCCTGGCGCCTGCGCGGATGCGGGTTTTTGCGGATTGCCGCACGGGCCGCCGGCCCGCCGGCAAAGTGCCGCGCGACTTGAGGGCGGACACTTTCGCATGCTATACTCTTTGGCTAAGTCGGCACTCAAATACCATTCATGCCCCAAGCTGGGGCGGTGTTTGCGGTGACGGCTGGCGGCACGGGCATTTCGCGCGTGCCAAATCGCAAGCCGGCGCAACCAGGGTGCCGGCCGCGCGGAGCGGCAGCCTTTCGGGGCACGTTCGCGCGGCGGTACGGCGGCCGGCTTAAGACCCAACCCTCGTGGAGAATTTACATGGCAGTTACGATGCGCCAAATGCTGGAAGCGGGTGTCCACTTCGGTCACCAGACCCGTTTCTGGAACCCGAAGATGGCACCGTTCATTTTCGGTCACCGCAACAAGATTCACATCATCAACCTCGAAAAGACGCTGCCGATGTTCACGGACGCACAGAAGTACGTGCGTCAGCTGGCAGCGAACCGCGGCACCATCCTGTTCGTCGGCACGAAGCGCCAGTCGCGCGACACGATCGCCCAGGAAGCGCAGCGCGCGGGCATGCCGTACGTCAACGCACGCTGGCTCGGCGGCATGATGACCAACTTCAAGACGCTGAAGGTTTCGATCAAGCGCCTGAAGGACATGGAAGCGGCGGTCGAGGCGGGTGAGCTCGAGAAGATGAGCAAGAAGGAAGCGCTGCTGTTCGAACGCGAAATCGCGAAGCTGCAGAAGTCGATCGGCGGCGTGAAGGACATGGGCGGCATTCCGGACGCAATTTTCGTCGTCGACGTCGGCTACCACAAGATCGCCGTCACGGAAGCGAACAAGCTGGGCGTGCCGGTCATCGCAGTGGTCGATACGAACCACTCGCCGGAAGGTGTGGACTACGTGATCCCGGGTAACGACGACTCGAGCAAGGCCGTCGCGCTGTACGCGGAAGGCGTGGCCGACGCGATCCTGGAAGGCCGTGCGAACGCGGTCAACGAAGTGGTCCAGGCAGTGCGTGGCGGCGACGACGAGTACGTCGAGGAAAACGCGTAACTGGCCCCGAGCCGGCGCAAGAAGGGGGCTCTCAACAGGCCCCCTTTTTTTAAGCTTGTGCGCCGGACCTGATCGCGCCGCGTTGGCGCGGGTCCGGAAACGAATCTCGGCCGTTCGCGTCCAAGCGGGCGGCGTTGTGAATACAGACTCAAGGAGCGAATGATGGCGGCAATTACCGCAAGCATGGTGGCAGAACTGCGCGCAAAGACCGACGCACCGATGATGGAGTGCAAGAAGGCGCTGACGGAAGCCGACGGCGACCTGGCCAAGGCTGAAGAGCTGCTGCGCGTCAAGCTCGGCAACAAGGCGAGCAAGGCGGCATCGCGCGTGACGGCCGAAGGCGTCGTCGCATCGTTCGTCGGCGGCAACGCTGGCGCGCTCGTCGAACTGAACTGCGAAACCGACTTCGTCGCGAAGAACGACGACTTCCTCGCATTCTCGAAGACCGTCGCCGAACTCGTCGCGACGCAGAACCCGGCCGACGTGGCCGCGCTGTCGGCGCTGCCGCTCGACGGCTCGACGGTCGACGCAGTGCGTCTGGCACTGATCGGCAAGATCGGCGAGAACGTTTCGATCCGCCGTTTCGTCCGCTTCGAAACCGCGAACAAGATCGCAACGTACCTGCACGGCGCGCGCATCGGCGTGATCGTCGAGTACACGGGTGCGGAAGAGCAGGTCGGCAAGGACGTCGCGATGCACATCGCGGCAATGAAGCCGGTCGCGCTGTCGTCGGCTGACGTGCCGGCGGAACTGATCGAAACGGAACGCCGCGTGGCCGAGCAGAAGGCTGCGGAATCGGGCAAGCCGGCCGAGATCGTCGCGAAGATGGTCGACGGCAGCGTCCAGAAGTACCTGAAGGAAGTGTCGCTGCTGAACCAGACGTTCGTGAAGAACGACAAGCAGACGATCGAGCAGATGCTGAAGGCGGCGAATGCTGCAGTGCAGAAGTTCGCGCTGTTCGTCGTCGGCGAAGGCATCGAGAAGCGTCAGGACGACTTCGCCGCCGAAGTGGCCGCGCAAGTCGCAGCAGCAAAGCAGCAGTAAGCAGTCCAGCAGCATCCGCGGCGGGCGTCCGCTCCCGCCGCGGCCGGCGCCGCCGCCGGCCGGCCGGAACCCCGGCCAGGCCGGCGGCGCTTGCCCGAATCAGTATTTCGCCCCTACAGTTCGTGGTTGTCATCCTCTCGTCGCTCGGAAGCCCCTATGCCCAATGCCTATAAACGCGTCCTCCTCAAACTCTCCGGCGAAGCGCTGATGGGCGACGATGCCTTCGGCATCAATCGCGCGACGATCGAACGGATGGTGGCCGATATCGCCGAAGTCGTGCGTCTCGGCACGCAGCTCGCGGTGGTGATCGGCGGCGGCAATATTTTCCGCGGTGTCGCGGGTGGCGCGGCGGGCATGGACCGCGCGACGGCCGACTACATGGGGATGCTGGCGACGATGATGAACGCGCTGGCGCTGCAGGATGCGATGCGCCACGCCGGCATCGAGGCGCGCGTGCAGTCCGCGCTGCGGATGGATCAGGTCGTCGAGCCGTACATCCGCCCCCGCGCGATCCGCCAGCTCGAGGAAGGCCGCGTGGTGATCTTCGCGGCCGGCACCGGCAACCCGTTCTTCACGACGGATACGGCCGCCGCGCTGCGCGGCTCCGAAGTGGGCGCGGAGGTGGTGCTGAAGGCGACGAAGGTCGACGGCGTGTATTCGGCCGACCCGAAGAAGGATCCGTCCGCCACGCGCTACACGACGATCACGTTCGACGAGGCGATCAGCCGCAACCTGCAGGTGATGGACGCGACCGCGTTCGCGCTGTGCCGCGACCAGAAGCTGCCGATTCGCGTGTTTTCGATCAACAAGCCGGGTGCGCTCAAGCGCATCGTGCTGGGTGAGGACGAGGGGACGCTCGTCCACGTGTAAACTCCCGCGGATGCGGGCGACCGATTGCGGGTGTCGGCGCGGCGCCGCTGCGCAGGTGCAGCGCCCGCGTTCATTGAAGGTTTGAAGGTTCGGAGGTTGAAATGAGTGTCGCTGATGTCAAGAAGGGCGTAGAGCAGAAGATGCAGCGCTCGATCGAAGCGTTCAAGAACGATCTGGCGAAGATCCGCACGGGCCGTGCGCACACGGGCCTGCTCGATCACGTGCAGGTCGACTACTACGGCTCGATGGTGCCGATCTCGCAGGTGGCCAACCTGACGCTCGTCGACGCGCGCACGATCGGCGTGCAGCCGTGGGAAAAGAACATGGTCGCGAAGGTCGAGAAGGCGATCCGCGAAGCCGACCTCGGCCTGAACCCGGCAACCGCCGGCGACCTGATCCGCGTGCCGATGCCGGCGCTGACGGAAGAGCGCCGCCGCGAGCTGACGAAGGTCGTCAAGAGCGAAGGCGAAACGGCCAAGGTCGCGATCCGCAACCTGCGCCGCGACGCGAACGAGCAGTTGAAGAAGCTCGTGAAGGACAAGGAAATCTCGGAAGACGACGAGCGCCGTGCAGGCGACGACGTGCAGAAGCTGACCGACAAGCACGTGGCTGAAGTCGACAAGCTCGTGCAGAGCAAGGAAGCGGAGATCATGACGGTCTGACGACCGTCGTTCTCGCGTGCCGCCTTCTGTTTCCGCATTCCTGTCTCAACGGCCATGACCTATACCAGCTCTACCGTTCGCGTGCCTGACGTCGGCGTCGTGCCGCGTCATATCGCGATCATCATGGACGGCAATGGCCGTTGGGCGACCGAACGCCGCTTGCCTCGCGTGGCGGGGCACACCCGCGGCGTCGACGCGGTGCGCGCGGTGGTCGAAGGCTGCGCGCGCGCCGGCGTCGAATACCTGACGCTGTTCGCGTTCAGCTCGGAGAACTGGCGGCGGCCGAACGACGAAGTGTCGTTCCTGATGCGGCTGTTCATCACCGCGCTCGAGCGCGAGGTCGGCAAGCTGCATGCCAACGGGATCCGCCTGCGCGTCGTCGGCGATCTCGACCGTTTCGAACCGCGCATCCAGGCGTTGATCCGCCGCGCGGAAACCAAGACGGCGCGCAACACGCGCCTCACGCTCACCATCGCCGCGAACTACGGCGGCCGGTGGGACATCCTGCAGGCGACCCGCAAGCTCGTCGAGCAGGCTGCGCGCGAGGGCCGCGAGGTGGAGGTCAGCGAGGACAGCTTCGCGCCCCATCTGGCGATGGCCTACGCGCCGGAACCCGATCTCTTCATCCGCACCGGCGGCGAACAGCGGATCAGCAACTTCCTGCTGTGGCAGCTCGCCTACACCGAATTCTATTTCACCGATACCTTCTGGCCGGACTTCGACGGCGCGGCGCTGGCCGCCGCGCTGGCGTCGTACACCGATCGCGAGCGCCGCTTCGGGCGCACGAGCGCGCAACTCGAACCGCAGTCCCAGAACGCCGATTCCCTTTCATGCTGAAAACCCGTGTGATCACGGCGGTGGTGTTGCTGGCGGTGCTGCTGCCGGTCACGCTGTTCGCGCCGTTGGGCGCGTTCGGCGCGCTGATCGGCGTCGTGCTGGTATTTGCCGCCTGGGAATGGGCGCGCCTGCTGAAGCTCGGCGGCGCCGGCCCGGTCGTCTATGCGATCGTCGCGGCACTGGCGCTGCTCGCGACCACGCGGCTCGGCATCGGCGAAACCTCATCCCGCCCCCTTTTTGCCGCGGCCGGCGTGTTCTGGCTGCTGGTCGGCCCGTTCGTGCTGTGGCGCAAGCCCGTGCTCGCCGGCGGCGTGTGGCGGCCGTTCCTGCTGGCGGCCGGCCTGGTGATCTTCGCCGCCTGCTGGCACGCGCTGGTGGCCGCGCGCGCGCAGGGCGTGCCGTTCGTGCTGTCGCTGCTGCTCGTGGTCTGGCTGGCCGATATCGGCGCATACTTTGCGGGCAAGGCCTTCGGCAAGCGTAAACTGGCGCTCTCGATCAGCCCCGGGAAGACCTGGGAAGGGGCCGCGGGCGGCTGGCTTGCCGTGATGGTCGTCGCGAGCGTCGCGATGGCCGCGCACCTGTTCGAGCCGACCCTTTTTTCTGCCTTTGCCGCGCAGTTCGGCGGACCGGGCGCCTGGGCGGCGTTGACGCTGCTCGTCGCGTACAGCGTGATCGGCGACCTGTTCGAATCGCTGCTGAAGCGCCAGGCCGGCGTGAAGGATTCGAGCGGACTGCTGCCGGGGCACGGCGGCGTGCTCGACCGCGTCGACGCGCTCCTGCCCGTGCTGCCGCTCGCGATGCTGCTGTTTCACGGTTAATACCTACACTTCTGTTATGCAAAAACGCCTGACATTGCTCGGTTCGACGGGCTCGATCGGAGACAGTACGCTCGACGTGGTCGCGCGCCATCCCGACCGCTTTTCGGTCTACGCGCTGACCGCGCACCGCAATGGCGACAAGCTGGTCGCCCAGTGCCTGCGCTTCGCGCCCGAGATCGCGGTGGTCGGCGACGCGCAAACGGCCGCGCAGGTCGAGGCGCAGTTGCGCGCGGCCGGCAGCAAGACCGAGGTGGCCTACGGGCCGCAGGCGCTCGTCGACGTGTCGAAGAGCGACCGCTGCGACACCGTCGTCGCGGCGATCGTCGGCGCGGCCGGCCTCGCGCCGAGCCTCGCGGCCGCGCGCGCCGGCAAGCGCATCCTGCTCGCGAACAAGGAATCGCTCGTGATGTCGGGCGCGATCTTCATGGACGCGGTGCGCGACCACGGCGCGATCCTGCTGCCGGTCGACAGCGAGCACAACGCGATCTTCCAGTGCATGCCGCGCGACGCGGCCGAGCACGGCGGGATCGCGAAGATCATCCTGACCGCGTCGGGCGGCCCGTTCCGCACCCGCGAGCCGGCGACGCTCGTCGACGTGACGCCGGACGAGGCGTGCAAGCATCCGAACTGGGTGATGGGGCGCAAGATCTCGGTCGATTCCGCGACCATGATGAACAAGGGCCTCGAGGTGATCGAGGCGCACTGGATCTTCGGGCTGCCGGGCGACCGGATCGACGTGCTGATCCATCCGCAGAGCGTGATCCATTCGCTCGTGTCGTACCGTGACGGCTCGGTGCTCGCGCAGCTCGGCAATCCCGACATGCGCACGCCGATCGCGCACGCGCTCGCGTATCCGGATCGCGTCGATGCGGGCGTCGAGCAGCTCGACCTCGTGCAGATCGCGCAGCTGTCGTTCGAGAAGCCCGATTACGCGCGCTTTCCGTGCCTCGCGCTGGCGGTCAAGGCGCTGGCCGAAGGCGGCATCGCGAGCGCCGCGTTGAACGCGGCCAACGAAGTCGCGGTCGAAGCGTTTCTCGAGCGCCGGATCGGCTTCATGGCGATCGCGGCCACGGTCGACGCGGTGCTCAACGCACTGCCGAACCGCACGCCCGACGGGCTCGATGACGTCATCGCGGCGGATGCCGAGGCGCGCCGCCTCGCCGCCGCGTTCATTTCGAAAGCGCCTGCGCCGAGCGTGGAGCGCACTGCCTGAATGAGGTGCTCATGAACGTGCTGGTCGAACTGATCGCGTTTGCGGTGGCGATCGGCGTGCTGGTCGTCGTGCATGAGTACGGTCATTACCGCGTCGCGCGCTGGTGCGGCGTGAAGGTGCTGCGGTTCTCGATCGGCTTCGGCCAGCCGATCGCGCGCTGGGTCAGCAAGAAGACCGGGACCGAGTGGACGCTGGCCGCGCTGCCGCTCGGCGGCTACGTGAAGATGCTCGACGAGCGCGAGCCGGGCCCCGGCGTGAAGCCGGAGGAGCTCGGGCAGGCGTTCAATCGACAGTCGGTCGGCAAGCGCATCGCGATCGTCGCGGCCGGGCCGATTGCCAACTTCCTGTTGGCAATCGTGCTGTTCGCCGCGGTTTTTGCGACCGGCGTGACCGAGCCCGCAGCGATCATCGCGCCGCCGGCGGCCGGCACCGTCGCGGCCCGGGCCGGCTTCGACGGCAACGAAACGATCGTGTCGATCCGCGACGCGCAGGGCGGCGACGCGCAGGCCGTGCGGTCCTGGTCGGATCTGCGCTGGAAGCTCCTCGCGGCGGCGTTCGATCACCGGGAGGTCGTGCTCGGCGCGCGCGACGGCGGCTCGACCTACGATTTCCGCGTCGACCTGCGGCAGATCGACGAAGGCGCGATCGACGACGATTTCATGGCGCGGCTGGGTTTCGAGACGGGCGGCGGCACGCTGTCGGTCGCATCGGTCCAGCCCGGCAGCGCGGCGCAGCAGGCGGGCCTGAAGCCCGGCGACAAGCTGCTGGCGATCGACGGCGAGCGGGTCGGCGGCGCGTCGCGCTTCATCGACGCGGTCAAGCACCATGCAGGCAAGCCGCTCGCGCTGAAGATCGAGCGCGGCGGCGCCGCGCAGACGGTCACGATCGTGCCGCAGGCGCAGCGCGACGAGGAGACCGGGCAGCAGGTCGGCCGCATCGGCGCGGCGCTGTCGATGCATACGCCGGGCGTCGACGTGCGTTATGGCCCGATCGACAGCCTGAAGCTCGGCGCGCACCGGACGTGGGACATCGCGGTGTACTCGCTGCGGATGTTCGGGCGGATGATCACCGGCGATGCGTCGCTGAAGAACCTGTCCGGCCCCGTGACGATCGCCGACTATGCGGGCAAGAGCGCCCGGCTCGGCCCGTCGGCGTTCCTGTCGTTCCTCGCCCTTGTCAGCATTAGCCTTGGCGTACTGAACTTGTTGCCGATTCCCGTTTTGGACGGGGGTCATCTGTTATATTATCTGGTTGAAGCCGCGACCGGGAAAGCCGTTTCGGAGCGCTGGCAACTGATTCTGCAAAGAGCCGGGTTGATCTGCATCGTCGCATTGTCGGCGATCGCGCTGTTCAACGATCTGGCTCGGTTAATCCATTTTTGAAGCGTCAGGTGGCGCCCGCCGGGCAGCCGCCTGATTTGATGCAGCTAAATATTGGGGATGCATGTTGTTCAAACCTCATCGCTTTGTACCTAAGACAGTTGCAGCGGCGGCGCTCGCCGCGCACGGACTCGCGGCGCATGCAGCCGCGCCGTTCGTGGTGCAAGACATCAAGATCGAGGGCTTGCAGCGCGTCGAACCGGGTTCCGTGTTTGCCTACCTGCCGATCAAGCAAGGCGACACCTTTACCGACGACAAGGCATCCGAAGCAATCCGCGCGCTGTACGCGACGGGCTTTTTCAACGACGTGCGCATCGCCACCCAGGGCAGCGTCGTGATCGTGCAGGTTCAGGAGCGTCCGGCCATCGCGTCGATCGACTTCACCGGCACGAAGGAATTCGACAAGGACAACCTGACGAAGGCGCTGCGCGCAGTCGGCCTCGCGGACGGCCGCTACTACGACAAGGCGCTCGTCGACAAGGCCGAGCAGGAACTGAAGCGCCAGTACCTGACGCGCGGCTTCTACGCGGCCGAGGTGAAGACCACGGTCACGCCGGTCGACGCGAACCGCGTGTCGATCCTGTTCGCGGTCGCCGAAGGGCCGAGCGCGAAGATCCGCCAGATCAACTTCATCGGCAACAAGGCGTTCAAGACGAGCACGCTGCGCGACGAGATGCAGCTGTCGACGCCGAACTGGTTCTCCTGGTACACGAAGAACGACCTCTACTCGAAGGAGAAGCTCACGGGCGACCTCGAGGCGGTGCGCTCGTACTACCTGAACCGCGGCTATCTCGAGTTCAACATCGAGTCGACCCAGGTGTCGATCTCGCCGGACAAGAAAGACATGTACATGACGGTCACGCTGCATGAAGGCGAACCGTACACCGTGTCCGGCATCAAGCTCGCGGGCAACCTGCTCGACCGCGAGGCCGAGCTGAACAAGCTCATCAAGATCAAGGCGGGCGACCGTTTCTCGGCCGAGAAGCTGCAGCAGACGACGAAGGCGATCGTCGACAAGCTCGGCCAGTACGGCTATGCGTTCGCGACCGTCAATGCACAGCCGGACATCGACCAGGCGAACCACAAGGTGAACCTGACGCTGGTCGTCGATCCGAGCCGCCGCGTGTATGTGCGCCGCATCAACATCGTCGGCAACACGCGTACGCGCGATGAGGTCGTGCGCCGCGAAATGCGCCAGCTCGAAAGCTCGTGGTTCGATTCGGGCCGCCTCGCGCTGTCGAAGGACCGCGTGAACCGCCTCGGCTACTTCACCGACGTCGACGTGGCGACGGTGCCGGTCGAAGGCACGAACGACCAGGTCGACGTGAACGTGAAGGTCGCGGAAAAGCCGACCGGCGCGATCACGCTGGGCGCGGGCTTCTCGTCGACCGACAAGGTCGTGCTGTCGGCCGGCGTGTCGCAGGACAACGTGTTCGGCTCGGGCACGAGTCTCGCGGTGAACGTCAACACCGCGAAGAGCTACCGTACGCTGACGGTCACGCAGGTCGACCCGTACTTCACGGTCGACGGCATCAAGCGGATCACCGACGTCTACTACCGCACGTACCAGCCGCTCTACTATTCGACGAACTCGAGCTTCAAGATCGTCAGCGCGGGCGGCAACATGAAGTTCGGCATCCCGTTCTCGGAAGTCGATACCATCTACTTCGGCGCGGGCTTCGAGCAGAACCGCCTCGACGTCGATTCGAACACGCCGCAGAGCTACCAGGCCTATGTCAACGAATTCGGCCGCGTGTCGAACACGGTGCCGCTGACGGTCGCGTGGTCGCGCGACGCGCGTGACAGCGCGCTGATCCCGAGCCGCGGCTACTTCACGCAGGCGAACATCGAGTACGGCGTGCCGGTCGGCAAGATCCAGTACTACAAGGCCGACCTGCAGGCGCAGTACTACTATTCGTTCTCGCGCGGCTTCATCCTGGGCATGAACATCCAGGGCGGCTACGGTAACGGCATCGGCAACCCGTACCCGATCTTCAAGAACTACTACGCGGGCGGTATCGGCTCCGTGCGTGGCTACGAGCCGAGCTCGCTGGGCCCGCGCGACTCGAAGACGAACGACCCGATCGGCGGCTCGAAGATGGTCGTCGGCAACATCGAGCTGACGTTCCCGCTGCCGGGCACCGGCTACGACCGCACGCTGCGCGTGTTCACGTTCGTCGACGGCGGCAACGTCTGGGGCAACGCGCCGGGTGGCACCAGCACGGGCGCGAACGGCCTGCGCTACGGCTACGGCGTCGGTCTCGCGTGGATCTCGCCGATCGGGCCGCTCAAGCTGAGCCTCGGCTTCCCGATCCAGAAGAACGAAGGCGACAAGTACCAGAAATTCCAGTTCCAGATCGGGACGGCGTTCTGATCGAACGCACATGACAACAGCAACGAGAGGGTAATTTTGCTAACCGGTAAGTTTTCGAAACGAGTGATGTGTGCGCTGACCGTTGCGCTGGCCTTGGGCGCGGCGACGGCGCATGCACAGGACGTCGCCCGCATCGCGGCGGTCAATTCGGATCGGATCCTGCGCGAGTCCGCGCCCGCCAAGGCGGCGCAGACGAAGCTCGAAGCCGAGTTCGCGAAACGCGACAAGGATCTGCAGGACCTGGCGGCACGCCTGAAGTCGATGTCCGATTCGCTCGACAAGAGCGGCGCATCGCTGTCGGCGGGCGATCGCGCGCAGAAGCAGCGCGATCTCGCCCAGCTCGACACCGATTTCCAGCGCAAGCAGCGCGAGTTCCGCGAGGATCTCAACCAGCGTCGCAACGAGGAGCTCGCGGCGGTGCTCGAGCGCGCGAACAAGGTCATCAAGCAGATTGCCGAGCAGCAGAACTACGATCTGATCGTGCAGGAAGCCGTATACGTCAGCCCGCGCATCGACATCACCGACAAGGTGCTCAAGGCGCTGTCCGGTTCGGCGAATTGAACGGAGCGGACGACGAATGGCATTGACGCTTGAGGAACTCGTAAAGCGGTTCGGCGGCGAGATCGTCGGCGACCGCCAGTGTCAGGTCGCGGGCCTCGCGCCGCTCGATCAGGCCGGCCCCCAGCAACTCGCGTTCCTCGCGAATCCGAAGTACCTGTCGCAGGTCGAGACGACCCGCGCAGGCGCGGTGCTGATTGCGCCGAAGGATCTGGAGAAGCTGGGCGCGGCCGCTACCGGCCGCACGTTCATCGTGACGCCGAATCCGTACGCGTACTTCGCGCGCGTCGCGCAGATGTTCATCGATCTGGCCGCACCGCCGCGTGCGGCGGGTGTGCATTCGAGCGCGACGATCGATCCGGCCGCGCAGGTTGCCGCGACCGCGGTGATCGGCCCGCATGTGGTGATCGAGGCGGGCGCGGTGATCGAGGACGGCGTGCAGCTCGACGCGAACGTGTTCGTCGGCCGCGGCACGCGGATCGGCGCCGCGTCGCACCTGTATCCGAACGTGTCGGTCTACCACGGCTGCCGGATCGGCCCGCGCGCGATCGTCCACGCGGGCGCGGTGATCGGCTCCGACGGCTTCGGCTTCGCGCCGGATTTCGTCGGCGAAGGCGACGCGCGCACGGGCAGTTGGGTCAAGATTCCGCAGGTCGGCGGCGTGTCGATCGGGCCGGACGTCGAAATCGGCGCGAACACGACGATCGACCGCGGCGCGATGGCGGACACCGTCATCGAAGAGTGCGTGAAGATCGACAACCAGGTCCAGATCGGTCACAACTGCCGGATCGGCGCGTACACGGTGATCGCCGGCTGCGCCGGGATCGCGGGCAGCACGACGATCGGCCGCCACTGCATGATCGGCGGCGCGGTCGGCGTCGCCGGGCACGTGACGCTCGGCGACTACGTGATCGTCACCGCGAAGTCCGGCGTGTCGAAGTCGCTGCCGAAGGCCGGCATCTACACGAGCGCGTTCCCGGCCGTCGAGCACGGCGACTGGAACAAGAGCGCTGCGCTCGTGCGCAATCTCGACAAGCTGCGAGACCGCATCAAGGCGCTCGAGACCGCACTGGCCGCCCAGAGCGGCGGCGCGGACGCGTAACCCATATCATGCGACATCATGAACCGGGCACGGACAGCGCAGGTCGCCCGGTTCAACCGACAGGGCCGGGCGACGGCCCGCATCAGCATCTGCTTCACCACCGCGCAGCCTCTGCGTGAGACGAACCATCATGAGCACTGAAAAAATCAATCTCGACATCCACAAGATCCTCACGCTGCTGCCGCATCGCTACCCGATTCTGCTCGTCGACCGCGTGCTCGAACTCGAACCGCACAAAGGCATCAAGGCGCTGAAGAACGTGTCGATCAACGAGCCGTTCTTCCAGGGGCATTTCCCGAAGCGGCCGGTGATGCCGGGTGTGCTGATTCTCGAGGCGCTCGCGCAGGCTGCCGCGCTCCTGACCTTCGCCGAAGAACAGCCGAAGGATCCGGAGAACACGCTGTACTACTTCGTCGGCATCGATGGCGCACGCTTCAAGCGCGTCGTCGAGCCGGGCGACCAGCTGATCCTGAACGTGACGTTCGAACGCTATATCCGCGGCATCTGGAAGTTCAAGGCGGTGGCGGAAGTGGACGGCAAGGTCGCGGCGGAAGCCGAGCTGATGTGCACGGTCAAGACGACCGACGCGGCGCCCTGAGCGTCGCCGCACGCAACGCAACGCGACACATCACATTGAGAGGCAACGGCGCATGACCAGGATTCATCCCACCGCAATCGTCGAGCCGGGTGCGCAAATCGACGAATCGGTCGAGATCGGCCCGTACGCGATCGTCGGTCCGCACGTCACGATCGGCGCGCGCACCACGGTCGGTTCGCACAGCGTGATCGAAGGTCACACGACGATCGGCGAGGACAACCGCATCGGCCATTACGCGTCGGTCGGTGGCCGCCCGCAGGACATGAAGTACAAGGACGAGCCGACCCGGCTCGTGATCGGCAACCGCAACACGATCCGCGAATTCACGACGATCCACACCGGCACGGTGCAGGACGCCGGCGTGACGACGCTCGGCGACGACAACTGGATCATGGCGTACGTGCACATCGGTCACGATTGCCGCGTCGGCAACCACGTGATCCTGTCGAGCAACGCGCAGATGGCCGGGCACGTCGAGATCGGCGACTGGGCGATCGTCGGCGGCATGTCCGGCGTGCACCAGTTCGTGCGCATCGGCGCGCACTCGATGCTCGGCGGCGCGTCGGCGCTCGTGCAGGACGTGCCGCCGTTCGTGATCGCGGCCGGCAACAAGGCGGAGCCGCACGGCATCAACGTCGAAGGGCTGCGCCGCCGCGGCTTCTCGGCCGATGCGATCTCGGCGCTGCGCAGCGCGTACCGGCTGCTGTACAAGAACGGCCTGTCGCTCGAGGAGGCGAAGGTGCAGTTGCGCGAGCTGGCGGAAGCCGGCGGCGACGGCGACGCGCCGGTCAAGGCGCTCGTCACGTTCATCGACGCGTCCCAGCGCGGCATCATCCGCTAAGCGATGCCGCTCCCGACCAATCAGCTCCGGCTCGCGATGGTGGCGGGCGAGCCGTCGGGCGACCTGCTCGCGGCGTCGCTCCTCGGCGGGCTGCGCGAGCGGCTGCCGGCGTCGGCCCGGTATTACGGGATCGGCGGCCAGCGGATGATCGCGCAGGGCTTCGACTCGCACTGGCAGATGGACAAGCTGACGGTGCGCGGCTACGTCGAGGCGCTGGGCCAGATTCCGGACATCCTGCGCATTCGCGGCGAACTGAAGCGCCAGCTGCTCGCCGAGCGGCCCGACGCGTTCATCGGCGTCGATGCGCCGGACTTCAACTTCAACGTCGAGCAGGCCGCCCGCGATGCGGGCATCCCGTCGATCCACTTCGTGTGCCCGTCGATCTGGGCCTGGCGCGGCGGCCGGATCAAGAAGATCGTCAAGTCGGTCGACCACATGCTGTGCCTGTTCCCGTTCGAGCCGGCGATTCTCGACAAGGCGGGCATCGCGTCGACCTACGTCGGCCATCCGCTCGCCGACGAGATCCCGATCGAACCCGATACGCACGGCGCGCGCATTGCGCTCGGGCTGCCGGCCGACGGCCCGGTGATCGCCGTGCTGCCCGGCAGCCGGCGCTCGGAAATCGCGCTGATCGGCCCGACCTTCTTCGCGGCGATGGCGCTGATGCAGCAGCGCGAGCCGGGCGTGCGCTTCGTGATGCCGGCGGCGACGCCGGCATTGCGCGAGCTGCTGCAGCCGCTGGTCGACGCGCATCCGCAACTGGCGCTGACGATCACCGAAGGCCGCTCGCAGGTCGCGATGACCGCGGCCGATGCGATCCTCGTGAAGAGCGGCACCGTGACGCTGGAAGCCGCGCTGCTGAAGAAGCCGATGGTGATCTCGTACAAGGTGCCCTGGCTGACCGGCCAGATCATGCGCCGCCAGGGCTACCTGCCATACGTCGGCCTGCCGAACATCCTGGCCGGGCGCTTCGTCGTGCCGGAGCTGCTGCAGCATTTCGCGACGCCCGAGGCGCTCGCCGATGCGACGCTTACGCAGTTGCGCGACGACGCGAACCGCCGCACGCTCACCGAGATCTTCACCGAAATGCATCATTCGCTGCGGCAGAACACGGCCGCGAAAGCCGCCGAGGCGGTGGTCCGCGTGCTCGAACAGCGCAAGGGGCGCGCATGACGGCAGCACGCACACCGCGTCGCCGCGCGCCGGCCGACGCGCAGGGCGGCTTCGACTTCAGCCGGCCCGATGAGATCGTCTGCGGCGTCGACGAGGCCGGGCGCGGCCCGCTTGCGGGCCCGGTCGTGGCCGCTGCGGTGATCCTCGATCCCGCGCAGCCGATCGATGGGCTCGACGATTCGAAGGCGCTCTCCGCGAAGAAGCGCGACGCGCTGTACGAGCTGATCGTCGCGCGTTCGCACGCCTATTGCATCGCGTCGGCGAGCGTCGAGGAAATCGACACGCTGAACATCCTGCACGCGACGATGCTCGCGATGAAGCGCGCGGTCGAAGGGCTCGCGGTCGTGCCGACGCTCGCGCAGATCGACGGCAACCGCTGCCCGACGCTGTCGGTGCGCGCCGAGGCGATCGTCAGCGGCGACGCGCTGGTGCCGAGCATCTCGGCCGCGTCGATTCTCGCGAAGGTCACGCGCGACCGGATGCTGGTCGACCTGCACGAACGCTTCCCCGTCTACGGCTTCAACGTGCATGCGGGCTACGGCACCGCGAAACACCTTGCCGCATTGCGCGAGCACGGCCCGTGCGAAGCGCATCGACGCTCGTTCGCGCCGGTGCGCGCGACGCTTCACCTGAGTCAATGAAAGTCATCACCTCCCGCGACAACCCGCTGTACAAGCGCCTGAAGGCGCTTGCCGGGTCGACGCCGCATCAGCGCCGCAGCGGCCAGGCGCTGCTCGAAGGTTTCCATCTCGCGAGCGCGTATCTCGATACGGGTGCGACGCCCGAACTGTGCGTCGCGACCGAAGGCGCGTTGGGCCACGCGGAAGCGCAGGCGATCGTCGCGCGCATCGACGCGCACCGGCTCGTCACGCTGCCCGATGCGCTGTTCGGACAACTGTCGAACGTGGTCAACGGCGTCGGCTTCCTGCTGCTCGTCGACCGGCCGTCCCATGCGCTGCCCGCGCGCGTGACCGAGACCTCCGTCGTGCTCGACGGCGTGCAGGACGCCGGCAACGTCGGCTCGATCCTGCGCAGCGCGGCGGCGGCAGGCGTGAAACACGTGTTCTGCGCGCCGGGCACCGCGTATGCATGGTCGTCGAAGGTGCTGCGCTCGGGCATGGGCGCGCATTTCCTGCTGTCGATCCATGAGGACGTCGAAGCGGGCGCGCTCGCCGAGCGGATCGGCGTGCCGGTCGCGCTGACCGATTCGCATGGCGCGCAGGCGATCTACGACTGCGACCTCGCACGGCCGGTCGTCTGGGTGTTCGGCAACGAGGGCGCCGGCGTGTCGGCATTCTGGCGCGACGCGGCCACCCATCGCGTGACGATTCCGCAGCCGGGCGGGATGGAGTCGCTCAACGTCGCGGCGGCGGCGGCCGTCTGCCTGTTCGAGCAGTGCCGGCAGCAGCGGGGCGCGTGACGCGCCGGCATCGCTCCCCCGTTTTCCCGACATGAAAAAGGCCGCGTCGAACGCGGCCTTTGCTCATTCCGGCGGCAGCCCCGCGGGGCCGCGCGCGATCAGTACGACTGCCGGTCGAGGCGGATTTCCTGCAGGATCGTCGTGGCGATCTCCTCGATCGACTTGTGCGTCGACGACAGCCACTTGATGCCTTCGCGGCGCATCATCGCCTCGGCTTCGTTGATCTCGTAGCGGCAGTTCTCGGGCGCTGCGTACTTGCTGCCCGGGCGGCGCTCGTTGCGGATCTCCGACAGGCGCTGCGGATCGATCGACAGCCCGAACAGCTTTTCGCGGTGCGTGGACAGCGCCGACGGCAGCTTGCCGCGCTCGAAATCTTCCGGAATCAGCGGATAGTTCGCTGCCTTCACGCCGTACTGCATCGCGAGGTACAGGCTGGTCGGCGTCTTGCCGCTGCGCGACACGCCGACGAGAATCACGTCGGCTTCCGACAGGTTGCGGTTCGACTGGCCGTCGTCGTGCGCGAGCGAGAAGTTGATCGCCTCGATCCGCGTCTTGTATTCCTCGGTGTCCGCGTTCTGGTGGCCGCGGCCCATCGCGTGGCTCGACTTCAGCTGCAGTTCCTGCTCGAGCGGCTCGACGAAGCGCTGGAACATGTCGAGCACGAGCGCGTTCGAGCGCTTGACGATCTCGTTCGACTCGCTGTCGACGAGCGTCGTGAACACGATCGAGCGGCGGCCGTCGTGCACGGCGGCTTCGTTGATTTTCTCGACGGTCGCATAGGCCTTGTCGAGCGAGTCGACGAACGGCACGCGCACGAGGCGAAATTTCTGGTCGAACTGGGAGAGGATCGAATGCGCGAAGGTCTCGGCAGTGATCCCGGTGCCGTCGGAGACGATGAAAACGGTAGGCAGCATGAATCTGGACGTCGAACGTGAAGGGCGGTTGCGCGGGCTGGAGGCCGCATTCCAGACGCAATGACAAGGTCGCGCCACATCCGGCAGCCGGCACGGTAGAATAGCGGCAACCTGTTGGATAAGCAATTGCGGGGGCGGCGCGCGACACGCGCGGCGAGCCTGCCGCGACCGACCAAAAATTCCCGGCAAGTTCGGCGATCTGTCTTCAAATTTCGCCCTTCTGCCGGGATTTTTGTAATTCGGGTCGAAAGATTTCCGCATCCGCGATTGTTTATCTAACAGGTTGCACAAGACGCGCCGCGCCTTTTTGCAAGCGCCCGCGTTCAAGCCCACTTGCGCGATCGAGTATTTTTTTCACACTTAGGGGCTTGTATGACTAACGCAGCAAACGTCGCAAAGGACCAGGCGTATGTAATTCCGTTCGAGCAGTTGCGGATGACCGATGTGGAGATCGTCGGCGGCAAGAATGCGTCGCTCGGCGAGATGATCAGCCAGCTTGCCGAGGCAGGCGTGCGCGTTCCCACCGGTTTTGCCACGACCGCGCTCGCCTTTCGCGATTTCCTCACGCACAACGACCTCACCGACCGCATCGCGAAACGTCTCGAGTCGCTCGACATCGACGACGTGAAGGCGCTCGCCGAAGCCGGCGCCGAGATCCGCAAGTGGATCGTCGACGCGCCGATGCAGCCGCGCCTGGAAGAGGAAATCCGTGCCCAGTTCGAGATCCTGAAGGCCAGCTCGCCGGAAGAGCTGTCGTTCGCCGTGCGTTCGTCCGCGACCGCGGAAGACCTGCCCGACGCATCGTTCGCGGGCCAGCAGGAGTCGTACCTGAACGTCGTCGGCATCGAGGACGTGCTCGACCGCATGAAGCACGTGTTCGCGTCGCTCTACAACGACCGCGCGATCTCGTACCGCGTCCACAAGGGCTTCACGCATGCCGAGGTTGCTCTGTCGGCCGGCGTGCAGCGCATGGTGCGCTCGGACGTTGGCGCGGCCGGCGTGATGTTCACGATCGACACCGAATCGGGCTTCAAGGACGCCGTGTTCATCACGTCGAGCTATGGCCTGGGCGAAACCGTCGTGCAGGGCGCGGTGAACCCGGACGAGTTCTATGTGTTCAAGACCACGCTCGCGGAGGACAAGTACCCGATCATCCGCCGCTCGATCGGCTCGAAGCTGATCAAGATGGAGTTCACGCAGCCGGGCGAGCCGGGCCGCGTGAAGACGGTCGACGTGCCGCACGAGCAGCGCAACCGCTATTCGATCACCGACGCTGACGTGATCGAGCTGGCGAAGTACGCGGTGATCATCGAGAAGCACTACCAGCGCCCGATGGACATCGAGTGGGGCAAGGACGGCCGCGACGGCAAGATCTTCATCCTGCAGGCGCGCCCGGAAACGGTGAAGAGCCAGGCGAGCGGCAAGGCCGAGCAGCGCTTCAAGCTGAAGGGCCAGTCGCAGGTGCTGGCGACGGGCCGCGCGATCGGCCAGAAGATCGGCGCGGGCCCCGTGCGCGTGATCCAGGATCCGTCGGAAATGGAACGCGTGCAGCCGGGCGACGTGCTGGTGGCCGACATGACCGACCCGAACTGGGAGCCGGTGATGAAGCGCGCGGCCGCGATCGTCACGAACCGCGGCGGCCGGACCTGCCACGCGGCGATCATCGCGCGTGAGCTCGGCGTGCCGGCGGTGGTCGGCTGCGGCGACGCGACCGACGTGCTGAAGGACGGCGCGCTCGTCACCGTGTCGTGCGCGGAAGGCGACGAAGGCAAGATCTACGACGGGCTGCTCGAGACGGAAGTCACCGAAGTGCAGCGCGGCGAACTGCCGGAAATCCCGGTGAAGATCATGATGAACGTCGGCAACCCGCAGCTCGCGTTCGACTTCTCGCAGCTGCCGAACGCCGGTGTCGGCCTCGCGCGTCTCGAGTTCATCATCAACAACAACATCGGCGTGCACCCGAAGGCGATCCTCGAGTACCCGAACATCGACCAGGATCTGAAGAAGGCGGTCGAGAGCGTCGCGCGCGGTCATGCGTCGCCGCGTGCGTTCTACGTCGACAAGCTGACGGAAGGCATCGCGACGATCGCCGCGGCGTTCTACCCGAAGCCCGTGATCGTGCGCATGTCCGACTTCAAGTCGAACGAGTACAAGAAGCTGATCGGCGGTTCGCGCTACGAGCCGGACGAGGAAAACCCGATGCTGGGCTTCCGCGGCGCGTCGCGCTACATCGCCGACGACTTCGCGCAGGCGTTCGAGATGGAGTGCCTCGCGCTCAAGCGCGTGCGTGACGAGATGGGCCTGAGCAACGTCGAGATCATGGTGCCGTTCGTGCGGACCGTGAAGCAGGCGGAGCGCGTCGTGAACCTGCTCGCGAAGTACGGCCTGAAGCGCGGCGAAAACGGCCTGCGCCTCATCATGATGTGCGAAGTGCCGACCAACGCGATCCTCGCCGAAGAGTTCCTGCAACACTTCGACGGTTTCTCGATCGGCTCGAACGACCTCACGCAGCTCACGCTCGGCCTCGATCGCGATTCGGGCATGGAACTGCTCGCAGTCGACTTCGACGAGCGCGACCCGGCGGTCAAGTTCCTGCTGAAGCGTGCGATCGACACCTGCCGCAAGATGGGCAAGTACGTCGGCATCTGCGGCCAGGGCCCGTCCGATCACCCGGACTTCGCGCAATGGCTGACCGACGAAGGCATCGTGTCGATCTCGCTGAACCCGGACACGATCATCGATACGTGGCAGGCGCTCGCCAACCGCAAGTAAGGTCGGCAACGGTTCTCCGGCGGGCGGCGCATGCGCCCGCCCGCTGAAGGCAAACCGCAAGGTTCATGCTATAAACACCCCGGTAAGCACCGGGGTGTTTTTGCTTGTAGGAGACCACACAATGTCAGGGCAACTGTTCTGGTGGATCGGGGTGGGCGTGCTGGTTGTCGGCGAGCTGCTGACCGGCACGTTCAATCTGTTGATGATCGCGCTCGGCTTCCTCGCCGGCGGCCTGCTGCAGGTGGCCGGCTTCCCGCCGCACCTGCAGTTCGCGGCCGCCGCCGGGGTGGCGATCGCCGCGATGATCGTGCTGCGCCGCTCGGGGCTCGGGCGCAGGCAGAAGCGCGACGCATCGGCCAATCCGGACATCAATCTCGATATCGGCGCGACGGTCACGGTCGACGCCTGGCGCGATCGCCGCGCGCGCGTGCAGTATCGCGGCGCCGAATGGGATGTCGAGCTGGCCGACGGCGAACGCGACGACGCGCGCCTCTACCAGGTGAGCGCCGTGCGCGGCAACTGTCTCGTGGTCGTAGCGAAACCCGCGGTCTGATCGTCCGCTGACAACAAGGAGGGAACGCTTCATGGACTCGCTGATCATCTGGGTCGTCCTGCTCGTCATTGCCGTCGTGATCGTCTCCAAGACGGTGAAGATCGTGCCGCAGCAGCACGCGTGGGTGCTCGAACGCTTCGGGCGCTATCACGCGACGCTGTCGCCGGGCCTGAACATCGTGCTGCCGTTCGTCGACCGCATCGCGTACCGGCACGTGCTGAAGGAAATTCCGCTCGACGTGCCGAGCCAGGTCTGCATCACGCGCGACAACACGCAGCTGCAGGTCGACGGCGTGCTGTATTTCCAGGTGACCGATCCGATGAAGGCGTCGTACGGGTCGAGCAACTTCGTGCTCGCGATCACGCAGCTCGCGCAGACGACATTGCGTTCGGTGGTCGGCAAGCTCGAGCTCGACAAGACGTTCGAGGAGCGCGATTTCATCAACCACAATATCGTGTCGGCGCTGGACCAGGCCGCGGCGAACTGGGGCGTGAAGGTGCTGCGCTACGAGATCAAGGATCTCACGCCGCCGAAGGAAATCCTGCACGCGATGCAGGCGCAGATCACCGCGGAGCGGGAAAAGCGCGCGCTGATCGCCGCATCGGAAGGCCGCAAGCAGGAGCAGATCAACCTCGCATCCGGCGCGCGCGAGGCGGCGATCCAGAAATCCGAAGGCGAGCGGCAGGCGGCGATCAACCAGGCGCAGGGCGAGGCGGCCGCGATTCTCGCGGTGGCGGAGGCGAATGCGCAGGCGATTCAGAAGATCGCCAACGCGATCCAGTCGCAGGGCGGGATGGACGCGGTGAACCTGAAGGTCGCCGAGCAGTACGTCGGCGCGTTCTCGAATCTCGCGAAGCAGGGCAACACGCTGATCGTGCCGTCGAACCTGTCGGATCTCGGCACCGCGATCGCGTCGGCGCTGTCGATCGTCAAGCGCGCGACGCCGGCGGCCTCCGGTGCGCCGGCCGGCAAGGCTTGATCGGCGGGATCGCGGCGGCGGCGCCCGGGGCCGCGAGGGTGCGGCGAATTGCCGCCTGATCAGGCGCAGGCATTCGTATTCGCCTCCGGTTTTCGCTATCCGCCGAATGAAACGACAACGGCCCGCTTCGAGCGGGCCGTTGCATGTGTGGTCGTGGCGGTGCGCGTCAGGTGCCGGCGCGCATGATGCGCGCCTTCTCGCGCTCCCAGTCGCGCTTCTTCTCGGTTTCGCGCTTGTCGTGCAGCTTCTTGCCTTTCGCGAGGCCGATGTCGCATTTTACGCGGCCGCCCTTGTAGTGGAAGTTCAGCGGCACGAGCGTGTAGCCGCGCTGCTCGACCTTGCCGATCAGTTTCTTGATCTCCTCGGCATGCAGCAGCAGCTTGCGGGTGCGCACCGGGTCGGGCTTGATGTGCGTCGAGGCTTCGGGCAGCGGGCTGATGTGGGTGCCGATCAGGAAGATCTCGGCGTTCTTCACGACCACGTAGCCTTCCTTGATCTGGCCGCGGCCGGCGCGCAACGCCTTGACCTCCCAGCCCTCGAGCACGAGCCCCGCCTCGTAGCGTTCCTCGATGTGGTAATCGAAGTGCGCTTTCCTGTTGTCGATGATGCTCATGAAAGGATCGGGCCAACTCGTTTAAAATCACGATTTTAGCAAAGCGGGGCGGGAATCGCCCGGCTTGCGTTCTCACCTTTGCGATGCCGCGCGATTTATGGCAGATGTCCAGAAAACCGTATTGATCCGTCACTCGGCGGAACAGATGTTCGACCTCGTCACCGACGTGGCCGACTACCCCAATTTCCTGCCCTGGTGCGGCGGTATCGAGATTCGCCGCCAGGACGAGAACGGGATGGAGGCGCGCATCGACATCAACTTCAAGGGCATCCGGCAGCATTTCGCGACCCGCAACTCGCAGCAGCGCCCGACGCGGATCGACATGGAGTTCGCGGACGGCCCGTTCAAGAAGTTCACCGGCTCGTGGCGCTTCACGCCGCTGCGCGCCGACGCATGCAAGATCGAGTTTTCGCTGCATTACGAGTTCTCGAACATCCTGCTCGAGAAGATCATCGGGCCGGTGTTCAACCATATCGCGAACACGTTCGTCGACTCGTTCGTCAAGCGCGCCGACCAGCGCTACGGGAAGGGGTGACGCGATGCTGTCGATCGAAGTCTGCTACGCGCTGCCGGAGCGCCAGTCGCTGATCCCGGTGACGCTGCCGGACGGCGCGACCGTCCGCGATGCGATCGACGCGAGCGGCGTGCTCGCGCTGCATCCGGAGATCGATCTTGACCACGCGAAGACCGGCGTATTCGGCAAGCTCGCGCCGCTCGACGCGCCGCTTGCCGACCACGATCGGGTCGAGATCTACCGGCCGCTGATCGTCGACCCGAAGGTCGCGCGCCAGCGCCGCGTCGAGAAAACCCGCCGCGCGGGCTCCGTCGAGGGCCGCAAGTGGCAGCACAAGGATTCGCGCTGACACGTCACCTGTAGCCCGCTGCCGCGAATCGCGTCGCGCTGAAGCCCGCGATTCGCTCGCCATTCATCCGATGAAACCCGCCGCGCTCAGTGCGCGGTGAGGTTCGCGTTCAGCGGATCGTCGTCGGAGTGCGTGTTGCTGTGCTGGCGCACCGAGCCGTAGACGCCCGCGAGCAGCAGCACGAGCGCCGCGATCTCGAGCACGCGCGGCAGGCGATGGTCGTAGACGAACGCGTACAGCAGCGCGAAGACGGTCTCGAACACGATCAGCTGGCCCGACAGCGTGAGCGGCAGCCGTTTCGACGCGGCGTTCCACAAGCCGTTGCCGAGCCACGACGCGCCGATCGCGAGGCCGAGGTTCAGCAGCCAGAACAGCTGCCAGCGCGACGCCGGCAGCGCCTGCTGCACCGTGCCGGCCGGCAGCGCGAGGATCGCGAGCCAGCACAGCCCGCCGATCAGCCCGGTCACGACGCCCCACAGCACCGACCAATCGTTGCCGTCGAAATGGTGGTGGCGCTGCAGGTAGCGTGCGTTCGCCACCGCGTACCAGGTCCAGCTTGCGAGTGCGCCCGCCGCGCACGCGATGCCCGCGAGCTTCTGCGCGAGCGTCGTCGCCTGCGCGGCCTCGGACGTGAACAGATCGACGTTGATGCAGGCGATGCCCGCGACGACCAGCGCGAGCGGGCCGGCGAGCCGCTTGAGCGGCACCGCGCCGTGGTCGCCGAGGCCGGCGAGCGTGACCGTCACGGGCAGCACGCCGACGATCAGCGAGCTCGGCGCGATGCCGATCAGGTGCACCGCGCCGGACAGCAGCATGTAGTACGCGACGTTGCCGATCAGCGCGAGCTTCACGAGCGCGACGAAATCCTCGCGGGTGAGGCGCGCGAGCAGCGAGCGCGCGGCCGGCAGCGCGGCCGCGACCGACACGAGGCCGTACATCGCGTAGCGCCCGGCGCTCAGCAGCAGCGGCGAGAAGTCGGTCAACAGTCTCGGGACCAGGAACACCATGCCCCACAGGGCCCCCGCCAATACCCCATACACCACACCGCGCTGCATCGACTTCTCCGGCTGAATTGCTGATGAGCGCGCATCTTAGCGGGGCTGGCCGGGTATCGTCTTGTTCATTCCTGCACTCCGCGAGCGGGGCGGCGCACGGCCCGCACCTTGCCGCTGCTGCCGCCGCCGCAGAAGAACCGGTCGCCGCCGTCGGATTCGAGCCCCGATACGCCGACGCCCGGCGGCATCTCGACGCGTTCGAGCACCTGTCCCGACTGCGGGTCGATGCGCCGCAGCTCGCTCGCATCGTTCTCCCAGGTGCCGTGCCACAGCTCGCCGTCGACCCAGGTCACGCCCGTCACGAAACGGTTCGATTCGATGGTGCGCAGCAGCGCGCCCGTCTGCGGATCGATCTGATGAATCTTGCGTGCGCGATACTCGCCGACCCACAGCGCCCCTTCGGCCCACGCGAGCCCCGAGTCGCCGCCGTTGCCCGGCGCGGGGATCGTCGCGAGCACTTGGCCGGTCTGCGGATCGATCTTCTCGATGCGGTTCTCGACGATCTGGAACAGGTGCCGGCCGTCGAACGCCGTGCCCGCATGCGCGGCAACGTCGAGCGAGCGCACCGTCCGGCCGCTGTCGGGGTCGAGCGCGTTCAGCCGGTCGCCGGACGCGAACCACACGTTGCGGCCGTCGAACGTGACGCCGTGCACGCCGTCGACGCCCGGGAACGGGCCGTATTCGCGGATGATGTCTGCGGGGGTGTGTTTCATGTCGGCATCCTCGTCGTTGGGTAACGACATCCTAGTCGCCGGGCAGCGGGGCAGGGAGTAACAAGGTCGTCGCGAATGCGGGGACGGGCGGCGTCGTCCAGCGGCGCGCCCGCCCGCGGCCGAGCGCCTGCACCTTGCCGGCCTGCGCGAGCGCGTCGAGTGCGCGCTGCACCGTGCGCTGGCTGGCGTCGAGCGCGAGCGCCAGCGCGGAACTCGACCACGATTCGCCATCGGCGAGGAGGGCGAGCACCGTCGCATGCTGCTCGTCGACCGGGCGCGCGAGGACGACCACCTCGCGTGCACCGTGCGGCGCGAGCGCGAATCCGCGCGGCGTCGCGGTGACGTTCGCGAGCGGACGGAGCAGCGCGCGAAGCCGGCCGATCTCCACGCGCAGGCGCGCGCGATGCGATTCGTCCGCGTGTTTCGCGCGAAACGCGGCGGCGACGAGCGCATCCCTCGGCACGTCCGCCGGCCATGCCTCGCCGAGCGCGCGGGCGAGCACGAACAGCACCGGCCGCCGCGCGAGCGGGATCGTCATGCCCGCGTCGCGCACGGCATGGCGGCATGCGTCCACGACGACGGCGTTCGACGCCAGCAGCGCCTCCACTTCGTCGAGCAGCAAGGGCCGCGCGTCGCCGCGCGCGATCAGCCGTGCGGCCGGTGCGTCGAGGATGCGGCGGGCGCCGTCGACCTCGGCCGTCAGCGCGGCGATGCCGGCGTCGTGCGCGGCTTGCCGCGCGCGGGCAAGCGCCGCGCGTGCCGCCTGGGCGCGGATGCGCCGCATCGCGATGCCCGCGGCGACGAGCGCGTGCGCGGCGCGCGAGGCCGCAGGCAGCGGCGCGGGGTCGATGCCGGCCAGCACGCGCTCGGCGTCGTCGAGACGCCCGAGCAGCAGCAGGCGGCGCACATCGAGATAGCGCGCGTGCGCGGCATTGACGCGATCGCCATGCGCGTCGAGCGTCGCGCGGGCTGCGTCGAGCGCCTTGGCCGGCCAGTGGAGATCGCGCGACGCGAACGCGATCTCGGCTTCCGCGACGACGCAGCGCGCACGCGCCACGGCCTCCTTCGGGCCGAACGCGCGCGCGGCGCTGCGCACGAGCGCCTTCGCGCGTGCGAAGTCACCGAGCTGCGCCATCGCGATGCCGCGTAGCGCGAGCGCGGGCGCATCGTCGCGCAATGCGACCCGGTTCAGCGCGCCGAGCGGATCACCGGCGGCGAGTGCGCGGGCCGCGGCGGTAATCAGCGCATCCATCCGAATCCCGCCACACTTGTCACTCCCGTCGTTCGTAGCCCGGCACTAATCTAGCACCACGAACCCCGCGCGGCACGCCGTGCCGGCCGCGGGGCTTGCAATGCAGGACACCGACAGGAGGGACGAACGATGACGACGCATCTCACCGGAACCCGCGACGAATGGCTGGCGGCGCGGCGCACGCTGCTCGACGCGGAAAAGGCGCTGACGCGACAGGGCGACGAACTGGCGCGGCAACGCCAGGCGCTGCCGTGGGTGCGGGTCGACAAGACCTACCGGTTCGACACCGAAGGCGGCCCGGCGACGCTCGCGGACCTGTTCGGCGGTCGCTCGCAATTGCTGGTCTATCACTTCATGTTCGGGCCCGACTACACGGCCGGGTGCCCGTCGTGCTCGGCGCTCGCCGATGGCTTCGACGGCTTCGCGGTCCATCTGGCGAACCACGACGTCACGCTGACCGCGGTGTCGCGCGCGCCGCTCGCGAAGCTGCTGGCCTACCGGCAGCGCATGGGCTGGACGTTTCCGTGGGCGTCGTCGGTCGACAGCGACTTCAACTTCGACTTCAACGTGTCGTTCACCGCCGCGCAGCAGCGCACGGGCGAGCTCGAATACAACTACCGGCGAGCCGGCCATGCGATGGACCTGACGCCGCCGCCCGAGCCCGTGGCCCGCTTCGCGGCGACCTGCGGCACCGACGCCGCCACGTATTCGCTTGACCGGCCCGGCATGAGCGCGTTCGTGCTCGAGGATGGCGTGGTCTATCACACCTATTCGACCTATGCGCGCGGCCTCGACGGCCTGTGGGGCATGTACCAGTGGCTCGACCGCGCGCCGAAGGGGCGCAACGAACAGGGCGTCTGGTGGCGTCGGCACGACGAATACGAACGGCGTTGAGCCGGGGTCGGGTGAATGGCGGGAGGGTGCGATGTGGCTGTCGACGGTGGCCGGGCCCGCTTGCCGGCGACGCACGGCCTGCTTCGGCGTGCTGGCCGTGCTGTTCGCGGGCGTGGGTGTGGTGACGGTCGCGCAGTGCGTGTCGATGGCCGCGATGGGCGGCGTGCCGATGCCCGGCGGCTGGACGATGTCGATGGCGTGGGCGCGACCGTGCGGCCTTGCCTGGACGAGGGCCGCCGCGGCGTTTCTCGGCATGTGGGGCGCGATGACGGCGGCGATGATGCTGCCTGCGCTGGCGCCGATGCTGTGGCGCTACCGGCAGGCGATCGCAGCGGTGGCCGGCACCGCGCGCGCCGCGTGGCTGACTGCGCTTGCGGGCGCCGGGTATTTTGCCGTGTGGGCGCTGGCTGGCGTGGCCGTGTTCGCGGCCGGCACCGCGCTGGCGGCGGCCGCGATCCGGCTGCCCGCGTTCGCGCAGGCCGTGCCGTTCGCGGCGGGCGCCGCGGTGCTGGGCGCGGGCGCGGTGCAGTTCACGCGCTGGAAGGCGCGTCGCCTTGCGTGCTGCCGGGGCGCGCCCGCGCACGTGCGCCCGGCGTCGCCGGACGCGTGGGCCGCATGGCGGCACGGCCTGCGGCTCGGCCTCCACTGCGGCGGGTGCTGCGCGAACCTGATGGCGGCCGCGCTCGCGGCGGGCGTGATGGACCCGCGCGTGATGGCCGTCGCGACGGCCGCCATCGCCGCCGAGCGCCTCGCGCCGGACGGCGCGCGGGCCGCGCGGCTCGTCGGGGGCGGTGCGCTCGGGGCGGGTGCGTGGCTGGTTGCGCGTGCGGCCGGGCTCGCGTGACGCCGCGGGCCCGGCCGCAATCGCCCGCAATCGGCCAAAATCGGCCGGAACCGGCGCCGGCGCGAACGGACATGCCGCCACCCAAAACGAAACCGGATCGAAAACGACCCGAACGGCGATCCGAACGATTCGGCCCTCCAACCACCAGAAAACCGCCTAAGCCTTTGTTCGTGTTGTGAAATTCAACGGCACATCGCGTATAATTCGCTTTTGCGCCCATAGGATTTGCCATGCGTCTGATCCAAAAAGCACTCACTTTCGATGATGTGCTCCTCGTCCCGGCCTTCTCCGACGTTCTGCCGCGCGACACCAGCCTCAAGACCAAGCTGACCCGCAACATCTCCCTGAACATGCCGCTCGTGTCCGCCGCGATGGATACGGTCACCGAAGGTCGCCTCGCGATCGCGATGGCGCAGCAGGGTGGCGTCGGCATCGTCCACAAGAACCTCACGCCGGCCGAACAGGCCCGCGAAGTCGCGAAGGTCAAGCGTTTCGAATCGGGCGTCGTGCGCGACCCGATCACGGTGCCGCCGCAAATGAAGGTGCGCGACGTGATCGCGCTGTCGCGCCAGCACGGCATCTCGGGCTTCCCGGTCGTCGAAGGCCCGCAGCTCGTCGGCATCGTCACGAACCGCGACCTGCGTTTCGAAACCCGCCTCGACGAACCCGTCAAATCGATCATGACGCCGCGCGATCGCCTCGTGACGGTCAAGGAAGGCACCCCGCTCGCCGAAGCGAAGGCGCTGATGCACAGCCACCGCCTCGAGCGCGTGCTGGTGGTCAACGACGCATTCGAGCTGCGCGGCCTGATGACCGTCAAGGACATCACCAAGCAGACCGAGCACCCCGACGCTTGCAAGGACGAGCACGGCAAGCTGCGCGCGGGCGCGGCGGTCGGCGTCGGCCCGGACAACGAAGAGCGCGTCGAGCTGCTGGTGCAGGCGGGCGTCGACGTGATCGTCGTCGATACCGCGCACGGCCACAGCAAGGGCGTGCTGGAGCGCGTGCGCTGGGTCAAGCAGAACTTCCCGCACGTCGAGGTGATCGGCGGCAACATCGCGACGGCCGCGGCCGCGAAGGCGCTGGTCGAATACGGCGCGGACGCGGTGAAGGTCGGCATCGGCCCCGGCTCGATCTGCACGACGCGGATCGTCGCGGGCGTTGGCGTGCCGCAGATCAGCGCGATCGCGAACGTCGCCGAAGCGCTGAAGGGCACGGGCGTGCCGTGCATCGCCGACGGCGGCGTGCGCTTCTCGGGCGACGTGTCGAAGGCCCTCGCGGCCGGCGCGAACGCGGTGATGATGGGTAGCATGTTCGCGGGCACCGAAGAGGCGCCGGGCGACGTGTTCCTGTACCAGGGCCGCCAGTACAAGTCGTACCGCGGCATGGGTTCGGTCGGCGCGATGAAGGACGGCGCGGCAGACCGCTACTTCCAGGACAACTCCGCGAACATCGACAAGCTCGTGCCGGAAGGCATCGAAGGCCGCGTCGCGTACAAGGGTTCGGTCAACGCGATCCTGTTCCAGCTGGTCGGCGGCGTGCGCGCGAGCATGGGCTACTGCGGCTGCCGGACGATCGACGAGCTGCACGACAAGGCGGAATTCGTCCAGATCACCGCAGCGGGCATGCGCGAGTCGCACGTGCACGACGTGCAGATCACGAAGGAAGCGCCGAACTACCACGTGGACTGAGCGCCGATGAAACCGCTGCTGCGAGCCGTGCTCGTCGTCGATGCGCTGTTGATGCTCGGGTTCGGCGTGCTGTTCGTGCTGACCCCGTGGCGCGCGCTGTTCAGCGCGCTGCAACTGGCGAACGTCGAGCCGGCGATGCTCGGCCAGGCGTTCGGCATCGCGCTGCTGGGCCTTGCGTGGCTCGCCGCGCATGCGGCGGTCAATGGCGACCTGACGGCGCCCGTCGCGCGCGCGGTCGGCCACGTGAACTGGCTGATCGGCGTGCTGACGCTGGTGTGGGCGATCGGCTCGCACGGCCCGGCGCTCGCGGCGGCCGGCCAGTTGCTGTCGGCGGTGGCGGGCGCGGTGCTGTTCGTGCTCGGCCTCGGCGGCGTCCGGCTTGCCGCGGCGGTGCGGCGGCGCGAAAAGGCGCAGGTGGCGCAGGCCGCGCCAGCGCCCGACGCCCGCGCGGCGAAGCGGCCGGCCGAGCCGGTGGCGGTTGCGCCGCGGCGCGCCGAGCCGGTCATCGGCCAGGTCGCGGTGCCGGCGGCGACGCCCGCGGCTTCCGCGCCGGCCGCATCCGGCAACGCGTCGAGCGACGTCGCGCTGGACGAACGTCCGCCGATGCAGGATTGACCGCCATGCGTCGCGCGCCATCCCCGCCCGACGCCGCTGTCCATGCTTTTGACGCAGCGCGCGATGCGCTGCTTTTCTTATCCGTTTGTTCTTCTTCCCGTCCGCAGCCATGCACGACAAAATCCTGATTCTCGACTTCGGTTCGCAAGTCACCCAACTGATCGCGCGGCGCGTGCGCGAAGCGCACGTCTACTGCGAAATCCACCCGAACGACGTGTCCGACGAATTCGTCCGCGAGTTCGCGCCGAAGGCCGTGATCCTGTCGGGCAGCCATGCCAGCACCTACGAAGACCACCAGCTGCGCGCGCCGCAGGCGGTGTGGGATCTCGGCGTGCCGGTGCTCGGCATCTGCTACGGCATGCAGACGATGGCCGTGCAGCTCGGCGGCAAGGTCGAGTGGAGCGACCAACGCGAGTTCGGTTACGCGGAAATGCGCGCGCACGGTCACACGCGCCTGCTCGACGGCATCGAGGATTTCAAGACGGCCGAAGGCCACGGCATGCTGAAGGTCTGGATGAGCCACGGCGACAAGGTCACCGAGCTGCCGCCGGGCTTCAAGCTGATGGCGTCGACGCCGAGCTGCCCGATCGCCGGCATGGCCGACGAGGCGCGCGGCTACTACGCGGTGCAGTTCCACCCGGAAGTCACGCACACCGTGAAGGGCCGCCAACTGCTCGAGCGCTTCGTGCACGACATCGCCGGCGCGAAGCCGGACTGGATCATGCGCAACCACATCGAGGAAGCCGTGGCGCGCATTCGCGAGCAGGTGGGCGATGAGGAAGTGATCCTCGGCCTGTCGGGCGGCGTCGATTCGAGCGTCGCGGCCGCGCTGATCCACCGCGCGATCGGCGATCAGCTGACCTGCGTGTTCGTCGACCACGGCCTGCTGCGCCTGAACGAAGGCAAGATGGTGCTCGACATGTTCGAGGGCCGCCTGCACGCGAAGGTCGTGCACGTCGATGCGTCGGAGCAGTTCCTCGGCCACCTGGCCGGCGTGACGGATCCGGAGCAGAAGCGCAAGATCATCGGCCGCGAGTTCGTCGAGGTGTTCCAGGCCGAGGCGAAGAAGCTCACGAACGCGAAGTGGCTCGCGCAGGGCACGATCTATCCGGACGTGGTCGAATCGGGCGGCACGAAGACGAAGAAGGCGACGACGATCAAGAGCCACCACAACGTCGGCGGCCTGCCGGAAACGCTTGGCCTGAAGCTGCTCGAGCCGCTGCGCGACCTGTTCAAGGACGAAGTGCGCGAACTGGGCGTCGCGCTCGGCCTGCCGCCGGAGATGGTATACCGCCATCCGTTCCCGGGCCCGGGCCTCGGCGTGCGGATTCTCGGCGAAGTGAAGCGCGAGTATGCAGACCTGCTGCGCCGCGCCGATGCGATTTTCATCGAGGAACTGCGCAACACCATCGCGACCGCGCAGGATGCGGCAGCGGGCTTGTGCGGCGAGGCCGACGTCGGCAAGAGCTGGTACGACCTCACGAGCCAGGCGTTCGCGGTGTTCCTGCCGGTGAAGTCGGTCGGCGTGATGGGCGACGGCCGCACCTACGACTACGTGACCGCGCTGCGCGCGGTGCAGACGACCGACTTCATGACCGCGCACTGGGCGCACCTGCCGTATGCGCTGCTCGGCCGTGTGTCGAACCGGATCATCAACGAAGTGCGCGGCATCAACCGGGCCGTGTACGACATCTCTGGGAAGCCGCCGGCGACGATCGAGTGGGAGTGAGATTTGGGAAGGTTTCCTTTTCCAAGTCAATGGGCCGGGTCGGTGAGCAGGTCGCGCTCGCCCGCCGATCTGGGCTGTCGCGCGGTTACCGCGACCGGCACATCACATAGCACAGCCATCGCCGTCGGTGCTTGTTCAACTGGCGGCGATACAGTCCGCCGGGGGTCTCCCCTCGCGTACGTGATGGAGGATTAACCCTACGCAACCATGGACGCCTATCGTGCGTTCGACACGGCAATTCAGCGTCACATTGCCCACGGAACTGGCCGAGCTGGTTCGCTCAAAGGTTGCGAGCGGAGAGTGCGCTACTGATAGCGAAGTCATCCGTGACGGTCTGCGGACGCTGGCAGCCCGCCATCGGGCCGTTGAGTCTTGGCTCAGAAATACGGTTGCGCCCGTGTACGATGCTTTGAGGGCCGGTCCATCGTTTGCGCTGACGGGATACCGGGCCCTCCAACGGTTAGCCGGGAAGCGCAAGATGCGCGAAACCAAAGCCTGATTGATGGCCGCGTTTTCCGTCGAGTACGCCCCGGATGCGGTAAAGCAACTCAAGCAGCTCGAAGAGTAGGGGCGGAGCGGTCATTGCATTCGCAGTGGTGGGTGATGCGAGACGCGGCGGGCTAAACGAAAGTCCGCTCCTCCAACGCAGCTCTGACCCATCCGAACCCGATGCGCTCCTGTTCGAGCCGCAATCCATGGCGAATCCGGTTGTCACGCAAGTCGTCAAAGAGTTCGCGCTCTTGTGCTGTGAGTCGCGGCAGATCGCGTATGACTTGATCGCCTTCGTCTCCCCAGAATGCTTCATGCGCCATCAGTGTTGCGCGGTCCATCAAGAAAGAGCCGACGTGCCGGAATCGGCAACGCAATTGATCGAGAATGGCAAAGCCGTGCGTGTCGATGTCGCCCCAGTAGTGGAGCGCACAGTCTGTCAGCCATCGCGCCGGCTCCAGAGCGTCCCAACCGTAGCCCGCGCCGAAGAGCACGATCGACTGCGGAACGTCGGGAAATGCCAAGAAATTTATCTCGTTTTCGGTAATGAACACGTGGCGGCACGGCAATGTGAGGCGCGCGAAGCTGTCGGCATCGAGTGCGATGTCCGGCCGACCCAAACCGGGCAGAACGGCGAGCCTCTCATCGAGCACGCGAAATCGAATCCGAGGCGGCTTCTCTCGGAACCCGTAGCGAGCAGCGAACTGGACGGCGCCTGTCCGGCTGCTGTCGATTGCCTCGGACGGCAGCACGAGATCGAGCCATTGGGCGAGGACGCCGCGCCGCGCTTCGATGAATTTCGTGTCGACACTGGCGATTTCGGCCTGCCGCAGATATACGCCCGGCTGCGGATGGGCTTGCAGCCAATCGACGACTGCCAGCATTCGTTCCCAATCGTCGGCGAATTCGAGCGCTTGCAACGGGCGCTGCGCAAGCCACGTGGTGAGCTTCGGCTGGCGCGAGCGCGTGATTTCGAGCAGCCGCTCGAACCGCGCGGCGTCGCGGCGCTTGCCGGCGACAGCGAGCGCATCGTCCAGGCTGTCGATCCAGACTGCTTGCGGTAAACGCTGCAGGCCGAGAATTCGATGATTGATTTCTCTCCATTCGATGCGTACGCGCGGTGTCGCGGCAATTTCCGCGATCCATGCGCGCACTGCGTCGAAGCGCTCGGCCAATTCGGACGAACTCGGGCCCTTTATCGACAGACGTAGCGGGAACAGCCCATCGGTGTCATCTACGAGGCTTCGCAGCCATTCGCCGCGCTCCCATTGGCGCTGGAGGCGGACGCACAGCTCGGCGGTCGTTGTCCAATTCATTGCCCGAACTCCGCCTTGCGCGCGTGGTACTCCTCGATCGACAGATTGCGCAGCTTCGAGGCGCGTCCCCCGTCGTTCTGAACGAATCCGACGCTCGAAACGAACGGCTCGATGATGTGAATCTTCTGCAGCGGCGTGACGATCAGCAGTTGCAGGTTCAGTTTTTGAAACAATGTGAGACCGTACTGCGCCGACTCGTCGGAGCCTCGGCCAAACGCTTCGTCGATGACGACGAAGCGGAACGATCGAGAACGCGCGGCACCCCATTCGAGGCCGAACTGATAAGCGAGGCTCGCGGCAAGGATCGTATAGGCGAGCTTCTCCTTTTGGCCACCGGATTTACCGCCGGAGTCGGAGTAGTGCTCGTATTCACTGTCGTCCTCGCGCCAACGCTCGCTGGCGGCGAACAGAAACCAGCTGCGCACGTCGGTCACTTTGGCGCGCCAGCGCCGATCCTGCTCGGTCAACCCTTCGCGGCCGCGGAAGCGATCGATGATGCGTTTGACTTGCAGGAACTTGGCTTCCGAGTATTGGCTATCGTCCGACCCCGTGAGTTCGCCCTCGGTACAGACGCGCAAGTCGCTCTGGAATTCGCGGATCTCCGCGTCGGGGCTGGGCTGACTTTCAAGGACGATGTATCGGCCCGGGTTATAGTCGATTTGTCGCAACGATTCGTTGATGCGTTCGATGCGCTCCTTGATCGTCTCCCGTTCGCGCGCGAGCTGGGCGTGGAAGTTGGCAATCTCGTTGATCGTATTGACATTGAGCAACTCCTTGAAACGCGCTTCGAAGCGCGGCAAGTCGTCCGCTTGCAGCCGCGCGAGCATGTCACGGTATTCCGAGCTCGCGTCGAGGCTTGCATCGAAGTCGGCAGTTTCGAGTTTGTAGGCATCCTTGAAGGCGGCCATGGCCTTGACGACTCGCTCGGCAAGGCGGCCGAGCGACTTCGTTTCGTTGTCGATACGGGTTGTCAACGCCTCGCGCACGTCCCGCTCGCGGTTGTCGCACGACTCGACGGAAAGCTGATGTTCGCCGAGGATCTCCGCTCGCAGGGCCTCGATCCGTTCGGCAAGTTCGGCATGAACTTCCGCAACGAGCGCGTGCGTCTCGTCGCGCAACGCTTGCGCTGCCTCCCGCTTGGCCAGGATGCCGCCTAGTTCCGAGTCGGTTTCCGAGATCGCTGCTTCGCGCTCTTTCAACGTCGCGTGCGCCGAGTCCAATTGAGCGGTTAGCTCCGCGAGAGCGTCGCTTGCCGATTCGAGTCGTGCCTTTTCGTCCGCAAGACGAGCGATCGCGGCTGCGCAGTTGGACCAATCGATTTCGCGAAAATCGACGAACTCGCCGGCACGCGCGAGTGCTTCAAGTTGCTGTCGCACCTTGGCGTGCTCGTTTTGGGCTTCTCCGAGCCTTTGCCCGATCTCACCCAGTCGAACTTCGAGCGCTCGCCGTTGTGCTTCGAGGGCGGCAATTTTGGCCGTGTTGCTCCAACCGAGCACGTAGCGGCTGCGATCGTCAAGCGCGTGGCGGTCGTCTTTTTCGTGACGCTCTCCAGGCGCTTTCGCTTGGCCCGCGCGCGTGATCGCGCGCGTCTCGCGCCGGAACTGTTCCTGCGTATCGCAGCAAGCATAGTCGAAACGGCGGCCGATTTCGCGCTCGAGCCAGCCATAGAACAGCGAATCGGATTTGATCGCGAGCTTGTGTGCGAAAGAGTGGCGGTGTAGCTCGATGGTCTCGGCTGCTCGCGCGGCGCGTTCAGAACGCACGCGAAAGTAGACGAGCCGCCCGCGGAGATGAGTGCGATCCACCCACGCCGCGACGTTCGCATAGTGCTCGTCGGGCACGAGCAGCGACAGGCCGAAGTTGCGCAGGACGCGCTCGGCGGCGCCTTCCCAATCGCGCGCAGTCTCGCGCACCTGAATGAGTTCGCCCGCAAACGGCAGGGCGTCCTCCTCCAGATCGAGCGCCGAGCAAAGGTTCAAGCGCATCGCGACTTGATCCTTCGGGATGTTGTTGCGTCGAGCCTTCAGACTCGCAATTTCGTCCTCCAGCAGATCGCGCCGCGCTTTCCCTTCGCGAAAAGCCATGCTCCATTCGGTAATCTCGTTTTGCTGTTGCGCTTCGTCGTCGACGAGCGAACTGCGCCGGGCGGCCAGACGTTGGCGCTGGGAAACGAATGCGGCCTCATCCGTGGCCTCGGTTTCACCGAGCAGTGTAACGATGGCGACATAGCGTTGCGTGCGTTCGCGGCGACGCGCGCTTTCTCGCTCGTGCTCGCGGATTTCCACCTCGAGCTGTGCGATGCGATCGCCGCCTTGTTCGGCCACGGCGCGGCGCAAGTCGTCCACGCGCTGGCGCGCCTGATCGCGCGCTTCTTCGTGCCGCGCCTTTCGCGAGGTCGTACGCGCATGATCTTCATCGAGCAATTGGACGCGGCGCTCGATGAGGCTGAGCTTGAGCCCGGCGAAGTAGGGCTTCAGTGCTTCACGGCACGCTCGCCAGCCTTCGAGAACGTGTCCTTGTTCGCTGTGGCGATTGCAGTCATCGACGAGCGGTGTCAGCAGTTCCACCTGGCGCTTGGCTTTCAGTACAGCCTCGTGAGCACGATTGAGATCGTCGAAGTGCGTGATCAGCGCGTCTACGCGCGGTGCGATGTCGAACGGCTCGAGCATGTGGCTGCGTACGAAGTCGGTAAGATTGCCCACCGATTTCATCGATACCGTTTGATGAAAGAGTTCGAGCGCTTGCTCGTTTTCGATCCCGAAGCGTCGCCGGAACCAGGCGCTGTATTTTGGAAACGTATCTTCGATTTCGGCACCCAGCCCACGCAGCTTTTTGCGTAGCTGCGCGATGTCTGTGCCGAAGCGCGAAAAGTCGGCTGCGATCGAGAGATCGCGTTCGGCATTGACGAAGAAGCGTGCGGGTTGAGCCTGCGCGTCCTTCATCCAGAACACTTGCGCGAGTGTGACAGTGGCATCGTACCCGGCGTTACGAAACACCCCCAAAATCACTGAATAGCTGTTATGGCCGCGCAAGCTCACAGGCCTGGCCGTCCCCGTGACCTCGTTGCGCTCCGACTTGTAGTAGCCGAGCACATACGAACGTAGCGTCCGTTCCTTGCTGTCCGCGCCTGCCGCCTTGTTGTAGGCGATGCGCTGCGCAGGCACGAGGAGGGTCGTGATGGCGTCGACGAGCGTCGACTTGCCGGAACCGATGTCTCCCGTCAGCAGGCCGTTGCGGCCATCGACCCGCAGCACCCAGACCCGTTCGTCGAAGGTCCCCCAGTTGAAGACCTCGAGCCGCTCGAGGCGAAAGCCGGTCAGGGTATCGTCGGCGGCAAAATCGAGGCCGAGCGTGCGCGGCTCATTCATCGCGATTCTCCTGTCGGTTCGAAACCGTCGGATCTTGAAGGTGCATCCGATAGCTCGCCAGCCGCGCGTCGAAATCGAGCAGCCATTGTGCATCGACGAACGCCTTGAGAATACGCCGCACCTCGAATGTGGGCGGCCCGCTCGTGGTCTTCATCCGGCGTAGGAAGCCGAGCTCGACGATCTTGTTCACGTGTGTATCGATCTGATCGACCAAGCGCGCCTCGTTAGTGCTCGCGGGAAGGAATACGCGTACGAGCTCGACGATTTCCTGTCGCGAAAGGACGAGCCGCGTGTCGCCGCCGCCAGCATCCCATTCCGCCAGCTTCTTTCGCAGCAGCGCGAGCAGCAGGCTCACGGGGAACGAGAGTGGCCGCCGGGCGACGAGCCGAGGTAGCTTAGCCTGGTCCGCATCGAGTTCAGTGTCATGCTCGGCGCGGCTCTTCGCAAAGGCGTAGCCTTCCGCCTCGTCCACGACGAGCTCGAGGCCGAGCACGGAGACGTAGTCGCGTACATGCGTCTGCAATTCGAGCAATGCGGCCCAGAGGCGCTCGTTTTCATCGCGATAGATCACGCCCTTGAGCAGCGCGATGGCAACCGTCGACAAATTACCTCGACCAAGCGACGAGGCTTGCTGTTCTTGCGTCATCTTTGCCTTGTGAAAATCACGCGTGGCATCGTCGCGCGTTTGGCACTCGTGGTTCCGTCGGCGTCGTTCGTCTGCCACGCGATCGTGTCGGTGATGGTCTCATCGACGGTCGCGCGAAATGATCCGGCTTCGGCGCTCAACTGCAAATAGGCGACGAGCTCGGCGAGCCCATGCGTGAGCGGCTGCGAGGCCGCCAGTTCGACAAGCGTCACTTGCGGTCGATCCTGGAGGCATCGGCGGATGTGGCCTGCGAGGCGCGCGCGATCGACGACGATCTGCGTGTAGAGCGGCGAGGCATCGAGGTCCGCCTCGCCGGTCTCGATGGCGACGTTGGCGATGACAGGGCGCAGCGCCGGCACGTAAAGCGGGCGTTCCATCGGCAGCTCGGTGTCAGCGGACGCGGTCTCGATCTCCATGACGGCGCTTGGCGGGGGCGCTTCGCGCAGCGCAAGCGCCTTTGTTTCGATGCCGTGCAGGATGTCCATGATACGGCGGTTTTCTAGCCACGCTTGATCGTCGAGGAACCGTCGAAGCTGCTGCGAAAGCTGAGCGATCGTGCGTTGCGTATGCTCGCCCGCTTCCAGCCAGTCGTAATGAACACGCCGCATGCGCGCGTCGGGCCTCATTTCGGAGATCGCCGGCAGCGCCAGGACGCGCTCGAGCCGTTCCGAGAGTTCCTCTTGACGGCGGCTCGACATCAGGAAGTCCCAAAAAGCCCTGAAGCTGCTGCCCTGGTCCGAATCGGCGATCGCGTCGCGCTCGCCCATGATTTCCTCGATGAGTGCGCCCTTCGATCCTTCCCAAAGCGCGATCCGCTCGCGTACGTGCCGGTCCAGCAGCCGAAAGTTTTGCTCGACTTCACGGAAATCCGCGAGCAGGTCGCGCGCCATCTGCATGAATTGCTGAAAGCGGTCCTTGAGCGCGGCATCGTCGAGCAGCCGAACGTCACCGGCCTCGACGCGCGCGATTTCTGCGTCGATCTGGCTGCGCCGCGCGTGGAGCTCGGCGAGACGCTTTTCCGGGTTTGCCTCGCTACCTTCGCCCATCTGCCGCAGCAGCTCGAAAAGTGTCAGGAGCCGCGACTCCGTGCCGACAAAGCTGCGTTCCGTCAGTGTGCCGAGCCAGGCGATCGCTTTCTCCGCGGCGGGTGTCAGGTCGAACTGCGGTTCATCAGAATCTTGGCGATAGAACTTGCGCAACCATCCCTTTTCAGGGCCGGCCCAATCGTTCAGATACTCGAGCGCAGGCTTCGGGAAGGCCCCGTCGCCGAGTTGTTCGCGTAACGCGTAAAGTTCGTCGTCGAGTGCTTCGGCAAGAAGCGGCGCCGCTACCACGCGCATGTTCGGTGCGACGAACACGCGGTGCAGGAAGCTGACAATAAGTGGCGCGTGATCCGAGCGTAACAGGCGCCAGGCGGGATGGCGCGTGCGCAGCGAATCGAGGGTCGGGTAGTCGAGGGGCATCGGTGTGAGATGACGGGGTGTGAATCCTGGGCGAGATCGACGGCCGTGGCTCGAAAGGTGTTCATCCTACCGCAACTGTTACACCGACTTTGCCGGGTTCGCGCTACTGACGGTATGGCACTTACACAAGTCGTCTCGAGATGCCCAGTCTTTGCAATTTTCGAAATAATCCGGGCGGCCGTTATCCTGAACGGGTTGGCGCACTGACACAACATGGGCGAAGGCGCGAGCCGATGCTGTGCAACGGTATCGTCGCGCGGCCTTCAATGTACGGGTCTCCAATGTCGATGACCATCTGCGCGACCACGGTTTCCTTTCGGATGACACGATGGCTGGGTATTGTCAAGGGCTTATACGCGCCGCTTGACCGAGCGCAGCCGCCGTCCGCCCAAGGCCCCAATGGGTGATTGACAATCGAGCAGGCGCGCCCCCGCGCCCCTCACTCGTAGCGCAACGCCTCCGCCGGCCGCACCCGCGCGCCGCGCCAGCTCGGATAAAGCGTCGCGAGCGACGACATCAGGAACGCCACCACGCCGACTTCGATCACGTCGGCCAGCATGAGCTTCGACGGCAGCTCGCTGAGGAAGTAGACCGACGGCGTCAGGAACTGGATGCCGAGCGTGTGCTCGATCGCGGGCAGCAGCCACGGGATGCTCCACGCGACCGCACAGCCGAGCGCGACGCCCGACAACGTGCCGACGAGGCCGATCGTCATGCCCTGGATCATGAAGATCTTCGTGATCGAGCCAGGCTGTGCGCCGAGCGTGCGCAGGATCGCGATGTCGGCCTGCTTGTTGGTCACCGTCATCACCAGCGACGACACGAGATTGAACGCCGCCACCGCGATGATCAGCAGCAGGATCACGAACAGCATCCGCTTTTGCAGCTGCTCGGCAATGAACCACGTCTTGTTCTGCTGGGTCCAGTCGCGGATATAGAGATCGCCGGACAGCGAGCGCGACAGCTGCAGCGCGATCTCGGGCGCGCGCTCCATGTCGTCGACCCGCAGCCGTACGCCGGTCGGCGCGGCGAAATGGAACAGCGTCTGCGCGTCGCCGATGTGGATGAACGCGAGTGCGCTGTCGTACTGGTAATGCCCGGATTCGAAGGTGCCGACCACCTTGAACTGCTTGAACTGCGGCAGCAGGTTGCGCATCTGCGCCGAGCCGCCGGGGGCGAAGAACGTCAGCCGGTCGCCCACCTGCACCTGAAGGTTCGCGGCGAGCGCGGAGCCGAGCACGATCCCGAGCTCGCCCGGCACGAGCGCGTCGAGGCGCCCGCTCTTCATGTCCTTCGCGATGTCGGAGACGCGCGGCTCGAGCCGCGGATCGATGCCGCGCAGCGCGACGCCGGTGACCTTGCCGCTGTTCGTGAGCAGCGCCTGGGCCTCGACGTAGGGCGCCGCAGCCTTGACCGACGGGTTGCGCAGCGCTTCCTCGGCGGTGCGCGCCCAGTCGGGCATGGTGCCGGTCGGCGAGAAGATCTCGACGTGCGCGAGCACCGACAGCATGCGGTCGCGCACTTCGCTGCGAAAGCCATTCATCACGGACAGCACGATGATCAGCGCGGCCACGCCGAGCGCGATGCCGGCCATCGACACGGCCGCGATGAACGAGATGAAGCCGTTGCCGGTCGAGCGCTTGCCGGCGCGGGTATAGCGCAAGCCGACCTGCCATTCGTACGGGAGTTTCAACGCGAGATCCTCTGGGTGCGCGATTCGTCGAACCGGGCATTCTAGCGAATCCCGATTGAGGATTCTGTCTGGAAACGTTCCTGCGACATCTTCCGTCGGCGGCGGAAAATAAAGCCACGACGCCTGTCGATTGACGACCGTGCCGCCCGTCGTAGTGGTATCGACGCAAGCCGGCGCGTCCGAACATCTTTGAGGACCGGGTCCGATTACGGAGACAAGGAGGCATCCATGCCAGATTCCCGTTACCGTTGGGTGATCGTCGCCGCGGGCGGCCTGCTGGGCTGCATCGCGATCGGCGCGATGTTCTCGCTGCCCGTGTTCCTGCGCCCGATCGCGCGCGACACCGGATGGTCGGTGACCGGCATCTCGGGTGCGATGACGATCGGCTTCCTCGCGCTGGCATTCGCGAGCATCGCGTGGGGCAGCCTGTCGGACCGCGTGGGGCCGCGCCGCGTCGTCGTGTCGGGCGCGGTGCTGCTGGCCGCGAGTCTCGCGCTCGCCAGCCGCGCGACGTCTCTGGCCGCGTTCCAGCTGATCTTCGGCGTGCTCGCCGGCAGCGGGGCGGCGGCCATTTTCGCGCCGGTGATGGCGTGCGTGACGGGCTGGTTCGACACGCACCGCAGCCTTGCCGTGTCGCTCGTATCGGCCGGCATGGGCATCGCGCCGATGACCATGTCGCCGCTCGCCGCGTGGCTCGTGTCGACGCACGACTGGCGAACGTCGATGCTGATCATCGCCGCGCTCGCGGCGATGTCGATGATCCCGGCGGCGTTCCTGATCCGCCGCGCGCCGGCACTCGACGGCGGGCAGGGCGCCGCATTGCAGGCGAGCGCGCCGCAGGCCACGATGTCGGTCGGGCAGGCGCTGCGCTCGCCGCAGTTCGCGATCCTCGTGCTGACCAACTTCTTCTGTTGTGCGACGCATTCGGGGCCGATCTTCCACACGGTCAGCTATGCGGTGAGCTGCGGCATACCGCTGCTCGCGGCGGTCTCGATCTACAGCGTCGAAGGGCTGGCCGGCATGGGCGGCCGCGTCGTGTTCGGCGTGCTCGGCGATCGCATCGGCGCAAAGCGCATGCTGGTCGCGGGCCTGCTGATCCAGGCGCTCGGCGCGTTCGCGTATTGCTTCGTGCGCGGCCTCGGCGGCTTCTATGCGGTCGCGACGCTGTTCGGTTTCGTCTATGCGGGCGTGATGCCGCTGTATTCGGTCATCGCGCGCGAGAACTTTCCGCTGCGGATGATGGGCACGGTGATCGGCGGCAGCGCGATGGCCGGCAGCCTCGGCATGGCGGCGGGGCCGGTTGCGGGCGGCCTGATCTTCGACGCGCTCGGCAGCTATGGGTGGCTGTATGTCGGCTCCTTCGCCATCGGTGTCGGCGCGTTCCTGATTGCGCTGACCTTCCGGCCGTTTCCTCGCGACCGGTCGATGCCGGCGGCGGCGTGACGAGCGTGCGTCGTCGTCGAAAGCCTCATCAGGAATACATACCTAATTTCGCGACTTCGCGCGAACGCGGAAACGGCGCGGCACGCCGCATTACGCTACCCCTGCGTGCCGGCTCGAAAAAGATTGCGCAGCTCGTCGTGATTGTGGACGTCGAGCTTGCGATAGATCTTGCGGACGTGATCGACGACCGTGCTGTCGCGCAGCGCGAGACCGCGGGCGATTTCGCTGTGCGAGCGGCCGAGCACGAGCTGCGTGCACAGCTCGCGCTGGCGTTCGGTGAGGCCGAGCCGGAAGCCGAGCCGCTCGATCTCGAGTTCGAGCGGCGGAAAGTGCTCGATGTAGATCACGATCGCGAACTCGCGCTGCATCGCGTCGGCATTGGCGAAGCGATAGGCCTTGAAGCGGAAGCGGCCCGCGGCGGTGCGGCGTTCGAGCATGGCGGGCGGCGCGGGGTGGCCGCGCCAGATCCGGTCGACGTTCGACAGCAGCGGTGCGAGCCAGTCCTGCAGCCGGTCTTGCCGGGCGAACGCGAGCGGCTGGTCGGCCGCGAGCGCCAGCATCCGGACGCTGTCGGTGTTGTGCAACAGGAACCGGCCGGCGTCGTCGACGACCACGATCGCGGACAGGCTGCTTTCCGCCTCGTGCAGCGGCGGCCGCACGGGGCGCGACAACGCATGCGCGAGATGCCGCGCGAACGGCTCGAGATCCCGGTGATTCTTTTCGGAGAACGGACGACTGCCCGGCGCGCGGGACAACTGCAGGCTGCCCCAGCCGCGCGCGCCGTCGGTCGCGGTCAGCTCGAGGCAGTGGCGCATCGACACCGGCTGCCACAGGTCCGCATACATCGCGCTCGCGAGCAGCGCATCGTCGTAGTGCGCGCTGTTGCCGAAGCCGCGCCCGCGCCGCATCGCGTCGGAGAACGTGACGCCGAGCACGTCCTGCTGCGCCGTGTCGCGGGCGTTCGAGAAGTACGCGGGCAGCACCGAGTAGACCGTGTCGTTCTGGCTGTACACGTCGCTCAGCGCGTGGTGCTCGTCTGCAAAGAGGAACATGCCCCAGTCGGCGCCGACGATCTGCCGTGCCGCTTCAATCACATGAGGAATGACGAGGCGCGGATCGACGCCCAGCGAACACAGCCGCCGAATGTGACCTGCGAGCGCGACGTGCTTGTCAGACATGACGACGTCCCCCGGGCGTGCGACGGATTCGCGCGCGACTGCATCGCGACGCGGGCCGTTCGCGCGTTTCGCGCGATCTGTTGAGCTTAGGCGGACAACATGACAAATCGCGCAGTTACCCCCTTTCAAGGGGGCGTCAAACGGGCGGGCGATCTCTATCATGGCCGCATTCCCGCCGTCCGCCGGTCGTGCGTGCGGCGGGCGTATCGGATTCGCGATGCGGCGCGATGCACGAACGAAACGAGAGCCAACGTGCGATACGGCCGCAGTGCGATGTCGCGCATGACGATGCGCAGGCCCGGGGGAATTCATAGGGGAAATGCCACGGCTGATCGATGCGGCCTCCGGCGTGCGAGCCGGCCGACGGCCGGTGTGTCGGGCCCGCGCCCGCGTGGTCGGGCTGGCGGCGCAGGCAACGTGCCCGTACGCAGCGCACGGAACACGCGTCGAGGCGAACGGGCGGTGGGGCAACCGTGCCGCCCGCGTCGAATGTATCGCAGTGCTGCTTCATGTGAGGTGCCACGATGAAGACCACGTACAAGGCGGCGCTCGGCGCTGTCTGCATGCTGGGTGCGGTGGGGACCGCGCTCGCACAGGAGGGAAGTGCACCGGCGTCGTCGATGACGCCGTCCGACGCCGCGATCGGCGCGACGGCCGTGGGCGGCATGCCCGCTGCCGGAACGCAGTCGGGCGGGCCGGCCGGGCTCACGCGTGCGCAGGTCAGGCAGGAACTCTGGCGCGCGCAGAAGTCGGGTGAGTTCGAGCGGCTCAACCGGTTCTACGGCGGAGGCAACTGACCGGCGGCCCGTGCACGGCGTGGCGACCGGAGAGGCACCGGTCGCCACGCCGCTTGTCGGGAGCCCGGCCCGGCAACGCGTCCCGATGTGGCGCGATCAAGCGTTGCCGCGTGTCCCGCGCCGTCATAAAACGGGGGGCGAACAGTGCGCAATCGATTGCGCCGTCATTCTGCCTTCACGGGAATGTCGAGCATTCGTTCGAAGTGCCTGTCATATGCGCGTCACCCTGCTAGAATTCGGCTGCCGCATTGTTTCGATTGACCCGATGAGATTGCTTGACGCCCTGGTCGAACAACGTATTGCCGCCGCCGCCGCGCGGGGCGAGTTCGACGAATTGCCGGGTACCGGCGCGCCGCAAACGCTGGACGACGACCTGCTCGTGCCCGAGGAGGTGCGGGTGGCCAACCGTATCCTGAAGAATGCGGGCTTCGTGCCCCCGGCCGTCGAGCAACTGCGCGCGCTGCGCAACCTGCAGGACGAGCTGCGCGCGGTCAGCGACCGCGCCACGCGCTGCCGGCTGCAGGCGAAGATGCTGGCGCTCGACATGGCGCTCGAATCGCTGCGCGGCGGCCCGATGACCGTGCCCCGCGAATATTGCCGCCGCATCGCCGAACGCCTGTGCGAGCGCGGGCTCGACGACGGGCCCGCCGAAGCGGGGCCGATGTGACGTCCGACGTGCTGCCGGGCGCGCCTGCCGAATCCACGACCGATAATCCCGTACCAGCCGCCGCGCCGGTGTCGGCGCGCGACGCGCATTTCATGCGTCTCGCGCAGGCTGCCGCCGAAGAGGCGCGCGCTGCCGGCGAAGTGCCGGTGGGCGCGGTGCTGGTGCGCGGCGACGAGGTGATCGCGCGCGGCTTCAATCACCCGATCGGCGGGCACGACCCGTCCGCCCATGCCGAAATGGCCGCGCTGCGCATGGCGGCCCAGCAACTGCAGAATTACCGGATGCCCGGCTGCGAGCTGTACGTGACGCTCGAGCCGTGCCTGATGTGCGCCGGCGCGATCATGCATGCGCGGATCGCACGCGTCGTATTCGGCGCCACCGATCCGAAGACGGGCGCGTGCGGCAGCGTGATCGACGCGTTCGCGAATCCTCAGCTCAATCATCACACCGAGGTACTCGGCGGCGTGCTGGCCGACGAGTGCGGCGCCGCGCTGAAGTCGTTCTTCGCCGAGCGCCGCCGCGCGCTGCGCGAGGCCCGTCTCGCCCGCGACCCGGCGTCCGGCACGTGACACGCGGGATGCGGCGCACCCGAAGCCGTTCGGCCCGCCGGTGAACCGCGGGCGGTTCGGACCCTCTAAGCTGGTTTGATCACCGACACGTTCCGCCCATGTCCCTCCCGTCCGCCGCGTCCTATTCCATCCGCCTGCTGGCGCCTTCCGGCTATCCGCACGACCCCGATGCGATCAATCGGGCGCTCGAGCGGCTGAGCGGCGCGCGGCACCGCATCGACAACATCGAGGCGACGCAGCGCCGCTACCAGCGTTTCGGCGGCACTGACGGCGAGCGGGCAGGGGACCTGAACCGGCTCGCGGATCCCGCGCGGCCGCTGCCCGACATCGGGCTCGCGGTGCGCGGCGGCTACGGCGCCGCGCGCATCCTGCACGGGCTCGACTATCGCGGGCTCGAGCGCCGGCTGCGCGACCAGCCGATCGCGCTGGTGGGCCACAGCGACTTCACCGCGATCCAGCTCGCGCTCTATGCGAAGGCGCGCATCAAGACCTTCGGCGGCCCGATGCTGTCGGCCGACTTCGGCGCGGAGACGCCCAGCGAATTCACGATGAGCCACTTCTGGCGGACGATCGCGCAGCCGTCCACGACGATCGTCGCGGAAGCGCCGCAGGTGCAGAGCGTCGACGTGTCCGGCACGCTGTGGGGCGGCAACCTCGCGATTCTTACGTCGCTGGTCGGCACACCCTACATGCCGGACATCGAAGGCGGCATCCTGTTCATCGAGGACGTCAACGAGCAGCCGTTCCGGATCGAGCGGATGATCTACCAGCTGCACCTGTCCGGGCTGCTCGCGCGCCAGCAGGCGCTCGTGATCGGCCAGCTGACCGGCGCGCGGTCGTTCGAATACGACAACGGCTACGACATGCAGGCGATGATCGACCAGGTGCGCGCGGTGATCGGCATTCCGGTCGTCACGGGGCTGCAGTTCGGCCATGTGCCGGACCTGGTGACGCTGCCGTTCGGCGCGCACGCGCAGCTCGTCGCGAATGCGCACGGCTTCCGGCTCACGCTGTCGGACTATCCGCATCTCGGTTGAAGGCGGTGCACACGATCGAAAAGGCGGGTTTCCGCCTTTTTCTTTAAGTAAATGCGCAACTAACGGTCGAAAATTTTCGTCGGCCTCAACAAGATCGTTGCCTCGGTTCGCACCATTTTTGTCAACAAAATAACCAGAAGGGTATGCCTAGAGATCGGCCTCTGGTGGGCGGAAGAGGCTTGCCGTGCATGGATTTCGCGCATGATGCACCAGATCAGGTCGCCGCGATGCGCACCGATTGTGCGGAATCTTCGAAATGAATTGTTGACAATCTTTATGTCCGTCCTACGATGAGGACCATCACGCGATGCAGATCATGAACGAACCCGAATCCGCCCCGTCCGGCGCGCCCGGACCCGAAGCGATCGCCGAGAGGATCCGGACGGCGATCCTCGAGCATCGGCTCGCGCCCGGCGCGAAGCTGACCGAGGCGCAGTTGTGCGAAGTATTCGGCGTCAAGCGCGGGACGATCCGGCAGGCGCTCGCGCTGCTCGCGACCGACCGGCTGGTCGATCTCGAGCCGAACCGCGGCGCGTTCGTCGCGAGCCCCACGCTGCAGGACGTGCACGAGGTGTTCGAGATGCGCAGGATCATCGAGCTGGCCGTCGTCGAGCGGCTGGCGACGGGGCCGGGCGCGAAACGCCTGAAGGGCGTCGCGGCGCTGATCGACAAGGAGCGCAAGGCGTTCGAGCGGCGCGATTTCCCCGCGTGGATCCGCCTGTCGGGCGAGTTCCATACGGCGCTTGCCGCGCTGATGGGCAACGCGACGCTCTGTGCGTGTCTGGACGGCCTCGTCGCGCGCTCGACGCTGATGTCGGCGCTGTACGAGTCGCACGGGCGCAGCCCGTGTTCGTTCGACGACCACGGCGAGATCCTGGTCGCGCTGGAAGCGGGGGACGCGAAGCGCGCGGCCGAGCTGATGGCGCACCACCTGCAGCACGTCGAATTGAGAATGCTGGACCGGCCCGCAACCGGGGCGGTCGATTTGCGCGAAGTGTTCGGCGGCGCCGCGTAAGCGGCGACGGAACCCTGCTTGCGCGCCACCTGAGCTGAAGCAATGCCGGCCGCGGCCCACGCCGCGGCCGCAGGTCCGACCCCGGACGACGACCCCGGGGCGATTTCGATGACGATGGAGCGGCCGCCCGGCCGCGGTCAAGGAGAAGTCATGGCTCAGTTCAGTGTCGCGCACGACAGCGCATATCCGGCGGAAAGCGGCGGCGAGGGCAGTGATCCGCCGTTGCCGGGCGGGTTCAGCGAGCGTCTGTACAACGAAGATTTGGCACCCCTGAAGAATCAGACCTGGGGCGCGTACAACATCTTCGCGTTCTGGATGTCGGACGTGCACAGCGTCGGCGGCTACGTGTTCGCGGGCAGCCTGTTCGCGCTCGGGCTGACGAGCTGGCAGGTGCTGATCGCGCTGATCGTCGGCATCGGCCTCGTCAACGCGCTGTGCAACCTGATCGCGCGGCCGAGCCAGCAGATCGGCGTGCCGTATCCGGTCGCGTGCCGCGCGACCTTCGGCGTGCTCGGCGCGAACGTGCCGGCCGTGATCCGCGGGCTGATCGCGATCGCGTGGTACGGCATCCAGACCTATCTCGCGTCGAGCGCGCTGGTGATCGTCGTGCTGAAGTTCTTCCCGCAATGGCTGCCGTACGCGGACGTGCACCGCTACGGCTTGCTCGGCCTGTCGGCCGTCGGCTGGGTGGGCTTCATGCTGCTGTGGGTGCTGCAGGCGTTCGTATTCTGGAACGGGATGGAGACGATCAAGAAATTCATCGACTTCGCGGGCCCGGCCGTCTATGTCGTGATGTTCATCCTCGCGGGCTACATGGTGTGGCGCGCGGGCTGGCGCAACATCGGCATCAACCTCGGCGGCGTCAAGTATCACGGCGCCGAAGTGATCCCGGTGATGATCACGGCCATTTCGCTCGTCGTGTCGTACTTCTCGGGGCCGATGCTGAACTTCGGCGACTTCTCGCGTTATTGCCGCAGCTTCGGCGACGTGAAGCGCGGCAACTTCTGGGGCCTGCCGGTCAACTTCCTCGCGTTCTCGCTCGTCACGGTGATCACGACCGCCGCGACGCTGCCGGTGTTCGGCGAGCTGATCACCGACCCGGTCGAGACGGTCGGCCGCATCGACCATCCGACCGCGGTGATCCTCGGTGCGCTGACCTTCACGATCGCGACGATCGGCATCAACATCGTCGCGAACTTCGTGTCGCCCGCGTTCGACTTCTCGAACGTCGCGCCGCGGCTCATCAGCTGGCGCGCGGGCGGGATGCTCGCGGCGGTCGCGTCGATCTTCATCACGCCGTGGAACCTGTTCAACAACCCGGCCGTGATCCATTACACGCTCGACGTGCTCGGCGCGTTCATCGGCCCGCTTTACGGCGTGCTGATCGCCGACTTCTATCTCGTCAAGCGCGGCAGGCTCGTGCGCGACGACCTGTACACGATGTCCGAGCGCGGCGCGTACTGGTACACGGGCGGCGTGAACCGCCGCGCGCTCGCCGCGCTGCTGCCGGCCGCGGTGATCGCGATCGTCTGCGTGATGATGCCGGGCTGGCAGGGCGTCGCGAACTTCTCGTGGTTCATCGGCGCGGCGCTCGGCTTCGTGTTCTACCGGCTGCTCGCGCAACCGAAGGCCTGAGGCGCGCGCGATGAAGATCAAGCTGATCAATCCGAACACGACGCAGCGGATGACCGACGCGATGGGCCGCTGCGCGCGCGAGGTCGCGGCCGGCGGCACCACGGTGGTGGCGGTCAGCCCGCCGATGGGCCCGCCGTCGATCGAGGGCCATTACGACGAGGCGCTCGCGACGCCCGGGCTGCTCGCCGAGATCGCGCAGGGCGAGCGCGACGGCTTCGATGCGTACGTGATCGCGTGCTTCGGCGATCCGGGGCTGTATGCGGCGCGCGAGCTCGCGCGCGGGCCCGTGATCGGCATCGCCGAGGCGGCGATGCATGCGGCGAGCGTGCTCGCGCCCGGCTTCTCGGTCGTCACGACGCTCGCGCGCACCTGCGGGATGGCGTGGCACCTCGCCGAGCGCTACGGGATGAAGCGATTCTGCCGCAACGTGCGCGCGACCGACGTCGCGGTGCTCGAGCTCGACCGCCCGGGCTCGGCCGCGCGCCGGATCATCGTCGACGAATGCCGGCGCGCGCTCGACGAGGACGGCGCCGACGCGATCGTGCTCGGCTGTGCAGGGATGGCCGAATTCGCGCACGAGATCGAGCGGGAGATCGGCGCGCCGGTGGTCGAGGGCGTGACCGCGGCGCTCAAATGGGCGGAGGCGCTCGTCGCGCTGCGGCTCGCGACCGCGAAGCGCGGCGACTATGCGCGGCCGCTGCCGAAGCGCTACGACGGCGAATTCGCGCGTTTCAGCCCCGACGCGGCCGCACCGGGCCCGGCGCACGGCCGGCCGGGCGCAGACGCGCCGCAGGCCGCCGCGGCCGGCTTGCCGCACCCGCACATACACACCGTCTGACACGCACTATCTGCGCCGCTGTATGGGCGCGTATGGGCGTTTTCGCTACACTGGGCCGTCAATCGCATCGGCTCCGGCGGGGGCGCCGCAAGGCCGGTGCGAGCGCGGCGGCCCCTCGGCGGGGCCGATCGATACCCAATAATTCAGCAGGTATTCGTCGCACATCGAACCATGTCACTCGATTCCAACTATCCACGCGATCTGATCGGCTACGGCCGCCATCCGGTGCAGGCGAACTGGCCCGGGCGGGCGCGCGTCGCCGTGCAGTTCGTGCTGAACTACGAAGAGGGCGGCGAGAACTGCGTGCTGCACGGCGACCCCGGTTCCGAGCAGTTCCTGTCGGAAATCGTCGGCGCGGCCGCGTATCCGGATCGCCACATGAGCATGGAGTCGATCTACGAATACGGGTCGCGGGCCGGCGTGTGGCGCATCCTGCGCGAGTTCGAGAAGCGCGGGCTGCCGCTCACCGTGTTCGGCGTCGGCATGGCGATCGAGCGGCATCCGGAGCTCGCGCGCGCGTTCGTCGAGCTGGGCCATGAAATCGCGTGCCACGGCTGGCGCTGGATCCACTACCAGGCCATGACGCCGGAGCTCGAGGCCGAGCACATGCGGCTCGGCATGGAAGCGATCGAGCGCGTGACGGGCGAGCGGCCGCTCGGCTGGTACACCGGGCGCGACAGCCCGAACACGCACCGGCTCGTCGCTGAATACGGCGGCTTCCTGTACGACTCCGACAACTACGGCGACGACCTGCCGTTCTGGATGGACGTCGAAGTGTCGGGCGGCGGCACGACGCCGCAGCTGATCGTGCCGTATACGCTCGACACCAACGACATGCGCTTCGCGACGCCGCAGGGCTTCAACACCGCGGATCACTTCTTCCACTACCTGCGCGACGCGTTCGACGTGCTGTACGAGGAGGGCGACGAAGCGCCGAAGATGCTGTCGATCGGCATGCACTGCCGGCTGCTCGGCCGGCCGGGCCGGTTCCGCGCGCTGCAGAAGTTCCTCGACCACATCGAGCAGCACGATCGCGTATGGGTGACGCGGCGTGTCGATATCGCGCGTCACTGGCGCGAACATCATCCGTATCAGCCCAATCTTCGGAACCAAGGGAAAGCATGAAGGCGATGCGTTACACGTTGGAGCAACTGAACACGATGGCGCCGGGCGCATTCGTCGCGGCGCTGTCCGGGATCTTCGAACACTCGCCGTGGGTTGCCGAGGCGGCCGCGGGCGCACGGCCGTACGCGAGCATCGACGCGCTGCACCAGACGATGTCGGGCGCCGTGGAGACGGCCGGCGAAGTGCGCCAGCTCGCGCTGATCAACGCGCACCCGGAGCTCGCGGGCAAGGCCGCGGTGCGTGGCGAACTGACGGAGGAATCGACGCGCGAGCAGAGCGGCGCGGGCCTCGCGCAGTGCACGCAGGAAGAGTTCGACAGGCTGCAGACGCTGAACCGCACCTATCGCGAGAAGTTCGGGTTCCCGTTCATCCTAGCGGTGCGCGGCTACGACCGGCACGGCATCATCGCGAACTTCGAGTCGCGCGTGAACCACACGCGCACCGAGGAGCTGCGCGCGAGCCTCGACCAGATCTACCGGATCGCGCGTTTCCGGCTCGACGACCTGATCGACGCCTGAACCCGCTGCGTCGCCTGCCGCGTCGCGGCGGCGACCACGCAATACAGCAAGCAACACAGACAAGGAACACACCATGGCCATCCCGCTTCTCGACCCCAACGCACCTGATTTCACGCGGCGCTACGTGAACCTCGCCGACCCGCGTCTCGGTGCGCAGGCGCTCGAGGCCAGCGACGATTTCTTCGCGCCGAAGGAGCGCATGCTGAACCCCGAGCCGGCCGTCTTCATCCCCGGCAAGTACGACGACCACGGCAAGTGGATGGACGGCTGGGAAACGCGCCGCAAGCGCACGACCGGCTACGACTGGTGCATCGTCAAGCTCGCGCGCCCGGGCGTGATCAAGGGCTTCGACATCGATACGAGCCACTTCACCGGCAACTTCCCGCCGGCCGCGTCGGTCGAGGCCGCGTTCGTGGCCGACGGCGCGCCGACGCATGCGACCGAGTGGGTCGAGATCGTGCCGTCGACGACGCTGCAGGGCAACAGCCACCACTACGTCGAGGCGAGCGATGCGCGCGCGTTCACGCACCTGCGCGTGAACATCTACCCGGACGGCGGCATCGCGCGCCTGCGCGTGTACGGCCAGCCGCAGCTCGACTGGGCGGGCGCGAGCGCGAGCGAGCTGTTCGATCTCGCCGCGATGGAAAACGGCGGCTACGTGGTCGCCGCGAACAACCAGCACTTCGGCGTTGCGTCTAACCTGCTGCTGCCGGGGCGCGGCGTGAACATGGGCGACGGCTGGGAAACCCGCCGCCGCCGCGAGCCGGGCAACGACTGGGCGATCATCGCGCTGGCGCAGCCGGGCGTGATCCGCAAGATCGAAGTCGACACCGCGTTCTTCAAGGGCAACTATCCGGACCGCTGCTCGATCCAGGCCGCGTACGTGACGGGCGGCACCGACAGCTCGCTGATCACGCAGTCGATGTTCTGGCCGGCGCTGCTCGGCGAGCAGAAGCTGCAGATGGACAAGCAGCACTACTTCGAGCGCGAGCTCGCCTCGCTCGGCCCCGTCACGCACGTGCGCCTGAACATCATTCCGGACGGCGGCGTGTCGCGCCTGCGTCTCATCGGGACGCTCGACAAATGAACACGCTCATCATCGAACCGCTGACCCGGGAAGCATTCGCGCCGTTCGGCGACGTGATCGAGACGGACGGCGCGAAGCAGATTCCGATCAACCTCGGCACGACGATCCGCTTTCACGATCTCGCCAAGGTCGACGTCGAAGAGCAAGGCGGCCGCACGCTCGTCAACCTGTTCCGCGGCCAGCCGCGCACGCTGCCGTTCGAGGTGAAGATGCTCGAGCGGCATCCGCTCGGCAGCCAGGCATTCGTGCCGCTGAACGACAAGCCGTATCTCGTCGTGGTCGCGCCCGCGGGCGAGCTCGATCCGGCGAAGATCCGCGCGTTCGTGACGAGCGGCTGGCAGGGCGTCAACTATGCGAAGGGCGTGTGGCATCACCCGCTGATTGCGCTCGGCGACGTCAGCGATTTCATCGTCGTCGATCGTGGCGGGGACGGGCTGAACCTCAACGAACAGGATCTGCCGCAATCGCTGTGGCTGACCGAGGAGGCGCTGCTCGCGCCGGCGGCCTGAGCTTTCTGCCGACGTCACGGCATCAGCCTGACGAAACCCGCGCATTTTGCGCGGGTTTTTTTATGCGTGCGCGATGCGCTCAGGCGGTTTGCGGTTCGGGATCGAGGTGATCGCGGGACCGCATGAGGGTGTCGACGGTCGACGGCGCGAAGCGTCAAGGCGCGACGAGCGGCTCCGCGTCATACGCACGATGCAGCAGCGCGACGAACGACGCCGCGTCGGGCAGCGTTGCCGCGCCGAACCGGCGCACCGCGATGCCCGGCGTCCACGAGTTCATGACGACGGCGCCCGTCATCGCGGGAACATCGGCAGGCGTCAGCGCGCGATCGTGTTGCGGCACGCCGAGCCGTGCCAGCTGCCGGCGCACGATCTGCATCGTGACGCCGTCGAGCCGGTCGGCCGCGGGCCAAACAACTGCGTCGCCGTCCCGGAATGCGAGGTTCCAGATCGAGCCTTCGCTGATGTGCCCGCGACGATCGACGAATGCCGCGTCGTCGAAACCTTGTGCGACCGCGCGGCGCAGGAAGTGCGTCTTGGCGACTTCGCCGACGTGCTTGATGCCCGGCAGCACGCGCTCGTAGTCGAACAGCGCGAGATCGAGCGGGCCGGCGGGGCCCGACGACGGCGGCGCGGTGCGGACCAGCACGTCAAGTGCCTCGTCGTCGCGCGCGGCGGCGAATTCGCCGGTCGTTGCGTGCACGGTCGCGGTCAGCGAAAGCGCCGACGGTGCATGCGCGAGCGCGGCGCGCAGGAACGCGCGCATCCGCTCGTCCGGCAGTGCCTGCCCGAACAATGCGTGTGATGCGTCGCGCAGCCGCGCGAGATGCAGGTCGAGGCCGCGTATGCGGCCGTCGCGCACCTGCATCGCGGTGAAGTGCGCGTGGCCCGCGAACGCGAGCGGGGCGAGCGCGTCCTGCGTGGCGGCCATGCCGTTGAGCTGGGCGACGGATGGAAACGAGGTGACGGTCATCGATGGATCTCCGGGTTCGGTCGCGGGCAGTGCGCGGCCCGCGTGATCTTCAAGAAGATGTATTGTTTGCCGATTGATGGCGTGCTGAAAAACGAGTAGTTTTCGAACGGTCATCAAATTTCTCTTGAAGATCGATGGAACGCATGTGGCCCGGTACGCGCGCGCTGAGGACGTTCGATGCGGCGGCGCGGCACCTGAATTTCACGCGGGCGGCGGACGAGGTCGGGCTGACGCCCGCCGCCGTCAGTCACCAGGTCAAGGAAATCGAGGAACAGCTTGGCGTCGCGCTGTTCGTCCGCACGAGCCGCAGCATCCGGCTGACGCCCGCCGGCGCCGTGCTGGCCGAAGCCGCCGCCGATGCGCTCGCGGGGCTGCGGCGCGCGACCGCGCGGGCGCGGCGCATGGCGCGCGAACAGACCGAACTGCGCGTGTCGGTCGGCGCGCGCTTCGCGACGCACTGGCTGTTGCCGCGCCTGCCGCGCTGGCGGGCCGCGCATCCTGCGCTCGACCTGACGTTCGACATCACCGACCGGCTGCGCGATTTCGACGCCGACGACGTGGACGTCGCGATCCGCTTCGGCGCCGGGCGCTATCGCGATGCGTGCGCGGAGCGCCTGTTCGGCACGTCGGTCGTCGCGGTCTGCAGCCCGGCGCTGCTGGCGGCCGGGCCGGCTTTGCGTGCGCCGCACGACCTGCTGCGCCATACGCTCTGCCACGTGGCGTGCGAGGTCGACGGCGTGGCGTGGCCCGGCTGGTCGGCGTGGATGGCGGCGGCCGGCGTCGACGGCTTCGACGACGGTCGTTGCGTCGCGTTTCCGGACGCGAGCCATGTCGTGCAGGCCGTGATGGACGGCACGGCGATCGGGCTTGCGGAGCCGGAGCTGATCGCGCGCGACCTTGCGGAAGGGCGCATCGTGCGCCTGTTCGACGTGCGCGTCGAGGTCGCGCCGACTGTCGCGTACCACGTCGTGTACCCGGAACGCACGCGCGACGATCCGCGCATCGTCGCGCTGCGCGGCTGGCTCGCGGGCGAGATCGCGTCGATGCCCGCGTGACCGCCCGCGATCGCGACTATCGCGCGTGGTATCGTGCGCGCATCGTCACCACATCGCGTCTCGCCCGGACGCCGATCTCACGATGAGCCAACCCGAAACCGACCTCGCGATCCTGTTGCGCACGATGCAGCCCGAGCTGCACCCGGGCGCGTACGCATTCGTGTCGCTGCCGCACGATTCCCACGTATCGTTATCCGAAACGATTGCGACCTTCCATGAAGCGGAGGGACTGACGGTCGTCGTCAGCGAGGAAACGGCGGCCCGCCACGGCTGGCCGGTGCTGTTCCGCGCCGCATGGATCACGCTGACCGTGCACTCCGACCTGCAGGCGGTCGGGCTCACGGCCGCGTTCGCCCGGGCGCTCGGCGCGGCCGGCATCAGTTGCAACGTGATGGCGGCTGCGTACCACGACCACATCTTCGTGCCGTTCGACGAAGGCGCCCGGGCGCTCGACGCACTGGTCGCGCTGCAACGCGATGCAGCGCGCGGCTAGCGAGCCGGGCCGCATACCCCGGTAATCCTCGCTGGAACAAAAAACGGGCCCGCTTCCGGGCCCGCAAAGGGAGAGGGGGGCGCCGGCGCACCGGCACGCGGCAGCTTACTTCGTCGCGCCGCCCTCGAACCACGCGGCGAGCTTGATGCGCTCGTCGTCCGTCATGTGCGTGACGTTGCCGATCGGCATCGCCTTCAGTCGCACGGCCTGTTCGTAGATCCGCTGCGCGTTCTTCGACACTTCGTCCGACGTATCGAACATCACGCCGGCGGGCGCGCTGCCCATCAGCGTCGGCTTGGCCGAGTGGCACTGGACGCAGCGCTGCTGCAGGATCGGCATGATGTCGTTGATCACGACCTTCGGCGCGTTCGCGGCCTGCGCTTCCGGTGCGACCGGCTTCGGCGTCGTCCACACCAGCGCGCCGGCCAGCAGCGCGACGCCGCCGATCGGCAGGTACCACAGCTGCTTGCCGCGGTGGCGCATCACGAAGAACTGGCGGATCAGCGCGCCGGCCAGCATGATCAGCACGAGCACGACCCAGTTGAACTTGTTCGTGTACGTCATCGCGTAGTGGTTCGACAGCATCGCGAACACGACGGGCAGCGTGAAGTACGTGTTGTGCACCGAGCGCTGCTTGCCGCGCTTGCCGTAGATCGGGTTCGGCTCCTCGCCCTTGAGCATCTTGTCGACCATCTTGCGCTGGCCGGGAATGATCACGAAGAACACGTTCGCCGACATGATCGTCGCGAGCATCGCGCCGACGATCAGGTAGGCGGCACGGCCTGCGAAGATGTGGCACGCGAGGTACGCGGCGACGACGACGTAGATGCCGACGCAGATGCCGAGCAGGCGGTCGTTGGTGCCGAGGATGCGGCACAGCGAGTCGTAGACGATCCAGCCGGCCGCGAGGAAGCCGAGCGCGGACGCGACGGCGACCACCGGGCCCATGTCGAGCACGTTCTTGTCGATCAGGTACGTGTTCGGCGCGAGCAGGTACAGCACGAAGAACAGCGAGAAGCCCGACAGCCAGGTGGTGTACGACGGCCACTTCGACCAGTGCAGGTCATCCGGCATTTCCGGCGGGGCGACCGTGTACTTCTGCATGTTGTAGAAGCCGCCGCCGTGGACGTGCCACAGCTCGCCGAACACGCCGCGCTTGCGCTGGTTCGGGTCGGTCGGCGGTTTCAGGCTGTTGTCGAGCGCGACGAAATAGAACGACTCGCCGATCCACGCAATGGCGACGATGACGTGCAGCCATCGCAGCGCGAGGTTCAGCCAGTCGGTGATGAAGCCTTCCATGAAACTCCTCCAGACTCAGATCGTTGTCTTTGATGCGGGCAGCCGATACGTGTGTCAGCTGCCGCGATACGTGCTGTACGACCACGGCGACACGAGCAGCGGCACGTGGTAGTGCGAGCCGGCGTCGGCGATGCCGAAGCGCAGCACGACGCGATCGACGAAGCGGGGTTCGGGCACCTTCACGCCGAGCGACGCGAAGTAGTCGCCGGCATGGAACACGAGTTCGTATTCGCCGGCGCTGAGCGCGGCGCCTTCCAGCAGGGGTTCGTCGCAGCGGCCGTCGCTATTGGTCAGCACGGTCTTGATCGCGCGGCGCGATTCGCCGTCCAGCGCGTAGAGGTCCACCTTGAGCGCGGCGCCGGGGCGGCCGTGCGCCGTATCGAGGACGTGGGTAGTGAGCTTTCCCATTCGCAGTTTTCCTTGTGTGAATGCGAGGTTCGGCGGCGGCTCGATCCATGGACTGTGCGGCGGATCGAGGCTCCACGTCACGTGGCTACATACCCGTCGGCGAGATTGAAGCGAGCGCCGTGCAGGCATTGTAAGAACGTTCCCGATGCAAATACGGGCGCGATATCAAAGATAATGCGCCGCGCATGAGCCGCTGTCGACGGCGGGCAAAAACCCCGCCGTGCCGCGCTCGGCGGGCTGTTGAACGGCCCTCGCGCGTACCATATCGAAACCGTGAAGCGCAGTATTCGGCGTGGCGCATTGTGCGTCGCGCGCGCATCGGCGATCCTCCCGCCGTGCGCGTCGGCCCGAGGCCGGCGCGCACCCCGAAGACGGCGAGCACGCCGGGTAACCGGGCCAGGGCGTTCGAACGGACGCAGGCACCGGGGCGTGCCGCGAATCTGCGTTCGAACGGCTTTGCGACCGCCCGAAAGGGCTGACCGACGCGGAGAACGCATGAATCCCGAGCAGCACTCCGGCGCGCAGGCACGCGCGCCGCACGTATCCCCATCCCGCCCGAAGACCTTGCTGGTCAAGCACGCCGACGTGCTCGTGACCATGGACGACGCGCGCCGCGAGCTGCGCGACGCGGGGCTCTACATCGAAGACAACCGGATCGTCGCGGTCGGCCCGAGCGCCGAGCTGCCCGATACCGCCGACGAAGTGCTCGACCTGCGCGGGCACCTCGTGATCCCGGGGCTCGTGAACACGCACCATCACATGTACCAGAGCCTCACGCGCGCGGTGCCGGCCGCGCAGAACGCCGAGCTGTTCGGCTGGCTCACGAACCTGTACCGGATCTGGGCGCACCTGACGCCCGAGATGATCGAGGTGTCGACGCTCACCGCGATGGCCGAGCTGCTGCAGTCGGGCTGCACGACGTCGAGCGATCATCTGTACATCTATCCGAACGGCAGCCGGCTCGACGACAGCATCGGCGCCGCGCAGCGGATCGGCATGCGCTTTCACGCGAGCCGCGGCGCGATGAGCGTCGGCCAGCGCGACGGCGGGCTGCCGCCCGATTCGGTCGTCGAGCGCGAGCCCGACATCCTGCGCGATGCGCAACGGCTGATCGAGACCTATCACGACGAAGGACGCTACGCGATGCTGCGGGTCGTCGTCGCGCCGTGCTCGCCGTTTTCGGTGAGCCGCGAGCTGATGCGCGACGCTGCGCGGCTCGCGCGCGAATACCGCGTGTCGCTGCACACCCACCTCGCGGAAAACGTCAACGACATCGCGTACAGCCGCGAGAAGTTCGGGATGACGCCGGCCGAATACGCGGAAGATCTCGGCTGGGTCGGGCACGACGTCTGGCATGCGCATTGCGTGCAGCTCGACGACGCCGGCATCGGCCTGTTCGCGCGCACCGGCACGGGCGTCGCGCATTGCCCGTGCTCGAACATGCGGCTCGCGTCGGGCATCGCGCCGGTGAAGAAGATGCGGCTCGCCGGCGTGCCGGTCGGGCTCGGCGTCGACGGCTCGGCGTCGAACGACGGCGCGCAGATGGTCGCGGAAGTGCGGCAGGCGCTGCTGCTGCAGCGCGTCGGCTTCGGGCCCGACGCGATGACTGCGCGCGAGGCGCTCGAGATCGCGACGCTCGGCGGCGCGAAGGTGCTGAACCGCGACGACATCGGCGCGTTGAAGCCCGGCATGGCCGCCGACTTCGCCGCGTTCGACCTGCGCCAGCCGCTGTTCGCGGGCGCGCTGCACGATCCGGTCGCGGCGCTGGTGTTCTGCGCGCCGTCGCAGGCGGCGTACACGGTGGTGAACGGGAAGGTCGTGGTGCGGGAAGGGCAGTTGGCGACGCTCGACCTGCCGCCCGTCATCGCGCGTCACAACGCGCTCGCGCAGGCGCTCGTCGAAGCGTCGCGCTGACGCGGCGCACCGGCCGCCCGCCGTGACGATGCACGGCGGCGGCCGGCCTATTGCATGCCTTTGCGCGCCATCGCGCGCCGTTACGCCTCGATCAGCGTACGGGTGGCCTCGGCGACGAGGCTGCGCAGCCAGCGCACTTCGTCGGAGTAATGGCAGCGCTCGTGCCACAGCTGGTAGTACTGCATCGGCGGGAAGTCGAGCGGCGCGGGCACGACCGACAGCGGCAGGAACTTCGCGTAGTGGTCGGCGAACAGGCGCGTCGTCGTGAAGATCAGGTCGGATTTCACGAGCACGTACGGCGCGAGGTTGAAGTACGGCAGCGTGACGACGACGTGGCGCTTCAGCCGCTCGCGCGCAAGGTGCACGTCGATCGCGCCGCGCTGGCCGACCGAGTACGGCGTCGGCGCGAGGTGCGGCGCGTTCAGGTACTGGTCGAGCGTGAGGCCGCCGCGTTTCGCGAACGGATGCGTGTTGCTCATCAGGCAGACGATCTCGTCGACGAACAGGTTCGACAGGTGCAGCTGCTCGGGCGGCTCCGGCCAGTTGCCGACCACGATGTCGAGCTTGCCGTCCTCGAGCGCGAGCTCGTAGTCGAACGCGGGGCCGAGCGAATGGAATTCGAGCGTCGCATTCGGCGCGGCCTGGCGGAAGCGTTCGACGACGGTCGGCACGAACAGCACGTTCAGGTAGTCGGGGCAGCCGATCCGGTAGCAGCGGATCGACGTGGCCGGGTCGAAGCTGTGCTGCTGGAACTTGATGCGCTCGATTTCGCGAAGCGCGTTCTGCACGGGCTCGAGCAGGCGCAGCCCGTATTCGGTCGGCACCATGCCGGACTTGCCGCGCACCAGCAGCGGATCGCCGGTGATGTCGCGCAGGCGCCGCAGCGCGGCGCTGATCGCCGGCTGCGACTGGTTCAGTTTGACGGCCGCGCGCGTGACGCTGCGCTCCATCAACAGGGTGTGCAAGACGCGCAAGAGGTACGTGTCGATCGCCTCGCGTTGCTGACTCATGATTTCTCCGTTTATATGTCCGGGCTGATCGAGTGGGGGATGGGGTATATGATTTTTAATATGAACGAAAACCAGCGTCAAGGGATGGATACCCGCACGCATCCGCCGGCGCGGCGGTGGCCGCGGCCGGAACGGTGCGCGTGAAGCGCGCGGCTGGCGCGTCAGTCGTCGATGCGCAGGCCGACTTTCAGCGTCACTTGCCAGTGGACGACCTGGTTGCCTTCGATGTGTCCGCGCGTCTCGGTCACCTGGAACCAGTGGAGGTTGTGCAGCGTCGCGGCGGCTTTCGCGATCGCATTGCGGATCGCGTCGTCGCTCGATTCCCGCGACGAACCGGTCAGTTCGATCAGCTTGTAGACGTGGTCGCTCATGATGCGCTCCCTGTCGTGCCGGGTTCTGCCACGGGCGCAGCGCGCAGGCGCTAGGCACAAGCGCAAACGGGTACGGAATGCGTCCGGCTTCTTGAGTGATAGGTATGATGGGCGGCAAGTTCAACCCATATTGGAGACGAGGCGCATCGTGGAAGTCGGATTTTGCGGACCGGGATTGATGGGCGCGCCGATGATTCGGCATTTGCTGGCGGCGGGCCACCAGGTCGGCGTATGGAACCGCACGCGTGCGAAGTCGGACGCGCTCGTGGCCGACGGCGCGCGCGTGGCCGATACGCCGCGCGCGCTGGCGGAGCAGGTCGAGACGGTGCTGATGTGCGTGCTCGACGCGCGCGCGGTCGGCGACGTCGTGTTCGGTCCAGACGGCCTGTTGTCCGGCGATACCACCGCGCGCAAGTTGCGGCGCATCGTCGATCACTCGAGCATTCCACCCGGCGTGACGCGCGACTACGCGCGGCGCGCGGCGGAGCTGGGCATCGGCTGGGTCGACGCGCCGGTGTCGGGCGGCGTGCCCGGCGCGCAGGCCGGCACGCTGGCCGTCATGGCCGGCGGCCGCGCGGCGGATCTCGACGCGGCGCGGCCGCTGATCGATACGTACGCGGCGCGCATCACGCACATGGGCGACGCCGGCGCGGGCCAGACCGCGAAGCTGTGCAACCAGGCGATCGTCACCGCGACCGTCACGGCGATCGCCGAGGCGGTCGGCCTCGCGCAGGCGAGCGGCATCGACGCCGCGCGTCTCGCGCAGGCGCTCGCCGGCGGCTGGGCCGATTCGGTGCTGCTGCAGACGTTCGTGCCGCGCATGACGTCGGGCGGGCATCCGCCGATCGGCGCGCTCAGCACGTTTCAGAAGGATGTCGACACGATCGCCGATGCGGCGCGCGATACGGGTGCGGTGATGCCGGTGTCGGCCACCGTGCAGCAGGTGCTGCGGCTCGGCGCGGCAATGGGGCTCGCCGATGCGGATTTCGCCGCGTTCATCGATATCGTCAGGCCGGGGAACGGGCGCGGGCAGGCGTGATCTCCGCGTAATGCGCGAATGGCGCGCATGGCAGATGGGCCGCCCGGAGGCGGCCCATCGGAACATGGCGTGGAATCAGCCGAGCGAACGGGGCGTCGTGTCCCCGGCGTTCTGTCGCCCGAGCCCGCTGCGCAGGCTCGCTTTCGTGCCTGCACCAAATTCGGGCAGGATGCGCGCGCGGGCGCGGCTCGCGAAGACGAGGAAGCCGAAGCCATTCGATTCGTACCAGTAACCACCGTTCTCGAGGCCGTCGAGCGGCTGTTCGAGCGCGTTGGCGATCGACTCGATGCAGCGCTTTCGCAATTCGGCGATCGCCGGATACGGCGGCTGCGCACCGCGCACGCTGCACAGAAGCACGTCCAGGCCGGGCAGCACATGCGCGTACAGCACAGGTTCGTCCTGCGCGCGGGCGCGTGCGATCTTGGTGTCGAGCTGGGCGAACGGTTTCGAATGGCGCAATACCGCGAGGAACGACTCCTGGCCATCCTGCTGCGCGCGTCGACGTTTTTTCGGGAAGGACATAAACACTCGCCTCAAAAACAATTGCAAGAAATGCGGCACTTTCATGCGACCCACTCCCGGCTATGTACGCCGCATGCCGATCCTTTATAGCACACGAACATGCTGCGCTCGTGCGGTGCGACGATCGATGTCTCCCGTCGACCCGCTCGCCACGATCGACACAGTCGGCGCCTGGCGCCTGCACTGTCGGTTCAGTCTCCATGATAGACCCGCTTTCCCGGCGCGTGCATCCGCTCGTCACAAAAAAATGCGAGGCCCGCGCATCGCGTGCCGCGCGGCGCGGGCAATAAAAAGGCCCGCACGCGGCGGGCCTGGCTGACGGTCGTGCGCGAACGCTCAGCGCTGCTTGAGTGAATCGCGGATTTCGCGCAGCAGCACGATGTCTTCCGGCGTTGCGGCCGGCGCGACTTCCGCCGGCTTGCGCAGCTTGTTGATGAATTTCACCATCAGGAAAATGATGAATGCGAGGATGATGAAGTTGATCAGCACTGTGATGAACGAACCGTAGCCGAACGCCGCGACGCCGGCGGCCTGCAGATCCTTGAACGAATCGGGATTACCCTTGAACGACGGCGGGATCGTGCCGAGCAGTACGAACTTGTTCGAGAAATCCAGGCCGCCCGTCAGGACACCGATGACCGGCATGATCAGGTCCTTCACGATCGAGTCGACGATCTTCGAGAATGCGCCGCCGATGATCACGCCGACGGCGAGATCCATCACGTTGCCCTTGACGGCGAACTCCTTGAATTCCTTGATGATGCTCATGAGCGGGTTTCTCCTTTTTAGGGCAAATGGAGGCGCGCCGCGACGCATCGTGTCGAATTCAGGGTCGGTGGCACGCCGATGGCCGCATGATAGCGAACGTGCCCCAATGCCGATAGCCCATCTTTGAATGATTGACAAATCGGCGCGGCAGGCGCGCGCCGCAAGGCGCGCAGCGCACCCGCCGGGGGAGCGGGCGCGCGATGCGGCTGCTCCCGACGCGCGGCGATCAGGTGTCGGTCCAGCCGTCGTCGTTGCTGCCGAGATCGACGCCGCCGTCGCTGCCGCCACCGTTGCCGTTGTCCCAGTTCGTACTGTCGCCGCGGCCGAGGTCGAAGCCGGGGTCGGCATCGTGCCGGCGGCGCTCGTCGTCGACGATCACGTCGCGTTCGACCACGCGGTCACGGCCGCCCGACATCGCCTGGCCGAGCAGCACGCCGGTCAGCAGCCCGCCCATCCCGCCGCCGAAGCCGCCGCCTTGCTGGATCACGACGGGCGGTTGCTGTTGCTGCGGATACTGCGGCTGCGGCGGATATTGTGAGGGATACGGCTGGCCCTGCGCGCCGGTCACGCGGTCCGCTTCCTGCGCGAACACCGAACCGCTGCCGGCGGCCGGCGGCGGGGCAGCCTGCGCGGCCGGATCGGGCCGGCCCTCGACGCGCGCCTTCACGCTCGCGTGGCGCTGCTCGAGTTCGTCGACGCGGTACGGCGGCACCGGATTCCTGCCGTTCGACAGCGCTTCGACGAGCTCGCGCGCGTCGGTCTCGATGCCCTCCAGCTCGCTCGTCAGCGCGGCCGCGCCGGGCGCCGTCGACAGCCGCGCGTCGAGCTTCAGCGGCCGGATGTCGTTGAGCACGTCGGTCGCGCGCTTCAACTGCGCGCGGCGCTCGTCGTCGGCGCGGCGATCGTCGGTCGAGCGCGCGCGCCGCAGCGTCCAGCGCAGCACCAGCGCGATCACCGCGACGATCAGGCCGAGGCCGATCCACATGCCGGTGGACGGCCCGTGTTTTTCGGCGGGCGGCACGGCGGGCGCGAGCGACGACTGCAGCGTGCCGGCATCGGCGCGCGGCGGCGTGGCGGCGACGCGCCCTGCGTCGGCGCGGATGCGCGCTTCCGTCTGCGCGAAGCGCGCAGGGTCGGCGAAGCGCAGCTGCGGATCGAGCGTCTTCGCGCGCTGCAGCTGCGCGAGCGCGTCCGACGCGCGGCCTTCGCGGTCGAGCACCTGCGCATAGAGATAGCGCGCGTGCGCGTTGTTCGGATGCGCGTCGATGACTTGCGACAGCTGCGTATCGGCGCGCTGCCAGTCGCGCTGCGCGATCGACTGCTCGACCTGCTGCAGCGACGGCACCGCAAACGCGGCGGACGACAGCATCAGCAGCGCGAAGCCGAAAGCGGCGAGGGGTTTCTTCATGATCGAACCGGGCGCGGGCGCCCGTCTCCTTGCGATCGATGCGCGCCGCGCCGGAATCCGGCGGGCGGCGCGCAGCCGGTTACTGCGCGGGCGTGTCGAGCTGCTTCTTCAGGGCGGCGAGGCGATCCTCGACCGACGGGCCCTTGTTCAGCGCGGCGAGCTTGTCGTCGAGCGCCTTGCCGCTCGACGTGTCGGCCGAATTGAGGCGTGCGTCGGAACGCGCGTTCTCCAGCGCGACCTTGTCCTCGAGCTTCTGGAAATCCTCCGACAGGTTCTTGCCGCCGATGCCGCCGAGCGCGGTGGCAGCGACGTCCTTCGCCTGCGCGATTTCCTGTTTCGCCTGCAGGATGTTCGAGCGCGCGTTCAGGTCGTTGCGGCGCTGGCGCATGTCGGCGATCTGCCCCTTGAGCTTGTCGACCGACGGCTCGAGCGTCGCGAGTTCCTTCGCGAGCGCGTCGCGCTCCGCCTCGGCGTTCGCCTGCGCGCCGAGCGCCTCGCGCGCGAGCGACTCGTCGCCCGCCTGCAGCGCGCGCTTCGCGCCGTCTTCGTACTTCTTCGCCTTGTCGTCGGCTGCATCGCGCTTGCTGCGCTGGGTCGCGACCTGCGCCTCGATCTCGATCAGCGAATTCTCGGCGCGGCCGATGCTGTCGTCGAGCTCCCGCACGATCTGGCGTGCGTCGCGCGACGGGTCCTGCACCGAGTCGGCCGCATCGTTCAACAGGCCCTTGATCGTGCGCGAAACAGAGTCGAAAAGCGACATGAAATCCTCCGAGTGTGAAAGGCGCCGCATCGCTGCGGCGTGGCCCGCGACGGTGCCGGTTGCGGCCCGCCCGTGCCGGCAGACATTAGACCACCGGCACACTTAAATACGGCTTAAACGCGCGAGTTCAAGCCGCGCGACCAGGCGGGCGCCACACCGCGCGACATGCCGGCCAAGCTTTCCGAATTGAAAGCTCGGCCGGCATCTACAATGCGTTCCGTGTCCATGATAGGCCGCGCGGCCAGGCAAAAACGCGCTGAAAACGGGGTTATGCGGGAATTTTTACAAAAAATCGCGAAGCTAATCGATTGATTTCATTAAAATGCGCTGTCACGTCGCGGGAACGGATCGCCGCGCGGCGGGGTCTGTCGACGTGACGATTGTCACGATGCACTCTCTCTCGATTCATCCGCTTGCATACCGCATGCGTCCGAGGGCGCCATGCGCGCCCGCCATTCCGACATGCCAATTATCAAACGACCGCCTTCTTCTTCGGCCAGGAACGAACCCCACTACACGCTGCGCCGTTCGCCTGCCGGAGCCTATTACACCGATGACGACGACCGCGATGCGCACCGCGCGCCACGCAATGGCGATGGCGACAGCGGGGGCCGTCGCCGCCGTTCGTTCGGCTCGCGCGTCGCGCTGTGGTTCGTCGGCCTGTTCATCACGCTGGCCATCGTCGGCGCGCTGATCGTCGGCTACGCGCTCGTCGTGATGGCCCCGCAGCTGCCGTCGCTCGACGCGCTGACCAACTACCAGCCGAAAGTGCCGCTGCGCGTGATGACGGCCGATCACGTGCTGATCGGCGAGTTCGGCGAGGAGCGCCGCAGCCTCGTGCGCTTCCAGGACATTCCCGACGTGATGAAGAAGGCGGTGCTCGCGATCGAGGACTACCGCTTCTACGAGCACGGCGGCGTGGACTTCCTCGGCATCCTGCGCGCGGGCGTCGCCGACCTGATGCACGGCGGCGCGCGCCAGGGCGCGAGCACGATCACCATGCAGGTCGCGCGCAACTTCTTCCTGTCGAGCGAGAAGACCTACACGCGCAAGATCTACGAAATGCTGCTCGCGTACAAGATCGAGAAGGCGCTGACGAAGGACCAGATCCTCGAGCTGTACATGAACCAGATCTACCTCGGCCAGCGCTCGTACGGCTTTGCCGCGGCGGCGCGCGTGTACTTCGGCAAGGACCTGAAGGACATCACGGTCGCGGAGGCCGCAATGCTGGCCGGGCTGCCGAAAGCGCCGTCCGCGTACAACCCGGTCGTCAATCCGAAGCGCGCGAAGGTGCGCCAGGAATACATCCTGAAGCGGATGTACGAGGTCGGCTACATCACGCAGCCGCAATACGAGCAGGCGCTGAAGGAAGAGATCCACGTGCGCACGCCGGGCAACCAGTACGCGGTGCACGGCGAGTACGTCGCCGAGATGGTGCGGCAGATGATGTACGCGCAGTACAAGGACGAGACATATACGCGCGGCCTGACGGTCACGACGACGATCAACGCGGCCGACCAGGAAGCGGCGTACCAGGCGGTGCGGCGCGGCATTCTCGACTACGAGCGCCGTCACGGCTATCGCGGGCCGGAAGGCTTTATCACGCTGCCGGCGGCCGGCGACGATCGCGACGAGGCGATCGACGACGCGCTCGCCGATCACCCGGACAACGGCGACCTGCAGTCGGCGGTGGTGCTGTCGGCCGCGCCGAACGCGGTCGAGGTGCAGTTCGTCGGCGGCGCGAAGACGACCATCGGCGCCGGCGGGCTGCGCTTCGTCGCGGCCGCGCTGGGGCCGCGCGCGAACAACACGCTGAAGATCAAGCCCGGTTCGATCGTGCGCGTGCTGAAGGACGCGAAGACCGGCTGGCAGGTCGTGCAGCTGCCGCAGGTCGAAGGCGCGCTCGTCGCGATCGCGCCGCAGGACGGCGCGATCCGCTCGCTCGTCGGCGGCTTCGACTTCAACAAGAGCAAGTTCAACCACGTGACGCAGGCGTGGCGCCAGCCGGGCTCGTCGTTCAAGCCGTTCATCTATTCGGCCTCGCTCGACAAGGGCCTCGGGCCGGCGACGATCATCAACGACGCGCCGCTGTACTTCCCGCCGAGCGTGCCGGGCGGCACCGCGTGGGAACCGAAGGACGACGACCAGCCCGACGGCCCGATGTCGATGCGCACCGGCCTGCAGCGTTCGAAGAACCTCGTGTCGATCCGCATCCTGGCATCGATCGGCACGCAGTATGCGCAGGAGTACGTGACGCAGCGCTTCGGCTTCGATCCGGCGAAGACGCCGCCGTACCTGCCGATGGCGCTCGGCGCAGGGCTCGTCACGCCGCTGCAGCTCGCGACCGGCTATGCGGTGTTCGCGAACGGCGGCTACAAGGTCGATCCGTACCTGATCGCCGAGGTCGACGACGCACGCGGCCAGGCGCTGCAGAAGGCGCAGCCGGTGATCGCGGGCAATACCGCGCCGCGCACGATCGAAGGCCGCAACGCGTACGTGATGAACAGCCTGCTGCACACGGTCGCGACGGCCGGCACGGGTGCGGGTTCCAACGTGCTCGGCCGCGGCGACCTGCAGGGCAAGACGGGTACGACGAACGATGCGAAGGACGGCTGGTTCGCCGGCTACCAGCAGTCGCTCGTCGCGGTCGCGTGGATGGGCTTCGACCAGCCGAAGAGCCTCGGCAGCCGCGAGTTCGGCGCGCAGCTCGCGCTGCCGATCTGGGTGAACTACATGCGCACCGCGCTGAACGGCGTGCCCGAGCAGCCGATGCCGATGCCCGACGGGCTGACGACGCTTGACGGCGAGCTGTACTACGCGGATCGCACGCCGGGCGCCGGCTTCGTCGCGAGCGTCGACATCAACCCGGCGGCCAATGCGATCAGCGCGAACGACGCGCTCGGCTCGGCCGGCGCGGCGGGCCTGACGCCGCCGCCGGTGAGCTCGCAGGAGAAGCAGCAGATCATGGACATGTTCGAGAGCAACAAGCCGTAACGCGGCTGCGGTTCGGCCAATCGACGGGCGCCTGCGGGCGCCCGTTTTTTTTTGCTCGCGCGCGTGGCTGCGCCGCACGCCGTCAGAACGACGCGCAGACCGGCGCGAGCGTCACGCCGACCGACTCCTGCCTGAACCGTTCCGCATACGCGCGACGGATGGCCGTCAGGCGCTCGAGCGTATCGCGTGTGTCGCCGGCAATGATACGGATGACGAAGCTGTCTTCCCGCGTGACGCGGCCGCTCGTGCGGTCGCGCCATTGGCCGTGGGTATCCCAGAACGTGAAGCCGTCGGGGAAGCGGGGCGTGACGACGTCGGCGAGGAAGGCCGCGCGTTCGGCATCGGTGACGGGGCCGCGCCCTGCGATGTCGCGACCGAACAGCAGGTCGGCCTGCAATTGACGGCTGCCGCCGGCCTGCGCGCAAGACGTCGGGTCCGCCGCGGCCGGCAACTGCGTGGCCGCGCAGCCGGAGAGCAGGGCGATGGCGAACACGAGACTGGTCGACAGGGCGCGCATGGCGGTTCCTCCGTTGGGTGCACGCGTTGGATGCATGGTGCGGCAACCTCATAAAACGTTGCGCGCTCAATGACTTGCGCGGTTCTCCGGCCGGTTATCAACAAGGCTGTCAACACAATCTGTGCATAACCGTGCGCCGCCTCGATCGCGCCGCGACGCGCCGGCCCGCGACGCGTTTTGCAGCGCCGGCCGAAATCACCGGTGCATCAACAGCTTAGGAAGCCTTTCAGAAGCTTGTCCACAGGCTCTTCAACACGATCTGGGGATAACCGCCGCGCCGACGCCCGTGCCGCTCAGCGCAGCAGCTTCGCGTGCGCGAGGTGCATGCCGAGCGTGACCGGATCGGTGTTGGTGCCCGACAGCAGCACGCCGACCCGCTTGCCCTGCAGCGTTTCGCGCAGCGGGCCGAGCAGGGCGGCCATCGCCGCCGCGCACGCCGGCTCGACGGCGATCTTCAGGTGCGAGAACAGGAACAGCATCGCGGTGCGCAGCGCGTCGTCGGACACGGTGACGATGCTGTCGATGTGGCGCCGGCACAGCTGGTAGCTGTATTCCTCGGTGTGCGGCGCCATCAGCGAATCGGCGATCGTGTGCATCGCGGCCATCTTGACCGTGTGGTTGGCCGCGAAGCTGCGGCTCATCGCGTCCGAGCCTTCCGGCTCGACGCCGTACACGTGCACGCGCGGGTTCGCGAGCCGCAGCGCGGTCGACACGCCGGCCGCGAGCCCGCCGCCGCCGATCGGCACGATCACCGCGTCGAGGTCGGGCGTCTGCGTCGCCCATTCGTAGCCGAGCGTCGCGGTGCCGAGGATCGTGTGATAGCCGTTGAACGGATGGATGAAGAAGCGGCCTTCCTCGGCCTCGATGCGGCGCACGAGGTCGAACGCCTGCGACGCGCTCGCGGCCAGCACGACTTCCGCGCGGTACTGCTTGCACTGCGCGATGCGCGACGGGCTCGCAGTGTGGAACATCACGACCTTCGCGCTGCTGCCGAGCCGCATCGCCGCATACGCAACCGCCGCCGCGTGATTGCCGGCCGACACGCAGGTGACGCCGGCGCTCTTGCGCGCTTCGTCGAGCGCGAGCAGGTGCGTGAACGCGCCGCGCGCCTTGAAGCTGCCGCTCGCCTGCAGCAGCTCGAACTTGAAGTTCACGTGCGTGCCTTCGAGCGACGGCAGGTCGCCGCGCTCGAACACCGGCGTGCGCGCGACCCACGGCGACAGCGCGAAGTGCTGCGCGGCGATTTCGTCGAGCGTCGGAATCGGCTCGCCGTCGATCGTGTGGGCGGTGCCCGGTTGGGTAGTCGACATGGCCTGGCGTGTGGGGAGTGTCCCGGCCCGCACGCGCGGGCCGGCGTGGCGGGCAACCGTCAGTGCGCGTCGACCGACATGCTGCGGATGAACTTGCGCAGGAACTGCTCGCAGGCGGCCAGTTGCGCGAGTTCGACGTATTCGTTCGGCTTGTGCGCCTGCTCGATGTTGCCGGGCCCGCACACGACGCTCGGAATGCCCGCCCGTTCGAACAGGCCGGCCTCGGTGCCGTACGCGACCTTGCGCTTGTCCTGGTCGGCCGTCAGCGCCCGCACGAGCTGCGTAATGGCTGCCTGCTCGGTGGCGTCGAGGCCGGGCGCCGCGGCGATCTTCGAGAACTCGATCGCGGCGTTCGGATGCTCGCGGCGCATCTGCGGCAGCAGCGTGTCCTGCGCATACGCCTCGATGCGCGCGAAGATCTGCTCCGGGTCGAGCGTCGGCAGGTTGCGGAACTCGAAATCGAAACGGCACTCGGCCGGCACCGTGTTGATCGCGTTGCCGCCCTGGATCGTGCTCGTCTGCGCGGTCGTGAACGGCACGTCGTAGAGCGCGTCGAACGGGCCTTCCGCGCGGAACCGGTCGGCGATGTCGCGGATGTGGCAGATCAGGCGCGCCGCGTATTCGATCGCGTTCAGCCCCTTCGGCGTCAGCGACGAGTGCGCCGCATGGCCGCGCACGCAGCAGCGGTACGCGTTGATGCCCTTGTGCGCGATGATCGGCCGCATGCTGGTGGGTTCGCCGACGATGCAGCCGGACGGCTTCACGCCGCGCGCGACGAGGTCGGCGATCATCAGCGGCGCGCCTGCGCAGCCGATTTCCTCGTCGTAGGACAGCGCGAAATGGATCGGCTTCGCGAGCTTCGCGGCCTGCATCTCGGGCAACAGCGCGAGCGCCGCGCCGATGAAGCCCTTCATGTCGCAGGTGCCGCGGCCGTACAGGCGGCCGTCGCGAATCTCCGGCCGGAACGGATCGCTGTCCCACTGCTGGCCGTCGACGGGCACGACGTCGGTGTGCCCGGACAGCACGATGCCGCCATCGGTCGAGCCGTCGTGCGCGGGCACGGTGGCGAACAGGTTCGCCCAGCCGTCGCGCGGGTCGTGCGTGATCACGGACGCGATGCCTTGCGCGGCGAGCGCGTCACGCACGGTTTCGATCAGGCCGAGGTTCGGCACGCGGCTCGTCGTGTCCATCGACACCAGCTGCTGGATCCAGGGCAGGCTGACCAGCGCTGCGTCGCCTTGGTCGGCGGCGGCGAGCGCCGTCGCGTCGAGAGTGGACATGGCTCAACTCCGTCTGATGAATGGGAAAATCATACTCAAAAACGCCCCGGCCCGCCTTCGCGGGGCGCGATGCGGTGCAGCATCGCGCCGTGCCCTGCGCAGCAGCGCCGGTTCCGTCAACGCGACGCCGCGGCCGCGCCTTGCCGCGGCGAGTGGCCGAGCGCGCGCAGCGTCTCCTTGATCGTCGACACGCGGATCGCGAGATCCGGCGAGCGCGTCTCTATGCGCAGGCGGTCCTGCCCGGCGAGCTTGATGTGGCGATGCTTCTGCACCATCTCGATGATCCGCATCGGATCGATCGGCGGGTTCGGCTCGAACTGCAGCCCGATGGCAACCTCGCTCGCATCGATCTTCACGATGCCGAGCGGTTTCGCGGCGAGGCGCAGGCGGTGCGTCTCGACCAGCGCGTGCGCCTGCGGCGGCATCTTGCCGAAGCGGTCGATCAGTTCCTCCTGGATACCGTCGATCGCATCGCCGTGTTCGCAGTTCGCGAGCCGCTTGTACAGCGACAGCCGCTCCTGCACGTCCGCGCAGTAGTCGGCCGGCAGGATCGCGGGCGCATGCAGGTTGATTTCGGTCGTCGCGGCGAGCGGGGCGGTGAGGTCGGGCTCCTTGCCGTTCTTCAGCGCCTTCACCGCGTCGTTCAGCATGTCCGTATAGAGCTGGAAGCCGATCTCGTGGATCTCGCCCGACTGCTTGTCGCCGAGCACCTCGCCGGTGCCGCGGATCTCGAGGTCGTGCATCGCGAGATAGAAGCCCGAGCCGAGTTCCTCCATCTGCTGGATCGCTTCGAGCCGGCGCTGCGCCTGCTTGGTCAGCGCCTGCGGATCGTGCACGAGCAGGTACGCGTAAGCCTGGTGGTGCGAACGGCCGACGCGGCCGCGCAGCTGGTGGAGCTGCGCAAGGCCGAACTTGTCGGAGCGATGCATGATGATCGTGTTCGCGCTCGGCACGTCGATGCCGGTCTCGATGATCGTCGTGCACAGCAGCACGTTCGCGCGCTGCGCGACGAAATCGCGCATCACGCGCTCGAGCTCGCGCTCGTGCATCTGGCCGTGCGCGATTGCGATGCGCGCCTCGGGCACCAGTTCCTCGAGCATCGCCTTGCGGTTCTCGATCGTCTCGACCTCGTTGTGCAGGAAGTACACCTGGCCGCCGCGCTTCAGCTCGCGCAGCATCGCCTCGCGAATCACGCTTTCCTCCTCGCGGCGCACGAAGGTCTTGATCGCGAGCCGCTTCTGCGGCGCGGTCGCGATCACCGAGAAGTCGCGCAGGCCCTCGAGCGCCATCCCGAGCGTGCGGGGGATCGGCGTCGCGGTCAGCGTCAGCACGTCGACCTCCGCGCGCAGCGCCTTCAGCGCTTCCTTCTGGCGCACGCCGAAGCGGTGCTCCTCGTCGATGATCACGAGGCCGAGCCGCTTGAACTGCACGTCCGACGACAGCAGCTTGTGCGTGCCGATCACGATGTCGACGCTGCCTTCGTTGATCTGCGCGATCGCCGTGTTCACTTCCTTGGCCGTCTTGAAGCGCGACAGCTCGACGATCCGCACCGGCCAGTCGGCGAAGCGGTCCGCGAAGGTCTGCGTGTGCTGCTCGGCGAGCAGCGTGGTCGGCGACAGCAGCGCGACCTGCTTGCCGCCCATCACCGCGATGAAGGCCGCGCGCAGCGCGACCTCGGTCTTGCCGAAACCGACGTCGCCGCACACGAGGCGGTCCATCGGCTTGCCGCTCGTCATGTCGCCGATCACGGCCGCGATCGCGGCGGCCTGGTCGGGCGTTTCCTCGAAGCCGAAGCTTTCCGCGAACTTCACGTAGTCGCGCGGCTCGAGCGCGAACGCGTGGCCCTCGCGGGCCGCGCGCCGCGCGTACAGGTTCAGCAGCTCGGCGGCCGTGTCGCGGATCTGCTGCGCGGCCTTGCGCTTCGCGCGCTCCCACTGGCCCGAGCCGAGCGCATGCAGCGGCGCGCTGTCCGGATCGGCGCCGCTGTAGCGCGAGATCACGTGCAGCTGCGCGACCGGCACGTAGAGCTTGCTCTCGCCCGCGTATTCGAGATGCAGGAATTCCGTCTCGCCTTCGCCGAGGTCCATCGACACGAGGCCCATGTAGCGGCCGATGCCGTGCTGCGCGTGCACCACCGGATCGCCGACCTTCAGCTCCGACAGGTCGCGCACCATCGCGTCGACGTTGCTCGCCTGTTCCTGGCGGCGGCGCCCCGCGCGGCGGCCGAGCGCGCCGTACAGTTCGGTCTCGGTGACGATCGCGTAGCCTTCGCCGGGCACCGCGAAGCCGCTGGACAGCGGCGCGACGCCGAGCGCGAAGCGCTCGTCGCTCGCGAGCCAGCCGGCGAAGTGATCGTTCGACGCGGGCCGCAGGTGATGCTCGGCGAGCAGTTGCAGGATCGTCTCGCGGCGGCCCGCCGATTCGACGGTCAGCAGCACGCGCTTGCCCGACGTCTCGACGAACGTGCGCAGCGCGGCGAGCGGATCGTCGGCGTGGCGGTCGACGGTGAGTTCGGGCAGGCCGGTCGCCCAGCCGCCCGCCGGCTGCGCGGGCAGCACGACGCGCGCGAACGGCTTCGCGAACGCGAAGAAATCCTCGTCGGACAGGAACAGCCGCTGCGGCTCGAGGATCGGCCGTTCGCGGTCGTGCGACAGGAACGCGTGGCGCTGCTTCGTGTCGGCGGTGAAGCGGCGGATCGACGTGTCGAGGTCGCCCGCGAACACGAGGTGCGCATCCTGCGGCAGGTAGTGGAACAGCGTGGCCGTCTCGTCGAAGAACAGCGGCAGGTAATACTCGATGCCGGCCGACGGCACGCCGTTGCCGATGTCCTTGTAGATCGGCGCGCGGCTCGGGTCGCCCTCGAAGGTCTCGCGCCAGCGGCTGCGGAACGCGGTGCGCGCGGCCTCGTCGAACGGGAATTCGCGGCCCGGCAGCAGGCGCACGTCGCGCACCGGGTACAGGCTGCGCTGCGTGTCCGGGTCGAACGCGCGGATCGAGTCGACCTGGTCGTCGAACAGGTCGATCCGGTACGGCAGCGGCGAGCCCATCGGGAACAGGTCGATCAGCGAGCCGCGCACGCAGTATTCGCCGGGCCGCACGACCTGGCTCACGTGCTCGTAGCCGGCGAGCGTCAGCTGCGCCTTCAGCTTCGCCTCGTCGAGCCGCTCGCCCTGCGCGAACGCGAACGTGTAGGCGGCCATGAAGGACGCGGGCGGCATCCGGTACAGCGCGGTGGTCGCGGGCACGAGCAGGATGTCGCAGCGGCCCTCGCCGAGGTCGTGCAGCGTCGCGAGACGCTCTGACACGAGGTCCTGGTGCGGCGAGAACGTGTCGTACGGCAGCGTTTCCCAGTCCGGCAGCAGGCGCACGCGCGCGTCGGGGGAGAAATAGCCGATTTCCTGCGCGAGGCGCTGCGCGTCGACTGCGTTCGCGCAGATCACCGCGAGCAGCGGCACGTCGTGGCGGTTGTCGGCAAGGTAGCGGGCGATGGCGAGCGCATCGGCGCAGCCGTGCGCGCCGTCGAAGGCGAAGCGCTGGCCGGGCTTGACGCGCGCGACGGGCGAGGCGGGCGGGTTGGAAGCGTTGTCTGGCATAGGGACGGCAGGAGTGGCGTGCGCAGGCGCATCGCGGTGCGCCGGTCGGATCGAAAGACCTATTATAAAATCCGCTTCTCGATTTCACCTTTCCGGCGTTTCATTTCGTGACTCCCCGACTCTTCGCCCTGATTCCCTGCGCCGGCACGGGCAGCCGTTCCGGCTCGGCCGTGCCGAAGCAATACCGCACGCTCGCCGGGCGCGCGCTCCTGCATTACACGCTCGCCGCGTTCGACGCGTGCAGCGAATTCGCGCAGACGCTCGTCGTCCTCGCGCCGGACGACACCCATTTCGACGCCCGCCGCTTCGCCGGCCTGCGCTTCGCGGTGCGCCGCTGCGGCGGCGCGTCGCGCCAGGCGTCGGTGCTCAATGGCCTGCTGGCGCTGACCGAATTCGGCGCGACCGACCAGGACTGGGTGCTCGTGCACGACGCCGCGCGCCCGGGCATCACGCCGGAGCTGATCCGCACGCTGGTCGCGGCGCTGAAGGACGACCCGGTGGGCGGCATCGTCGCGCTGCCGGTCGCGGATACGCTGAAGCGCGTGCCGGCCGGCGGCGACGCGATCGCCCGCACGGAGTCGCGCGACGCGCTGTGGCAGGCGCAGACGCCGCAGATGTTCCGCATCGGCATGCTGCGCGACGCGATCCTGAGCGCGCAGCGGGAAGGGCACGACCTGACCGACGAGGCGAGCGCGATCGAATGGGCCGGCCACACGCCGCGCGTCGTGCAGGGCAGCCTGCGCAACTTCAAGGTCACGTACCCGGAAGATTTCGCGCTCGCGGAGGCGATCCTCGCGCGCGGCCCCCAATCCAACTGACCCCCACTCAATCTCAATCGGAACACGCATGGACTTCAGAATCGGACAAGGCTACGACGTGCACCAGCTCGTCCCCGGGCGGCCCCTCATCATCGGCGGCGTGACGATTCCGTACGAGCGCGGCCTGCTCGGCCACTCGGACGCGGACGTGCTGCTGCACGCGGTCACCGACGCGCTGTTCGGCGCGGCGGCGCTCGGCGACATCGGCCGCCATTTCTCCGACACCGACGCCGCCTTCAAGGGCGCGGACAGCCGCGTGCTGCTGCGCGAATGCGCGGCGCGCGTGAAGGCCGCGGGCTTCGTGATCCAGAACGTCGACAGCACCGTGATCGCACAGGCGCCGAAGCTCGCGCCGCACATCGAAGGCATGCGCGCGCACATCGCCGAGGATCTCGGCCTGCCGCTCGACCGCGTGAACGTGAAGGCGAAGACCAACGAGAAGCTCGGCTACCTCGGCCGCGGCGAAGGCATCGAGGCGCAGGCTGCCGCGCTGCTGGTGAAGCAGGCCGGCTGACGCCGCGCCGTCGCGGGACGCGTTCGCGGCAAGTGGCGCGCCCCGCCGAAACGAAAAAATGCCACGCGGTTGCGTGGCATTTTTCTTGGGCGGGTGGCCGGATCGAGGGCCGGCAGCCGCTTATTCGCCTTCGGCGGCGATCACCTGCGCGGCGGCGTTGATCACCGACGCGATGCGGCCGACGTCGCGCAGCTGCGTGACGGTCATGCCTTGCTCGTTCTTCAGCAGCGCATAGTGCGACTTCACGCAGAAGTGGCACTTGCCGACGATCGACGCGGCGAGCGCGTACATCTCGAAGCGGCGCTTGTCGACGCCGCCGTGCGACGCGTATGCCCCCATCCGCAGCTCGGCGCGCTGCGTCTTCAGGTCGGCGTCGTCGGCCATCTCGACATACGGATACCAGGTATTGTTCATCCCCATCAGCGCGGCCGCCGTCAGCGCGGCGTTCGTCTCTTCGGGCGACAGCACACCGGCCTCGCGGATCGTCTTCACGAGCACCGTGCTCTTCGCTGCCACTGCCGCCGCGAGCGCGACGCCGACCGCGTCGTTGCCTTCGAGCGACGAGCGCGAGATCGTGCCGTCGAGGTTCAGGCGAATGTCCTTCGCGTAGTCGGGGATACGTGCCTTAATCGAGTCGATGAATTCCATTGATATCTCCTATGGGTTGGCCGTTAAAAAAGCCCGCAGGCAGCAAGTGCGCTGCGGGCTTCGTGCATCGATGCGCTTACAGCGTTGCGCCGCCGACTGCACGGTTGCACGGGCACAGTTCGTCCGTTTGCAGGCCGTCCAGAATACGCAGGACTTCTGCCGGGCTGCGGCCGACGTTCAGGTTGTTCACCGAAACGTGCTGGATCGTGTTGTCCGGATCGACGATGAACGTTGCGCGCAGGGCCACGCCGGCTTCCTTGTCGCGCACGCCGAGCTGGTCGATCAGCTCGCCCTTGACGTCGCCGAACGAGTAGTGGTTCAGCTTGTCGAGGTCCTTGTGCTCACGGCGCCATGCGAGCTTGACGAATTCGTTGTCCGAGCTGCCGCCCAGCAGGACGGCATCGCGCTCTTCGAACTGCTTCGTCAGCTTCGCGAACTCGACGATTTCCGTCGGGCAGACGAACGTGAAGTCCTTCGGGTAGAAGTAGATGATCTTCCACTTGCCCGGGAACGACGCCTCGGTGACGGTCTCGAATGCCGACTGACCGTTTTCCTCGTGGTTGTTGAAGCCCGGCTTCGCGGCCACGACGGTGAAAGCTTCGAGTTTATCGCCAACGGTTTTCATGCGGTTACTCCTGTATGAGTTGGGAAGAAGACTTGAGTCAAGCTACCTCGGTGCTGCAACGGTGATGTGACAGCATGGGTCGGACTATAACACTATTGATTAAGTGCTTCAATAGATTTTGACTAACGAGTGCCATAGATTTTTTCTACCGCCTCGATAGTGTGGGGCGCATGCGACGCATGCGGGCGCGTCATGCCGTCGCACGCGCCTTGCCGCCGGGGAATTCGAGCGTGACTTCGAGCCCGGGTTCCGGGCTGCGGTTGCGCAGGCGCAACGCGCCGCGATAGCGGCCGACGAGGCGCTGCACGATCGCCATCCCGAGGCCCGTGCCGTCCGCCTTGGTGCGGGCGGTATCGACGCGGTAGAACGGCCGCATCACGAGCGGCAGCTGGTCTTCCGGGATACCGGGGCCTTCGTCGCTGACCGACAGCTCGACGCGCGTGTGCGACACGCGTGTCTCGAGCACGATGCGCGCGACGCCGTCCTGCCGGCTCTGCCCGTACTTGCGGGCGTTCTCGACGAGGTTGCCGATCACCCGGCGCATGTCGGTTTCGTCGGCCTCGATGACGGCGGTGGGCGCGAGCCGCGTCTGGATCTGCACGCCGTCCTCGCCCGCGATGCGCGCGGCGACTTCCTGCACGATCGTCGACAGGTCGACCGGCTCGGGCTTGCGCTGGGTCGGGCGCGCGTAGTCGATGAACGCGGCGATGATGCGGTCCATCTGCTCGATGTCGTCGACCATCGCATCCTTGGTCGCCTGGTCGGACGGGCTCATCTCGGTTTCGAGGCGCAGCCGCGCGAGCGGCGTGCGCAGGTCGTGCGAGATGCCCGCGAGCATCAGTGCACGGTCGGCCTCGAGCTGCTCGAGGTCGCGCACCATCTGGTTGAAGCTGCGGTTGGTGTCCGCGGCCACGCCCATGCCGCGCTCGGGCAGCGGCTCGGGCGCCTGGCCCGAACCGACCTGGCGCGCGGCGAGCGCGAGCCGCGTGAACGGCCGATTCACGAGGCTCGTGATGAACGCGGAGCCGAACAGCGACAGCGCGAGCGCGAACAGGCCCCAGCCGGCCCATTGCAGGCCCGTGACGGTGTCGAGCTGGTCGCGGTCGAGCGCGACCCAGTAGTCGTCGTCGTCGATCTTGAAGCTGATCCACACGCCGGGAATGTCGTTGACCGACTGCGCGATCACGGTGTCGTCGCCGAGGCGGCTGCGAATGTCGTGCTCGATCAGCCGGTTCAGCGATTCGTCGGGCTGCAGCTTGAACTTGTCGGTCTTTTCGCGCGGATACACGCGCACGCCTTCGTTGCTCTCGAGATCCTGCAGCAGCGCGCGGCGCAGGTCGGGATCGGAGTAGAGCAGCGCGGTGCGCGTGAGCTTCACGATCGCGACGAGCTGCAGCGCGACGCGCTGCGCGCGCGGCTCGCGTTCGATCACACGAAAGCTCTGGAACCACGCGGCGAGACTGAACGAGATCAGCAGCGCGATCAGCAGGAAGGTGCGCCAGAACAGCCCGCCGAAGGCGAGCTGCACAAGGCGCCGGTCGATACGCATGGGACGGGCCGTGGGGCGGGCGAAACCGGAAGGAGGGGAGGTCAGGCGGCGCCGTCCGGGATGAACACGTAGCCGAGGCCCCAGACGGTCTGGATGAAGCGCGGGCTGCCCGGATCCGGTTCGATCAGCTTGCGCAGGCGCGAGATCTGCACGTCGAGGCTGCGGTCGAACACTTCGTATTCACGGCCGCGCGCGAGTTCCATCAGCTTTTCGCGCGACAGCGGCTGGCGCGGGTGACGCGCGAATACCTTCAGCACCGAGAATTCGCCGGTGGTCAGCGGAATCTCCTGGCCGGACTTCGTCAGCGTGCGCGTTGCGAGGTTCAGCGAGAACTCGCCGAATTCGAACACCTCCGTCGTTTCCGACGGCGCGCCCGGCAGCTCGGCCGGCGCCTGGCGGCGCAGCACCGCGTGGATGCGTGCAACCAGCTCGCGCGGGTTGAACGGCTTCGGCAGGTAGTCGTCGGCGCCCATCTCGAGGCCGACGATGCGGTCGACATCCTCGCCCTTGGCCGTCAGCATGATGATCGGCGTGCGATCGTTGCTGCCGCGCAGGCGGCGGCAGATCGACAGGCCATCCTCGCCGGGCAGCATCAGGTCGAGCACGAGCAGGTCGAAGCGCTCGCGCACCCAGAGCTTGTTCATCGCGGTCGCGTTCTCCGCGACGTACACGTTGAAGCCCTGCTCGCCGAGGTAGCGGCGCAGCAGATCGCGCAGGCGCGGGTCGTCGTCGACGACGAGAATCTTGGAGGGGTTTTTCGTTTCCATGAGCGGCATCTTATCGCGAATGGGAAATGGCGCACGGCCGGGTATTTTGGCACGTTACAGTCAGTTACAAAATTTACCCGTGGTGTGGTACGGAGTAAAGGCAGGCTATAGAGATTCCTTTACTCTTAGCCGAAATTCGGTGGATACTCCCTGCACTTAATCTTTCATGGTTTGCACACCCGATTTCCGCAGGGTTTTTCAAGTACCAGAGGTAGCCGGTTGCCGCGTGACGAAGGGAACAAATCGACCAAAGAAGCGAGGACGGTCATGCGATCTGCCCGGATTGCACTGATGCTGACGATCGCGCTTGCCGGTCCGTATGCGTCGAACTTCGCATATGCGCAGCGCCCCGAGCAGGGGGCGTCGTCGCGCAAGCTGCCGCGCGGCAAGGCGCCGCAGCAGGACGATCGCGCCGATACCGTCGCCCGCTCCGCCGTGCCTCCCGATCTCGAACAGCGCCGCCGCGACGGGCACATGACGCCCGAGGAGCGCCACCTGCTGCGCCAGCACATCGAGGACGCCGTCCGCGAGCTGTACAAGCGCTGATCCCGCGCACCGTACGGAAAGATTCCGTAGCAATTTTCCAGTCAACTTTCGTTCGCCGGATGCCGTTGAATGGGCACATGCGCGCACCGCGCATTCCGGGAGCCCAAGACCATGAGTCGAGCGAACACCGCACCGTCGCTGCCGCCTGCGATGCAGACGCCTCTCGAGGCCGACGACGCGCAGTTCTTCCTGAGCCGCACCGGTTTCACGCCGGCGCCCGCCGACGTCGCGCGCCTCGTCGGCATGACGCGCGCGCAGGCGGTTGCCGAGGTGCTCGGCAACGTGCGGCACGAGCCCATTACGACGTGGCCCGACTGGCTCGGCGAACTGCCGCCGACGCGCGCCGAACGCCAGGCGCAGGCGCCGGACCAGCGGCGCGACGCGCAGCGGCTGCGCAACCAGCGTTACGACGGATTGCGCGCGGCGTGGATCAACGAGATGGTCGCGACGCCGTCGCCGCTGACCGAGCGCATGACGCTGTTCTGGCACGGGCACTTCACGTCGGGGCAGGACAAGGTGCCGTTTCCGCAGACGATGGCCGCGCAGAACGCGCTGCTGCGCCGCGAGGCGCTCGGCAATTTCGGCACGCTGCTGCACGCGGTCGCGAAGGATCCGGCGATGCTTCAGTACCTCGACGGCGCGAGCAATCGCAAGGGGCGTCCGAACGAGAACTTCGCGCGCGAGGTGATGGAGCTGTTCACGCTCGGCGAAGGGCATTACACGCAGCGCGACGTGACCGAGGCCGCGCGTGCGATGACGGGCTGGACGATCGATCCCGACACATTGCGCTTCGTGGCGCGGCCGGAGTGGCACGATGCCGGTGACAAGACGATTCTCGGCGAGACCGGCGCCTTCGACGGCGACGGCTTCCTCGACATCCTGCTGAAGCAACCGCAGGCCGCGCGTTTCATCGCGGCCAGGCTGTGGCGCGAGTTCGTGTCCGATACGCCGGACGCGGGCGAGCTGGAGACGGTCGCCGAACGCTTTCGCGCGAGCGGCTACGAGATTCGCGCGGCGCTCGGCGCGCTGTGGTCGACCGACGCGTTCTGGGATCCGCGCAATCGCGGCGTGCTGGTCAAGTCGCCGGCGGAGTTCGTGGTCGGGACGGTGCGGCTGTTCGACGTCGGCTACGGCGACCCGCAGATGCTCGCGAACACCGTGCGCACGCTCGGGCAGAACCTGTTCTATCCGCCGAACGTGAAAGGTTGGCCGGGCGGCGCGGCGTGGATCAACAGCACGACGCTGCTTGCGCGCAAGCAGTTCGTCGAGCAGCTGTTTCGCGCGACCGAGACGGCCGGCATGCGGCCTGCGGCAGTCAACGGAAGTGCCCGCGAGATGGCGACGATGAACGTCGGCATGCCGCGCGGCGCGCCGCCGAAACCCGGGCGCGGCGGCCTGCGCTTCGATCTCGAACGCTGGCTCGCGCAATACCGCGTGCGGCCGCAGGCGGCCGCGGGGCTATCCACCGAGCTTCAGCTGCAGCACGCGGTGCTGCCGGTGCCGCCCGTCGCGGCGATCGACACCGGGTCGACCGGCAGCGCATATCTCGAGGCGCTGCTGATGGATCCGGCCTATCAATTGAAATGAACTCGAACCGAGACGCCGGCGCGGCATGCACGCATGCGACGCGGCCGGCAAAGGACGCACGATGAACCGACGTGATTTCCTCGCGCTCACCGGCGCCACCGCGACCGCGGGCGTGTCGCTCTGGCAGCCGGGCGCGCTCGCGGCGACGCTGGCCGCGCAGAAGCAGGCGGCAGGCTATGCGAACGTGCTGATCCTGGTCGAGCTGAAGGGCGGCAACGACGGCCTCAATACCGTCGTGCCGTATGCGGATCCGCTGTACTACCAGTTCCGGCGCGGCATCGGCATCAAGCGCGACCAGGTGCTGCAGCTCGACGAACGCACCGGGCTGCATCCTTCGCTCGCGCCGCTGCTGCCGCTGTGGCGCGACCGGCAGGTCGCGATCGTGCAGGGCGTCGGCTATCCGCAGCCGAACCTGTCGCACTTCCGCTCGATCGAGATCTGGGATACCGCGTCGCGCTCCGATCAATACCTGCACGAAGGCTGGCTCACGCGCACGTTCGCGCAGGCGCCCGTGCCCGCCGGCTTCGCGGCGGACGGCGTCGTGCTCGGCAGCGCCGAGATGGGGCCGCTCGCCAACGGCGCGCGTGCGATCGCACTCGTGAATCCGGCGCAATTCATCCGCGCCGCGCGGCTCGCCGAACCGTCGTCGCTGCGCGAGCAGAATCCGGCGCTCGCGCACATCATCGACGTCGAGAACGACATCGTGAAGGCCGCGGACCGGCTGCGCCCGCGTGGCGGCATGCGCGCGTTCAAGACCGCGTTTCCGGCCGGCGCGTTCGGCACCTCGGTGAAGACCGCGATGCAGGTGCTGGCCGCGTGCGAGGCGTCGGGCGCGGGGGCGCAGGACGGGGTCGCGGTGCTGCGGCTCACGCTCAACGGCTTCGACACGCACCAGAACCAGCCGGGCCAGCAGGCCGCGCTGCTCAAGCAGTTCGCGGAAGGGATGAGCGCGATGCGCGATGCGCTGATCGAGCTCGGGCGCTGGAACGAGACGCTCGTGATGACGTATGCGGAATTCGGGCGGCGCGTGCGCGAGAACCAGAGCAACGGCACCGACCACGGCACGGCCGCGCCGCATTTCGTGATGGGCGGGCGCGTGGCGGGCGGGCTGTACGGTGCGCCGCCCGCGCTCGGGCAGCTCGACGGCAACGGCAACCTGCCGGTTGCGGTCGATTTCCGCCAGCTCTACGCGACCGTGCTCGGCCCGTGGTGGGGGCTCGACGCGACCCGCGTGCTGCAGCAGCGCTTCGAGCCGCTGCCGCTGTTAAGGGCGTGACGGCGCTTCAGCGCCTGCGTGCGGCGCGCCACGCGATCCACAGCTTGCGGATCGGTGTCAGCGCGATGCGCTGGTGCAGCACCTGATAGCCGTCGCGCTCGATCTCGTCGAGCAGTGCGCCGGCGAGCGCGAGCTGCGCGCGCAGCGTGCGCTGCACACGGCGCTCGGCGGCGGGGATCGCCGTGTCTGCGGCGGCGAGCGCGTCGCGGGCGCGTTGGGTCTGGAATTGCAGCAGTTCGGTGAACGCCGGGCTGTAGCGACGGTTCAGCAGGTCCGCGGCCGTCACGTTGTAGCGTTGCAGCTCGTCGATCGGCAGATAGATGCGGCCGTGCCGCGCATCGTTGCCGAGTTCCTGCACGAATTGCGCGAGCATCAGCCCGTGGCCGACCTCGTCGGCCCACGGCTGCGGCTCGGCGGGGCGCGCGGCGCTTGCGCGCGCGACGAGCGACGCGAAGCCGCCGCCCACCTGCGCGATGTAGCGCCGCAGGTTCGCGAAGTCGAGGTAGCGCGCCTGTTCGAGATCCATCCCGTAGCCGCTGACGAGCGCGCGCAGCGCATCGTGCTCGGCCGCGATCGCCGGATGGTGCTGCGCGAGCGCCTTGGTCACCGGATGCGACGGCGTGCCGGCGGCCAGCGCCGCGAGCTCCTTGTGCCACCACGCGAGCTTGGTGTGGCCGACGGTCGGATCGCTGGTTTCCTTGACGGTTTCCTCGAGTTCGCGGCGCAGCGCGAAGAGGGCGGTGAGGCGCGGCTGGACGGCAAACGGCGCCTGCCGCAACGCGTAGTAGACGCTGGAGCCGGCGGGCGCGGCCTTCTGCTGACAGTAGTCGTCGAAATTCACGTGCGGAATCGTGTCGGGGGAGCGGTATTGGGGTGCGCGCGGTGGCGCACCGCCGGACGCGTCAAGCGCGGGATTCTAGCATCGGCGCGCGAACGCCGCCGATCAGGGCAGACAACGCCGCGCGGATCGGGTAGAATCTCGCGCTCGCCTGATCGGGCGTGCCGGTTTTTGTATCGGCGACGCGCCGGATCTTTGCCGCGCCAGCGGCGGGACACTTCATTCGCGTGAGTGGCGAAATTGGTAGACGCACCAGGTTTAGGTCCTGACGCCCGCAAGGGTGTGCCGGTTCGAGTCCGGCCTCACGCACCATCTGTCATTCCGGCTTCCCCCGGAAGACGCAAAAAACCCGCGACAGCCCCTCGCTTCGCGGGTTTTTTTCATTCTCACTCCCGCGTCCCCGCATCCGCATTGAAGGTCTTCATGAACCGGAACACCAGCGCGGCGCGCGATCGCACCCCCAGCTTCGCGTAGATCGTCTTCAAATACGACCGCACCGTGAATTCGCTGATATGCAGCCGATCGGCGATCTGCTTGGTCAGAAAACCCATACACACCAACTGCACCACCTGCATCTCGCGGCTGCTCAGCAGCCTGCCGATATCGATGCCGGCTGCCGGGTCGACAACCGGCGCGACTTCGCGGCGTCGACGCGCCTCGGCAACCAGCACATAGCGGTGCCCCTCGAACTCGAAGCGCACGATCTCATCGTCGGCACCAGCCGTTCGCGCGCGATGCGCAGGGTCGAGGTCGCAATCGAACGCCTCGGCGCCGTCGGCGAGCAGCACGCGGCACTTGCGTCCCGCGAGTTCCACCTCGCCGATCTCACGGCCGATGAACGGGCGCGGCAACGGCCGCGGCGGGTCGGCCGCCGACCGATCGATCCAGAACATGCTCGGGTCAGGCAACCGCTCGTCATCGGGTTGAGATACCGGCACGGAAGGGTCCCCCAACATGGTTGGCCGGGCCCGCCGCATGGCCATGCGGAACCCGTGAAGTGCTGCGCTCGTTACTTGATCTGCGTTGTGGACACTCCCACGCGGGAGGCGCAGCACAGTCTCCTGAGTTTGTAATCCTGATCGATGCGCGAGCGCAAGCGCTCCGCTCGTCGCCGTGCCGTTGCCCGTCGACCTCCCGTCGATGGAACCCTTTAACGCGCGGCGTGCTTCCCTGCTGCGATGCATCCGTCCGTCGCGGCTGCGACCTCTCTTTTGTGGCACAAGGTCAGATGAAATTCAAGCTCGGCGACGCGCCCCAAACGCGCTACCCCATATGGGTTAAGCCGATGAATGGCGAGCGTTCGCACGCGCTTGTTCGCTGTCGCCTTAATACGCGCGTTCGCACGGGGCAGCGCGACGCGGCGAGCGCGATCGAATCGGCCCGATCGGGCGATTTGCAGACGAGGCCGTTCCACTAGAGTTGGGTCAACGTTGTCGGTCGGCCGTGCGTCGCCGGCGGCGCATGCCGGCATTCCTGCTGTTGCGGATCGATCGCGGAGAAAGGCAATGAACGAACCATTCGATGGCGACGTGGCGGACGAAGCCGACCTGAGCGACGAGACGGGCGCGTTCGAGCACTTCGACGAACAGAGCGCCGACGATGCGTTCGGCGACGAGCAGTTCGACGAAGGCGACGACTTCGCCGTCGACGCGCTGGAGGACGACGCGGATGCGGCATCGTTCGACGAAGGTGACGACGTCGACGACATGGCGCTCTGGAACGCATTCGAAGAAGAGCTGGCCGATGGCCTCGACGCGGCAGACGACGATGAATTCGTCGGACGATTGCTGGGCGGCATCGGTCGCGCGGCAGGCGTGATCGGCCGCGGAATGGGCCGGGCCGCCGGTGCGGCAGGGCAGGCCGGCGCGATCGCGCGGCGCACGGGCGCCGTCGCGGGCCGGATCAATGACGTCGCGAACGCCGTTTCGCCGGCGGCCGAGGCCCTTGCGCGCCTGGCGCGGGTCGCCGGCGCGCCGGGCGCGGCCGACACGCTCGGCCGCGTCGGGCAGGTCGCGCAACGCGTCGGCCGCGCCGCACGGCAGACCCGGCAAGCGGCCGGCTCGTTCGGCCAGATGGCGGGCGGCGCGCAGGGCCTGTTCGGGCAGATCAGCCAGTTGCTGAGCCGCGGCGACGGCGCGGACGACGCGTTCGATGCGCTCGCGGATCTCTATCTCGAAGACGGCGTCGACGAAGCCTTGCCGCCGATCATCGGCCTCGCGGCTCGCGCGGCCGCGCGCGGGCTCGGCTTTCGCAATGCCGCGCAGCTGTCGGCGGCCGCGCGCCGCGCGCTGGTGCGGGGTGTCGCATCGGCGGCGCGCGAACTGGCGCGATCGCGCGCGCCGCACGCGATGCGTGCGTTGCCGCGTCTCGCGCATTCCGCCGCGGCCGTCGCGCAACGTCAGTTGCCGGCCCCGCAGGCCGTGCGGCTGGTGCGCCGCGGGCTGCCGCAGGCCGCCCGGCGGCTTGCGCAGAATCCGCGCCTGATCCGTCGCGCGGTTCCGCCGCGCGCCCCGAGACCGCTCGCGCGCTCCACGGATATCGGGCGCGGCACGCGGAGCGCCCGCGTCGGCCGGAGCCGCACGTTTCAACTCGGCGGCCCGGTCACGCTGACGATCACCTCCCACTGACTCTTGGCGCTGAAAGGAGCACACCATGGACCGATTCGAAACGGATGTGATGGACGACCTCATGTACGAAGCCGCGGAAGGTCCGGCCGGCGCTTCGACGCAAGCCTACGACGAGTTCGACGAAGACGGCTTCGACGAAGGCGACTACGGCGACGAGGGCGATGACGAGTTCCTCGGCCGGGTGCTCGGCGGCATCGGCAACGTGGTCGCCGGTCTCGCGGGCGGCGGCGGCGCCGGGTTCGACGAATACGATGAAGGCGACGGATTCGAATTCGCGGACGAGGCCGACGAAGGCGACGAGTTCGACGCGGCCGACGAGTGGGACGGCGCCGACGAGTTCGACGCGATGGAGGACGCCGTCGCCGATGCGCTCGACGCGGCCGACGGCGACGAGTTCTTCCGGCGGCTCGCGCGCGTCGCGCGCACCGTCGGGCGCGGCATCGGCACGGCCGCGCGTGCGATCGCGCCGGTCGCGAACATGATCCCGCTGCCGCAGGCGCAGTTGATCGGCCGGATCGCCAACGTTGCCGGCCGCCTGCTGGCCGACGGCGCCGACGAGTTCGAGGTGTTCGACGAGATGGTCGACGGCCTCGACGAGGATGGCATCGACGCGGCGGCGCCGGTGCTCGCCGGCATGCTGGTGCGGCGCGCGGTGCCGGCGCTGGCGCGCAGCGCGCCGCAGGTCCGGCGCGCGGCGGTGCACGGCGTCGCCCGGGCGGTGCGCACGGCGACGCGGCGGCAGGGGCCGCCGGCCGCTCGCGCCGTCGCCCGCGCGGTACGTGCGACGCGGCGCATCGTGCAGCGCCAGCGCGTGGCGCCGCGCGCGGCGGCGCAGATCGTGCGGCGGGTCGCGCAGCAGGTCGCGCGCCGGCCGCAGGCGATCCGCCGGCTGGCGCGGCCGCTGGTGCCGGCCGCGCGCCGCGCGACGCCGCGCGGCCAGGGCGCGCGGACGGTCGCACGCGCGATCGCGCCCGTGGCGCGCCGCGTGGCGGCCACCGCCGGGCGGCGTCTGCCGGGTGCGGCCGCCGGCGCGTGCCCGCATTGCGGCGTGCGGCACGTGCGCCTGCGCGGCCCGGTGACCATCACGATTCGCGGCGTTCGCTAACCTTCCGCCACCGGAGCTCACGGAGCCGGCCATGGACCTGCACCGCTTTCTGCAAGCGAAGATCGGCGGCCTGTCGGCCCGGCTGTCGCGGCTGGCGCGGATCGACAACGCATTCGTCGGCCTGCGCCCGCAGGACATGCCGTACGCGCCGTCCGCCCGTCATTTCGACGCGGCGAACGCGCGCCTCGCGCAGGTCGAGCAGCGCATCCGCGCGCGCTTCGCCGGCTTGCGGCAGTGGGAGCGGCGCGCGCCGCAGCGGGTGCTGATCGATATCGCGCTGGTCGAGCGGGAGCTCGACCGGGCCCGGCGCCTGTTCGGCATGTTCTACGAAGTGTTCGCGCAGCGCGGCACGAGCTACGGCCCGGCGCTGGCGGCCCACGACGCGATCGCCGACGATTGCTACCAGGCCATTCGCCAGGCCGCGCCGCGCATCTTCGACGGCCCGCTGCTGAAGCCGGTGTGCTACATGGAACACGGCTACTCGCCCGCAACGATGCGCCGCGGCGTGCAGCTGTCGCGCCTGCTCGGCGAGCAAAATCCGTTCCCGCTGATCCGCATTCCGTGGGACCGCGACCAACCTTGGCAGTCCGTGTTTCTCCACGAGGTCGCGCACAACCTGCAGGCCGATCTCGGCATCTGGCAGGAAAACCGCCAGGCCGTGCTGCGGCGAATCATGGGCAGCGCGCGCGATCCGCTCCTGGCCGGCATCTACGGCCGCTGGCACAAGGAGATCTTCGCGGACCTGGCGGCGATCCTGCTCGGCGGGCCGGCCGCCGCGTGGGGGATGGCCGACTTCCTCGCGCATCCGCAGCCGCGGACCATGACCTACCGGCCCGGCGGCGCGCATCCGACGGCCTACCTGCGCGTCTACCTGCTCGCCGAAATGCTGCGCCGTCTCGGCTTCGGCGCCGACGCGACGCGGCTGCTGCGCGTCTGGCAGGGCCTGTACCGCGCGCGCGCCGGCCATCGCATCCCGGCGCCGCTGATGGCGAGCGCGCCGCGCCTGATTCCCGAGGTGGTGGACGAGATCGCGTTCCAGACCCGCCGCAACCTCGCGCAGCGCGCGCTCGTCGACATCATCCCGTTTCACCCCGACGACGAGGCGGCGATTCGCGACGGCGCGCGCCGGCTCGCCGCCGGGCGCGCGCCGGATCTCGCGCCGCGGCATCTCGTCAGCGCCGCGCATTACGCACTCGCGGGCGGCGGCATCGCGCCGCAGCGGCTCGCGCAATGCGTGACCGCGACGCTTACCGCGCACCTGTCGCCGCCGCGCAGCGCGCCGCGGTTGCGGATCGCCGCGTGAGGCCGCACGAGCCGAGCTATCGAACCCACACCCGTCCAGCCCTTTCCAGCGAGGTACCGCCATGTCCATCCCCGCCAATCTTCCGTACAACGGCTGGCCGCAGTCCGGCGGGACGAGCGCGCCGGCGAGCGCGGGCACGCAGCGCACCGCGTTCGACAACCTGATCCGGCGCGAACTGAAAGTGGGCGATCCGGCCGACCCGGCACAGATCGCCCGCGCGTTGCTCGACCGTTACCAGAACAATCCGCGTGCGCAGGCGATCGGCGGCGAAGCGCGCGGGCTGCCGTTCCTCAACACGCCGTCGCTGCCGGCCGCGGCGGCGGCCCCGACCGCCACCCGCCTCGATCTCGACCAGGCGCGCGGCGACGTCGACCAGGATCTGGCCGAGCTGCTGTCCAGCAATCTCGCGAAGGACATTCGTCCCGAGCTGGAAGGGTGGCAGTCGGCGATCAACGACCTGATCGACGATGGCGTGAGCGCCGCGCAGCAGGGGCTCGACGCATACAGCCGCGACCGCGCGTTCGCGATGCGCCGCCAGCTCGGCGAATATGCGCGCCTCGCGCGGCTGATCGGCGCGCTGACGCCGGAGCTCAACGAGGACTACCGCAATCTCGCGCAGAGCCTGGACGAAGTCTGCGCGGTGCTGCTGGTGCTGATGGGCGAATCGCTCGCGAACAACGGCTTCGCGGGCGGCCGCTATCTGCTGCAGGTGCCGTACTCCGAGCTGCAGGCGCGCCGCGACGCGGTGCTGGTGGCGCTGCGCAACCTGTCCGGCGGCGCGCAGGAATCGTTGAACCAGAGCACCTGGCCGCGCGGCCTCGACGCGTACCGGCAGCTCTACAGCGTGCTCGAGGAGCGCGGCCAGCTCGAACTCCGGTCGCTGCTGTCGGAAGCCGAACTGGCGCGGGCGATGGACGATCTCGTGCAGGCGGCCGGCGGCGGCTCGACGAGCGGCATGCGGCGCGTGGGCGCGACTGCGTGGGCGCCGCTGAACCGCTTCCAGCGCTTCGTGCAGATCACGCTGCACGCGGTACATCCGCAGTCGCCGGCGCTGGCCGGGTTCCAGGAGGCGCTGCAGCTCTTCATCGACGGCTTCAACAACTCCGGCGGATTCCGCCTGCTGCGGATCTCGCGGCCGACGGTGCTGCTGTACGGGCTGTACGGCTCGACGCAACTGACCGCCGCGGAGAACCGCCTGATCGAGCTGGTCAACCGGCGCGGCCAGTTCGCGTCGACGATCGACTGCCTGACGCGCTGCATGTGCAGCGACAACGTGGTCAAGGCGCAGATCGTGCTCGACCGGATCCTGTTCGATATCGATCGCGCGATCGACCTGTACGCGATCGGGGACAAGGATTTCGGGGATCCCGAATTGCGGGCGGCGGCCTGCGGCGTGCTGATCTTCGCGGCGCATTACCCGCAGAGCTGGGCGAGGCCCGCAGCCTCGACCCAGGCCCTGGACGTCGACGCGTTGTCCTATCTCGGTTCATTCGACGACAACGCGCGGGACGCCGGTCAATCGCTGAGCGTCGACCAGCAACTGAACGACCTGCAGGCACTGCTGATCCCGCAGAAGGCGGGCAAGCATCACCACAGCCGCTTCGCGGCCTACTGGGATCCCGGTTCCGCCGAAGGCTGGCACGACGTGGCGCCACGGTACCCGAACGTCGAGGACGCGGGCCTGACCGTGCCGCTTCCGGCGCGCGCGAGGCTGCGCCACGAGTTGATGCTGCAGGCGCAGACCGACGAAAACTGGCGGCCGATCGTCGAGCAGATGGCCTCCGGCTGCGTGCCGATCGGCCAGGTCTTCGGCGGGATGGAGAAGACCGTGGGAGGCTCGAACGCGCAAGAGGGTCTCGACGTCGCCGGTCTCGGCGTGCTCGCGGCCTTCCAGCATGGCGGCCTGTGGCTCGTGGACGAAGGCATGCACGTCGATCGGCTGAATCGGCTGGGTGACCTGCGCATTCCGCGCGACGCCGAAACCTCCTGGGACGATATCTCCCGCATCCATGCCGAGGTGACGGGGCAGAACGCGCAACTGCCGTCACCGGCGCAGGGTGGCACTGGCCGCACCGATGTCGAGGTGGTGAACGGCCGGCGGCGGTCGCGGCCGCGGCAAAGCCCCAACGGCGAGAGCGGCGCTTGATGGCGGCACGCCGCACCACGCCCGTCGTTCGTTCCGCGCATCGACTTCGCTCACAGGAGTAGGCCATGAACTTTCAGACCAACGAGACGATCCAGCGCCTGTGGGACACGTTCCTGCAGGAGCAGCTCGCGAGCATGCCGCCCGATCAGCGGGAAGCGTTCTCCAACCAGTTCGAACAGCGTTTCGGCGAACTGCTGGGCAAGCCGAACGGCGGCGGCGACGCCGGCTTCTTCGATCTGCTGGGCCTCGGCCCGCAGGGTGAGGTGGGCTTCGACAAGATCGCCTATCCGTCGCTGCAGCCGGATTTCGACGATTCGATCGTGCCGAGCCAGCTGCATGCCGCGGCCGAGCTGTACTACATCTACCAGCACGAGCGGATGAAGATCTTCGAGGTGGTGGAGACGCTGCTGCGCCTGTTCCGGCTCGGCAAGATGCGGATCCAGCGCGGCCCCGGCGCGCGCGGCCTGTACCTGCTCGAGAAGTGGCAGCCGATCCGCTACAAGAAGGCCGACCGGATGATCGCCTATCGCCGCGCGTTCAGCTACGGCAACGCGCAGGCGCCGGCCGGCGCGATCGTCAACCGCAACTTCCATCGGCAGATGGTCGGCTTCATGGTCGCGATCGGCCAGTACTTCCGCGATCTGCTGATCGGCGAGGTGATCCGCGGCGGCCAGCTGATCGACCAGCGGCCGTTCGGCAGCGTCGGCACGATCCAGCGCATCGGCCTCGACCTGCGTTACGCGCTGGACCGCTCGACCTACGGCAACATCTTCGCGCTGGCGATGGAGACGGGGCACTACCTGATCCAGGTGCTGAAGCTGCTGGATTCGCCGGACATCAAGAAGGCGTTCGACGCGAACACCAAGTGGGATGTCGTCGAGATCGTGTCGAACCGCTACCTCGGCGGGGTGGCCGAGCCGTCGCAGCGCGCCAAGATGGCCGAGAGCGGCCGGCGGATGCTGCAGTTCGTCGCCGACAACGATTTCAAGACCGCGATCGACCCGATCCTGTTCCAGAACGTCGTGCGGCCGATGGGCGCACATGCGGAAGCGTGGCTCGCGGCTTACCGGATGACGCCGGAAGGGCGCGGCTTCCCCGGCGTGACGCCTGCGCTGAAGAGCGTGCTGGGCGTCCCGCAGGCGATCAGCGCGTGACGCGGCGAGCGGGTGAACGGCCATGCGCGCGGACGACATGCTGGTCTCGGTGCGAAGCCGCAAGCTCGCTTGCGTGCTCGACCCGGCGCTGGTGCTCGGCTCGCGCGTCGGCCTGCCGTTCGCGTTGCGGCTGTCGCGGGTGCTGGAGCCGTGGCTCACGCGCAGCTTCTGGCAGGTGATCGATGCGAGCGAGCTGCTGCTGCCCGGCCTCGCCGCCGCGTCGCAGCGCGACGACGCGCGCTGGCCGGTGGCCGACGTGCTGCGCGCGTGGATCGCACTGCGCGACGCCACCGATGCGGGCGCGTGGCCGTTCCGCTGGATCGGCGACAACCTGGCCGAGTCGCAGCTGGACGGCGCAGCCGATCCGGGCATCGTCATGGATTACGAAACGTTGGCCGAGGCGCTGCTGATGCGCCTGCGGCCTGACGACGCGCCGCTGCATGGCATCTGGCCGTCACGCTGGGATCACCGCGAGGCGAGCGTCGACACGCTCGCGTTGTCGGCGGCGCTGGACGGCGCGCTGGTGCTGACGGCCGCGATGGCGGAGCAGGAGCCTTGGCCGGTGCAGGCGCTCGCGCGCATCGGCCACCCTGCGCGGCTGCTCGATCCGTTGCCGGACGAGCGGTCCGCGTCGCTGTTCGCCGCCGAGCGGACGTTGCTGCGCGACGCGCTCGCGGCGGCGGGGCTGGCAAGCCTGGCGCAGGCGCTGCCGCCGCTGGTCGCGCTGCATGTGAACGTCGTGCCGGCGATGCGCGAGGCGGCGTGGATGCCCGTTCCGCCTTGCGCGGAGGAAGGGCCGGGTACGCCGGACCGGATCGCGGCCGCGAACCCGTGGGACGACGTGCGCGCGTGGTGGTACTACCTGTAAGCGGCAACGTGTCGCGCTGCTGCGCCGCGATGGCGGCGCGGCGAGCCGACGCCCTCTATCGGAGATTCGCGATGAGCCGCAGCCTGTCGATCCCGCGTGACGGCCGCACGGGCCCACGCATCAACGCCGACCAGCTGGTCGCCACCACCGTCGCCGGCCAGATCGCGCATCCGGTCGGCCAGGCGTCGGCCTATCGCATCGGCTACGACGGCGTCGCGCGCGTGCTGCCCGGCACCGGCGGCATCGCACTGAACAAGCGGATCGGCGATCTGTGCGTCGGCCTCGCCGGCGACCATGTGGAGCCCGGCGTCGCGCTGCACAACAACGGCCGCGAAGTGACCGGCCCGCGCGACGGCCCCAACAACGCGCTGATGACCGCCGCGTGCGTCGGCAATGTGGCGCGGGTGGTCAGCGGGCCATGCTGCGGCAAGGTCGGGATGGTCACCGGCAAGCACGGCGGCGTCAATCATGTGCTGGTGGATTTCCCGACCGACGTGCTGATGCGGCTGCGGATCGGCGATCGCGTGCAGATCATGTCGCACGGCCTCGGGCTGCGGCTGCCGGCGTGGCCGCGCGTCGAGGTGCTGAACTGCGCGCCGCGCCTGCTGCGCCGCTGGGGCATCCTGGCGCGGGACGGGCGCCTGCACGTGCCGGTCACCCATCTCGTGCCGTCGCGCCTGATGGGCTCGGGCCTCGGCAAGAACACCGCATGGCGCGGCGATTACGACATCCAGCTGTCCGACCGGCCGACCCGCGAACGCTACCGGCTCGGCAGCCTGCGCTTCGGCGACATGGTGGCGATCACCGATGCCGATACGCGACGCGGCCCGCTCTATCATTCGGGCCGCGTGACCATCGGCGTCATCGTGCACGGCGACAGCACGGTCAGCGGCCATGGCCCCGGCGTGACGCCGTTGCTGACCGGCCCCGCCGACGTGCTGATCCCGATGCACGCGCCGCGCGCGAATCTCGCCGAGATCTTCGGGATCCGCCGTGCGGCGGTGCCGCGACAGCGCCCGACGCTCGCCGAGATCGACTGCCGGCGCCGTCGCGTGCTGCGCGAGCCGCCTGCGCGGCTGGCGTTCGACGCAGGTGGTCGCGCGGGAATGGCGTGAAGCGCGCGGTGCCTGGCGTTGCGGCGCCGCTAGTCCCAGAAACTCCGGATCGCGACCGCGACGATCACGGGCACCGAGAACACCAGCGGAATCGCGAAATACTGCGCTTCGCGGTCGACGATCCAGCTGTAGATCACCCAACCGGCGCCGATCGCGAACGTGACGAGGCCGACGAGTATCGCGACGATATTCAGCATCAGGGTCGACGGCCGGCGGCGCGGCTTCTCGTGCGGGGACGGTTTCATCGGAAGAGTGCGGGTTCCTGGCCTGGTGAGCGCAAACGCACAGGAGACCGCATCCGCGCCGATCGCGCAAGGCTTGCCGCACGACGCATCGCCGCGCGCGGCAGGCGTCACAGGCCGAACGACGCCGCAAGCTCGTCGAGCAGCCCGCGCTGGAACGCGAGGAACCGTTCGCCGGGCTGCTGCGCGATCGCGAGCTCGAGCATCGGGTCGGCGCGCACCCCCGCCAGCTCCTCGACGATCGCGAGCCCGCAAAACGGCACGTATGCCTCCGAGTAGCCGCCTTCGTGAACGACCACGAGCCGCCCGGCGCACAGCCGCTGCGCGGCGGCGCTGCGCGCTCGCACAAGGAGGTCGCGCAGCAGATGGCGATCTCGCCGACCACCGTGCGGCACTACCTGCGCTGCGCATACCGCAAGCTCGGCATGCACGACAAGAGCCAGATCGCGAGCGTGCTCGGCGCGGGCAGCGGGCGGGACTGAGCATGGGCGTGCGCCATGATGGTTGTGCGCGCAACCATTGAGCGCTATGCTCGTCAGCTTCGAGGAGACGGAATCCCACCATGAACGAGACGAATTCAGGGCCGGTGCGCGCGGCAATCGTCGGCGCCGGCGCGATCGGCGGACTGCTCGCGGCCGCGCTCGCGCGGGCCGGCATGCAGGTGAGCGCCTACGCGCGCGGTGCGACACTCGACGCGCTGAACGCGCACGGCATGCGCGTGCTGGACGAAACGGGCGCGCAGACGTCGGTGGCGCTCGACGCGAGCGACGACGCGGCGGCGCTCGGCGTGCAGGACTACGTGGTGATCGCGCTGAAGGCGCAGGCGCTGCCGGGCGTGGCCGCGCGCCTCGCGCCGCTCGTCGGGCCGCGCACGGTGATCGTCGCGGCGATGAACGGCCTGCCGTGGTGGTTCACGCACGGGTGTGCCGGGCCGCTCGACGGCGTGCCGCTCGAGGCGGTCGACCCGGGCGGCGCGGTGTCCGCGGCGCTGCCACCGGCGCAGGCGATCGGCTGCGTCGTGCACCTGTCGGCGAGCACCGACGCGCCGGGTGTCGTGCGCCGCGGGCGCGGCAATCGCCTGATCGTCGGGGCGCCCGCGCCGGCGCTCGAAGGCGCCGCATCGCGGTTCGCGGCGGCGCTGGCCGCCGGCGGCTTCGACGTCGAGGTGACGCCCGCGATCCGCACCGAGATCTGGGCGAAGCTGTGGGGCAACATGAACATGAATCCGCTGAGCGCGCTGACGGGCTCGACGGCCGACCGGCTGCTCGACGATCCGTTCACGCACGCGCTGGCGCTGCGGATGATGGAGGAGGCGGCCGCGATCGGCGAGAAGCTCGGCCTGTCCACCGGCATGAGCGCACCGGAGCGCATCGCGGTGACGCGCAAGCTCGGCGCGTTCCGGACGTCGATGCTGCAGGACTTCGACGCGGGGCGGCCGCTCGAGGTCGGGCCGATCCTGGGGGTGTTTCCGGAGCTGGGGCGCAAGCTCGGCGTGCCGACGCCGTATTGCGACGCGGTGCTCGGCCTGTTGCGCCAGCGCGCGGCGAACAGCGGACTATAGGGGCGGAGCGCCGGGATGATGCCCGGGCGGACGTGCCGGCGCGCCGTGAATCGCGCGTCGCGCGCGTTACTCGTCGCGCTCGAGCGTGTGGGCGACGACCTTGTCCAGCAGCCGCTCGAACGTGTTGCGCTCGCTGTCGGACAGGCACGCGAGCAGCCCGTCGTTCCATTTGCGCACGATCGGCATGATTTTCCGATGCAGCGCGCGGCCGTCCGGCGTCAGCGCGATCAGCACGATCCGGCCGTCTTCCTCGCTCGCGCTGCGTTCGAGCAGGCCCTGCTGCAGCAGGGCCTCGGCCGCGCGGCTCGCCTGGCTCTTGTCGAGGTTGGTGTGGCGCGCGAGCTCCATGATCGAGAACGGGCCGAACGCGCCGACGGCTGCGATCACGCGCGCCTCGGGCAGCGAGATGCCGAGCTTGTCCCGGTACACTTCGCCGATCCCGCGGTCGGAGCGCTTCGTGAGCACGTGGAGGCGATAGGTCAGATACTGATCGAGCCCGGCTTGACGGCCTTTCATGTCGAATCCTGAAGAAAAAGGGCGGGCCCGATTGTTCCTGTATCGCGCGCTCGGGTCAACGGTCAGCGCGTGCCGTATTTCAGGCGTGTCAGCTGCTCCGCCTCGTTCGCGAGCAGGTTCGCGGCGTCGCGGATCGCGACGTCGAGCGTGATCGGGCCCGGCGCAGGCGAGAAGCACCCGGAAAAATGTTCGGACAGGCGCGGCAGCGCGGCCGGGTCGACGGCGCCCGACAGCAGCGACGCCGGCACGCCCGCGGCCTGCGCGTGACGGCACGCGATGAACGGCGCCTTGCCGTGCAGCGTCTGCACGTCCGAGCGGCCCTCGCCGGTGATCAGCCAGTCGGCGCCCGCGAGCGCCGCGTCGAGCCCGACCTGGCGCGCGACGACTTCCGCGCCGGCTTCGAAGCGCGCGCCGAGCATGTGCAGCGCGAAGCCGAGGCCGCCGGCCGCGCCGGCGCCCGGCAGGTTGCGGCCGCGGCGGTCGAGCGCCGCTTCGAGCAGGTCGGCGAAATGGCCGAGCGCCGCATCGAGGGTCGCGACCTGCTCGGGCGTCACGCCCTTTTGCGGGCCGAACACCGCGGTGGCGCCATGCGCGCCCGTCAGCGGGTTGTCGACGTCGGACATGCCGATGAATTCCGCTTCCGCGACGCGCGGGTCGAGCCCGGACGCGTCGATTCGCACGATCTCGGCAAGGCGCGCCGGCACCGGCTCGACCGGCTGGCCGGCCGCATCGAGGCAGCGCAGCCCGAGCCCCGCGAGGAGCCCCGCGCCCGCATCGTTGGTGCTGCTGCCGCCGAGCGCGACGAAGAACCGGCGCACGCCGTCATCGAGCAATTGGCGAATCGCGTCGCCCATCCCGCGCGTGCTGCGCGCGTCGACCGGCACGCTCATCCCGGCCGGGTCGGTGATGCCGACGATCTCGGCCGTCTCGACGATCGCGGTGCGCCCGTCGATCACGCCGAGCGCGGCGTCGCGCGCCGCGAGCGACGCGCCGGCCACCCGCATCGTGCGCCGCGTGCCGCCGCCGGAGAGCATCGCGTCGAGCGTGCCTTCGCCGCCGTCGGCCATCGGGCAGCAGCGCACCACCGCGTCGGGCCGCGCGCGGCGGATGCCCGAGGCGATCGCGTCCGCGACCTGCGCCGCGGAAAGCGAGCCTTTGAACGAATCGGGCGCGATGACGACGACAGGCGCGGACGGGTGATGCGGCATGGTGTCTCCGTAAGGCTTGGTTTGGTCGGACGAAACGGCGCCGCGCAAACACGGCGGGATCTCTATCGGAGCTTACAGGATGGCGGGCCGGCGTGGATATGGCGCGCGGCATAACGGCGATCCGCGTGCATCGCCGGGTGCCGCGCGGCGGCTGCGCGCACGCGGCGCGCGGATCTGGAGGTACAGGGAAAATTGTTTGCTAGAATAGTCGATTCTTCCGGCCAAAGCCGTGCTCCGAGCCGCTTGCGCTTGCCCACCCGGCGCTTGCATGGATGGCGTGGCGCCCCGGCGCGGCGTGCGATCACGCCGCCAGGCAGGCACGGCAAGGAAAACCCGATTCGCTCGAATAATTTTAGGACGATTGAAGCCATGGCTAACGTTGTTGAAAACCTCGGCAAGCTTGAACGCCGTGTGACGATTTCCCTGCCGAAAGACACGGTGCAGAAGGAAATCGACGCCCGTATCCAGAAACTCGCGAAGAACGTGCGCATGCCGGGTTTCCGCCCGGGCAAGGTGCCGCTGAAGATGGTCGCGCAGCAATATGCGGGTCAGGTCGAGGCGGAAGTGCTGAGCGACAAGATCGGCCAGGAATTCTTCACGATCAGCCGCGCGGAAAACCTGCGCGTGGCCGGCCAGCCGAGCTTCGCGCCGAAGCAGGAGCAGGCGGAAGACGCATACGCGTTCGACGCGACGTTCGAGGTCTACCCGGAAGTGAAGATCGGCGATCTGGCGACGGCTGAAGTCGAGCGCTCGACCACGTCGATCGGCGACGCGGAAATCGACCGCACGCTCGACATCCTGCGCAAGCAGCGCGTGCACTTCCACGCACGCGGCGAAGCCGGCGAGCACGGCGACGGCGGCGCGGACACCGCAGCCAAGAACGGCGACCGCGTGACGGTCGACTTCGTCGGCAAGATCGACGACGTCGCATTCCAGGGCGGCACCGCGGAAGACTTCCCGTTCGTGCTCGGCGAAGGCCGCATGCTGCCGGAATTCGAAACGGCTGCGCTGGGCCTGAAGGCCGGCGAATCGCGCCAGTTCGACCTGAAGTTCCCGGACGATTACCACGGCAAGGACGTGGCCGGCAAGACGGCCCAGTTCACGGTCACGATGAAGAAGATCGAATGGCCGCACCTGCCGGAAATCGACGCCGACTTCGCGAAGTCGCTCGGCATCGAAGACGGCGATCTGGCCAAGATGCGCGGCGAGATCAAGGAAAACCTCGAGCGTGAGGCAAAGCGCCGCACGCAGTCGATCGTCAAGAACCAGGTGATGGACGCGCTGCTGAAGATTTCCGAACTCGAGGTGCCGAAGGCGCTGATCGAGCAGGACCAGCAACGCCTCGTCGAAATGGCGCGCCAGGACCTCGCGCAGCGCGGCGTGCCGAACGCGAAGGATGCGCCGATCCCGGCGGAAATGTTCGCCGAGCAGGCCGAGCGCCGCGTGAAGCTGGGCCTCGTGCTCGCCGAGCTGGTGAAGGCGAACAACCTGGAAGCGAAGCCGGAGCAGATCCGTGCGGAAGTCGACGAGTTCGCGAAGAGCTACGAAGACCCGAAGGAAGTGGTCCGCTGGTATTATTCGAACCAGCAGCGCCTCGCCGAGATGGAAGCGTTCGTCGTTGAAAGCAACGTCGTCGATTTCGTGCTGGGCAAGGCGAAGGTGACGGACAAGGAAGTGAGCTTCGAGGCACTCGCGAGCGCATCGGCGCAAGCGTAAGTGTCGCTCTAGCGGCGTGCCGGCTGTCGGAGCGACGGCCCGCACGCCGTTTTTACGTCAGGCGCGCGGTTGCCATTAATATGGCGATTGAGCGGGCGGCTTTCCTCCGTTCCATTTTCAATTCGAACAAGGTTCATTGAATGATCACTCGCGCTGAATTGCTTGACATGCTTGCTTCGAACGCGCCGCAGGGCTTCGAGGCCCAGGCGCTGGGGCTGGTTCCGATCGTCGTCGAAACGAGCGGCCGCGGCGAGCGTTCGTACGACATCTATTCGCGTCTCCTGAAGGAGCGCCTCGTGTTCATGGTCGGCGAAGTCAACGACCAGACCGCCAACCTCGTGGTGGCGCAGCTGCTGTTCCTCGAAAGCGAGAATCCGGACAAGGACATCAGCCTGTACATCAACAGCCCGGGCGGCTCGGTATCGGCCGGCATGGCGATCTACGACACGATGCAGTTCATCAAGCCGGACGTGTCGACGCTGTGCATGGGGCTCGCGGCCAGCATGGGCGCGTTCCTGCTCGCGTCGGGCGCGAAGGGCAAGCGCTTCGCGCTGCCGAACTCGCGCGTGATGATTCACCAGCCGCTCGGCGGCGCGCGCGGCCAGGCGTCGGATATCGAGATCCAGGCACGCGAAATCCTCTACCTGAAGGAACGGCTCAACCAGCTGCTCGCGCAGCACACGGGCCAGGACGTCGAGCGCATCGCGCGCGATACCGACCGTGATAACTTCATGTCGAGCGAGGACGCGAAGGCGTACGGGCTGATCGATCAGGTGCTGCTGAAGCGTCCGTGAACTTAGTGGGGTGCCGCCCCATTAGGGCCGGCACGTCCCGATACGCCCTGAGCATCTGCGGCAAGCGCATCCAGCCGACTCCGGTCGCGCCCTAGGTCGTGGCGCCCGGAGCATCGGCGTATCATGTCATTTACCTGTCCGGAGGCTCATACATTCATGGCGGACAAAAAAGGTTCGAACAGCGAGAAGCTGTTGTATTGCTCGTTCTGCGGCAAGAGCCAGCATGAGGTGAAAAAACTCATTGCCGGCCCGTCGGTCTTCATCTGCGATGAATGTATCGACCTGTGCAACGAGATCATTCGCGACGAGGCGGCAGCCGCGGGCGTCGAGGCCAGCCTGTCCCGGTCGGATCTGCCGAGCCCGCAGGAAATTCGCGACATCCTCGATCAGTACGTGATCGGGCAGGAGCGCGCGAAGAAGATCCTCGCGGTGGCGGTCTACAACCACTACAAGCGTCTCAAGCATCTCGACAAGAAGGACGACGTCGAGCTGTCGAAGAGCAACATCCTGCTGATCGGCCCGACGGGCTCCGGCAAGACGCTGCTCGCGCAGACGCTGGCACGTCTCTTGAACGTGCCGTTCGTGATCGCCGATGCGACGACGCTGACCGAAGCCGGCTACGTCGGCGAGGACGTCGAGAACATCATCCAGAAGCTGTTGCAGAACTGCAACTACGAGGTCGAGAAGGCCCAGCGCGGGATCGTCTACATCGACGAAATCGACAAGATCAGCCGCAAGTCGGACAACCCGTCGATCACCCGCGACGTGTCGGGCGAGGGCGTCCAGCAGGCGCTGCTGAAGCTCGTCGAGGGCACGATGGCGTCGGTGCCGCCGCAGGGAGGCCGCAAGCATCCGAACCAGGATTTCATCCAGGTCGACACGACCAACATCCTGTTCATCTGCGGCGGTGCGTTCGACGGGCTGGAGAAGGTGATCACCGACCGTACCGAGAAAACGGGCATCGGCTTCGGCGCGACGGTCAAGAGCAAGCAGGAGCGCGATGCCGGCGAGGTGCTGCGTGAGGTCGAGCCGGAGGATCTGATCAAATTCGGTCTGATCCCCGAATTGATCGGCCGCCTGCCCGTCGTCGCGACGCTCGGCAAGCTGGACGAGGCTGCGCTGATGAAGATCCTCGTCGAGCCGAAGAACGCGCTCGTCAAGCAGTATCACAAGCTGTTCGCGATGGAGCGCGTCGAGCTGGAAATCCGCCCGGCCGCGCTGCAGGCGGTCGCCCGCAAGGCGATCCGCCGCAAGACCGGCGCGCGCGGCCTGCGTTCGATCATCGAACAGGCGCTGCTCGACGTGATGTACGAATTGCCGACGATGAAAGGGGTCAGCAAAGTCATCATCGACGAGAACGTCATCGACGGCGACGGCAAGCCGCTGCTGATCTACGAGGACACGCCGAAGGTGGCGGGTTCGAATTGACCGGCTTGACGATGTACTGACGAAAAAAGCCGTTCATCAAAGCGTGGACGGCTTTTTTTCGTTTATCTTGTGGGTAATCTGACTCGACACGCGGCGGTTACTTTCTTACCGAATATTTCCCACGCTTGAAGGCCTTGCAATCCGAAGTGCCGGCCTCAATTACCGAACAATTGATTCCACTCATGGGGAAATGAAATGTCAGGCACCCAACTTCTCCCGCCGGAACGCATCACGCTCCCGCTGCTGCCGCTGCGGGACGTCGTCGTTTTCCCGCACATGGTGATTCCGCTCTTCGTGGGCCGGCCGAAATCGATCAAGGCCCTCGAAGCAGCGATGGAAGGCGGCAAGCACATCATGCTGGTCGCCCAGAAAACCGCGGCCAAGGACGAGCCGACCGAAAAGGACATGTACGAGGTCGGCTGCGTCGCGAACATCCTCCAGATGCTGAAGCTGCCGGACGGCACCGTGAAGGTGCTGGTCGAAGGCCTGCAGCGCGCGAAGGCGCTGTCGATCGAGGAGCAGGAAACGCAATTCTCGTGCGAAGTCCTGCCGCTCGAACCGGATCACGCGGACAGCGCGGAAACGGAAGCGCTGCGCCGCGCGATCGTGTCGCAGTTCGACCAGTACGTGAAGCTGAACAAGAAGATCCCGCCGGAGATCCTCACGTCGCTGTCGGGCATCGACGAAGCGGGCCGGCTCGCGGACACCATCGCCGCGCACCTGCCGCTGAAGCTCGACCAGAAGCAGCACATCCTCGAGATGTTCCCGGTCGTCGAGCGACTCGAGCACCTGCTCGCGCAGCTCGAAGCCGAGATCGACATCCTGCAGGTCGAAAAGCGCATCCGCGGGCGCGTGAAGCGCCAGATGGAGAAGAGCCAGCGCGAGTACTACCTGAACGAACAGGTCAAGGCGATCCAGAAGGAACTGGGCGAAGGCGAAGAGGGTGCGGACCTCGAGGAACTCGAGAAGCGCATCAACGCCGCGCGCATGCCGAAGGAAGCGAAGAAGAAGGCCGACGCCGAGCTGAAGAAGCTGAAGCTGATGTCGCCGATGTCGGCGGAAGCCACCGTCGTGCGCAACTACATCGACACGCTGATCGGCCTGCCGTGGCGCAAGAAGAGCAAGGTCAACAACGACCTGTCGAACGCCGAGCAGGTGCTCGACGAGGATCACTTCGGCCTCGAGAAGGTCAAGGAACGGATCCTCGAGTATCTCGCGGTGCAGCAGCGCGTCGACAAGGTCAAGGCGCCGATCCTGTGCCTCGTCGGGCCTCCGGGCGTCGGCAAGACCTCGCTCGGCCAGTCGATCGCGCGCGCGACGAACCGCAAGTTCGTCCGCATGGCGCTCGGCGGCGTGCGTGACGAAGCCGAGATCCGCGGCCACCGTCGCACGTATATCGGTTCGATGCCGGGCAAGATCCTGCAGAGCCTGACCAAGGTCGGCGTGCGCAATCCGTTGTTCCTGCTCGACGAAGTCGACAAGATGGGCATGGATTTCCGTGGCGATCCGTCGTCGGCGCTGCTCGAAGTGCTCGATCCGGAACAGAACCACACGTTCGCCGATCACTACATCGAGGTCGACTTCGACCTGTCGGACGTGATGTTCGTCGCGACGTCGAACTCGCTGAACATCCCGCCGCCGCTGCTCGACCGGATGGAAGTGATCCGTCTGTCGGGCTACACGGAAGACGAGAAGGTCAGCATCGCGCAGCGCTACCTGCTGCCGAAGCAGAAGAAGAACAACGGCCTGAAGGAAGGCGAGATCGAGGTCACCGAGCAGGCGATCCGCGACATCATCCGCTACTACACGCGCGAAGCCGGTGTGCGTTCGCTCGAGCGGGAAGTGTCGAAGATCTGCCGCAAGGTCGTGAAGATGCTGCTGCTGAAGAAGGCATCGGGCGCGATCAAGGTCGATGGCGAGAATCTCGATACGTTCCTCGGCGTGCGCAAGTACGACTTCGGCCTCGCGGCGAAGGAAAACCAGGTTGGCCAGGTGACGGGCCTCGCGTGGACGGAAGTCGGCGGCGACCTGCTGACGATCGAAGCCGCGGTGATGCCGGGCAAGGGCAACGTGATCCGCACGGGTTCGCTCGGCGACGTGATGAAGGAATCGGTCGAGGCCGCGCGTTCGGTCGTGCGTTCGCGTTCGCGGCGTCTGGGCATCAAGGACGAAGCGTTCGAGAAGCAGGACATCCACATCCACGTGCCGGAAGGCGCGACGCCGAAGGACGGTCCGTCTGCCGGCGGTGCGATGACGACCGCGCTGGTGTCGGTGCTGACGGGCATTCCCGTGCGCGCCGATGTCGCGATGACGGGCGAAATCACGCTGCGCGGCGAAGTCCTGCCGATCGGCGGCCTGAAGGAGAAGCTGCTCGCGGCGCATCGCGGCGGCATCAAGCTCGTGCTGATTCCGGAAGAGAACGTGAAGGATCTCGCGGAGATTCCGGACAACGTGAAGAACGCGATCGAGATCGTGCCGGTCCGCTGGATCGACAAGGTGCTCGAGCTCGCGCTCGAACGCGCGCCGACGCCGCTGCCGCCGGAAGAAGAGGCGAAGGCCGCGGCCCCGGTCGCGGAAACGGCGAAGGATGCCGGCTCGACGGAAGTCGTCAAGCACTGAGCCTCATGTGACGGTTGTTCACGAAACCCGCGGCGTGTCCGCGGGTTTTTTTATGTGTTCGCGGCGCTGCAAAAAATTTCGCGTTTCTGGGCTGGCAAAGTGTTGATGGATGGGTTAAAGTAGCGGGCTCGCTGGTTGTTGATGCCGAAACGCAGATTGCAGCCAGATTGAATCCGAAGCGGGTGCTTAGCTCAGTTGGTAGAGCGGCGCCCTTACAAGGCGTAGGTCGGGAGTTCGAGCCTCTCAGCACCCACCAGTTTCGTGATTCTGCAAGACCAAGGAGCGGTAGTTCAGTCGGTTAGAATACCGGCCTGTCACGCCGGGGGTCGCGGGTTCGAGTCCCGTCCGCTCCGCCAAAACAATAAATGCCCGCCTTGTGCGGGCATTTTTGTTTGTCGGTCGTTTGTGCCTGCATCAGCACGGCGTCAGTTTCGCTTTTTTCCCGCCCGCTGTTGTAATATCGGACGTTTTGTCCAATTTTCCCCGTCACGCATGCTCGATTTCTTCCGTAATCACCAGCGCCTGATGATGGCGCTCCTGCTCCTGATCGTCTTGCCGGGGCTGGGTTTCGTCGGGATCCAAGGTTTCCGCGGCTTCTTCGACGATAACGCGAACGTCGCGGCGATCAACGGGCACAAGATCACGCGGGTCGAATTCGACGGCGCGTTCCGTCAGCAGGTCGACCGCGCGCGCCAGGCGCTCGGCGCGCAGTTCGACCTGAAGGCGTTCGATACGCCCGAGCACCGCAAGGAAGTGCTCGACGGCCTGATCCAGCAGCGCGTGCTCGCCGACGAGACGCAGCGCCTGCACCTGACCGCATCCGACAACGCAGTGCGCGAAGCGCTGCTGAGCGACCCGATGATCGCGTCGCTGAAGAAGCCGGACGGCTCGATCGACGTCGAGCGTTATGCGCAGCTGCTGTCGTTCCAGGGCATGACGCCCGAGCAGTATCAGGAGCGCGTGCGCTACAGCCTGTCGCTGCAGCAGATCCCGGCGAGCATCGTGTCGAGCGCGTTCACGCCGAAGAGCCTTGCGCAGCGCCTGTCCGAACTCGCCGCGCAGCAGCGTGAAGTGCAGGCGCTCGTGCTGAAGACGAGCGACTACGCGTCGAAGGTGCAGCCGACCGATGCGCAGCTCGCCGCATACTACGACGCGCACAAGCAAAGCTTCGCGACGCCCGAGACCGCGACGATCCAGTATGTCGTCTATTCGCCGGCCGCTGCCGCGGCAAGCGCGCAGCCGACCGACGCGGACATCAAGAAGTACTACGACGACAACCCGACGCACTTCCGCACCGAAGCGCAGGTGCGCGTGAGCCACATCTTCATCGCGGCGGCCAGCGACGCGAGCGCCGCGGACAAGGCGGCCGCGAAGGCGAAGGCCGAGCAGCTGCTCGCCGACGTGAAGGCGCATCCGGACCAGTTCGCGCAGATCGCGCAGAAGAGCTCGCAGGACGCGCCGTCGGCGGCGAAGGGCGGCGACCTCGGCTTCATCACGCGCGGCTCGACCGCGGGCGGCAAGGCATTCGACGATGCCGCGTTCGCGCTGAAGCAGGGCGACGTGAGCGGGGTCGTGCAGTCGGATCTCGGCTTCCACATCCTGAAGGCGACCGAAGTGAAGCCGGCGGCGGTCAAGCCGTTCGCGGAAGTGAAGGATGCGATTGCCGTGGACCTGAAGCAGCAGTATGCGTCGAAGGCGTTCTCGGACAACGCGGAAGGCTTCACGTCGACCGTCTACGAAAAGGCGAAGAGCCTGCAGCCGGCCGCCGACAAGTACAAGCTGACGATCCAGACGGCCACCGTCACGCCGACGCCGAACCCGGCGCTGCCGCCGACCAGCCCGCTGAACAACGCGAAGTTCCTGGCCGCCGTGTTCGCCAACGACGCGGTGAAGAGCCAGAACAACACGCAGGCGATCGACATCGGCAACAACACGCTGATCTCGGCGCGCGTGACCGACTACAAGCAGGCCGCCGTGCCCGCGCTCGACGCGATCAAGGATACGGTGCGCCAGAAGGTGATCGCCGAGCAGGCGGCCGAGCTCGCGAAGAAGGACGGCGCGGCGAAGCTCGCGGAGCTGCAGAAGTCGAAGGCGACCTCGGGCTTCGCGGCGGCCGAGACGGTTTCGCGCACGCAGTCGCACGGCCTGTCGCCGGCGGCGCTGAGCGCGGTCTACAAGGTCGATGCGAAGACGCTGCCGGCCTACGTCGGCGTCGATCTCGGCGCGGACGGCTATGCGATCTATCGCGTGAACGCGGTGATCCCGGGCTCCGCGGTCGACCCGCAGCAGCTCGCGGCCGCGCAGCAGCAGATGGCGCAGGTCGATGCGCAGAGCGAAGGTGAAGCGTATCTCGCCGCGCTGCGCGACCGTTCGAAGGTGAAGCTGTACGGTTCGACGGCCAGCACGACGCAGGACGGCGGAAACTGATCGCCGCTTCGTCGACAGCAAAAAGCCCCGCCATCGAGCGGGGCTTTTTGTTGGCCCGGTGCAGACGGGGCGCGCGCGTGGCGTGCGCTCAGCCGCGCGGCTTGAGCAGCGGCTTCAGCGACGGCCACACGTTGTCGAGCAGTGCGCCCTGCGCCTGCTGCGTCGGATGGATCTGGTCGGCCTGGAACATCTCGGGCTTGTTTTCGAGGCCGGCCAGCAGGAACGGCACGAGCGGCACGCGCAGATCCTTCGACAGCTTCGTGTAGATGCCGTGGAACTTCTGCGTGTAGTCGGGCCCGTAGTTGGGCGGCACGTACATGCCGACCAGCACGACCTTCGCGCGGGCGCGCTGCGCATCGGCGACGATCTCGCGCAGGTTGCGCTCGGTCGTCGCGAGCGGCACGCCGCGCAGCGCGTCGTTCGCGCCGAGCTCGACGACGACGATCGCGGGCTTGAGCCGCTCGAGGACCGCGGGCAGGCGCGCGCGTCCGCCGCTCGTGGTGTCGCCGCTGATGCTCGCGTTCGCGACGCTATAATCGATTCGCTCGGTCGCAAGCCGCTGCCGCAGCAGCGCGACCCATCCGGTGTCGCGCGGCAGGCCGTATTCGGCGGACAGGCTGTCGCCCAGCACGACGATCACGGGCTGGCCTGGCGACGCGGCCGGCGAGGTCGCGGCGCAAGCGAGGCCGGCGGCGGTCGCGGCGAGCGCACCGCTCAACAGCGCGGCGAGCGCCGCGCGTCTCTTTCTGCGAATAGTCGTGTCCATGCTCAAGATTAGCGATCCGATCATCGAAGTCCATGGCGTGAGCAAGCGTGTCGCCGACGCAACCGGCGAGCTGACGATCCTCGACGGCATCGAGCTCGCCGTGCGCGCCGGCAGCAGCCTTGCGATCGTCGGCGCGTCGGGGTCCGGCAAATCGACGCTGCTCGGCCTGCTTGCGGGGTTGGACAGCGCGACGAGCGGCACGGTTCGCCTGCTTGGCCAGCCGCTCGAGCAGCTCGACGAGGACGCGCGCGCCGCGCTGCGCAACGGCGCGGTCGGGTTCGTGTTCCAGTCGTTCCAGTTGATGCCGCACCTGACCGCGCTCGAAAACGTGATGCTGCCGCTCGAACTGCAGGGCGGCATCGGCGCGCGCGACGCGGCCGACCGCGCGCGTGCGCTGCTCGTGCAGGTCGGGCTCGGCGAACGCACCACGCATTACCCGAAGCTGCTTTCCGGCGGCGAGCAGCAACGCGTCGCGCTCGCGCGCGCGTTCGTCACCCATCCGTCGATCCTGTTCGCCGACGAGCCGACCGGCAGCCTCGATGCCGCGACCGGCCACGCGGTCATCGACCTGATGTTCGAACTCAACCGCACGCACGGCTCGACGCTCGTGCTGGTCACGCACGATCCCGAGCTCGCGCGCCGCTGCGCGACGACGGTGATGCTCGATGCGGGCCGCATCGTGACGCCGCGCGCGATGCACCGCGGCACCTGATCGTTACTTTGACGAACCGGCCGCACCCATGCGTCGCGCGGCCGGCGTCGTTTCCGTCAGCGTTCGAGCGCCGCGCGTGCGCGCGTGATCAGCGCCGTCGTCGACGAGTCGTGCTTCGCCGGATCGAGCGCATCGCCGTTCAGGTCCGCCTCGACCACCTTGCCGAGGATCTTGCCGAGTTCCACGCCCCACTGGTCGAACGGATTGATCTGCCACACCGATGCCTGCACCAGCACCTTGTGCTCGTACAGCGCGATCAGCGCGCCGAGCGAGCGGGGCGTCAGCGCGTCGACGAGCAGCGTCGTCGTCGGGCGGTTGCCGGGGAAGGTCAGGTGCGGCGCCAGCGCCTCGTTGCCGGGGCCGGCGACCTTGCGCGCCTCGTCGAGCGTGCGGCCGAGCATCAGCGCCTCGCTCTGCGCGAAGCAGTTCGCGAGCAGCTTCGGGTGATGGCTCGCGAGCGGATGCTCGGGCGTCAGCACCGCGATGAAATCGATCGGCACGATCGTCGGCCCCTGGTGCAGCATCTGGAAGAACGCATGCTGGCCGTTGGTGCCGGGCTCGCCCCAGGTCACGGCGGAGGTCGGGTAGTCGACGAAGCGGCCGTCCAGGCGCGCCGACTTGCCGTTGCTCTCCATCTCGAGCTGCTGCAGGTACGACGGCAGGAAATGCAGCGCCTCGGAGTACGGCGCGACCAGGTAGCTCTGCGAGCCGAAGAAGTTGCGATACCAGATGCCGATCAGGCCGAGCAGCACGGGCAGGTTGCGCTCGAGCGGCGCGTCGCGGAAATGGCGGTCCATGTCGTTCGCGCCGGCGAGCAGTTCGTCGAAATGCTCAGGGCCGACCGCGATCATGATCGACAGCCCGACCGCCGACCACAGCGAATAGCGGCCGCCGACCCAGTCCCACATCTCGAACACGTTGTTTTCGTCGATGCCGAACCGGACGACTTCGGCCGGGTTCGCCGACACGCCGACGAAGTGCTTCGACAGCGCGCTTTCCGGGCAGCCCTTCGCGACGAACCAGTCGCGCAGCGAGTGCGCGTTGGTCATCGTCTCGAGCGTCGTGAAGGTCTTCGACACGATGATCGCGAGCGTTTCCTCCGGATCGACCTGCTCGAGCACGCGCGCGAGATCGGCGCCGTCGACGTTCGACACGAAGTGCGTCGAGATCTCGGGCGTCGCGACGTGGTGCAGCGCGTGCACGACCATCTTCGGGCCGAGATCCGAACCGCCGATGCCGATGTTGATCACGTGACGGATGCGCTTGCCGGTGTAGCCGGTCCACGCGCCGCTGCGCACGGCGCGCGCGAACGTCGCCATCTTGGCGCGCTCGGCGCTGACCTGCGCGTGGAACGGCGCGTGCGGATCGGTCGCGCGCAGCGCGGTGTGCAGCGCCGCGCGGCCTTCGGTCGGATTGACGATGTCGCCCGCGAACATCGCGTCGCGGCGCGCTTCGACGCCGGCCTCGCGTGCGAGCTGCACGAGCAGGCGCAGCGTGTCGTCGGTGATGCGGTTCTTCGAGAGGTCGGCCGCAAGGCCGCCGCCGGAGAACGTGAAGCGCTCGGCACGGGTGGGCGCGGGGTCGTTTTCCGGTGTGAACCAGTCGCGCAGCCGGGCGCCGCGGATCTGTTCGTAGTGGGTTTGAAGGGCAGTCCAGGCGGGGAACGAATTCAGCGTCATGACGGTTCGAGTGAAGCGTGAATCGGGAGGAATGCCGCGCCGGCGCGTCGGGTTCGAACGGCCGACGGACGAGCGGGCCCGCCGGTCGGCGGGGGAGTCAGTATAGCGGCGTTATGTGTTCGCGCGCCTGCACGGGTAAAAAAGCCGATTGATCAGCGCGCGCACGCGGGGCGCGAGTTCGCCGGCCGTCAGGCCGGCCGGGCCCGTGCCGTCCGCAACCAGCGTGTCGGCCGCGAGGCCGTGCAGGTACACGCCCGCGAGCGCGGCCGCATGGGGCGCGACGCGTTGCGCGAGCAGCGCGCCGATCACGCCGCCGAGCACGTCGCCGGTGCCGCCCGTCGCGAGCGCCGCGTTGCCGGTCGGATTGACCGTCAGGCGGCCGTCGGGCGCGGCGATCACGGTGCCGGCGCCTTTCAGCACGACGACGCTCGCGAAGCGCGCCGCGAGCGCGTGGGCGGCCGCGAGGCGGTCGCGCTGCACGGTCGCGGTGTCGCTGCCGAGCAGCCGTGCCGCTTCCAGCGGATGCGGGGTCAGGACACACGCGAGGCCCCGCGCGCCGCGCGCGGCCACCGCAGCCGCCAGCTCGGGGTGCGTGGCGATCAGGTTCAGTGCGTCGGCGTCGAGCAGCATGGCCGCATCGTGTGCGAGCACGTCGCGCACGAGCGTCGCCGCGGCCTCGCGCGTGCCGAGCCCGCAGCCGGCCGCGATCGCGGTCATCGCGCCCGGATCGAGGCCGTCGGCCGGGTGCAGCATCAGTTCGGGGAACGGCGGATCGTAGGGCGGCGCGCCCGCGCCGAGGAAGCCGACATGCACCTTGCCCGCGCCGGCGAACAGCGCGGCGCGCGCGGCGAGGATCGGCGCGCCGCACATGCCGGTGTCGCCGCCGATCACGGCCAGGCTGCCGAACGTGCCCTTGTGCGAGGCGAACGCGCGTGCGGGCAGCGCGGCCGCGAACCGGGCCGGCGCGTTCAGCACCACGTCCGGCGCGGCCGGAGGCGGGACGTCGAGCGACGCGATTACGATCTCGCCGGCGAGATCGCGGCCTTCGCCCATGTACAGGCCGGGCTTCGCGCCGATGAAGGTCAGCGTGTGCGTCGCGGCCACCGCGGCGCCCGCGCCGACGATCCGGCCGGTGTCGCCGTCGAGCCCGCTCGGCACGTCGAGCGCGAGCACGCGGCCGGTGGTGCGGGCGCGCGCGGCGATGCGGCCGGCTTCGGCGGCGAACGCGCCGTCGAGCGCGCGAGCAAGGCCGATGCCGAACAGGCCGTCGACGACCCACGCGTAGCCGTCGAGCGACGCCGGCGGTTCGGCCGACACCGGCACGCCGGCGGCGCGGGCGAGGCCGAGTGCCCATTGCGCGTCGTCGGGCTTTACCGTGACGGGCATCCACGCCTGCGTCGCGACGCCGAGCTGCTGCAGCTCCGCGGCCGCGACGAGCGCGTCGCCGCCATTGTTGCCGGGGCCGACCGCGAACCACACGGGGCGGTCGTCGCCGGCCACGCGCTCGGACAGCCAGCGCGCGGCCGCGGCGCCCGCGCGCGCCATCAGCGCGTGCGGCGGCAGCGCCGCGGCCGCGGCGGCTTCGGCGGCGCGCAGGTCGGCGGCGCGCCACAGCGCGATCGGTTCGGGGTGGGGAGGCGGGTGGGCGACGGTCATGGCGGCGGGACGGTGGCGCCGCCGGGCATGCCCGTGCGGCCGGTCAGTGCGTGAAGCGCTCGGCGCGCAGCGCGGCGAGCGTGTCGGCGGGCCAGTGCTGCGTCGAGCCGCCGAGGTAATCCGCCACCACTTTAGCAGACCCGCACGCGAGCCCCCAACCAGCGGGCCCATGCCCGAAGTTGGCGAACACGCGTGGATGCGGGGTCGGACCGACGACCGGCAGGCCGTCCGGCGACAGCAACTGCGTGCCTTGCCACGACAGCGCGGCGGAGATCTTCGCCGCGCCCGGCACCCAGTCGTGGGCGGCCTGGCCGAGCAGCGCGAGCGCGGCCTCGGCGAGCGGTTCGGCGAGCGGCCGCGCGGCGTCCTGCGCGCTTTGCAGCACCGCGCCGCCGCCGACGCGCAGCCGCTGCTGCGTTCGCGTCATCGCGATCCGCTTGACCGAATCGACGACGGTCAGGTGCGGCGCGTGTTCGACGTAGGCAACCGGCGCGGTCAGCGTGTGCACGCGCAGCGGATGCAGCGGCACGCGCATGCCGAGCCGTTCGAGCAGCGCGAGGCTGCCCGCGCCCGCGGCCACCACGATCGCATCGGCGGAAATCACGTCGACCTCGCGCGCCTTCGCCGCGCGCCGGTCGCCGCGCGGCGGGGCGAGCTCGACCGCGGCGCGGCCGGTGTCCGTGCGGATCGCGGCGACTTCCGCGCCGAAGCGGAACTGCACGCCATGCTCGTCGAGCAGCTGCTTGACGAGCTTCGCGAACAGCGGGCAGTTCGCGGTGCGCTCGGTCTCGAGCAGCACGCCGCCGGCGAACGCCGGTTCGGCGGGCACCGACGGCTCGAGCGCCGCGCATTCGGCGGCCGTCAGCATGCGGTGCGGCAGGTCGAGCGTGCGCAGCAGCTCGAGCGCGGGCTGCGCGGCGTCCCAGTCGGAGGCGTCGCGCACGACGTGCAGCACGCCGGTCTTCTGTTCGAATTCGAGGTCGAAGCGGGCTTCGATGTCGGCGAACGTATCGCGCGACGCGTCGATCAGCGGGCGCAGCCGGTCGTACTGGGCGGCGAACGCGTCGGGTTCGCGCAGCGCGCCGAGCTGCTTCACGAAGCGCCGCACGGCGCCGTTCAGCCCGGGCTTGTAGACGATGCCGCTGTCGCGCGCGTGGCGCTGGCGCATGAAGGTCGGCCCGAACCAGACGTCGAGCGGGCTCGGCAGCAGCGTGCCGCCATCGCCGTAGGTCGCACCCTGCGCGACGGTCGCGTGGCGCTCGACCACGCAGACGCGATGGCCGGCCGCGCGCAGCTGGTAGGCGGTGGCGACGCCGCTGATTCCGCCGCCGATGACGATGACATCCATGGATTGCTTCGATGACGGGCAGCAACACGGCCGCCCGGTGGGTGATTCGCGTGACGGGCCGTGCGGCCCGGTGAACCGGCAATGATAGCGCCAAACCGGCGGCCGGCGGCGTTCGCGCCGCGACGGCGCGCACGGGCGGGCCTTGGGCGGCCGACTTCCGGGTATAATTACGGCCTTCCTTTCGCCCCACGTCGCCACCTTGCGCGACTCATCGACGTCAGTCCAGCCCATGGCTCACTTCTCGTGTTTTCCCGGCGCTTCGGCCCTTTCCGATTTCCGTCAGACCCGTCTGCTCGACACGCTCAGGCAGATCGACGCCAACATCGTCGCGGTCCGCGGCCAGTTCCTGCATTTCGTCAACGCCAGTGAGCCGCTGTCGGCCGACGACAGCGCGCGCATCGACGCGCTGATGCACTACGGCGCGCCGTTCGAGCCGGCGGCCGAGAAGGGGGCCGGCGAGTCGTTCGTCGTGCTGCCGCGCCTCGGCACGGTGTCGCCGTGGGCGAGCAAGGCTACCGACATCGCGCAGCACTGCGGCCTCACGCACGTGCGCCGCATCGAGCGCGGCGTCGAGTACACGGTCACGCTGAAGTCGGGCCTGCTCGGCGGGAAGAAGGCGCTGTCCGACGAAGCGCGCGCGGCCGTCGCCGCGGCGCTGCACGACCGGATGACCGAAAGCGTGGTCGCGTCGCGCGACGACGCGAAGCACCTGTTCGACGAACTGCCGGCCAAGCCGCTCGCGACCGTCGACGTGCTCGGGCAGGGCCGCGGCGCGCTCGAGCGCGCGAACGTCGAGCTGGGCCTCGCGCTCGCCGACGACGAGATCGACTACCTGGTCGACGCGTTCCGCAAGCTCGAGCGCAACCCGACCGACGTCGAGCTGATGATGTTCGCGCAGGCGAACAGCGAGCACTGCCGCCACAAGATCTTCAACGCGCAGTGGACGATCGACGGCGAGGCGCAGGACATGTCGCTGTTCGCGATGATCCGCAACACCGAGAAGCTGAGCCCGCAGGGCACGATCGTCGCGTATTCGGACAACTCGTCGATCATGCTGGGCGCGGAAGCGGAACGCTGGTTCCCGCGCAACACGGGCGCGGCCGGCGAGCCGGGCGAGCGCTACGGCCGTCACACCGAGCTCACGCACACGCTGATGAAGGTCGAGACGCACAACCACCCGACGGCGATCTCGCCGTTTCCGGGCGCGGCGACCGGCGCAGGCGGCGAGATCCGCGACGAAGGCGCGACGGGCCGCGGCGCGCGTCCGAAGGCCGGCCTGACAGGCTTCACCGTGTCGAACCTCGACCTGCCCGATGCCCGCCAGCCGTGGGAAAACGCGCGCGACGCGGCCCAGCCGGTGGCCGAGCGCAACCCGAACGAGCCGCACGGCCCGTACGGCCGCCCGGACCGCATCGCGTCGCCGCTGCAGATCATGGTCGACGGCCCGCTCGGCGGCGCCGCGTTCAACAACGAATTCGGCCGCCCGAACCTCGGCGGCTACTTCCGCGTGTACGAGCAGAACGTCGGCGGCCAGGTGCGCGGCTATCACAAGCCGATCATGATCGCGGGCGGCCTCGGCAACATCGCCGACCAGCACACGCACAAGCACGACGTGCCGGCCGGCTCGTTGCTGATCCAGATCGGCGGCCCCGGCATGCGGATCGGCATGGGCGGCGGCGCGGCGAGCTCGATGGCGACCGGCGCGAACACCGCCGAGCTCGATTTCGACTCGGTGCAGCGCGGCAACCCGGAAATCGAGCGCCGTGCGCAGGAAGTGATCAACGGCTGCTGGCAGCTCGGCGCCGAGAACCCGATCCTGAGCATCCATGACGTCGGCGCGGGCGGCCTGTCGAATGCGTTCCCCGAGATCGTCGACGGCGCGGGCAAGGGCGCGCGTTTCGAGCTGCGCAAGGTCGCGCTCGAGGAGTCGGGCCTGTCGCCGCGCGAAATCTGGTCGAACGAGGCGCAGGAGCGCTACGTGCTGGCGATCGCGCCGGGCGACCTGCCGCGCTTCGAGGCGATCTGCGCGCGCGAGCGCTGCCCGTTCGCGGTGGTCGGCGTCGCGACCGACGAGCGCCAGCTGCAACTGGTCGACGACCAGGCGAGCGGCAGCGACGAATACCCGGTCGACATGCCGATGGAAGTGCTGCTCGGCAAGCCGCCGCGCATGCACCGCGACGTCACGCGCGTGAGCACCGAGCGCGCGCCGGTCGACGTGACGGGCATCGCGCTGTCGCAGGCGGCCGTCGACGTGCTGAAGCACCCGACCGTCGCGAGCAAGTCGTTCCTGATCACGATCGGCGACCGCTCGGTCGGCGGCACGTCGGTGCGTGACCAGATGGTCGGCCCGTGGCAGGTGCCGGTGGCCGACTGCGCGGTCACCGCGCTCGACTACGCGGGCTTCAAGGGCGAAGCGATGACGATGGCCGAGCGCACGCCGCTCGCCGTGATCGACGCGCCGGCATCGGGCCGCATGGCGGTGGGCGAGGCGATCACCAACATCGCGAGCGCGCCGATCGCGTCGCTCGACAAGCTGAAGCTGTCCGCGAACTGGATGGCCGCGTGCGGCACCGCCGGCGAAGATGCCGCGCTGTTCGACACGGTGAAGGCGATCGGCATGGAGCTGTGCCCGGCACTCGGCATCGGCATCCCGGTCGGCAAGGATTCGCTGTCGATGAAGACGAAGTGGGACGACGCGGGCGTCGCGAAGGAAGTCGTCGCGCCGGTGTCGCTGATCATCTCGGCGTTCGCGCCGGTCGAGGACGTGCGCCGCCACCTGACGCCGCAGCTGCAGCGCGTCGCCGACGCCGGCGACAGCGTGCTGATCGCGATCGACCTCGGCCGCGGCAAGAACCGCATGGGCGGCAGCATCTTCGCGCAGGTCACGCAGCAGGTCGGCAACACGGTGCCGGACGTCGACGATCCGGAAGACCTGAAGCGCTTCTTCGCGGCGATCCAGTCGCTGAACGCGCGGGGCTTGCTGCTCGCGTACCACGACCGCTCGGACGGCGGCCTGTGGGCGACGGTCTGCGAAATGGCGTTCGCGGGCCACGCGGGCGTGTCGCTGAACGTCGACATGCTGACGCTCGACGAAAACCACGAATCCGACTACGGCGATGCGAAGGACTGGGCGAAGCAGACGAGCGGCCGCCGCGAAGACCGCACGCTGCGCGCGCTGTTCTCGGAAGAGCTCGGCGCCGTCGTGCAGGTGCGCGCGACGGATCGCGACGCGGTGCTCGGCGCGCTGCGCGAATTCGGCCTGTCGACCTGCTCGCACGTGATCGGCACGGTCAACGAGCGCGACGTGATCGAAGTGTTCCGCGACGCGAAGAAGATCTTCGACGCGCCGCGCGTCGATCTGCATCGCGCGTGGGCCGAGGTGAGCTGGCGCATTGCGCGCCTGCGCGACAACCCGGCCTGCGCGGATGCCGAATACGACACGCTGCTCGACGCGGCCGACCCGGGCATCGCGCCGGTGCTGACGTTCGAGCCGGCCGACGACATCGCCGCGCCGTACATCGCGACCGGCGCGCGTCCGCGCGTCGCGGTCCTGCGCGAGCAGGGCGTGAACTCGCACCTTGAAACCGCCTATGCATTCGACCGCGCCGGCTTCGACGCGCACGACGTGCACATGAGCGACCTGCTCGCGGGCCGCGTGACGCTCGCCGATTTCGCGGGCGCGGTGGCGTGCGGCGGCTTCTCGTACGGCGACGTGCTGGGCGCGGGCGAGGGCTGGGCGAAGACGATCCGCTTCAACGCGAACCTGTCCGACATGTTCTCGGCGTTCTTCGCGCGTCCGGACACGTTCGCGCTCGGCATCTGCAACGGCTGCCAGATGCTGTCGAGCCTCGCGTCGATGATCCCGGGTGCGCAAGCGTGGCCGAAGTTCACGCGCAACAAGTCGGAGCAGTTCGAGGCGCGCTTCTCGTTCGTCGAGGTGCAGGCGTCGCCGTCGATCTTCTTCGCGGGGATGGAGGGTTCGCGGATTCCGGTCGCGGTCGCGCACGGCGAAGGCTATGCGGACTTCTCGCAGCAGGGCGACATCGGCAGCGTCGCGGTCGCGATGCGCTACGTCGACCATCGCGGCGAAGCGACCGAGCGCTATCCGTTCAACCCGAACGGCTCGCCCGCCGGCATCACGTCGGTGACGACCGCCGACGGCCGCTTCACGGTGCTGATGCCGCACATGGAGCGCGTGCATCGCACGGTCACGATGAGCTGGCACCCGGAAGGCTGGGACGAAGCCAGCCCGTGGATGCGCGTGTTCCGCAACGCGCGCCGCTGGCTCGGCTGACGCGATGTTCGATCCGCACGCCCCGGTCGACATCGTCACGCTGCGCGACGAGCGCGCGCGCGATGCCGCGGCGATTGCCCGCGTGATCGCCGCCGCGTTCGCCGATGCGCCGCAGGGCGGGCGGCTCGAACAGGGGATCGTCGAGGCGCTGCGCGCGGACGGTTGCCTGAGCGTATCGCTCGTCGCGGAGCGCGACGAGCGCATCATCGGGCACGTTGCGTTTTCCCCGGTGACGATCGGCGACGGCAGCCCCGGCTGGTATGGGCTCGCCCCGCTCGCGGTGCTGCCGGACTGCCGGCGGCGCAGCGTCGGCGCGGGGCTCGTGCGCACGGGCCTCGACGCGCTGCGGCGGCTCGGCGCGCACGGCTGCGTGGTGCTCGGCGATCCCGCGTATTACGCACGCTTCGGCTTCGGGCCGGCGGGCGAGATCGTCTTCCCGCAGGCGCCGCCCGAGTACCTGACGGCGCTGTCGTTCGACGACGCCGCGCCGCGCGCGGCGGGCGAAGTGCGGTATCACGCGTCGTTCTACGCGTAGCGGAGCCGCTGCCCGCCAGAACGAAAAAAGCCGCTCCGAGGAGCGGCTTTTTCGCATGCGGACAGCGCGTGGCGTTACTGCACCTTCGCCTGCTGGCGCAGGCTTTCCTCGAACGCCTGCAGCTTCTGCTGGACCAGCTGCTGCGCAATCTGCGCCTTGACCTGGTCGAACGGCGGCGGCGCGATGCTGCGGATGTCGTCGACGCGGATGATGTGCCAGCCGAACTGGGTCTTCACCGGCTCGTCGGTCATCTGGCCTTTCTGCAGCTTCGTCGCGGCGGCCGCGAATTCCGGCACGTACGCCTTCGGGTCCGACCAGTCGAGGTCGCCGCCGTTCTTGCCCGAGCCCGGATCCTTCGAGTACTGCTTCGCGAGATCCTCGAACTTCGCGCCGGCCTTGATCTTCGCGATCAGGTCCTTCGCCTGCTGCTCGTTGTCGACGAGGATGTGGTGCAGGTGGAATTCGCGGTTCGCGACACCCTTCACGAGCTCGTCGTAGCGCGCCTTCACCTCGGTGTCGGACGGCTGGTTCTTCTTCAGGAAGTCCTCGATCATCGCGCGCAGCACGACGGTCTGCTGTGCGACGGCGACCTGCGCCTTCACGTCGGCACGATTCGGGATGCCGCGGCGGATCGCTTCCTGCATCAGGATCTCGCGGTTCACGAGTTCCTGGCGTACGGCCTGCTGCAGTTGCGGGCTGTCGGCCTGGCCTTGCTGGACGAGCTGCGCGACCATCGCGTCGGCGCGCGACTTCGGAATCGGCGTGCCGTTCACGACAGCAATGTTCTGGGCGAATGCCGGCGCCGCTGCGAGAGCGACTGCCGCGGCCCACAGGCGGGGGGATTTCAGGGTCATCGGGAATTCCTAATGAGACGACTGGATTGAAGAAGCGTTGAATTCTTCGGGCGTGTACGCCACGATCGCGAGCGCGTGGATGCCGCGCTGCATCGCATCAGCGAGCGCATCATACACCAGCCGGTGCCGCGCGACGCGCGGCTTGCCGGCGAATGCGGCGGACACGATCGTGACCGCGAAGTGGCCGCCGGCGGCAGCGCCCGCGTGGCCCGCGTGCTGCGCGCTGTCGTCGCGCACCGTGAGCGATGCGGGCGCCAGCGCGGCGGTGAGGCGCGCCTCGATCAGCGCGATGCGCGCGTCGGGCGATGCGTTCAGGAAGGCATCGCTCATGTCATTCGTCCTTCATGTATTTCGTGAGCCAGAGGCTTTGCAGGATGATGAATACGACCATCGCGCCCGTCGTGCCGAACAGCTTGAAGTTCACCCACTGCGACTCGGTGAAGTTGCGCACGACGTACAGGTTCGCGACGCCGAGCACCGCGAAGAACATCGACCATGCGACGTTCAGCTTGTCCCAGACGGGATGCGGCAGCGTGAGCTGCTTGCCCATCATCTTCTCGATCAGGTTTTTGCCGAACGCATAGCGCGCGGCGAGCAGGCCAATTGCAAACAGCCAGTACAGCACAGTCGGTTTCCATTGAATGAATTTCTCGTCATGCAGCACGAGGGTGGCGCCGCCGAACACGACGATCACGCCGAGGCTGACCCACAGCATCGTGTCGACCTTCCGGTGGCGAAATGCGACCCAGGCGACCTGGGCGAGCGTCGCGACGATCGCGACTGCCGTGGCGGTGAAGATGCCCCACACCTTGAAGGCGGCGAAAAACAGGATGATCGGAAACAGATCGAACAGGAATTTCATGGTGATCGCAGCTGCGTGAAAGGCCGCTGGCGCGGCCTTTCACCGTTGTAGGGACCCGCCGGGCGCGGCCGGTGCGAACCGTCCGGATGACCGGCAGGCTCGCCCGCACGCCGCTTATTCGTCTTCGGGCCGGGAGTCGAAGTTTAACGCAGCCGAATTGATGCAGTACCGCAAACCGGTCTGGTCGCGCGGGCCGTCCTCGAACACGTGGCCGAGATGCGCGCCGCAGTGGTTGCAGCGGACCTCGACACGCACCATTCCGTGCGTGTAGTCCATCACTTCCTCGATCACCTCGCCGTTGATCGGCTTGAAGTAGCTGGGCCAGCCGCAGCCCGAATGGAATTTCGCGCCGGATTCGAACAGCGGCGTGCTGCATACGACGCACTTGTAGATGCCCGAATCCTCGGTGTCGGTGTATTCGCCGGTGAACGCGCGCTCGGTTGCCGCATGCTGGGTGACTTCGTACTGCATCGGCGTGAGCCGGCGGCGCAGCTCCGCGTCGTCCTTCTGGAACGGATAGGACTTGTCGTCTGAATCCTGGGGCATGTTTCGTTTCTCCTGATGGAATGGTCGGTGCGTGCGCGTCACGACGAGCAGCTCACTTCGAGCGAGCCGGCCCAGTCGGGCGGAAGCGCCGCATACGACGCGTATTCGGGTTGTTCGTCGAACGGCCGGCGCAGCACCTGCGCGAGGCGCTCGACTTCGGAAAAGTCCTTTTCCTTCGCGCGCCGGATCGCGACTTCGGCGAGGTGGTTGCGCAGCACGTACTTCGGGTTCACGCGGTTCATCGCGGCGGCGCGCGCCGCGTCGTCGCGTGTTTCCTCGGACAGGCGCGCGCGGTAGAGGTTCGCCCATGCGTCGAACGCGTCGCGGTCGATGAACAGGTCGCGCACCGGCGCGTCACGGCTCGCGTCGTGCTTCGACAGCTGCGACAGGTGGCGGAACGTCAGCGTGAAGTCCGCATGGCTCGCGTGCATGACTTCGAGCAGCTGGTTCGCGAGCGCCGCGTCGCCGTCGCGTTCGAGTTCGAGGCCGAGCTTCGCGCGCATGAGGCCTTCGAGCGCGGGGCCGAAGCGCTCGGGAAACTTCGCGAGCACGGCCTGCGCATCTTCCACCGCGCGTTCGGCGCGCGCATCGTCGTCGGCGATCCCGTGCTGCAGGCCGATCAGCGGCAGCAGCGCCTGCGCGAGGCAGTAGCAGTTCCAGTGCGCGATGCGCGGCTGCATCCGGTACGCGTAGCGGCCGTGCGTGTCGGAGTGGTTGCAGATGTGGTTCGCGTCGAATGCGTCGACGAAGCCGAACGGGCCGTAGTCGATCGTCACGCCGAGGATCGACATGTTGTCGGTGTTCATCACGCCGTGGCAGAAGCCGACCGCCTGCCATTGCGCGACGAGGTCGGCGGTGCGCAGCGTCGCGGCCTCGAGCAGCGCGAGGTAGGGATCGTCGGCGTCGCGGCAGGCCGGGTAGAAGCGGTCGATCGCGTGGTCGGCGAGTTCGCGCAGCAGGTCGGGGCGGTCGTTCGAGAAGAAATGCTCGAAGTGGCCGAAGCGCACGAAGCTCTCCGACACGCGCGTGACGACGGCCGACGTCTCGATTTCCTCGCGGACCACCGGCTGGTCGGAGCCGATCACGGTCAGCGCGCGCGTGGTCGGGATGCCGAGATGATGCATCGCCTCCGAGCACAGGAATTCGCGGATCGACGAGCGCAACACCGCGCGCCCGTCGCCCATCCGCGAGTAAGGCGTGCGGCCGCTGCCCTTCAACTGCAGCTCGTAGCGGCGGCCGTCGGCGCCCGCGAGCTCGCCGATGGTCAGCGCGCGGCCGTCGCCGAGCTGGCCGGCCCACACGCCGAACTGGTGGCCGGAATAGACCGACGCGTACGACATTGCTTCCGCGGGCCAGTCGCGGGTGGGGTTGCCGGCGAACAGCGCGGCGAATTCGGGGTGGGCCGCGAGCGACGCCGGCAGCCCGAGCAGTTGTGCGACTTCGTCGGAGAAGCCGACCACGTACGGCGCCGGCAGCGGCGCGGCCGGCAGGCGCGTATGAAACGCCGCGCCGAGCCGCACGAATGCGCCGTCGGCGGGGGCGCCGAGCGTGGCGGCGAGATCGGGGAGGTCGGGCAGGGTGTCAGCCGCGTCGGCTGCGCTTCGGGAAAACGACATGTTGAGCGCCTCTGGGTAAGCCGATATTGTAAGGCGGCGCTGCGCCGCCCGCATGGCCGCGCGCGCACCGTGCCCGAGGGCATGTTCGCGCGGCCGACGGGCGTGCGCCGGCCCGGGGCCGTGTACCGATTCGCGACCTTCCGGAGAACAACACGATGGGAAAGCCGTTGCTGGGCCAGATGATGGACATGCCGCTCCTGGTGTCCTCGTTGATCGCGCATGCCGCGCGTCACGCGGGCGATGTCGAGATCGTATCGAAGCGGATCGAGGGTGACCTGCATCGCTACACGTACCGCGATTGCGAACGGCGCGCGAAGCAGCTCGCGCAGGCGCTCGCGCGGCTCGGCGTCGACACCGGGGACCGCGTCGGCACGCTCGCATGGAACGGCTACCGGCATCTCGAGGCGTACTACGGCATCAGCGGGATGGGCGCCGTCTGCCACACGATCAATCCGCGCCTCTTTCCCGAGCAGATCGCATACATCATCCAGCACGCGGAAGACCGCTACGTCCTGTTCGACATCAATTTCGCGCCGCTGGTCGACGCGCTCGCGCCGCAATGCCCGCAGGTGAAGGGCTGGATCGCGATGACCGACGCCGCGCACCTGCCGTCCGGCGCGACGCCGTACCTGTGCTACGAGACGCTCGTCGACGCCGAGGACGGCCGCTACGACTGGCCGCGTCTCGACGAGCAGCAGGCATCGGGGCTCTGCTACACGTCGGGCACGACCGGCAATCCGAAGGGCGTGCTGTATTCGCATCGCTCGACCGTGCTGCACGCGTACGGCGAGGCGCTGCCCGATTCGATGAACCTGTCCGCGATGGATGCGGTGCTGCCCGTCGTGCCGATGTTCCATGTGAACGCGTGGGGGCTGCCGTACGCGGTGCCGCTCACGGGCGGCAAGCTCGTGCTGCCCGGCAAGGATCTCGACGGCAAGTCGCTGTACGAGCTGATGGAGACGGAGCGCGTGACGTTCTCGGCCGGCGTGCCGACCGTGTGGCTCGGCCTGCTGAACTACATGCGCGAGGCGGGCGTGCGGTTCTCGACGCTCGAGCGCACCGTGATCGGCGGCTCCGCATGCCCGCCGGCGATGCTGCGCACGTTCGAGGACGACTACGACGTACGCGTGATCCACGCATGGGGGATGACCGAGATGTCGCCGCTCGGCACGCTGGCGAAGCTGAACTGGGCGCAGTCGCAGCGCCCGCGCGATGCGCAGCGCAAGCTGCTCGAGAAGCAGGGGCGCGTGCTGTTCGGCGTCGACATGCGGATCGTCGGCGACGATGGCCGCGAGCTGCCGCGCGACGGGGTCGCGTTCGGCGAGCTGCAGGTGCGCGGGCCGTGGGTGGTCGACCACTACTTCCGCAGCGATGCATCGCCGCTCGCCGACGGCTGGTTCCCGACCGGCGACGTCGCGAGCATCGACCCGGACGGTTTCCTGCAGATCACGGATCGCAGCAAGGACGTGATCAAGTCCGGCGGCGAGTGGATCAGCTCGATCGACATCGAGAACGTCGCGGTTGCGCACCCGGCCGTCGCCGAAGCGGCGTGCATCGCGTGCGCGCATCCGAAATGGACCGAGCGGCCGCTGCTCGTCGTGGTCAAGCGGGCGGGCGCCGACGTGAGTCGCGACGCGTTGCTCGCGTTCTACGACGGCAAGGTCGCGAAATGGTGGATCCCGGACGACGTCGTGTTCGTCGAATCGCTGCCGCACACCGCGACGGGCAAGCTGCAGAAGCTGAAGCTGCGCGAGATGTTCCGCGATTACGTGCTGCCGACGGCGGCCAGCCAGCAGTAAGCGTCTGCTCTGCGCCGATCCGTCCCCCGGATCGGCGCAAGAATAAATTGAACGACCGTTCTTTTTCGTTGTATGCTGCCTCCGTTCGTCTTGGACAAGCGGCCGATCGACCGCGCACAATGAAGCGCAGCCACCCCGGCGCGCGATGCATGGAGGCAGGCAGATGGCAGTGGATTACTCGACTCGCGACGGCGTGGCCGTCATCACGCTCAACAATCCGCCCGTCAACGGGCTCGGTCTGTCGACCCGGCTCGGGCTCATGGAAGGGCTCGATCGCGCCGCGCAGGATCCGGCGGTCACCGCGATCGTGCTGACGGGCGCGGGCCGCGCCTTCTCGGGCGGCGCCGACATCACCGAATTCAATACCCCGAAAGCGCTGCAGGAACCGTCGCTGCACACCGTGATCCGCGCGGTGGAGGCGAGCGCGAAGCCGGTCGTCGCGGCGATCCACAGTGTCGCGATGGGTGGCGGGCTCGAGCTTGCGCTCGGCGCGCACTACCGGATCGCGGCGCCGGGCGCGCAGATCGCGCTGCCCGAGGTGAAGCTCGGCCTGCTGCCGGGCGCCGGCGGCACGCAGCGGCTGCCGCGCGCGGTCGGGCTCGAGGTTGCGCTGAACATGATCGTGTCGGGCGCGCCGGTGCCGTCCGAGCAACTCGCGAAGAGCGGCCTGTTCGACGAAATGGCCGAAGGCGACCTGCTCGATGCGGCCGTCGCGTTCGCCCGCAAGGCCGGCGCGCAGCCGGGGCCGCACCCGCGCGTGCGCGATCGCAAGATCGTCCACGAGAACGCCGCGGGTTTCATCCAGTTCGCGCGCAACTCGGCGCGGGCCGCCGCGCCGAACTTCCCCGCGCCGCACAAGTGCATCGACGCGATCGAGGCCGGCGTGCTGAACGGCTTCGACAAGGGCAGCGTGGCCGAGCGCGAGGGTTTCGTCGCGTTGATGATGACGCCGGAAAGCCGCGCGCTGCGGCACGCGTTCTTCGGCGAGCGCGCAGCGAGCAAGATTCCGGACGTGCCGGCCGATACGCCGGTGCGCGAAATCCGCAAGGTCGCGGTGATCGGCGCCGGCACGATGGGCGGCGGCATCGCGATGAACTTCGTCAACGCGGGCCTGCCCGTCACGCTGCTCGAGACGAAGCAGGACGCGCTCGAGCGCGGGCTCGCGACGATCCGCAAGAACTACGACGCGCAGGTGAAGAAGGGCAAGCTCACGCAGGAGAAGCTCGACGCGCGCATGGCGCTGATCGCGCCGACGCTGTCCTACGACGACCTGAAGGATGCGGACCTGATCATCGAGGCCGTGTTCGAGGAACTCGGCGTGAAGGAGCAGGTGTTCGGCCGGCTCGACGAAGTCGCGAAGCCGGGCGCGATCCTCGCGTCGAACACGTCGACGCTCGACGTGAACCGGATCGCCGCGTTCACGAAGCGGCCGCAGGACGTCGTCGGCATGCACTTCTTCAGCCCGGCGAACGTGATGAAGCTGCTCGAGGTCGTGCGCGGCGAAGCGACCGCGAAGGACGTGCTCGCGACCGTGATGGCGATCGCGAAGAAGATTCGCAAGACCGCGGTGGTGTCGGGCGTGTGCGACGGCTTCATCGGCAACCGGATGATCGAGCAGTACATCCGCCAGGCGCTGTTCATGCTCGAGGAGGGCGCGCTGCCCGCGCAGGTCGATCGCGCGATCGAGAAGTTCGGCTTCGCGATGGGCCCGTTCCGGATGAGCGACCTCGCCGGCAACGACATCGGCTGGGCGATCCGCAAGCGCCGCTATGTCGAGAATCCGGGCCTCCACTATTCGAAGATCGCCGATCGCCTGTGCGAGCAGGGCCGCTTCGGCCAGAAGACCGGCGCGGGCTGGTACGACTACGTGCCGGGCGAGCGCAAGGCGAAGCCGTCGGCGCTGGTCGACGAGATGGTCGTCGCGTATTCGCAGGAGCGCGGCGTCGCGCGGCGCAAGATCGGCGACGACGAGATCGTCGAGCGGCTCGTGTTCGCGCTCGTCAACGAAGGCGCGAAGATCCTCGAGGAGAAGATCGCGTCGAAGGCGTCCGACATCGACATGGTGTACCTGACCGGCTACGGCTTCCCGCTGTGGCGCGGCGGCCCGATGCTGTACGCGGACACGGTCGGCCTCTACAACGTCGAGCGGGCGATTCGCCGCTACGCGGCCGGCGCGAACGGCGACGCATGGCAGCTCGCGCCGTCGATCGCCGAACTTGCACAGGCCGGACGCGGCTTCAACGGCTGACCGCCGCGCGGCGCGCGACAGCTTGGGGAGAGGGACGATGAAACACACCGACGACGTGCTGCTCGTGATCGACGCGCAGTACGACTTCATGCCGGGCGGCGCGCTCGCGGTGCCGGACGGCGACGCGGTCGTGCCGGTCATCAACGCGCTCGCCGCGCGTTTCGACCACGTGGTGCTCACGCAGGACTGGCACCCGCGCACGCACGTGTCGTTCGCGGCCAACCACCCGGGGCGCGCCCCGTTCTCCACGCTCGCGCTGCCGTACGGCGAACAGGTGCTGTGGCCCGTGCACTGCGTGCAGGACACCGACGGCGCGGCGCTGCATCGCGACCTCGATATCCCGCACGCGCGGCTCGTGATCCGCAAGGGCAGCGACGCGCAGGTCGACAGCTACTCCGCGTTCGTCGAGGCCGACCGCACGACGCGCACGGGCCTTGCCGGCTACCTGCGCGAACTCGGCGCGAAGCGCGTGTGGTGCTGCGGGCTCGCGACCGACTTCTGCGTCGCGTGGTCGGCGCTCGACGCGCGCTCGGCAGGCTTCGAGGCCGCGGTGATCGACGACGCGTGCCGTGCGATCGACCTCGACGGGTCGCTCGCGCGCGCATGGCAACAGATGCAGGCGGCAGGCGTGGCGCGAGTCACGTCGGCCGGCGCGCGCCCTGCGGCGTAGCGCATTCACTCATTCAATCCCGGAAGCAGGGAGAGGGCGTCAAAGCGCCAACGCTGAATCGACAGTTCTGCATGGGATCAGCGTAAGCGCCAAAGCGCCAACTCTGAATCGACAGGAGACTCGCATGACCGAAGCCGTAATCGTATCGACCGCACGCACGCCGCTGGCGAAATCGTGGCGCGGCGCCTTCAACATGACGCACGGTGCGACGCTCGGCGGCCACGTGGTGGCCGCCGCGCTCGAGCGCGCGAAGCTCGACCCGGCGCGCGTCGAGGACGTGATCATGGGCTGTGCGAACCCGGAAGGCGCGACCGGCGGCAACATCGCGCGCCAGATCGCGCTGCGCGCGGGGCTGCCGGTGAGCGTGCCGGGCATGACGGTGAACCGCTTCTGCTCGTCCGGACTGCAGACGATCGCGCTCGCCGCGCAGCGGATCATCGCGGGCGAAGGCGACGTGTACGTGGCGGGCGGCGTCGAATCGATCTCGTGCGTGCAGAACGAGATGAACCGGCACATGCTGGCTGAGGGCTGGCTGCTCGAACACAAGCCGGAGATCTACTGGAACATGCTGCAGACCGCCGAGAACGTCGCGAAGCGCTACGGGATCTCGAAGGCGCGCCAGGACGAATACGGCGTGCAGTCGCAGCTGCGGGCGGCCGCCGCGCAGGCGGCCGGGCGCTTCGACGCGGAGATCGTGCCGATCACCGTGCGCGCGGGCATCGCCGACAAGGCGACCGGGCGGCTGTTCACGAAGGAGGTGACGGTGTCGGCCGACGAAGGCATCCGGCCGGACACGACGCTCGACGGCGTGTCGAAGATCCGTTCGGCCGTGCCGGGCGGAGTAATCACCGCGGGCACCGCAAGCCAGTTCTCCGACGGCGCGTCCGCGTGCGTGGTGATGAGCGCCGATGCCGCGCAGAAGGAGGGCCTGCAGCCGCTCGGCGTGTTCCGCGGCTTCGCGGTCGCCGGCTGCGAGCCGGACGAGATGGGCGTCGGCCCGGTGTTCGCGGTGCCGAAGCTGCTGAAGCGGGCAGGGCTGAAGGTCGAGGACATCGGCCTGTGGGAACTCAACGAGGCGTTCGCGGTGCAGGTGCTGTATTGCCGCGACACGCTCGGCATTCCCGAAGACCGCCTCAACGTCAACGGGGGGGCGATCGCGGTCGGCCACCCGTATGGCGTGTCGGGCGCGCGCCTGACCGGCCATGCGCTGATCGAGGGCAAGCGGCGCGGCGTGAAATACGCGGTCGTGACGATGTGCATCGGCGGCGGGCAGGGGGCGGCCGGCCTGTTCGAAATCATCTGAGTATTGCGCGGCGGCGGCGGCCTTCATTGCGAATCGCAAGGCCGCCTTCGCGATCCATTCCGTATACGATTCAATTCGTGCCATTGTGGCGATGCCGTTTCCCCTTACTTGTCAAACGAATCGCCCCACCTATACTAAGCTCTGACATTTGCCTTTCGGCAGTGCGGGCCGGATCGCGCGTCGCGCGTCAAGCCGACCACCGCGGTGCATGACCCGAAGTCTGAAGCAGTCTGGAGCGGGCGGCGTGTCGTGATCCGGCGTCTTCCGCATTCGAACAATGCAGCGGATCGATCGGGGGCCGAATTGAGCACGACTTTCTCTGCGGGCGAGCCGCCGCGCGCCGTCAGCGCCGTCGCGAAGATCTACGCGAAGTGCCTGATGGTCGGGTTTGCGCTGTTGCCTGCGTATCTCATTGCGTACCTGTGGTTCTTCGGCGATCCTCGCCTGACCTACGAGAGCCACGTATTCCATGAACTCGCGATTGCCGCGGCGACGCTCGAGGGCGCGTTCGTCACCTATGTGACGTGGGTCTGCTACCGCTCGTCCGGCGAGCCGCTGCTGCGCTGGCTGACGCTCGGCTTTCTCGGCTTCGCGATGATCTATGCGCTGCACGGGATGTTCACCGGCATGGCGCATCACAATATCTGGCTGTTCCTGCTGTATGGGCCGGCATCGCGGCTCGTGATGTCGATCCTGCTGCTGATCGGCCTGATGTCGTATTCGCAGCCGTCCGATCGCGTCGACCGGCGCACGAGCGTGCGCACGTGGCTGCCGTGGATCGTGTTTTTCCTGGTGGTCGACGTCGCCGTTGCGTATATCGCGTATTCGCCGGTGGCCGGCGCGCTCGGCACGCGCCTCACGATGGAAGGCGGCGCGCTCGTGTTTTCGCTGCTGAACGTCGGCGTGCTGCTCGCGCGGCGCATCCGCTCGCCGCTGATGCTGATCTACGGGATGTCGATCACCGCGTTCGCGCTGTCGTCGCTCGCGTTCATTCTCGGCAAGCCGTGGAATCACATGTGGTGGCTCGCGCATGCGATCTTCGCGGGCGGTTTCTTCCTGCTCAGCTATGGCGTCGTGCAGGCGCTGCAGACCACGCGCTCGTTCTCGGCGATCTACAGCCAGGAGGACCTGATGAGCCGGCTGTCGGAGTCGATGGCGCGCACCGAAAGCGCGCTGCAGGAACTGCGGCGCACCAACCAGAAGCTCGAATACCTGGCCGCGACCGACCCGCTGACGGGCGCGTCGAACCGGCGCCAGTTCATCGCGCTGGTCGAACGCGAGATCCAGCGCGCGGAACGCGACGGCACGCCGTTCTGCCTGCTGGCGCTCGACCTCGACAATTTCAAGAACATCAACGATGCGTATGGGCACCAGATCGGCGACGAGGTGCTGCGCGGCGTCGTGCGGCAATGCCTCGAGGCGATCCGGCCGGCGGGCGGGCTCGCGCGGGTCGGCGGCGAGGAATTCATGGCGCTGCTGCCGGAGATGCCGCTCGAGGGCGCGCGGATGACGGCCGAGCGCGTGCGCTCGGCGATCGCGAGCGCGCCGTTCGGGCTCGATTTCAAGCGGGTGCAGGTGACGGTCAGCGTCGGCGTCGCGCAATACGGGATCGACGGCGGCACGGTCGACGCGCTGCTGCGCGCGGTCGATGAACGGCTGTACCAGGCGAAGCGGGAAGGGCGCAATCGGGTTGTCGCGCATTGATGGCCTGAAGCCGCGAGTACGTTCCAGTCCAGCGTCTCCATCGCGGCCCGGTTCGCGGTGGAGATGCATGCCCATCCCTGGTGATTCACGCGTCGCGACGCCGGTCGGTTTTTCAGGTGCGTGACATCGCTGGCCCGCGCACGGCCACGAACGGCCACCCTCCAGATACAACCCATCGAAGCCGGTAAGTTTGGTAGGCTTGGTGCCTGCCTTCGCTTGCCGGGCGCTGACGTCGGCAAGCAGGAGGGGGAAAAGCGGGTATCGTCGCCGCACATTCGGTCGGCCACCCGATTCGATACGCGCTTTTTCCCGTCCGATCGCGAATCATCGCGACCGAAGGCGAACGATGGCGCGCCGGGCATGCCCGGCCAGCAGAGGGCTCGGCCAGTGCGGCGGAGCATCACGAACAGGAGCAAAGAAGTGATTCGACATATCGTCATGTGGAAGTTGAAGGAAACGGCGGAAGGCGCGACGCGCGCGCAAAACGCGCTCAGGCTCAAGGACAAGCTCGACGCGTGCCGCAACATCGTGCCGGGTATCCTTCATCTCGAAGTCGGCCTCGCGACGCCGGGCCTCGAAGCCACCTACGACGTCGTGCTGGTCTCGGACTTCGTCGACCAGGCCGCCCTCGATGCCTACCAGGTGCATCCGGTGCACGAGGAAGTGAAGAAGTTCATCGGCGCGGTGCGCGAAGCGCGCCAGTGCATCGACTATCTGGTCGACGCAGCGCAATGAGCGACGCGGCACCGCAGACGGACGGTCCGTCGATCGAGAGCCCGTTCGTCGACCTGCTCGGCGTGCAGCTCGTGTCCGCGAAGGACGGCAAGAGCGAGATCCTGCTGCCGCTCGACGCGCGCCACATGAACACGTGGAGCATCGCGCACGGCGGCGTGACGATGACGCTCGCGGACGTCGCGCTCGCGATGGCCGCGCGCAGCCTGACCGACGACGGCGTCGGCGTCGTCACGGTCGAGATGAAGGTGAACTTCATGCAGCCGGGCAGCGGCGAGCTGCGCGCCTACGGGCGCGTGATGCACCGCTCGACGACGATGGCGTACTGTGAAGGCGAGGTGCGCGACAGCGAAGGCCATTTCGTCGCGAAGGCGCTCGGCACGTTCAAGTACATGCGGCGGCTCGCGGTCGGGCGCGACATCAAGCGGCAGCGCAGCCGCACCGCGCCGGACGCCCATCCGGGCCCGAGCGACGCGTAAGCCGGCAATGCGCGGCCCTGCCGGTCCGGCAGGGCCGTTTTTCTTCCTGCGGCGGGCTGCGGCGCGCCGCGGGGCATGGGGCCCGCGTCGGCGCTGAAGCGCCGGCTCGGGTCGACAGGAGGCAGCGATGAGCGTCGTCAATCGTCAGATCCTGCTCGTGTCGCGTCCGCAGGGCGCGGCGAGCGTCGACAACTTCCGGCTCGTGGAGACGCCGCTTGCACCGCTCGCCAGCGGCGAAGTGCGCGTGCGCAACCATTTCCTGTCGCTCGATCCGTACATGCGCGGCCGCATGAGCGACGCGAAGTCGTACGCGGAACCGCAGCCGCTCGACGAGGTGATGATCGGCGGCACGGCGGGCGAGGTGATCGAGTCGCGGCATCCGGGCTTCGCGGTCGGCGATCGCGTGGTCGGCACCCTCGGCTGGCAGGAATACGGCACGTCCGACGGACACGGGCTGCGCAAGGTCGACACGTCGCGTGTGCCGCTGTCGGCTTGCCTCGGCGTAACCGGGATGCCGGGTGTCACCGCGTGGTACGGGCTGAACCGGATCATCGTGCCGAAGGCCGGCGAGACGGTGGTCGTCAGCGCCGCGAGCGGCGCGGTCGGCAGCGTCGTCGGCCAGCTCGCGAAGCGCGCCGGGTGTCGCGCGGTCGGCATCGCGGGCGGCCCCGACAAATGCCGCTACGTCGTCGACACGCTCGGCTTCGACGCATGCGTCGACTACAAGGCCGGCCGGCTCGTCGACGATCTCGCGGCCGCGACGCCCGACGGCGTCGACGGCTGCTTCGAGAACGTCGGCGGCGCGGTGCTGGACGCGACGATGGCCCGCATGAACGCGTTTGGCCGCATCGCCGTGTGCGGGATGATCGCAGCCTACGACGGCGCGAGCGCGCCGCTGACGAATCCCGCGCTGATCCTGCGCTCGCGGCTGAGAATGCAGGGTTTCATCGTGTTCGAGCATCCGGACGCATGGCCGCCGGCGCTCGCGGAGCTGACGGAGCTCGTCGCGACGAAGCAGCTGCATTACCGCGAGTCGATCGCATGCGGTCTCGAGCGTGCGCCGGAAGCCTTCCTAGGGATGCTGAAGGGCCACAATTTCGGCAAGCAGCTCGTTCAGCTCGTCTGACGCGGGCGTGGCATCATACGACGCTTGTCCGTGAGCGGCGCCGCGCAGGCGCCGGTATTTCGATGCCGCTGAATCCGAAGATCGCCCAGATACTCGACATGGTCGAGCGCGCGAAACGTCCGTCCTATCATCACCAGACGCCGCAGCAGGCGCGCGCGGCCTACGAGAAGAGCGCGCCGATCCTCGACGTGATGCCCGCGCCGATGCATTCGGTCGACGATTGCGTCGTGCCGACCCGCGACGGCCGCTCGATCGGCGCGCGCCTCTACCTGCCGGTCGCGCCGAGCCTCGCCGAGCCGCTGCCGGCGCTGGTCTATTACCACGGCGGCGGTTTCACGGTGGGCAGCGTCGACACGCACGACGCGCTGTGCCGGATGTTCGCGCGCGATGCGCAATGCGCGGTGCTGTCGGTCGACTATCGGCTCGCGCCCGAACACAAGTTTCCGACCGCGGTGAACGATGCGGACGACGCACTGCGCTGGCTGCATCGCGAGGCCGTCGCGTTCGGCATCGACGCGGCGCGGCTCGCGATCGGCGGCGACAGCGCGGGCGGCACGCTCGCGACCGTCTGCGCGGCGCTGGCGCGCGACGCGGGCATCCGGCTCGCGCTGCAGTTGCTGATCTATCCGGGCGTGACCGGCCATCAGCAGACCGATTCGCACGCGCGGCTCGCGAACGGCTACCTGCTGTCGCAGGACACGATCCAGTGGTTCTTCTCGCAATACCTGCGCGAGCCGTCCGACCGCGACGACTGGCGGTTCGCGCCGCTCGACGGCACCCGCGGCGCGCCGTCGTTCGCGGGCGTCGCGCCCGCGTGGATCGCGACCGCCGAATACGATCCGCTCGGCGACGAGGGCGCCGCGTATGCGGACAAGCTGCGCGCGGCGGGTGTTCCCGTCACGCTGACCTGCTACGCGGGGATGATTCACGAATTCTTCAAGATGGGCGGCTTCGTGCCCGAGGTGCGCGCCGCGCACGAGGACGCGGTGGCGGCGCTGAAGGCGGCATTCGACGAGATCTGACGGCGGCACGGCCGCGCGGAGGGCGCATATGGCGGACTGCGTGGTAGAAACGGGCGACTGGGCGAGGCTCGGCGGCGACGCCGCACGCATTCGCGACGCGGTGTTCGTGCGCGAGCAGCGCATTCCGCCGGAATGGGAACTCGACGACGACGATCCGCTGTCGCGCCATGCGGTCGCCTACCGGTTCGACGCCGCGGCGGGCACGCGTTGCGCGATCGCGACCGGGCGGCTGCTGCCGTCGGGCACGATCGGCCGCGTCGCGGTGCTGGCCGGCGCGCGCGGGCAGGGCGCCGGTTCCGCGGTGCTGTGCGCGCTGATGGACGAGGCGCGGCGCCGCGGCGAGCCGCTCGTGCGGCTCTATGCGCAGGCAGCCGCCGTGCCGTTCTACGTCCGGCACGGCTTCACGGCGATCGGCGATCCGTTCGTCGAGATCGGCGTGCCGCACGTCGAAATGACGCGCGCGCCGTGAGCGTGCGATGGCGGTGTATCAGCGCACCTGTGCCGCGTCGATGTCGAACGTGAACGCGCGCTCGAACGCGCCGGGCCGGACGATGCGGTGCGAACCGTCGTCGTCGCAGCGTTCCTTGATCTCGACCGTCAGCCGCACCCCTTCCTTCATCGTGACGCGCAGCGCGGTGGTGCCGCGCGTGCCGTACTCCGGCGTCTCGATGAACGCGGCCGACAGCGCGCGCTCGCGCTCGAGCGGAATGCCCGTGTGCGGCAGCGCGTCGTCGGCGGCGATGTGCGGGTCGCGCATCATCGCGATCAGGTCGTCGAGCGGCGGGGCCGGATCATCGGTCAGCCGCGTGCCGAGTTCGGCGCGCTTGCGCACCACCTTCGGCCAGGGCGTGTCGAGCCGCGCGTTCGACAGCGCATGCACGCCGGCGGGCACGCGCGCGGGCGCGTCGACGCCGCTCGCGCCTTCGGCCGCGCGGTTGCAGAACCACGCGAGCTCGCGCCGCTTCCAGTCGCCGACCAGCAGGTTGAAGCCGTTGTACACCGCCGCGTGCTCGGCGAGCCGCGCGAGATAGTCGAGCGGCGCGGCAGGCGGGCCGCTCAGGTAGTCGGACACGAGCTTGCCGCGGGTCGGTGCGCCCGCGCGGATGTCGAACGGCGCTCGATAGTTCGTCAGCGCGGCGAAACGCCCGTCGCGCGACACGCCGAGCCACGTGCCGCCGGCTTCGAGATCGTGGCCGGCCAGCACGCCGGGCGCCTCTTCCCACCACGACAGCGGCGCGCTGGTGCGGCGGAAGAACTCGTCACGGTTGGCGACAAGGGTGAACACGGGACCGGCGGCGGCATCAGGCTGCCAGTCGAAGGCAATCAGACACATCGGGCGAATCTCTCGCTTGAAACCTCGGGCGCCGGCCGTGAAGCGAAGGCCGGCGTACGAAGGGGGGAAAGGGTCACACTTCCGTCGGCCATGCGTACGGCAGCGGCTCGAACGCGAGCGCCGGGCCGTCCGCCGCGCCGAGATGCACGCTGCCGCTGTCCAGCGCGGCGAGCTTGATCTCGACCAGCGCGTCGACACCGCCGGCCGGCGCGGCCGCCGCATTGACGATCATCCCGCACGGCTGGCCGGGGTCGTCGCTGTGAAACAGTTCGATGCCGGCGTGCACCGCATCGGTGTCGCCCGCGACGTGCGCGAGCGCCGTGCGGCGCTTGATCGTGCCGCGATACTGGCTGCGGGCGACGATCTCCTGGCCCGGATAGCAGCCCTTGCGGAAGTTCACCGCGCCGATCACGTCGAAATTGATCATTTGCGGCACGAACTGCTCGACCGCCGGCTGCGTGACGCGCGGTTCGCCCGCGCGGATGTCGAGCCAGTCCCACACGGCCGGCGATACGGCCGGCAGCTTGCCGTCGAGCGCGGCGAGGCGCGCGTCGACCTCCGCGCGCGGGCCGATCCACAGATAGCGCGGCTTGCCGGCGGCGTCCGGCATGCGGATCAGGGCGCCGGCGGGGCCGTCGACCTTCACGTGCACGCCGTCCGGCAGCGCGTCGAAGATGCCCGACAGCGCCGCGCGCACGTCGCCGGCGAAGCCGACCACGGCGAGCGCGCCGCTGGCATCCGTCAGCTTGGCCTTCGCGCGCAGCACGAACATCGACAGCCGCTTCTGCGCCGCGGCCTGCACGTCCTTCGACACCAGCAGGCGCACGTCGTGGCCGGCGCGCCATGCGAGGAACGACGCGAGCAGGCGCCCCTTCGGCGAACAGTAGCCGGCGAGCCGCGCGCTCGCGGGGTCGAGGTGCTCGATGTCGTTGGTCAGCTGGCTGTGCAGGAACGTGGCCGCGTCGTCGCCCGCGACGTCGATCACGCCGAATTGCGGAAGCAGCATGTATGCGCCCGCCGCGTCGAAATCGGCGGCCGGCGGGCGGGGAAAGACGGGGAGCGATGCGGGGGCGGCAGCCGGGGCGGCCGTTGAGGCGAACGGAGTGCTCATGGAATGAGGGAACAGTCAACCCTGATTGACGTAGGCGAGTAAATATTACCTGGGGCTGCTGAAAATATTTCTATTTTCAAATCAAATACTTACTCAAGTTATGCGGAGTTGCGGCACCCGACTGGACGCAATACCCTATAAAGAGTGCCGCAACCGACCGCATCATTCTAGTACCTCGCGCCCATTCACGCGCAGGGTGACGGGCTACCCCTGCGCGCAGTACGGCTTTGTTCCTCCAATCACACGCCTCGCCGCAGCACGTTCGTCTACCAAAATTTGAGCCATATCAGTCGCGATCCCACCAGCCGTCCGTTGTACATGAACGCAATCGTGCAAGGATGTGCCTTGGGAAGATGCCCCGCGCTTTCCTGAGCAAATCGCGCCAGTAGCGTTGCAACGAACATGGCCAATTTTAGAAATACCTCAAAGGGGCCCGCTCACGTAAGCGAGCGGGCAAAGGTTTGGAAGGGGGTGGCTAAGAGGCCAATTGATGCCTCTAGCTGTCCTGACATGGTAGGTCGCCGAAGAGATCGGGGGTAGGATTATCGATCGATTTGCGTTTTCGCTTTACTTGTTCAGGTGTGCTCGGTTCCTCAATCTCGGGTTTCGTTATCGCTGTGATTGGACATTGCTCAAGAATAGGCGATTTGTTACTATTACGACCATTTTTGGGAATCAGGTCACTTATGGCCGAAATTAATGTCGCGGCGTCGTCAAGACAGTGCCTAGACCAAACTGACAAGAAACCTTCTTTTACTCGATCAGGATTTATAAACCCCAACATTCGTCCGACCTGTGCATAAAGGAGGTGTGGGTCGCGGTTTGTGTTGTTTACGCTGAAAATTACATTCCTTACGCGCTCAAATTCCTCGTACGGTCTCAGTAGTGCTAGCGGCATCTCGCCTGCAACGCTTTCGTATTTCTCGCATATTCTATTGAATATGAAAGATTCTGGCATTTCCCCTGGAAGTTTGAATATAAGTTCGTTAGGGTTTTCTGATACCCGAGAGTCGCCATCGACTATGCAAATGGATTTCTGTTTTGCCGACGGATCCATATTGTGATCTCGATGGATGCGTGCGGCATTGTTATCTCCTTCCATATGGTGCACTTCTATTGCGTCCATCGCAACGTCGGGGATGGATCGCAATATCTCTGCTACCCAGGATTTTGAGAATTTATCTTCGACAAATATTACTAACTGAGATTCAACTTGACCGCTTATCGCGCGCAGGGATGCAATATCAAGTTTTCCTTGATATGTTCGGCCGTTGACGGCAGACCAAATTGCCTTATCTGGCAATGGTTTTAGTGCATCATTTGAGTGCGTGGTAAATATTACTTGAATTTTTCTGCGATCTGCTAGGTCAATCAAATATTCAACTAGACGAATTGTTGCTAGTGGGTGTAAGCCATTTTCTATTTCTTCGATTAAGACGAGAGCGTTTTCTTCAATTGTTTCAAGTCGCGAGACCATTCTGATGATGCTCGACTCGCCAGCGCCAAAATGAAACTCGGAATACTTGTCGCCGGACGAAGTACTGCCTGCTAGTAGGGTGATAAGTCCGCGAGCTCTGACAGCGATAAAGCTGAAGCGAGATACGTCTTTGTCAAGAATCTTCGCTACGGCTGTAGCCGTGTCCTTCGACATTTCTTCAATTTTGTCTGGGGCGACGTCAAATGTCGAGGATATGCATTTGATTAACTCTGGGCGTTCGTTTGCGGGAACTGTTCGCGAAACGCCAAAAATTGCAACCTCTCGTGCTGCAGCATCACGCGACCATTTTTGATTTGTGAATTTTGCGGACCGCCGAACTACTTCATTTACCTTGAGTGATTTATCGATAAACTCATAGTCAAATTTCCAGTTTTGCATACTTGCATCAAAGCGTCCACTTTTTGCGAAAAATCGAGAGGGCTTGACGGCGCCGTATGCGCATGCTGCAGCGCCAAGGAGAGTGGTCTTTCCTCCACCATTTGGGCCGATTAAAGCGGTCACAGGAAAGTCAAAGGTTACTGACTGGCCGGAAAATGATCTGGCGCGCTCGATCAAGACGCGCAGTAGGTATTTACTGTAGTTGCGATTTTGTACTTTCTCGCGTAGAGCGCCAATTGTGGAGTGGCGAATTTCACTTTGATAGCTCATTTTTTGTGATTCTTCTTCGATAAAATTAAATTTGTGATGGTGTGGCTTGATGCTGAAGAGGTTTTCCGTTGTCTGCTTAATTTATCGGTGGTGCGAAAACTGCTAAATTGGGTATCGTGAACGCGATGTGCGTCGATTGGCTTCATTGATTGGGTTTTTTTGTGCTCATGTGCGTTGGAGTCTTCAGAAGATCGCATCCGTTGCTGAGCAAGAATTGAGTGGTCCATGGAATGATTCGCTGGTGCCTTACGAAGGTGGGCTTGCGATGGAATACGAGACGCGAACCTTCAGTGTAGCCTTATTGAAATCCGATAACTTCCGAATCACAACCTCAGCGCCGCTAGCGTCTCGCCCCTGAAGCTATCCGGCCCAAGGATGGCTTCTTGTTTATTGTAGTCATATCGTCTCGCTGTGTGGTGATTGAGAGGGTAAGGAGCGTAGATTCTCGCATGACGAGGATTGCATTTGATTGTGATGTTTGGAGTCTAGAGGAAATGATTTTTCAGAGTATCCCCGGATTTCTTGAATAACGGAGAATGGCAACGAGTACTGGCCTGCGGCCCATTTCGGTTGCTGCCTCGCGTGCTACGCTTGATTGTCGGACGTCTACTATGTAGCAATGCCGGTTTGACCAAACGTTGTCAGGTTCAGCGTTTGGCTCCGGGGCGATGAGTCTTCCGCAAGAGGTTGAAGGCTCCGAAACTTCAGCCTCAGACGCTGCTCCCTCATGGATTGACTGGCGGTGCACTTGAGGTGCGTAGGTGACGAGAGGCGACCGACAGGGGAGCGGAGAGGGGGCACGACTGAAGTGGTCACGGAAAATGCTGACATCGATACAATACAGGGCTCAACACCCCCGGGAATCCACGAACGCGGCCGGCCCCACGGCTCGCCGTCGAGCGACTTTCTGTTGAAAATCAGCGATTTACCGCTTTAAAGCCAAACACCCATTGTGCTGTCCCTACTGAAGAAATGCGTCGCGACGGTCGCGGTGGCGGCCGTCGTTGCGGCCGGCGCCGGCGTCGGCGGCGTGTATTATTGGGCGACCCGGCCGCTGCTGCTCGGCGCCGCGTCGCTCGACGTCACGATCAAGCCGCGCAGCAGCGTGAAGAGCGTCGCGCAGCAATTGAAGCGCGGCGGCGTGCCGGTCCAGCCGTTCGTCTTCGTCGCGATGACGCGCGTGCTCGGCCTGTCGAGCCAGCTCAAGTCCGGGAACTACGAGTTCAAGACCGGCGTCACGCCGTACGAGGTGCTGCAGAAGATCGCGCGCGGCGACGTCAACGAATTCGTCGCGACCGTGATCGAAGGCTGGACCTTCAAGCGGATGCGCGCGGAACTCGACGGCAATCCGGATCTCGTGCACACGACGGCCGGCATGAGCGACGCCGACCTGCTGCGCGCGATCGGCGCGCCGGACGGCACGGTCCGGCGAGGCAGCGGCGAAGGGCTGTTCTTTCCCGACACCTACCTGTTCGACAAGGGCACGAGCGACCTGAACATCTACCGGCGCGCGTATCGCCTGATGCAGACGCGCCTCGACGAGGCCTGGGCGGCGCGTGCGCCGGGCCTGCCGTACAAGACGCCTTACGAAGCGCTGACGATCGCGTCGATCGTCGAGAAGGAAACCGGGCATGCGGCCGACCGCTCGTTCGTCGCGGCCGTGTTCGCGAACCGGCTGCGCATCGGCATGCCGCTGCAGACCGATCCGTCGGTGATCTACGGGCTCGGCGACGCGTACGACGGCCGCCTGCGCAAGCGCGACCTGCAGGCCGACACTCCCTACAATACGTACACCCGGCGCGGGCTGCCGCCGACCCCGATCGCACTGCCCGGCGTCGCGGCGCTGCAGGCGGCGATCAATCCGGCGACGACGAGCGCGCTCTACTTCGTCGCGAAGGGCGACGGCACGAGCGTGTTCTCCGATACGCTCGGCGATCACAACAAGGCCGTGGACAAATACATACGAGGTCAATAATGGCGCGCGGGAAATTCATCACGTTCGAAGGCATCGACGGGGCGGGGAAGACCACCCACCTGAACTGGTTTTGCGAACGTCTGCAGGGCAAGCTGGCCGGCGCCGGCCGGCAGGTCGTCGTCACGCGGGAGCCGGGCGGCACGCAGCTCGGCGAGAAGCTGCGCGAGATCCTGCTGAACCAGCCGATGGACCTCGAGACCGAGGCGCTGCTGATGTTCGCCGCGCGGCGCGAGCACCTCGCGCTCGTGATCGAGCCGGCGCTCGCGCGCGGCGACTGGGTCGTATCCGACCGCTTCACCGACGCGACCTTCGCGTACCAGGGCGGCGGCCGCGGGCTGCCGCGCGACAAGCTCGAGGCGCTCGAGCGCTGGGTGCAGGGCGGCTTTCAGCCGGACCTGACGGTGCTGTTCGATGTGGCGCCGCAGGTCGCGAGCGAGCGGCGCGGCGCGGCGCGGATGCCCGACAAGTTCGAGAGCGAATCCGACGCGTTCTTCGCGCGCACGCGTGGCGAATACCTGCGGCGTGCGGAAGAGGCGCCGCACCGCTTCGCGATCGTCGACGCGACGCAGGCGATCCCCGACATCCGCAAGCAGCTCGAAGGCGTGCTCGCCGCGCTGTAAGCCCCGACCAAGGACGCACATGATCTATCCGTGGCAAACCGACGACTGGAACCGCCTGCAGCAGCTGCGCGCGCAATGGCCGCATGCGCTGCTGCTGCACGGCCAGGCCGGCATCGGCAAGCTGCGCTTCGCGCAGCATCTCGCGCAGGGCTTCCTGTGCGAAACGCCGCAGCCGGACGGCGAGCCGTGCGGCGCGTGCGCGGCGTGCAACTGGTTCGCGCAGGGCAACCATCCGGACTACCGGATCGTGCTGCCGGAAGCGCTCGCCGGCGAGGCGCCGGGCGCGGCGGAGGATGCCGGCAAGCCCGCGGACGCGGACGACGGCGGCAAGAAGACCCGCGCACCGAGCAAGGAGATCAAGATCGAGCAGGTGCGCGCGCTGCTGGATTTCTGCGGCGTGGGCTCGCACCGCGGCGGCGCGCGCGTCGTCGTGCTGTATCCGGCCGAGGCGCTGAACGTCGCCGCGTCGAACGCGCTGCTGAAGACGCTCGAGGAGCCGCCGCCGGGCGTCGTGTTCCTGCTCGTATCGGCGCGCATCGACCGCCTGCTGCCGACCATCATCAGCCGGTGCCGGCAATGGCCGATGACGGTGCCCGCGCCCGAGGCCGCTGCCGCGTGGCTCGCCGCGCAGGGCGTCGCCGACGCGCCGGCGCTGCTCGCCGAGGCGGGCGGCGCGCCGCTCGCGGCGCTCGCGCTCGCGAGCGACGAGAACCGGCCGCTGCGCGATTTCACGCTCGGCCAGCTCGCGGCGGGCGCGGGGTGCGACCCGTTCGCGTGCGGCGAGGCGCTGCAGAAGCTGCCGATGCCGCTCGTGCTCGGCTGGCTGCAGCGCTGGCTGTACGACCTGCTCGCCCAGCGGATGGCCGGCGAGCCGCGCTATTTCCCGACGCATGCGCCGGCGCTCGCGCGCTGCGCAAGCGCGCTCGACGCGAACGCGTTCGCGCGCTTCATGAAGGCCGTGACGCGTCAGCGCATGGTGGAAAACCATCCGCTCAACGCGCGGCTGGTGTTCGAGGAACTGTTTCTCGGCTACCGGGACATGTTCGCGTGAGCGCGGGATGGATCGTGGGGTTTGAAGTCCGGGTGGACGTGCGATGACCGATTTCTATCGTGATGCGACCGAGGCCGATCTGCCGGCGATCGTCGCGATCTACAACTCGACGGTCGCGTCGCGCCAGGTCACGGCCGATCTCGAGCCCGTCAGCGTCGACAGCCGGCGGGCGTGGTTCGCCGCGCACGGCCCGCGCACGCGGCCGCTGTGGGTGGTCGAGGAGGCCGGGCGCGTGATCGCGTGGCTCAGCTACTCGGATTTCTACGGCCGGCCGGCGTACCGTCACACCGCCGAGATCAGCATCTATCTCGACGAGGCGGCGCGCGGCAAGGGGCTCGGCACGCGGCTGCTCGACACGGCGCTCGCGCGCGCGCCCGAATTCGGCGTCGACACGGCGCTCGGCTTCGTCTTCGGGCACAACGAAGCGAGCCTGAAGCTGTTCGCGCGCTTCGGCTTCGAGCGCTGGGGGCATCTGCCGCGCGTGGCCGTGCTCGACGGCGTCGAGCGCGATCTCGTGATCGTCGGGAAGCGGCTGGACGGCCGCGCATCGGGCGCTTAACCGTCGCCTGTCAACCGTATTCAGGAAACACGATGTTCGTCGATTCTCATTGCCACATCAATTTCAAGGGGCTCGCCGACCGCCTGCCGGCCGTGCTCGAGAACATGCGCGCGCACGACGTCACGCACGCGCTGTGCGTGTCGGTCGATTTCGAGACCCTGCCGGACGTGCTCGCGATCGCGGACGCGCACGACAACGTGTACGCGTCGGTCGGCGTCCATCCCGATCACGAGGACGCGCGGGAGCCGACGCTCGCCGAGCTCGTCGAGCTGGCCGCGCACCCGAAGGTCGTCGCGATCGGCGAGACGGGCCTCGACTACTACCGGCTCGAAGGCCGCTCGATCGCCGACATGGAATGGCAGCGCGAGCGGTTCCGCACGCACATCCGCGCCGCGCACGCGACGATGAAGCCGCTGATCATCCACACGCGCTCGTCGTCGGAGGACACGCTGCGGATCATGGCCGAGGAGCGTGCGGCGGTGCCCGGCGGCGTGATGCACTGCTTCACCGAGCCCTGGCCGGTCGCCGAGCAGGCGCTTGCGCAGAACTTCCACATCTCGCTGTCGGGGATCGTCACGTTCAAGAACGCGACCGACGTGCAGGACGTCGCGCGCCGCGTGCCGCTCGACCGGCTGCTGATCGAGACCGATTCGCCGTACCTCGCGCCGGTGCCGTATCGCGGCAAGCCGAATGAACCTGCGTACGTCAGCCATGTCGGACGCTTTATCGCGTCCGAGCGCGGCATCGCCGTCGAAGCGCTGGCCGACGCGACCACGCAGAACTTTTTCCGGCTGTTCAAGATTGCCCGCTGACGGCGGCGCGGCGCAGCCGACAACCCAGGGAAGGAGCCCACAACAATGACCCAGCCGACCAACCATCTGCCGAAACGCGCGCTCGTCGCGGCCGCACTCGTCGCCGGCGGGCTGTTCGCGGCCATCGGCGCGCACGCGGAATCGCTCGACGCGCTCGTCAAGGCGGTCAAGTTCGACGACATCGCCGACATCGGCAAGCAGCTGAAGAATGGCCTCGATCCGAACACGGTCGCGCCGAACGGCGATCCGCTGCTCGTGATCGCCGCGCGCGAGAAATCCGACAAGGTCGCGGCGGCGCTGGCCGCGGCGCCGAAGATCGACCTCGAGAAGGAAGACAAGGCGGGCGAGAACGCGCTGATGCTCGCGTCGCTGAACGGCGACGTCGGCCTCGTGAAGCTGCTGATCGACAAGGGCGCGGAAGTCAGCAAGAAGGGCTGGGCGCCGCTGCACTACGCGGCCACCAACGGCCAGGACGCGGTCGTCAAGGTGCTGCTCGATCACGACGCGTACATCGACACCGCGTCGCCGAACGGCACCACGCCGCTGATGATGGCGGCGCGCGGCAACCACGGGTCGACGGTCAACCTGCTGCTCGACCAGGGCGCCGATCCGCAGGTGAAGAACCAGCTCGGCATCACCGCGCTGGAGTTTGCGAAGCACTACAAGGCGCCGGATGCGATCGACATCCTGAGCAAGCGCACGGAGCGCGTCGGCGCATCGGCGCCGGGCGACGCCCAAAAGAGTGCAAAATGACGGTTTTCGGCGCGGCGGAGGCCGCGCCGGTCATGCAGCGGGCGGCCTGCGGGCCGCATTGACATAAGGAACACCATGTTGCGGGCTATGTTTTGTGCCGCGGCGTTTGCCGTGCCGTTGTCGGCGGCGGCGTTCACGGGCGCGGATCTCGACCGGCTGTGCGCGAAGACGGACGTCAAGTCGCGGGCGTCGTGCGCGGCCTATATCGAGGGCGCCGCCGACGGCGTCTACAACACCATCGACGCGATCGGCGGCACGACCGGGCCGCGCGTCGGCCAGTATTTCTGCCTGCCGCCCGACATCAAGGCGCAGCAGATGACCGACGCGGTGCGCAAGTACATCGCGGAAAATCCGAAGCTGGCCGACTACAACGCGAGCACCGCGGTGTCGCTCGGCCTCGGCAAGGCGTTCCCCTGCAGGGGCGGCAGCTGACCTGAAGCCGTGCCCGGGCAGGTGCCGCGCCCGGGCGTCGCCGATGCATCCAGGACGACGCGCATGATCGCGTCATAACCGAAGAAGCTCAGGCGCCGATGATTTCACTCGAGGAACTGCAGCGCATCGCCGATGCGCCGTTGCATTCGTGGCTCGGCACGCTGATCGTGTCGGCCGTCGTCGTGCTGGTCGGCACGGCCGCGCACCGCGTCGGCGCGCGCATCGTCAAGCGCATCGCGAGCCCATATCCGATGATGAGCGTGGTGCTGCGCTACATCGACCGGCCGTCGCTCGTCACGCTCGCGCTGCTCGCGCTCGAATTCGTGTGGTTGCAGGCCGACGAAGGCATGTCGTTCGTGCGCGGGATGCGCACCGCGGCGGCCGTCGGCACGATCGTCGCGCTGACCTGGCTGCTGGTGCGGCTCGTGGCGGCGGTCGGCGAGGCGATCATCGACGCGCATCCGATCGATACCGCCGACAACCTGCAGGCGCGCCGCATCCACACGCAGGCGCGCGTGCTGTCCCGCACCGTGATGGTGCTGATCGTGATCATCGGCACCGGCGCCGCGCTGATGACCTTCCCGAACGTACGCCAGGTCGGCGCGAGCCTGCTCGCGTCGGCCGGGGTCGCGGGCCTCGTCGCCGGCATCGCCGCGCGCCCGGTGCTCGGCAACCTGATCGCGGGCCTGCAGATCGCGCTGACGCAGCCGATCCGGCTCGACGACGTGGTCGTGATCCAGGGCGAGTGGGGGCGCATCGAGGAGATCACCGGCACCTACGTGTCGGTGCGCCTGTGGGACCAGCGGCGCCTCGTCGTGCCGCTGCAGTGGTTCATCGAGAACCCGTTCGCGAACTGGACGCGCAACAGCTCGGAGATCATCGGCACGGTGTTCCTGTCCGTCGATTACCGCACGCCGCTCGCGCCGCTGCGCGACGAGCTCGCGCGCCTCGTGCACGCCGCGCCCGAGTGGGACGGCCGCGTGCAGGTGCTGCAGGTGACCGACGCGACCGAGCGCACGATGCAGTTGCGGGCGCTCGTGAGCGCGGCCGATTCGTCGCAGTGCTTCGACCTGCGCTGCCGCGTGCGCGAAGGGCTGATCGCGTACCTCCACGCGCATTATCCGCAGTGCCTGCCGCGCAGCCGCACCGAGCTGTATCCGCACGCATCGGCGCCCGACGCACCGAACCCCGAACGTCCGCACGAGCGGGCGCCTGCCGCCAGCACGGCGGCGAACACCGCGGCCGACCCGCAGGCCGTCGACGGACGCTGACCCGAACCGATCCATGCCGGCACTCCATACGCTCGCCATCGCCAACTACCGCTCGCTGCGCGAGCTGATCGTGCCGCTCGCGGCGCTGAACGTCGTGACGGGGCCGAACGGCAGCGGCAAGTCGAGCGTGTACCGCGCGCTGCGGTTGCTGGCCGACACCGCGCAGGGCCGCGTGATTCCGTCGCTGGCCCGCGAGGGCGGGCTGCCGTCGACGCTGTGGGCCGGCCCCGAGCGCTTCTCGCGGGCGATGCTGGCGGGCGAGGTGCCCGTCACGGGCACGGTGCGCTCGGGGCCGGTGAGCCTGAAGCTCGGCTTCGCGAGCGACGATTTCGGCTATGCGATCGATCTCGGGCTGCCGGTTCCGAACAGCGGGTCGGCCTTCGGGCTCGATCCGGTCGTCAAGCGCGAATGCATCTGGAGCGGGCCGGCGCTGCGGCCGTCGACGCTGCTGGTCGACCGGCAGGGCGCGCAGATCCGCGCGCGCGGCGCGTCCGGCGACTGGCTGACCGTTCCGCAGCCGGTCGCGAGCTTCGACAGCATGATGACCGAATTCGCCGATCCGACCGGCGCGCCGGAGATGATCGCGGTGCGCGAGCGGATCCGCTCGTGGCGCTTCTACGACCATTTCCGCACCGACGCGCAGGCGCCGGCCCGGCAGTCGCACATCGGCACCCACACGCCGGTGCTCGCGGACGACGGCGCCGATCTGGCCGCCGCGCTGCAGACGATCCGCGAGATCGGCGACCCGTCGGCGCTCGATGCGGCGATCGACGACGCGTTTCCCGGCGCATCGGTCGAGATCGACAACCCGGGCGGCCGCGGCCGCTTCGAGGTGCTGATGCGCCAGCCGGGGCTGCTGCGGCCGCTGGCGGCCGCCGAGCTGTCCGACGGCACGCTGCGCTACCTGCTGCTGTCGGCGGCGCTGCTGACGCCGCGGCCGCCCGCGCTGATGGTGCTGAACGAACCGGAAACGAGCCTGCACCCGGACCTGCTGCCGGCGCTTGGCCGCCTGATCGCGCAGGCCGCGCGGCATTCGCAGGTGATCGTCGTGTCGCATGCGGCGCGGCTGATCGCGACGCTGGAGCGCGAGGCCGGCTGCGAATCGCTGGTGCTCGACAAGCAGCTCGGCGCGACCGGCCTGGTGGACGCCGACACGCGCGATCTGCCCCCGTGGAAGTGGCCGTCGCGCTGACCCGCGGCAGGCGGCGCGCACGGATGTATCCGGTCTGTAACAACACCCATAAAATGCAAGACGACCGGTGCGGTGCCACCGGATCGCCAATAATGAGACATTTGATTTGGCCGATGACGCGCCGGCCCACTGGAGACGTGGATCATGAGAATTGCCCAGATCGCCCCGCTGACCGAATCGGTGCCGCCGAAACTGTACGGCGGCACCGAGCGCGTCGTGTCCTACATCACCGAGGCGCTCGTCGACCTCGGTCACGACGTGACGCTGTTCGCGAGCGGCGATTCGCAGACGCGCGCGAAGCTCGAGCCCGTGTGGCCGCGTGCGCTGCGGCTCGATCTGTCGATCCGCGACCGGATCGCGCCCCACATGCTGCTGATGGAAACGGTGGCGCGCCGCGCGAACGACTTCGACGTGCTCCATTTCCACATGGACTACTACTCGTTCTCGGTCTTCAACCGGCAGGAAACGCCCTACGTGACGACGCTGCACGGCCGGCTCGACCTGCCCGAGCAGCAGCCGGTGTTCGATACCTTCGACACCGCGCCGGTGATCTCGATCTCGAACGCGCAGCGCCAGCCGCTGCCGCAGGCGAGATGGCTGACGACCGTCTATCACGGGCTGCCCGAATCACTGTATACGCCGCAGCCGGTCGAGCCGCGCTATCTCGCGTTCCTCGGCCGCATCTCGCCCGAAAAGCGGGTCGACACCGCGATCCGCATCGCGCAGCAGTGCGGACTGCCGATCAAGGTCGCCGCGAAGATCGACGCAGCGGACCAGGAGTATTTCGAGCGCGAGATCAAGCCGCTGTTCGCGTTGCCGCACGTCGAGTACGTCGGCGAGATCGCGGATCACCAGAAGGCGGAATTCCTGTCCGGCGCGCATGCATTGCTGTTCCCGATCGACTGGCCGGAGCCGTTCGGCCTGGTGATGATCGAGGCGATGGCGTGCGGCACGCCGGTGATCGCGTTCAACCGCGGGTCGGTGGGGGAAGTGCTCGATGAAGGCGTGTCGGGCTTCATCGTCGAGGACGAGATCAGCGCGGTCGCGGCCGTCAACCGGCTGCACCTGCTGCCGCGCGCGCGGGTGCGGCAACGCTTCGAGGAACGCTTTACGTCGCGGCGGATGGCGCAGCAGTACGTCGACGTCTACCAGTCGGTGATCCGCGCGCAGAAGCGCGCGCGCTTCAAGGTGATCGATTCGACCACCTGAGCGGCCCGGCAGGCCCGCGCACGCGCACGCGCAAAAAAAACGGCGATGCCCGCGAGGGCATCGCCGTTTGCGCATCGTGGCCCGCGCGGCGCGCGGGCGGCAGGCGTCAGATCTTCAGCTTGGTGACCTTCGTGCCGTTGATCGACACGTCGCCCATCAGGCCCGCGTTCGTCAGCACGACGACCTGCACCGGCGCGGTGGCCGTGGTCGTGTCGATCGCGCCGTTCGCGCCGACCTTCACGAGCGCGACCGACGCGCCTGCGCCGGCTGCCCAGCCTTCCGACTTGCGGAATTCGTCGAGCGCATCCTGCGTCATGAACAGGAACACGATCGCCTTCGACTGCGCGCCGGCCTGCAGGCCGACCGACAGCGACGACGTGTTGTAGTAGCCGATCGTCTCGCCGCCGACGCGCAGCGCGCCGTTGCCGGTCTGGCCGCCGACGATGAAGCCGGCCTGGATCACCTCGGGGAACACCAGCACGCCGCGCGATTTCGAGACGAGCTCGCGCGAGCCCTTGACCGTCGAATACAGGCGCGACAGCGTCGCATCGACGCTCGAATCGATCGCCTGGCGCTTCGACGCATTGGTCGCGGCGTTGTCGGGCTTGTCGGGGGTGGTGGTGCATCCGGTGAGCGCGAGGCTACCGACGATGAGCGCGGCGGCTGCTTTCAGCACGAGATTCCGTTTTTGCATCGTTCTTCTCCATCGGTGATGTTGCGTGACTTCCGCTTGGGGGCGGATCACGTCGGAAGTTATATCACAGCGCGATACGCGTGCTTTCCGTTCGGAAGTGAAAAAGCGTCAAATCGTCAACGCGCGTCGCGACGCGCCAACGCAGCGCAAGCCGCATGCGGCGGGGAGGGGAGGCGGGCGAAATGACGCGCCGCACGCGCGCGTCAATGCGCGACCGGTGGCTTGATCGGCGGCCGCCGCAGCGCGCGGCGGATCAGTGCGATGACGACGCCGCAGGCGAACAGGAACGCGGCCGGCACGACCCAATAGCCGACGAAGGCGTGCCACAGGTAGCTCGCGAGCGTGTTGCGGCGCACCACGTAGAAGTCGCGCGCGGCCTGCTGGCGGGGGGCGTTGGCCGCGAGCACGTCGGCGGGGCAGCCGGCCGCGCGCGCTTCGTCAGGCTCGCCGTGGCAGCGCGCGGCGGCGCCGGCTGCGTGCTGCGCGTCGGTAAGCTGCCAGGTGGTCAGCGCGAGCTGCAGGTCCGCCTTGTTGTAGGCCATTTCCTCGCGGATCTCGCGTACGGCGACGATCGCGACGGGCACGGCCCAGAACACGATCACGATCAGCCAGCGGCGGAACCAGCGGTGTTGTCTCCATGCCATCCAGGCCTCCGTTTGACGCGGCGCGCGCGTCGTTGTCGAGGGCGGCCCGATGGCGCTTCTTTTGCTTGGATGGGCCGCGTTGCAGCCATCATAGAAGAAAACGCGGCGAATTGCCGCACCGTATGCCCGTTATCAGCGGCGGGCGGTGCAAGCGGCAACAAAAAAGCCGCGCCCGTCGAAACGGTGCGCGGCATCGTTGCGTGCGCGGGCGGAATCAGGCGGCCGGCTGGGCGCTCAGGCAGCTCTTCATGAATGCCTTGCGGTCGTCGCCCTTCTTGCCGGCGGCGTCCTTGTTGCAGGCCTTCATCTTGTCCTGCTGCGACATCGCCTTCGCCGGTTTCGCCGACAGGCAATCCTTCATGAATGCCTTGCGTGCGTCGCCCGTCTTGCCGGCTGCCTGGGTGTTACAGGCCTTCATCTTGTCCTGCTGGCTGTTCTGCGCGAATGCGGGGGAAGCCAGCATGCCGCCGACGAGCAGTGCGGCCACGAGCGATTGGATTTTCATTTGACACTCCCATGGGGTGAATTGCGTTTGATTGACGCCGTCGCGACGCGGGACACATAGCGGGAACGCATCCTGCCGCGCGTTTCGATTCTGGCAAATCAATGTGAAAAACACCGAAACGGCACTTCCTATAACGTGGCGGGAGCGGGCCGCGTTGACGGCAAACCCGGCCGCGCGATCGGGACAAACCATGATGCGCATGCGCCGGGCCGGGCCGCGCGGCGCGCGAGCCATTACAATCGCGCCCATGAATACCTTGAATCCCGCTTCTCCTTCATCGCAGGCACTGCCGCGCATCGCCGTACTCGCCACCGGCGGCACCATTGCCGGCGCCGCGCCCGACGCGGCCAGCACGGCCGGCTACCAGGCCGGCGCGCTGGGCGTCAATTTTCTGCTCGACGCGGTGCCGGCGCTCGCGTCGGTCGCGCGCATCGACGCCGAGCAGGTCGCCAGCATCGACAGCAAGGATCTCGCGCTGCCGCTGTGGAACACGCTTGCCGCGCGTATCGCCGCGCTGATGGCCGACGACGCGATCGACGGCATCGTGATTACGCACGGCACCGACACGCTCGAGGAAACGGCCTACGCGCTGCACCTGACCGTGCGGGGCGACAAGCCGGTCGTGCTGACCGCGGCGATGCGCCCGGCAACCGCGCTGTCGTCCGACGGCCCGCTGAACCTGCTCAACGCGGTGACGGTCGCTGCGCACCCGGCCGCGCGCGGGCAGGGCGTGCTGGTCGCGTTCAACAACCGGATCCATGGCGCGCGCGATGTCTTGAAGACGAGCACCTATGCGGTCGATGCGTTTCAATCGCCGGAACTCGGCGCGCTCGGCTGGGTGCAGGACGGCCGCGTCGAATTCGCGCGCCGCGTGACGCGCGCGTGCGATTCGCAACTGGCGATGCGTAATGAATGGCCGGCGGTCGAGGTTGTTGCCAGCTATGCAGGTGTCACGCGCACCGCGGTCGATGCGCTCGTGGCGGCCGGCGTGCGCGGGCTCGTCGTCGCGGGCACCGGCAACGGCTCGATCCACGCGACGCTGCAGGCGGCGCTCGCCGATGCGGTGAAGCAGGGCGTGGTCGTCGTGCGCGCGTCGCGCGTCGGCTCGGGGCACGTGATGAAGAATGGCGCGGCCAACGACGACGCGCTCGGCTTCGTGAGCGCGGGTTCGCTGAACCCGTACAAGGCGCGCGTGCTGCTGATGCTCGCGCTGGCAAACGGGATTCACGCGCGCGGCGACGTGCAGCGCCTGTTCGACGCCTGCTGAGCGCGCGCCGCGCCGGGCGACCATGAAAAAAGGCAGGCCGACGGCCTGCCTTCTGCGTTTGACGATCCTGCGCGGGCGCTCAGGCCTGCGGCGGAATCACCAGCTTCTGGCCCGGATAGATGCGGTCGGGGCTCGACAGCATCGGCTTGTTCGCTTCGAAGATCGCGGTGTTCTTCGTGCCGTCGCCGTAGTACTTCTCGGCGATCTTCCACAGGTTGTCGCCGGACACGACGTCGTGGTACTGCACTTCCGGATCGTCCGGCTGAAGATCGTCGTCGTTGACGCCCGCGACGCCCTGGACGTTGCCGGCCGCGACCTTGACCTTCGCCTTCGTGTCGAGATCGGCGACGCTGCCCGACAGCGTCACGGTGCGCGATGCGCCGTCGAACGCGACGGTCAGGTTCGACGTGTCGAGGCCCTGCGTGTCGATGTAATGCTTGATTGCATCGGCCGCGGTCTGGTTTGCGGCATTCGGGTCTTCGGCCGCTTGCGCGTCGGCATGACCCAGCAGTTTTTCACCCGCCTCTTTGATAAACGAAAGAAGACCCATCGTTGCACTCCTTAGGTGGTTGAAAAGAAAACGCGCCGTGAAGGGGCGAAAAAAACACCGCGCTGGGCGTGAACGCGAGCGCGGCGGTTTTTTCGAAAGGCGTGGCGAAAGTGTAGGCGGTCGCGGCGTCAATTGCATGAAATATCGCGCGCGCGAACGTAAAGAAGTGTAAGACGTGAAATCCGACAGACGGACACCCGACGACGACGTCTGACCGACCAAGGCTTCCCCGGCGTCGCCGGGTGCCGCTGCGGACCCCACCTCGCCGCTCTCAGCCCAGAGCGGCGTTTTCGCCCCGCCGCGCATGCGACTGCAATGCGCGGCGGGGCGCCCCACCGTGATGCGCACAATCCGCACGCATCGATGCGCAGCCGTGACACGGCATGCGCCTGTAATGTGCGCCGCCCGCGGGAACGGGCGGCATTCGGCGTTATTCAGCCTTCTGCGCGATCTCGAAGTTCGACATGATTTCGAGCGCGCGGACGAGCGCCGAGTGATCCCATGCCTTGCCGCCGTGCGATGCGCACACGCTGAACAGCTGCTGCGCGCTCGCGGTGTGCGGCAGCGCGAGGCCGAGCTTGCGCGCGCCGTCGAGCGCGAGGTTCAGGTCCTTCTGGTGCAGCTCGATGCGAAAGCCCGGATCGAACGTGCGCTTCGTCATCCGCGCGCCGTGCACTTCGAGGATGCGCGAGGCGGCGAAACCGCCCATCAGCGCCTGGCGCACGCGTTCCGGATCCGCGCCCGAGCGGGCGGCGAACAGCAGCGCCTCGCCGACGGCTTCGATGTTCAGCGCGACGATGATCTGGTTCGCGACCTTGCAGGTCTGGCCCGCGCCGTTGTCGCCGACGAGCGTGATGTTCCTGCCCATCTTCTCGAACAGCGGCTTCGCGCGCTCGAACGCCTGCTCCGGGCCGCCGACCATGATCGTCAGCGTCGCCTCGCGCGCGCCGACTTCGCCGCCGGACACCGGCGCGTCGAGGTAGTCGCAGCCGAGCGCGTTGATCTGCTTCGCGAATTCCTGCGTATCGAGCGGCGAGATCGAGCTCATGTCGATCACGAGCTTGCCGGCCGTGAGGCCCTTCGCGACGCCGTCGTCGGCGAACAGCACGTTACGCACGTCGGGCGTGTCGGGAACCATCGAGATGATGATGTCCGCGTTCCGTGCGACCTCGGTCGAACTCGCGACGACCTTGGCGCCGGCGCGCAGGTCGTCCGGGATCGGGAACGCGCCGTTCACGACGAGCTGGTGATCGCCCTTGAGCAGGTTGCGCGCCATGTGCGCGCCCATGATGCCGAGGCCGATGAAACCGATGGTTGCCATGTGTAAGTCTCCTATAGGGGCGATGACGGAATGGGGCGATGCTCAGGCGGCGCGGCGCGCCGAGCCCGGCGCGCAGCCGGCGACGCTTTGCAGCCAGCCGAGGCCTTCCGTCGTGGTGGTGCGAGGCTTGTATTCGCAGCCGATGTGGCCCGCGTAGCCGAGCCGGTCGAGCAGCGCGAACAGGAACGCGTAGTGGATTTCGCCCGTGCCCGGCTCGTTGCGGCCCGGGTTGTCCGCGAGCTGGACGTGGCCGATCGACGCGAGATGGCGCTCGATCGTCGCGGCCAGTTCGCCTTCCATGCGCTGCATGTGATAGATGTCGTACTGCAGGAACAGGTTGTCCGAACCGACCGCGCGGATCACGTCGAGCCCGTCGGACGAGCGGTTCAGCGCGAAGCCCGGGATGTCGAAGCTGTTGCACGGCTCGACGAGCAGGCGGATGCCTTCGCGCTTCAGCGCGGCGGCGGCGAAGCGCAGGTTGTCGACGATCGTCACGAAGGTCGTGTCGCGCGGCGTGCTCGCCGACGGAATTCCCACCAGGCAGTTCAATTGCGGCACCTTCAGCGCCTTCGCGTACTCGATCGCGCGGCCGACGCCTTCCTGGAATTCGCCGACGCGATCGGGCAGGCACGCGATGCCGCGCTCGCCCTGGTCCCAGTTGCCGGCCGGCAGGTTGTGCAGCACCAGGCGCAGGCGGTGCGTCTCGAGCCGCTCGGCGAGTTCCTCCTTCGCGAACGGATACGGGAACAGGAACTCGACGGCGTCGAAGCCCGCGTCCGCGGCCGCCTTGAAGCGGTCGAGGAACGGCACTTCGTTGAACAGCATGGTCAGGTTTGCAGCAAACTTCGGCATGAGCGAGGCCTCTTCGGTCGGTCAGTCAAAAGGACGGGGCGGGTCAGTCGAGCAGCGAGATCGCGGTCGGCGCGTGTTCGGCCTTCTCGGCGAGATCCTCGAACTCGTTGATCGCGTCGATCTCGGCGCCCATCGAAATGTTGGTCACGCGCTCGAGGATCACTTCGACGACCACCGGCACGCTGAACTCTTCCGCGAGCGCCTGCGCCTGCTTCAGCGCCGGCTCGATCTCTTCCGGCTTGAACACGCGCAGCGCCTTGCAGCCGAGGCCTTCGGCCACCGCCACGTGGTCGACGCCATAGCCGTTCAGTTCCGGCGCATTGACGTTGTCGAACGCGAGCTGCACGCAGTAGTCCATGTCGAACGCGCGCTGCGCCTGGCGGATCAGCCCGAGGTACGAGTTGTTCACGACGACGTGCACGTACGGCAGCTTGAACTGCGCGCCCGCGGCGAGCTCCTCGATCATGAACTGGAAGTCGTAGTCGCCCGACAGCGCGACGATCGGGCGGCTCGGGTCGGCGGCACGCACGCCCAGCGCGGCGGGAATCGTCCAGCCGAGCGGGCCGGCCTGGCCGCAGTTGATCCAGTTGCGCGCCTTGAACACGTGCAGGAACTGCGCGGCCGCGATCTGCGACAGGCCGATCGTGCTCACGTAGCACGTGTCGCGGCCGAACACCTTGTTCATTTCCTCGTACACGCGCTGCGGCTTGACCGGCACGTTGTCGAAGTGCGTCTTGCGCTGCATCGCGCCCTTGCGCTGCTGGCACTCGGCCACCCATGCGCTGCGATCCTTCAGCTTGCCGGCGGCCTTCCATTCCTGCGCGACGGCGACGAACAGTTCGAGCGCGGCCTTCGCGTCCGACACGATGCCGAGATCGGGGCCGAACACGCGGCCGATCTGGGTCGGTTCGATGTCGACGTGCACGAACTTGCGGCCCTTCGTGTACACATCGATGCTGCCGGTGTGGCGGTTCGCCCAGCGGTTGCCGATGCCGAGCACGAAGTCGGACGCGAGCATCGTCGCGTTGCCGTAGCGGTGCGACGTCTGCAGGCCGACCATGCCGGCCATCAGCGGATGGTCGTCGGCAATCGCGCCCCACGACATCAGCGTCGGGATCACCGGCACGCCGACGGTTTCCGCGAACGCGACGAGCAGGTCCTCGGCCGCTGCGTTGAGCACGCCGCCGCCCGACACGATCAGCGGCTTGTCCGCGTCGTCGAGCATCGCGAGCGCCTTCTCGATCTGCGCGCGGGTGGCCGCGGGCTTGTAGACCGGCAGCGGTTCGTAGGTGTCGATGTCGAACTCGATCTCGGCGAGCTGCACGTCGATCGGCAGGTCGACCAGCACCGGGCCCGGACGGCCCGAGCGCATCAGGTGGAACGCCTGCTGGAACACGCGCGGCACGAGCGCCGGCTCGCGCACGGTGACGGCCCACTTGGTGACGGGCTTGGCGATCGACTCGATGTCGACGGCCTGGAAGTCTTCCTTGTAGAGGCGGGCGCGCGGCGCCTGGCCGGTGATCGCGAGGATCGGGATCGAGTCGGCCGATGCCGAGTAGAGGCCGGTGATCATGTCGGTGCCGGCGGGGCCCGACGTGCCGATGCACACGCCGATATTGCCCGGCGCGGCGCGCGTGAAGCCTTCGGCCATGTGCGATGCGCCCTCGACGTGGCGCGCCAGCACGTGGCTGATGCCGCCCGATTTGCGCATCGCCGAGTAGAACGGGTTGATCGCGGCGCCCGGCACGCCGAACGCGGTCTGGATGCCTTCCTTCTCGAGCACGAGCACGGCGGCGTCAACGGCTCTCATCTTGGCCATGAATGTCTCCTTGAATGTTGCGGATCGGTCTGTTGGGGACACTTTAGGGATGCACCAAAGGTTTGATAAGATCAGCCGCAGTCGCTTTTTTCGAAACTAAAAGTATGGAATGGCGGTGTTCCGGGCTTCGCCCGGCCGTCATGAGCTTTGCATGGGGCCGGAGTAAGCGCTGAAGCGCCAACGCCGGTCGACAGGAGACGCGAGATGGACCGCTTCAAGCAGATCGAGACGTTCGTGCGGGTCGCGGATGCCGGCAGCCTCGCGGCGGCCGCGCTGGAGGAGGGCGTGTCGCCGGTGGTGCTCGGGCGGCGCATCGACGCGCTTGAGAAGCGCCTCGGCGTGAAGCTGATGTACCGCTCGACGCGGCGCCTGGTCGTCAGCGAGGAGGGGGCGGCGTTCCTCGAGCGCTGCCGCGGGCTGCTCGCCGAATGGGACCAGGCCGAGAACGAGCTGGCCGCCGGGCGGCGCTCGGTGAGCGGCCACCTGATCGTGTCGGCGCCGGCCGCGTTCGGCCGCAAGCACGTCGCGCCGCACGCGCCGGGCTTTCTCGCCGACAAGCCGGACATGCAGCTGTCGTTCAACCTGACCGACCGCGTCGTCGACCTCGTGCGCGAGGGCTACGACCTGTCGATCCGCATCGGCGGCGCGGTCGATCCGAATTTCGTCGCGGTGAAGCTCGCGTCGAACCGGCGCGTCGTGTGCGGCACGCCGGACTACTTCCGCCGGCACGGCCGCCCGAAGACGCTCGACGATCTGCTGAAGCACAACTGCCTCGCATTCAACCTGCAGGGCGGCCAGAACCGCGGCTGGTATTTCCAGCGCCACGGCAAGATCGCGACGATGCGTGTGACCGGCAATCTCGACTGCAACGACGGCGAGCTGCTGCACCGCTGGGCGTCGGAAGGGCTGGGGCTGGGCTGGCGCTCGACCTGGGAGATCGCCGCGCAGCTCGAGACGGGCGAGCTCGAGACCGTGCTCGACGAATATGCGCTGCCCGACTACGACATCCTCGCGGTCTATCCGCAGCAGCGCTACGTGCCGGCGCGCGTGCGCTATTTCATCGACTACCTGCGCGACGCGTACGCGCGCCCCGGCTACTGGAGCAGCACGCCATAGGCGCGGCTGTCGAGGCGTTGCCGTGACCGGCCGAGGCCGATCGAATGAGCGCCGCAGGCCGGCGGGCGCGGCAGGCCGGGCGCGCCGCCGGGTGTTTCGGGAACGGGAGAGGGTACGGCACGGCGGCTCCTTTCGATGACGGTGACGGGCATGCCGGTGATACCGGCGGCGCGCGGCCGCCATTCCCGGATTATTTTTCGTCTTTGCGCGCATCCGGCGGGAATAAACTCGATCCACGGGCAGTCAGGATTCACGAACGCGCGCGTATCGCCGGCCCGTCCGGGCCTTGCGCGCCGGGCGGAGGCGGCCGCGGCCGCAGGAATCTACAGGAGGCGACGTGGGGCAATCCGGCCGGACGGTCGACGAACGGGCGGCGCCGGACGCGGCGGCGCGCGGCGAGCGCTTTCGCGTGCTGGTGCTGCCGCACCTGGATGCCGCGTACAACCTCGCGCGCTGGCTGTGCGGCAACGCGAGCGACGCGGAGGACGTCGTCCAGGAGGCCTGCGTGCGCGCGCTGCGCTTCGTCGATGCGTGCCGCGGCGACAATGCGCGGCCGTGGCTGCTGACGATCGTGCGTCACACCTGGTACACCGAGTGGCGCCGGCGCACTCACGCGCACGAGGTCGCGGCGCCCGACGCGCTCGACAGCCCGGATTCGCCCGACGACTGGCATCCGGCGGCGGAGGACCCGCTCGCGCAGCTGCTGCGCGGCGAGGACGTCCGGCTCGTGAACGCGGCGCTCGCGAAACTGCCGGCCGAATATCGGGAAGTGCTCGTGCTGCGTGAAATGGAGGATTTGAGCTATCGCGAGATCGCGGCGATCGCGGACGTGCCGGTCGGCACCGTGATGTCGCGGCTCGCGCGCGGCCGCCGCCGGCTCGCGGCGCTGCTTGGCGGCGAGCGTGGCGAACGCGTCGGCGGGCAGCGGGACGAGGCCCGCGCGGCAGCGCCGCCGGCCGGCAATGCGCCGGGCGGCGCGCCGGCGGCCGGAACGGCATCGGAGGCCATCGATGGACTGTAACGAAGCGCGTGAACTGCTCGGCGCGGACGTCGACCGCGAACTGCCGGCGCCCGATGCGCTGCGGATCCAGCGGCACGTCGACGCGTGCGATGCTTGCCGGCGCGAGCGCGACCGGATCGTCGCGCTGAGCCAGGCGGTCCGGCAGGCCGACTACCATCGCGCGCCGGACGCGCTGCGCGCACGCATCGTCGCCGGGCTGCCGGCGGCGCAGGACGCGCCCCGTGCGATGCCGGGCGGGCCGCGCTGGTTCGAGCGGCTCGGCCTGCGGGGCGCGGTGCGCGGCCCGCAGCAGGCCGGCCGGCCGGGGCCGCGCGCCGTAGCGCTGCCGGGCCTCGGCTGGGGCGTCGCATTGGCGATCGCGCTTGCCGCGGGCGCTGGGCTGACGCTGTCCGCGCACCGCGCGGCAACCGACCGCACGGTCGACGAACTCGTCGCGAGCCATGTGCGCGCCGGCCTGTCGGCGCGCGACATCGACGTGATCTCGACCGACCGCCACACGGTCAAGCCGTGGTTCAACGGGCGGCTCGACTATGCGCCGCCGGTGGAGGATCTGGCCGCGAGCGGCTTCCCGCTCGCGGGCGGGCGGCTCGACTACGTCGGGCAGCGGCGCGTGGCGGTGCTGGTCTACCGCTACCGGCAGCACGTGATCGACGTCTATGTGCGGCCGTCCGCGGAAGGCGGGCAGGCGGCGCCGTACGCGACCGTGTCGCAGGGCTATGCGGTCGATCGCTGGGACGCGGCCGGCATGACGTGGTGGGCGGTGACCGACGCCGAGCCGTCGGCGCTCGCGGCGTTCAGGACGGCGCTGAACGCGCGTCTCGTCGCGCCGCGCACCGAATGACGGCGGGGCATGGAATCCGACCCCGCCGGATGTCGCGCGGCCGTCGACGCAGCGCGGCCACAAGTCGTTGAAAACACGGCCGAATCGCGCGGCGAATCATCGATGAACCTTGCGCGCGACCCATATCCGGGTTAGAATCTTCGGCTTCTCACTTGCCACACCGGTTCAGACGCCCGGGTGGCTTCAATCCACAAGGAGTGTGTAATGCGTCATTACGAAATCGTATTCATCGTGCACCCCGATCAGAGCGAGCAAGTGCCCGCGATGATCGAGCGTTACAAGACCACGATCACGTCGCACGGCGGTCAGATCCACCGTGTCGAGGACTGGGGCCGTCGCCAACTGGCCTACATGATCGAGAAACTCGCGAAGGCTCACTACGTCTGCATGAACATCGAGTGCGACCAGACGACGCTCGACGAACTCGAACACGCGTTCAAGTTCAACGACGCCGTGCTGCGCCACCTCATCGTCAAGATGAAGAAGGCCGAAACCGGCCCGTCGCCGATGATGAAGGAAGTTCAGCGCGAAGAAGCCAAGAAGGCGGCTGCTGCTCAGCCGACCGAAGCGCAGGCTTAAGTTCGTAGTCATTTAAGCCACCAAGGAGCGCGCCACTCACGTGAACAGGTTGCAATTGACGGCGAGCGTCGTCGAACGCGCACCGGTGCGGTACACCCCCGCCGGCGTTCCGATCGCAAGCGCCACGTTGCATCACCGCACGGAAGTCGTCGAAGCAGGCATTCCCCGCCAGGTCGAAATGACGATCGAGGCGGTGGCGGCCGGTGAGGCGAGCGGCAGGCTGGAAAGCCGTGAAATGGGCGTCGAGACGCTGTTCACGGGCTTCCTGGCGAAGAAAAGCCGTAACGCGAGAACCTTGGTGTTTCACATCACAGCATTGCAGGACATTGGAAAGGACTGAACATGGCCCGCCCCACTGGTAAGAAATTCGACAAGCGTCGTCAGCAACAAAACCCGCTGTTCAAGCGCAAGAAGTTCTGCCGCTTCACGGCAGCAGGCGTCGAGCAGATCGACTACAAGGACACGGAAACGCTGAAGGACTTCATCGGCGAAAACGGCAAGATCACGCCGGCTCGCCTGACGGGTACGAAGGCGCACTATCAGCGTCAGCTGGACACGGCAATCAAGCGTGCGCGTTTCCTCGCGCTGCTGCCGTACACCGATCAGCACAAGGCGTAATCAGGCGACGCAATAAGGAGAATTCGAATGCAAATCATTCTGTTGGAAAAAGTCGCCAATCTGGGCAACCTGGGCGATATCGTCAAGGTCAAGGACGGTTACGCTCGCAACTTCCTGATCCCGAACCGCAAGGCACGCCGCGCGACGAAGGAAGCGATCGCCGAATTCGAAGTGCGCCGCGCAGAGCTCGAGAAGGTCGCCGCTGAAAAGCTGGCAGCTTCGCAGGCAGTCGGCGAGAAGCTGAACGGCCAGTCGTTCGAAATCACGCAGAAGTCGGGCGTGGACGGCCGTCTGTTCGGCTCGGTCACGAACGGCGACATCGCTGAACTGCTGAAGAAGGCAGGCTACGACGTCGAGAAGGCGCAAGTTCGCCTGCCGGAAGGCCCGCTGAAGATGATCGGCGAGCACGGCGTCCAGGTCGCGCTGCACACGGACGTCGTCGTCGACGTCACGATCAACGTGATCGGCGACCACGCGTAAGCGACACGAAGCATTGCCGGGCGGCTCCCGCCGCCCGGATGAAGGGCAGGCGCCCGGGTAACCGGAGCCTGCCTTTTTTGTTGCCCGGACGCCGGACCGGCTGGCGCCTCCGCGCTCAATTCGCGATAATCCCAACCCATGAACGCGCCGCAAGATCATCAAATCGAATCGCTGAAAGTCCCGCCGCACTCGGTCGAAGCCGAGCAGTCGGTGCTGGGCGGCTTGTTGCTCGACAACGCGGCGTGGGACCGGATTGCCGATTTTCTGTCGCAGGGCGATTTCTATCGCTACGACCACCGGATCATCTACGAACATATCGGCCGCCTGATCGCGTCGACGCGCCCGGCCGACGTGGTGACCGTATACGAAGCGCTGACCACGTCGGGCAAGGCCGACGACGTCGGCGGGCTCGCGTATCTGAACGCGCTCGCGCAGAACACGCCGAGCGCGGCGAACATCCGCCGCTACGCGGAGATCGTGCGCGACCGCGCGGTGCTGCGCCGGCTCGTGTCGGTGGCCGACGAGATTTCCGCCGATGCGTTCAACCCGCAGGGCAAGGAAGTCCGCCAGCTGCTCGACGAGGCGGAATCGAAGGTGTTCTCGATCGCCGAAGAGGGCGCGCGCGGCAACCAGGGCTTCCTCGAGATCGGCCCGCTGCTCACGCAGGTCGTCGAGCGCATCGACACGCTGTATCACACCGCAAACCCGAGCGACGTGACGGGCACGCCGACGGGCTTCGTCGATCTCGACCGGATGACGTCGGGCATGCACGGCGGCGAGCTGATCATCGTCGCGGGCCGTCCGTCGATGGGCAAGACCGCGTTCTCGATGAACATCGGCGAATACGTCGCGGTGGAGTACGGGCTGCCGGTCGCGGTGTTCTCGATGGAAATGCCGGGCACCCAGCTCGTGATGCGTATGCTCGGTTCGGTCGGCCGGCTCGACCAGCACCGGATGCGAACCGGGCGCCTGACCGACGAGGATTGGCCCAAGCTGACCCACGCGGTGCAGAAGATGAGCGAGGCGCAGCTGTTCATCGACGAGACGGGCGGCCTGAACCCGATGGAACTGCGCTCGCGCGCGCGCCGGCTCGCCCGCCAGTGCGGCAAGCTCGGCCTCATCATCGTCGACTACCTGCAGCTGATGTCGGGTTCGTCGGCGGGCGAGAACCGCGCGACCGAAATCTCGGAAATCTCCCGTTCGCTGAAGAGCCTGGCGAAGGAACTCGACGTGCCGGTGATTGCGCTGTCGCAGCTGAACCGCGGCCTCGAACAGCGTCCGAACAAGCGCCCGGTGATGTCGGACCTGCGCGAATCGGGCGCAATCGAACAGGATGCGGACGTGATCCTGTTCATCTACCGCGATGAAGTCTACAATCCGGACAGCCCCGACAAGGGCACGGCCGAGATCATCATCGGCAAGCAGCGTAACGGCCCGATCGGCCCCGTTCGACTCACGTTCCTGGGGCAATACACGAAGTTCGACAACTTTGCGGGGGCGCAAACCTTCTACGGCGAGTAACGCCGGATGTAAACCCCTAAATCACCAAGCGTTGTATCCAATCCCGACGCGCGCATATGCGCGCGTCGCGTCGCGACCGAAAACGGTACAATGTCGCCCGTTTTCGTGACAGTAGTCTGACAATCTCTCAGGAATCCCATGTTCGGTCGATTCATGCCCACCGAGGGCAAGTTCTTCGAAATCTTCAATGCGCACGCGAAGTACATCGTTTCCGGTGGCCGCGAGCTCGAACTGCTGATCGACAATCTCGCCGACGCCGAGATTCACAAGCAAAACGTGCAGTCGGCCGAGAAAGCGGCCGACAAGCTGACGCACGAAGCGATCGATCTGCTGCACAAGACCTTCATCACGCCGCTCGATCGTGACGAGATCCACAAGCTGATCACGACGATGGACGACATCCTCGACCTGATGGAGGACGTCGCGACCGCGGTGTCGCTGTACGACGTGCAGGCCGTGACGTCGGAGGCGAGCCAGCTCGCGCACATCGTCACGCAGTCGGCGCAGCACGTGCAGCAGGCCGTCGCGCTGCTGTCCGACATGAAGCAGTCGGCGCAGATCCTCAAGGCGTGCGAGGAGATCGACCGCTGGGAGTCGGAAGCGGATCGCGTGCTGCGTGCGGCGATGTCGAAGCTGTTCCGCGAAGAAAACGACGTGAAGAACCTCATCAAGCTGAAGGCGATCTACGAGCTGCTCGAAGAGATCACCGACAAGTGCGAGGACGTCGCGAACATCATCGAAGGCATCGTGCTGGAAAACGCCTGAGCGGAACACGATGCATTCGATACAACTCGCCCTCTGGATGGTCGCGGCACTGGTGCTCGTCGCGCTCGTATTCGACTTCATGAACGGCTTCCACGACGCAGCGAACTCGATCGCCACCGTCGTGTCCACCGGGGTGCTGAAGCCGCAGCAGGCGGTGGCGTTCGCCGCCGCGTTCAACGTCATCGCGTATTTCATCTTCCACCTGAAGGTGGCGCAGACCGTCGGCAAAGGCACGATCGATCCCGCGATCGTCGACCACTACGTGATATTCGGCGCGCTCGTCGGCGCGATCGGCTGGAACGTGATCACCTGGTACTACGGGATTCCGTCGAGCTCGTCGCATGCGCTGATCGGCGGCCTCGTCGGCTCGGCGCTCGCGAAGTCGGGCTGGGGTTCGCTGAACATCGACGGGCTGATGAAGACGATTGCGTTCATCTTCATCTCGCCGCTGCTCGGCTTCATCCTCGGCTCGCTGTTCATGCTCGGCGTGTCGTGGCTGTATTTCCGCACCGCGCCAAGCAAGGTCGACCGGCGTTTCCGCCGGTTGCAGCTGCTGTCGGCCGGGCTGTACAGCCTCGGCCACGGCGGCAATGACGCGCAGAAGACGATCGGCATCATCTGGATGCTGCTGATCGCGAGCGGCTATGCATCGGCCACGGCCGATGCGCCGCCGGCATGGGTGATCGGCGCGTGTTACCTGTCGATGGGCCTCGGCACGCTGTTCGGCGGCTGGCGGATCGTGCGCACGATGGGCCAGAAGATCACCAAGCTGAAGCCGGTCGGCGGCTTCTGCGCGGAGACGGGCGGCGCGATGACGCTGTTCATCGCGTCGTGGCTCGGCATTCCGGTGTCGACCACGCACACGATCACCGGCGCGATCGTCGGCGTCGGCGCGACGCAGAAGCTGTCGGCCGTGCGCTGGGGCGTCGCCGGCAACATCGTGTGGGCGTGGGTGCTGACGCTGCCCGCGGCCGCGCTGTTCGCGGCGGGTGGCTGGTGGGTTGGCCACCAGATCTTCTGATCGCGACCGATCGACGCTTCGACGCTGAAAGCGCCGCATGCCGACAGGCTGCGGCGCTTTTTGTTTGGGCGGGCTCGAGTGTGGTGTGGGGCGCGCGGGCGGGGCGGATGGGCTGTCTTGCGCCAGGGTGTATGGAGCGGGACGGGGGGCGAAGGTGGCGAGGCCGCCATTCACGATCGAACCAGGGCGACCGTATTCCGTTCGGCATGCGGATGGCGGCAAGCACGGCGCCATTGCGCCGCGCCCGCGCCGCGCGAATCAGTAGCTTCCGTTCGCGAACCGTGCAATCGGATCGTCGGTCGTGCCGGTGCGCGCACTGACCGGCGCGGATTGCGTCGACGCGCGCATTACTTGCACGGCGTCTGGCTGGGCGGCGACGCGCGCCTGACGGGGCGCTGCGGCAGGCGGCGGCACCGCGTCGAATGCCGCGGCTTCGGCGGCCGTCAGCGCCGTCGTCGGAATCAGCGTGCCGGTTTCAGGTGCGCCAGCGGGCGGCGCTGCGTTTGCCGTTTCCGCGGCGACGCCGCCCACGGATACCGCCTGCTGCTGGGCCGCTGCCATGCGCGGCGGCGGCGGTTCGTACGGATCGGCGGAAATGGCTGGGGCTGCTGCTGCGGTCGCCATGGCCGGCGCGGTTGTCGCGACAGGCGCAATCGGCGCTTGCACCGGCGATTGCGGCACGCTCGGCTGCGTAGCCGCATAAGCGGGCTGACGCGGCGCTGCCGCCGTCACGACAGGCGCCGGCGCGGCCGGCTGTGCGCGCGGCACGTCGCGCCGCGCTTCATAAGTCGGCGCATCGAACGGCGTGGGCGCCGGCGTTCCCTTCGGCGGCGCGACGCGGCGGATCCCGTCGAAGCGCTTCGCCCAGTAGGGATTCGTCAGGTAGTCGAGCCGCACGGTGCCGCCGGTCGACGGCGCATTGACGAAGCGCAGCTTGCCGACATAGATGCCGACATGCGAATGCGGCCGGCCGGTCGTGTTGAAGAAGATCAGATCGCCCGGCGCGACCTGCTCGGGGTCGATCGACATGCCGCGGCCGCTCATGTCGGCGGTCGTGCGCGGCAGGTTCACGTCGGCTGCGCGGCCGATCACGTAACGCACGAGCCCGCTGCAGTCGAAGCCGCTGTCCGGCGTGTTGCCGCCCCAGCGGTACGGCACCCCGACGAGGCTCATCGCCTGGATCGAGATTTCTTCCTGGCCGACGCTGTGGTCGATGAATTTCGGGAAATTGGCGGGCGGCGGGAACGCGCGGGGCGTGGCGATCGTCATGCCGGACGGGCGAGACGACTGCGGCGGCACGCTGGAGCAGGCCGAAAGCAGCGAGACGACGGCGACGGGAAGCCAGATTCGAAGCATCACGAGCGGGGCGGGCGAACGCGATGCGCTCGCCTATCGTATGACAACAGACAGACCCGATGGTAGTCGTTCCGACGGGGCTTAGGCAACCGTTCCTGAGAATTTACTTGAAGTTTCGCGTGTAAATATGGGCCGTTATGTCGCGCGAATCGCCATTGATTTCGACCCCAAATAAAAACGGCGCTCCGTTGCGGGAGCGCCGTTCGGCATCGGCGGCCGGCCCGGGCGGGCCGGCATGCCGGGTTACGACATCACAGGATGTCCGACGCGTAGTCGGCGAGCCGCGAACGTTCGCCGCGCGCGAGGGTCACGTGGCCGCTATGGCCCCAGCCCTTGAAGCGGTCGACGACGTAGGTGAGGCCCGAGCTGCCTTCCGTCAGGTACGGCGTATCGATCTGCGCGATGTTGCCGAGGCAGACGATCTTCGTGCCGGGGCCCGCGCGCGTGACGAGCGTCTTCATCTGCTTCGGCGTGAGGTTTTGCGCCTCGTCGATGATCAGGTACTTGTCGACGAAGGTGCGGCCGCGCATGAAGTTCATGCTCTTGACCTTCAGGCGCGAGCGGATCAGCTCCTGCGTCGCCGCGCGGCCCCATTCGCCGGCTGCGTCGTCGGTCTTCTGCAGCACTTCGAGGTTGTCGTCGAATGCGCCCATCCACGGCTGCATCTTCTCTTCCTCGGTGCCGGGCAGGAAACCGATGTCCTCGCCGACCGGGACGGTTGCGCGCGTGACGATGATCTCGTTGTAGCGCTTGTCGTCGAGCACCTGCGCGAGGCCCGCCGCGAGCGCGACGAGCGTCTTGCCGGTGCCGGCCTGGCCGAGCAGCGTGACGAAGTCGATCTCCGGGTTCATCAGCAGGTTCAGCGCGAAGTTCTGCTCGCGGTTGCGCGCGGTGATGCCCCACACGTTGTTCTTGTGGTGGCTGTAGTCGCGCAGCGTCTGCAGCAGCGCCGTCTTGCCGTTCAGTTCGCGGACGATCGCATGGAACGTCGGCTCGCCGTTCTGCGGCTCGAGATAGACGAACTCGTTGACGAGCATCGACCCGACGAGCGGGCCCGTCACGCGGTAATACGTGGTGCCCGTCTTCGTGTCCTGCCAGCTCTCCATGCCCTTCGCGTGCTTGGTCCAGAAATCCTGCGGCAGCTCGCGCACGCCGGTGTAGAGGAGATCCTTGTCCTCGAGCACCTGGTCGTTGAAGTAGTCTTCGGCGGGCAGGCCGAGCGCATGCGCCTTGATCCGCATGTTGATGTCTTTCGACACCAGCACGACCTGGCGGTCCGGCCGGTCGCGCTGCAGCGCGCGCACGACGCCGAGGATCTGGTTGTCGGCCTTGCCTTCCGGCAGGCCTTCGACGGGCGGAATGTTGGTGAGCGTCGTCTGGAAATACAGGCGGCCGAGCGCCTCGCGGCTGCCGAGGCGCGACAGCGGAATGCCGTTCGTGATCGGGCCCGCGTCGGCGACGAGCGCGTCGAGCGTGCGGCTCACCTGGCGCGCGTTGCGCGCGACTTCGGACATCCCCTTCTTGTGGTTGTCGAGTTCCTCGAGCGTCATCATCGGCAGATAGACGTCGTGTTCCTCGAAGCGGAAGAGGCTGCTCGGGTCGTGCATCAGCACGTTCGTGTCGAGCACGAACAGCTTCTGCATCTCGGCTTCGGCGGCTTTGCGGCCGCGCGATTTCACCGCGGCGCCGGCTTCGCGCGCGGGCGCGGCGGCCGGTTTCGCGGCGGTGGGTTTCTCCCCGCGTGCGACCGGCGCGACCGGCGCGGCCGGTTCGGCGCGGGCCGGCACCGGCTGCAGCAACGCGGCCGTCTGCTTGCTCTTGCGCGAGCGCGCGGGCGCGCTCGCGGCTTCCTGCGCGGACGCGCTCGCGCCGACCGCACGCAGCGGCGCAGCGGTGTTCGCGGCTTCGGTCATCGGTTGGGCCACGCTGGCCGGGCCATATTCACCGGCTGTGGAAACGTCCCCTTCGGCGGATTTCTTCGCGGCTTTCGCGGGTCGCGCTTTCGCCTTGTATTCGTCGGGCGGCAGCAGGCTGCCGAGCTTGCTGGGGGGGGTAGGCAAAGGCATGGTGTCCCTCGGGAGGAATCGTGTCGCATGGCATGCGCCGCTGATCGCATCCTGCTTCGTGACGGCGACGCATGCAGTTTGCGCGCGGTGGCGCACATGAAATTCGTTTCGCCGGTTCGCCTAAGTGTCGATCAGCTCCTTGACGGGGTGAAGGGCCGGACCGAGTGCCGGCGCGCAGTCCATAAAAAAAGCCGCTGCCCCGTCGACCGGAGCAAGCGGCTCGGCTGATACCGTCGTGTTGCGCGTCAGGTGCCGGAAAGCATGGCTACGAGCGCCGGCGCAGCTACGAGAAATATGGGACGAACTGGCATTCATTGCGGCCCAATATAACGCGCCTCAAAGCGCTTGTACAGCCTTTAGCACGTCCTCCACATGGCCCGGCACCTTGATCCCGCGCCATGCCTGACGCAGCACGCCGTCGGCGTCGATCAGGAACGTCGAGCGCTCGATTCCGCGCACTTCCTTGCCATACATTTTCTTCATCTTGATGACATCGAACAGCGCGCACAGCGCTTCGTCGCCATCGGAAATCAATGCGAAAGGCAGCTCGAGCTTTGCCTTGAAGTTGTCGTGCGAGCGCAGGCTGTCGCGCGACACGCCGACGATTTCGGCGCCGGCCTTGTTGAACTTCGGATACAGATCGCGGAACTGCAGCCCCTCGGTCGTGCAGCCGGGCGTGTTGTCCTTCGGATAGAAATACAGCACGAGCTTCTTGCCCCGCAGGTCGGACAGCGACAGGTCGCCGCCGGTGGCTGGTGCGGTGAAATCGGGAACTTGACGGTCAACTTCGACGGACACGTGTTTCTCCTGTTGTTATCAGAGGGCGCATGTGCGACGGCGCGGGTGTGCGGCCGTGCGAGGCGGGCGGCGCGGCGGTGGCCGCGCCGCGTGTGGATCAGTCCGGCTGGACGATCAGCTCGCCGGAGCGGCCCGGAATTTCGCCCCACGTGACAGGGTACGATGGCAGCGTGTCGCGGTCCAGCGTTGCGTGATAGTCGCCCATCGTCGCGAACGTATGTCCCTGCGCACGCCAGCCGGCGAGCAGCTGCTCGAACACCGGCGCGAGCTTCTGGCCTTCCAGCTCCGCGTGCAGCGTGAAGACCTGGTCGCGCGGATTGGTTTCGGTGAACTTGAGAATGTGGGCGGCGACGTTGTGCGTGTCGACGCCGTCGACGCCGAGCACCTCGTCGAGCGTCGGCAGCGTGGTCGGCATCTGCACGTGCGACAGCGTCCGGCCGCCGACGACGGGCAGGTACGGCGAATGGCCGCGGCCGTCGGACGCATAGCGCATGCCCCATGCGTCGATCTGCTCGAACGCCGCGTCGTTCATCTGCCAGCCCGCCGCGCCGTGCGTGACGGGCGGCGCGCCGAAGATCTCGGCGAAGCGCGCGTGACTCTTCTGCATTTCACGCGCGGTCCAGTCGCGGTCGCGCTCGCGCACGTTGTCCTGCCAGTACACGTGATCCCACGTGTGGATCCCGCATTCGAACCCGGCCTCGTGGATCGCGCGCATGTCGGCGACAGCGCGGCGGCCGATGTCGGGGCCCGGCAGCAGCACGCCGTACATCAGCTGCTTCACGCCGTAATGCTCGACCACCGACGTGCGCGACACCTTCTTCAGGAACCCGGGGCGGAACACGCGCCGCAGCGCCCAGCCGGTATGGTCGGGCCCGAGGCTGAAGAGGAAGGTCGCGCGCGCGCTGAAGCGGTCGAAGATGCGCGCGAGGTTCGGCACGCCTTCGCGCGTGCCGCGCAGCGTGTCGACGTCGATCTTGAGGACGATGCGAGCCAAGCGAGCGTCCCGTCAGCCTTGCTGCTCGACGAGCGCGCGCGCGTCGGCGACGTGGCCGCGGTACGCCTCGAAGATCTTGCGCAGCGCGTCGTCGAACGTCGATTGCGGCGCCCAGCCGAGCTCCTGCATCGTGTTGTCGATCTTCGGCACGCGGTTCTGCACGTCCTGGTAGCCGTTGCCGTAGTACGCGCCGGACGTCGTTTCGACGAGCTGCACGTTCTTCGCCGAATCGGCGTACTCCGGGAATTCGGCGGCCAGCTCGAGCATCTTGTGCGCGAGTTCGCGAACCGAGAAATTATTCTTCGGATTCCCGATGTTGTAGATCTTGCCCGACGCGACGCCGTTCGGGTTGTCGATGATCTTCATCAGCGCGCTGATGCCGTCGTCGATGTCGGTGAACGCGCGCTTCTGCGAGCCGCCGTCGACGAGGCTGATGTTCTCGCCGCGCACGATGTGGCCGAGGAACTGCGTGACCACGCGCGAGCTGCCTTCCTTCGGCGTGTAGATCGAGTCGAGGCCCGGGCCGATCCAGTTGAACGGGCGGAACAGCGTGAAGTTCAGGCCTTCCATCCCGTAGCCCCAGATCACGCGGTCCATCAACTGCTTCGAGCATGCGTAGATCCAGCGCGGCTTGTTGATCGGGCCGTAGGTGAGGGCGGAGTTGTCCGGGTCGAACTGCTCGTCCGAGCACATGCCGTAGACCTCGGAGGTCGACGGGAACACGAGGTGCTTGCCGTACTTCACGGCCGAGCGGACGATCGGCAGGTTCGCCTCGAAGTCGAGCTCGAACACGCGCAGCGGCTGCTGGACGTAAGTCGCGGGCGTCGCGATCGCGACGAGCGGCAGGATCACGTCGCACTTCTTCACGTGATACTCGACCCACTCCTTGTTGATCGTGATGTCGCCTTCGAAGAAATGCATCCGCTCGTGGTTGACGAGATCGCCAAGCCGGTCGGTCTGCATGTCCATGCCGAACACTTCCCAATCGGTGGTCTCAAGAATGCGCTTCGACAGGTGATGGCCGATGAAGCCGTTCACACCCAGGATCAGGACTTTTTTTGCTTTCATGAATGACGGGAAGAATGAATGAACTGCGCGAATTCCGCGGGCGACACGATGGTTTCGCTGCCGTCGCGCTGCCGCCACAGCTCGAGAATGGATATGGCGCGGCTGTCGCCGCAAACGCCGAACAGCGCATTATCGCTTACGTGCAGGCCGGGCGGCAAATCCGCCGCTGCGGCCGCGGCCGGGCTGCCGGGGGCCGCGAGGCGCGCGCGCGCGACGACGAAGCGCGCATCGTGCAGATCGGTGAACGCGCCCGGATACGGGGGCGCGACCGCGCGGACCAGGTTGTAGACCTGGGCGGCGGGCTTCGACCAGTCGATCCGGCCGTCCTCGGGCTTGCGCCCGCCGAAGTAGCTGCCCGCCGCGAGATCGTTCGGCAGGTGCGGCGCCTCGCCCGCGAGCAGCGCGGGCAGCACGCGCCAGAGCGTCTGCTCGGCGGCCACCGTGACCTTGTCGAACACCTGCGCGGCGGTGTCGTCGGGCAGGATCGGCACTGCGGTCTGGCCGACGATCGCGCCGGCATCGGGCTTCGCGGCCATTTCATGCAGCGTCGCGCCGGTTTCGGTCTCGCCGTTGAGCACCGCCCAGTTGGTCGGAACCCGACCCCGGTATTTCGGCAGCAGCGAGCCGTGCATGTTGTACGCGCCGCGCGGCGCGACCGCGAGCAGGTCGACCGGCAGCATGTGCCGGTAGTAGAACGAGAAGATGAAGTCCGGCTGCGCGTCGGCGAGCGCGCGGCGCAGCGCCGGGTCGGCCGGATCGGTCGGCGTGACGACCGGGATCCCGTGCGCGGCGGCGACCGACGCGACGCTGCCGAACCAGATGTTCTCGTTCGGGTTGTCCTCGTGCGTGACGACGAGCGCGACGTCGACGCCGCGCGCGAGCAGCACCTGCAGGCAGCGCACGCCGACGTTGTGATACGCGAAGACGACGGCGCGCGGCTTCATCGCGCGACCTCCTGCCGGCCTTCGCCCGACGGCGCGTCCTGCACGTTGCCGTGCCGCTCGAGCACGGTCTGGATCAGGTAGCGCGGGCGCGCGCGCACCTGCTGGTAGATGCGGCCGATGTACTCGCCGAGCAGGCCGAGCGCGAAGATGATCACGCCGAGCAGGAAGAACGTGATCGCGAACAGCGTGAACACGCCTTGCACTTCCGCGCCGACGATGAAGCGCCGCACGAGCAGCAGCACGAACAGCGCGGCGGAGCCGAGCGACAGGATCACGCCGATGAACGACAGCCACTGCAGCGGCACGACCGAGAAGCCGGTCACGAGGTCGAAGTTCAGGCGGATCAGGCTGTACAGCGAATACTTCGATTCGCCCGCGAAGCGTTCCTCGTGCGCGACCTCGACTTCGGTCGGCTTCTGCGCGAACGTGTACGCGAGCGCGGGGATGAACGTGTTGACCTCGCCGCACACGTTGATCGTGTCGATGATGCGGCGGCTGTACGCACGCAGCATGCAGCCCTGGTCGGTCATCTTGATGCGCGTGATGCGCTCGCGCAGCCGGTTCATCGCGGCCGATGCCTTGCGCCGCCACAGGCTGTCCTGACGCTGCTTGCGGATCGAGCCGACGTAGTCGTAGCCCTCGCGCATCTTCGCGACCAGCTTGGCGATTTCCTCGGGCGGGTTCTGCAGGTCGGCGTCGAGCGTGACGACGATCTCGCCGCGCGACTGCGCGAAGCCGGCGAGGATCGCCATGTGCTGGCCGTAGTTGCCGTTCAGCAGCACGACGCGCGTCGTGTCGGGGCGTACGTGGAACTGGTCCGCGAGCATGGCGGCCGACCGATCGCGGCTGCCGTCGTTGATCAGGATCACTTCGTACGACGTACCGAGCGCGTCGAGCGCCGGATACAGTCGCGCAAAGAGCGCGGCGAGGCCGTCTTCCTCGTTGTACACGGGGATGACGACCGATACCTCCGGGTTGGCTGCGCCCGGACGTCCGGCGCCCGGATGCCCGGCGCGTGCTTCAAGGTGACTCATGTAGGCTTACTTTCCGTATTGTTCGCAAATCTGGTTGATGGCGTCGACGACGCGACGCACGTCGTCTTCCGTCATCTGCGTGAAGAGCGGCAGCGTGACGGTCGACGCGCCGTACCGTTCGGCGTGGGGGAACATGCCCTCCTTGAAGCCGCGCGCGCGGTACAGCGTGAAAAGATGGATGGCCGGGTAGTGGATCCCGGTGCCGATGCCGCGTTCCTTCATCTGCGCCATGAATTCGGCGCGGGTGAGCGTCAGCCGCTCGAGCGGCAGCGTGACGAGGAACATGTGCCAGTTGCCGTGCTCGAATTCGGCGAGCGGCAGGCCGAGGCCGAGCTTCGCGGCCGCGCCGCCTTCGAACGCGGCGAAGTACGCGCGGGCGAGCGCATGGCGCTGCGCGGTGAAGCGCGCGAGGTGCGGCAGCTGGCCGAGGCCGACGCGCGCGGCGACGTCGGTCAGGTTGTACTTGCCGCCGAGCACGTCGCAGTCCATCCCGTCGAAGCCGGTGCGCGTGATGCCCTGCAGCCGGTACTTCTGCGCGAGCGTCGCCTCGTCCTCGTTGTTGAGCACGAGCGCGCCGCCCTCGATCGTCGTCAGGTTCTTGTTCGCGTGGAAGCTGAACGACACGATGTCGCCGATCGCGCCGATGCGCTTGCCTTTCCACGTCGAGCCGAGCGCCTGCGCGGCGTCCTCGATCACGCGCAGGTTGTGCGCGCGGGCGATCGCGTACAGGCGGTCCATGTCGACCGGCAGGCCGGCCAGATACACCGGGATGATCGCCTTCGTGCGCGGCGTGATTGCCTTTTCGAGCAGGTCGAGGTCGATGTTGCGGGTGACCGGGTCGATGTCGGCGAACACCGGCGTCGCGCCGGTCTCGAGGATCACGTTGCTGGTCGACACCCACGACGCGGGCGACGTGATCACGTCGTCGCCCGGGCCGACGCCGGCGATGCGCAGGCCGATCTCGAGCGTGCAGGTCCCCGAATTGAACGCCCGCACCGGGCGGCCGCCGCAGTATTCGGACAGCGCGGCTTCGAACCGCTGGTTCTGCGGGCCGGTGGTGATCCAGCCCGAGCGCAGCACCTCGACGACACCCTGGATGGTTTCCTCGTCGATTTCCGGGCGGGTGAACGGCAGGAACGGAACGGCAGTCTGGTTCATGAACGCTTCACTCGTAATGGCGTGTAATAAAAGGGTCGGTCGGTCGTCCGAAACCGGCATTAGACACCGGTTGGCGGATTCGTAGCGTGATTTTTTGTAGGCGGCCGCTTAATCGGGCCGCCCGCCAGGGCCGCTCAGCTGCGCGCGAGCACGGCCACGCCGACCAGGATGATGCCGATGCCGACCAGCCGCTGGACGGACAGCACCTCGCCGAACAGGTACCACGCGGCGAACGCGTTGACGACGTAGCCGAGCGACAGCATCGGGTACGCGATCGACACGTCGACGCGCGACAGCCCGACGATCCAGACGACGACGCTCAGCACGTAGCAGCCGAGGCCGCCGATGATCGGCAGCTGGGTGGCGATCTTCAGGCCGACGGGGACGATGTTCGCACGGCTGAATTCGAAGTGTCCAACGGCGTTGACGCCGGCCTTGAGCAGCAGTTGCGCGCACGCGTTGAGCATGACGCCGGTGATGATGCAGATGAACGAGATGGGGTTCACGGGTTGGCGTCCTTACGATTGCGGCTTTTCGACGATCACGCGGCGGTTGTCGCGCGCGACCACGCGCATCGGCACGCCTTGCTTGACGAGCGCGTCGAACTGGCCCGTCGGCATGATCGCGAGCGCGTAGCGCTCCTGTTTCCAGCGGGCGATCCACTGGTCGACGGTCGGGATCCATTTGTCCGGCTCGACCGAGATGCCGAACGCGAGTTCGTCCTGGCGCGCGACCATGATCGTCGTGTGGCCGACGTAGAACGGGAAGGTGTGGTCGAGCATCTCGATCGAGTAGAACGGCGTGTCGGCCGGCAGCTTCGAGAGCTCGGCGCGCACGGCGGGCGCGAGCAGCGCGCCCGAGCTGTAGCGCCCGAATTCGTCGTGGCCCGTGCCGCCGATCGTGCCGAACGCGAGCCACGCCGCGGCGAACGCGGTGATCGCCGCCGTGACGCCGGCGCGCGCATGGCGGTTCAGCCACGCCGCGGCGAGCGTCAGTGCGGCCGCGATCGCGAGGCCCCCGTACAGCCACATCTGGAACGCGCGGTACTGCGCGTTCGGCGTGCGGGCGTCGCCCTGGTGCGCGAGGAAGATGATGCCGAACGCCGCGACGACGAGGAACACGAGATAGCCGAGCAGATGCCGGCGGAACCGGTCGGCCGACACGAGCGGCAGGTACGCGCCGATCACCAGCGCGAGCGCCGGCGCGACCGGCAGCACGTACGAGATCAGCTTCGAGTGCGACGCGCTGAAGAACAGGAAGATGAATGCGCTCCAGATCAGCAGCACGAGCATCGGCGCGAAGCCGTTCGGCTGGCGCGGCATGCGCAGCGCATGGCGCACGCTCTGCCACGCAACCGACAGCCACGGCAGGAAGCCGACCAGCAGCACCGGCGCGAAGTAATAGAACGCGCCGGGGCGGTTCTGCTCCGGCGTCAGGTAGCGGCGGAACTGCTGGACGATGAAGAAGAAGTTGAAGAATTCCGGGTTGCGCTGCTGCACGAGCACGAACCACGGCGTGACGATCGCGAAGAAGATCACGAGCCCGCTGACGAGGTACAGGCGCTTCCACAGCGCCCAGTCGCGCGCGATCGCCGTATAGAGCACCAGCACGGCGCCGGGCAGGATCACGCCGACGAGCCCCTTCGACAGCACCGCGAACGCCATCGCGGCCCAGCAGGCCCACATCCAGCCGCGCGCGGCGGCGGGGCGCAGCCCGGGGCGCTGCGCGAGCAGCAGCGCGCACAGCGTGGCCGTCATCCAGAACGCGAGGCCCATGTCGAGCGCGTTGAAGTGGCCCATCAGGTTCCAGTACGGCGCGCTCGCGAGCACGACGGCGGCGAGGAAGCCGGACAGCGGGTTGAACAGGCGCGCGCCGGTGAAGCCGACGAGCAGCACGCCCGCGAAGCTCGCAAGCGCCGTGTAGAGCCGCGCCTGCCACTCGCCGACGCCGAACCACGCGAACGTGAGCGCGTTGAGCCAGGTCTGCAGCGGCGGCTTCTCGAAATACTTGTAGCCGTTGTAGCGCGGCGTGATCCAGTCGCCGGTGACGAACATCTCGCGCGCCATCTCGGCGTAGCGGCCTTCGTCGCTGGGAATCAGGTGGCGCATGCCGAGCGGCACGAACCAGATGACCGCGAGCGCGAGGATCAGGAGGACGAGCGCGGTGCGGTTGAGCGGTAGCCTCGACGGCGTATCGTTCATGGAATTTCAGCCTGTTGGTTGTTGTGGTGTGCCCCCGGCGGCTGGCGACGGGGCACGTGCCGGACCGGGGATCGGGCCCGGCCTGGCGTGGCCCGGTGCGCCGGCAAGGGTTTTACCTTATCGGCGATTAACGTTCAATTAAGAGCGCGGCGGCGACTTTGCGGCCTTCGGCCATCAGGATGTTGTAGGTGCGGCAGGCGGCCTGGAAGTCCATCGTCTCGACGCCGATGCGGCGCGCGGCGAGCGCCGCGAGCAGGCGCGGGTGCGGGAAGCGCAGGCGGGCGCCGCTGCCGAAGATCACGACTTCCGGCGCCGGCTCGAGCAGCGCCGCGAAATGCTCGGGCGCGAGCGCGTCGAACGACGACACGGGCCACGCCTGCACCGGCGCGCCGGGCAGCACGATGACACTCTGTTCGTGACGCTCGAGATTGATGTCGACGTAATCGGGGCCATAGCCGGTGATGGTGTTGAGCGCGCCGCTCGTGTCCTGGTGCAGTTTCAAATCAGTATGTCCGCGGTTCCGAAAGGGGAATTCGATGGGCCGCCCGGGTGGGGCCGCCCGGCCGGGCGGCCATTTTCGCGTGCCGGATGCGCGGGGCGCCTGACGGCGCGGGCCCGGCGCGGCTATGGTGCATTGCGAAAGTCGGCCAAAATCCGCTAAATTATAACTTTTTGGCTGCCCCCGGGCGCCAATTGCGTCGTGCGTCGCCACAAGTTGCGCCCGGCCGCTGCAATCGTCCAGCCTAGACAGCGCGCGCAGACCGGCCGCTCTCCAGTTTCGATTCCCGTCCCCCCAAGGCCGCCAGGCATTATCCAGGAACCGTGTCGTCGTGAAACCGATCCAGAAATCGAACAAGCTGCTCAACGTCTGCTACGACATCCGTGGCCCGGTGCTCGAGCACGCGAAGCGCCTCGAGGAAGAAGGCCATCGCATCATCAAACTGAACATCGGCAACCTCGCGCCGTTCGGTTTCGATGCGCCGGACGAGATCATCCAGGACATGATCCGCAACCTGCCGGCGTCGTCGGGCTATTCCGATTCGAAGGGCGTGTTCTCGGCGCGCAAGGCGGTGATGCACTACACGCAGCAGAAGGGCGTGGTCGGGGTCGGACTCGACGACATCTACATCGGCAACGGCGCGTCCGAGCTGATCGTGATGGCGACCCAGGCGCTGCTGAACGACGGCGACGAGGTGCTGCTGCCGGCGCCCGACTATCCGCTGTGGACGGCGGCGGTCAGCCTGTCCGGCGGCACGCCGGTGCACTACATCTGCGACGAGCAGAACGCGTGGATGCCCGATCTCGACGACATCCGCCGCAAGATCACGCCGAACACGAAGGCGATCGTCGTGATCAACCCGAACAACCCGACGGGCGCGCTTTATTCCGACGAATTGCTGCGCGATCTGCTCGAGATCGCGCGCCAGCACGGCCTGATCGTGTTCGCCGACGAGGTCTACGACAAGATCGTCTACGACGGCCGCGAGCATACGGCAATGGGCTCGCTGTCGGAGGACGTGATCACCGTGTCGTTCAACAGCCTGTCGAAGAGCTATCGCTCGTGCGGCTACCGCGCGGGCTGGATGGCCGTGTCGGGCCTCGGCGGCGACAACCGCCGGCGCGCGAAGGACTACCTCGAGGGGCTCGGCATCCTGTCGTCGATGCGCCTGTGCGCGAACGTGCCGGGGCAGTTCGCGATCCAGACGGCGCTCGGCGGCTACCAGAGCATCAACGAGCTGCTCGTGCCGTCGGGCCGCCTGTTCAAGCAGCGCGATCTCGCGTACGACATGCTCACGTCGATTCCGGGCGTGACCTGCGTGAAGCCGCAGGCCGCGCTCTACATGTTCCCGCGGCTCGACCCCAAGCTCTATCCGATCCAGAACGACCAGCAGTTCATTCTCGACCTGCTGCTCGAGGAGCGCGTGCTGCTCGTGCAGGGCACGGGCTTCAACTGGCCGACGCCGGATCATTTCCGAGTCGTGTTCCTGCCGAACCTCGACGACCTGACCGATTCGATCAACCGGATCGCCCGTTTCCTCGACGGCTATCGCAAGCGTCATTCGGTCTGAGCCGGGGCGAGCTCCAGCCACCTATTCACTTTTTACTCATCGATCACACGCAGCATGGAACCGATCAAAGTTGGCCTGTTGGGCTTCGGCACGGTGGGCAGCGGCACCTTCACGGTGCTGCGCCGCAACCAGGAAGAAATCAAGCGGCGCGCAGGGCGCGGCATCGAGGTGTCGCGCATCGCGGTGCGCAGCCCGGCCAAGGCGCAGGCCGCCCTCGCCGGCGACGCCGGCAGCGCGCAGATCACCGATGATTTCAATTCGGTGGTCGACGATCCGTCGATCTCGATCGTCGCCGAGATGATCGGCGGCACGGGCATCGCGCGCGAGCTCGTGCTGCGCGCGATCGCGAACGGCAAGCACGTCGTGACCGCCAACAAGGCGCTGCTCGCGGTGCACGGCACCGAGATCTTCGAGGCCGCGCGCGAGAAGGGCGTGATGGTCGCGTTCGAGGCGGCCGTCGCGGGCGGCATCCCGATCATCAAGGCGCTGCGCGAAGGCCTGACGGCGAACCGCATCCAGTACATCGCCGGCATCATCAACGGCACGACCAACTACATCCTGTCGGAGATGCGCGACCGCGGCCTCGATTTCGCGACCGCGCTGAAGGCCGCGCAGGCGCTCGGCTACGCGGAAGCCGATCCGACCTTCGACATCGAAGGCGTCGACGCCGCGCACAAGGCGACGATCATGAGCGCGATCGCGTTCGGCGTGCCGGTGCAGTTCGACCGCGCGTACGTCGAAGGCATCAGCAAGCTCGATGCGACCGACATCCGCTATGCGGAAGAGCTCGGCTACCGGATCAAGCTGCTCGGCATCACGCGCCGCACCGAGCGCGGCATCGAGCTGCGCGTGCACCCGACGCTGATCCCCGAGAAGCGCCTGCTCGCGAACGTCGAGGGCGCGATGAACGCGGTCGTCGTGCACGGCGACGCGGTCGGTACGACGCTGTACTACGGCAAGGGCGCGGGCGCGGAACCGACCGCGTCGGCGGTCGTCGCGGATCTCGTCGACGTCACCCGCCTGCACACGGCCGACCCCGAGCACCGCGTGCCGCATCTCGCGTTCCAGCCGGACAGCCTGTCGAACACGCCGATCCTGCCGATCGAAGAAGTGACGAGCGGCTACTACCTGCGCCTGCGCGTGGCCGACCAGACCGGCGTGCTCGCCGACATCACGCGCATCCTCGCCGATTCGGGCATCTCGATCGACGCGCTGCTGCAGAAGGAATCGGAGGAGGTCGACGACGCGAACGGCGAGACCGACATCATCCTGATCACGCACGTGACCATCGAGAAGAACGTGAACGCCGCGATCGCGCGGATCGAGGATCTCGCGACGGTCGTGTCGAAGGTGACGAAGCTGCGCATGGAAGCACTGAACTGAGGACTGGAGCGGAACACATGAACTACATCTCCACGCGCGGCGCCGGCATCGGCGAGCGCCACACGTTCTCCGACATCCTGCTCGGCGGCCTCGCGAAGGACGGCGGGCTCTACCTGCCGGCCGAGTATCCGAAGGTGTCCGCCGACGAGCTCGCGCGCTGGCGCACGCTGCCGTATGCGGATCTCGCGTTCGAGATCCTGTCGAAGTTCAGCGACGACATCCCGGCCGACGACCTGCGCGCGATCACGCGCCGCACCTACACGGCCGATGTCTATCGCAATACGCGCCACGGCGAGAACGCGGCCGACATCACGCCGCTGAAGACGCTCGGCACCGAGAACGGTGCGCCGATCTCGCTGCTCGAGCTGTCGAACGGCCCGACGCTCGCGTTCAAGGACATGGCGATGCAGCTGCTCGGCAACCTGTTCGAGTACACGCTCGCGAAGCACGGCCAGGCGTTGAACATCCTCGGCGCGACGTCGGGCGACACCGGCAGCGCGGCCGAATACGCGATGCGCGGCAAGGCCGGCGTGCGCGTGTTCATGCTGTCGCCGCACAAGAAGATGAGCGCGTTCCAGACGGCCCAGATGTTCAGCCTGCAGGATCCGAACATCTTCAACCTCGCGGTCGAAGGCGTGTTCGACGACTGCCAGGACATCGTGAAGGCCGTGTCCAACGATCACGCGTTCAAGGCGAAGCACAAGATCGGCACGGTCAACTCGATCAACTGGGCGCGCGTCGTCGCGCAGGTCGTCTACTACTTCAAGGGCTATTTCGCCGCGACGAAGAGCAACGACGAGCGCGTGTCGTTCACGGTGCCGTCGGGCAACTTCGGCAACGTGTGCGCGGGCCACATCGCGCGGATGATGGGCCTGCCGATCGCGAAGCTCGTCGTCGCGACCAACGAGAACGACGTGCTCGACGAGTTCTTCCGCACCGGCGCGTACCGCGTGCGCAGCGCCGAGCACACTTACCATACGAGCAGCCCGAGCATGGACATCTCGAAGGCGTCGAACTTCGAGCGCTTCGTGTTCGACCTGCTCGGCCGCGATCCGGCGCGCGTGATGCAGCTGTTCCGCGACGTCGAGGAAAAGGGCGGCTTCGACCTGACGGCGAGCGGCGATTTCGCGCGCGTCGCGGAATTCGGGTTCGTGTCGGGCAGCAGCAACCATGCGGACCGGATCGCGACGATCCGCGACGTGTTCGCGCGCTATGCGACGACGATCGATACGCACACCGCCGACGGCGTGAAGGTCGCGCGCGAGCATCTCGAGGCCGGCGTGCCGATGGTGGTGCTCGAGACGGCGCAGCCGATCAAGTTCGGGGAGACGATCCGCGAAGCGCTCGATCGCGAGCCGGAGCGGCCGGCCGCGTTCGACGGGCTCGAGGCGCTGCCGCAGCGCTTCGAGGTCGTGAAGGCCGACGCGCAGCAGGTCAAGGACTTCATCGCCGTGCATACGGGCGCGTGACGCGTTGCCGGGCCGCGTGCCCGGCAACGCCGGACGGCCGGAACGCCGATTCGTCGAACGGATCGGGGTTCCGGCCGTTTTGCTTGGTGGCTGCCGCCCGGGCCTGCCGCCGGGCAGCGCGCGAAACAAGTGCCAGTGCCGCGCATGCGCGCCGATCACAGTTCCCGCATGCCCGCCATATCGCGCGCCCGCGCGGCGGCGTCGCTACAATGGTGTATTGCACCCAACGATCCCCGATTCAATCGATGTCGAATCCGAACCCCGCGGCGCCGCGCGCGCCGATGCTGTCGACCGCCGAAGCGCTCGGCGCGCTGCTCGACGCCGCGACGCCGCTGCCCGGCGCCGAAGCCGTCGCCACCCTCGACGCGCTCGGGCGCGTGCTGGCCGCCGACGTCGAATCGCCGCTCGACGTGCCGCCGATGCATACCAGCGCGATGGACGGCTACGCGGTGCGCGTGGCCGACCTGATGCACGGCGACCGGCGCCTGCCGGTGTCGCAGCGCATTCCGGCCGGCCATCCGGCCGCGCCGCTCGCCGCCGGCACGGCGGCGCGCATCTTCACCGGCGCGACGGTGCCGCCCGGCGCCGACGCCGTCGTGATGCAGGAGCAGGCCGAACTCGACGGCGACGCGGTCGAGATCCTCCATACGCCGAAGGCCGGCGAATGGATCACCGCGCAGGGCGCGGACATCCGGCGCGGCTCGGTGATCCTGCCGGCCGGCACGCGGCTGGGGCCGCAGGCGCTCGGGCTGGCCGCGTCGGTCGGCTGCGCGCAGCTGTCGGTCGCGCGGCGGATCCGCGTCGCGGTGTTCTTCACCGGCGACGAGCTGACGATGCCCGGCGAGCCGCTCAAGCCGGGCGCGATCTACAACTCGAACCGCTTCACGCTGCGCGGGCTGCTCGAGCGGCTCGGCTGCCACGTGACCGATTACGGGATCGTGCCGGATTCGCTCGCCGCGACGCGCGACACGCTGCGCGAGGCCGCGCGCGACCACGACGTGATCCTGACGAGCGGCGGCGTGTCGGTGGGCGACGAGGACCACGTGAAGCCCGCGGTCGAGGCCGAAGGGCGGCTCGCGCTGTGGCAGATCGCGATGAAGCCGGGCAAGCCGCTCGCGTTCGGCGCGATCCGCCGCGGCGACGGCCGTGCCGACGCGCATTTCATCGGGCTGCCGGGCAATCCGGTGTCGAGCTTCGTCACGTTCCTGCTGTTCGTCCGGCCGTTCCTGCTGCGCCTGTCCGGCGTGCGCGACGTCGCACCGCGCGCGCTGTCGCTGCGCGCCGATTTCTCGCAGGGCAAGGGCGACCGGCGCAACGAATTCCTGCGCGCGCGCGTGAACGCGGCCGGCGGCCTCGACCTGTTCCCGAACCAGAGTTCGGCGGTGCTCACATCGACGGTCTGGGGCGACGGCCTGATCGACAATCCGCCGCACCATGCGATCAGCGCGGGCGAGACCGTGCGTTTCATTCCGTTTTCCGAACTGCTGTCGTAATCCGGCGGCTTCCCGACATGAAGATTCAACTGAAATTCTTTGCCAGCGTGCGCGAGGCGCTGGGCGTGGCCGATGAACAGGCCGACGTGCCGGACGGCGTGACGACCGTCGGCGACGTGCGCGCGTGGCTGCGCCTGCGCGGCGGCGCGTGGGCCGACACGCTCGCGGAAGGCCGCGCGCTGCGCATGGCCTGCAATCACGAGATGACCGATGCCGGCACGCGGATCACCGACGGCTGCGAGGTCGCGTTTTTCCCGCCGGTGACGGGCGGCTAAGGGGGCGCGATGGCGACGGTGAGAGTCCAGGCCGAAGACTTCGATCTGAACGCCGAGGTGGCGGCGCTGCGCGCGCGCAATCCGAAGATCGGCGCGATCGCGTGCTTCGTCGGCACGGTGCGTGACCTGAACGACGGCGACGAGGTCGCCGCGTTGGAGCTCGAGCACTATCCGGGGATGACCGAGAAGGCGCTCGACGCGATTGCCGACGACGCATGCCGGCGCTGGCCGGGCATCGACGTCGCAATCGTGCACCGCGTCGGCAAGCTGTATCCGCTCGACCAGATCGTGCTGGTCGCGACGGTCGCCGCGCATCGCGGCGACGCGTTCGCGTCGTGCGAGTTCGTGATGGACTACCTGAAGACCCAGGCGCCGTTCTGGAAGAAGGAAACGACGCCCGACGGCGAGCGCTGGGTCGACGCCCGCAGCACCGACGACGCCGCGCTCGCGCGCTGGGGCGTCGAATCGGGCAACGCGCCGCGCTGAGCGCGGCTTATTCGTCGGCCGGATTGCGCCCGATGATCTTCGCCGGGAACGGCTCGCCGCGCGCACGCGACGGCAGGTGGGCGACGTCGTCGCCCGGATCGCGGCGGCGCGGCGCGACGGCGTCGAGCAGCGCCTGCTGCTCGGGCGGAATCCGGTAATCCCAGCCGAAGCGGCTCAGCTGCAGGCTTTGCGCGATCCGCAGCGCCGGCTCCATGAAGCGAACCGCCGCGGGCGGCGTGTAGCGCGCATCGACCGTGTTCAGGAACAGCGCGAGCCAGCGGCTGAAATGCGCGGGCTCGACGCCGTCGAGCGGCTGGTGCGCCTGCTGCACGTTGCCGCGGTAGCCCTTGGTGCCGAGCACGAGGCTCGACCAGAACGTCACCATCTTCGGCAGGTGGTCGTCCCAGCGGCCGGCCAGCCTGGCATCGAATACGGGGCCGAGCAGCGGGTCGGCGCGCACGCGGTCGTAGAACGCGTAGACGAGTGCGCGGATGTTGTCTTCGGTCGGTTCCGTGTCGCGGGGCCGGTTCGGCGCGGCGTCGGGCAGGGTAGGCGTGGCGGTCATGATGGAAATAGGGGCCGGGCAAAGGGCGGGACGCCGGCATGATTTTGACGCACAATAGCGTCGGCCAACCCCTCGATAAACGTGCGAATGCCCTGCATCTTATTGCGCGGCGGCTGTCCCGGCAACCGGCGCCGCATGCCGGCCAGCCCGCGGGCTCCGCGCAGGGCGCGCGCCCGCCGCCCGTCCCATCCGTGCAGGATCATCAACGACTGTTCTTTCGCCCATGAGACTCACCGACTACACCGACTACTCGCTGAGAGTCATGCTTTACCTCGCCGTGCGGGGTGAAGGTCTTGCGACGATCCAGGAGATCTCGGATGCCTACGGCATCTCGAAGAACCATCTGATGAAGGTCGTGCAGCGCCTGGGCGAGCTCGGGTGGGTCGACACCGTGCGCGGCCGCAATGGCGGGCTGCGGCTGTTTCCGGAGTCGACGCGCCTGACGGTCGGCCAGGTCGTGCGCGAGACCGAGAACGATTTTGCGCTGGTCGGCTGCTTTGCCGGCGGCGAAGCGCCGAGGGCCTGCGTCATCGAGCCGCAGTGTCGCCTGAAGGGCGTGCTGGCGGCGGCGCGCGACGCATTCTTCACGGAGCTGGACCGGCACACGCTCGGCGAGCTCGCCCAGCCCGCGGCGCCGCTCGCGGCGCTGCTCGGCATCCAGCCGATCGCCGTCGTGCGGGCCACGTCGCCTGCCGAACCGTCGCCGCTCGAAGGCTGACCACCTCGCCGCCCAGGCCGCCGGCTCGCACGCTGCGCCGCTCCCGCAACATTTTTGCGCTGAATCGACACGAAATCGCTTGAAAGCCGCATAACCATCCTCAATTTGGTGTTATTCGAAAATTGGAGGTCTCTACATGAGAATCGACAAGCTCACCACCAAATTCCAGGAAGCGCTCTCGGACGCGCAAAGTCTCGCGGCAGGCCGCGACAATCAATACATCGAACCCGTCCACGTGCTGGCCGCGCTGATCGCGCAGCACGACGGTTCCGCTCGCTCGCTGATGTCGCGCGCGGGCGTTCACGTGCAGGCGCTGCAGGGCGCGCTGAACGAGGCGATCTCGCGCCTGCCGCAAGTGACGGGCACGGGCGGCGACATCCAGATCGGCCGCGAGCTGGTCGGCCTGCTGAACCAGGCGGACAAGGAAGCGCAGAAGCTCAACGACACGTTCATCGCGAGCGAGATGTTCCTGCTCGTGGTGGCCGACGACAAGGGCGAAGCGGGCAAGCTCGCGCGCCAGCACGGCCTCACGCGCAAGGCGCTCGAAGCCGCGATCGCCGCGGTGCGCGGCGGCTCGCAGGTGCATAGCCAGGATGCCGAAAGCCAGCGCGAAGCGCTGAAGAAGTACACGGTCGACCTGACCGAGCGCGCCCGCGCGGGCAAGCTCGACCCGGTGATCGGCCGCGACGACGAAATCCGCCGCTCGATCCAGATCCTGCAGCGCCGCACCAAGAACAACCCGGTGCTGATCGGCGAGCCGGGCGTCGGCAAGACCGCGATCGTCGAAGGCCTCGCGCAGCGGATCGTCAACGGCGAGGTGCCGGAGACGCTGAAGGGCAAGCGCGTGCTGTCGCTCGACATGGCGGCGCTGCTCGCGGGCGCGAAGTATCGCGGCGAGTTCGAGGAGCGCCTGAAGGCGGTGCTCAACGACATCGCGAAGGACGAAGGGCAGACGATCGTCTTCATCGATGAAATCCACACGATGGTCGGCGCGGGCAAGGCCGAAGGCGCGATGGATGCGGGCAACATGCTGAAGCCGGCGCTGTCGCGCGGCGAACTGCACTGCATCGGCGCGACCACGCTCGACGAATACCGCAAGTACATCGAGAAGGACGCCGCGCTCGAGCGCCGCTTCCAGAAGGTGCTGGTCGACGAGCCGAGCGTCGAGGCGACCATCGCGATCCTGCGCGGGCTGCAGGAGAAGTACGAGCTGCACCACGGCGTCGACATCACCGACCCGGCGATCGTCGCCGCGGCCGAGCTGTCGCATCGCTACATCACGGACCGCTTCCTGCCGGACAAGGCGATCGACCTGATCGACGAGGCCGCCTCGAAGATCAAGATGGAAATCGATTCGAAGCCCGAAGAGATGGACAAGCTCGACCGCCGGCTGATCCAGCTGAAGATCGAGCGCGAGGCCGTGAAGAAGGAGCAGGACGAAGCGTCGCAGAAGCGCCTGCAGCTGATCGAGGAAGAGATCGAGCGCCTCGGCCGCGAGTATGCGGACCTCGAGGAGATCTGGACCGTCGAGAAGGCCGCGGTGCAGGGCAGCGCGCAGCTGAAGGAAGAGATCGAGAAGGTGCGCGCCGACATCGCGCGCCTGCAGCGCGAAGGCAAGCTCGAGAAAGTCGCCGAGCTGCAGTACGGCAAGCTGCCGCAGCTCGAGGCGCAGCTCAAGCAGGTCACGCAGGCCGAGGAGAAGGAGCAGCACAGCCCGACGCGGCCGCGCCTGCTGCGCACGCAGGTGGGCGCCGAGGAAATCGCGGAAGTCGTGTCGCGCGCGACCGGCATCCCGGTGTCGCGGATGATGCAGGGCGAGCGTGAAAAGCTGCTGCACATCGAGGAGAAGCTGCACGAGCGCGTGGTCGGCCAGAACGAGGCGATCGACGCGGTCGCCGACGCGATCCGCCGTTCGCGCGCGGGCCTCGCCGATCCGAACCGACCGTACGGGTCGTTCCTGTTCCTCGGCCCGACGGGTGTCGGCAAGACCGAGCTGTGCAAGGCGCTCGCGGGGTTCCTGTTCGATTCCGAGGAGCACCTGATCCGCATCGACATGAGCGAGTTCATGGAGAAGCACAGCGTCGCGCGGCTGATCGGCGCGCCGCCGGGCTACGTCGGCTACGAGGAGGGCGGCTACCTGACGGAAGCCGTGCGCCGCAAGCCGTACAGCGTGATCCTGCTCGACGAGATCGAGAAGGCGCATCCGGACGTGTTCAACGTGCTGCTGCAGGTGCTCGACGACGGCCGCATGACGGACGGGCAGGGCCGCACGGTCGACTTCAAGAACACGGTCATCGTGATGACGTCGAACCTCGGCTCGCAGGTGATCCAGGCGATGACGGGCGCACCGCAGGACGAGATCAAGGACGCGGTGTGGCTCGAGGTGAAGCAGCATTTCCGCCCCGAGTTCCTGAACCGGATCGACGACGTCGTCGTGTTCCACGCGCTCGACCGCAGCAACATCCAGTCGATCGCGAAGATCCAGCTCGCGCGCCTGCACGACCGGCTCGCGAAGCTCGACATGGCGCTCGACGTGTCGGAAGCCGCGCTCGAGCAGATCGGCAAGGTCGGCTACGATCCGCTGTTCGGTGCGCGGCCGCTGAAGCGCGCGATCCAGCAGGAGATCGAGAACCCGGTCGCGAAGCTGATCCTCGCGGGCCGTTTCGGCCCGAAGGACGTGATTCCGGTCGATGTGCAGGACGGCCAGTTCGTGTTCGACCGCGTCGTCCACTGAGCGCGCGCAGGGGCCCGGCGCGGGATGCCGGGCCGCCAAAAGCAAACACCCCGCCGGGAGGCGGGGTGTTTTTTTATCTGGCGCGCCAGATGCGCGCCGGGGCTCAGCCCTGCTTGTTGCCGCCGAACATGCCGGCGAGCTGCGTCAGCGTGCCGAGCACGTTCGACGTGTCGAGCTGGCCGCCTGCCGGCACTTCGCCGTTCGGCGTCGCGCCGTTGATCACGTGCGGCAGCACTTGCGCGAGGATGCCCGACACCTGGCCGGGGTCGATGCCGACCTTGCTCGCCAGCGCGCCGACCGCGTCGGAGCCGAGCACGTTCTGCAGCGTGTCGGGCGAGATCGGCTGGTTCTCGCCGGTGCCGACCCACGAGCCGATGATGTCGCCGGCGCCGCCGGCCTTGAACTTCTCGATCAGGCCGTTCAGGCCGCCCGGCTGGTTATTGACGAATTCGAGCGCCGCCATGAGCAGCGCGCTTTGCGAGTTGCCGCCTGCCTGGCCGCCGATCAGACCGCCGACGATGTCGAGTAGACCCATGATTCTTCACCTTCACTGAAAGGGCGCCGCGTCGGCGGCGCCCGTTTGACGATGCCGCGCGCAGCGCGCGCGGCGCACCTCAGGCGCCCGACGCCGCGGCGGCGGAGGCAGCCTTGTCCCTCTTGCTCTTCTTCTTCGAGCCCTTCGTCGCCTTCGCGGCCGACGCATCGGCCGGCGCGCTGGCGCTCGCGCTTGTGTCCGCGGCCGGCGCCGAAGCGGCCTTGCCCTTCTTCGACGCACGCTTGGTCTTGGCCGGCTTCGACGCCGCTTCCGGTGCGCTGGCGGCCGGTGCCGTCGTCGCGGCCGGCGGGGTGGTCGCGGCGCCGGTCGTCGCCGGGGCCGTCGTGGCCGGCTTCGTCGCCGGGGCTGCCGTGCCGGTGGTCGCGGCCGGCTTCGATGCCTTCACGCCCTTCGGCGGGGTCGACGAGCCGCCGATCGTCAGGCCGTTTTCCTCGAGGTGCGCGACCGATTTCGTGCCGAGCCCCTTCACGCGGTTCGCGAGATCGTCGGCATCCTTGAACGGGCCGTTCTTCGTGCGCTCGTCGATGATCGCCTTCGACTTCACGGGCCCGAGGCCCTTGACGGCTTCGAGCGCGGCCTGGTCGGCCGTGTTGACCTCGACGGCCGCGGCGAAGGCCGCGGTCAGCGACAGCGATAGCGCGACGAACAGCATCAGCAGCTTCTTCAGCATGGCAAAGGCTCCCTGGTTCTGACGGATGAATGGCTGTTGCAACGGACGACGGATGGCGCGAGGCCGGGTGTCGCCGTTAAGCATAGGACAAATGCGTGCCCTTTTTAAGACAGGCTGTCCCAATCTTGCTGAACGCGTGCGCCGCTGTAAAGGGTACAGGCCGCGTCAGGCAGCGGTTTTGACGATGTTTGACGGAATCTCCGCGCCGATTCGCGCTGGCCAGCAAAAAGCCGTTGACTTAGAGTGAGCTCTAAGTCCTAACCTCGAGCATGTCATGTCACCCGAATCGAAATCTTCCGCCGCCGGCGCACTGACGATCGGCCAGGTCGCCGAACTGATGGGCGTGTCGACGCACACGTTGCGCTACTACGAACAGGCCGGCCTGCTGCGTGCAATCGTGCGCACGCAGGCCGGACACCGGCTCTACGCGCCGATGGACCTCGACTGGCTGCGCTTCGTGATGCGCCTGAAGGCGACCGGCATGCCGATCGCGCAGATGCAGCAGTTCGCGGCACTGCGCGCGCAAGGCGAGCCGACGCTCGGCGCGCGGCGCGAACTGCTCGTCGCGCACCGCGACGCGGTGCGCGCGCATATCGCGGAACTGCAGGCGAGCCTCGATGTGATCGGCGAGAAGATCGCCTATTACGAGACGGCGGAGCGCGAAGCGGGGCGACAGTCGACATCCTCTCAACCGGAACAGGACACACGCCATGGAACGACTCGCTGAAGACCGCTATACGCGCGGCTGGAACAAACTGAAGGAAATCGACGGCGCGGCGGGCGAACGCGTGATCGCGGCGCTCGAGCCGATCGCGCCGGATTTTGGCCGGCTGCTGATCGAGTTCGCGTTCGGCGACGTCTACAGCCGGCCGCAGCTCGACCTGAAGGCGCGCGAGATCGCGACGATCGCCGCGCTCGCGGCGCTCGGCAACGCGCAGCCGCAATTGAAGGTGCACATCGAGGCGGCGCTGAACGTCGGCTGCACGCGCGACGAGATCGTCGAGGTGTTCATGCAGATGGCCGTCTACGCAGGCTTTCCGGCCGCGCTGAACGCGTTGTTCGCCGCGCACGAGGTGTTCCGGCAGCGCGATGCGCAGCCGGACGCGCACGCCGCATGAACGGAGCCGGTCGTCACGCGCGATGCGGCGCGACGATCCGGTGCTTTGCGATGCGCCGGTACAGCGTCGCGCGCGAGATGCCGAGCGCCTCGGCCGCCGCATCGGGCCGCCAGCGGTGCGCGGTCAGCGCGGCGACGATGCGGCCGCGCTCGTCGTCGCGCAGCGCGCCGGCCGCGCCCGGCGCGAGCCGCGCGGCGAGGTCGGCCGGCAGGTCGCGCAGCGTCACGCGCGCCGCGTCGCATACCGCGCACGCATAGCGCAGCGCGTTGCGCAATTGCCGCACGTTGCCGGGCCACGCGTACGAGGCGAGCTGCTCGGCGAGCGCGGCGTCGAGCGTCAGCACGTGCCCCGTCGCGTGCGCTTCCTCGGCGAACACCGCGGCGATCACGTCGCGGATGTCGGCCCGTTCGCGCAGCGGCGGCAGGTCGAATACCGCGCCGCTCAGCCGGTAATACAAATCCTCGCGGAACGCGCCGGCCGCGACCATCTGCGCGAGATCGCGATGCGTTGCGCAGATCACGTCGAGGTCGACGCGCACCGGCGTATCGCTGCCGAGCGGCACGACCTCGCCGTCGGCGAGCACGCGCAGCAGGCGGGTCTGCAACGACAGCGGCATGTCACCGATTTCGTCGAGGAACAGCGTGCCGCCGTCCGCGAGCGCGAGCTTGCCGCGCGCGCCGTGCTTGCGCGCGCCGGTGAACGCGCCGGCCGCATAGCCGAACAGCTCGCTTTCGATCAGCGCTTCCGGCAGCGCGCCGCAATTGACTGCGACGAACGGCCGCGTGCGCCGCGCCCCCGCGTCGTGGATCGCACGCGCGAACACTTCCTTGCCCGCGCCCGTTTCGCCGAGCACCAGAATCGGCAGCCGCTTGCTCGCGACACGCAGCGCGAGCGCCGCGTGCCGCGCGATGCGCGCGTCGCTGCTGTGCAGGAACGGCGTCAGCGCGCCGACGTGGCGCTCGGCGGCCGTGCCAGGCCGGCGCGACGCGGCGCCGGCCGTGTCGCGCGCGCTGCCCCGCAGCGGCGCGCGCAAGCGCGCATAGAGCGGCGCGCCCGTCGCGCGCAGCCGCAGCGCGACGATCGCGTCGAGCTGCGCGGCGTCCCGCAGCGGCAGGTCGGCCGAATCGAAGATCTCGTCGATGTGGCGCGGTTCGCGCAGCTCGGGCAGTGCGTCGCGCGCGTGGCGGTTCGCGGCGACGATGTTGCCGCACGCGTCGAACGCGATCAGCCATTCGGGCTGCGCCTCGACGTAGTGACGGTTCGGATGACCGAACAATATCCAGTGCTGCGCCAGGCTGTGCAGGAAGTAGCCATCCTCGATCAGCGCCGCGTGCTGTCGCACGAGCTGGTAGACGAGGCGCTGGCTGTCGCGGCTGTCCGGCGACTGCACCGCGGACGCATCGAGCACGCCGATCAGCTCGCCCGTCGGCGCGAAGATCGGTGCGGCGCTGCAGGTGAGCGTCGTGAATGCCGCGCGGAAATGATCGGTCTTGTGCACGGTGATCGGCGCGAGATCCGTCAGCACGCTCGCGACGCCGCAGGTGCCTTCCTCGCTCTCCGACCAGCACGAGCCGATGTGCAGCCCCGCATGACGGAAGTCGGCGCGGCGCTCGCGGTCGATCCGGTAGTCGATCGTCACGCCGTGCGCGTCGGTCAGCATCACGCAGTAGTCGGCGACGCGGATCATGTCGTGCAGGCGCGTCAGGCACTGTCCCGACGCGCGCAGGAACGCCTCTTCCTTGTCGCGCACCTCGCGCAGCGCCGCGGCGGTCAGCACGCGCGGCCCGATCGACGACGCCGGATCGAGCCGGTAGCGCTCGAGCGAGCGCTGCCACGACGACACGAGGCGCGACGAATCGGCCGGCGCGGGCAGGCGTCCGGCGAGCGCACCGAGCACCCGGTCGGCGTGCCGGGTCTGGGGAACGGCGTAGGGCATGGTCGGCTCCGGCTCCGTACGGCAGGGGATTCGACGGTTTTGTAGCACATCCGTGCCGGCCGATCACATTGCATCGCAGCACGAAACACGCGTGAGACGTTCGTCTCACCGGCATCTCGGGCGGATGAGACGCGCGACGGCATGCGCCGCGTGCGTGAGCCGGAGCGGCGCGGGCCGCGCCGCGCCTGATCGCATGCGGGTCGGCGGGGGCGTGGCGGCTGGCGGCGCAAGTGCGATGGCAATCGGGGGCGCATGCCGATGCGTGAGACACGCGGGCCATCGCGCATCGCGCGATCGCGTCGGTGCGCCGCGTGCCGGTCGCCCGCTGGCCCGCCACGCCGACGTCTGCGCGCGATCGATGCACGTTGCAAGCGCGATGGCACGGCGCTTGCAGATATCCCGGGCAGGACCGGCGCATCCGTGCCGGCGACGACGATCCGCAGCCCACGATGGCGGCGGACGTCCTGCATGGGACAGGAGACAAGCCCGTGACGACCCCCATTACCGTCGGCGTGATCGCGAATCCCGCATCGGGACGCGACATCCGCCGCCTCACGACGCACGCGTCGGTGTTCCCGACCGCGGAGAAGGCGAACATGGTCGTGCGCCTGCTGGCTGGCCTCGGCGCGGCCGGCGTCGAGCGCGTGCTGACGCTGCGCGACCGCACCGGCATCGCGACGCTGCTGCTGCGCGCGCTCGACACGCATCGGGCCGTCGCGCCGCATGAGCGCTGGCCCGAAGTCGAATTCGCCGATCTGCCGATCACGGACAGCGTCGCCGATACGCATGTGGGCGCGGCGTGGATGCACCGGATGGAGGTCGCACTGATCGTCGTGCTCGGCGGCGACGGCACTCATCGCGCGGTGGCCGCGCACTGCGGCGCGACGCCGCTCGTCGCGCTGTCCACCGGCACCAACAATGCGTTTCCGGAACATCGCGAGGCGACCGTCGCCGGCATCGCGGCGGGGCTTGCCGCGACCGGCGCGGTGCCGGCCGACGTCGCGTTCGCGCGCAACAAGCGGCTCGTCGTGCGCTGCGCGGCCGGCGCGCAGGCGGGCCGTGAGGACATCGCGCTCGTCGACGTCTGCGCGGCGCGCCAGCGTTTCATCGGCGCCCGGGCGATTTCCGGGCCCGCCGACATCGACACCCTTTACCTGACGTTCGCGGAACCCGACGGCATCGGCCTGTCGGCGCTCGGCGGCGCATGGGCGCCGCTCGAGCGCAGCGCGCCGCACGGCCTTGCGATGCGCTTTGCCGCGCCGGGCCGGGCCGACGGCACGCCGCTCGTCGCGCCGATCGCACCGGGCCGCGTCGACCGCGTCCTGATGCGCAGCTGCGAACGGCTCGAGCCCGGCGCCTGGCAGCCGATTCCGTTCGAGCACGGCACGCTCGCGTTCGACGGTGAACGCGAGATCGAGGTCGCGCGCGGCGAACGCTACGAGATTGCGCTCGACTGGCGCGGGCCGCTGACGGTCGACGTCGGCCGCACGCTGCGCTACGCGGCGTCGCGCCAGCTGCTGCGCGATGCGGGCTCGCGCGCGTGGCCGCGCTGACCGCGCAGGAGAGCCGCGATGAAGGCGATGAAGGCGATGACGACATCCGGCCGCGATCCGCCGGCCGCGCCGCAACGGCGCTGAACCCATGCAGCACAGCGCCGCCGCGCTCCGTCGCACGGCGGCATTTCAACGATGAATCAAGGAGACAGACATGACCGTTTCGACTCAGCTCGGCAGGGACACGCTGCTGGACGCGTACCGGCTGATGCGCACGATCCGCGAATTCGAGGAGCGGCTGCACGTCGAGTTCGCGACCGGCGAGATTCCCGGCTTCGTGCACCTGTACGCGGGCGAGGAGGCGTCCGCGGTCGGCACGATGCTGCACCTCGGCGTCGCCGACTACGTCGCGACGACGCACCGCGGCCACGGCCACTGCATCGCGAAGGGCGTCGACGTGCACGGGATGATGGCCGAGATCTACGGCAAGAAGACGGGCGTGTGCCACGGCAAGGGCGGCTCGATGCACATCGCCGACCTGTCGATGGGCATGCTCGGCGCGAACGGGATCGTCGGCGCGGGCGGGCCGCTCGTGTGCGGCGCGGCGCTCGCCGCGAAGCACCGGAACACCGGCGGCGTCGGCGTGTGCTTCTTCGGCGACGGCGCGTCGAACCAGGGCGTGATCTTCGAATCGATGAACCTCGCATCGGTGTGGCGGCTGCCGGCGATCTTCGTCGCCGAGAACAACGGCTATGCGGAAGCGACGTCGTCGAGCTGGTCGGTTGCGACCGACAACATCGCGGATCGCGCGAACGGCTTCGGGATGCCCGGCGTGATCGTCGACGGCTTCGATTTCTTCGCGGTGCACGAGGCGCTCGGCGAGGCGGTCGAGCGCGCGCGCGGCGGCGGCGGCCCGACGCTCGTCGAGGTGAAGTTCTCGCGCTATTTCGGGCACTTCGAGGGCGACGCGCAAACCTATCGCGCGCCCGGCGAGGTGCAGAAGCTGCGCGACGAGAAGGATTGCCTGAAGCATTTCGAAGCGCGCGTCGTGCGCGCCGAGGTGCTCACGGCCGACGAACTGCGCACGGTCGACGCGCAGGTGAAGCGGCTGATCGACGACGCGGTCGCCGCGGCGAAGGCGGCGCCGCTGCCGGACGCATCCGACCTGCTGACCGACGTGTACGTGTCGTACCCGTGAGCGCCGCGCACCACGACTGACAGACCGGATTCCAGGAGACAGACATGGCAAGGAAGATCACTTATTCGCAGGCGATCAACGAAGCGCTCGCCCAGGAGATGGCGCGCGACGACCGCGTGATCGTGATGGGCGAGGACAACGCGGGCGGCGCGGGCGCGCCCGGCGAGGACGACGCGTGGGGCGGCGTGCTCGGCGTGACGAAGGGGCTGTTCCACAAGTTCCCGGGGCGCGTGCTCGACACGCCGCTGTCGGAGGGCGGCTACATCGGCGCGGCGGTGGGCGCGGCCGCGTGCGGGATGCGGCCGGTCGCGGAGCTGATGTTCATCGATTTCATGGGCGTGTGCTTCGACCAGATCTTCAACCAGGCGGCGAAATTCCGCTACATGTTCGGCGGCAAGGCCGTGACGCCGGTCGTGATCCGCGCGATGTACGGCGCGGGCCTGCGCGCGGCCGCGCAGCATTCGCAGATGCTGACGTCGCTTTTTACGCACATCCCGGGCCTGAAGGTCGTGTGCCCGGCGACGCCGTACGACGCGAAGGGCCTGCTGATCCAGGCGATCCGCGACGACGATCCGGTGATCTTCCTCGAACACAAGCTGCTGTACACGCGCGAAGGCGATGTGCCCGAGGAGTCCTATGCGATCCCGTTCGGCGAGGCGAGCATCGTGCGCGAAGGCGACGACGCGACGATCGTCACCTACGGACGCATGGTGCACGTCGCGACGGACGCGGCCGCGAAGCTCGCGAAGGACGGCATCCACGTCGACGTGATCGACCTGCGCACCACGTCGCCGCTCGACGAGGAGGCGATTCTCGAGAGCGCGGCGCGCACCGGGCGCGTGGTGGTGGTCGACGAGGCGAATCCGCGCTGCTCGATCGCCACCGACATCGCCGCGCTGGTCGCGCAGCGCGCGTTCCGGTCGCTGAAGGCGCCGATCGAGCGCGTGACCGCGCCGCACACGCCGGCGCCGTTCGCGGGCGTGCTCGAAGACCTGTACATCCCGTCCGCCGACGCGATCGCGCAGGCGGTGCTGAAGACGAGGAGCTGACACGATGTCGATTCACATGATCACGATGCCCAAGTGGGGGCTGTCGATGGAGCAGGGGCAGGTCAACGGCTGGCTGAAGGCCGTCGGCGAGCGGGTGAGCAAGGGCGACGAGGTGCTCGACGTCGAGACCGACAAGATCTCGTCGGGCGTCGAATGCGCGTTCGACGGCACGCTGCGCCGGCAGGTCGCGCAGGAGGGCGACACGCTGCCGGTCGGCGCGCTGCTCGGCGTCGTCGCGGCGGAGCAGGCGAGCGACGCGGATATCGACGCGGCGATCGCCGCGTTCCAGCGCGATTTCACGCCGAGCGCGGCCGCCGACGACGCGGCCGGCCCGCAGCCCGAGAAGGCGCAGATCGGCGGGCGCACGGTCCGCTTCCTGAAGCTCGGCGACGGCGCGGGCACGCCCGCGGTGCTGATCCACGGCTTCGGCGGCGACCTGAACAACTGGCTGTTCAATCACGCGGAGCTTGCCGCGCACCGGCCGGTCTGGGCGCTCGACCTGCCGGGCCACGGCGAGTCGGGCAAGGCGGTCGACTCGGGCAGCCTCGACGAGCTGGCCGACGCGGTGCTGGCGCTGCTCGATGCGCAGCACATCGAACGTGCGCACCTGATCGGCCACTCGATGGGCGGCGCGGTCGCAATGACGGCGGCCGAGCGCGCACCGGCGCGCGTCGCGTCGCTCACGCTGATCGCGAGCGCGGGCCTCGGCCCCGACATCGATCGCGACTATATCGACGGCTTCGTCGCCGGCAACAGCCGCAATACGCTGAAGCCGCATCTCGGCAAGCTGTTCGCGGACGGCGCGCTCGTCACGCGGCAGCTCGTCGAGGATCTCGTCAAGTACAAGCGGCTCGAAGGCGTGCAGGCGGCGCTCGAGAAGATCGCGTCGTCCGCGTTCGACGGCGCGACGCAGCGGCGCGTGTTCCGCGACCGGCTCGCCGCGCTCGCACCGCGCACGCTGGTGATCTGGGGCGAGCGCGACCAGGTGATCCCCGCGCGGCACGCGCAGGGGCTGCCGGGCGGCGTGCGCGCCGAGGTGCTGGCGGGCCGCGGACACATGGTGCAGATGGAGGCGGCCGCCGACGTGAACCGCCTGATCGTCGCCTTTCTCGGAGGCTGACGATGACGGCCGCGCTCGAACGTCCCAGCCTGACGGCGCTCGGCCAGCCGGGCGCGCGCAGCCGCGACAAGCTCGCGCGCATTCCGGTGCGCGTCGAGCCGGCGGCCGGCGCCGCGTTGCCGAAGCCGGCGTGGCTGCGTGCGCGGCCGATGATGAGCGACAGCGTCGCCGCGATGGCGGCGGTGCTGCGCGAGCATCGGCTGCATTCGGTCTGCGAGGAGGCGATGTGTCCGAACATCGGCGAGTGCTTCGCGCAGCGCACCGCGACCTTCATGATCATGGGCGGGCTGTGCACGCGGCGCTGCCCGTTCTGCGACGTCGCGCATGGCCGTCCGGCGCCGCTCGACCCCGACGAGCCCGCGCGGCTCGCCGACGCGGTCGCCGCGCTCGGGCTGCGCTACGTCGTGATCACGTCGGTCGACCGCGACGACTTGCGCGACGGCGGCGCCGCGCATTTCGCCGCCTGCATCGCGGCGGCGCGCGCGCGGGTGCCGGGCATTGGCGTCGAGGTGCTGACGCCGGATTTCCGCGGCCGTGTCGACCGCGCGCTCGATGCGCTGTCGGCCGCCTGGCCGGACGTGTTCAACCACAACGTCGAGACGGTGCCGTCGCTGTACCGCGCGGCGCGGCCGGGCGCCGACTACCGCGGCTCGCTCGCGCTGCTGGCGCGTGCGAAAGCCGCGCATCCGGCGCTCGTGACGAAGTCGGGCTTGATGCTCGGGCTCGGGGAACGCGACGACGAAGTGCGCGATACGCTGCGCGACCTGCGCATGCACGGCGTCGACGTGCTGACGCTCGGCCAGTATCTCGCGCCGTCCGCGCATCACCTGCCGGTGCGCCGCTACGTGAGCCCGGACGCGTTTGCCGCGTGGCGCGACGAGGCGCTGTCGTGCGGTTTCAGGGAGGTGGTGGCCGGCCCGCTCGTGCGTTCGTCGTATCACGCGGCGGAGGTGCTGCGAGCGGCGTGACCGCGTGCCGCCGGGGCGTGCTCGGGCGGCGTCCGGCCGTTCAGGGGTCAGGCCGCCTCGGGCGCGAGCGCCCGCGCGGCGCGGCTCACGCGACGCAGGTAAAGCACGAGCCCGGCGCCCGCGAGCATCAGGCTGATCGTGTTCGCGAACCAGAAGCCGCGCGCGCCGGTCAGCCAGGCGGGCGAGAAGCCGCCGGCGTCGAAGCCGAGCAGGTAGCCGCCGCTGAGCCCGACGCCCCACAGCGCGACCGCGTAGATGACGGTCGGCACGATCGCGACCTTGTACGCGCGCAGCACGAACGCGGAGGTGACCTGCAGCGCGTCGAAGAAGTGATAGCAGGTGACGATCGCGACGAGCGGCAGCGCGGCCGCGGCGACCGCCGGGTTCGGCGTGTACGCGCCGACGATCAGCGGGCGCAGCGCGAACACGATCGCGCCATAGAGCACGGCGACGCCGCCGGCGAGCATCACGCCGTGCCGGCCGAGCAGCCGCGCCTCGTCGGGCCGGCCGGCGCCGAGCGCGCGGGCGACGAGCGTCGACGTGGCGACGCCGATCGACAGCGGCGTCATGTACAGCACGCCGCCGATGTTGCCGGCGATCTGGTGCCCGGCGAGCGTCGTCGTGCCGAACTGCGCGATGAAGAGCGCCATGCAGGTGAAGGAGGTGACCTCGATCAGGTACGACAGGCCCATCGGCACGCCGAGCTTGAGGATCGCCTTCAGGCGCGCCCACGCGGGCCAGCAGAAGCGGGAGAAGATCGCGAGTGGCGCGAACACGTCGAGTTTCGCGAGCAGCGTGAAGCCGGTCAGCGCGAGCGTCCAGTTGATCAGCGTGCTGGCGAGCGCGCAGCCGGGGCCGCCGAGCGCCGGCACCCCGAGGCCGCCGAAGATGAACCAGAAATTCAGCGGAAACTTGAGCGCGAGCGCGCCGATCTGCAGGATCATCGCGAGGCGCGGCTTGCCGGCGGCATTGGCGAGCGCGTTGTAGATGCGGAACACGAGGCTCGCGGGCAGCCCGAACGACAGGATGCGCAGATACGCGACGGTGCGCTCGTGCAGCGCGGCGGGCGCGTGCGCAAGCCGCAGCAGCGGTTCGGGAAAATGCAGCAGCAGGAAGCCGGGCACCGCGAGCATCACGGCGAGCCACAGTGCCTGGCGCACTTCCTCGCCGATCTCGGCGTAGCGCCGCGCGCCGTACAGCTGGCCGGTGATCGGCTGCAGCGCGGACAGGATGCCCGTCAGGCCGATGAAGACCGACACGTAGATCGATGCGCCGAGCCCGAGCGCGGCGAGATCGATCGCGGAGAAACGGCCGACCATCGCGGTGTCGGTCACGCCGAACCCGATGATCGCGAGCTGGCCGACCAGCACCGGCCACGCGAGACCGATGATCCGGCGGAGGTCGGCCAGCATCGTCAATCGTCGGCCTGGCGGCGCGGCGGCCGGCGCTTGACCGGTGTCTTCGGGCGCTCGATGCGCTCGTACAGGCGGAACCGCTCGTCGCGGTCGGCGACGCGCCGGCCTTCCCAGACGAGTCGCCACACGTATTGCGACATCGAGCTGGGTTCGCCGAAATCGGCGCGGTCCTGGCGCAGGATCACATCGCAATCGCCGGAGTAGTCGAAGCGCATGTTGCCGAAATACGCGAAGGTCGCGATCTGCGCATCGCCGAGCCGCACCGGCGCAATGCACTCGTAATCGGACGGCAGGTGGGTGGCGATCTGCTGCGCGACGTCGCGATAGGTGCGGCCGTAGTTGACGATCGGCAGCCACAGCGTCATCAGCAGCACCCACATCAGCGTGGTGCCCGCGCCCGACAGCACGACGCTGCGCCACAGCACCTTCGGCTGGCGCGACACGCGCCAGCGCGCCAGCAGGAACCAGCAGACCGTCACCGTGACCGCGCAGACGAACGACAGCACCTTGAAATGCGGCTCGTAACCGGGCAGGAGCCGGCCGAGGTTGCGCGCAAGCGGGTGCGGGAAGCCGGTGAGCGACGCGAGCCAGACGAGCCACACGAAGCTGCCGAGGATCGTGAAGCTCAACACCGCGAACCAGTCGATCGCGTTGATCGCGCCGCGCTTGAGCGTCGGCAGCGCGAACGTCGCGAGCACCGCGAGCGGCGGCAGCAGCAGCATGTACATGCGGTTCGATTGCTGGCTCTGCAGGATCACGAGCGCGACGAGCGGCACGACGACCGACAGCGGAATCGCGATGTGCGCGCGCCGGCGCAGGCCGGCCCAGCTCCACCAGGCCCAGATCGCGAGCGGCCACGCAGGCCACGTGAAGATCGGCAGGTTCTTTGCCGCATACGCGAGCACGGCGGTCGGCGGGCCAGAGAAGCGCATCAGGCTGCCGTGCACCCACTGGTCGAAGAACCACGCGGCGTCGTCGGGCGCCACGGCGAGCGCGGTGAACACCCACAGCGCGACGATCGCGGCAGCGAGCGGCACGCCGATCGCCGCCACGCGCAGGTTGCGCATGTCGGGCGCGACGAGCCATAGCGCGGCCGTGCCGACGATCAGCGCGACGACCAGCACCGGGTTGCCGGACAGCGCCACGAGGCCGATCGCGAGGCCCCACCACAGCGCGCCCTGGGCAGGCTTGTCGATGCCGCGCACGATCCCGTAGACGAGCATGGCGATCAGCGCGAATTGCGCGAGCTGCGGCGTCGTTTCGTGGCCGCGCTCCGCGAGGCCGAAGCAGGCGAGCAGGATCAGCAGCGCGCCGTCGGCGAGCGTGCGGCCGTAGTCGCGCGGCTCCGGCTCACCGCCGAACGCATACTTGAACGGCTGGACTTCGGCGCGCCGGCCGAGCAGGTAGGCGGCATACCAGACGAACGCGCAGGCGACGCAGAACAGGATTCCGGTGGAGAGGCGCGACGCGTTGCTCGCGTCGACCCAGGGGCCGAGCGCACGGATCCACAGCGCGCCGAACCAGTAGCCGAGCGGCCCGTCGGTCGTAATGAACTTGCCGACGAGATTCGGCAGCAGCCAGTCGTGCCAGCCACCCTTGGCCATCGTCCACATCACGCCGAAGCCTGCCGCGTCCTCGTTTTTCCACGGGTCGCGGCCGAACAGGCCGAATGCCGCGTAGACGAGGCAGAGCGTGAGCAGCAGCCAGCGCGGCAGCGCGCGCGTGGCGGAGGCGGTGAGACGAACGACTGGCTTCATGCAGATGAGCGATTTGTTCTGGGCGCGGCCCGCGCGATGCCGCGCGGCGCGCCGGTTTTGAGCATCCGGCATTGTAGACGCGCTGGCCGTCGCGCGTCTTCGGCGTTGCCCGCGCGCGGGCCGGCGACGCACGGGTGAGCAGAGACGAAAAAGGGCAGCCTGGGCTGCCCTTTGGTGCGGTACCGGTGCATGACTACCACCGGATGCGGTGCGAAGCTTACTTCGCGACCTTGCCGCTGGCGCGTGCGCCGAACTTGTTCTTGAACTTCTCGACGCGGCCGGCCGTGTCCATGATCTTTTGCTGGCCGGTGTAGAACGAGTGCGATTCCGACGACACTTCGATCTTGGCGAGCGGGTAGGTCTTGCCGTCGAGTTCGATGGTTTCGCGCGTCTGGATGGTCGAGCGCGTCACGAACTTGAAGCCGTTCGACATGTCTTGGAAGACGACTTCGCGGTAATCGGGGTGAATGCCAGGTTTCATGATTTTCCTTGGTGAGAGCGGTAGCCAACCCGCCGCTTGCCGTTCCGAACCGCGCGTTGACGCGCGTATCGACAGACGCCAAGCCCGGCGCGAGCCACTTGCCTAAGGTCGAAAAACGGCGATTATGCCAGAAAATCAGACGGTTGACGAATATTTTTCAGGGTGCGTCGAGCGCGCCGGTCTTGGCCGGATCCTGCCGGTAGTAGCGGGCGAGCAGCCGGTACAGCTCCGGGAATTCGGCCTCGAACGCGCGCGGCTGCACGAACAGCGCCTCGCTGCACACGGCGAAGAATTCCGACGGGTGGTCGGCCGCATACGGATCGATCAGCGAATCCCGCTCGAAGCGCGCCCATGCGCGATCCGGCACCGCGTCGACGCGCGCGCAGAAGTGGTCATAGGCGTGCTCGAACACGTCGGCCCACGCCTGCGCGTCGAGGTGCGGCGCATGCCAGCGGCGAAACAGCGGCGGATAGCCGTCGGCCGCGCCGTTGATCATGTCGATCTTGTGCGCGAACTCGTGGATCACGACGTTGTACGCATCGCGGCCGTCGGTCATCTGCGCGTCTTCCCACGACAGGATGACCGGCCCGCCTTCCCACGCTTCGCCGCTCGCGTCCTGCTCGACCTCGTGGACGACGCCGTCCTCGTCCTGAACCGTCTTGCGGATCACGAACTCGCCCGGATACACGACGATTCCGACCCAGCCGTCATACAGCGACAGGTCCAGATTCAGCACCGGCAGGCAGGCTTGCGCGGCGATCCCGACGATCATCGCGTCGGTCAGCTCGAGGCCGTGCGCGGTCGAGAACGACTTCTGCGCGAGGAACAGGCTCGTCAGTTCGCGCAGCCGGCCGAGGTCGCCCGGCGACAGGTGGTCGAGGAACGGCAGGCGCTCGACGGTGTCCTGCCACAGCGCATCGGGGATCGGGTGGCTGCGCAGTGCGCGCTCGCGGCGGCGATGATCGAGCCAGCGGGTCAGTTTCGAAAGCATGGAGGCGGCGAGCGGAGGCCCAGGGCCGGTCGTTTGACTCGGATGGGGCGGATGATAGGTCAACGTGGCCGTTCGCGTACAGGCCACGAAAAAACGGCCGCCGGGCGAAACGCGCGGGCGGCCGTTTGGTCCTTTGCCGGGGCGATTAGCCGCCGCGGCGCATCAGGTCGAAGAACTCGGAATTGCTCTTCGTCTGGCGGATCTTGTCGAGCAGGAATTCCATCGCCTCGACTTCGTCCATGTCGTGGATGAATTTGCGCAGCACCCAGATCTTCTGCAGGATCTCGGGCTTGATCAGCATTTCTTCGCGGCGCGTGCCCGACTTGTTCAGGTTGATCGACGGGTAGACGCGCTTTTCCGCGAGACGGCGCTCGAGGTGCACTTCCATGTTGCCGGTGCCCTTGAACTCTTCGTAGATCACGTCGTCCATGCGGCTGCCGGTTTCGATCAGCGCGGTGCCGATGATCGTCAGCGAGCCGCCTTCCTCGATGTTGCGCGCCGCGCCGAAGAAGCGCTTCGGACGCTGCAGCGCGTTGGCGTCGACACCGCCCGTCAGCACCTTGCCCGATGCCGGGATCACGGTGTTGTACGCACGTGCGAGACGCGTGATCGAGTCGAGCAGGATCACGACGTCGTGCTTCATTTCGACGAGGCGCTTGGCCTTCTCGATCACCATTTCGGCGACCTGCACGTGACGCGTGGCCGGTTCGTCGAACGTCGACGCGATCACTTCGCCCGCGACGGAGCGCTGCATTTCGGTCACTTCTTCAGGACGCTCGTCGATCAGCAGCACGAACAGGATCACGTCCGGGTGGTTCTGCTTGATCGCGTGTGCGATGTGCTGGAGCATCACGGTTTTGCCCGACTTCGGCGACGCGACGAGCAGGCCGCGCTGGCCCTTGCCGATCGGCGCGATCATGTCGATGATGCGGCCCGTGACGTTCTCTTCGCCGCGCATCTCGCGTTCGAGCGACAGCGGCTTGTTCGGGTGCAGCGGCGTGAGGTTCTCGAACATGATCTTGTGTTTCGAGGCCTCGGGCGGCTGCCCGTTGACTTTGTCGACCTTCACCAGCGCGAAGTAGCGCTCGCCGTCCTTCGGGGTGCGAACTTCGCCTTCGATCGTGTCGCCGGTGTGCAGGTTGAAGCGGCGGATCTGCGACGGGCTGATGTAGATGTCGTCGGTGCTCGCGAGGTACGACATTTCCGGCGAGCGCAGGAAGCCGAAGCCGTCCGGCAGCACTTCGAGCGTACCGTCGCCGAAGATCGTCTCTCCCGTCTTGGCGCGCTTTTTGAGAATGGCGAACATCAGCTCCTGCTTGCGCAGGCGGTTCGCGTTTTCGATCTCGAGGCCATTGGCCATTTCGATCAATTCGGACACGTGCAGAGACTTGAGCTCGGATAAATGCATACGGGGATCCCGCCAGGGAAGAGAAGCGACGAAAGAAAAATGGGAGGAGGGCGAGCGGAAGCGCTCAGAGACTTAAATGCGTCTTGTAGACGTTTTTTAATTCTAGCATAGGCCGATTCGCGCTTGAGCGGCCGATCGGCGGCTTTGCGGCGGACGTGTTGCCGGCTGACAACACGTCCGCGAACCCGCGAGAATTACAGGTGGCTGTCGAGGAACGCGGTCAGCTGCGACTTCGACAGCGCGCCGACTTTCTGCGCGGCAGCCGCGCCGTTCTTGAAGAGGATCAGCGTCGGGATGCCGCGCACGCCGAACTTCGCGGGCGTCGCCTGGTTGTCGTCGACGTTGATCTTCGCGATCTGCAGCTTGTCGCCGTAATCCTTCGCGACTTCGTCGAGGATCGGGGCGATCATCTTGCACGGGCCGCACCATTCGGCCCAGAAATCGACGAGCACCGGCTTGTCGGATTTGACGACGTCCTGTTCGAACGAAGCGTCGCTGATGTGTTTGATCTGTTCGCTCATTTGGTCAATACCTCTTTCGGTTCGGGGACTGCCTGCATGGCGCCTGTCGGCGCGCCGGCCGCCCGGCGGGCTGCCGGCCGCTGCGGCAGGTAGCTCCGCTCTCCGGAAAAGAAGGGCGTAAGCGCTGCGTACCGCGGCTCGCGGGTCATTCGGGCGTCATATTAGCCTAAATTGCTATCCGCTGTTGACGGCGATAGTAGCCGCTTCGCGAGTAGGGGCACGATGGCGCCGACGACCGGTGCGCCATGCAGATGGAGGCCGGCACGGAAAATACAAGAGGGCGGCCGCGGCGGCAATCGCATGTGCATTCGTTTGCACATTCGTGTGCATAAACGTTCGCATTCGGCCGTAAGCGGTGTTAGAATGCGACGTGACGGGCCTCCTCGCATGGTGGGCCGGTGAACCTGGTCAGGTCGGGAACGAAGCAGCCACAGCCGTTTTCCGCCAGTGCCGAGGGTCGGGCTCGTCACCTTCCTTCTCGCCCCGTTCGCCGGGCGTTTTTTATTTCCCCTTCTCCTGTTTCTGCACTCGTGTTCCGTACCGTTTCGCGTGTCGGCGCGACGCAGCGTTGCTGATACAATTTCCCGATGACCTATCAAGTTCTCGCACGCAAGTGGCGTCCGAAGGATTTCGCTTCGCTCGTCGGCCAGGAGCACGTCGTCAGGGCGCTCACGCACGCGCTCGACGGCGGGCGTTTGCATCACGCCTATCTGTTTACCGGCACCCGCGGCGTCGGCAAGACGACGCTGTCGCGCATCTTCGCGAAGGCGCTCAACTGTGAAACCGGCGTGACGTCGCAGCCGTGCGGCGTATGCCGCGCCTGCCGCGAGATCGACGAAGGCCGCTTCGTCGATTACGTCGAGATGGATGCCGCGAGCAACCGCGGCGTCGACGAAATGGCCGCGCTGCTCGAGCGCGCGGTGTACGCGCCTGTCGATGCGCGCTTCAAGGTCTACATGATCGACGAAGTGCACATGCTGACGAACCACGCGTTCAACGCGATGCTGAAGACGCTCGAGGAGCCGCCGCCGCACGTCAAGTTCATCCTCGCGACGACCGACCCGCAGAAGATCCCGGTCACGGTGCTGTCGCGCTGCCTGCAGTTCAACCTGAAGCAGATGCCCGCCGGGCACATCGTGTCGCACCTCGAGCGCATTCTCGGCGAAGAGAAGATCGTGTTCGAGCCGCAGGCGCTGCGCCTGCTCGCGCGCGCGGCGCAGGGCAGCATGCGCGATGCGCTGTCGCTGACCGATCAGGCAATCGCTTATTCGGCCAACGAAGTGACGGAGACGGCCGTGTCGGGCATGCTCGGCGCGCTGGACCAGACCTACATGGTGCGTCTGCTCGACGCGCTCGCGGCCGGCGGCGGCCCGGAAATCCTGGCGATCGCCGACGAGATGTCGCTGCGCAGCCTGTCGTTCTCGACCGCGCTGCAGGATCTCGCGAGCCTGCTGCACCGGATCGCCTGGGCGCAGTTCGCGCCGGGGTCGGTGCTAGACGAATGGCCGGAGGCGGCCGACCTGCGCCGCTTCGCCGAGACGCTGAGCCCCGAGCAGGTGCAGCTGTTCTATCAGATCGCGACGGTCGGGCGTGCCGAACTGGGCCTCGCGCCCGACGAGTACGCCGGATTCACGATGACGCTGCTGCGGATGCTCGCGTTCGAGCCCGCCGCGAGCGCCGGCAGTGCGCCGGTCGGCCAGCCGTCCGCGCCGCGCGCCGTGCCGGGGCCGCGTGCGGCCGTGCCGGCGGCTGCCGCGAAGCCGGCGGCGGCAGCGCCTGCCGATGCGATGCGCCAGCCGGCTGCGGCTGCTGTTGCCGCGCCGGTCGCGCGACCGGCTGCCGACGCGCCTGCGCAGCCCGACGATCGTGCCGCTGGCGAGCCGCCTGCCGCTGCCGTGGCAACGGCCGTTCCCGCGGCAACTGTGCCGGCTCAGCCGGTCGCGGCAGTCGACGCGCCCGTGGCTGCGTCCGGCGCCGCCGTTGCGAAGAGTGAGCCGCACGCATCGCCGGCCGAACCCGAATCCCGCGCCGAAGCGGCAGTCGCCGCACCGGCCGAATCCGCGCCGCGCGCCGCGCCGGCGGAACCCGCCGCGCGTCCGGCATCGCGCAGCGGCGGCGCCGCCGCGGCGCTCGACGTGCTGCGCAACGCCGGCATGCGCGTATCGACCGATCGCTCGCGCCCGGCCGCAGCGGCGCAGCCGGCTCCCGCGCCGGCCGCCGCGAAACCGGCCGCGCCGCGTCCCGCGGTGCAGGTGCCCACGCCGCGTGCCGCCGCCCGCGCGCCGCAGCCCGACACGCGTCAGGCGCCGCCGCCGTGGGAAGACATTCCGCCGGACGAGTACGTGCCACTCAGCGCGGACGAGATGTTCGGCGGCCCGCCCGACGACGGTTTCGTGCCGGTCTTCGACAGCGGGCCGGACGACGTGCGTATTGCGCCGAATGGCGCGCCGAAGCCGGCGGAAGCCCGGCCGTCCGCGCCGCTCGACACGCGTCCGCTGCCGCCCGCCATCGCGCTCGACCCGATCGGCTTCGACGGCGAGTGGCCCGCGTTGGCCGCACAGCTCCCGTTGAAGGGCGTCGCGTTCCAGCTCGCGTTCAACAGCGAGCTGACGGCCGTCGATGCGACGACGCTCAAGCTTTCCGTGCCCGTGCCGCAGTACGCGGACGCGGCCCAGGTCGCGAAACTGAAGGCCGCGCTCGCGGATGCGCTCGGCAAGCCGGTCGACGTCGCCGTCGAGGTCGGGCCGGCGCGGCGCACCGCGGCAGCGCTCGACGCGGCCGCACGTGCGGCGCGCCAGCGCGAGGCGGAGCAGGAGATTCACGCGGATCCGTTCGTCCAGCAACTCGTGTGCGAATTCGGCGCCCGCATCGTCGACGGCTCGGTGCGGCCGCTCGCGGATGCCGCCGTGCCGACGGGCGGCGTGCCGCCGACGCTGCATTGAACGAACCGCGCGGCGGCAGGCACAATCACGCCCGTACACATTGGCCGGCACGCGCCGCGTGCCGGTTTTCACACGATCAAGAAGGAGTATTCCCATGTTGAAAGGCAACATCGCCGGACTGATGAAGCAAGCGCAGCAAATGCAGGAAAACATGAAGAAGATGCAGGAGCAGCTTGCGCAGATCGAGGTCGAGGGCCAGTCGGGCGCGGGCCTCGTCAAGGTGACGATGACGTGCCGCAACGAAGTGCGCCGCGTGTCGATCGACCCGAGCCTGCTCGCGGACGACAAGGACATGCTCGAGGATCTCGTCGCGGCCGCGGTCAACGACGCCGTGCGCAAGGCCGAAGCGACCTCGCAGGAAAAGATGAGCGGCATGACGGCCGGCCTGCCGCTGCCGCCGGGCTTCAAGCTGCCGTTCTGAGCGGCGCGTCCGTGTCCTTGCCCGCCGACGCATGAAACAGCCGTCTGCCTTGTCCGCCCTCGTCGAAGCGCTGCGCGCGCTGCCCGGAGTCGGGCCGAAATCCGCGCAGCGCATGGCGTACCACCTGATGCAGCACGATCGGGAGGGGGCGGAGCGGCTCGGCCGCTCGCTGCTGTTTGCGACCGAGCATCTGCAGCACTGCGAGAAGTGCAACACGTTCACGGAAGCGCAGATTTGCGAAGTCTGCAGCGACACGGAGCGCGACCCGACGCTCCTGTGCGTCGTCGAGACGCCGGCCGACCAGATCATGCTCGAGCAGACGATGACCTATCGCGGGCTGTACTTCGTGCTGATGGGGCGGCTGAGCCCGCTCGACGGCATCGGCCCGAAGGAAATCCATTTCGACCGGCTGGTGCGGCGCGCGTCCGACGGCATCGTCAAGGAAGTCGTGCTCGCGACCAACTTCACCAACGAAGGCGAGGCCACCGCGCATTATCTCGGCCAGACGCTGAAGGCGCGCGGGCTCGCGGTGACGCGTCTGGCGCGTGGCGTGCCCGTCGGCGGGGAGCTGGAATACGTCGACGCGGGCACGATCGCGCGCGCGATGCTCGATCGCCGCACGATGTAACGCTTCGGTGGCCGCCGTTCTGGCGGCGCCGTTCCTCATCCCAGGGAGACACATGAGCACCAGCCAGGGCCCGCTCGCGGGCGTCAAAGTGCTCGAGTTCGGTACGCTGATCGCGGGGCCCTTCGCGTCGCGGCTGTTCGCCGAATTCGGTGCGGAAGTCATCAAGATCGAGGATCCGAAAGGCGGCGACCCGCTGCGCAAGTGGCGCAAGCTCCATCCGGAGGCCGGTGGCACGTCGCTGTGGTGGTCGGTGCAGGCGCGCAACAAGAAATCGGTCACGCTCAATCTGAAGTCGGACGCCGGAAAGGCGATCGCGCGCCAGCTCGCGCGCGAGGCGGACATCGTGATCGAGAATTTCCGCCCGGGGCTGCTCGAGAAGCTCGGGCTCGGCTACGACGTGCTGTCGGCCGACAATCCGGGCCTCGTGATGGTGCGCCTGTCCGGCTACGGGCAGACCGGCCCGTATCGCGACCGGCCCGGCTTCGGCGCGATCGCCGAATCGATGGGCGGGCTGCGTCACATCACCGGTTACCCGGAACTGCCGCCGCCGCGCATCGGCATTTCGATCGGCGATTCGATCGCCGCGCTGCACGGCGTGATCGGCGCGATGATGGCGCTGCATCATCGCAACGTGAACGGCGGCGCGGGGCAGGTGGTCGACGTCGCGCTGTACGAAGCCGTGTTCAACATGATGGAGAGCGTCGTGCCGGAGTACGGCGTGTACGGGATGGTGCGCGAGCGCACCGGCGCGTCGCTGCCGGGCATCGTGCCGTCGAACACCTACGCGTGCCGCGACGGCAGCATCGTGATCGGCGGCAACAGCGACCCGATCTTCAAGCGGCTGATGAAGGCGATCGAGCGCGACGACCTCGCCAGCGATCCGGCGCTCGCGCACAACGACGGACGCGTGCCGCGCACCCGGGAAATCGATGACGCGATCGCCGCATGGCTCGCGCCGCGCACGATCGATGCCGCGCTCGAGGTGCTCAATGCGGCGGACGTGCCGGCCGGGCGAATCTATAGCGTCGCGGACATGTTCACCGATCCGCAATTCGTCGCGCGGCAAATGATCCAGCGCTTCAAGCTTGCCGACGGCACCGACATTCCGCTGCCGAACATCACGCCGAAACTGTCCGGCACGCCGGGCGAAACGCGCTGGCTCGGGCCGGCGCTCGGCGAGCATACCGACGAGGTGCTGCGCGGCCTCGGCTACGACGCGCAGGCGATCGCCGCGCTGCGCGAAGCCGGGGCGATCTGAGCCGGGAAGGCCGCCGCAAACGCGTGCCCGCTTGCGGCGGCGCACCGCGTGCGGGCGTGCGTTTGCGGCGGCCCGACTGTCGCTCTCGCGCCATCTTTCCTCGGTTACAATCGCCGCATGCGAATCCTACTCAGCAACGACGACGGCTATCTCGCCCCCGGTCTCGCGGCGCTCCACGACGCGCTGCGGCCGCTGGCCGACCTCACGGTGACGGCGCCCGAGCAGAACTGCAGCGGCGCATCGAATTCCCTGACGCTGTCGCGGCCGCTGTCGATCCAGCGTTCCGCGAGTACGGGTTTCTTCTACGTGAACGGCACGCCGACCGACTCGGTGCACATTGCGCTGACGGGCATGCTCGACACGAAGCCGGATCTCGTTGTCTCGGGCATCAACAACGGCCAGAACATGGGCGAGGACACGCTCTATTCGGGGACAGTTGCAGCGGCGACCGAAGGCATCATGTTCGGCGTGCCCGCGATCGCGTTCTCGCTGGTCGACAAGGATTGGGCGCATCTCGCCGACGCCGCACGCGTGGCCGCCGAGATCGTGCAGCACTATCTCGCGCATCCGCTGCCGGGCCAGCCGTTGCTGAACGTCAACATCCCGAACCTGCCATATGGTGAGCTGAAGGGCTGGAAGGTCACGCGCCTCGGCAAGCGTCATCCGTCGCAGCCGGTGATCCGCCAGGCCAACCCGCGCGGCGAGCCCATCTACTGGATCGGGCCGGCGGGTGCGGCGCTCGATGCGAGCGAAGGCACCGATTTCCACGCGGTCGCAAACGGTTTCGTGTCGATCACGCCGCTGCAGCTCGATCTCACGCATACGCAAATGCTGCCTGCGACGCACGACTGGGTGCGCGCCGGGGGGCGCGCTTCATGAGCGGCGAGCGCGCGAAGCGGTTCCCGCTCGCGCTCGAAGATCTCAAGCGAGCGCCGCGCAAGGCCGAAGGCCGGGCGGGCGAGCGCGCGCAGGACGGTCGCCCGTCGCGCGGCGGCGCGAACGCGCTGGCGAAGTCGGCGGACAAGGCGGGTGGGCCCAGGCCGGCCGCGCCGGCGCCTGTTACACCGAAGGCGCTCGTATCCGGCAAACCCGCCACGCCGAAACCGACGGCGCTCAATCTTGCGCCGCCCAAGCCGGCCGCGTCGAACCTTGCGCTCGCGGGAACGCTGGCGCTGACGTCGGAACGCGTGCGTGAACGGATGGTCGAACGCTTGCGCGCGAACGGGGTGACCGACGCGCGCGTGCTGGAGGCGATGGCCGCGGTGCCGCGCCACATGTTCGTGGATCCCGGGCTCGCGACGCAGGCCTACGAGGATTCCGCGCTGCCGATCGGCCACCAGCAGACGATTTCGAAGCCGTCGGTCGTCGCGCGAATGATCGAACTCGCGATGGCCGGCCGAACCCTTGAGCGCGTGCTGGAAATCGGCACCGGCTGCGGCTATCAGGCCGCGGTGCTGAGCCACGTGGCGCGCGACGTGTATTCGATTGAACGCATCAAGCCGCTCTATGAGCGCGCGAAGCTGAACCTGAGGCCGCTGCGCGTGCCGAATATCCGTCTCCATTACGGCGACGGGCGGGTGGGCCTGCCGTCCGCGGCGCCGTTCGATGCGATCGTGATCGCAGCGGCCGGGCTCGATGTGCCGCAGGCGCTGCTCGAGCAGCTCGCGATCGGCGGACGGCTCGTCGCGCCGGTCGGCGCGCAGAGCGGGCAGCCGCAGGTGCTCACGCTCGTCGAGCGCGTTGCGCACGCGCAGTGGCGGGAGTCGCGGCTTGATCGCGTTTTCTTTGTCCCTTTAAAATCCGGAGTAATTTGAAACCGATGAGTATGTTGCGCGCGATGCAAAACAACCGTTCGAACGAACCGCTCACGCTCGCCCAGCGCGCGATCTGTGTGGCTGCGTTCACTACGCTCCTGGCCGCCTGTGCGACGCGGCTCGACAACGCGCCTGTCGTCGACCGCTCCGGCTCGCTCGGCACGACGCCGGCCGCCCAGCCTGCGGTGCCGCTCGGCCCGCCGCCTCCGGGCTACTACCGTGTGAAGCCGGGCGATACGCTGTACCGGATCGCACTGGAGAACGGGCAGAACTACCGCGACATCGCCGCGTGGAACAACCTGGCAAACCCGAATCAGATCGAGGTCGACCAGTTGCTGCGCGTCGCGCCGCAGGCCGGCGCAACGGCTGCCGGCGTTGCGCCGGGCGCCGCGCCGATCGCGGGCGGCGCTGTCGCCACCGCGCCGCTGAGCAGCGGCCCGGCCACGCCGCCGCGCGGTGCATCGGCGGCGACCGCCGCACCGCCAGCCGCCGCGGCGGCATCGAGCGACACGCCGGCTGCATCGAGCGGCCCCGTGACGTTCTCGTGGCCCGCACGCGGCCCGGTGCTGAACAATTTCGACGACGCGAAGAACAAGGGCGTCAATATCGGCGGCACCACCGGCGAGACCGTGAAGGCGGCGGCGGACGGCCGCGTCGTCTACGCCGGAAATGGGCTGCGCGGCTACGGCAACCTCATTATCATCAAACACGATGCAACTTACCTCACGGCATATGCACACAATCGCGCTTTGATGGTAAAAGAGGGGGACGCGGTGACGAAGGGGCAAAAGATCGCGGAGATGGGTAATAGCGATGCCGACCGCGTGATGCTGCATTTCGAGGTTCGCCGTCAGGGTAAACCTGTCGATCCGCTGAAGTATTTGCCGCCTCAATAACCGAGACGACCATGCCGAAATCGAAGCGCCACGAGCCGCAAGCCGAGTCTGAAAAGATCAGTCGCGCCACGCAGGGATCGGTGGAGCGAACTGGCGCTTCGACGGAAGATGAGGACGACGCCGCGGACAGCGAGCGCGAGTTCGAGGCGCGCGATGCCGACGCCGATGCGGACGGCGGCGACGAGCGTGAAGGCCGGGCGGAGGCGTCGCCCGATCTGGACGATTTCCGCGCACTGCTGCAGGCGGAGCTGACCGCCGACACGATCCAGCATTACCTGAATCGCATCAGCGTCAAGCCGCTGCTGACCGTCGAGGAAGAGCAGCGCTATTCGCGCCTCGCGAAGGCCGGCGAATTCGAGGCGCGGCAGGTGATGATCGAGCGCAACCTGCGCCTCGTCGTCAGTATCGCGAAGGGTTATCTGAATCGCGGCGTGCCGCTGCTCGACCTGATCGAGGAAGGCAACCTCGGCCTGATGCACGCGATCGAGAAGTTCGATCCGACGCGCGGCTTCCGCTTCTCGACCTATGCGACGTGGTGGATCCGGCAGAGCATCGAGCGGGCGATCATGAACCAGGCCCGCACCGTGCGCCTGCCGGTGCACGTGATCCGCGAACTCAACCAGGTGCTGCGCGCGAAGCGCCACCTCGAAAAGAACTCGATGTCGACGGGCGAGGCGGCCGAACGCCGCGAAGCCAGCATCGACGACATCGCCTACCTGACCGGCAAGACCGCCGAGGAAGTGACCGACATCCTCGCGCTCAACGAGCACACCGCGTCGCTCGACGCGCCGCTGGATCTCGATCCGGCGAGCAGCCTGCTCGACCTGCTGCCGGACGACCAGAGCCAGTCGCCGGACGCCGAGGTGCAGCACCGCGAGCTCGAGACGCTCACGCGCGCCTGGCTGTCGCGGCTGTCCGACAAGCACCGGCACGTGATCGAGCGCCGCTTCGGCCTGAATCACATCGAGCCGGCGACGCTCGAGGAGCTCGCCGACGAAATGGGACTCACGCGTGAGCGGGTGCGGCAGATCCAGCAGGAAGCGCTGGTGCGTCTCAAGCGGTTCTTTGCCTCCAACGGCGTTCGCAAGGACGCCGTCCTGTAAAACTGATGACTCCGATTCTGGTTTTTGACATCGAGACGATCCCCGATGTCGACGGCATTCGCCGTCTCGACGATCTGCCCGCGACGCTCGACGATGCCGCGGTGGCCGAACATGCGTTCGCCGCGCGCCGCGAGAAGACCGGCAGCGATTTCCTGCCGCACCACCTGCAGCGCATCGCGGCGATCTCGTGCGTGTTCCGCGACAACACCGGCTTTCGCGTGCGCTCGCTCGGCACGCCGCAGGACAACGAAGCGACGCTGATCCAGTCGTTCTACCGCGTGATCGAGAAGTACACGCCGCAGCTCGTGTCATGGAACGGCGGCGGCTTCGACTTGCCGGTGCTGCATTACCGCGCGCTCGTGCACGGGATCACCGCGACCCGCTACTGGGATCTCGGCGAGGACGACCGCGACTTCAAGTGGAACAATTACATCTCGCGCTACCACTCGCGGCATACCGACCTGATGGACGTGCTCGCCATGTATCAGGCGCGCGCGAACGCGCCGCTCGATGCGCTCGCGAAGCTGTGCGGCTTTCCCGGCAAGCTCGGGATGGACGGCAGCCAGGTCTGGACCGCGTTCCGGGAAGGGCGGATCGAGGAGATCCGCAGCTACTGCGAAACCGACGTCGTCAACACGTATCTGCTTTATTGCCGCTTCCTGCTGATGCGCGGCGGCCTCACGCCGAGCGAATACGCGGACGAGATCCTGATCGTCAAGAATGCGCTGGCGCAGGAGCTGGGGCCGCACTGGGTCGAGTATCTCGCCGCGTTCGGCGACGCGTAATGCGTCTTAATCCAGTTCGAGCACGATCGGCTGGTGATCGGATGCGCGTACGTCGCCGTCGATCTCGCAGCGCCGGACGCGCGGCAGCAGCGTGTCGGTGACGAACACGAAGTCGCATGTGAGCGGCCCGTCGGACCATTGCGCCGTATCGTAGACGCCGGCCGTCGGCGGCGGCGCGACGCCCGGGTGCCGCGCGGCCCACGCGTCGACGAACGGCGGCGCGCCGTCGACGGGTTCGAGAAGGCGCCGATAAGCGTCGCTGTCGTACGGGCTGTTGAAGTCGCCGCAGATGATCGCGTCGCGCGGCTGCGCGGTCGAGCTGAACGGGCCGTCCGCATTCTCGGCCTGCGCGGGGCGGTCGGCGTGCGAGCAGGCTTCGCGATGCCGGTCGCGCAGCGCATCGACCTGCGCGCGCCGTTGTCGCTCGGAATAATATTCAAGGTGGGTGGTGGTCACGCGCAGCGGGCCCGACGCGCTCGTCAGCTCGACTTCGAGCGCGACGCGTGGCATCGACGGCGCGGCGTCGTCCGCCGGCCATGGCAGCAGCAGGCGCATCACGCGCCCGACCGGCAGGCGGGTGGCGATCGCGTTGCCGAACTGGCGGCGCGGCGCGCCGGATGTGCCGGGCGCGGTGCGCGGCAGGTCGGCGCCGATCGCCTCGACGATCGTGTAGCCGGGCAGCAGCGCGGCCAGTTCCGCGAACTGGTCAGGGCCGGGCCCGCCGGCCAGCGCGCCGAACCCGCGCGTGACTTCCTGCAGGCACAGCACGTCGAAGTCGCCGAGCCGGCGTGCGGCGGCGATCGTGCGGGGGAGGTCGACGACGCCGTCCGCGTCCCGACCCCATTGGATGTTCCAGTCGATCAGTCGCATGTTCGAATCTCCGTGAGGAAGCGGTCCTTCGTCTACAATCTCGCCTTTCAACGTTTGTCAGGAAAAGCTGGTGTCTGAAGCCGTCCCCACTTCTGCGCGCAAATTGAAAAGCGTGCCCGCCGCGCCCGCAAGCGCCCCGGTTCTCGAGATCGAATCGCTCGACATGGAAGCGCGCGGTGTCGGCCGCGTGACGACCGAGGACGGCGAGCCAGGCAAGGTCATCTTCGTCGAGGGCGCGCTGCCCGGCGAGCGTGTGACCTATTCGAGCTACCGGCGCAAGCCGAGTTACGAGCAGGCGACGGTTGTCGATATTCTGCGCCCGAGCGTGATGCGTACGCAGCCGAAATGCGCGTTTTTCGGCACCTGCGGCGGCTGCTCGATGCAGCATCTCGACATGCGCGCGCAGGTCGCGATCAAGCAGCGCGTGCTCGAGGACAACCTGTTGCATCTCGCGAAGCTGCGCGCGGAGACGGTGTTCTCGCCGATCCACGGCCCGTCGTGGGGCTACCGCTACCGCGCACGCCTGACCGTGCGCAACGTCGTGAAGAAGGGCGGCGTGCTGGTCGGCTTCCACGAGAAGAAGAGCAGCTACGTCGCCGACATGACGAGCTGCGAGGTGCTGCCGCCGCACGTGTCGGCGATGCTCGTGCCGCTGCGCCGATTGGTCGAGGGGCTGTCGATTCGCGATCGCATGCCGCAGATCGAGCTGGCGGTCGGCTCGCAGGTCACGGCGCTGGTGCTGCGCGTGCTGGAGCCGATCAACGCGGCCGACGAAGCGCTGCTGCGCGCATTCGCCGACGAGCACAAGGTGCAATTCTGGCTGCAGCCGAAGGGCCCGGACACGGTGACGCCGTTCTATCCGCTCGACGTCCCGCTCGACTACACGCTGCCCGAGTTCGGCATTCGCATGCCGTTCAAGCCGACGGACTTCACGCAGGTCAACCACCAGATCAACCGTGTGCTGGTCGGCCGCGCGCTGCGCCTGCTCGCGCCGTCGCGCGACGACCGCGTGCTCGACCTGTTCTGCGGGATCGGCAACTTCACGCTGCCGCTCGCGCGCATCGCGCGAGAGGTGGTGGGCATCGAGGGCAGCGAAACGCTGACTACGCGCGCGCTCGCGAATGCGCGCGAGAACGGCGTCGACGGCCACACGACGTTCGCGTGCCGCAACCTGTTCGAGGTGACGGCCGACGACATCCGCGCGCTGGGCGCGTTCGACAAGTTCCTGATCGACCCGCCGCGCGAAGGCGCGCTCGCGGTTTCGAAGGCGCTGGCGGACATCGCGCAGAGCGGCGAGGGCCCGCTGCCGCGCCGGATCGTCTACGTGTCGTGCAACCCGTCGACGCTCGCGCGCGATGCGGGCCTGCTCGTGCACGAGGCCGGCTACCGGCTGAAGGGCGCGGGCGTCGTCAACATGTTCCCGCATACGTCGCACGTCGAATCGATCGCGCTGTTCGAGCGCGACTGATCGCGCAAAGCCGGCGCGCATGAAAAAACCGGCCCGAGGGCCGGTTTTTTTGCTTGCTGCGGGCGGGAACGTCAGTTGCGGTTGCCGCCGAAGATGCCAAGCAGGGCCAGCAGGTTCGTGAACACGTTGTACAGGTCGAGGTAGATCGCGAGCGTGGCCGAGATGTAGTTCGTCTCGCCGCCGTTCACGACGCGCTGCACGTCGAACAGCATGTATGCCGAGAAGATCGCGATCGCGAGCACCGACACGGTCAGCATCAGCGCCGGCAGCTGCAGGAAGATGTTCGCGACCGATGCCAGCAGGATCACGATCACGCCCATGAACAGCCACTTGCCGAGGCCCGAGAAATCGCGCTTGCTGACGGTGGCGATCGTCGCCATCGCCGCGAAGATGATGCCGGTGCCGCCGAACGCGAGCATGATCAGCGACGGGCCGTTCGAGAAACCGAGGATGAAGCTGAGCAGGCGCGACAGCATCAGGCCCATGAAGAACGTGAAGCCGAGCAGCACGAACACGCCGGCGGCGCTGTTCTTGGTGCGCTCGATCGCGAACATGAAGCCGAACGCGATCGCGAAGAACGCGAGGAGGCTCATCATCGGGCTGGTGGCCGCGAACAGCGAGAAGCCCGTCGCAACGCCGACCCATGCGCCCAGTACTGTCGGCACCATCGAGAGCGCGAGCAGCCAGTAGGTGTTCCGCAGTACGCGATTGCGCACCTCGGCGGTGCTGACGGAACCGCCGCGGCCGAAATTGTACGGATAGTCGTTCATGGTTTCTCCTAACATTGGACGCGTGGGCGCCCGGGGCCGGCCTGGCGCGCGCGGTGTGCGGCGCAGCATGCCGGTGCAGCTATGGCTAAGATACGTTCCGCGCCGGGAGGTTTCAATGGCAGGACGGCGCAAAACATATGGATTTGGAACCTTTCATGCATGTAAGGGTTCAATCGCAATGATACACGGGTTCGTGCTACAATAGCGGATTCATTTGGAAGTGTAACTTCTTAATTTTTTGGAGTTTTTATGGCAATCGAACGCACCCTGTCGATCATCAAGCCGGATGCGGTGGCAAAGAACGTGATCGGCCAGATCTACAGCCGCTTCGAAGGCGCCGGCCTGAAGATCGTCGCATCGCGCATGGCGCACCTGTCGCGTGCGGACGCAGAGAAGTTCTACGCTGTTCACGCAGCGCGCCCGTTCTTCAAGGACCTCGTCGATTTCATGATTTCGGGCCCGGTGATGATCCAGGTTCTGGAAGGTGAAGGCGCGATCCTGAAGAACCGCGACCTGATGGGCGCGACGGATCCGAAGAAGGCGGAAAAGGGCACGATCCGCGCAGACTTCGCGGACAGCATCGATGCGAACGCAGTGCACGGCTCGGACGCGCCGGAAACGGCAGCCGTCGAAGTTGCGTTCTTCTTCCCGGAAATGAACGTCTACTCGCGTTAAGCACTGACTGACATTCAGGCAGGCAGGATTCAGCGCACGCGGCAAGGCAGGACACCATGACGATCGAAACTTCCGTCAATCTTCTCGACTTCGACGCCGAGGGGCTCGTCGCATATTGCGGCAGCCTGGGCGAGAAGCCGTTCCGCGCCAAGCAGCTGCAGCGCTGGATCCACCAGTACAACGCCGGCGATTTCGACGGCATGACCGATCTCGCGAAGTCCCTGAGGGAAAAGCTCAAGGGCCGCGCGACGATCACGATGCCGGACATCGCCAGCGATCACGTTTCCGCCGACGGCACGCGCAAGTGGCTGATCGACGTCGGGAACGGCAATGCGGTCGAAACCGTGTTCATCCCGGAAGAGACGCGGGGCACGCTGTGCGTGTCGTCGCAGGCCGGGTGCGCGGTGAACTGCCGCTTCTGCTCGACGGGCAAGCAGGGGTTCTCCCGCAATCTGTCAACGGGCGAAATCATCGGCCAGCTGCGCATGGCCGAATTTGCGTTGCGCGCCTCGCTGGGCCGCGCGCCCGGTCCGAACGGCAAGGCCGAACGGGTGATCACCAACGTGGTGATGATGGGCATGGGCGAGCCGCTGCTGAACTACAGCGCAGTCGTGCCGGCGATGCGGCTGATGCTCGACGACAACGCCTACGGGCTGTCGCGCCGGCGGGTCACGCTGTCGACGTCCGGCGTGGTGCCGATGATGGACCGCCTCGGCGCCGAGCTGCCGGTTGCGCTGGCCGTTTCGCTGCACGCGCCGAACGATGCGCTGCGCGACGAGCTCGTGCCGCTCAACAAGAAGCATCCGCTGCGCGAGCTGATGGCGGCTTGCCAGCGCTACCTGAAGGTCGCGCCGCGCGATTTCATCACGTTCGAATACTGCATGCTCGACGGCGTCAACGACACCGAGGCGCATGCGCGCGAGCTGCTCGCGGTGACGCGCGACGTCCCGTGCAAGTTCAACCTGATCCCGTTCAATCCGTTTCCGGAGTCGGGGCTCATTCGTTCGAAGCCGGAGCAGATCAAGCGCTTTGCGCAGGTGCTCATCGACGCCGGCGTCGTCACGACCGTGCGCAAGACGCGCGGCGACGACATCGACGCCGCATGCGGCCAGCTGGCCGGTGCCGTGAAGGATCGCACGCGCCTCGCGGAGCGTATGGGGGCAGCAGGAAAAATCATCGAGGTTCGGGCGGTTTAACGGGGTCGCCTAGACGGGGTCGCCCGGGCCTTTTTTGCAGTACAACACGCGAATAGCGATCGGACGCGGCGCCTCGGGCGCCGCGCATGGTATGGACGACGCGCGGGCGCCGCGCCGGCATGGGCCGGCAGCACCCGCCAGTGAAGAAGAATCGACGCGAGGACAAGGATGAGTGAGCCGCAGCCGTCAAACGGCGCAGAGACGAATGCCGCGAAGCCGGCAACGGCTGGACTGGAATCATTGACGGCCGTCGGGGGGCGGCTCGCGCAGCTTCGGGAAGCGAAAGGCTGGTCGGTCGACGACGTGTCGGCGCGGCTCAAGGTCGCACCGCAGAAGCTGCGGGCGCTCGAGGCGGGCGATATCAGCCACCTGCCGGGCGTGACGTTCGCGCTCGGCGTCGTGCGCAGCTATGCGAAGATGCTCGGCGTCGATCCGGAACCGTTTGCACAGGCATTGCGCCGTGAGCGAGGTGTGCCGGAAGTGGACCTGTCGATGCCGGCGTCGTCGGGGACGGATCTGCCGCGCGGCCGCGTGTCGATTCCGCTCGGCGGCTCGTCGCGCCATCGCCCGTGGTTGTGGGGCGCGGCGGCGGCGGTCGTCGCGATGATCGCGGCGGCGATGTGGCACACTGGCGGCGAATCGTCGAACTGGCTGGCGCGCTTCAAGGCCGGCGGCGCGCAAGGCGCATCCGCCGTGCAGGCGCCTGTCGCGGCTTCCGCTGTCGGCGAGGCGAGCGCGGCCGGTGCATCCGCGGTCGCCGTCACTGAAGCGTCGGCGCCTGCGTCGGCTGCGGTTGCGGCAGCACCGCAAGTGGTGGCGTCGGCTGCTCCGGCTGCGTCGACGGCCCCGGCAGCTCCGGTCGAGGCCGCACCGGCGTCGCAGCCCGCGGCTGTCGTGCCGGCGGCGAGCGCGCCCGTGGCGGCAGCGGCCCAGCCGGCGAGTGTGGTGGTCGCGGCAGGCCAGTCGATGGTCGAACTGAAGGTCAAGCAGGACTGCTGGTTCAGCGTACGCGACAAGAACGGCAAGGAGCTGTTCTCCGCGCTGGTGCGCGCCGGCGAGACGAAGCAGGTCGCGGGCGACGGGCCGCTCAAGGTCACGATCGGCAACAAGGCGGGCCTCGACGCGATCGCGTTCGACGGCAAGCCCGTCGATCCGGCAAAATATTCGGCAGCGCGGGGGAACGTGGCGCGGTTCACGTTGCCCTGACGGTAAGCGCCGTGGCGAAGGTCTGTCGTGGGTGTCGACAGGCCTCGAGGACACGGCGCTTTTTCAATTCATGCGCCGCGTCGCGGCGCATTCGGCGTAAATGGATCTATCGATGCAATCCGAAGCTCAATCCCCACGCAGCAGTCAGATTTGTTCAACCGAGCCGGTGTTCGGCGGGCATGCGGCGCGTCGTGTATCGCATGCGGTGAATGTCCGCTGGGGCGGGCAGCTCGTGACGATCGGCGGCGATTCGCCGGTGCGCGTGCAGTCGATGACGAATACCGACACCGCGGACGCGATCGGTACGGCGATCCAGATCAAGGAACTCGCGAACGCGGGCTCCGAGCTGGTGCGCATCACCGTCAACACGCCCGAGGCCGCGGCCGCCGTGCCGGCGATCCGCGAGCAGCTCGACCGGATGGGCGTGACGGTGCCGCTCGTCGGCGACTTCCATTACAACGGCCACCTGCTGTTGCGCGACCATCCGGGCTGCGCGGAGGCGCTGTCGAAGTACCGGATCAACCCCGGCAACGTCGGCCAGGGCGCGAAGCGCGACACGCAGTTCGCGCAGATGATCGAAGCGGCGATCAAGTACGACAAGCCGGTGCGCATCGGCGTGAACTGGGGCAGTCTCGACCAGGACCTGCTCGCGCGCATGATGGACGAGAACGGCGCGCGCGCGCAGCCGTGGGACGCGCAGAGCGTGATGTACGAAGCGCTGATCCAGTCGGCGATCGGCTCGGCCGAACGCGCGGTCGAGCTGGGCCTCGGCCGTGACCGCATCGTGCTGTCGTGCAAGGTCAGCGGCGTGCAGGACCTGATCGCGGTGTACCGCGAGCTCGCGCGCCGCTGCGGCTTCGCGCTGCACCTCGGGCTGACCGAGGCCGGCATGGGTTCGAAGGGCATCGTCGCGTCAACGGCGGCGCTCGGCGTGCTGCTGCAGGAAGGCATCGGCGACACGATCCGCATTTCGCTGACGCCGGAGCCGGGCGCGTCGCGCACCGGCGAAGTGGTCGTCGGCCAGGAAATCCTGCAGACGATGGGCCTGCGCTCGTTCGCACCGATGGTGATCGCGTGCCCGGGCTGCGGCCGGACGACGAGCACGCTGTTCCAGGAGCTCGCGATGCAGATCCAGACCTACCTGCGCGAGCAGATGCCGGTGTGGCGCAAGGAATATCCGGGCGTCGAAACGATGAACGTCGCGGTGATGGGCTGCATCGTCAACGGCCCGGGCGAATCGAAGCACGCGAACATCGGCATCAGCCTGCCGGGCTCCGGCGAGAACCCGGCCGCACCGGTCTTCATCGACGGCGAGAAGGTCAAGACGCTGCGCGGCGAACGCATCGCCGAGGAATTCCAGCAGATCGTCAGCGACTACGTCGAACGCAACTACGGCCGCGCGACGGCCGCGAACTAATCCGTCACACACACGATGACTGAACAAAAACGCAAGATCGAGAAGCTCACCGGCGTCAAGGGCATGAACGACATCCTCCCGCAGGATGCCGCGCTGTGGGAATTCTTCGAAGCCACCGTGAAATCGCTGTTGCGCGCGTACGGCTACCAGAACATCCGCACGCCGATCGTCGAGCACACGCAGCTCTTCACGCGCGGCATCGGTGAAGTCACGGACATCGTCGAGAAGGAGATGTACAGCTTCACCGATGCGCTGAACGGCGAAAACCTGACGATGCGGCCCGAGAACACGGCCGCCGTCGTGCGCGCGTCGATCGAGCACAACATGCTGTACGACGGCCCGAAGCGCCTGTGGTACATCGGCCCGATGTTCCGTCACGAGCGTCCGCAGCGCGGCCGCTATCGCCAGTTCCACCAGGTCGGCGTCGAGGCCCTCGGCTTCGCGGGCCCGGATGCGGACGCGGAAATCATCATGATGTGCCAGCGCCTGTGGGACGACCTCGGCCTGACCGGCATCAAGCTCGAGATCAACTCGCTGGGCCTCGCGGAAGAGCGCGCGGCGCACCGCGTCGAGCTGATCAAGTATCTCGAGCAGCACGTCGACGCGCTGGACGCCGACGCGCAGCGTCGCCTGTATACGAACCCGCTGCGCGTGCTCGACACGAAGAACCCGGCGCTGCAGGACATCGTGCAGAACGCGCCGAAGCTGATCGATTTCCTCGGCGACGAGTCGCGCGCGCACTTCGAAGGGCTGCAGCGCCTGCTGAAGGCGAACAACATCCCGTTCAAGATCAACCCGCGTCTCGTGCGCGGCCTCGACTACTACAACCTGACCGTGTTCGAGTGGGTCACCGACAAGCTCGGCGCGCAGGGTACGGTCGCGGCCGGCGGCCGCTACGATCCGCTGATCGAGCAGCTCGGCGGCAAGCCGACCGCCGCGTGCGGCTGGGCGATGGGCATCGAGCGCATTCTCGAGCTGCTGAAGGAAGAGGACCTCGTGCCCGAGCAGGACGGCGTCGACGTCTACGTCGTGCACCAGGGCGATGCGGCGCGCGAGCAGGCGTTCATCGCCGCCGAGCGCCTGCGCGACACGGGCCTCGACGTGATCTTCCACTGCAGCGCCGACGGCGCGACGGCCAGCTTCAAGTCGCAGATGAAGCGCGCCGATGCGAGCGGCGCCGCATTCGCGGTGATCTTCGGCGACGAGGAGATCGCGAACGGCACGGTGGGCGTGAAAGCGCTGCGCGGCACGGGTGCGGAAGGGGAAAAGAACGTTCAGCAGACCGTACCGGTCGAAAGCTTGACCGAATTCCTAATCAATGCGATGGTTGCATCCGCCGAAGACGGCGACGACTGATCGCGCTGGCATTCGCTCGACAAGAACAGCCTGAACAGGAAGGAATCGCTCGCCGATGAGTTACCACGACGAACAAGAATCGATTGAAAGTGTCAAGGCGTGGTGGGCCCGCTGGGGCAATCTCACCACGTGGATCGTGCTTGCGGCGCTGGTCGTCGCGGCCGGCTTCAACGGCTGGAATTACTGGCAGCGCCGTCAGGCCGCGCAGGCGTCCGGGCTGTACGAGCAGGTGCAGAAGGCCGCCGCGTCGAACGACAAGGCGACGATCGCCCGCGCCGCCGCCGACATGGAAGACAAGTACGGCAGCACGGCCTATGCGCAGATGACGGCGCTCTCGGCCGCGAAGGTGCTGTACGCGGCCGGCGATACCGCGGCTGCGAAGGCGCAACTGCAATGGGCGGTCGATCACGCGAAGGACGACGAGTACAAGCAGATTGCGAAGCTGCGCCTCGCGTCGCTGCTGCTCGACGAGAAGGCGTACGACGCGGGGCTCGCGCTGCTGTCGGGCACGCCGGCCGATGCGTTCAAGGGCCTCGTGGCCGATCGCCGCGGCGATCTGCTCGCGGCGCAGGGCAAGGCGGACGACGCGCGCGCCGCGTACAAGCTCGCGCTCGACAGCCTGCCGAAGGAAGACATGTCGGCCCGTCAGCTCGTGCAGTTCAAGCTCGACGCGCTGGGCGGCTGAGCCGCGGCCCCATCAACCTCTTAACTTTGCTTCGCTAACCGATGAATTTGCTGAAACGTTACGCTGTGCCCGTTGCCTGCGCGGCGGCCGTCCTGGCATTGGCGGCCTGCTCGTCATCGAAGGACGCGCGCCGGGTGCCGACGCCGCTGACCGAGTTCAAACCCGTCCTCGACGTGCAACAGGTCTGGTCGTCGAGCGTCGGCAAGGGCGGCCGCTTCCTGTTCTCGCCGGTGGCGGTGGGCGATGCGATCTTCGCGGCCGGCGAAAACGGCTCGGTCGAGAAGATCGATGCAAAGACCGGTCAGCGGATCTGGCGCACCAAGCTCGACTCGGACCTGTCGGCAGGCGTCGGCAGCGACGGCAACCTGACCGCGGTCGGCGCGCTGAAGGGCGGCGTGTTCGTGCTCGGCCCGGACGGCAAGCTGCTGTGGAACACGAGCGTGCAGGGCGAGATCTTTTCGCCGCCGCTCGTCGGCAACGGGCTCGTGATCGTCCGCACGATCGACGGCCAGGTGATCGCGTTCTCCGCGCAAACCGGCGAACAGAAGTGGAACTACCGCAACCGCGCGGTGCCGCTGAACCTGCGCGTGTCGGCAGGCATGACGTTCGCGGGCGATGCCGCGGTGCTGGCGGGCTTCCCGGGCGGCGGCCTCGTCGCGATCAACCTGCAGACGGGCGAGCCGTTCTGGCAGACGCCGGTGTCGTTCCCGAAGGGCGTGACGGAAGTCGAGCGGATCAACGACGTCAGCGGTCCGCCGACGCTCGTCGGCGCGCAAACCTGCGCAGCGACGTTCCAGGGGCAGCTCGGCTGCTTCGATGCGAACTCGGGCCGCCCGCTGTGGGAGAAGGCGTTCTCGAGCCGCAGCGGCGTCGCGCAGGACGACTCGGTCGTCGCCGGCGGCGACGACTGGTCGGTCGTCACCGCCTACGACGCGGCGACGGGCAACGAGCTGTGGCGCAACAACAAGCTGAAGAGCCGCGACGTCGGCGTGCCGTACCTGCTTGGCCATGCGGTCGTGCTGGGCGACTACAAGGGCTTCGTGCATTTCCTGTCGCGCGAGGACGGCACGTTCATCGCGCGGATGAAGACCGACGGCAGCCCGATCACGGCGGCGCCGGTCCTCGCGGGCAGCACGCTGGTCGTGCAGACGCAGGACGGCGGCCTGTACGGCTTCCGTCCGCGCTGACGCGGCGACGCGCGGGCGCGGCGCGCGGGGTGTCCCGCTCGCCGCACCGCGCATGAAACAAAGGCGGCCGGCGCTCCCGGCCGCTCGGTATTTGAAAGGCAGTTCGAGACGAAAGATCGACGGCGCGCATCGTGCGCCGGGCGCGCGCATCCGGCGCAGCGCGAATTCGTGATATTTTCATTCAGCGCAGCCGCCCGCAGCAGCGGGCCTCCCGCTGCTGCGCATCACCGTAGACAACACAGATGAAACCGGTCATTGCCCTCGTTGGGCGCCCCAATGTGGGGAAATCCACGCTGTTCAACCGGCTCACGCGCTCGCGCGATGCGCTCGTCGCCGACTTGCCGGGCCTGACGCGCGATCGCCATTACGGCGAGGGGCGGGTCGGCGCGCGGCCGTATCTCGTCGTCGACACGGGCGGCTTCGAGCCGGTCGCGAAGGACGGCATCCTGCACGAAATGGCGCGCCAGACGCGGCAGGCGGTCGAAGAGGCCGACGTCGTCGTGTTCATCGTCGACGGCCGCAACGGGCTCGCGCCGCAGGACAAGTCGATCGCCGACTACCTGCGCAAGACCGGCCGGCCGATCTTCCTCGTCGTCAACAAGGCCGAGGGGATGAAGTACACGGCGGTCGCGACCGACTTCTACGAGCTCGGGCTCGGCGACCCGCGCGCGATCTCGGCCGCGCACGGCGACGGCGTGACCGACATGATCAACGAGGCGCTGGAGGTCGCATACAAGGACCACCCGGAAGAGGAGGACGAGAACGATCCGTCGCGCGGCATCAAGATCGCGATCGTCGGCCGGCCGAACGTCGGCAAGTCGACGCTCGTCAACGCGCTGATCGGCGAGGATCGCGTGATCGCGTTCGACATGCCGGGCACCACGCGCGATTCGATCTACGTCGACTTCGAGCGCAACGGCAAGAAGTACACGCTGATCGACACGGCCGGCCTGCGCCGCCGCGGCAAGGTGTTCGAGGCGATCGAGAAGTTCTCGGTCGTGAAGACGCTGCAGTCGATTTCCGACGCGAATGTCGTCATTCTTCTGCTGGATGCGCAGCAGGACATTTCCGACCAGGACGCGCACATCGCGGGTTTCGTCGTCGAGCAGGGGCGTGCGCTCGTGATCGGCGTCAACAAGTGGGACGGCCTCGACGAGCACGCGCGCGATCGCGCGAAAGCGGATTTGACCCGCAAGCTGAAATTCCTCGATTTCGCGAAATCCCACTTCATTTCCGCAGCGAAGAAGACCGGCATCGGCACGCTGATGCGCTCGGTCGACGATGCATACGCGGCGGCGATGGCGAAGCTGCCGACGCCGAAGCTCACACGCGCGCTGATCGACGCGGTCGAGTTCCAGCAGCCGCGCCGTCGCGGCCCGGTGCGTCCGAAGCTGCGCTATGCGCACCAGGGCGGCCAGAATCCGCCGATCATCGTGATCCACGGCAACGCGCTCGACGCGGTGACCGAAACCTACAAGCGCTACCTCGAGAATCGTTTCCGCGAAACTTTCTCCCTGACCGGGACTCCATTGCGCATAGAGTTCCGTTCGTCGAACAATCCGTACGCGGACAAGAGCTGATGCACGCCCCGCACGCCCGTTTTCACGCGTCCCGCAAGGGATAGGCTGTATGGCCCGGGCCCGGGCGGGGCAGGCAAAATCGGCTATAGTGTAGCGATTGGCGCCGGATCTCTTTTTCTTCGTCGCCAATCCAGATCAACCTGCAAAAAAAGATGGAGTACGCCATGAGCAACAAAGGGCAATTGTTACAAGACCCGTTTTTGAACGCACTGCGCAAGGAGCACGTTCCGGTTTCGATTTATCTCGTGAACGGCATCAAGCTCCAAGGGAACATCGAATCGTTCGACCAGTACGTCGTGTTGCTCCGTAATACGGTGACCCAGATGGTCTACAAGCACGCCATCTCGACGGTCGTGCCGGCGCGCCCGGTGAATTTCCACCCGGACGCGGAAGCCTCGTCCTAACCTATCGCCGCGGCCGGCATCCGGTCGCCGCGTGCGACCGATGCCAGCCGCCAAATCTTGACACCTGACAATTTGATCAACGCAGCGCTCGTCGGCATCGATTTCGGCAAGACCGATTTCGAAGCCAGTCTCGAAGAACTCAGTCTTCTCGCATCCAGCGCGGGTGCACATCCCGCCGTCACGCTGACCGGCCGCCGGTCCAGCCCCGATGCCGCGATGTTCGTCGGCAGCGGAAAAGCCGAAGAATTGCGGCTGGCCTGCGAAGCCAACGACGTCGAAATCGTCATCTTCAATCACGCGCTCGCACCGGCCCAGCAACGTAATCTGGAACGTGCGCTTAACAGGCGCGTCGTCGACCGCACCAGCCTCATCCTCGACATCTTCGCGCAGCGCGCACGCAGTCACGAAGGCAAGCTGCAGGTCGAACTCGCGCAACTGCAATACCTGTCGACCCGGCTGATCCGCGCGTGGACCCACCTCGAGCGGCAAAAGGGCGGTATCGGCCTGCGCGGCCCCGGCGAAACCCAGCTCGAAACCGACCGCCGGCTGATCGGCGAGCGCATCAAGATGCTGAAGTCCCGCCTCGATCGGCTGCGCCGGCAGCACAGCACGCAGCGCCGCCAGCGGGCCCGCAGCGGCACGATGTCGGTGTCGCTCGTCGGCTATACGAACGCGGGCAAGTCGACGCTGTTCAATGCGCTGACGAAAGCGCAGGCATACGCGGCCGACCAGCTGTTCGCGACGCTCGACACGACGTCGAGGCGCGTGTATCTCGGCGACGACGTGGGCCAGATCGTGGTGTCGGACACCGTCGGCTTCATTCGCGAACTGCCGCACCAGCTGGTCGCGGCGTTCCGCGCGACGCTCGAGGAAACGATCCACGCTGACTTGCTGCTGCATGTGGTCGACGCATCGAGCGCGGTGCGGCTCGAGCAGATCGAGCAGGTCAACGGCGTGCTGCACGAGATCGGCGCCGACACGATCCGGCAGGTGCTGGTGTTCAACAAGATCGACGCCGTGCCCGAACTGGCGGCCCGGGGCGACGCGGTCGAGCGGGACGAGTATGGTAATATTTCGCGCGTCTTTTTGAGCGCGCGCACCGGTCAGGGTCTGGACGCGCTGCGCGCCGCCATCGCCGAAATCGCCTCCGCGGAACATCTTGCCGGCGCGATGCCGTTCGACGGCGCGCCCGCAGAATCACACGAAGACCACACGCTTTCCGAACACGGGCGCTAGCCGGTCCCGGCCGGTTTGCCGGCGTCTAATCTGGTGAACAAACTCTGGTGAACGAATACAACGAGCGGAGTACCTGGCGGCGGATGCGCGCCTTGCTGTCGATCAACGATCCTCGCTGGGGACGTAGCGAAGGCAATGGCGAGACGAAGCCCCGCGCGAACGAATCGAAGCGCCCGCCGGGCGGCGACGGCGAAGGCCCGCCGGATCTCGACGAGATGTGGCGCAACTTCAACCGGCGCCTGGGCGGCCTGTTCGGCGGCAAGGGCGGCAACGGTTTCCGTCCGGACAACGGCCGCGCCGCGCGAGTCGGCGTCGGCATCGTGATCGGCGTGCTCGTCGCGGTCTACGCCGGCAGCGGCCTCTTTGTCGTGCCGGAAGGCCAGACGGGCGTCGTGCTGCAGATGGGCCGGCTGGCCGGCACGGTCGGCCAGGGCGTGCACTGGCGCGCGCCGTATCCGTTCGCGTCGCACGAGATCGTCGATACGTCGCAGAGCCGCTCGATCGAGATCGGCCGCAGCAATGTCGTGCGTCTCGCGAGCGTGAAGGAAGCGTCGATGCTGACGCGCGACGCGGACATCGTCGATGTGCGTTTCAGCGTGCAATACCGGGTCCGTTCGGCGACCGACTACCTGTTTCGCAGCGCCGACCCCGATCGCAGCGTGACGCAGGCCGCGCAGGCCGCAGTGCGGGCGATCGTCGGCACCCGCAGTGCGGCGGACGTGCTCAGTCAGGACCGCGATGCGCTGCGCCAGCAATTGACCGAAGCGATCCGGCGCGATCTCGACCGCTATCAGACCGGCCTCGAAGTCACGTCCGTGACGATGCAGAGCGTCGCGGCGCCCGAGCAGACGCAAGCCGCCTACGGCGAAGTGGCGAAGGCACGCGACGAGCGCGAGGCGGCGAAGCGCACCGCGCAAGTCTATGCGAACGACCTGCTGCCGAAGGCGCAGGGCGATGCCGCGAAGCTGATCGACGAGGCGAAGGCATATTCGGAGCGCGTCGTCACGCAGGCCGAAGGCGACGCCGAGCGTTTCAAGCAGGTCTATGCGCAATATTCGAAGGCGCCTGCCGTGATCCGAGAACGCATGTACCTGGAGACCATGCAGGAAATCTATTCGAACTCGACGAAGATCTTCGTCGGCAACAAGGGCGGCAACAATGTGCTGTACCTGCCGCTCGACAAGCTGGTCGAGCAGGGCCGGCACGGTGCGGCGAGTGCAGCGGCGCCGGCCGGCGCTTCGGCGGCCGATGGCACGTCCGCATCCGCGCCGGCCGCCGCCGCCATGCCACCGGCCAGTGCGGCCGCTGCCGCGTCGGCAGCCGGCGGCGACACGCTGCGATCGCGCGAAGGGTTCCGCAGCCGGTCGCGTGAAGACGATCTGAAGTAAGGGGAGCGCGAGTCATGAACCGAATCATTGCGCTCGTCGTCGCAATCGTGATCGCCGCCTTTGCGGCATCGTCCACCGTCCTGACCGTCGGCCCGCGCTATGCGGCCGTGTTGTCGGGCCGCTCGGGCGCGGAGCCGACGCTGGCCGGCCCCGGCGTCCATTTCAAGCTGCCGCCGCCGCTGCAGACGGCGACGCTGATCGACACTCGCCTGCAGTCGCTCGAGTCGGCGGATCCGCTGCAGCTTGCCACCGCGGACAAGCACGACCTGCTCGTCAGCTATGCGGTGAAGTACCGCATCGCCGATCCGATGAAGTATTTCGCCGTGACCGGCGGCGAGGCGGCCGCGGCTGCCGATCGCCTCGGCGCCGCGCTGAAGGGCGCGCTCGGCGACGCAATCGGCAAGCGCGCGCTCGACGACGCGATCGGCGGGCAGCGCGCGATCGCAGATGCTGTCCGCGGTGTGCTGCAGACGGCTGCGTCCGGCTTCGGCGTCGACGTGGTCGACGTCCAGCTCACGCGGGTCGACCTGCCGGCTGCGCAGGCCGATGCGGCCTACCAGCGGATGATCACGGCGCTGCGCGACCAGGCCGCCCGGGTGCGTGCCGAAGGCGCGGCGGACGTCGAGCAGATCAAGGCCGACGCCGAGCGCGAGCAGCAGGCCGTGCTCGCGAATGCGTACAAGTCGGCGCAGACGATCAAGGGCGAGGGCGACGCGAAAGCCGCGACGATCGCCGCCGACGCGTTCGGCCGCGATCCGCAGTTCTACCAGTTCTACGCGAGCCTGCAGGCCTATCGCAACACGTTCAAGCGCAACGACATCATCGTCGTCGACCCCGACAGCGAGTTCTTCCGCTTCATGCGCAGCCCGACGGGCGGTGCCGCCGCACCGGCGGCGCCTGCCCCCCGCAAACACTGACCTTGGGGCGCCGCGACGCGCGGCGCCGTCGATCGCATGGACCTGGCTGGCTCGTTGTTGCTTGCAGTTGCGCTGATGCTGATTATCGAGGGCGCGTTCCCCTTCGTGTTTCCGTCCGCATGGCGCGACACGTTTCGTAGAATAGCGGAGCGGCCGCCGCATCATATCCGGATCGGCGGGCTGATCGTCATGGCGCTCGGGCTCACGCTGCTGCTGCTCGCCACCTGATCCGGACGGCGCACCGGCCCGTCCGTCCCCGATCCGATTTCGATTCACAACGCGGTGCGCAGAGTTGCGCGCCCAGTTTCCTGTCGTAGGACCGTACCGATGTCGACCTGGTTACTTCCCGAGAATATCGCCGACGTATTGCCGTCGGAAGCGCGCAAGATCGAGGAGCTGCGCCGCAGGCTGCTCGACCGCTTCCGTTCGTACGGCTACGAGATGGTGATGCCGCCGCTGCTCGAATATCTCGAGTCGCTGCTGACGAGCGGCGGCAACGACCTGCGCCTGCGCACCTTCAAGCTGGTCGACCAGCTGTCGGGGCGCACGCTCGGCCTGCGCGCGGACATCACGCCGCAGGTCGCGCGCATCGACGCGCACCTGCTGAACCGCCAGGGCGTGACCCGCCTGTGCTATGCGGGCAACGTGCTGCATACGCGTCCGCGCGGCCTGCACGCGACGCGCGAGCAGATCCAGATCGGCGCCGAAATCTACGGCCATGCGGGGCTCGAGGCCGACCTCGAGGTCCAGCAGCTGATGCTCGACGCATTGCGCCTGACGGGCCTGTCGCGCATCCGTCTCGACCTGTGTCACGCCGGCGTGCTTGGGGCGCTGTTCGCGCGCGACGCGCAGGCGGCCGAGCGCGGCGAAGCGCTGTACGACGCGCTGGCGGGCAAGGACGTGCCGCTGCTGAACGAGCTGACCGACGACCTGGGCGCCGATACGCGCGCTGCGCTGCGTGCGCTGCCGCACTTGTACGGCGACGCGAGCGTGCTCGACGAAGCGCGCGCAAAGCTGCCGGCGCTGCCGGAAATCACGCGGGCGCTCGACGATCTCGCGCAACTCGCGGCGCAGGTGCGGGATGCCGAGGTGGCGATCGACCTCGCCGACCTGCGCGGCTATGCGTATCACAGCGGCGCGATGTTCTCGGCGTACGTCGACGGCGTGCCGAACGCGGTCGCCCGCGGCGGCCGGTACGACCATGTCGGCCAGGCCTACGGCCGCGCGCGTCCGGCGACCGGCTTCTCGCTCGACCTGCGCGAAATCGCGCGCATTTCGCCGGTCGAGGCGCGCGGCGCCGCGATCCTCGCGCCGTGGGCGCAGGACGACGCGCTGCGCGCGGCCGTGGCGGCGCTGCGCGATGCGGGCGAGGTCGTGATCCAGGCGTTGCCGGGGCACGACCACGTGCTCGACGAATTCGCGTGCGACCGTTCGCTCGTCGAGCGCAACGGCGCGTGGGTGGTCGAACCCCGTTAAAAAGGCGTTCGCGGGCCGCGTTCTGGCGTGCCATATCGTTGAAGCGAAACGGAAAAATTCGGAATCGCCCGCGAACATAGGTAGAATACGTTTTTAACCAGCTAACGAATCAACATGTCTGCCAGCGCAGTGAATGTGACTCCCGGGCGCAACGTCGTCGTCGTGGGGACTCAATGGGGTGATGAAGGCAAAGGCAAGATCGTCGACTGGCTGACGGACCACGCTCAGGGCGTCGTGCGTTTCCAGGGCGGCCACAACGCCGGCCACACCCTCATCATCGGCGGCAAGAAAACCATCTTGCGCCTCATCCCGTCGGGCATCATGCGTGAAGGCGTCGCCTGCTACATCGGCAACGGCGTCGTCCTGTCCCCCGAGGCACTGTTCAAGGAAATCGGCGAGCTCGAAGAGGCTGGCCTGAACGTCCGCGACCGACTGTTCATTTCCGAAGCGACCACGCTGATCCTGCCGTATCACATCGCGATCGACCAGGCGCGCGAAGCGCGCAAGGGCGCGGGCAAGATCGGCACGACCGGCCGCGGCATCGGCCCGGCGTACGAAGACAAGGTTGGCCGCCGCGCGCTGCGCGTGCAGGATCTGTTCGACGCGAAAACCTTCGCCGATCGCCTGCGCGAGAATCTCGATTTCCACAACTTCGTGCTGACCCAGTACCTGGGCGGCGCGGCAGTCGACTTCCAGGCCACGCTCGACACGATGCTCGGCTATGCGGATCGCCTGAAGCCGATGGTGGCCGACGTGTCGCGCCGCCTGTACGACGCGAACAACGCCGGCCAGAACCTGCTGTTCGAAGGCGCGCAAGGCACGCTGCTCGACATCGATCACGGCACCTACCCGTTCGTCACGTCGAGCAACTGCGTCGCCGGCGCGGCGGCGGCAGGCGCGGGTGTCGGTCCGCAGAAGCTGAACTACATCCTCGGCATCACGAAGGCCTATTGCACGCGCGTCGGTTCGGGCCCGTTCCCGAGCGAGCTGTACGACGCCGACAATCCGAAGCGCCAGGAGCAGGTCGGCATCGAGCTCGCGAACGTCGGCAAGGAATTCGGTTCGGTCACGGGCCGTCCGCGCCGCACCGGCTGGCTCGACGCGGCCGCGCTGCGCCGCTCGATCCAGATCAACGGCGTGTCGGGCCTGTGCATGACCAAGCTCGACGTGCTCGACGGCCTCGACGAGGTCAAGCTGTGCGTCGGCTACAAGATCGACGGCAAGGATGCGGACATCCTGCCGCGCGGCGCGGCCGACGTGGCGCGCTGCGAGCCCGTGTACGAGACGTTCGTCGGCTGGAAGGAAAGCACCGTCGGCATCAATTCGTGGGATGCGCTGCCGGCGAACGCCCGTGCGTACCTGACCCGTGTCCAGGAAGTGGCCGGCGTGCCGATCGACATGGTGTCGACCGGCCCGGACCGCGACGAGACGATTCTGCTCCGCCATCCGTTCAAGGTGTAACACTCGATGACGAAGCTGAATACGACGTCGCTCGTGATGTCCGATCCGCGCAACGACGACAAGAACCTCTGGGTGGGTTGGGACGAGTATCACCGCCTGATCGAGTTGCTCGCGCTGCAGGTGCATGCATCCGGCTGGAAGTTCGACCAGATCCTGTGCCTCGCGCGCGGCGGCCTGCGTGTCGGCGATCAACTGTCGCGCATCTACGACGTGCCGCTCGCGATCCTCGCGACCAGCTCGTATCGGGAAGCGGCCGGCCGCGAGCAGGGCGATCTCGACATCGCGCAGTACATCACGATGACGCGCGGCAATCTCGAGGGCAACGTGCTGCTGGTCGACGACCTGGTCGATTCGGGCGTCACGCTCGCGCGCGTGCAGGAGCACCTGAAGGAGCGCTATCCGTCGGTCACGGCGGTGCGCTCGGCCGTGCTCTGGTACAAGGGCTGCTCGAAGGTGAAGCCCGATTACCACGTGCAGTTCCTGCCGATGAACCCCTGGATCCATCAGCCGTTCGAGGAGTGGGACACGGTTCGTCCGCACAATCTCGAGGCGTGGATCAAGCGCGGCGACGCGCAGCGTAACGGCGCGGGCGCGTAAGCGCTTGCCCGTCTCGCCAGGTCTCGCGAACGGCGCCGCTTGCGGCGCCGTTTTCATGTGCGCCCAGCATGGGCGCACTCCTGCGGGTGGAAGTCCCGCCATAAGCTGGTCACGGCAAATGAAGCGAAGCGCAACTGCATGAGGGCGACCGAGTGTGGGGAGGAAGCGTGGAGCGTAAATCGCGAGCCGATGGACAAGAACCGCATAGAAGGCGTTGCTGAGCAGGGCGAGCGGGCATGAAGCCGCGAAGCTCTCGTGATCAAGGCGAGGCGGCGTAAATGCGGCGGTTGTGCGATGAAGGAGTGCGTTCTTACCTGGGGAGAACTCGCCTTATGCCTGAAAGGGCGACGGTGTCGAGCCGGAGCGAGAAGTCAGCAGAGGCCGTAGTAGCCGCTGGTTGAGGGCGAAGGGCTGAACGAGCAGGAGGGCCGAAGGCCGTGTCGTTCGGACGTGCAGGGCATCAGAAGGCTACGCAGGTAGCGCGCAACGCGGGATGGCGAGGTGAAGCCGAGCCGGAAGCGAGGCGTGATGAAGCACGGACGGCGCGACACGAAACCGGAGGCTTGGGGCGGGACAGTCTGCTGTCGCAGGCGCTCGCGAGAGCGAATCTGGTGATGGCGTGGAAACGCGTCAAAGCCAATCGTGGCAGTGCCGGGGTGGATGGGAAGTCGATTGCCGAGACGGCGGCACACCTGAAGACGCACTGGCCCCGGATTCGGGAAGCGTTACTGGAGGGAAGCTACCGGCCCGCGCCGGTGCGGCGAGTCCAGATTCCGAAGCCTGGTGGCGGGATGCGTGAACTGGGGATTCCGACGGTGACGGATCGGCTGATCCAGCAAGCCCTGCTGCAAGTCTTGCAACCCATCATTGATCCGACCTTCTCCGAACACAGCTACGGCTTCCGGCCGGGGCGTCGAGCGCGTGACGCGGTGCTGATGGCGCAACGGCACGTACAGGACGGCTACCGGGTGGTGGTCGATGTGGACCTGGAGAAGTTCTTCGATCGGGTCAATCACGACATCCTGATGGAGCGACTATCGAGGCGCATTGAGGACAAGGCCGTGCTGCGGCTGGTTCGGCGCTACCTCGTGGCCGGGATCATGGATGGCGGAGTGGTCATGGAGCGACACGAAGGCACGCCGCAAGGCGGGCCGCTGTCGCCGCTGCTGGCCAATGTGCTGCTGGACGAGGTGGACCGGGAACTGGAGAAGCGAGGCCACCACTTCGTGCGTTACGCCGACGACTGCAATGTGTACGTGCGCAGTCACAGCGCGGGCGAACGGGTGCTGAATGGTTTGCGCAAGCTCTACGACCGACTTCACCTGAGGGTCAACGAGGCGAAGACGGCGGTTGCACAGGCGACCGGTCGCAAGTTCCTGGGCTACGAACTGTGGCGCGGTACGGGCGGCCGGATCAAATGTGCGGTGGCCCGAAAGACCCTGAAGACCTTCAAGCAACGCATCCGGGAACTGACCCGCCGCTGGGGCGGGAGAAACTTGCCAGAGGTAGCGGAGCGATTGAGGGCTTACGTGCCGGGCTGGAAGGCGTACTTCCACTTGGCACAAACGCCCAAGGTGTTCCGTCAACTCGACGAGTGGATCAGGCACCGGTTGCGTGCGATGCAGCTCAAGCACTGGCGCCGTGGCACGACGATGTATCGGGAGTTGCTGGCCATGGGAGCCTCGGCCGAAGATGCGCGCAGGGTGGCGGCGAACAGCCGCTGCTGGTGGCGCAACAGCTATCAGATGCTGAACCGAGCGATGCCCGTGGCCTACTTCGACCGGCTCGGGGTGCCCCGGCTCTCATAACCTCAACTGCTCGAACCGCCCGGTGCGGACCCGCATGCCGGGTGGTGTGGGAGGGGATCGGTCAGGCTGCTGCCTGACCGCCCCTATCCCGATTGGTGCGGCGCGATCCGGGTAGGCAGGCGTGGCTGCCGCGGCTATGATGGCAGCCCTGCCACAGCTCGCGCGGCGCTGCACGGGCGGCGCGGAGGACGTGGCTTCGCGGCAACAGGACAAGGCGGCATCCGGTGCACGCGCGGGTAGAATAGCGCTCGTTTTGTCCGACTCTGGACCCGATTATTACGCTTCATATGAACGACACGACCCACGCGACCGACGCGATCCACGCGCCACACTCGCCGACGCAGCAACATTCGCTCCAGGCGCTTGCAATTGCCGCCATCGGCGTGGTGTTCGGCGACATCGGCACGAGTCCGCTGTATTCGCTCAAGGAGGCGTTCAGCCCCGCGCACGGCATTCCGCTCACCGAAGGCTCGATCCTCGGCGTGATCTCGCTGCTGTTCTGGGCAATCATGCTCGTGGTCGGCGTCAAGTACCTGCTGTTCGTGATGCGCGCCGACAACAACGGCGAGGGCGGCGTGCTGGCGCTGATGGCGCTGTCGCTGCGGCCGCTCGATCCGAAGACCCGCGTCACGGGCGCGCTGATGGCGCTCGGGATCTTCGGCGCGTGCATGTTCTACGGCGACGCAGTGATCACACCGGCGATCTCGGTGATGTCGGCGGTCGAAGGCCTCGAGATCGCGACCCCGCATCTGTCCCATCTCGTGCTGCCGATCACGATCGTGATCCTGATCGCGCTGTTCTGGATCCAGCGTCACGGCACCGCGACGGTCGGCAAGCTGTTCGGCCCGATCATGGTGGTGTGGTTCGTCGTCATCGCGGCGCTCGGCGTGTACCACATCGTGCGCGCGCCCGGCATCATCGCGGCGATCAATCCGTACTACGCGGTGAGCTTCATGTCCGATCACGTGCTGCAGGCCTACGTGGTGCTCGGCTCGGTCGTGCTGGTGCTGACCGGCGCGGAGGCGCTCTATGCCGACATGGGGCACTTCGGCGCGCGTCCGATCCGCCTCGCCGCGTATGGGCTCGTGATGCCGTCGCTCGTGCTCAACTATTTCGGGCAGGGCGCGCTGCTGATCCAGAACCCGAAGGCGATCGAGAACCCGTTCTTCCTGCTGGCGCCGGACTGGGGGCTGCTGCCGCTCGTCGTGCTGTCGACGGTGGCGACCGTGATTGCGTCGCAGGCGGTGATTTCCGGCGCGTATTCGCTGACCGCGCAGGCGATCCAGCTCGGCTACGTGCCGCGCATGAAGGTGCTGCACACGTCCGAACTGGCGATCGGCCAGATCTACGTGCCGGTCGTGAACTGGCTGCTGCTGTTCGTGATCCTGTGCATCGTGGTCGGCTTCAAGAGCTCGGACAACCTCGCCGCGGCGTACGGCATCGCGGTGACGGCAACGATGGTGATCACGACCATCCTCGCGTGCGTCGTGATGGTCAAGGTGTGGAACTGGAACAGGCTGCTGGTCGGTGCAATCATCGCCGTGTTCATGGCGATCGATCTCGGCTTCTTCGGCGCGAACCTGCTGAAGGTCGCGCAGGGCGGCTGGCTGCCGCTCGGCATCGGCGCGCTGCTGTTCTTCCTGCTGATGACGTGGTTCAAGGGCCGGCACATCGTCAAGGAGCGCACGGCTGCCGACGGCATCCCGCTCGAGCCGTTCCTGCAAGGGCTGCTCGCGCACCCGCCGCACCGCGTGTCGGGCACCGCGATCTACCTGACCGGCAACGACAAGCTCGTGCCCGTCAGCCTGCTGCACAACCTGAAGCACAACAAGGTGCTGCACGAGCGGACGCTGTTCCTCACGTTCGTCACGCGTGACATCCCGTACGTGCGCGACGACAAGCGCCTGAGCGCGCGCGATGCGGGCGGCGGCCTGTATATCGTGAAGGCGGAATACGGCTTCAACGAAACGCCGGACGTGAAGGCGGTGCTCGAGGAGTTCGGCCGGACCCACGACATGACGTTCGAGCTGATGGATACGTCGTTCTTCCTCGCGCGCGAGACGGTCGTGCCGACCCAGTTGCCCGGCATGTCGATCTGGCGCGAGCGCGTGTTCGCGTGGATGCACCAGAACGCCGCGAAGCCGACCGACTTCTTCTCGATCCCGGCGAACCGGGTGGTCGAGCTCGGTACGAAGATCGAGATCTGACGGCCCGGCGGGGCGGCTGAGCGCCGCCCGCTGCCAGGACGAAAAAAAAGCCCGCCGTCAGGCGGGCTTTTCATTTGGCGTGCGCGATGCTCAGCGCTTGAGTTTCGCGAACGCCGCGGCCATCGCGCCGGCCGGTTCCGGCTCGCGCGAGCGGGGCGCCCGCGCCTGGCCGCCGCGGCCCGCACTGCCGCGATCCTGCTGACCGCCGCGTGCCGGCGCGCCCGGGGTCGCATCGTCGTCGAGGCGCATCGTCAGCGAAATGCGCTGGCGCTTCACGTCGACGTCGAGCACCTTGACCTTGACCACCTGGCCGGCCTTCACGACTTCGTGCGGATCCTTGATGAACTTCGTCGACATCGCGGACACATGGACGAGGCCATCCTGGTGCACGCCGACGTCGACGAACGCGCCGAACGCGGCGACGTTGGTCACGACGCCCTCGAGGACCATGCCCGGGACCAGATCCGACACCTTCTCGACGCCTTCGCGGAACGTCGCGGTCTTGAATTCCGGACGCGGGTCGCGGCCCGGCTTTTCCAGTTCGGACAGGATGTCGCGCACGGTCGGCAGGCCGAAACGTTCGTCGACGAACTCGGCGGGCGACAGGCCGGAGAGCGCGTCGCGGTTGCCGAGCACGTCGTCGATGCGCTTGCTGATCTTCGCGAGGATCCGCTCGACGACCGGATATGCTTCAGGGTGCACCGACGAGCGGTCGAGCGGGTTCTCGCCGCCGTTGATGCGCAGGAAGCCGGCGGCCTGCTCGAAGGTCTTGTCGCCGAGGCGCGGCACCTTGCGCAGTTGCTCGCGCGACGGGAACGGGCCGTTCGCGTCGCGATAGTCGACGATGTTGCGCGCGAGCGTCGCGTTCAGGCCCGACACGCGCGCGAGCAGCGCAGCCGAGGCGGTATTCGCGTCGACGCCGACCGCGTTCACGCAATCCTCGACGACCGCGTCGAGCGAGCGCGCGAGTTCGCGCTGGTTCACGTCGTGCTGGTACTGGCCGACGCCGATCGCCTTCGGCTCGATCTTCACGAGCTCGGCGAGCGGATCCTGCAGGCGGCGCGCGATCGACACGGCGCCGCGCAGCGACACGTCGAGCTCCGGGAATTCCTTGGCCGCGAGTTCGGACGCCGAGTAGACGGATGCGCCGGCTTCGGACACGACGATCTTCTGCAGGCGCAGCTCCGGATGTTTCGCGATCAGCTCGCTCGCGAGCTTGTCGGTTTCGCGCGATGCCGTGCCGTTGCCGATGCTGACCAGCTCGGCCTGCGTCTGCGCGGCGATGCGCGCGAGCTTCGCGAGCGAGCCGTCCCAGTCGCGGCGCGGCTCGTGCGGGTAGATCGTGTCGGTTGCGAGCAGCTTGCCGGTGCGGTCGACGACCGCGACCTTCACGCCCGTGCGCAGGCCGGGGTCGAGACCGATCACGGCCTTCGGGCCGGCCGGCGCCGCGAGCAGCAGGTCCTTCAGGTTGCGCGCGAACACGCGGATCGCCTCATGTTCGGCGGTCTCGCGCAGCTGCGTCAGCAATTCGTTCTCGATGTGCGGTTGCACCTTCACGCGCCAGCACCAGCGGCACACGTCGGACAGCCACTTGTCGGCCGGCCGGTTCTGGTTCGCGATGCCGAAATGGCGCGCGATCATCGCTTCGCCGGGGTGCGGCACCTGCGCGTCGAGTTCCTCGCCGAGGCCGAGCTTGACGGTCAGGACGCCCGCGTTGCGGCCGCGGAACAGCGCGAGCGCGCGGTGCGACGGCACGGTCTTGATCGTTTCCGCGTAATCGTAATAATCGCGGAATTTCTCGCCTTCCTCGTTTTCCTTGCCTTCGACGACCGCCGACGACACGACGCCCTGGTTGTGCAGGTAGTCGCGCAGCTTGCCGAGCAGCTCGGCCGTTTCGCCGAACTGTTCGGACAAGATGTCGCGGGCGCCGTCGAGCGCGGCTTTCACGTCGGCGACGCCCTTGTCGGCGTCGACATAGGCGGCCGCTTCGGCCTGCGGGTCGAGCAGCGGGTTGCCGAGCAGCGCCTGCGCGAGCGGCTCGAGGCCGGCTTCGCGGGCGATCTGCGCGCGCGTGCGGCGCTTCGGCTTGTACGGCAGATAAAGGTCCTCGAGCACCTGCTTGCTGTCGGCCGCGTCGATCGCGGCGCGCAGCTCGTCGGTCAGCTTGCCTTGCTCGTCGATGCTCGACAGGATCGCGGCGCGGCGCTCCTCGAGCTCGCGCAGGTACAGCAGGCGCTCTTCGAGCTGGCGCAGCTGCGTATCGTCCAGGTTGCCGGTCACTTCCTTGCGGTACCGGGCAATGAACGGAACGGTGGCGCCTTCGTCGAGGAGTTGCACTGCCGCCGCGACCTGGCGCGGCTGGACGGTCAGTTCGGTGGCGATGCGCTGTACGATCTTGAGTGCTACGGTTTCCGTCATGTCGTGGATGATCTGCCTGCTGAAATCGCGACGCGGGGCCGGCGGGGCCCGCGTGGCGGGCCGCTCGCGGCGAGCCCGCCGGACCAGACGCCGCGGGTGAATGAAGCGGGGCATTTTGCCATAAATGGCGGAGCGTCCAGCCATGCGGTGATAGAATTTGACACATGTCCCGCAGCTTTCCTACGACGTTGCCAACCTCCCGTTTTCCTCTCGTCGCGCTCGGCGCAGCGCTCGCCGCGGCTTTGTCCCTCGGGGCAGCCGGCGCACATGCGCAGGCGTCGGCCGTCGCCGCTTCCGAGCCCGTCGCGGCCCAGGCCGCTCCGGATTTCGACGCCCGTCAAAAAGTGCTCAATCAACGCACGGCCAAAAACGATTATCGTTATGCGGTGGCCGAGCACGACTGCTACAGCACGTTCTTCGTCAATCACTGCCTCGGCAAGGCGCGCGACCAGATGCGCGAGGAGCGGGCGAGCATCCGGCAGGAGCAGCTCGCGCTCGATGACGAGCAGCGTGCGGTGCGGGCGGAGCAGCGCGACCAGCAAATCGCGTTGAAGAACGCGCAGAATGCGGCGCAGGCGCCGCAGCGCGCGGAGAACGAGGCGGCCAACGCGGCCGCCTTCCGCGACAAGCAGCAGCAAAATGCGCTGAAGCGGGCGGAGCGCGGTGCGGAAGGCCCGCAGCGCGCGGCCAACCGGCAGGCCTACGACCAGAAGCAGGCCGATTTCCAGCGCAAGCTGGACGACGCGCACCGGCAGGCGGCCCAGAAGGCGCAGGAGCGGGCAAGCAATGCCGAGCGCTACGAGCGCAAGCAGAACGAGGCGGCGCAGCACAAGGCCGACGTGGAGCAGCGACAGAAGGACGCGGCCGAGAAGGCCAAGCAGCAACAGCTGGGGCAGTAACGTGTTGGGTTGATCCGGAAAGCAGTCTCGAGCGCACCGGCAGGCTGGCCGGCGCGCTGCTTCGATGAGGAGGCGAACATGCAGAGCCGTCACGCGGAACAGCAGCAGGAATTGCACAACCGTTTGGCTTCATTGGAGGAGCTGCACTCGCGGCTCGCTCGAGAGATCGAGCAGAAGGAAGGGCGGTCCGACATTGACGACATTACGCTGCACAAGCTGAAGAAGGAAAAGCTGGCGGCCAAAGACAAAATCATCATGCTGCAATCGCAGCTGGAACCCGATAAGCGCGCCTGAGCGCGGCCTGGCAAGCGCCGGCGCCGTCCCGGGCGCTGGACACAGGAACGCTTGCCTTGAATTCACCGCTTGAAGCCACCCCCGATGCCCGGCGAGACGTGTCGTCCGCCGGGCGCGCCCGTGCGCCCGAAGCCGCCTTCGAGCTGAGCCGCAAGCGTGTCGACGAGCTCGACACGATCTTCGGCGACGGCGGGCTGTTCGCGCGCGCGCTCGACGGCTACCGGCCGCGTGCGTCGCAGATCGAGATGGCGCGCGCCGTCGCGGCCGCGATGGAGGCGTCCGCGCGCCGGATGCCCGAGCCCGAGATCTTCGAGACCCGCAAACGCCCCGCGCGCCGCCTGCAGAACGATGCCGACAAGACGGCCGAGCCGGGCACGGACGCCGCCGCGGCTGCGGAGGCCGACAGCGATGCGGGCGACAACACGCTGATCGTCGAGGCCGGCACCGGCACGGGCAAGACCTACGCGTATCTCGTGCCCGCGATGCTGTGGGGCGGCAAGGTCATCGTGTCGACCGGCACCAAGCACCTGCAGGACCAGCTGTTCCAGCGCGACATCCCGACCGTGCGCGACGCGCTCGCGGTGCCGGTGACGGTCGCGATGCTGAAGGGGCGCGCGAACTATCTGTGCCACTACTACCTGCAGCGCACCGCCGACAACGGGCGGCTGCCGTCGCGGCAGGACACCGCGTACCTGCAGGAGATCGTCCGCTTCGCGAAGGTCACGCGCAGCGGCGACAAGGCCGAGCTGGCCAGCGTGCCGGAAACCGCGCCGGTGTGGTCGATGGTCACGTCGACCCGCGACAACTGCCTTGGCCAGGAATGTCCGCACTACAAGGAATGCTTCGTGATGCAGGCGCGGCGCGAGGCCCAGCAGGCCGACGTCGTCGTGGTCAATCATCACCTGTTCTTCGCGGACATCATGCTGCGCGACACCGGCATGGCCGAGCTGCTGCCGAACGCGAACACGATCATCTTCGACGAAGCGCACCAGCTGCCGGAGACGGCGACGCTGTTCTTCGGCGAAACGCTGTCGACGACGCAGATTCTCGAGCTCGCGCGCGATACGGTCGCGGAAGGCTTGAGCCACGCGCGCGACGCGGTCGAGTGGGTCAAGCTCGGCGGCGCGCTGGAGCGCGCGGCGCGGGACCTGCGGCTCGCGTTCGCGGACGATACGATCGTGCGGATGTCGCTCGCGCAGCTCGGCGACGACCATCCGTTGTACGGCGCGCTCGACGCGCTGGAAGCCGCGCTCGATGCGCTCGCGTCGGCGCTGGCCGGCCAGGCCGAACGGGCGGAGTCGCTCGGCGCGTGCCTGCGCCGCGCGCGCGAGCTGCAGGACCTGCTCGCCGGCTGGGTCGCGCCCGGCGCGGCGCAGGAGGCCGCGAAGGCCGATGCGGCCGAGGCCGCGGCCGGCGACGGCGATCCGAACGAGAAGGTGCGCTGGGTCGAAGTGTTCTCGCATACCGTCCAGCTGCACGAAACGCCGCTGTCGGTCGCGCCGATCTTCGCGAAGCAGCGCGCGGGCGTGCCGCGCGCGTGGGTCTTCACGTCGGCGACGCTGTCGGTGCGCGGAGATTTCACGCATTACGCAGCACAGATGGGGCTCAGCTCGCGGCGCTCGATGACGCTCGCGAGCCCGTTTGACTACCAGACGCAAGGGCTGCTGTACGTGCCGCGCAACCTGCCGCAGCCGTCGTCGCCCGCGTTCACCGACGCGGTGTTCGATGCCGCGCTGCCGGCCATTGCGGCGGCGGGCGGCGGGGTGTTCATGCTGTGCACGACGCTGCGCGCGGTCGACCGGATCGCGTCGAAGCTGCGCGACGTGATCGAATCGCGTGGCTGGAATACGCCGCTGCTCGTGCAGGGCGATGCGAGCCGCACGGAATTGCTCGATCGTTTCCGCGCCTACGGCAATGCGATCCTGGTCGGCAGCCAGAGCTTCTGGGAAGGCGTCGACGTGCGCGGCGACGCACTGTCGCTCGTCGTGATCGACAAGCTGCCGTTCGCGCCGCCCGACGATCCGGTGCTGGCCGCGCGCCTCGATGCGCTGACGAAGAAGGGCTTGAGCCCGTTCGCCGTGCACCAGCTGCCGCAGGCGGTGATCACGCTGAAGCAGGGCGCGGGCCGGCTGATCCGCGCGGAAACCGATCGCGGCGTGCTGATGATCTGCGACACGCGCCTCGTCGACAAACCCTACGGGCGACGGATCTGGCAGAGCCTGCCGCCGTTCAAGCGCACGCGCGAGATCGAGGTCGTCGAGGAGTTCTTCGCCGAGCATCGCGCCGCGAAGCGGATATAGCCGTTTCGCGCTGCCGCTTGCGCGAATCCGCCACGCAATAAAAAACCCGGCTGCAAGGCCGGGTTTTTTTGTGGCTGCGCGCGCGTTACGCGGCGCAGCGAATCAGAACTGCCACCACGACTTCTTCGCACCGGGGCGGGCGTGGCCCGTGACGTACGGGCTGTCCGGGAACGTGCCCGCGAGCACGCGCTTCGTGTCCTCGGCGAGCTGCGGCTGGTTCAGCTTGCCGTACGACAGGACCATGATGTGCAGCGCGTCCTCGATGGCCGGCGCACCCTTGTAATCCCTGATCGCGAGCTGCGCGCGGTTGATCGCGGCAACGTACGCGCCGCGACGGTAGTAATAGTCGGCCGCGTGCACTTCGTGCGACGCGAGCGCATTGACGATGTAGCGCATCCGGGCCGCTGCGTCCGGCGCGTACTTGCTCTTCGGATAGCGGTCGACGACGACCTTGAACGCGTCGTACGATTCGCGCAGCGCCTGCGGATCGCGCTCGCTCATGTCCTGGCCCGAGAAGCGGCCGAACAGCCCGAGATCGTCGTTGAAGTGGATCATGCCCTTCAGGTAGTACGCGTACGCGATATCGGGATGATCGGGGTGCAGCTGGATGAAGCGGTCGACGGCTTGATCGGCGGCAGCCGCTTCGTTGTCCTTCCAGTTGCAGTACGCGACGTTGATCTGTGCCTGCTGCGCGAAATGACCGAACGGGTCGCGACCCTGCAGCGCCTCGAAGTATTTCGCGCATTTGCCCCAGTCGCCGCCGGACAGGGCGTCCTGAGCCTCTGAGTATAATTTGTTGTTCGACCAGGTCGCGGTCTCGTCCTGCTTCTGCGGCAAGCCGTGGCAACCCGCGATGAGGGCCGCGGCTGCAACCGCCGTTGCCCGGGCGGCGACGGTTCGTGCCGCGCGTTTGGTCGAATTCATCATGCTCGCATGTCCTAGCTTCAAGTCTTGGTGACCCAGTCTAAATGACCCGTTCAAATTCGCAGAATGCCCGGCAGGGCAAGGCAAATCGCGAAGATTATAGCCCAAGCGATCGGCCCGCCGACGCTGCTTCCGGCGATTCGCTCGACGACGACCTCACCGGCGACGCGCTGCAGTCGCCCGTCGCGCCGTCCGGTGCGGGCGACGATGCGCCGCGTGTCGTCGAAGTTCCCGCATCGCTTGCCGGCGAGCGCCTCGACAAGGCGCTCGCGCAGCTGTTTCCCGAATTCTCGCGCAGCCGGCTGCAGAGCTGGATCGACGCCCAGCGGGTGCGCATCGACGGCGCGCCCGCGAAGATCCGCCAGCCGGTGCCGCTCGGCGCGACGATCGAGCTCGTGCCCGACCTGCTGCCGGAGCAGCTCGCGTTCACGCCGGAGCCGGTGCCGCTCGACATCGTCTACGAGGACGACGCGCTCGTCGTCATCAACAAGCCGGCGGGCCTCGTCGTGCATCCGGCCGCCGGCAACTGGAGCGGCACGATCCTCAATGGCCTGCTGCACCGCTACGGCGATGCGGCGGCGGGCCTGCCGCGCGCGGGGATCGTCCACCGGCTCGACAAGGAAACCTCGGGCCTGATGGTGGTCGCGCGCACGCTCGCCGCGCAGACCGACCTGGTCCGCCAGCTGCAGGCCCGCACCGTGAAGCGCCGCTATTTCGCGCTGGTCTGGGGCACCATGCCCGAGGACGGCACGATCGACGCGCCGATCGGCCGCGATCCGCGCGAGCGCACGCGCATGGCGGTCGTGACCGGTGCGTCCGGCAAGCCGGCGCGCACGCATTTCCGCACGGTTGACACATGTGTGTGGCAACGTCAGCCGGTATCAGCGATCCAATGCGATCTCGAAACCGGCCGCACCCACCAGATCCGCGTGCATTGCTCGCATGTCGGCCATCCGCTGCTCGGCGATCCCGTGTACGGGCGCGCGCGCGGCAAGCGCTCGGTGACGCCGCTGCCGGACGGGTTCGCGCGCCAGGCGCTGCACGCGTGGCGGCTCGGCCTCGTGCATCCGGTGACCGGCAAGACGATGCAGTGGCGCTGCCCGCTGCCGGACGACATGACCGCGCTCGTCGGCGCGCTCGGCTTCGGGCAGGACGATGCGGAATTCGACGAGGACGGCGATTACGACGATGATTTCGGCGGCGAGTATGAAGACGATGCGGCGTACCCGGACGAGGAGGAGTGAGTGGCGATGACGAACCTGGCGCCGTTGACGTGGCAGGACTGCGTGCAGCCCGACTGGCAGGTGTCGCCGCGCGTGCGCGCGCTGGTCACGACGCGCGCCGGCGGTGTCAGCGAGGGCCCGTACGGGCGCTGGCACGACGGCGGCGCGCAGCCGGGCGGGATGAACCTCGGGCTGCACACCGGAGACGATCCGGCGCACGTCGCCGAGAACCGTGCGCGGCTGCTGGCGCTCGCGGGCCAGCCGCGCGCCGCGTGGCTCGAGCAGGTGCACGGCGCGCGGATCGTGCGCGCCGACGAAGTGATCGCGGCCGATCCGGACGCCGCGGCGCCGGTGCGGGCCGACGCGAGCGTGACCGATCGCGCGAATGCGGTGTGCGTCGTGATGGTCGCGGATTGCCTGCCGGTGCTGCTGTGCGATGCGCAGGGGCGCGCGGTCGGCGCCGCGCATGCGGGCTGGCGCGGGCTCGCGGCCGGCATCGTCGAGGACACCGCGGCGCAGGTCGCGGCGCTCGCCGGCGGCGCGGCCGACAGCCTGCACGCGTTCCTCGGGCCGGCGATCGGTCCGGATGCGTTCGAGGTGGGCGCGGACGTGCGCGACGCATTTCTCGACACGGCCCCGCAGTCGGAGCATGATGAAACACGGCGCGCGTTCGCCGCGATCGAAGGCGCGCCGGGCAAGTTTCTGGCCGATCTCCACGCGCTTGCACGGCTGCGTCTCGCGCGCGCGGGCGTGTCGCGCGTGAGCGGTGGCGGCGCATGCACGGTCACCGAGCCGTCGCGCTTCTATTCGTACCGGCGCGACCGCGTAACCGGCCGCATGGCGGCGGCGATCTGGCTGGCCGACTGAGGTCGCGCGTGCATCGCATGCTGCTGTGCAGTATCGGGTTATCTCGCTATTCGCACGGCAGAATGCCGATGTATGCGCGACCGAATGAAAAAATGTGAAGTCAAGCGAATCAAAATGTCGATGTGTTCGCCGGGAGCCTTGTCCCGCCTGTCGCGCGCGGATTATCTCCGTCTTGATGGATGGTCGTGATCCTGGTTTGACGCAACGCTTCACATGGGGAAAACGATAATGATAAAAATACCGCACTGCGGCAGAATCTGGAGACGCCTCTCCAGAGCATGACGGCCCTGCTTGCACGGCCGGCACGCCGCGCCCGCGAGCAGGATTTCCACGATTGACGCTCAGGAATCACCGGTAAGGCAGGTAATGACAGCATCGAAAAACTCGTCGACGTCCGCACAGGCGGACACTTTCGCGGGCCAGCAGGCATTCGCCCAGGCAGCCCAGCAAGCAGCGCAGCCGATGCAGCAGATGTTCGAGGCGTGGTTGAGCGCGTGGCGGGGCTTCGCGGATCCGGCGCGCGCCGCGACCGCGTCGGCCGCGACGAATCCGTTCGCGACGTTTCAGTTCCCCAAGTCGTTTCCGTTCCAGATGCCGTCGATGACCGATTTCGGCGGCGCGGCATCGCCGTTCGCCGGCCTGAAGCTGCCGGCCGCCGCGATCCCGCCCGAGCGCTTGCAGAAGCTGCAGGCCGACTATGCGCGCGATTGCGTGACGCTGATGCAGCAGGCGAGCGCCGCGAAGCTCGAGGTGCCTGAGCTGAAGGACCGCCGCTTCAGCGGCGACGCGTGGAAGGCTTCGCCCGCGCACGCGTTCACGGCCGCGTGGTACCTGCTCAACGCGCGCTACCTGCAGGAGCTCGCCGACGCGCTCGAGACCGATCCCAAGACACGCGAGCGGATCCGTTTCGCGGTGCAGCAATGGACGGCCGCCGCCGCGCCGAGCAACTTTCTCGCGTTCAACCCGGATGCGCAGAAGTCGATCCTCGAGACCCAGGGCGAAAGCCTGCGGCAGGGGATGATGAACCTGCTGGGCGACCTGCAGCGCGGCAAGATCTCGCAGACCGACGAATCGCAGTTCGTGATCGGCAAGAACCTCGGCTGCACCGAGGGCGCGGTCGTCTACGAGAACGACCTGATCCAGCTGATCCAGTACAAGCCGACGACGGAGACGGTGTTCGAACGGCCGCTGCTGATCGTGCCGCCGTGCATCAACAAGTTCTACATCCTCGACCTGCAGCCCGAGAATTCGCTCGTCGCGCATGCGCTGTCGTGCGGCCACCAGGTGTTTCTCGTGTCGTGGCGAAACGCGGATGCATCGGTCGCCCACAAGACCTGGGACGACTACATGAACGAAGGCCTGCTCGCCGCGATCGATGCGGTGCAGCAGGTGAGCGGCCGCGAGCAGATCAACACGCTGGGCTTCTGCGTCGGCGGCACGATGCTGTCCACGGCGCTCGCGGTGCTGGCTGCGCGCGGCGAGCACCCGGCCGCGTCGATGACGCTGCTCACCGCGATGCTCGATTTCTCCGACACGGGCGTCGTCGACGTGTTCGTCGACGAGGCGCACGTGCAGATGCGCGAGCAGACGATCGGCGGAAAGAGCGGCACGCCGCCGGGGCTGATGCGCGGCGTCGAGTTCGCGAACACGTTCTCGTTTCTGCGTCCGAACGATCTCGTCTGGAACTACGTTGTCGACAACTACCTGAAGGGCCGCACGCCGGCGCCGTTCGACCTGCTGTACTGGAACAGCGATTCGACCAACCTGCCGGGCCCGATGTACGCGTGGTACCTGCGCAATACCTATCTCGAGAACCGGCTGCGCGAGCCGGGCGCGCTCACCGTGTGCGGCGAGGCGGTCGACCTGTCGCGGATCGACGTGCCGACCTTCATCTACGGCTCGCGCGAGGATCACATCGTGCCGTGGCAGACGGCCTACGCGTCGACGTCGATCCTGACGGGCCCGCTGAAGTTCGTGCTCGGCGCGTCGGGCCACATCGCGGGCGTGATCAATCCGCCGGCGAAGAAGAAGCGCAGCTTCTGGGTCAACGACAACGACCTGCCCGGAGCCGCCGACGACTGGCTCGCCGGTGCGACCGAGCAGCCCGGCAGCTGGTGGCCGACCTGGACCGAGTGGCTCGACCAGTACGGCGGCCGCAAGGTGGCGCCGCCCGCGCAGGCCGGCTCCGCGCAATTCCCGGTGATCGAGCCGGCGCCCGGCCGGTACGTGTTGCAGCGCGATTGACGAAAGACTGACAGCGGCGCACGCTGTCTGGAGCGCCGCAGTATTTTTAACAGGGCGGGGAGCGATGCGCCGTGTCGCGCCGGCCCGGAGGAAAGGGAAATGACGGACGTAGTGATCGTATCGGCCGCGCGGACCGCGGTCGGCAAATTCGGCGGCGCTCTCGCGAAGATCGCGGCGCCGGAGCTGGGCGCAACGGTGATCCGCGCGGTGCTGGAGCGCGGCGGCGTGAAGCCGGAGCAGATCAGCGAAGTGATCCTGGGCCAGGTGCTGGCGGCGGGCTCGGGCCAGAACCCGGCGCGCCAGTCGCTGATCAAGGCGGGGCTGCCGAGCGCGGTGCCGGGGATGACGATCAACAAGGTGTGCGGCTCGGGCCTGAAGGCGGTGATGCTGGCGGCGAACGCGATCATTGCCGGCGACGCGGACATCGTGATCGCGGGCGGCCAGGAGAACATGAGCGCGGCGCCGCACGTGCTGCCGGGCTCGCGCGACGGGTTCCGGATGGGCGATGCGAAGCTGGTCGACACGATGATCGTCGACGGCCTGTGGGACGTATACAACCAGTACCACATGGGCATCACGGCGGAGAACGTCGCGAAGGAATACGGGATCACGCGCGAAGAGCAGGATGCGTTCGCGGCGCTGTCGCAGAACAAGGCGGAAGCGGCGCAGAAGGCCGGGCGCTTCGACGACGAGATCGTGCCGGTGGCGATTCCGCAGCGCAAGGGCGAGCCGCTGCAGTTCGCGACGGACGAGTTCGTGCGCCACGGCGTGACGGCGGAGTCGCTGGCGGGGCTGAAGCCGGCGTTCGCGAAGGACGGCACGGTGACGGCGGCGAACGCGTCGGGGATCAACGACGGCGCGGCGGCGGTGCTGGTGATGTCGGCGAAGAAGGCGGAAGCGCTGGGCCTGAAGCCGCTCGCGCGGATCAAGGCGTACGCGAACGCGGGCGTGGATCCGAGCGTGATGGGGATGGGCCCGGTGCCGGCGTCGCGGCGGTGCCTGGAGCGCGCGGGCTGGACGCCGGGCGACCTGGACCTGATGGAGATCAACGAGGCGTTCGCGGCGCAGGCGCTGGCGGTGCACAAGCAGATGGGCTGGGACACGTCGAAGGTGAACGTGAACGGCGGAGCGATCGCGATCGGTCATCCGATCGGGGCGTCGGGCTGCCGGATCCTGGTGACGCTGCTGCACGAGATGGTCAAGCGCGATGCGAAGCGCGGGCTGGCGTCGCTGTGCATCGGCGGCGGGATGGGCGTCGCGCTCGCGGTCGAGCGTCCGTAATCGTCTCTCGGCGCCTGCCGGGCAGTATGCCGCGCAGGCGCCGCGTGTAGTCAGAGGGCGCCGCTCGGCAACTCTCGAAACCAAGAAAATGGAGTGAGATTTATGTCTCAGCGAATTGCTTACGTAACGGGCGGTATGGGCGGCATCGGCACCAGCATTTGCCAGCGCCTGGTGAAGGACGGCTTCACGGTGGTCGCGGGCTGCGGCCCGAACTCGCCGCGCCGCGTGAAGTGGCTCGAGGACCAGAAGGCGCTCGGGTTCGACTTCATCGCATCGGAAGGCAACGTCGGCGACTGGGACTCGACCAAGGAAGCGTTCGACAAGGTCAAGGCCGAGGTCGGCGAGATCGACGTGCTGGTCAACAACGCGGGCATCACGCGCGACGTCGTGTTCCGCAAGATGACGCACGAGGACTGGACGGCCGTCATCGACACCAACCTGACGAGCCTGTTCAACGTGACGAAACAGGTGATCGACGGGATGGTCGAGCGCGGCTGGGGCCGGATCATCAACATCTCGTCGGTGAACGGCCAGAAGGGCCAGTTCGGCCAGACCAACTATTCGACCGCGAAGGCCGGCATCCACGGCTTCACGATGGCGCTCGCACAGGAAGTCGCGACGAAGGGCGTGACGGTCAACACCGTGTCGCCGGGCTACATCGGCACCGACATGGTCAAGGCGATCCGCCCTGACGTGCTCGAGAAGATCGTCGCGACGATTCCGGTGCGCCGTCTCGGCGCGCCCGAGGAGATCGGCTCGATCGTCGCGTGGCTCGCGTCGAACGATTCGGGTTTCGCGACGGGCGCAGACTTCTCGCTGAACGGCGGCCTGCACATGGGCTGAGACCGCGAACCGCGCGGGCCGGGCGGCCGCGCGGTTCGGCGTTTCCCAAGGGGCCCCGCAACCCGACTTTCGGGCGGCGGGGATTTGTCACTGCGCTACGCTGGCACTTAAAGGCGTTACATGACTACTACAAAGAAAACGGCCGAACGGCTCATCAAGAAGTATCCGAACCGCCGGCTCTACGATACCGAGACAAGCACATACATCACGCTGACCGATGTGAAGCAGCTCGTGCTGGACCAGGAGGACTTCAAGGTCGTCGATGCGAAATCGAGCGAAGACCTGACGCGCAGCATCCTTCTGCAGATCATTCTCGAAGAGGAAAGCGGCGGCGTGCCGATGTTCTCGTCGTCGATGCTGTCGCAGATCATCCGCTTCTACGGGCATGCGATGCAGGGCATGATGGGCACCTACCTGGAGAAGAACATCCAGGCGTTCATCGACATCCAGAACAAGCTCGCCGACCAGTCGAAGAACCTGTACGAGAACAATGCGATGAATCCGGAGATCTGGTCGCAGTTCATGAACATGCAGGCGCCGATGATGCAGGGGATGATGACGAGCTATATCGAGCAATCGAAGAACATGTTCGTGCAGATGCAGGAGCAGATGCAGAATCAGGCGAAATCGATGTTCAGCTCGTTCCCGTTCAAGCAGCCGGGCTCGTCGGAGCCGGAGAAGAAATAAGCGGCATTCCGGTGCGGACGCGCAAGGCGCTGCGCCGGCATCGTGCGGGACGGCAATGAGCCGTGTCGCGGAAGAATCGTCCGCGCGGCGGCATCGTTCGCATGCGCACGGGCATTGTAATGCTGCGGTGCATCAGTGCAATTTAAAACAGACAGGGCCGACCGGCAAATTCCGGTCGGCCGAATATCAGATAAAGCGCTGATTGTAAAAGATGCCGATGGCCGGATTTCCGGCCGGCTTATCGAATCGCGAAGCGGCTTGCCGCCGATCCGTTCGCGCAGTTGTTTCCGTAAATAAAGAGGTTTCTATTTTCGGAATATGCGGAATAGATGATCGGAAAAACTTCCTTGGCGCTGAATGAGTAAATGCCGTCGCTGATGGTGACGAGCAGGTTGCCGCTCGTATCGGTTTCGATCTTGTCGATCTTGCCTGCCTTGCAAAGCGATTCCGCAGAGGCGTACGAGGATGCAGCAAGCATCATGACCGAAACGACGATGGTCGCGAGTTTTCTCATGGTCTTTCCTTGATGAATGAGTGGATTGCTTGGGTTGTGATGCGGATGATGCACGGTTCAGTGCTGCCTGGCTGAATAGGGTGCCGACGTCTGATCGATCTGGAATATATGGTCGATTAATTGGATGTTGAATAGGGGTGGCGGATTTGGAAATGATTTTTGTGGATTATCGAGTGTTTTAAACTATTCTGGTCAATTGTGTATTGCAGAGCACAATAAAGGCTAGGAGGTCGAGTTGGGTGGTGCCAATAAAATAAATTTATTGGCGATTCAAATTGATGAATTCGCGTTGTGGCGTGATATTTGTATTTTTTTGAATTTATTTTCTGGTTTTTATTTGCTATCGGGGATTTCTAGTAGCGCGCGGGAGTGTTGGGTTGGCAGTCGATGGTAGGGGGAAGAGGAGCGCGCTGTGCGCGCACGTGCAAAGACGGGCGCGCCCCAAGGGGGAGGTCGACGGGAGGAACTTGGGCGCTACTGCGTGTAGCGCAGGCAAGGGGCATCCGGCCACGGCTGTGCGATGCCGGCGTCTAGGCGTAGCGCTGGAAAATGCGCCGGTGCGCGCGGAGCTGTCCGACCTGGCCTTGTTCACGAGCCACAGTGCGTTTACGTGACGCTTCGGCTCGGCCTTGTGCGGCTCGGCGGCAAGCTGGGACCAGGCGCACAAGACGAGTCTCGTCTCCGCGCGCACCATACGTCAAAGCGGGCGATGAGCCCGCCTGCGTCGCGGCTCACCGCACGTGCGGCTGCAACGCTCGCAACCAGTACGCGACCGCGACTGCGCCCCCGTCGGGTGTGCCGATGGCGCGTTCCCCCAGATAGCTCGCGCGTCCCGCGCGCGGCGTCATGCGTGTCGTTTCCTGCGCGCCGCGTTCGGCTGCTTCGACGGCCGCCGCCCATGCGGCAGCGCCGTCCCGATCGTCATCGAGCGCACGGTCGAACGCGTCGACGGCCGGCATGAGCGCATCGAGCATCGTCCGGTCGCCGGCGCGCGCACCGCCCAGCTCGCCGATCGATTCCACCGCGCCGCGGAATGCCGCGGCCCACTCGCGTGTCGACGGCTCGGCGATGTCGGCAAGCCGGCGCGACGCACGCAGCAGCGCGGTCGCATAGAACGGCCCCGAACTGCCCGCGATCGCGCGCCGCAACGCGGCGCCCAGCGCCGCGAGCGCGCCCGCCGGCGTGCCGTACGCGGCTTCGGGCAACGCGAGGATCGCCTGCGCGGCCCGATGCATGCTCGCGCCGAGATCGCCGTCGCCGGCCGCCGCATCGAGTTCCGTCAACGTGGCTTCGTGGTCGATCAGCGCGCGCGCGACTGCGTGCAGCGCCGGCTGCAGGCGCGCGGCCCATGCGCGGCCGCTGGCGTCGAGCGGTGCCGGCGGCGCATCGCGTGTTTCCGCGGCGGCCACCCGGATCTGCGGGTTGACGGCGCCGCCGCCCGGCCACGCGCGCGCCTGCGTCGGCGCATCGAGCAGCTTTTCGCGCTCGTCGTTCAGTCGCAGTACGGAAATCGAGCAGCCGGGCATGTCGAGCGCCGACAGGAACGTGCCGGCCCACGCGCGTTCGACGGCGATGCCGCGCCGGCTCAGGTTGTCGTACGCGGCGCGCAGCACGATCGCCAGCTCCATGTCGGGCGTGGCGCCGAGACCGTTGACGAACAGGGCGACCCGTTCGCCGGCGTCGAGGACGAGATCGGCGACGATGCTCGACAGCAGCGTGTCGACCAGCGCGTCGGCCGGCTGCGGCGTCTTGCGTTCGACACCTTTTTCGCCATGGATGCCGAGGCCGAGCTCGATCTCGTCGTCGGCGAGGTTGAAGCCCGACTTCTCGGCGCCCGGAATCGTGCAGCCGTCGAGCGCGACGCCCATCGTGCCGAGATCGGCCGCAGCCTCGCGCGCGATCGCGGCGACGCGGGCGAGCGGCAGCCCGAGCGCGGCGGCCGCGCCGGCGAGCTTGTGGATCAGGACGGTGCCTGCGATCCCGCGTCGCTGCCCGCGCTCGACGCGATCGCGCAGCGATACGTCGTCGGCGACGATGACCGTCTCGACCGGAATGCCTTCCGCGCGTGCGAGCTCGGCGGCGAGGCCGAAGTTGAGCCGGTCGCCCGTGTAGTTCTTGACGACGAGCAGCGCGCCGTTCGGGCCGGCGGTCGCGCGGATCGCGGCCAGCACGGCGTCGGTGGACGGCGATGTGAACACTTCGCCGCAGACGGCCGCGCTCAGCATCCCGTCGCCGACGTAGCCGCCGTGCGCGGGCTCGTGGCCGCTGCCGCCGCCGGAGAGGACTGCGACCGCACGCTGCGACGGTTCGGGCAGCGCCTTGCGGACGAGCACGTGCTCGTCGCCGAGGATCGCGAGATGCGGCGACTGCCGCGCGATGCCTTCGAGCATTTCGCGCACGACGTCGGACGGGCGGTTGACAAGTTTTTTCATGGCGATGGTTGCAGGGCGGGTGAGAGGGGTTGGGTCGAACGTTCGATGGATTTCGGGTTTGGGAGGCGCGCGTGATGTATCGCCGGTCGCACGCGGCGACGAATGGCCGTCGTCCGGCGCGTGCTTCGAGCCACGATACCATCAGGTTCGGGAATTCTTCATACGGTGATGATCAAGGGTTTCCAGTGCGCTTGGATCATGAACGGCCGTGAGCCGTCGATTGCGATCAGGGCAAGCGGGGCTTGAGCCGGCAGCGGTTCGGCGCGACAAAGGCGGTTCAAGTGCTGGGCGATCAAAACGGAGCCCGCAGGCGCCTCGGAGTCTTCTATGGCGCGCAGAGACATGCCGGGAGCGCTTTGCCCGACATGTCGCGGGCGGCAGGCCGACAATCCTCCCCGTAGTGAAAGGGCTGCATCAATCGCCATTTCGTACTCGACCACCCATCCGGCGGTATATCCGAGCCGCCACCCCCTCGCCACTGCCCCCTCGCCGCCGCCCGCTAGTTTTGCCTCGCCGAACCCTAAATGGCTGTAAACTCTCGTTTTTGCCGCCACGCCCCAACATTCCAGATGTCCCAATCCCCCAAAGTAGGGTTCGTTTCGCTTGGTTGCCCGAAAGCCCTCGTCGACTCCGAACAAATCATCACCCAGCTGCGCGCCGAAGGCTATGAAATCTCCGGCACCTACGACGGCGCCGACCTCGTCGTCGTCAACACCTGCGGCTTCATCGACGAAGCCGTGCAGGAGAGCCTCGACGCGATCGGCGAGGCGCTGACCGAGAACGGCAAGGTGATCGTCACCGGCTGCCTCGGCGCGAAGAAAAGCGCAAGCGGCTCCGGCCTGATCGAGGAAGTGCATCCGAAGGTGCTCGCCGTCACCGGCCCGCACGCGGTCGGCGAGGTGATGCAGGCCGTCCATTCGCACCTGCCGAAGCCGCACGATCCGTTCGTCGATCTCGTGCCCGCGGCCGGCATCAAGCTCACGCCGCGCCACTACGCATACCTGAAGATTTCCGAAGGCTGTAACCACCGCTGCACGTTCTGCATCATCCCGTCGATGCGCGGCGACCTCGTGTCGCGCCCGGTCGCCGAGGTGATGCTCGAGGCGGAAAACCTGTTCAAGTCGGGCGTGAAGGAACTGCTCGTGATCTCGCAGGACACGAGCGCGTACGGCGTCGACGTCAAGTACCGCACGGGCTTTTGGAACGGCAAGCCGATCAAGACGCGCATGACCGACCTGGTCGCCGCGCTCGGCGAGCTCGCGGCGCAGTACGGCGCATGGGTGCGCCTGCACTACGTGTATCCGTATCCGAGCGTCGACGAAGTCATCCCGCTGATGGCCGAAGGCCCGTTCAAGGGCCACGTGCTGCCGTATCTCGACGTGCCGTTCCAGCACGCGCACCCCGAAGTGCTGAAGCGCATGAAGCGCCCGGCGAATGCCGAGAAGGTGCTCGAGCGCGTGCAGAAGTGGCGCGAGATCTGCCCGGACCTGACGATCCGCAGCACGTTCATCGCCGGCTTCCCCGGCGAGACGGAAGAACAGTTCGAGACGCTGCTCGACTTCATCCGCGAAGCGGAACTCGACCGCGTCGGCTGCTTCGCGTATTCGCCGGTCGAAGGCGCAACCGCGAACGAGCTCGACGGCGCGCTGCCCGACGAAGTCCGCGAGGCGCGCCGCGCGCGCTTCATGGAAGTCGCCGAGGAAGTGTCGGCGAAGCGCATCGAGCGCAAGGTCGGCAAGACGCTCAAGGTGCTGATCGACGAAGTGAGCGACGAAGGCGGCATCGGCCGCACGGCCGCCGATGCACCCGAAATCGACGGCGTCGTCTACGTCGAGCCCGCGCAGAAGGCGTCGAAGCGCTACAAGGTCGGCGATTTCGTCTCCGTGAAGATCACGGGCGCGGACGGTCACGACCTGTGGGGCGAGGTGTAAGCGATGGCCGCGCCGTTTCCCGACATCCTCGCGCTCGGCGAGGCGATGATCGAATTCAACCAGTCCCTGCCGGGGCGCCCCGAATTCCTGCAGGGCTTCGGCGGCGACACGTCGAACTTCTGCATCGCGGCCGCGCGCCAGGGCGCGTCGGCCGGCTTCGTGTCGGCGGTCGGCGACGATCATTTCGGCCGGCTGCTGAACGGCCTGTGGCGCACCGAAGGCGTCGACACCACGTATGTGCGCATCGACGGCTCGGCGCCGACCGGCGTCTACTTCGTCACGCACGGCCCGAACGGCCACCAGTTCGACTACCTGCGCGCGGGGTCGGCGGCGAGCCGCTACGCGCCGGGTGACCTGCCGCTCGATGCGCTGGCTGCCGCGAAGGCGGTGCATCTGTCGGGCATCAGCCTTGCGATCGGCACGGCCGCGTGCGATGCCGCGTTCGCGGCGATCGACCACGCGCGCAAGCAGGGCGCGAAGATCAGCTTCGACACGAACCTGCGCCTGAAGCTGTGGCCGCTGCCGCGCGCCCGCGCGGTGATGCGCGAAGCGCTGCGCCAGACGGACATCTGCCTGCCGAGCTGGGACGACGTCACCGCGCTCACGGGCGCGGATGATCGCGATGCGATCGTCGACGCGATGCTCGAGCTCGGTCCGCAGGTCGTCGCGCTGAAGCTCGGCAAGGAAGGCGCGTACGTCGCGACGCCGCACGAGCGGCGCGTGGTGCCGGGTTTCGTGGTCGAGGCGATCGATGCGACGGGCGCGGGCGACTGCTTCGGCGGCGCGTTCGTCGCGCGGATCGTCGCCGGCGACGATCCGTTCGCGGCGGCGCGCTACGCGAACGCGGCGGCGGCGCTGTCGACGACGGGCTACGGCGCGGTCGCGCCGATCCCGCACCGCGATGCCGTGGAGCGATTCATGCAGGGCTGACCCGCGGATGCCGCACGTCGGCCAGGCCACACCATGTGTCCATTCCGAACGAGGATGAGGAGGCAACATGCAGCGCGAAGTGGTGGTGGTGAGCGGGGTGCGGACCGCGATCGGCGATTTCGGCGGCAGCCTGAAGGACTTTCCGCCGACCGAGCTCGGCGCGAAGGTCGTGCGGGAAGTGTTGCAGCGCGCGCAGGTATCGGGCGACGAGGTCGGCCACGTGGTGTTCGGCAACGTCGTGCACACCGAGCCGAAGGACATGTACCTTGCGCGCGTCGCGGCGATCGACGGCGGCGTCGCGCAGCATGCGCCCGCGCTCACCGTCAACCGGCTGTGCGGGTCGGGCCTGCAGGCGATCGTGTCGGCCGCGCAGGGCGTGCTGCTCGGCGACGCGGACATCGCGATCGCCGGCGGCGCGGAAAACATGAGCCGCGCGCCGTACTCGATGCCGGCCGCGCGGTTCGGCCAGCGGATGGGCGACATGCGGGCGGTCGACATGATGGTCGGCGCGCTGAACGATCCGTTCCAGACGATCCACATGGGCGTGACGGCCGAGAACGTGGCGGCGAAGTACGGCATCTCGCGCGACGCGCAGGACGCGCTGGCGCTCGAATCGCATCGCCGCGCGTCGCATGCGGCGCAGGCCGGCTACTTCAAGGATCAGATCCTGCCGGTCGAGCTGATCGGCTCGAAGAAGGGCACGCCGGTGCTGTTCGCTCGCGACGAGCACGTGCGCGACGACGCGAGCGCCGACGATTTCACGAAGCTGCGCCCGGTGTTCGTCAAGGAAAACGGCACGGTGACGGCCGGCAACGCGTCGGGCATCAACGACGCGGCGGCGGCGGTGCTGCTGATGGAGCGCCGCACGGCCGAGCAGCGCGGCGCGAAGCCGCTCGCGCGCCTCGTCGCGTATGCGCACGCGGGCGTCGATCCGGCCTACATGGGGATCGGCCCGGTGCCGGCCACGCGCAAGGCGCTCGAGCGCGCGGGGCTGACGGTGGCCGATCTCGACGTGATCGAGGCGAACGAGGCATTCGCCGCGCAGGCCTGCGCGGCGACGAAGGAGCTGGGTCTCGACCCGGCGAAGGTGAATCCGAACGGGTCGGGCATTTCGCTCGGCCACCCGATCGGCGCGACGGGCGCGCTGATCACGGTCAAGGCGCTGTACGAGCTGCAGCGCATCGGCGGCCGTTACGCGCTCGTGACGATGTGCATCGGCGGCGGGCAGGGCATCGCCGCGATTTTCGAGCGAATCTGAAACAGGGAGTACACGTTGGTGGGTCGATATTCTGGATGGCAACGGGCGTTGGTCGTCGCATGGGCGCTGGCGGCGGGGGCGGCGACGCAAGGCGCGTATGCGGCGCAGGTCGTCGCGCCGGACGCGCAGCAGGACGACAGCGCGCCCGCGCGGCCGCTCAGGCCGAACCCCGAATTCGCCCGCCTGCCGCGCTATGAAGGCACGCTCGGCGGCCGGCCGATCGTCGTGCATCTCGGTCCGAAGGAGGACGAAGCGGGTGTGCACGGCGAGTACCAGTTCGCGGACACCGGCGAGGTGATCCTGCTGGCCGGCGACCGCGACGGCGACACGCTCGAGGTCGAGGAATCGAACGACGGCACCAACATCACGGGCGTGTGGATCGGCCGCTTCGACGCGTCGGGCGGCCTCAAGGCCGACCGGATGAACTCGGACGAATCGGATCCGCAGCCGATCGTGCTGCGGCCCGCTCGTGGCGCGCGCACGGCGCTGCAGGTGCGCGACGGCCGCGTTCAGGAAATCGAGACGGTGGGCGGCGTCGTCAACCTGCGCGCCGGCGACTGAGCGGCCGCGCTGGCTCGGTGCGCGCGGCGCGCATTGTACCGTGCCAAGCGTGCCGGTTTTGGCTAAGCTAGGCGCTTCATCCTGCAACCGTTCAGCTGTTTTTCCTGCCTTTTGTCATGACTGCATCCACTCACAAGCGCGGCCTGCAAACCCGCATCGTTCAACCCGACGACGTCATTCCGGAAGGCTTCCGCTCGTTCGTGCCGCCGGTTTCGCGCGCCTCGACGGTCGTGTTTCCCGATCTCGCGACGATGCGCAGTATCGACTGGCGTCAGGACGGTCAGTGGCGCTACGGGCTGCATGCGACGCCGACGTCGCTCGCGCTTGCGCAGCGGCTTGCCGAGATCGAGGGCGGCGCGCACGCGCTGCTGCAGCCGTCGGGCCTCGCGTCGATCATGAACGTCTACTTCGGCTTCGTGAAGGCGGGCGACGACGTGCTGATCCCGCACAACGTCTACGGCCCGAACGCCGATTTCGGCAACTGGCTCGCGAAGGATTTCGGCATCACCGCGCGCTTCTACGATCCGCTCGTCGGCGCCGGCATCGCCGACCTGATCCAGCCGAACACGCGCCTGATCTGGATCGAGGCGCCCGGCTCGGTGACGATGGAAGTGCCCGACGTGCAGGCGATCACGGCGGTCGCAAAGCAGCGCGGCGTCGTGACCGCGATCGACAACACCTATTCGGCCGGGCTCGCGTTCAAGCCGTTCGAGCACGGCGTCGACATCTCGGTGCAGGCGCTCACCAAGTATCAGTCTGGCGGCAGCGACCTGCTGATGGGCGCGACGATCACGGCCGATCCGGCGCTGCATGCGCACCTGAAGCTCGCGCGGATGCGCTGCGGGATCGGCGTGTCGGTCGACGACTGCTCGCTGGTGCTGCGCAGCCTGCCGAGCATGCAGGCGCGTTTCGACGTGCACAGCAGGAGCGCGCTCGCGCTCGCGCACTGGCTGAAGGCGCGGCCGGAAATCGCGGCCGTGCTGCATCCGCAACTGCCCGATTGCCCGGGCCACGCGTCGTTCGTGCGCGATTTCACGGGGGCGGGCGGCCTGTTCTCGGTGATCTTCGACGAACGCTACAGCGCGGAGCAGGTCGACCGCTTCGTCGAGGCGCTGGAATTGTTTGCAATCGGCTGGAGCTGGGGCGGCGCGTGCAGTCTCGCAATGCCGTACGACGTTGCGTCGATGCGCCCGGAATGGCCGCATCGCGGCACGCTGGTGCGGTTCTACGTCGGCCTCGAGGATGAAGCCGACCTGCGCGCGGACATCGAGCGCGCGCTGCACGCAACGCTCGGCTGAGCGGCGCCCGGGCAAGCAATACGCGTGCGAAACGCCTGCGCGACCTTGGGGCGCGCAGGCGTTGTCGTTTCAGAACAGGCGCAGCAGGCCGTCGAGGCCGACGTGATCGAACGCGACCGTCGCGGCTTCGCGCACCACCGGCTTCGCGTGGAACGCCACCGACAGGCCGGCCTCCGCCATCATCTTCAGGTCGTTCGAGCCGTCGCCCATCGCGATCGCGCGGCTCGGCGCGATGCCGAGCGCCGCGCACGTATCGCGCAGCAGGCGCGCCTTCACGTCGGCGTTGACGATCTCGCCGAGCACTTTCCCGGTCAGCTTGCCGTCGACGATCTCGAGCGTGTTCGCGTGCGCGAAATCGAGGCCGAGGCGCGCCTTCAGGCGCTCGGTGAAGAACGTGAAGCCGCCCGACACGAGCAGCGTCTTGAGGCCGGCCGCCTTCGCGCCGGCGAGCATCGATTCCGCGCCCGGCGACAGCCGCAGCCGTTCCTCGTACACGCGTTCGAGCGCCTGCGCGTCGAGGCCGGCGAGCAGCGCGACGCGGCGCGTCAGACTTTCGTTGAAATCGCGAATCTCGCCGCGCATCGACGCCTCGGTGATCGCCGCGACTTCGGCCTTCAGCCCGCAGAAATCGGCGATCTCGTCGATGCACTCGATCGTGATCAGCGTCGAATCCATGTCCATCACGACGAGCCCGAAATCGCCGAGCGTGCGGCCCGCGTCGACGAACGCGAAGTCGAGCGCATGCGTGCCGCAGTACGCGTCGATGTCGGGCCGCTGCGCCGGGTTGGCATCCTCGATGCGCAGCGCGTGCGCATCGATCGGCACGACGCGGGCGCCGCGCGCGAGTCCGAGCAGCGGTTTGTAATGCGCGTCCGACAGCGGCGCGAGGCTCTGGATGACGAGATTCTGGGTCATGGCGGATTGGTTGGAATGCAAACGGAATGCGTGGGCGGCCGGCAGCGGCGCGAACGCGACATTGTAGCCGGTTGGTATCCGGCGGAGACCGGATCGGCATCCGCCGGGCGACGGCCGGCCCGCGTGCTATGCCGCGCCGCGCCGCTCCCCGCGCTGGTCCCAATACGGCGGGTCGCCGAAATGCTCGGCGAGGAACGCGATGAACGCGAGCGTCTTCAGCGGCACGTGCGCGCGGCTCGGATAGACGGCCCAGATCGCGACTTCGTCGGCGAGCGGGTAATCGTCGAGCACGCTGACGAGCGCGCCGCTCGCCAGATGGGGCGCGACATCCCAGGTCGACTTGATCGCGATCCCGAAGCCGTCCGCGAGCGCCTCGCGGATCGCCTCGCCGTTGCTCGCGACGAGGCGGCCGCCGACGCGCACGGTCAGCGGCCCCTGCGGCGTCACGAACGACCAGTCGCGCTGGTCGCCGAGGATCACGCATTCGTGCTGAGAGAGGTCTGCGGGATGGCGCGGCGCGCCATGTTCGGCGAGATAGGCGGGCGAGCAGCACACGACGCGGCGGTTCGCGGCGAGCTTGCGCGCGACCAGCGTCGAATCCTTCAGCGCGCCGAGGCGGATCGCGACGTCGAAGCCCTCGTCGACCAGATCGACGATTTCGTCCGACAGCCGCAGGTCGAGCGACACCGACGGATAGCGGCGCAGGAAGGCCGGAATCACCGGCGCGACGTGCTGCCGGCCGAACGACGACGACATCGACACCTTGAGCCGTCCGTACGGCTCGGTGCGGCCATGGCCGACCGACGCGCGCGCGGCGTCGGCGGCCGTCAGCAGCGCCTCGGCGCGCGCCATGAAGATCTCGCCGTCCTGCGTGAGGCTGATGCGGCGCGTGGTGCGGTGCAGCAGGCGCGCGCCGAGCTGGCGCTCGAGCTGCGCGATGCGGGCGCTCGCGACCGCCGCGGACACGCCGAATTCGCGGCCGGCGGCCGTCACGTTGGCCAGCAGCGCGGCGCGCACGAACAGGCCGACGTCGAGCAGGTCGAGCGGTTTGTCGGGGCCGGGAACCGGAGCGAAGGGGACGGAAGGCATTCTTCGGAAAATCAGGAAAATGTTTCAGGAAATATAGCGGTTTTCTCGAAAGATCGGGCGGCCTACGATGCGGTGTCCCAGGGCTGCCGCCGCGGCCCGCCCGAACCCTGCAAGGAGCCGAACGATGAAAGCCATTGGATTGACCCGTTACCTGCCGATCGACGATCCGCACGCATTGCTCGACGTCGAACTGCCGCAGCCCGTGCCGGGCCCGCGCGACCTGCTGGTCAAGGTCGAGGCGATTTCCGTGAACCCGGTCGATACCAAGGTGCGCGCGCCGAAGCCGCAGGTCGAGGACGCGCCGCGCGTGCTCGGCTGGGACGCGGCCGGCACGGTCGTCGCGGTGGGCGCCGACGTCACGCTGTTCCGGCCCGGCGACGAGGTGTTCTACGCGGGCAGCATCACGCGGCCGGGCGCGAACAGCGAGTATCACGCGGTCGACGAGCGCATCGTCGCGCTGAAGCCGCGCACGCTTGATTTCGCGGCCGCCGCCGCGCTGCCGCTCACCGCGCTGACCGCGTGGGAAGCGCTGTTCGACCGGCTGCGCGTGTCGCCGCAGGGCGCGGATGCCGGCAAGTCGGTGCTGATCGTTGGCGGCGCGGGCGGCGTCGGCTCGATCGCGATCCAGCTCGCGAAGACGCTCGGCAAGCTGCACGTGATCGCGACCGCATCGCGGCCGGCATCGGCGCAGTGGGTGCGCACGCTCGGCGCCGACCAGGTGGTCGACCACTTCGGCGATCTGCCGGCGCAGCTGCGCGACGCGGGCCATGCGCAGGTCGACTACGTGCTGATCTTCAACGACACCGACCGCCATTTCCCGGCGGCGGCGGAAGTGATCCGGCCGCAGGGCGGCATCTGCACGATCGTCGAGAACGAGAAGCCCGTGCCCGTCGAGCTGCTGAAGGCGAAGAGCGCCGCGTTTCACTGGGAGTTCATGTTCACGCGCGCGATGTTCGAGACGCCGGACATGATCGAGCAGCACAAGCTGCTGACCGAAGTCGCGCGGCTCGTCGACGGCGGCGTGCTGCGCACGACGCTCGGCGAGCACCTCGGCGCGATCAACGCGGCCAACGTGCGGCACGCGCACCGGCTGCTCGAAGCGGGGCGGGCGATCGGCAAGCTGGTGCTGGGCGGCTTCTGAACGCGCACGGCATGCGCCGCGCGTCGAGCGCAAGCGGGGTAACACCCGATGCGATCGCGGCGCATGGCGGCCCGCTTGGCGGTAGACTGGCAACGCGTCATGCATCGAAAAAACTGCGCGGGGCGCGCGAGCGCCGCCGCATGACAAGGAGGTCAGCATGAGCCAACGCAGCTTGTCGGTCGCCGCATCGTGGTCGGCCGTGTTCGTCGCGGCAGCGTGCGTCAGCGCGAGCGTGCACGCGGCGCCGCCGGTCAAGGGCAGCCTGAAGGGCGGCGGCACGGGGCAGCTCGAATACACCGTCAAGGTCGATTCGAAAACCTTCGGCAGTGCACAGGAGACGCGCAAGATCCGCTCCGGCGAGACGGACGACTTCAACTGGAAGTCGGTGCCGCCCGACGGTGCGGTGGCGATGCCGGACGGCTGTCCGAACGCCGACAACCTGCCGCGCGACGCGAACGGCGCGATGGTCCGGCAGACGCAGGTCCGGCTCGCGCCGTCGATCGACGCGAAGGGGATGGCGAACGTGCAGATGAGCTTCCAGGCGGCCGCGCCGAAAGGCACGCGCAGCGTGACGGCAGGCGGCAAGCCGCTGCAATGCCCGAACGTCGTGTCGGTGAGCCAGGTGAAGTGGCTGACGATCTCGTCCAACGGCGGCTCGAAAACCGTCACGATGAGCGACGGCACGAAGGTGTCGGTGTCGATCAAGCGCTAGCGGCGCTTGCCTCGCCCTCATGATGCCGGCCGTCGGCGTGCGCCGGCGGCGGCGTCGCAGCCGCTGCTCGTCCACATCCGGCGGCGTGCAGCCGCTTGCGTGACGTCATGCCGACGTCACGCTATCCTTTCCGGCACCTTTCCCAAGTCCCCAACGGAATCCTGATGAAAAACCGCATGCGCGCGTTGTTGTCCGCCGCAGCGCTCGTTGCCGCGCACGCGCAGGCGGCCGACGATTGCAGCTTCGTGAAGAAGGTCGACCTGCCCTCGCGGCAGCAGACGGCCGTCGTGTCGAGCGGCGCGCTCGAACCGTGCTCGACCGGCAGTTATGCGGTGCGCGTGTATTCGACCGCGCACGCGGCACCCGGCTTCGATACGGACGACTACGTGACGGGCGTGCTGCATGCGCGCGACGGCACCGTTGCCGACGCGTTCACGGCCGATCTCGGCGCGCGGGTGCCGCAGGCGCTCGTCGTGACGACGCGCTCGGCCGGCAGCGGCGGCTATGTCGGCGCGCAGGCGTATGTGACGACGGCACGCGCGGTGCGGCTCGTCGCGTCGGTCGACGGGCTTGCGCCCGACGCGAACGTGACGGCTGCGCTGCGGCAGGCGATCGGCAAGCGCCGCGCCGCGCGTTGACCGCGGCGCGCCGGGCGGCCGCGCCGGGCGTCAATGCGCGCGCTCTTCGAGCCGCGCGGCCAGGAAGCGGTGATCGGCGGAGAACAGCCTGCGATAGGTGAGCAGCACGGCGCCGACCGTGCCGAGCGCCGACGCCGCGGCGATCAGGAACATGATCACGATCTGGTAGCGCACCGCCTGCAGCGGCGACTGGCCGGCCAGCACCTGGCCGGTCATCATGCCCGGCAGGCTGACGACGCCGACCACGGTCATCTGGTTGAGCGTCGGCAGCATGCCGGCGCGCACGGCCTGGCGCGCCGCGTCCTGCGCCGCTTCCCAGCGCGTCGCGCCGAGCGCGAGCGCGGTCTCGACGCGGTCGCGCCGCGCGGTGAGTTCCTCGGTCATCCGCTCGACGCCGAGCGACACGCCGGTCAGCGTGTTGCCGAGGATCATGCCGAGGATCGGGATCGCATACTGCGGCGCATACCACGGATGGATGCGGATCACGACGAACAGGCCGATCGCCGCGACGAACCAGCTGCTGAACCAGATCGACACGATGCTGTCGGCGCGCTGCCCGCGATAGGTGCGCTTGCCGCGTCCGGCGCCCGCGAAGCCGGCGATCAGCGTCATCAGCGCGGTGAGCGGCAGCACGACGTACCAGTGCGCGTGGCCGAACACCCAGCCGAGCACGTAGCCGATCGCGAGCAACTGCACGACGGTGCGCACCGCCGCGAGCGCGAGCGTGCGGCCGAGCCCGAGCGACAGCGCGGCCGAGATCGCGCCGTTGACCGCGACGAGCGCCGCCGCGATGCCGACGTCGACGAGGCTGAGATCCTGCAGCACACCGTTCATCGTGTGATCTCCACGGCGGGCGCGGTGCTCAGCACGCCGGCCTGCATCGTCATCCGCGAGGTGCCGATCCGCGCCGCCTGCGCCGGATCGTGCGAGATCCACATCGATGCGCGCGCATCGGGCGCCGCGTCGAACCATGCGCCGACGAGCGCTTCGATCGCGCGCGTCGAATCGGGGTCGAGCGCGGAGGTCGGTTCGTCGAGCAGCAGCACGTCGGGATCGAGCTGCAACACGCGCAGCAGCGCCGCGATCTGCGCTTCGCCGCCCGACAGCTCGCTCGCGCGCTTGTCGAGGAAGTCGGCGCCACGGCCCGCGCGCGCGGCCAGTTGCTCGGCGCGCGCGCGATCGAACCGCAAGTCGCGGTAGACCGCGAGCGAGTACGGATAGCGCAGTTGCGATTCGACCGTGCCGTCCGTCTGCGCGGGACGCTGGCGCAGATACGCGACGCTGCGCCGGTAGCGCGGAATCGCGCTGCGGCGGATCGGCTTGCCGCGCCACAGCACGCGGCCGCCGTCGAGCGGGTCGAGCAGCGCGAGCGCGCGCAGCAGCACGCTTTTTCCCGACCCCGAAGGCCCGGTGATCGCAACGCGCGCACCCGCGGGCAGGCTGAAATCGGTGGGGGCGAGCAGAACCTTGCCGCTTCTGGCGTCCCGCCGGGTCACACCCCGCGCGTCGATGAGGCCGGTGGTAGCTGTCATGTCACAAATGAAAAAAAGCGTTAATGGCGCCGAAGCGGCGCGCAAGCGTGCGTCATAATACCCAGCGAAAAGCTCGCGCGGGTGTCGTGCGCCGTTCGTCCACGCAACACGCAAGCGGCCCGGCATGGCGCGACATGCATCGAGAACAACAACGGAACCGCCATGACGCTTACTCGAGCCATCGGCAAATCGGCTGCATGGATCGTCGGCTTCGTCGCGGTCGTGATCGCGGCGGCCGGTATCTTTCTCTTCACGTTCGACTGGAACCATGTGAAACCGTGGGTCAACGAACAGGTGAGCGCGGCGCTCGGCCGCCCGTTCGCGATCAACGGCGACCTCAAGGTCGGCTGGCGCCGCCCCGACGGCGAAACCGGCTGGCGCGCATGGGTGCCGTGGCCGAGCCTCTCCGCCACGCAAATCGAAATCGGCAACCCCGACTGGGCGAAGGCGCCGAAGTTCGTCACGCTCGACGCCGCGCACTTCGATCTCGCGATCCTGCCGCTGCTCGCGCATGAAATCGTCATTCCGTCGATCGACGTCGTCAATCCCGCGGTGGATCTCGAACGGCTCGCCGACGGCCGCAATACGTGGACGTTCCAGTTCAGGCAGTCGAACCAGCCGTCGCCGTGGAAGGTGCGGCTCGACAGCTTCGGCTTCGCGAAGGGCACGGTCACGTATCGCGACGCCATCACGAAGGCCGACCTGACGATCGCGATCGATACGCTCGGCCAGCCGATTCCGCTCGGCGACGTGATGAAGCAGCAGGAGGAAACGTCGCGGGCGGCGTCGGCGCAGCGCGTCGGCAAGCACGGCGCCGCGCAGCTCAGCGCGAAGGCGAATGCGGAGGCGGCGTCGGGCGCGTCCGCTTCGTCTGCATCGCAGGCCGCTTCCGCCGCGACGGCGTCGCCGTCCGGCGCGAGCGCCGCCGTGGCCGCCGCGGCAACATCCGCCGCGAAGCCGGCCGGCCCCGCGTACGCATTCGGCGTGAAGGTCGACGGCCGCTACAAGAACGTGCCGATCACCGGCACCGGCAAGCTCGGCGGCGTGCTTGCGCTCGCGGACGCCGCGCGGCCGTTCCCGCTGCAGGCCGACGTGAAGGCGGGCGATACGCGGCTCGCGATCGTCGGCACGCTGACCGACCCGCGCGCGCTCGCCGCGCTCGACCTGCGGCTGTGGCTGCAGGGCACGACGATGTCGCACCTGTACGCGCTGACCGGCATCACGCTGCCCGACACGCCGCCGTATGCGACCGAAGGGCGGCTGATCGGCAACTTCAAGCCGCACGCGAGCACGTTCCGCTACGAGAATTTCAACGGCCGGGTTGGCGGCAGCGACCTGAGCGGCACGCTCGCGTATGCGCAGCGCGCGCCGCGTCCGCTGCTGTCGGGCGAACTGGTGTCGAACCTGCTGCGCTTCGCCGATCTCGCGCCGGTGATCGGCGCGGATACCGCCGCGAGCAAGGCGCAGCGCGGCGACACGACGCGCCAGCCGCCGGGCCGCGTGCTGCCGGTCGAGACCTTCCGCACCGACCGCTGGCGCGCGCTCGACGCGGACGTCAAGTTCACCGGCCGCAAGCTGGTCAAGAGCGCGGACCTGCCGATCACCGACCTGTACACGCACATCGTGCTGCAGGACGGCGTGCTGTCGCTCGAGCCGCTGAAGTTCGGCGTCGCGGGCGGCTCGCTCGCGACCACCGCGCGCCTCGACGGCAGCGCCGCGCCGCTCAAGGGCCGCTTCACGGTCGCCGCGCGGCACCTGAAGCTCAGGCAGTTGTTCGCGACGCAGCAGGTGATGCAGTCCGCGCTCGGCGAGATCAACGGCGACGCGTCGCTGTCGGCGACCGGCAACTCGCCGGCCGCGCTCGCCGCGACCGCGAACGGCGAAGTGAAGGCGCTCGTGACGGACGGGCGGATCAGCCGCCTGCTGATGGAAGCGGCGGGCCTGAATGTCGCGAACGTCGTCTACGAGAAGATGTTCGGCAACCGCGACGTGAAGATCAACTGCGCGGCGGTCGACTTCCAGGCGACCAACGGCGTGCTCGACACGAAGGTGTTCGCGCTCGACACCGACGACGCGCTGATCAACGTCGACGGGCCGATCAGCCTGCGCGACGAATCGATGAACCTGAAGGTCCACCCGCACACCAAGGGCTTCCGGGTGTTCTCGCTGCGCTCGCCGCTGTACGTGAAGGGTACCTTCAAGAATCCGGACGTCGGCGTCGATGCGGGCGCGCTCGCGCTGCGCGCCGGCGCGATGGTCGGCCTCGGCCTGATCAATCCGCTGGCCGCGCTGATCCCGCTGATCGCGCCGAGCAACAACAAGGACGTGCCGTGCGCGGCGCTGTTCGCGCAGCTGAAGGCGCCGGCGAAGGGCTCGGCCAAGGTATCGGCGAACGCCGGCAAGTGAGGCGCGAGGCGCGCGCGTGACGGCGCGATGTGCCCCCGTTTACAGGGCGGCCGAATGCCGCGTGCCCCAGCGATTCACCGACACCTGTTAAAATAGCCGGTTTTCCGTCGATCTATCTCCTAACGGGATCTGCCGTGCTTTCTACTGCCAACATCACGATGCAATTCGGGCCGAAGCCCCTGTTCGAGAACATCTCGGTCAAATTCGGCGAGGGCAACCGCTATGGTCTGATTGGCGCGAACGGCTGCGGCAAGTCGACGTTCATGAAGATCCTGGGCGGTGACCTCGAGCCGAGCGGCGGCAACGTCGCGCTCGAGCCGAACATCCGCCTCGGCAAGCTGCGCCAGGACCAGTTCGCGTACGAAGACGTGCGCGTGCTCGACGTCGTCATGATGGGCCACACCGAGATGTGGGCCGCGATGACCGAGCGCGACGCGATCTACGCGAACCCCGAAGCGACCGATGACGACTACATGCACGCCGCCGAGCTCGAGGCGAAGTTCGCCGAGTACGGCGGCTACGACGCCGAGGCGCGCGCGGGCGCGCTGCTGCTCGGCATCGGCATCGACGAGAAATTCCACACCGGCCCCATGAGCGACGTCGCGCCGGGCTGGAAGCTGCGCGTGCTGCTCGCGCAGGCGCTGTTCTCGAAGCCGGACGTGCTGCTGCTCGACGAGCCGACCAACAACCTCGACATCAACTCGATCCGTTGGCTCGAAGAAACGCTGAACGGCTACAACTCGACGATGATCATCATCTCGCACGATCGTCACTTCCTGAACTCCGTGTGCACGCACATGGCCGACATGGACTACGGCACGCTGAAGGTCTGGCCGGGCAACTACGACGACTACATGCTCGCGTCCGCGCAGGCGCGCGAGCGCCAGGCCGCCGCGAACGCGCGCGCGAAGGAGCGCGTGGCCGAGCTGCAGGACTTCGTGCGCCGCTTCTCGGCGAACAAGTCGAAGGCCCGCCAGGCGACCAGCCGCGCAAAGCAGATCGACAAGATCAAGATCGAGGAATTCAAGCCGTCGTCGCGGCAGAACCCGTTCATCCGCTTCGAGTTCGAGAAGAAGCTGCACAACATCGCCGTGGTCGCCGACACGATCACGAAGAAGTACGAGCGCACGATCTTCCAGAACTTCAACCTGTCGGTGCAGCCGGGCGAGCGCATCGCGATCATCGGCGAGAACGGCGCGGGCAAGACGACGCTGCTGCGTGCGCTGCTGGGCAACCTGACGCTCGATCACGGCACGGTGAAGTGGTCGGAGAACGCGAACGTCGGCTACATGCCGCAGGACACCTACGAGGAGTTCCCGAACGACATCGCGCTGATGGACTGGATCGACCAGTACCGCAAGGACGGCGACGACGAGACGATGGTGCGTGGCACGCTCGGCCGCCTGCTGTTCTCGGCTGACGACATCAAGAAGTCGGTGAAGGTGCTGTCGGGCGGCGAGAAGGGCCGCATGATCTGGGGCAAGCTGATGCTTGGCCGCCACAACGTGCTGCTGATGGACGAGCCGACCAACCACATGGACATGGAGTCGATCGAGTCGCTGCAGATCGCGCTCGAGAAGTTCGAAGGCACGCTGATCTTTGTTTCGCACGACCGTGAATTCGTCAGCGGGCTGGCCAACCGGATCATCGAAGTGACCACGCATGGCACGCTGACCGACTTCGGCGGGAATTACGAGGACTTCCTCGCGAGCCAGGGGCAGGTGTAAGGTCTGCGGGCCGCCGTTCCGGGCCCGCGTATCGAAAAAAGCCCATCCGGGGTGTCCCCGGATGGGCTTTTTGTCGTATTGGGCCGCGAGGGCGGCCGCAGAATCACGCCGTGACCGCTTGTTCCACCGGCTTCCGATACGCGTCGAGCAGGCGCGCCCGCTTGCTCGCGACCACCGCGGCATTCCTTTCCTTCACGTGGCCGAACCCGCGAATCTCGTCAGGCAGGCTTGCCAATTGAACGGCCGCAGGCAGGCGCTCTGTATCGAGCGTCGCGCAGAACTCGTCAACCAGCGCGACATAATCGGCGATCATCTGCCGCTCGCCGCGCCGTTCCGCCGTCTTGCCGAACAGGTCCAGCGACGTGCCGCGCAGCCCCTTCAGGCGGGCGAGCATCCGGAACGCCGGCAGCACCCACGGGCCGAAGCGTGCCTTGCGCAGATGGCCGTGTTCGTCGCGCTTCGCGAACATCGGCGGCGCGAGATGGAAGCTCAGCGTGTAGTCGCGCCCCGGTTCGCCTTCGAACTGCTGCCGCAGCTTGTCGAGATAGGCCGGATCCGCATACAGGCGGGCGACTTCGTATTCGTCCTTGTACGCCATCAGCTTCGCGAGGTTCGCGGCGACCGCGCGCGTCAGCGGCAGCGCCGGATCTCCGGCGAGCTGCGCCTCCTTCGCGCGGATCCGGTCAACGGTGCGTCGATAGGCCTGCGCGTAGCCCGCGTTCTGATAGGCGGTCAGCAGCGCCTCCCGCGTGGCGATCAGCGTGTCGAGCGATTCGGCAACCGGCGCGGCTGCTGCCTGCGGTGCGGCAGCGGGCCGGGCGAATGCCTGAACCGACGCGGCGCCGTGATGCGCGACGTGGCGGCCCCAATGGAACGCGAGCCGGTTCTTGTCGACGGATACGCCATTGAGCTCGATCGCGCGCAGCAGCGCCGGCAGCCCGAGCGGCAGCCAGCCATTCTGCCACGCGAAGCCGAGCAGCAGCGGGTTGCTGTAGATCGTGTCGCCGAGCAGCGCGAGCGCCAGCGCATTGGCGTCGATGAATGCGCAGCCGTCGCCGATGCTGTCGAGCAGCGCGGCTTCTGTCTGCACGCCCGGGAACGTCCATTTCGGATTCTTGACGAACTCCGCGGTGGGCGTCTCGCCGCTGTTGATCGCGGCCACCGTCACGCCGTGCTGCGTGCGCGACAGCACGTCGGCGGACGCCGACACGATCGCGTCGCAGCCGATCACGAGCCGCGCTTCGCCGGTCGCGATGCGGGTCGCATGCAGCGCGTCGGGCGCGGCGGCGATCTGCACGTGGCTCAGCACGGCGCCGCCTTTCTGCGCGAGGCCCGCCATGTCGAGCACGGTCACGCCCTTGCGCTCGAGGTGCGCGGCCATCCCGATCAGGCCGCCGATCGTCACGACGCCCGTGCCGCCGACGCCCGTGACGAGCACGCCATACGGCTTCGCGATAGCGGGCAGCGCCGGCATTGGCAGCCCGTCGACATCCGGCCCGCTCGAGCCGGCGGCGCGCGCAGCTTGCGGCTTGCGAAGCTGCGCGCCTTCGGCGATCACGAAACTCGGGCAGAAGCCGTTCACGCACGAGAAGTCCTTGTTGCAGGACGACTGGTTGATCTTGCGCTTGGTGCCGAGCGGCGTCGGCAGCGGCTCCACGGACAGGCAGTTCGACTGCACCGAGCAATCGCCGCAGCCTTCGCACACCGCGTCGTTGATGAACGCGCGCCGCGCCGGGTCGGGATAGGTGCCGCGCTTGCGGCGGCGGCGCTTCTCGGTCGCGCAGGTCTGGTCGTAGATCAGGATGGTGGTGCCCGGCGTGTCGCGCAGCTTGCGCTGGATCGCATCCAGCTCGTCGCGATGATGAACCTCGACGCCTGCCGGCAGCACGACGCCCGCCGCGTATTTCTGCGGCTCGTCGGTCACGATGACGATCTGCTTCGCGCCTTCCGCGTGGACCTGGTGGGCGATCTGCGGGACGGTCAGCACGCCGTCGACGGGCTGGCCGCCCGTCATCGCGACGGCGTCGTTATAGAGGATCTTGTACGTGATGGTCGCGTTCGCGGCGATCGCCGCGCGGATCGCGAGCAGCCCGGAGTGAAAGTAGGTGCCGTCACCGAGGTTGACGAAGATGTGCCGGTCGCCGGAGAAGCGCATCTGGCCGATCCATGCGACGCCTTCGCCGCCCATCTGGCTGAAAGTTTCGGTATTGCGGTCCATCCACATCGACATGTAGTGGCAGCCGATGCCCGCCAGCGCGCGCGAGCCTTCCGGCACGCGGGTGGACGTGTTGTGCGGGCAGCCCGAGCAGAACCACGGCTTGCGCTCGACCGACACGCGCGGCTTCGCCGCTTCCCGTTCCTTCGCCTCGATCACGGCGACCCGCGCGAGCATGCGCGCCCGCACGTCCGCGGGCAGGTCGGCGCGCATCAGGCGCCGCGCGATCGCTTTCGCGATCAGCGCGGGCGACAGCTCGTAATGCGCGGGCAGCAGCCAGTTGCCGCGCGGCACCGACCATTCGCCGCCTTCGCCGCCTTCGTTCTCGCGCTCGTCGAACTTGCCGTAGATCTTCGGGCGCACGTCCTCGCGCCAGTTGTACAGCTCTTCCTTCAGCGCATATTCGAGAATCTGCCGCTTTTCCTCGACGACCAGGATCTCCTCGAGGCCGGTCGCGAACGCGCGCGCATCCTGCGCGTCCAGCGGCCATACGCAGCCCACTTTGAGCACGCGCACGCCGATTTGCGCGCAGACCTCGTCGTCGAGGCCCAGGTCGCTGAGCGCCTGGCGCACGTCGAGGTAGGCCTTGCCCGCCGTCATGATGCCGAAGCGCGGCGTCGGCGAATCGACGACGACGCGGTTCAGCTTGTTGGCGCGCACGTAGGCGAGCGCCGCATACCATTTCTCGTCGAGCAGCCGCGCTTCCTGCGCGAGCGGCGAGTCGGGCCAGCGGATGTTGAGGCCGCCCGGCGGCAGCGCATGGTCGGCGGGCGTGACGATCTGCACCCGGTCCGGATCGAGGTCGACCGACGCGGTCGATTCGATCACGTCGGTCACGCACTTCATCGCGACCCACAGGCCCGAGTAGCGGCTCATCGCCCAGCCGTGCAGCCCGTAGTCGAGGTATTCCTGCACGTTCGCCGGATACAGCACGGGCATGCCGGCCGCGATGAACGCATGCTCGGACTGGTGCGCGACCGACGACGATTTGGCCGCGTGGTCGTCGCCGGCGAGGACGAGCACGCCGCCGCGCGCGTCGCTGCCCGCGGAGTTCGCGTGCTTGAACACGTCGCCGGTGCGGTCGACGCCCGGCCCCTTGCCGTACCACATGCCGAACACGCCGTCGCGCGTGGCGCCCGGCCACAGGTTGATCTGCTGCGTGCCCCAGACGGCCGTCGCGGCCAGATCCTCGTTGACGCCGGGCTGGAACACGATGTCGTTCGATTCCAGGTGCTGCTTCGCCTTCCATAGCGACTGGTCGAGCGCGCCCAGCGGGGAGCCGCGGTAGCCGGAAATGAACCCGGCGGTGTTGAGCCCGGCGTTGCGGTCGCGCGCCTTCTGCAGCATCGGCAGCCGCACGAGGGCCTGCGTGCCGCTGATGTAGACACGGCCTTTTTCCAGCGTGTACTTGTCGTCGAGGGTGACGGCGGCGTCGTGCGGCTCGGCAGCGACGCTCGGGGCGGGGGCGTTCATGGCGATCTGTCTCCGGTGTACTGTCTTTTTCGGCGAGTATAGGAAGCCGATTTGCTATCGTAAAATCACAAATAGCAAACTCTGGTATGCGAAAAACAGATGGCATTCGATCTCACGCTCCGGCAGTTGCGGTACTTCGTGGCCGCTGCTCAAACCGGGCAATTCTCGATGGCGGCCGCCAACGAGCACGTATCGCAGTCGGCGATCACGAACGCGGTGCTTGCGCTGGAAAACGGGCTCGGCATGCGGTTGTTCGAGCGATTGCCGCAAGGCGTCGCGCTGACGCCGGACGGCCAGGATTTCTACAACCACGCGCGGCGCGTGCTGGATGCCGCGCGCGATGCCGTGCACAAGCCGCCGTTCCGCTCGCACGACCTGCGCGGCACGGTGCGGATCGCGGCGTCGTACACGGTGCTGGGCTATTTCCTGCCGGAGCTGCTCGCGCGCTTTCGGACGACCTATCCGTACATCGAGTTCGACCTGCGCGACATGGAACGGGCGGACATCGAGGCAGCGGTGCTCGACGGCGAGATCGACATGGGGGTCGTGCTGCTGTCGAACGTGGCGCGGCCGGCCCGGTTCGACAGCCAGGTGCTGATCCGGTCGCGGCGGCAGTTGTGGGTCGCGCCGTCGCATCCGCTCGCGCAGCTGCGCGCGCCGTCGCTCGCGGATATCGCCGGCTATCCGTACATCCTGATCACCGTCGACGAGGGCGAGCAGTCGACGCTACGGTACTGGCGCGAGGTGGGCGTCGCGCCGAACATCGCGTTTCGCACGTCGTCGATGGAGGCGCTGCGCGGGCTCGTCGCGCACGGCTTCGGCGTGACGATCCTGTCGGACATGGTGTTTCGCCCGTGGTCGCTCGAAGGCAAGCGCATCGAGGCGCGGCCGGTGCACGACGCGATCCCGCAAATGGACGCGGGCATGATCTGGCGGAAGAAGGGCACGCTAGCCGGGCCGGCGCTGGCGCTGCAGCAGTTCCTGATCCACGCGTGCGGCACCTGACGCGCGGCGGCCCGTGGCGTCAGTCAATCGGCGAGCCGCTGGTCCGCGAGCGCCTTGCAGCAGTCTTCGTACACCCATTGCACGAGCCGCGCCTGATAGTTCAGGTCGTCGGTGTCGACGATCTCCTCGACCGCGTCGCGCGCCCAGGCCGCGTCGACGAAGCCGGCATGGCGCTTCGCGATGTCTTGCGCGAGCGCGGACAGCTTCGCGATCGACAGCCAGTCGGCCGCGCGGTGGTGGCGATCGAGCCAGCGATGCGCGGCCTGCACCTGGAACGCGGCGTCCGGCCAGGTCTCGTTCAGGTAGTACGCGCCGAGATTGCCGCAGGTGAGCCAGCAGAGCAGCTCCAGGCGGTCGTGGGAGCCGAGGGTGGGGCAGGCGTCGGTCATGGCAGCGCTCGCGAAATGCATCGATTCCGGATGGCGGCCGGGCGCAAGGGCCCGGTGCCGATAATAAAAACATAGCACGATGCAGGCCCGGTCGCGCACCCGGGCCGATGCTGGGGTGAAAGGAGCGGCAGGCCGCACTGGGGGCTTTCGGCGTGTCGTGCGCGTCGTGGCGCTCAAGACGTTCCCTTTTGTATGATCAATGCGGCGCCCGAGGCTGGTTTGCTTTCGAATGGCTGTCAATCGCCGCGCCGGCGAAGCTTGCGCGGCGCGTCACTTCGCGTGCGGCCCGGCGCCATGCCGGGCGGGCACGCACTCGCTAGAATGTTCGCTTCCATGGAGACGGAACACGACGATGAAAACCTACGACAAGTTCTATATCGACGGCGCTTGGCGCGAGCCGACGGGCGACGGCACGATCGACGTGATCGACTCGGGCACCGAGGCCGTGATCGGCCGGATTCCGGAGGGCCAGCCGGCCGATGCGCAAGCGGCCGTGCGCGCCGCGCGCGCCGCGTTCGACGGCTGGGCGGCCACCCCGCCCGCGACGCGCGCCGCCTACCTGCGCAAGATTGCCGAGCGCCTGCAGGCACGCGGCGAGGAACTCGCTCAATCGATCACGGGCGAGGTCGGCATGCCGATCAAGCTGTCGCGCGCGATTCAGGTGGGCGGCCCGATCTACAACTGGAACGCGTACGCGAAGCTCGCCGCGTCGTTCGAATTCGAGGCGCGGGTCGACAACTCGCTCGTCGTGCGCGAACCGGTCGGCGTCGTCGCGGCGATCACGCCGTGGAACTACCCGCTCAACCAGGTCACGCTGAAAGTCGCGCCGGCGCTTGCGGCCGGTTGCACGGTAGTCCTCAAGCCGTCGGAGATCGCGCCGCTCAACGCGTTCATGCTCGCCGAGGCGATTCATGAAGCGGGGCTGCCGGCCGGCGTGTTCAACCTCGTGTGCGGCTACGGGCCGGTGGTCGGCGAAGTGCTCGCGACCGATCCCGACATCGACATGGTGTCGTTCACCGGCTCGACCCGCGCCGGCAAGCGCGTGGCCGAGCTGGCCGCCGCGAGCGTCAAGCGCGTCGCGCTCGAGCTGGGCGGCAAGTCGGCGTCGGTGATCCTCGACGATGCCGATTTCACGGCGGCGGTGAAGGGCACGGTCAACGCGTGCTACCTGAACGCCGGCCAGACCTGTTCCGCGCACACCCGGATGCTCGTGCCGGAAGCCCGCTACGACGAAGCGCGCGCGCTCGCGAAGACCGCGGCCGAAGCGTACGTCGCGGGCGACCCGCGGCAGGATGCGACGCGTCTCGGCGCGCTCGCGTCGGCGGCGCAGCAGCAGCGCGTGCAGTCGTACATCCAGCGCGGCATCGACGAAGGCGCGGAGCTCGTGACGGGCGGCGTCGGCCTGCCGGACGGCATCGACAAGGGCTTCTTCGTGAAGCCGACCGTGTTCGGGCGCGTCGATCCGAAATCGACGATCGCGCAGGAGGAGATCTTCGGGCCGGTGCTGTCGATCATCACCTATCGCGACGAGGACGAAGCGGTGCGCATCGCGAACGACTCGCCGTACGGCCTCGGCGGCGCGGTGTGGGCCGGCAGCGACGAGCACGCGATGCGCGTCGCGCGGCGCATTCGCACCGGGCAGGTCGACATCAACGGCGGCACGTGGAACATGGCCGCGCCGTTCGGCGGCTTCAAGCAGTCGGGCCACGGCCGCGAGAACGGTGTGTACGGGCTCGAGGAATACCTCGAATACAAGTCAATGCAGCTCAAGCCGCAGAAGACGGCCTGAGCGGCGGCAACGCGCGCTACACGAAACGGCACGCCTTGCGCGTGCCGTTTTTATTGATGCCGCGCAAGGCGCGCGCCGGCCAATCGTCGATCATCGCAGCTTCCGATGGTTCGACGAGGTCCCCGATGTCTGCCCGCACTTCCTTCCCGCCGCTCGTGATTCGCGGCCGTTCATTGCTGCCGGTCGTGCAGGGCGGCATGGGCGTCGGGGTCTCCGCACACCGGCTGGCCGGCAGCGTCGCGCGCGAAGGCGCGCTCGGCACGATCGCGAGCATCGACCTGCGCCATCACCATGCGGACCTGCTCGAACGCTGCCGTGCGCAGCCGGTGCGCGCCACGCTCGAGGCCGCGAATCTCGACGCGCTCGCGCGCGAGATTCGTCTTGCGAAGACCTACAGCGACGGGCGCGGAATGATCGCCGTCAACGTGATGAAGGCGGTCAGCGCGCACGCGGACTACGTGCGTGTCGCATGCGAGCACGGCGCGGACGCGATCGTGATGGGCGCGGGCCTGCCGCTCGACCTGCCGGACCTGACGCACGGCCATGACATCGCGCTGATCCCGATCCTGTCGGACAGCCGCGGCATCGCGCTCGTGCTGAAGAAGTGGATGAAGAAGGGGCGGCTGCCGGACGCGATCGTGATCGAGCATCCCGCGCATGCGGGCGGCCATCTCGGCGTCACGCAGCTCGACGACATGCACGACCCACGCTTCGACTTCGCGCGCGTGCTCGACGAGAGTGCGCAGGTGATCGCGTCGCTCGGCCTCGCGCGCGAGCGAATACCGCTGATCGTCGCGGGCGGCATCAACAGTCACGCGGCGGTGCGCGACGCGCTCGCCGCCGGCGCGAACGCCGTGCAGGTCGGCACGCCGTTCGCGGTCACCGAGGAGGGCGACGCGCATCCGAACTTCAAGCGCGTGCTCGCCGATGCGGGCCCCGACGACATCGTCGAGTTCGTCAGCGTGACGGGCCTGCCGGCGCGCGCGGTGAAGACGCCGTGGCTCGATCGTTACCTGCGCAACGAGACGCGCATCCGCAACAAGCTCGGCGCGCTGAAGCAGCGCTGTCCGACCGCGCTCGAATGCCTGAGCGTATGCGGCTTGCGCGACGGCATCGAGAAGTTCGGCCACTTCTGCATCGATACGCGCCTTGCCGCGGCGTTACGCGGCGACGTCGCGAACGGCCTGTTCTTCCGCGGCCGCGAGGCGCTGCCGTTCGGCCGCGCGATCCGCAGCGTGCGGGATTTGCTCGACCTGCTGCTCACGGGCCGTGCGACCGACGCTGCGACAAACCGCCCCACGTTTACGCTGGCTTGACGAATATCAAGATGAGGGAAAGACCCTGCCGACAGAATGGAGGCCGTTCCTAGGGGGTTCGTAAGATGATGCACAAGACGATTCGAAACTGTATGACTGCCGCGGCATGTGCCGCGAGCCTCGCCGCGATGCCGACACTGTCGCACGCCGCTTCGCAGGGCGATGGCATTTACCAGGGCGACTTTCTGGCCCGGCTGCGCGCGATCAGCATCCAGCCGAACGAGCGCGGCAGCGACACGCTGGGCGCGATCAACGTCGGCGTGAAGAACGCGATCGTGCCCGAGCTCGATTTCACGTACATGATTCGCGACTATCTCGGCGTCGAGCTGATCCTCGGCACGTCGCGGCACCAGGCGACGTCGAGCCTCGGCGACCTCGGCGGCGTGAACGTGCTGCCGCCGACGCTGCTGCTGCAGTACCACTTCAACCATGCCGGCAAGGTGCGTCCGTACGTGGGCGCGGGCCTGAACTACACGTACTTCTACAACAACGGGCTCAACGTCGGCGGGCAGGGCGTGTCGATCGAGAAGAGCAGCTTCGGGCCCGCGCTGCAGTTCGGCGTCGACGTGCAGGTGACGAAGAAGGTGTTCGTCAACGTCGACGTGAAGAAGATCTGGATGAGTACCGATGCGACGCTCGGCGACAAGTCGATCGGCACGCTGCACATCGATCCGCTGATCGTCGGCGTGGGCGTCGGGATGAAATTCTGAACGCGTAAAAGAACAGAGTTGGGGTTGGCGGCACGGCGGTATGCGTGCCGCTTTTTTTATGTGCTGCCCGTGGCGGGATCGAGCGATGACGCGCAGCGCGCGTCGGCCCGTTCGTAGTAGCGCGTCGCGACGGGCGGCGCGTCCGGCAGCGCGAACGTCAGGCGGCAGCGCTCCCCGTTCGGTAATGCGATTCGCAGCGGCTTGGTCAGTTGGGCGCCCGTGAGCAGCAGCTTGCCTTCGCCTCCGCTGACGGTCACGAACCGGTCGCCGTCGTCGATGACGGTCGACAGCGTCGGCAGTAACGCGCCGTTCGCTTGCGTCACGGTCAGCAGCACGCGTCGCGTTTGCTCGACGGCAAATTCGACGCGGCTGACCGAGCCGCGTCCGGCTTCGACGGTCTGCAGCCCATTCTTCAGGTCGAGGTTGCGCGGCAGGCTTTTCGTGTTGACCCGAATGAACGTCTGCGCGTATGCGGGCAGCGATGCGATGACGGCTCGGCCGCGCCGATCGGTCCAGACCGGGCCGGACGGCGTCGCGAGTTCGATGCCGGCGCGATCGCCGACGCTGGCGAGCGCAAACGTGTCGCGAATCTCGTACGGCGACAGCATGCCGACGCCATCGAGCAGGGCGACCGCGCCACGCAGATTGACACCGATTGTCGAACGGCCGGCGCCGTAGAGGCTGGCGTTCACGGTCGCACGCGTATGGCCTGGCGTGGCGCTGACAGTCGCGCGTAGCGACGGCGAACGGTTCGCGGTGTCGTAGTCGGCCGCGACGCTGTAGCTGCCGGTGCGGCCGAACGTGTCGGAATAGCGGGCGCCGGAGCGCAGCGAGTCGCCCGTGACGTTCGCGTATGCGCCGACGCTGCGCTGGCCGACCGGCACGGCCACGCTGACGTAGACCTGGGTGCCGCCCGCGCCGCGGGTGCCGAGCGTACGGCTTACGTTCAGCGAAATCGATCCGCGCCCGAACGGACGGGTCCACATGCCGGCGATGCGTTGCATGTCGGGGCCGTCGAATACCCCGACACACGTGTAGTCGAGCGACAGCATGCCGAGCGCGCGATCGTGCCAGCCGAGCGCGGCGGCGAATTGCGTGTGCGAGGGCGGCGTGAATGCGTCCGTCGAGAGGACGGCATCGGTCAACTCCCGGTATCCGGACGTGCGCCGTGCATACGACGCGCTGGCGCTCAGCGCCGTGTCGCGGTTGCTCGCCACGGTGACACGGGCCTGGGTGCCGCGTCGACCGGCGGTACGGCTGATGTCGATGCCGACGGCCGCATCGACGCCGGCAAGCGGGACGAATTCGACGCTCGCAGCGCCCGACTGCAACGGCGACGACACCAGGATGCCGGCGTTCAGCCGGGCGCGTTGCCGGATCTGCCAGCCGTGGGTGGCGGTCGCGAGCCACGGGGCCTGCGCGTATCCGTCGTTCTGCAGGCGGCCGACCGCGATCGCCAGCCCTTGCGCGGCGGCGAGCCCGGCGCCGGACAGGGACGATCCCGGCACGACGAAATGCTGCGCGTCGCCCGTTGCCTCGACGATCGTCACGTCAATATCCGCCGTGCCGCTGACGAGCGGCAGATCGCCCAGCGCAAAAGGGCCGGGCGGCAACTGCGACGTGTGAATCAGCACGCCGAGCTGGCGCACCTCGACGCGCGCCTGCGTACGCGCGATCCCGGTCACCCGTGCGGCCGTCCCGGGCGCGACGGCAAGCGCTTCGTCGGGAAACGCCTGCAGGCCGAACATCCGGCCGGTCGCGAACAGCGTCGAGCGCGGGACGATCTGTCCCGCCTGCAACGTCGTGCCGAGCGACGCGAACGTGCGCTGCGCGTAGGCCGCCTGATGGTTGACGTCGACGTGCCCGTCCACGGCCGTGACGATCTGGCTGCTGCGGACGATCCAGTCCGACGCGTTGAACCCGGCTTCGGTCGTGGCCTGCCAGTATTGCGATGTGCCGGCGGGGTTGCGCGTCGTCGTCGCGAGCAGGTCGTAGTTGACGAGCCCCGCGAAGCCGCCGCGCTCGAACGCGCCGGGCGTGCGCCGGGTCGCAGCGAGCGCGTCGGCCGGCACGACGAGGTCGATGGCGCCGTCGGCCGGGCGCAGCGTGACGATCGTCTGCGGATAGACGCGCCGGTAGTCGTGGCATGGGGCCGCGTCGGGACGCGCGGCCGGCGCGACCGCAGCGCGGAACGCATCGGGGACGACGAGGCCGGCCGCATGCAGCAGGGCGGGCGTGGCACACAGGTTTCCGTTGTCGTCGAACCGCGCATCGGCGCGACCGGCGCGCCTGCCGTTGACCGTCAGCCTGACGGGCGCGGTGCCGGGTGCGAAGCGTGGCGCGTGCTCGAAGTAGCGGGCGGCCGTGGCGTCGATGCCTTGCTCACGCAGCGCGCCCGTGTCGAATTCGAGCGCGTCGGGCGGGGCGCCGCCGGCGCCGGAGGTGGCGGCGCATGGTGTGCTGCCTGCGGCGATGGACAGCCCGAACGCGAGCAGTACGTCCCGGTTACGGGCGGCACCCGCCGTTGCAGGTCCGGAAACGGCCGCACGGCGCTTACCGGCGCGTGACCGCACCGGCCGTACCGAGGTCGAGCGGCGCGTCGTAGTGATCGACCGAGTAGCCATAGACCGTGGCGGGAAACAGGCGGACGCGCTCGGGCATGGCGGCAGCGCCGCTGGGCAACGCGATCCGGCGCGCCTGTCCGGCCAGCACGTAAGGCGCCGGCAGCGACACGATCTGCTGCGTCGGCAGCAACTGCACTTTCTGTTCGAGGCGCACCACGTAGCGGCTGTCGTTGCGCACGACCAGTTCGCCGCCGTCGATCGACCACTTCAGCAGCGCCCACGGCGCATCGTTGCGCTCGAGGTCGCGCGGCTGGACCAGGACGGGCAGGTTCTGGCGAAGGATCGTCCGGATCTCGTTCCGGCCCTGGCGCTTCGGTGGAATGCCGGAGAACGTCACGCGGGCGAGGCGCTGCGTTGCGAGCGGTTCGTTTCCGGCGAGTACGAACCGGACGAGTTGCGCAGCGCCGCCTTCGACCCGCGCGACCGGGGGCGTCGCGATGACGAGCTCGGCCGGGTCTTCGGGAATGGGCTCGATCGTCGTATGAAGGAGCGTCGGCTGGTCGTCGGTGTTTCTGACCGAGATCGTTCCTTCGCCATCGGCCTCGTCGACGATCACCACGGACGTATCGGGCACGACGCCCATTGCATGTACGGCGTTCGCGCCGATCAGGCCACCGAGGAGAGGGACGAACAACGACAACCGCAGGGAATGGATCGCAGGGAATTTCATGGAATCGGCTACCTGTTGGCGCAAGCGTGCGTTGTGCCGCCGCTTCGCCGAAGCGGCGGCACAGTCGACGCCTGTCAGGCGATAAAGACTATCGACGGAAAGAGGCGTACCGGAATTACAGGTACACGAGCGAGACGGTCGCGAGGCCGTCGAGATTGATTTCCTGGCTCACGTCGAGATTCGACGTCTTGTCGATGGCGGCCTGCACGTCGAGCGTGCCGGTGAAGACCTTCGCCGCGACCGGCACCAACTTGCCTTTCGCTGCCCAGGACTCGTAGCCTCCGGTCCTTTCGGCGATTCCGTCGGACGTGATCCAGGTGGCGCCGCTGGTTTTCGAATGAATCGAATCGACAGCCACGCCATCTGCCTGGAACGAGTTTTTTCTGAACCGGAATGCAAAGGCGCCGATATTCTTGCCGCCGGCCTTGCCGAGACCGAATTGCGTGATGTTTGAGTTGGGCATGCCGAAGAAATTGATATTTCCGGAGAATGCGCCAGTGCCGGCACGATTGTCCTGCGCCGTCAGTGCGACGCGGGCGGCGGCGTCGCAGGTGATCGTGATCGAATCCGAATGGATCGTGAGCAGCGTGGGCTCGGTGGGGCTGAGTTCAGCCGTGCCGATGAGTCCGTAATCGAACGTGCCGCCGCCGGCGAGCGTCGGCGTGCAGGCGCCGGGCTTGATCTTGCCGGTGACCTTGACTTCGAACGACTCGGCGAACGCGGATGCGCTGCACATCGCGAGCAGGCCCGCAGTCACGAGGCCGGACATCTTGTTCGTCATCTTAATGAATTTCATTTGAAGGGGTTCCAGGTAATAAGCCGGAATTCCGAATTTGATTCGGGGGATCCGGATTTTTGACTAATGGAGAGAAATTCACCCGCCGATATTTCCGGTGAGCGAGGTGGAATTTATCAATTGGATTCTGAAATTGAAATCGGACATGTACAAATTTTCACGATTGTTTTTATGGAATCTGAAATTTCTATTCGTGAAAATAATCGGGTTTGTCTCGGAGTAACTGGTGTTTTGATCGTTACGAATGTCAAATGAAATACTTTTCAGCTTCAATAAAGATGAAGCGGTATGGATTCGATCTCGGCGGATGATTTCGAAGATCGGGCATGACGCGGCCTTGACACGTCAGTCGGCAATCGCCGGTCGGGATTGCCGGCGCACGGCGTCATGCCGGCCATGGCGCTTGCCGGCGGCGGGAAGGATGACGGGAAACGAATGTCGCCGTGTTTGTCGCGTTGGGGCGCGGGGGGCGACGCAGGCAGGGAACCAGGCGGGGCGCGCGGCCGACGCCGCGGCTGCGCGCGATACGCAGCGTTCGGTCGGCCGACGAGCGGCTCGCACGCGCACAGGCGGGAGCCCGGCCGTGTGCATCGCGTCGGCATGCGCCGGCGCGAGAGGAATTATTACAGCTTGTCGTACTGGAAGCGCATCGCCGTGCCTTCGCGCGTGATGCGTTCCCACACCGCGTGTTTTTCGTCGTCGCTCAGGAACACCCAGTTCGAGACTTCGGCGGCTGTGCGGCCGCAGCCCTTGCAGACGTCGTCGAAGAGGGTCGAACACACGCCGATGCAGGGGCTGTCGGGCAGGTCGTGGAGATTGGAGGCCATCGGAGGGGGCGCAGTGGAATCGTCGGGTCGTCATTTTAGTGCATCGGAGCCGGGTGGCCTGGCGGGTGCGGCCGGCATGCTGTCCCGGTACGTCGTCGTGACAGTACGGCCAAGCGGTCGATGATGGCCGCGGCCAACAGCGGGCCGGCCCTGGCGGCTGGGCCGGGCGCGCGACGCGCGTCGCGATTTCACCTGTGAAACGGCAGCATGCGCCGCGCTGCCGGACAAGCCGTTCGTCCGGCGCTCGGCGGCGGTTTCGCCACCGCCTGTTTTTCCAGGTGGACAGCCGCCGATTACCCGATAGAATTTCCCCCGGAACGCTCCGCCGCACGGGCGGCCGGATCGGCCGGCGGCGGGAATCTGTTCCGTTTGCGCGACACCGGCATGATTTTTTTGTGACGGAGCGCGAATGATGGTAGTTTTCGGGGTTTTCGAGGGGCGGAGCGCCAGAATGCGCCGCCATGACGAGGCAGCCGGGCGCGGGTCCGGCCGGAGGGAGAACGGGATGAAAGCAAAGGTAGTGGGCCGGTTCGCAGCGCTCGCACTGTGCGTGGGCGCATCGGCGGCGGCGGCGAAGGATACGCAGCTCAATGTCTACAACTGGTCGGACTACATTGCGAAGGACACGATCCCGAACTTCGAGAAGCAGAGCGGCGTCAAGGTCCGCTACGACAACTACGACAGCGACGACACGCTGCAGGCGAAGCTCCTGACGGGCAGCTCGGGCTACGACATCGTCGTGCCGACCAGCAACTACGCAGGCAAGCAGATCGCCGCCGGCATCTTCGCGCCGCTCGACAAGTCGAAGCTGCCGAACCTCAAGTATCTCGATCCGCAACTGATGGCGCTCGTCGCCGGCGCCGATCCGGGCAACAAGTTCTCGGTGCCCTGGGCGTACGGCACGACCGGCCTCGCGTACAACGTGAACAAGGCCCAGCAGATCCTCGGCAAGGTGCCGCTCGACAACTGGGACATCCTGTTCAAGCCGGAGAACATCTCGAAGCTGAAGGCATGCGGCGTGTCGGTGCTCGACGCGCCGGACCAGATGTTCGCGGCGACGCTGCACTACATCGGCAAGGACCCGATGAGCACGAACCCGGCCGACTACAAGGCCGCGATGGACGTGCTGAAGAAGATCCGTCCGTACATCACGCAGTTCAACTCGTCGGGCTACATCAACGACCTGGTCGGCGGCGACCTGTGCTTCGCGTTCGGCTGGTCGGGCGACGTCGTGATCGCGAAGCATCGCGCGATGGAAGCGAAGAAGCCGTACAAGGTCGAGTACTACATCCCGAAGGGCGGCGCACCGGTCTGGTTCGACGTGATGGCGATCCCGAAGGACGCGAAGAACAAGGACGCCGCGCTGCAGTGGATCAACTACATCGAGGATCCGAAGGTTCACGCGGCGATCACGAACGCGGTCTACTACCCGAGCGCGAACGCCGAGGCGCGCAAGTACGTGCGGCCTGACGTCGCGAACGACCCGGCCGTCTACCCGCCGGCCGACGTCGTGAAGACGCTGTTCCTGCTCAAGCCGCTGCCGCCGGAGATCCAGCGCCTGCAGACGCGTCTGTGGACCGAGCTGAAGTCGGGACGCTGACGCGAGCCGGAGCATCGCATGCAGTCATGAAGCCCCTGGTACCCCCGGGGGCTTTGTTCGTCAAAACGCAGGAGAGAAGCAGCACATCATGAATAGCCAGTCGAGTGCGCCGGTTGCGGGCGCGCCGTCCTTCATTCCTTCGTCCGGCGCCGACACGCGCGCCGAGAATTTTGTCCAGATCATCGACGTCGTCAAGAAATTCGGCGAGACCGAAGCGGTGCGCAGCGTCAACCTGACGGTGCGCAAGGGCGAACTGTTCGCGCTGCTCGGCAGCTCGGGCTGCGGCAAGTCGACGCTGCTGCGGATGCTCGCGGGCCTCGAGACGGTCACGTCGGGCAAGATCCTGATCGACGGCGAGGATCTCGCGCAGATGCCGCCGTACAAGCGGCCCGTGAACATGATGTTCCAGTCGTATGCGCTGTTCCCGCACATGTCGGTCGAATCGAACGTCGCGTTCGGCCTCAAGCAGGAAGGCGTGCCGAAGGCCGAGCTGAAGGAGCGCGTGCATGCGGCGCTCGAGCTCGTGCAGATGGGCAAGTACGCGAAGCGCAAGCCGCACCAGCTGTCGGGCGGCCAGCAGCAGCGCGTCGCGCTCGCGCGCTCGCTCGTCAAGCGCCCGAAGCTGCTGCTGCTCGACGAGCCGATGTCCGCGCTCGACAAGCAGATCCGCCAGCGCACGCAGATCGAGCTCGTCAACATCCTGAACAAGGTCGGCGTCACCTGCATCATGGTCACGCACGACCAGGAAGAGGCGATGACGATGGCGAACCGGCTCGCGGTGATGAGCGAAGGGCAGATCGTGCAGATCGGCTCGCCGAACGAGGTCTACGAGTATCCGAACACCCGCTTCTCGGCCGAGTTCATCGGCTCGACCAACCTGTTCGACGGCGTCACCGTCGAGGACGAGCCCGATCACGTGTTCATCGAGTCGCCGGACCTGTCGAGCCGGCTGTACGTGAACCACGGCATCACCGGGCCGCTCGGCATGCCGGTCACGGTGTCGGTGCGCCCCGAGCGCATCGCGCTCACGCGCAAGCCGCCCGAGGGCGCGTTCAACTGGGCGCACGGCCGGATCACCAACGTCGCGTACATGGGCGGCTATTCGCTGTACCACGTGAAGCTCGACGCGGGCAAGACGGTGATCGCGAACGTGTCGAGCCTCGCGATCTCCGAGCTGGAGACGCCCGCGCTCGGCGACGAGATCTACGTGCGCTGGAGCGCGTCGGCGGGGGTGGTGCTGACGTCATGACCGCGTTCAAGTCCCTGCTCAACTGGCCGGTGCGGCGCTTCAACCTGACCGGCCGCACCGCGGTCGTCGCCGGGCCGTTCACGTGGCTCGTGCTGTTCTTCCTCGTGCCGTTCGTGCTGGTCGTCAAGATCAGCTTCGCCGAGCTGCAGCTCGGCATCCCGCCGTATTCGGAACTCGCGACCTATGCGGACGGCGTCGTGCACGTCGCGCTGAACCTGTCGCACTACGCGTTCCTGCTGACCGACAGCCTGTACTTCGCGACCTACGTGAACTCGGTGCTGGTCGCGGCCGTCACGACGGTGCTGTGCCTGCTGATCGGCTATCCGATGGCGTACTACATCGCGCGCTCGAACCCGGCGACCCGCAACATCCTGATGATGGGCGTGATGCTGCCGTTCTGGACGTCGTTCCTGATCCGCGTGTACGCGTGGATCGGCATCCTGAAGAACAACGGGCTGCTGAACGACTTCCTGATGTGGATCGGCCTGATCCATACGCCGATCGAGCTGTACCGTACGAACTACGCGGTCTACATCGGGATGGTCTATTCGTACCTGCCGTTCCTCGTGATGCCGCTGTACGCGCACCTCGTGAAGATGGACCTGCGCCTGCTCGAGGCCGCGTACGACCTCGGCGCGAAGCCGTGGAAGGCGTTCGTGCAGATCACGCTGCCGCTGTCGAAGAACGGCATCATCGCGGGCTGCCTGCTGGTGTTCATCCCGGCGGTGGGCGAGTACGTGATTCCGGAACTGCTCGGCGGCGCGAACACGCTGATGATCGGCCGCGTGATGTGGAATGAATTCTTCAACAACGCCGACTGGCCGATGGCGTCCGCCGTGACCTGCGCGATGGTGCTGCTGCTGCTCGTGCCGATGGCGATGTTCCAGCACTTCCAGGCGAAGGAGCAGGAGGGCCGCCGTTCATGAAGCCGAATCGTTACCTGCAGTTCGCGGCGCTCGCCGCCGGCTTCGCGTTCCTGTACATCCCGATCCTGAGCCTGATCGTCTACTCGTTCAACGAGTCGAAGCTCGTGACGGTGTGGTCGGGCTTCTCGTTCCGCTGGTACTCGGCGCTCGTCGACGACGACGAGCTGCTGACCGCCGCATGGCTGTCGCTGAAGATCGGCCTGATGACCGCCACCGCGTCGGTCGCGATCGGCACGTGGGCCGGTTTCGTGCTCGCGCGGATGGGGCGTTTTCGCGGTTTCGCGCTGTTCAGCGGGATGATCAACGCGCCGCTCGTGATTCCCGAGGTGATCCAGGGCATCTCGCTGCTGCTGCTGTTCATCGAGCTCGGCAAGTGGATCGGCTGGCCGGCCGAGCGCGGCATCTTCACGATCTGGCTCGGCCACGTGATGCTGTGCATCTCGTACGTCGCGATCATCGTGCAGTCGCGCGTCCGCGATCTGGACCCGTCGCTCGAGGAGGCCGCGCTCGACCTCGGCGCGACGCCGCTCAAGGTGTTCTTCGCGGTCACGCTGCCGCTGATCTCGCAGGCGCTGATCGCCGGCTGGCTGTTGTCGTTCACGCTGTCGATCGACGACCTGGTGCTGTCGGCGTTCCTGTCGGGCCCCGGCTCGACGACGCTGCCGCTCGTGGTGTTCTCGCGCGTGCGGCTCGGCCTGAATCCGGAGATGAACGCGCTCGCGACGCTGCTCATCTTCGCGGTGACGGCCGGCGTCGTGATCGCGAACGTCGTGATGCTGCGGCAGGAGCGGCGCAGGATGGCGGCGCTGGCCTGACGCGCGGCTGCGCTGAATACGACCGTGAGAACGGGCGGCCTCTCCGACGGGGCCGCCCGTTTTGTTTTTGTTTTTGACAGTGACGTGCCGCCGCGCAATTTCTTTTGGTATGGGTCCGGCGGCAGCACGGCGGCGTATTTTTGCCGCCTATGTACCAGGGAAGCGGGGACGGGGCTGGCGGACAGGCTGCCTGGATTGCCGGCTGCGGCGGTGTATGACTACGTCGGCGCAGTGGCGCGAAGGGATTGATCGACGATGTGCCCGGCGCCGATAGCGGGTCGCCGGGCGTCATGCCGCTCACACCCCGAACACCGCCTTCACCATCAACCCGATCGCGACACACACGAGCGCGCCCGCGAACCCGATCTGCACATGCCGCGCAGACAGCCGCCGCGACACGCCACGCCCGGCCGCCATCCCCAGCGCGGTGGTCGCGGTAAACCACAGCGTCACGTCGAGCGGCGCATGCGTGCCCGCCATGAGCGTCGCGAACACGCCGCCCGTGCCGACCAGCGCGATCACCATCAGCGACGTCGCGACGATCCCGTGCATCGACACGTCGGTGAACTTGCGCAGCATCGGCACGATCACGAAGCCGCCGCCGACGCCGAGCAGGCCCGTCATCAGGCCTGTCACCGCGCCGGTCGACGCGAGCGCGAGCCCGGCGGGCCACGACCAGACGAGCCGGCCGGTATCGGGATTCACACGGCCGACGCACAGCGGCGACGCCTGCGCGGCCCCGTGCGGCGTGCGCAGCGCCTGCCGCAGCAGGCGGCCGGCGACGACCAGCATCGTCGTCGCGAACAGCGCGAGCAGCACGCGCTGCGGCAGCATGTGGGCGAGCCGCACGCCGAGCGTGGTGAGCGGCACGCCGGCCGCGGCCATCAGCAGCGCCGCGCGGTAGCGCACGAGCCCGCGGCGAAAGCCTTCGAGCGCGCCGAGCGCGGCGCTGCCGGCCACCGCGACGAGCGCGACGGGCGTGGCCTGCTGCATCGGCCAGCCCATCCCGACGACGAGCGCCGGCACCGCGAGAATTCCGCCGCCTGCGCCGGTCAGCCCGAGCACCGCGCCGACGATGCCGCCGAGCACGAGAGAAATCAGCATGGTGTGCTCCGGTCGGGCGGGGTCAACGGGCGATCGGCGGCTTGGCGAGCCATTCGCGGCCCTTCAGCATCGCCTTCCAGTACAGCGGCGGCAGCAGCCGCTCCTTCAGCAGCCATGCAAGCCGCGACGGCCGCCGGCCGTCGATCAGCCAGGCGGGGAAGGTCGGCGCGACCTTGCCGCCGTACAGGAATTCGGCGAGCACGATCCGGCCGCGTTCGACGGTCAGCGGGCACGAGCCGTAGCCGTCGTAGGCGGCCTCTCCTTGAACCTTGCCGAGCGCCGCGAGCACGTTGTGCGCGACGACCGGCGCCTGCTTGCGCGCGGCGGCGGCGGTTTTCGCGTTGGTCGTGTTGGTGGCGTCGCCAAGCGCGAACACGTTCGCGAAGCGCTTGTGCCGCAGCGTCGCGGGGTCGACGTCGATCCAGCCGGCCGCGTCGGCGAGCGGGCTCGCGCGCACGAAGTCGGGCGCGCGCTGCGGCGGCACCACGTGGATCATGTCGAAGTCGCGCACGACGGTTTCCGCACCGCCATCCGGCAGCGCGCGCCGGAACGTCGCGCGGCGCGCGGGGCCGTCGATCGCGACGAGGTTGTGGCCGAACTGCAGCGCGATGTCGTAGCGCTTCACGTATTCCATCAGCGCGGGCACGTAGTCGGCCACGCCGAACAGCGCGGCGCCCGCGTTCAGGAACTCGACGTTCGCGGCGTCGAGGCGGCCCGAGCGCCGCCAGTGGTCGCAGGCGAGATACATGGCCTTCTGCGGCGCGCCTGCGCACTTGATCGGCATCGGCGGCTGCGTGAACAGCGCGCGGCCGCCGCTGAAATCGCGCACGAGCTGCCACGTGTACGGCGCGAGATCGTAGCGGTAGTTCGACGTGACGCCGTTGCGGCCGAGCGTGTCGGCGAGCCCGTCGATCGCGTGCCAGTCGAGCTTGAGCCCCGGGCAGACGATCAGTTGCCGGTAGCCGATCCGGCGGCAGCCGTCGAGCACCACCGCATGCGCGTCCGGCTCGAAGCCGGCGACCGCGGCCTGGATCCAGCGCACGCCGCGCGGCAGCACGGAGGACATCCGGCGCGCGGTGGTTTCCGGCCGGAACACGCCCGCGCCGACCATCGTCCAGCCCGGCTGGTAGTAATGCACGTCGGCCGGGTCGATCACCGCGATGTCGAGCGAGCGGTCGCGCGCGAGCAGGCTCGACGCGACCGCGAGGCCGGCCGCGCCCGCGCCGACGATCACGATGTCGTGCTGCGCATCCACCGGCGGCGCCGCGCGTTCGCCGCGCGGGGCGAGGCGCGGCACGAGCGCGGACAGGTCGTAGCCGGCGGCGGCGGCCGTCGCGACGATGTCGCCCGGCGGCTGCAGGCCGGCCTGCGACAGCGCCCACAGCGTCGCCGAGCGCGTGCCGGTGCGGCAGTACGCGAGCACCGGCGTGTGGCGCGCATTCAGCGACGCGATGAGCGCGCCGAACCGCGCGGCCTGCTCGTCGGTGACCTTGCCGGAATCGACCGGCAGGTCGTGCACGTCGAGGCCGAGCGGCGCGGCGGCCGCGCGCAGCTCGGCGACGGTCGGCTGGTCCGGGCCTTCGCCGTCCGGGCGGTTGCAGACGATCGCGCGAAAGCCCGCGTCGCGCAGCGCGGGCAGGTCGGCGGCCGTGATCTGGGGCGAGACCGACAGCGTGTCGGTCAGCGTGCGGATGGTCATGTTCTGGAATTCTCCGGTCGGGGCGGGGTGGCGGGGGCGGCTCAGATCGCGTCGAGCGGGATCTTCAGGTAGCGCACGCCGTTGTCTTCGGCCGCCGGCAGATGGCCGGCGCGCATGTTGACCTGCACCGACGGCAGCATCAGCACCGGCATGTCGAGCGTCGCGTCGCGCGCGGTGCGCATCGCGGCGAAGTCGTCCTCGGTCACGCCGTCGCGCACGTGCACGTTCGCGCGCCGCTGGTCGGCGACGGTGCTCACGTACTGCAGGTCGCGGCCGCCGGGCTGGTAGTCGTGGCACATGTAGAGGCGCGTGTCGGGCGGCAGGCTCAGCACGCGCGCGATCGACCGGTACAGCGCACGCGCGTCGCCGCCCGGGAAATCGCAGCGCGCGGTGCCGTAGTCGGGCATGAACAGCGTGTCGCCGACGAATGCGGCGCGCTGCGCGCCGTCGTCGACGCAATAGGTCAGGCAGGCCGGCGTGTGGCCGGGCGTGTGCAGCGCGCGGATCGACAGCGCGCCGAGCGGCAGCACGTCGCCGTCGTCGAGCAGCCGGTCGAACTGGCTGCCGTCGGCCGCGAAGCCGGGGCCCGCGTTGAACAGCTGGCCGAACACGTGCTGCACGCGGCGCACCTGCGCGCCGATCGCGATCTCGCCGCCGACGCGCGCTTTCAGGTACGGCGCCGCGGACAGGTGGTCGGCGTGCACGTGCGTTTCCAGCAGCCAGTGCACCGTCGCGCCGAGTTCGGCCACGCGCGCGATCAGCCGGTCGGCGCTGGCGGTGCGCGTGCGGCCCGACTTCGGGTCGTAGTCGAGCACGCTGTCGATCAGCGCGCACGCGCGGCTCGCGGGTTCGAGCAGCAGGTAACTGATGGTGCTGGTCGCCGGGTCGAAGAAGCCTTCGACCGACATGGCGGGGGCGTTGCTCACGGGGATGTCCTCGATCAGGTTCGGCAATCGGCCTTCATGTGTACAAAATCCGTGCCAGCCGGCTCCGTCGCGCCGACGCACGCGCCAGTGGCTTGATTCGTCTCGTGTTTTCGCCCGCGGATACTCGCCGGGCGGGGCCGCGCCGGGACGTGCGGCGCAGTGGCACTGCCAGTTTCGGCAGCGTGATGGCAGAATTGGCAGTCTCCGTGGCAGCCATCCCGAATTCGCCCATGCACCCGCACGACATCATCCCGATCGTTCCCGCGCCGACGCGCGGCGCCGCGCCCGACGTGGACGCGCTCGTCTCCTATCTCGAGCAGGATCCGCAGCCGATGATCGTCGTCGATCCGGAGTACCGGATCCTCGCGGCCAACGGCGCGTACCGGCGCCAGTTCGGCGTCGCGGGCGTCGAGCACGTGGGCCGGCATTGCTACCGCGTGTCGCATCACTACGACGTGCCGTGCGACCAGGCCGGCGAGCATTGCCCGATGAAGCAGGCGCTCGAGTCGCGCGGCGTCAATCGCGTGCTGCACATCCATCACACGCCGCGCGGCCCCGAGCACGTCGACGTCGAGCTGCGCCCGATCTTCGATGCGGCGGGTGGCGTGATCGCGTACGTCGAGCGGCTGACGACGGTCCGCAGCGCGTCCGCGCAGCCGAGCGCGGACGGGCTCGTCGGCGGCTCGGATGCGTTCAACACGGCGCTCGGCTCGCTGCAGCGGGTCGCGCCGTCGATGCTGCCGGTGCTGCTGCTCGGCGAATCGGGCACCGGCAAGGAACTGTTCGCGCGGGCGCTGCACGAGGCGAGCGCGCGGGCGCAGGGGCCGTTCGTCGTCGTCGATTGCTCGGGGATCGCCGAGACGCTGTTCGAAAGCGAGCTGTTCGGCTACGAGAAGGGGGCGTTCACGGGGGCGGCGGCGCGCAAGCCGGGCCTCGTCGAAACCGCGCAGGGCGGCACGCTGTTCCTCGACGAGATCGGCGACGTGCCGCTGCCGATGCAGGTGAAGCTGCTGCGGCTGATCGAGTCGGGCACGTTCCGGCGGGTCGGCGGCGTCGAGGCGCTGCGCGCGGATTTCCGGCTGGTCGCCGCGACGCACAAGCCGCTGCGCGCGATGGTCGACGACGGCCGGTTCCGCCAGGATCTCTACTACCGGATCAGCGCGTTTCCGATACCGCTGCCCGCGCTGCGCGAGCGGCACGGCGATATCGCGCTGCTGGCCGCGTCGATCCTGCGGCGCATCGCGAACGCGCGCGCCGGGGCGCGCGACACGTCGTTCACGCTGACCGACGCGGCGCGCGCGTGCCTCGAAGCCTACGCATGGCCCGGCAACATCCGCGAGCTGCGCAACGTGCTGGAGCGCGCGTGCCTGTTCGCGGACGACGGCGCGATCCGCGTCGAGCACCTGCCCGACGAGGTCGCGCAGGCGGGCGACGCCGCGCGGCAGCCGGACGCGGTGCGCACGCTGTCCGACGACGAACTCGTGCGGATCGCGCGCACGTTTCGCGGCACGCGCCGGGCGCTGGCCGAGCACGTCGGGCTCAGCGAGCGCACGCTGTACCGGCGGCTGCGCACGCTCGGGGTCGCGACGCGGGACGCGTGAGCGTGCCGACGAGGCGCGACAAAAATCAACATTCGGCGATCATTAATTATCGTTTTACGATAATTTTGTCGGTAGAATCGATGGCTGGATCTCCACCCGTCGAGGACATCACATGCATTCCGATCGCGTTGCCCGCCTCAGCCAGCGGATGGCTGCCGTCACCCTGGGGTTCATCGTTGGCATGCTGCTGCTCAATGCCGCGTGCTGGGCCTTTCCGTCGCTGACGTCGATCGACGCCGGCGCCGGCTTCGGGTTCGGCCTGACCGATTCGCTGATCGCCGGGCTCGGCGTGGACGTCGCCGCGATGCCGTGGTGGCAGAAGGCGGGCGGCATCGTGCTGTCGAGCGTGCCGCTCGCCGCGCTCGCGATCGGCCTGCATCATCTGCGCCTGCTGTTCCGCACCTACGCGCGCCGCGACTATTTCTCCGCGCAGGCGGCCGGCCATCTCGGCAGGATGGGGCGCGCGATCGGCCTGTGGGTCGTGCTGAGCGTGCTGTGCGAACCGCTGCTGAGCATGTGGGCGACGATGCGCGAACCGGCCGGGCGCCATGTCGTGTCGATCAGCGTCGGCCTGCCTTACGTCGTCGCGCTGTTCACCGCGGGCTGCATCCTCGTGATCGCGCACATCCTGCGGCAGGCGAGCGAGCTCGACGCCGAGCATCGGCAATTCGTGTGAGGCGCGCGCAATGCCGATCGTCATCAAGCTCGACGTGATGCTCGCGACCCGCAAGGTCCGCTCGAAGGATCTGGCGGCGGCCGTCGGCATCACCGAACAGAACCTGTCGCTGCTCAAGCAAGGGAAGGTCAAGGGCATCCGCTTCGCGACGCTCGAGGCGATCTGCCGCTATCTCGATTGCCAGCCCGGCGACCTGCTCGCGTTCGACGACGACGGCAGCGATAGCGTCGATGCGGAATGACGGCGCGCGCGTGGCCCGGCGCGGGCGGCCGCCGGCCACGGCTGGGCGTCGGCGCGGTGGCGTGCGTCCTCGCGGTGGCCGTTCATGTGGCGGGCTGGCTTGCGCTCAAGTCGATGCCGACGACGGGCCGAGCGGTGCAACCGCACGCAGCGGAGACGGCGAGGCGGGCGCTGATCGTCGAATGGATTGCGCAGCGGCCGGCGGCAGACGCACGCAGCGCCGCGCGCTTGCCGCGTCGTCATGAGCCAAACGTCTCCGCCGTGCGCAGGCCGGCGCCGTCGACAGGCACGCAGAACCGATCGCCGAACTCGGAGGCCGTCACGAAGGCGGATGCGGCCGCGAATCGCGTCGAAGCCGTCAGGCCGAACGAGCCTGCCGCCGGCGTCGATTGGCGGCATGACCTCGATGCGATCGGCACACCACGGTCGGTCGGGCGCAGTCCTGCTGCCGCCGCGATCGGCGCGCTCGGCGCATCGTCGGGCGGAATCGCGCAGCGGCGCGACACGGTGGATGCGACATTGGCGCGTGGCGTGTCGGAAGCCCGTCGCGCAGATTGCCGGAGCGCATACGCGGGGATGGGCCTGCTGGCGATCCCCGCGCTCGCGCTCGACATGGTGCGCGACGCCGGCTGCAAGTGGTGACCGGCGCGGGTGACCGACGCGACCGGATGGCGACGGCACATGCATTTCAGGATAATGGCGCGCTCATTCCGAAGGCCACAATAACGATGACAATCCAATATCGACGCACCGGACCCGCGCTCGCGGCCCTGCTGTTCAGCTGCGCGGCCCATGCCGCCGACTACACGTGGACCGACGCGGCCGGCGCCCATGCGGTCACGTTCACGCGCACCGGGCAGGACGACGGCGTGAAGCTTCGGGTCGTCGGCACGCTGAACGGGCAGCCGGAATGGACCGTGCGCGACGACGTGACCGCATGCGGCGTGGACAAGATCCTCGACGTCGTGCCGGCGTCGGTCGAAATGCGCGACCTGCTCGGCAACGACCGCAAGCAGTTCCTGTTCGCGTACAAGATCGCCTGTACCGGTGACATCAGCCCGAACGGGGTCAAGTATTTCCTGATCGACCAGGGCAGGAAGTACGTGCTGCGCGGCGAGGAAGTGATCGTGATGGGCAAGAAGGTGACGGACGGCGGCAGCCCGCCCGTGCCGAGCGCGGACCTGAAGGCGAACCCGCTGTTTCTCGGCTACATGATGAAGCGCTGGCGCCGCCTCAGCGAGCGGCGCTATCCGTAACCGGGCGTGACGGGCGGCCCGCCACCCGGTCACCCCCCGTTCAGCGTTGCGGCGCCAACTGCGCCATCGCTGCGCGCATGAAGCCGAGCAGCGAGTCGTCGACCCACGCGTCCTTCGTCAGCGCCGGCTCGGTCTGCATCGCGCGGCGGAATTTCGCGTGCGTCGCCGGGTCGTCGCCCGCGTAGCTGCGGAACAGGTCGAGCCAGCGCACCGCGAGTGCGCGGGCCTCGGGCGAATCGGGCCGCACGCCCGCTTCGAGCGCATCGCGCACGTCGGCCATCAGCTGCGGCCATTCCATTGCGCGTTCGCCGTAATGCGCGCGCATGAAGCGGATTTCGTCGGGCTCGAGGTAGCGCTCGAAAATGCGCATCTTCGTCTCCGCAACCGCTTGCAGCACGTAGTCGCGCAGCGCGGTCGAGATGCCGATCTGCGCCTGCATCGACGGCTCGCGTTCGTGCATCCGATTCAGTTTCGCGAGCAGGCGCGGGTCGTTGTTCGTGTCGCGCACGAGCAGGGCCATCCAGCGCGCGGCGAGCGTGCGCGCCCGTTCGTCCTCCGGCGGCACGCCCGCGTCGTACAGCGCACGCACGTCGCCGACGAGGGCGATCCATTCCGCGTCGCCCGTCTGGCTCTTGCGGTACATCGGCAGGCGCGCGAGTTCTTCCTCTGAGAAATAGTTGTCGTACACGGTCATCAACTCCAGTGTGGTGAGCCAATCGGCCAGTTCCGGCTCCGTGCCCGCGGCGAGCTGCGCGTGCAGGCCGACGAGCCGCTCGCGCAGCCGCGCGGCCTGCGCGATCTGGCGCTCGAGCAGCGTGATCTGCTTCGCGACGAGGTCGACGAGCGGGGCGCCGGGCTGGTTCAGGTAATCGCCGATTTCGGCGAGCGACAGTCCGAAGCGACGCAGGGCCTGGATCTGGTGGAGCCGGGCGATGTCGTCGCGGTCGTACAGCCGGTAGCCGTTGTCGGCGCGCGCCGACGGCGTGAGGAGACCGATCGCGTGATAGTGATGAAGCGTGCGGACGGTGAGCCCGCTGCGTTTCGCCAGTTCCCCCACTTTCAGTCGCATTTGTTCCTCCGTTCGGTGCGCACACGGGAGTCTCGAACGTTACGCTACGTGAGGGTCAAGCGGGAAGAGGAAAGCGGGTGCGCGCGGACGATCGGCCCGCGCGCACCCGTGGGGTGCCCGCCGATTACTGTGCGGCGGGCGTGACGGCAGAATCCGCGCCGGCGGCGCGCGCCTGCGCGCCCGGTCGGGCCTCGCTGCCGGACGGCGTGCCCATCGCCTGGTACAGCCGCGCGGTATCCGCGAGCCGCGCGCCGGTCGCGCGGATCTCGTCGAGCCGCGCATTGCGGTACTGCAGCTCGCTCGCCCGCGACGCGGACGGCGGCAGCGCGCCGAGCCGCACGCGCGCGGCGGTGTCGTCGTATGCGCCGCGCGCGGCGAGTGCCGCGCGGCCCGACGCGTCGAGCGCCTGCGCGTCGTGCTCGAGCGCCGCGAGCGAATCGGCGACGTTCTGGAACGCGCCGAGCACCGCCTGCTTGTACTGGTCGACGGCGGCCTCGTAGCTCGCCTTCGCCGCGCGGCGCTGCGCGAGCAGCGCGCCGCCGTGGAAGATCGGCTGGCTGAGCGACGCGCCGACGCTCCAGATCGCGCCCGCGCCGGACAGCATCGCCGGCCAGCTGAAGCCGCCTTTGCCCATCGACGCCGACAGCGACAACTGCGGGAACAGCTGCGCGGTCGCCACGCCCACTTCGGCCGCGGCGGCCTGCAGCGCCGCGTCGGCGGCGCGGATGTCGGGCCGGCTCTGCAGCAGGTCGGACGGCACCACGACGGGCACCTGCTCGGGCAGATGGAGATCGTCGAGCGTGAGATCGGCGGGCGGCTGGTCGGGCGTGCGGCCGATCAGCACCGCGAGCGCATGGCGTGCCGAATCGCGCTGCTGGCGCAGCGCGGGCAGGCTCGCCGCGAAGGTCTCCGCGCTTTGCCGCGCGTTCAGCGCATCGCTGCGCGACGCGGCGCCGAGCGCATGGCGGCGCTCGGCGTCGTGCGCCTGCGCGTCGGCGAGCGCGACGAGCCGCTCGGTCGTGTCGATCTGCGCGTTGAGCACCGACGCCGTGATCGACGCGGTGACGATGTTCGCGGCGAGTGCGCGGCGCGCGGATTCGAGCTGGAACGCGCTGATGTCGACGCGTTTGGCGAGTGCGCGGTTCGCGAAGCGCGCGGCGCCGAACAGGTCGATCGTGTAGTTCGCCTGAATCTGCCCGACGAACGTGTTGTACAGCAGCGTCGGCTCGCCGAGCGCGGGGATCGGCACGCCGAGCGCGCGCTGGCGCGTCGCCTGGCCGCCCGCGTCGATCGACGGCAGCATCGAGCTGCCGATCTGCGCGCGCAGCTGCTCGCGCGCCGCGGCGAGGCTGTGCTCGGCCGCGCCGAGCGTCGGGCTGTTGCGCAGCCCTTCGTTGACCACCGCGTTCAGCGCGTCGGAGCGGAATTGCCGCCACCAGTCGGGCACCGGCTGCGCGCCGATTTCGAACTGCTGCGCGACGCCTTGCGCGGCGACGGTCTGCGCGGCCTGCGGCGCCGCGCCGTAGTGCGCGGGCGACGGCATCGCGGGCGGCTCGCCGCTCGGCGCGAACCACGCGCAGCCGGCCAGCGATGCGACGCCCGCGGCCGCGAGCGCGCGCGCGGTTTTCGTCATCAGGTTCATCGACAACTCCATGATCAGGCTCCCGACGGCGTGGCGGGCGGCGTGCTGCCGCCGGACGGGCCGACAGACGGGCCGCCCGGCGGATCGCGCTCGTCGTTCTTCACGCGGAACCACGCGGCGTACAGCGCCGGCAGGTAGAACAGGGTCAGCACGGTCGCGCTGGTGATGCCGCCCATCAGCGCGGTGGCCATCGGCCCGAAGAAGTTCGAGCGCAGCAGCGGGATCAGCGCGAGCACCGCGGCGGCGGCCGTCAGCGCGATCGGCCGGAAGCGCCGCACGGTCGCGCCGACGATCGCGTCGAAGCGGCCGTGGCCGGCCGCGATGTCCTGCTCGATCTGGTCGACGAGGATCACCGAGTTGCGCATGATGATCCCGAACATCGCGATCACGCCGAGCATCGCGACGAAGCCGAACGGCTGGCCGAACAGCAGCAGCGTCGACACCACGCCGATCAGCCCGAGCGGCGCGGTCAGCACGACCATCAGCACGCGCGAGAAGCTCTGCAGCTGGATCATCAGCAGCGTGAACACCGCGATCGCCATCAGCGGCATCTGCGCGTTGATCGACTTCTGCGCCTTCGCGCTTTCCTCGACCGAGCCGCCGATGTTGATCTGGTAGCCGACCGGCAACTGCGCGCGCAGCGCATTCAGCTTGCCGTCGATCGTGTGCGTGACGTCGATGCCCTGCGCGCCGGCGTGCACGTCCGACTGCACGGTGATGGTGGGCTGACGGTCGCGATCCCAGATCACGCCGTATTCGAGCGCCGGCGTGAAGCGGCCGAGCGAGCCGAGCGGCACCGGGCCGTTCGGCGTCGGCAGCGCGAGGCCCGCGAGCTTCGCCGGATCGACGCGGTCGGCCTGCGGCGCGCGCAGGTCGACCGCGATCAGCTTGTCGCGCTCGCGGTATTGCGTGACCGTCGTGCCCGTCAGCGTCATCGCGAGGAAGCTCGACACGTCCTGCGACGTGACGTTCAGCGCGCGCGCCTTCTTCTGGTCGAGCTCGAAGCGCACCGAGCGCTCGGCCGGCTCGTCCCAGTCGAACTGCACGTTCACCGTGCGCGCGTCGCCGCGCACCGTCGCCGCGACCTTCTCGGCGATGCCGCGCACGGTCGCGATGTCGTCGCCGCTGACGCGGAACTGCACCGGATAGCCGACCGGCGGCCCGTTCTCGAGCCGCGACAGCCGCCAGCGCACGGCCGGGAAGCGGTCGCGCAGCGCGGTTTCGAGCCAGCGCGCGAGCTTCTCGCGATCCTCGACCGATTTCGCGGTGATCACGAACTGCGCGAAGTTCGGCAGCTGCAGCTGCTGGTCGAGCGGCAGGTAGAAGCGCGGCGCGCCGCTGCCGACGAAATTGACCGCGTGGTCGATCTCGGGGCGGTTCGCGATCGCCTGCTCGAGGCGCTCGGTCTCGCGCAGCGTCGCCGCGAACGACGCGCCTTCGGGCAGGCGCAGGTCGACCAGCAGCTCGGGGCGGTCGGAGCTCGGGAAGAACTGCTGCGGCACGAGCGAGAAGCCCATCAGCGACACGACGAACAGCGCGCCGGTGATCGCCAGCACGACGAAGCGCCGCTCGATGCACCAGTGGATCCAGCCGCGCAGCCGCGTGTAGAAGCGCGTGTCGTAGATGTCGTGCTCGTGGTCGTCGGGCAGGTGCGCCTCATGCGCGGCCCGCTTGCGCTCCGGCAGCATGTGGAAGCCGAGCAGCGGGATCAGCACGACGGCCGCGAACCACGACGCGATCAGCGCGATCGCCGACACCTCGAAGATCGAGCGCGTGTACTCGCCGGTGCTCGATTTCGCGAGCGCGATCGGCAGGAAGCCGGACACCGTGACGAGCGTGCCGGTCAGCATCGGGAATGCGGTGCTGGTGTATGCGAATGCGGCGGCGCGCGCGCGGCTGAAGCCCTGTTCGAGCTTCACGGCCATCATCTCGACCGCGATGATCGCGTCGTCGACGAGCAGGCCGAGCGCGAGCACCAGCGTGCCGAGCGACACCTTGTGCAGGCCGATGCCGAACAGGTACATGAAGAGGGCGGTGACGGCGAGCACGACCGGGATCGAGATCACGACGACCATCCCGGTGCGCAGGCCGAGCGACACGAGGCTGACGACCAGCACGATCGCCACCGCTTCGGCGACCGCCTCGAGGAAGTCGTCGACCGAGTGCGCCACCGCGTCCGGCATGCTCGACACCTCGGTCAGCTTCAGGCCGGCGGGCAGCTGCGCCTGCAGCGCCGCCGACTGCGCGTCGAGCGCCTTGCCGAGCCGGATCACGTCGCCGCCGGGCTGCATCGTGATGCCGATGCCGAGCACGGCCTTGCTGGGCGGAGCCTTGCCGGCGGCGTTCCGGCCGTCCGCGCCTGCGCCGGCCGCGCCGATGCCGACCGTACGCATCTGGGTCACGGCCGGATCGTCGTAGCCGCGCCGGACCGTCGCCAGATCGCCGAGCCGGAACGTGCGGCCGTTGATGCGCAGCAGCGTGTCGGCGATCGCGTCGACCTTGTCGAACTGGCCGCTCGGCCGCACGAACACGCGGTCGTCGAGGGTCGTCAGCACGCCGGCGGATGCCACGCTGTTCTGCTCGTTCAGCGCCTGGCCGAGCTGCTGCGGCGAAATGCCGAGCCGCGTGAGCTGCGCGTTGTTGACCTCGATGAAGATCCGCTGCGTCGGATCGCCGAAATAGTCGACCTTGCCGACGCCCGGCACGCGCAGCAGCACGGTGCGCAGCTGGTCCGCATAGTCGTGCAGCTGCGCGGGCGAGAAGCCGTCGCCTTCGAGCGTGTAGATGTTGGTGTAGACGTCGCCGAACTCGTCGTTGAAGAACGGGCCCTGCACGCCGGGCGGCAGCGTGTAGCCGATGTCGCCGACCTTCTTGCGGATCTGGTACCACGTCTCGGGCACGTCCCGGACGGGCGCCGAATCCTTCATCGTGAAGAAAATCAGCGATTCGCCGGGGCGCGAGTAGCTGCGCAGGTAGTCGATCGCGGGGGTTTCCTGCAGCTTGCGGCCGATCCGGTCGGTGACCTGCTCCTGCACCTGGCGCGCGGTCGCGCCGGGCCACAGCGTGCGGATCACCATCACGCGGAACGTGAACGGCGGATCCTCGGATTGCGCGAGGCGGGTGTAAGCGAGGATGCCCGCGAGCGTCGCGAGCGCGATCAGGTAGACGACGAGCGCCTGGTGGCGCAGCGCCCATGCGGACAGGTTGAAGCGGCCTTCTTCGCGAAACGAACTCATGACGCGAAGTCCTCCGGATGCAGCGGCGCGATCGCGCGGACCTTCTCGCCCGCGCTGACCGTGTGCACGCCCTGCAGCACGACGCGCTCGCCCGGCTGCAGCCCGTGCGACACGGTGACGGTGCGCTCGTTGAAGCGCGCGACGTCGACGCGGCGCAGCTCGAGCGTGTCGTCCTTCGCGCGCACCACCCACACGGCCGGGTGCTGGCCGTCGTGGAACAGCGCGGTCGCGGGCAGCGTGATGATTGCGGCGGCGGCAGCGGCGTCCGCGGCCGGCGCGCCGTCGAACGCGACGTCGGCGGTCATGCCGAGCCGGATCGACGGATCGGGCCGCACGAGCGACAGCTTCACGCGGTAGGTGCGGCTTTGCGGATCGGCGGCCGGCGCGATCTCGCGCACCTTCGCGGCGAATTGCCGGCCCGGCAGCGACGGCAGCGTGACGCTTGCCGCGTGGCCCGGCGCGAGCGACGCGAGCGCGGCCTCGGGCACGTCGCTGACGACGTCGACGTCGCCCGCCCACGCGAGCTGGTAGACGGGCTGGCCGGCGGACACGTTCTGGCCCGTGTCGGCCTGTTCGGCGGTGATGGTGCCGTCGTGATCGGCGACGAGCGTCGCGTAGCGGAGCTGGTTCTTCGCGAGCGCGAGCTGCTGCTGCGCCTGGTCGCGCTGCGCGAGCGCGGATGCGTAGCCATCCTCGGTCTGTTCGAGCTGCGCGGCGGCGATCAGGTTCTCGCGGGCCTGCGCGCGGTCGCGGTCGAGCTGCTGCTTCGCGAACGCGAGGCGGTGCGATGCGGCGTCGAGCTGCGCCTGTGCGCTCGCGGCATTCTTCTCGACGTCGGACGGGTCGAGCAGCGCGACGACCTGGCCGTTCTTCACGGTATCGCCGAGCCGCACCTTGCGCTCGACGATCTTGCCGGCGATGCGGAACGACAGCGGCGTCGCGTAGCGCGGCTGGATCTCGCCGGGCAGCGTGCGGGACACCGCGGCGCCGTCGGCGCGGGCCGGCTGCGCGACCACGGGGCGCGGCGCGGGTGGCGCGGATTCTTTCTGATGACAGGCGGCGAGGACGAGCGCGGCGCCGAGCAGCAGCGCGGCGCGGGAACCGAAGCGATTCACGAAACCCCCAGAGGCGATAACAGCGGAACGAAACCGGCAAGCGGCGGGCGCTTGCCTCGAACAGCGCGCGGCGGCGCGCGGACGGACACGATCTTTCTGAAACAGTGGCGCATTCTAATACACGCTTGTATCTGAATGCAAAGATGAATTTGAAAGGTGAAAAGTGCTAGACTGCGCGCCATGAAACCACAGCGCTTGACCCGGGAGCAGAGCAAGGACCAGACGCGCGAGCGTCTGCTGAGTGCTGCGCAGGACATTTTTCTGAAGAAAGGCTTCGTCGCCGCGAGCGTCGAGGACATCACGGCCGCGGCCGGCTATACGCGCGGCGCGTTCTATTCGAATTTCCGCAGCAAGGCGGAGCTGTTGTTCGAGCTGCTCGCGCGGGACCACGCGTCGATGCAGGCGGAGTTGCGGCAGATCTTCCAGGGCGGCGGCACGCGCGAGCACATGGAGGCGACCGCGCTGGCCTATTACCGGCGGATGCATATCGACGACCGGTGCCACCTGCTGTGGGTCGAGGCGAAGCTGCAGGCGGCGCGCGACGCGAAGTTCCGCGTGCGGTTCAACCAGTTCCTGCAGGAATCGCGCACGCAGATGGCCGACATCATCCGCGCGTTCGCGGAGCATTCGGGCACGCCGCTGCGGCTGCCGGCCGAGACGCTCGCGCTCGGGCTGATGAGCCTGTGCGACGGCGTGCAGTCGTACTACACGGCCGATCCGCAGCAGGTGTCGGCCGAGGCGGCCGAGGCGGTGCTCGCGGGGTTCTTCTCGTGGGCGGTGCTGGGCCGCGCGCCGGACTGAATCAGCGCTCGCCGGTCATCCTGCGGTACGCATCGAGCAGCGACGTCTTGTAGACGACGCCCGCGAGCGTCGGCTCCGCGACGCTCTCGATCACCGGCAGCCGCTCGCCCTGGAAGCACATGAAGTGCTCGAGCGCGGTGCCGAGCGGCATGTCGGGGGTCAGCAGCGGGAACGGCGTGTGCACGTAGTGCGCGGCCGTCTTGTCGGTCGTGTCGCGCCGGTCGAGCAGGTCGGACGTGATGTCCTTCAGCGCGACCGCGCCGCGGAAGCGCCCGGCCTCGTCGGTCACGTACAGGTATTTCACCGGATATTCGAGGAACACGCGGGTCATGTCGGCGACGCTCGCGGTGAGCGGCACGACCGTCTGCGCGGGCTGGATCAGCTCGCGCATCTGCGTGGTGCGCAGCCGCAGGCGCTCCAGCGCGTCCTGGTGGTGGTGCAGCGTGATCTCGTACATCGACGTCGTGCCGGTCGCGCGCGCGACGAAGTAGGCGACCACGCACGACACCATCAGCGGCAGCACGACCTGGTAGCTCAGCGTCATCTCGAAGATCATCAGGATCGCCATCAGCGGCGCCTGCGTCGCGCCCGCCATGAACGCGCCCATCCCGACCATCGCGTACGCGAAGTACGCGGACGTGTGCCCCGGCCACAGCGCCTGCATCCCGAGCCCGAACAGCGAGCCGAACACCGCGCCGACGAACAGCGTCGGCGTGAAGACCCCGCCGATCGCGCCGGAGCCTGCCGTCGCGGCGGTCGCGAGCACCTTGAACACCAGCACCGCGACGAGCGCCTGCCAGGTCCACGGCGAATGCAGGATCTGGTTCACGACGCTGTAGCCGTTGCCCCACACGGCCGGCACCCAGATCGAGATCACGCCGACGACCAGGCCGCCGAGCGCGAGCCGCACCGGCAGCGGCACGGGCAGCCGCCTGAACTGGTGCTTCGACGCGTCGAGCAGGTGCAGGAACTGCGGCGCGAGCACGCCGCACAGCAGGCCGAGCACGACGAACAGCAGCACCTCGGGGCCCGTGACGGCCGGGAACACGGGCATCTCGTACGGCGGCCGGTAGCCGGCGAACTCGCGCATCACGATGTTCGCGACGACCGACGCGACCACCATCGGCCCGAAGCTTTCCATCGCGATCGCGCCGAGCACGATTTCGGACACGAAGAACGCGCCGGCGATCGGCGCGTTGTACGCGGACGTGATGCCGGCCGCCGCGCCGCACGCGACGAGCAGGCGCAGGCGCGGCGGGTCGAAGTGCGCGAAGCGGCCGACCAGCGACGCGGCGAGCGCGGCGAGCTGCACCATCGGGCCTTCGCGGCCGATCGAGCCGCCGGTGCCGATCGTCAGCAGCGACGACACGCTGCGCCACAGGCTCTGCCGCACCGGCACGACGCCGTTGCCGAGCGCGACCGCCTCCATGTAGTCGGTCTTGCTCGTCTTCGATTCGCCGCGGTTCGCGAACAGCAGCACGCAGCCGGCCAGGAAGCCGCCCGCGGCGGGCAGCCAGAAGCGCACGTACCACGGCAGCCGCTTCGCCATCTCGACGAAGCTGCCGCTGTGGCCCGAGATCGCGCGCTGCATCAGTTCGATGCCTTCGCGGAACGCGATCGTGGCGAACGCGCCGCCGATCCCGACGATCACCGACCAGATCAGCATCGTGTGAGCGTCCGACAGGCGGAACAGCGTCTGGGCGCGGGTGCGCAGCTTCAGCAGGAAAGAAAGCACGACTGAGCGAGGACCGTGGAAAACGACGCGAAGCATAGCACTGCGCCGCGCCCGCGGGACCTTCCCGGCGGGCGCGGCGCGCGAGGCGGCACGGGCGCGCGGCTCAGCCAAGCCAGCGCTGCACGGCCCAGGTGATGCCGTAGCCGCCGGCGATCAGCCACACGTACAGGATCAGGCCGGTGGTCAGCGCGCGGGGGCCGGCTTCGCGGATCTGCGACACGCGGGTCTCGATGCCGAGCGCCGTCATCGCCATCGTCAGCGCGAACGTGTCGAGCACGTTGAGCGTGTGCGTGAGCTCGCCCGGCAGCACGTTCAGCGAGTTGACGATCACGAAGCCGAGGAAGCCGAGCGCGAACCACGGCACCGCGATCCTGCGCTTGCCGTGCGCGCCGCCGGCCGTCGCCGTGGCCTTCGCCGAGCGGGCGAGCCACCAGCCGAGCGCGAGCAGCACCGGCACCAGCAGCATCACGCGGGTCATCTTGACGATCGTCGCGATATGCGCGACCTGCGGGCTCACGTCGCTCGCCGCGCCGACCACCTGCGCCACCTCGTGGATCGTGCCGCCGAAGAACAGGCCGAGGCCGGCCGCGTCGAGGTTCAGCCAGCCGGCGTGGTAGGCGAGCGGGTACAGGAACATCGACAGCGTGCCGAACAGCACGACGCTGCCCACCGCCATCGCGCTCTGGTGCGGCTTCGACTGCAGCGTCGATTCGAACGCGAGCACGGCGGCCGCGCCGCAGATCGCGCTGCCGGCGGCGGTCAGCAGCGCCGAATCGCGGTCGAGCTTCATCAGCTTCATGCCGGCCCAGGTGCCGATCGCAAGCGTGCTGACGACGATCAGCACGGACACCGTCAGGCCCGGCAGGCCGACCTGTGCGATTTCCTGCAGGCTCACGCGCAGCCCGAAGAACGCGACCGCGATGCGCAGCAGCTTGCGCGCGGAGAAATTCACGCCGGCCGCCCAGCTCGCGGGCATGCCGTCGCGCAGCGCATTGCCGTACAACGCGCCTGCGACGATGCCGACGATCAGCGGGGACAGGCCGAGCCCGGCGATCGCGGGCAATTCGGACAGGCTCGTCACGGCCGCGGCGAACAGCGCGACGAACAGGATGCCGTTCAACTGGCCGCGCATCGACGGCGCGGCGTGATTCAGATGAGGGGCGGGAGCAGTGGACATATGGAACCCGGATCGGATCGTCATTTCAATGCCCTAATGCTAGTTTCGTTATATCGATATGAAAAATTGTGATTTGTGACATAAACTATCCGGAAAGCCGATAATTCATCGCCATGACCCCGGATCAACTGATAACTTTCGCGGCCGTCGCCGAGCACCTGAACATCAGCCGCGCCGCGCTGGCGCTGCACCTGTCGCAGCCGGCGGTATCCGGCCAGCTGCGCCTGCTGCAGGACGAGTTCGGCGAGCCGCTGTACCAGCGCGACGGCCGCGGGATCCGCCTGACGCCGATCGGCGAGCAGCTGTCGCATTACGCGACTTCGCTGCGCGACACGTATGCGCAGGCGCGCGCGTTCCGCGATGCGGTGCGCGGGCTGGAGGCCGGCACGCTGCGGATCGGCGCGAGCACGACGCCGGCGAGCTACCTGCTGCCGTACCTGATCGCCGCGTTCCAGCCGACGGCGCCGCGCGTCGCGATCCAGACGATGAGCGGCAACACCGCCGAGGTGGTCGCCGCGCTGCCGTCGCTCGACATCGCGCTGATCGAGGGGCCGCCGGGCGAGGCGCTGCCGCCCGGCACGGCCGCGCATCGCTGGCACGAGGACGAGATCGTCGCGATCATGCCGGCCGGGCACCCGCTGGCGGCGCGGGCGGGCGGTGGCGGCCAAGGCGGCGATGGGGGCGGCGTAACGCTCGATGCGCTCGCCGCGCATCCGCTGGTGCTGCGCGAGGCCGGCTCGGGCGTGCGCCAGCTCGTCGAGCGCGCGTTCGCGAGCGCGGGCGCGCCGATGCGCGTCGCGCTCGAGATCGCGGGCGTCGAGGCGGTGAAGGAAGCGGTGCGCGCGGGCATGGGCGTCGGCTTCGTGTCGGCGATGTCGCTGCGGCACGACGATGCGGCGCTCGCGATGCGCTCGCTCGCGCCCGCGCCGCTCACGCGGCACTTCTCGATCCTGGTGCCGCACGGCGCCGCGCCGTCGCGGCTCGCCGCGCAGTTTCTGGCGATGAGCCTCGTGCAGACGCTCGGGTGACGGGCGGGGCGCCCGCCGTCACGCCCGCCGTCAAGCGTGCTCGAGCACCAGCGCGGCGCCTTTCTCGCCGATCATCAGCGCCGGCCCCTGCGTGTGCCCGGACGTGATGCGCGGCATGATCGACGCGTCGACCACCCGCAGCCCCTCGACCCCGCGCACGCGCAGCTGCGGATCGACCACCGCGTCGTGGCCGACGCCCATCCGGCAGGTGCCGACCGGGTGGCTCAGCGAGCCGGCGTTTTTCAGGATCCAGTTGCGGATCTCGCCGGGCGTGCGTACCGACGGGCCGGGCGCCTGTTCTTCGCCGCGCCACGCCGACAGCCCCGGCGCGTTGCCGAGCGAGCGCATCAGCTCGAAGCCCTGCACGCACTGCTCGAAGTCGCCCGGCGCCGACAGGAAGTTCATGTCGATCAGCGGCGCGACGGCCGGATCGGCCGAGCGCAGCGCGACGCGGCCCCGGCTCTGCAGCCGCATCATGTCGCCCGTCACCGAATAGAAGCTGCGCAGCTCGTGCTCCGACTGTCCGCACGTATAGCGCCCGCGCATCATCTCGGCCGCATTGGCGGGCTGGCCGTCGGCGTTCGCGTTTGCCCAGACGATCGCGTAACCCTCGTTGACGGGCTGGTCGAGGATCGGCTGCTTCGACGTCCAGATGCCCTGGAAGATCAGCGCATCCATCAGGTTCGCGCCGACGCCCGGCAGGTCCGCCTGCACGGGGATGCCGAGCCGCCGCAGCTGCGCGGCGTCGCCGATGCCGGAGCGCATCAGGATCTGCGGCGAGTTGATGGCGCCGGCGCACAGCACGATTTCCCGGCTGGCCGCCGCGCGCACGCGCTCGCCGCCGCGGATGTAGTACACGGCGGCCGCGCGCCGCGTGCTGCTGAATTCGATCCGCTCGACGAGCGATTCGTCGGCCAGCGTCAGGTTCGTCTGCCGCGCGAGCAGCGGCTCGACGTAGCGCTGGTAGCTCGTGACGCGCTCGAAGCGCGCGTCGATCGTCGAGCGCAGCGGCGACACGCCGGCCATCGGGCGCCCGTCGTTGTAGTTCGGGTTGAAGCGGTGGCCGAGCTGCTCGCACGCGCTCACGAACGCCTGGCCGAATGCGTTGCGCGTGGTGGTGGTCGGCTGCAGCATGCTTTCGACCTGCTCGAAGTGCGGCGCGACATCCTGGTAGCGCCAGCCGACGCAGCCGTACTGGCTCGCCCACTGGTCGAAGTCGGCGGGGGCGCCGCGCACGTAGACCATGTCGTTGTGCGCGGTGCAGCCGCCCGTCACCTTCGCGCGCCAGACGTCCATCACGCGATCGTTCATGCGCGTCTGCGGCACGCTTTTGTAGCCCCAGTGAATCGCTTCGATGCCGTACAGGCAGTTGATCTGGTTCGGGTCGCGGATCGCCGGGTAGTGCGACGCGAGCGGCCCGGCCTCGAGCAGCAGCACCTTGATCGACGGATGAGCGGCGAGCCGCCCGGCGACGATGCTGCCCGCCGAACCGGAGCCGATGACGATGTAGTCGTAGTGTGCGTTCATGGGGTCCTCCTCGTGCACGTGAAGCGGCCGGGCGCCGTCAGCCGCGCGGGTCGAGCAGCCGGCCGTACGGGCCGTGCAGCACGAGCGTGGATTGCGCGCCGTAGAACCCGGCGATGCCGCTCCATGCGCGATGGTTCAGCTCGAGCAGGAACAGGATGCGGCGCATCGCGAGCGCCTGCCGTGCCGGGCCGATCGCGGCGATCCGCTCGAACATGTCGCGCGAGATGCTGTTGTGGTTCAGCGATTCGTTCAGCTCCTCGTGATCGCCGGACACGCTGTGGAACGCGTCGTTGTCCTTGACCGCGGCCATCAGGCGCAGCGACATCTTCGGCGGCTCGCCGAAGATCCCCTCGACGACCATGATCGCGGCGAACGACGACACCGGGTCGGCATCGGCGAGCAGCGTGAGCGCGTCGACGAACGCGAAGTGCAGCGGCAGCGGCACGATCCGCGCGAGCTGGCCGGGCGCGACGCCGAGCGCCTCGCAGGTCGTGCTTTCGAGCGCCTCGTGGCCGTATTCCTCGCCGTAGTAGCGGAACATCATCGCGCGCAGCGGGATGCTGAGCCGCATGCTCAGCAGGGGCGCGATGATCTCGACGAAGCGCCGCGTCACGTGGTACTGCTCGATGAACGGGCCCGCGACGAGCGGCGCGTAGCCGCCGTTCAGCGCGTCGACCGCGCTCACGTACGGATTCTCGCCCCAGCGGTTCAGCGTCTCGCGCGTGATCAGCTCGGTCTGGCGCATGAACTCGAGCCCGTTCGACAGCGACACGGGCGGCAGGTCCGCGCACGGCAGCCGCTGCGCGTCGTCGCCGCTCGCGGCGACGAGGCTCGACGCGACGAGCCACAGGTGCGACATCAGGTCGTGCTCGTCGTACAGCCCGGCCGTGTCGAACCGCGCATCGTGCGCCGCGCTCGCGCGGGGCGCGCCGGAGAACGCGTCGAGCATCAGGTCGACGGCCGCCAGCGTGAGCGGCGCCGCGCGGCGGAAGTATTCGAACTCGATGCGCAGCAGCGCGAGATGGAAGTTGGGTTCGGCCTGCGCGTCGAACGGGTCGTCGTCCGCGTCGAACAGCGTGGGCCCGGATGCGGGCCGTTCGAGGTGCAGCCGCAGCGACGCGGCGTCGCGCGCGATCGCGTCGCGCCGCGCGGAGTCGAGCCCCGCGAGGCTCGCGGCGACCGTCTGCGCGATGCACGCGTCGATGCGCGCCGCCTGCGCCGCGAGCGCATCGGTGGCCGCGTCGCCGGCCTCGCCGATCAGCGAATGCGTATCGAGAAACGTGCCGAGCGCATGCCAGCCGGAGTCGGGCTCGCTGTCGCGCAGCGTCGACCACAGCGGCGATGCGGCGTCGGTCAGGTCGTCGAGCTGCGCGGCGATCTGATCGGCGGCGTCGGTGGCGTCGAACGCCAGCCGGTATTCGTGCGCGCCCGCGCGCAGGCTGACGAGCGCCGAGCCCGGTTCGTGGTGGATCGCGTCGACGAACAGGCGCGGCGACCGATAACGCTGAAACGTCCAGAGTTCCATGTGGCGACCCTCAATGGAAGATGCGCGGCAGCGGCGCGCTGTCGTCGGCGTAGTAGGCGAGGATGGCGTGCTCCTGGCGCACCAGCGTCTCGACCATCAGCGAGACGTTGCGTTTCGTGACCGTGCACGCCTCGGGATCGATCGCGGCGTCGAGCGCCATCAGCTGCCGCGAGATGTCCTCGTGGCGGTACGTGTCGTTCAGGTCGGCGTGCGCGCGCAGCGGCCGGTAGAACGCTTCGGGCAGGCCGAGCGCGACGCAGCGCGCGTCGAACGCGTCGATGAACGCGGGCTGCGCGCGTTCGAACAGGAACAGGCTCGCCTTGAACGACAGCGGATGCTGGCGCGCATGCACGCCGAGCGCGGCCGCGAGCGAAAACGTGGCGGGCAGCGGCTGGTGCTGCTCGATGACGGCCTCCGCGAGCCCCACCGCCTTCAGCGACGCCGCGAGAAACCGGTCGTGCCCGAGCTCCGATTTCAGGAAATCCTGCAGCAGCGCGCGCTCCTCGGCGCTGGCGGCCCAGCCGAGCGCGGGGCCGATCAGCCCCGGCGCCGCGCGCACGATCCAGTAATACTCGAGCGCATAGCCGATCAACTGCCGGCGCGTCGCCTGCTGCTCGACCAGCGCGCGCAGGAACGCCGAGCGCGCGCTGCGCGCGGCCGTGCGATCCGCGATCCGGCGGATGTCGCGGTAGAGCTGCGCGCCGCTCGTCGCGGCGGCGGCACGGCGCGGGTCCGATTCGATCAGCAGGCGCAGCGCGTTGAAATCGGCGAGCAGCGGCGGAATCTTGTCGGCGATGCGGCGCGAGCGCGCCGCCAGTTCCTGCGGCGTCAGGCCGCCCACGTGCAGGTCGCCGATCAGCCGCGCGACGTCGTTCGCCTCGTCCGGCGCGAACTGGAACGCGCACTGCCGGCCGCCGGCGCTCAGCACGGCGCCGGTATCCGTGACCTGCGAAGTGACGATGCCGCGGAATTTCGGCATCGCGGGAGCCGCTAGCGTGCTGTCCATGATGGTCGCCTCACAGGTCGGACACGCGCCGCAGCAGCGGCGCATCGGAGGTGTAGTAGCGCCACACGGCCGTGTAGAAATCGTCGTAGAGCTCGACGAACAGCCGCAGCTGGGCCTTCACGCGCGCGACGATGGCGGCGTCGAGCACCGGGATGTCCTGGAAGATCGCGCGCGTCAGGCTGCCGTGCGCGGCGTTGAGGTTGATGTTCGCGTGCGTCTTGAGCGGGCCGACGAGCCCGTCGGGGAGTTGCGCGCGCTCGCACGCCTGGATGAAGCTGTCGTGCTGCAGGCCCTGGCCTTCGAGCAGGCCGAGCGTGGTGAAGAAGAACAGCGGATCGCTGTGCGACCAGTACGCGAGCGCGTTGCACAGCCCCATCGTCTCGGGCAGGGGGATCGCATCGAGCATGTCGGCGCGGGTGAGCCCCGCGAAATTCAGCGCGCGCAGCAGGATCTCGTCGTGCCCGTACTCCTCGGAAAAGAACCGGTTGAGCGTGAGCCGCACCGGCGTGCTCGGCACGTAGGACAGCACGGGCGCATCGAAATAGCTTTCGCGGAACAGGAAGTGCCAGTTCTCGATCACCATGCCGATCGCGAGCCGTTCGGGCAGGTCGCCCGGCGCCCGCGTGTCGAGGCACGCGCGCCAGAACGGATTGCGGTACAGCGTCTGCTCGGCGTACTGCTCGACGAGATCCTCGATCTCGAGGATCACTTCCGAGCCGGGGCGGCTCGCGACCGGCGCGTCGTCGTCGATCAGGCCGGCCTCGTCGAGCGAGCCGACCAGTTCGTCGAGCAGCGCGCGCGGCAGGTCGGGCTCGTCGCGCGCGATCTCGTCGAGATCGTGGCGGCCGTCGAACTGGTCGAGCGTGCGCGCGAGCGCGACGGCGGCGTGCGGGCTGCCGGGCAGCGCGTCGACGTGCCGCAGCGCGACGGGCGCCACCAGCCGCGGGCGTGGCGCCGGCGATTCGATCCGTTCCATGATGACACTCCCGAAGAGGGCGCGCGGGGCGGGCGCGCGGCTCGCCCCGCAACAGGCTGAACCGGTGCCGCGGCGATTACAGGTGGATCGCGATCAGCGTCGGCGTGCCGTCGGGCTTGTTTACGGTGACAAGGTAGTGCTTGCCGCCGAGCGTGCCCGTATTGATGTAGAGATCCACCTTGTGGCCGTCGAACACGTTCTTGCCCGTTTCGGCGTTTTTCACTTCATGAACCGTTGCCTGCTGCGTATTTGCCATGTCGATCACCGTTTTGAAAATGAAAGGGCGTCCGGCCTGATTCGAATAATCGGGCTGGGGGATTTGCGGAGAAATCTGGAACGAAATAAAAATGTCGGTCTTGTTTCCTTTTATCCGTTGTGCGGATGATTCATGGGCGGATATTCACCCGCACATGGTCATGAACGCGGCGCGGGCGGAAAGCGGCAGGCCGTCCGCCTGCTTCGCGATCGCCACTTTCAGATCGGCGCCGCCGACGATCAGCGCGTGGCGATCGGCGCCGGCGCGCGGGTCGACGGTGTGCAGCGCGTCGACTTCCTTGACGGCGACCTTGGTGCCTCGCGGCACGATGACAGTAAGCGGTTCACTCATAGCAACCTCCGACGATGGAAAAGGGCGCAAGCGCCCGGCCGCCATTAGCGCGGCACGCAGCCATGCCGCGGCCATGCGGCACCGGAGCGGCGGCATCTCCGATCTTCAAATGCGGTGGAGTGATTCGATGGAATGGAGCCCCGATTTATTTTCTTGGAAAAGAGAACGTTATTTTAAGCATTTGCGGATTTCTTGAATTACAGGAATCCTGGGGATAATCTAGTACAACGTTTGCGCGATTCAAGATCGATTTAATGGCATGTGCGATTGTTTTCCGTGGATCACCGCGCGCGGCGATCGTTTCGGAAAACGAATCGGTGGACGCTCGAAAGAACCAGGAGACGGGGACATGGGCGAGACGACGGAAACCGGCGAGCGGCCGCGGCTGCGGCATTGCACGCTCGTGGCGCTGGCCGGCGAGCGGCTGGCGATGATCGTGGGCGACGAGCGCTTCGAGCTCGAGCAGGTGCAGGGCACGCGCGACGCGTTCCTGCGCATGAAGCGCTACCTGGACGGACGGCACACGCTCGAGGACATCGCGCAGCGCTCGGACGTGTCGTACGGCAGCGTGCGGACGATCGTCGGGCAACTGGGCGAACTCGGCCTGCTGCGCCGCGAACGGCCGGCCGCGACGATTGCCGTGGCGGATTTCCTCGAACGGGTGAACCGCAGCACCCGGATGTGGCGCGCGCAGATCGGCTATCACCGGCTGTTCGGCATGCTCGAGCGCGGCGAGGCCAGCCGCGACCTGATCGCCGGCTTGCTGCTCGAGACGTATCACTTCGTGCGGCTCGCGCCGCGCCACGTCGGCGCCGCGATCGCGCACTGCCGCGAGCAGGAGACGGCCGAGCTGCTGTGCGGCTACCTGGCCGACGAGTATGCGCATCACGGGCTGATCGCCGCGTCGGTCGAGAAGCTCGGCATCCCGCGCGAGCAGATCCGCGACGCGCATCCCGTGATCGGCACGCTGTCGCTCGTCAACATGCTGTGCGAGGTCGGCCGCGCGTCGTCGCTCGGCTACCTGTGCTGCCTGAAGCTGATCGAGGCGAGCCCGGACGAGGAGGCCGGCGCGCGCGGCGCGTGGCGCGAGATCGCGCGCACGGCCGGGCTCGACGCGGACGTGTTCGACGGGCTGATGCGCCACATGCGGATCGACGTCGGCGCCGGCCATGCGGGCCTGCTGGAGCAGGCGCTCGCGCGCACGCAACACGTGCCGGCCGACGCCGCGCACGTGGCGATCAACCATATGCACGACGTCAAGCACGCGTTCGACCAGTTCCACGACCAGGTGATCCAGTACTACACGGACATGTCGAATTACGTGCCGCGGCTGAAGGTCGACTTCTTCTCGCTATGAGCAGAGCCGACGCGGCAAGGCCGGGCGCCGGCGAGCGGTTCGTCTACCTCGACTTCAATGCGCGCACGCCGGTCGCGCCGGAAGTGATCGACGCGATGGCGCCTTACTGGCGCGACGTGTACGGCAATCCGTCGGCATCGCACCGGCAGGGGCGGCTCGCGCGCGACGCGCTCGACGGTGCGCGGGCGGCCGTCGCGGCGCTGGTCGGCGTCACGCCCGAGTGGATCGTGTTCACGAGCGGCGCGACCGAAGCGAACAACCTGGCGCTCGCCGGCTTCGCGTGGTCGGACGCCGCGCGCGCGGGGCCCGCGCGGCGGATGATCGTGAGCGCGGTCGAGCATCCGTCGATCCAGTACGCGGCGGCCGCGTTGCGCACGCACGGGTGGGACGTCGCGACCGTGCCGGTGGACGGGTACGGCACGCTGCGCATCGACGCGTTCGATGCATGCCTGACGCCGCAGACGCGGCTCGTGTCGCTCGCGCACGCGAACAACGAAACGGGCGTCGTGCAGCCGCTGGGCGTGTTCGCCGCGCGCAGCCGCGCATGCGGCGCGCGGGTGCATACCGACGCGTCGCAAAGCATCGGCAAGGTGCCGGTCGACGTGCACGCGCTCGGCGTCGACATGCTGACGCTGTCGGGGCACAAGTTCTACGGCCCGCCCGGCGTTGGCGCGCTGGTGCGCGATCCGGCGCTGCCGCTCGTGCCGCTGCTGCACGGCGTGCCGAAGGAGTTCGGGCTGCGCCCCGGCACGGAAAGCGTGCCGCTGATCGTCGGCCTCGGCGCGGCGGCGCGGCTCGCGGATACGCAATTGTCGCGGCGCGCGCAGGCGATGCGCGCGGCGCGCGACCGCCTGGCGCGCGCGCTGTTCGAGTGCGTGCCGGGCCTGCTGCTGAACGGCTCGCCGGACGCGCGCCTGCCGAACACCCTGAACGTGTCCTTTCCCGGCTGCAACGCGCGCGCGTTGCTGGCCGCGCTCGACGACCGGCTCGCCGCGTCGGCCGGGCCCGCGCGCGTCGTCGGCGACATGGCGGGCGAGAGCGCCGTCGCGGCGATGGGGGGCGATGCCGCGCGTGTCGCCGGCGCGGTGCGGCTGTCGGTCGGCGTCGAGACGACCGACGATGACATCGACCGGGCAGTGCGGTGCCTGCGCGGCGCGTGGCTCGACGAGATCGGCCGCCACGCGTTCTGATGCAGCCCGGTTGCCTCGCGGCGAACCCTGGCCGGCCGATTCCTAGGGATTTCCACTATGGCGCCGGCCCACCCCGAGGCGCACCATCCGTCTCATATTGATGGAACCGGTTCCAAATCCGGCAATAGAAGGGCAAACATGGCAGACATCGTGATCGTGGCGAGCGCATTCGGGATGGACCGGGTGCGACAGGAGGGCCACCGGGCATTCGTCGCGACCGCCGCGCAGGCGGGCGCGGCCGGCTTCGAGGTGCGGCGCGAGCTGTTCGCGTCCGACGCGGACGCGGCACGCGACGCGCTGGCCGCGCTGGGCGCGCACCTGGCGGCGCACGGCATCTGGTCGGTTTACTCGACGCCCGCGACGCTTTACACCGAAACGGGCGCACTCGACGCCGACGCGCTGCGCGACGCGCTCGCCGAAGCCGACGCGCTCGGCGCGCGCTTCGTGAAATTCCAGCTCGGCGGCTTTGCCGGCGACGCGCATGCGGCCGACATCGTCGCGCTGTCCCGCGACGCCCGCGCCCGCGTGGTGGTCGAGAACGGCCAACTGGCGGTGGGCGGCGCGTTCGCGCAGTTCCGCGACCTGTTCGCGGCGCTTGCCGCGGCCGGCGCGCCGCGCGCGCTCGGCATGACGTTCGACATCGGCAACTGGCAATGGCCGGGCGAAGCGCCGCTCGCGTGCGCGCAGGCACTTGCGCCGCATGTCGAATACATTCATTGCAAGGCCGTCGAAGGCGAGGGCGCGCGCCGTTTCGCGGCCGCGCCGGCGCCGCACGACCCGCTCGTCGCCGCGGTGCTGGCGGCGCTGCCGCGGGACGTGCCGCGCGGCATCGAGTTTCCGTTCGATGCCGCCGATCTGGCCGGCGATGCGCGTCGGCGCGTGGCGTGGCTCGAGGCCGCATAACGCACGAACGGCCGTACGCAAGAAGGATCCGGAGGAAACCACCCATGCAGCAACCCCTCGATGTCGTCACCTACGGCGAAGCGATGGCGATGTTCGTCGCCGCCGAGCCCGGCCACCTCGCGCATGCGTCGCAATTCACGAAGCGGATCGCGGGCGCCGACCTGAACGTCGCGATCGGCCTGTCCCGGCTCGGCTTTCGGGTCGGCTACCTGAGCCGCGTCGGCCGCGATTCGTTCGGCGGCTACGTGCTCGACACACTGGCGCGCGAAGGCATCGACGCGTCGTGCGTGACGGTAGACGAACGTTATCCGACCGGCTTCCAGCTGAAGTCGCGCAACGACGACGGCAGCGATCCGACCGTCGAGTATTTCCGCAAGGGCTCGGCGGCAAGCCACCTGTCGTGCGCCGATTACGTGGCCGACTACGTGCTCGGCGCGCGCCACCTGCACCTGACGGGCGTTGCGCCGGCGATTTCCGCGTCGTCGTGCGAGCTCGCGTTCCATCTGGCCCGCGAAATGCGCGCGGCCGGCAAGACGATTTCGTTCGATCCGAACCTGCGCCCGACGCTGTGGCCGTCCGCCGACGCGATGGCGAGCACGCTGAACGCGCTCGCCGCGCTCGCCGACTGGGTGCTGCCGGGCCTGGCCGAAGGCCGGCAGCTGACCGGGCGCGACGCGCCGGCCGACATCGCGCGCTTTTATCTGGACCAGGGCGCGCGCGGCGTCGTGATCAAGCTCGGCGCGCAGGGCGCGTATTACCGGTGCGCCGACGGCCGTGAAGGCACGGTCGACGGCGAGCGTGTCGCGCGCGTCGTCGACACGGTCGGCGCCGGCGACGGCTTCGCGGTCGGCGTCGTGAGCGCGCTGCTCGAAGGCAGGCCGATGGAGCAGGCGGTCGCGCGCGGCAACCGGATCGGCGCGCTGGCGATCCAGGTGATCGGCGACTCGGAAGGCCTGCCGACGCGTGCGGAGCTCGATCGTATCGAAACCGTCAGCAATCGGCCCGATCGTCTAGAGGAAACCTTCGCGGCGCAATGAGATGCCGTCCACGGCACAATCGCGAACTCATTTCGATCATTACGCACTGTTTTGCGTGGGACCGGAGTAAGCGCTAAAGCGCTAACTCCGGTCGACACAGGAGACACACCCATGACTGCCAATCTCGCCGCACGTCGCTGGTGGACGATCATGCCGATCGTCTTCATCACCTACAGCCTCGCCTATCTCGACCGCGCGAACTACGGGTTCGCGGCGGCGGCGGGCATCAACCAGGATCTCGGCATCAGCAAGGGCCTGTCGTCGCTGATCGGCGCGCTGTTCTTCCTCGGCTATTTCTTCTTCCAGATCCCCGGCGCGATCTACGCGGAACGGCGCAGCGTCAAGAAGCTGGTGTTCGTCAGCCTCATCCTGTGGGGCGCATGCGCGGCGCTCACGGGCGTGGTCAGCAACATCCCGTCGCTGATGGCGATCCGCTTCGTGCTCGGCGTCGTCGAGGCGGCCGTGATGCCGGCGATGTTGATCTACATCAGCAACTGGTTCACGAAGAACGAGCGCTCGCGCGCGAACACGTTCCTGATCCTCGGCAACCCGGTCACGGTGCTGTGGATGTCGGTCGTGTCGGGCTACCTGGTGCATGAATTCGGCTGGCGCCACATGTTCGTCGCCGAGGGCGTGCCGGCGATCCTGTGGGCCGTGTGCTGGTGGTTCCTGGTGCAGGACAAGCCCGCGCAGGCCACCTGGCTCACCGCGCAGGAAAAGCGCGACCTCGACGCGGCGCTCGCGGCCGAGCAGGCAGCGATCAAGCCGATGCGCAACTACGGCGAGGCGTTCCGCTCGCCGGCCGTGATCAAGCTGTGCGCGCAGTACTTCTGCTGGAGCATCGGCGTGTACGGCTTCGTGCTGTGGCTGCCGTCGATCGTGAAGAACGGCTCGGCGCTCGGCATGGTCGCGACCGGCTGGCTGTCCGCGCTGCCGTACCTGGCCGCGACGATCGCGATGCTCGCCGCGTCGTGGGCGTCCGACAAGGTCGGCTCGCGCCGCGGCTTCGTGTGGCCGTTCCTGCTGATCGGCGCGGCCGCGTTCGCGGCGTCGTATGCGCTCGGCTCGAGCCACTTCTGGATCTCGTATGCGCTGCTGGTGGTCGCAGGCGCCGCGATGTACGCGCCGTACGGGCCGTTCTTCGCGATCGTCCCGGAACTGCTGCCGAAGAACGTCGCCGGCGGCGCGATGGCGCTGATCAACAGCATGGGCGCGCTCGGCTCGTTCGTCGGCTCGTATTTCGTCGGCTACCTGAACGGCGCGACCGGCTCGCCCGTCGCGTCGTACGCGTTCATGAGCGCCGCGCTGGTCGCCGCGGTGATCCTCACGCTGTCCGTCAAACCCCAGGCGCGCGATGCGCACCCGCTCGCCGCGCCGCTGCAAGGAAAATGAATCGATGAAGCCCCGTATCGTCGCCTACAAGCCGCTGCCCGATGACGTGCTCGCCTACCTGCGCGAGCATGCGGAGGTGGTGCAGGCCGACGGCGCCGCGGCGCTGGCCGACGCGCTCGCCCAGGCCGACGGCGCGATCGGCGCGAGCCTGAAGATCACGCCGGCGATGCTCGACGGCGCGCCGCGGCTGAAGGCCTGGTCGACGATCTCGGTCGGCTACGACAACTTCGACGTGGCGGACCTGACCCGGCGCGGCATCGTGCTCGCGCACACGCCGGACGTGCTGACCGAATCGACGGCCGACACGGTGTTTTCGCTGATCCTCGCGTCGGCGCGGCGCGTCGTCGAACTGGCGGAGTGGGTGAAGGCCGGCCGCTGGCAGCGCAGCATCGGCCCGGACCTGTACGGCACCGACGTGCAGGGCAAGACGATCGGCATCGTCGGGCTCGGGCGGATCGGCGCGGCGGTCGCGCGGCGCGCGGCGCTCGGGTTCCGGATGCGGGTGCTGTACACGAACCGCTCCGCGCAGCCGGACGCCGAGGCGCAGTTCGGCGCGCAGCGCGTCGCGCTCGACCAGCTGCTCGCCGAAGCCGATTTCGTCTGCCTGCAGGTGCCGCTGGCGCCGGAAACGCGCCACCTGATCGGCGCGGCCGAACTCGCCAAAATGAAGCGCGGCGCGATCCTGATCAATGCGTCGCGCGGCCCGGTGGTGGACGAGGCGGCGCTGATCGACGCGCTGCGCGCGGGCACGATCCGCGGCGCGGGCCTCGACGTGTTCGAGCAGGAACCGCTCGCGGCCGATTCGCCGCTGCTGCGGATGAGCAACGTGGTCGCGCTGCCGCACATCGGCTCGGCGACGCACGAAACGCGCCACGCGATGGCCCGCTGCGCGGCGGAGAACCTGGTCGGCGCGCTGGCCGGCACGCTGCGCGCGAACCTGGTCAATCCGGACGCGCTTGCGCCCGCGCGCGGGCTGAGCGCGGGCTGATTGCACCGGCGGCCGAGGTGCGGCCCGGCGTCTGCGCGGAAACCGCACGGCGCCCGCCCATGGGTTAGAGTCGATGATCTTGGTGCGGGGCCATCGGCTGCGTTATGATCGCCCGCTCGTCGCGTCGAAAGCGGGGCCGTAGCCACCCGCGTCGCGCGGCCCGAGTCCGTGCGGGGGCCGGCGCCGAAGCGCCTGCCCCGATCGACAGGAGAGTCCGCCAGTTGGCTTTCGTATCCAACAACAAACGTCCGCCCGTGCGCATCGCGGCGCGGATTGCACGTCGCGAGGCACGACAGTGACCGATTCGCAACCCACCAGCCCGCGTCCCGCGACGATCAGCGACGTCGCCCGCGAGGCCGGTACCGGCAAGACCAGCGTATCGCGCTATCTCAACGGCGAGACGAACGTGTTGTCCGCGGATCTGCGCCAGCGGATCGAAGCGGCCATCGCGCGGCTGAACTACCGGCCGAACCAGATGGCGCGCGGCCTCAAGCGCGGCCGCAACCGGCTGCTCGGCATGCTCGCGGCCGACCTGACCAATCCCTATACCGTCGAGGTGCTGCAGGGCGTCGAGGCGGCGTGCCACGCGCTCGGCTACATGCCGCTCATCTGCCACGCGGCCAACGAGGTCGAGATGGAGCGCCGCTTCCTGCAGCTGCTCACCACGTACCGCGTCGAAGGGCTGATCGTCAACGCGCTCGGCGCCGAGGAGGACGTGCTGCGCCCGCTGCGCGGCGGCGGGATTCCGGCGGTGCTGGTCGACCGGACGGTCGAGGGCTTCGACGCCGACCTGATCGGCCTCGACAACGGCAACGCGGTCGAGACGGTCGTGCGGCACCTGATCGAACGCGGCTTCGACGCGATCCATTTCGTCGTGCAGCCGTTCGAGCGCGTCAGCTCGCGGCGCCAGCGCGAGGCGGCGTTCCGCGCGACGCTGGCGGCGCACGGGCGGCAGGCGCCGCCTGCCGTCGTGCTCGACCTGAATGCGGCCGATGCGGTGGCCGCCGCGCTTGCCGAGCTCGATGCGCGCATCGACGCGGCCGCGCAGCGCGGCACGCGCGCGGCGCTGTTCGCGGCGAACGCGCCGGTCGCGCTCGCGATCGCGCGGCACCTGCGCGCGCGTTTCGGCGCGGCGTGGCAGGCGCACGCCGCGCTCGTGTCGATCGACGATCCGGAGTGGGCCGAGCTGATCGGCATCACCGCGATCCGCCAGCCGACCTACGAAATCGGCTACAAGGCCGTCGAATTCGTCCACGAGCGGATCGACGGCGCGGCGGGCGACGTGCGCGTCGCGCTGCTGCCGGGCGAGCTGATCGCGCGCGCGTCGACCGCAAGCTGAGTATCATTCGGGGCACGCGGCGCGTCAGGTGCGCTGCCCCGAACAAGGACTTACATGATCGTTGCTCCCATCACGCTGGCGGTGCTGATCGCCGCCACGCTGATCATCGCGCTGCTGCCGCTCGCCCTTTACCGCTACCTGCGCAAGCCGCTTTCCCTCGACCGCCGCGATTCGATCGTCGGCATCGCCGTTTTCGCACTGTTCGCGATGGTGCTCCAGCGCGCGTTTCACGGCGTGGTGCTGGGCCAGGTGACGCCCGGCGGCTGGTTGACGCAGCCGCTCGCGTTCGTCGCGTACGGCGCGCTGTCGGCCGGTGTGTTCGAGGAGATCGGGCGCTATCTCGGGATGCGCTTGCTGAAGCGCCGCTACGGCGCATCGGCCGGCGACGGCCGCGGGATCGGCAACGGCATCGGCCACGGCGGCGCGCAGGCCTGGTTTGCCGGCGTGCTCGTGTGGGGCCAGTGGTCGTACCTCGCGTGGCTCGCGAACCACGGCCAGCTCGACGCGCAGCTCGCGGGGCTGCCGGGCGATGCCGTGCTGCGCCTGCATGTGCTGCTGTCGGCGCTGTCGGTGCAGTCCATCGCGCTGCTGCTGATCGAGCGCGGCGCGGCGTTCGCGCTGCAGGTCGCGCTGTCGGTGCTGATGTGGCGCGGCGTGCGTGCCGGCTCGCGCGGCGTGCTGCCGCTCGCGATCGCGCTGCATGCGCTCGCCGACGTGCCGGGGATGCTCTACCAGGTCCGCATGCTGTCGGGCGCGTGGGTCGAGGCGATCTATTTCGTGCTGGGCGCGGCGCTGATCGGCGTGCTGGTGAAGACCTGCCTGCCCGCGCGCGCGGCGGCCTGACGGGAGGACGGAGATGGAAGACTATCTGATCGAATGCCCGAGCGCCGAATTCGATGCGCTCGCACGCGTGATCTGCGACCTGTTCCCGGAGCAGACCCGCTTCGTCGAAAGCAGCGACGAGCGCGGCCGTTTCCTGTCCGTGCAGTGGGTCGCGATGCGCTTCGGCTCGACGCCGAAACGGATGACGCTCGACGTGCGCATCGCGCCGGCCGCGTTCGCGCGCTATCTCGCGCTGAAGCCGATGCAGCGCGCGCGCAGCCACGCGGTGCTGCATGCGTATGTGGAAGCGACGCTGGGGTCGCTGGAGGAGCGTCACGCGGCGGGCGAAGCGGTGCCGCGCGACGAGGTGCTGATGCTGGACGAGGAATTCGCGTAAGCGGCTTTGCGTTGGCGCAGCCGCTGGAGCGACGCGCCGTCAGCCGGCGTCGCGGTAGACCTGCGCGAAGCGCTGCGCCTGCACGACGCCGTAGTCGCCGGGCGCGTACTGCATCACCCAGTCGCCCGCGACGCCGCGCAGCGTGTCGCCGTTCGCGGAGCGTGCGATCGTGAACGGTTCGTCCATCCGCCGGGCGAGCACCACCGCCGGCCGGTTCCGGTATGCGCCCGGCTCGCCGTGCGTGAGTGCCGGATCGGCGGGCAGGTATTTCGCGTCGAAACGCGCGCGCGACACGACCCAGCGGTCGCCGGTCGAGCCGGTGATCAGCGCGTCGCCGGCCACGTAGCGGTTCGGGCCTTCGAGGCTCATCAGTTCGCCGTCCCCGGCCGCGAAGGCGACCGCGACGGTCTCGTCCTTGACGACGCGCCGGGCTTGCGGATCGGTGCTGAGATCGAGTTGCTTGAGTTCTAGCATGGCGAAGAAATGCGGGAAAAGCGTGGAGCTTATCCCGAAAACGGCGCGCTGGGAAATCGGCGCCGTCCGCCGGCGGGAGGCGCGCCGCCGGCCGGCGTAGGGCGGGCCGGCGGCGCGTGATGCGTCAGGGCTTCGCGGGTGCGCTCGCGGCCGCGCCCGGCGCGGCGTTGCCCTTGGCGCGGCGTTCGCCGCCGTGATGCAGCCAGCTGCGGAACGTCGTGTCGGCGAGCGCCTTCTGGTCGGCCGGGAAGCTCGCATAGAGCGGCGCGAACGCGTCGGCCAGCTTTTTCGCGCCGTCGGCATTCGACTGTGCGAGTTCCGCATACTGCTTCATGTCGTCGACCGCGGTTGCGCTGCGGGTTTCCATTCGCTGGCGATACAGGCGGCCCATCGTGTTGGCGTTGTCGCGCATCGTGTCGGCAAAGGTCTTCCATTGCGGTTCCTGCGCCGGCGTGATCTTCAGCTGGTTGTGCAGGTACGTGATGCGTTGTTCGATGCGCGCTTCGTGGCGGGCCGCGTGCTGCGCGGCGCTCGGCGCCGACGCCGCGGCAGCGGCCGGCTGCGCGGGCGCCTGCGGCTGCGCCTGGGGTTGCGTCTGCGCGAACGCGCCGGCCGCAACGGTCAGGGCAGCGAGGGTGAGCGAAATTTTCTTCATGGTGGCTCTCCGGGGTGATGTCGTGCGAGCGGGCGCGGCGCTTCTGCGGCGCACGCGCGACTCGCGTCGCAACGTATTAGTAGCATGCGGCGCGTCGCGCGGGCGCCGATGCGACACTTGCTTACATCCGATACGAAACGACATCGATGCGGATACATTTGTGCACACCGGTCGACACCGCCCGCCGCCGCGATGCATGCACCGATTGGGCCGGTGCGCGTTCGGCGCTATCATCGCGTCACGTTCAATTCCGGCTGCGTCCCGCGCGCCATTCCAAGCCTCATGCGTCCACCCCGTCTCGACCAGCTCGACGATCTCGACCGGCAGCTCGTCGCGCTGCTGCAAGCCAATGCGCGCGCCAGCGTCGCGGATCTCGCGCGCCAGCTCGACGTCGCGCGCACGACGGTGATCGCGCGCATTGCGCGTCTCGAGCGCACCAACGTGATCGCCGGCTACAGCGTGCGGCTCGGCCAGGACGTGCTCGACGCGAGCATCTATGCATACGTGGGCATCATCCTCGCGCCGAAGTACGGCAAGGACGTGCTGAAGAAGCTCGACCGGATGCCCGAAGTGCAGCTGCTGTGCGCGGTGAGCGGCGAATACGACTACGTTGCGTGGCTGCGCGCCGATTCGCCGGAACGGCTCAACGACCTGCTCGACCAGATCGGCGCGCTCGAAGGCGTCGAGCGCACGACGACGTCGATCATCCTCGCGCGCAAGATCGATCGCGGGACGGTGGGCGGGTAACGCGCCGCGCGCGTATTTCGCATGTCCTTGGAATGAGCGGGGCGTCTCCCGGCCCCTGACTCGCGTCCGAGGTGCGTTCGCCGGCTGACTGACGCCGCCGCCGTATCCTTCGCTTCAGCCGTCACGCGCCGCATCCGGCGCATCCTTCTTTCCTTCCTCACCGCTCTTCGAAACCCGATGCGCCAATGCCCAACCCAGGCCGGCGCACGGGCCATTTCCACGTGATTTCGTCATTATGACGAAAAACATCGTCATAACGTCGACAATCCCCGTCGTTTCGCATCATTCTTGGTCTTGGAACTGATTTTGCGCGTCCCTAAACTGTGTTCATGGCTCGACGCCGTACACAACACCAACCCATCATCAGGAGATAAGCGCATGAAAATCGCCATCGTCGGCGCAGGTCTGATCGGCCACACCATTGCTCACATGCTGCGTGAAACGGGCGACTACGAAGTCGTCGCCTTCGATCGCGACGCGGACGCGCTTGCGAAGCTGTCGCGCGAAGGCATTGCGACGCAACGTGTCGATTCGGCCGATGCGAATGCGATCCGCGAAGCGGTCAAGGGTTTCGATGCGCTCGTCAACGCGCTGCCGTACTACCTCGCCGTGAACGTCGCCGCCGCCGCGAAGGCCGCGGGCGTCCATTACTTCGACCTGACCGAAGACGTGCGTGCGACGCACGCGATCCGCGAACTGGCCGACGGCTCCGACCGCGCGTTCATGCCGCAGTGCGGCCTCGCGCCGGGCTTCATCGGCATCGCCGCGCACGAGCTCGTGAACGGCTTCACCGAAGTGCGCGACGTGAAGATGCGCGTGGGCGCGCTGCCCGAGTATCCGACCAACGCGCTGAAGTACAACCTGACGTGGAGCGTCGACGGTCTGATCAACGAATACTGCCAGCCGTGCGAAGCGATCCGCGACGGCCGCAAGCAGTGGGTGCAGCCGCTCGAAGGCCTCGAGCACTTCTCGCTCGACGGCACCGAATACGAAGCGTTCAACACGTCGGGCGGCCTCGGCACGCTGTGCGAGACGCTGTCGGGCAAGGTCGAGACGCTCGACTACAAGTCGGTGCGCTACCCGGGCCACCGCGATCTCGTGCAGTTCCTGCTGGAAGACCTGCGCCTGTCGACCGACCGCGACACGCTGAAGTCGATCATGCGCCGCGCGGTGCCGTCGACCAAGCAGGACGTCGTGCTGGTGTTCGTCACGGTGACGGGCGTGAAGGACGGCCAGCTCGTGCAGGACGTGTTCACGCGCAAGATCTTCGCGAAGGAAGTGTGCGGGATGCCGATGAGCGCGATCCAGATCACGACCGCGGGCGCGATGTGCGCGGTGCTGGACCTGTTCCGCGAGAAGAAGCTGCCGCAGAACGGCTTCATCCCGCAGGAAAAGGTGTCGCTGAAGGCGTTCCTCGCGAACCGCTTCGGCAAGCTGTACGACGGCGGCACGATGGAGCGCGTGCACGCGGTGGCCTGATCGCCGTCACGGCCACGCACGAGGCCCGAAGCAACGCCGGGGGCGCACGACGCCGCCCGGCGTTGTCGCATTCGGGCGGCGCGATGCTCAGGCGGGCAGCGGCGGGACGATCGGGGTGGGCGGGGCGGGCGGTGGCGGCACGATCCGCGCGAGCAGCGCGTCGATCTCCGCCTCGCCCGGCGCGGTGTTGTCGAACAGCACGAGGCCTTCGCATTCGGCGCCGGTCGGCGCGAAGCGGCGCTGCCGGTATTCGTCCCAGTGCGAGAGCTTGTACGCGTCGTTCGGGTTGCCGCGCGTGACGATGCGCTGGTGCGCGACGTCTTCGGGCACATGGACCCAGATGACCGTCAGCGTGACCTCGGGGCCGATGCCGAGCCACGCGCGATCGAAGATGCGCCGGTCGCGCACCTCGCGCGACAGCGGGCCGACCACGATCGCGCTGATGCCGAGCGCGAGGTTCTCGCGCGCGGTGTCGAGCAGCCCGTGGTATTCGGGATCGCGCAGGTGCTTCAGGTAGAGCGGGCTGTCGCGGTCGTTCGGGTCGTGCGTGAGGGCGCCCATCGCCGCCGAGCTGTAGCGGCCGTACAGCGTGTCCTTGTCGAGCAGGCAGAAGGCCTCGCCGGTCGCGCGCATCAGCGGCCCGATGAGCCGCTTTGCGAGCGTGGTCTTGCCGGTGCCGGCGTGACCGCAGAAAAACACCAGATGCGTCACGAATGCGTGCTCCCCGATCCGGCCGGGGCCGCGTCCGCGCGTTTCGCGTTATTCGGGAACACCTCCGCCTCGAGCCACATCGCGTTGATGATGCCGAAACCGAGCGCGACGCCGATGCCGAGAATCCACGAGAAATACCACATGGGTCTGCCTCCTAGACGGTGATGCCGCGCGGCCGGGCCGCGGGCGTGCGTGTGGGTGCGTCCGCCGCGCGGCTGGCCGCGCATGCTGCGGCGCACGCAGCCCGATCATGACCAATTACCGCGCGGGGCGCAAGCCGCGCCGAGACGGGGCCGCCCGTGCAACAAAGCGGTAAACTGGTGTGCTATCTGCAACACGACGAACACCATGCTGATCAACTGCGCTGCATACCAGGACGGCCGCAAGCTGGCCGACATCGACGTCGACGCCATCAGTGACTATGTGTCGAAGCCCGAATGCTTCGTGTGGGTCGCGCTGAAGGACCCGACGCCCGCGGAGCTCGAGCTGATGGGCGAGGAATTCGGGCTGCACGAGCTGGCGCTGGAAGATGCCTGCAAGGGGCATCAGCGGCCGAAGATCGAGGAATACGGCGATGCGCTGTTCGCGGTCCTGCACACGGTCGAACTCGACGCGGTCGAGGAATTCCAGATCGGCGAGCTGAACGTGTTCGTCGGCCCGAACTACGTGCTGTCGGTGCGCAACCATACCGAGCAGGATTTCCGCGCGGTACGCGCGCGCTGCGAACGCGAGCCGCACCTGTTGCGCGAAGGCTCCGCGTTCGTGTTCTATGCGCTGATGGACCAGGTCGTCGACCGCTATTTCCCGATCCTCGAAGGGCTCGGCGCCGAGCTCGAGGCACTCGAGGACCGCATCTTCACGAAGGCCACGCCGGCGTCGTCGCGCGCGATCATCGAGGATCTCTATTCGCTGAAGCGCCGGCTCGTGTTGCTGTACCAGCACACGGCGCCGCTGCTCGAGCCGCTCGCGAAGCTGACCGGCGGGCGCATCCCGCAGGTCTGCAGCGGGATGGAGCACTACTTCCGCGACGTGTACGACCATCTGCAGCGGATCGTGAAGACGATCGAGGGGCGGCGCGAGATGGTCGTGACCGCGATCCAGGTCAATCTCGGGATGATCTCGCTCGCCGAGAACGAGGTGACCAAGCGGCTCGGGTCGTTCGCCGCGCTGTTCGCGATCCCGACGATGATCGCCGGCATCTACGGGATGAACTTCAACAACATTCCCGAGCTGCACTGGAAATACGGCTACTACGGCTGTATCGCCACGATGGCCGTGGTCGACCTGCTGCTGTGGTGGCGCTTCAAGCGGGCAGGGTGGCTGTAGCCCGAGGCGGCGCGCGCCGGCGCTAGCGCGGCGCGTGCTTGCCGACCACCACGCGCCACGGCCGCACCCGCCACGACTTGACGAGGCCGTTCTGCACGTACGGATCGGCGCGCGCGAACGATTCGGCCACCTCGGGCGAGTCGCCCTCGAACACGAGCACGGCCTGGTCGGCCGGATCCGCGAACGCGCCCGCGAGCATCAGCTCGCCGCGTTCGGTGGCCGCGTGCGCGAGCGCCAGGTGCTCGGCGCGGAACGGTTCGCGTCGCGTCAGGTAGTCGTCGACGAGTTCGTAGATCAGCTGGTAGTGCATGCATCGCTCCCGGAAGAATCGAAGGGGCCGCGACCGCGACGCCGGCGCGGCCGTCAGCCTGTTGCGGGCAGTATAGGGCAGGCGTGCGGGCGTGGTGCGTGCGGATCGCGAGCCTCGTTTCCTTGTTCTATCGCAACTAACGGTCAAGCGTTTTGCCGCCGCCGAATCCTGACGACACATCGCGCCGCTTGCACAGCCGGGTCGACAGGCAACGGCGGCGGCCCGCATTTACGCCTTGTAGCCGATCGTCCTCAGCAGCTCCTTGCGCCACTGCACGTCGTCGTCGTTCTCGACGCCGAGCGGCGGAAAACCGTCGACCACGCCGACGATGCCGCGCCCTTGCCCGGTTTCGGCGACGATCACCTCGGTCGGGTTCGCGGTCGCGCAGTAGATCCGGCACACCTCGGGCACCGCCTTGATCGCGTTCAGCACGTTGACCGGATAGAAGCCGTCGCCGAGGAACACGATGAACGCGTGGCCGGCGCCGATCTTGGCGGCATTGCGGCACGCGAGCTCGACCAGTTCCGGATCGGTGCCGGAGCGTCGCACGAGCCGCTTGCCCGACGCCTCGCAGAACGCGAGCCCGAAGCGGATGCCGGGCACGGTGCCGACGAGCGCCTCGTGGAGGTCCTCGACGGACTTGATGAAATGCGTCTGGCCGAGAATGAAGTTCACCGTCTCGGGCTTGTCGACGGCCACGGTGTGCAGTTGCAGCATGTCGGACCTCTTGTGGCGATGCGGCGCAGGCGTCGCGAATGGGCTCTCCAAGCTTAGTACGCGGCGGCCGGCGTCGAAAGCCGCGGCGCCGTCCTATCCTTCGTTGTGTGTGGCGCGCGCGATGCGGCGCGCGACGGAGGCGGACATGGACGTGCGACAAGGTTTCGTCGACTGCGTGGGGCGTACGCCGCTGATCCGGCTGGCGGCGCTCAGCGCGCAGACGGGCTGCGAGATCCTGGCCAAGGCGGAATTCATGAACCCGGGAGGCTCGGTGAAGGACCGCGCGGCGCTGTACATCATCCGCGACGCCGAGCGGCGCGGCACGCTGAAGCCGGGCGGCACCGTCGTCGAGGGCACGGCCGGCAACACCGGCATCGGCCTCGCGCACATCTGCGCGGCGCGCGGCTATCGCTGCGTGATCGTGATCCCGGACACGCAATCGCCGGACAAGATGGCGATCCTGCGCACGCTCGGCGCCGAGGTGCGCGCGGTGCCGGCGGCGCCGTACCGCGACCCGAACAATTATCAGAAGATTGCCGGGCGGCTCGCAGGCGAACTCGACAACGCGATCTGGGCCAACCAGTTCGACAACCCGGTCAACCGGCAGGCGCACTACGAGACGACCGGGCCGGAGATCTGGCGCGACACCGCGGGCACGGTCGATGCGTTCGTGTGCGCGACCGGCACGGGCGGCACGCTGGCCGGCGTGAGCCGCTACCTGAAGGAGCAGAACCCGGCGATCCGGATCGTGCTCGCCGATCCGCAGGGCAGCGGCCTCTACAGCCACGTGAAGACCGGCGAGATCAAGGCCGAGGGCAGCTCGATCACCGAAGGCATCGGCTCGACGCGCGTCACCGCGAATCTCGAAGGCACGGCGATCGACGACGCGGTGCGCATCGACGATCCGCAGTGCGTGGCGATGGTGTACCGGCTGCTGCGCGAGGAAGGGCTGTACGTGGGCGGCTCGAGCGGCATCAACGTCGCGGCGGCGGTGTGGCTCGCGCGGCAGATGGGCCCGGGGCATACGATCGTGACGCTGCTGTGCGACCGCGGCGACATCTATCGCGCCCGGCTGTTCAACCCCGAATGGCTGCGCGAGAAGGGGCTCGCGCCCGCGTGACAGGCGTGCGCGGCGAACGGTGCAACGAGGGTGCAACGGGATTTTCCATCCGCGCAAATGCGACCTATGCTGAACGAACCCGGTGCGAACGCCGTTCGCCCGATATGTTCAGACGAGGTGTGCCATGTCGATGTCTGCGACCCTGCAGGATTGCCTGCGCCAGAAGTCCTCGCGGTATGAAGTCGTGTACCACCCCTATAGCCATACGAGCATGGAGACCGCCGCGGCCGCGCATATCCCCGGCGATCGGCTCGCGAAAACCGTGCTGCTCGAAGACGACGGCGGCTACGTCGCGGCCGTGCTGCCGACGACGCACGCGGTGCGCCTGTCGGATCTCTGGGCAAAGACCGGCCGTCATCTCGTGCTCGCGAAGGAAGTCGAGCTGCGCGAACTGTTCAAGGACTGCGATGCGGGCGCGCTGCCGCCGGTCTGCATGGCCTACGGGATGCAGACCTTCCTCGAAGAGCATCTGGCGACGCAGCCGGAAGTCTATTTCGAGGCAGGCGATCACGAGGCGCTGATCCACATGACGCAGGACGAGTTCCTGTCGCTGATGGAAACCGCCGAACGCGCGCATTTCTCGCACAAGATGCAGGGCATGGCGTCCTGAGCGATGCCGGCCGGCGCGCGGATGGGCGCCGGCCGGCATGAAGTGCGGTAGCCGCGGCGCGTGATGCACCGATTCAGGCCGTGCGCCTGAGGGGTGCGTGCGCGCGCCGCCACCTGCTTGCCCAATCCAGTCAATCCGATCATCTGCCCTCGCAGTGACCTTGCTCGCCCGATGTCGGGCCGCAGCATCCGTCCTCCCTTTCCTTACAGAATTCGTAAGAAATACAGTTGCCACGGTCTGTTACGGATTGCTGAAACTGTACTCTTGCGGGCACGATGAATGTGTGTGCCTGCGGGTGACTGTTCTCCTCGTACTCTTCCATTACCAAAAGCACAGCGCCGCAAATCCCGGATCCCGGGTATGCGGATGCATCTACATGAGAGCCACGGCGATGGAAAAGGCAAAACCGGAGGGAATTATCGCGACGAACCACGACCCGACCGCTGCGCGGAGCACCCGCACATGCGGCGCACCGGCGGGAGGCGCGCGATGAAACTGTATGAAAAACTTGCGGACGACATCGAGCGCCTGATCCGCCAGGGCGTGTACCGGCACGGCGACCGGATTCCGTCGGTGCGGCAGGCGAGCCAGCAGCACCGGCTCAGCATCACGACAGTCCTGCACGCGTACCTGCTGCTCGAAAGCCGCGGCCTGCTGGAGAGCCGCCCGCAATCCGGCTACTTCGTGAACCTGCGCCGCGACGACGGCAACGGGCAGGTGCGCGACCTGCGGCCGTCGAAGCCGATCGCGATTTCGTCGTCGGTCGACGTGAGCCGGCTCGTGCTGTCGACGCTGCGCTCGATCGGCGCGGACGACGCGGTGCCGCTCGGCTCGCCGTATCCGGACCCGAGCCTGTTCCCGTTCGAGAAGCTGAACCGCTACGCGTACGCGGCCGGCCGCGACAAGACGCTGTGGGGCGTGACCGACGGGCTGCCGCCCGGCAGCCCGCGCCTCGTGCGGCAGATCGCGCGCCGTTACCTGGAGAACGGCATGTCGGTCGATCCGAACGAGATCATCGTGACGGTCGGCGCGACGGAGGCGATCAACCTGTGCCTGCAGGCCGTCGCGAAGCCGGGCGACGTGATCGCGGTCGAGTCGCCGACCTTCTACGCGATGCTGCACGCGATCGAGCGGATGGGGATGAAGGCGATCGAGGTGTCGACGCATCCGGAATACGGGATCGACATCGCGGCGCTCGCGGCGATCATGAAGTCGCAGCCGGTGGCCGCCTGCATGGTGATGCCGAACTTCCAGAATCCGCTCGGCTTCCAGATGCCGGACGAGCGCAAGCGCGAGCTGGTCGAGTTCGCGGCGAAGGCCGACATGCCGATCATCGAGAACGGCGTGTACAACGAGCTGTATTTCGGCGAGTCGCACCCGAGCACGCTGAAGTCGTACGACCGCAAGGGGCTCGTGCTGCACTGTTCGTCGTTCTCGAAGAGCCTGACGGCCGCGTACCGGATCGGCTGGGCGCTGCCGGGCCGCTATCGCGATCAGGTCGAGAAGCTGAAGTTCCTGAACACGCTGGCGACCCCGCTGCTGCCGCAGCTCGCGATCGCGGAATTCCTCGAGCGCGACGGCTACGAGCATCACCTGCGGCGGATCCGCAAGGCCTATGCGCAGCAGGCGAACCTGATGCGCGCGATGGTGTCGCGGTTCTTTCCGGAGGGCACGCGCATCTCGAGCCCGGCAGGCGGCTACGTGCTGTGGGTCGAGCTGCCCGCAAAGGTCGATGCGATGCGGCTGTATCAGCTCGCGCTCGAGCAGGGGATCACGATCGGCCCCGGCTACATGTTCTCGATTTCGGACAGCTATCGGAACTTCATCCGGCTGAACTACAGCAGCCCGTGGTCGAGCCAGATCGAACAGGCGGTGATCACCGTCGGCAAGCTCGCGGCGCTCTGCGCGCGCTGACGGGCCGGCGTGCGGCGCGCTTAGCAACCGCGCCGCACGCGTTATGTCATCCGCCCGTCACGGGCGGGAAAAACGCAATCTCGCTGTCTTCACGCACGACGAAACCGCCGTTCACCATCTCGTGGTTGACCGCGATGCGCACCGGGCGATCGTCGCGCAGCGCATGCGCGGCGCGTTCGTCGCGCGACGCGAGCGTGCTGCGCAGCGCGTCGACGGTAAGTTCGGGCGCATCGATCTCGACGATTTCCTCGTCGATGCGCAGTTGTTCGCGAATGCTCGCAAAGTATTTGATCGTCAGTCTCATGGTCGGGTCTTGCCGGGAAGGGGGAAGTCGGCGGGCGCTCAGCCCCACCGTTTCATTGCCTGGTCGTCGAGCGCCTTGGCTTCGACCCATTCGGCCGCGCCGTCTTGCCGGATCTCCTTCTTCCAGAACGGCGCATGGGTCTTCAGGAAATCCATCAGGAACTCGCATGCGTCGAACGCGGCCCCGCGATGCGGCGCGGCCACGACCACCAGCACGACCGGGTGGCCGAGCGCGATGCGGCCGATCCGGTGCACGATCCTGACCGACTCGAGCGTCCAGCGCGCGGACGCCTCCTCGACGATGCTCCATAGCGCGCGCTCGGTCATGCCCGGGTAGTGCTCGATCTCGAGCGCGACGACGTCGTCGAAGTCGCCGCTCTGGCGCACCACGCCGAGGAAATTCACGACCGCCCCGACGCGCGGGTTGCGCACGATCGGCGTGATTTCCGCATCGACGTCGATCGGCTCGTACTGCACGCGCACCTCGAAGCCCGCGGAGATCGCGGGCGGCGAATGGGCGGGCGGGGCCGCGGCGTCGTCGCCGGGGTGGCCGTCGGAATGGGCCGGGTCGTCCGGCTCGGCGTGCGGGTCGATGAGTGACGTCATGACTGTTCTCCAGGGGGCGGGTCGTCTCGCATCGCGCTGCCGGGCATCAGCCGCCGACGAGCGACATGCGGACCGTCGGATACGTCTTGCCGGTCCGCCGCGCACGGTGCGCCGAGCGCAGCTCGGAGTAGCGATCGTCGCGGCGCAGCCAGCGGTCGCGGATCGTATCGGTCAGCGGCGCGAGCGGCGCCGCGGCGTCGAGCCATGGCCGCAGATCGGTGCCGTGCGTCGCGAACAGGCAGGTGTACAGCTGGCCGTCGGCGGACACGCGCGCGCGCGTGCAGGTGCCGCAGAACGGATGCGAGACGCTTGCGATGAAACCGACATCGCCGCCGCCGTCGGCGTGGCGATAGTGGATGGCGGTGCCGGCGTGCGCATTCGCGTCGTCGCCGCACGGCAGCAGCGGAAATTCCGATTCGATGATCGCGCGCATCTGCGCCGCGGTCACGACCTTGTCGGTCGCCCAGTACTGCGCGCCGCCGACGTCCATGTATTCGATGAAGCGCACCGCGACGCCCGAGTGGCGGAACGCGCGCACGAGCGGCAGCAGCTGGCTGTCGTTGACGCCGCGCTCGATCACCGCATTGACCTTGACGGGCGCGAGCCCGACGGCCTGTGCCGCTTCGATGCCGTCGAGGATGCGCGCGACCGGCAGGTCGACGTCGCTCATCCGGCGGAACACGGCGTCGTCGATCGCATCGAGGCTCACCGTCACGCGCCCGAGGCCCGCGTCGCGCAGCGCGCGCGCCTTCGCGGCGAGCAGCGAGCCGTTGGTCGTCAGCGCGATCTCGACCGGCTTGCCGTCGACGGTCGTCAGCGACGCGAGCGATTCGACCAGTGTTTCGAGGCCGCGCCGCAGCAGCGGTTCGCCGCCCGTCAGGCGGATCTTCTCGACGCCGAGCGCGACGAACGCGCGCGCGATGCGGGTCAACTGGTCGAACGACAGGCGCTCGGACGACGGCATGAACGCGTAGCCGGCGTCGAAGCTTTCACGCGGCATGCAGTACGTGCAGCGGAAATTGCATTGATCGATGACCGACAGCCGCAGGTCGCGCAGCGGGCGCTCGAGCGTGTCGACGGTGCCGGGGGATTCGCTGGCCGACGCGCCGCGGCTCGCCGCGGGGTGGGTCGGCATGACGGAGTCGATGACGTTCACGATCTGTCCGTTGGCCTGCGCAGGGTGGGAGAAGCGGGGCCGCCGACGCTGCGCATGCCGCGCCGCAACAGCGGCGCCGCAGCCGTGACAGGCTCCATGCCGGAGGATAGTCCGCCGCAATCGCGCGGCCGAGACACAATCCCGGCCGAATTGCAGGAATACAGTTCGGCGCGCAGAGCACAGCGGGCGTGCGCCGCGCCGCGCTGCGACATGAACGGGCGGGCTGGCGTCACGCGAGCCATTGCGCGAAGTCGTAGTACGGCACCGCGTCGCCGCACGCGACCGCGCGGCCGGCGGGCAGCCGCGCGACGCCGCCGGCCTGCGTGAGCGACTGCAGCGTGCCGGCGCCTTGCTGGCGCAGCGCGTCGAGCACGGGCGAGCCGTTCGGCGCGATGTCGCAGCGCACCCGGATGAAGCGCTCGCGCGCGCCGTCCGCTTCGACGTCGGCGTCGAGCGGCAGCCACGGGGGCGCCGGCAGGCGGTCTTCACGGCCCTGCAGGCAGCGGATCAGCGGTGTCACGAACAGCGCGAAGGTGGTCAGCGCCGCGCCCGGGTTGCCAGGCAGCAGCACCACCGGCATGCCGTCGAGCTGCGCGAGCGCGACCGGCTTGCCGGGCTTCATGCGCACGCCGGACAGCACGAACGACGCGCCGAGCGCGCTCAGCGCGGGGCGCACCAGATCCCTGTCGCCGACCGAGGCGCCGCCGACGCAGACGAGCAGGTCGCACTGCGCGCGCATGTCGCGCAGCGCGGCGTCGATTGCGGCCGGCGTGTCGCGCGCGTGCACGCTGCGGCTGACGATCGCGCCGGTGCCCGCGACCAGCGCGGCCAGCATCGGCGCGTTGCTGTTGTAGATCTGCTGCGGCAGCCGCGCGTCGCCGCACGCGACGAGTTCGTCGCCGGTCGTCAGGATGCCGACGCGCGGCACCGGATACACGTCGACGGACGCCATCCCCTGCGACGCGATCATCCCGACGTGCGCGGCCTGCAGGCGCACCCCCGCGGGGATCAGCACCTGGCCCGCGCGCCATTCCTCGCCGCGGCGGCGGATGTGCGTGCCGGCCCGCGCGCTGTCGTCGAAGCTCACGTGGCCGTCCTGCTCGTGCGCGCTTTCCTGCATGAGCACGGTGTCCGCGCCGGGCGGAATCAGGCTGCCGGTGAAGATGCGTGCGGCGGTGCGCGCTGCGAGCGGCTGCGGCGCGTCGCCCGCATAACAGCGCTGCGCGACGGGCAGCGGCTCGCCATGCGCGAGATCCGCGTAACGCACTGCGTAACCATCCATCGCGCTCTGGTCGGCGCTCGGCTGGTCGAACGCGGCGGCGAGCGGCGCGGCCAGCACGCGGCCCGCCGCTTCCGCGAGCGGCACGGACGTGCGGGCGAGCGGCCGCGCGAACGTATGTGCGAAGTGCTGCTGGGCGGTATCGAAATCGATCGGTCGGGTCATGTCGGCGTCACAAGTCACAGGTCACAGTTCAGGCGCTTCAAGCGAAACGGGGGCATCGGCCGGCGCGGCGTATTCGACGAAGCCGTCGCCGCGGCAGAAGCCGAGCAGCCGGATGCCGGCCTCGTGCGCGACGTCGATCGCGAGCGAGGTCGGCGCGGAGATCGTCGCGACCATCGGGATGTCGAGGCGCGCGGCCTTGCGGACCAGCTCGTAGCTCGCGCGGCTCGACAGGAACACGAAGCCGTCGCGCGTGTCCGCGCGGCGCTGCGCGAGCCGGCCGATCAGCTTGTCGAGCGCGTTGTGGCGGCCCACGTCCTCGAACACGTCGACGACTTCGCCGTCGCGGCTGCACCACGCGGCCGCATGGATGCCGCCGGTGTCGCGCATCAGCACCTGGTGGGCGGGCAGTGCGCGCGCGGCGCGCTCGAGCGCATCGGTGCCGATGCCGGCCGCCGCGCCCGCATGGCGGATGCGCGGCGGATGCAGGTCGAGCTGCGCGATGCTCTCGATCCCGCATACGCCGCAGCCGGTGCGGCCGGCCAGCGCGCGCCGGCGCTCCTTCAGCGCCATGAACGCGCGCTGCGACACGGTGAGGCGCACCACGGCACTCGCCGCCGTGCATTCGCTTTCGATGTCGAACACGTCCGACGCGCGCTCGACGATGCCTTCGCTGAGCGCGAAGCCGAGGCCGAACACGTCGAGGTCGATCGGCGTCGCCATCATCACCGCGTGCGAGATGTCGTTGAACACGAGCGCGACCGGGCGCTCCTCGACCACGCGGTCGGCGACGCGCACGAGCTCGCCGCGGCGATGGCGCGTCACGTCGCGCGCCACGCTGCCGGTCGGTTCGACGGGGAGGGCGCAGGGCTGCATGAAGGAATCCTCTCGACGGCGTCGGCCGCGGCAATGGTCCTGTCGGACGCACGCCGGGCCGGCGGATGATGGTGGATGCCGTGGCGGTCGTCGCGCAGGCGTTCGAGCGCCGGGCATCCGGACTGAGGCCAAGCTTACGAGGGTTCGGCCGTGCCGCGCGTGCACAGCCTCGCGGCCGGAAAAGCAGTACAGCTGGCGGGCGCGATGCGACGTGTGTGTGTTTTACATGTACACATCGAAAGGGAGGCAACGAGCACAGTTCGCCGGCGCGCACGATTGATTGCGGGCGCCATTCGAAACGCGATATCGTCGTTTCGCTTCGTTGTCGGTGCGATGCGATACACATGTGATCGCTGGGTCGGCACGCAGGTGCGGCGGCCGGGCCGTCGCAGGGTTGCCTGCTTCGGGCGGACGTCTTTACAACCACGAGCACACTACGGTCATGGAAATCTTCGATGCCTTCCACCTGGCGCGACTCCAGTTCGCGTTCACGGTGTCCTTTCATATCGTGTTCCCCGCAATCAGCATCGGCATGGCGAGTTTTCTCGCGGTGCTCGAATGGCGCTGGCTGGCAACGGGGGACGCCGCGTACAAATCGATGTTCCAGTTCTGGTCGAAGATCTTCGCGGTCGGCTTCGGCATGGGCGTCGTGTCCGGCGTCGTGATGGCCTACGAGTTCGGCACGAACTGGAGCGGGTTTTCCCGCATCGCCGGCAACATCACCGGGCCGCTGCTGACGTATGAAGTATTGACGGCGTTCTTCCTCGAGGCCGGCTTCCTCGGCGTGATGCTGTTCGGCTGGAACCGCGTGAGCCCGCGTGCGCATTTCTTCGCGACGCTGATGGTCGCGATCGGCACGCTGATCTCGACGTTCTGGATCCTGTCGTCGAACAGCTTCATGCAGACGCCGCAGGGCTATGCGATCCAGGACGGCATCGTCGTGCCGGTCGACTGGTTCAAGATCGTGTTCAACCCGTCGTTCCCGTACCGCCTGCTGCACATGACGATCGCGGCGTTCATCGTCGCGGGCTTCATCGTCGCCGCGTGCGGCGCATGGCATCTGCTGAAGGGCCGCCGCGACGAGCCGGTCAAGCGCAGCTTCTCGATGGCGCTGTGGATCCTGCTGTTGCTGGCGCCGGTGCAGATCGTCATCGGCGACGCGCACGGCCTCAACACGCGCCAGTACCAGCCGGCGAAGATCGCGGCCATCGAAGGGCTGTGGGAAACCGAGAAGGGCGGCACCGCGCTGAACCTGTTCGGCATTCCGGACATGAAGGCGGAAGTCACGCGCTACGCGGTGCAGGTGCCGCACCTCGGCAGCCTGATCCTCACGCACAGCTGGGACGGCGAGATCCGCGGGCTGAAGGAGTTCCCGCCGCAGGACCGCCCGAACTCGACGATCATCTTCTGGACGTTCCGGATCATGGCGGGCCTCGGCATGCTGATGCTGCTCACCGCGCTGCTCGGCCTGCTGCTGAGAAAGGGCGGGCGGCTCTATGAAACGCGCTGGTTCCAGTGGTTCGTGCTGTGCATGGGGCCGTCGGGGATCGTCGCGCTGCTCGCCGGCTGGATTACGACCGAGGTGGGCCGGCAGCCGTGGACGGTGTACGGCGTGCTGCGCACGATCGATTCGGTCGCGCCGCTCGATGCGCAGCAGGTGGGCGTATCGCTGCTGATCTTCGTGGTGGTGTATTTCCTCGTATTCGGGACAGGTGTGTACTACATGTTGAAACTGATGAACCGCGGGCCGGCGGCGAACGCCGGGTACATCGAACTGCACCGGCATCCGGGGCTGCGCAAGAGCGCGCTGTCCACGCCGCTGGACGTCACCGAAGCGGAATAAGGAGCCCGCCATGCATATCGATCTTCCTGTCGTCTGGGCCGCGATCATCGGGCTCGGGGTGTTCATCTACGTCGCGCTGGACGGCTTCGACCTCGGCATCGGCCTGCTGTTTCCGTTCTTCGACGCGAAAGTCGAGCGGCAGGTGATGCTCGACACCGTCGCGCCGGTGTGGGACGGCAACGAGACGTTCCTCGTGCTCGGCGGAGCGGGGCTGTACGGCGCGTTCCCGGTCGTGTATTCGACGCTGCTGCCGGCGAACTACCTGCCGCTGATCCTGATGGTGGTCGGGCTGATCTTCCGCGGCGCGGCGTTCGAGTTGCGCGCGAAGGCGAATCGCACGCAGCACCTGTGGGATCTCGCGTTCATCGGCGGCTCCGCGCTCGCGGCGTTCTGCCAGGGCATCGTGCTCGGCTCGCTGCTGCAGGGCATCAAGATCGCCGACGGCCGCTTCGTCGGCGGTGCATTCGACTGGCTGTCGCCGTTCAGCCTGTTCTGCGGGCTCGGCGTGCTCGTCACCTATGCGGCGCTCGGCTGCGGCTGGCTGATCCTGAAGGTCGACGGCGAGCTGCAGCGCAAGATGCGCCTGCTGATGAAGCCGCTGACCGGCGTGCTGCTCGGCGCGATCGTGATCGTCAGCCTGTGGACCGTGGTCGGCCTGCCGGCGGTCGCGCACCGCTGGTTCGGCAGCGGCGACCTGATCTGGTTCGCGCCGGTGCCGGTGCTGGTGCTCGCCTGCGTGTGGGGCATCCTCCACACCGTGCGCCACAAGCATGAGGCGACGCCGTTCCTGCTCACGCTCGCGATCTGCTTCCTCGGCTACACGGGCCTCATCATCAGCATCTGGCCGAACATCGTGCCGCCGTCGCTGACGATCTGGGACGCATCGTCGAGCCATTCGAGCCAGCTGTTCGCGTTGGTCGGCACGGTGATCGTGCTGCCGATCATCCTCGTCTACAACGCGATGCAGTACCGGGTGTTCCGCGGCAAGGTGCGCGAGGGGGACGGCTACCACCACTGACGCCTGCGGGCGCAGGCAATGCCAACGGGCTTCGCGACGCCCGCACTCCGGCCCCGCCTCGCGGGGCCGTTTTCGTTACGCAGGGGCCACGCGGCCGTGCCGCGGCCCGCAGAGAATCATCATGATCGTCAGACCGAGACAAAACTGGTTGCAGATGCTGTTCGTATGGAACGGCTCGGTATTGCAATCGATCATTCCGCAGCTCGTCTTCATGGCGATCGTCAGCACGCTGGCGGTCTTCACGAACGGCCGCATCTTCGGCGAGAAGATTCCGCTCAACACGGCGCCGTTCACGCTGTTCGGCCTCGCGCTCGCGATCTTCCTCGCGTTTCGCAACAACGCGAGCTTCGAGCGCTTCAAGGAGGCGCGCCACCTGTGGGGCAACGTGCTGATCGCGTCGCGCGCGCTGACGTCGCAGATGCGCCGCTACCTGCCCGAGCACGTCGACGCGGCGGAGCGCAACCAGACGACCGACTTGCTGATCGCATTCGTCTACGCATTGAAGCATCAGCTGCGCCGCACCGATCCGGGCGAGGACCTGACGCGCATCCTCGGGCGCGAGCGCACCGACGCGCTGAGCGGCAAGGTCTACAAGCCGGTTGCGCTGCTCGACGAGATACGGGGCAACCTGTTGCGGATGCAGGGCCGCACGGGCGCCGGGCCGGACGTCACGACCTGGATGTTCGACGCGCAGCTCAACCATCTCGGCGATGCCGTGGGCGGCTGCGAGCGGATCGCGTCGACGCCGATCCCGTTCGCGTACAGCGTGCTGCTGCATCGCACCGTCTATGCGTACTGCGTGCTGCTGCCGTTCGGGCTCGTCGATTCGACGGAGTTCTTCACGCCGCTCATCTGCGTGTTCATCTCCTACACGCTGATCGCGCTCGAAGCGATCGCCAATGAAGTGGCCGAGCCGTTCAGCACGGCGCCCAATGCGCTGGCGCTCGATGCGATGGCCCGGACGATCGAGCGGTCGGTGCTGGAGCTTTGTGGGGCTGAGTTGCCGAAGGAGGTTGCGCCGACGGAGACGTATCAGTTGACGTGAATTGCCGCGCCGCAGCGCGGTACGAAAAAAGGCGAAAAAATGGCGCGTCATCGACGCGCCATTTTCACGTGGACGGCACGGCTACGAATCCGTGCCTTCCATCGTCACACGGTAGCCGACCTCACCACCCGCACAGGCACCGACTTATACGACGGCGTACCGCTTTCCTTGTCGATATAGTCAAGCGGCACCAGCACGTTCGCTTCCGGATAATACGCACCCACCGACCCCGGCGCGATGTCGTACTCGATCGCGGTGATCTTCTCGAGACGCAGCGGCCGGCCCGACGGCGCGACCGTCTCGATGTCGACCAGATCGCCATGCTCGAGCCCGTACTTCGCGAGATCCGCCGGGTTCATGAACAGCACGTCGCGACGCCCGAACACGCCGCGATAGCGGTCGTCGAGCCCGTAGATCGTCGTGTTGTACTGGTCGTGGCTGCGCAGCGTGATCAGGCGCAGCACGTGCTCGGCGCCGAGCACGTCCGCGTCTTCCTTCACGCCCTTGTAGACCGAGAACATCGCCTTGCCGGTCTCCGTCGGCCATACGCGCTCGGTCGGCGGCAGCGGCAGGCGGAACCCGCCCGGCGTGCGGATGCGCGCGTTGAACGCCTCGAAGCCGGGAATCGTCTTGTCGATCAGGTCGCGGATCCGGTCGTAGTCGGCGATCAGGTCGAGCCACTGCACCTTGCTGTTCGGCAGCGTCGCATGCGCCATGCCCGCGACGATCGCGGGCTCGGAGCGCAGGTGCTCGGACGCCGGCTTCAGCTTGCCGGCCGACGCGTGCACCATCGACATCGAATCCTCGACCGTCACCGACTGCGTGCCGCCCGCCTGGACGTCGAGCTCGGTGCGGCCGAGGCACGGGAACACGTAGGTTTCCTTCGCGACCAGCAGGTGCGAGCGATTGAGCTTGGTGCCGATGTGCACGCTCAGGTCGAGCTTGCCCATCGCCGGGAACGACTGCTCGGGATCGGGCAGCGCCACCGCGAAGTTGCCGCCGAGGCAGATCAGCGCCTTCGAGGTGCCGGCGACCATCGACTGCATCGTCTGCACCGCGTCGTGGCCGTGATGCGCCGGCGGGGTGAAGCCGAGCACGTCCTCGATCTTCTTCAGGAAGTCGGCGGACGGCTTCTCGGTGATGCCGACCGTGCGGTTGCCCTGCACGTTCGAGTGGCCGCGCAGCGGACAGATGCCGGCGCCGGGCTTGCCGAAGTTGCCGCGCAGCAGCAACAGGTCGGCGATCAGGCGCACGGTGGCGGTGCCCTTGTTGTGCTGCGTGACGCCCATCCCGTAGGTGACGATCGTCGCGTTCGATTTCGCGTACGCGAGCGCGACCTGTTCGAGCTGCGCCTGGCTCAGGCCGCTCGCGCGTTCGATGTCGTCCCACGTCGTCGCCTCGAGGTCGGCCGCGAACGCGTCGAACCCGCTGGTGTGCTCGGCGATGAACGCACGGTCCAGCACGTTGCCCTGTTCGGCCTCGAGCGCGAACAGCGCCTTCATGATGCCTTTCAGCGCGGCCGCGTCGCCGCCCGCGTCGACCTGGAAGTACGTCGATGCGATCCGCGTCGAGCCGAACGACGCCATCTCGATCATGTCCTGCGGATCCGCGAAACGTTCGAGCGCGCGCTCGCGCAGCGGATTGAACACGATGATCGGCACGTTGCGCCGCGCGCATTCGTGCAGCGTGCCCATCATCCGGGGGTGGTTCGTGCCGGGATTGTGGCCGATCGAGATGATCAGGTCGCAATGATCGAAATCCTCGAGCGACACCGTGCCCTTGCCGATCCCGATCGATTGCGGCAGGCCGACGCTGGTCGGCTCGTGGCACATGTTCGAGCAGTCGGGGAAGTTGTTGGTGCCGAGCTCGCGCGCGAACAGCTGGTACAGGTACGCGGCTTCGTTCGACGCGCGCCCGGACGTGTAGAACTCGACCTGTTCGGGCGGCAGGCCGCGCAGCACCTCGCCGATGCGCGCGAACGCGTCGTCCCATTCGACCGCGCGGAACGTGTCGCTCGCGCGATCGTAGACGAGCGGATGCGTGAGCCGGCCCATGTTCTCCAGTTCGTAATCCGACATGCGCAACAGTGACGACACGGTGTTCGCCGCGAAGAACTCGGGCGTCACGCGCTTGCTCGTCGCTTCCCACGTGACGGCCTTCGCGCCGTTCTCGCAGAACTGGAACGTGGACTTGTGCTCCTTGTCGGGCCATGCGCAGCCGGGGCAGTCGAAGCCGTCGGGCTGGTTGGTCCGCATCAGGATGATCGGCGCCTCGATGGCGTCCATCTGCGTCCGTACGGCATCGGCCGTGGCGCGAAGCGCGCCCCAACCGCCGGCGGGCCCGTCGTACTTCCTGATACCTGGCACTTCGCGTCGATTTGTCATGTGAATGCTCCGTGAGCCGTTCCGGCGACGCCGGATCGCGGCTCGGGTTAGGCCGCGTGGCGGCCGGGTTCGGCGCCGCCGCGCGAGGGCGGGGCGGCGCCAGCGGCGCGTGCGGGGGGCGCGCGCCGCTCGATCGGGGTGCGGTGGCTGCGCTAGCGGGTTTCCTTCTGGTCGGCTGGCGGCAGCTTGTTGAACGTCACGTCGCCGCTGTCCTTGTCGTAGTCGATCTCGACGCGGTCGCCCGATTTCAGCGTGTCGCCGAGGATCTCCTTCGCGAGCCGCGTCTCGATGATCTGGCGAATCTGCCGCTTCAGTTCGCGCGCGCCGAATTCCGGCTGGTAGCCGACGTCGGACAGGTGCGCGACGAGCGACTCGCCGATCACGAGCGCGATGTCCTGCGCGGCCGCGGTGCGCACCACGCGATCGAGCTGGATCTGCACGATCGCGCGGATGTTGTCCTTCGTCAGCGCGTCGAACACGATGATCTCGTCGATCCGGTTCAGGAACTCGGGGCGGAAGTGCCCCTTGAGCACCTGCATCAGCTCGTCCTTGATCGCCTTGTCGGTCTTGCGCGCGGCGTCCGGCTGCGTGAGGTTGTCCATGATGATCGCGGCGCCGAGGTTGCTGGTCGCGATCAGGATCGTGTTGCTGAAGTCGACCACGCGGCCCTTGCCGTCGGTCAGGCGGCCGTCGTCGAACACCTGCAGCAGCACGTTGTAGACGTCCGGATGCGCCTTCTCGATCTCGTCGAGCAGGATCACGCTGTACGGGCGACGCCGCACGCGTTCGGTGAGCTGGCCGCCTTCGTCGTAGCCGACGTAGCCCGGCGGCGCACCGATCAGCCGCGCCACCGCGTGACGCTCCATGTATTCGGACATGTCGATGCGGATGATCGCCTGCTCGTCGCCGAACACGGTTTCGGCCAGCGCCTTCGCGAGCTCGGTCTTGCCGACGCCGGTCGGGCCGAGGAACAGGAACGTCGCGATCGGCCGGTGCGTCTGGCCGAGGCCCGCGCGCGACAGCCGCACCGCGTCGCTCACCGCAACCACCGCGTCGTGCTGGCCGACGACGCGCTCGCGCAGCCGTTCTTCCATCTGCAGCAGCTTCTGGCGCTCTTCCTGCGTGAGCTCGGCGACCGGGATGCCGGTCATGCGCGACACCACCTCCGCGACCGACGCGACCGTCACCTCGAGCGTCTCCGAGCCCGTCTTGCGCTGCCACGCTTCCATGCGCGCGTCGAGCTGCCGCTGCTTGTCGGCGATGCGCTCCTCGAAGCCTTTCGCCTCGTCGAAGCGCTTGCGCGACGACGCGTAGTCCTGCTCGCGCTTGAGCTGCGCGACCTCGGCTTCCAGTTCCTGGATGTCCGCCGGCCGCGACGTCGAGCCGATCCGCACGCGGGCCGCGGCCTGGTCGATCAGGTCGATCGCCTTGTCGGGCAGGAAGCGCGACGTGATGTAGCGGTCGGCGAATTCGGCGGCCGCGACGAACGCGTCGTCCGCGAACGTGACCTGGTGGTGCGCCTCGAGCTTGTCGCGCAGGCCGCGCAGGATCACGATGGTCTGCTCGACGCTCGGCTCGGGCACGAGCACCGGCTGGAAGCGCCGCTCGAGCGCCGCATCCTTCTCGATGTACTTCTGGTATTCGTTGAGCGTGGTCGCGCCGATCAAGCTCAGCTCGCCGCGCGCGAGCGCCGGCTTCAGCACGTTCGCGATGTCGAGGCCGCCTTCGCCGCCGCCCTGGCCCGCGCCGACGATCGTATGCAGCTCGTCGATGAACAGGATCAGCTCGTCCTGCTTCGCGGTGACTTCATCGATCAGCTGCTTCGCGCGCTCCTCGAATTCGCCGCGATATTTCGCGCCCGCGACCATCGAGTTGATGTTGACTTCGACCAGCCGCTTGTCGCGCAGCACTTCCGGCACGTCGCCGTTGACGATCCGCTGCGCGAGGCCTTCGACGATCGCGGTCTTGCCGACGCCCGGCTCGCCGATCAGCACCGGGTTGTTCTTCTTGCGCCGCGCGAGCACCTCGATCGTGCTCTCGATTTCCTGCGCGCGGCCGAGCACGGGGTCGAGCTTGCCCTGGCGGGCGAGGGCGGTGAGGTCGCGGCCGAACTTGTCGAGGTTCGGCGTGCCGGTCGGCGTGTCGACGCGGCCATCCTCGGCGCCCTTGCCGACCACCTTCACGACCTTCTGGCGCAGCGCCTCGGGCGTCACGCCGTATTTCTTCATCAGCGCGCCGGCGATGCTGTCCGGCACGGCCGCGAGGCCGATCAGCAGATGCTCGGGCCCGATATAGGAGTGGCCGAGATCGCGCGACGCCTGGAACGCGAACTGGATCGCTTTCTTCATGCGCGGCGAGATCGACATCCGGTCGATCGACGCGTCGGGATCGGCGCCGCCGGTCTGCGCGTGCTCGTCGATGTAGCCCTTGATGTCCTGCGGCGACAGCTTCAGTTCCTTCAGCAGTGCCGTGCCGACATCGGTATCCGCGAGCACGTACAGCAGGTGTTCGGTATCGAGTTCGTTGCGGCGCAGCTCGTGGGCCTTCTCCGCCGCGCGCTGCAGCAGCTCGAGGGTCTGTTCGCTGAACGCGTCGGTCGGGTCGACCGACTCGCGCGGGATCTCGGCGGACAACGGCTCGTCGACGTCGCCGAACATCGGCGACAGGCCGCCGCCGCCGAGCAGCGAATCGAACGGGTTCGACATGCTCTGATGCCGCATCAGCTGGCGGAAGTGATAGTCGCAGATCGAGATCGACTTGCGTTCACCGTTCTGCATCACGGTGGCGCGCGCGACGGCGGGCCGGGCGTGACAGATATCGCAAAGGGCGGGCATGGCGGGGCGGCTCCTGTCGGTGGAAGGGGTCGATTGGGCTATGGCGGATGCGGTGCGCGTGGTGCGCGCCGACGGCGGGAACGCGCGTGCTTCATGACGCCCGCAGCGTCACCGCGACTACGTGCAAAAAATAGCGGATCGACGGGTGTCATCCAAGGCACAGTTCGGCCTGTCGTGGCGGGTGAATTGCACCCTTGTGCGCGCGCCTGTGCGCGGTGTGCGTGCCGGAATGGAGTACAGACGAATGCGCGTGCGTCGCGTTTCGTCGTGCGAATGCCGCGCGCGGTATCGGGCGCGATGCGGTATGCGCGCGAAGGAGGGCTGTCGGGGAAGGGCGGAGGGAGGGCCGCGGCGACACGGACGATCGTGCGTCCGCGTCGCCGGGAAAGCGTTACGCCGCCGGCGGTTGCGGCGCCACCGCGACCGATGCTTCGCTCGTCAGCATCAGGAAGGTGAACGTTTCGCGCAGGTACAGGCGCACGACGTCGTCGTTGTGGCTGCGATAGCCGATCGACACGTCTTCGCCGAGATGCAGCGCAAAATCGCCGCCGCGCGTCGACAGCACGCAGCCGCCGGTGATCGCGGGCGCCCAGATGATCTCGCCGCTGACGATCCGCTTGATGTGATCGATGACCGGATAGCCGTGCTCGCGCGCTTCGCCGAGCGCCGTGTACGCATCCGCGCCGAGCAGCACGGAATAGGGGCCGTCGACGCCCGCGAGCCGTAGCGCTTCGAGCGCCTCGCCGATCGCGGCCGGATAATCGCGCACATCGGCCGGCAGCGTGAGTGCGCGGTTCGACGATGCCTGGCGGATGCCGGCGATGCCCGCGGCCGTGTAGCCGTCGAAGATCGCGCTGTCCTCGACGTAGGCGAGGCGCTGCGCCGCGTCCTTCGCGGGCTGCCAGTCGGCGTCGCGCGCCCCGCGTGCGACGCTGTCGATCGCGTCGCGCGCGAGTTCGAACGGCACGGTCAGCTCGACGAGCGCCTTCACCTCGCGCAGCTTGGCGCCGACCTGGTCGCGCGGCGCGTCGAGGTCGAGCAGGTGGCCGGTGCCGACGGCCGACAGTTCGGTGCCGCCGGGGCCTTCGACGTCGACCACGCGCCGGCCCGCCACCGAGCGCTTGAAGGTGCGGGCCACTTCCTCCTCGATTTGCGACCAGGCGGCCGACGAGATCGGGGCGAGTTCGCGGTGCAGGTTATTCATACGGGTGGGCTCCTTTCAGCGATCCGATGTTCAGCGAGCCGTTGGATGGCGGCTCGGTCGATGGGGATGGGGGCGGCTCGTCGGCGCCGGCGGCCGGTGCGGCGCGCGTCGCGAGCGCGTCGAGCAGGTCGGCCGACGGCACGAAGAACAGCGAGCCCGTCACCGCGCGGCTGTAATCGAGCAGCCGGTCGTAGTTGCCGGGCGGCCGGCCGACGAACATGTTCTCGAGCATCTGTTCGATCGGCGCGGGCGAGCGCGCGTAGCCGATGAAGTAGGTGCCGAACTCGCCCGCGCCGGGGCGGCCGAACGGCATGTTGTCGCGCAGGATCTTCACTTCCTCGCCGTTTTCGACCAGCGTCGTCAGCGAGCTGTGCGACGACGACGGCTTGACCGCGGCGTCGAGCTCGATGTCGGACAGCTTGGTGCGGCCGATGATGCGCTCCTGCGTCTCGACCGGCAGCGCGTTCCATCCGGCCATGTCGTGCAGGTATTTCTGCACGATCACATAGCTGCCGCCCGCGAATTCGGCATCTTCGTTGCCGATCACCGTGAAGTCGACGGCTTCGCCACCGGTCGGATTCTCGGTGCCGTCGACGAAGCCGATTATTGCGCGCTGGTCGAAATAGCGGAAGCCATGTACTTCGTCGACGATCTTCACCGCGTCGCCGAGGCGCCCGACCAGTTGCGTCGCCAGCTCGAAGCACAGATCCATCGCGTCGGCCCGGATGTGCAGCAGGATGTCGCCGGGTGTCGCCACCGCGACGCGCTGCCCCGCGCCGAACTCGCGAAACGGGTGCAACTCCGCGGGCCGTGGCGCGCCGAACAGCGCATCCCATGCGTCGGCGCCGAAGCCGCATACGCAAGACAGGTTGCCGGACGGCACGCGCTTGCCGACCGAGCGGACGAGGGCGGCGATATCGCCGCACCACGCGCGGACCGTGTCCGCGTGGTCGGCGCCCGGGTTGACGGTCGCAACGAGGAAGATCGCGTTGCGGGTCGGCGGGCTATGGACGTTCTGGGAGGAGGGGGGATGTATCTGCATCGGAGCGTGCCTCAGTGATGCCGATACGATACGCGGATCGGCGAATCGATGCAGCGCGGTTGCAAAACGGCGAAGTGTGTCATGCGTCTGTGTTCTCTTTTGTGACAGGCGTAATCATGCGGCGGGGAGGCGCGCCATTTTGTCGCGCGTTCGCCGAACGCCGGCGGCCCTCGCTCGGCGCGGCGCATGCCGCAGAACATTGATGCGCAAGCAATCTATCAGCTTCGGTGCGTATTTGGAACCCGGATCGCCGATCTGTTATTCGAATGCTTGATTCATTGCCGGGGCGGCATGCGGAGCGGGGGCAGCTGTGCTCTTGATGCCACCGCGCCGCGTGCAGTAGATTAGGGCGGCTTGATCGGCGACATGCGCAATGGCGCCGGCACGGCGCTTCATCCATGCCATCCGCTGGCGATCGGCGAAGCGCGGATCGATTCGCCGCGTATTGATATGGATAACGAATCGACCGAGGATGTGTTTCCGATCGACATTCGATCCAATTTTTGGCTGCCTATCATCTTGAACACGCTGAACACTTCCCGTCCGCTGCCGACCGCGGCAGACCGCATTCGCCGGCGCTTCGACCGCTTTCTCCATGCGGCCGAACTCGCCGGGCTCGTCCTGATCGGTCTGGCGACGTCGTTTGCGATGGGGCAGGAAGCGTGGAAGGTCGTCATGGCGGGCGGGGTTTCGCTGACGGACCTGCTGCTGATGTTCCTGTACCTCGAGGTGCTCGCGATGACCGTCCGCTACCTGCGCCTCGGGCGGCTGCCGGTGCGTTTTCCGCTCTATATCGCGATGACGTCGCTCGCGCGGGACCTGATCCTGCGCGGCGTGACGGACAGCCCGGAACACATGCTGATGACGACGCTCGGTATCGTGCTGCTTGCGGTGGGCGTGCTGATTCTGCGGTTTGGGCAGCATCGGTTTCCGGCCGAGGCGGATGAGACTGATGACTGGCCGGGTGGCCGGTAATCGGATTGAGAACAAACGCTTCAACAGCGACGCGTTGCCCGGGCAGGTCGGGCGACGCTGTCGCCGTGCTCGCAGGCAATCAAGGTTGGAAAGGTGTCCATGCGGTGAGTCGATAACTTGGGGCACAACGTCGATTTCGACCGGATACGCTGACGGTCGAAGGCCGGCGCGTTCGCCCCCCGCGAACAGCCGGACTCACGACATACATCCTTCAAGCCACGGTCTTGCGCCTCACGCGCACCCGTGTGTCCAAGGCCTGATGAGACAACGAGGAGTGTGCTTGGCGTCGGTGAGCGTTCTCGTGAAATTTGATGGAGATACGATGGAGGCGAGATAAGGAATGGAGAGACATAACCGTGATCTGCCAGTCGAGAAGGAACGCGTACAGGCACGCATGGTTTTGTGTTCCGGACGCGGAGCGCGATTGGTTCTGATGTGAGACGGATGCCGGGAACGGGGATGCTTTGATTACCCGTCCGTTTGAGCAATATTGTTCCTGCTGGTTTTGCTCGGATCGGGCGTTTGACCGAATCATCCGAACCGCTCGCCCTCGTCAGCATGCGCCGCGGCCTCGGAATGAAACGCGGATTCCTCCCGCGTTTTCAGCGACTCGACGAGCACCTCGATTCCCTCGAAATCCAGCGCATCGATGCGCGCCTGCACTTCGCGGAGCAAGCCCGCGTGACCGGAGTCGGGCGCATGTCTTTCGATCCATGCTTCCACGTCGGTCAGGCGGCCGTTCCTTGCGAATCGGGCCAGTTCATCGAGGGCCTTCACGGATGGCGCGCGGTAAAGGTTCGGCACAGGGGCGTGCGTTGCATCGACCTGCGGCGAAGACAGGCGGGCGAGATCCGACGGCGCCACGAGCGTGTGCCCGACCGCACGCGCGACGATCTGGAATGAAAACGACGTGCCGACACCCGGTTTGCTGGATACGGCCAGTTCGCCCCCCATGGCCTTGACGATGCGCTGGGCGATGAACAAGCCAAGCCCGGTTCCGCCGTCGACGGCATGCACTTGCTGGTACGCGCGGAAGATGTCGGACTTGCCGTTCACGTCGATGCCGATGCCGGTGTCGGCAACCTCGATGCCGATGCGGTACCCGTCGGATTCCCGGCGCGCGTCGACGGCGAGCGTGACGACGCCGTTGCGCGTGAATTTCGACGCGTTGGACAGCAGGTTGAGCAACACCTGCTGGAGACGAATTCCGTCGATCACCAGCGTCCGCGGCAGCGACGCGAGCGGCCGATAGACGAACCGGTTGTCCTGCTGCGCGCACAGTGCAACGGCATAGCTGCCGATATCGTCCAGCAGGCCGGGCAGGTCCGTGGCATCGGGCGCGACGCTGAGCGGCTGCAGTTCGGCCTTCGTGAACTCCAGCAATTCGTCGATCAGGGTCAGCTGGTAACGGATGCTCCGATCGATGGACTGGATCAGCCGGGTCTGCATCTGCGTGGCGCCTTGCAGCAGGAGTTTCGCGTATCCGTTGATCGTGGACAGCGGCGCGCGCAGATCGTGGCTCACGTAGCCGAGCGTCTCGATCTTTTGCTGCATGTTGGTGTTCGCCTGATGAAGGGCGTCGTTGAGCGCGAGCGTCCGTTTGGCGACTTCCTCCCGCAGGCGCTCCTGCTCCGTCAGCTGCCAGTGTTCCAGCCGCTGCCGCGCTTCGGTGCGTTGCCGGCCCACATGGTTGATCCACGCGGCCAGGACCACGAGATGCGTGGCGAGGCCGATGATCGCGATGACGGGGTTGGGATAGATATCGGACTTCAACCATGAGAGCGCCGGCAGGGCCGCATCGAGTCCGCCGATCGTCCGTACCAGGAAATTGAACAACCCGAAGCTGACCGTGACCAGCATCAGGCGGCCGGTCGGGGTTCGGCGCCTGGCAAGCAGCAGCACGATGCAGACATTCAAGATGCCGAACCCGGCGTTCAGGCGCGCGCAGAATTGCACGAAGAAATGGAGATCGCCGAACGCGGTGCCCACCATGCCGACGCATTCGAGGGCGAATACGACCAGGTAGGCGATGCGCACCGGCAACCGGACCTGTTCGCCGCGTGCGATCTTCAGGACGAACACGATGAAGCATGCGATGGCGAGATACGCGAACAGGGTTTCGCTGCGGGCCGACCATTCGGGCGAATCGGGCCACAGATACGTTCGCGTATAGCCGCGGACGCCCGCCTCGAACAACGCCGTGCAGAGGGTCAGCGCCGCCAGCAGATAGAACGCGCCGCTGCGGGAAAAGAACCCGATCAGCAACGCAGACCACGCGAGCGCCAGCAGCCCGCCGAGCAGCCCGCAGTCCCACATGGCAGCGCGCAGCTCGTTTGCTTGCCACGCCTGCCGGGTCATGATCGTGGGTTCGAGGCGCATCGCCTTGCGGGAGGTGACACGCACCAGGACGGGAAGCGCTTCGCCCGGCGCGAGCGTGATGTCGAGCACCGGGTACCGGGCTCGTGCCGCAAATGCGTCGACGCCGGCTGGAGGGAACACGGCTTCCGGTGTCCATCGGCCGTTCCGGAGTGTGTAGAAATCGACGCGATCGACACGCGCATCACGGAGCGCCAGCGTGAGCGCGCGCGCCGCGCCGGCGCGATTCACCACAGTGAGATGAAGCCACCACGCCGACCGTGAAAATCCCGGGGCGAGCCGCTCCTTGGTCGCGGGCAGGAAGCTGCCTGGCGCATGCGTGAAACGCGCGAGTACCTCGTCGACGGTCAGCGCGGCCGCGGCGTCTTCGAATACCGAGACGTGTTCCAGCAGCGCGGCAGGTTCGGTCGTCGCCGCCCGCGCGGCCGAATAGGAGAGACACGCGAGCAGCAAGCCGAACAGCAGCGCTCGGTACCCCGACGCCCATGCGACGTGGCGCCTACGCATCGGGCTGCGGTTCGTCGCCAGAGTCGTCGGCGTGGATCTGGCCGCGCTGCCGTCGCCAATCGGACGGCGTCATGTCGAAGCGTTCGCGGAACGCGGTGGCGAAATTGCCCGCGGTGGAAAAACCGATCTCTTCGGCGATATCCCCGATGCCCATCGACGTATCGGCAAGAAAGCGCTGGGCGGTGCGCAATCGCGTATCGCGCAGATATTCGAACACCGTCTGCCCGAGCGTGTCCCGGAACACGCGGGACAGGCGCTTCTCGTGCGTACCGACTCGCTTGGCGAGCGCCTCGAGCGTCGGCGGATTGCGCAGGTCACGCAGCAGGATCTCGCTGGCCGCCCGGACGAGCGAAGCATCCGGATTGTCGGGAAGCGCGGGCAGGTGTTCGTCGACGCGTTTGCGCAGCACCTTCTTCAAATGATTCCGGATGCGCGCGATCACTTCCGCCGGTTCGAATGGCTTGACGATGTAGTCCATGGCACCGGTCTCGAGCCCTTCGATGCGACGATCGAGATCGCCCTCGGCGGTCAGGATGATGATCGGGATGGCCTGCGTGGCCGGGGTTGCGGTCAGCAACCTGCATGCGGCGAAGCCGTCCATGCGGGGCATGCGCACATCCATCAGGATCAGGTCCGGCGCGATCGCCTGGGCCCGGTGGTACGCCTGCAGGCCGTCGAATGCGACGCTGATCCGGCAGCGCGCGGTCCGCAATATCTCGATCAGCAGCTGAAGCTCGTTCGGCCGGTCATCCACGACCAGAATGTGGGCGCCGGAGATATCCGGCGCGGCCTGCAGCGACGTCGAACCAGGCAAGCGAGATGACATGACGACGAACGAGTGGGAGGTAAACAGGACGGACGACATCGCGACCCGCGGACGCGCTATCTCAAAATTATAAACGGGCAGAAACAATGGCGGGGAATATTGCGCGATCCGGGCGTCATGGTGTTGCACCACACCCGGCTCTGGCGTCGATTGCCGCGCGGAACTTGCATATCGCCGTCGTCCCGAATAGTGGGAGGCGGAGCCGGGCATTATTTCGAAAGCAATCCGGAAATATTTTCCTGATGATTTTCGGCATTATTTTCCGGTTATGCGTGTATCGAAAATGTCCGGCAATGCGTGCGCGACGAGCAGGTTTTCCGCTCGCTAAAACAATTCGTCCGCTCGAAAAAATACACGGCTGGCCGGATCGCGACACACTGCTCGGTACGTCCTCGCCGTCGGCGCAGGAGCAGGCGGGATGGCCCGGACGGCCGGCTCGCTTGCACCGGCGAGTGGGAAAATGAAATAAATAAAACGCTTTATCGGTTTGCAAAATATTTAAATAAATAAGTATTCGGGTGGGGCGCGGAATAGAAAAAGGTGCATTGCCGCGCGCAGGTTTCCCCCGAAATCAACAGGGCACAGAGTGATGAGCATTGTGGGCACGGTGGCACGGGGGATCGGTTCGTCGGCGCGGAGGTCCGCTGTCGACGCATATTCGGCCGCGGCATTCCATTCGAGCGCGGGCGCCGCACGGGGCCACGCGCCCCCCTGATCGACACCTCGTCGGCTGCCTGACGGTTCAGGCAGGCGGGCGCGCCCGCCCTGTCGACGACGATCCTTCTTTCCAGTCAGAAAATTCCCGCCGCATCGGGACGGTGGCTTGCGCTCGTGCGTCTCTACTTTTCATGAGCAAGGAAAGAGGATTTTCAATTCTGTATTTAGTGATCCGAATGTTTTTTGGAAAAGACCGCGGTGAGCGATGGACGAGACAAGCGGGACGTCTTCGCTCGCCGATGCGTTGGCGATTGCGTCATCAGGCACGTAGATAAAAAGTGGAGAAAAGATGAACAAGTCATTCAAAACCGTCTGGAACGAAGCATTGGGGGCTTGGGTTGCGGCGTCGGAGCTTGACCGTGCGTGCGGCAAGCGCGTTGTGTCGTCGAGCAGCGCGGCGGAACGTACCGCGATCGGGGGCCCGGCGACACGCACGGGAATGCCTGCCACTCCGCCGCTACGGCGGCTGGCCGTGCTGATGGCGTCGGCGTATCTCGGCGTGTTCCATGTTGCTGCGCATGCGCAGTACTCGGCGGGTGGCGGGGCGGCAACCGGCGGCGCCAGTTCGATAGCGGTCGGTAACGGTTCGGCCGCGACGCAGGTGAATTCCACCGCATTCGGCAACCTGTCGACGGCGACGGGCGTTTCAGCCACGGCGATTGGCCCGGGCGCGCGCGCGACGGCCGACGGTGCGACGACCGTCGGCATCAACTCGCAGGCGACCGGCGTCAACAGCTCGGCGCTCGGCGTGCAGGCGATCGGTTCGGGTAACTATTCGGTTGCCGTCGGCAATCTGTCGAGCGCGACTCAAAGCGGCGCGGTGGCGATCGGCAGTGGCGCAGCCGCGACCGGCGTTTCGGCCGTCGGGCTCGGCAACAATGCGCTGGCGTCGGGCCAGTATGCGGCCGCGCTCGGTCTCGGGGCGAGCGCGGTGGGGGTTCAAAGCGTCGCGTTCGGTTTTGCGTCGCACGCCACCGATACGGGCACGGTCGCCATCGGCAACCAGTCGACGAGTTCGGGCGCGGCCGCCGTTGCGGTGGGTAGCGGCGCGCTGGCGAGCGGCAGTTCCGGCATTGCGATGGGCGTCAACAGCGGTGCGAAGGGCGGTACGTCGATCGCGATCGGCTGGGGCGGCACGGCCGGCGTGCCCGGATCGGGCACGCAGTCGCTCGGCACGAGTTCGATCGCGCTGGGTTCGAACACGACGGCCGCTGCCAACCAGTCGATGGCGCTCGGCCTGAGCGCCAATGCGTCGGGCGTCAGTTCGGTCGCGATGGGCGTGCAGGCGACCGCGACGCAGCAGTTCGCGGTCGCGCTCGGCAATCTTGCGCTCGGAAGCGGCATATCGGCGACGGCATTGGGCGCCGGTGCGACGGCGTCGGCCATCAATTCGACCGCAATCGGCATCAACAGCGTTGCGGCTGCGGGATCCACCGTCGCGATCGGCGACACCAACTCGGTCGCTGCCGCTGCGGGCGCGGGCTCGATCGCCGGCGGCAACAACTCGAAGGTGCTGGCGGGTACCGGCGCCGTCGCGCTCGGCCAGGGCCAGACGGTCAGCGGCAACGGCGCGGTGGCGATCGGCGACCCGAGCACCGCGATCGGCACCGGCGCGGTCACGGCCGGCTCGAACAACACGGCGAACGGCGACGGCGCAGTCGCGATCGGTAATTCGAACATCGCGCAGGGCACGGGCTCGCTCGCGCTCGGCAATACGTCGACGGCGGCCGCCGCCGGCGCGGTCGCGTTCGGCGCTTCCGCGGTCGCCAGCAATGCGGGCGACGTCGCGCTGGGTTCCGGCTCGGTGACGGCCGCGCCGAATCCCACGGCGAGCGCGACGATCGGCGGCACGACGTACAGCTTTCAGGGGACGAACCCAACCAGCGTCGTGAGCGTTGGCGCTGCGGGCAGCGAGCGTCAGATCACCAATGTGGCGGCGGGGCGAATCAGCGGGTCGAGCACCGATGCGATCAACGGCTCGCAATTGAATGCGACAAATCTGGCGGTCGCCTCGCTGTCGACGTCGACTTCCACCGGCATCGGCTCGCTTTCGACCGGCCTGAGCACGATCAACAGCTCGGTCGCCTCGCTGTCGACGTCCGCTTCGACGGGTCTCTCGTCGGCAACCAGCGCGATCGCATCGCTTTCCACGTCGACTTCCACCGGCATCGGTTCGCTTTCGACCGGCCTGAGCACGATCAACAGCTCGGTCGCCTCGCTGTCGACGTCCGCCTCGACGGGTCTCTCGTCGGCAACCAGCGCGATCGCATCGCTTTCCACGTCGACTTCCACCGGCATCGGTTCGCTTTCGACCGGCCTGAGCACGATCAACAGCTCGGTCGCCTCGCTGTCGACGTCCGCCTCGACGGGTCTCTCGTCGGCAACCAGCGCGATCGCATCGCTTTCCACGTCGACTTCCACCGGCATCGGTTCGCTGTCCACCGGCTTGAGTTCGACCAACAGTTCACTCGCGTCGCTGTCGACGTCGACCTCGACCGGCATCGGCTCGCTGTCGACGAGCATCGTCACGGTCGCCGGCACCGTCACCAACCTGGGCAACAGCACCGCCACGGCGCTCGGCGGCGGCGCGACCTACGACACGTCGACGGGCACGATCTCCGCGCCGACCTACACGACGTACAACGCGGACGGCTCCACCACGATCAACCACAACGTTGGCTCGGTCGTCGACAACATCAATGCGCAAGGCATCAAGTACTTCCACGCGAATTCCACCGCCGCGGACAGCCAGGCACTCGGCGCCGACAGCGTCGCGATCGGCCCGCAGGCCGTCGCGGGCGGAGCGGGCAGCCTGGCCGCGGGCAACGGCGCGCGCGCACAAGCGGCGAACGGGCTGGCGCTCGGCACGCAGTCGAACGTGTCGGTGGCGGGGGGCGTCGCGCTTGGTTCGGGCTCGGTATCGGATCGCGCCGTGCTGTCCGGCGCGGGCTCGGTGACGATCGGCAGCCGGGCGATTCCGTTCAATACGTCGGACCGGACCTTGCTCGGCGCCGTTTCGCTCGGCGATGCGAGCGGCAATACCTATCGGCAACTGACCAACGTGGCCGACGGCACGCAAGCGCAGGACGCGGTGACCGTGCGGCAGCTCGCCGGCGCGCTGGCGTCGTTTGCGGTGACGGGCCAGAAGTACTTCCACGCGAATTCGACGCAAACGGATTCGCTCGCGGTCGGCGCGGAGTCGGTGGCGGTCGGCCCGACGACCGTCGTGAACGGCGACAACGGCGTGGGCATCGGCAACGGCGCCATCGTCGATTCGACCGCGCCCGGCGGGGTGGCGATCGGCCAGAGCGCGAGTTCGGCGCAGGCCGATGCGATCGCGCTCGGCAGCGGCGCGACGGCAGCCGGCGCGCAGTCGGTCGCACAGGGCGCGAATGCGGTTGCGCTGAACGCGGGCGGCGTGGCGCTCGGCTCAGGCGCGCGAAGCAGCGCGATCAATGCGCTGGCGCTGGGTTCCGGCGCCAGCGCCACGCTCGCGAACAGTGTCGCGCTCGGCGCCGGCAGTGCGGCAGCGGCCCCGAACACGGGCACGACGGCGCTGTACGGCGGCACCGCGGCCGGCCCGGCGAGCGCGGCCAACGGCGTCGTGTCGATCGGCGCCGCCGGCCGGGAGCGACAACTGCAGAACGTCGCGGCGGGCGTGATCTCGTCGACGAGCACCGACGCGATCAACGGCTCGCAACTGTTCTCGGTGGCCGCCGGCATCAATACGCTGGGCAACAGCGTCGCGTCGAGTCTCGGCGGCGGCAGCACCTACGACAGCTCGACCGGCGCGGTGACGACGAGCCTGAACTACGCGGGCAATTCGTACAACTCCGTGCAGAACGTATTGAACGCGATCGGCGGCGGCGGGACGACCGCGGGGGTCAAGTATTTCCACGCGAATTCGACGGCGCCCGACAGCCAGGCGCTCGGCGCGGACAGCGTTGCGATCGGCCCGAACGCCGTCGCCGGCCATGCGGGCGACGTCGCGTTGGGCGCGAATTCGACGACCGCGGCGGTGGTGCCGACATCCGGTACGTCGATCGGCGGCACGCTCTACAGCTTCGCGGGCGCGAATCCGGCGAGCGCGGTGAGCGTGGGCGCTGCCGGCGCATCGCGGCAGATCCAGAACGTCGCCGCCGGCCAGTTGAACGGCGGCAGCACCGATGCCGTCAACGGCTCCCAGCTCTTTGCAACGAACCAGCAGGTCACCGCGAATACCACGGCCATCGCGAACATGACCAACGGCGGCGGCATCAAATACTTCCACGCCAATTCGACGGCGGCGGACAGCCAGGCAACGGGGGCCGACAGCGTCGCGATCGGCGGCAACGCGCAGGCGACCACCGCGAACTCGGTGGCGCTCGGCGCAAATGCGACGACCACGGCGAACCTCGGTCTCGCGGCATACAACCCCGGCACCGGCGCGCTGGCCGGCGCTGCGCCCGTGGGTGAAGTGTCGGTGGGCTCGGCGGGCGCCGAGCGGCGCATCACCAACGTGGCGGCAGGAGCGGCGCCGACCGATGCGGTGAACGTCAGCCAGTTGCAGGCGGTCAGCTCGCAACTGAACCAGGTGCAGAACGACGCGCTGTTGTGGGATCCGGCGGCGAACGGCGGCACTGGCGCGTTCAGTGCCGCGCATGGCGGCAGCGGCCCGAACACGATCACCAACGTCGCGGCCGGCGCATTGAGCCCGACGAGCACCGACGCGGTCAACGGCTCGCAACTGTATGCGACGAACCAGAACGTGACCAATGTCGCAAACGCCGTCGACACCATCCAGAACGGCGGGGGCATCAAGTACTTCCGCGCGAATTCGACCGCCGCCGACAGCCAGGCGCTCGGCGCCGACAGCGTCGCGATCGGCCCGCAGGCTATCGCGATTGGCGCGAGCAGCCTGGCTGCCGGAAATGGCGCGCAGGCGGCGGCCGCGAACAGCCTGGCGCTCGGCGCCCGGTCGACCGTGTCGGTCGCGGGCGGCATCGCGCTCGGCGCGGGCTCGGTGTCGGACCGGGCCGTCCTGTCGGGTGTCGGCTCGATTGCGAACGGGAGTCATTCGATTCCGTTCAATACGTCGGACCGCAGCCTGCTCGGCGCCGTTTCGCTCGGCGATGCGACGACGAACACCTACCGCCAATTGACCAACGTCGCCGACGGCACGCAGTCGCAGGACGCGGTCACGGTCCGGCAACTGGCGGGCGCGCTGTCGTCGTTCGCCGTCACCGGGCAGATGTACTTCCATGCGAACTCGACGCGCGCCGATTCGCTCGCGGTCGGCGCCGAATCGGTGGCGGTCGGCCCGACGACGGTCGTGAACGGCGATAACGGCGTGGGCATCGGCAACGGCGCGATCGTCGATGCGACCGCGCCCGGCGGGGTGGCGATCGGCCAGCGCGCGAGCTCGGCACAGGCTGACGCGCTCGCGTTCGGCAGCGGGGCGACGGCAGCCGGCGCGCAGTCGATCGCGCAGGGTGCGAATGCGAGCGCGCTGAATGCCGGCGGTGTTGCGTTCGGCTCGGGCGCGAAGAGCGGCGCAGTCGATGCGGTCGCGCTCGGCTCCGGGGCGAGCGCCACGTTCGCGAACAGCGTGGCGCTCGGCGCGGGCTCGCTGACGACGATCGGCGCGCTGAACAACTATGTCGCGTACGGGTTGAGCTCGCCGCAATCGTCCGCGGGCGAAGTGAACGTCGGCAACCGGCAGATCACCGGGTTGGCCGCGGGCCGTATCGGATCCGATGCCGTCAACGTGTCGCAGCTCGACGCGGTCGCCAATCGCTTGTCCACGCTGATCGATCAGCGGACCAGCAACACCGGCGGATCGTTTACGTCCAGCCCGACCGGCGGGAACGGCGCGCCGGCGCCGACCGGCTCGAACGCGTCCGCGGGCGGACTGGGGGCGGTGGCATCCGGCGCGAGCAGCACGGCGGTCGGCAACAGTTCGCAGGCGACGGGCAATGGCTCGACCGCGATCGGCGTCGGCGCGACGTCGAGCGGCACCGGCTCGGTGGCGCTCGGCACCGGCAGCAGCGACGGCGGGCGCTCGGGCGTGCTGTCGGTCGGCTCCGCCACGTCGACGAGGCAAGTCGTGAATGTCGCGGCGGGTACGGAAGGCACCGACGCGGTCAACGTCAACCAGCTGAATGCCGTGTCGAGCGCGTTGTCGACGTCGGTGAACAACCTGGGCAACCAGGTCAGCCAGATGCAGCAGCAGATCCAGCAAACGGACTCGATGGCGCGCGAAGGCATCGCCGCGACCGCCGCGATGGCGTCGATCCCGCACATGGATCGGGACTCCAACTTCGCGATGGGCGTCGGCACGGCGACGTTCGCCGGGCAGAAGGCGATGGCGGTCGGCATGCAGGCCCGCATCTCCGAGAACCTGAAGGCGACGCTGAACGGCGGCTTCAGCGGAAGCCAGCGCGTCGTGGGCGCCGGCATGCTGTATCAGTGGAAGTAACGGCGCAACCGGGCATGCCGCGCGCATGCCCGGCTGCGCGTCGAGAAACAGGCGCGAATCCATCCGCATTACCGCGTGATTTCGCTTTTGCACACAGATATTCCGGAGCGCTACAGTGAAAAATCTCCATCTCGCACTCATCCTGCCCGCGCTGGGCCTTGCTGCCTGCTCCAGCGCGTCGGGCCCGACGTTCAGCGCCTATGAACTGCAGCCGAGGGACGGCGTGCGGACGTTTCAGGTCGACTGTCACGGCATCTTCTCCAGCCAGGCGACCTGCATGAAGGTTGCCGCGCGCATGTGCGGCAACGAACCGGTGAGAACCGTCGACTCGACCCGGCCGTTCCGCGGTGGCGCCGATCCCGGCACGCTCGTGTTCCAATGCGGCGCGCCTCCCGCATCGACGCCCGCACCCGCGGCGGCGGAGCCTGCGCCGGCCGAACACGTGAACCTGTCGGGCGATGCGCTGTTCGCGTCGGGTTCGGCAACCCTGACGCCGGTGGCCCGAGCGACGCTCGATTCGCTGTTGGGCCAGCAGGGCGGCAAGCATTTCTCCCGCGTAACCGTCATGGGCTACACGGATGCGATCGGTTCGGATGCGTCGAATCTCCAGCTTTCGCAGCGACGCGCGGACGCTGTCGCCGGCCACCTGCGCGAGCATGGGCTTCAGGCCGACTCCTTCACAGCGACCGGACGCGGCAAGGCCGACCCCGTTGCGCCCAACACGACAGCCGAAGGGCGGGCAAGCAACCGGCGCGTCGAGATATCGCTGCAACGCTGAATACGCATTTACTTTTGGATCACTAAAAAAATTTCCGCTCCGGAAAAAGAATTGGCCGGTCCAGAAAACGCGTATGCGATTAACGCTGACGACAATGTGTTTCGACATCGCACCGGCAGGTCGCCCTGCGCGCCTGCCTCGTAGCAGGCGAACGTCGAACGGATTCCGTGCCGCCTTTGAGAGCGCGGTCAGTCAGTGATTGAACATTCGAGAAGAGGAAGGAAGTCATGAACGAAAAGCATAATCGGCACGTCCGGAATCGTCGGATCGACACCGCCGTTGCGGCGGCGGGCACTCACGCTGGCGTGCAGCGCGAAGATGAAGCCGGACGATCGCCGTGCCGGTCGAAGCCGTCGCTGGCCGTGCTGGCGGCGCTGATGCTGTTGCCGATCGCACAGGCGCATGCGGACAACTTTGCATTCGGCGGCGAAAGCGGCTCGACGAGCGCGACGATCGGCGGCGCCGCATCGGCGCCGACGGCCAACACGGGCGGCGTGAACCCGGCAATTGCCGGTGCCGACGGGACGAGCCAGAACGAGGCATTCGGCATCAACGTCAGCGCCAACGGCGGCGCTGCGGTGGCGGTGGGCGACACGGTCACGGCAAACGGCAGGAATGCGACTTCGGTCGGCAGCAATTCCTCGGCCATCGGTGCCAGTGCGGTGGCGTATGGCGGTGCGTCGAAGGCCAATGGCGCGTGGGCGACCGCGGTGGGCGCGCAATCGACGGCGAATCAGAATTTCGCGACCGCGCTGGGCAGCGGCAGTCAGGCGACCGGCGCGGCCGCTACCGCAATGGGCTTCCAGGCCATCGCGTCGGGGACCAATTCGGTGGCGGTCGGCACGGATTCGGCGGCCACCGGGGACGCCACGATCGCCATCGGCCGAAACAGCTCGGCATCGGGCACCGGTGCGATTGCGCAAGGCTTCAATGCGGTCGCCAACGGCGGATCCACGGGTTCGGTCGCGATCGCGATCGGCAGCGGGGCGACCGCGACGGCGTCGAACGCGTCGCCGGTCGCGATCGGGGTCGGCGCCAAGGCACTCGACGGCGAAGCGACCGCGATGGGCAATACCGCGTTTGCGCAGGGCGACGGTTCGGCCGCGTACGGGCAGAACGCCACGGCATCGGGCCTCGGTTCGGTCGCACTGGGCGGGCACGTCAATGCGACGGGACAAAACTCCGTGGCGATCGGCCTCAATGCGTCGGCCGCGGACGCCAACTCGGTCGCCCTGGGCGCGGGTTCGTCCACGTCGGCCGTGAATCCCGTGTCGAGCGCGACGGTCGGCAATACGACGTACTCGTCGTTCGCCGGCACGAATCCGGTCGGCGTGGTCAGCGTCGGGGCGGCCGGCAGCGAGCGGCAGATCACGAACGTCGCCGCCGGCCAGATCTCCGCCGCCAGCACGGACGCCGTCAATGGCAGCCAGTTGTATGCCGTCGCCAAGCAGGTGGACACGCTGGCGACCGGCCTGTCGTCGGCCAACCAGAAGATCGGCTCGCTGTCGACCGGCCTGTCGACTGTGAATCAGCAGGTGGCGTCGCTGGCGAGTTCGCTGCAGACGCCCTCCGGCACGGCGACCGGCGCCCGCAGCGTCGCGGTGGGCGCGGGGTCGACGGCAAGCGGAACGAACTCCGTCGCGCTCGGCGCGAACTCGACGGACGAGGGGCGCAGCAACGTGGTGTCCATCGGCAGCCCGGCGCAGGCACGCCAGCTCACGAACATGGCGGCCGGCACGGCGCCGACCGACGGCGTCAACGTCCAGCAGTTGAACGACTCGATCGCGCAGGGCGTGGGCCAGGCGAACGGCTACACCGACCGGCAGATCCAGGGCGTGAACAACCGGATCGATTCGATTCGCCGGGATTCGGACGGCGGGGTGGCCGCCGCGATGGCGGTCGCGGGCTTGCCGCAGCCGACCCAGCCCGGGATGAGCATGGTGGCGGTGGCCGGCAGTGTGTATCGCGGGCAATCCGGCCAGGCGATCGGGGTATCGCATGTCACCGGCAGCAACCGCTGGGTCTACAAGGCCGCCGTATCGTCCAACACGCGCGGCACGTACGGCGCGGTCGTGAGCGGCGGATACCAGTGGTAAGGTCGGCCGCATGACGGACCGGCGAGGGCGTGCCATCCTCGCCGGTTTGTCCGTTTGATGAATCCGTCGGTTAACCGCGTTGAAACCGACTCGATGACGTTCGACGCTCGTCGGCCCGGGAAGTGTCGAGGGCAGGAATGCCGGGGGGCATTCCTGCGCGGCCTCGCGCTGACCGGCGTTCGCCGGTGCACCTACGACGGAAGTATCGTGCCGACGCGGCGAAGCGCTGCCGTCGGCACGATCACGTCTTCAATTCGGCTGAGAGCGCGACGCTCGTTCATGCGTCGATTGCCATGCCGATCCATTCCTTTGGGGCGTCGAGCGAAAGGAGAACAGATGTCACGCGATCCGTTGCCGGAACTGCTCGCTCGGCGGGCCGAACTGGACGCCCAGATCGAGGCGCAGCGCGAGGCGCGCCGCGAGGACGTTTTGGAACAAATCGTCAAGCTGATTCGCGAGTACGAGATCGATTTGCGGGTGGTGGAGGTGAGGTTGTCGAACCTCGCACCGACCGGCATGTCCCGCCGCAAGCAGGTGGAACCGCGCTACGTCGATCCGGTGAGCGGCGCGACGTGGGCGGGCCGCGGCAAGCGGCCGCGATGGATGCAAGGACGCAATCCGGAAGAGTTCAGGATCGCGTCGCCCGGCAAGCGGGCACGCGAGTCGTGATGCGCCTGTCGCCTGCTCACTGATCCTGCATGAATGTTCCGACATCCTTCGCATCCCGTTCCTGCCGGCCAGCATGGGCGGCGGGCGCCGCCCGACAAGCTGCCCTCAAGAATGTGTCACGCTCGGCCGATATCATCGAAGGTCGCATCGATAATGCGGTGGCGCAAGAACCATCGCGGCAATGTGCGGAATCGACGGGACGCGGAGCGGGTGGCGGCCGGATGGCTGTCGCGCCTTGACACACAAACGGCTCGGCTGACGGGGCAGCCGGGATGGCGGAGCAACAGCGGATGGGGCGGGAAGCGGGTGCGGGGCTGCATGCGGCCATGGTCGCTGCGATGGCGATACTTTGCGAGGCTGCGGCCGGTCATGCCTGCGCGCAAGCGACGGCGCCGACCGGCGAAACACGAGCTGGCGGCATAGCGGCACCGGCCGACAACCCGCGCGGCGCCACGCTGCCGGACATCACGGTGCAAGGATCGGCGCACGCGGAACCGGCCGGCCTGGTTGCTCGACACGCGATGACCGGCATGAAGGCCGATACGCCGATCGCCGAGATTCCGCAGACGGTCAACGTCGTCACCGCGCAGCAGATCGAGATGACCGGCGCGACCGACCTCAATCAGGCGCTGCGCTACACGCCCGGCTTTTCGTCGTTCGTCTCCAACAACCGCACCGACTGGTATGCAGCGCTGCGCGGCTTTACGCCCATGCTGTTCATCGACGGACTGCAGGCGCCGAATACGACGGCCCTGGCGGGCTGGCGCGTCGATCCTTACATGGTCGATAGCGTCGCCGTGCTGCGCGGGCCGGCGTCGGTACTGTATGGCGCAGGCGATCCGGGCGCGATCGTCGACGTGCAGACGAAGCATGCCGACGGCGAGCGCGTGAGGGAGGCCGGCGTGCAGATCGGCAACCATGCGCGCAAGCAGGCGATGTTCGACCTCGGCGATGCGCTCGACGCCGACGGCAAGTACGCGTATCGCCTGGTCGGGGTCGCGCGCGACGGCAATGCGCTGACCGGCCCGAAGGCCGACCAGCGCGTGGCGCTTGCGCCGTCGTTCCGCTGGCGGCCGAACGCGGATACGTCGCTCACCGTGTCGGCGACCTACCTGCAGGACTGGGGCGACATCTCATACAACTTCCTTCCGGCGCGGGGCACGGTTCTGCCGAACCCGAACGGGCCGTTGTCGCCGGGCATCTACATGGGCGACCCGAGCTTCGACCACTACCGCAAGAAGCAGTGGTCGCTCGGCTATCAGTTTGAACACAAGCTGAATTCGGTCTGGACGTTGCGGCAGAATCTGCGCTGGATGCACCTGTCGCTCGATGATGCGACGGTCTTCGGCGCGGGCCTTGCTCCGGGCAGCACGCGAGCCATGACGCGCGTCGCGGGGCTGTTCCAGCTGAACTACAGCCGCTTCGACGTCGACAACCACGCCGAAGCGCGCTTCGGCACGGGGCCGCTCGAGCACACGCTGCTGCTCGGCTTCCAGTACAACCGGCAGACGTCGACCGATAGCGAGTGGCTCGCCCAGGCACCTTATCTGGACCTTTATCATCCGGTCTACACGCCCGTCACGACGGAAATTTTCTCCGGCCGGACGTCGTTCGGCCACAGTGACCCGTACACCGCCATCGATACGGTCGGCATGTACGCGCAGGAGCGCGTGAAATGGAACCGCTGGACGCTGACGCTCGGCGGCCGCGAGGACTGGGCGAACCTGCGCCTGGATGACCGTCCTGCCGGCGCGCAGCCGAAACAGGACGTCAGTGCGTTCTCGGGCCGCGCCGGCATCACGTACCAGGGCGACTTCGGACTGGCGCCGTACATCGGCTATTCGACATCGTTTGATCCGGTCATCGGCGTCAGGATGGTTGGCGGCGGGCTGCCGCGGCCGACGCGCGGCAGGCAGATCGAGGCGGGCCTGCGTTGGCAGCCGCCCGGCAAGAACCTGATGCTGAGCGCGGCGATCTACCAGATCAACCAGACCGACGTCGTGACGCCGGCGCCGCTACGCCTCGATCCGACCGGCAGGACGTCGGTGCAGACGGGCGAGGTGCGTTCGCGCGGCATCGAGCTGAACGCGGTCGGGCAGGTGACACGCGCGTTGTCGGTCATCGCGTCGTACGCCTACCAGGACGTGAAGAACGTGAAGGCGAACGATGTATCGCTGAACCACTGGCCGGTCGACATCCCGCGGCCGCGCCAGATGGCGTCGCTGTGGGCCGACTGGACGTGGCACACCGGGCCGCTCGCGGGCTTCGGCCTCGGCGGCGGCGTGCGCTACCAGAGCGCGTCGGCCGGTGCGCCGGACAATTCGCTGACGGTCGCGAGCTATACGCTGTACGATGCGGCGCTGCACTACGGCACGCGCGACTGGCGTTTTGCGCTGAACGTGACGAATCTGTTCGACCGGCGCTACGTCAGCGGTTGCCAATCGTATTCGGTTTGCGTATTCGGCAACGAGCGCACGGTGGTGGCCAGCGCAAAATACAACTGGTGATCATGTGTCGATTTTCGGAGTGGATGGGGGTAACGCTTCCTTGGTTATTTAATTGACATAATCTCAATTATCGGCAACTTTGGTGTAAGAGCAAAGTTGTAATGTCGTATCTGGGCAAAGTTGTAATGTCGTATCTGGGCAAAGTTGAAATGTCGTAGTTGGCCGCGGGTTGGTTCATCCTGAGCGGCTCCTGATGGTCAACCAGGAGCCGCCCGTGGCCAACAACACCAACACGATCACCATGAGCATGCGAGAGCTGGATCGACTCAAGGTTGTCGAAGCGGTCGTCGAAGGACGGTTGATGCCGCGGCGCACACGCCGGGCGCGTGCGCCGCGGCCCGCGGTCGGGCCCTCACGCCACTTCGATGATGACCTTCAGCGCATGCGTTTCCGCGGCGCGACTGAACGTGTCGTAGGCCCGCTCGACGTCGTCGAGCGAGAAGCGGTGCGTGATCAGTTGCTTCGGATCGAGCCGCCCTGCGCGCACCGTCTTCAGCAGCATCGGCGTGCTGACCGTATCCACGAGCCGCGTCGTGATCGAGATGTTGCGATCCCAAAGCTTCTCGAGGTGCAGATCCACCTTCACGCCGTGCACGCCGGCGTTGGCCACGACGCCGCCCGGCGCGACGATCGACGTGCACATCTCGAACGTCGCCGGAATGCCGACCGCCTCGATCGCGCAATCGACGCCGATGCCGTCGGTCAGCTTCATCACTTCCGCAGCCGGATCGCCGCCACGGCCGTCGATGCACTCGGTCGCGCCGAAGCGCCGCGCGACGTCGAGCCGGTTGCGGTCCGGATCGATCATGATGATCTTCGCAGGCGAGTAGAACTGCGCGGTCAGCAGCGCGGCGAGCCCGATGGGGCCCGCGCCGACGATCGCCACCGTGGAGCCCGGCTGGACCTTGCCGTTCAGCACGCCGCATTCGAACCCGGTCGGCAGGATGTCGGACAGCATCACGAGCGCGTCCTCGTCGGCGCCGGGCGGCAGCCGGTACAGGCTCGTCTGCGCATGCGGGATCCGCACGAATTCGGCCTGCGTGCCGTCGATCCGGTTGCCGAGGATCCAGCCGCCCGTCGTGCAGTGCGAATACAGCCCGCGGCGGCAGTATTCGCATCGGCCGCACGATGAAATGCATGAAATCAGCACGTGATCGCCGGCCTTCAGCGTGTCCACGGCCGCCCCGACCTGCTCGACGATCCCGACGCCCTCATGCCCAAGCACGCGGCCGGGCTCGCACGTCGGCACGTCGCCCTTGAGGATGTGCAGGTCGGTGCCGCAGATCGTCGTGCGGGTCACCCGGACGATCGCGTCGGTCGGCGCCTGCAGTTCCGGCATCGGCCGCTGTTCAAGCGACTTGCGGCCGGGGCCGTGGAATACGAGTGCTCTCATTGCGTTTGCTCCGTGGAAAGGGGCATCCCCGTCGCTCACCAATGTAGGCGCCCGCATGACGGCCCGCTTGACCTCGGTCAAGCAGGCGCGACCGGTGGTGTGCGGCGGATGGCCGCCGGCCGCCGGGCATGAGCGCCGTTGATCTGAATCAAGCGTGCGGGGAGCCTGCTTCTTAGACTGAATCGAACTGACGGATCCACCGTTGATGGAGCGATCGCGATGAGCTACAAGAGCATTGCCGTGCACTTTGACACGAGCGACCGCGCCCATGCGCGCCTCGAGTTCGCATTGCGGCTCGCACGGCGATTCGGTGCGCATCTGACGGGCGTGGCCGCGATCTATACGCCGGAGCCCGCTTCGTTCTACGTGATGGCAGGCTCCGCGGACTATTTCCGCGAACTTCGGGAACGCCGCGACGAACGTCTCGCCGCGCTGGAACGCCTGTTTCACGCGGAAACCTTGCGCGCCAAGGTGTCGGGCAACTGGATCCGCGCCGACGTGCGGGCCAATGCCGCCATGCTGCATCACGCGCGTCATGCGGACCTGGTGATCGCGGGTCAAAGCGATCCGAACGACCCCGAGACGTTCGTCGACGATCAGTTCCCGGAGAACCTGGTGCTGTCCGCGGGCCGCCCCGTGCTGTTCCTGCCTTATGCGGGCGCGTTCAAGTCGATCGGAGAACGCGTGCTGGTGGCATGGGACGGCAGCCGGGAAGCCGTGCGGGCCGCGCATGACGCGATACCCTTCCTCGAACACGCGAAACGCACGACGGTCGTCAGCGTCACCGGCGCGGGCGACGCGGCGGCGGACATGCGCATTCCGGGCGCGGACGCCGCGCTGATGCTCGCGCGCCATGCGCCGGACGTCAACGTGCTGGACCTCGCCGGCACGGCCGATACGTCGGTTGGCGACACGTTGCTGTCGCGCGCATACGATACGGGCGCCGACCTGCTCGTGATGGGGGCCTATGGGCATACGCGCTGGCGCGAGCTGCTGATGGGCGGTGCGACGCGCACGGTGCTCGCGTCGATGACGCTGCCGGTGCTGATGTCGCACTGAGCCCGTGCAGGCGCACGCGTGCGACGCGAGGCCCGCGCTTGATCCAGATCAGCGCACTCTCCACCTGCACGCCGAAGATGAAACCCTGTCTTCCAGTTCAAGAGGACTGCCATGTACTCGAATATCCTCGTTGCGCTCGACGGCAGCGAAACGTCGTCCCGCGCACTCGAAGCCGCACTGACGCTTGCGTCCGAATCGGGTGCGCGGCTGACGCCCGTTTATGTCGTCGATTTCATGGCGCCCGCCTACGACGCGCTCGGCTACGATCCGTCGATCCTGATCGGCGCATTCCGCGAAGAAGGACAGCGCGTGACGGATGACGCCGCGAAGCGCATGGCTGCCCGCGGCGTGTCGGGTGCGACGCAGATCGTCGACGTCGACGCGGGCGAAGACATTGCACATCGCATCCTGAGCGCTGCGCGGCAAATCGGCACCGATCTGATCGTCATGGGCACGCACGGCCGGCGCGGCTTCCGGCGCCTCGTGCTGGGCAGCGTGGCCGAACGCGTGCTGCGCGGCGCCGCGTGCCCTGTCCTGATGATCACGGCGCACGGTGCGCCCGCGCCTGCCGCGGAAACTGCGGCTTCGTCCGAAAAGGAATCGTCATGAGCTACAAGACCTTGCTCGTCCATCTCGACGACAGCCCGCGCTGCGCGACGCGCGTCGCGCTGGCGCTCGACCTCGCGCAGCGCTGCAATGCGCACCTGATCGGCCTGTATGTGGTCTGCCAGGATCTGTTCGAGCCGCTGCGCCGGCGCGACGAGCCGCTCGAGCTCGCGGTTTACGAACGCTTGTGCGAGTCGCGCCGGAAGCAGGCGGAAATCGCGTTCCTCGATGCCGCACAACGGGCCGGGCGCAGCGTCGAGTGGCGCGCGCCCGCCGGTCCCGCCACGGAGACGGCAACGCTGCACGCGCGGCACGCGGATCTCCTCGTGCTCGGCCAGACGGACCCGCACGACCGCACCACGTACATTGCCCCGCATTTCGTCGAGGACGTGGTGACAGGCTGCGGCCGGCCGGCGATCATCGTGCCGTACGCGGGCCTCGTGCGGACCTTCGCCGAAAACGTGCTGATTGCATGGGACGGCGGCCGCGAGGCGGCCCGCGCGGTGGCCGATGCGCTGCCGTTGCTCAAGCGCGCCCGCTTCGTCACCGTCGAAACGGTGGAACGCCACCGTTCCGATCCGGACAAGACGCCCGCGGGCGTCGATGTTGCGGCCTACCTCGAACGCCACGGCATTCGCGCCTCCTTCGCGACGACGCCGCGCGAAGGCGACATCAACACGGGCGAGACGCTGCTCAACCGGACCAGCGACCTGCATTCGGACCTGCTCGTGATGGGGGCCTACAGCCACGCAAGGATGCGCGAGCGCGTGCTCGGCGGCGCAACGCGAACCATCCTCGAAACGATGACGGTGCCGGTGCTGATGTCGCACTGATCCGCGCCGTGCTGCGCCGCGTGCCGGCCACCTGGAGATCGTCACATGACTTCCGTTACATCACTTTCCGCAGGCGCTCAGCTCGACGATCGATTGCGAGCGCTGCTGCGCTACGCGGTGATGGCGCCATCGAGCCACAATTCCCAGCCATGGCGATTCATGATCGACGGCAACACGATCGCGGTATGCGCGGACCGGGTTCGCGCGTTGCCCGTCATCGACCCGTTCGACCGCGAGCTGATCATCAGTTGCGGCGCGGCGCTGCTCAACTTGCGCGTCGCGCTGAACCATGCGGGGCTCGCGCACACGATCAGCACCTTCCCGTCCGACGTCGATCCGGACGTGCTCGCACTCGTTCGCATCTGCGACGACGGCTATTCCGACGCGAATCTCGGCGCCCTCTTCGACGCGATCCCGATCCGCGTCACGACGCGCGCGCCGTTCGAGTCCACGCCCGTTCCCGACGCGCTCCAGCATGAATTGATCGCGGCCGGCGCGGCGGAAGGCGCCAACGTGGCCTGCGCGGATTCGATCGCCCGACGGGCCAGGATCGCCGAGCTGATCGCCGAGGCGGACCGTGCGCAGTTCGAGGATGCGCGTTTCCGGCGCGAGCTGGCGAGCTGGATCGATCCTCGCCGGCGCGTCGACGGCATGCCCGCGTTCGCGGCCGGCGTGCCGGCCTTGCTCGATTTCGCATCGCCCGTCGTCACCACCGCGGTGCGCACGTTCGATTTCGGCAACGGGCTCGCCGCGCTGCATCACCAGCTCGTCGGCGCGTCGCCGCTGCTCGCCTGCATCGCCACCGCGCGCGACGACCGCGATGCATGGCTGGCCGCCGGGCAGGCGCTGGAGCGGATGCTGCTCGTCGCCGCGCGCGCCGGCCACACGGCGTCTTTCCTGAACCAGCCGATCGAAGTGGCGGAGCTGCGCAAACGTCTCGCCCACATGCTCGATCTCGGCGGTGTGCCGCAATTGCTGCTGCGCATCGGCCGCGGCCCGCATACACCGCACTCGCCCCGCCGGCCGCTCGACGAGGTGGTGTCCTGATCGCTGCCCCGGGGCGGAAAAGAACAAGCGCTTCATGCGCCATTTCGCTGCCGGCGTGCTTGCCGCCCCGGCTGGCCCGGCCGGCGCGCAAACATCGCGACGTGCCGCATGCGCGAGCGCGGCTTGAACTCAAGCTGCCGCGCGGCAGCCAGTCGCCCTGCCCTGTTTCGCCGGCCCCATCAGCGTTGCAGGCCGGATGTGGCCCTTCATCGAAAGCCCCCGAGCGCGTGCCGACGAACCAAGGGCGATCGATTGCCGCGATCTCCACCTGTTTACCCGTTGCGAAACCGCGACGGATCTTCCGCGCCCGACCGCCTGCGGGTACGTGCATTGCTTCGTAGGCAGTAAGCCGTGTGTAGGAATCCGCTGATCGCCTTCGCGCGATTCCTACGTAAAGTTCGGGGCTGCCTGATTGAATCCCCCTGGGACGGCCACGATACTGGAGACATGCCAAAGGGCTAAGCGGCATGCCGACAGCACGCAAGGCGATCAGGAGGCGCGCCATGTCACACGCGACATATCGTTCCGATTCGGGGTATCGAGCCATATACCAGACAGGGGCACCGGCTGCTGTCGCGCCGGCTGCGGAACTCCGCGCGGCGCTCGACACGCAGGCGCTGCTTGCGCTCGCGCGCGAAGCCGGCATGCTGGTCATGCTCGACGCGCAGATCGGCAGCGAACGCTACGAAAGCGTGACCGGATCGGTTGCGGCGTTCGCCCGCTTCGCGCAGGCGCTTCGGCTTTCGACCCTCGAGGCGGCATGACGCCCCGCGTCTTCGCAGCGTGCCGATATAGCCGGCGACGGTGCCCGCATTTGCCGGCGACGCATCGCAACCCATCGTCGCGCTGAGGCCCTCGGCCGGCCTTGTGCGCAACGGGCCATTCCCATGGCGAGGACGCGATGAACTGGCCGTCTTCCGAACGCCTCACACGGTATCTTCCCGGGATCGCGCTGCTGGCGCACTACCGGCGCGCATGGCTTGCGCGCGATCTCTACGCGGGCGTCGCCCTGACGGCGGTGCTCGTGCCGGTGGGCATGAGTTATGCGCAGGCCGCCGGCCTGCCCGCCGTGACGGGGCTCTATGCATCGATCGCCGCGTTGGTCGCCTATGCGTTGCTGGGCCCGAGCCGGATTCTCGTGCTCGGGCCGGATTCGGCGCTGGCCGCGCTGATCGCCGGCGCCGTCGCGCCGCTCGCCGATCACGACCCGCAACGCGCGGTGGCGCTCGCAGCCGCGCTGGCCCTGTCGGCCGGCGCCATCTGCATCCTGATCGGCATGCTCGGGCTCGGCTTCGTCACCGATCTGCTGTCGCGCCCGATCCAGTATGGATACCTGAACGGCATCGCCGTCACGCTCGTCGTCGGCCGGCTGCCGGAGCTGCTTGGCGTGCCGGCGGCGACCGGCGACATGTCCGCCATCGGCCACCGCCTGGTGCGCGCGCTGCTCGATCACCAGTATTCGGTGAGCGCATGCATCGTCAGCGCGGGCGTACTCGTGACCGTTCCGCTTCTGAAGCGCATCGCGCCGCACTGGCCGGGAATGCTGATTGCCGTGGTGGCGGCCACGCTGGCCACGCATCTGCTGCCGCTGCACGGCATCGCGACGGTCGGCACATTGCCCGCCGGCGCACCGGCGCCGCATTTTCCGGCCGTCTCGATTGCAGACGTGGCGGCGCTCGCTTCGGGTGCGATCGCGATCGCGGTCGTGTCGTTCGCCGACATCAGCATGCTGTCGCGCGCACTCGCCGCGCGTGCGGGCGACGCGCCGGAGCGCAATCAGGAGCTGGTCGCGCTGGGCGCCGCCAATCTGCTGGCCGGCCTGATGCAGGGCTGCGCCGTCAGCAGCAGCGCGTCCCGCACGCCCGTTGCGATGGAAGCGGGCGCGCAGAGCCAGGTCACGAACCTGGTGGCGGCGGCCAGCATCGTGCTGCTGCTCGTTGCCGCGCCGACGCTGCTGACGCAGGTGCCGCGCGCCGCGCTGGCCGCGGTCGTGGTGCTCGCGGCGTGGAGCATCGCGGATATCCGCAGCGTCGTGCGGCTGTACCGGATGCGTCGCGGCGAATGCCTGATCTCGGTGCTGTGCTTCGCAGGCGTGATCGCCGCGGGTGTCGTGCCGGGCATCCTGCTCGCGAGCGCGTTGTCGCTGCTGTCGTTCGTATGGCGGGCCTGGCACCCGTATGACGCCGTGCTCGGCCGGCTGACGGGCGTGCGCGGCTATCACGACGTCGGCCGGCATCCGGACGCCGTGCAGACGCCGGGCCTCGTGCTGTTTCGCTGGGATGCGCCGCTCTTCTATGCGAACGTCGAGATCTTCTGCGAGCATCTGGACGCCGCGCTCGCGCGTGCGCAGCCCCCTGTCACGCGCGTTGTCGTCGCGGCCGAGCCTGTCACCGATATCGATGTCAGTGCGGCAGATCGGCTCGTCGCGCTGGGCGACGAGCTCAGGGAGCGCGGGGTCGTGCTGTGTTTCGCGGAAATGAAGGGGCCGGTCAAGGACCGCCTGCGCGCGTATGGGCTGTTCGACAAGTTCGGGCAGGCAAACTTCTTTCCAACGTTGACCGATGCCGTCGCGCGTCATGTCCGGATGCAAAACGAATACGCGCGAACCGGACATGTGTCGCGCACGCGTCGCAGGCGCCTGCGGCGCAAGACGCAGCGAGCGACGAGACGCTGATTGCTTCGCCGCTTCGCCGCTTCGCCCACCGGGCGCCCGTCTCACCCATCTTGCCGGGCAAGGTCACGGCGCCGTCACGGACCGCGATACCGATGTGCTGCGCCTCGCGTTCAGTGTGACATGTGGAATGAAATATCGAATTGTTGTTTTCTAAATATTCAATAATCAGAAATTGCATCAAAAAATAAATTTGTTATTGATTGCGTTAAATCTGAAAATAGTCGCTTCGGATTGGCGAATTTTGCACCAGTGCCGTGCTACAGTAGGTTTCAATTCTTTCAGCAGATAAATACCTCATGCCGCCACGCGGCGGGCCTGGCCGTGTCCGCTCGCTGCTCGATGCAATATCGTCAAGGATGTTCTCGATTTTTTAAATTTCGCGCTGTCTTCGATCAGGTTGCTCACAATAAATTGTGATGAGGATAATTGTGAATACAAAAAACCCACAAGAAATCCTGGAGCTTACTGCGGCGCAGATGGAAATGTGGTTTTCGCAGCAACTCGAACCCGACAGCCCGTTGTTCGACAGCCGCGGCTATGTAGATATCCGGGGGGCGATCGACCGCGATGCCTTCGAGATGGCGCTACGCCGCTTCATCGAGGAGGCCCGGAGTCTACATTTTCGCTTTGTTGAAACATCGACGGGGCCGATGCAATTCGGGCGCGACCTGGATGCATTCGAGCTGGCGTTCATCGATGCATCGGGCGACGCTGATCCCTTTGCGGCTTGCTGGAACGCCATGCAGGCCGAGTCGGATCGCCCTTACGACCTGCTCTCCAGCAAGCTTTTCAGTCAAACGCTGTTCAAGCTGAGCGACGACCGTTATATCTGGTATCAGCGCTATCACCATATCGTGATGGATGGTGCGAGCATCCCGCTCGCGACACGCCGGGTCGCCCGGATCTACACGTCACTGCTGCGGCAGCAGCCGGTGCCGGACTCGGACTTCGGGCCGATCGAGCCGATGACGAACGGCGATCGTGCATACCGGGCCTCGTCGCGCTACGTGACCGACCGCCGGTATTGGCAGGACTACGTCGCCGCCCTGCCCGCCACGGAAACGCTCGCCGGCACGGCCGCGCGCGCAAGCGGCGCGTTCAGGCGGGCATCGGCGCCGCTTTCCCAGGCGTTTGTCGAACAGCTCGACACGATCGAGGCGCGGATCGCGAAGTGGCCGCTCGTCCTCACGGCGATCGTGGCGGCCTATCTTTACCGGATGAGCAACGGCCGGATCACCGTGTTCGATTTTCCGGTATCGGCCCGCACGAAGGAGACGCGCACGCTGCCCGGCATGTTCGCCAACATCCTGCCGATGCAGCTGCCCATCACGCCACGCACGACGCTCGCGGAATTGACGCGGCAGGTCGGTGCGGAAGTCTTCGCGCACATGAAGCACCAGCAGTTCCGTGTGAAAGAGATCAAGCAGATGCGCGGTGCATTCGCCGGCCCGGTTTTCGGGCCGCGCATCAATATCGTTGCCTACGACAATCGCTGGGAATTCGGGGACAGTCTTGCGACCCTGCATGCGCTCGCCAATGGTCTGGTCAACGATTTTGCCGTGACGGTGACGGGAAATCCGCGCGACCCCGGTTGCACGCTGCACGTGGACGGGAATGCCGAGCTTTATGACGGTGCGGATGTGCAGGCCCATCGGAAGCGGCTGCTCCATTTCATCGAGGCGGCGCTTGCCGACCCCGAGCAGCCGATTGGACAGATCGATCTGCTCGATGTCGACGAGCGGCGCTTGCTGCTGCACACGTGGAATGCGACGGAGGCGGCTTATCCTGAACACCAGTGCGTGCATGAACTCGTCGAGGCTCGGGCGAGGCAGACGCCCGAGGCTGTCGCGCTTGTCGCGGAACACGAGCAGCTTTCCTACGGCGAACTCAATGCGCGCGCCAATCGGCTCGCGCATTATCTCGTCACGCTCGGCGTCGGGCCCGATGTACTCGTCGCAGTATGTGCCGAGCGCAGTATCTCGATGGTCGTCTCGCTGCTTGCCGTACTCAAGGCCGGGGGCGCTTACCTGCCGGTCGATCCCGCATATTCCAGTGCGCGACTCGCTCATGTTCTCGACGATGCGAAACCGCCGGTCGTGCTCGTCGACCCGGTCGGACGCAAGGCGCTTGCCGATGCGCTCGGCGATGCGCATCCGGCGACGCACGCTCTCGTCGATGTGACTGCCGGTTCCCCTCCGTGGGACGCATTGCCCCCGGACAACCTCTCGCCGCACCCGCTCGGACTGACGTCGCGCCATCTCGCCTATGTCATCTATACGTCCGGCTCCACTGGCACGCCGAAGGGCGTCATGGTCGAGCATCGGCAACTCGTCAATTTTGTGACCTGGTATATCGGCCGTTTCGATCTGCACGTCGGCTCCAGTGTCCCGGCCACGGCGAGCCTGGCCTTCGACGCCAGCGTCTGGGAAATCTGGTCCGCGCTCTGTGCGGGCGCGGCCCTGTTGCTGCCGCCGGCAGGTCTCGCGTCCGATCCCGCCGCCTTGTTGCAGTGGTGGCGCGCGCAGCCCATGGACTGCGCGTTCCTCGTCACGCCGCTGGCCCTGCTCGCGATGCAGGCCGGATTGCCGCAGGGGCTGAAATCGCTGCTGATCGGTGGCGATCGCATCACGGCCCTGCCCGCCGGGCTGCCGCCGTCGCTGCGCATCGTCAACAACTACGGCCCGACCGAAACCACCATCGTCGTCGTTTCCGGCGAGATCGAGCCGTCCTCCGGCGATTCGCTCTATCCCATCGGCAAGCCGATCGCCAATACCCGGATCTATCTGCTTGACGACAATCAGGCGCCGGTGCCGCTGGGTGCGGTCGGCGAGCTTTACATTGGCGGCGCAGGCGTCGCGCGTGGTTACTTCAATCGGCCGGATCTCACCGCCGAGCGCTTCCTGCCCGATCCGTTCGCTCGTGCCGCGGGCCAGCCCGACGCGCGCATGTACCGTACCGGCGACCTCGCCCGCTACCTGCCGGACGGCAACCTCGTGTTCGTCGGCCGGAACGACGATCAGGTCAAGATCCGGGGCTTCCGCATCGAGCCCGGCGAAATCGCGGTGCAGCTCGCCGCGCACGACGCGGTGCGTGACGCGATCGTGATCGCCCGGCACGACGCGGCCGGCAACGCCCGATTGCTGGCATACGTCGTACTGCACGACGAGGCACCACGCGTCGAACTCGCCAGGCAGTTGCGTGAACACCTCGCGGCCCGCCTGCCCGAGTACATGGTGCCGGCCGCATTCATCGTGCTCGATGCGTTGCCGCTCACGGCCAACGGCAAGCTCGACCGGCGCGCACTGCCGGAGCCGGACGACGACGCATTCGTCCAGACGCGGTACGAAGCGCCGCAAGGCGAGATCGAGCGTACCCTCGCGGCACTCTGGACCGAATTGCTCGGCGTCGAGCGCGTCGGTCGGCACGACAATTTCTTTGCGCTCGGCGGGCATTCGCTCATTGCGGTTCAGCTTATCGAACGCCTGCGCCAGATCGGCCTGACGCTTGCGATACGGGATCTGTTCGAGCAGCCGGTCCTGGCCGCACTCGCCCTCACCCTCGGCCAATTGCGCGAAGTGGTCGTTCCGGAAAACCGGATCACGCCCGACACGCAAGCCATCACACCGGATCTCCTGCCGCTCGTCGACCTGTCGCAAGCCGACATCGATCGTATCGTCGCGCACATACCGGGCGGCGTCGCGAACATCCAGGACATCTACGCCCTCTCGCCGCTGCAGGACGGGATCCTGTTTCACCATGTACTCAGCACGCGCGGCGATCCCTACTTGTTGAGCGCGCAGATGGCCTTTGCCGATCGCGCGGCGCTCGATCGTTATCTTCATGCGATACAGCACCTCGTCGAGCGGCACGACATCCTGCGCACGGCCGTGATGTGGGAAGGCCTTGGCTCGCCGGTGCAGGTCGTCCTGCGGCGCGCGCGCATGGACGTGACCGAACTCGCCCTCGACGACGCCATCGCGCCCGTCGCGCTGCAATTGCAGGCGCGCTTTCATCCGGGGCGCTACAAGATGGATCTGACGCAGGCGCCGCTGCTGCGCTTCGTGATCGCCGAAGCGACCGGCGGACGCTGGCACGCGCTCATGTTGCTCCATCACCTCGCCGGGGACCATTCCACCCTCGCGATCCTGAACGACGAAGTCCAGGCGACGGTCGACGGGCAGGCGCATCGCCTTCCCACGCCGCAGCCCTATCGCAACCTTGTCGCGCAAGCGCGCCTCGGCCTGCCCGCGAGTGCGCACGAAGCGTTCTTCAGCAAGATGCTGGAAGACGTCGATACCCCGACGCTTCCGTTCGGCCTGACGCCCGGGCACGGCGACATGGCGCCGGTGTACGACGCGCGTCGCGCCGTGCCGGCCGCGCTCGATGCGCGCCTGCGCACGCTGTCGAAAAGCATCGGCGTGAGCCTCGCGACGTTGTGTCATCTCGCCTGGGCGCTCGTCCTGGCGCGCACGAGCGGTCAGCGACAGGTGGTGTTCGGCACGGTGCTGTTCGGGCGCATGGCGGCCGGCGCGGGCGCCGACCGCACCATGGGCCTGTACATCAATACGCTGCCGCTGCGCATCGACATCGACGCGACCGACGTGCGCACGGCGGTGCGCGATACCCAGACACGGCTCGCGGGCCTGCTCGCACATGAACACGCATCACTCGCGCTCGCGCAACGATGCAGCGGCATCGGCGCGAACGCGTCGCTCTTCGGTGCGCTGCTGAATTACCGACACAACATGCGCATCGATGGCCATGCGCCGTGGCCGTCCGGTGTCGAATTGCTGGGGGCACACGAACAGACGAATTATCCGGTGACGCTGTCCGTCGAGGATTATGGCGATGCACTCGAACTCGCCGCGCAGGTCGTTACGCCGGAGCTGCCTGAACGGATATGCGCGTACATGCAGTGTGCGCTGGAGCAACTGGCGAATGCGCTCGATGCGGGCTCGAGTCCGCTCGAGCGTCTCCAGGTGGTGCCGGACGATGAGCGCGCGCTGCTGATCGATACGCTGAATGCGACGGATGTGGAATACGGTCGGCAGCAGTGCCTGCATGGGCTCTTCGAGGAACAGGTACGGCGAACGCCCGAGGCTACGGCGCTGATCGCCGGTGACGAGCGTCTTTCTTACGCGGAACTCAATGCGCGCGCCAATCGACTGGCGCGTTACTTGGTCGATCTCGACGTCGTGCCCGATACCCTCGTGGCCGTTTGCCTCGAACGCGGCACCTCGATGGTCGTTTCGCTGCTCGGCATCCTCAAGGCGGGCGGCGCTTATGTTCCGCTCGATCCCGCCTATCCCGGCGCGCGCCTCGCGCATATCCTTTCCGATGCCGCGCCGGCTGTCGTGCTCGTCGATCCGGCAGGACGCAAGGCGCTTGCCGATGCGCTCGGCGACGCGCTTCTGTCGCAGTACACGCTGGTCGATGTGAGCGTCGGGTCGCCGCCGTGGAACGGGCTGTCTGCGGACAATCTGTCGCCGCACGCGCTTGGATTGACCTCGCGGCATCTCGCCTATGTCATCTATACGTCCGGCTCCACCGGTATGCCCAAGGGCGCGCAGAACGAACACAGCGCGCTGGTCAATCGTCTGGTCTGGATGCAGTCGGCCTATCGCCTCGACACCCGGGACGTCGTTCTGCAAAAGACGCCGTTCAGCTTCGACGTGTCGGTCTGGGAATTCTTCTGGACGCTTGCCAATGGCGCCACGCTCGTGATGGCCGCGCCCGGCGCACACCGTGACGCCGACTATCTGACCGACGTCATCGCGCAGCACGGGGTCACTACCCTGCATTTCGTGCCGTCGATGCTTGGCGGTTTCCTTGAGGCGCCGGGCTTGTCGCGCTGCACGGCGCTCTCGCGCATCATCTGCAGCGGCGAGGCGTTGCCGGTTGCGACCGCGCGGCGCTGTCTGGAGCGCTTGCCGCAGGCGCAGTTGCACAATCTTTACGGTCCCACCGAAGCCGCCATCGACGTGACCGCTTTTACGTGCCCTGCCGATTTCGATGCGCAAACCGTGCCGATCGGCAAGCCGATCGCCAATACCCGGATCTATCTGCTTGACGACAATCAGGCGCCGGTGCCGCTGGGTGCGGTCGGCGAGCTTTACATTGGCGGTGTTGGCGTCGCACGCGGCTATCTCAATCGCCCGGAACTCACCACCGAGCGTTTCCTGCCCGATCCGTTCGCCCGTGCCGCCGGCCGCCCCGATGCGCGCATGTACCGCACCGGCGATCTCGCCCGCTACCTGCCGGACGGCAACCTCGTGTTCCTCGGTCGGAACGACGATCAGGTCAAGATTCGGGGCTTCCGGATCGAGCCCGGTGAAATCGAAGCGCAGCTCGCCACGCACGACGCGGTGCGCGACGCGATCGTGATCGCCCGACATGACTCAGCCGGCAACGCCAGATTGCTGGCGTACGTCGTACTGCACGACGACGCGCCACGCGCCGAACTCGTCAGGAGATTGCGCGAACACCTCGCGGCCCGCTTGCCCGAGTACATGGTGCCGGCTGCATTCATCGTGCTCGATGCGTTGCCGCTCACGGCCAACGGCAAGCTCGACCGGCGGTCACTGCCGGAGCCCGACGACGACGCCTACGTCCAGACGCAATACGAAGCGCCGCAAGGCGAGATCGAACTCACCCTCGCCACGCTCTGGACCGAACTGCTCGGCGTCGAGCGCATCGGTCGGCACGACAACTTCTTTGCGCTCGGCGGACATTCCATCGTCGCCATTCGCATGGTCTCGCGCATCGTCAGCGAAACCGGAAAAGCCTTGCCGTTGCACAAGATCTTCGAAGCACCGACCGTCGCGGCGCTGGCCCTCGCGCTGGCCGACGCGCCGTCGCACGGCAGCGGTCATGACATGGTCCGCATCGACCGCAACGCGCCGATGCCGCTGTCCTTCGCCGAAGAGCGGGTACTCGCGATCGAAGCGGACGCCGCACACAGTGCGATGCTCAACTCGTCGCGCCTCTTCATCTTGTCGGGCCACGTGCGCGAGGATGTGCTGGAGCGCGCGCTGCGCACGATCGTCGAACGCCACGAAATCCTGCGCACGCACTATGTGAACGACGATGCGACAGGATCGTTCGCGCCTGTCGTCGGCCGCTTCGACGCCTTCCGGCTGGCGCGCCGCGATGCCGCCGAAGACGACTCGATGTCGCTCGCGCAATCGGAAGCCGCGAGGCTCCCCGATTGCTTCCGGGGCCCGGTCTTTGGCGCGACGCTGTTCGTCGAGTCGCCGCAGCGCGCGATTCTGGTGATCTCGATTCACCATATCGCGATGGACGCCACGTCCTGGAACATCGTCTGGCGCGACTTCAAGCACGCGTTTGCCGCGCTGGCCGCCGACGAATCGCCCGCGCTGGCGCCGCTGACGCTGCAATATCGGGACTACGCGGCGTGGTCGCGGCAACACGTCGATGCCGGACATCTCGCGCAACTGCGGGAGGCCTGGCGGGAACGCCTCGCCGGTGCGCCCGTCTGTCTCGACTTGCCATCCGACCGGCCGCGGCCGTCCAGGTTGTCGGATCACGCCGGACATATCGAGCGCATGCTCGCGCCCGATCTCATGCAGCAGATTCGTCAAACCGCGGCGGCATACAACGTCACGCCCTTCGTCGTGCTCGAGACGGCGCTCGCCATCGTATGCGCGCAACTCGCCCGCAGCCGCGACGTCGTGATCGGCACGGTGACCGAAGGCAGAACACATGCGACGACCGAAGCGATGGTCGGTCTCTTCGTGAACACGCTGCCGCTGCGCCACCGGCTGGACCGGTCCGCTTCCGTCGCCAGCCATTTACGCGCGGCGTCGCAGGAACTGTTGTCCGCGCTCGAAGTGAGCGAGCTGCCCTTCGCCGACGTGGTTGCGGCCGTCAATCCGCCGCGCGCGCCATCGTACGATCCGGTCTTTCAGGTGTTTTGCCAATTCCAGCAAGGCCCGGGAAAGATGCGCGAGACGATCGCCGGCATGACGATCGACCCGATTCCGCGCACGCGCGTCGGGCGCGGCGCCGATCTCGCGTTCGTGTTCCTGGATACGGGCGAGTACGCCAGCGCCGACGTCACCTACAGCGCGGATTTGTTCGATCCGGCAAGCGTCGACGCGATCATCGAACTCTTCCTGGCGTTCGTGACGGAAAGCGTGCAGCGGCCGGATGCACCGGTCACCGAACTCTGGCGCGCCTGCGTCGCGCGCGCGCGGGACGCCGCGTCGGGCCCGGACGTGTCGCGGCTGCTTGACCGTCCGTCCGGCCCGCCGGGAACCTGGTATGCGCTCTCGCCCGCGCAGCAGGCGGTCTGGCTCCAGGAACAGGCATCGCGGCGCGGGACGTCGTTCTTTTCCGTTGCGACCATGCGCTGCGCGCCGGACATCGATCGCGACCGGCTCGTGATCGCGTCGCGCGCGCTCATCGCGCAAAATCAGTCGTTCTGGCTTGAATTCTCCGACGCCGGCCTGCAAAGCGAAGCCGCCATGCCGACGACGCGCTTTCTGCATTTCGTCGAACGCGCGACGATGACGGACGAGGAAGTGCGACAGGCGGTCATCGGTTGGCACGAGAAGCTCAACGAGCATCCCGACGACAAGACCAGTGCCGTCGCGGTGTTCGAATCGCCCGGGAGCGTGCTGGTCGCGCTGCGGTCGCATCATGTGCAAAACGACGGGTGGTCTGCCATTCGATATTTCGAGCGTATCGCGAAGAACTATGCCGCGCTCGAAAGCGATCCGGACCGTACGTTCGACATGGACCGGATCTTTTTCGACACGTTGTCGCTCGACGAGCGTTATCTCGGTTCGTCGACCTGCGCGCGCGACGCCACGTTCTGGCAATCGGCGTGCGCGAAGATGGATGGACGCGCATTGGTGACGCTCGTTGCCGATCACGCGCATCCCGTCGATGCGCGCGGCGTCGTGCGGTCGTTGCGCCGGACGTTCCCGCACGCATTGCAGGAACGGCTTTCCCGCACCGCTCAGAAATGGTCGCTGTCGCCGTCGGAATGCCTGACTGCGTTGACGACGCTCTATCTGATGCGCATCGCGCATGAAAGGCGCACGGTGATCGGCGTGTCGTTCCTGAACCGCACGCGCGAAGCGCTCGACATTCCCGGGCAATTCGCCAAGGTCATTCCGCTTCCGGTGTCGATCGAGCAGGCCGACGCGCCGGTCTCGGCGGCATTGAGCGGAATCTGCGAGGTATTTCGCGACGTGATGCGCCATGGCCGATTCCCGTTCGGCGACATGGTCCGGCGTTACGGGCTCGATCCTCGTCATATCGCGGTCAGCGTCAATACCTTGTTCCTGCGGCATCCCGTCGAAGTGGCCGGCCAGCCCGCGCACGTGCAATGGCTGTCCGGGCCGGAACACGGCCTCTCGTTCCTGTTTACCCAGTTCGGGAGAAGCGCGCCGATCGACGTCGAGCTTCGGTACAACGGCGACCTGTTCGAGCCGGCCGCTGTCTCGCGCCATGCCGATCGTCTGCTCGACTTCATCGAGCGCGCTTGCGAGAATGACGGCGAATCGGCCTCGGCAATCGACCTCGTATCGAGCGACGAAAAGGCATTGCTGATCGATACGCTGAATGCGACGGACGTGCAATACGATCGGCAGCAGTGCCTGCATGGGCTCTTCGAGGAACAGGTGCGGCGAACGCCTGAGGCCACGGCGCTGATCTCCGGTGACGAGCGTCTCTCCTACACCGAACTCAATGCGCGCGCCAATCGACTTGCGCGTTACCTGATCGATCTCGACGTCGCGCCCGATACGCTTGTGGCCGTCTGCCTCGAACGCGGCACGCCGATGGTCGTTTCGCTGCTCGGCATCCTCAAGGCGGGCGGCGCTTATGTCCCGCTCGATCCCGCCTACCCCGGCGCACGCCTCGCGCATATCCTCTCCGATGCCGCGCCGGCTGTCGTGCTCGTCGATCCGGCAGGACGCAAGGCGCTTGCCGATGCGCTCGGCGACGCGCTTCTGTCGCAGTACACGCTGGTCGATGTGAGCGTCGGGTCGCCGCCGTGGAACGGGCTGTCTGCGGATAATCTGTCACCGCACGCCCTCGGATTGACCTCGCGCCATCTCGCCTACGTCATCTACACCTCGGGCTCCACCGGCATGCCCAAGGGCGCGCAGAACGAACACAGCGCGCTGGTCAATCGTCTAGTCTGGATGCAGTCCGCCTATCGCCTCGACGCCCGGGACGTCGTTCTGCAAAAGACGCCGTTCAGCTTCGACGTGTCGGTCTGGGAATTCTTCTGGACGCTTGCCAATGGCGCCACGCTCGTGATGGCCGCGCCCGGCGCGCACCGTGACGCCGACTATCTGACCGACGTCATTGCGCAGCATGGGGTCACCACCCTGCATTTCGTGCCGTCGATGCTCGGCGGTTTTCTCGAGGCACCGGGCCTGGCGCGTTGTACGACGCTCTCGCGCATCATCTGCAGCGGCGAGGCGTTGCCGGTTGCGACCGCGCGGCGCTGTCTGGAGCGCTTGCCGGAGGCGCAGTTGCACAATCTTTACGGTCCCACCGAAGCCGCCATCGACGTGACCGCTTTTACGTGCCCCGCGGATTTCGATGCGCAAACCGTGCCGATCGGCAAGCCGATCGCCAATACCCGGATCTATCTGCTTGACGACAATCAGACGCCGGTGCCGCTGGGTGCGGTCGGCGAGCTTTACATTGGCGGTGTTGGCGTCGCGCGCGGCTATCTCAATCGCCCGGAACTCACCGCCGAACGTTTCCTGCCCGATCCGTTCGCCCGTGCCGCCGGCCGCCCCGACGCGCGCATGTACCGCACCGGCGATCTCGCCCGCTACCTGCCGGACGGCAACCTCGTGTTCCTCGGTCGGAACGACGATCAGGTCAAGATTCGGGGCTTCCGGATCGAGCCCGGTGAAATCGAAGCGCAGCTCGCCGCGCACGACGCGGTGCGCGACGCGATCGTAATCGCCCGACATGACTCAGCCGGCAACGCCAGATTGCTGGCGTACGTCGTACTGCACGACGACGCGCCACGCGTCGAACTCGTTCGCCAGTTGCGTGAACACCTCGCGGCCCGCTTGCCCGAGTACATGGTGCCGGCCGCGTTCATCGTGCTCGATGCGTTGCCGCTCACGGCCAACGGCAAGCTCGACCGGCGTGCGCTGCCGGAGCCCGACGACGACGCATTCGTCCAGACGCGATACGAAGCGCCGCAAGGCGAGATCGAACTCACTCTCGCCGCGCTCTGGACCGAACTGCTCGGCGTCGAGCGCATCGGTCGACACGACAACTTCTTTGCGCTCGGCGGACATTCGCTTCTCGCCGTGCGGATGTTGAATCGCCTGCGTGTATTGCACGAGGTCGAGCTGTCGCTTGCCACGCTGTTCGAGCATCCGACGGTGTGCGCGATTGCGCAGGCGGTCGGTGCTCGAAACCAAAGCGTTGCGTCTCCGATCGTCCGCGTCGATCGCGACGCACCGCTGCCGCTGTCGTTCGCCCAACAGCGGATGGTGTTCCTGAGCGGATTCGAAGGCGCCAGCACGATCTATCATGTCCCGCTCGTGCTGCGGCTCGACGGGAGACTGGATGCCGCAGCGTTGCACCGCGCGGCCGATGCGCTATGGGCGCGTCATGACGCGCTGCGCACCGTGTTTCCCGATCCGGCCGGTGGCGCAAGCGAGGAAGCCCACGCAATGCTGCTCCCGCCAGGCGACGGCATCCCGTGGCGCGAAGACGACCTGTCGTCGAAACCGGGCGCATCGGAGCACGGGTTGCGCTTGTGCGAGGAGGAAGCTGCCCGCCCGTTCGATCTCGCGCGCGGCCCGCTCGCCCGTGCGCGCCTCGTCCGACTGTCGGAGAACGAGCATGCATTCATGCTCACGCTGCACCACATCGTCTGCGACGGATGGTCCCTGGCCGTGCTCGTCAAGGAGCTGTGCGCGCTTTACCAAACCATCACGGCAGGACTTCCGGATCCGCTCGTCGCGCTGAGTGTTCAGTACCCCGACTACGCTGCCTGGCAACGGCAGTCGCTCGGCACCGAACGTTTCGAACGCGAGGCAAGATACTGGCAAGAAGCGCTGGCCGGTATCCCGACGCTGCTGACGTTGCCGACCGATCATCCGCGGCCCGCGCATCAGCAGTTCGAAGCGGCGCGGCTGCCGATCGAACTCGATGGTGCACTCACGCAGGACCTGAGACGGCTCGCCGCCCGGCGCGGCGTCACGGTCTTCACGGTCGTGACGGCGGCCTGGGCCGCGGTGCTGGGGCGTCTTGCGGGCCAGGACGACGTCGTCATCGGCACACCCGTCGCCAATCGTTCGGCCCCCGAGCTCGAATCGATCGTGGGGCTGTTCGTGAACACGCTTGCACTGCGCATCGACCTGTCGGGCACGCCGTCCGTCGCGCAATTGCTGGACCGCGTTCAGGCGACGGTGATCGCCGCGCAGGACCATCAGGATCTGCCGTTCGAGCGCGTGGTGGAAATCGTCCAGCCGCCGCGGCGGCTCGATCACACGTCGATATTCCAGGTGATGATTTCGTGGCAGGACGTCGACACGCGCGCGGTCGAATTGCCCGACTTGAAGATCACGCCGGTTGCCGGCGCGTTCGATCGCGCGAAGTTCGATCTCGAACTCGATCTGGCTGACGACGGCCGTGCGATAGCCGGTGCGTTGCGCTATGCGACCGCATTGTTCGACGCGGCGTCGATCGCGCGTCATTGCGCGTACCTGATCGCCGTGCTGCGCGCGATGACCCGCGATGACGTGAAGCCGATCGGACAGATCGATCTGCTCGATGCCGACGAGCGGCGCTTGCTGCTGCACACGTGGAATGCGACGGAGGCGGCCTATCCCGAACACCAGTGCGTGCATGAACTCGTCGAGGCTCGGGCGAGGCAGACGCCCGAGGCTGTCGCGCTTGTCGCGGAGCACGAGCGGCTTTCCTACGGCGCGCTCAATGCGCGCGCCAATCGGCTTGCGCATTATCTCGTCACACTCGGCGTCGGGCCCGATGTACCCGTCGCCGTATGCGCCGAGCGCAGTATTGCGATGGTCGTCTCGCTGCTTGCCGTGCTCAAGGCCGGGGGCGCTTACCTGCCGGTCGATCCCGCGCATTCCAGCACGCGATTCGCCGCCGTCCTTGACGAGGCCAGGCCGCCGGTCGTGCTCGTCGACCCGGTCGGACGCAAGGCGCTCGCCGATGCGCTCGGCGACGCGCATCGGGCGACGCACGCTCTCGTCGATGTGACTGCCGGTTCGCCTGCGTGGGACGAACTGTTCCCGGACAACCTCTCGCCGCACCCGCTCGGACTGACGTCGCGCCATCTCGCCTATGTCATCTATACGTCCGGCTCCACCGGCACGCCGAAGGGCGTCATGGTCGAGCATCGGCAACTCGTCAATTTTGTGACGTGGTATATCGGCCGTTTCGATCTGCACGTCGGCTCCAGTGTCCCGGCCACCGCGAGCCTGGCCTTCGACGCCAGCGTCTGGGAAATCTGGTCCGCGCTCTGTGCGGGCGCGGCCCTGTTGCTGCCGCCGGCAGGTCTCGCGTCCGATCCCGCCGCCTTGTTGCAGTGGTGGCGCGCGCAGCCCATGGACTGCGCGTTCCTCGTCACGCCGCTGGCCCTGCTCGCGATGCAGGCCGGATTGCCGCAGGGGCTGAAATCGCTGCTGATCGGCGGCGATCGCATCACGGCGCTGCCCGCCGGGCTGCCGCCGTCGCTGCGCATCGTCAACAACTACGGCCCGACCGAAACCACCATCGTCGTCGTTTCCGGCGAGATCGAGCCGTCGTCCGGCGATTCGCTCTATCCCATCGGCAAGCCGATCGCCAATACCCGGATCTATCTGCTCGACGACGATCTGGCGCCGGTGCCGCTGGGTGCGGTCGGCGAGCTTTACATCGGCGGCGCAGGCGTCGCGCGTGGTTACTTCAATCGGCCGGATCTCACCGCCGAGCGCTTCCTGCCCGATCCGTTCGCCCGTGCCGCGGGCCAGCCCGACGCGCGTATGTACCGTACCGGCGACCTCGCCCGCTACCTGCCGGACGGCAACCTCGTGTTCGTCGGCCGGAACGACGATCAGGTCAAGATTCGGGGCTTCCGCATCGAGCCCGGTGAAATCGCCACGCAGCTTGCTACGCACGACGCGGTGCGTGACGCAATCGTGATCGCCCGACACGACTCAGCCGGCAACGCCCGATTGCTGGCATACGTCGTACTGCACGACGAGGCACCACGCGTCGAACTCGCCAGGCGGTTGCGTGAACACCTCGCGGCCCGCTTGCCCGAGTACATGGTGCCGGCTGCATTCATCGTGCTCGATGCGTTGCCGCTCACGACCAACGGCAAGCTCGACCGGCGTGCGCTGCCGGAGCCCGACGACGATGCCTTCGTCCAGACGCAATACGAAGCGCCGCAAGGCGAGATCGAACTCACTCTCGCCGCGCTCTGGACCGACCTCCTCGGCGTCGAGCGCATCGGTCGACACGACAACTTCTTTGCGCTCGGCGGGCATTCGCTGATCGCCGCCCGCCTGCTTGCGCGAATCCGCGAAACGTTCGGCCGCGAAGTGTCGATCCGCGCGCTCTTCGAAGCGCCGACCGTCGCTCAGTTGGCGCCCCGGATACACACGACGGGCCCGTCCGATGCGCTGGCGGTCCTTCTGCCGCTCCAGCCGCTGGGGTCGAGCTCGCCGCTGTTCTGCATCCACCCGGCCGGCGGCTTCAGCTGGCCGTTCGCGGGCCTCGCCCATCACCTGCGGGATCGGCCGCTTTACGGACTGCAGGCGCGCGCGCTTACCGAGTCGGGCAAGTACGCGCAGTCGATCGAGGACATGGCGCAGGACTACGTCCGGCAGATTCGCAGCGTCCAGCCCGATGGCCCGTATCACCTGCTCGGCTGGTCGCTGGGTTGCCATATCGCGCATGCGATCGCTACCCAGCTGCAGCTCGCCGGCGAAAAAGTGGCGCTGCTCGCGATGCTCGACGGCTATCCGATGATGCAAAGCGAAGCTTTCCCCGCCGTGACGGAGCGGGAGGTCATCGACGTGCTGGTGCGAGCATTCGAGGATTCGCCGCAACCTGCCGCCCCCGGCCCGCTGACGATCGACACGCTGAAGACGCGCCTCTCACGAAGCAATCCGATGTTCGAGACGCTCGACGAGCGGACCTTCGAATCGATCGTCCGGCAATTCCAGATCGCACCGACCCTCGCCGGCATGTTCGTGCCCGGCGTGTTCCACGGCGATGTGCTGTTCTTCAGGGCGGCGCTCAGCCGGTCGGAGGCGTATGAGCCACGCGATGTCCGCGCATGGCAACCGTATGTGCAGGGGCGAATCGAGGTGCACGACGTCGAATGCCTGCATGAAACGATGATGAGCGCACCGGCAGTCGCGGAAATCGGGCCGATCGTCGCAGCCGCGCTCGACGGTCGAGCGCGATATGGCGCGGCATCGTCGAATTCGCCGGTCTACGTCGCGAACCCACGGCCGCACGACGGCGAATACATGCGAGGAGAGCACGACAGTTCTCCGCCCTGAAGGCGATGCAGCACCGCCTTGCCTCGACGAGACGAGATAAGCGTCTTTCCCGGAGAAACCGGATGAATGAAGACACGCGCAAGCACCATGTCCTGCTGATCGAGGATGACGACAGGTTTGCCTGGCTGGTCCGCGAATATCTCGGCCGCTACGAGTTCGCGGTGACGGTCGTGCGGCGCGGCGACCTCGCCGTCGCGGCCGTGCGCGAGCACCGGCCCGCGCTCGTGATGCTCGACTGGATGCTGCCGAATCTCGACGGCATGGAGGTATGCCGGCGGATTCGCACATTCTCGAACGTGCCGGTGCTCATCATGACCGCGCGCGCCGACGTCTACGATCAGGTTGCCGGGCTCGATGCCGGCGCCGACGACTACGTGGCGAAGCCGATCGAGCCGCGCATGCTCGTCGCGCGCGCCCGCGCGCTGCTGCGCCGCGCGTATCCGGTCAGCGCGGACGAGGCGGCCGCGGCCCCGTAGCGCCGGTCGGCGAGCGATCCCGCGATCACGCCGGCTTGCCGCCTACCTTCATCTTCACCAGCAGCCAGCTCGTCGCACCGAGCACGAAGACGGCGGCGGTCCACGTGCCGTCATGGTGCAGCAGCAGCGCGGCGGTGGCGGCGATGCCCGCCAGCCCTTGCTGCAGGAAGCCGCACAAGGCCATTGCATGCGCGCCATGTTCCGGCGCATCGCTGACCGCGGCCGCCATGCTGTTGGGAAACAGCACCGCCTGGCCAAAGGTCATCAGGCAATACAGCGCGATGAAGATCCACACGCCCGCGGCATGGGCCAGCAGGCCGCCCAGCCAGGACGCCAGCATCAGCGTGGTCGCCAGCACGAGCAGCGTCGCGCCGGCATGCATCAGCCGCACGCCGCCGAGCCGCCGCACGAGGCGATTGACCAGCATCGCGCCGCTGAAATAGGCGATGCCGAGCAGCAGGCCGATGCTGCCGAAGCTCGTCACCGCGAGCTTGAAGTATTCCTGGAATACGAAGGGGCTCACTTCCTGCAAGGTCACGGTCGTCGCGAATGCCAGGCCGCCCGCGCAGGCCGGCCACAGGAAGCCCGGGCGCCGCAGCAGGCGCCAGTACGTGCCGGCCATGCCGGACGTGACGGCGGTGCGGTGCCCTGCCTTCAACGTCACGGTGTACGACAGGCCGATCGCCAGCGTGGCGGTGACGGCCATCAGCACGAAGCCCGCTTGCCAATGGCTGAATCGGCCGATCAGCCCGCCGATGAACTGGCCGCCGCCCAGCGCCGTGATGAAGGCGATCGACAGCACGGACAGGCGCCGCGCCAGCTCGTCGCCGCGCCAGTTGTCCCGCACGATGATTCTCGCGATGATCGCCGCGCCGCCGCCCCCGATGCCCTGGACGGCGCGCAACGCCAGCAGCGCCGGGGCGAACGTGCAGCCCGCGAGCAGCAGGCTGCTGGCCACGAACAGCAGCAGGGAAATCAGCAGCGGGCCGCGCCTGCCCCAGCGTTCCGCGGCGGCGCCCCAGAACGGCACCGGCAGCGCCGCGCCGATCACATAGGCGGAGATGGAGAACTCGGCGGCGCCCTGCGTCATCTTCAGCTCGCGCATGACGATCGGCAACGACGGCAGGTAGACCGTGGTCGCCGTTTGCGCCATGAACACGATCAGGCAGGACAGCGCCATCAAGGAAACGGTCGAGGCGCTACGTTCGCACGGTGCGCCGGCGGCAAGAACGGGCTTGTCGCTCATGCCGGGCCTCCCGCCGATCGTGATGCACGCCCGGCGGTGTCCCGCCCGCGCTCACGCAGCGGGCCCTGCAATGCGAGTTGAATCGCCATCGCTTCTCTCATTCGATCTTGTTGATGTTTGTGTCGGCAGCATGCTGTCCGGCCCTCGCGCCCGATTGTACAAAAGGCGGCGAAAACGAGCAGGCGATGCGGGCGGGCCTGGCATGCTTGCATGGCACAAGGGGAACTACCATTTCTGGCAGGTATCGGCGAGAAATTCGGCATCAGGCACAATACGCGGCTTCGTCATTCGACCACGGTCAAACCCATGCGCTTCGTCGTCGTCGGAACCAGCGGATCGGGGAAATCCACCTTCGCGAGCGCACTGGCCGCCGCCGCGGACTGCCCGCACATCGAGCTGGACGCGCTCTACTGGGGCCCCGACTGGACCGCCGTGCCGCCCGAACAGTTCGAGCGTGCCGTGCTTGCCGCGACGGCCGGCGACCGATGGGTCGCCGACGGAAACTACAGCGCCGTGCGCGACGTGCTCTGGTCGCGGGCCACGCACATCGTGTGGCTCAACTTCGGGCGATGGACGGTGTTCTCCCGGGTGCTGTGGCGAACGTTGAGCCGCGGGCTCACGCGCACCGAGCTCTTTCACGGCAATCGGGAATCGCTGCGCATGGCGTTCTGTTCCCGCGACTCGGTGCTGCTGTGGTCATACACCACGTTCGCCAGGAATCGCGTCAAGTTCGCCGGCCTTCGCGACGATCCGAAGTACGCGCATCTGCACTGGACGGAAATCACCGCGCCATCGCGCACCCGCGCATTCATCGACCTGCACGCCCGCGCCGGCGGCTGAGCGCCGCGCGCGCCGGGCCCGCGTCGGGTCAGTTGTCGAACGTGCCGCGATATTCCGGCGCGGCATCTGCGCGCGTATTCAGTTCGAACATCACGCCACCCGGTGCGCGGCAGAAGAAGCGCGAACCGCGCCCGTTGTTGAACACGTCCGTCTCCATCGCGACGCCCTCTTCCGTGAATCGCTCGAACAGTGCGCGAACGGCATCGAGGCTCGGCAATTCGAACCCGACGTGGAAATTCGTCGGCCACGACGGACGGTCGTCGCCGGCGTGATCGATCACCACGTCGAAGCCCGGGCGCTTGAGGATGTACGACTTGTTCCAGCTTCCCGCGATCGTGAAGCCGAGGTGACGCTCGAAGAATCGGGCCGTCGCCAGCGTGTCGGCCGAGGGGAAGCTCAGGTGATTGAGCTTCATCGTTTGCGTCATCGGTGCCATGTCAGTCATCGTCGGTCTCGCTCATGCAGTGATCGGCGGAGGCCCCATGCCGTTTCCGCCCGACGAATCCAGAATATAAGCAAAAGCTCACATTCAACAACTCGCATTGGGCGCGTGTTGCGAGCCCGTGCGAAACCGGCGTGAGCGCGCCGTTCGGGGCATGGAGGGCCATCGCCGAGGATCTGGCTGCTCGCATTCGTGCCGCGTTCAGTGCCCGTCAGCCTGCGTGGCCGGCATCCCGATGATCGAGCATGCTCGGCTACGCCAGCCGCTCGGCGATCTTCGCGTCGACGCCGCGCAGCACCGCTCGTCACACCGCCCTGCGCCGAATGTGGGCCACGAAATACGGCTGAACGCGAATTCCGGACGGGCTGGTTTGCATTTTCACGTCAGAGTCAGGATAAGTTTTCTTATCTTAACGGCTGCATTGTGATGCAAAACTGATGACCGGCAAAACGCGCCGGCCTGCTCGCCGCACGATTGACAACCGCGAATCGCTCGCCTACCCGCGCTGCTGCGCGAGCCATTGCGTCGGCGTCACCCCGACGCCCTGCGCGAAGGCGCGCGCCAGCGCGCTGGCGCTGCCGTAGCCGACTTCCGCCGCGATCTGCTTGACCGGCCGGCCGCGGCGCAGCAGCGCCTTCGCGAGCCCGATCCGCCATTGCAGCAGGTATTCGCCCGGCGGCACGCCGACGACATCCGCGAAATGCGCGGCGAACCGCGAGCGGGACATGCCCGCCGTGCCGGCCATCTCCTCGAGCGTCCAGCCGTGCGACGGGTCCGAATGGACGGCCGTGAGCACCTTGCCGAGCCGTTGATCCGACAGGCCCGCGAGCGAGCCGGTGTCGACGAGCTGGCGCTGCATCGCATACCGCAGCAACTGCACCATCAGCACCTCGACGAGCCGGTTGGTCACCGCATCGTGGCCGCACGCCGGTTCGAGCGCTTCGGCGAACAGCAGCTGCTGGACCGCGTCGAGCGACGGCACACAGGTCAGCGGCGCGGCCAGCAGATCCGGCAGGTTGCGCAGCAGCGGATTCTCGTCGCGCGAGCCGAACGCGATGCTCGCGGACACGAGATCGGCCGGTTCGCGCGCGCCCGTATCGACCCGGCACGCATGCGGCCGCGGCAGGAACAGCACGCTCGGCCCGTCGAACTCGCGGCGCCCGATCGCGCCGCCGGTCACGACGATCCGCCCGGCGCGCAACAGGTGCAGGTGGCCGGCGCCGTCGGTGCCGCCCGCATCGCCGATGCCCCCGTCGGGAAATACGCGGGCCTGCAGGTCGAAGCGGCTGATGAGATTGGAGAGTCGATCGGACATGGGACGATTGGTGGATTTTTGCGGACTTATTGTAACTTGTCGTCCCGTTCGTTCCGGTAGATTGGAGCACCTCGGCTCAACGCCGATTCAACCCTGTTTCAATCACCGAGGCATGCTCATGATCCAGTTCTACTACCACCCTTCCCCGAATCCCGCCAAAGTCGCCCTGTTCCTCGAGGAAAGCGGGTTGCCGTACGAACTGGTGCCGGTCGATACGCGCAAGGGCGAACAGCACGCGGACGCCTTCACGGCGATCAACCCGAACGCGAAGACGCCGGCGATCGTCGACGGCGACGCGACGGTGTTCGACAGCAACGCGATCCTGCTGTATCTCGCGGAAAAGAGCGGCCGCTTTCTCCCCGCGAACACGCCGGCCGCGCGCGGCGAGATGCTGTCGTGGCTGATGTTCGTCGCGACCGGCATCGGCCCGTATGCGGGGCAAGCGGCGCACTTCAAGCACTTCGCGCCGGAGCCGAAGGCCTACGCGGTCAACCGCTACGACTTCGAGGCGTGGCGTCACTGGCACATCGTCGACGCGCGTCTCGCGGCGTCGCGCTACATGCTCGGCGACACGTACACGCTGGTCGACATGGCCGTCTGGGGCTGGGCGCGCGCGATCCCGTTCGTGCTCGGCGAAGGCGCGTGGGAGCAGTTGCCGAACGTGAAGCGCCTGGTCGACGAAATCAACGCCCGGCCCGCCGCGCAGCGCGCCGAGGCGCTGGCGGCGCGCCACGCGTTCAAGACCGAGATGGACGCCGACGCCCGCCGCGCGATGTTCCCGCAGAACGCCCGGCTCGAGGCCGGCGCCACGGCGGGAGCGTGACATGCTCGACCTCTACTACTGGACGACGCCCAACGGTCACAAGATCACGATGTTCCTGGAGGAGACCGGGCTGCCGTACCGGATCGTCCCGGTGAACATCGGCCGCGGCGCGCAGTTCGAGCCTGAATTCCTGCGCATTGCGCCGAATAACCGGATTCCGGCGCTCGTCGACCCGGCCCCGGCCGACGGCGGCGAACCGCTGTCGATCTTCGAATCGGGCGCGATCCTGCTGTATCTCGCCGACAAGACCGGGCGCTTCATTCCGCAGGACCTGCGCGGCCGCCATCTCGCGCTGCAATGGCTGTTCTGGCAGATGGCCGGGCTCGGGCCGATGGCCGGGCAGAACCATCATTTCGCGCAGTACGCGCCGGAGCCGCTGCCGTATGCGATCGATCGCTACGTGAACGAGACGTCGCGGCTGTACGGCGTGCTCGACAAGCATCTGGCGGACGGCCGCGACTACATCGCGGGCGACTACTCGATCGCCGACATGGCCTGTTATCCGTGGATCGTGCCGCACGCGCGCCAGCGCCAGCGTCTCGAGGATTTCCCGCACCTGGCGCGCTGGTTCGAACGCACCGGCGCCCGCCCGGGGACGGTCCGTGCGTATGCGCGCGCGCAGGAAATCAACGTGGCGCCGACCGTCGACGAGGCGTCGCGCAAGATCCTGTTCGGGCAATCGGCCGCGACGGTGCGCTGACGCGCGGCTGAGTGGCCGCCATGGGCGGGCTTCGGTGCCATGCGTGCACCGGAGCCCGCTTCGCCCGTCACGACATCCCCATCCCGCAGTTCCCCCTTTCCGCCCCGCCGAAAGTCACGCCTGCTCGGCCGTCATTTGTTACCGCGACGCAAGACTGTTGCTCCATGGCGGGTGTTCGAAGCCGGCGCGGATGCGCCTACAGTCCGTATCCATCGGATCCGTCGATCCGGTCGGCACTGACGCCGAAACCCCATCGCACTTCGAGGCACATCATGAGCGCATCCAGAGTCATCATCGTTACCGGCGCGTCGCAAGGCATCGGCGCGGAAACCGTCAAGGCGTTCCGCGCACGCGGCCATCGCGTCGTCGCCACGTCCCGTTCGATCGCGCCTTCGCACGATCCGGACCTCGTCACCGTCGCGGGCGACATCGGCGACGCGGACACCGCGCGACGCGTGGTCGATACCGCGATCGAGCGCTTCGGCCGGGTCGACACGCTCGTCAACAACGCCGGCATCTTCATCGCGAAGCCGTTCACGCAGTACACGCCGGAAGACTATGCGGCGGTCAACCGCGTGAACCTGGACGGCTTCTTCCATATCACGCAGCGCGCGATCGGCGCGATGCTGAAAGCCGGCGGCGGCCACGTGGTCAGCATCACGACGAGCCTCGTCGACCACGCGAACAGCAACGTGCCGTCGGTGCTCGCGTCGTTGACGAAGGGCGGCCTGAACGCGGCGACGCGCTCGCTCGCGATCGAGTATGCGAAGGCCGGCATACGCGTCAACGCGGTGTCGCCGGGCATCATCAAGTCGCCGATGCACGCGGCCGATACGCATGAAACGCTCGCGTCGCTGCATCCGGTCGGCCGCATGGGCGAGATGAGCGATATCGTCGACGCGATCCTCTACCTCGATGCTGCGCCGTTCGTGACCGGCGAGATCCTGCACGTCGACGGCGGCCAGAGCGCGGGGCACTGAGTGTGCCGCGGCGCGACGTCTAGCGCGTCCGCTTTTTCGGCGCGTGCGCCAGCTGCTCGACGAGATAGTCGACGAACACGCGCACGCGCGACGCCAGATAGCGTCCGTGCGGATAGATCAGGAGAAACGGCCGCGAACGGCCGCCCTGCGCGGCCAGCACCTCGACGAGCCGGCCTTCGCGAAGATCCTGCTCGACGATGAAGCGGTAGGTCTGGAACAGCCCCGCGCCGTGGCGCGCGAGCGTCACGCCGGCGAGCACGTCGCCGGAGGTGCCGTAGCCGCCCGCCGTCGCGACGTCGAGTTCCTCGCCGGACGCGTGATGAAACAGCCACGGGATATGGCGCCCGCTGCTCGGCAATTCGAACTGGATGCATTCGTGCGCGTGCAGGTCGTCGACGGATGTCGGAACGCCCGCGCGCTTCAGGTAAGCGGGCGTCGCGACCGCGACGAGTTCCGCGTCTTCCAGCTTGCGTGCGATCAGGCTCGAATCGGCGGGCGCACGGCCGCGAATCGCGAGATCGAATCCTTCTTCCGCGAAGTCGATGTTCCGGTTGCTCAGGTGCACGTCGACCTGCACGTCCGGATAGCGCTCGCGAAACGCCGGCAGCAGCGGCAGCACCCGATAGTGCCCGTACGGCGTCGGCATGCTGATCCGCAGCACGCCGGCGGGCGTGGCCTGCTGGCCGGTCGCCTCGCGTTCCGCGTCGACGAGCTGCGACAGCGCCTGGCGGCACTGCTCGAAGTAGCGCCGCCCCGCGTCGGTCAGGCGGATCTGCCGCGTCGTGCGCACGAAGAGCCGCACGCCGAGCCGCTCCTCGAGCCGCGCAACCGACCGGCTCACCGCCGCCGGCGTGACGCTCGCGGCCGTCGCCGCCTGCGTGAAGCTGCCGAGTTCCGCCGCGAGGCAGAACAGCTCGATGCTGCCGAGCAGCAGGTCGTCGAATTTGCGTTGCATGCGTGTTTTCCTGCGGCTTCCGGTGCGTTGCGGGCGGTGGGATGCCGGCCGCGACGAAGGCGGCCACGCCCGATCGGATGAACGAGTGTGCACGATTATCGTGCGGGAAACCAGCGCGGCGGCCCGGCCGCCGCATTCGTTACATCGCGTCCGCAGTCATTTGCGCCGATGACATTTACCGCCCGCGCACGCGTGGCTACATTGACTGCAAAGCACGCGGACGTGCAGCAGCCGCTTCACGCGATCGCGCTCGCGATTCCATGGAAAGGAGAACGACATGACCGTCGAACAGAAACTCGCCGCGCTCGGCCTCAGCCTGCCCGAGCCGCCGCAACCGCTGGGCAGCTATACGGCGGTCAGCGAAGCCGGCAACCTGTTGTTCATTTCCGGGCAGGTGCCGCTTGCGGGCGGCCGGATGGTGTTCACCGGGCGGATCGGCGAACAGCGGACCGTCGACGAAGGCAGGCAGGCGGCCCGGCTGGCCGCGCTGAACGTGCTCGCGCAAATCGACCGGCACCTCGGCGGATTCGACCGGCTGCATCACATCGTGCGCGTCGAGGGGCATGTGAGCTCCGCCGACGGGTTTCATGGCCAGCCGGCGGTGATCGACGGCGCGTCGGACCTGTTTGCGGCCGTGCTGGGCGACAAGGCCGGCCATGCGCGCTCGGCGTTCTCGCACCGCCAGTTGCCCGCCGATGCGTCCGTCGCACTGGTGGTGATCGCCGAGCTGCGGCCGGCGTGAATGCCGCCGGGATGCCCCCTGCCCGGCGGCGGACGGCGATCCGGATTCGAATGGGTTCCGGCTCCCGCATAATAAATCGCATGCGATTTAATCGAAACCGCTTGACATGGTGAAGCGCCTCCCCGAGAATGCATCGCATGCGATCGAATCGCATAAGCCAATACCCGAAACGACCCACGAAGGAGTCACCATGAGCAAGATCGAAAAAGTCCTGTACACCGGCAAGACGCACACGTCGTCGGGCGGCCGCGATGGCGCGGTCCGCAGTTCCGATGGCCGTCTCGACCTGCAGCTTTCGTCGCCCGGCAGCGCCGGCACCGGCACCAACCCCGAGCAGTTGTTCGCCGCCGGCTGGTCGGCCTGTTTCATCGGCGCGATGCAGCTCGCGGCGCGCGCGTCGAAGGTCGCACTGCCGGCGGACCTCGCGGTCGACGCCGAAGTGGATCTGGGCATGGGCGGCAACGCGTACTTCCTGCAGGCGCGCCTGAACGTCAGCCTGCCGGGCCTCGAGCGCGACGTCGCGCAGCGCATCGTCGATGCCGCGCACCAGACCTGCCCGTATTCGAAGGCGACGCGCGGCAACATCGACGTCACGATCAATATCGTCTGAGCACCCGAATCAATGAGTCGACGCGCGCGGCCCGCCTGGCCCGGCAGTCGGCGCCCTGACCGTCACAACGTTTCCTGTCGAGGTACACCATGAAGAACCCGCTGATTGCCACCCTGCTCGTCGCCGTTTCGGCTTCCTTCACCGCATCTGCGTTCGCCAGCGACGAAGCGCAGACCGTGACCCGCGCCCAGGTGCGCGCCGAGCTGCGCCAGCTCCAGCGCGCCGGCTACCAGCCGGGCCGCGCGAACGATCCGCACTATCCGGAAGATCTGCAGGCGGCGCTCAAGCGCATTCACGCAAGCGACGCGGTGGCAGGCGACACGTCGGCCGCCGGGTATGGCGCCGAAGGCGAGGCGGCCGCGCAGTCGGGCGGCAAGCGCGTGATCCTCACCGCCGATCGTTCGATCTACTTCGGGCATTGAACGCGTGGAGCGGCCGCTGATGTCACGGCGCTGTCGCTGATGAATTTCGATAAAAATAGCGCATGCGATGTAATCGCATGCGCTATTTGTCTTTGGTGAAAGGGATGGCGAACGTGCGGAATGCCGGCTGGCGCCGGCCTCCCGTCACGCCTGTTCCTGCGCCTCGGTCGCGCGAATCAGGTTGTTGCGCAGCGTCGCGATCCCCTTCTGCATCTTCGCGAACTCGTCGGGCTTCAGCCCGGTCGCCTCGACCAGATCCATGTTGAGGCCCTTCTCGCGCAGGCGCCGGCCGGCCTTCGTCAGGCTGACGAGCACCTGGCGTTCGTCGGCCGGATCGCGCTGCCGCTGCAGGTAGCCCATCGCCTCGAGCTTCTTCAGGATCGGCGTCAGCGTATTGGATTCGAGGAACAGCTTGTCGCCAAGGCTGCCGACCGTCTGGTTGTCCTCTTCCCACAGCGCAATGATCGTGATGTATTGCGTGTACGTGAGGCCCAGCTCTTCGAGGATCGGCTTGTAAGCCTTGCCGAAGGCAAGATTCGCCGAGTAAACGGCAAAACACAGGAAGTCCGACAGCTTCGGCGCTGTGCGGGGATCCGTTTCGGTCGATTTCATCAGTTGCCTCCTTGGCAAAGATCGCGCGCGCGAATGTCGGCATTATATATCGCGTGCGATCTTATCGGAAGCAATAGGGATTGCCGGCGCGCGATGCGGATCGCGGCCGGCGGGTGCGCGACGGCGCGGGGAGCGGCGATCAGCGGGGCGCGTTGTCGGGGCGGCTCGTTCTCTTGCCGAGCCGCAGCCGCTGTTCCGCGATCAGCGAACACTGGACCGGATGCGCGAGTTCGGTCGCGCATCCGCCTGCGACGAACAGCAGGACGGCAAGCAGGCGCTTCATGCGCCCTCCACCACGGACAGGCTCGCGCCGTCCGACACGGTTGCGTCGAGCGCGTACGGGTCGACCCCGTCGAGACAACCGAGATTGACGCGCCAGCACGCGGGATCCCTGCGCGTCTGATGAAACGGATAGATGCCGCAGTGCTTGCAGAAGTAGTGCTTCGCGACGCGCGTGTTGAACTGATAGACCGTTAGCGCGTCCTGCCCTTCGAGGATCGTCAGTTCCTTGCCGTCGAACATCGGGCTCATCAGCGCGCCCCGGCGGCGGCACAGGCTGCAGTTGCAGCGCGCCGCCGGCGTGATGGCGGTGCGGACTTCGAACTTGACGGCCCCGCAATGGCAGGACCCCTTGTACAGCGCGGCTTGTGACATGTGACGCTCCGTTTCCAGGTGGTGGCTGTGTTATAGCCCACCCGGAACATCGCGTTGTATCGCCATGTATCGATGCCGCGCGCCGATACAGGACGTTTCATTTCACCTGCGTTCATGCTGCGCGATGACGACACGCGAACAGCGGACTCTTGCGGCTTCCTTTCACCGCATGCTAGAGTCGCGGCCATTCCATCCACCCACTCACCGCAAGGAGAAACCAAGATGATTGCAAGCCTGCCCTTCTCCCGTCGCGGGTCGTAGTCCGGGTTCATCGCGTCCGTTCGTTTCATCGTTCACGCATCGCAGCTGACTGCATCGTCGTTCCGGCGATGCCGCGGGTCGTCCTGATCCATTCACGCTGCCGTTCCCCCCGACATTCGATGTCAGGCAGTGCATTCGCACGCGCTGCCCGTGCCATGGCCCGCCGTTCCTTTTTCTCATCGAACGGAATTTTCCATGGGCAATTCCCGGCAAGACCTGGCGGACGGCGTCACCCTGTACGCGTCCGCCGACACCTGGATCGAAGGTGAAGCGATCCGGCAGCTGAAACTGGCTGCCACCCTTCCGGGCATGCGGCGTGTCGCCGGCATGCCGGATCTCCACCCGGGGCGCGGCTATCCGGTCGGCGCTGCGTTCTTCTCCACCGGCTGCCTGTATCCGGCGCTGATCGGCGGCGACATCGGCTGCGGCATGGCGCTCTGGCAAACCGCGCTCGACGCGCGGCGCGCCAGCGCGGTGCGGCTCGTCGTCCAGCTCGGCTCGATCGACGCGCGCCTCGACGACAGCTGGCACTCGTCGATCGCCGACGCGGGCCTGGCCGGCCATGCGTTCGCCGCGTCGCTCGGCACGATCGGCAGCGGCAATCACTTCGCCGAGCTGCAGAAGCTCGACCACGTGTACGACGAGGACGCCGTGCACGCGCTCGGCCTCGAACGCAACCGCTTGCAGCTGCTCGTGCACAGCGGCTCGCGCGGCTTCGGCCAGTCGATCCTCGAACGGCACATGGACGCGCACGGCTACAACGGCCTCGACGACACGCATGCCGATTGCGCGGCCTACCTGCAGCGTCACGACGAGGCGCTGCGCTACGCGGTGGCCAACCGCGAGCTGATCGCGCGCCGCATGCTCGCGCGCTGGCGCAGCGGCGGCCGGCGCATCCTCGACGTCAACCACAACCTGGTCGGCCGCGCCGTCGTCGACGGCGTGCCGGGCTGGCTGCATCGCAAGGGCGCGACGCCCGCCGACGCGGGGCCGGTCGTGATCCCCGGTTCGCGCGGCGACTACAGCTATCTCGTCGAGCCGTTGCCGCGCGACGACGCGGCGAGCCTTGCATCGCTCGCGCACGGCGCCGGGCGCAAGTGGTCGCGCGGCGACTGCCGGGGCCGGCTCGAACGGCGCTTCGCGCCGTGGCAGCTGACCCGCACGCGGCTCGGCAGCCACGTCGTCTGCGAGAACCGCGAGCTGTTGTATGAAGAAGCGCCGCAGGCGTACAAGCCGATCGACAGCGTCGTCGACGCGCTCGAAGCGGCGGGGTTGCTGCGCAAGCTGGCGCGGCTCGCGCCCGTGTTGACCTACAAGACGTCGGGAGCGTGCTGCTGATGATGCTCCAGATTTCTTCCGCACACGGGCCGGTTGAGTGCCAGCTCGCCGCGGCGAAGGCGCTGCAGCGCCTGCAGGTCGAAGCCGATGCGAGCCGCGTCGCATTGGCGGTGCTCGATCTGCAACCGGGCGATCGCCCGGGCACCGTGCGCTCCGCGCTGCTGGATCTCGACGGAGACGGCGCCGCGGCGCTCGCCGATCGCTGGGCCGGCACGCTGCAATGGATCTGCGCCAGCCCTTACCGCTTGCGTCACCCGCGCAAGAACTGGTTCATCGGCGTGACCCGCTGCGCCGACGCGCCGCCGTTGCCGGCCGGCGACGTGAGGTTCGAAGCGATGCGCGCGCGCGGCCCCGGCGGGCAGCACGTCAACAAGACCAGCAGCGCGATCCGGGCGACCCATGTCGCGACCGGCACGTCGGTGCGGGTCGAAAGCGAACGCAGCCAGCATGCGAACAAGCGGCTGGCGCTGCAGCTGCTGCACGCGCGCCTGCAGCAACAGGCCGACCAGCAGGCCGGGCACGCGCGCCAGCAGCGGCGCATGCAGCATTTCGCGCTGGAACGCGGCAATCCGGTGCGGGTGTTTCATGGCGTCGCGTTCACGCCGTCGCGCTGAGCGCGGGCCCATCGGGCCGTACGGTTTCGCTGCCGCACGCGCATAGGCGGCCGACGGCTCCGCTCCCGCCGGCGTGCCGCCCCGCCCGTCGCAACCGTTCCCGCATCCCGGGGACGGAACCCCATCCAGCCTTTCTGGCCGGGAAAGGATGCTTGAGACATCCGCAATTATCGCGAGCGCGGAATTCGCCCACTATCTCCCGGACGACCGATCACGCGGCCTGCGCGGCCTGTGATGCATCGGCCGCGAACGACCCGGCCCCGCGCCGCGGCAATCCGATAATCAGGAGACACGATGAACAGCCAATCCCTCGACCTGGGCGGCGACACGGGCCGGCCCGCGCCCGCCCGCGCCGCCGATGCCGACGCGGCCCGCCCTGCCGCCCGCGGCGTCACGCTCGGCGATTTCATGGACGACTTGCCGGTGGGCGCGCTGCACCGCTTCGTCGTCTGGGTGATCGGCGTCGGCCTGTTCTTCGACATGTACGAGATCTTCCTCGTCAGCACGATCGGCACCGCGCTGCAGACCGAATACGGGCTGAACCGCCAGAGCGCCGATTTCAAGCTGCTGCTCGCGTCCGCGTTCATCGGCATGTTCTTCGGCGCGCTGTGCCTCGGCAGCCTCGCCGACCGCATCGGCCGGCGCAAGGCGTTCCTGCTGACGCTGAGCTGGTACAGCGCGTTCTCGCTGGTCGGCGCGTTCTCGGTCAACGCCGACATGCTCGTGATCTGCCGCTTCCTGACGGGCATCGGCGTGGGCGCGATCTATCCGGTCGCGGACAGCTTCCTGTCGGAAATCCTGCCGAAGGCGCGGCGCGGCCGCCTCGCCGCCTGGGCGTACACGACGTCCTACGTCGCGGTGCCGCTGGTCGGCTTCCTCGCGGTCTGGCTCAATCCGCTGCATATCGGCGGCGTGGCCGGCTGGCGCATCATCCTCGCGATCGGCAGCCTCGGCGCCGTGTACGCGCTGCTGGTCCGGCACCGGCTGCCCGAGAGCCCGCGCTGGCTGCTCGCGCAGGGGCGCGCCGACGAGGCCCACGCGATGCTGCGCCGCTTCGCGGACAGCGCCGGCGTGCGCATGCCCGAACGGTTCGCCGCGCCGGCGCAACCGCAGCGGCCGCTCGCGCTGCGCGAACGCATCGCGCTGCTGCGCCGCACGCCGTACGGCACGCGCTACCTGATGCTCGCGATCTTCCACCTGTTCCAGGGCTTCGGCTATTACGGCTTCGGCACGCTGGCGGGCGCGGTGGTCAAGAGCCGCGGCTTCGACGTGACCGACAGCACGCTGTTCATCGCGCTGTCGTTCCTCGGCTACCCGATCGGCTCGCTGCTGTCGATTCCGCTGCTCAACTGGATCGAGCGCCGCACGCTGGTGATCGGCGCAATCCTGTCGATCGCCGCGTTCGGCCTGTGCTTCGCGTATTCGGGCAACACCGCGTTGATCGTCTGCTTCGGCGTGTTGACGACCTGCGCGTCGAACGTGTTCAGCAACGCGTATCACGTCTATCAGGCGGAGATCTTCCCGGCGCGCGTGCGCTCGACCGCGATCGGCAGCACCTATGCGCTGTCGCGCATCGTCAGCGGCGCGCTGCCGTTCATCCTGCTGCCGGTGCTCGGCCATTACGGCGCGGGCGCGATGTTCGGCGTGATCTCGGTCGCGCTCGGGATCGTCGCGGTGACGCTGCGCGTGCTCGGGCCGCTGACCACGCGACGCAGCCAGGACGAGATCAATCCGGTGTGACTGGACAAAAAAAACGCCAACCCATGAAGGGTTGGCGTTTCGCCTGCGGGTAGAGCCGGTATCAGGAGAACTGGTTCATCGTGTTGTCCTTGCCCGCCGCCTTCAGGGCCGCTTCGCCGCTGAAGTATTCCTTGTGGTCGTCGCCGATGTCCGAGCCGGACATGTTCTGGTGCTTGACGCACGCGATGCCCTGACGGATTTCCTTGCGCTGCACGCCCGCCACGTAACCGAGCATGCCCTGGTCGCCGAAGTATTCCTTGGCCAGGTTGTCGGTCGACAGCGCGGCGGTGTGGTACGTCGGCAGCGTGATCAGGTGGTGGAAGATGCCGGCTTCGCGCGACGCGTCGGCCTGGAAGGTCCGGATCTTCTCGTCGGCGAGCTTCGCCAGTTCGGTCTCGTCGTATTCCACGCTCATCAGCTGCGCGCGGTCGTATGCCGACACGTCCTTGCCCGCGGCCTTCAGCGCGTCATACGCCTGCTGACGGAAATTCAGCGTCCAGTTGAACGACGGGCTGTTGTTGTACACCAGCTTCGCGTTCGGGATGACCTTGCGAATTTCGCTGACCATGCCGCCGATCTGCGCGATATGCGGTTTTTCGGTTTCGATCCACAGCAGGTCGGCGCCGTTCTGCAGCGACGTGATGCAGTCCAGCACGCAGCGCGCTTCACCCGTGCCGGCGCGGAACTGGAACAGGTTGCTCGGCAGGCGCTTCGGACGCAGCAGCTTGCCGTCGCGCTTGATGATGACGTCGCCGTTGCCCAGCTGGTCGGCCGACAGTTCCTCGCAATCGAGGAACGCGTTGTACTGGTCGCCCAGGTCGCCCGGCGCGTTGGTCACGGCGATCTGCTTGGTCAGGCCGGCGCCCAGCGAGTCGGTACGCGCCACGATGATGCCGTCGTCCACGCCCAGTTCCAGGAACGCATAGCGGATCGCGCGGATCTTGGCCAGGAAGTCCTCGTGCGGCACGGTGACCTTGCCGTCCTGGTGGCCGCACTGCTTCTCGTCGGACACCTGGTTTTCGATCTGGATGCAGCAGGCGCCCGCTTCGATGAACTGCTTGGCCAGCAGGTAGGTTGCCTCGGCGTTGCCGAAGCCCGCGTCGATGTCGGCGATGATCGGCACGACGTGGGTGACGTGGTTGTCGATCTTTGCCTGGATGGCGGCCTTGGCCGGGCCTTCGGCCGCGTCCAGCTCGCGGAACAGGCCGCCCAGTTCACGGGCGTCGGCCTGGCGCAGGAAGGTGTACAGCTCGCGGATCAGCGCGCTGACGGAGGTCTTTTCGTGCATCGACTGGTCCGGCAGCGGGCCGAACTCGGAGCGCAGCGCGGCCACCATCCAGCCGGACAGGTACAGGTAGCGGCGTTCGGTGCTGTTGAAGTGCTTCTTGATGGAGATCATCTTCTGCTGGCCGATGAAGCCGTGCCAGCAGCCGAGCGACTGCGTGTACTTCGACGGGTCGGCATCGTAGGCGGCCATGTCGGCGCGCATGATCTTGGCGGTGTACCTGGCGATGTCCAGGCCCGTCTTGAACTTGTTCTGGGCACGCATGCGAGCGGCATACTCGGGATTGATCGCATTCCACGCGCTGCCGTGGGTTTCTTTCAAACCGGCAACTGCCTTGATGTCGTCTTGATACTGGGCCATGTCTATCTCCTGAGAGCAAAGCGTGATTGAGCAAAGGGTTCAGCGTGCCGCCCCGTCTGGCGAAGCGAACTGCATGACCAAATAGTAACGCCGCGCGAATGCGTTTCGGTGATGTCTTATATAAGACATAAGACGTTATTTTCTTTTATTTTTCAATGAGATAGCTCTTGCTTTTTGCGATGCAAAACAAGTTTTCAAGCGGCGAAAAAGAAAGGCGGCGGGAAGTCGATGTGAATTCCGCAATGCGAAACGCGCTTTCGGCTGCTGGAGGCGGCGGGTATCCCGCGCTCAGCGCGCCGACATGAAATCGAACAGCTTCGCGATATCCGTCGTCAGCACGCTGCCGGCCTTCACGCCGACCCACAGCGTGCGCATCGCCCACGCATCGTCGAGCTTCACCACGCACAGCCGCGAGCCGGCGCGCTCGGTGGTCACCGCGTCGCGCGGCAGGATGCCGATGCCGAGCCCCGCCTCGATCATCCGGCTGACCCCATCGAAATTCGACACCTGGATGCGCAGCTTCAGCGAGCGCTCGGCCGCGAACGCGGCATCGGTCATCCGGGCCAGCAGCGAACTGCCGTCGCTGAGCCCGACGTAGTCGTCGTCCAGCGTATCGGCGAAACGCACCGTCCCGCGTTCCGCGAAGCGGTGGCCGCGCGGCACCAGCAGCACGAGTTCGTCGCGCCGGTACAGCCGGCGCTCGATGCCGGGCGCGGGCACGTTGTCGGCGAACACGCCGAGATCGGTCTTGCCCGACGCGAGCGCGTCGACGATCTCGTGGCTCAGGCGCTCCTCGAGGCTCACTTTGATGCCGGGGTTGGACGTGAGGAACGCGGCGAGATCGACCGGCAGGAACTGGACGATCGCGGACGTGTTCGCCCACACGCGGATATGGCCGCGCACGCCGGCGACGTAGTCGCTCATCTCGTGCGCCATGCGGTTCACCTGGTCGATCACCTTCGCCGCATGGTCGAGCAGCGCGCGGCCGGCGGGCGTCAGCTCGACGCCGCGCGCGTGCCGCACGAACAGCGCGCTGCCGGTCACGCTCTCGAGTTCCGCGATGCGCTTGCTGACCGCGGACAGCGTGAGCTGGCCATGCTCGGCCGCCTTCGTCAGGCTGCCGTGCTCGGCGACCAGCGCGAATACCCGCAGCGACTGCAGATCGAAATGAAGCGGGTTGACCATGGCGAACGTTGTGTGGCGGGTGGGCGGGCAATCGGCGCAATGCGGCGCGGCGCGGCGCGGCGTGGCCGATTGTCCGTCAATCGGCCGCGCGCCGAAAGTGCGGAAAGCCCGGCCGCGCAGGCGCCGTCGGCGGTCGGACGGCGGCGGGATCGCCCCGCCTGATGCGCGGGTCAGGTCAGATCGGCTCGGAGATCTCGATCAGGTTCAGGTCCGGATCGCGCACGTACACCGAGCGGATCTTCTGCGTCGCGCCGGTGCGCTCGACCGGCCCTTCGACGATCGGCCAGGCCATCCGGTTCAGGTGCGCGATCACGTCGTCGAGCGGCACCGAGGCGATGAAGCACAGATCGAGCGCGCCGGGCGCCGGCAGATGCGCCTTCGGCTCGAACTCCGCGCCGCGCACGTGCAGGTTGATCTTCTGGTTGCCGAAGCGGAACGCGATGCGCCCCGCGCCGAACGATTCGAGCCGCATCTGCAGCACTTCCGTATAGAAGTGCTTCGTCGCGTCGGGGTCGACGCAGGTCAGCACGAGATGATCGAGGTGGTCGATCAACGTCATGTGGTGTCTCCTGGTGATGAGGATCGGAACAGCCCGAAAGCCGTCAGGGCTCACGGGAACGCCTGTTGCGCCGGCATGCAGTCGGTGGCGAATGCCGGCGCGGGATGAAGATCCGAACGGCGGCCGGCCTTCAGGATCTGGCTCGGCACGTCGTGGCCGACGAGCGCCGGCAGCCGCGCGGCCGCGTCGAGCGCCGCCGCGAGGTCGATGCCCGTATCGTAGCCGTCGAGCGCGAGCATGTGCACGAGTTCCTCGGTGCACACGTTGCCGGTCGCGCCGGGCGCGTACGGGCAGCCGCCGAGGCCGCCGAGCGACGCGTCGAAGCGCACGATGCCCGCGTCGAGCGCCGCGAGCGTGTTCGCGAGCGCCATGCCGCGCGTGTTGTGGAAGTGCAGCGTGAGTTCGCGCGCGCCGAAGCGGGCCATCGCGCGTTCGCACAGGTCGCGCACCTGCGACGGATACGCCATGCCCGTCGTGTCGCACAGCGTGAAGCCGTGCACGCCGAGATCCGCGAAGCGCTGCATCCATGCGAGCACGGCTTCGGCCGCCACGTCGCCTTCCATCGGGCAGCCCATCGCCGTCGACAGCGATACGTTGATCGCGATGCCGGTGCCGCGCACCGCGTCGATCACGTCGCGCAACTGCGCGAACGACTGCTCGCGCGTCATCCGCAGGTTGGCGCGGTTGTGGCTCTCGCTGACCGACATCACGAGATTCACTTCGTCGACGCGGCACGACAGCGCGCGTTCGGCGCCGCGCACGTTCGGCACCAGCACCGTATAGACGACGCCCGGTGCGCGCGCGATCCCGTGCATCACGGCCTCGGCGTCGCGCAGCGCCGGAATCGCCTTCGGCGACGTGAACGACGTCACCTCGATCTTCGCGTACCCGCATGCGCTCAGCGCGTCGACGAGCGCGATCTTGTCGTCGGTGTCGACGAAGCGCGCCTCGTTCTGGAAACCGTCGCGCGTCGCGACTTCGTTGAGATAGAGCCGTGTGCCTTTCATCGTCATGTCTTCCGGTGGAGTTCAGATCACGCCGCGCGCGCGCCAGCCGTCGCGCGTCGCCGCATCGATGCCGAGCGAATCGAGCACCGCGTCGGTGTGCGCGCCGAGCGCGGGCGCGGCGTGCGCGATGCGCCCCGGCGTCGCGCCGAGCTTCGGCACGATGCCCGGCACGCTCACCGGCGTGCCGTCCGGCAGCGTGGCGTCGACGATCATCTCGCGCGCGCGGTAGTGCGGGTCGGCCGCGATGTCGGCGACGTCGTAGATGCGGCCCGACGGAATGCGTGCGTCGTTCAGCGCGGCCAGCACGTCGTCGAGGTCGTGGCGCGCGCTCCATTCGCCGATCGCCGCATCGATGCGCGCGACCTGCGCGACGCGGCCGTCGTTGTGCGCGAGGGCGGGATCGTTGCCCAGATCGGGCCGTCCGATCAGCTCCATCAGCCGCCGGAAGATGCTGTCGCCGTTGCCGGCGATCAGCGCGTAGCGGCCGTCGCGGCAGCGGTACGCATTGGTCGGCGCGATACCCGGCAGGCTGCTGCCGGCCGCCTCGCGCACCGCGCCGAACACCGAATACTCGGGCAGCAGGCTCTCCATCATGTTGAAGACCGACTCGTACAGCGCGACGTCGACCACCTGCCCTTTGCCGCCCTGCTGGTCGCGATGCCGCAGCGCGAGCAGCACGCCGATCACGCCGTGCAGCGCCGACAGCGAATCGCCGAGCGAGATGCCGACGCGCACCGGCGTGCGGCCCGGTTCGCCGGTCAGGTGCCGCAGGCCGCCCATCGCCTCGGCGATCACGCCGAAGCCCGGCCGGTCGCGGTACGGCCCGCTCTGGCCGAAGCCCGACACGCGCAGCATGATCAGCCCGGGGTTGATCGCCGACAGCACGTCCCAGCCGAGCCCCCAGCCTTCGAGCGTGCCGGGGCGGAAGTTCTCGATCAGCACGTCGGCGTCGGCCGCGAGCCGGCGGATCACGTCCTGCCCTTCCGGCGTGCGCAGGTCGAGCGTCAGCGACGTCTTGTTGCGCGATTGCGCGGCCCACCACACCGACGTGCCGTCGTGCAGCATCCGCCACTTGCGCAGCGGGTCGCCGGTGCCCGGCGGTTCCACCTTGATCACGTCGGCGCCGAACTCGGCGAGCATCCGGCCCGCGAACGGCCCGGCGATCAGTTGCCCGAGTTCCAGCACGCGGATGCCATCCAGCGGTCTCGTCATCGTCGTCTCCGAAAGCGTGTTGTCGATGACGGCGATCATGACCGGGATCGCGCGGCCGGAATATCGATCGATGCTCAAGCTGCCTTTCCGGAATGGAAAGGCTCGCGCGCTGCGTGGCGCGCCGCGCCGGGCCGACGGTTCGCGGCGGCTTTCCGGATCGGCAAGCAGGGTCGCGCAACGAGCAAGCCGCGCGGCCGCGCGACGCGCACAATCGTGCCCTTCCCGCGTCCGCCGGACGCAGGTCACCGACACCCACAGGCGCTGCCATGTCCCTCGCTTCCCCTCCGCTGAAGATCGTCTTTCTCGATCGCGCGACGCTGTCGCCGCGCACCGTCCTGAAGCCGTTTGCGTTTCCGCATGCGCTGCGCACGTTCGAGCGCACCGCGGCGAGCGAGGTGGCCGAGCGGATTCGCGACGCGGATATCGTGATCACCAACAAGGTGCGGCTCGACGCGGCGGCGCTCGCGGGCGCGCAGCGCCTGCGGCTGGTCGCGATCGCCGCGACCGGCACCGACAACGTCGACCTGCACGCGTGCGCGGCGCGCGGCATCGTCGTGAGCAACATCCGCGGCTACGCGGCGCGCACGGTGCCGGAGCACACGTTCGCGCTGATCTTCGCGCTGCGCCGCAGCCTGGTCGCGTATCGCGACGCGGTGCGCGCGGGCCGCTGGCTCGACAGCGGCCAGTTCTGCTTTTTCGATTTTCCGATCCGCGACCTGGCGGGGGCGACGCTCGGCATCGTCGGCGACGGCGTGCTCGGGCGCGCGGTGGCCGGCATCGCGCGCGCGCTCGACATGCGGGTGCTGTTTGCCGAGCATGGCGACCGCGGCGATGCAGCGGCCGGCTACGCGCCGCTCGAAGCGCTGCTGCGCGACAGCGACATCCTCACGCTGCACTGCCCACTCACGTCCGCGACACGGCATCTGATCGATGCGGCCGCGTTCGCGCGGATGGCGCGCCGGCCGCTCGTGATCAACACCGCGCGCGGCGGGCTCGTCGACGAAGCGGCGCTCGTCGATGCGTTGCAGTCAGGGCAGATTTCGGGGGCGGGGTTCGACGTCGTCACCGAGGAACCGCTGCCGGCCGCGCATCCGTTCCAGGCGATCCTGTCGCATCCGGGGTTCATCCTCACGCCGCATGTCGCATGGGCGAGCGACGAGGCCATGCAGGCGCTCGCGGATCAACTGGTGGAAAATGTGGCCGCGTTTCAGGGCGGCGTGCCGCGCAACGTCGTGACGGCGGAGTGAGGTGCGTGAAAACCGCCGGTCGGCGGTCAGGGGTGTTTCGCGGGGGAATCGGGGGCGGGCCAGGCGTGCGGCTGCACGCCGGCATCGATCCGTTGTCCGGCTCAGTACGCGGACATTTCGACGCAAGGATCGGCCGACGTCGGCGCGCAGACGACCGAATACTTCGCGCTTTCGCGCATCAGCGCTTCGCCTTGGTGCAGCGCGTCCTTGATCTCCGGATGCTGGGCGTAGGCGAGGAAGGCGGAACACACGACCGCCGACATGCAGATCAGCGAAAAGGCAATTCTTTCAATGGCTTGGAAACGTTCAGGCATGATTCGACCTTTCTTCGAGGTCGACATTATATCCCGAATAAGGGTTTTCCCTGATATCGGGGCGGTGTGCACGGGCGGCCCGATCCCGTGCACACCCGTGATGACATCAGTAGTCACTCAAACTTGACATTCAACGGAAGGGGCAAGCCCGTCGCCGCGTTACTGCGCGGCCGATGCCGCGCTGGCCGGTGTGGCCGGCGGCCATGCCTTGCCGATCCGGTCGATCAGCGATTTCGCGGCGCCCGTCGCGAGCGCCGCGTCGACGCCCGATGTCTGCCATGCGCCGTCGGCGCCCTGCACGAACGTCAGCTCCGCGCGCGACGGCGCGTCGCCGGGGTCCGCGGCGCGCCACGTGAACACGACGTTGCACGTGTAGGTGCGCTCGCCGACCTTCCTGCAATCGCCGTCCGGCTTGACCGACACGACGTCGGCCGACACCGGCAGCGGCTGGCCGAGCAGCGCGTTGAGGCCGCCGTGATTCTCGGCCTCGAGCGCGCGGCGCACGGCCGCGTCGACGTCGCGCGCGCCGGGGCCGTCATGGAACAGGTTGCAGGCGGCGAGCAATGTCGTCGAAAGGCCGAGCGTCAACAGCGTGGGAAACTTCATGGATATCCGTGGTTCGGTGGTGAGCGTCCGGGCGCGCGCCGCGCGCGCCACGAAGGCGCCGGCCGCGGGCCCGCATGCGACGTAGTCTGCAACGTTCGCGCCCCGTGTACGGTATCCATTTGTAACCAATTGCACGACGGCGGGCGCATGCACGAGCGGCGTCGAATACAACGCCCCCTACTGCCGCTCCTGCTTCACGCGGCTCACGAGCTGCGTCGGGCTCACGAACTGCAGCGCGATCACGACCCATACGAGCGTGATGGCCATGTAGATCATCGCCATCGCGTCGATCGACTGCGGCGCACGCACGCCGGTCGAGAACACCGCGTAGTACAGCGCGACGACGAGCGTCTGCGTGCTCGGCCCGGCCGTGAAGAACGTCAGCTCGAACATCCCGATCGTGCGCACCAGCACGAGCAGCCCCGCCGCGAGCATGCCCGGCACCAGCAGCGGCAGCAGCACGTAGCGGAAATAGCGCCACGTGTTCGCGCCGAAGATGCGCGCGGCCGCCTCGAGGTTCGGGTCGATCTGCTCGATGAACGGCGTCATCACGAGGATCACGAACGGCAGCGCCGGCACGAGGTTCGCGAGGATCACGCCGGGCAGCGTGCCCGCGAGCCCGACCTTGTACATCACGGTCGCCATCGGGATGCCGTACGTGACGGGCGGCACCATCAGCGGCAGCAGGAACACCAGCAGCGCGAAGCGCTTGCCGGGAAACTGCACGCGCGCGAGCGCATACGCGGCCGGCACGCCCAACGCGATCGACAGCAGCACCACTGCGCCCACCACCTCGACCGTCACCCACAGCACGCTCGCGAGCTGGAAGTCCTCCCACGCCTTCGCGTACCAGTGCAGCGTGAAGCCCTGCGGCAGCGGCGTGCCGAACCAGCGCGTCGCGACGGAGTTCACCGCGACCGTTGCGATCAGCAGCATCACGTTCAGCAGGAACAGCGCCATCACGCCCCACACCAGCGCCTTCCACGCGCGGGCGCCCAGGGTGCCGCGCACCTTCTGCGGTTTCATCGCGTTGACGGGCCGCGTGCCGCCCTCGCGCCGCGCGTCGTGTCCGTCGTGCTCGCCGGGCTGCGCCGGCCACGTCCGCGCGGCATGATCGTCGGTCGCCATCAGCCCTTGCCTCCCGTCGCCGGCCCCGTATAGAAGAAACGGCGCGCGCCGAGCATCGACACCACCACCACCAGCTGCACGAAGCCCATCACCATCGCGATCGCCGACGCGAGCGAGTAGTCGTAGCTCTCGAACGCGGCCTCGGCCGCGGCGATCGAGATCACGCGCGTCGGGCCGGCCGGCGCGCCGAGCAGCACGGCCGACGGGAACACCGAGAACGCCTGCACGAACGACAGGCACGCGGCCATCGTCAGCCCCGGCACCAGCAGCGGCAGGTAGATCTGCCGGAACTGCTGCCACGGGCTTGCGCCAAGGGTCGCCGCCGCGCGCGCGAGCGTCGGGTCGATGCCGCTGATGTACGACAGCATCAGCAGGAATGCGAACGGAAAGCCCGACACGATCAGCGACAGCAGCACGCCCCAGTAGTTGTGCGTGAGGCGCACCTCGTCCGTGTACAGGTGCAGCCCCTGCAGCGCCTGCGGGAACCAGCCGTTCGGGCCGAAGTACGTGAGCATCCCGTCGGCGATCAGCACCGTGCCGAGCGTGACGGGGATCACCAGCAGCGTCGTCACGACCTTCTGGTAAGGCGAGCTGCGGCGCAGCGCGAACGCGACCGGCACCGACACGCCGACGTTGATCAGCGTCGCCGGCACCGCGAGCTTCAGCGTGACGATCACGGTCGGCCACATCGCGGCGTCGGTGAAGAACTGCAGGTAGTTCGCGAGCGCGCCGCCGCCGCCGGTCGGCTGGAACGACAGCGCGAGGCCGTATGCGAACGGATAGATGAACAGCGCGACGATGAACCCGAGCGCGGGCGTGACGAGCCAGCCCTTCGCGTCGCGCGGCGCGCCGGGCGCGGCGAGCGTGCTCATGGCGTTTCCCTTGGGTAGACGAGCGTGCGCGACGGCGCGACGCGCAGCCGCAGCCGCTCGCCGTCGGCGAACTCGCCGGCCACGCGCGCCCAGATCCGGCCGAACGGCGCGGTGGCGAGGAGCAGCGAATCGCGGCCGCCGTACTCCACCGCGTCGACGGTGACGTCGAACGCGTTGTCGTCGTCGGCTGCGGCCCGCTCGAAATCGTCGGGGCGCAGCGCGACCGCGACGTCCTTGCGCTCGAAGCCGGCCATCGGCACGCCGGTGAGCCGCACGCCCGACGCGGCGAGCGCCACGTGCTCGCCCGCCATCCCTTCGAGCGTGAACGGCAGCACGTTGCGATAGCCCATGAAGCGCGCGACGTGCAGGTTGCGCGGCCGCGTGTACACCTCCTTCGGCGACGCGACCTGCTGCACCACGCCCTCCTTCATCACGACGATCCGGTCGGCCATCGACAGGGCCTCGTCCTGGTCGTGCGTCACGTAGATCGTCGCGCGTTCGAGCTGCGTGTGGATGCGGCGGATCTCCGCGCGCATCTCGATGCGCAGCTTGGTGTCGAGGTTCGACAGCGGCTCGTCCATCAGCACGAGCGGCGGCTCGATCACGATCGCACGCGCGATCGCGACGCGCTGCTGCTGGCCGCCCGACAGCTGGCCGGGCAGCTTGCCTTCATGACCGACGAGCTGCACGAGCTCGAGCGCCGCCTTCGCGCGCCGGCCGGTTTCCTGCCGCGACATGCCGCGCATCTTCAGGCCGAAGCCGACGTTGTCGAGCACCGACATGTGCGGGAACAGCGCGTAGTTCTGGAACACCATCCCGAAGCCGCGGCGCTCGGGCGGCAGCACGTCGATGCGCGCGTCGTCGAGCCAGATGCCGCCGCTCGTCAGCGGCTGCAGGCCCGCGATGCAGTTGAGCGCGGTCGACTTGCCGCAGCCGGACGGGCCGAGCAGCGCGATGAACTCGCCGCGCCGGATGTCGAGATCGAGCCCGCGCAGCGCGGCAACCTGCGCGCCTTCCGCATTGGTGAAGCTGCGGGATACCGCGTCGAGGCGCAGCTGTTCGAAAGTGTGCTTCATCACCTGTTCCTGACTGCCTCCGATGGCGCGGGCGCCGAAGCGCCCGCCTTGTCGTGTCGGACCGGAGTCGCGCTTCAGCGCGTACGCCGGCCCCATGCCGGGCAAGCGGGATCGCGGAGCGTGCGTTACTTCGACTTCTGCGCGCCGATCTCGCGGTCCCACTTCTGGAACGCGGCGACCATCGCCTGCGCGTTGAGCGGCTGCACGTGCGGGCGCTCGGCGAGCAGCTTCGCGTATTCGGGGCGGCCGAACTTCCTGATCACGTCCTGGCTGTGCGCGGGCGCCATCTCGAGCGTCACGCCCTTCACGGCCGGGCCCGGATAGAAGTAGCCGTCGTCGTAGGTCATCGCCTGCTGCGCCGGTTCGAGCAGGAAGCTCATCAGCTTGAACAGCACGTCGAGCTTTTCCTTCGGCACGCCCTTCGGGATCACCATGTAGTGCGCGTCGTTCACCCACGTCATGTTGTCGAACGCCTGCACCCGGAACTCGGCCGGCACGATGCCGAGCGCGCGCGGGTTCAGGTCCCAGCCGGTGACCGTCACCGTCATGTCGCGGGTGCCCTCGCCCAGTTCCTTCATCACCGCCGACGTGCCGCCCGGGTAGTACGGGACGCAGTCGTTCAGGGCCTTCAGGAACGCCCAGGTCTTGTCCCAGCCGTTGATCGGATCCTGCGGGTTCTTGTCGCCGAGCACGTACGGCAGGCCCATCAGGAACGTGCGGCCCGGGCCGGAATTCGCCGGGCGCGCGTAGATCAGCTTGTTCGGATGCGCCTTGCACCACGCGAGCAGCTGCTCGGGTGTCTTCGGCGGATCGCCGACCTTCGCGGGGTTGTATTCGAGGAGCGGCCCGGCCGGCATGTACGTGACTTCGAGGCCGAAGCCCTGCGCGAGGTCCTGCATCTTGCGCGGGCCCGGCGCGTATTTGTCGAGCACGCCGGGGAGCGCGCCGGCGTAGTCCGGCAGGATCTTCAGCCACAGGCTCTGCTCGATGCCGGCCGCGAGCGCGTCGGTGCCGGTCAGCACGAGGTCGATGTCGGCGCGGCCGGCGGCCTGCATCGCCTTGATCTTGCCCGGCAGCTGCGGCGCGGGCGCGTTCGTGAACGTGACGGTCGACACGAGGTTCGGGTTCTTCTCGCGGAACGCCTCGATCGCCTTCTGCGTGAGCTGCAGGTTGCCCGCGACGTCGACGACGTTGATCGACACCGGCGCGGCGACGGCCGCCGCGGCGGACAGCGTGAAGCCAAGCGCCAGCGCGATGCGGCGGACACGGCGCGCGATCCTGGATGAGTTCATGTCTCCTCTCTTCTTGCGGTCAGGTGGATGGGACCATTCTTTCGGGAAATCATGACTTTGTTATACGATGTCCGTCAACAAAAAAGCACGGCGGACAGGATGGGAGTTTCCCTGACAAAACGCGTGCTTGATCATCGTCGTACCGGCGCGGCAATGCTTTTGTGTTTAGACGTCAGACAACAACGATTCGAAAGATGGCCCCGATATGCGCCGGCCGTGCGACGCGGCCACCCGCGCAGGCAGTCGATCGAGCGCCTGCGCTGACGGCGGCCGTGTCAGAACCGCATCGTCGCGACGAGTTCCGCCGCGCGCGACGGACCGAGCAGCCACTGCTCGCCGCCATTCGACGTCGTCACCGCGTAGGTGCGATTCGCGAGATTGCGCAGGTACAGCGCGAAATCGGTGCGCGACGTCGCCTGCCACCGCAGCGACGCATCGAACACCGTATACGACGGAATCGACACGCGATTCGCGTCGTCGCCATACGTGGGCCCGACATAGCGCACGCCGGCGTTCGCCTGCCAGCGCTCGGCGAACGCCCAGCCGAGCCACAGGTTCGCCGTCTGCTGCGGCACGTTGGACGGCACGTTGCCCGCTCGGGAATGCGCGACGCCGCCGACCGTCTGGTCGAATGCGTCGTAACGCGCGCGCAGCAGCGCGACGTTCGCGTCGACCGTCACGCCGCGCGGCAGCCGCGCCCCGCCCGTCAGCTCGACGCCGCGCGACGACTGCCGGCCGACCTGCTGGCGCAGCGCGGGATTGAACGGATCGGTGCTCAGGAGGTTGCGCTTCGTGATGTCGTAGACGGCGAACGTCCAGTACGCGCGGCCGTCGAAGAGCGTCTGCTTGACGCCCGCTTCCCACTGCTCGCCGGTCGCCAGCCGGAAGTTCGCCTGCGACGCGGACAGCGTCACGAGCGAGCCGAGCCCTTCCGCCCCCGTCGTGTACTGCGCATAGGCGGTGAGCGTCGGCGCGATTTCATAGACGAAGCCCGTGCGCCAGCCGAGATGCGCGAAATGCTTGTCGAAGCCGGCGCCCGTTGCCGCCTGCTCGCGGTGGTACGCGATGTGGTCGTAGCGCAGCCCGCTCACCCACGCGACGCGCGGCAGCACTTCGAGACGGTTCTCGGCAAACACGGCCGCCTGGCGCGTGCGGGTGCGGAACTGTGGCACCGTCGGGTCCGGGCTCGTGAATGCGCCGGGATCGAAGCCGTGCGCGTTCACCGTCGATTCGCCGCCGTACGGCGAATTGTTGATCCCTTCGAACGTGATCTGGTTGAACTCCGTGCCGACGACGAAGCGGTTCGCGCGGCCGAACAGCTGCCCGTCGACGCGCGCGCTCAGCCGGTCGCCCACCTGCCGCTGGTGATGGTGGAGTTCGAGGTAGTCGCCGCGCGTGACGCGACCGGTCGCGGCATCCAGCGCATACGCTTCCGCGTTGCGCCAGTGGCGATTGGACGTCAGGTAGTAGAACTGGTTGTCGATCGTCACGCCGGCGGCCGGCCGATAGGTGGCGGACAGCCGCGTCCACTGGTCGTAGTACGTGATCGTCGCGTCGCCGACGTTGTAGTTGACCTTGCGCAGCGTCGAATCGAGCACGCCGTTCGGGGCCGGCACGCCGAAGTACGTCGCCGGCATCTGGCGGCCGTAGTCGTAGTCGAGTGTCAGCGTGAGGCGCGGGCTCACGTCGAACTTCAGCGCGCCGCCGAACGCGGTCGTGTGCGTATCGGCCCGTTCGGCGAGGCCGTTTGCGCGCGCGTCGCTCACGTAGAAGCGGTACGACAGGCGCGGGCCGAGTGCGCCCGTCGTATCGAATGCGACGCGCTTCGCGCCGTCGGCGCCGATGCCCGCTTGCAGCGTGGTCTCGCGCGTGCGCTGCGGACGCTTCGGCACGACGTTCACGACGCCGCCGATCGCCCCTTCGCCATACAGCACCGACGCCGGGCCGCGCAGCACCTCGATGCGATCGACCGACCACGTATCGAACGGGAACGTGATCGTGCCCGCGGCCGGCAGCAGCCGGACGCCGTCGAGCAGCGTCATCACCGATTCCTGGCCGCCGAAGCCGCGCACGCTGAGCGCGGTGCCGCCGTTGCCGGGCGCGGCCGCGTTGGTGAAACCGGTCGCACGGGTGACGGCGTCGAGAACCGTGCGGTCGCCGCGCGCCTCGATCGCATCGGCCGTGACGGTTTCGACGCTGGCCGGCGTGTCGAGGCTCGCGAGACCGAGCCGCGAGCCGGTTTCGAGCGGTTGCGTGAGCGGATCAAAGGGGACGTTTCGTGCGGTGACGTTGATCGTCGGCAGCGCGTGCGGGTCGTCTCGTGCGGCGGCGGGTTCGGCAGGTTCGACGGCGAGCGCACCGGACGCCGCCATCGCACAGGTCAGCATCGTCGTGCATCGGCGTCGGGCTCGCGCGCTCCAGGCGGCGTTGCGCAGGTGCGGCCTCGCCTGCCGCCGTTCGCCTCGTGCCGGCGGTCGTTTCGTTTTCGTCACGTCTGGTCGATCTTCGTGTGGTTACCGTCGCGTGCCAGGGGTGCCACGAGGTCGGGGCACGCCGGGCGGCGACGCGGATCGGGGATGATATTTCATATCATCAGACGTTGTCAGGTGATTGTCAGGTCTCGGGCACGCGTGATCGAGATCGACAGGTTACGGCCGGGCAACCGTTCCTACTCCAGGCCGGCGTCGGCGCATCAATGCCCGCCCGGCGCCAGCAATTCGGCAATCAACGCGGCCGCGCCCGGCCACTCGCCATAACCGGAAGCCGGGTTCAGATGGCCGACCTCGCCAAGATCGACGAACCGGCTGCCCCACCCGGCCGCCAGCGCTTCCACGCGTTCGAACCGCGCCAGCGGATCGTTGCGGCTCGCGGCGACGAGGCTCGGAAACGGCAGTCGCTGCGTCGGCACGGGCGTCCAGCCGTGCGCGTCGAGCGCCTCCATCGTCGGATAGCCGTCCGGCATCGGCTCATCCAGATCGGCCGGCGTCGCGAGCAGCGCGCCTTGAATCGCGCGCGTCGCCTGTCGCGCCCAGTGCACGGTGATCATCACGCCCGCGCTGTGCGCGACGAGGACCACCGGGCCGTCGATGGCCGCGAGCGCGGCATCGAGCGCCGCGACCCGCGCGGCGCGGCTGAGCTTGTCGCGTTCGAGCGGCGCGACCGAGCGCGCGTTCGGCAGGCGCCGTTCGAGATGGGTCTGCCAGTGGTCTTCGACGTGATCGCGCAAGCCGGGCACGATCAGGATGGTGGGCGTTTTCGCCAGGGTCATGCAGCCTCCAGGGGAACCAACGGAAATCAGGAATGAACGGACGCGCGCCGGCTACGTTCTGCGCGTGCGAGATCGGCCACATAGCTCGCGTGCCCGATCGAGAAGACCGCCGCGGCCGCGAGCGGCACGACGGGAATCCATTGCAGCGCGACACCGAGCCCCACGTGATCGGCGACCCAACCGGTCAGCAGCGGCCCGGGCGCCATGCCGAGCAGGTTGTTCGCGAGCGTGAGCGTCGCGAATGCCGACGCGTGGATCGCGGCGGGCGTCAGGTTCGCGACCATCGCGCCCGATGCGCCGGACGCGCCCGCGCCGACCAGCATCCCGACGCCGATCAGCGCGAGCTGCAGCGGCCCGGGCGGCAGCCGGAACGCGAGCGCGAGGCTGCCGCACGTCAGCAGGCAATAGGTGATCGCGGTCAGCCACTTGCGTGCGCCGTCGGCCTTGCCGATCCGGTCGGTGACGATCCCGCAGCCGACCATCCCGATGCCGGCGATCAGCACGAAGCCCGCCGCGAGCACCGCGGCCCGGTCGGGCGCCATCGCGTAGTCGCGGTTCAGGTAGCTCGGCAGCCACGCGAACAGCGCGCCCGGCACGAACAGGTGCAGCCCGCTGCCGATGTACGCGCAGATCACCGAGCGCGATGAAAACAGCCCCGTCATCAGCGCGCGCAGGCTGCCGCGCACGTCGCGCGGCGCGTCCGGGCCGCGCCGGCACGGCTCGGGCCGGCACGCGGCGAGCCGCCGCTCGGTGACGGCGCAGCGGTACGCGACCAGCAGCACGAGCCCGAGCGCGGCCATCACGCCGAACGACCAGCGCCAGCCGAGGTGCGCGCCGACCACGCCGCCGAGCGCCATCCCGAACACCGAGCCGAACGCACCGCCGGCCATGAACGCGCCGGTCAGCGTCGCGCGCAGATGCACCGGAAAGATGCTCAGGATCAGCGCGATGCCGACGCTGCCGTACGCGGCTTCGCCGAGCCCGACGAACCCGCGCGCGACGAGCATTTCCGCGTAGTGGGTCGACAGCGCGCAGCCGAGCGTCGCGACGCTCCACAGCGCAGCCATCAGCACGATGCTGCGCACGCGGCCGAAGCGGTCGGCGAGCACCGACAGCGGGAACGTCAGCACGCCGACCAGCAGCGCGACGATCCCGCTCAGCGAGCCGAGCTGCGTGTCGGTGAGCCCCCACGAGAGCTTGAGCAGCGGAAACACCGCGTTGAGCACCTGCCGCGACATGTAGTCGGACAGCAGCAGGCCGACGGTCAGCCCGAACACGAGCCATGCGTATGCGGGCGCGCGGCTGCGAACCTCGGCCACGCCCTGCATCGACGGCTCGACATGATGGATCAGCATGCGTGTCTCCTCCGGTGCCGCGCGCAGTGATGCGCTAGCGCGTCGGCACGGTTTGCGCGGCCCCGCTCCGTTCGCCGGAGTCCGCCCTGCGCAGCGCGCGCGGGGTGGGTGCCACGCACCGAATGTTCGGCGGACGGCGGCCGCAGCGGCCATCCGCCCGGATGTGCGCCGCGTCAGGCCGCGCGCAGCGGCACGTTCACCTGGCCCGGCCGGCGGTTCGGCGCCATGCCGAGCTGCGCGAGCGTCTCGTCGACGCCGTCGTACTGCACGCCGATCCGGTAGATCGCCTTCGCTTCCCGGCCGGTCGCGATCTCGCGGCCGAGTTCGCGCGCGATCCGCGCGCACTGCTCGACCTGCTGCACCGACGTCATCCGGTTGCCCTTCTGGTCGATGATCGTGTCCTCGATCCCGCAGCGCGGATGCAGCCCCATCGCCATCGCGATCGTGTTGATCGGCAGCACGTTCTTCATCAGCGATTCGAGCGTGATGCACGCGCCGTCCGGGCAGCGCCGCACGAACTCCATGAAGTTGTACGGGTTCGGGCCGTCGAAGCCGCCGCCGATGCCGACCCACGTGACGTTCAGCGGGCCGCGATAGACGCCGCGGCGGATCATCCGCTCGAGCGTTTCCAGCGAATGCATGCCGGTGAGCTGGAAATGCGGCTGGATGCCGGCCGCCTGCAGCCGGCGCAGGTGCTCCTCGACCCAGCCGGGGCCGGCCGGCACGGTCATCTCGCGATACGCCTCCCAGTACGCGGCTTCGTTCAGCGACGTGCCGGCGATGTCGCGGCGGTTCATCAGCTCGGTGATGTTCATCTGCACCGTGTTGATCGCGACCGTCACCTGGTCGGGCTTCGGGCTCAGCTCGGCGAGCATGTGGCGCGTGTCGTCGGACAGCCACTTCGCCTCCGCGCCGTCGCCTTCCGGCGCGAACGAGATCGAGCCGCCCACCTGCAGGATCATGTCGGGCACCGCGTCGCGCAGCCGGCCGAGCAGCTCGTTGAACTTCGACAGCCGCTTGCTGCCCTTGCCGTCCGCTTCGCGCACGTGCAGGTGCAGCACGGTGGCGCCCGCGTTGTAGCAGTCCACGGCCTTCTGCACGTGCTCGTCCATCGTCACCGGGATGTCTTCGGGGAAATCCGCCGGCATCCATTCGGGGCCGTACGGCGCGACCGTGATCACCACCTTGTCCTGGTTTTCCGGGTGCAGCGAATCGTCGAGAAATTGCATGTCGTCCTCCAGTTTGAATCGTTGTATGCGGGGGCTCAGAACGGCGCGTCGCCGACGATCCCCGCGCGTTCCATCCTGCGCACGCACGGCGGGTAGTCCATCACCGCGTAGTGCTGGGTGCTGCGGTTGTCCCAGAGCGCGACGCTGTTCTTCCGCCAGCGCCAGCGCACCTGGTATTCGGGGATCTGCGCCTGGCTGACCAGGTACTGCAGCAGCTGGCCCGCGCCCGGGTTTGCGTCCTGCCCGAAGCGCACGCGCTCGGGCGTATGGAAGTTCGTGAAGTGCGTCGTGAACGCATTCACGTACAGCACCTTCTCGCCCGTTTCGGGGTGCGTGCGCACGACCGGGTGCTCGGCGTCGGGGTACTGCGCCTTCAGCGCGAGCCGCTTGTCGATCGGCATCGCCGCGCCGAAGCTCGCCTCGATGCTGTGGCGCGCGCGCAGCCCGTCGATCTGCTGCTTCACGTGCGCGGGCAGGTTCTCGTAGGCGAGCACCATGTTCGCCCACAGCGTGTCGCCGCCGACCGGCGGGCACTCGACGCAGCGCAGCACGCAGCCGAATGGCGGCGCCACGCGCCAGCTCGCATCGCTGTGCCACGCGTTCTCGTAGCGGTCGTTCGGCTGGTCCGGCGACTTGTAGATCCGCACGAGGCCCGGATGCTCGGGATCGCTGCCGGCGACCGGGTGATCCTCCAGCTCGCCGAAGCGCCGCGCGAACGCGACGTGCTCGGCGCGCGTGATGTCCTGGTCGCGCAGGAACAGCACGCGGTGGGTCAGCAGCAGCGCGCGGATCTCGGCGAACAGGCCGTCGTCGTGCACGGCATCGGCGAGGCTGACGCCGTGCAGTTCCGCGCCGATCGCGCAGGTGAGCGGTTCGACTCGCATGGCCGCCTCCTCAGATCTCGAAGACCGACGAACCCGTGGTCCGGCCGCTCTCCAGGTCGCGATGCGCGCGCGCCGCGTCCTCGAGCGCGTAGCGCTGGTTGATCTCGATCCGGATCCGGCCGGCGGCGACATGGCCGAACAGCTCGCCCGCCAGTTCCGCCTTCTCGGCCGGATCGGCGATGTAGTCGGCGAGCGCCGGGCGCGTCAGGTAGAGCGACCCCTTCATCGCGAGCAATTGCGGATTGAACGGCGGAATCGGGCCCGACGCGGTACCGACGCACACCATCAGCCCGCGGCGCTTGAGCGCATTCAGCGACGCGTCGAAGGTGTCCTTGCCGACGCTGTCGAACACGACGTCGACGCCCCTGCCGTCGGTCAGTTCGCGCACGCGCTGCGCGATGTCCTCGCGGCGATGGACGATCACGTGGTCGCAGCCGTGCGCCCGCGCGATACCCGCCTTCGCGTCGCTCGATACCGTGCCGATCACGGTCAGGCCGAGCAGCTTCGCCCATTGCGACACGATCAGGCCGACGCCGCCGGCCGCCGCGTGCAGCAGGATGCTGTCGCCTGCCTTGAACGCGTGGATGCGGCGCAGCAGGTAGGCGGCGGTGAGGCCGCGCATCGTCATCGCGGCCGCCGTGTCGCACGCGATCGCGTCGGGCAGCCGGATCAGCGGCGCGGCCGGCACCAGGCGCTCGGTGCTGTACGCGCCGAGCGTGTCGAGGAAGCCCGTATAGGTCACGCGATCGCCGACCGCCACCTGCGTGACGCCCGCGCCGACGGCCTCGACCACGCCCGCCGCCTCGACGCCGATGCCGGACGGCAGCGGCACCGGATACAGGCCGCTGCGGAAATAGGTGTCGGCGAAATTCAGCCCGACCGCGGCGTGCTTCACGCGCACCTGGCCCGGCCCCGGCTCGCCCACCTCGACGGTTTCCCGGCGCAGCACTTCCGGGCCGCCCGTCTCGTGAAATCGCACTGCATGTGCCATGTCTGTCTCCGTGGTAGATCAGTCGGATGCGCGTCGCGCATCGTCGGTTTCGTTCGTATTCGCGTTCATGTCGGCGGGCGGGCCCGCATCGAGGGCCGCCCAGTCGGCGTCGCTCAGGTAGCGCCGCGCGGCCGGGAAGATCACGCCCTCCTTGCGTCCCATCTGTTCGAAGACGCCGCGTGCATAGCGCGCGAGCGCCGCATCGAACGCAGCGGCCCCGGCCTGCGGCGGCACGTCCTCCGCCATGCCCGCCAGTGCATCGAGTGCCTGCGCGTCGCGCCGCTGCTGGCGCGCCAGTTCGTCCAGCTCCGCAGCGACGCACTCGGTGCGCGCGCGCAGCATCGCGAACAACTGCGCCTCCGTGACGTCGCCGCGATCGGGCCGTTGCTTGCCGGCGAGATCCGCGAGCACGCGCCGCACGGCGGCCGCGCGCTGCTCGGGTTCGCCCGTTGCGGCACCGGCTCGCATCAGCGCATGCAGCAGCGCGGCGACCGCGCGATGCGCGTCGAGACAACGGGCGATCACGCGCGCCGCCGCCGGCTTCGAGGCCGCACACACGAGCACCGGCACGGCGCTCGTCGCGAGCAGGTCGCGCCGCCGCGCGCCCGCCGCCGCGTCGGCGCTGCCCGGCAGTGCGGCCACGCAGATCAGGTCGCAGCCGCGGCGGCCGGCCAGTTCGTCGAGCGTCGCGTCGTGCGCGGGCGCAATCGCATGCGACACCCCCTGCGCGCGGGCGGCCGCTTCCACTTTGGCACCCTGCTCCGCGGCCTGCGCTCCGGGTAAATACGGGCCCGGCGCGGCGCCGGCCAGCACGAACGTGATGCGCGCGCCGATCGCGCGGGCCAGTTCGAGCGCATGGCCCACCGCGTCGATGCCGCCGGGCGCGCACTCGACCGTCACGAGCAGGTGGCGATACATCGCGCGGCTCACCCGGCGCGCGGCACGCCGGCCGGCGTGGCGGTGAAGTCTGTCGGCATGGCATGCTCCTCGTGCTTGTGTCGGAACCCATGCTATCGACACGGCGCGGTGCCGGCCCCACTCGCGACGGGGGGGATTGACGCGCGCGGCGGGTTCGGCCGATCCTTCCCCCACGATCCACACCGGACGCCGGCCCTGCCCGGCTGCCGACCTGCTCCCCCGATGGCCCACCCTGCGACCCGCGACGACACCGCCCCCACCGAGCTGGTACTGAAGACGACCGCGCCGCGCGTATCCGCGCAGCTTGTCGCGCGCGCACGGCTGAGCCTGTCGGCGGCAGGTTTCGGCGATCGTCAGGTGACGCTCGTGCAGGCGCCGGCCGGCTACGGCAAGACGTCGCTGCTCGCGCAATGGCGCCGCGAATACCTGGCGCTCGGCCATGCGGTCGTCTGGCTGTCGGCGGACGAGCGCGACGACGCGCCGCGCCTGCTGCAAGGGCTCGTGCAGGCCGTGCGCACCGGCTGCGCGCGCCCCGGCTTCGGCCGCCTGATCGCGAGCGGCGCGCTGGACGCGGCGCGCGCGCTCGAAGGCGTGACCGCGTGGCTCGCCGAGGTCGCGCAGCTGTCGATCGATGCGCTGCTGATCGTCGACGAAGCCGAGCGGCTGCCCGCCGCCGGCCTCGACGCGCTGACCTACGTGCTGCACAACGCGCCGCAGAACCTGCGCGTCGTGGTGGCCGCGCGGCGCGGGCTCGACCAGGCCGCCGGCGACCTGCTCGCGGGCGGGCAATGCACGCTGGTCGGCGCCGACTGGTTGAGGTTCACGCTCGACGAGACGATCGCGCTGGTGACCGGCCGCTTCGCGCAGCGGGTCGACGCCGACGCGTGCGCGCGCCTGTTCGAGCTTGTCGACGGCTGGCCGCTCGGGCTGCAGCTCGCGATGGCGGCGATGGCGCGCGCGGCCGACCCGCGCCAGGCCGTCGATGCGCTCGCCGCGCGCGCGGGCGGCACCCGCGACCGGCTCGTCGAGCTGCTGCTCGCGAACCTGTCGGCGGACGACACGGCGTTCCTCACGCGCATCAGCATCGTCGACCTGCTGCACCCGGCGCTGTGCGACGCATTGCTCGGCAGCGGCGACGCGCCCGCGCGCCTCGCCCGGCTCGCGCGCGACACGCCGCTGTTCATCGCGTCGGATGACAGCGACTGGTGCCGGCTGCATCCGCTCGTGCGCGACGCGCTGCGCGACCGCCTCGCGGCGTGGCCGGACGCGGAGCGCGACGGCCTGCACGCGCGCGCGGCCGACTGGCTCGACGCTCACGGGATGACCGGCGAGGCCGCGCGGCACGCGTATGCGGCCGGCCGGCTCGACACGGCCTATGCGCTGGCGCGGCGCTGCCTCGAGGATGCGCTGAAGGCCGGCCGCATCAACGACGTGCTCGACTGGCTCGAACGGCTGCCCGACGCCGAGCTCGACCAGCGCCCGCCGCTGCGGATCGCCGTGGCGTGGGCGCTCGCGCTCGGCGAGCGTCACGTCGAGGCGCAGCGGCAGATCGACGGCATCCTCGCCGCGCCCGACACGCCGAGCGCGATGCGTTACGAATGCGCGCTGATCCTGAGCGCGGCCGCGTATTACGCGGACGAGATCGACCGCTTCGTCGAGCTGTTCGAGCCGTGGGCCGCATTCGTGCCGCCCGCCGCGTCATGGCTTGCACAGATGCACGCCAACCGGCTGTCGGCGCGCGCGATCATCCTCGGCGAGCCCGCGCAGGCGCGGCGTTTCCAGCAAGGCGCGCCGCGCGGCGAAACCGCGGCCGGGTTCGGCTACGTCGCGCGCTGGGGCGAGCTGATCGCGGGCTTCAGCTACCTGTCCGAAGGGCAGCCGCAGCTGGCCGACGACGTGCTCGCCCCGGCGCTGGCCCGCGCCGAAGCGGACCTCGGCCGCCGCCATCCGCTCACCTGCATGTTCGCGGCGCTGTGCGCGGCGATCGCGTACGAGTCGGACCGGGTCGACCAGGCCGCCGCGCTGCTCGCGAACCGGCTCGACGTGCTCGAGCATTCGGGCATTCCGGATACGGTGCTGCTCGGCTACTGCACCGCCGCGCGCATCGCGCTGCTGCGCGGCGTCGAGCATCGCGCGATCGACCTGCTCGAAGCGCTGGACGCGATGGGCGTCGCGCGGCGGCTGCCGCGCCTGTCGGTCGCGAGCCTCGCCGAGCAGGTGCGGATACATGCGGCGCGTTACCGCGAGGCGACCTGCCATGCGCTGGTCGAGCGGATCGACGCGATCGCGGCCGCCGCGTTTCCCGCGCACGGGCCGCTGTGGCGGCGGCCGGTGGTGCTGCTGCAGGCCACCGCGCATGCCGGGGCCGCGCTCGCGGCCCGCCGCTGGGACGACGCCGGCGCGGCGCTCGACGAGGCCGCCGTGCTCGCGCGCGAGATGAACGTCGGCCGCGCGCGCATCGAGATCATGGCGCTGAAGGCGTTCGCGCTCGAGCAGTCGGGCCGCGACGGCCGCGCGCTGCTGGTCGAGGCGATCAACCTCGCCGACGTGTTCCGTCTCACGCGCACGCTCGCCGACACGCACCCGGCCGTCGCCGACTGGGTGCGGCGCGTCGGCGACGAGGACGCCGCGCTCGCCGGCCACGCGCAGCATGCGTTGCCGACGCCGCGCATCGTGCCGCCGGCGCCCCGCGCGGCGGCCGGGCCGCGCGCGGTGCCGAGCGTCGTGCTGACGCCGAAGGAGCGCGCGATCCTCGAGCTGCTGGCGCGGAACCTGTCGAACAAGGAGATCGCGGTGGCGCTCGCCGTCGGCGAGGAAACCGTGAAGTGGCACCTGAAGAACCTGTTCGGCAAGCTCGATGCGAGCTCGCGCAAGCACGCGGTGCGCCGCGCGCTCGTGCTCGGGCTGCTGGAAAGCGCGTCCTAGCACCTCCCCGCCTCATTTCGCTTCTCCGAAACCCTGCCCCCCGCGCGTGGGGGGGAATGCCCGTCCGTCGTTGCGTAGTCTTTCCCGCATGACGCAACAGGATGTCGCCCGCGACGTCCGCCCGACGGAGCCGTCCCATGCCGCACTTCGAGTCCTTCGCTGATTCCGCTGATTCCGCTGATTCCGCTGATTCCGCTGATTCCGCTGATTCCGCTGATTCCGTGCGCCGCATCGACGGGTGCCGGTTGCGTGCCGCCTGACACGTTTCATGCATCGCCCCGGGCGGGCTCGATCCCGTCCGGAGATAACACGATCCCTGGAGACTTTCGATGAAGACGAAACTGGCCGCGCTCGCCGCGCTTGCCGCCTGTTCGGCGGGCGCGCACGCGCAATCCTCCGTGACGCTGTACGGCGTGATCGACACCGGCCTGCTGTACCAGAGCACGTCGGCCGCGTCGTTCAGCCCGAACGCGCCGAACACCGGCAAGGTGTTCCGGATGAAGGACGGCGGCATCTATTCGAGCTTCTGGGGAATCAAGGGGCGCGAGGACATCGGCGGCGGCTACGCGATCAACTTCAAGCTGCAGGGCTCGTTCGACAGCGGCACCGGCCGGCTGCAGCTGAGCGACACGCCGGGCGCGGTCGCGATTTTCAACCAGGTGGCGTCGGTGGGCGTGTCGGGGCCGTTCGGGACGTTCAACGCGGGGCGGCAGATCGTGCCGATGATCTATGCGATGGCCGACACGGACGTGCGCAATGCGCAGTTCTTCGGCAGCATCCTGACCGCATGGCTCGGGATCAATACCGCGGCCGGGTGGCCCGGCACGAGCACCAACGGCGCGATCGGCGCGCTGTATGACAGCAATGCGCTCGTTTATCAGTCGCCGATGTTCGGCGGCGTGTCGGTTGCGCTCGAGTTCGCGCCGGGCGGCGTCGCCGGGCAATTTCAGGGGGGCACGCGCGAGTCGGTCGTGCTCAAGTATGCGAACTACGGGCTGAACTTGGCGGCGGTTTACTACAACGGCCATGATGCGAATCCGGCGCCGGGGTCGACGCCGACCGGTGTGAACAACAACCGGTTCATGTACGTCGGCGCGAAGTACACGCGTGATGCGTTCTCGGTGTCCGCGTCGTATGCGAACGGCAAGAATCCCGCGCATTCGGATCGGGCGAACTTCGACATGATGTCGGCAGGCGTTGGGTATCGCTTCACGCCCGCATTGCAGATGACGTCGGCCGTGTATTACCTGAAGGACCGCAATCGCTCGGCGAACAAGTCGACGTCGATCGTGCTCGGGGCTGATTACAGCCTGTCAAAGCGCACGATGGTCTATGCGCAGGTCGGTCATGTGAACAACCGAGGCACGATGGATCAGATGCTCGTGTATGGGCAGCCGGTTGCGCCGGCGGTGGGGACGACGGCGGCGATGATTGGGTTAAGGCACAACTTTTGACGGAGGTGTCCGGCGGTGACGCGTCGACCGCCGTATTTCGACGCCGGATTGCCGACCATCGATGCAATACCGACACACATGGATGTCGCTCACCACCCCTTCTCTGCCGCTCACCCAGGGCGCTTCCAGGCTGAAGTGAGAGGAACAACGGCCCTCGATGAGATTCAAAGCCGTTCGTTGAACGTCCAGTGCCTCAAACGCGACTGCTTGCGCGCGCCTGATCCAATTCAAAATGGAGAATCGGCAGAAACGCCGTCCTTGATAAATGGGGCACTGAGCTGCAAGCCGGTTTCAGTTGAATACCACCAAGCGCTCGTAGCGACCCACATGGGCCGCGTCGTTGGACGAAAAATGGCATGCACCGCATCAATTTGAGACAGCATCTGCAATGACGCCTGTCAGCCATTGTCGGGATACGATACCTGCGGCCCTACGATGCCAGCCCACGGCCACATCAAACCGCAGCGGCAGAGCCTTCATGTCGATTACCTGAAAATCGCCAGTCGATGCAATCGCCGAGGGCACAAACGCCACGGCATCGTTGACGGACATGAATGCCTGCAATGACGTATAGCACGGCATTGTCGCAACGACTCGGCGTTTTATATTCCTGGCGTCAAGAAAGTCGCCTATGCGATTTCCAAGGTTTCCGGGGCTGCTCGAAAAATCGACATGCGGGAATCGCGAAGTGTCCTCAAGGCAGCTAATTTTGTCGGTTAGCGATGAATTTGTCCCCACTACGCAGCAATAATGGTCCTGTCTAAGTTTTGTGCGAATTAATCCATCATCAACGTAATCCGAAAACCCAATTACCAGGTCGGCCTCACCATTTGCGAGTGTCTGGAAATGTTGCGACGGATTGAAGTCTATAATGTCAAGCCTGATCTTTGGCGCAAGCCTGGCGAGCTTCAGCGATAGTTTGGGGATGATCGAAAGTTGTGAATACTCGTTAGCTATAATCGTGAAGACCTGTTCGCTTGCAAGCGGGTCAAAAGGAAAATCGCCGAATATGGCGTCAACGTCATCGATGATTTTCTCAATCTTCGCTGCCAACTCGTAGGCGTATTCGGTCGGCTGCAAGCCCGCACTCAGGCGCAGAAATAGTTCTTGAGGGAAAATCTCCCGCATACGTTTCAGGTATGCGCTCACCGCTTGCTGGGAAATATCCAGCTTACGGGCCACCTTTGATACGTTTCTTTCTCGGACTAGATGCAGCAAGACGCGCATGTGCCGGATGTCCAGCTTTTCCACCATGATGCGTTGTATCTCATACAATAAGATGATGATATGAATTGTATCATTGCGCGCCTAGAATTGGGTTTTCGGCAAATCGACGATTAAGGCGACGACATGAAAACGGTCATCCTCATTGGCGCCCAAGGAAAAATGGGCCAAGCTGCACTGACAGGGCTTAAGAACCACAAGCTCATTACCGCTAGCCGTTCTGGTGAAGGCTGTGACTATATGGTGGATATTACTAGGAAAGATTCGATCAAGGCGCTTTTTGAAGTGGTCGGCCATTTCGACGCCGTCGTCAATACCGCGGGGTATTGCGAATATGCTAATTTCAGCGAAATGACGGATGAGCAGTGGGATGTCACTATCAAAAGTAAACTGCTCGGCCAAATCAATCTGGTGAATGTGGGCCTGAACTACATTAACGATGGCGGCTCGTTCACCCTGATCTCCGGCATTCTTAACCTGAAACCTATTCCTCTGGCAATCGCTGATGCGACTACCAGCGGTGCCATTGACACCTTCGTACAATGCGTTGCGCACGAGCTTCCCCGTGGCATCCGCATTAACGTTGTAAATCCGACAGTTCTGGAAGAAGCGTGGGATGTTTACGGCGAAATGATGCCGGGCTTCCAGCCTGTGCCGAGCACGCTGGTTGGTAAGGCATTCGAGCGGTCCGTGGACGGCTTTATCACGGGGAAAGTGCTGGTCGTGGACGCATAATACTGTCCCGGCCTATGATGAAACGCCAGGAAACGGCGGCCGGCCTGACGGGCCGGCCGATGCTGGCGAGCGATCTGGATGCGGTCTCGCACATTCAGTGTGAAGCCTACAAAGGGGCTTCTTAGAGTCGGATGAGATGTTTCGCGGTAGAACCCGCCACGGCATTCCGAGCTTTGTCGCTCCGGCACCTTTCAGCTATTACCCAATCCCGGACGAAGAAAGAACGCACCGCTGCTCGCTCGGCAGCGACGACTGCGTGATCGACGAAACCCTGTTCTTCGTCCGCGGAACCATCGAGATACCCGTGCACGGCTTCGCCGAGCCGTTCACGTGGGGCGTATGGCTCTCCGTCAGCGAAGCGAGTTTTCAGGAGTGGGTCAGGACATTCCACGTTGCAAAGCGATCGCACCTGGGTTCATTCTTCGGCTGGCTCAACCCGCAGCTGTTCGTCTACCCGGATACGATCAATCTCAAGACGATGGTGCATCTGCGTAATGACGGCATCCGTCCGTATGTCTCAGTCGAACCCACCGACCACCCGCTGGCATTGGAGCAACGCCACGGCATTTCGCGCGAACGGGTTGCGCAGATCTATCGCGACGTCATACATCCCGACGACTCGGCGCGATAGCCACGCCACGGCGCGGCACATCGGCCCCGTTTATACCCACCACCAGCAACAATCTCCCGAATCAGCTACAGTGGCCCCTTTGGCGCGCCCCGCCGTGCCCGCCCTCGCGTGCCGCCGCCGCTCCCGCTTCCGCGAACGGCCCGCCACGCGCGGCGGCGCAGCGGATCGCAGATGATTCACCCCGACGAGCGAATCCTGTCATGCCCGATCTGTCCGCCTTCCCGATCACGCAAAAGTGGCCGGCCCAGCATCCCGACCGCCTCCAGCTCTACTCGCTGCCGACGCCGAACGGCGTCAAGGTGTCGATCATGCTCGAGGAAACCGGCCTGCCGTACGAGCCGCACCTGGTGAGCTTCAGCACCGACGACCAGCTGTCGCCGGCGTTCCTGTCGCTGAACCCGAACAACAAGATCCCGGCGATCATCGACCCGAACGGCCCGGACGGCAAGCCGCTGCCGCTGTTCGAATCCGGCGCGATCCTGATCTATCTCGCCGACAAGACCGGCCAGCTGATCCCGAAGGATCTCGCGCGCCGCTACGAGACGATCCAGTGGGTGATGTTCCAGATGGCCGGGATCGGCCCGATCTTCGGGCAGGTGGGCTTCTTCCACAAGTTCGCGGGCCGCGACTACGAGGACAAGCGTCCGCGCGATCGCTACGTCGACGAATCGAAGCGCCTGCTCGCGGTGCTCGACGCCCGCCTCGCCGATCGCCAGTGGGTGATGGGCGATGACTACACGATCGCCGACATCTCGATCTTCCCGTGGGTGCGCAACCTGATCGGCTTCTACGAAGCGGGCGACCTGGTCGGCTTCAGCGAATTCCGCCACGTCGCACGCGCGCTCGACGCGTTCGTCGCCCGCCCGGCCGTTGCACGCGGCCTCAACATTCCGGCGCGTACCTGACGCGCACGGCCGGCCCCGCGTTCATCGCGGCCGGCAGGATGCCAACCCGCCGCGCGATGCGGCGGGATTAACCCCCTTCCTCGCCCAATCCCCCCAGCAGCTTGCCCAGCAGCCGCGCGAGCTGCGCCTGCTCCGCCGCCGACAGCGCCGCCAGCAGCGCGCGCTGGTTGTCGATGTGTGCGACGACCGCGTCGTCGATCAGCGCGCGGCCGGCGTCCGTCAGCGCGACGAGCGTGCCGCGCCCGTCGGCCGGATTCGGCCGGCGCTCGACCCACCCCGCCTTCTGCAACCGGTCGATGCGCGCGGTCATCCCGCCCGACGACATCATCAGCGCGTCGTACAGCGCCGTCGGCGTCAGCGCGAACGGCGCGCCGCTGCGGCGCAGCGTCGCCAGCACGTCGAATTCGCCCGGCTGCATCCCGTAGCGCTCGAACAGCGGATTGAGACGGTCGCGCGCGATCACGAGCGCCGCTTCCTGCAGCCGCCCCATCACGAGCATCGACGACGCGTCGAGATCCGGACGCTCCACGCGCCATTGCGCGACCGCGTGCTCGGCCCGATCCACTCGGTTCATTAACCCTCCTCGGCGAACAAGTTATCTTGACGTCGAGATAAATCGGCATTTATCTTGACGTCGAGACAATTTACACGAAAACGCGCGGCATAGGCTTCGACGCCGCGCACGACCTGAGGGCCATACGATGCATCGCTTCACTTCCCCCGGATGGCGGCTCGCCGCCATCGTCCTCGTCGGGCTGAACCTGCGCCCGGCGCTCGCCGCGGTCGGCCCGCTGCTCGACATGATCCAGCGCGCGACCGGCATCGGCGACAGCACTGCAAGCCTGCTGACGACGATCCCGATCGTGCTGATGGGCCTCGGCGCACTCTGCGCGCGGCGGCTGCAGCGCGCGACCGGCATCGCGGGCGGCGTGTCGCTCGGCATCGCGCTGATCGGCATCGCGTGCGCGGCGCGCGTCGGCGCGCAGCAGGCGTGGCTGCTGCTGGCCAGCGCATGCTGCGCGGGGTTGGGGATCGCGATGGTGCAGGCGCTGCTGCCCGGTTTCGTGAAGGCGAATTTCTCGACGCGGGTGGGCGGCGTGATGGGCATCTATTCGACGTCGATCATGGGCGGCGCAGTGCTCGCGAGCGTCGCGGCGCCGCTGGCGGCCGCGCGCTGGGGCTGGCTCGCGGCGCTCGCCGGCTGGGCGCTGCCGGCCGTCGTCGCCGCGCTTGCATGGCCGGTGGCGAGCCGCGGCGGCACGGCCATCGCGGCCGCGTCGCCGCTCGGCGCGCGGCCGTCGCGTTCGCCGCGCACGTGGCGGCTCGCGCTGTTCTTCGGGATCGCGACCGGCGCGTACACGCTGGTGCTCGCGTGGCTGCCGCCGTACTACATGCGGCTCGGCTGGTCGCCCGCCGCGGCCGGCGGGCTGCTCGGCGGCGTCACGCTGGCGGAGGTGGTGGCGGGATTGACGGTGTCGGCGACGATCGATCGCGTGCCCGATCGCCGGCCCGCGCTGTTCGCGGCGATCGCGGCGCTGTTCGTCGGGCTCGTGCTGATGCTCGCCGCGCCGCAGGCGCTGGCGCTGCCGGTCGCGCTGCTGATGGGCGCGGGCATTGGCGCGCTGTTCCCGCTGTCGCTGATCGTCACGGTCGACCATGCGGCCACGCCCGCCGACGCCGCGTCGCTGACGGGCTTCGTGCAGGGCGTCGGCTACCTGATCGCGGGGCTGTTCCCGTTCGCGGCGGGCATCGTGCGCCAGCATCTCGCGGACCTGACGCCCGCATGGGCCGCGATGGCGTGCCTGTGCGTCGTGCTATGCGTGCTGGCTGCCGGCTTCGGGCCGCAGGTCGCGCGGCGTGTTGCGCGCGCGTGAGCGCAGGCGGACGTTCGACGGTGGGCGCGCGACCTACTCGGCGCTCGCGTAAAGCGTCGAATCGGCGAACCCTTCGGCATCGAGCACGCGCCCGATCAGAATCAACGCAGTGCGCTCGATCTGCGTGCCCTGCACCTTCGCGACGATATCGCCGAGCGTGCCGGTGACGCGCGTCTCGTCCGGCCAGCTCGCGCGGTAGATCACCGCGACCGGGCAGTCGGGCCCGTAGTGCGGCAGCGTCTCGTCGACGATGCGCGCGAGATGCCGCACGCCGAGATGGATCGCGAGCGTCGCGCGATGCGCGGCGAGTGCGCCGAGCGCCTCGCCTTCGGGCATCGTCGTCTTGCCTGCGTAGCGCGTGAGGATCACCGTCTGCGCGATGCCGGGCAGCGTCAGCTCGCAGCCGAGCGTCGCCGCGCACGCGGCGGTGGCCGTCACGCCCGGCACGATTTCATACGGAATCCCGAGCGCTTTGAGCCGGCGGATCTGCTCGCCGATCGCGCCGTACAGCGACGGGTCGCCGGAATGCACGCGCGCGACGTCCTGCCCTTTCGCATGCGCCTGCGCGAGCAGCGCGACGATCGCGTCGAGATCGAGCTCGGCCGTGTTGACCACCTGCTCCGCGCGATGGCCGTCGAGCACGGCCGCGGGCACGAGCGAGCCCGCATACAGGATCACCGGGCACGTGCGCACGAGGCGCTGGCCCTTCACCGTGATCAGCTCCGGGTCGCCGGGACCCGCGCCGATGAAATACACCGTCATCGAAAATACTCCGTCAATGGATGGGCGGCCGGGTTGCGCGCCGTCACGCGCGCAAGCCCGGATCGAGCGCATCGAGCAGCGCGCCGGTCGAATCGAACGCACGGTCGACGTCGGGCAGCGGCGGCCGGCGCAGCATCACGACCGGCAGCCGGCGTTCGCGTGCGACGTCCAGCTTCGCCTCGGTCGCGGCGCCGCCGCTGTTCTTGCTGACGACTACGTCGATGCCCGCGAGCGCGAACAGCGCGCGTTCGCCGTCGAGCGTAAACGGCCCGCGCGCGGCGACGATCTGTGCGTGCGCGTTGCCCGGATGTGGATCGAGGCAGCGCACGAGCCAGAACTGGTGCGGCGGGATCGCATCGAGATGCGCGAGCGGCTCGCGGCCGAGCGTGAACAGCGGCCTCCGGAACGGCGCGAGCGCGGCTTCGATGTCGGCCCAGCTGTCGACCATCCGCCAGTCGTCGCCCGGCTGCGGCTCCCACGGCGCGCGGCGCAGCGCCCAGCACGGCACGCCCGCGTCGCGCGCGGCGGCGGCCGCGTTCGCGCTGATGCGCGCCGCATAAGGATGGGTCGCGTCGATCACGAGGCCGATGCCGGCGTCGCGCAGATAGGCGGCCAGGCCGGCCGCGCCGCCGAAGCCGCCGACCCGGACCTCGCACGCGAGATCGGCCGGCACCTTGCCGAGCCCGGCGAGACTGTACACGTCGCGCGGGCCGAGTGTGCGCGCGATCTTCAGCGCATCGCCGGTGCCGCCGAGCAGCAGGATGCGCGCGCTCATCGCGCGACCCCGACGAAGCGGCCCTGCCGGTCGATCGCGAACATCTCGACGGCGACCGACGCGGGCACGATGTCGCGCGCGACGGCGAGCGCTTGCGCGCAGACGAGGTCGCCGAGCGGCACGCCGTCGGCAAGCGCGAGCTTCAGCGCTTCCTGGCTCGTGTTCGCGGCGCGCATCGCGGCCTGCAGCGCGTCGCTCGCGCCGGCTTCGGCCGCCCATTGCGCGAGCAGCGGCAGGTCGATGCTCGAATGGCGGCTGTGCAGGTCGAGATGGCCGGCCGCGAGCTTGCTGAGCTTGCCGAAGCCGCCGCACATCGACAGCCGCGCGATCGGCGCGCGCCGCAGATGCTTCAGCACCGCGCCCGCGAAATCGCCCATCTCGATCAGCGCCATGTCGGGCAGATGATAGTGCGCGCGCATCGCGTCCTCGCTCGCGTTGCCGGTGCACGCGGCGATGTGTTCGATGCCGTTCGCGCGCGCGACGTCGATGCCCTGGTGGATCGACGCGATATAGGCCGAGCACGAGAACGGCCGCACGATGCCGGTCGTGCCGAGGATCGACAGCCCGCCGACGATGCCGAGGCGCGGGTTCATCGTCTTCAGCGCGAGCGCCTCGCCGCCCTCGACGCCGATCGTCACGTCGAAGCCGCCCGCATAGCCGTGCCCGGCCGCGAGCGCTTCCAGGTGGGACGTGATCATCTGGCGCGGCACCGGGTTGATCGCCGGTTCGCCGACCGGCAGCGTGAGCCCCGCGCGCGTGACCGTGCCGACGCCGGGCCCCGCATGGAAGCGCACGCCGGGCGCCGCCGCGAGCGCGACGCGCGCGAACACCAGTGCGCCGTGCGTGACGTCCGGATCGTCGCCGGCATCCTTGATCGTGCCGGCTTCGGCGCCCTCGGCGGCGAGCCTGCAGAATTCGAGACGCATCATCACGCGCTGGCCCTTGGGCAGCACGATCTCGACCGCGTCGTCCGCCGCGCCGGTCAACAGCAGCCGCGCGGCCGCCAGCGACGTCGCGGTCGCGCAGCTGCCGGTCGTGTAGCCGAAGCGCAGCGGCGCCGGCTGTTCGGGGGTTTCGTCGCGCATCATGCCGCCGCGTCGGGTGCGCCAGGCGCAGGCTTGCGCGTGTCGTACAGCGTGACGGGCAACGCCTGCCGCCAGGTGTCGAAGCGGCCGAGCGGCTCGGCCTGCGCGAGCGACACGCGCGTGAGCGTGCCGCCGTGGCGCTCGCGCCACGCGGCGAGCGCGATTTCACCCTGCAGCGTGACGGCGTTCGCGACGAGGCGGCCGCCGGGCTTCAGCGCCGACCAGCACGCGTCGAGCACGCCGGGCACGGTCGCGCCGCCGCCGATGAAGATCGCGTCGGGCGCGGCGAGCCCCGCGAGCGCGTCGGGCGCGCGCCCGGCGACGAGCTGCAGGCCCGGCACGCCGAGCGCGTCGCGATTGTGTTCGATGAAGCGCTGCCGCTCCGCGTGCGATTCGATCGCGATCGCCTGGCACGACGGATGCGCGCGCATCCATTCGATGCCGATCGATCCGCAGCCGGCGCCGACGTCCCACAGCAATTCGTCCGGCGCGGGCGCGAGGCGCGCGAGCGTCAGCGCGCGCATGTCGCGCTTGGTCAGTTGCCCGTCGTGGCGATAGGCGTCGTCGGGCAGGCCCGGCGTCAGCGCGCGCCGCGGCGCGTCGGGCGCCGCGCGGCAGTCGATCGCGACGAGGTTCAGCGCCGCGGTTTCGTCGACGGACCACGCATCCGCGATGCCGTCGACCCGGCGTTCGAGCGGGCCGCCGAGATGCTCGAACACGCTGATCCGGCTCGGCCCGAAGCCGCGCGCGGCCAGCTCCGCCGCGACGGCGGCCGGCGTGCGGCCGTCCGCGCTCAGCACGAACAGGCGCCGGCCCGGCAGCAGGTGGCGCGCGAGCGTCGCGAGCGGCCGGCCGACCAGCGACACCGCGCCGACGTCCTGCAGCGCCCAGCCGAGGCGCGCGGCCGCCAGCGACAGCGACGACGGCGCGGGCAGCACGCGCCACTCGCCGGGAGAAAGCCGGCGCGCGAGCGTCGCACCGACGCCGAACAGCATCGGGTCGCCGCTCGCGAGCACGCACACGGGCGCATCGCGGCGCGCGAGCACGCCCGCGACGTCGAACGGCTGCGGCCAGGCCTCGCGCGCGGCCGTGACCCGCGCGGGCAGCATGTCGAGGTGCCGTGGCGCACCGATCACGCGCGTCGCATCGAACAGCGCGCGCCGCGCGGCGCGGCCGAGCCCCGAATAACCGTCGTCGCCGATGCCGACCACCGTCAGCCACGCCGTCATGCGCCCTTCTCCATCGTTCGATTCCGTCATGTTGCTGCACGCGGCCGCCATGACGCCGCGCATAGGTCTTCGTTGCGAAAAAAGGCATAATACAGCGTTCGTTCGCCGGTGCCCCTCGGGGCCGAAGAGGGAACACAGGGCGCGCACCGCGCCGCTGTGGCTGCCCCCGCAACTGTAGGCAGCGAGCCCGTCTCCACCTTGGCGCCACTGGCTGGTCCGGGAAGGCCCGGAGCGGGCGTCGACCTGTCAGCCAGGAGACCTGCCGGCCTGAAAGTGCGTGCGTGCCAGCCGGCATCGGGCGGGGTGTACCGATGCGATGGCCGCGGCGCGACACTGCTCGGATGCCCCGTTGAGCTCCACCCCCATTCCGTCCCCTGCTTCGCCCACCGTGCGCCCGTCGGCCTGCCCGGGGCTCGTGCGCGTCGTCGCCGCGGCCGACGGCGGCCTGTGCCGGATCAAGCTGCCGGGCGGCCGGCTCGATGCGCGGCAGGCGCGCGCGATCGCCGCCGTCGCGCAGGCGCACGGCTCCGGCGTGATCGAGGCGACCAACCGCGCGAACCTGCAGGTGCGCGGCATCCGCGCCGGCGAAGCCGGTGCGCTTACCCGCGCGCTGCTCGACGCGGGGCTCGGCCCGCTCGTCGACGCCGACGGCGATGCGGCCGCGCTCGCGGCCAGCGACGACGTGCGCAACCTGATGCTGAATCCGCTTGCAGGACGCGACCCCGACGCGCTCGTCGACAGCGCCGCGCTCGCCGCGCCGCTGCTCGACATGCTCGCGCGCGAGCCGCGCCGTTTCGAGCTGTCGCCGAAATTTGCGATCCAGCTCGACGGCGGCGAGCGCATCGCGGCGCTCGATCATCCGCACGACATCTGGCTCGCCGCGTGGCGTCGCGGCGACGGCGCAGTGCGCATCGCGGCCGGGCTCGCCGGCTGCCCGCCGGTCGCGGCCGGCGCTGCGCCCGCGCTCGTCGACGTCGCACCGGCGGATACCGTCGCGCTGGTCCGCGCGCTGCTGCTCGCGTTCCTCGATCTCGCGCCGGCCGACACGACGCGCATGCGTGCGCTGCTGGCCACCTGCGGCGCGCACACGCTGCTCGCGCGCGCACAAGCCACGCTCCCGTTTCCGCTTGCCGCCGATCCCGCGCTGCAAGACTGGCGGCGTGCGCCGTCCGATCCCGCGCTGCGCTTCGGTGCGCAGCCGGTGCGCGACGCGGGGCGCTGCAGCGTCGGCGCGCAGTTCGCGCTCGGCCGTCTCGACGGCGCGCGGCTCGAGCGGCTCGCGGCCCTCGCCGACGCGCACGGCGACGGCACGCTGTCGATGACGCCGTGGCAAGGCGTGTTCGTGCACGGCGTCGCGACGGGCGCGGCCCCCACGGTGCGCGACGCGCTCGCCGCGCTCGGCCTCGTCGTGTCGCCCGGCGATCCGCTCGCGCGGATGGTGGCCTGCGCGGGCAGCGCCGGTTGCGCGAAGGCGCGCGCCGACACGAAGCGCGACGCGCTCGCACTCGCCGCGCGCATCGGCACGGTGCGCGACCTGCACCTGACCGGCTGCGAGCGCCACTGCGCACTGCCGCATCCCGCCGCGCACACGCTCGTCGCGGTCGGGCCGGCGCACTATGACCTTTACCGGCGCGACGGCGCAGCGGGCCTCGGCACCGCGCTCGCGCGCCACTTGACGATCGATGAAGCCGCGGCCCGCCTGGGCGAGGCGCGGCCAAGCCAGGACCCCTACGATGCTTGACTACATACGCGACGGGCAGGAAATCTACCGCCAGTCGTTCGCGACGATCCGCGCCGAGGCCGACCTGTCGCGCATCCCGGCCGACCTCGAAAAACTCGCGGTGCGCGTGATCCACGCGTGCGGCATGGTCGACGTGGTCGACGATCTGCGCTTCTCCGCCGGTGCGGGCGCAGCGGGCCGCGCGGCGCTGGCCGCCGGCGCGCCGATTCTCTGCGACGCGAAGATGGTGGCCGAAGGCATCACGCGCGCGCGGCTGCCGGCCGGCAATCGCGTGGTCTGCACGCTCGGCGAGCCCGAGGTGCCCGACCTCGCGCGGCAGCTCGGCAACACGCGCTCGGCCGCCGCGCTCGAACTGTGGCGAGCGCAGCTCGCGGGCAGCGTCGTCGTGATCGGCAATGCGCCGACCGCGCTGTTCCACCTGCTCGACATGATCGACGCCGGCGCGCCGCGCCCCGCGCTGATCCTCGGCTTCCCGGTCGGCTTCATCGGCGCGGCCGAGTCGAAGGCGCTGCTCGCCGCCGACAGCCGCGGCGTGCCGTACGTCGCGCTGCTCGGCCGGCGCGGCGGCAGCGCGATGGCGGCCGCCGCGGTCAACGCGCTCGCGACGGAGGCCGAATGACGGCCGCGCGCGGGCGCCTGTTCGGCCTCGGCGTGGGCCCGGGCGACCCCGAACTGATGACGCTGAAGGCGGTGCGGCTGCTGCAGGCCGCGCCGGTGGTCGCGTACTTCGTCGCGAAGGGCAAGAAAGGCAATGCGTACGGCATCGTCGAAGCGCATCTGCTCGACGCGCAGGTGCAACTGCCGCTCGTCTATCCGGTGACGACCGAGGCGCTGCCGCCGCCGCTCTGCTATGAAACCGTGATCGCCGATTTCTACGACACGGCCGCCGAAGTCGTGGCCGCGCATCTCGACGCGGGCCGCGACGTCGCGGTGATCTGCGAAGGCGATCCGTTCTTCTACGGCTCGTACATGTACCTGCACGACCGCCTCGCGCCGCGCTACGACACCGAAGTCGTGCCCGGCGTATGCTCGATGCTCGGCGGCACGGCCGTGCTCGGGCAGCCGCTCGTGTATCGCAACCAGAGCCTGTCGGTGCTGTCCGGCGTGCTGCCCGAGGACGAGCTGCGCACACGGCTCGCGCAGGCCGACGCGGCCGTGATCATGAAACTCGGCCGCAACTTCGACAAGGTGCGGCGCGTGCTCGACGAACTGGGCCTCGCGAAACGCGCGCTGTACGTCGAGCGCGCGACGATGGCGAACCAGCGCATCGTGCCGCTCGACGCGGTCGACCCGATGGCGTCGCCGTATTTCTCGCTGCTCGTCGTGCCGGGGGAAAAATGGCAAGGATGACCACCCCGCCCGCGATCGTGATCCTCGGCGCGGGCGCGCTCGACACCGCGCGGCGCATCCAGGCGCGCTATCCGGGCGCGCAGGTGCATGCGCTGGCGTCGCGCGTCGCCGCCGACGTGCCGTTCGACGAACTCGGCGCGCACCTGCGCGAACTGTATGCGCGCGGCTTGCCGATCGTCGCGCTGTGCGCGGCCGGCATCGTGATCCGCTGCATCGCGCCCGCGCTCGCCGACAAGGGCGTCGAGCCGCCGGTGCTGGCCGTCGCGGAGGATGGCTCGGCCGTCGTGCCGCTGCTCGGCGGCCTCACCGGCGTGAACGTGATCGCACGCGAGCTGGCCGACTGGCTCGGCGTCGCGCCCGCGATCACGACGAGCGGCGAGCTGCGCTTCGGCGCGTGCGTGCTCAATCCGCCGGACGGCTATACGCTCGCGGATCTCGCGCAAGGCAAGCGCTTCGTGTCCGACCTGCTCGCGGGCGCAGCGACCCGCGTCGACGGCGCGGCACCATGGCTCGACGACGTCGCGCTGCCGCGCGACGACGCGGCCGCGCATGCGATCCGCGTGACGCCGCTCGCATGGCGCGGCGCGCAAGACGAACTCGTGATCCATCCGCGCAGCGTCGTGGTCGGGATCGGCGTGCAACCGGTCGCGCCGAGCGCCACGCTCGACGCACGCGTGCACGCGCTGCTCGATTTGCACGGCCTCGCGCCGCAGGCGCTCGCGGCCCTCGTCGCACCGGCCGCGCTGATCGGCGATGCCGCGCTCGAAGCGGCTTCGGACGCGCTCGGCGTGCCGCTGCGTTTCGTCGATGCCGACGACGCCGATGCCGACGCACAGGCAGCCGCCGTGCTCGAACGCGCGCTGCGCGTGCCGCACACGATGCACGCGCCGCACGACGGGCTGGCCTGCGCGGTGGCCGCGCAGCCCGTCGATCCGAACACGCTCGGCCGCGCGCGCGGCCGCCTCACCGTGGTCGGCCTCGGGCCCGGCGGCGCGGCATGGCTCACGCCCGCCGCGCGCGCCGCGCTCGCGGACGCCACCGACATCCTCGGCTACACGACCTACGTGAACATGGCCGGCCCGTTTCGCGCCGAGCAGCGCGTGCACGGCACCGACAATCGCGAGGAGATGCAGCGCGCGCGCCATGCGTTCGAGCTGGCGGCCGAAGGCCGCCGCGTCGCGGTGGTGTCGTCCGGCGATCCGGGCGTGTTCGCGATGGCCGCGGCCGTGCTCGAAGCGCTCGACGAGACGCGCGACCCGCGCTGGGCGGCGGTCGAGCTGCGCGTCGAGCCCGGCGTGTCGGCCTCGCTCGCGACGGCCGCGCAGGCCGGCGCGCCGCTCGGCCACGACTTCTGCGTGATCTCGCTGTCGGACAACCTGAAGCCGTGGGGCGTGATCGAAACGCGCCTGCGGCATGCCGCCGAAGCCGATCTCGTGATGGCGTTCTACAACCCGATCTCGCGCGCGCGGCCGTGGCAGCTCGATCGCGCGCTCGACGTCGTGCGCGCGCAGCGCGCGGCGGACACCGTCGTCGTGCTCGGCCGCGACATCGGCCGGCCCGGCGCGACGCTCGTCAACACGACGCTCGGCGCGCTGCGCGCCGATCAGGTCGACATGCGCACGATGGTGATCGTCGGCTCGTCCACCACGCGGCGCTTTTCCGTCAACAATGGGCGGGATTGGGTCTACACCCCGCGCTGGTATCGCTGAACGCGCGCCGGGCCGCATGCCCGGCGCCGTATCGAATGCATGTAATTGTTTCGCACAGCGATTCAAACAAAATAAAAACGTAATTAAGGATTCACGATTGATCTGCAATCCTCCAAGATGAGCGCGCCGCGATCCGGGGCCATCCCATGCCCGGCCGATTGCGGCGGTGATGCGCAGGCCAGCGTATCGCTCATCCACATGGAGAACACAATGCAAAACAGCGTGTTGTCGCATCTCATCCCGCGCGCGATCGCCGCGGGCTGCCTGCTCGCCGGTGCGAGCGTATCCCAGGCAGCGGGCGCATTCGCGCCCTACGTCGACGTGACGCTCTACCCGACGCCACTCGTCGACAGGATCGGTGTTCAGCAAGGCATCCAGCAATTCACGCTCGCGTTCGTGGTCGCGGGCAACGGCTGCACGCCGTCGTGGGGCGGCGTGCAGGCGATCGGCAACGGCGCGACCGGCGATCTGCTGACGTCGATCGGCACGGCCATCACGAACTATCGCGCGAAAGGCGGCGAGGTTGCCGTGTCGTTCGGCGGCGCGAACGGCACGCCGCTGATGCGGGCGTGCACGAGCGTTCCCGCGCTGAAGACCGCGCTCCAGACCGTGATCGACACGTACAGCCTCACGCATGTCGACTTCGACATCGAGGGCGCGTCGCAGCTCGACGCGGCGGCCGTCGCGCGCAACTTCCAGGCGGTCGCGCAGCTGCAGGCCGACTATGCGGCGAAGGGTAAGCCGCTGCACGTCACGCTGACGCTGCCGACGATGCCGACCGGGCTCATCCAGGACGGCCTGAACGTCCTCACCGCGGCGATCGCGAACAAGGTCAACCTCGACGCGGTGAACGTGATGACGATGGACTACGGCCCCGCCGGCATCGACATGGGCGCGGCCGCGATCAGCGCGGCGCAGGGGCTCTACTCGCAGCTCGACACCGCGTACAAGTCCGCCGGCCAGCCGAAGAGCAGCGCGCAGCTGTGGCAGATGGTGGGCGTCACGCCGATGATCGGCGTAAACGACACGCAGGGCGAGACGTTCACGCTCGACAACGCGCAGAGCGTGCTGAACACGGCCATCAACAACGGCTACGGCTTCATCAGCTACTGGTCGTCGACCCGCGACAAGCAGTGCGACAGCAACACCGGCTACGCGTCGCCGATCTGCTCGGGCGTCACGCAGCAGCCGTACGCATTCGCGTCGATCTTCAAGAAGCTCGACGCCAAGTGGGGCACGGGCGTCACGCAGGATCCGAACTACGGCGGCGGCTCGGACGGCGGCGGCACGCCGCAGCCGGGCGCACCGTGGTCCGCGAGCCAGGTCTATACGGCGGGCGCGACGGTCACGTACCAGGGCGTGACCTACCAGGCGCAATGGTGGACCAAGGGCGACATCCCGGGCCAGGCATCGGTGTGGAAGGCCGTGAACGGCGGCACGCCGGATTGGTCGGCGGCCACCGCCTATCAGGCCGGCGCGTGCGTGATGTACCAGGGCGCGAAGTACTGCGCGAAATGGTGGACCCAGGGCGATACGCCGAGCGCGGGCGGCGTGTGGGCAAGAGCGTGATGCGGCGCGTTCCGTCCGCGTGACGTGATGCGGGCCGCGTCGGCATCGGCCGGCGCGGCCCGTGGCGCGCACTGCGCGGGTGTCGGGCGGGACGGCCCCGCCCCGACGCCCGCGTCAGCGCCGATCGTGTTCGGCGAGCAGGCGCGCCTTTGCGTCGACGTGCGCGTCGTGATGCAGGCGAATGCGTTCCGTCGGCCCGACGACCGGCAGCCCGTACCAGTCGCCGTCGATCGGCAGCGCGATCGCGACCGCCGACAGTTCCGGCGCGCTTTCGCCGACGTTGTCGGCCCATCCTTGCGTGCGGCTTCGCGCGGCGTGTTCGACCAGTGCGGGCAGGCTCGTGATCGTCGCATTCGTGAAGCGCTCTAACGACAGCTGGCCGCCGAGCGCCTGCTGCGCATCGGCCGGCCGCTCCGCGAAGATCGCCTTGCCGATCGAGTTCGCGTGCAGCGGACGCAGCTCGCCCGGCTGGCGCGTATAGATGCGCAGCCCCGCCGGCGCGCCTTGCTGCCCGTGTTCCGTCATGTGTGTCGCTCCCGGTTCCTGGTTTCGGCATTGGCGAACTATTCTTGTACGTGAATTTGTATTCATGTATGAGAATTCCAATGTCAAGCAGGAGAAGACCGGATGCGATGGCCGCGCGCCGGGTGGCGTCTGTCCGGTTGCCGGGGCACGCCGCCCTTCGCTAAGCTGGCGTTCCGACGCCTCCCCACCCGAATCCGGAGACTTCATGAAACGCATGCTGCTGGCCGCCGTGACGTTCGCGGCGACGCTGACCGTCGCTCACGCGCAAACCCAGACCTACCATTTCGGAGAAGGACAGATGCAGCCGCAAGGCGCGGCGCAACCGGCGCAACCCGCGCCGCTGCCGGGCGCGACACAGGGCACACCGCTGCCGCAAGGCTCGGCGCCGAGCGCGCGGCCCGCGCCGCGACGGGCGCATGTGACCCCGCATCGGCATTACCGGCACGCGGTGGTCAAGCAGCGCCACCACGCGCGGCATGTCAAGCGGACGCGGCGCGGCGTCTACAAGCACACCTGATTCGGCCGGCCATGCCGGTCGACGACATTCGTGTGACGTTCACCGGCCTGTCATGCGTTATTTCGGATGGCGATGCACCTGGCGCTCGCACGTCCGCGCAATGTGACCTATGCTTTCGGCAACGTATCGATTTCACCCATGAACCGGCCGGCGCGTTTTCGCTCGTCACGCGCCGCGCAAGCATCGTGTACCGGCATGACAGCCGCGCCCCGCCGATCGCGGGCGCGGTGTCACGACACCATTGGCCGTCCGGCACGGCCCGGCGCGATCGCTGTCGCAAGAGGCGGCACGCCACGAATCATCCGAGGAAACCGCATTGGAGCATTCCGCGCCGCCCCGTGTGAAGCATCACGCCCGTGCCGGTCGAACGGATGCCGGATCGTGCGGTTTTCCTGCCCGTCGGCTCAGGGTCGGCGGTAACCGGCGCGAATCACGCGTTGCATCCGGGCAGTCGAGCCCGGTTGCAACCGTGAAGCACAACCCCCGACCCCTCCACTGACAGCGAGCCCATCATGACGAGCCTGTACAACTACCGCGGGTACACGATCGAAGTCCGCTGCGAGCATCAGCCGGGCGCGGAAGCGGACACGCATGCGCCGGCCCCCGGCTATGTCGCCGTGGTCCAGGTGCGCGCGGGCGATACGTCGTCGATCTTCTTCTCGCCGGTGAGGCTCGCGGACGACTACGGCAAGCCGTTCGCCGACAGCCTCGATGCGCTGAGCGCGGGCCGCACGGCGGGCGAGATCATCGTCGACGATCTGTTGTCGAGCGCTGGCTGAAGGCGCGCGTCAGCGCAACCGTTTGCGCGTCAGTTCGCGTCCTTCGTAGACGATGAGGAAGATGCCGAGCATCGTGGCGCCGACGGCCACGTATTCGCCCAGGCCGCTCGTGCCATGCTGGAGCGCGGAATTGATGCCGAAGCCGATGCCGACGGCAATCAGCGCGAGGCCGGCGAGCAGCCCGCCGATCGGTCCCGTGTGGGTTTTGTTGAAGGTGCTCATGTTGTTACGCCCGTAGCCCATCTTGTTCTGATCACGTGCGGCGCGTACGGTGCGGGGACCGGCACGGCGCCAAGTTTTCGTGATTCGACTATATCCGGACATAAATTGCGTCAACGCATGCGGCGGATCTTTTCGATGAAGTGTTGCGGCGAGCCGACGTCGTTATTGCGCGGCGCGCCGCTCACGATCGCAGGAAAGCTCCGGCCTTTCGCTCGAGCAGCGCGATCAGTTCCGGCTGCATGAACGCGTACTTGTCGGGGATGTCGAGGCACACGATCTTCTTGTGCCGCAAGTCCGCGCCGAATTGCCTCGACAGCTTCGCCTTGTGCGCGCGCTCCATCACGAAAATGACGTCGGCCCATGCGATCTGCTCGCGCGAAACGATGGACTCGGCGTCGGGCGCGACGCCGGCCGAATCCGTTTCGATGCCGGGCCACGCTGCAAATACGGCTTCCGCCGTCGGGCTGCGCAGCCGGTTGCGGCTGCAGATGAAGAGTGCTCGCGTCATGCCTGATGCGATCAGCCTTGCGGCATCGTGCCGGGACGGAGGTACGCCAGCATGTAGGACACGTAGTCCGCCTTGCCGAGTTCGACGCCCTGGTTGCGCAGGATCGCGTACGCGGTGATCACGTGAAAGTAGAACTGCGGCAGCGCCCAGTCGCGCGCGTACTGCTCGCCCGTCATGTCGAAGACGACGCCGTTGGGCAGTTCGAGCGCGATCGGCAGCGCCCCGCCTTCGTCCAGCGCGGTCGGCGACAGGCTGTCGAGCAACGCAAGCGCATCGGCAATGCGCGCCTTTGCGTCGGCCCAGGTGCCCGGCTGCGCGTTGGCGTTCCATCCTTCCTGCCGTATCGCCAGCAGCGTGTCCGGAAGCGGTTCGCCGCGCAGGCGGCAGACCGGCTCGAGCGCCTGAAAGCACGCGAACCGGACCTGGGCCGCGAGCGGATACATGTCCGCGGCAAGCCGCTCCGACAGCAGTGGATCGGGCTCGGCGCCCGCCGCCTGTCGATGGGCGGCAGCCTTGTCGAGCCACGACGACAGGCCTTGCAGGAACTGGGTGAAGGTGGGGATGAGAAGCTGGGTGGGCGACACGTAATCCTCCGATGAAATCAGGGCGGCACAACGATACCAGCGGGTGATGATTCGTGGCAATCGCATGACGGCCGTCGCGACGAAACGCGCGGGTGCGACGCGTGCGCGTCAACGCAGCGCAAGCCTGAACCCGTATACCTTCAGCGTCTGCAGGGCAACATCGAGTTCCTCGGCGCGCACGAAGCCTAGTTTTTCGTACATGCCCCAGGCAAGCTGCATCGGCTTCGTCGTGTGGAGCACGACCGCGGCATGGCCCCGCCGACGGGCGAGATCGATGCACGCCAGCGTCAGTGCCTTGCCCGCCCCGCCACCGCGAAAGGCCGGATCGACGCCGAGCAAGCGGATACCAGACGCGTTTCGGATACCGTTGACCGCGTCGCTCGACCCATATTCGGCCATGTCGCCGAAATACACGACACCGCCGATGAGTTCATCGCGTTCGGACACGGCCACCAGAACGCGCGCGTCCGGCTTCTCCGTGAAACGCGCGATGTTCGCGAGCATGTCGTAGTAGCCCGGCTGCTCGTCGGGGGACGGGAAGCCGGGCAATGCGGCATAGGCCTTCACCAACAATTGTCCAAGCCGGGGCAGTTCGTCGGCGCGCGCGTCGCGAATGGAGAAGCCGGGATTCATGGGTCAAGCGTCACGGTGTGCACGTTGTTGTGTGGACGGTCGGGCAAGGGTATACGGGGTCGGGCAGGCCGCACCTTGTGGCGACTTGCCAAACGGGAAGCGCCGAACCACATTCCGGATTCGGCCGTCTTTTCGGTCTTTGGTCATGCAATTTTCAGTCGGATACCGTTGATGGGAAAAGGCAAGTTTCAATCCCCGACAGTTCGATAACCCTGATGATGCAAATGCCGGTACACCCAGCGATTCCCGTGGCGCGCACAATAGACACTTTTTACCGTCAGCAGCAACAAGGCCAGAATCACGAAGGCCACATGATCGCGAGTGAGAAGCAGACCGGCGACGGCATCAGCCGCAAACAATCGCCCTCCTTGAACGATCAGCCCTTCGGAGTAGGCCCACATCGTGCTGAATATCAATGCCCACCAGTTAAAGCCGCAATTCACGCTGCGTTCGGGCATGATCGAATGGATCATGAGTCGGGTCGACGTCATCGCGCCGGGAAGAAGAGAATATTCACAGAGCAGTTATCGTCCTGAATGCGGCGCGCTTTAATTTCTTCGGGAGCGCATCGTCGCGGTCCTTCACTCGCCACTCAACCGCGCAGCAGACCCTGCGCAGCCACCCACTCCGCCCCCCACGCCGCCGCGATCCGCTCCCCCCGCCCGACCCTCACCGCCGCATCGTCAAAATCGACGAACACGACCTGATCCGCCGCCTCCGGCCGCGCCGGCATCTCGCGCGTGCGCCCATCCGACAGCACCCACAGCCACCGCTGCTTGTCCGGCTCGCGGCGCGCCTCCCGCGCGAGCAGCCTTGCGGCCGCATCGACCCCATCCGCGAACGGCGTACCGCCGCCGCCGCCCACCGGTTCGAGCCAGCGCGCATTCCACCACCTCGGCACTGCCGGCCCGAACCGCCGCTCGGCCCCCGAACCGCCAAAGCAAATCAACGCCGTTTCCGCCCGCGCCCGCGCGGCCTCGTCGAAATACGCGACGATCAACCCCTTCGCCGCCGCCAGCCGCTCGAACGACAGCATCGACGCCGAGCAGTCGAGCACGAAGCAATGCAGCGCGCGCGGCGCGCCCGCCGGTTTCCGGAACCGCAGATGATCGGCCTGCAGGCGCTCGCCGCGCTTGACCGCGAACGTCGCCGGCCACGCCACGGCGGCAACGCCCGCGCCGGTGCGCGCGACGCCCGGCGTGTACCCCGTTGCGCCCTGCTGCCATCGAGTGCCGCGAAGCGAAGTCGCGGCGGCGCCGGCTCGATGGCTCAGCGTTTTTTTAGTGGCAGCGGCAGCGGAATCACCCCCTTCACCGCGTGCAAACCGGCCGGTTCGGGCGGCAGGTAGCCCCAGTCGCCTTGCGAGCCTTGCGAATCCGCATCGCCCGAATGCGCGGCATCCGGCGGCGTTTCCCGCCCGCCGTGCGGAGGATTCGGCGGCGACGTCGAACCTGACGCATCATCGCCGGCCCCCGCCGCAGCCGGCGGCGTCGCATGCGCGCCCCGCCGATGCCGCAGCACCGATTCCGCGACACGGTCGACTTGGTCGACCGTCACCGCATCGGCGCCTTCGAGCGCCGCGAGCGCGCGCGCCGCGCGCAGCATCACGAGATCGGCGCGCAGGCCGTCGACCGCCGCATCGATGCACAGCGCGCTGACCCGCGCATGCACCGCATCGTCGAAGCCCAGCGCGGCCAGCGCCCCGCGCGCCGCGCGTACCCGCACGGCCAGCTCGCTCTGCGCGGCCGCCTGCCGCGCCCGGAACGCATCCGGCTCGAGATCGAACGCGAGCCGCGCCTTCACGATCTGCTGGCGCTGCGCGGCGTCGAAGCAATTCGCGAGCTCGACCATCAGCCCGAAGCGATCGAGCAATTGCGGCCGCAGCTCGCCTTCCTCCGGATTCATCGTGCCGACCAGCACGAAGCGCGCGTCGTGCGCGTGCGACACGCCATCGCGCTCGACGATGTTGACGCCGCTCGCGGCGACGTCGAGCAGCGTATCGACGAGCCCGTCCGCGAGCAGGTTCACTTCGTCCACGTACAGCACGCCGCGATGCGCGCGCGCGAGCAGCCCCGGCCGGAAGCGCACGCCGTTTTCCGCGAGCGCATGCGCGAGATCGAGCGTGCCGGTCACCTGCTCGTCGCTCGCCGACAGCGGCAGCGTCACGAACTCGCCTTCCGGCAGCAGCTCGGCCAGCGCACGCGCGGCGGTGGATTTCGCGGTGCCGCGCGGCCCGCTGACGAGCACGCCGCCGAGCGACGGATCGACTGCCGCGAGCAGCAGCGCCTGTTGCAGCGCGGCCTGCCCGACGAGCGCGGTGAACGGGAACACCGCGCGCCGGCGGTGCGTCGGATCGGTCATCGCCGTGCTCCTTCCTGGTGGTGTTCGCTCGCGAGCCAGACCGCCTCGATCCGCTCGCGATAGTCGGCCGGCTGTTGCCACAGCCCGCGCTGCATCGCCTCGACGAAGCGCTCGCAGATGCCCTGCAGCGCACGCGGATTGTGCCGCTCGAGGAACGCGCGCGTATCGTCGTCGAACAGGTATGCGTCGGCGACGAGCGCGTATTGATGGTCGGCCAGCACGCGCGCGGTCGCGTCATAGCCGTACAGGTAGTCGACGGTCGCGGCCATTTCCGCCGCGCCCTTGTAGCCGTGCCGCTTCACGCCGTCGAGCCACTTCGGGTTGACGACGCGCGAGCGGATCACCCGTGCGATTTCCTCGCGCAGCGTGCGCATCTTCGGCGCGGCCGGGTTCGCGTGGTCGCCGTGATACAGGCTCGGCTGGCGGCCCGACAGGTGCCGCACCGCGGCCGTCATGCCGCCCTGGAACTGGTAGTAGTCGTTCGAATCGAGGATGTCGTGCTCGCGGCTGTCCTGGTTCTGCACGACGACGTCGATCGTCGCGAGCCGCTCGCCGAACACGTCGGCCGCGGCATCGCCCGCGCTGTTCTGCGCATACGCATGGCCGCCCCATTGACGGTACGCGTCGGCGAGATCGGCATCGGTCTGCCAGCGGCGCTGGTCGATCAGATCCTGCAGCCCCGCGCCGTAGCTGCCGGGCCGCGCGCCGAACACGCGCCAGCCGGCGCGGCGCCGCGCTTCGTCGGCGGGCACACCCTGCTCGATCCACTTCGCGCGTTCGCGCTCGATGCGCGCGCGGATCGGGTTCAGATGCTCGGGCTCGTCGAGCGCCGCGACCGCCTGCACGGCCGCGTCGAACAGGTGCATCAGGTTCGGGAACGCGTCGCGGAAAAAGCCCGACACGCGCAGCGTCACGTCGATGCGCGGCCGGTCGAAGATCTCGATCGGCAGGATTTCGAAATCGGTCACGCGGTGGCTGCCGTGCGCCCATTTCGGCCGCACGCCGATCAGCGCGAAGGCCTGCGCGATGTCGTCGCCGCCGGTGCGCATCGTCGCCGTGCCCCACACCGACAGGCCGATCGCGCGCGGGTAATCGCCGTGATCCTGCAGATGCCGCTCGATCAGCTGCTGCGCGGATTTCAGGCCGAGCGACCATGCGGCCTGCGTCGGCACCGCGCGCGTGTCGACCGAATAGAAGTTGCGGCCGGTCGGCAGCACGTCGGGGCGGCCGCGCGACGGCGAACCGCTCGGGCCGGGCGGCACGAAGCGGCCGTCGAGCCCGCGCAGCAACTGGCGCAGCTCCTCGCCGCCGCATGCGTCGAGCGCGGGCATCAGCGTCGCGCGCACACGCTCGATCACGGGCAGCGTGTGCGTCCAGACGCCCGGCGGCGGTTCGCACGCGTCGCCCGGCGCGCTCGCGCACAGGCGGTCGAGCCACTGCTGCGCCAGCCGTTCGAGCCGCTCGCGCGTATCGCCCGCATGGCGCCACGTCGATTCATCGACCGCCTGCAGCAGCGCCGGGCGCGGCCCGTGCCACGGCGCGGCCCAGTCGGCGGCGAGCGGATCGAAATCGTCGCCGAGCGCGAGGTCGCGCGCGAGCGCGCCGATCAATCCGGCGCGCGCCTGCTGGCCATCGCCGATCGGAAAGCGCGCAAGCGCGAGCAGCGTGTCGCGCCGCTGGCGATCGGCCGGCGACGCGCCGAACACATGCAGCCCGTCGCGGATCTGCGCTTCCTTCAGCTCGCACAGCCACGCGTCGACGCGCGTCAGCAATTCGTCCTCGTCGCTCGCATCGCGCGGCGGCGCGACGCTCAGTTCGTCATGCAGACGATGCTCGGCGATCGTCGCGAGGATCGTCTTGCGCAGCAGCTTCGCGCGCCGCGCGTCGACCATCAGGGCTTCGTAGTATTCGTCGACCTGCCGCTCGAGGTCCTGCAGCGGGCCGTAGTTTTCCGCGCGCGTGAGCGGCGGCATCAGGTGATCGACGATCACCGCCTGCGCGCGCCGCTTTGCCTGGCTGCCCTCGCCCGGATCGTTGACGATGAACGGATACAGATGCGGCAGCGGCCCGAGCGTCAGGTCGGGCCAGCACGCGTCGGACAGCGCGACGCTCTTGCCCGGCAGCCATTCGAGGTTGCCGTGCTTGCCGAGGTGGATCACCGCGTCGACGCGGAACGCATGGCGCAGCCAGAAATAGAACGCGAGATACGCGTGCGGCGGCACGAGATCCGCATCGTGATAGCTCGCGTAGTCGTTCTCGCCGCGCGAGCGTGACGGCTGGATGCCGACGAACACGTTGCCCGCGCGCCAGCCCGCGATCGTGAAGCGCCCGTGGCGCAGCGTCGGGTCGGCTTCGGGCCGCCCCCAGCGCGCGCTCAGCGCGTCGCGCACGGCCGCCGGCAGACGTTCGAAATGCGTCAGGTAGTCGGCGAGCGCGAAGCTCTGGAACGCGGGCCGCAGCGCGTGCATCGCCGGGTCGTTGGTCACGCCTTCGGTGAGCCGCGCGATCAGCGCGTCGCCGTCGGCCGGCAAGTCCGCGACCCGGTAGCCCGCGTCGCGCAGCGTCGCGAGCACGCCGAGCGCCGACGCGGGCGTGTCGAGCCCGACGCCGTTGCCGATCCGCCCTTCGCTCTGCGGATAGTTCGCGAGAATCAGCGCGACGCGCTTGTCCGCGTTGTCGAGCGTACGCAGCCGGCACCAGCCGCGCGCGAGCGCCGCGACGAAGCCGATGCGCTCCGCGTCGGGCTGGTAGCGCACCACGTCGACCTCGGTATGCGGGCAGCGGTAGGCAAGCCCCTTGAAGCTCACCGCGCGCGTGACGATACGGCCGTCGACTTCCGGCAGCGCGACGTGCATCGCGATGTCGCGCGCATGCAGCCCCTGATTGTCGGCGAGCCATGCGTCGCGGTTGCCGCCGGACAGGATCACCTGCAGCACCGGCGCATCGCCCGCGAGGATGTCGGGTTCGGGGTCGTCGATCGCGCCCGCCGCGAACGCGGTCGTGTTGAGCACGAGTGCGACGTCATGCGCTTCGCACAGCCGCGCGACGATCTCGCGGCTCACCGTGTCCTTCAGCGACGTCACCGCGACCGGCAGCGGATTCAGCCCTTCGCGGATCAACGCGTCGGCAAGCGCGTCGAACACCGCGGTGTTCGCGGCCTGCCAGTGCGCCTTGTAGAACAGGATCGCGACGACGCTCGCGCCGGGTGTCCAGCGCGGCAGCCAGTCGTCGATGCTGGCCGGGTCGCGCGCCGGGTGATACAGCGCGGCGGCCGGCAGCGGGCGCGGCGGCTCCGGCTCGTCGCCGAAACCGAGCGTGTGAAACGCGATGCTGCGCAACAGCGCCTCGGCGTTGTGCGCGCCGCCCTCGCGCAGGTAGCGCCACCACATCCGGCACAGCGCGGGGTCGACCGTGCTCTTCGCGATCAGGTTCGGGTCTTCCTGCAGGTCGCCCGAGAACATCGCAAGCCGCTGCTTCTGCCGCGACGCGAGCGACACCGCCTGCTCGATCCCGTACGGCCAATATGCCTCGCCGCCGAGGTGGTCGATCACGACCGCCTTCGCGTGCTTCAGCACGTCGTCGACGTAGAAATCGACCGACGCCGGCTGGCGCAGGAACGTCACGTTCGCGAGCCGCACGCTCGGAAAGCCACCGGCCAAGCGCGGCACGACGCTCGCGAGGAGCGACAGCGTCGTATCCGCCGAGCTCAGGATCACGATCTCGGCGGGCCGCTGGTCGATCCGGACGACGCCCTGCGTATCGTCGACGAAGCCGCCCGGCGTGGTGCGCAGCAGATGCATCGCGGGTTACGCCTGTTGCAGCTCGGCCGCGAGCGCCGCATCGAACGCGCGCTGCAGCTCGGCCGCGTCGAGATCCTCGCCGATCAGCACGAAGCGGCTCGCGCGCGCTTCGCCGTCCTGCCAGCGGCGGTCGAAGTAGCTGTCGAAACGGCGGCCGACGCCCTGGATCACGAGCCGCATCGGCGCGTCCGGCAGCGCGGCGAAGCCCTTCGCGCGATAGATCGTGTGGGTTTCGACGACGCGCTTGAGCGCGGCGATCGTCGCATCCCGCGAACCCGCGTCGCCGCTGACGACCACCGAATCGAAATCGTCGTGATGGTGGTCGTGATCCTCGTCGTCGGCCGAGCCGTGGTGGTCGTGGCGCAGGTGGATGGTTTCCTCGGACGCCGATTCGAGCCCGAGCAGCATCGCGAGATCGAGCTCGCCGCGCTCGGCGCGCACGATCTTCACCTGCGGCGGGATCTCCTCGCGGATCGCCGCCTCGACCTGCGCGAGCTGCGCAGCGTCGACGAGGTCGGCCTTGTTGACGATCACGAGATCGGCGGACGACAGCTGGTCGGCGAACAGCTCGTGCAGCGGCGATTCGTGGTCGAGGTTCGGGTCGGCGCGGCGCTGCGCGTCGACCGCCTGCGGGTTCTCGGCGAACTGCCCGCTCGCGGTGGCCGGCCCGTCGACGACGGTCACGACCGCATCGACCGTGAAGCTGTTGCGGATCGTCGGCCAGTTGAACGCCTGCACGAGCGGCTTCGGCAGCGCGAGGCCGGACGTCTCGATCAGCACGTGGTCGATGTCGGCGCGGCGCTCGACGAGCGCTTCCATCACCGGGTAGAACTCCTCCTGCACGGTGCAGCACAGGCAGCCGTTCGCGAGTTCGTAGAGCTGGCCGGACGCTTCGCCCTCGCCGTCGTCGCAGCCGATCCCGCAGCCCTTGAGGATTTCGCCGTCGATGCCGAGCTCGCCGAACTCGTTGACGATCACCGCGATGCGGCGGCCCTGCGCGTGTTGCAGGATGTGGCGCATCAGCGTCGTCTTGCCGCTGCCGAGAAAGCCCGTGACGATGGTGACGGGCAGCTTGCGCATGGTCATGGAATGTCCTGTGTCGTAAAAGGGAGTCAGGCGGAGATCGTCACGTCGATCTCGTCGTAGCGCTTCATGCGGTAGATCGCGGCCGACACGAGCCAGCACGCGAGGAACAGGCCGATCACCACGTAGCCGAGCATGCCGAAGTGCGACGCGACCATCGCGGCGAAGTCCCACACGGGGCCCTGCAGCGACAGCTTGTCGGCGAGCAGCGCGAGTACCTCGATGCCGCCGATCAGCGCGGCGACCAGCACCGATACGAACGTGATCGTCATGTTGTAGTAGATCTTGCGGATCGGCCGCACGTACGCCCAGCGGTACGCGCCCATCATCAGGATGCCGTCGGTCGTATCGACGAGCGTCATGCCGGCCGTAAACAGCGCGGGCAGGACCATCACCGACCAGAACGACAGGCCGCCCTGCACCTGCGTGGCCGAGATGCCGAACAGCGCGATCTCGGTCGCGGTGTCGAAGCCGAAGCCGAACAGGAAGCCGACCGGATACAGGTGCCAGCTGCGCGACACGAGGCGGAACAGCGGCCGGAACAGCCGCGCGAGCACGCCGCGCTGGTTCAGCAGCATGTCGAGGTCCGCCTCGACGATCGCTTCGCCGCGCCGCGCGGCGCGGAACGTCCGGTACACGGAAATCAGGATCAGCAGGTTCGCGGCCGCGAGCACCAGCAGGAAGAACGCCGACACGCTGGTGCTGATCACGCCGCCCCACGCCTTCATGCTTTCGAAGCGCGACAGCGACGCGGCGGTGAGCGCGACCGCGACGGACATCACGATCACCACCGTCGAATGGCCGAGCGAGAAGAACAGGCCCGCGCCGAGCGGGCTGCGGCCTTCCTGCATCAGCTTGCGGGTGACGTTGTCGATGGCGGCGATGTGGTCGGCGTCGACCGCGTGGCGCAGGCCGAACACGTACGCGAGCAGCGCGGTGCCGAGCAGCACGGGCTGGTCGTGGAACGCGACGAAAGCCCAGATCCACGCGCCGGCGTTGAACGCAATGAGCAGCGCATAGATCGCGACGATTTTGCCGCGCAGGCCGGACGGGCTGTCGTTGAACAGGCGGAAGAACGAGTCGAGCATGGTGCTCCCTGGCGAACGGTCGACATGGTGAATGCCAACACGGCCGGCGCCATACGCTCGGGCCCGCGCGCGCTGCCGGATGCCGGGCCGGCGCGAAGCGCGCGGCGGGCCGGAATGCGGAACACGCTCGGATACCGGACGCGCTGCGGCGGCGGCCGTGGACGATGCGCCGCATCCCCGCGGCGCTGAACCCCTCGTCTCGGCCGGTATCCGGGCTGACGAACACGCCGCTTCGCCTTCCCGGACGCGCGACGCATCCAGTGGCGGTCGTCCGCATGCGCAGCAGGCATGCGGCGAAGCGGCGCTGCCTTGCGCGTGGCGCAAGGCGTTCGCTTACCGTTGCGGGGGCAGCACAGGTTGGCATGGCTGCGGGGCAGCCGAGCGTCCTGTTTCCCGTTTAACTGCGCGCGCCGGGAAGGCGCGCGCGAGCACCGAAACGCGTGCGAGTGTAGGCGTCGCGGGCGGGAGCGTCAAGGCGAGACGGCGGGCCGGCCGGAACGCTCACGCCGCGCGCGCCGCCCCCTCCGCGATCGCCTTGCGCAGCCCCGTCCGTGCGGGGCAAGCCGATGTTGGTATGCGTCCCCTCCGCCGCATGCGTCCGGCAGTCGGCAATCCAGGCCTTGCTCGTGACGTCAGGCGGATGATCGCAAACCAATTTGCGGCCGCGCAATGCATCGGCTGCCGGATCGATCTCGATCGAATGCGGGCTCAATCGGCCGGCCCTCCGGGCCAATGGCACGCTGTGCTATCGTATGCGCCGCGTTCGGTGCTCGCGCCCACCCTCCGGCGGGCGCAGTTAAACGGGAAACAGGAGGCGGCGCGACCGCCCGGCCTGTGCTGTCCCCGCAACGGTACGCCGCCCGCGTGACGCGCCCCGAGCGCGCACGCCCATGCCGCCCACGATGCCACTGCCCGCCAGCGCCGGGTGGGAAGGCCGCGGCCTGGCAAGCGGCCAGCCCGGATACCGGCCGACGCAAGGGGCGAGCACGACGCTCGCGAACGCCCGGTCCGCGGGGGACGGACTGCGTGCGCTGACCGTGCGCCTATCATGCGCTTATGCCCGCGTCGAGCGGGCCCCGTTCATTCCGCTATGCATCGCATCCTCGCAGGCCGGCTTCGCGCCCTCCGTTCGCCGCACGCCACCGCTTCGTCACGGCTCGCGCCGTGCCGCGCGCGATGAGCCGCGCCTGGCTGGTCGGCGCCGGCCCCGGCGACGCGGACCTGCTGACGCTCAAGGCGGTGCGCGCGATCGGCGCGGCCGACGTGTTGCTCGTCGACGATCTCGTGAACCCGGACGTGCTGCAGCATGCGCGCGCCGACGCAATCGTCGAACACGTCGGCAAGCGCGGCGGCCACGCGTCGACGCCGCAGGAAGCGATCATCGCCGCGATGCTCGCGCACCTGCGCGCAGGCCGCAGCGTCGCGCGCCTGAAAGGCGGCGACCCGTTCGTGTTCGGCCGCGGCGGCGAGGAGCTGATCGCGCTCGGCGCGGCGGGCTTTCCGGTCGAGGTCGTGAGCGGCATCACCGCCGGCATCGCCGCGCCGGCCGCGCTCGGCATCCCGGTCACGCATCGCGGCGATGCGCAGGGCGTGATCTTCGTCACCGGCCACGGCGCGGGCGACGACGAACCGGACTGGCACGCGCTCGCCGCGACCCGCATGACACTCGTGATCTACATGGGCATCCGCCGGCTCGGCGCGATCGCCGCCGCGCTGCGCGCGGGCGGCCTGCCGGACGACACGCCGTGCGCGGCGATCGAATCGGCGACGCGGCCCGGGCAGCGTCACGCGCTGGCGACGCTCGCGACGCTGGTCGACACCGTCGGCGCGGCCGGCATCGGCTCGCCGGCGATCGTCGTGATCGGCCGCGTCGCCGCGCTGGCCGCCGATCCCGCGGTGCAGGCCGCGCTGGCCGGCGCCGCTCCGCCGCCGGCGCGCACGTGATGCAGGTCGCCCTCGGCCTCGGCTTTCGCGCGGGCGTGAGCGCCGCGCAGCTCGACGCCGCGATTCGCGCGGCGCTCGCGCATCACCCGCACGCGCGGCCGGCCGTCGTCGCGACGCTCGTCGACAAATCCCGCGCACGCGCGCTGCGCACGCTGTGCGCGCGGCGCGGCTGGCCGCTCGTCGCGTTCGACGCCGCACAGCTCGCCGCGCATCCCGAACTGGCCGCCAGCGCACCGTCGGCCGCCGCCCTCGCCCGCTTCGGCGTGGCCGGTGTCGCCGAGCCCTGTGCGCGGCTCGCCGCGCCGCGCGGCCGGCTGCTCGGCCCGAAATTCGCACGGGGCGGCGTGACGGTCGCGTTCGCCGGCCCGCTTTGACCTCCTTTTATCGACAGGACGAATCCCGATGAAAACCGATCCCGACGCGCATCTGCGGATGACCGAACGGCGCCGCGCCGGCCACGAGAAGAAGCAGGCCGCCGCCGTCAACGAGAAGGGCCTGCTGATGGTCCACACGGGCAACGGCAAGGGCAAGAGCACCGCCGCGTTCGGCATGGCCGTGCGCGTGCTCGGCCACGGCATGCGGCTCGGCGTCGTGCAGTTCATCAAGGGCGCGCTGCACACGTCCGAGCGCGATTTCCTCGGCGCGGTCGCGCACTGCGATTTCGTGACGATGGGCGACGGCTATACGTGGAACACGCAGAACCGCGACGCCGACATCGCGACCGCCCGCAAGGGCTGGGACGAGGCGCGCCGGATGATCGAGAGCGGCGATTACCAGATGGTGATCCTCGACGAGCTGAACACCGTGCTGAAGTACGAATACCTGCCGCTCGACGAAGTGCTCGCGACGCTCGCCGCGCGCCCCGCGTCGCTGCACGTCGTGGTGACGGGCCGCCATGCGCCCGATGCGCTGATCGAGGCGGCCGACCTGGTCACCGAGATGCGCCTCGTCAAGCATCCGTACAAGGAGCAAGGCGTGAAGGCGCAGCGCGGCGTGGAGTTCTGAACGATGCCCGCCTGCCCGGCGCTGTTCGTCAGCGCGCCCGCGTCCGGCCAGGGCAAGACGTCGGTGACGGCCGGCCTCGCGCGGCTGCACCGCCGGCTCGGCCGGCGCGTGCGCGTGTTCAAGACCGGCCCGGATTTTCTCGATCCGATGCTGCTCGAGCGCGCGAGCGGCGCGCCCGTGCATGCGCTCGATCTCGGCATGGTCGGTGAGGCCGGCTGCCGCGCGCTGCTCGCCGATGCGGCGCGCGACGCCGACCTGATCCTGATCGAAGGCGTGATGGGGCTGTTCGACGGCACGCCGAGCAGCGCCGATCTGGCCATCGCGTTCGGCGTGCCGGTCGTCGCGGTGATCTCCGCGAAATCGATGGCGCAGACCTTCGCGGCGATCGCGTTCGGGCTCGCGCGGTTCCGGCCCGGCCTGCCGTTTCACGGCGTGCTCGCCAACCGGGTCGGCTCCGCGCGGCACGCGCAACTGCTGCAGCAGGCGCTGCCCGGCGACCTGCGCTGGCTCGGCCACGTGCCGGCTGACGCGGGCATCGCGCTGCCGGAGCGGCATCTCGGCCTGCATCAGCCGAACGACATCGACGATCTCGACGCGCGGCTCGAGCGCGCGGCCGATGCGCTGGCGAATACGGCGCTCGCGGAATTGCCGCCTGCGGTCGCGTTCGCGGAACCGGAGCCCGCCGCGCCGCCCCCCCGCGCGCTGGCCGGCAAGCGCATCGCAATCGCGCGCGACGCCGCGTTCTCGTTCATCTATCCGGCCAATCTCGCGCTGCTCGACGCGCTCGGCGCGCAGTTGCGGTTCTTTTCGCCGCTCGCCGACGAACCGGTGCCCGACGGGTGCGACGCGCTGTTCCTGCCGGGCGGTTATCCGGAGCTGCACGCGTCGACGCTCGCGGCGAGCACGACCACCGCGCGGACGATCCGCGCGCATGCGGCGGCCGGCAGGCCGATCGTCGCGGAATGCGGGGGGATGGTGTATCTGTGCGATGCGCTGACGGACGTCGACGGCGCGACCACGCCGATGCTCGGCCTGCTGCCGGGCGTCGCGACGATGCAGCGCCGCTTCGCCGCGCTGGGCATGCAGCAGCTCGACACGCACGCGGGGCCGATGCGCGGCCATACGTTCCATTATTCGCGGCTCGATACGCCGCTTGCGCCGGTGGCGGCCGCCGTGCGCCCGGACGGCGGCGCAGGCAGCGGCGAGGCCGTGTACCGCACGGGGGCGATCGTCGCGACGTACATGCACATGTACTGGCCGTCGAATCCGTTGGCGGCGGCGGCGCTGTTCGCAGGCGCGGTGCCTTGAATTTGAAGGAAGGACGCGTCCGCCATCGAGCGGACGGCATGCGAGGCAGGCCCGCGCAGGCGTTGCGCCGGGTCGCGCGGCCCGCTTCGAGCAACGTCGCCCGGCAAGCCGCATCACGACGCCATCACGGCCTTTCCCGTCCGGGCGCCTCCGATCGCGACGTCCTGATGACGATCCCGCCGGGCGAGAAATGCGCATTGAACATCGCATCGCCCGATACGCCGCCCTCGGCCCAGTGCCAGCTCCATACCTCTTCGTGGCTCAACGCGTATTGCGCGACCGACGTCGGCTTGCCGAGCAGTTGCCGCACATCGTCCTTCGACATGCCGGGCACGACCTTCGCGATGTTGTCCGCGGTCAATGCCTGCGTGATCGAAACGAGCCTGCCGTCGGGCCCGAAATCGAGCATGTAGGTGCTCGTGCCGAACGGGCCGCGCGGGTACTCGAAGCGCTGCGAGCCGTCTTCGTTCTGCCTGACCATCTCCGGCTTGCCCGCGTCGCGAAGCACGTCCTCGACCGTCGACACGCCCGGCTGCAGTTTGCCGAATGCCAGGTTGTCCGGTTTGATTGCATTGACCGCGTCGGCGACCTTCTGGTCGTCGCACCCCGCCACGAGGAAACCGGCCGCGCACGCGGTCAGCGCGGTCAGGAGAAGTTTTCGCATTTCGTCTGTGCCGTATCGATTGAGCCGATTCGATGCCGCGCGCGGGCCTCGTCAAGCGAGGCGGCCATGCGGGCCTCGGAAGGAACCGGTGACGCGGCGCAGCGTAGCATGCGAGCTGCCGCCGGGATGTCAAGGAGCGTCAAATCCTGCTTGAGCGCGATACGGCGGGCGTACCGCCGATGACCCGAGAATGCGCACGGCATCCGGACCTTGATCGAGCGATGGTGACGCCGCACACACACTGTCGAGCGACACATTCAAGGACAGACCGCGTGATCGCCGAGCGAAACGGCGGTGTTGCGTGACATAGGCAGCCTCCGGTTCAACGCGTCGATCAAATACCAAAGTTCGGTACTCGACCGTTTCATCATCGACCCGCAGCAGCCGGCCGCCCCGCATCAAGCCCCCTTCAGACCAGAAACGCCTCCGCCAGCCTGACCCAGTACGACGCCCCCGTCGGCAGCGCCGCATCGTTGAAGTCGTAGCCGGGGTTGTGCACCATGCAGCCGCCCTCCCCGTCGCCGTTGCCGATGATCAGGTAGCAGCCGGGGCGCTGCTCGAGCAGGAACGCGAAATCCTCGCTGCCGGTGAGCGGCACCATCCCGTCGATCAGGTTCGCTTCCCCGACCCATTCGCGCGCGACGTCCCGCGCGAACGCGGTCATCTGCGCGTCGTTGACGAGCACCGGGTAGCGGCGCACGTAGTCGACCGTCGCGGTCGCGCCGAACACGGCCGCCTGCGCGTGGATGACTTCGGTGATGCGCGTTTGCAGCAGGTCGCGCACCGCCGGCGTGAGCGCGCGCACCGACAGGCGCATCTGCGCGCGGTCGGGAATCACGTTCGGCGCGTCGCCCGCATGGATCGCGCCGACCGTGACGATCGCCATCTCGAGCGGCGGCACGTTGCGCGACACGATGGTTTGCAGCGCGATGACGATCTGCGCGCACACGACGACCGGGTCGACCGCCTTGTGCGGCATCGCGCCGTGGCCGCCGTGCCCCTGCACGTCGACGTTCACCGTATCGGACGACGCCATGAACGGCCCCGGCAGGAAGCCGAAGCGGCCGGTCGGAAAGCCCGGCATGTTGTGCATCGCGAAGATCGCGTCGCACGGGAACTGCTCGAACAGGCCGTCGTCGAGCATCTTCTTCGCGCCGCCGAGCCCTTCCTCGGCCGGCTGGAAAATCAGGTTCAGCGTGCCCGAGAAGCGCCGTTCGCGCGCGAGGTGCTTCGCGGCCGCGAGCAGCATCGCGGTGTGGCCGTCGTGGCCGCACGCGTGCATCTTGCCGGGAATCGTGCTCTGGTACGGCAGGCCGGTGCTCTCGTGGATCGGCAGCGCATCCATGTCGGCGCGCAGGCCCAGGCGCTTCGCGCCGTCGCCCGCCTTCAGCTGCGCGACGACGCCCGTGCCGCCGAGCCCGCGATGCACCGTGTAGCCCCACGCCTGCAGCAGTTCGGCGACGAGGCCGCTCGTCGCGAATTCCTCGAAGCCCAGTTCGGGATGGGCGTGGATGCGGTGCCGGATCTCGATCATTTCGTCGGCGAGGCCTGCGGGGATCACGCTGTGGGTCACGGTGTCGTCTCCATTGGGAATGTGCGGCCAAGGATAGTCGCTCGAACGACAACCGGATAGTCGAGAATCGTCACGGCGGCAACCGATGGTTGCTGGACGTCCGGTTCCGACGGACGACGACAGCCGGGCCGCACGCCCACACCGTTCAGATCGCCCAGTCTTCCAGCGCCAACCCGGCGACCCGGCCGAACTCGCGCGTATTGTTCGTCACCAGCACGGCGCCGGCGGCGATCGCATGGCCCGCGATCGACGAATCGTTGGCGCCGATCGGCGTGCCGCGCGCCGCGAGATCGGCACGCACGGCGCTTGCCGCGTCGATCGCCGCCGTATCCCACGGCAGCACCCCGTCGAGCCGCGCGACGAACGCCGAGACGAGATCGGCGTGCTTCGGCGATGCCTTCCTGCCGATCGAGCCGAAACGCATTTCCGCATACGTGACGGCCGACACGACGATCCGGTGCTGCGCGTCGACGCATGACTGCAGCCGCGACAGGACGGCCGGCGGCCGCTCCCGCATGATGAACGAACAGATGTTCGTATCGAGCATGTAGAGCGTCGTCACCGGCCGGACTCCGTCGGCACGTCGTCGGGGCCGGACAGATCGACGCGGCCGGATTCGACGACGTCCGTGCGTTCGCCGAGGAAATCGGCATCCGCGAGCGGTTCGCCGAGGAACGACGCCCACGACGGCCGCACGGGGCGCAGCAGCAGCGTGTCGCCCTCGCGGCGAATCTCGAGCTCGGTCACCCCTTCGAACTCCATGTCCTTGGGGATGCGGATCGCCTGGTTGCGGGCGTTCTTGAAAATGGAAACGGTGCGCATGATCCACCCCGGAGATAAACGATGCACCCATTCTAGGCATATGCCGGCATATGTCAATGTGTTCATCCGGGGTGTCGCCGCGAGTCGTGCCTGTTCCATGCGATGCCTGTCATCGTTGCTTGCTCATGCCTCGCATTCTTCACGCCTGCCCGCCGCGTGTCGATCAGCCGGACGGCCAACGTCCGGCTTCCGGGCCGCCGCCGTTCACGGCAGCCTGAACGTCTCGAAGAAGGTCTCCCGGTCGATCATCGTCAGCGCCGCGCGCTTGTGCGGGAAATCGAACTCCTTCACCGTATGGAACCCGAGCCGGTGCATGTACGCGATGTGCCGCACGTGATCGACGCGCGGCTCGCCCACCAGCCGCTGCGTGCGCGGCTCGTCGACGAACATGTAATGCAGCACCCCGCTCCACCACGCATGCAGCTTGCCCGCGCTCTGGAAGCGCGAATCGCCGATCAGCAGGTGCAGGCCGCGGTCGTAGTCGTGCGCGTCGTAGAACGGCGCGAGGCGGTCCTCCTTCGCCCAGTAGAACTCGAAATAGCCGAACGGCGTATCGTCGAAATAGCCGATCATCGGGTGCATGTGCGGATCGGCGAGCCGCTCGGCCAGATATGCCGCATGCTCGTCTAGCGTGCCACGCTGGTCCCAGAAGTGCGCGACGCGGTCGAGGTTCATCCAGCCGCTGAACAGCTCGGCATGCGCGTCGACGTCGACCGTGCGCAGGCTGAACGTCATGCCGACCTGCGGCATGTAGCGGACGTACACCTCGCCGGGCACGCTCGGCGGGCGCACCGGATGGCGGCGCTCGTTGGTGACCGCATAGCGCAGCGGCATGCCGCCCGAGCCCGGCGCCTTCAGCCACGGCTGCGGATGCTGCCAGAACGTCGCGCGCGACACGCGCAGGTGCAGCCGGCCGTCCACGGGCCGCGCGTCGTCGATCACGCCTTCGCGCACCGCGCGCCCGACATAGGCCGCGACGGCCGCCGCGTCGGTGCCCGCCAGCGGCACCGCGAGCGTCGCGTGCGCGCGCCGCGTCTCGGTGTTGAACAGCGCGACGAATTCGGCGAGCAGCGCGGCCGGCGGATCGTCGGGCCGCCACGCGTCGAGCACGCGATCGACGTCATGCGCCGTGCCGGCAGGCGCCGCGCCGGCAAAATCGATCGCCACCGCGGCCGCGTCCTCGGCCGCCTGCGCCGGATCGGCGAGGTTCGTCAGCGTGTCGTTCATCACAGCGCTCCCGCGTCATGGCGATCCGCGAGGATTTCAAGCCCCCGCTCGAGCGCCGGAAACAGGCTGCGCTCGAAGTTGTTCCAGCGCAGCTCGAGAATCGTGTCGTCCGGTGCGATCGGCGTGTCGAGCACGTCGCAGATCACCTCGCCGGAATCGATGCCGTTGTCGACGTAGTGGAACGACGCGCCCGTCATCGTCACCGGCTCGATCGCCGACGTCGCGCCGCTCGCCCAGTCGACCCGCTCGCCGCGCCCGCCGTGCAGCGCATCGAGCGTCGCGTACGCGCCGCGCCGCTGGAACGGCGAATCGTCCGCGGTGATGCCCGGGTGGATGTTCGCGATGCGCCGGTGAAAGCGCGCGCCGGGCCGCACCAGTTCGTCGAGGATCACGAGCAGCCCGTCGAGCACGACCACGTCGGCGTTCAGCTCGAGCAGCCGTTCGAGCAGCCGGCGCTCGAATGCCTGCTTGCCCGCCGCGCGCTCGCGCGCGTCGCGCGGCAGCCGGCGGTACGTCGACGGAATCGCGCAGAACAGCTCGTCGACCGGCCGCCCGTCGACCGTCAGGCCTTCCGGCAGCAGCCACGGCCGGCCCGGCGTGCGCGCGAAGCCGTAGTCGGCCACCTTCGCGCGGTCGGCGGGCGAGCCGTCGTCGTCGTCGAAGATCACGCCCGCGAGCGTGTAGCGCTCGCCGAGCGCCGAGTGGTTGAGCCGCTCGACGAGGAATTCGAGCGGCGCCTTCATGTAGCGCGTGCCGCCCTTGTACGCAACCGGCTGCCCGGCGCGATCGGCCGCGCCGTTGCGCAGCGACAGGATGTAGACGAGATTTTTCTTCGGCATGGGATCGTGATGAGGAAAAGGACGGCGCCGCCGCGGCCCGCGCGCACCGGCCCGCGAAGGCCGGCACGCGCACGCCGCGGCGCGCGGCGTCACCAGTTGTATTTCGCGGTGGCGACCACGGTGCGTTCGTTGCCGAACAGGCAGACCGACGACGACTGGCAACCGCTGATGTAGTGGCGGTTGAACAGGTTCGTCGCGTTCACCGCGAAGCGCCAGTTGCGCGTGTCGTAGTGAATCGCCGCGTCGTAGAGCGTGTAGCTCGCCACCGACAGCGAGTTGTCCTGCGCGCCGGCCGACGCGCTCTGGTAGCGCACGCCGCCGCCGAGGCCGAAGCCCGCGAGCGGCCCCGTGTGCCACGTCCAGTCGGCCCACAGCGACGCCATCTGGCGCGGCCGCGGGATGTCGACCGGCCACTTGTCCAGCGACGCGTCGTTCGCCTTCACGTTCTTCACGTCCTGATAGACGTACGACGCGATGATCGACAGATTCGGCGTCACCTTGCCGGTCGCGCTCAGCTCGATGCCGCGCGAGCGCACCTCGCCCGTCTGCACCGACGTCGTGTTCTGCGGATCGAGGCTGGTCGGCGTCGGCGTGAGCACGTTGGTCTGGTTGATCTGGTAGATCGCCGCGTTCAGCATCAGGTTCTTGCCGGGCGGCTGCCAGCGCAGGCCCAGTTCGACCTGCTTGCCGCGCGTCGGCAGCGGCAGCCCGCCACCGAACATCTTCACGCCGATCAGCGGATTGAACGACGTCGCGTAGCTGACGTACGGCGACAGCCCGTAGTCGCCCTGATACGTGAGGCCCACGCGCCCGGTGAACGCGGTGACGTCCGCCTTCGACTGCGTGCCGCCCGCGCGGTCGTCCTGGCGCATGTTCACCCAGTCCTCGCGGCCGCCGAGCGTCAGCGTCCAGCGGTTCCAGCGGATCTGGTCCTGCGCGTAGACGCCGAACGTGTTCATCGTCGTATACGTGTCGGTGCGCCCCGTCGCGCTCGGATCCGCGAACACCGCGCTCGTCACGGGCGTGTAGACCGGGTTGTAGATGTTCAGCGTCGGCGCCGCCGCGATCCATTCGCTGTCGGTCGAGGTCTGCCGGTTGTACTGGAAGCCGAGCAGCAGCGTGTGCTCGAGCGGGCCCGTGCCGAAGCGCGCCTGCACGTTGTTGTCGATGTCGAAGCGGCTGTAGTTCATCTGGAACAGCCCGGCCCAGCGCGAGATGTCGGTCGTGCTGCCGTCGACGAAGCCCGCGCCCCACACCGAGCCGTTGTCCAGCGACAGGCGCATGTAGCGCACGTTCTGGCGGAACGTCCACATCGAGTTCAGGTTGTGCTCGAACTGGTAGCCGAGCGACCACTGCTTCTTGCGGTAGTGGTTGAAGTTCGGGTCGCCCGAATACACGTCACGATCGAGCTGGCCGTTCGGGTTCGGCAGCACCGTGCCGCTCGCGGGCAGGAAGTTCGACGAGATGTCGCCCCAGTCCTGCAGGTAGGTGGCCGCCACGGTGAGCGACGTGTCCGCGTTCGGCCGCCAGCGGAACGACGGCGCGAGCGCGACGCGCTGGTCGTTGTTCGGGCCCGTCACCGCGTTGCCGTCGCGCGCGACGCCGACGAAGCGGTACGCATACTTGCCGTCCGCGTCGAGCTTGTCGCCGACGTCGATCATGAACTGCTTGCGCGCGTAGTTGCCGAGCTCGACGCCCGCCTCGCGCACGCGCTCGCCGTTCGCGAGCTTGGTCTGCACGTCGACGATCGCGCCGGGGTCGCCCGCGCCGTACAGCACCGACGTCGGCCCGCGCAGCACGGTGATGCTGTCGATCATGTATGGATCGACGCGCCAGCTCGCGAGGTTGATCGTGTTCGGCACCTGCAGCCCGTTCACGTACGCGGTCGGCGTGAAGCCGCGCAGCGCCGCGTACCAGTCGGAGCGGTTGTCCGAGCCGTACGACGAGAAGCCCGGGATGTAGCGCAGTGCCTGGTTCACGTCGGTCGCGCCCGTCATTTCGATCTGCTGCGCGGTGACGACGTTGATCGTCTGCGGAATCTCGTTGATCGGGGTGTCCGTTTTCGTGCCGGTCGTGCTGCGCCGCGCGACCAGCCCGACCGTGCCGTCTCCTTCCGACGCCGCGTTGACGCTGATCGCCGGCAGCGTGCCGGACGGCGCGCTACCCGCCGCCGCGGCGTCCGCCTTGGCCGTCGCGCCGGGCGCCGCCTGGGCCATGGCCTGGCCCGCCGCCACGTAGAACGCCACGCTTGCCGCGGCTGCGATCGCACGCCGACGCGTGCCTGTTGCCCACTCCATCTTCTGTTGCTCCACTTGTTTGGCGGCCTCCCGGCCGCCCCTTTGTCAAAGAGCGACGGCCAGCCGGCCGGCGCTCACCCCGATGTCATGTCTGGTCTGTTGTGTGCGGGCGTCGCCGCCCGGCTGCGCGAGTGCGCTTTCGAGCGACGCGCAGATTTCGTCCGCCCGGCGCGCGAGCACCGACAGCAGCGTGTCGGACAGGCCGTGGCTGTCTTCGCACGCGCCCTGCAGGTAGATGCGCGGCGCGAAGTGCGCGGGCGTCGCGAGCTGGTAGTCGCGCGTCACGTCGCCGCGCGCGAGCGCGTCGCCGAGATGCGGCGCGAGCCCTTCGAGCAGCGCCGAATGGGTGTCGCGCCGGTAGCCGGTCGCGAGCACGAGGCCGTCGAAGCGCTCGGTGTGCGTGGCGCCGCTCATCCGGTCGCGCAGCGTCAGCTCGATCTGGCCGGTCGCGGTGCGCACGGCGGCCTCGATCGCGCGGTTCGCGAGCAGCGCGTGACGCGGCGCGCCGTCGATGCGCTGCAGGTACAGCATTTCGTAGATCTGCTCGATCAGCGGCCGGTCGACCACCGCGTAGTTGGTGTCGCGATAGCGTTCGAGCAGCGCGCGGCGCGCGTCCTGCGGCTGCGCGTAGACGACGTCGGTGAACGCCGGGCTGAAGATCTCGTTGACGAACGGGCTGTCGTCGGCGGGCTTCAGCGCGCCCGCGCGCATCACGAGGCTCGCGTCGACGTGCGGAAAGCGCCGCGCGAGATCGATGAACACCTCGGCGGCGCTCTGCCCCGCGCCGATCACCGCGATGCGGCGGCGCTCGCCGCCTGTGTCGCCGGCCAGCCGGCCGACGTCCGCGAGATACGTCGACGAATGGATCACGCGGTCCCGGCCGAGCGCGGCGAACGCGTCGGGAATCGCCGGCGTGCCGCCCACGCCCACCGACAGCGCGCGCGTGACGCGCTGGCGCTCATGGCCGGCCGCGTCGCGCGACAGCACGCGCAGCGCGTCGATCTGCTCGCCGCTGCCGCGCACCGGCTCGATGCCGGTGACGGTTTCGCCGTAGTGCACGTCCTCGTCGAACGCGTCCGCGACCCAGCTCAGGTAGTCGTGGAACTCGACGCGGGTCGGATAGAAGTTCTTCAGGTTGATGAACTCGTTCAGCCGGCCGCGCTGGAACAGATAGTTGATGAACGTGTAGCGGCTGGTCGGGTCGCGCATCGTGACCAGGTCCTTCAGAAACGAAATCTGCATCCGGCAGTCGTCGAGCAGCATCCCGCGATGCCAGCCGAACGCCGGCTGCCGCTCGATGAAGCACTGCGCGAGCCCGCGCGTGCCGCTGCGCTCGGCGAGCCGCACGGCGAGCGCCAGGTTCGACGGCCCGAAGCCGACGCCGATCAGGTCGAATACGTTTTCTCTCTGCATGTCTCTCAGCTCCCTTGTCGGTGAAACCGGCGCGTCATACGTGACGGCCGGCGAAAAATGCCTCGCGCAGCGTGTGCATCCACAGCGGCTGCGCATCGGCCTGCGGCAGGCGGCGCTGCCGCGCGAAACCGTGGCGCGCGAGGTGGTCGGCGAGCCGCGCGTGGCCGGCCGGCACGGCGCAGCCGACCGCCTCGGTGCGCGGATCGTCGAGGAACAGGTAATGGACGACCGACGGCAGCCAGCCGGCGACGCGCTGCGGCCCGCGCCAGCGCGGCGCGCCGACCAGCATCCGCAGCCCGCGGTCGTGGTCGCGCGGCGCGACGTGCGGCGACAGCGCGTCCTCCTTCAGCCAGTACGCCTCGAAATACGCGAACGGTTCGCCGTCGAAGCAGCCGATCAGCGGCGTCACGTGCGGGTCCGCGCCGGGCATCGCGCCCACCGGCGCGCCGGGCCAGCCGGCCCGCACGCGCGGCTCGTCGAACCAGCGCGCGAGCCGCGCCGCGTCTTCGGTGGGCTGCCAGCCGCGCAGCATGAAGCGCACGCCGAGCGCCGGCAGGTCGCGCGCATAGACGTCGCCGCGCGGCGCAGGCGGCCGGCGCGGATGGCGCAGGCCGCGGGTGAGCGTGTAGAGCGTCGCGCACGGCGGGCGGACATCGACGAGCCACAGGTCGGCCTGCTGAGCCCAGCCGTCGCGCAGGCACAGGCCGCCGTCGGCCAGCACGCCGCTTGCACGCAGCGCGTCGAGCGCGGCCGCCGGCCACGCGGCCGTATCGAGCCGCACCGACGCGCGGCCGTCGCCGTCGGCGAACGCGGCGGCCAGCGCGGCCAGCAGCGCGCGCCGCTGGTCGGCCGGCGCCGCGCGATGGTTGTAGGCAACGAGCCGCAGCGCGCCGTCGTCGGTCAGTTGCGCACGCAACAATTGCGCGCCGATGCCGTCGCCGTGCGCGACGCGAATCTCCGCGCCGTCGCGCGTGGCGAACAGGTCGCCCGCCAGCGCGAGGCGGAACGTGTCGATCGCGGTCAGCCCGTCCGGGCGCACTTCAGCCAGCATGGCGCACCTCCGTTCCCGTCTGCGCGCGGGCGTCGAGCCGCGCGCCGAGCGCGGCGAGCGTCGGCGCGGCGAACACGTCGGCGATCGCCAATGCATGGCCGGCGCGGCTCGCGGCATCGACGAAGCGCACGACGTCGAACGACGTCGCGCCCGCGTCGAACAGGTCCGCTTCCGCCGCCGGTGCGGCCGACGCGAAGGTGTCGGACCACAGCGCCGCGAGCGCGGCGGCCGTTCGCGATGCGGGCGCATGCGCCGGCGTGTCTGCTTCGGCGAGCGTCGGTTCGTCCGCGAGCCGTGCGTCCGGCCCGCCGAGCGCCATGCCGCCCGCCACCGCAAAGCGCTCGACCTCGTCGCGATACGTATCGACGAGCGCGTCGACGAAGCGGCCGTCGAGCAGCTCGTTCGCATACGAGAACGCCGCGCTCACGCGGCCGTCCGGATGCTCGACGACGTCGAGTTCGAGCGTGAACACCACGCGGTGCCGCACGTCGTCGAACCCCGCGAGCGACAGGCCCGCCCAGTCGCGCGCGGCCGCGCCGGTCGAGCGCAGGTAATTGAACATCACCTGGAACAGCGGATTCGCGGCCGCCGCGCGCGGTGCGCCGAGCGCGGCGACCACGTCCGCGAACGGCACGTCCGCATGCGCATAGGCGGCCAGCGCCGCGTCGCGCACGCGCGCCAGCACGTCCGCGCGGCGGTCGGCCGCGTCGAGCCGGGTGCGCACGACCACCGCGTTGATGAACAGGCCGAGCGCGTCGCGTGCGGCGTCGCCGGTCAGCTCGCGCGTCGACGCGAGCACGCCGACCGGCTGGTCGGCCGCGCCCGTCGCGCGGAACAGCGCGGCGTTGAGCGCCGCGTGCAGCAGCATCGGCAGCGACGCGTGCGCAGCGGCCGCGGCATCGCGCGCCGCGCGGATCAGCGTCGCGTCGAACTCGAACGCGGTGCGCGTCGCGCGCCATTGCGGGATGGCGGGCGCGTCGGCGCGCTCGGGCACGATGCGCCGCGGCAGGTTCGCGAGCACGTCGCGCCAGTACGCGACCCGCGCGGGCGCGCCCGCCGCCGGCAGCACGAGCGGCGAATCGGCGACGGCGGCTGCCGCCGTCGCGTTGCTGCCCTGCACCCGCGCGACGTAGCGCTGGCGGATCGCATCCAGCCACAGCTCGATCGATTCGCCATCCGACACGATGTGATGGATCGCGATCGACAGCACGTGATCGTCCGCGCCGAGCCGCAGCACACGGACGCGCCACAGCGGCGCGTCGGCGCCGAGGTCGAACGGCGCCAGCGCGTCCTCGTCGGTCAATGCCGTGGCGCGCGCGAGCGGGTCGGCCAACGCGGCGAGGTCGATCACCGGCAACGCGACCGGCTGGGCTGCGTCGATCCGCTGGCCGGGTAGCGCGCCGTCGCGCACGACGAGCCGCGTGCGCAGCGCCGGATGGGCCGCGGCCGTCTCCGCGAACGCGGCGCGCAACGCATCGACGTCGAGCGGGCCGCGCACGCGCAGCGCGACCGGAATGTTGTACGCGGCGCTGTCCGGCTGCGCGCGCCACAGGAACCACAGGGCCCGTTGCGCGGGCGACAGCGGCCACACGCCATGCGCGTCGGGCCGCAGCGCGACCGCGCCGGCCGCGTGCGCGCCGTCGTGCGCGGCGCGCGGCGCATCGGCCACCTGCCGCGCATACTGCGCGAGCACCGGCGCCTCGAACAGCGCGCGCACCGGCACGTCACGCCCGAGCCGCTCGGCGACGCGCGTCGCCACCCGCACCGCGGCGAGCGAATGGCCGCCGAGTTCGAAGAAATGATCGCCGCGGCCCACCCGCTCGACGTTCAGCACATCGCGCCAGATCGCCGCGAGCGCGGCCTCGTCGCCGTCGTGCGGCGCCTCGTACGCGCGTTCGACGCGCTGCGGCGCGGGCAGCCGCGCGCGGTCGACCTTGCTGTTCGCGTTGCGCGGCAGCGCGTCGAGCACGACGATCTGCGCGGGCACCATGTAATCGGGCAGCGTGCGGCGCAGGTGCGCATCGAGCGCGGCCGCATCCACCGGCTGCGCGGCCGCGCGCGCGTCGGCGGTCAGCTCGACGTACGCGACGAGCTGCGCGTGCCCGCCCTGCCCGTGCACGACCGCGCACGCTTCGCGCACCGCGTCGTGCGCGGCGAGCTGGGCCTCGATCTCGCCGAGCTCGATCCGCAGCCCGCGCAGCTTCACCTGATGATCGACGCGGCCGATGAAATCGAACACGCCGTCCGCGCGGCGCCGCACGAGGTCGCCGGTGCGATACAGGCGCGCGCCGGGCGCGCCGTAAGGATCGGGCACGAAGCGCTCGGCGGTGAGCGCGGGCCGGTCGAGATAGCCGCGCGCGACGCCGATCCCCTCGCCGCCCAGGTACAGCTCGCCGATCACGCCGACGGGCAGCGGATGCAGCCGCGCGTCGAGCACGTGCGCGGTGCGCGCGCCGACCAGCGTGCCGATCGGCAGGTAGGCAGCGTCGCCGAGCATCGCGAGATCGTCGCCCGGGCGGAACATCCACAGCGTCGGCGTGATCACCGTCTCGGTCGGGCCGTAGCCGTTGACCACCCGCACGTTCGGCAGCGCGCGGCGCAGCATCGCGAACGCCTCGCGCGAGGTCGCCTCGCCGCCCACCGTCAGCGAGCGCAGCGCGGGCGGCGCGCCGTGCGCGAGCGCCCATTCGGCGAGCTGCGCGGCGCAGCCGGGCGGCACGTAGGTCATCGTCACGCCGTCGCGCACCATCATCGCGCAGGTCTGCGCGGGCGGCCACAGCACGTCGGCCGTCACCGACACCGCGGCGCCCGACATGTATTGCGAAAACCAGCCCTCGTGCGCGCCGTCGAAGTTGACCGACTGGAACAGCAGGAACACGTCGTCCTCGCCCGCGCCATAGCGTGCGGCGATCGCCGCGCAGTGCAGCGCGAACGACGCATGGTCGACGATCACGCCCTTCGGCTTGCCGGTCGAGCCCGACGTGTAGATCGCGTACGCGGCATGGCCCGGCAGCACGTCGGGCAGCGCGACGTGCGCGAGCTCGTCGAGCACGTCGATCGCGTCGGCGCGCCAGACGCGCAGCGACGGCAGCTCAGGAAGCGCGGCCGCGCTGCGTGCGTCGGTCAGCACGTGCGCGATGCGCGCGTCGCCGACGATCTGTTCGAGGCGCTCGCGCGGATGCGCGGGATCGAGCGGCACGAATGCGGCGCCGGATTTCAGCACCGCGATCAGCGCGACGAGCAGGTCGACCGAGCGCTGCAGCGCGACGCCGACGCGCATTTCCGGGCGCACGCCGGCCGCGACGAGCTGGCGCGCGAGCCGCGCCGCGCGTGCATCGACTTCGCCGCGCGTCAGCGCGCGATCGATGTCGGCCACGCCGCGCGCGTCGGGCCGCGCGTGCGCATGCGCGGCGATCCGCGCGTGCACGGGGATGAACGGTTCGCTGGCGATCGCGTCCGGCGCGGCGTTCCACGCGAACAGCTGCGCGCGCTCCGCTGCCGGCAGCCAGTCGAGATCGCCGACCGGCAGCTCGGGCCGCGCGAGCGCATCGGCGAGCAGCGTGACGAAGCGCTGCGCGAGCCGCGCGATCGCATCGGCGTCGAACAGGTCCAGCGCGTAGATGAACGCGGCGTCGAACGTGCCGGACGGCGTCGCCTCGACGCTGAGCGTCAGGTCGAATTTCGCGGACGGCGTGCCGGACGGCAGCACCGCCACCGCCGCCGAGTTTTCAAGTGCTCCGAGCGGCGGCAGCGCGCGGCGCTCGCCGTAGGCGGCCATCACCTGGAACAGCGGATGGTGGCTCGCGCTGCGCGGCACGCCGAGCGCGTCGACCACCTGTTCGAACGGCACGTCCTGGTGCATCTGCGCATCGACCAGCGCGCGCTGCGTGCGGGCGACGAGCGCCGCGAAGCCGTCTTGCGGCGCGACGTCGACGTCGATCGCGAGCGTGTTGACGAAGAAGCCGATCAGCCCGGCCGTTTCCGCGCGCTCGCGGTTCGCGGCGGGCACGCCGACGCAGATCCGCGCATCGCCGGTCGCGCGCGCGAGCAGCGCGTCGAGCGCCGCGAGCAGCACCGCGAACGGCGTCGCGCCCGATGCGGCCGCGAACGCGCGCAATCGCGCGGCGAGCGGCGCGTCGAGCGCGAACAGATGGCGTGCCCCGCGCGCGCTGCGGCGGGCCGGCCGCGCGGCCGCGCCGGGCAGCGTCAGCACGCCGCGCTGCGGATCGAGCCGCGTGCGCCAGAACGCGAGCTGCCGCTCGCGCTCGCCGGCGTCGAGCCAGCGGCGCTGCCACAGCGCGTAATCGGCGTACTGGATCGGCAGCGGCGCGAGCCGCACCGGCGTGTCGGTCGCGTACGCGCGGTAGAACGCGGCGAGTTCGTCGAGCATCACGCCGGACGACCAGCCGTCCGACACGATGTGGTGCACGGTCAGCGCGAGCACGTGATGCGTCGCGTCGAGCCGGATCAAGTGCGCGCGCACGAGCGGCGCGACGCCCAGGTCGAACGGCTGCGCCTCGTCCGCCGCCGCGACCTCGTCGGCGCGCGCGGCCCGCTGCGGCGCGGCGAGCGACGACAGGTCCGTCTCGCGCCACGGGCAGCGCAGCGGCGCGTGGATCGTCTGCGCGACGCCGTCGGCCGCTTCGTCGAAAGTCGTGCGCAGCGCCTCGTGGCGCGCGATCAGCGCGTCGCACGCGAGCCGCAGCGCATGCGCGTCGAGCGGGCCCGTCAGCGCGAGCCGCTCGGTGATGTGGTACGCGTCGCTTGCGTCGATCAGCCGTTGATGCAGCCACATCCGCGTCTGCGCGAACGACGCCGGCACGCGCTCGCTGCGCGGCGTGCGCGGCGGAATCGGCAGCACGCGGAAATCGATGCCGGCCGCGCCGAGCTTGTCGATGAACACCGCGCGCTGCGCGTCGGGCAGTTGCGCGAAACGCGTCGCGAGCGCCAGCCAGTCGGGTTGAACCGTCGTCATCCGTCGTCCTTATTGAATTTCCAGTTCGCCGAGCAGCGCATCGATCGCGCTCGCCGCGTCGGTCGCGCCGCGCGCCGCGCAGGCCGCGTCGATCGCCTCCGCGCAGCGCGCGAGCGTGCGAGTGTCGAACAGCGTGCGCAGCGGCAGCGCGAGGCCCCAGTGCAGGTTCGCCTGCGCGTGGGCCTGCGTCGCGAGCAGCGAATGGCCGCCGAGCAGGAAGAAATCGCCGTCGCGGCCGATCGCGTCGACGTGCAGCACGCGCTGCCAGATCGCCGCGAGCGCACGCTCGGTGTCGGTCGCGAGCATCACTTCCGTCGCGGCTTCGCGCACCGGCGCGGGCAGCGCATGGCGATCGCACTTGCCGTTCGGCGTGACCGGCAGCGCGTCGAGTTCGATCAGCTGCGACGGCACCATGTAGGCCGGCAACTGCGCGCGCAGCGCGTCGAGCAGCGCCGCCGTGTCGAGCGTCTGCGAGTCGCCGTGCGCGACATAGCCGACCAGCTGCTCGTCGCGCACGATCACGACCGCGTCGTGCACGCCCGGCGCCGCGCGCAGCAGCGCCTCGATCTCGCCCGGCTCGATGCGCTGGCCGCGCAGCTTCACCTGCGTATCGACGCGGCCGAGGTAGTCGAGCGCGCCATCCGCGCGGCGCCGTGCAAGGTCGCCGGTGCGGTACATGCGCGCGCCCGGCACGAACGGATCGGGCACGAAGCGTTCGGCGCTCAGGCCCGGGCGGCCGAGATAGCCGCGCGCGAGGCCCGCGCCGGCCAGGTACAGCTCGCCGGTCGCGCCCGCCGGCACCGGCTGCCATGCGGCGTCGAGCACGTGCAGTTGCAGGTTCGCGATCGGATGGCCGATCGGCACCGCGTGCGCGTGCGCGTCGGCCGGGCCGCAGGTCCAGTGCGACACGTCGATCGCCGCCTCGGTCGGCCCGTACAGATTGACCAGCGTCGCGCGCGGCAGCAGGCGCGCGACCTTCGCGACGAGTTCGGGCGCCAGGGCCTCGCCGCTCGCGACGATCAGGCGCACGCTGTCGCATTGCGCCGCGGCGCCGAAATCGTCGAGATGCGCGGCGAACGCGGCGAGCATCGACGGAACGAAGTGCAGCACCGTTACGTGATGCGCGTGGATCGCGGCGGCCAGGCGCGCCGGATCGCGATGGTCGCCGGGCGCGGCGATCGCGAGCGTCGCGCCCACGGACAGCGGCCACACGAATTCCCACACCGACACGTCGAAGCCGAACGGCGTCTTGTGCAGCACGACGTCGTCGCGCGTGAGCCGGTACGCATCCTGCATCCATGCGATCCGGTTCGCGAGCGCGCCGTGCGTGTTGCCGGCGCCCTTCGGCTTGCCGGTCGAGCCGGACGTGTAGATCAGGTACGCGAGCTGCGTGTCGACGATCGCGGTGGGCGCGACGGTGGTGTCCGGTGCGGCGTCCTGCGCGAGCAGGTCGGACACCGTCAGCAACTGCGTGCCGGCCGCATCGCCGAGCGCGGCTTCGACCTGCGCGCGCAGGTGCGCCTGCGTCAGCACGACCGCGGGCCGCGCGTCGCGCAGCAGGTATGCAATGCGCTCGGCCGGATAGTCGGGATCGACCGGCAGGTACGCGGCGCCGGCCTTCAGCACGCCGACGAGCGCGGCCACCATGTCGAACGAGCGCTCGACGCACAGCGCAACCGGCGTGTCGGGCTGCACGCCATGCCGCCGCAATGCGGCCGCCACGCGCGACGTGCACGCATCGAGTTCACGGTACGTCATCCGGTGCATGCCGCCATGCGCGTCCGCATATTCGAGCGCGATCGCGTCGGGCGTCGCGCGCGCCGCCGCTTCGAACTGCACGTGCAGCGGCCGTTGCCGGTCGGCCGGCCACGTGCGGGCAGTCGCCTGACGCTGCGCGAGCGCGTCGCTGATCGACAGCGCGCCGAGCCGCGCATCGGGCGTGCGGGCCAGCGCGTCGAGCGCGCACGCGAACGCGCGATGCCAGGTCTCGACCTGCGCGGCGTCGATCCGCGCGGTGTCGTAGCCATAGTCGATCGTCAGGTCCGCGCCGCTCTCGATCACGAGCGTCAGCGCGAAATCGGTCGACTCGATGCTGCGGACGTCGTGCAGCGCGAGCGCGCGCGGATCGTCGCCGCCGTCGGTCGCTTCGACCGGGTAGTTCTCGAACACCACCAGCGTGTCGAACAGCGCCCCGCCCGCGCCGCGCGCCCAGCGCTGGATGTCGGCGAGCGGCGTGTGCGCATGCTCGGCCGCCGCCGCGTTGTCGCGCTGCAGCGCCTGCAGCCAGTCGGCCGCGCGCTGCTGCGGCGCGGGCGCGGTGATCACCGGCACCGTGTTGATGAACAGGCCCAGCACTGCGTCGACGTCCGGCAGCGCGTCCGGGCGGCCCGCGACGGTCGCGCCGAACGCCACCGCCGGCTGGTGGGTCATCCGCTGCAGCGCGAGCGCCCACGCGCCCTGCACCAGCGTGTTGACGGTCAGCTTCAGCGCGCGCGCCGCGTGGGTGACGCGTGCCATCGCGTCCGTGCCGATCGACGCGCGCCACGTGACGACGTCGGCCTCCGCACGGTCGGCCGTGCGCTCGGCGATCAGCGTCGGCGCGTCGAGCCGCGCGAGGCGTGCGGTCCAGAAGCGTTCGTCCGCATCGCGGTCGCGCTCGCCGAGCCACGCGATGAAGTCGCGATAGCGCAGCGCCGGGCGGCTCGCGAATGGCGACACGGCATCCGGGTCGCGATAGTCGCGCAGCACGTCGGCGAGCAGGCGCGCGGTGCTCCAGCCGTCGAGCAGCACGTGATGGCGGGTCCACACGACGCGCCATGCGTCGTCCGTCTCGCGGATCAGCGTGAGCCGCATCAGCGGCGGCTGGTTCCAGTCGAAGCCGCGCGCGCGGTCGGCCGCGAGCCAGGCGTCGAAATCCGCGTCGAACGCCGCGCCGCGCGTGCGCCAGTCGAGCTGCTCGACCGGCTGCGCCGCCTGGCGATGCACGCGCTGCAGCGGCGCGGCTTCGTCCGGCATCACGCTGGTGCGCAGGATGTCGTGCCGCGCGATCGATGCGTCGAACGCGGCCGCGAGCCGATCCGCGTCGAGCCGCGTCGCGGTCGCGACGAGCTGGTTCACGTAGCTCGCGTGGCCGGGCGCGAACAGCGCATGGAACAGGATCCCCTGCTGCATCGGCGACAGCGGATAGACATCGTCGATCGTGCGCCAGTCGAGCGGCGCGCGCTCGATCGCCGCCTGCGTGAGGCCTGCGCGCCGCGCGAGCGGGAAATCGCCCGGCGTCGCGCCGCCGCCGCGCCGCGCGACGCGTGTCGCGCATGCATCGACGAGTTCGCGCAGCGCCGCCGCGAACCGCGCGGCGAGCGCGTCGATCGTCGCGCGCTCGAACTGCGGCGCGCCGTACACCCAGTGCAGCTTCAGCGTGCGCGCGCCGTCGTGGCCGTCGTCCAGGTACGCGTGGATCGCGAGCAGGTTGCCGAGCGGGCCCTGCGGGTCGCGCTCGACGCCGGCGCCGCCGAAGCGCGGCACGAGCGTCGCGTCGCGCGGCGCATCGAACTGGCCGAGATAGTTGAACGTGACGCGCGGGCGCGGCACCGCGGCCAGCGCCGCGCGCGTCGCCGCAGCGCCGTAGTGCGCGAGCACGCCGAAGCCGAGGCCCTTGTGCGGCACCGCGCGCAGCGTGTCCTTGATCGCGCACAGCGTGTCGCACGCGCTCGCCGCGATCGGCAGCGACACCGGATAGTGGCTCGTCAGCCAGCCGATCGTGCGGCTCGGGTCCGCATCGTCGAACAGCGCCTCGCGGCCATGCCCTTCGAGTTCGACGCGGCACGATGCGGGGGTTTGCACACCGTCGCGCGCGCCGGTCAGCGCGATCGCGAGCGCGGCGGCGAGCAGCTCGATCGTCTGCGTGCGGTAGGCGGCGTGTGCGTCGGTCAGCGCCGCGCGAGTCAGCGCGGCGTCGATCGTCTGCACGACGACGGCCGCGTCGGCGTTGGTGGCCGCCGCGTCCGGATGGTCGGGCGCAAGCTCGTCGCCGTGCGCCATGCCGGCCCAATATGCGGCTTCGTTGGCGAACGGCGATGCCGGATCGGTCGCCGCCTGTGCCAGCCGCGCGGCCCACGCGTCCGCGCGCGGCCCCTGCGGCGCAAGCCGCACCGGGCGGCGCTCGCAGGCCGCGCGGTATGCGGTGTCGAGGTCGTCGAGCAGGATCCGCCACGACACGCCGTCGACGATCAGGTGATGGATCGCGACGAACAGCCGCGTCGCGCCGTCCGGCAGCCGCGCCGCGCACGCGCAGGCGAGCGGGCCGCGGCCGAGGTCGAGCCGGCGCTGCAGCGCATCGAAGCGCGCGAGCGCATCGGCGTCGTCGCGCGCGGCGACTTCGACGAACGGCAACGCGTCGAACGCGCGCGGCGCATCGTCGGCCCGCCATTCGCCGGTCGCGCCGCGCAAGAAACGCTGGCGGAACGCGTCGTGATGCGTCAGCAGCGCATCGAACGCGCGCGCGAATGCGTCGGCGTCGAACGCGCCGCGCACGTCGAACGCGACCGCCTGGTTCCAGTGGCCCGGTTGCGGCACGCCGAGCGCGAAGAAGCGCTGCTGCGCGGGCGTCAGCACGCGCTCGATGGCGGCGGCCGACGCGGAGGATGCGGGCGCGGACGTCGCTGGCTGCACCGAGCCCGGCGCGGCCACCGCTTCCGTCTTCGCGACGCGCGCCAGTTCGGCCACCGTCGGGCCGTCGAACAGCTGCTTCGGCGTGAAGCGCACGCCGCGCTTGCGCGCACGGGCAATCACCTGCAGCACGAGGATCGAATCGCCGCCGAGTTCGAAGAAGTTGTCGTCGCGGCCGACGCGCGGCGCTTTCAGCACGGCCTGCCACACTTCCGCGAGCGTGGTTTCCACCGCGCCCTGCGGCGCGTCGCCGCCGGTGGTCGCAACGGGTGCCGCAGCCAGCGCGCGCAGCGCCGCGCGATCGATCTTGCCGTTCGCGGTCACCGGCAGGCGCGGCAGCGCGACGATCTGCGCCGGCACCATGTAGTCCGGCAGCGTGGCCGCCAAACGCGTGCGCAGCGCCGCTTCGTCGAACGGCGCGCCGTCGCGTGCGACGACGAACGTGACGAGCCGCATGCGGCCGTCATGCTCGAGCGCAAGCGTCTCCGCCTGCGCGATGCCGTCGGCCGCGCGCACGGCCGCGCTCACCTCGCCCGGCTCGACGCGATAGCCGCGGATCTTCACCTGGTCGTCGATGCGGCCGAGGAAGGCGATGCGGCCGTCCGCGCGCAGCCGCACGCGGTCGCCGGTGCGGTACAGGCGCGCGCCGGGCGTGAACGGATCGGGCAGGAAGCGTTCGGCCGTCTGCCCCGGCCGGTTCAGATAGCCGCGCGCGACGCCCGGCCCGCCGAGATACAGCTCGCCGGCCGCGCCGGCCGGCACGCATGCGCCGAACGCGTCGAGCACGCAGGCGCGCGCATTCGGCAGCGGGCGGCCGAGCGGCACGCCGGCCGCCGCGTCGCGCGCGTCGGCGGCCATCGACGCGGTGTCGCATGCCAGCGCGCCGACGGTCGCCTCGGTCGGCCCGTAGTGATTGATCACGCGGCACGCGGGCTTCAGCGCGGCGAGCCGCGCGACCAGCGCCCACGTGAGCGTCTCGCCGCCCGTCACGAGCGCATGGCTCGGCAGCACGTCGGCCGGAACGCGTGCTTCGAGCAGCGCCTGCAGGTGGCTCGGCACGATCTTCAGCACGCCGACGTCGCGGCGGCGCATCTCGTCGGCGAACGCATCGGGATCGAACGCGCACGACGCCGGCAGCAGATGCAGCGTGCGGCCCGCGCACAGCGCGCCGAACAGCGTCGTGTGGCCAAGGTCGGCCGCGACGGTCGACACCATCGCGAACGACGCGTCGGGCGCGAACGCGAGTTCGTCGAGCATCCCCTGCACGTAGTCCGCGAGCGCGCGGTGCGACACGACCACGCCCTTCGGCGTGCCGGTCGAGCCCGACGTATAGATCAGGTACGCGCCCTGCTCGGCGTGCGGTGCGATGCGCGTGCCGGCCGCGTGCGCGAGCGTCGCGTCGGCCGCCAGCGCGTCGACGTCGAGCGGCTGCGCATGCGTGTCGGCCGGCCAGGCCGCGCCATCGGCGACGAGCGCCCAGCGCGCGCGGCAATCGGCGGCCGCCGCGGCCAGCCGCTCGGCCGGCTGTGCCGGGTCGAGCAGCACGGCCAGCGCGCCGGCCTTCAGCGCGCCGAGCAGGCCGACGACGAAGCGCGCGGAGCGCTCGATGCACACGACGACCGCTTCCTCGGCCGCCGTGCCGCGCAGCTGCAGCGCGCGGGCGATGCGGTTGGACGCGTCGTCGAGTTCGGCGAACGTCAGCGACGCGGCCGCATCGGCCAGCGCGACGCGATGCGGATACGCGGCGGCCTGCCGCGCGAACGCCGCGACGATATCCGCGTGCTCGGGCGTGAAGATGCGGCCGTCGCGCGGCTGACGTGCTTCGTGTGTGCCATGCGCACCATCGCACGGCAGCGCCGCGACCGCGCGCTGCGGATCGCGCGCGGCCGCCGCGACCAGCGTCGCATAGCTGTCGAGCCATGCGCGCGCGGTGGGCGCGTCGATGCAGTCGGTCGCATACGCGGCGACGAGTTCGATGCCGCCCGCATCGTCGGTGAAGTCCAGTGCGAAATCGAAACGCGCGGCGAGGTCCGGCCCCGGCGTCGCGGCCGCGGTCGCGCCCGGCAGCGCGCTGTCGAGCCGCGCGTCGAACTGCTGCGCGAACTTGACGCGCAGCCATTCGTCGCCGCGCCGCACCGGCGGCTTTACCGCATCGACGACGCGCTCGAACGGCACGTCCTGATGCGCGACCGCGTCGAGCGCCGCCGTGCGCGCCGCGTCGACCAGCGCCGCGAACGGCGCGGTGGGCTCGACTTGCACGCGCAGTGCGACGGTGTTCAGGAACAGCCCGAGCAGCGCGCGGGTTTCCGGCTGCTGGCGATGCGCGACCGGCACCGCGACGACGACGTCGGTCGCGCCCGTCAGCCGCGACAGCCATGCGTCGAGCGCGGCGGCCAGCACCGTGAAGACCGTCGCGTGCGCGTTGCGCGCGAGCCGCCGCACGTCGGCGGCCGCCGCGTCGGGCAGGCGCAGCGACACGCGCGCGCCGTGCAGCGTGCGGGCGGCCGGCGGCTGCCGGTCGACCGGCAGCGCGAGCGTGCCCGGCGCGTCGCGCAGCGCGGCGCGCCAGTAGTCGAGTTGCCGCTCGCCCTCGCCGCCGGCGAGCATCTCGCGCTGCCAGTCCGCGTAGTCCGCGTACTGGATCGGCAGTGCGGGCAGCACCGGCGCGTCGCCGTTCGCATACGCGCAATAGGCGGCCGCGAGTTCCTCGAACGCGCAGCGCGAGCTCCAGCCGTCGGTGACCGCGTGATGCGCGGTGAGCATCAGACGATGGCGGTCGTCGGCGAGCGCGACCAGCGTCGCGCGCACGAGCGGGCCTTCGGCCAGATCGAACGGCGCGCTCGCATCGCGCTCGGCCAGCACGGCCGCCTGCGCATCGCGCGCGGCCGGCGGCAGGTCGCGCAGGTCGACCGGTGCGATCGGCACCGGCAGGCGCGCGTGAATCCGCTGCATCACGACGCCGTCGTCGTTTTCGACGAGCGTCGTGCGCCAGGCTTCGTGCCGGCCGATCACGTGATCGAGCGCGCGCTGCAGCGCGTCGCGATCGAGGATGCCGTCGATCGTCCAGTGTGCGGCGATGTGGTATGCGGCGCTTGCGTCGCGCGTCTGCGCGAGCACCCAGAAGCGCTGCTGCGCGAGCGACGCGGCCCGTTCGACGAAACCCGCGCCGTCCGCGTGCGCCCCACGCGCCGCGATCGTGGCGACCGGCACGCCGGTTTCGCGCTCCGCGCGATCGATCACGTCGGCCAGTTCGGCGAGCGCCGGATCGGCGAACAGCGTGTCGAGCCGCAGGTTGACGCGCCACTCGGTGCGAATCGCCGCCTGGAGCTGCATCGTCGCGAGCGAATCGGCGCCCAGCACGAAGAAGCGGTCGTCGCGCGACGGCGCGACGTCGAGGCCGAGCAGCGCCTGCCAGATGCCGGCGACGCGTTGCTCGGTGGGCGTGCGCGCCGCGTCGCCCGTGGCGCGCGACGTGCGCGCCGCGGCGATCCGTTCGCGCAGCGCCGCGCGGTCGAGCTTGCCGTTCAGCGTATACGGCAGCGCATCGCAGCGCACGTACTGGTGCGGCTGCCACGCGGCCGGCAGGTGGGCGGCGACATGCGCCTTCAGCACCGCGTCGTCGGCCTCCGTGGCCAGCACGAGACACGCAACGAGCCGCGTCGGCCCGCCGTTCGTTTCGGCGACCACCGCCGCGTCGGCGACGGCCGGGTGCGCGCGCAGGCACGCGGCGATTTCCGCCGGCTCGACCCGCACGCCGCGCACCTGCACCTGGTCGTCGAGGCGGCCGAGGTAGTCGAACGCGCCGTCGTCGCGCAGCCGCGCGAGGTCGCCGGTGCGATAGACGCGCGCGCCGGGCGCGCCGTCCGGATCGGGCACGAAGCGCTCGGCCGTCAGCGCCGGCCGGCCGTGATAGCCGCGCGCAAGGCACACGCCGCCGAGCAGCAGCTCGCCGGCCGCGCCGCCGTCGATCCCGTCGACGCGCGCGACGCGCGGGCCGATGGTCCGGCCGATCGGCAGCGATGCATACGCGTCGTCCGCCGCGAGCGCGGGCGACTCGCCCGGCTCCACCGGCCACAGCATCGGCGAGATCACTGCTTCGGTCGGCCCGTAGCCGTTGATGAGCCGCACCGCCGGGAAGGTGCTCCGCACGAACTCGAACGCCTGCTGCGGCAGCGCCTCGCCGCCGAACGCGAGCACGCGCAGCGCGGGCGGCACGCCGTCGCGCGCGGCGACGGCCGCGAACTCGCGCAGGTACGCGGGCGGGAACGCGGCGACGCTGACCCGCTCGCGCACCATCAGCGCATGCGCGGCGTCCGGCGCGAACGGCTGCGCCGGCGCGACCGCGACGCTCGCGCCCACCGCGAGCGGCGCGAGCCAGCATTCGTGCGCGGCGTCGAAATTGACCGACGCGAAATGCAGCAGGCGGTCGCCGGCCCCGATCGGCAGCGCGGCCGCGAGCGCGTCGCAGTGCGCGGCGAGCGGCCCGTGCTCGACCACCACCGCCTTCGGCGTGCCGGTCGAGCCCGACGTATAGATCATGTAGGCGGCCGCGCGCGGATGCACCGGCGCGTCCTCGTCTTCTTCGGTCGATGCGTCGGCCGCATGCGCGTCGCCGTCGTCGGCCACGTCGAACGCATGCGCGAACGGCGTGCCCAGCGCCGCGCGGCCGGCCGCGTCGACGATGCCGTGCCGCAGGTGCGCGTCGCGCACGATCCAGTCGAGGCGCGCGGCCGGATGGCGCGGATCGAGCGGCACGAACACGCCGCCCGCCTTCAGCACGGCCAGCAGCGCGACGAACAGCTCGCACGAGCGCTCGACGCACACGCCCACCCGCACCTCGGCGCCGACGCCGGCCGCGCGCAGCCGCCGCGCAAGCCGCGACGCGCGCGCATCGAGCGCGCCGCGTGTCAGGCTGGCCGCGGCCGGAAAGGAAACGTCGAGCGCGGGCGCGTCGGGCGCGCGGCGCGCCAGTTCGCGGATTCGGTGGTGCAACGCAGTCGGGAAACTCGTCATGTGCGTGAAGTCCTTCGGGTCCGGCCGCTTCGGCCAAGTCACGGGGCCGCGCTGGGCGGCTTCACTGGTGTGACGAACGGCGCGGCCGATTTTTTACCGCGAATGTTCAACGCTTCGTCTCCGAGGGCCGTCTTGCTAAATATTTCCGGAGCCCATTCGTCTATTCGGCAGGAGGCGCGCCGCGCCGCCATTCGTTCTCCCTCTATTGACGTTGCCGATGACAGCCGCCCACGAGCCTTCTCCCCCGCCTTCCCGTCCGCCCGCCGACGCCGCGCCGCCCGCGCGCCCGGCGGCGCGCCTGATCCTCGCGCTGCTGCGCGAAAGCCGCGCCGCGCTCGCGCTCGCGCTCGTCGCGTGCGTGCTGAACGGCGTCGCGAGCGTGCTGCTGGTCGCGACGCTGAACCGCGCGCTCGCGCAGCCGGGCGCCACCGATACGGCGCTCGCATGGCGCTTCGCGCTGTGCGCGGTGATCGCGCTGGTTACGCGGATCGTGTCGGGCGTGCTGTTCGCGCGGCTGTCGCAGGACACGATGGCGCGGCTGCGCGCGCATCTCGCGCGCCGGGTCGGCGCGGCCGAGCTGCGCGACGTCGAGCGCATCGGCGCGGCGCCCGTGCAGTCGGTGCTGACCGACGACGCGACCAACGTGTCGATGCTGTTCTTCGCGCTGCCGAACCTCGTGATGCACGGCTCGATCGTGTTCGGCTGCCTCGGCTATCTCGCGTGGCTGTCGTGGCCCGTGTGCCTGCTGGCGCTCGCGGCGATCGTCGCGGGCTCGCTCGGCTATCACACCGGCGACCGCCGCGCGATCGCGTCGCTCGAAGCGGCGGGCCGCGCGCAGGACAAGCTGTTCGGCTATCTCGGCGCGCTGTTTTCCGGCGCGAAGGAGCTGAAGCTGCACGACGCGCGCGCGCGCCAGTTCGTCGACGGCCAGTTGGGCGCGGCGATCGGCGAGGTGCGCGACCACCGCCGCCGCGCGTTCAGCGCGTATGCGGTCGGCGTGGGCTGGATCATCTTCCTGTTCTATGCGTTCCTCGGCGCGGCCGCGTTCTGGCCGGCGCTCGGCGTGCACGCGGACCCGGGCGCGACGGCCGGCTACGTGGTCGTGTTCCTGTTCATGCTGGTGCCGCTCGACGGGCTGCTGAACAACCTGCCGACCGTCAACGCGGCGCGCGTGTCGCTCGCGCGCATCGAGGACGTGATGGCCGAGTTCGGCGCGCTGCGCACGGCGCCGCCGGCGAGCGACGCGCCGGACGCAGTGTCCGCCGTCGCGCCCGCCGGCGCGGTTACGCTGCGCGGCGTCACGCATTCGTATTTCCACGAGCGCGACGAGCGCATGTTCAGCATCGGCCCGATCGACCTGACGCTGAAGCCAGGCGAACTGGTGTTCATCGTCGGCGGCAACGGCAGCGGCAAGACCACGCTCGCGAAGGTGCTGACGGGGCTTTACGAGCCCGAGGCCGGCGCGATCGAGGTCGACGGCCGGCCGATCGGCTGGCGCGAGCGCGCCGCGTACCGGCAGCGCTTCAGCGCGGTGTTCAACGATTTCCACCTGTTCGACGCGCTGCTCGGCATCGTCGACCCCGACGATCCGGCGCGCGCGCAGGCCGATGCGCGCGCGAACGCGCTGGTCGCGAAGCTCGCGCTCGATCACAAGGTGAAGGTGGTCGACGGCGCGTTCTCGACCCGCGCGCTGTCGACCGGGCAGCGCAAGCGGCTCGCGCTCGTCGTCGCGTATCTGGAGGACCGGCCTTTCTACCTGTTCGACGAATGGGCGGCCGACCAGGATCCGACGTTCAAGGCGGTGTTCTACGAACAGCTGCTGCCCGAGCTACGCGCGCGCGGCAAGGCGGTGGTCGTGATCACGCACGACGATCGCTACTTCAACCTGGCCGACCGGCTGCTGAAGCTCGACAACGGACAGATCGTCAGCGATACGTCGCCGGCGCGGCAGCGGGTCGAAGCGGTGAATGCGTGACGTGCGGGCGCCGGCGCGGCGGCTTGCCGCTGCGCCGGTGAGCCCGGCTCGACGTGACCGGGCCAATGGATCGGCACGACGCGCAAAAATGCAGGCGAAGGCCGGGGCCTTGCCGGGTATGATTGGCGACCCTTCGTCGAGGCCGCGACGGCCTGCGCTGAATCTTCCGCTTCCACTGCGCGCGACGCGGCTCACCCCGTCAATCAAGGAGACCCGCCATGGAATGGGCCGCTCTCGTTCCGGAACTGATCTGCACGGACCTCGCCCGGAGCATGACGTTCTATCGTGACCTGCTTGGCTTCCGGGTTCGCTTCGAGCGTCCCGAGGATCGCTTTGCCTATCTCGACCTCGGGCATGCCCAGTTGATGCTCGAGCAGCAGCATCCGGAGAGCTGGCTGACCGGCCCGATGCAGTTTCCGCGCGGGCAAGGCATCAATCTGCAGATCGAGGTCGACTCGATCGAGCCCATTCACCACCGCTTGCGCGACGCAGGCATCGCGCTGTTCGCGGAGCCGCGGACGTCGTGGTATCGCCAGGACGATCTGGAGCACGGCCAGATCGAGATGCTGGTGCAGGACCCCGACGGCTATCTTCTGCGTCTGGTGGAAATCCTGGACGAGCGGCCGTATCGGGCGTAACCGGCGGTCCGTCTCCCGAGCGTCCTCACGCGTGGCGACAGTGCGAGGTGCGAATGCGTCGCCGTAGCGCGCGGCCTCACGTCAGCGCGCCGGCGGCAACGCCAGCAGCGTATCGGTCATCACGTCGGCCAGCTTCAGCGCCGACATCGGGCCGCCAAACCCCCAGATATTGCGTTCGACCAGCGCGACCCGGTGCGCCCTGCGTGCGGGCACGTATCGCCAGACCGGCGAATCGAGCTTCGAGTCGAGCGGCATGTCCACGCCGCCCGTGGTCACGAACAGCACGGCCAGGTCGCGTTGCGGGAGCAGGTCCGCTGACGTCACGTAGAGCGTGCCCTCGCGGGTCGGCTTCTTCGGCCACAGATCGACGCCGAGCGCGCGCGCGAGTCCGGCCGCCGTGCTGTTGCCCGTATACGCCCAGTACCGATCGGGCAGCCCGAGATCCTGCAGCAGCGCGACGCGTTCGTGTTGCCGTCCCGCCGCCGCGAGCCGCTGCGCGTTGCGCGCGAGGCCGGCGTCGAGCTGCGCTTCGACCGCGTGCGCACGTGCGCTGCGCCCCGTCACCGCGCCGATCGTGCGGAAGATCTGCCGGGTCCAGTCGAGCTGGGTCACGGGCACGCCGCCTTCGTTCACGTTCGGGCTGAACTGGAACAGGATCGTCGGCGCGATCCGGTCGAGCGCATCGAAAATCGGCGCATGCCGGAAGCCGACTCCGATGATCAGGTCGGGCTTGACCGCCGCGATCGCCTCGAGCCCCGGCTCCTGCCGCGAGCCGACGTCGGTCACGTGCGCGAAGCGCGCGTTGTCGTAGCCGAGCCAGCCCGGATAGAACGCCGTGTCGACCATCCCGACCGGCGTGATGTCGAGCGCCGCGAGCGTTTCCGCGAACATGAATTCGAGCGCGACGACGCGCAGCGGCCGCGCCGGCATCGCTGCGCTCGCCTGCGAGACGACCGGATTGCCGGCCAGCGACGCGCCGGCGGGCATGCCGCCGCTTCGCCCGCGCGCGGCATCGCCCGAGGCGGCCTGCGCGGCCAGCGGCCAGCCCGCGCCAAGCGCGGCAAGCTGCGCCAGCGCGCGCCGCCGGCCGGGCGCCATCAACGAATCGCGTCCTGCCCGGCCAGCGCCGCGTCGTCCATCGTCAGTAGCAAGGGGCAGCTTCCACACAGTTGCGTTTCTCCAGGGATTTCGTAGCGCAGGCAGCACACGCGGCGCGCGCGAAACGGCGTCGGCAATAGCGGCGAGCGCGGCACGGCATCGCGCACGGGCATGCGCAGCGGATTGGGTTCGCCGTCGATGCACGCCGAGCGGAACAGCCACGCGGCGTCGCGCGCCGGATCGGCCGCGCACGGCTGCGCGCGGCAGACGTCGAGCAGGTAGTCGAGCAGATTGCCGGCGTTGCTCCACAGCACGCGCGGCGTGACGCGCCCCATCTCGGCCAGCAGGTCGATCACCGCGTCGAGATGCGCGACGAGCCCCGCATAGCGCAGCGCCGGATCGTCGCATGGCTCGCCGAGCGCGTCGTGCGCGTCGTGCGCGAAGACCAGCCCCGCGGGCATCCCGTCGTCGAGCACGACGAACGTGCGTTCGGGCGCCATGTCGAGCGGCCGGCCGAGCAGCAGCGCGGCGACGACGCCCGCGGGCGCCGCGCGGCCGAAGTAGTACTTGCTCCATTGCGACAGCAGCGCGCGCGCATGCGTGGAAGGATCGCCGCCGTAGTGGCGGACCATCGCGTCGAGCAGCGCATCGCGGTAGTCGGGGAGCGCCGTCACCGGTACGCGCGTCGTGCCGCATGCGGAGGCGTCATCGGGCATGCCGAGCCACACCGTGTCGAGATACGGCGCGAACTCGGCCGGCGCGAACGACGCGAAGCACGTCGCGCGCGCGTGGCGCACGTCGGGGGCCGGCGGCGTCATCGCCCCGCGCGCCGCGCGCGGCGCGCCTCGACGATCAGCAGGCCGAGCAGGTAAGGCGCGCCGATCAGCGCGGTCAGCACGCCGGCCGGCACTTCGCGCGGCGCGACGGCCGTGCGGGCGGCAATGTCCGCGAACCCGAGGATCAGCGCGCCGCACGCGGCCGCGAGCCACAGGCGCGTGCGATGGCGCCGCGCGCCGAGCATCGTCGCGACGTGCGGCGCCATCAGCCCGATGAAGCCGACCGGCCCGACCGCGGCCACCGCCGCGCACGCGGCAAGCGTCGCGATCACCAGCGCGAGCGGCCGCAATGCGCCGATCGGCAGGCCGAGCGCGGCCGCCTGGTCGTCGCCGAGCGCGAGCATGTCGAGCGGCTGCGCGAGCCACGCGAACACCGGCACCGCGAGCACGCACCACGGCAGCAGCATCGCGACCTCGCTCCAGCTGCGCCCGTAGGTGCCGCCGACGAGCCACACGACGAAGCGCGCGGGCTGCACGCTTTCCTGCGTGATCAGCCATTCCGACAGCGTCGTCCACAGCGTGCCGATCACGATCCCGGTCAGCGCGACCGCGAGCGGCGCGTAGCGGTGCCGATGGTTCAGCGCGAGCGTGAGCGCGAGCGACACGCCGCCGCCGAGCAAGGCCGCGCCCGCGAGCACGCCCTCGCCGGCGAGCGGCCAGCGGGTCAGCGCGAACAGCGTGACGAGCGCCGCGCCCTGCGTGACGCCGAGCACTTCCGGGCCCGCCAGCGGATTGCGCACGACGCTCTGCATCGCGACACCGCTCGCGGCGAGCAGCGCGCCGGCCAGCATCGCGCACATCAGGCGCGGCAGGCGCAGGTCGATCAGCATCCGCGCGACCGGGTCGCCGCCCGACAGCGCCGCGTGCCAGCGCGCGGGCGTCAACCATTCGGGGCCGGCCGACGTGCCGACGACCAGCACGAGCGCGCCCGCCAGCGCGAACAGCGCGGTGCGACGCGGCCAGCGCAGGCCGTCGAGCCAGCCGACGAAGCGCGTCGCGCGGCCGGACGCCGCGCGTTCGGGGCCCGCATGCAGCACGCCGGACCACGCGGCGCCGCGACGGATCAGCGCGAGCATCAGCGGCGTGCCGACGAGCGCAATCGCGACGCCGGTCGACAGCGTCGCGTCGAGGCCCGACGCGAGCACCGCGCTGTCGGTCACGAGCACCAGCGCGCCGCCCGCCAGCGCGGACAGCGGCACCAGCGCGGCGAGCCGCGCGGCGCGCGCGCCGCGGATCTGGCGCAGCAGGTTCGGCGCGACCAGGCCGACATACGACAGCGGCCCCGCGATGCTGACCGCGACGGCCGTGAACGCCACCGCGACGACCGTCGCGGTGAGCCGCGCCGCATCGACGCGCACGCCGGCCGCGGCCGCCGCGTCATCGCCGAGCGCGAGCGGATCGAGCGGCCGGATCACGAACGGCAGCGCGGCGAGCGGCAGCACGAGCCAGCTGGCCGCGAGCTTCAGGCCGGTCGCGCCCGGTTGATAGAGGCTGCCGTTCGCCCACAGCGCGGCGCCCGCGATGTTCTGCTCGAACAGCGCGAGCAGCAGCGTCGACAGCGCGGCGAACAGCAGCATGCAGACGCTGCCCGCGAGCACGAGCCGCAGTGGCGTTGCGCGCCAGCCGCCCGCCGCGAGCATCGCGCACGCGGCGGCGGCCAGGCCGCAGGCGAACAGGAGCGGCACCGACGGCACGCCCGCGAGCGCCGGCACGATCATCGCCGCGAGCAGGCCGAGCTGCGCGCCGCCCGTCACGCCGAGCAGGTCGGGCGACGCGAGCGGATTGCGCGTCGCCGACTGGAACAGCGCGCCGGCGATGCCGAGGCAGCCGCCCGCGACGAGCGCGGCCGCGATGCGCGGCAGGTTCAGGTCGAACAGGAACACCCGCGCGAGCGCGTCGGCGTCGCTGCCGGGCGCGGCGCCCCACCACGCGCGCAGCTCGGGCGCGGCGCGCAGCGCGGCGACACATACGATCAGCAGCAGCATGCCGAGCGCCAGCGCGCCGGCACGGCTCGGCTGCGCGGCCTTGCCGCCGACGGAAGCCGCCTGGCGCTTGCGCATCGCGAACGTCGTCATACGGCGAGCTTCCGGTCGAAGGCCTCGGCAGACTGCGCCGCAGCGACGGCGGACGGCCCGTACGCCGGCACGCACATCGGCGCGCCCGTCTGCGGATGCGCGAGCTTCAGCATCTCGACGCCGAACGCCGCGCGCAGGCGCGCCGGATCGAGCATCGCGTCGGGTGCGCCCTGCGCAACCACGCGGCCCGCGCGCATCAGCACGATCTCGTCGCTGTAAGCGGCGGCCTGGTTCAGGTCGTGCAGCACCCACACGATGGTGAGCCCGCGCGCGCGGTTCAGCGCGCGCAGCGCGTCGAGGATGTCGAGCTGGTGATGGATGTCGAGATAGGTGGTCGGCTCGTCGAGCAGCACGATCGGCGCCTGCTGCGCGAGCGCCATCGCGATCCACGCGCGCTGCCGCTCGCCGCCGGACAGCGCGCCGACGTCGCGGCCCGCGTCGCCGGCGAGCCCGCTCGTCTCGAGCGCTTCGTCGATCGCGACGTGATCGTCGCGCGACAAGCCGCGCAGGAAGCCGCCGTACGCATAGCGCCCGTATGCGACGAGCTCGCGCACGGTCAGGCCGGACGGAATCTGGTTGAACTGCGCGAGCATCGTCAGCTCGCGTGCAAGCGCGCGGCGCTTGAACGACGCGAGCGGCTTGCCGTTGACTTCGACGTGGCCGGCCAGCGCCGGCTGCAGGCCCGCGAGCGTGCGCAGCAGCGTGCTTTTTCCGCAGCCGTTCGGGCCGCACAGCGCGGTTACGCGGCCGGCCGTGATCGACAGGTCCAGACCGTCGATCACGACATGGTCGCGATAACCCACCGTCAGCCCCCGCGCGGCAAGCGCGGCGGTACTACGCGTCATCAATCCTCCGTTCGGTCGCGCGGGACCGTATGGCTCTGCGCCATCGCGACGACGACCTTGCGCGGCCCCTCGAACGGGTCGCGCGCGTGCGCCGTCAGCATGTTGTCAAGCATCAGCACGTCGCCGGTGCGCCACGGAAACACGATGCGCTGCCGGTCGAGCACCGCGCGGATCTCGGCGAGCGCATCGGCCTCGAGCGGCGCGCCGTCGCCGTAGTAGACGTTGCGCGGCACGTTGTCGAGCCCGACCGCGTCGACGAGCGCTTCCTGCATGTCGTCGTCGAGCGCGGACAGGTGGAACAGGTTCGCCTGGTTGAACCACACGCGCTCGCCCGTGCGCGGATGCCGCGCGACCGCCTGGCAGCGCTCGCGGGTGCGCAACAGCAGCTCGCCGTCGTCGTCGGTGCGCCACGTGCATTCGATGCCGCGCGCCGCGCACATCCGCTCGACTTCGCGCGGATCGTCGGTGCCGAACGACTGCTGCCACGGCAGGTCGAGCCCCTGCCCGAAATTGCGCACGTACAGCAGCTCGCGCTGCGCGAAGCGCGCGACGAGCGCCGGGTCGAGCGCGCGATACACGGCGCGGCTGTCGGCGATCGGCGTCGCGCCGCCCGTCGGGGCCGCGAGCGCGCAGTGGAACCAGATCCGCATCGGCCATTCGCGCGTGTACGACTGCTCGTTGTGCAGCGGAATCGCGCGGTGCGGCGGGTATTCCGTCGACGTGTACACCGCGCCCTCGACCTGGCTGCGCGGCGTCGACGCGTATTCATAGCCGATCAGCGGATCGCCGAACGACGCCGCGAACTGCTGGAACGCGTCGATCGACGGCACGTGAAAGCCCGTGAACAGCACGCCGCCCGCGCGTTCGAGCGTGTCGGCCGCGATCTCGCGCGCGAGCGGCGCGACTTCGTCGATCGACATCCCGTCGCCGCTTCTCGGCGACACGACGGTGGGCAGCCCCGGCTCGATCCGCAGGTCGTCGAGCGTCGGCAACGTAAGCTGGGTCATGCAGCGTCCTCGTCAGGTGGGCGCGGCTCACGCCGCGCGGTGCGCGGCATCGCCGTCCATCGCGCGGCGCAGGCTCGCGGGCCGCATGTCGGTCCAGACCGTCTCGATGTGCGCGAGGCAGTCGGCCTTCGGGCCGCTCACGCCCACTTCGCGCCAGCCGGCCGGCACGGGCCGGAACGTCGGCCAGATCGAATACTGTTCTTCGTCGTTGATGACGACCGTGTAGACGAGGTCGTCGGTGTCGGCGGAAGGCGTCGTCGCTTGCGTCATGATCGGAAATCGCTGGAGGCGGTTGAGGGAAACGGAGCGGAACGCCCGCTCCTGTCGAATAGACGAATGGCCGGCGCGCTTTTTTACCGGCGCCGCGCGCGGCCGCCGAAAAACGCCGGGCACGCGACGCCGCGCTGGCAGGCGTCGAGGCATTCGGCGCAGTGGCGCTCCGCGTCGCGAATCATGAAATGCACGAGGGTCTGCGACACGTTCAGCGCGCGCGCCGCGCTCTGCAGCGTTTCCTCGCGCAGCCGCACCATCTCGAACGCCGCGCGGCTGCGCTCGGGCAGGTCGTCGAGCGCGGCGCACACGCGGCGCAGCGTGTCGCGCGTCATCAGCGCCGCTTCGGGCGTGGGCTCGGGCGACGGCACGTCAAGGCCGTCGTCCTCTTCCGCGTGATAGACGTTCTCCAGGCTCTGGCGGCGGCACGCGTCGATCGACGCGTTGCGCACCATCCGTGTCACGTACGCGACCGGCTGGCGCACCGCATCCTGGTTCGGGAATTCGACGAGCTTGACGAACACGTCGTGCACGACGTCCTCGGCCCGGCTCACGCAGCCGACGAAGCTGCGCGCGAGGTTGACGAGCATCGCGCGGTGCGCGATCAGCACGTCGAGCAGCGCGCCCTGCGCACGCGGCGCGGCACTGCGGCGCGTGCGCGGCGCGGGGCTGCGCGGCTGGTCGAGATGACCGCCGAGGAACAGGTTCGCCGCCGCCGGGGCCGGTCGTTCGAGCACTTCCGCCATCGCCATCGCTTCGCTCCGTCCAATTCAGAGATAGCGCAATGTAGCGTAAACGCGAATCATTCTCAATTTTGTTCGTAAATAACCCTCCAAATTAGTGGGATTTGTCTGAACAATGATTCCGGCGGAATTGGATGAGAACGAAGCTCAAAATTTCGAGCGGTCGGGGCGGCGGCGTGGCGAATTTTTTCGGGATAAGGGCGCGCTGTGTGCCGCTGGATGCGGCAAACGCATCGAGGTGCCGGGGCCTCGATGCATCGCGTCGCCGGCCGCGTGCCCAGCGGCCGACGACGCTCTCGCTATCGTGCAACCGGCAGCAGCATTCGGCATTGCGCGAGGCGCGCCGGGTTGACGGGCATGCGGCAGACGTCGCGTCGCGCCGCTGCGTTCTGCTTCGCCGCCAGCGTGCGTGATGCCATCTTTGGCTGCGATGTCCGTACCCGCGCTGCGTCCGCGCCCGGACTCGCGGGCGGCAACGCGCGCAGCGTCTCCGCATCGATGTGCACTTGCCAGAACTGCGGCGTCCCGTCGGCGTCGTCTTCGCGATAGCCCTGCCCCGTGATGGTCTGCCCGTCGAGGCTGACGCCGATCACGCCGCCCAGGTTCAGCGTGCCGACCGACAGGCCGGCCGCTTCGAGCAGCGCCACGAGACTGCGCATGCCGCTTTGTGGTGTCCACACGAAGACGCGCGACACCCCGCTCCGGCTGTCGCTCGATTCGCCGATCACGACCCGCCCGTCCGTGCTGAGCGACGACGCGTAGCTGTTGTCGTCACCTTCGAGAAAACCGAGCCGCTGGATGCTGTCGCCACCGTTCGTCCACAGCACGGCTTCCGAATCGAGCCGTTGTCCGTCCGGCGTGGCCACCAGGGTGCCGAGCCTGCCGGCGATCGTGCGGCCGTCTTCGGACACGCTCCGTGCCATGTCCATTCTGGCGTCGCCCTCATTGCGCGTCGGCAACAGCCGCTCGCCGGATTTTTCGGTCCAGAGCAGTGCACGCATGCCGTATACGCCGTCGACATTGCCGGCGAATCCGGTTGCCGCATTGCCGGACGGCGTCATCGTCAGCAACTGGACGAGATAATCGCCTCCGAGCGGCAATTCGCGGAAGCCGGTGCGCTGGTCCCAAAGGAACCGTGCGTTCCGGCCGCCGGTTGCAACGAAGCTGCCCGACATTCTGGAGCCGTCGCGATTCGCGACTTCGACCGAACTCCCCCAGCCTGCCGAACGCGGAACGATTTCCTGTGCGCGACCGTCGCCGGGCCACCGCACCGCCCACCGATCGAGGTTGCCGCCGTTCGCCTGGAGTGCGCTGATCGAGCCGCCGATCACCCGGCCATCGGCCGATACCGTCTGTGCCAGCACGTCGTACACGTTCGCCGGCGCGGCCAGCCTCTGCCAGCCCGTCGCGGCCGACCACGAGAAAGCCATCGAACCACCAGGCTGCGCTTCGCTCCAGTAGCCGCCGATGATCGTCTTGCCGTCCGCGCTGACGGCGTGGCCGTTGTATCGCACATCGCGCGGCCCGCCCAGGTCGCCGAGCACGGTCAACGAATAGCCGCCTGCCGATACCGCCTGCGCGTGAACCGCGCTCATTGCCGACACGGCCAGCACGGCCGCGACAATACTGCTTTTCATTTGCATCTCCCCCTCCTCCTCACGTCGTCAATGGAATTCGGTGCGCTCAATACAGGAAAATCCGGATCGTCGCCGACGCGTTGAACGGCCCGATCTTCGGTGGTCCGAACGACTTCAGCACCGCGTCGAGCATCACGGTCTGGTTCGCGACGTTGGCCGGAAACTGCGTGAGCGTGAACTGCTTGTTGAAGTCGATCGCCTTGCCCTGGCTGTCCTCGAGGCCGATGCCGAAGTTGCTGTCCTGCGCCGGTACCAGCAGGCCGTTCTGCACGGTGCCCTTGGTCGCCTCGAAATAGCCGTCGACGCGAATCGGGATGCTGCATTGCTTGGTCAGCGACAGCGAGAACCGCTTGCGCGGCACGGCCGGCAGGAAGCCGTTGCCGGACATCTGCACCTGGCCGAAATTGACGATGCCGGGCTCGGGCGTCACCAGCACGTCGACGAGGCACGGCGTCGGCTTCAGGCGCGACAGCCCGCTCAGCCGGTACCGAAAACTCGATCGGAACGCGTTGAGGCCGCCCTCGCCGTCGAACTGGAAGACCGCGTAGATATCGCTCGGCGGCTGTACCCACCGGCCCTTCTTGCGCACCACCACCTGATAGGTGATGCTGAGCGGCGCGTTCTGGCAGCGCCCCCGGTCGAAGTCCCATTGCGAACACGCGCGCACGACGGTGTCGGTTTCCACGCGTGCGCTCGGCCCGCTGCCCAGGCCGAAATAGTCCCGGCCGCCGTAGCGAATGCCGATCTCGAGCCCCCATGCGGCGGGAACCTGCGAATCCGGGTTCGCGTAGAAGTAGACCCGCTCGGCATATTTCAACGCGGCCCCGCCGTAGTCCTTGTAGCAGTACCCCGTCGTCGTGCGCGGCGGCGACACCCAGATCACGTACCCGTCCGGCGCATCCGTCGGATACGACGCCACGCCGCCGATCGGCTCGGTGAGCGAATCCGCGCCGCTGCCGGTCAGGCAGCGCAGCGCCCACGCCGGCTGCGCCGCCACGATCAGCATCGCGAGCACGCCCCAGCGCAGCCACGCCGCGAGCGGCGACACGCGTCGTCGCACGCGCCCGCTCATCGCTTCACGCTCTTGCACACACCCGCATCGCACGCATACTCGACCGTCACCTGGCCGCCGTAATCGTCGACGTGCGTGACGAACAGCGTCGCGCTCGCCGCGCCCTTGAACGGCACGTCCGCCGTGCTCATCGGGCTCACCATCACCGGGTCGAGCGGCACCGGCGCCTTCTGCGCGCCCGCCTTGAGATCGACCACCGTCACGTGGAACGGCGTCGGGTTGTCGAACACGAGCTTGTGCGCGGCGGCGTCGACGCGCAGCGTCATCGGCAGCGTCGGATCCTCGTCGCGCGACGGCTGCACGCCCTTCGGCCGGTAGAACAGCTTCATCTGCGTGTGCAGCGCGATCTGCAGCGCGTTCGGCGTGTCGGTCTTCGGCGGCACCTCGCGGATGTTCAGGTAGAACACCGTCTCGCGATCGGCCGGCAGCGCGGTGCCCGGCAGCTTCGCGATGCGCAGCACGTTGCGCTCGTTCGCCTCGACGCGCTGCAGCGGCGGCACGACCATCAGCGGCGACGTGATGCGCTTGCCCTGCGCATCCTCGATCCACGATTGCACGAGGTACGGATAGCTCGCGCTCTTGTTCGTGATCGTCACGATCGCGGCCTGCTCGCCTTCGTTGAAGATCACGCGCGTGCGGTCCGGCACGATCGACGCATACGCGGCGCCCGCCAGCAGCGCGCCGGCCGTCGCGAGCGCGCACGACGCGCGCCGCAGGGAAAGAAGGGAAAAAGGTTTCATTGCGGGTTTCCGTTGAATCATCGTTCGATCCGGCCGGTCGCGGCATGCGACTCGCCGGGCGGCTGGCACGTCACGGGAATCGGCGTGCCTTCGAGCTGGAGCTGGTCCGGCAGCACGTCGAGCGTGCACAGCGCGCGTTCGCCCGCGCGCACGACCAGCGACGATTTCGGCTGGACCTGGGTCAGGTAGGCGGCGCCGTCCTCGCCGACGATGCCGAGTTCCTTGCCGTTCGCGCCGTCCTGCACCGATGCGCCGAACGGCAGCGCCTTGCCGCTCGCGTCCGACAGCGTCACGAACAGGTTGCGGCCGTGCGCGGCGGAAAACTTGACGAAGCCGATCGCGCCGTCGGTCAGCACCATGCGCTGGATCGGGTTCGACACCTGCACTTCGAGCGGCAGCTTCTCGACGTTGACGGTCGCGTCGTACACGTTGTACGGCGAGATGCTGTCGAGCACCGTATAGCCGCGCGCGTTGGTGCGCGCGAGCGAACCGGACAGCGGCACGTCCGGCACGCCGTCGGTCGACACCAGCAGGCGCGTGTCGCCCGCGTTGCCGTTCGCGTGCGCGGTCACGCCGTACTGCGTCGCGACCAGCGAGCCGCCGAGCTCGAGCGACGCGGCCGCGTACGAATTCGCGACCGTCGACGCCTGCGCGGTGAGCTGGTACGACGACGTGCGCTGGCGGAAGCTCGCGTTCGCCGAGCCGCGCCCGCCGGTCGTGCCGGCGGCGATCTGGTAGGTGCGGCCGGCCGGATCGTCGTAGATGTAACCGGCGTTCACGCTCGTGTTGCCGCCGCCCGTCGTCAGGCTCGACGTGACGGTCTGGCGGTCGCCGATCGGCAGCGTCGCAGTGACCGAGAACTGGTTGCCGCCGCTGCCCGCGCCCATCGTGCGGAACGCCGACACGCTGACGTTCACGCGGCGCAGCGCACCGAGCGAGAACGCGCGCGTCAGCGTCAGGCCGACGCGCTGGTCCGATTGACGCGCCCAGTAGGTCGTCTGGTCGTACGAGAAATAGGTCGACGTCTCGCCGAAGCGCTTCGACAGCGTCGCCGAATAGCGCTGCTTGCTGTTCGCGAGGCCGTATGCGGTCGGGTCGCCCGAGAACTGCGAGAAGTTCGTGTAGTCGCGCTCGGAAAAGCGGTAGCCGAAGAAGCGCACGTCCGCGTCGAGCGCATCGAAGTGCTTCGAATAGTTGATCCGGTACGAGTTGCCGTTGCGCGTCGCGCCGTTCCACCACAGCCGCGCACGCGCATGCGTGACGTCGGCGGACAGCGCGCCGAACGCGCCGAAATCGCGGCCCACGCCGAGCGCGATCGACGTGTAGCCGGACGCGGCGATGAAGCCGCCGTACACGGTGACGTCGAGCGGCAGGCCGTATGCGGCCTCGCCAAAGCCGAAGAACGGCGTGATGCCCGCACCGCCGAACAGGCGCGGCTTGCCGACCGCGGCCTTGTAGCGCAGCTGCCCCTGGCGCGCGAGGAACGGCACCGACGCGGTCGTCACCTGGAAGCGCTGCACCGTGCCGTCCTCTTCCTCGACCGCGACGTCGAGCGTGCCCTGCACGCTCGTGTTGATGTTCTGCAGCGCGAACGCGCCCGGCGACACGCGCGTCACGTACAGCACGCGGCCCTGCTGCGACACCGTGACGGTCGCGTTGGTGCGCGCGACGCCCGAGATCAGCGGCGCGTAGCCGCGCAGCGACGGCGGCAGCATGCGGTCGTCGCTGCGGATCGTCGCGCCGGTCAGCGCGAACGTGTCGAAGATGTCCGAGCTCAGGTAGTCGTCGCCGAACGACACAGTCGATTCAATCGACGGCAGCGCGCGAAACGCATAGAGCCGGCTGAAGCGGAACGTCCGGTCCGCATAGACGGTGTTGCCCGCGTTGGACTGCGCCTGGTAGTCGCCGCGAAAACGCCACGCGCCCCAGTTGGCGCCGACCGTCCCGTACGCCTGCACGGAATTGGTCTGGCTGCCGGCCGAGCCGAAGTTGCGGTTGGTGTTCGCGATCACGCGGTAATCGAGCATCGCGCCCGGAATGCCCTCGGTCCAGCGCTCGGGCGGCAGGTAGTACGCGTCGGTGAATTCGAGCGCCGCCTGCGGAATCGAGATCTTCAGGCGCCCTTCGCCCTTCTGGTAGCGCACGCTCACGCCTTCGATCGCGGCGAGATCGACGCAGCGGCCGCCCTGGAAGCGCGGCAGATCCTTCGCGAGCGACGGTTTCAGGCCGAATTGCGCGACCAGCTCCGGCGGCAGGCAGGGCTTGCCCGCGCCCGACGCGTCGCCGGCGATGAACTCGATCGTCTGCAGGCCGTAGAACACGTCGTTGACCTGCACGTCGAGCAGGTACTCGCCCGGCAGCGTGAAATCGGCCTGCGCGAACTGCGACAGGTCGACGTTGCTCGCACCGTCGATGCTGAGAAACGACGAATTGAATTCCGTCGCCTGGCTCTGGCTGCTGACGGCCAGCACGGAGACGCAAAGGATGGAATGACTGATTCGCACGACGGGGCTACCGGGAGTCCTGGAGAAAAACGGGAGGGGCAAAGCGGAACGGGGAAAGGTGCGCGACCCTTCCCCGCGGGGAGAGGCTTACTGGTAGCGAACCGTGAAGTTCGCGACGCCGTCGGCGGTACCCGGGGTCACGCCGGCCGCGGTCGCTTCGTACATCGCCGCGAAGCGCGCGATGTTCGTGCCGTTCTGCAGCACGACCGGCGCCTTCTGCTCGGCGCCGTTGTCGAGGAACTCACCCGACGCGGCCTGCAGGCGGATGCCGACGTTGGTGGCCGAGCCGACGGTCGCGAGCAGCTTCGGCTGCGTGGCGTTCGACGTGCCCGTGAACGTGAAGAACGCGTTCTTCGCGATGCTCGTGTCGCAGTCGGTCAGCTTGATGTCGAAGTTGGTCGGCGTGGACTTGTCGCCGGCCTGCTTGAACACGTTCGTCGGCACGTTGCCCAGACGCACGGTCTGGTCGACCGAGCCTGCGTCGATGCCGCATGCGCCCGCGACGATCTCGCCCGTGAAGTTGATCGTGCCGGTGCCGGCCGCGAACGCCGAGGTGGACAGGGCAGCCAGTGCGACAGCGGACAGGAGGGATTTTTTCATGGTCGTTTCCGATTGAATGACAGAAGAAGTGGACGACGTGTCGGACTTGAATCGGCAGCCCATGGCGAGCTCCCTGTCCGGCACGAGGTCGGCATTATTGAGATAAATCTGAAAGTTTTCTGTAAATCATTGTCAAATCGTCCGTGACAATGTCAGATTTGCCTACTTCTTCAGCACTATTTCGCCTTGGTTTTTAATAGGATCACTAGCTTTTTTCGCCAGACGTCGATTTTCGAAATCGCCTGAATATAAAAGAAATTTCAGCATTCCGACCCTAAAAACTCCATACACCCTTGTCGCACAAGGCTCCTGCCAACACCCCCATCACAAGGACATAATCCTGACTCGATCCGCCATCGTTGCCGATCGGCAACAATCATTCGCCGCCATTTTCAATATTAAGGAAATTAACTTTTTGATTTGATTGCGCGCGACATTCCACGCAATCGTTTGCGAGCCGATTTTAACGTTTTACTTGCGACATTTTGCCGCCATTAAAATCGAGACAGCATAATTGAATTGAAAGGTCAACCCGTCAAATGGAAGGGACGCCATGACGGACGTGCGCCTGCGACGAGCCGTCGCATTTGCGCGGCCCTCGGCAACGGAAGAAGACGGGAATCAGCGGGTGCCCTGCACCGCCTCGAGCGCCTCGGGCGAAGCAAACATCCGGGTGGCGTCATGGCCAACGCCGGGCACCTCGACGAGCCGCCAGCCGAACGCCCAGCCGCGGCTTTCCGCTGCGGCGCGGGCCGCCTGGAACGCATGGAGGCCGCGCGCATGACGGGTGGGCCCCTGTGCGTCCGCCATGCGGCCGCGCACGAGATGCCGGTTGCCGGTGTCGGCCGTGCCGAGCAGCACGGTGATGGGCTGCGCGAGATACGCGCGCAGCGCGTCGTCCGCGTCGCGCGCCGTGCCGACGCCGCCGAAGCCGAATGGCGCGGCATCGGTCACGCTCGGCATCACCCACGTCGACGGATTGGCGATCACGATGCGTGCGACGTCGGGCGCGCCATACGCGGCGACGCGGTCGAGGAATTGCGCGCCGGCCGAATGGCCGAGCAGCACGACGCTCGGCGCGGCGATGCCCGACGCCTGCCGCGCCCAGCCGACGAGCGGCGCAACGAGCCCGCGCGGCTGCCGCGGGTCGCGCGACAGCCCGTGCGCGGCGCTTGCGCCGCCATATTGATAGACGTCTCGCGGAAACCGCGCCGCGTCGAACTGCGGCGCGACGACGATCGCGCACAGGCGCTCGGCGAGCGGGATCGCGTGGTCGCGATAGGCGGCGCCGTTGCGTTGCACGCCGTGGAACACGACGAGCAGCGTCGACGGCGCGCATTGCGCGGGGCGGTACGTGAACACCGGCAGGTCGACGCCCGCGATGTGCGCCGTCGCTGCCGCCGCCCCGGGCGCGATCGTCGCGCCGGTTACCGGCTGGCTCGCCGCGATGCCCGGCGGCGGCGCCGCGGCGCCCGCATCCTGAGCGTGCGCGGCATGGCCCCCGGCCAGCGCGAAGCCTGCCGCGAGCGCGGCGCCCAGCCGTCGTGGATCGATCGTCATGCGTGCCCTGCCCGGTCGTGTCGACAAGGAATCCAACGCGCCGCCGCGCCGGTGCGATGACGGCCGTTACATTACCGGCCGTGACGCGCGCACGGCGTCACGCGCCGGCCGCCTCCCCGCCCGCCGGCGACCAGCCGCCGCCGAGCGCGCGGTACAGCGCGATCGCATTGCCGAGCCTGAGCTGCTTCAGGCGGATCAGCTCCTGCCCCGATTCGAACGTGCTGCGCTGCGCGTCGAGCAGTTCGAGATACGTCGCGACACCGCCGCCGTAACGGCGCTCGGCGAGCTTCAGGCGTGCGCCATCCGCTTCGTACACGGCCTGCTGCGCGGCGAGCTGCGTGTCGATCCAGCCGCGCGCGGCGAACGCGTCCGCCACTTCGCGGAACGCCACCTGCACGCTCTTCTCGTATTCGGCCACCGCGATGTGCTTGCGTGCGTTCGCGACGTCGAGATTCGCGCGGTTGCGCCCGCCCGCGAAGATCGGCAGCGTGACGCGCGGCGCGAACGTCCACACGCCGGTGCCGCCCGCGAACAGCCCCGAGAACGCGTCGCTGACCGAGCCGATGTCGGTCGTCAGCGCGATGCGCGGGAAGAACGCCGCGCGCGCCGCGCCGATCTGCGCGTTCGCGGCGCGCAGCCGCGCCTCGGCCTGCCGGATGTCCGGCCGGCGTTCGAGCAGTTCGCTCGGCGCGCCGGGCGCGACCGGTGCGATCGCGAGCGTGTCGAGCGTCAGCCCGTCGCCGGGCGCGGCCAGCGCGAAGTCGCCCGCGAGCAGCTGCAGCGCGCGCACCGCCTGCGCATGCTCGCGCTGCAGCGCGGCCTGCGACGCACGCGCGGACGCCACCAGCATCTCGGCGGAGCGCAGCTCGATCGCGTCGCTCGTGCCGGCCGCATAGCGGCGCTGCGTCAGCGCCGCGATCCGCTCGCGCGCATCGAGCGTGCGCTGCGCGAGCCCGAGCTGCTCGTGCAGCGCGCGCTCCGCGACGTAGGCATTGGCGACTTCGGCGATCACGCCGATGCGCACCGTGCGCTGCGCTTCGGCAGTCGCGAAATACTCGGCGAGCGCCGCGTCCGACAGGCTTTTCACGCGGCCGAACAGATCGAGCTCGTACGCGCTGATGCCGACGTCCGCGCGATACAGCCCGCTCACCGCGCTCTCGCGCACCACCGGGTCGTACTGGCGCGTGCGTTCGTAGCCGAGGTTCGCGTCGACCGACGGCAGCCGGTCCGCGCGCTGCACGCCGTACAGCGCGCGCGCTTCCTCGAGCCGGCCGGCCGCGATCCGCAGGTCGCGGTTGTTCGCGAGCGCCGCGTCGATCCACGCCTGCAGCGCCGGATCGGTGAAATACGCGCGCCAGTCGTCGAGCAGCGCGAGGCTGGACGGTTGCGCGGCCGACGCCGCGCCGTCTACCGGCGCAAAAGTCGACGGCACCGGCGCCGCCGGGCGCTCGTGGCGCGGCGCGAGCGAGCAGCCCGCGAGCGCGAGCGCGGCGGCCAGCGCGACCTGGGCGCGCAGGCCTGCGCACGCCTTCAGGCGAAACATCATGATGACGTACCCTCCATCGTCGCCGGCAGCGTTGCGCGCCGGCGCGGGCCGACGTTGAACAGCCGGCCGACGATCACGAAAAACAGCGGGACGAGGAACACCGCGAGCACGGTCGCCGTGATCACGCCGCCGAGCACGCCGGTGCCGATCGCCATCTGCGCGCCGGACGCGGCGCCCGACGCGAACGCGAGCGGCAGCACGCCGACGCCGAACGCGAGCGACGTCATCACGATCGGCCGCAGCCGCAGCCGCGCGGCTTCGAGCGCGGCGTCGGCGAGCGGCATCCCCTGCGCGACGAAATCCTTCGCGACCTCGACGATCAGGATCGCGTTCTTCGCCGACAGCCCGATCGTCGCGATCAGTCCCACCTTGAAATAAATGTCGTTCGGCATCCCGCGCAACGTCACGCCGAGGACCGCGCCGATCACGCCGAGCGGCACCACCAGCATCACCGCGAACGGAATCGACCAGCTCTCGTACAGCGCGGCCAGCGCGAGGAACACGACGAGCACCGACAGCGCGAACAGCATCGGCGCCTGCGCGCCGGACAAGCGCTCCTCGAACGACTGCCCCGACCACGCGAAGCTGGTGCCGGCCGGCAACTGCGACGCGATCCGCTCGATCGCGGCCATCGCGTCGCCGCTGCTGTGGCCGTGCGCCGCCGAACCGTTGATCGTGAACGACGGGAAGCCGTTGTAGCGCGTGAGCTGCGGCGGCCCGAGGGTCCAGTGCAGCGTCGCGAACGCCGCGAGCGGCACCATCTCGCCGCGCGCGTTGCGCACGCGCAGCTTCTTCACGTCGTCCTGGTCGAGCCGGCTCGCGCCGTCCGCCTGCACGATCACGCGCCGCACCTGGGTGCCGTGCATGAAGTCGCCGATGTAGTCGGAACCGAACATCACCGCGAGCGTCGTGTTGATCTCGTCCATCGACACGCCGAGCGCGGAGGCCTTCGCGCGATCGATGTCGAGCTTCAGCTGCGGCGCGTCCTGCGTGCCGGCGAACATCAGGTCGGTGAGCGCCGGATCCTTGCCGCCCGCTTCGAGCAGCTTCTCGCGCGCGGCGACGAACGCCGCGTAGTCGAGCCCGCCGCGGTTCTGCAGCCGGAAGTCGAAGCCGTTGGTCGAACCGAGGTCCGGCAGCGGCGGCGCGTTCATCGTGAACACCATCGTGTTCGGCGTCGCCGCGAAGCGCTCGTTGATGCGCGCGACGATCGCCTGCACCTGGTCGTGCGCCGACTTGCGGTCCTTCCAGTTCTTCAGCGTCACGAAGATCATCCCGCCGTTCGCCCCCTCGCCGTACGTGTTGTAGCCGCCGAGCGCGAACGTGTAGGCGGACGGCTCCTCGGCGCGCACGTATTCGTCGACCTGGCGCACGCTCTGCATCGTCTCCGCGAGCGGCGTGCCCTGCGGGCGGATCACCATCACCGTGAAGTTGCCCTGGTCCTCGTCCGGCAGGAACGCGGTCGGCAGGCGCGTGAGCAGCAGCGCGGCGACCGCGGTCAGCGCGCCGTACACCACCAGCCAGCGCACCGGCTTCTTCAGCACGCCGCCGACGCGCCGCGCATAGCGCTCGGTCGCGCGCGCGACGAAGCGGTTGAACCAGCCGAAGAAGCCGCCCTTCTCGTGATGGCCGTCCGCGACCGGCTTGAGCAGCGTCGCGCACAGCGCGGGCGTCAGCGACAGCGCGAGGAACGCCGAGAAGCCGATCGACACCGCAAGCGCCAGCGCGAACTGGCGATAGATGTTGCCCACGGCGCCGCCGAAGAACGCCATCGGCACGAACACCGACGTCAGCACCACCGTGATGCCGACGATCGCGCCGCTGATCTGCTGCATCGCCTTGACGGTCGCGTCGTACGGCGCGAGCTGCTCCTCGACCATCAGCCGCTCGACGTTCTCGACGACGACGATCGCATCGTCGACGAGGATGCCGATCGCGAGCACCATCCCGAACATCGTCAGCACGTTGATCGAGAAACCGGCCGCGAACATCACGCCGAACGTGCCCGCGAGCGCGACCGGCACGACGAGCGTCGGGATCAGCGTGGCGCGCAGGTTCTGCATGAACAGGAACATCACGAGGAACACCAGCACGCCGGCCTCGATCAGCGTCGTGACGACCTTGTTCATCGACACGCGCACGAACGACGACGTCTCGTACGGGATCTGGTACTTCACGCCCGGCGGGAAATACGCGGACAGCTCGTCCATCGTCGCGCGCACGCGCTTCTCGGTGGCCACCGCGTTCGAGCCCGGCGCGAGCTTGATGCCCATCCCGGTCGCGACCTTGCCGTTCACGTACGACGGATAGTTGTAGTCGTTGCCGCCGAACTCGATGCGCGCGACGTCGCGCAGGAACAGCGCGGAGCCGTCCGGCCGCGCGCGCAGCGCGATCGCGCCGAAATCGGCGGGCGTCTTCAGCGGCGCGTCGGCGTAGACGGTCGCCGCGATCGGCGCGCTGTCCGGCACCGCGCTGCGGCCGATGTCGCCCACCGTCACGCGCGCGTTGTGCGCGCGCACGGCCGACGCGACATCCGATGCGGTGAGCCCGTGGCCGGCCAGCTTCACCGGGTCCGGCCAGATCCGCATCGCGTATTCCGCGCCCCAGAACTGCACCTTGCCGACGCCCTCGACGCGTCGCAGCGCCTGCACGACGTTCGCCGACGCATATTCGCCGAGCTGCACGGCGCTCATCCGGCCGTCGTCGGACGTCAGCGACACGACGAGCTGGATGTTGTCGGCGGCCTTCTCGACCTGGATGCCGTCGCGCCGCACGGGCTCCGGCAGCCGCGCCTCGACCGTCTTCAGGCGGTTCTGCACCTCGACGGCCGCGAGATCGGCGTTCACGCCCTGCCGGAAGGTCAGGTACAGCGACGCCGAGCCGACACTGCTCGTCGCGGACGTATACAGCAGCCCCGGCGCGCCGTTCATCTCGCGCTCGATGAGCGCGGTGACGGATTCCTCGACGACCTGCGCGGACGCGCCCGGATACGTCGCGTAGATGCTGACGACCGGCGGCGCGATGTCCGGGTACTGCGCGACGGGCAGCGCGCGGATCGCGAACACGCCGCCCAGCATGATGAAAAGTGCAATCACCCACGCGAACACGGGGCGATCGATGAAGAAACGTGCCATGTTGATTCGAACCGATCAGGTTTGACGGGCGGCCGCCGCCGAAGCGGGCGCGGCCGCGGGCGGCGCGGGCCGCTCGACGGGCGTGACCGCGGTGCCGGGCGCGAACTGGGCGGCGTTGTCGACGATCACGCGCTCGCCGCCCGCGAGGCCGCGCGTGATGCGCCAGTCGCGGCCGGCCATCTGGTCGGCGACGACCTCGACGTCGCGCACCTTGCCGTTCGCGCCGACGACCTTCACCGACGCGCGGTCGGCGCCGCGCAGCAGCGCGTCGCGCGGCACCAGGATCGCCTGGCGGTCGACCGCGTTGTCGAGCGCGATCCGCACGTATGCGCCGGGCAGCAGCTCGCGCTCGGGGTTCGGGAACAGCGCGCGCATCGCGACGGTGTCGGTGGTCGGGTCGACCGCGAGATCGCTGAACAGCAGCTTGCCTTTCAGCGGATACGCGCTGCCGTCGGCGCGCAGCAGCGTCACCGCGACGTCCTGCTGCGCGATGCCGGTCGCGCGGCCGCTTTTCACCGCGCGGCGCAGCGCGTCGACGTCCGCGGCCGGCTGCGAGAAGTTCACGTAGATCGGATCGAGCTGCTCGACGGTCGTCAGCGGCGTTGCCTGGTCCTGGCCGACGAGCGCGCCTTCGGTGACGAGCGCGCGCCGCGCGCGGCCCGCGATCGGCGCGGTCACCGTCGCATAGTCGAGCTGCAGTTGCGCGCGCGCCAGCTCGGCCTTCGCCGACGCGAGTTCGGCCTTCGCCTGCGCGTCGGCCGCGACGGCCTCGGTGTGGTCGCGCTCGCTGACGGCGCGGTCGCGCACCAGATCGTCGTAGCGGCGGCGCTTGTCGCTCGCCGCGAGCGCCGCGGCCTGCGCCTTCGCGAGCGCGCCCTGCGCCGCGTCGCGCGCGGCCTTCAGCGGCGCGGGATCGATGCGGAACAGCACCGCGCCCTGCTTGACCTCCTGCCCCTCCTCGTAGGTGCGCGCGGTGACGATGCCCGCGACCCGCGCGCGCACCTCCGCCTGCCGGTATGCCTCGAGCCGGCCCGGCAGTTCGACGCCGAGCGGCATCGCGGTCGGCCGCACGGTCAGCACCGTCGCGCGCTGCGCGGCCTCGGGCGCGGCCTCGTGTTCGCCCTTTCCGCATCCGGCGACGGCCAGCATGGCCAGCAGCGCGAACGGCGCCAGCCCGTGGCGCGACAGGGAGCGATTATTCTTCATTTGGACCTCGGATCATGTGCCGCCATTAAAATGCGGCGGCTCAGGGTGGCTGATTATAATCAGTCATGACTGATTAAATACATGCCGTTTTAAATCTACCGGCGAAGTGTCTCAATAAAACGACAGCAAACTGTAAGGAACGACGCAACATGGCCCGCAAGACCCGGGAAGAATCACTCGCGATCAAGCACCGGATCCTCGATGCCGCCGAGCTCGTGCTGCTCGAGCGCGGCGTCGCGCAAACCGCGATGGCCGACCTCGCGGAAGCCGCCGGCATGTCGCGGGGCGCCGTGTACGGCCACTACAAGAACAAGATGGAGGTCTGTCTCGCGATGTGCGACCGCGCGTTCGCGCGCACGTCCGAAGGCTTCGAGGCCAGCGACGGCCAGTCCGCGCTCGATACGCTGCGGCGCGCCGCGTCGCACTACCTGGAGCAATGCGGCGAGCCGGGGTCGATGCAGCGGGTGCTCGTCATTCTGTATACGAAATGCGAGCATAGCGAGGAAAACCTCGCGCTGCAGCGCCGTCGCATCGCGCTCGAGCTGCAGATGCTGCGCATCGCCAAGGCGCTGCTGCGCCGCGCGGTCGCGGGCGGCGAGGTCGCGGCCGATCTCGACGTGCATCTCGCGGCCGTCTATCTCGTGTCGCTGCTCGAAGGCGTGTTCGAGTCGATCGTCTGGACCAACCGCCTGCGCCGCAATCTGTGGAGCGACGCGGAAGCGATCCTCGATGCGGGTTTCGACGCGGTCCGGACCTCGACGGCGCTGCGCCGCCGCGCGCAAAAATTGCCGGAATAAGGTTCGGAAGCGCAAAAAACACCTGATTTATCTCGAATTACCGCTCTGCGGAACAGTAATCCCGACCCTGTTTTAAATTTTCTACTTTTTGCGGAACATCGGTAGACTGGCGCTGTCACTTGAAATAGCGTCTTCGTGATATCCGGGTCCTGACCCGGCAATCGCGGCGCCGTTCGAAGCGGGTTGCGTCCCGCGCCGTTGGGTCGAACGGAAACGACACGGGCCCCTTGCGGGGCCTGTTTTGTTGCACGCCCACCTTCCGTCCCGTCGACACCCGATGCGCGCGCGGCCCGTGGACCTTGCCCACACCCTTTCGTCGAACCGTTTTCCTGGATGTGGATAGCCTTGGTCAAACCCACCGCCTACCCTGATGTTTCCGCCCCGCGCACACGGCGGCGCGTGCGCGCGCTCCTGCCGGCCGCCGTGCTCGGCGCCCTCGCCACGCTCGGTCTCGCGGTCGTCACGCTGCCGGCCGTGTCGCAACTGCCGGGCGCCGTCGATACCGGCGCGGCCGCGACGCCGCAGCGCGTGCTGTCGGATACCCCGTTTCCCAGCGCCGAGCATTTCGTCGCGAGCGAGCTTGCGCGGTCGATCGGCGAGCGCAATGCGCAGCCGGGCCTGTTCGCGCCGCTCAGCGCGCACCGCAACGACATGCTCGGCTATGCGAACCTGTTTACGCTCGCGCCGCCCCAGCCCGAGCACGGGCTGCGCGCGGGCGACATCGAGCTGACGCTGTCCGATACGCTGAACCGTCTCGACCTGCCGCCCGAAGTGCGGATCCAGCTCGGCGATCTCGTCAGCGGCAAGGTGCCGATGCGCGAAAGCGCGCACCGCGGGGATTACTACCGCGTCGCGTTCGACACGACCGGCAGCGCGCCGCGCCTCACCGCGCTCGAGCTGCGCGTGGCCGGCCGCACGTTCGGCGCGCTGTGGTTCAAGCCGCCGGGCGCCGACAAGGGCGCGTATTACATGCTCGACGGCACGCCGCTCGAAGCGGCCGCGTTCACGATGCCCGTCAAGTGGACGCGCATCAGCTCGTTCTTCGGCGAGCGCGTCCATCCGTTGTCGCAGGAGATGGCGTTCCATACCGGCGTCGATCTCGCCGCGCCGTCCGGCACCCGCGTCGACGCTGCGGCCGACGGCACCGTGTCGTTCGTCGGCACCGATCCGGGCGGCTACGGCAAATACGTGATCGTCGACCACGCCGACGGCTATTCGACCTACTACGCGCACCTGTCCGCGTTCGCGCACGGGCTGAAGGTCGGCGAGCCCGTCAAGCAGGGCCAACGGCTCGGCTCGGTCGGGATGACCGGCGCGGCCACGGGCCCGCACCTGCATTTCGAGGTGCGCGCTGCCGATCAGCCGGTCGACCCGCTCGTCACGCTCGCGAGCGCGCAGACGGCGCTATCCGACATGCAACTCACCGCATTCCGCCAGGAAGCCGCGCAATGGCGCTTCCGCCTCGCGTCGATCAGCACCGCGCCGTTCGCGTTCGCGCAAACCGACGGCCCGCTGTGGGGCGATTTCGCGCGCGACAAGTCGACGCTGCGCGCGGTGTTCAACACGCACTACACCGCGTCCTGACGCGCGCCGAGTCCGCCCTGCCCGTCAACGTCGCGCCGGCTGCGCGCGCTCGCCGCCGATGCGGGCGGCACGGGCCGCGCGCGGCCTGCGCGTCAGCAGCCAGCGCGCCGCGCCGTCGAGCGACGTGCACAGCACGAGATAGATCGCGGCGACGAACAGGAAGATCGGCGCCGGGTACACCATCAGCCGGTTGTTCACCTGCGTCGCGACGAACGACAGCTCCGGCACGCCGACGATGTACGCGAGCGACGTGTCCTTCACGAGCGCGACCCACTGGTTGACGAACGACGGCGTCATGATCCGGATCGCCTGCGGCAGCAGCACGTAGCGCACCGTCTGCCAGCGCGTGAGGCCCAGCGACAGCCCGGCCTGCCATTGCCCGGCGCCGGCCGCGACGATGCCCGCATGCACCGCGTGCGCGAGATACGCGCCGCCGATCAGCGCCAGCGCGCATACCACCGTCGCGAGCCCCGGCACGTCCGTGTGCAGCAGCATCGGCATCAGGAAATACGTCCAGAAGATCAGCATCAGCACCGGAATCGCGCGGAAGAAGCCGATGAACGCGAGCAGCGGCACGCGCGCCCAGCCGCGCACGAGCGCCATCGCGACGCCGAGCGCGACGCCCAGCACCGCCGACGCGAACGCGGACGCCATGGCCAGCACGAGCGACAGCGCGGCGCCGCCGAGCGGCCCGTCCGGAAACGCGCCGACGAGCAGGTAAGGAAGATTGTTGGCGAGCAGCGAGAGATCCATCGTCAATGCCCCGCGCCTAGCCGGCCACACCGAGCCGGTCGCGCCATCGCGCGGCCGCATACGCGACGGCCTCGATCGCGGCGGCCGCGGCGATGTACAGCACGGTCGCGACGCCGAACGCGGCGAACGTCTTGAAGGTTTCCGTCTCGACCTGCCGCGACGCATACGACAGCTCCGCAACGCCGATCGCCATCGCCAGCGACGAGTTCTTCACGAGGTTCATGTATTGCCCGAACAGCGGCGGCAGCGCGATGCGCACCGCCTGCGGCAGGATCACGTAGCGCAGCGCCTGCAGCGGCGTGAGGCCGAGCGCCACGGCGGCGTCGCGCTGCGCGCCCGGCACGCCGCGCAGGCCCGCCTCGCACTCCTCGGCGACGAACGCGGCCGTATACGCGCTCAGCCCGACCCAGCCCGCGACGAATTCGAACGACGGCCACGCGAGCGTGACCGGGCCCGCGTGCCACGCATGGCGCGCGTTCAGCCACGCGACCCACGTGTCGGGCAGCAGCGACGCGACGCCGAAATACCAGAACAGCAGTTGAACCAGCAGCGGCGTGTTGCGGAACGTGACGACGTAGGCCGCGGCGGCGGCGCGCCACGCGCGGTGACGCGCATGGCGCAGGATCGCGAGCACGAGCCCGCCCGCGGTCGCGGCGATGGCCGACGCGGCCGCCAGGCCGAGCGTCAGCAGGAAGCCCTGCCAGAGCCATGACAAATATTTGGGAGCCAGCCCGAGCATGCATGTGGCGCGGACGCTCGGCGCCCGCGATCATCGAAAGTCAACAGGAATGCGCCGCGACGCGCGCGCCGGCCGGGGCCGGCCGCACATCGCGGCGCGCGGGTCGCGTTCGGGTCAGGTCAGGTCTTGTCGCCGATGCGGAAGATGCGCGTGAGCGGCGTCTTCGTCGTCGGGCCGAACCACGCGTCGTAGATCTGCGTCGCGCGGCCGCTCGACTCGAGCCCCTTCAGCGTGTCGTTGACGAAGCCGAGCAGGCGCGTCTCGCCCTTCGGCACGCCCACGCCCATGTAGTCGTTCGAGATGGTGAACGCGGGAATCTCGTAGTTCTGCTTGTCCGGCACGTTCGCGAGCAGGCCGATCAGCTTCGGGCCGTCCTGCGTGATCGCCTGCACGTTGCCGGCGCGCAGCGCGGCGAACGCGAACGGCGTGTCGTCGTACGCGACGATCGTCGCCTTCGGGAATTTCTCGCGCAGCGTGATCTCGTTCGTCGTGCCCTTGTCCGCGCCGACGCGCAGGCCGCTCAACTGCTCGGCCGACTTCAGCACGCCCTTCTTCGCAAGGAACTGCTGGCCCGACGAGAAGTACGGAATGCTGAAATCGACCTGCTTCGCACGCTCGTCGGTGATCGTGAAGTTCGCGAGCACGAGATCGACCTTGCCGGAGGTCAGGAACGGAATGCGGTTCGCCGGATTGGTCGGCTGCAACTGCAGCTTCACGCCGAGCTTGTCGGCGAGCGCCTTCGCGTAGTCGACGTCGAGGCCGACGATGTGGTTGGTCTTCCCGTCGACGTAACCGAACGGCGGGTTGCTGTCGAAGGTGGCGACGCGCAGCACGCCGGCCTTCTTGATGTCGTCGAGACGGTCTGCGTGTGCGGCGGTGCCGGCGGCGACGAGCGCGGCGCCGACGAGCCAGCTGGCGAGCGTGTGGAATTTCATGAGCACGACCTGATTGTTATGAGGACCGTCGCGGATCACGCGGCGGCCCGGTTCGAGGAACTTCACGACGGGTGGTGCCGTGAAGCCGCTAACGTATCAGCGTGCTCGCCGCGGCCGAACCAAGAAATGGTGCTTTGCTCTGCGGATTTCGTGATGAAGGCATGCGACGGCCATTCGGCGCGGCGCGCCCGTTCGTCACGCGGCCGGCGCGGTCGCGGCCTCGTCGATCAGCGCGGCGACCTCGACGGGCTTCGACGCGAGCGACGCATGGCTTGCCGCGAGCGTGATCGTCTTGCGCGGCTGCATGCGCGCCGCCATCCGCTGCGGGTTCTCCGGCGCGATCATCCGGTCGTCGCTCGAGATCGGGTACCACTCGGACTCGGCCGCCAAGGGACGCGGCGCACAAAAAAAGGCGCCCGCTGCAAGCAGCGGGCGCGAATCCCAGTCAAGGAGGTGTCACACGAACTACCGGTTCAGATTAAGGAAATCGCGTGCGACGGGCAACGAAGCGATTTCGATATCGATATGACGGCCATCTGCCGTCCACGGACCGGGCGATCGTGCGCGGCCGCGACGCGTGCTCATGCCGGCACTTCCCGGGTCGCGCAGTGAATGCCGCCGCCGCCCGCGGCAATGCCGTCGATGTCGAGCTGGATCACGTCGCGGCCCGGGAACAGGTCGACGAGCGTATCGCGCGTATTCTTGTCCGCGCGGCTGTCGCCGAATGCCGGCGCGATCACCGCGCGATTGCAGACGTAGAAATTGATGTAGCCGGCCGCGAACTCCGCGTTCTCGTATTTGCGCCGCACGGTTTTCGGCCCCGGCAGCACCACGACCTTCAGCGCCCGCCCCTTCGCGTCGGTCGCTTGCCGCAGGATCTCGAGATGCCGCCGCGTAACCGCGTGATCGTAGGACGACGGATCCGTATCGAGCCCGGCCACCACGACGCCCGGGCTCGTGAAGCGCGCATAGAAGTCGGTATGCCCGTCGGTAATGTCCTTGCCCGCGATGCCGGGCAGCCAGATGATCTTCTTCAGCCCGAGCAGGCGGCTCAGCTCGGCTTCGCACTGCGCCTGGCTGACGCCCGGATTCCGGTTCGGATTGAGCACGCAGCTGCGCGTGATGATCGCCGTGCCCTCGCCGTCCACCTCGATGCCGCCGCCTTCCAGCACCAGCCGCGTGTCGAGCAGCCGCGCCCCGGCGCGCCCGGCCACGAACGGCGCGACTTCCGCGTCCTGATCGTGTTCCTGCTTGTTGCCCCAGCCGTTGAAATTGAAGTTCACGCCGCCGAGCTGCCCCGACGCCTGCTTCACGAACACGGGCCCCGTGTCGCGCATCCACAGATCGTCGACCGGATGCTGGACCAGCTCGACCGATGCGCCGCACAGGCGCGATGCAATCGCATAGTCCTGTTCCCGCACCAGCATCTTGACCGGCTCGTGCGCGGCGATCGCCTTCGCGATGGCGGCCAGGTTCTCGCGCACCACGGGCAGCAGCCGCGCGCCCCAGATGTCCTCGCTCGGGCCGAACGCCATCCAGGTGGCCGTATGCGGCGCGCCCTCGTCGGGCATGTGCCACGTCGCACCTTGCGCGCGGGCCGCGCCGCTCCATGCGCCGCCCAGCGTGCCGGCCAGCAGCGCGGAACCCGAGGCGAACAGGCCCCGCTTCAGTATCTGACGTCGTGTCGTCATCGTCGTGCTCTCTGTTCCTGGATGTGACAGGCGGCGATTGTGAGGCAGATCAGACTTGATCGATATTGATTTTTCCTGGTTGAATCGATCAAGTTTTCTCATATCTTGATGCCAGCATTCCGCCCCTGATTTTCCGCCCGGTTTCGAGGCGGCGGCCCGGCCGGGCGATGTCCCGCGCGCTTGCTCGTCCATGGCGAGGCTCAAAAAAAACGTCCCGCCAGCAGGCGGGACGTTAATCATGAAGCCGGGGGTTGGTATGCAACCGATCACGGCTCGTGACGCAGGTACCCTTCCTTGCTCGGATCGCGCATCCGGTACGACACGAGCAGCGAGATCGCGCACAGCGCGGTCACATACCAGTAGAACGTCTCCTCGCTGCCGATCGACTTGAACCACAGCGCGACGTACTCGGCCGAGCCGCCGAAGATCGCGTTCGCGACCGCATACGACAGGCCGACACCCATCGCGCGCACTTCGGGCGGGAACATCTCGGCCTTGATCAGGCCGCTGATCGACGTGTAGAAGCTGACGATCGCGAGCGCGACCGTGATCAGCGCGAACGCCGCGACCGGGCTCTGCACGTCCTTCAGCGCATGCATCAGCGGCACCGTGCCGATCACCGAGCACACGCCGAACAGGATCATCGACATGCGGCGGCCGATCTTGTCGGACAGCGCGCCGAACACCGGCTGCAGCAGCATGTAGACGAGCAGCGCGACGGTCATCACGTTGCTGGCGGTCTTCGCATGCATGCCGGCCGTGTTCACGAGGTACTTCTGCATGTACGTCGTGAACGTGTAGAAGATCAGCGAGCCGCCGGCCGTGAAGCCGACCACCGTGAAGAACGCGCCCTTGTGCTGCCACACGCCGCGAATCGTGCCGGCATCCTTCTTGTCGCGCGACGCGCTGGTCGACGTCTCGTCGAGCGACTTGCGCAGGTACAGCGAGACCAGCGCGGCCGCCGCGCCGACCACGAACGGAATGCGCCAGCCCCACGCCTTCAGCTCCGCGGTCGACAGCGTCTGCTGCAGGATCACGAGCACGAGCAGCGCGCACAGCTGGCCGCCGATCAGCGTCACGTACTGGAACGACGCGAAGAAGCCGCGCCGCCCCTTCAGCGCGACTTCGCTCATGTAGGTCGCGCTCGTGCCGTACTCGCCGCCCACCGACAGCCCCTGGAACAGCCGCGCGATCAGCAGCAGCAGCGGCGCGAATGCGCCGATCTGCGCATAGGTCGGCAGCACCGCGATCACGAGCGAGCCGCCGCACATCATCAGCACCGAGATCATCATCGCGGCGCGGCGGCCGTGACGATCGGCGATGCGGCCGAACAGCCAGCCGCCGATCGGGCGCATCAGGAAGCCGGCCGCGAACACGCCGGCGGTGTTCAGCAGCTGCGTCGTCGTGTTGCCGCTCGGGAAGAACGCGGGCGCGAAGTACAGCGCGCAGAACGAGTAGATGTAGAAGTCGAACCACTCGACGAGGTTGCCCGACGAGGCGCCGACGATGGCGAACACGCGCCGCCGGGTGTCGTGCGCGGACGGCACGGCTTGGTCGGTCTGGACGTCCATGGGTTGGTCTGTTCCTTTGTAGTGCTTTTGGGCGTGACGGCTGCGACACCGCCGCGTGCGGAAGCGCGTGGCACCGGTTCTGGCGCATGGCGCCACCGGATTTTAGCGAAACGCGATGAAAAGAGCTGTCCGGATTCGCCCGGATGGAGAAGATTTTTCTCCGGACATCCCGTCGTCATATGAAAACGCCAGCCCGCGGGCTGGCGTCGACCGACATCAGGCGCACCGGCGCATGCCGCTCACACGCGCACTTCGGGCGGCGTATAGCGGCACTCGTAGCGCTTGCGCACGGTGCCCGCCTCGTCGACGCTTTCCAGGTACACGTCGAACTGCCACAGCCGCGCCATGTGCTTGAGCACCTCGTCGCTGTCGTTCGACAGGTGCCGGTTGTCGGTCATGAAGTGGCGCAGCGTGAGGCTGCGATCGCCGCGCGTGTTGACCGCCCACACCTGGATGTTCGGTTCGCGATGATGGATGTCGTACTGCCGCGACAGCGCCTGCCGCACGTACTGGTAGCCGGAGTCGTCGTGGATCGCCGACACCTCGAGCGAATCGCGCATGTCGTCGTCGAGCACCGAGAACAGCCGCATCTCGCGGATCAGGTGCGGCGACAGGTATTGCGCGATGAAGCTCTCGTCCTTGAAGTTGCGCATCGCGTAATGCATGGCCGGCAGCCACGGGCTGCCCGCGAGCTCGGGGAACCACTTGTAGTCCTCGTCCGTCGGCGCTTCGCAGATCCGCCGGATGTCGCTCATCATCGAGAAGCCGAGCGCATACGGGTTGATCCCGCTGTAGTACGGTTTCGTGACGGGCGGCTGGTAGATCACGTTGCTGTGCGAATGGAGGAACTCCATCATGAAGCCGTCTTCCAGCTTGCCCTGGTTGTACAGCGTGTTGAGCAGCGTGTAATGCCAGAACGTCGCCCAGCCTTCGTTCATCACCTGCGTCTGCCGCTGCGGATAGAAGTACTGGCCGATCTTGCGCACGATGCGGATCACTTCCCGCTCCCATGGCTCGAGCAGCGGCGCGTTCTTCTCCGCGAAATACAGCAGGTTTTCCTGCGGCTCCGGCGGATAGCGTTCTTCCTGCTCCTCCGCGAGCTCCGGCTTGCGGTTCGGCAGCGTGCGCCACAGCTCGTTGATCTGCGACTGCATGTACGCCTCGCGCTCGCGGCGCAGCGCCGCTTCCTTCGACAGCGACGGCTTCTGCGGCCGCTTGTAGCGGTCGACGCCGTAGTTCATCAGCGCGTGGCACGAGTCGAGCAGCTCCTCGACGCGGTCGAGGCCGAAGCGCTCCTCGCATTCGGCGACGTAGTTCTTCGCGTAGACGAGGTAGTCGATGATCGCGTGCGCATCGGTCCACAACCGGAACAGGTAGTTGCCCTTGAAGAACGAGTTGTGCCCGTACGCCGCGTGCGCGATGACGAGCGCCTGCATCGTCATCGTGTTCTCTTCCATCAGATACGCGATGCACGGGTTCGAATTGATGACGATCTCGTAGGCGAGCCCCATCTGGCCGCGGCGATAGCTCTTCTCGGTCGACAGGAAATGCTTGCCGAACGACCAGTGCCGGTAGTTGACCGGCATCCCGACCGACGCGTACGCGTCCATCATCTGCTCGGCGCTGATCAGCTCGAGCTGGATCGGGTAGATGTCGAGCTCATACTGCTCGGCAACCTGCGCGATATGCGTGTCGTATTCCTCGAGCAGCTCGAAGGTCCAGTCGGACGGGCACGGCAGCGGCCTGCGATCGGCAACGTTCATACGCGCTTCCTTCTGCCCGGCACCGGGCAAGTCGGCGGGCGGCGTCGACGGTTCGGCCCGATCGCGTTGCTGCGTTGCGTCATGGCCTGCGGTGTCGTCGCCGGATCGGCGCGGCTGGTAGCCGCGCGATTCGCTGTGCAGATGGCGGGATGTCATGACATTTCCACCTGCTTTTCGAACAATTCACGAAACACCGGGTAAATGTCGGCAGCCGATTCCACTTTTTTCATCGCGAGATGCGGTTGCGACTGCATCAACTGCGCGTATTCCAGCCAGAGATTCTGCTCTTCCGGCGCCACCTGGATGTACGCGAAGTAACGCGTCTTCGTGAGGATATCCTCTTCCAGGATTTTCCGACACTTCGGCGAATCGTCCGTCCAGTTGTCGCCGTCCGACGCCTGCGCGCCGTAGATGTTCCACTCGGTCGGCGAGTAGCGCTCGCTCTGCACCTTGCGCATCAGCTCGAGCGCGCTCGACACCACCGTGCCGCCGCTTTCGGTCGAGTGGAAGAAAGTGTCCTCGTCGACCTCCTCCGCGCGCGTGTGGTGGCGGATGAACACCACCTCGATGCGCTCGTAGTTGCGCTTCAGGAACAGGTACAGCAGGATGAAGAAGCGCTTCGCGAGATCCTTGCGCTGCTCGTCCATCGAGCCGGACACGTCCATCAGGCAGAACATCACCGCCTGGCTCGACGGCTGCGGCTGCTTCACGCGGTTGATGTAGCGCAGGTCGAACGGGTCGATGAACGGGATGCGCCAGATGCGCCCTTTCAGGTGATGGATCTGGTCCTCGAGCGCGGCGATCTCCGTGCGGCGATCCTCGGGGTCGCGCTTGAGCGCTTCGAGCTGCGCCTCGAGCTCGTGCAGCTCGTTGACGAGCGGCGAGCCGAGCGCGATGCGGCGGCCGAGCGCACTCCTCAGCGAACGCACGACGTCGATGTTGTTCGGCGTGCCTTCCGCCGACCAGCCCGCGCGCACGTTCTTCCAGCTCGGCACCGTCAGCAGGTGCGTCTTCACGAGGCGCGGCAGTTCGAGATCGTCGAAGAAGTACTGCATGAACTCGTCGCGGGACAGCTCGAACACGAAGTCGTCCTGCCCTTCGCCCTCGTTGCTGGCCTGGCTGCCGCCGCCGCCCGAGCCGCCTTGCGGCCGCGGGATCTTGTCGCCGCGCACGTAATCCTCGTTGCCCGGATGCACGTGCTCGCGGCGCCCGCCCGGCCCGTGCCGGAACGTCGGCTCGGCGATGTCCTTGCGCGGGATCGTGATGCTCTGGGTGCTCTGGATGTCCTTGATGCTACGGTCGCGCACCGCATCGGACACGGCGCGACGAATGTAGTTCTTGACGCGACGCAGAAAGCGTTCGCGGTTGGCAATGCTCTTGTTCTTGCCGGCTAGCCTGCGGTCGATGATTTGATGAAGCACGCCCGGTCTCCCGCTCGTAAGTCGATATGCCGGGACGCTCGCCGCATGCCGTCTCCCGTCATGCGGGCGGCGTCTCTGAAGTTGCCCGTGCGGCCAGGCCGCACGGGCGCTGCGCAACGCAGGTCATGACGACTTGCGCACGCGCAGGTACCAGTCGCAAAGCAGCCGCACCTGCTTCGGCGTATAGCCCTTCGCGACCATCCGGTTCACAAAGTCCTCATGCTTGCGCTGCTCTTCCGCCGAGCCCTTCGCGTTGAACGAAATGACCGGCAGCAGTTCCTCGGTGTTCGAGAACATCTTCTTCTCGATCACGACGCGCAGCTTCTCGTAGCTCGTCCACACCGGATTCTTGCCGGCATTCGCGGCCCGCGCCCGCAACACGAAGTTCACGATCTCGTTGCGGAAATCCTTCGGATTGCTGATCCCCGCCGGCTTCTCGATCTTCTCCAGCTCCGCGTTCAGCGCGGCGCGGTCGAAGCTCTCGCCCGTATCGTGATCGCGGAATTCCTGGTCCTGGATCCAGAAGTCCGCGTACGTGACGTAGCGATCGAAGATGTTCTGGCCGTATTCCGAATACGACTCGAGGTAGGCCGTCTGGATCTCCTTGCCGATGAATTCCGCGTAGCGCGACGCGAGCACGTCCTTCACGAACGACAGGTACTTCTGCTCGGTTTCCGGCGGGAACTGCTCGCGCTCGATCTGCTGTTCGAGCACGTACATCAGGTGCACCGGGTTCGCCGCCACTTCGGTCGAATCGAAGTTGAACACGCGCGACAGGATCTTGAACGCGAAGCGCGTCGACACGCCCGTCATGCCCTCGTCGACGCCCGCGTAGTCGCGATATTCCTGGTACGACTTCGCCTTCGGGTCGGTATCCTTCAGGTTCTCGCCGTCGTACACCTGCATCTTCGAGAACAGGCTCGAGTTTTCCGGCTCGTGCAGCCGCGACAGCACCGAGAATTGCGACATCATCTTCAGCGTGCCCGGCGCGCACACGGCTTCGGCCAGCGACGAGTTGCGGATCAGCTTCTCGTAGATCTTGATCTCTTCCGACACGCGCAGGCAGTACGGCACCTTCACGACGAAGATCCGGTCGAGCAGTGCTTCGTTGTTGCGGTTGTTCTTGAACGCCTTCCACTCCGACTCGTTCGAGTGCGCGAGGATGATCCCGTCGAACGGAATCGCGCCGAAGCCCTCGGTGCCCTTGAAGTTGCCTTCCTGCGTGGCCGTCAGCAGCGGGTGCAGCACCTTGATCGGCGCCTTGAACATTTCGACGAACTCGAGCAGGCCCTGGTTCGCGAGGCACAGGCCGCCGGAATAGCTGTAGGCGTCGGCATCGTCCTGCGCGTACTGCTCGAGCTTGCGGATGTCGACCTTGCCGACCAGCGACGAGATGTCCTGGTTGTTCTCGTCGCCCGGCTCGGTCTTCGCGATGCCGACCTGCCGCAGGATCGACGGATAGCGGCGCACGACGCGGAACTGCCGGATGTCGCCGTTGAATTCGTGCAGGCGCTTGACGGCCCACGGGCTGAGGATCGTCTTCAGGTAGCGGCGCGGGATGCCGTACTGTTCTTCGAGTATCGGCCCGTCCTCGTCGTAGTCGAACAGCCCGAGCGGCGATTCGTTGACGGGCGAACCCTTCAGCGAATAGAACGGCACGCGTTCCATCAGTTGCTTGAGGCGCTCGGCGATCGACGACTTGCCGCCGCCCACCGGGCCGAGCAGATAGAGGATCTGCTTCTTCTCTTCGAGCCCTTGCGCGGCGTGGCGGAAATACGCGACCACCTGCTCGATCACGTCCTCCATTCCGTAGAACTCACGGAACGCGGGATAGACCTTGATGACCTTGTTCGCAAAGATCCGCGACAGGCGCGGTTCGTTGCGGGTATCGATTTGTTCTGGTTCCCCGATCGCAGCCAGCATGCGTTCGCCGGCCGTAGCATACGCGGATGGATCGTTCTTGCAGAGCGCGAGATACTCCTCCAGCGAGAGTTCCTCCTCTCGCGTTTTTTCGAAGCGGTTCGCGAAGCTGCTATAAATATCCATGCTACCTCCCTCGCCTTAGTCTGAAGACGTGCCTGCCTTCGTGTGACTGCGCAGAAGCAAGCGCGTTCGAATTCATCCTAAACCCTTTCTTATTTTTTTTCACGAACTCATTGTCTGAGCTTCGCGTCGGGCACCACACGACTTGGACAACTTTTTTCGTCGCTTTACAATCAATGCCCCGACTCGCCGAAACAGCATCCGCCCTGTCTCGTCGAGCACCGGAACGTCTTGTGTGTTGGACGCGCCGGCCTTCGCGAATCTCTCGCCACCTCCCCTTCATCCCTATACGCGCGAGCCTGCGTTTCGGACGACAGCCGGAACCCGCCGTTACAAAATTTTTTCTCGCATGACCCTTACGGAGATACCCGTATGACGGATGTGTGAATGCGTCCGCGCGGCATCGTCGGCACCGCGTCGCGAGCCGGCCGCGGATGCAAAAACGCCCGCTGGATGCGGGCGTTCATGGTCGTGCAAATGGGGAGGGATGCGCGGCGCGCGGATCGTCGCCGTCGCGGCGAATCAGAACGTTTCCCAGTCGTCGTTGCCGGAGGCGGCCAGCGCCGGTGCCGGCGCAGCCGGCTGCGGCGCGGCGGCCGGCTTGCGGGCCGGCGGCGCGGCGCTCGCGCGCGGCGCGGGTGCGTCGTGGCTGTCGCGCACGGCGGCCGCCGGCGCGGGCTGTGCGCGCACCGCCGCACGCACGGCAACCGGTTCGGCCGCACGACGCTGCGCCGCGCCCTCCTCGATCTGGAACACCGACATCGTCACACGCAGGCGCGCAGCCTGCTCGTCCAGCGACTGCGCAGCCGCGGCAGCTTCCTCGACGAGCGCCGCGTTCTGCTGCGTGACCTCGTCCATCTGCGTGACCGCGCGCGCGACCTGGTCGATGCCGCCGCTCTGTTCCTCGGATGCGGCGGCGATCTCGCCCATGATGTCGGTCACGCGCTGCACGGCGGCGATCACTTCCGTCATCGTGCTGCCTGCCTCGTCGACGAGCGTCGAGCCGGACCGGATGCGTTCGACCGACGCGTCGATCAGCATCTTGATCTCCTTCGCGGCCGCCGACGAGCGCTGCGCGAGGCTGCGCACCTCGCCCGCAACCACCGCGAAGCCGCGGCCTTCCTCGCCGGCGCGCGCGGCCTCGACCGCCGCATTCAGCGCGAGAATGTTGGTCTGGAACGCGATCCCTTCGATGATCGCGATGATGTCCGCGATCTTTGCCGAACTCTGGTTGATCTCGCCCATCGTGCCGACCACCTGCCCGACGACCGAATTGCCCTTGTTTGCAATCTCCGACGCGTTCGCGGCGAGCGCGCTCGCCTGGCGTGCATTGTCCGCGTTCTGTTTCACGGTGCCGGTGAGCTGTTCCATGCTCGACGCGGTTTCCTGCAGCGCCGACGCCTGTTCCTCGGTACGCGACGACAGGTCGATGTTGCCGGCCGCGATCTGCTTCGCCGCGGTCGCGATCGATTCGCTGCTGCTGCGCACCGTGCCGACGGTCTCGACGAGCCCGCGCTGCATCTGCGCAAGCCCTTCCAGCAGTTGCCCCATTTCGTTGCGGCTGTGCGCGACGATCCGGCGGCGCAGGTCACCCGACGCGATCGCATCGAAATGCGCGAGTGCGTCGGCGAGCGGCCGGGTGATCGCGCGGCTCAGCGCGATATAGGCCATCAGTGCGAGGCCCAGCCCGACCACGAGCGCGATGATCGTCACGATGCGGGAGATCGAGTAGACCGACTGCGCGTGAGCGAAGCCGGCCTGCCCGGTGGTGAACTGAAAGTTGCGCAACGTCTCGTCCGATACCGCGAGATCGTTGAACAGCACCTGCAGCTGCTTCGCGCCTTCGCCGATCCGCTCGTGATCGTTCGACGCGACCACCGCCGCGAACGTGTCGAATCCCCGCTGCAGCACCTGGCGCTTCGCGACCACGTCCTGTGCGAGCTTGTCCTCGTCGGCGTCGCGAGGCAGGTTCATGTACTTCTGCCACCACACGTCCGACTGCTCGCGCATCTTGCGGCTGCGCGCGACCGCCTCGGCCGAATCGGGCGTGCCGACCAGCAGCGCGGCGCGGTCGAGCGCGAGACGCTCGCGCGCGGCGTACAGTTCCGCAACCGCGACGTTGACCGCGCTCGGCATCTGGTTCGTGAATATGTCCTGGGTCGCGTCGTTCGCGCGGCCCATGCCGATCAGCCCCAGCACGCCGAGCGTGCACAGCAGCCCCGCCAGAATCGCCATCGCCAGCCCGATGCGGGCACGAATCGTCAGGTCTCTCAACACCATCGCTTTTCCTGTCTTGCGTCGTCGTTGACGGGCCGGGCCCGTCGCCCCAGAAGCGTTCGCTTCACACACAGGATTTACGACAACAATCGGCTCGACTTGATGGTGTTTTACGCAAAATTACGCACAATTCATCTGCTGATTGCATGCGGCGCAATAATTCGCGCGTTACCGCGGCATTTTTTGAGACGAATGGTCAGTCCGCGAGCTCGGCGAGCGTCGGGATCGACGGCTGCGCGCCGGCGCGCGTCACGGAAAGCGCCGCCGCGCGTTGCGCGAAGCGGATCGCGGCATCGACGTCGGCGCCGGCCGCGAGCTGCGCGGCGAAGCCGCCGATGAAGGTGTCGCCGGCGGCCGTCGTATCGACTGCCTGCACCGCGGGCGCCGGATAGTGGCGCGCCGCGTTGTCCGCCGTCAGCGCCAGCACGCCGCGTGCGCCGAGCGTGACCAGCACGTTGCGCGCGCCGCCCGCCTGCAGCGCGCGCGCGGCGGCCTCGGCGTCGGCCGGGTCGCGGATCGGCAGGCCCGTCAGCGCGGCCGCCTCGACCTCGTTCGGAATCAGGTAATCGACGAGCGGCAGCCAGCCCGCCGGCAGCGGCGCGACAGCCGGCGCCGGATTGAGCACGACCGTGCGGCCGAGCCGCCGCCCGGCGGCGAGCGCCGCGAACACTGCGTCCGGCGGCGTCTCGAGCTGGCAGATCAGCACGTCGGCCGCGGCGATGGCTGCGTCGTGGCGGGCAATCGTGCCCGGCGTCACCTCGCCGTTGCCGCCCGCGACGATCACGATCGCGTTCTGGCTCGCGTCGTCGACGACGATCAGCGCGACGCCCGTCGACGCGGCCGCGCTGGTCGCAAGGCCCGCGCAGTCGATCCCTTCGGCTTCGAGGCCCGCGCGCAGCGCGGCGCCGTGCGCATCCGCGCCGACGCAGCCGATCATCGCGACCTGCGCGCCGAGCCGCGCGGCGGCGACCGCCTGGTTGCCGCCCTTGCCGCCCGCGGCCTGCGCGAACGCGTGGCCGGCGAGCGTCTCGCCCGGCAGCGGCAGGCGCGGCGCACGCACGACGAGATCCATGTTGAGGCTGCCGACGACGGTCACGCGGCCGGCGCGCGGCGCCCCGCCCGTGGCGCGCGCCGTCATGCGCGGCTGCCGGCCGGCGCCGGCTCGCGGTAGATGGCGGTCGATTCGCGCAGCACGAGGCGCGGCGACACGACGCGCCGGCGGCTCGGCGCGGCGCTCGGCGCAGCACTCGACCCGCCGCCGATCCGCTCGATCAGCGTTTGCGCGGCCATCTCGCCGAGCGCACGCACCGACTGGCCGACCGTCGACAGCGCCGGATAGGTATAGCGCGAGAATTCGATGTCGTCGAAGCCGATGATCGAGCAGTCGTCCGGCACGCGGATGCCGCGCTCGGCCGCCGCGCGCAGCGCGCCGACGCCCATCAGGTCGTTGCCGGCGAAGATCGCGCTCGGGCGCACCGTCTCGAACAGCCGCGACGCCGCGTGATAGCCGCCGAGGCACGAGAAATCGCTTTCCGCGATTGCGCCCGGCACGATGTCGATCGTGCGTTCCGCCATCGCGCGGATGAAGCCGTGCACGCGCATCGCGCTGACGGCCGTGTCCGTCGGACCGGTGATGCAGCCGATCTTCGCGTGGCCCAGTTCGAGCAGGTGGCGGGTCGCCAGGTAGGCGCCGCGCTCGTGGTCGATCTGCACGAGATCGGCCGCCAGCCCCTCGATGTTGCGGTCGACGACGACGAGCGGCGCATGCGCGTCGGCGAGCGTCTGCGCGAGCACCGCGTCGTCGCCCGCCGACGCGACGATCAGCCCGTCGATGCGCTTTTCCTGCAGCACGCGCAGATAGTTGCGCTGCTTGACTGGATCGTCGTCCGAGTTGCAGAAGAACACGCAATAGCCGTTCGCCGCGCACTGATCCTCGATGCCGCGCGCGAGCTCGGCGAAGTACGGATTCGTGCTGTTCGGCACGACGAGCCCGATGGTGGCCGTCGCGCGCGCCTTCAGCGAGCGCGCCACGGCCGACGGCACGTAGTTCAGCTCGCGAATCGCCCCTTCGACCTTGGCGCGTACGTCCGCGGACACCGGCCGCGAATTGTTCACGACGTGCGATACCGTCGTAAACGACACGCCCGCCATGGCTGCAACATCCTTGATCGTCGCCATTTCCCGTTTCTCTCTGGTCTGTTCTGTTGTTCTTACCGTGCGCGTGCGCGCCGGCTGCGATACGTATCGAGCACGACCGCCACGACGATCACCGCGCCGGTAATGATCCGCTTGGTCGGCTCGTTCGCGCCGATCTGCGCGAGCCCCGCGGCCAGCACGGAGATGATCAATACGCCGAAGAACGTGCTGATCACCGAGCCGCGCCCGCCCATCAGGCTCGTGCCGCCGATCACGACCGCCGCGATCACCTGCAGCTCGAGCCCGCTGCCGGCGTTCGGATCCGCCGCCTCGAGGCGCGAGATCTGGAACAGCGACGCCAGCCCGGCCAGCGCGCCCATCAGCGCGAACACGAGGATTTTATACGGCCTCGGGTTAACCCCGGCAAGCCGGACGGCTTCCTCGTTCGTGCCGATGCCGACGAGGTAGCGGCCGAACACGGTGCGCGTCAGCACGAACTGCGCGACGATCATCACCAGCACGGCGATCAGGAATGCCGGCGAAATGCCGACCGCGATCGGGTTCGACAGGAAGTCGAACGCGTCGCCGATATACGCGGTGCGCGAATTCGTCAGCTGGTACGCGAGCCCGCGCGCGCCTTCCAGCACGCCGAGCGACACGATGAACGACGGAATCCGCCAGCCGACCGTGACCGCGCCCGTCAGCGTGCCCGTCGCGGTCGCGGCCGCGATGCCGATCAGCGCGGCCGGCAGCGGCCCCCACTGCCACTTGAGCGCGGCGACGCTCACCATCGACGCGGCGAGCGCGAGCACCGAGCCGACCGACAGGTCGATGCCCGCGATGATCAGCACGAAAGTCATCCCGACCGACATCACGACGAGATCGGGAATCTGGTTCGCGATCGTGCTGAACGTGTCGTAGGTCAGGAAATGGGAACTCAGCGCCGAGAACAGCGCGATCATCGCGACCAGCGCGCCGGCGAGCCCGAGGTAGTTCGACACGCCGAGCCGCGTGCCGGACAACGTGCGCGCGCGGCGTTCGGCCGCCGGCTGGGCGGGCGTATCGGTCGGAGTGGCGGGAGGCTGGGTCATCTCGATCGTCCTGTCGTCTTCTCATCGCCGGGTGCGGCGCCCTGCGCGCGCCCGGCAGCCGGATCGCGCGCGGCCCCGTCGCGGCCGAAGCCGGCGAACGCCGCGGCCAGCAGCGCATCCTGGGTCCAGTTGCCGCGCTCGAACACGGCGGTCATGCGGCCGGCCGACATCACGCCGATCCGGTCGCAGATCAGCATCAGCTCGCGCAGGTCGCTCGACACGACGACGAGCGCGCGGCCTTCGCGCGCGAGCGCGCCCATCAAAGTGTAGATCTCGAACTTCGCGCCGACATCGATCCCGCGCGTCGGCTCGTCGAACAGCAGCACGCCCATGTCGCGCGCGAGCCAGCGGCCGATCACGACCTTCTGCTGGTTGCCGCCCGACAGTTCGCCGACCGGCTGCGACGCGCCGTGCGTGCGGATGTGCAGCGCGTCGATCTGGCGCGCGGCGAGCGCCGCCTCGCGGGCGCCGTCGACGACGCCCGCCCGGGCGAGCCGGTCGAGCTGGCCGAGCGACACGTTCGCCGTGACCGATTGCGACAGCAGCAGGCCCTCGCCCTTGCGGTCCTCGGTGATCAGCGCGATGCCGTGCCGCACCGCGTCCACCGGCGAGCGGATCCGCGCCGGCTGCGGCGGCTCGCCCACCGCGATCATCCCGGCGTCCGGCGCATCCGCGCCGTAGATCAGCCGCAGGAGCTCGGTGCGCCCCGCGCCGATCAGCCCGGAGATGCCGAAGATCTCGCCGGCGCGCACCTCGAGCGACACGTCGCGCACGGCCGGCTCGCGCGTCATCCCCGACACGACGAGCCGCGGCGCGCCGATATGGCGTTCGCCGAGGTCGATGTGCTCGCCGATCTCGCGCCCGACCATCAGCGTGACGAGGCGCTCGGTGGCCGTCGCGGCCATCTCGCCGAGATGCACGAGCCGCCCGTCGCGCAACACCGCGACGCGCTCGGCCACCCGCGCGAGTTCCTCGAGCCGGTGCGAGATATAGACGATCGCGACGCCGCGCGCCTTGAGCCGGTCGATCTGCTCGAACAGCAGCGCGACTTCGCGCGCGGTCAGCATCGCGGTCGGCTCGTCGAGGATCAGCACGCGGCAGTCGCCGATCAGGTTGCGCGCGATCTCGACCATCTGCTGGTGGCCGATGCCGAGCGCACCGACGGGCGTATCGGGGTCGACCGCGTCGAGGCCCACCTGCGCCATCGCGGCGCGCGCATCGTTGCGCAGGCGCTGGCGATCGATGATGCCGAAGCGGCGCGGCAGGCGGTTCAGGAACAGGTTCTCGGCGACCGACAGCGTCGGCAGCAGGTTCAGCTCCTGCATCACCATCCGCACGCCGAGCGCCTCGGCCTGCGTGCGGCTCGCCGGCACATACGCGCGAGCGCCGAGCTGCATCGTGCCGGCGGTCGGCGCGACGAGCCCGCCGACGATCTTCGACAGCGTGCTCTTGCCCGCACCGTTCTCGCCCGTCAGCGCCAGCGCCTCGCCCGGCGCGAGCGTCAGCGACACATCCGCGAGCACCGGCTCGGCATAGGTCTTGCCGATGCCGGAGACGGTCAGCACGGGGGCGGCTGAACGGGAGGGTTGGAAGGTCGGTTCCATCGCGATCCTGGTTGCGGCCGCGCGCGGCGAGCAGCACGCGGGGTTGACGCTCACAAGTGGCACACAGTGGCCGTGATCGCGCTCACCCCGGATAACGGCCGCCGCGCCGGATTCTTGAGGGCGGCGCGCCGTATCCGCGGCGGCGTTACTTCGTGACGAGGTCCACCGGCGTCTCGACCACGCCCGACATGTCGGCCTGCCGGCGATGCTCGGCGATCGCCTTGAGCGCCGTGTCGATGCCGAATACCGCCTGCTTCGCGGCGTATTGGTCGGCGCTCGCGAGCACGCGTCCGTCCTTCAGCATCGGCTTGATCGCGTTGATGTTGTCGTAGCCGACCACGTAGACCTTGCCCTGCTTGCCGGCCGCGCGCACGGCCGACACCGCGCCGATCGCCATGTTGTCGTTGCCGCACAGCAGCGCCTTCAGGTTCGGGTACTCGTTGAGCATCGCGGCGGCCACCGCGTTGCCCTTGTCGATTTCCCATTCGCCCGACTGCACCGACACGACCTTCATGCCGCCTGCCTTCATCGCGTCCTGGAAGCCGGCCGTGCGCTGCTGCGCGTTGGTCGTCGTCGACACGCCCTCGACGATGCCGACCTGGTCGCCCGCCTTCAGCTTCTTCGCGAGGAAGTCGCCGACCTTCAGCGCGCCCTTGCGGTTGTCGGGGCCGACGAACGGCACGTTCAGGTGCTTCGACTTCAGCACGTCCGGATCGAGCCGGTTGTCGATGTTGACGACGGTGATGCCCGCGTCCACCGCCTTCTTCACGACCGGCACGAGCGCCTTCGAATCGGCCGGCGCGAGCACGATCGCATCGACCTTCGACACGATCATCTGCTCGACGATGCGGATCTGGTTCGCGGTGTCGGTCTCGTCCTTGATGCCGTTGGTGACGAGGTCGAACTGGGCCGCGTTGTGCTTCTGGTACTCCTTCGCGCCGGTTTCCATCGTCAGGAAAAACTCGTTGGCGAGCGACTTCATCACGAGCGCGACCTTCGGCTTGCCGGACGGCTGCGCGTGCGCGCCCGGAACGGCGGCGAACGCGATGGCCGCGATCGCGGCGGTCAGGAAGCGACGACGAAAGTGAACATTCATACCCATCTCCTGGCGAATGGCCCCGTGGGGCCGGTTGTTGTTTTAATGTGAGCAAACGTTTGCGTCACACGTCCCGAACCGTGGCCATCGATGCATTCGGTACCGCTGAAGGGATGCGAGGCAGACGGCCGGCTGCCGGGCGCGGGCTGTGCGTTGATACGCGACCGCCGGCAGGCCGCCGGCGGAGTGAGGGTATGCTGGACCGTTTCTCGCCGGTGCGCAACCCGTCTGAACAATAATTAAGGGTTTATTCGGAGCAGGCGCGCGGGAGGATGCGGAGGGCGGCCGCCAAGACGGCGCGCCGCTTCGGGACGCCGCGCGGCGCCCCGCAAGCGAACCGTCAGACGGCTTCGCGCAACTGCCCGGCGATTTCGGCCTCGTTCAGGTGCGGCGCGAACATCTCGATCAGCCGGTACGCATATGCGCGCAGGAACGCGCCCTTGCGCAGGCCGACCCGCGTCGTGCTCGCCTCGAACAGATGCTGCGTGTCGAGCGCGACGAGCCCCGTGTCGCGCTGCGGGTCGTACGCCATCGCCGCGACCACGCCGATGCCCATGCCGAGTTCCACATAGGTCTTGATCACGTCCGCGTCGATCGCGGTCAGCACGACGTCCGGCACCGCGCCCGCCTGCGCGAACGCCTGGTCGATGTGCGAGCGGCCGGTGAAATCCTGGTCGTAGGTGATGATCGGATACTCGGCGATGTCGTCGAGCGACAGGTTCTCGCGGCCGACGAGCGGATGGCCCTTCGGCACGACCACCGTGTGGTGCCACGAGTAGCACGGGAACGTGACGATGTCCGGGTAGCGGTCGAGCGCCTCGGTCGAGATGCCGAGGTCGGCCTCGCCGTTCAGGATCATCTGCGCGATCTGCTGCGGGCTGCCCTGGCGCAGCGCGAGATGCACCTTCGGGAATACTTCGGTGAACTGGCGGATCACCTTCGGCAGCGCATAGCGCGCCTGCGTGTGGGTGGTCGCGACGACCAGGTGGCCGCTGTCCTGGTCGGCGAACTGGCGCGCGACGCGGCGCAGGTTCTCCGCGTCGAGCAGCATCCGCTCGATCAGCTGGTGCACCGCCTTGCCGGGCTCGGTGAGCCCGGTGAGCCGCTTGCCGCGCCGGATGAAGATGTCGACGCCGAGTTCGTCCTCCAGGTCCTTGATCTGCTTCGACACGCCCGACTGCGACGTGTACAGCACGTTCGCGACTTCCGTCAGGTTCATGTTCTGGCGCACGGCCTCGCGCACGAAGCGCAGTTGCTGAAAGTTCATGGGTATGCCTCTTAGGCTCTCTTTTGTTTGGTGTTGGATCGTTGCATCGAAACCGTTTCGAAGCCGATTTCCGCCCCTGCCCCGCGCGCGGCCTCAGCGCGCCGGAAACACGCGCACCGCGCGCGGCACGGCCGTCGCGCCGTCGCCGACCTGCAGCGCGAGCGCACGCCATGCATCGCGGTCGAGCTCCGCCTCGAGCGCGCCGCCGGCGCGCGCCTCGAGCTCGACGCGCACCGAGCCGCCAAGCGGCACGACGCGGCGCACGTCCACCGCGATGCCGTCCCGGCGCCCTTCGCCCGTCGGCCAGAGCTGCAGGTCGTGCGGACGCACGTACGCATGCGCCGGCCCGGCGAAATCGGCATCGACCTCGATCGGCGCGGCCGCGCCCTCGGCGACGAAGCCGCGATCGGCGACCGTGCCCGGCAGCCGGTTCGCCGCGCCGAGGAACTCGTAGACGAACGCGCTCTGCGGATGGTCGTAGACGTCCTGCGGGCTGCCGACCTGCTCGACGCGGCCGCGGTTCAGCACGACGATGCGATCCGCGACCTCGAGCGCTTCTTCCTGGTCGTGCGTGACGAAGATCGTCGAGATGTGCAGGTCGTCGTGCAGGCGCCGCAGCCAGCTGCGCAGTTCCTTGCGGACCTTCGCGTCGAGCGCGCCGAACGGCTCGTCGAGCAGCAGCACCTTCGGCTCGACCGCGAGCGCGCGGGCGAGCGCGATGCGCTGCCGCTGGCCGCCCGACAGCTCGGAAGGATAGCGCTGCGCGAGCCAGTCGAGCTGCACGAGCTTCAGCAGCTCGTGCACCTTGTCGCGGATCACGGCCTCCGACGGCCGCTCGCGGCGCGGCTTCACGCGCAGCCCGAACGCGACGTTCTCGAACACGGTCATGTGGCGGAACAGCGCGTAGTGCTGGAACACGAAGCCGACCTGGCGGTCGCGCGCGCCGACCGACGCGACGTCCTGGCCCTGCAGCACGACCTGCCCCGCGTCCGCGTGCTCGAGGCCCGCGATCACGCGCAGGAGCGTGGTCTTGCCGCAGCCCGACGGCCCGAGCAGCGCGACCAGCTCGCCCGGCGGAAAGTCGAGCGAGACGTTGTCGAGCGCCGTGAAATCGCCGAAGCGCTTCTGAAGATGACGTACGGTGATGCCCATGGTGCTTGCCTCTTTACGAATTCGACGGATTGACGGTGGCGGGGCCCGCGTGGGCCGGCACGGCAGCGGCGTCGCTGCCGGCGAGCGCGTCGGCGAGATGGCGTTCCGCGAGGAGTTTCAGCGCGAGCGTGACGAGCGCGAGCAGCGCGAGCACCGACGCCACCGCGAACGCGGCCGCGAAGTTGTACTCGTTGTACAGGATCTCGACGTGCAGCGGCATCGTGTCGGTCACGCCGCGGATGTGGCCCGACACGACCGACACCGCGCCGAACTCGCCCATCGCGCGCGCATTGCACAGGATCACGCCGTACAGCAGCCCCCACTTCACGTTCGGCAGCGTCACGCGGCGGAAGATCTGCCAGCCCGATGCGCCGAGCACGCGCGCGGCCTCCTCCTCGTCGCTGCCCTGCGCCTGCATCAGCGGGATCAGCTCGCGCGCGACGAACGGGAACGTGACGAAGATCGTCGCGAGCACGATGCCCGGCACCGCGAAGATGATCTGCACGTCGTGCGCCTGCAGCCACGGCCCGAACCAGCCCTGCGCGCCGAACAGCAGCACGTAGATGAGGCCCGAGATCACCGGCGACACCGAGAACGGCAGGTCGATCAGCGTCGTCAGCAGCGCCTTGCCGCGAAACTCGAACTTCGCGATCGCCCACGACGCGCACACGCCGAACACGAGATTGAGCGGCACGGCGATCACCGCGACGGTCAGCGTCAGCTTGATCGCCGACCACGCGTCCGGATCGGCGAGCGACTCGACGTAGAAACCGACGCCCTTTCTCAGCGCCTCGAAGAACACCGCGGCGAGCGGCACGACGAGGAAGAAGCCGAGGAACGCGAGCGAGATGCCGGTGAGCAGCCAGCGCACCGCGCGCGGCTCGCTGACGGGGTCGGGCCGCTGCGCGGCGCGCGCACGCGCGTCGGAGGAAGACGGGGTTTTCAGCACGGCGCTGGCCTCCTGGCTCATTGCTGGCCTCCTGCGGCGGCGGTGACGGCGGCCGCCGGCGCGGGGCCGCTCGCGCCCTTGCTCGTGCGGCGCTGCAGATACCACTGCAGCGTGTTGATCAGCAGCAGCATCGCGAACGACACCACCAGCATCACGACCGCGAGCGCGGTCGCGCCCGCGTAGTCGTACTGCTCGAGCTTCGTGATGATCAGCAGCGACGTGATCTCGGACTTCATCGGCACGTTGCCCGCGATGAAGATCACCGAGCCGTATTCGCCGAGCGCGCGCGCGAACGCGAGCGCAAAGCCCGTCAGCAGCGCGGGCAGCACGGCCGGCAGCACGACGCGGCGGAACGTCAGCCAGCGCGACGCGCCGAGGCACGCGGCCGCCTCTTCCTGCTCGCGCTCGAAATCCTCGAGCACGGGCTGCACGGTGCGCACGACGAACGGCAGGCCGATGAAGGTCAGCGCGACCAGCACGCCGACCGGCGTGAACGCGATCTTGATGCCGAACGGCGCGAGGTACTGGCCGATCCAGCCGTTGGTCGCGTAGACGGCCGCGAGCGAGATGCCGGCGACCGACGTCGGCAGCGCGAACGGCAGGTCGACGATCGCGTCGACCACGCGCTTGAACGGGAACGTGTAGCGCACGAGCACCCACGCGACGAGGAAGCCGAACACGGCGTTGATCAGCGCGCCGCCGAGCGCGGCCGTGAACGTCAGCCGGTACGACGCGAGCACGCGCGGCGACGCGACGGCCGCGATGAACTGGTCCCACGAGAGCGTCGCGGTCTTCAGGAACGTGGCGGCAAGCGGGATCAGCACCACGAGGCTCAAATAGGCCACCGTGATGCCGAGCGTCACGCCGAAACCGGGCAGCGCGCTCGGCTTGCGAAAGGTGTACGTCGTCATCGGATGCTCTTGCTGGGTCGAATCACATGGGCCCGACGCGAACGCCGGCGCGGTGCATCGCGCCGGCGGCCCGCCGAGGGTGCGGCGCCTGCCGTGGCGCGCCGCTGTCGTTATGTCGTTACTGCGGCTTGTAGATCGAATCGAACACGCCGCCGTCGGCGAAATGCGTCTTCTGCGCATTTGTCCAGCCGCCGAACGTGTCGTCGACCGTGTACAGCTTCAGCTTCGGGAACTGCTTCGTCAGCTCCGCCGGCACGCTCTTCGAGCGCGGCCGGTAGTAGTTGCGCGCCGCGATCTCCTGGCCCTGCGGGCTGTACAGGTAGTTCAGGTACGCCTCGGCCAGCTTGCGCGTGCCCTTCTTGTCGACCACCTTGTCGACGATCGCGACCGGCGGCTCGGCGAGAATGCTCACCGACGGCACGACGATCTCGAACTTGTCGGTGCCGAACTCCTTGATCGACAGGAACGCCTCGTTCTCCCACGCGATCAGCACGTCGCCGATGCCGCGCTGCACGAAGCTCGTCGTCGCGCCTCGCGCGCCGGAATCGAGCACGCCCGCGTTCTTGTAGAGCTTCGTGACGAAGTCCTTCGCGCTCTGCTCGTTGCCGCCCGGCTTGTGCACCGCGTACGCCCATGCGGCGAGGTAGTTCCAGCGCGCGCCGCCCGAGGTCTTCGGGTTCGGCGTGACGATCGACACGCCCGGCTTGGTCAGGTCGTCCCAGTCCTTGATGCCCTTCGGGTTGCCCTTGCGCACCAGGAACACGATCGTCGACGTGTACGGCGACGCGTTGTCCGGCAGGCGCTTCTGCCAATCCTTGTTGACGAGCCCCTTGTTCGCGATCGCGTCGATGTCGTAGGCGAGCGCGAGCGTCACGACGTCCGCCTGCAGCCCGTCGAGCACCGAGCGCGCCTGCGCGCCCGAGCCGCCGTGCGACTGCTTGAAGTTGACGGCCTCGCCCGTCTTCGCCTTCCACTCCTTGCCGAACGCCTGGTTGAAGTCCTGATACAGCTCGCGCGTCGGGTCGTACGACACGTTCAGGAAGGTCGTATCCGCGTGTGCGTGCGCGATGACGCCCAGTGCCGCGGCCGCGCCGAGCGCGAAGGTTGCGATCAAGCGGCGCGCCCCGCTCGCCAGTCCCGTATTGCGCTTCACCATCCGTGCTTCTCCCGTGTTGTCGGTCATGTTGTCGGTGTTTCGATATGCGGGCCAGTCTATCGAACGGGTTACATGATTAAAAATAATCGTTCCTTATTTTTTAATATCGAAAAGTGCTAACGCAGTCGGAACAGACGGTTGCAGCGGATGGACCGGCGCCATGGCGTCGCCAGATCGCGACGGAACCGGCGCGATCGCGACGAACTTCAAGTAACGCTTGAAATTCGCGAAGTACTGTATAAAAATACAGCTCACTGTCTATCCATACAGTTGAGCCATGACCAAACTCACCGCCCGCCAGCAGCAAGTATTCGACTTGATCCGCCGCGCGATCGAGCGCTCCGGCTTCCCGCCCACCCGTGCCGAGATCGCGGCCGAACTGGGCTTCAGCTCGCCGAATGCGGCCGAGGAGCACCTGCGTGCGCTGGCGCGCAAGGGCGTGATCGAGCTGGCGGCCGGCGCCTCGCGCGGCATCCGCCTGCTTGGCGTCGACGACGTCCCGCACCAGTTCACGCTGCCGCACGCGGCGCTGATGCAGCTGTCGCTGCCGCTCGTCGGCCGCGTCGCGGCAGGCAGCCCGATCCTTGCGCAGGAGCACATCTCGCAGCATTTCGCGTGCGATCCGGCGCTGTTCTCCAGCAAGCCCGACTACCTGCTGAAGGTCCGCGGCCTGTCGATGCGCGATGCCGGCATCCTCGACGGCGACCTGCTCGCGGTGCAGAAGCGCACGGAAGCGAAGGACGGCCAGATCATCGTTGCGCGTCTCGGCGACGACGTCACGGTCAAGCGCCTGAAGCGCCGCCCCGGCGGCCTCGAGCTGATCGCGGAGAACCCGGATTACGAAAACATCTTCGTCAAGGCCGGCAGCGCGGAATTCGCGCTGGAAGGCATCGCCGTCGGGCTGATCCGCTCGGGCGAATTCTGACAATCCGTCTCGCTCAGGAGAACATCATGGAACGCCTCGCCCGTCTGCTGCCTTTCCGTCAATTCGGCCGTCTGCGTCATCTGCGCGGCCGCACGCCCTGCGCACCGCTGACCACCGCGGCGCCCACCGGCCAAGAAGAAGCAGTCGAACGGCAGGCGTCGCTGCTGCCGTCGGCGCTGCCCGCATTCGCGCGGGTGTCGCTGAACGCCGGCCTGAATCATGCGGAGCCCGCGCGCCGCGCGCCGGTGCGGGTCTATCACGGCCGCTCGCGCCTGATCATGGTCGGGACGATCGACGCGGTGTGCCGGATGATCGATCGCTGCATCGCCGAGGAACATTCGGCCGCGCAAGGCAGTCTCTGATTGCGGACCCTTCCCGCACCGGAGACACCGTGAACCACGCGCCGGGCCGCACCAGGCGGCTCAAGCCGATGTTGATCGCCGCGCTGGCGGTTGCCGTCGTTGCGACGGTCGGCTACGCGTACGCATCGCCCTATGTCGCACTCGGCCGCCTGAAATCGGCGATCGATGCGCGCGATGCGCAGGCGATCAGCGCGTACGTCGATTTCCCGGCGCTGCGCATCAGCCTGAAGCAACAGCTCACCGGCGAGCTGATGCGCCGGATCGACGCCAGGCGGCAGGACAATCCGTTCGCGGCGATCGGCGCATTGATCGGTTCTGCATTGATTGGGCCGCTGGTCGATGCCTATGCAACCCCGGAAGGCGTCGCGGCCGTGATGAGCGGCTTGCCGCCGCGCGGCAATCCGGGCGAGCGGCCGCCCGAGTGGCCGGCGCAACCGTCAGGCAACACGCCCGGCAATGCGCCGGTGAATCCAGCAAGCGCCGTCGCTGGCGGCAGCCCACCGCCCGCCTTGCCATCCGCCACCGCTCAAGCCGGCACGCCCGGCCAGCGGCAAACCAGCGCCGGATATCGCAACATCGACGAGTTCGTCGTGACCTACCAGCGCGGCGCCGATGGCACGCGCTACGCCGCGATTCTGCGTCGCGTCGGGTTGTTTGCCTGGAAGTTGTCCGCGATCGATCTGAACGGCTGAATCGCCATCGCGCCGGCATTGCACCGGCGCCGCGCACGGCCGGCGCACGGCCTGAGCCGGCGCCCGTCCGACGCGCTTTCGATCCGTTTTACAGCTACTTCGCCGCTGCCGCTTCGCGTTCGCGGGCGATTTCGGCCTTCTGCTCCTCGGCCGACGAGCACGCCACGAGGATGCTGCAGGTCACGCGGTCGAGCAGCTGCGTGTTGCCTGACCCCATCCACCATCTGGACAGCCCGCTGCGGCACCGATGCCCGACCACGATCAGGTCGACCTTCAGCTGCGCCGCAAGATTCGCGATTTCGTCGATCGGGTAGCCGAACGCGAAATGGCCCTCCGCCTGCAGGCCGCGTTCGCGCAGCCAGTCCACGCCCTCCTGCAGGATCTCGCGCGCGGTTTCCTCGAAGCGGCCGCACGCGACGTCGGTCAGCAATCCCGCGCTTTGTGCAATGCTGGAACGCATGTCGACGACGGACAGCAGGTGCGTCTCGGCCTTCAGGTCCAGCGCGAGATTGGCGCCGCAACGCAATGCCTTGCGTCCCTCGAGCGAGCCGTCGTAACACAGCAGAATCTTGTTGTAGCTAGCCATGAAACCTCCCATTCGCGACAACGAACCCTACGCAATCATCATGGTGCGCCGCAATCCAGGACGCAAGGGATGGAAAACGCTGATTCGCCCTGTAGGGGCCATACGCGATGATGCGGTGCATGATCAGCGCACGCATGCACCGCATCACGCATGCATGCGCTGAAGCTGCGCCGGCAATGCACTAGAATGGCCCGTTCGTGTCACCCGCATGCGTGACGTCACGTGCAGGCGGTGCGCCGATATCGTACGCTCGACGCATGCCCGTGTGACATCCGTCCGGCGCATCCGTTCGCGCACCGGATACCGCGCGCACGGTCATGCCGCGCGCATGCCGTGCGCCGACTTCCAACGACAACTCGCCCATGTCCGTCGCACCGATCGATTTTCAGAACGTCGAAAAGCGCTATGGCGACAAGCTCGTCGTCAACGGCCTGTCGTTCCGCGTCCACGCCGGCGAATGCTACGGCCTGCTCGGGCCGAACGGCGCGGGCAAGACCACGACGCTGAAGATGCTGCTCGGCATCGCCTACCCCGACGCCGGCGCGATCTCGCTATGCGGCGAACCGGTTCCGTCGCGCGCGCGTCATGCGCGCCAGCGGGTCGGCGTCGTGCCGCAATTCGACAATCTCGATCCGGATTTCACGGTTCGCGAGAATTTGCTGGTGTTCAGCCGCTATTTCGGCGTGTCGGCGCACGACGCACGCGCGCTCGTGCCGTCGCTGCTCGCGTTCGCGAAGCTCGAGAACAAGGCGGACGCGAAGGTCAGCGAGCTGTCGGGCGGCATGAAGCGGCGGCTGACGCTCGCACGCGCGCTCGTCAACGATCCCGACGTGCTGGTGCTCGACGAACCGACCACCGGCCTCGACCCGCAGGCGCGGCACCTGATGTGGGAGCGGCTGCGCTCGCTGCTCGCACGCGGCAAGACGATCCTGATCACCACGCACTTCATGGAGGAAGCCGAGCGCCTGTGCGACCGCCTGTGCGTGATCGAGGAAGGCCGCAAGATCGCCGAAGGCGCGCCGCACGCGCTGATCGCGTCGGAAATCGGTTGCGACGTGATCGAGATCTACGGCCCCGACCCGGCCGCGCTGCGCGACGAGCTTGCCGCGTTCGCGCAACGCACCGAGATCAGCGGCGAAACGCTGTTCTGCTACGTGAGCGATCCCGACCCGCTCAATGCGCGGCTCAAGGGCCGCGCCGGATTGCGGTATCTGCATCGCCCCGCCAATCTGGAGGATGTGTTCCTGCGGCTGACCGGCCGCGACATGCAGGACTGACCGCCCATGGACGTACGCAACTACTCCGCTTCCGCCACGCCCGCGCCGCCGCGCGCATCGCGCTTCGCGATCGCGATGCCGTCGAATGCGACCAACTGGATCGCCGTGTGGCGGCGCAACTATCTGGTGTGGCGCAAGCTCGCGGCCGCGTCGATGTTCGGCAATCTTGCCGATCCGATGATCTACCTGTTCGGGCTCGGCTTCGGCCTGGGCCTGATGCTCGGCCACGTCGACGGCGTGTCGTACATCGCGTTCCTCGCGGCCGGCACGGTCGGGTCGAGCGTGATGATGTCGGCGAGCTTCGAATCGATGTATTCGGGCTTCTCGCGCATGCACGTGCAGCGCACCTGGGAAGCGATCATGCACACGCCGCTCGCGCTCGGCGACATCGTGCTCGGCGAGATCGTATGGGCGGCCAGCAAGGCGATGCTGTCGGGCGCCGCGATCATGATCGTCGCGGGCCTGCTCGGCTATGCGCACTTCCCGTCGATGCTCGCCGCGCTGCCGGTGATCGCGCTGGCGGGCCTCGCGTTCGCGAGCGCCGCGATGGTCGTCACCGCGCTCGCGCCGTCCTACGATTTCTTCATGTTTTATCAGACGCTCGTGCTGACGCCGATGCTGCTGCTGTCCGGCGTGTTCTTTCCGCTCACGCAGCTGCCGGAGATCGCGCAGCACGCCGCGCATGCGTTGCCGCTCGCGCACGCGGTCGAACTGATCCGGCCCGCGATGCTGGGCCGGCCGGCGTCGCACGTCGGCATGCACGTCGCGGTGCTGGCGGCCTATGCAGTCGGCAGCTTCCTGCTGTCCGCCTGGCTGTTCCGGCGGCGCATGATGCGCTGAAGCCGGTGCGCGGGGCGCACGCCCGCTGCGTGCGCGCCTCGCCGGCCGGCGGCGTGCACGAAGCCGCTCGCACGGCTCCGCGCAGGCCGGCCGTTACTCGTCCTCGTCGCTCCACGGAATCTCGACGTCGGTCAGGAACGCGACCGTCGCGAGCGGGCCGCCCTCGTGACGGCCGAGCTTGCCGTCCGCGCGATGCCATTCGACCCGGAACTGGGTACCCGGATCGTCGGCCACCAGGTATACCGAGCGCAGTTCCTCCGGATCCGCCTCGTCGATCGGGCCGTCGAACGACACGAGCATCTTCTGCGGCCACAGGCCGTTGACCGGGTCGTAGATGCGATCGCCCTGCGGGATGTCGATGGTGGCGTCGACGCCGATCGTTGCGGATGCCTCGATGATCATCATGCCGAGCGCGGACAGCACCGCGGTCGCGCGCGCCGAATTGGCCTGGCGAATCGCAAGATCGCCGCGCGTCAGCGCCTTTTCGAGTCGAGGATGGATCTTGGGTTGGGTCATGCGATTTCCTGATTGCTTCTTGTAGATGGCGCCGCCCGCACGAAGCGGCGGCGCCGGATGAATATGAAGATTGCCCGCGCCGGCTCGCCCGAGCGCCGGTCGCGCACCGGCCCCGTCGCGCCGGCCGGCCCGCCGTCCGCTAGAACCCCAGCGCGATCGCCAGCAGCCCGCTGACGATGCCGAACGCGACGACGAGCACCGAGACCAGCGCCAGCATGTGCGGCCGGAACGAGCGCGCGAGCATCGCGAGCGACGGCACGCTGATCGGCGGCAGCGTCATCAGCAGCGCGGCGGCCGGGCCAACGCCCATGCCGAGCGACAGCATCGCCTGGATGATCGGCACCTCGCCCGCCGTCGGAATCACGAACAGCGTGCCGGCGATCGCGAACGCGACGATCCAGCCGAGATGGTTGCCGATGTCCGGGCCGATGTGGGGAAACAGCCATGCGCGCGCGGCGCCGAGCAGCAGCACGAGCACGAGGTATTCGGGCACGAGCCGCACGGTCATCCGCGCGAGGATCTTCATCCAGCGCACGAACGCGTTGCCGGCCGCCGCCTGCTCGGCGGCCAGCGCCGCCAGCCGGGCGTCGTCGACGCCGCCCTCGCCGGGGCGCGCGAGGCGGTTCAGCAGGTAGCCGATCCCGAACACCATCGCGATGCCGAGCACGAGCCGCAGCGCGCTCCAGTGCCAGCCGAGCACGAAGCCCATGAACACCAGCGCGGCCGGATTCAGCACCGTGTTGCCGAGCCAGAACGCCACCGCGCCGCCCGGCGAGGCCTGCCGCTCGCGCAGGCCGGCGACGACGGGCGCCGCGCAGCAGGTGCACATCATCCCCGGCAGCGACAGCAGGCCGCCCGCGGCGACGCTGCCGAAACCCGTCTTGCCGAGCACGCGCGCGACCCAGTGCGCGGGCAGCAGCGCCTGGACCGCCGAACCGAGCAGCAGGCCGAGCACCATCGCCTGCCAGATCGCCTTGCCGTACGCCCACGCGTAGTCGAGCGCAGCCTTCAGCGACGGCTCGGGCGGCGCCGACGACGCGCCCATCAGGATCGACTGGCCGATCGAATGATGCTCGGCGGCGACGAACGCCTTGTTGTAGTACGGAAACCATTTCACGTAAAACAGCCCCGCGACTGCGATCAACAGGAAGGTCATCCAGCCGAGCGCGGGGCTGGGTTGAGTGCGTGTGGTAGTCATTGTCTGGTCTGAATATTGGATGAAGATTGCATGGCGGCGACGGCCGTGGCCGGCAGGCCGGCCTGCGCGAGTTCGGCCAGCAGCGCGCTCGCCTGCTCGCGCGCGTCGGCCGCATTCGGCCGGAAATGGAACGTGAGCACGCGGCCCGGTTTGCCGAAATTCGCGCGGAACGTGCGCGCATACGCGGGATCGTAATGCCGGTCGATCAGTTCGCCAAACAATTCGGCGCGCGCGCCCGCATCGATCAACGCGCCCCAGCGGGCGACTTCGTCGCGGCTGTGCAGGCCGATCAGCCGTTCGAGCTGCGCCTTGAACGCGAGCGGCGCGTCGAACAGATGGCCGTAATCGTCGAGCAGGAACGCGATGCGCTCGTCGCGCGCCGCGTCGACCTGCACCCACGGCCCCGCGTGGAACGCCTCCAGCAGCGCGAGCGGCAGCTGCACGAGCCCGATCTTGCGGCTCTCGGATTCGACGAACACCGGCCGGGCCGGATCGAAACGCATGAGCGTCTCGACGAGCCCCGAGTCGAACGCCTTCTGCGACGGCTGCGGCACGCCCGGCAGCGCGCCGAGCAGCGAGCCGCGATGGCACGCGAGCGCCTCGAGATCGAGCGTCTGCGCGCCCGCGCCGTGCAGCGCCTGCAGCAGGCGCGTCTTGCCGCAACCGGTGTGGCCGACCAGCGCGATGTAGCGGAACCGGGTCGGCAGCGTGTCGAGCGTCGCGCAGACCGAGCGGCGGTACGTCTTGTAGCCGCCTTCGAGCTGGCGCGCCTGCCAGCCGATCAGGTTGAACCAGGTCGTCATCGAGCCCGAGCGCTTGCCGCCGCGCCAGCAGTAGATCAGCGGGCGCCAGTTGCGCGGCCGGTCGGCGAACGTCGTGTCGAGGTGGCGCGCGATGTTGCGCGCGACCATCGCCGCGCCGACGCGCGTCGCCTCGTAAGGCGACACCTGGCGATACATCGTCCCGACGAGCACGCGCTCTTCGTTGCTGAGCACGGGCGCGTTGAGCGCACCGGGGATGTGATCCTCGGCGAACTCGAGCGGCGTGCGCACGTCGATGATCTCGTCGAACTCGCCGGCGCGATCGAGGGTGACAATCAGGTTCTTCAATTTGGCGTCAAGGAGGCGACCCGGCTCGGCGAGCCGCAGGAGCGCAAACAGGTGGATCGGCGGATTATCTCACGCGGCGGCCGCGCGGGCGTTGCGCCGGGTGCGGCGCGGCCCACGGCGCGCTGATCGCATCGACCAGATGGTCGCGGAACGCGCGCACCGACGCCGGCAGGTCGCGCCCCGCCATCGTCTGCACCTGGATGCTGCGTTCACCGAGCTGCGGGTTCGTCAGCCGCACGACGACGAAGCCGTCCGCGTCGCAGCGGTCGCGCACCGATAGCCGGCCCACGAACATCACCGCGCCCGTATGCTGCGCGTAGCGGTACATCACCGCCGTGTTGTTGCTCGTCAGCTCGGGCTCGAGCAGCAGCCCGTCGAGCGCGCACGCAATGTCGATCAGCTGGCGCACGGTGGTGCCCGGCTCGGGCAGCACGTGCGGATAGCGCGCGACATCGGCGAGCGACACCGCGTCGTGCGCCGCCAGCGGGTGATCGCGCCGCACCAACGCGTAGATCGGCGCCCGCTCCGTGTGCTCGACCCGCACGCCCTTCTCCGGCGCGAGGCTGAAGGTCAGCGCGAGGTCCGCGTCGCCGTCGCGCACGCGCCGTGTCGCGTCGGCCGGCGACACGACCCATACCGAGAAGTCGACGCCCGGGTGCCGCGCCTTGAAGCTCGCGAGCGCGCCCGGCAGGAAATCGCGCGCGAAGCCTTCGGCGCACGCGATCTTCAGCAGGCTGCCGTGCAGCGCGTCGAGGCCGCCGATCTCTTTCATCACGTGCTCCGCCTCGAGCAGGCTGCGCTGCGCGAAGCTCAGCAGCCGCTCGCCGGCCTCGGACAGCGCCATCCCGCGCGGGCGCCGCTCGAACAGCGGCGCGCCGAGCTCGCTCTCGAGCTTCGCGATCTGGCGGCTGACCGCGGACACGGCGACGTGCAGCCGCGCGGACGCATCGCTGAGCGAGCCGGTGCGCGCCACTTCGACGAAATACCGCAGCGCGAGGCCATGCAGGAAAGCCGCCATCGTTCAGTCCCCCAAGGCCGCCGCCGGCCGCTCTGCTTTGCCTTTTCGGCAAGGAAAGATTCGAAATTCGATCATTGTGACAAAAAAAACGGCTTCCTAGAATCGATCGCACTTCGGGCTGCCTGCGCGCGGGCCCGCCGCCACACCACCTTGCCTGGGACCAGAGGAGACACGTCTTGAGCCGCACCGCCGCCATCCAGCACGCGCTGAACCAGTTCGAATCCGGCGCATTCTTCGCGACCCTGAGCCGCCGCGTCGCGCTGCGCACCGAGAGCCAGGAAAGCGGCAGCGCCGCCGCGCTGCGCGCGTACCTGACCGACGAGATCGCGCCCGAGGCCGCCCGCCTCGGCTTCGCCACCCGCATCGCCGACAACCCGGCCGACGGCGGCGCGCCGTTCCTGCTCGCGTCGCGGCACGAGGACGACGCGCTGCCGACCGTGCTGATCTACGGCCATGGCGACGTCGTGCGCGGCTACGACGCGCAATGGCGTGCGCCGCTGTCGCCGTGGACGCTGACCGCCGACGGCGAGCGCTGGTACGGCCGCGGCAGCGCCGACAACAAGGGCCAGCATTCGATCAATCTCGCCGCGCTGGCGAGCGTGCTCGCGGCGCGCGGCGGCCGGCTCGGCTTCAACGCGAAGCTGCTGATCGAGATGGGCGAGGAAACCGGCTCGCCGGGCCTCGACGCGCTGTGCCGCCGCGAACGCGATGCGCTCGCGGCCGACGTGCTGATCGCGTCCGACGGGCCGCGCATCGCCGCCGAGCGGCCGACCGTGTTCCTCGGCTCGCGCGGCGCGGTCAATTTCCGGCTGAGCCTGCGCGCACGCGACGGCGCGCACCATTCGGGCAACTGGGGCGGACTGCTGCGCAACCCGGCGATCGTGCTCGCGCATGCGCTCGCCAGTCTCGTCGACGCACGCGGCGCGATTCGCGTCGCGGGCCTGCGCCCGCCGGCGATTCCGGCCGCCGTGCGCGACGCGCTCGCCGATCTCGTGGTCGGCGGCAACCCCGGCGACCCGGCGCTCGACGCGGGCTGGGGCGAGCCCGGCCTCAGCGCCGCCGAGCGCGTGTTCGGCTGGAACACGCTCGAAGTCCTCACGCTCAAGGCCGGCAACCCCGAGCATCCGGTCAATGCGATTCCGCCCGTCGCGTTTGCGCACTGCCAGCTGCGTTTCGTCGTCGGCACCGACTGGCAGGCGCTGCATGCGCACCTGCGCGCGCATCTCGATGCGCACGGCTTTGCGGACGTCGAGATCGACGTCGAGCGCGGCGCGCCGGCCACGCGCCTGCCGCCCGACGATCCATGGGTGCGCTGGGCGGTCGCGTCGCTCGCGCGCACGACCGGCAAGCAGCCCGCGATCCTGCCGAACCTCGGCGGCACGCTGCCGAACGAAGTGTTCTCCGACACGCTCGGGCTGCCGACGCTGTGGGTGCCGCATTCGTATCCGGCCTGTGCGCAGCACGCGCCCGACGAACACCTGCTTGCCGGCGTCGTGCGCGAAGGCCTCCAGATGATGGCCGGCCTCTTCTGGGATCTCGGCGAGGCCGCGCCGCCCGTTCGCCGCCGCGCGCTCGACACGGCCGGCGCGCAGGGCTGACGCGGCCCCCGTCGAATCGTCACGCATCGCCAGTCGTCCAACCCACCACGGGACACGCTCGCACCATGAACACCACCACGCTGACCACGCACGAAGCCGCCCACCCCAGCGCCGCGAAGATGCGCCGCATCATCCTTGCCGCGTCGATCGGCAACGCGCTCGAATGGTTCGACCTGATCGTCTACGGCTTCTTCGCGGTGACGATCGCGAAGCTGTTCTTTCCCGCGACGAGCGAGGCGACGTCGCTGCTGCTCACGCTCGGCACGTTCGGGCTGTCGTACCTGATCCGGCCGATCGGCGGCTTCGTGCTCGGCGCGTACGCGGACCGCGCGGGCCGCAAGGCGTCGCTGCTGCTGTCGATCGCGATGATGATGGGCGGCACGCTGTTGATCGCGGCGATGCCGACCTACGCGTCGATCGGCATCCTCGCGCCGCTCGGGATCATGCTGTCGCGGCTGATGCAGGGCTTCTCCGCGGGCGGTGAATTCGCGAGCTCGACCGCGTTCCTCGTCGAACATGCGCCGAACCGCCGCGGCTTCATGTCGAGCTGGCAGTTTGCGAGCCAGGGCCTCGCGACGCTGCTCGCGTCGGGTTTCGGCGCGCTGCTGACGAGCACGCTGACGCCCGCGCAGCTCGAAAGCTGGGGCTGGCGCGTGCCGTTCCTGTTCGGGCTCGCGATCGGGCCGGTCGGGCTGTACATCCGCCGCTACGTCGACGAAGGCGTCGAATTCCACGCGCAGGCGCGCTCGGACGCGCCGGTGCGCGAGCTGTTCGCCGGCCAGAAAACGCGCCTGCTGCTGTCTATCGGCGTGCTCGTGATCTCGACCGCGGTGAACTACATGGTGCTGTACATGCCGACCTATGCGATCAAGCAGCTCGGCCTGCCCGCGTCGACCGGCTTCGCGGCGACGCTGGCCACCGGCTTCGTGCTGACGCTCGTCACGCCGCTCGTCGGCCACTGGTCCGATCGCGTCGGGCGGATCCGCGTGATGACGGCGGCGGCGCTGCTGATGCTCGTGTCGGTCTGGCCGACCTTCGCGGGGCTCACGCGTCACGCGTCGTTCGCGGCGATGCTCGCCGCGCTGGTCTGGATCGGCATGCTGAAGGCGCTGTACTGCGGCGCGCTGCCGGCGCTGATGTCGGAGCTGTTCCCGTCGCAAACGCGCGCAACCGGCCTCGCGGTGAGCTACAACACGGGCGTCACGCTGTTCGGCGGCTTCGCGCCGTTCGTCATCACCTGGCTGATCAGCGCGACCGGCAACCGGCTGTCGCCGGCGCTCTACCTGATGGGGTGCGCATTGCTGAGCCTCGCGGCGCTGTTCGTCGCGCGCACGCGGCTGCGCATGCGATGACGCTGCGCCCGCACGGCCCGCCGCGCGGGCCGTGCGGTGCACTTACGGCGCGGGGTTCGGCTGGCGCTCGTGCAGCGCGTCGATCTCGGCGAGGATCTCGTCGGACAGCGTCACGTCGACGCTGCCGATGTTTTCCTTCAACTGCTCGAGCGACGTCGCGCCGATGAGGTTGCTGGTCACGAACGGCCGGCTGTTGACGAAGGCGAGCGCGAGTTGCGCGGGCGACAGCCCGTGCCGTTTCGCGAGCGCGACGTAGCACGACGTCGCCTCGAGCGCCTGCGGCTTGCTGTAGCGCTGGAAGCGTTCGAACAGCGTGATGCGCGCGCCGGCCGGACGCGCGCCGTGCTCGTACTTGCCGGACAGCCAGCCGAACGCGAGCGGCGAATACGCGAGCAGGCCGATGCCGTCGCGGTGCGTGAACTCCGACAGGCCGTTCTCGAAGGTCCGGTTCAGCAGGCTGTACGGGTTCTGGATGCTGGCGATGCGCAGCAGGCCGAGCCGCTCGGCCGCGCGCAGAAACTGCGCGACGCCCCACGGCGTCTCGTTCGACACGCCGATCGCGCGCACCTTGCCGGCCTTCACGAACTCCGCGAGCACCGCGAGCGTTTCCTCGATCGGCACCGTGTATGCATCGTCGATCCACGGGTACGCGGGGCGCCCGAACGTCGTCGTGCTGCGGTCCGGCCAGTGGAGCTGGTAGAGGTCGACGTAATCCGTCCGCAGGCGCTTCAGGCTGCCGTCGAGCGCCTCGGTCAGGTTCTTGCGGTCGAACTGGTTGCCCTCGCCGCGAATGTGACGCGGGTTGTGCGGCTGACGGGCCGGGCCGGCGATCTTCGTCGCGAGCACGATCCGGTCGCGCTGCGCGCGGTGCTGCGCGAGCCAGGTGCCGACGTACTGCTCGGTGCGCCCCTGCGTCTCGGGCTTCGGCGGCACCGGATACATCTCCGCGGTGTCGATCAGCGTGACGCCCTGCGCAATCGCGTAGTCGAGCTGCTCGTGCGCGTCGCGCTCCGAGTTCTGCTCGCCCCAAGTCATCGTGCCAAGACCGATCAGGCTGACTTCGATGCCTGAATCGCCAAGTGTGCGGTATTCCATGCTGTCCCTGTCGCGTCGGTGGAGGAAAGCAGGAAAGCTATCACAATGAAACGTTCACTTCAGACAGGTGCCGCCCGAGCTTACAAGCGGCCTTCGATCCAGGCTCGCGAGCGTTACTGCGGCCGCTGGATGAAACAGGTCGCCGACGCGTGCGCGACGATCTTGTCGTCCGGCGTCTTCAGCGTGCCTTCGGCGACGCCGAGCGAGCGCGACAGATGGATCACGCGGCCTTCCGCGATCAGCTCGACGTCGCGCGGCACCGGCCGCAGCATCTTCACGTGCAGGTCGACCGTCCCGTAGCCGACGCCCGCGTCGAGCATCGAATGCACCGCGCAGCCGGTCACCGAATCGAGCACCGTCGCCGCGAACCCGCCGTGCACGCCGCCGAGCGGATTCAGGTGCCGGCCGTCCGCGCGCGCCGAGAACTTCACGTAGCCGAGCTCGACGTCGAGCGGCCGCATCGGCATGGTCTCGGAAATCGACGCGAGCGGCGCGTCGCCCGCCGCGGCGGCACGCAACAGTTCGAGACCGGACATCGAGAGCGGATTCATCGGGTTGTCTCCTGATTGATCGCGCGTCGCCGCGCTGGTAAGTTCCAAATTGGAACCGATTATTCACATCGGCAAACCGGCTGTCAACGCCGCGACCGCCCAACCCGACCGAGGGTCGGTTCTATAATCGAACCCGCTATTTCGCTGAACCGCCCACGGGACTCGACCATGAAATGGGATGACATCGGCTCGCTGAACTGTTCGGTCGCGCGCACGCTCGCCGTGCTCGGCGATCGCTGGACCATGCTGATCCTCCGCAACGCCTTTGTCGGCTGCCGCCGCTTCGACGCGTTCCAGGCGCAGCTCGGGCTGACCCGCCACGTGCTGGCCGAGCGTCTCGCGCGCCTCGTCGACGACGGCGTGTTCGTCAAGCGCGCGTACCAGGAACGTCCGCCGCGCTTCGAATACCTGCTGACCGAGAAAGGCCGCGACCTCTATCCCACGCTGCTCGCGCTGATGGCCTGGGGCGACCGCTGGAAGGACGACGGCAGCGGGCCGCCGCTGCAGTTGCGCCACCGTAACTGCGGCCACCTGATGCATGCGGTCGCGGTGTGCTCCGCGTGCGGCGAGCCGCTCGACCCGCGCGACGTGCAGCCCGAGGCCGGGCCGGGATGGGTTGCGCCGCCCGCGACGGAGGCGGCGGACGAATGAGGTGCCGCGCGGCGACAGCGGCAATGCCAAGTGCGCCGCGAACGGCGCGTTTCGACTTCGGCAACGCCTGGAAAAACCGCGCCTTGTTATCGCAATAATGAAATGCGGCGCGACGATGCAAGCGCCGCACGTGCGGCATCGCTCATGCCATCCGAGCCGATACAGACGTGACCGCATCGGCGCGTCTGCGTTACACTCACGGCCCGTTGTCTCGAAATCGTCCGTTGTCCACGATGTTGTCGCGAAATCGCCTCGCCGCCGTTTGCCTCGCCTCCTCCCTGCTCGTCACGCCATTCACGGCATTCGGCAAGACGCAAACCGAATCGCTGCTGCAACAGGCGATCGATTTCGTGTCGCGTCTGCTGCCGGCCCCGACGCACGAAGCGCCGGCCACCCAGGTCGTCGAATCGGCGTTCTCGCCTGACGCCGGCGCCGAGGCGCTCGTGCTGAAGGCGATCGGCGCCGCCCGCAGCTCGATCCGCGTCGCGGCCTATTCGTTCACGTCGCCCGCGGTCACGCGCGCGCTGCTCGCCGCGAAGCGGCGCGGCGTCAATATCGCGATCGTCGTCGACGACAAGGGCAACCGCGCGAAAAGCAGCCAGCAGGCGCTGAACCTGATGATCAACGCGGGTATCCCGACCCGCACGATCGACACCTACGCGATCCACCACGACAAGTACCTCGTGATCGACGCCGAACATGTCGAGACCGGATCGTTCAACTACAGCGCGTCGGCGGCGACGCGCAACTCCGAGAACGTGCTGGTGGTGTGGAACAACCCGCAACTGGCGACACGCTATCTCGCGCACTGGCAAAGCCGCTTCGATCAGGGCACGCCGTACCGCTCCGCGTACTGACGCCGCCGGCGCGCGGCACAGGTCGGGCGCCCCTGGCGAACGGTCAATGAAGCTCGCTCGTGCGGCCGGCAACGGCGCCGATCCTCGCCTGCTGCGTGCAGTTGCTCCGGTGCGCCTGCGCCTGGCTGGCCGAAAGATCCGCGGCGGCGGCGGTGAGCGACGCGGCGCGCAGGCAGGCTTCGTCGGCGGCCAGATAGTTCTGGACCATCGGATAGATGATGTAGAGCGCGAAAGCGAGATACCCAACGTACAGAAATCGACCCATGATGCCTTGTCTTGGACAGGTTGTTTCGCACTATTTACGGCACCGCGACGGGCGACTTTAGCAGTCCGCCGACGTGCCCCCGCCGCGTGGCATCGCCACGCATACCGACTTGGCGGCATCGCGCGGAATGCGCGATACTCTCCCCCGTGAAACCGGCAAGCGTGCGGCGGCCAAACCCGCGCCGCGGCACTTCGCGCACGCGCTGCCGACACGCAACCGACGCCCGGCCTTCGCCGCCGGGACATCGCCCATGCACATTGCCCCCAAACCGCCCGACGAAGCGGCCCGGCTCACCACGCTGCACGCGCTCGCCCTCCTCGACACGCCGCCGGAAGAGCGCTTCGACCGACTCACCCGCCTCGCGCGACGACTGTTCGACGTCCCGATCGCACTCGTCAGCCTCGTCGACGAAAATCGCCAATGGTTCAAGAGCCGCACGGGGCTCGACGCCCCCGAAACATCGCGCGACGTGTCGTTCTGCGCGCATGCGCTGCTCACGAACGACGCACTGGTGATTCCCGACGCCCTGCTCGACGAGCGCTTCCACGACAATCCGCTCGTCACCGGCGCGCCGGGCATCCGCTTCTATGCGGGCCAGCCGCTGTCCGCGCCGAACGGCGCGCGGGTCGGCACGCTGTGCCTGATCGACACAAAGCCGCGTTCGCTCGACCACGACGAGCTGGCGCTGCTCGACGATCTCGCGCACATGACCGAACGCGAAATCGCCGCGCTGCATCTCGCGACCACCGACGAGCTCACGCAACTGACGAACCGGCGCGGCTTCGAGATGCTCGCCCGGCACGTGCTGAGCCTCTGCGCGCGGCTCGGCCGGCGCGCGGTGCTGCTGTTCTTCGATCTGAATGAGTTCAAGGCGATCAACGACCGCTTCGGCCATGCCGAAGGCGACCGCGCGCTCAAGGCGTTCGCGGAAACGCTGACGGGCGCGCTGCGCGACAGCGACGTGATCGCGCGGCTCGGCGGCGACGAGTTCGTCGCGCTGCTGAGCGCGACCGACGCGGGTGACGCCGACGAACCCGTCGATCGCGTCACCCGCGCGCTCGCGGCACGCAACGCCGCGGACGCGCGCGGCTACGCGATCCGGTTCAGCGCCGGCCATGTCGCGTACGATCCGGCGCGCCATCACTCGGTGTCGGATCTGCTCGCGTCGGCGGACCGTCACATGTACGAGCACAAGCAGCGCGGCAAGGCGGCGCGCATCTGAGCGCAACGCGCCGCTTGCGCGCCGGTCACGCGCCGCATGGCGGCGCGCTGGCCATCGCCTCGACGATCTGCTCCGGCGTCAGGTCGCGCTGATGCGTCGCGAGCGACCAGCGATGGCCGAACGGGTCCTCGACCTGGCCGTAGCGATCGCCCCAGAACATGTCGGTGGCCGGCATCGTGAGCTGCGCGCCTGCCGCGACCGCCTGCGCGATCGCCGCGTCGACATCGGGCACATACAGGTGCAGGCAGACCGCCGTTCCTTTCAGCGCCTTTGGCCCGAGCGCGCCGTGCTCGGGCATTTCGTCGACGAGCATCAGCGTCGAATCGCCGATGCTCAGGCAGGCGTGTGCGAGCCGGCCGTTCGGCGCCGGCAGGCGTATCCGCTCGACCGCGCCGAACGCGCGCTTGTAGAAGTCGATCGCCTCGGCGGCGCCGGCGCAGATCAGATGGGGCGTCAGCGTGCGCATCCCTTCCGGGATCGGGTTGACGGACGTGGACATGAGCGTGTCTCCTTCGAGTGAATGATCGGGTCGAAAAACGGAACGCGGCGCGCGATGCGCACGCCTCCGATCACACGACGGACGAGCCGATGCGGAATCGACATGCACGGCAAAAATATTTTCGCCGGACGGTGCAGCGAGCAGGCGGCGTGGCGGCGGCGGCACGATCCAGGCGCTCGAGTCGATTACCGGCGTGAACTTCGACCGTCCGATCCGCGAGGCGCCCGCTCGCTGGCGAAGGCCGCGACGTTCCTGCGCGAACATCTGTAAGCTGACGGCACTGCCGCGCCATGCCGGTGGCGTGACGCGCGACAGTTGGCGACCCGACGGCTCCGAGGCGTCGGGTCATTCCGAACCGCATCAGGAGTGCAATCTTGGCGACCTATATCGTTTTCACCCGCGAAAGCACGCAGGATCAGCAGGAACTCGACGTCTATCGAAGCAAGGTCCGCGCGACCCTCGCCGGCCATCCGGTGAAGGTGCTCGCCTCGTACGGCCCCCAGGAGACGCTCGAGGGCGAAGGCCCGGAAGGCGTCGTGATCATGGAGTTTCCGTCGAAGGCTGCCGCGCATGCGTGGTATCACGGGCCCGAATACCAGGCGGTCGCCCAGCATCGCTTCAAGGGCGCGCGCTTTCGCGCGGTGCTGGTCGAGGGCGTGTAGACGGAATCCGGTTTGCGTCCATGCGCGCATCGCGGCCGGACGAAAAAAATCCCCATGGGCCTTGAAACCATGGGGATGTGAAAAACCGTTGAGAGACACGGTGTCCGACCGAGGGTCTTGAAGCATTCGGGTAAGGTCAGACGCCTTGAAGTTTAGCGACGCCGCGGTGCCGGCCGGGTGTACATTTCGGCCGTCATCGGCCCGTCACAGTTCATGCGGCGAAGGATCGGACATCGCCGCCCCGCCCTTCCATGAAAAAAATCCCCAGGGATCGTGCGATCCATGGGGACGTCAACGACCCGCGGAGAAACAGGCGGGGCCCGGACAGCACACTCAGGCACGAGGGGACATCCGGACAGCGCGCAGTCTAGACCGGGCGTCCGCGCGGACAAGGGCACAGATCGGGGCCGTTCGCGGCGCCACAGACTGCATGCCGCGCCAGTCAGCCTTGCTTCCCGCCTGATTCGCACCCGGCGTGTTCGACGGCGCCGTCACCCGCTGTCAATCGGCCGATGGGGATCATCTCGGGGGAATCCGGGTTGCACGGGCCGCCGGTCCAGTCGCCCAGCCATGCGTCCACGGTCAGCCCGGCAAGCTGCAGCAGTTCGTCGATTTCCTCCCGTGACGGAAACGCGATGCGGGAACGCGAACGCAACAGCCGGCCATCGGCAGCCACCCGATAGCATGTTTCATAGGTGACGATGCCCGTTTCCGGATCCCGCGCGACGTCGTTCCACGCTTGCGCCGGCCCCAGCTCGGGATGGTCGACCTCGCGCCCGGATTCGGCAGGAACCCATTCCCGCCATTCCTCGACGGCGGGGTTCCGGCTGTCGAAGATGAATCGCCCGTGCGGCGCAAGGTGCGCGGCGACCGTCTGGAGTACCGCGAGCCTGTCAGCCTGCGTCAGGAACACCTGGAACGCGTGGCCGGTCATCACCACGAGGTCGAAGCGACGGCCAACGCGCACGTTGCGGCCGTCCGCGGCGACCCAGTTCACCCGGTCGCCGCCGGGGCGTGCGCGTGCGATCTCGAGCATCGCCACTGCGGGATCGACGCCCCATACGGCGCCACAGCCGGCCTGCGCAATGGCCGCGCTCAGCACGCCCGTGCCGCAGCCAAGGTCCAGCACGGACGCGCAGCCCTCGGCCAGCGTCAGACAGTAGTCGAAGCTGGCGCTCCATTCATTGTCGGCATCGTAGAAGCTGGCGAGGTTCGGGTCTTCGTATAGTGCGTCGGAAATCATCGGTCGGGAGGAAAGGAAGCGGACGAGCGCCGCGGTAGCCGGCAAGCGGCTTTCGCGCCGGATTCAGCCGTTGGAAAGGTCCGCCTGCCCTGTCCGGAGACCTGTTTCATCTTGCGACGCCTTGTATCGGGCATAGGCTTTCGCGGCGCCCATCGCTTCATGGTGCGTCGCAAATGTCTCGTCGATCTTGTGCGTCATGCCGGGGATGTGCGTCTTCATCGGCGCATGGTCGCTCTTGCGCTCGAACCGGACCAGCGCACGCCACACGCCCTGAGGTTCTTCATACGCCTCGCAGAAACACAGATAGCCGTTCTCGTCGACAACCGCGCGCTCCGACATGTCAGCCTCCGCATTGAATGGCGAACAACCCGGGGACGGCGCATGGTCGATCGCAACGCCGTACCCGTGAACGGTGAATCGCTCCAGCATAGGTCACGCGACGCGGCTTGGCCACACGTCCGGGAAGTTTTTCGAACGTTCGGCGCGCTGGCCGTCGCGCGACGGCCTCTCGCCCCAAGGGCCGGGCCTGTTCCGACCTTGCCGGGTTCCGCGACCGGCTCAAAAGCGGTCGTCCGCAATCGCCGGCATGACGAGTTCCCGGACGAACGACGCGTTGGACAGGTGCAGCAGCGTGCGCACCACCGCCACCACGTCATGGACCGGCACGCTCTGGCCATCGCCGCGCGCCGCGGCGTCTTCCAGCGGGACCGACAAGGCATCGTCGGTATTCAGGTAGCCGAGTTGCAGGCACGTGACGGCCAGGCGGCTGCCCCGGAACCCTTCGCGCAGCGCATCGGCAATCCCGTTGAGCGCGAACTTCGATGCGCCGAACGCCACTTCCGGGCGCCCGCTTTGCCGAAGTGCCGATGTCGACCCGGTCAGGAACAGCTGCGGCTTGTCGGCACGCAGCAGCCGCGGCACCAGACGCTTGAGCAGCAGCAAGGTGGCCGTGATGTTGACGTTCACCAGATTCGCAATGGTGTCGTCCGAATCGTCCAGGAAAGCATAGGCGTCGGTGAAGGCCGTTTCCTCCCAGACTCCGAGGTTGCAGATCAGCACGTCCAGTTCGGCGGGCGCGGCTCGCGCGATCTGCGCCACGGCATCGGCAGGAGACGCCATGTCCGCCTCGATCCACTGGAGATCGACGGCGTCAGGCAACGTCAGCGCGTTCGGCCGCTTGCGCGATACGCCGATGACGGTGTCGCCGGGGCTGCACAGACCTTCGACAAACGCACGGCCCAGCCCCTTGCTGGCACCGACGATCATGATCTTCACAGGTGTCTCTTCCTTTGATGGGTGTGTTGCCACCGATGCGTATGCGCTGCGAACGCTCGACCGCTTGCCGTGAAACGCCTGCACGCCAGGACTTTCTATACCATGCGAGAAGGTTGCTTCAGCAACGATTTAGAAGCTGCCCACCGAAAGCGATATGTTTTGCCGGAACCATGATGACGGCCACGTACAACGAAACGAGCCGCATCGATGCGCTGATGGACTATATCGGCACTGTTCTGTTCGAGGCCGGGAACGTGATTTCAGCCGTTCGTGCCCGCGCGCGTGATGATGCCGATATCGAGGCGCTCGAACGCGCCGTCCAATCCGCGCGCACCCTCCTCACCGCATCTCCTGCCGAGCCGCCTGCAGTAACGGCCGACAAGGCCGGCCCGGAAGCGGTCGGGCTTGCGCATGCCGCGGCATCTTCGACGTTTCAGGCGCGCGTGCAACCGTGGATGCTCGAATGCTTCGGAGCGGCGACCGCGAACGATCGCACGGAGCGGAATCATCGCTTCCTCGAAGAAGCGCTCGAACATGCACGCGGCCGGAGAAACCGAGCTCGCGGACATCTGGACGAAGGTCGAACGGATCCGCGCCAAGCATGCCGCGAAGCCGAAATATGCGCCGCTGCCGTCGGCCGTTTAGCCCCGAGCGCCGTCGCATTCGCTGTTGAACCTTCCTGTTCTTCAGCAAATGGCGCTACCCCGGAGACCTCCCAGGTTGAAGTTCAACGAATCACGATCAGATCTGCGGAAGCTCATCCAGCGTACGAGACACTTTGGTTGCGTCGACGTCGAGCTCGATCCCCTGCGAGGCGTCGCGGTATACAACCGTCTTCAACGCCGGTCCGACAACGCTCTGGCCTCCGACCGAGAAGATCGTATAGACGTCGTCGCCGCCCATGATTGCATCGACAACGTCCATGACACGTGCCTCGCGCGGCGCTTCGACCCAGCTGTCGTCTTGGGGATTGAGCTTCGCCCAACGCACGTGCGTCACGCGCCTGGTCAGCAAATCGATTCTCACGCCATTCACTGCAAAGATGGACATCGTGCCCTCCCTGGGATCACTCGGCAATGCGTTCGGACTGCGCGTTCGTCAATCATAGCGCTGCGGCTTGATCGATGCGGTGCTGAACCGCGGCAGGATTTTGTGGCCAGGAAAGACCGCGGTCTTTTGCGCGACACAACGCGGACAGAGCCCCGAGATGTTCGGGACGACTTACGCGGAATGAATGGAAGGTGAGCAGAACGCTCTGGAAATGACGCGGCTCGAATCGGCGCTAATGTCCTCGGTTGCCCCGCAAAGCAAAACAGGCGCCGAGGCGCCTGTTTTGTTGAAGCATTCTGTGGGGTGGCTGATGGGACTCGAACCCACGACGACAGGAATCACAATCCTGGACTCTACCAACTGAGCTACAGCCACCACTGATACTGCTTTCTTCGCTGCGTCGCGTTCTGTTCAACAGCGAAGAAGCAAGATTATATAAAGCGTTTTTAATCTTGCCAAGCCTTTTTTTCAAAATTTTCGTCGGCGGCGAAAAGATGCGTGCGCGCCTCGTCGAACACGGCCAGATCGCCGCGCGCGAGCTTCTTGTTGTCGGACAGCACACGACGCCAGCCACGCGCCCCCGCCTCGCCGCGATACAGCCCGAGCGCATGACGCACGACCGCACCGAGGTACGTACCGCGCTTCAGTTCCGCCGCGCAATACGCGATCAGCTGCGCCTCCGCTTCCTCGCGCGTCGGCGCCGCTTCGCTCGCGCCGTAGAACCGCCGATCGACGTCCGCCAGCACGTAAGGATTGTGATACGCCTCACGGCCGAGCATCACGCCGTCGACATGCTCGAGATGCTGCGCGACTTCGTCGAGCGTCTTGATGCCGCCGTTGATCACGATCTCCAGCGCCGGGAAATCGCGCTTCAACCGATACGCATAGTCGTACTTGAGCGGCGGGATCTCGCGGTTCTCCTTCGGCGACAAGCCTTTCAGGATCGCATTGCGCGCGTGCACGACGAACACCTCGCAGCCCGCTTCGGCAACCGTGCCGACGAAGTCCCGCACGAATTCGTATTCCTCGACCGCATCCACGCCGATCCGGTGCTTGACCGTCACCGGCACCGACACGGCGTCGCGCATCGCCTTCACGCAATCCGCGACGAGCTGCGGCTCGTTCATCAGGCACGCGCCGAACGCGCCACGCTGCACCCGTTCCGACGGGCAGCCGCAGTTCAGGTTGATTTCGTCGTAGCCCCACTGCTCGCCGAGCTTCGCCGCGCGCGCCAGATCGTCCGGCTCGCTGCCGCCGAGCTGCAGCGCGACCGGCGATTCGTTCGGCGTGAACGCGAGATGCCGCTGCGCGTCGCCGAACAGCAGCGCGCCGGTCGTGATCATTTCCGTGTAGAGCCACGTATTGCGCGTGAGCGTACGGTGGAACGACCGGCAATGACGGTCGGTCCAGTCCAGCATCGGCGCCACGGACACGCGGCGGGGAGGAAGCGAAGGCGAAACGGACATGGAATTCGGGCAACGGACGGCGCGGAGACAACCGCGCATTCTACCGCAACGGGCGCCCTGCCCGCCCGGCGCTATGCGCCCGCGTCGCCGGCCAGTTCCGAATCGACCGCGCGCCGCGCCGCGTCGAACCCGCGCTCGATCACCCGTCGCTCGGTCAGCAGCAGCCCGTCGACCTTCACGAGCCGCCAGTCGATCCGCACCGCATCGCCTTGCAGCACGCGGTAGTGCACGTGTTCGCCGTCCCAGACCTGCTCGGTCTTCACTTCGATCTCGAAGCCGCGGTACGGCTCGCTGTAGTCGCCGAGATCGCTGCCTCTCAGTTCCATCGCGCGCTCCGTCGATAAGCGACGCCCCGCGCGAGCCGCCAGGCCCGCGCCGGGCGTTCAGTCATATTCGTTAGACAGGATGGCCTTGCCGTCGGCGGTGAGATCGACCCGGTCGCCGGCCGTCTGGTAGATCAGCCCTTCGTTCAGCAGCACGTACACGATGTCGCTGAAGGTCGCCGGCACCGGCCGGCTGTCGCCGAACTGGTCGATCCACTTCAGCGCCTCGATGGCTTCGGGAGAAAGGATGGGGGTCATACGCTGCCTCCGCGTCGGTGTCGCTCCATCCTAGCACTTCGCCCGGACGGCGAATACCGATGCGGCTACGCAGCGACAAGGCGCCGCGGCGGCCGCCCCGGACGGCAAAGCCCGGGCCGACGGCGCGCGGCCGGCGCCGGCTCGCTCAGAGCCGCGCGATCGACACCTCGGTCGACTTCACGAGCGCGACGACTTCCGCGCCGACCTTCAGCTCGAGTTCGTCGACCGAGCGGGTCGTGATCACCGACGTGACGATGCCGAACGGCGTCTCCACGTCGACCTCGGACACCACGGGCCCGCGGATGATCTCCTTCACCTTGCCCTTGAACTGGTTGCGTACGTTGATTGCGGTGATGCTCATCGGGTTGATCGCTCCGAAGAAAAAGACTCAGGATGGGCGGCAGGTGCCGCCCGGATTAAACGGCCCAGCGAATCCGCCCGTCCGGCCGCGCGTCGCCCGCGCCCTGCGCGGGCTGCGCCGCCGTGCCCGGGCCGCCCGCGAGCACGCGCTGCAGCACGCGGTCCTCGAGCGCGGCGAATGCCGCCGACGCACGGGCGCGCGGCCGGTCGAGCGGCACCGGCTGGTCGAGCGCGACGCGCCCCTGCTCGATCAGCAGGATCCGGTCGCCGAGCGCGACGGCTTCGTGCACGTCGTGCGTGACGAGCAGCGCCGTGAACCGGTGCTCGCGCCACAGCCGCTCGATCAGTGCATGCATCTCGATGCGGGTCAGCGCGTCGAGCGCGCCGAGCGGCTCGTCGAGCAGCAGCAGTTGAGGCCGATGCACCAGCGCGCGCGCCAGCGCGACGCGCTGCCGCTGGCCGCCCGACAGTTGTGCGGGCCAGTCGTCGGCGCGTTCGAGCAGGCCAACTTCGTCGAGCACCGCGCGCGCATCGTCGCGCGCACCGCGCCCGAGCCCGAGCCCGAGCATCACGTTCTGCAGCACGGTCTTCCACGGCAGCAGGCGCGCGTCCTGGTACATGATCCGGGTGTCGAGCGCGCCGCCGCCTTCGCCGCGCGCCGTCAGCGTGCCGCTGCTCGCCTGCTCGAGGCCCGCGACGAGCCGCAGCAGCGTCGACTTGCCGCAGCCGCTTCGGCCGACGATCGCGACGAAGCTGCCGCGTGCGATGCCCAGGTCGATGTCGTCGAGCACGATGCGCGCGCCGAAGCGCTTGCTGATGCCGCTCAGCGTGACCGCGTCGTCCGCCGGCGCGATGCCGGCTGCGCGGCGCCGCGCGAGCGGCACCACCGATGCGCCGCCGTCGCGCTCGAGGATCGCCGCGTCGCGGGCATCGCCGTCCGCGACGCGCGCCTGCGTGAATTCGGCCTCGAGGTCCGCGGCGGCGAGCGGCCCGTAACCGGCCGCCGAAATCGTCGCATTCATGCCTGTGCTCCTGTTTGATAGGCGGGATGCCAGCGCAGCGTCACGCGTTCGAGCCATTTCGCGAGCACGTCGGCCAGCTTGCCGAGCACTGCGTACAGCAGGATGCCGACCACCACCACGTCGGTCTGCAGGAATTCGCGCGCATTCATCGTCATGTAGCCGATGCCCGACTGCGCGGAGATGGTCTCCGCGACGATCAGCATCACCCACATCAGGCCGAGCGCAAACCGCACGCCGACGAGGATCGACGGCAGCGCGCCGGGCAGGATCACGTCGCGATAGAGCGCGAAGCCGCGCACGCCGTAGCTTTTCGCCATTTCGATCAGGTTCGCGTCGACCGAGCGGATCCCGTGATACGTGTTGATGTAGACGGGGAAGAACACGCCGAGCGCGACGAGGAACAGCTTGGCCTTCTCGTCGATGCCGAACCACAGGATCACGAGCGGGATCATCGCGAGCGCGGGGATGTTGCGGATCATCTGGATCGTCGAGTCGAGCGCGACCTCGGCGGCTTTCGACAGGCCGGTCGCGAGCCCCAGCGCGAGACCGACGCCGCCGCCGAGCGCGAAGCCGAACAGCGCGCGCCAGGTGCTGACCTTCACGTTCGCCCACAGCTCGCCGGACACGACGAGCGACCACGCGGCGCGCACCACGGCGACCGGCTCGGGCAGCACGCGGGTCGACAGCCAGCCGATGCGCGCGCCGGCCTCCCAGACGGCCAGCAACGCGAGCGGCACGAGCCACGGCGCCGCGGTGCGCCATGCACGGGCGGCCAGGCCGCCGCCCGTCGTCGATTTCGTTGTCATCGCAGGCCTCCCTTCGCTCAGCTCTGGCTTGCCTTCGGCAGGTAGCTGTTGCCGACGATCTCGCCGAACGGGCCGGACAGCGGCCCGGTCGCCTTCGCCGCGCCGCGCCCCTTGATCAGCGGGAACACGAGCTCGGCGAAGCGATACGATTCCTCGAGATGCGGATAGCCCGACAGGATGAACGTCTCGACGCCGAGTTCCGCGTATTCGCGCATGCGCGCCGCGACCTGCTCGGGATTGCCGACGAGCGCGGTGCCCGCGCCGCCGCGCACGAGGCCGACGCCGGCCCACAGGTTCGGATACACCTCGAGCGACTCGCGGCCGCCGCGCTTGCCGCCGTGCAGCGCGGCCATCCGGCGCTGGCCTTCCGAATCCATGTTCGCGAACGCCTGCTGCGCGCGGGCGATCGTCGCGTCGTCGAGCCGGCTGATCAGGCGATCCGCATCGCGCCACGCTTCTTCCTCGGTCTCGCGCACGATCACGTGCAGGCGGATGCCGAACTTGATCTGGCGGCCGCGTTCCGCCGCCCGTGCGCGCACGTCGGCGATCTTCTTCGCAACGGCCTCGGGCGGTTCGCCCCACGTCAGGTAGGTGTCGATATGATCGGCGGCAATCGCGTGCGCGGCCGGCGACGAGCCGCCGAACCACAGCGGCGGGTGCGGGCGCTGCACCGGCGGATACAGCGCCTTGCCGCCCTTCGACTGCAGGTGCTTGCCGATGTAGTCGAAGCCGCCGTTGTCGTGCGACGCGGTGAGCAGCCCGCGCCAGATGTTCAGGAAATCGTCGGTGATCTCGTAGCGCGTGTCGTGATCGGCGAACAGGCCGTCGCCTTCGAGTTCGGCCGCGTCGCCGCCCGTCACGACGTTAATCAGCAGGCGCCCGCCGGACAGCCGGTCGAACGTCGCGGCCATGCGCGCCGCCAGGCCCGGCGACGCGATGCCGGGCCGCACCGCGACCAGGAATTTCAGGCGCTGCGTGGCCGGAATCAGGCTCGACGCGACCACCCACGCATCCTCGCAGGAACGGCCGGTCGGCAGCAGCACGCCCTCGTAGCCGAGCGTGTCGGCCGCGACGGCGACCTGCTTGAAGTAATCGTAGTCCGCGGCGCGTGCGCCTTCGGCGGTACCGAGATAGCGGCTGTCGCCGTGCGTGGGGATAAACCAGAACACATTCATCTGCTGCTCCTGCGTGACTGTCCTTGCCAGAATTGAGATAAAGCAGCGCCCTGCTCGCGCCGCCAACGGGCGGCGCATGCATGACGTGCGTTCGAATCGGGGTATGTTGCGGTCAGCCGCGCGGCGGGCAAGAACGCGCGGGCACGGCTGTTTCTGGGAAATCAGTCTAGGGATCGGGGGTAGGCTTTGGAACGATTTTTTTGAGCTTAGGTTTTCCGCTTTCCTGATTAGCACGACGCTGCAGCGAATATCGGCCCGCGTCCCCCTATAATGACGCACCATTTCGAACAATTCCGCGCAGACGGCCCCGGCCGCGCGCGCTTGCGGTGCACTCATCGATGCAGAAAGTCATCCTGCCGTTCCTGTCCGGCTTCCTGGCCGCCCTGTTCTTCCGCGAAGCGACGCTCGCGTTGCTGCACACCGCGGACCTGATCGCCGCGGCCGGCTTCTCGACCGCGCCGTTCGCGCCGCTCGGCATTCCTGAGTTTGTCGCGAACGCGCTGATCAGCGCATGCTGGGCGATCCCGATGGCGTGGCTGCTGCGGGTGTCGCCGGAGCGCGAGGCGCCGTGGATCGGCGCGCTGGTGTTCGGCGGAATCGTGCTGACGGCCGCGCGCGTGTTCGCGATCGACCCGCTGCGCGGCATCTGGCCGTCCGGCAACATGCTGCCGGTGCTGGCCGTCGGCTTCGCGGCGAATGCGCTGTGGGGCTGGGGCGCGCTCGTGTTCATGCGCGCGTTCATGTCGGATGATGCGGGCGAAGACTGACGCGCCCTCGCCGTTCTCCGCCTGAAAACGATTCGGCCGCCTGCATGGGCGGCCGAGTTATTTGAAGCGGCGATTTCTCGCGGACGGCGCCGCACGCGTCAGTCCTTCAGGTTCCGCAGCGGATGCGTGTCCGGCGTCCACGGGCTGTCGAACATCGCTAGCACGTCCGCGCGGCCGACTTCCGCAATCGACTTGAAACGCCAGGCCGGCTGATGGTCCTTGTCGACGATCAGCGCGCGCACGCCTTCGATCACGTCGCCGCGCGCGAACGTCGAGCGCGTCAGGTCGAGGTCGCGCCGCAGGCAATCGGCCATCGTCGCGCCGCGCGCGCGATCGACCACTTCGAGCGACACCGCCATCGACAGCGGCGACAGCTGGCTGCGCATCGCATGCGTCGCCTTTTCGATCCACCCGTCCACGGCCGCGCAATCCTGGTCGGCATCGAGCGACGCGAGGATCGCGACGAGGTCGGGCTGCGCGAAATGACGGTCGATGCCGGCGCGCGCGTCGGCCAGCGACGACGTGTCGGGCGTCGGCACGACCTTGTGCGCGGCCGCCGCCGCGGCCACGCATTCGACCGCCTGCGCGCCGCTGTCGAAGCGTTCGTGACGCAGCGCGTCGAGCAGCGCCGGCAGTGCCGCGTCGGGCACGTAGACGTCGGCGAGCTGCGCATGCAGCGCGCCCGCCGCGTCGAGCGTCGCGCCGGTCACGGCGAGATAGCGGCCGATCGCACCGGGCGTGCGCGCGAGGAACCAGCTCATCCCGACATCGGGAAACAGGCCGATGCGCGTCTCCGGCATCGCCATCTTCGTCGAATCCGTGACGACCCGCAGCCCGCCCGTGTGGCGCGCTGCCTGCGAGATGCCCATCCCGCCGCCCATCACGACGCCGTGCATCAGCGCGATGTACGGCTTCGGGAAGCTGAAGATCGCGTGGTTCAGCGTGTATTCCTCGATGAAGAACGTATCGACCGCATCGCGGTCGCCGCGCTGCCATGCATCGTGGAAGAAGCGCACGTCGCCGCCCGCGCAGAACGCGCGCGGATGCGGGCTGGTCACGACGACCGCGACGACCTCCGGATCGTCGCGCCAAGCGTCGAGCGCCGCGTGCATGATGCGGATCATCCCGACCGACAGCGCGTTGAGCGCCTTCGGCCGGTTCAGTTCGAGAAAGCCGACGCGGTTCGCCACGTAGGCGCGCACGTCGGGCTGGTCGGAAGCGACGGGAATGGAATCGGTCATGGAAGGAATCCGGCTGGCGACAGGCGTACGGTCAGTGCGCCTGCATCTTCGAGAACAGGTTCAGCACCACGACGCCCGCGACGATCAACGACAGGCCGATCACCGCCGGCACGTCCGGCACCTGACGATACAGCAGCATCGCGACGAGCGTGATCAGCACGATGCCGGCGCCCGACCACACCGCATAGATGATGCCGACCGGCATCGTCCTGAGCGTCAGCGACAGGCAGTAGAAGGCGGTGGCGTAGCCCGCCACGACGAGCAGCGACGGCCAAAGGCGCGTGAAGCCGTCGGCCGCGCGCAGCGCGGACGTGCCGATCACCTCGGCGACGATCGCGATCGCGAGCCATGCATAACCGGGCAGCTGCATCGCTCAGCTCCTCGCCAGCGCGAGCGCCGCGTAGTCGTGGCCCAGCTCCGCGCACAGCGCCTCGACGACGAGTTCGTGGTCGGCGCGCTGCGGCAGCCCCGACGCAGTTACCGTGCCGATCACGCCGGCCCCCGCGACCGTCAGCGGAAACGCGCCGCCGTACGACGCATACTCGGCCACCGGCAGGCCGTGCTTGTCCGCGAGCGTCGAGCCGGCCTGCTTCATGCGCAGGCCGATCGCATACGAGCTGCAGCGGAAATGCGCGACGACGTTGCGCTTGCGGCGCACCCAGTCGGCGTTGTCAGGCGTCGCGCCGTCCAGCGCGGCATAGAACAGCGGCTGGCCGAACGTGCCGATGTCGATCGCGACCGCATGGCCGCGCGACGCGGCGAGCGCATGCAGCCGGTTGCCGAGCGCCCACGCGCGGGCGGCATCGAAGCGGGGAAACACGAGCGCCTGTTCCTGCGCGCCGATCGACTGCAGATCGAGAGCGATATCCATGAATCCGTCGAAGCAAGAAGTGAAGGCTGCCGGGACCGCTGCGATCGCACGCAGCCCCGCTGCCGGAGTGGCGAGACAAACCGCTCGATTCTATCGCACGCGCCCTCGGTACCGGCCCCACACGCTGCTTGTCAGAAAGTGCTTGCACGCCGGTCGAGATTGCCTCTATAATCTATTTCTTCAACGGACGCGGGGTGGAGCAGTCTGGCAGCTCGTCGGGCTCATAACCCGAAGGTCGTAGGTTCAAATCCTACCCCCGCAACCAAGCATCACAGAGAGCCTTGATTTCACGATGAAATCAAGGCTTTTTGCTTTTCTAGCCGGCGTGCGCCGAACCGGCGTCGACATACGCCCAGGCAGGCACGCCCGAAGCGAGCACGACGCGGTCGCGTCGATAGGACGACACCTCGTAGTCGTCCGCGTGTTTCAGCTCTGCGGCGGTGATCGGGAAGACCATCCCGCTGACCTTGTCGGCCGGGTTGCCCGTGCAGGTCACGACCGGGTGATGCGTGTTGCCGCTCGTTGCCACGACCGCCGGATCCTCGATTTTCAGCATCGACAGCGCATAGCCGGGCATTTCGTCGGACTGGCCGCCGAGCTTGCGGCCGAATGTCGTCAACTGGACCTGCTCCAGCTGCAACGTGCCGTACGAGAAGAGGCGCTCCGAAAACGCGCCAGGTGTCGTCGTCATGAGATGCCCTTGTCCGTGTGGTGCACCCGATTCCACAGAGGACGACGCAGCGCCGCGCCGCCGTTCGAGAATGCCCCGCACGGGTGATACACTCGCAACACCTCGTCCCTTCCACTCGACATGAAATTCTGCTCCGTCTGCGGTCACGAAGTCATCGCGCGCATTCCTCCGGGCGACAACCGCGAACGCTTCGTCTGCGATCAATGCGGCACGATCCATTACCAGAATCCGCGCAACGTCGTCGGCACCGTCCCCGTGTGGGGCGAGCAGGTGCTGCTGTGCCGCCGCGCGATCGAGCCGCGCTACGGCTTCTGGACCCTGCCGGCAGGCTTCATGGAAATGGGCGAGACGACCGCCGAAGCCGCCGCGCGCGAGACGCTCGAGGAAGCCGGCGCGCGCGTCGAGGTGCAGAGCCTGTTCACGCTGCTGAACGTGCCGCACGTGCACCAGGTGCACCTGTTCTACCTGGCGCGGCTCGTCGATCCCGCATTCGAGGCCGGCGAGGAAAGCCTCGAGGTGAAGCTGTTCGACGAGGCCGACATTCCGTGGGACGACATCGCGTTCCCGACCGTCAGCCAGACCCTGCGATTCTTCTTTGCCGACCGTGCCGCCGGCGACTACGGCGTCCACACCGGCGATATCTTCCGCTCGCTGCGCGCCGGCTGAGCCCGCGACCCATGGTCCCCTGGCTCGGCCCAGACGATCCGTTTCCGCCCGTCACGCGGGCGCTCGGCCCGGCCACCGGCGCGCCGGGGCTGCTCGCCGCGAGCGCCGACCTGCTGCCTTCGCGCCTCATCGACGCCTACCAGCACGGCATCTTCCCGTGGTATTCGGACGGCCAGCCGGTGCTGTGGTGGAGCCCCGACCCGCGAATGATCCTCGTGCCGGCCGAGTTCAAGGTGTCGCCTTCGCTGAAGAAGACACTGCGGCGCGTGCTGCGCGAACCCGAGTGGGAAGTGCGCGTCGACCACGATTTTGCCGGCGTGATGCGCGCGTGCGCGCAGGCGCCGCGGCGCGGCCAGCGCGGCACGTGGATCACCGCGGAGATCATCGACGCGTATACGTCGCTCTACCGCACCGGCAACGCGCACAGCATCGAGACATGGCGCGACGGGCGTCGCGTCGGCGGGCTTTACGGCGTCGCGTTCGGGCGGATGTTCTTCGGCGAATCGATGTTCGCTGACGAAACGGATGCGTCGAAGATCGCGCTGGCCACGCTCGTCGCCCACCTGCGCGACTGCGGCCTGCAGATGATCGATTGCCAGCAGAACACGTCGCACCTGGCGTCGCTCGGCGGCCGCGAGATCGCCCGCAAGACCTTCATCGCCCACGTGCGCCGCGCGGTGGCCGAACCGCCGATTCCGTGGCAATTCGACAAGCGTGCGCTCGCCGGGCTCGTGGGCCGCGGCGAACCGGTGGCCCCTACCGGGATCGAGCGCTAGGGCGACACGCGCACCCCGCCGCCAAAGCCGGCTCTCTTGCTCGCCCGCCCATCCGTCAACTTCCCGCATTGGCCGCGGGCTTGCTCTTGTGGATGACTTCCACGCGGCATTCGCCCGGCCACGCCACGCACACCTTGAAATCGATGAAGCCGAACGTGTGCAGCAGCATCAGCAGGACGGCGACACCGCCGATCAGCGAAACCGTGGTGCCGGCAGTTTTCACGCCTGCCCGCCGCTTGCGAGAATCGCCGCCGCGCGGTGACGCGCGCGCCGCCCCGCGAACCCGGGTTCGGTGGTACGGTCGGCGGTCTGAACGTGCGCGCCGTCTTCGTCGACGAACGCCCAAATGCATTCCCACATCGGCATGGCTGCAGCGAAATACTGTATGAATGTACAGCATAGCACGACAGCCGCTTGATCGAGCCCCTTTGGAACGACGAGGGCGGAGGCGTCCCCTTTATTCCCGGCTGGTCGCACCCGCTCGATGGGCCTATTGTTGAATCGGGACATGATGCATTTAGCCCCGTTTTCATGTTAATTTTCTTGCATCCGCTTCGTTGCCGCCCGGCGGTGATTCGCCGGGAGTCGAAACACAATCTTTTGATTTATAACGGTTTTTGCAAGCAGTCGATGATGGACTGCCAGCACAACGCGTCGCAACTGGCGTCGCTCGGCGGCCGCGAGCAGGCGCCGGCGCGGCACCCCATTCCTGCATCGAGAGCTGCCCATGACTCACCCGACTGAGCTGCCGCTTTCACCGCTTTCGGCGCTGCAATTCTATGCAACGGCGCCCTACCCGTGCAGTTACCTGGACGGCCGCGTCGCGCGCTCGCAAGTCGCGACGCCGAGCCACCTGATCAATTCCGACATCTACACCGAGCTCGTCAAGGCCGGCTTCCGCCGCTCGGGCGTGTTCACGTACCGCCCTTACTGCGACGGTTGCCGCGCGTGCGTGCCGGTGCGCGTGCCGGTCGCGGCGTTCACGCCGAACCGCACGCAGCGGCGGATGTGGAAACGGCACCGCGCGCTCGTCGCGACGGTGTCGCCGCTGCACTACGACGAAGAGCATTACGCGCTCTACATGCGCTACCAGTCCGCGCGCCACGCGGGCGGCGGGATGGACCGCGACAGCCGCGACCAGTACGAGCAGTTCCTGCTGCAGAGCCGGATCAATTCGCGCCTCGTCGAATTCCGCGATCTCGATGCGCCGGGCGGCCAGCCCGGCCAGCTGCGGATGGTCAGCATGATCGACATCCTCGGCGACGGCCTGTCGTCCGTGTATACGTTCTTCGAGCCGGACGACCTGCACGCGAGCTACGGCACCTACAACATTCTCTGGCAGATCGAGCAGGCGAAAAGCCTCGGACTGCCCTACGTGTATCTCGGCTACTGGATCCGCGAGAGCCCGAAGATGGCGTACAAGGCGAACTTCCATCCGCTGGAAGGGCTCGTCGACGGACGCTGGAAGGTGCTCGATCCGGCACGGATCGACCTGCCGCCGGTCGACGCTGCGCTCGCGCGCGCGCCGCTGCCCGGCGGGCATTCCGGCTCGGCCTGACGCGCGCCCGGCGGCACGGTGCACACATTCGCGCCCGCCGGCGCGACGCTCGCCCGCCAAACGCAGCCCCGGCCGCGCAACTCCCGGTAAAATAGCGGGTTGTCATATTTCTGGCTGTCGCCCATTCCCGTGTTCAGTTCCCTCTATCCGCTCGCCCGCGCATCCCTGTTCAAGATGGATGCGGAAGACGCTCACCACCTCACGCTGCGCGCGCTCGGCGCGGCCGGCCGCACCGGCCTCGCCTGCGCGCTGTCGGCCCGCGTGCCCGACGCGCCGCGCACCGTGATGGGGCTCACGTTCCGCAACCCGGTCGGCCTCGCGGCCGGCCTCGACAAGGACGGCGCGGCGATCGACGGCCTCGCGGCGCTCGGCTTCGGCTTCATCGAGGTCGGCACGGTCACGCCGCGCCCGCAGCCCGGCAACCCGCGCCCGCGCATGTTCCGGCTGCCGCAGGCCGACGCGCTGATCAACCGGATGGGCTTCAACAACAGCGGCGTCGACCAGTTCGTGAAGAACGTCCAGGCGGCCCGCTACCGCGGCATCCTCGGCCTGAACATCGGCAAGAACGCCGACACGCCGATCGAGCGCGCCGCCGACGACTACCTGTACTGCCTCGAGCGCGTCTATCCGTTCGCGAGCTACGTGACGATCAACATCTCGTCGCCGAACACGAAGAACCTGCGCCAGCTGCAGGGCGCGGGCGAACTCGACGCGCTGCTCGCGGCACTCAAGGACAAGCAGCAGCGCCTCGCCGACCTGCACGGCAAGCTCGTGCCGCTCGCGCTGAAGATCGCGCCGGACCTCGACGACGAGCAGGTCAAGGAGATCGCCGACACGCTGCTGCGCCACAAGATCGAAGCGGTGATCGCCACCAACACGACGCTGTCGCGCGCCGCGGTGCAAGGGCTGCCGCACGCGGACGAAGCCGGCGGCCTGTCCGGGCGGCCGGTGTTCGAGGCGTCGAACGAGGTGATCCGCAAGCTGCACGCCGAACTCGGCAGCGCGGTGCCGATCATCGGCGTCGGCGGCATCTTCTCCGGCGCGGACGCGCAGGCGAAGCTCGCGGCCGGCGCGGCGCTGGTGCAGCTGTACACCGGCTTCATCTATCGCGGCCCGACGCTCGTCGCCGAGTGCGTGAAGGCCGTGGCCGGCGCACGAGCGACGTAATATAGGCATAAGCAAACTGTATTTCTGCATTGATAGCGTTTTCGCTATCATCGATGCCGAATTATTGACCCGGACCCGGTAAGGAACCACAAGATGAAAATTGCGCTGCTGAAGAAACTGCTGGTCGCCGGCCTGATCGGCGCGTCGTTCACCGCCGCGACCGCGCACGCGGCCGACCTGCTCGACGACGTGAAGCAACGCGGCACGCTGCGGATCGGCCTCGAGGGCACGTTCCCGCCGTTCAACTCGAAGAGCCCGAGCGGCGAACTGGTCGGCTTCGACGTCGACATCGCGAAGGCCGTCGCGGCCAAGCTCGGCGTGAAGCCGGAATTCGTCACGACCGAATGGAGCGGCATCATCGCCGGCCTGCAGGCAGGCAAGTTCGACGTGATCGTCAACCAGGTCGGCATCACCGACAAGCGCAAGGAGACGCTCGACTTCTCGCCGGCGTACACGTACTCGTCCGCGCAGCTGATCCAGCGCAAGGACGACACGCGCCAGTTCAAGTCGCTCGAGGAGCTGAAGGGCAAGAAGCTCGGCGTCGCGCTCGGCACGAACTACATGGACATGGCGAAGTCGGTGGCGGGCATCGACGTGAAGACGTACCCGGGCGCGCCCGAGTACCTGCGCGATCTCGCGGCCGGCCGTCTCGACGCGGCGCTGAACGACCGCCTGATGCTCGCGTACCTGACGAAGAATTCGCAGCTGCCGCTGCGCCCGGGCGCGAACGTCGGCTCGGCCAACCCGTCGGGCATTCCGTTCAAGAAGGGCAACCCGAAGTTCCAGAAGGCGATCGACGACGCGATGGCGCAGCTCGCCGCCGACGGCACCTTCACGAAGATCTCGGACAAGTGGTTCGGCATCGACGTGACGAAGCCGCTGAAGTAAGCACGCCAGCATCGCCAGCCGCACGGCGGGCCGACAGGGCGGCATCCGGAACGATGCCGCCCTTTGTTTTGTTCGTCCGGTTTATGATTGCGCTTTCGCGCACGCACCCAATCAGCACTTCATGTCGACCACTTCCCTGCTCGTCCAATCGCTGCCGGTACTCGCCCAGGGGGCGGTACTGACCGTCAAGTTCGCCGTCCTGTCGATGGTGTTCGGCCTGATCGGCGCCGTCGTGCTGGCGATGATGGGGATCCGGCAGAGCGACGGGATGACCTCGGGCGTCGAGCGCGTCGTCGTGAACACCCTCGCGGCGCTCGCGCGCGCCTACGTTAGCGTGATGCGCGGCACACCGCTGCTCGTGCAGATCTTCGTCATCTATTACGGCCTGCCGAGCCTCGGCATCTCGCTCGATCCGACACCCGCGGGCGTGATCGCGCTGTCCGCGAACGTCGCGGCTTACATGTCCGAAAGCATGCGCGGCGCGATCAACGGCATCCACCGCGGCCAGTGGCTCGCGTCGTACAGCCTCGGGCTGTCGTGGGGGCAGACGCTGCGCTACGTGATCGGCCCGCAGGCGCTGCGCATCGCGGTGCCGAGCCTGTCGAACAGCCTGATCAGCCTGATCAAGGATACGTCGCTCGTGTCGGTGATCACCGTCACCGAACTGCTGCGCAGCGCGCAGGAAGTGATCGCGGCGACCTACCAGCCGCTGCCGCTGTATCTGGCCGCCGCAGCCGTGTACTGGGTGCTGTGCCAGATCCTCGAGTGGGTGCAGCGCTGGTATGAAAAGCGGCTGTCGCTGCCGGCCAAGCACTGAGCCGGACAATCCGGCCGAGCACCCGGGCATCGATTCATTGGACTGCTGAGCGATCGCGCAGCGCAAGCCTCGAGCGTGCGCCGCGCAGATCGTGCAAACATCACTCGCCCGGATACCGCACGCCGAGCGCGGCGCGCGCCGCGTCCGTCATCGCGATCATCCGCCGCGAATGGTCGTGCGTCATCACGGGGCTCTCGGTCTTCCCCGCGCGCAGCAGGTCGCAGAAATGCGCGGTCTCGTAGTTGAGGCCGCCGCCGTCGAACGGCTCGTCGAGTTCGACCACGCGCCCGTCCGCATAACAGATCGTCGCGCGCGCCGGGTTCCACCACTTCTCGTGTATCGTCACGTGCCCGCCGGCCGCGGCCAGCAGCGCGTCGCCGCGCCCCATCACGTCGAGCCCGCAAAAGAGCTGCGCGATGCCGCCGTTCGCATGACGGCTGTTCAGGCTCGCAAACAGGTCGACGCCCGTCTCGCCGACGCGCCCCAGCGTCTGCACGTCGAGCGGCGCACCCAGCCAGTCGACTGCGAGAAACGTCTCGTAGATGCCGATGTCGAGCAGCGCGCCGCCCGCCTGCTCGAGGCGATACACCGGGTGATCGCCGGGCACGCCCGACGACGCGCAGCCGGCCCGCACGAGCCGGATCTCGCCGATCGGGTCGTCGCGCAGGTGCGCGCGCAGCTTGCGGTACAGCGGGAAGAACGGCGGCTTCATCGCTTCCATGAACAGCCGGCCGGCATCGCGTGCGGCACGCAGCACGGCGTCGAGTTGCGCCGCATTGAGCGTCGCGGGCTTTTCGCACAGCACCGCCTTGCCGGCGGCAAGCGCGGCCTGCGCATAGTGTGCGTGGCTGTCGTGAAGCGTCGCGATGTAGATGGCGTCGATGTCGCTCGCGAAGAGCGCATCGAGACTGGCGGCGGGCATGCCGCCATGGGCCGCGCAGAAGGCGGCCGCCGCATCCGCGCGGCGCGCCCACACGCGCGCGAGCGCGGCGCCCGGGACATGCGCGAGGCTCTGCGCGAAACGGCGCGCGATGCTGCCCGCGCCGACGATGCCGAAGCGCACCGGGCGCGTGTCGAGGTCGTTCATCCGGATCATCCGTATCGGTCGTATCGGTCGTATGAAAAGGGCCGACACTCCCGCCGGCCGGCCGTCATGATAAACGGCTGGCCGGTAATCGGATGAATGGATGAGCGAACCGCGCGCCGGATCAGGCGCGCACGGGCACCTCGACGGAGAAATCCCGGGAGATTTCGTCGGCGCTGTAGTCGATCAGCGCGAGCGACGCCGCCTCGGCCTCGCGCGGATCGCGCCGCTCGATCGCCTCGACCACGCGCGCATGCGCCTTGACCGCCACGTCGTGCGCGCCCTCCTTCTGCACGACGCGCGGATTCACGAGCCGCACCGCGCCGCGCACGATCGCCGCCATCTGCTGGAAGAACTGGTTGCCGCTCGCGTGGACGATCCGCGTATGCAACAGCTCGTCGGCCGCGTCGTAGCCGGGCTCGCCCGGCTGCATTCCCTTGAACGCCTCGAACGCCTCGCGGATGCCGGCGACGTCCGCCGCGCTCGCACGCACGGCCGCCTGCGCGGTCGCGCGTGGCTCGATCAGCATTCGAAATTCGATCACGTCGCGCATGAACTGCGGATCGGGCTTCGCCCGGAACCGCCAGCTCACAACGTCCTCGTCGATCATGCGCCAGTCGCGCATCGGTCGAACGCGCGTGCCCACCTTCGGACGAACGTCCAGCATGTCGCGCGCAAGCAACATCGACAGCGCCTCACGCATCACCGTGCGGCTCACGTCGAACTCCTTCGACAACACATCCTGCGGCGGCAGGATGCCGCCGTACTTGTCCTCGACAATGCCTGCGACAAGCCCATCCATCACTTTGGCGACCAGTGACCGGTCTTTGCCCTGCTCCATGACACCTCCCCGTGCGTCTATTTGCGAACACCTGCTCCGCAGTTCCGCCGGCCCTGGTACGACTTTGTTCTTATGATCTATAAGTTGATGAGTTTCGAGGCCGTTGCGCTATCTGGTAAACACCTGACAGGGTTATCCCTCTTCATGAAGGGGGGATTTATAAGGCGTCAAAAAAAGCCCGGGAAGCGCTCTGCGCTTACCGGGCAGCGATTCTTGACAAGATTTGACGATGCAGTGCATTACGCACTGCTTTTCAATTCTTACGACTGGTCGGGATAAACGATAGTCTCGACGCCGCTCTCCGTACCGAGCAGGCACAGGTTCGCGCCGCGCGCAGCGAACAGGCCGACCGTCACCACGCCCGGCCACGCATTCACCTGTGCCTCGAAGCCGCGCGGGTCGGCGATCTGCAGGCCCTTCACGTCGATGATCTCGTTGCCGTTGTCGGTGATGTACGGCGCGCCGTCCTTCGTCACGCGCAGCACCGGCACGCCGCCGGCCGCCGTCACGCGCCGGCCGATCGCGGTGCGCGCCATCGGCACCACTTCGATCGGCAGCGGGAATGCGCCGAGCACCGGCACGCGCTTGCTGGCGTCGGCGATGCAGACGAACGTATCGGCCACCGACGCGACGATCTTCTCGCGCGTCAGCGCGCCGCCGCCGCCCTTGATCATCGCGCCGCTCGCGTCGATCTCGTCCGCGCCGTCGACGTACACCTGCAGCGATTCGACGTCGTTCAGGTCGAACACCTGGATGCCGTGCGCCTTCAGGCGCTCGGTCGTCGCGACCGAGCTCGACACCGCGCCGCGATAGCGCGACTTGACGGCGGCGAGCGCGTCGATGAAGCAGTTGGCGGTCGAGCCGGTGCCGACGCCGATCAGCGCGCCTTCCGGCACGTTCTGGATCACGTAGTCGGCCGCGGCCTGGCCGACGAGGCGTTTGAGTTCGTCTTGAGTCATGGAAGGAAAATGCTGCTGGATTGCGGAAAACCGCCAGTTTACCGGAGTCGGGTGACCGCCTGCGCGTTTACCGCGGTCAAGGCGCGCCGTCGGGCGCCGGCGGCTGCCCGGGGAAATACTTGTCGAGCAGCGCCTGCGCGATCGCGTCGGTTTGCGCGTCCGGGTTGCCCGCGCAGTCGGACGGCCGGAAATGCATCTGGAATGCCGCGAACACGCGGCGCGTGCGCGCGTCGAGCTCGCCGTCGGTCGGCACGTCGTAGCCATAGCGCGCGAGCTTGAGCTGCAGCGCGCGCACGTCGACGGCCGCATGCGGGTCGCGGCCGGCGAGTCGCGCGGCGACCGTCGCGTCGTCCGGCCACGCGCCGACGCCGGCCTGCGCGAGCGCGCGCCATGGAAACCGCGGCCCCGGGTCGATCTTGCGTTGCGGCGCGATGTCGCTGTGGCCGACCACGCGGGTCGGCGCGATCCCGTAGTGCGCGACGATGTCCTTCGACAGGCGGATCAGCGCGTCGACCTGCTCCGGCGGGTACGGCTGCCACGTGCGGCCCTGCGGCGTGTCGGCCGGGCCGCCGTTGACGTTCTCGATGCCGATCGACGCCGCATTCAGCTCCGTCGTGCCCTGCCACGCGCTGACGCCCGCATGCCACGCGCGCTGCGCTTCCGGCACGAGCTGATGGACGACCGGCATCCCGCGTTCGATGCGCGGCCGCTCCGGCACGACGTAGTGCGCGCTGACCGCGTCGCCCGTCAGCGTACGCAGCGATTGCACTTCGTCACTTTCCGTGTAGTGCATCACGAGAAAGCGGATGCGCGAATCGGCGCCCTGCGCGTGCCGGCTCGTGTCGGCATAGTAGGTGCCGCGCCCGACGAGCGTCGGGGACGTGCAGGCGGCCAGCAGGCAGAGGCCGGCGCACAGCGCGCCGCGATGGAAAAGTCTCATGGTTCGGCTTCGGAGGAACGCGGGCGCCGGACCCCGGTGGTCCGCGCCGCCCGCCATTCTAGCCAGTCCGTCGCACCGGCGACTTGTCTTGTGCGGGCGATCCCGCGACAATCGGCGTCCGCCGCGGCGCGGCGACGCGATTCCGGCGTTGCTCGAACGGCCCGATCGCCGGGCCGGACGCCGACGAAAAGACCGACCGATACGCGCGAGCGGCGCGACACTGAGAGAACCATGATGGAAAAAATCTGGCTGAAGTCCTATCCCGAGGGCGTTCCTGCAACCGTCGATCCCGATCGCTACCAGTCGCTCGCGCACCTGCTCGACGAGTCGTTCGCGACCTTCGCGGCGCGCGACGCCTATGCATGCATGGGTCGCACGATGACCTACGCGGCGCTCGACCGCCATTCGCGCGACCTCGGCGCATGGTTCCAGCGCCAGGGGCTGCCGAAAGGCGCGCGCATCGCGGTGATGATGCCGAACGTGCTGCAATATCCGGTGACGGTTGCCGCGGCGCTGCGCGCGGGCTACACCATCGTCAACGTCAATCCGCTCTATACGCCGCGCGAACTCGAGCATCAGCTTCACGACTCGGGCGCGGAAGCGATCGTCGTGCTCGAGAACTTCGCGACGACGCTGCAACAGGTGATCGCGCGAACGCAGGTCAAGCACGTCGTCGTCGCGTCGCTCGGCGACCTGCTCGGCCCGGTCAAGGGCGCCGTCGTCAATTTCGTCACACGTCGCGTGAAGAAGCTGGTGCCGCCCTACCAGCTGCCGGATGCGACGCCGTTCCGCGCCGCGCTGCGCGCCGGCGCGCGGCAGACGTTCGCGCCCGCCGCGCTGCATCACGACGACGTCGCGTTCCTGCAATACACGGGCGGCACGACCGGCGTGTCGAAAGGCGCGATGCTCACGCACCGCAACGTGATCGCGAACATTCTGCAGAACGACGCATGGAGCCAGCCGGCGTTGCGCAAGACGCCGCAGATCGACGCGCTCGTGACCGTCTGCGCGCTGCCGCTCTATCACATCCTCGCGCTGAACGCGTGCATGCTGATGGGTGCACGCTGGGGCGCGATGAACCTGCTGATCCCCAATCCGCGCGACATCGACGGGTTCGTCAAGGAACTGTCGCGGTATCGCGTGAACTTCTTTCCGGGCGTGAATACGCTGTTCAACGCGCTGCTCAACCATTCCGGCTTCGCCGCGCTCGATTTCACGGGGCTGCGGATCACGCTCGGCGGCGGCATGGCCGTGCAGGAAGTCGTCAGCCAGCGGTGGATGAAGGCCACCGGCTGCCCGATCCTCGAAGGCTACGGCCTGTCGGAGACGTCGCCCACCGTCACGCTGAACCCCGCGACGCTCGCGGCCTTCAACGGCACGATCGGCCTGCCGGTGCCGTCGACCGAAATCGCGCTGCTCGGCGAGAACGACGTGCCGGTGCCGCAAGGCCAGTCCGGCGAGATCGCGATCCGCGGCCCGCAGGTGATGGCCGGCTACTGGAACCGCCCCGACGAAACCGAGAAGGTCATGACGCCCGACGGCTTCTTCAAGTCGGGCGACATCGGCGTGATGGACGAGCGCGGCTACGTGCGCATCGTCGACCGCAAGAAGGACATGATCCTCGTGTCGGGCTTCAACGTGTATCCGAACGAGATAGAGAGCGTGGTCGCCGCGCATCCGGGCGTGGTCGAATGCGCGTGCGTCGGCGTGCCGGATCCGAATTCCGGCGAGGCGGTGAAGCTGTTCGTCGTGCGCCGCGATCCGGCGCTCGCCGTCGACGAACTGATGGCTTATTGCAAGCAGGAATTCACCGGCTACAAGAAGCCGAAATACATCGAATTCCGCGACAGCCTGCCGAAGTCGAATATCGGGAAGATTCTGCGGCGGGAATTGCGGGATCAGGAGGGGCAGCCTGCGTAGGCGCGTCGCGCGCAACCGGCGCCACGCGTCTGTTGCGGCTTGCTACACTCCCCGATTGCCAACGATCGGAATCACGCGATGCCAGCCGTCCACGTCACACTCCGTCACGCCACGCCGGACGATGCCCGGACCATCGCCACGCTGCATACCCTGAGCTGGCAGCGCGCCTACAGCCACATCCTGCCGGCGGACTATCTCGAACATGACGCGCCCGGCGCGCATCTGTCGAGATGGATCGCCTACTTCGCGCGCCCGGAGGCGGAATGGGGCATGGTCAGGATCGCCGAAGTGGATGGTGTGGCGATCGGCTTCGCTTCGGCGGAGAACGTGCAGGATCCGCAGTACGGCGCATTGCTCGACTGCCTGCATGTCCTCGCCGACCATCAGGGCCGTGGCGCGGGACGACTGCTGATCGAGGCTGCGCGCGCATGGGCGCGGGAAATCGGCGAGAACACATTGCACCTGTTCGCGCTCGAAGACAACGCCAGCGCCATTGCGTTCTATGAACGATACGGCTGGCAATTTGCGGGAACCGAGGCGAGCACGATCGGCAAGACGCCTGTCGTCGATCGTCGCTATGTGCTGGCGGCTTAATGCTCGAAAGGTAGAAGGCGCGTCGTCGGGGGCGATTACGAAGCCTTGACGCGGGGCGCCCGTTGAACACTGGAATGTCCAACGGGCCGACCGCTCGGATGGCGCGAGTCTGCAGCGGTTCGCGTTCCAGCCGTTACGCCGTTACGCCTTCACACGCCGCTGCCGCACCGCTTCATACAGGCACACACCGCTCGCGACCGACACGTTCAGGCTCTCGACGCTGCCGGCCATCGGAATGCTCATCACTTCGTCGCAGGTGTCGCGCGTGAGCCGGCGCATGCCCTCGCCTTCCGCGCCCATCACCAGCGCGACCGGGCCGTCGAGCTTCGTGTCGTAGAGCGTCGCCGACGCTTCATCCGACGTGCCGATGATCCACACGCCCGCTTCCTTCAGCTCGCGCAGCGCGCGCGCGAGGTTCGTCACCGTGATATACGGCACCGTATCCGCCGCGCCGCTCGCGACCTTCGCCGCGGTCGCGTTCAGGCCGACCGCGCGGTCGCGCGGCGCGATCACCGCGTGCGCGCCGGCCGCATCGGCCACGCGCAGGCACGCGCCGAGGTTGTGCGGATCGGTGACGCCGTCGAGCACGAGCAGCAGCGCCGGGCCCTGGATCCCGTCGAGCAGCTCGGACAGGTTCTGCGCGAGCGGAACGTCCTCGACCCGCGCGACCACGCCCTGATGGCGCTCGGTATGCGCGAGACCCCAGAGGCGCGTTTCGTCGGCCGCGATCAGCCGCACGCCCGCTTCCTTCGCGGCGTGCAGGAAATCCTGCATGCGGCGGTCGCGGCGCGTCTGGTCGTACAGCACCTCCGCAACCGTCGACGCGTCGTGCCGCAAGCGTGCGGTCACCGCATGAAAACCGTAGAGAACCTTCAGACGTGACATGACTGGAACAACCTTCGATCAAACGCGCGGCCGCGCAACGCGCGCGGCCGCAAACCATGGAAACGGAAAGCGCCGCGTGCCCGGCGAATGACCGGGCACACGGCGTCTCTCGATGCTGCGGGCGCGGCGCATGCGCCGCCCCGTCGTTCAGTACTTCTTGCGGGCGCGTGCCTTCTTTGCCGCCGTCTTCGCCGGCACGCCCTTCTTCTTCGCGGCGCCGTGCGGCGCGCGTGCTTCCTTCACGGCCGCGGTCGGCGCGCTCGCGGCCTTCTTGCGATGTGGCGCCGGTTCCTCTGCCGGCGGCAGCGCGCGCACGCGCGGGCCGCCGCGATCGGCGTTGACGACCGCCGGCGCCGGGCGCGGCGCCTTCACGGGCGTGTCGCGCACCAGCCGGAAATCGATCTTGCGCGCGTCGAGATCGACGCGGCTCACCTGCACGCGCACGCGGTCCGACAGGCGATAGCGGATGCCGGTGCGCTCGCCGCGCAGTTCATTCTTGATCTCGTCGTACTGGAAGTAGTCCGAGCCGAGCTCCGTGACGTGCACGAGCCCTTCGATGAACAGCGTGTCGAGCTGCACGAAGATGCCGAACGACGTGACGCCGTTCACCATCCCGCCGTATTCCTCGCCGAGCTTGTCGCGCATGAAGTAGCACTTGAGCCATGCTTCGACGTCGCGCGACGCCTCGTCGGCGCGCCGCTCGTTCGCCGAGCAGTGCAGGCCGAGCTCTTCCCAGATCGCGGTGTTGTTGCGCGAGCGGTTGCGCGCTTCGTCGTCCGCCTGCTGCATCGCGCGGGCGCGCGGCGACAGCGCGGTGTTCAGCTCGAAACCGTCCGGCGCCTTCGGCAGGTACTTCTTGCCGGACAGGATCGCGTAGATCGCGCGGTGCGTGAGCAGGTCCGGATAGCGGCGGATCGGGCTCGTGAAGTGCGCGTAGGCTTCATACGCGAGACCGAAGTGGCCGATGTTGTCCGGGCTGTAGACCGCCTGCTGCATCGAGCGCAGCAGCATCGGCTGCAGCATCTGCGCGTCGGGCCGGTCGCGGATCTGCGCCATCAGCGCCGCGTAGTCGCTCGCATGCGGCTTGTCGCCGCCACCGAGCGACAGGCCCATGCCGCGCAGGAATGCACGCAGGTTCTCGAGCTTCTCCGGCGTCGGCCCCGCGTGCACGCGGTACAGGCCCGGATGCTTGTTGCGCTTCAGGAAGTCGGCCGCGCACACGTTCGCGGCCAGCATGCATTCCTCGATCAGCTTGTGCGCATCGTTGCGCTGGCGCGGCACGATCTGCTCGATCTTGCCCTGCGAGTTGCAGACGATGTACGTCTCGGTCGTATCGAAATCGATCGCGCCGCGCTTCTGCCGCGCGGCGAACAGCGCCTTGTAGACGCCGTACAGGTTCTGCAGGTGCGGCAGCAGCTCGGCGCGGCGCGCGGCCTCCGGCCCCTTCGTGTTCGCGAGCACCGCCGCGACTTCCGTGTACGTGAGGCGCGCGGCCGAATGGATCACGGCCGGATAGAACTGGTATGCCTTGATCTCGCCGCGCGCGGTGATCACCATGTCGCACGCGAGCACGCAGCGGTCGACCTGCGGATTCAGCGAACACAGGCCGTTCGACAGCTTCTCCGGCAACATCGGGATCACACGGCGCGGGAAATAGACCGACGTGCTGCGCTCGAGCGCATCGCCGTCGAGCCCGCTGCCCGGCTGCACGTAGTGCGAGACGTCCGCGATCGCGACGATCAGGCGGAAGCCGTCGCCACGGCCGACCTTGGTCGGTTCGCAATAGACCGCATCGTCGAAGTCGCGCGCGTCCTCACCGTCGATCGTGACGAGCGGCACGTCGCGCAGGTCGACGCGGAACCGCAGGTCGGCAGGCCGCACCTTGTCCGGCAGCGCGGCTGCATCGTCGAGGGCGGGCTGGCTGAATTCGTGCGGCACGCCGTACTTGCGCACTGCGATCTCGATCTCCATGCCCGGATCGTCGATGTCGCCGAGCACTTCGACCACGCGGCCGAGCGGCTGCGAATGACGGCTCGGGAAATCGGTCAGCTCGACGACGACCACCTGGCCCACCTTCGCCTTCTTCACGTTCTGCGTGATCAGGATGTCGTGGCCGATGCGCTTGTCTTCGGGCGCGACGATCAAGGCGCCGTTCTCGTTGAGCAGGCGGCCGATCACGCGCTTGTTCGCGCGCTCGGTGACTTCGACCACATGGCCTTCCGGCCGGCCGCGGCGATCGTAGCCGACGATCCGCGCGAGCACGCGGTCGCCGTGCATCACCTTCTGCATTTCACCGTTCGGCAAGAACAGGTCGTCCTGCCCGTCGTCGCGAATCACGAAGCCGTAGCCGTCGCGATGGCCCTGCACGCGCCCGGCGACGAAGTTCGAAGGATGGGTCAACTGATAGTGGCCGCGCTTGTCGAGCCGGATCTGGCCGTCGCGCTCCATCGCGGCGACGCGCCGGAAGAACCCTTCGCGCTCCTGACGCTTGATCGACAGCGCCTCGGCGATGTCGTTCGCGGCGAGGGGCGCGTCGCTCGTACGCAGCACGCCGAGAATCTCTTCACGGCTCGGAATGGGGTACGGATATTTGCTCAAGGGCTTGTCGATGGTTGTTCTCGTTGCGTTGGCTGATGATGCGCGGCATCAATACGACCATGCCGATATAGACATGTCTATATTGTTGGCGGCCATTCTAACACCCGGCCGTGTCAGGAACGACGCACACGCGCTGCGTTCGCCCGCCGGCCGGCCCGGCTCGGCGCAATGAAAAAAAGTGTTGACACGGATAAATGGGGCGCTATAATTGCGGTCTTTCGCGATGCAGCAACAAGCGAAACGTGCCCAGGTGGCGGAATTGGTAGACGCACTAGGTTCAGGTCCTAGCGGTGGCAACACCGTGGAGGTTCGAGTCCTCTCCTGGGCACCATCTGTTTTTTGAAAGGCCGGCTATATGCCGGCCTTTTTCATTTCTGCGCCCGGGAAGCAAAGCACCTGCGCGCTTTGCGTGAGGACCCGAAAGGCTGCCTTGCAAGCGCAGCCGGGGTCGCGCCCGTGTGACCGAGTCCCCTCCCGGCACCATCTGTTTTGAAAAGGTCGGCTTCGTGCCGGCCTTTTTCCATTTCTGCGCCCGGGATGCTCAAAGCATCCGCTTCAGCACGCCGTTCCTCGACGCGAAATGATGCTTGAGCGCCGCAGCCGCGTGTGCCGCCACCAGGAATGCCAGCGCATAGCAGCCGATCCGGTGGAGATCGAACCAGTGCTCGGTCACGGGCCCCGCGCTGAACGGCGTCTTCACGTAAAGCACCCCGAACAGCCAGTAGCCGTCCGGCACCATCACGAAGCCGCTGAACAGCACGAACGCGACCAGCGCGTAGATCAACGAGTGCACCAGATGCGCAATCGATCGCTGCGCCGGAGGAATCGACTGGACGTCAGGCGGCGTCCGGCGGAAGAACGACCACACGTAGCGCAGCGGAAACAGCACGATCAGGCAGCTCGCGAGCGACATGTTGAGCGTCGACACGAAACGCCAGACATCCGGCTGGGTGATGAAGTGCAGTGAAAATCCTGCCGCCATCGTGTACAGGATCACGGCCGCGAAGATCCAGTGCAGTGCGCGGGAAAATCGATCGTATCGGCCGTCGCCTGATGACGCCCCCTGAGAGTTCATTCGAGAAACCACATGCATGATTCATCCTTTATCGATTACCGGTACAGTGTTGCCGCGGATAAGTGGATGAAATTATCGATGTCGGTTCCCGTGCCGATAAGCAATATCAAGGATTTCCAAATACCTGATTCCGGCTGGCGGCCGACCGCTCAGGTCCGCTCCAGCCGATACCCGTAGTTGTAGACCGTCGTGATCACGAGCCCGTTCTTCGGCCGCAGCCCGAGGCTCGAACGCAGCTTGCTCATATAGGTGGCGAGCGTCGCATCGTACTTCCGATCGACCACGCCCCAGATGCGCTTGATCATCATGTCCTTCGACACGATCCGCCCGACGCTCTCGAACAGCATCAGCGCGAGATCGAACTCACGCTGCGACAGTTCGACCGGCGCACCGTCCACGGTCGCGGCATGCGCGCTCACGTCGAGCGCGAACTTGCCGACCTCGACGATCTTCGCGCGCTGCATCTCCGGGTAATACTTGCGCGCCTGCGCATTCACGCGCGCGATCAGCTCGCGCTCCCGCAGCGGCTTGATCAGATAATCGTCGGCGCCGCTGTTGAGACCGAACACGATGTCGTTCTCGCCGTCGTGCTGCGTCATCATGATGATCGGCAACGCATCGGCAAACGATTCGCGCGCCCAGCGCATCACGTCGATCCCCGACTTGCCGGGCACGTCCCAGTCGAGCAGCAGCACGTCGGCGCGCTGCGTGCTCACCAGCTCGACAAAGCTATCGCCGTCGTGCCGCACTTCCGTGTCGTAGCCCGCCTTGTTGAGCCAGCCGGCCACGACGCCCGCCTGGGTCACGATGTCTTCGAGTATTGCGACAATCATGTTCATCCCGATCTCAATGTGCCGCTCCGCCCCCAGGCGCGTTCGCCGCTCCGTCGACCGGAGCGGGCGGCAGGTAAACAAACGCCCATTCGCCGTACGCGTCGCTGTCGCCGAATGCGTCGTACCGCGCAGGGAAGCCCTGACGCTTCAGCGGCCGCCCCGGCGACTCGCTGAACACGCCCATGATGCCGCCGTCCGGCGCCTTCACGAGCCCCCACTGCATCGATCCGGTCAGTGGATCGGCGTACAGGCGCCGCAAGTGACGCAGCGTCGGCAAGCCGCGGCGATCCTCCAGCAGCGCCTCGAGCGACGCCGGATAGCGGCTGCCTCCCGCCGCATTGTAGTAGCTTGCGATCGCCGCGCGATACTGGTCGCCGACGAACAGCAGTTGCGCCTCGCGCTCGCGCTGCTGCACCGTCGTCCAGATGCGCGCCGCCTGCGTCATGCCGAGCCCCAGCGCCGCGACGAGCATCAGCACGCCGAGATACGCGATGCCGCGCTGGCCGCGCGGGGAGCCACGCGAACGGTTACCACGTCGCATAGGCGCTCCCGTCGAGCGCGCGCCCTTTCGCGCCGCTCTTCACGTCCGCAATGCCGCCCGTCTCGCCGGCCTGCGGCTGCCACGAGCCGCGCTTGCCCGTGAGCGGGTCGAGCGGCATCTCGCGCAGATAGCGCTTTTCGACCAGCGCATCGAGCGTGTCCGGGTCGCGGCCGTGATCCGCCCGGTAATCGTCGATCGACTGGCGCAGCGTGTTCAGGTTGTGACGCAGCACCGTTTCCTTCGCGCGATCGCTCTGCTTGAGGTAGCCGGGCGCGACGAACGCGGTGAGCGCCGCGATGATCGCCATCACGACGAGCAACTCGATCAGCGTGAAGCCGGCAGCGCGGCGCGTGCGTCTACCACTGGTTGTACGGGACGCCATTGAAGCCCTCCTTGCGATTGGTCGAGCGGATGTCGAACACGTCCTCGCCGGACGAGAACGAATCGGGATCGCTCGCGTAGCTGCGCGTTTCCCAGGTGTCTTCGGGCGTCTTGCCGTCGCATTCGCACATCGGATCGGCGGGAATCTTGCGCAGGAAATACAGCCGTGCGCCGTCCGGCGACTTCTTGTCCTCGACGCCGTCGACGAGCGCGCGCAGGTCGGGCGGATAGCCGCTCGCGTCGACGCTGCGCTCGATGCGCCCGTCGCCTGCCGCCTCCTTGTACGCGTCGAGCGCCGAGCGGATCACCACCAGCGCGCGGCGCAGCTCGGCTTCGTCCGCGCGGCGCTTGACGAGATCGGTCAACGGCAGCGCGACGGTCGCGAGCAATGCGAGCAGCGACATCGCCACCATCAGCTCGATCAACGTGAACCCGCGCGCGCGGGCGCGTCGGCGGATGCTCATGCGAGGCCCCGCACGCGCGACCGCAGCACCGGCGCGTCGGCATACAGCGGCGCCGCTTCGCGCTCGCCCGCGAAACGATCGACGAACGCCTGCAGCGTGCCGATCAGCGCACGTACCGCGGCGGTGACGCGGCTTTCGCCGCGCGCCTGCGGCTCGGCGGCCGGCGTGCGCGCCGGCGCCGCCCCGGCCGCCGTCGCCGGTGCCGCGACCCGCACGACCGCGGTTGGTTGCGCAATCTGCGGCGCCGCGCCTGCCTGGCCCGCGCGATCCAGCTCGCCTCGTGCGGCGGCGATCGCCGCACGCAGGCCGGCAGCCTTCTCCGCGGAGGCGACCGCCCGCGTTACCTCTGCGCGCGTTACCTCTGCGCGCGTCATCTCTCCGCGCGTTACCGTGACGCGCGGCGGCGTCGCGCTGGCGCCGGCCGGTACGGCCTGAGCGGCCTCGATCGCCGCAGCCGGCCGTCGCCCGGCATCCGCACGCGTACGCATCATTCCTGCGCCGCGCGCGACGGGCTCGACTACCGGGCTCGCCGCCTCGTCCTGCGCTGCCTCCGCGGGCGCTTTCGGTTCCGCTTCGGCCTTTTCGGCCGCTTCGGCCCGTTCGACCTTTTCAGGCGCCGCAGCCGCGCGGTTGCCCGCGGGCGTCGACGGCTCGATCGGCGCGTCCAGATCCGGGCCGCCCGACGACGGCTGCCGCGCCGGCACGGCCTGCGCGGATTCGAGCGTCAGCGCTTCGGTGGTCACGCGCGACTCGGTGCCCGACAGGAAAGTCGTCACCGCCGACGTCGGCAGGTCGAGATTGCGTTCGATATGCGGCGTGATCAGCAGCACGATCTCCGAGCGCTCGTTGCTGCGGCCGTTCGAACCGAACAGCCGGCCGATCACCGGCAGGCCCGATGCGCCCGGCAGCCCGGCGATGCTGTCGGTTTCATTGCGCTTGACGAGGCCCGCAAGAATCTGCGTTTCGCCGTTCTTCGCGGTCATCAGCGTCTCGGCATTGCGCGTGCCGAGCGAATAGGCGACCAGCCCGGTCTTCGTGGTTTCCTTCGACAGGATGCTGCTGACCTCCATGTTCACCTTGACGCTCACCTCCTCGTTCAGGCTGATGCGCGGCTCGACCTTCAGCATCAGGCCCACGTCCTGGTAGCTGACCGATTCGGTGACGACGCCGTTCGCGTTGGTGGTCGTGACGATCGGCACGCGCTCGCCGATCTTGATGTTGGCCTTCTCCATGTTGCGCACGCGGATCTTCGGATTGGCGAGCGTCCTGGTCTTGCCCTGCTTCTGCAGCATGTCAATCGCGAGCGCGAGCCCGCCCGATTCGCTCGATACGCCGATGCGGTCGCGATTCAGGCGCAGCAGGTCGCCGAGCGTGAGCGCGCCGCCTTCCGCGGCGCCGAGCGCGCCGAACTGGACCCTGCCCGGATACTGGACGCCGAGATCGAGGCTGTCGTTCATGTTGACCTCGAGCACCTGCACGTCGAGCGTCACTTCGGATTGCGGAATGTCGAGACCCATCACGACGCGCTCCGCGACCTGGATCGTCTCCGGCGTGTCGCGCATGACGACCGCGTTCACGCGCTCGTCCACGTAGACGTCCTTCGGCTTGATCATCTGCCGCAGCGCGGCCATCACCGATTTCGCGTCCGCGTGCGACAGGAAGAACGTGCGGATCGCGAACTCCGTATAGTTGCGCGCCTTGTCGGGCTGCGACGGGTAGACGAGCAGCGTGTGCTGGTCGAGCACCTTCTTCTCGAGCTGGTTGGTGCGCAGCAGCAGGTTGATCGCGTCCTCGGCGGTCGTGCGCTCGGCGAACAACGTCGCGGCCTGGGTCGTATCCACGTCGCGGTCGAACACGAAGTTCACGCCGGACACGCGCGAGATCACGTCGAAGATGTTGGCAAGCGGCTGCTGCTTGAAGTTGAGCGACACCGGCTTGCGCAGCGCGTCGGACAGTTGCGGGCGCGCCGCGCGGCTGGCCTGCGACTGACGCAGCAGCGTGTCGCGCAAGCGTTTCGCCTCAGCGTGGTTCGGCTGCTCGGCGAGGATGCGCCGCGCGATCTCGAGCGCTTCCTGCGGCTTCTCGCCGCCGATGCGCTGCGCACGCGCGAGATCGACCGCCATCTGCCGGTGGCGCTTGACCTGTTCGAGCGCCTGGCTGGCTTTCAGGTTGCCCGGGTCCTCGGCCAGCACGTTGCCGAGGTGATCGATCGCAGCCGCATGGTTGCCCTGTGCGACCTGGCGGTCGGCCTCCTTCAGCTCCGCGCGCACGTAATCCTGGCGGCTGAACTCGACGGCGGTCGTGAGCGCAATGTCGTCCGGCGCGGCTGCCTTCTGCTGCTGCAGCGTGCCGAGTCGTTCGGCGGGCGTCGCGGCGGCATCGGGCGCGGCATTGAACGGGGAACCTGCGCATCCTGTCAGCGCAAGCGCCGAGATCAGGAGCAAAAGACTGACTTTACGTTTCATGATGGTGTTCGGCACATGTTGAATTCGGGGTTCATCGAATCGGGACGGGCGGCAACAGCTCGACTTCGGTGCTGCCCCGGGCCACGATCACCGTGCCCTGTTCGCCCAGTTTCTTCAGCCGGTAGCCTTCGGCGATCTCGCCGCCCGGCAGCACGGCATCGCGCACGCCGCAGCGCGATTCGCACAGCAGGAATGTCCTGCCCGCGCCTTCCAGCACGACGATGCGCTGGTCGTTCTCGCGCCATTCGCCGGCGATGTCGAACGGCGGCGCCGCGACCGGCGGCGCGTCGATCGGCTCGTCGAGCGACGGGGGTTCGGGTTCGGGCGCCGCGACGGGCGGCGGCGCGTCGGGCGCCGGCTCCGCGCCGAGCGACGCCCAGCTCTGCGCCGGAAAGACGTCGACGATCGGCGCGTGGCCGGCGCCCTCCTGCGCGACGCTGCCGCCCGCGAGGCAGGCGGCGGCCAGCGCGAGCGCGGCCGCGAACGGGATCAGGGGCGCGCGCATCATGTGTCCGGCCCCAGCAGGCTGACCCGCAGGTCGGCGTTCACGTTGGCGCTGTCGATCCGGTCGCGTTCGATCGACACGCCCTCGACGCGCACCATCGGCTGGTCCGCGATCTCGCGCATCGCTTCGCGCAGCCCGACGTAGCTGCCGCTCATCGCGATGCTGATCGTGAGCCGGCGCAGTTTGCCCTTCACCTCGACTTCGCGGCGATACGTTGCGTGCTTGCGCTCCATGCCGCGCTGCGACAGGATCTGGAAAATCGAATACGCCTGCTCGCTGCTGCGCAGCTGCTGCACCTGCGCAAGCGTCATGCCGCCATCGCCGGCCTTCTGGCCCGGCTTGGGCAGCGCAGCCAGCGCCGTCGTGCGCGCGTCGCGCTCGACCTCGAGATGCTCGCCGTCCGGCTGCAGGTAAAACGCGTGCGCGCCGACCAGCGCCACGACCAGTCCGCCCGCCAGCAGCCCCGGCACGCCGAGCTTGCGGGCCGCCGCGTAAGCGACCCAGCGCAGCCGCGCGGCGAGCGCCGCCGTGTCGATTGCTTTCAGGTTCGTCATGGGTGTTCGATACTCAGGCTGAAATGAAAGATGTTCTTGCCGTCCTCCGCTTTCGCGCGGTGCTGCAGCAGGCCGATCTTGCGGTCCGGGTGACGGTCGTTCAGGCGATCGACGAAGATGTAGATGTGCGACAGTTCCGCCGCGCCGCCTTCGATGCGCGCCTCGCGGCCGGCCTTGTCGACCGTCAACGACTTCAGCGCGATCTGCGGTGTCCATGCGTGCTCGATCCAGTCGACCACCGACAGCCCCGAACCTTGCGCACGCGTCCTTTGCTCGGCGAGCACGCGTTCGATGCGGCGCTGCTCCGGCGTCATGCTCTTCTGCCGGCGCTGCTCGCGCTCGATCGCGCGCTTGCGCTGGTCGATGCGGCTTTCGATTGCGTCGACCTCGTCGCGCAACTGCTCGACACGCGACCACTCGCTCGCGGCGAACCCGCCGGTCAGCAATGCGCAGCACAGTGCGACGGTCGCCCAAGGCGTGACGCGCGTGCGCGGCGCGGCGAAATCCAGTTCGTTCAGGTGTTTCATGCCGGTGCCCCCGGCTCGCGCGCCAACGCGCCATCCACGCCGGCGTCGAGCAGCGTGATGCCGTCCGCGGCCGGCAACGCGCCATCGAGCGCGCTCGCGAAGGCCGCGCCGGCAAGCGGCTGCCCGGCCATCAGCGCCGCGGCGGCGAACCAGTCGTCGAGCCGCCGGCCGCCCATGCGCGGCAGCGTGACCACGTCGGCCCACTCGCCGGCGCGGCGAAACACGCACGTGACGACGCGCGGCTCCAGCAGCGCATAGCGGTAGTCGCCACCGCCCAGGCGGCCGGCGTGTCGTTCGAGCGAGGCCGACAGCGCATCGCGCACGCTGGCGAGCCGCCAGCCGGTCGCGCGGCACGCCTGTGCGAGCGACGCGAGCAACGCATCGCAGGCCGCCACCGCCAGGCGCGCGCGCCCGTGCCGCCCGGCTTCGATGCGGATTCGCAGCGCACCGCGCTGCGCGCGGGCGGCGAACAGCGCGCGCGCATAGCCGTCCCACGCGGCGTTCGACACCAGCCCGTCCTGCCACGGCAGCACGACGCCATGCGTCCACGGATGCCCGGCGACGACATGCACGCGGTTCTGCATCGGGATACGCGCCCTTTGCAGGCCGCCGAGCACCTGCGCCAGCGCGTCGGCAGGCAGGCCCTCGTGGGCGACGACGGCGTGCGGCGGGCCTGCGCGGCGCGGGCGCCAGCCGTGGTCCGTCCACACGCTCAGCGTGTCGGCGTCGAGCACCGCGACGACGTTATTCCACGGCGATCGCACGTTGCACCTCCTGGAACGTCGTCAGTCGCGCGCGAATCGCCGCGAGCCCGGCGTCGCGCATCGATTGATAGTCGGCGTTGTCCGCGAGCGCCTGCGCCCGCTTCTCGACCGAGCGCTCGAGCAATGCGGCCTTCATCGCCGCGTCGAGCGTCAGCACTTCCGCGAGCCCGATCCGGCCGTGATAGCCGGTGCCGCGGCACGTCTCGCAGCCCGCGCCGGCCGTGACCGCGCGCTTCAGGTCGTCGAGCGCCGCGTCGCGCAGGTCGGCGCCGTCCGTTGCCGCGCCGCCGCAACGCGCGCAGATCCGCCGCACCAGCCGCTGCGACACCACGCCGTTCAGCGCTTCGAGAAACGTCGACGGCTCGACACCCATGTAGATGAAGCGGTCGATCACGCTGAACCCGTCGTTCGCGTGCACGGTCGACAACACACGGTGGCCGGTGAGCGCCGACTGCACGGCGATCGACGCGGTCTCCTCGTCGCGGATCTCGCCGACCATCACCGTGTCCGGGTCGTGTCGCAGGATCGAGCGCAGCCCGCGCGCGAACGTGAGCCCCTTGCGCTCGTTGACCGGAATCTGCAGCACGCCCTTCAGCTCGTATTCGACCGGGTCCTCGATCGTGATGATCTTGTCGTCGCCCGTGTTGACTTCCGACAGCACCGCGTACAGCGTCGTCGACTTGCCGCTGCCGGTCGGCCCCGTCACGAGCATCAGCCCGTACGGCCGATGCGCGAGCGCACGCACGCGCCGCGCCGTCTGCGCATCGAAGCCGAGCACGTCGAGGCTCACGCTGTCGCCGCGCTGCGACTTGTCGAGCACGCGCATCACCGCGTTCTCGCCGTAGGTGCCGGGAATGATCGACACGCGGAAATCGATCTCGCGGCCCTGCATCACGACCTTGAAACGGCCGTCCTGCGGCACGCGCTTTTCCGCGATGTCGAGCGCGGCCAGCACTTTGAGACGCGACAGCGTCTGCGCGGCCGCCTCGAGCCCCGGGATGTGACGGATCGACTGCAGCACGCCGTCGATCCGGTAGCGGATCGCCAGGCCGTCCGGCACCGCTTCGAGATGGATATCGCTGGCGCGGCTCTGCAATGCGTCGTAGAGCGTCGTGTTGACGAGCCGGATGATCGGGCTTTCGTCCTTCGCGATGCTCGCCAGCGAGATCGACTCGATCGCCTGCGCAAGCGAATCGCCCTGCGTATCGATCGTCACGTCGTCCATCAGCCGTTCGCTCGACTCGATGTCGCCGAGCAGCCGCTCGACTTCGCCCGGCACGCTCATGGCCAGTTCGACCGGCCGTGCGCCGAAGCGCGCGAGCAGTTCGTCGCGTACGTGGCGGGCGAACGGGTCGGCGAGGACCACGCACGGCACGCCGCCAAGTTCGACCGGCAGCACGCGCCAGGTCAGCGCGTCGTGCAGCGGCAGCAGGTCGAAGCGCGTCGGCGCCGCACGCAGCGCGTCCGCGTCGATTGCGCCGACGCCGAGACAGGCGGCCACTTCCGCGAGCCGCGCCGCATCCGCGCCGAGCAGGCCGTCGACGTACTGCGCAAAGCCGACGCCCGATGCATCCCATTCCGACTGCCAGCGTTGGACGATGTGTTCCGTATTCATGAGATTTCTCCTGTTCGGTTGGACAGCGGGATCGCGAACGCCTTGCCGGCCCGGTTCGCTATCCGACGCTGCCGGCCAATTCGAAGATCGGCATGTAGAGCAGCAGGACCACCGCGCCGACCGTCGCGCCCACCGCGAGCATCAGCACCGGTTCGAACACCTTGCTGAGCATCTCGATCGCGCGATCGAGCGCGCCGTCGTGAAACTGCGCGATGTGCTCGCACATCCCGCCGAGATCGCCGCTCTGTTCGCCCACGCGCAACAGCCGCTCGGCGACCGACGTCGTCAGCGCATGCGCGGCGAGCACGGCCGCGACCGGGCGACCGGCGCGCATCTCGGCCAACGCCGCCGCGAGGCGTGCGCGGAAGTGCTCGGGCAGCACCTTGCCGGACAGCTCCAGCGCGACGATCGCCGGCGTGCCGCCCGCGATCAGCAGGCCGACGGTCCGGTAGAACCGCGTGAGCGCGAACAGCGCGCAGATGTCGCGCACTTTCGGCGCACGCCACATCAGGCGCTGCGCGGCACGCTTGACGGCTGCCGAGCGGATCGCCGGCACCACGCCGGCGCACGACGCCGCGACCGCGAGCCCGACCGCCATCCCGTTCTCCCGCAGCAGGGTCGCCCACCAGAGCATCGCTTGGGCCGTCGCCGGCAGCGTGGCGAGCGACTCGAACACCACCGCGAAGCGTGGAATCACGAAAAACGCCATGAACAGCAGGATCGCGATGCCGACGCCGATCACGACGGCCGGATAGATCAGCGCACCGGTGACGCGCTTGCGAACCTGTTCGATTCGTACTTCGTACTGCTGGTAACGCTTCAGGACGACCGGCAACTGGCCGCTGCCCTCCGACGATTCGATCGTCGCGACGAGCAGCGGCGGGAAGATGGCCGGCTGCTGCGCGAGCGCCTTCGACAGCGGCTGCCCCTCGACCATCACCGCGAGAATCCGGTCGATCACGTGTTTCGCGTCCTTGCCCGAATCCGCCTTGTCGCGCAAGGCTTCGAGCGCCTCCATCAACACCAGGCCCGCGTCGAGCAGCGTCGACAGTTCCTGCAGGAACAGCGCCAGCGCGAACTTCGGCGCCCGCCGGCGGCGCCCGATACGGGTATCGCGCCGCACCTCGAGCACGACGCCGCCCTGCTCCGCGACCCGCGCGCGGGCCTCCGCCTCGCTCGTTGCGTCCACCGTCTGCTGCGTGACCTTGCCGCCGGCGAGCACGCGCACCCGAAATGCGTCCATCGCTACCTCCGCCATTCGTCGAGCATCGCGAGGCTCGCGTCGCGATCGCTCGTCAGCGCGCGGTACTCGCGCCACACCTTGGTCGCATAAGCCTTGCGGGCGGGCTCGCGCTTCGGCGCGGACCCGGCGTTGTACGCGCCTACCGCGTTCCAGGTATAGCCGTGCCGATCGATGAATCCGGCGAGAATCGATGCGCCGGTGTCGATCGACGTGCACGGCTCGTCGATCAGCCGCTTGTGCGTCACGCCCGCCTTGATCAGACGCGGCAGGTGCGAGCTGTTGATCTGCATCAGCCCGATGTCGTAGGTGCCGTTCCGGTTCCAGTTCATCGCGCGCGGATTCAGCGCGGATTCCACCTTCGCGACCGCGGCGAGCAGCAGCGGATCGATGCCGTGCCGTTCCCCCGCCTTCGTGAAGCAATCCTTGGCTGCGGCGCCGGATGCGCAGGTGGCGAACAGCGCCACCGCCGCGATCGAGCGACGCAGACCCTTACATGCCGTAGACAAGGTCCGCATCGATGCCACTCCCGCCGACACGACCGTCCCGCCCGAGCGACACGATCTCAGCCTCGCCATCGCGGCCCGGCACGTTCCATTGGTATGCACGGCCCCAGCCGTCCTTCGGCACGGCCTTGGCGAGATACGGGCCGTTCCAGCCGTCGGCGCCTTGCGGCTGCGCGACCAGTGCGTCGAGCCCTTCGTCGGCCGTCGGATAGCGGCCCGTGTCGAGCCGGTATTGCGTAACCGCGTCGCCCAGCGTCTTCATCTGCGCTTGCGTCGACTTGACCTTCGCCTTGTCGACCTGCGCGAACAGCTTCGGACCGACGTAGCCGGCCAGCAGCGCGATGATCAGCAGCACGACCAGCAGCTCCAGCAGCGTGAAGCCCTGCTGGCCGCGTCGCTTCGTCCATTTCCGATAAATCGGTTTCATGTCGTTTGCCCTCTTGAGAGATCCCGGCGCAGGCGTCGCGGCCGGGGGCCGTCGTGTTGCAGACGGCAGGTGAATGAGGCGCTTTCGGGAATGCGTATTCGATTGATGAAAAGCGCCGATCGATGAAGTCATTTTCCCGGGGGACGGAAAACGCCACCAGCTTCATCAATGAAATATCAACGCAGGTTTCGATCCGCACGGCGCGCGCTCGCCGCAAATAAAAAAGCCGCACGCGTTGCAGCGTGCGGCTTGCTTCATCTCCTCGTCAGGTCGTTACTTGCTGCAGGCGCCCAGGTCCTTCCACACCTTGCCGGTGTGGTCGGCGCCCGTCGAGGCCGGATTGCCCGGAACCTCGTTCTGGGTCCACCAGCGCGCCTCGTACGTGCGGCCGTCGTGCTGCACCTTCGCGCCGCCCGTGTAGGCCGTGCCCTGCTTCCATTGCGCCTGGCACTGCGCGCCTTCGCCGCCGCCCGCTTCACCGGTCAGCTTGAACGTGGCGGTTTCCTGCATCAGCTTGCCGCCGTCGATCTGCGACGTTGCCACGGCCGTGTGGTTACCGGCCTTCGCGTTCGCGATGTCGACGTTCACGTCGCCCTGCATGCGCATCGTCGACGACTTCGAGCCGACCATCGAGTTCGACGCGTCGTACACCTTGACGGTGACGTTCGTGTCCTTTGCGTGGTTGAACTTCAGGAAGAATTTCGCGGTGGCCTTGCCGTTCTGGATCTTGAACTCGCCGTTGTTCGAGATGCTGAAGCCCTCGTCGATGCCGCCTTCCGGCTTGTGTTCGATCGTCGTCTCGGTGCGCACGATGCCGCTGCTGCTCTTCGAGAACACGTCGTTCTTGCCGAGCGACGGCTCGATGCGGCCGTCGCGCTCGACGCCGGCGATCAGGTTCGCCGCCTGCGTACGATTGATTTCCTTCGCGAGCAGCATCGGCCACATGTTGCGTTCGCCCTGCTGTGCGGAGCCGATCGTCACCGTGGTCTTCATCGACGGCACTTCGCCGCCCAACTTGAACACGCGGTTCATGACCTTGTCGCCGGCCTTCAGGTCCATCGTCGGTGCGATGCTGCCGACGTTCGACCAGCTCGGCTTGCCCGGATCGGTCGCGCCGCCGTCATCGGTGATGTTGAGGTCGGCCACGTTGTAGAACATGCCGGCCGTGTCGCCGACGTGCCACGTCGTCAGCATTACGTGATGGCCCTTCTTGTCCGACGGAATCGTGCAGTTGTGCGGGCCGATCTCGTCGGCCTTCTTCATCCCGCCGTCGATCGTGCAGAACGGCGTCAGGTCGAACTGGTCGCGCGTGAGCTTCGCGTTCGGATTCCAGCCCTGCTTCGTCAGGTAGTACTTGAAATCCTTCGTCACGTGCGGCGCGGTGAACGTCCACTTGAACTTCTGCGCGCCCGGCTTGATGTCGTTGATCTTCCAGCGATCGACGGCCTGCTCGTTGAGCTCGCTGAACTGCGTCACGCCGCCGCTCGCGATCTCGCCGTCCGGCGCGCCCGCTGCCGGGAAGCCCTGCTTGCCTTCGATGCTTTGCGGTTCATAGGTGACCGAACCGCAGTTGAAGTTTTCGATCTTGCCCGACTTCGAGCTGCACAGCAGGTTGCGCGACGGCGGCTCCGACAGGTAGCCATGCGCAAATGCGGCTTGCGCGAAGAACATCGACGCACAGGCCACGAGCGGCGACAGGGTAAGGAGGGTCTTTTTCGCAGTTCGGGTTCTCATCTGATTCCGTTTGGTTGAAAGTTGAAATTTGAATGGTGAATGCTTCGTTCGACGAATCGCGAGCGACCGCCGGAATGTGCGTCACGCATGCTTCGGTTGACGAAACGCCGGGTGCAGTATCGTCAGGCGCCGCGCATCGACGTATCTTTCTGAACGATCTCTCAAAGATGCGCGACGCCACCGCCCGGCGCTTGCCTTCTCGCGCACCGTCTTCACATCGCCCGCTTTTAGATTGCGTTGAGATTCGTTGCCGCCGTTGCGTCCAGGAAAAAGAATGTGCCCACTTCCCCGGTACTTTTTTTCAACCCAAGGATGGATGGCTATCAAATTGAGATCGAATAAACGTACTCCCGGCATCGTGATTCGACGCCGCTCGCTGCGTCGTGCGCACGTTGCCTATGCGGCGCTCGCGGCGGCCAGCGCACTGAGCTTCGCGAACGCTGCTTTCGCCGCGCCCGGCAAACCCAGCCTGAAGCAATACGAAATCACGTCGAAGCCGCACGGCTTCGTCGAAATCGACATGCAGAAGGCCGGCGTCGCGCCGTACAAGGACATCGTCAAGCTGAACAAGAGGGTCGACGTGCCGCTGCCGTTCGACATCTGGAGCAACGGCACCGCCGTGAAGGCGGTCGCGTTGGTCAACGGCGTCGTCGATCCCGCTTCCGAGGTCAGGATGACGCCCGGCGGCACGCAAAGCGGCCAGGTGGTCGCGAACGTGAAGACGCCCGGCGTGAAGAAGATGCAGGTGCGCGTGATCGACGCCAACGGCGCGTCGACCGACAGCGCGCCGCTCGACGTGATCGTGTTCGACACGATTCCCGAGCTCGCGGACGACCTGCCCGACAACGCGAGCAAGACCCACAAGCCGTATGCGAACACGTCCGGCTCGGTCGTCGGCACGTACTTCGCGACCTGGTCGATCTACGACCGCAAGTTCAACGTCGACAACGTGCCGGTCGAGAACCTCACGCACATGCTGTACGGCTTCATCCCGATCTGCGGCGGCGCGGACGTGAATGCATCGCTCGCGAAGGACCTGCCGGGCTCGTTCAACACGCTGCTGCAAAGCTGCAAGGGCCTGCCCGACTACAGCGTCGCGATCCACGACACCTATGGCGAGATGGCCAAGGCGTTGCCGGGCCAGACCGCGAACTCGAAGCTCAAGGGCGTGCTCGGCCAGATGATGGCCGCGAAGAAGCGCAACCCGAACCTGAAGATCCTGCCGTCGATCGGCGGCTGGACGCTGTCCGACCCGTTCTTCCAGATGCACGATCAGGCGAAGCGCAAGGTGTTCGTCGATTCGACCGAACAGCTGCTGCGCACGTGGAAATTCTTCGACGGCGTCGACATCGACTGGGAATTCCCGGGCGGCAAGGGCGTAAACCCGTCGCTCGGCGATCCGGCGAAGGACGGTCAGCTGTACGTGACGCTGATGAAGGAACTGCGGCAGATGCTCGACAAGCTGTCGCAGGAAACCGGCAGGACCTATGAACTGACGTCGGCGATCGGCGCGGGCAAGGACAAGATCGACGTGGTGAACTACAAGGAAGCCACGAAGTACATGGACTACATCTTCGACATGACGTACGACTACTACGGTGCGTTCAGTCTGACGGAGCTGGGCCATCAAACCGCGCTGCACGCGCCGAACTGGAAGCCGGACACCGCGTACACGACGGACAACTCGATCAGGGCGCTGCTCGCGCAGGGCGTCGATCCGAAGAAGCTGGTGGTCGGCGCGGCGGCATATGCGCGCGGCTGGAACGGCGTGCACGGCTACGCCGACGGCAATCCGTTCACCGGCACGGCGACGGGGCCGCACAAGGGCCAGTGGGAACCGGGCATCCTCGATTACAAGAAGCTCAAGGCGGAGATGATCGGGCCGAACAACGCCGGCATCAACGGCTACGAGTACCACTACGATCAGACGGCCGAAGCACCGTACGTATTCAACAAGAGCACCGGCGAACTCCTCACCTTCGACGACGAACGCTCCGTCCTCGCAAAGGGCGACTATGTGCGCGCGAATCAACTGGGCGGCCTGTTCTCGTGGGAAATCGACGCGGACAACGGCGACATCCTGAATGCGATGCACAAGGGCCTCGGCCACGGCGACGAAGGCGGCGGCGGTGCTGAAAACCATCCGCCGGTCGCGAATGCCGGCGCCGACATGACGGTCACCGGGCCGCAGACGGTCACGCTCGACGCGTCGAAGTCGCGCGATCCCGACGGCGACAAGCTGAGCTTCAAGTGGGAACAGGTCGGCGGCGATCCGCTGAAGCTTGCCAATGCAGCGAGCGCGAAGGCGAGCGTCGACATTCCATCGGTCAAGCAGGACACGAAATACACGTTCCGCGTGACGGTCGCCGATCCGGCCGGCCTGAAGGATACGGCGCAGGTCGTCGTGACTGCGCAGGCAGATGCGACGATCGAGCCGCCGCCCAAGGAAAACCGTCCGCCGGTCGCGCAGCTCGGTGGCCCGGCAACGGCGGAAGCCGGCCAGGCCGTGACGCTGTCGGCCGAGAAATCGACCGACCCGGACGGCGACAAGCTGAGCTTCAAGTGGAACGTCCCGAGCGGCATCGACGCGAAGCCGGCCGGCGCAACGCTGAGCTTCATCGCGCCTGAACTCGCGAAGGACCAGTCGTTCACGTTCTCGGTCGCGGTCAGCGACGGCAAGCTGTCGAGCACGGCGAAGCACACCGTCGTCGTGAAGGCGAAGGATGCGGGCGGCGGCGAAGGCGGCGGCAACGGTGGCGGCGAAGGCGGCAAGCATCCGGCGTACAAGGCCGGCACGCAGTACAACGCCGGCGACATCGTGTCGAACCTCGGCAAGCTGTACCAGTGCAAGCCGTTCCCGTACAGCGGCTGGTGCTCCGGCGCGCCGACCGCGTACGAACCGGGCAAGGGCTTCGCGTGGAACGACGCGTGGACGCTTTACGGCGATGACGAAGGCGGTGGTGGCGGCGGTGGCGGCAACGGCGGCGGCGAAGGCGGCAGCGGCGGCGATCACCCGCAGTACAAGGAAGGCACGAAGTACAACGCCGGCGACATCGTATCCAACAACGGCAAGCTGTACCGCTGCAAGCCGTTCCCGTACACCAACTGGTGCTCGATGGCGGCCTGGGCTTACGAACCGGGCAAGGGCACCGCATGGGACCAGGCATGGGAGGAACACAAGGAGTAAGCCGAACAACCTGCCAGATCCGGCCGGCGGCGCCGTCGCGGCGCCCCGGCCGATGTGAAACCCGCGTCTCCCGACGCACAACGGCCGATGCCGGTATCGCCCTCGCCTCGCGCGAGGGCGTTTTCGTTTCCGCCGCCGGCGATGTTTCGATCCCGGCCGGACGTCAATGCATCCCACGCCCACGCCCACGCCGGCGCTCCGGCCCTTCGCCGGTCACGCGTCGTCAAGCGTTTCCGCAATGGTTTTCGGCAAACGCACGGTGAAGCGGCTGCCCTGCCCCGGCGTCGACGTCACGTCGACCGATCCGCCGTGGCGCTCGATCACCGCCTTCACGAACGGCAGCCCGAGACCGACCCCGCGACTCGCGTCGCGATACATGCCATCGACCTGAAAGAACGGCTCGAACAACCGCGGCATCGCGTCGGCCGGGATGCCGATCCCCTGGTCCTGCACCGCCACCGACACCTGCCGGTCGTCGGCGTCGATCCACACGTCGACGGCCGTCTCCTCGGCCGAGTACTTGATCGCGTTGTCGAGCAGGTTGGCCAGCGCGCGCAACAGCATGTCGCGATTGCCGAGCACGAACACGTCGTCGCCGTCGTAATGCGGGCCCTCGACGCGGATCCGCTTCCCGTTCGCGCTGTGCCAGACCTGATCGACCGCTTCCGCGGCCAGATCGTTCGCCGATACCGGCACGTACGCACGCGTATCGAGGTGCTCGGCGCGCGACAACTGGGTGAAATCCTGCGCGACGCGCAGGCTGTAGTCGACGAGCTTGTGCAGGTCGGCCAGGAAATCCTCGTCGATCGTGGCGTCGGCCTGGTTGCGCTCCTCGAGCAGCGACAGCACCGTCGAGAGCGGGTTGCGCAGGTCGTGCGCCATGTGCCGCAGCGTCAGCCGGTCGCTTTCGACCGCGGCCTTGACGTTGTGGATGTCGACGACGCAGATCATGCTCGCCGTCGAACTGTGCCGGTCGCCGTCGCCGAACGGCGTCACCATCATCATCTGCGTGCGCCCGTTCAGCGCCAGCTCGACCGAGTGAATCTTGCCGGTCGCCTTCGCGGTCAGCACTTCGTCGCGCGCGATCGCCAGCACGCGCCGTACCGCCTCGTCGCCGTCGGCGTCGAGCGTCTCGAGCATCGCGCGGCCGCGTGCATTGCACATCAGCAGCTCGCCGTGCTGTTCGACGAAGATCGGATAAGGCAGCGTCTCGATCATGTCGACATAGGCCGTCTGCCACGCGCGAATGCGCTGCATCGCGATCTCGACTTCATCTTTCGTCGGCATCGCGGCATCGGTGCCTGGCGCGTGCGGCAAGCCGACGAACGCGTGCTTGCCGGCAAGCCCGCGCAGCATCTCGTATTCGTTCAGCAGGAACGCCCGCAGGCTGCCGGCGCGCCGCCAGCCGCTCACCGCGAAAATCAATACACACACGGCGAGCAACGGCCCGAGCGGCGTCCAGTACGACCAATGCAGGAGCAGCACCAGTTCGGCGGCGACGAATGTGGCCAGCCACCCGATCGCGAATGCGTACATGCGCCAGCCCGGCACCAGCATGCAGATCAGCAGCATCACCGTCGCGACCACGATGCTGACGGCAACCTGGATCGCCGCCGGCTCGCGCGACAGGATGTGGCCGTCGAGCAGCGCCTGCGTCACCAGCGCGTCGACCTCGACGCGCCGCAGCCGTCCGCCCTCCGACATCGACAGGTCGTACACACCGGAAAGATCGGACATCGCGTCGCCGATGAAGACGATGCGGCCATGCCACGCCGACTCGGGGATGCGCCCCTTCAGCACGTCGACGTACGAATAGCGATCGAGGTTGAAGCGTGTCGGCAGGAACAGCGCGAGCGAGCGCGCTTCGATACGCCCCAGCCAGGACACGTGATCCTGCACGTGCAGGCGCACGTCGCCGGCCGGCAGCGACGCGCCCGCAACGTGGATCGCCTGCAGCGCGACATGCGGCAGCTCGCCGTCCGAATTGTCCGTCCGGACGTACGGCACGATGCCCTGCACCAGATAGTCGCTGCCGAGCACGACGCTGCGCTGGCCGACGGCCGCCGCCACGCCGCGCAACTGCGGCGCGGGCAGCAGCACAGTGTCGGCACGCGTGCCCTCCGGCGAAACGTGGGCGGGCAGCACGACGCGCCCTTGCCGCGCGATCGCGGCCACGAGTGCATCGTCGCCGCGCGCCGGGCCGAACATCGTCATGTCGAGCACGACGCTCGATGCGCCGCCGAGCCGATCGAGCACCTGCGCATGGGACGTCCGTGCATAGCTCGCGCCGCCGCCCAGTTCGGCGATCGTCTTCTTGTCGATCGAGATGACGACGACATCGTCGCGCTCGCCGTAATCGACGCAGGTCGCAACCAGATTCCAGTACAGGCGGTCGAGCGGCGACAGCAGCGTCTCGGCGGCCGGCGTACAACTGAGCGCCGCCAGCAACGCAACGCCGGCCGTAAGCGGCCATACGGCGGGCCGCACGGATATCGCTATTTTCCAGACTCGATTGAGCCAGTCAGGCATGGGATGGCATTCCTCGTTATTGTTTTATTCGCCCGAGGTCACTGCGTCCGCGCGCGCCCTGAATGGTCGCGGCGGTCGGCCGCTGGCCTCGTCGCACACGTGATCCCGCCACGCGGCTATTCAGGCGCGCTCGGGCCCTTAAAAATACAACCGCGCCGCGTTCGGCCGCGGGTTGGCAGCCGCCATGTTGCCCGAATAATCTTGATTTTTTTGGGGTGACGGATTCATTTCCCCCTTGTCCCATAACAAATCGCATTTTTTCGTACTCGTCCCATGCGCCATCACCTGGCGCGGCGCGCAAAACACTTCAGCGAACGGCGGACGGCGGTTGACTCGCGTCAATTCGGAACAGACGCTGCGCTGGAATATCGCCGCGAAATGGGGGATCCCGTCGGAGGATGAGCAGTCGTTCGGCAAGGGGCCGTGCTTTTTTCATCCTTTTGATGAAATTGTGTTGACAGCCCCTTCGAACACGCTATAATCGCATTCTTTCGCGATGCAGCAACAAGCGAAACGTGCCCAGGTGGCGGAATTGGTAGACGCACTAGGTTCAGGTCCTAGCGGTGGCAACACCGTGGAGGTTCGAGTCCTCTCCTGGGCACCATCTGTTTTTTGAAAGGCCGGCTATATGCCGGCCTTTCTCATTTCTGCGCCCGGGAAGCAAAGCGCCTGCGCGCTTTGCGTGAGAGTTCGAAAGGCTGCGATGCCGGGGTCGCGCCCATGTGACCGAGTCCTCTCCCGGGCATCCTCTGTTTCAAGAAAGGTCGGCTTCTAGCCGGCCTTTTTTCATTTCTGCGCCCGATGGCAAAAAGCCCGCAAAAGCGGACTCCCTGCTACGGATGCCATCACGCCTGCGGCACACCCCGCCGCCACGTCCCGACGAACACGCCGGCCAGCACAACCCCGATCGCCGCGAACGGCGCGGCCGGATGCAGTTCGTAAAGCGCGCTGCCGGCAAGCGGCGCGATCACCATGCTGAGCCCCTGCGCGACCGACATCGCACCCGCGCACGCCCCCTGCTCGTGCGCCTCGACCCGCATGCTCGCCAGCGCCGCGACCGCCGGGAATGCCGCGCCCATTCCGCACGCCGCCACCAGGTAGCTCGCGCACATCCACAACGGCTGCGCGGGCCCGACCGCCAGCGTCGACACGAAGCCGACACCGCCGACGAGCGCGCCCCAGCGCAGCCACTGCTGCGGCGCGACCCGGCGCAACCGCCCGACGAGCGATTGCATCGCGATCAGCCCGATGCCGGCGCTGCCGAGCGTATAGCCGACCACCGCCGACGCGTCGCTCACGCCAACCTGCAACCGGTCGATCACGTAAAAGCCGAGCGCGCTGTTCGCGATCATCACGACGCTGTACAGCGCAAAAGCGCTGCACCACGGCAGGCGCAGGCGCGGGTCGGTCGGCTTCAACCGCGGCGGCGCCTGCCGCGCGACGCGCGGTCCGTCGTCACGCAAGCGGCGCAACCCCGGCAGGCCCGCGAGCGGCAGCAGCGCGAACACCGCGAGCGCGAGCGTCATGTCGTAACCCGCGAGCCAGCCCGCGAGCGGCGGCGCGATCACCATCCCGACCGCGCCCGCCGCGCCGAAGCGCGCCAGCGCCGCCGCGCGCCCGTCGGCGGCCGTCCGGTCCGCGATCCACGCGGTTGCCGCGACCGGCAAGCCCGCATAGCAGCCGCCCATCGCCGCGCGCGTCGCGAGCAGCGCGGCGAAACTCGCCCACACCGGCGGCATGGCGCTCACGTCGCCGAGCAGCGCCCAGCCGACATAGGCGGCCAGCAGCAGAAAGCTGGCGACGAAGCCGACGATCGACGCGCGCATCGCCGGCAGCCGGCCGCGCATGTCGGCCGCGCGGCCCCAACGCGGCGCGGCGGCGATCCACACGAGCCCGACGCTCGCGATGACGGCGCCGATATGCAGGGGTTCGAGATGCATCCGGCGCGCCAGCGGGCCGGCGATCGCGACGAATGCATAGGTGCCGGCCACCATCGCGAGATTCGCGAGCAGCAGCGGCAGATGACGTGTGCCGGCAGCGGCCGGCGTTTGCAGGGGTTCGGCGGAAGTCGTCGACATGTCCATCCCGTGATTGATTGAAGAAGGCGCGCGTCAGCCGACGCGGCCACTGTCGCGCGCGAGCCATCGACTGCGCGCCCGCAGCAGCGCGTCCTCGGTCGCGTCCCAGCCCAGGCACGGATCCGTGATCGAGCAGCCGTAGCGCAGCGGGCCGCCGAGCGGCTGCGCGCCCGCCTCGAGAAAGCTCTCGAGCATCACGCCGCGAATCGCGTCGCTGCCTGCGCACATCTGCCCGACGACGTCGTCCAGCACCGCAAGCTGACGCTCCGCCTGCTTGCCGCAGTTCGCGTGCGAGCAGTCGACCAGCAGGTTCGGCGGCAGGCGCTGCGCGCGCAGCGTGTCGACGGCGGCCGCGACCGACTCCGCGTCGTAGTTCGGCCCGTGCCGGCCGCCGCGCAGCACCAGGTGCGCATGCGGGTTGCCGTCGCTGTGCAGCAGCGCGGGGCCGCCGGCGCCGTCGATGCCGATGAAGGTGTGCGGCCGCATGCTGGCCAGCATCGCGTGCGCGGCGATATCGACCTGGCCGTCGGTGCCGTTCTTGAAGCCGACCGGCATCGCGAGCCCCGATGCCAGCTCGCGGTGCACCTGCGATTCGGTCGTCCGTGCGCCGATCGCCGCCCAGCTCACGAGGTCGCACAGGTAGTGCGGGGTGACGACGTCGAGCGCCTCGATCGCGGCCGGCAGCCCGAGCGCATTGATGTCGGCCAGCAGCCGGCGCGCGGCGTGCAGCCCGTCCACCACGCGATGACTGCCGTCGAGCCCCGGATCGTTGATCAGCCCTTTCCAGCCGACCGTCGTCCGCGGCTTCTCGAAATAGACGCGCATCACCACGCAGAATGCGTCGCGCACCGCATGCGCCAGCCGCGCGAGCCGGCGCGCGTAGTCGAGCGCAGCCTGCGGATCGTGGATCGAACACGGGCCGACGACCACGATGCGGCGCGCGTCACGACGCTCGAGGATCGCGCGCAGCGCGCGCCGGCCGGCCTCCACGGTCGCGCGCGCGGCGACGGAAGCCGGCACGTCGCGGCGCAGCGCATCCGGCGCCGGCAGCCGCATGCCGACGCGCCATCGCTCGTCGCGGGGCGGCTCGGCGAACGCTCCGGCCGCCCCCTGCCCGACGCAGGCGGAAATCTGTTTCATCGTTGATGCTCCGAAATGGAAAATGCCGGCCCGTCAGGCGCCGAGCGTCGCGCCGCCGTCGACGCACAGGCTGTGCAGCGTGACGTGTCGCGACGCGTCGGACAGCAGGAACAGCACCGTTTCGGCGACGTCGTCCGGCGCGGCGATGCGGCCGAGCGGAATGCCGGTGCGGTACGTGTCGAGCGACCCGCCGATCACCGCCGCCGGGCCCTCGGGCCCGGTCCACAGCTGACGCTGCATTGGTGTATCCGTCGAGCCGGGCGCGACGATGTTGCAGCGAATCCCGTGCGGGGCGAGTTCGAGCCCGAGACAGCGGGTGAACTGGTGCGCGGCCGCCTTCGACGCCGCATACGCGGCCATCTGCATGCGCGGCACGAGCGCCGCGTTCGAGCCGACCGTCACGACGCTGCCGGCACGGCGCGCGACCATCCGCTGCGCGACCGCACGCGACAGATGGAACACCCCGTGCGTATTCACCGCGAAACAGTGCGCCCAGTCCGCGTCGCTCAGCGACGTTGCGGCGGCAAGCCGCAGCACGCCCGCAACGTTCGCGAGCATCCCGATCGGACCGACCGTCGCCTCGACGCGCGCGACCGCGTCGTTCACGGCGGCCGCGTCCGCGACGTCGACCGTGAACGGATGGATCCGCGCGTCGAACGCCGCGCTGTCGGCCGCGTTGCGCGAAAGCGCGTCGGCGTCGACGTCGAACGCGGCGACCTCGATCCCGCGCGCAGCGAGCGCGCGCGCGACGGCCGCGCCAATGCCCTGGGCCGCGCCGCTCACGACGGCGACCTTGCCCGGAAATGTCATCCCTGCCGGTGCATTCATCGATTCGAATTCCTTGAAATGGAGCCGCCGGAAACCGCGGCGGCAAGCTGTTCTCCGATGGCCGCGCCGATCGCCGCCATCGGTTCGGGATCGGACATCCCGTCGTGCGAGCAATCGAGCGCGCGGCACGTCAGCGCGTCCGGCGCCAGATGCGCGCGCCAGCTGTCGGGCTGCGGCAGGCCGGGCCGCTTGCGCGCGGCGTCGAACAGCAGCAGCGCGCCGTCGTAGCGCGGCGTGTGCGCCGCGCGGAACAGGCGCATCTGCCGCAGCGTCGCGTCGGCGAACGCGTCGAGCCCCGCCGCGCTGAGCGCCGCGAACGGGCTGTTCGCGCGCAGCAGCCGCTGCCGCAACGCCTCGTCCGACAGCTCGCCGGTGTCGAAATCGCCATTCACCGTGAGCAGGATGCGCAGCGCATCGGCCAGCGCCGGCTGCGCTTGCGCCGACCATGCGGATGCCGGATAGCTGTCCATCAGCGCGAGCAGGCCGACCGCCTGCCCGTCGCGCGCGAGCGCGGCGGCCACCGCGTGCGCGAGCGCGCCGCCGAGCGACCAGCCGAGCAGGTGATACGGGCCGTCCGGCTGCAGCGCGCGCACGCGTCGCACGTAGGTATCGACGAGCGCGTCGAAATCGGCCGCGTGGCGGGTGTCGTCGATCGACAGCTGGAGGCCGTCCACCGCGACGTCCGGCAGATGGGCGGCAAGCCGCAGATAGCTCCACGCAAGGCCGTCGGCCGGATGGATGCAGATCAGCCGCGGCCCGCCGTCGCGCCCGGCCTGGATCGCGAGATGCGGCGCGAACGCGTCGTGCCCGGTGCGCGGCCCATACGCGAGCGGCGTTCGCAAAGCGGCGGCCAGCGCGTCGACGGTCGCATGCCGGAACAGCATCGACACGGGCACGTCGCGCCCCAGCTCGGTCGCAAGCCGCGCGCTCGCCTGGATCGCCTGCAGCGACTTCCCGCCGACGTCGAAGAAGTTGGACGCCGGCGTGAGCGCGACCTCGCCCAGCACGTCACGCCAGATGCGCATCACCTGCTGCTCGAGCGCGCCAGCCTGCGATGCGTCGTCCGGCCCGGCGCGCCGCTTTGCGGCGAGCCGCACCAGCGCATTGCGGTCGGTCTTGCCGTTCGCGTTGCGCGGCAGGCGATCGAGCACATGCCATGCATCGGGAATCGCGGCGGGCGGCAACGCGTCGGCAAGCCACGCGCGCAGCGCGGCGACGTCGTCGACCCCGACGACGAACGCCGCGAGCGTCGCCGCGCCCGCCTCGCTGCGCAATGCGACGACAGCCGCCTCGCGCACGGCCGGGAATCGCAACAGCCCGTCCTCGATCTCGCGTGGATCGATGCGCACGCCGCTGATCTTCACCTGATGGTCGATCCGGCCGTCGAAACAAAGCCGGCCGTCGCGCAGCGTGGCGAGATCGCCGGTGCGATAGGCGCGCAGGCCGGTGCCGGGCAGCGTCACGAAGCGTTCGGACGTGAGCGCCGGATTACCCGGATAGCCGAGCGCGAGCGCGTCGCCGCCCAGCACCAGTTCGCCGGTGCGCCCTGCCGCGACCGGATACAGGCGCGCATCGACGATCCGTGCGTCGACGCCCGCGCGCGGCGTGCCGATCGGCACCGGCTCGCCGTCCTGCCAGGCCGCGTCGGGCCCGCCGACGCACGCGGCCGTCGCGATGATCGTCGCTTCGGTCGGTCCGTAGGTGTTCAGCAGCGTCTGGTGCGGCAAGCGGGCGCGCCAGCGCCGGATCGGCTCGGGCAGCGCCGCCTCGCCGCCGATGATGGTCAGGCGTACGTCGCGCAACTGCCGCGCATGGCGGCCGTCGAGCGCATGCGCGAGCACGTGCCAGTACGCGGTCGGCAGATCGAGCACGGTGATGCCGCGCCGCTCGACCTCGGCCGTGAACGTGTCGACCGAGTCGAGCATCGCGTCGTCGCGCAGCACGAGCGTCGCGCCGTGGCACAGCGTGACGAAGATCTCCTCGAGGCTCGCGTCGAAATGCAGCGGCGCGAACTGCAGCACGCGGTCGTTCGGCCCGACGCGATAAAGGTCGCGCGTGCTCGCAACGAAATGCGCGAGCGCGCCGCGGCCGACCAGCACGCCGTTCGGCGTGCCGGTCGAGCCCGATGTGTAGAGCAGGTATGCGGGCTGGTCGGCGGGCGGCGCCTCGTGCGGCATGCCTGCCGCCGGCGCACGATGTGCGTCGAGATCCAGTGTCGGCAAATCGCCCGCGCACGCGCGATGCGCGCCCCGCGTGATCACGAGCACGGGCGCCGCGTCGGCGAGCATCGCCGCGGTTCGCTGCGGCGGGCCGTCCGGGTCGAGCGGCACGAGCACCGCGCCGACGCGCAGCACCGCGAGCATCGCCGCGATCACGTCCGGCGCGCGCGGCGCGGCGATCGCCACGCGGCTGCCGCGTGTCGCGCCGCGCCGCACGAGCGCAGCCGCAAGCGCGTCGACGTCGTCGAGCAGCGACCGGTAGTCGACGCGCCGCTCGCCTGCCTCGATCGCCGTGTGCGTCGGCGCGTGCCGCGCGATGTGTGCGATACGCGCGAGCACATCGTGATGCGGCCCGGCCAGCGGCGCGCCGCGCAGGACCGACGGCGGCGGCAGATCGCCGAGCAGCGGCGCGACGGGCGCCTGCGGCGCATGTGCGGCGAATGCGTCGAGCCAGCCCGCGAGCGAACGCGCATGAGCGGCCAGCGTCGCCGCGTCGTATGCGTTCGGATTGGCTTCCAGCGTCACCTGCCACGAGCCGGCGCGCACCGCGACCGTCACGTTCAGGTCCTTCACCGGGCCGCCGCTGATCGCGCGCGTGTCGCTCGCGAGCCCGCGGAACGCGACCTGGCGCTCGAACGGCATCACGTTGACCGCCTGGTTGAACAGGAACGCGTTGCGCTCCAGCAACCCGAGGTCGCCGCGAATCCAGCCGTACCGGTAGTACAGGTGCGGCCGGATCGCGCGCAGCCGGCCGGCGGTGTCGGCCGCGAGCGCACGCGGCGAGCAATCCGGATCGACGTGCACGCGCAGCGGCACGATGTTCATCGCCATGCACGGCACGCCGAGCGCCGGCGTGCCGAGACGGTTCATCACCGGCAGGCCGAGCGTCAGGTCGCGCTGGCCGCCCTCCTTCGCGAGCCAGATGCCGATCGCGCACAGCAGCCACGCGTTCCAGTCGACGTCGAGCCGCTCCGCGGCCGCGCGCAGCGCCTGCACGCGATCGGCGCCGAGCGTCAGCGTCTCGCGCAGTGCGTTCGCGCCGATCTCCTGCTTCGGCGCCAGCACGAGCGGCGCCGGCACGTCGTGCAGATGCGCGCGCCAGAACGCGCGATCGGCGTCGAAGCCGCCGGTTGCGCGGTAATGCGCCTCCGCGCCGACGACGCGATCGACGCGCCAGTCCGGCAGCGCGGGCGGCGCCGCGCCCGCGACGCGCGCGCTGTAGCGGGCCGCCACCGCCTGCTGGAGCAGGCTGTAGCCGAAGCCGTCGAGCGCGATGTGATGCACCTGCAGATACCACCAGTGCCGCGTCGGCGACAGCCGCAGCAGCGCGGTGCGGTACAGCGGATCGGCCGTGACGTCGCAGCAGGTCGACAGCGACTCGGCCATCCAGTTGCGCGCCGCCTGTTCGGGATCGGCCTGCGTGGAGAAATCGACGAGCGGCAATTGCGTGCGCGGCGTCCGGCGATGCTGCCAAAGCGCATCGTCCTGCCAGGCGAAGCGCATGTGCAGCGTATCGGCATGGTCGAGCACGGCCTCGACGCTGTCGGCCAGCGCGGCGACGTCGAGCGCGCCGTCGAGCGCGATCGTCTCGGCAGTCAGGTAGCCCGGGTCGTCCGGGTCGACCTGCTGCGCGACCCAGATTCCGTATTGCGCGGACGTCGCGCGCATCGGTCGGTCTTCGAGTTGCATGAATGGATGTGCCAAGGGAATGCGTTGATCGGGAAACGGGCGATGCGCGTCACGCGCGCTGCCACTCGACGACGAGCTGCCGGTTGCGCGACATCAGCGCGAGGTGCTCGTCCATCACGTACTGGATCTGCGCGAGCTTGTCCGCGGCATCGGCTTCGCAGCGCAGGCTCAGCAGGTCGTCGGTGCGCAGCATCCGGCACACGCCGTACGGAAAATCGACCGTCGCGCGGTGCTCGTCGAATACGACCGGCACCTTGATCGCGTAGTGCTTGCAGAGCTTGAACAGCACGCGGTCGGCCTGCGGCAGCGTGAGCTCGGCGGTGCTGACGAACGGCGCCGGCCGCGCATCCGGCATCGTGCGCGCCGTCATGCCGGCACCTGCGCCGAACGCTGCAGCAGCCGGGCCCACGCGTCGAGCGTCGGCTGCTCGGCAAGCTGGACGAACGTGACGTCGTAGCCGGCGGCCCGCCACGTTTCCACGAGCGTCATCATGCGCACCGAATCGAGCCCGGCGTCGAGCAGGTTGTCGCCCGCGCGCAGGCTGGCAACCGGCACCCGCAGGCTGCGCGCGACCTGCGCGGCGATCTCCGCGAGCATCGGCTGCTCGGCGTCACCCTCCGCCCTGCCGACGAGCGCATCCGTCGTCTCGACCTTGCCGCAACGGCCCGCCACGTAGTCGAGCGCCATCCGGTGCTCGCGTTCGGAGAAATCCGCGAGCGCGTCGGCGACGAAGAACGGCCGGACGTCGCGCATGAACGCGTCGCACGCGGTCATCAGGCAGCCGATGTGCGCGTAGATCCCGCAGATCACGAGCTGGTCGCGCCCCAGCGCGCGCAACTGGACCTCGAGGTCCGAGCGCTGGAACGCGCTGTAGCGCCACTTGTCGAGCACGGTGTCGCCCGGCGCCGGCGCGAGCGCGCCGCAGATCGCTTCGCGCGACGGCTGCGCGGTCAGCCCCGGCCCCCACATGTCGGTCAGCAATGCGCGCTGCGCGGGCGTCTGCGCGGCCGATTGCGCGGTGTAGAAGATCGGCATCCCGGCCGCGCGCGCGAAGTCGATCAGGCGCCGGACATTCGCCAGCAGCACCGGCACGGGCGCCGCGCCGCGATCGTAGAAGTCGAGGAAGTAGTCCTGCATGTCGTGCACGAGCAGCGCCGCACGGTGCGGCTCGAACTGCCACGTCACACGGTTCGCCGGCAGCGCGGCCGGCATCGGGTAGGAAGGAATCTTCGGAATGGCCATGATGGAGTGCTGTTGAAAATGTTCATGCGCGGGCGATGCGTGCCGCCCGCGCTGTCGTCAATCGGTTTCGGTCAGCTGATCCGCAATGCGCTGGCGCAACGCGCGCTTGTCGATCTTGCCGACCGGCGTCTTCGGGAATGCATCGACGAATTCGATCCGGTCCGGCACCTTGTATGCGGCGACGCCCTGCTCGCGCACGAACCGCATCAGCTCCGCCGCGCCCGGCGGCGGCGCGCGGCCTATCACGTAAGCGCAGCTGCGCTCGCCGAGATACGGATCGGGCATCGGCACGAGCGCCGCGTCGACCACGCCCGGGTGCGCGAGCAGCAGGTGCTCGATCTCCTCGGCCGGAATCTTCTCGCCGCCGCGATTGATCTGGTCCTTCGCCCGCCCCTCGACGACCAGATGGCCGGCGGCCGTGCGCCGCACGCGATCGCCGGTGCGATAGAAGCCGTCCACGGTGAACGCGCGCGCGTTGTGCGCGTCGGCGTCGTAATAGCCGCGGATCGTGTACGGGCCGCGCGTCAGCAGATGGCCGACCTCGCCCGGCGCGACGGGACGATCGTCGTCGTCGACGATGAGGATTTCGTCGTCCGGCGAGATCGGCCGCCCCTGCGTGCCGGTCACGACCTCGCGCGGATCGTCGAGCCGCGTGTAGTTGACGAGCCCTTCGGCCATCCCGAACACCTGCTGGAGCTGCGCGCCGAACCCGTCCGCCGCGCGTTCCGCGAGCGCCGGATCGAAGCGCGCGCCGCCGACCTGCACGAGTTCCAGGCTCGCGAGCGCCTGCCGGCGCCGGGCCGCCGCCGCGAGCCAGACCGGCACCAGCGGCGGCACGAGCGCGACGACCGTCACGCGCTCGCGCTCGATCAGCGGGAACGCGGCGTCCGGGCTCGCGCCGTCACACAGCACGACCGTGCCGCCCGCGTGCAGCACGCCGAGCGAGCCCGGCGAGCTGAGCGCGTAGTTGTGCGCGGCCGGCAGTGCGGCGAGATAGACGCTGCGCTCGCTCAGCCCGCAGATGCGCGCGCTTTCGCGCACGCTGTACAGGTAGTCGTCGTGCGTGCGCGGGATCAGCTTCGGCGTGCCGGTGCTGCCGCCCGACAACTGCAGGAATGCGACTTCGCTCGCGGCCGGTTCGGGCGGCAATGCGACGTTGGCCGCTGCGTCGGCCAGCGCAAGGTTCGCATTGCCGGGCGCGGTGAACAGCACGTGGCGCAGCGTCGGCGCGTCGGCCTTCACGTCGCGCGCGAGCGCCCGGTAATCGAACCCGTCGTGCCGCTCGGCCGCGACGTACGCGACCGCCTGCGCGTGCCGGCAGAAGTAGCCGATCTCGCGCCGGCGATGCGCGGGCAGCGCAAACACGGGCAGCGCGCCGAGCCGGAACAGCGCGAACGTGACCGCGAAGAACGCGACGCAGTTCGGCAACTGCACCACCACGCGGTCGCCCGGCGCGATGCCGCGCGCGGTCAATGCGCGGGCGACGCGCGCCGCTTCGTCGGCGAGCGTGCGATACGACCAGCGGATGTCGTCCTGCACGAGCGCGATGCGCTCGCCATGCCGTTCGACGCGCTCGTCGAGCCAGTGCGCGAACGACTGCCCGCGCCAATACCCGTTGCGGCGGTACGCGTCGGCGAACGCGTCCGGCCAGGGTGTGCCGTGCGCGCGCATCACGCGCGCTCCGTCAGCGCGTCCGCCGCGACGTCGCGGCTCACGCCGAGCGCGTCGAGCATCGTGCGGAACTTCGCGGCAGTTTCCGCGCGTTCGCCGTCGGGCGTCGATTCGCCGACCACGCCCGCGCCCGCATAAAGCCGCAGCGTGCGGTCGCGCGCTTCCGCGCAGCGGATCGTCACGACCCATTCGCCGTCGCCGCGCGTATCGACCCAGCCGAGCATCCCCGCGTAGAAGCCGCGGTCGAACGGCTCCGCGTCGCGAATGCACGCGCGGGCGGCTGCGCGCGGCGCGCCGCAGACGGCGGGCGTCGGATGCAGCGCGAGCGCGAGCGTCAGCGCGTCCGCATCGGTTTCGCCGCGCACTTCGGTCGACAGATGCCACATCGTCTCGGTGTGGATCAGCGACGGGCGCGCCGGCACGTCCAGGCGCCGGCACAGCGGCGCGAGGCTGTCGCGCACCGCCTCGACGACGACCCGATGCTCGTCGAGATCCTTCACGGACGCGAGCAGCGCGTCCGCGCGGCGGCGATCCTCGACCGGGTCGGGGCTGCGCGGCGCCGAGCCCGCGAGCGGATTCGCGCGGACGATGCCGCCGAAGCGGTTCACGAGCAGTTCCGGGCTCGCGCCGAGCAGCGTGCGCCCGGCGCCGAGATCGACGGAGAACGTGTAGCCGTGCGGATTGCGGGCCGCGAGGCGCGCGACGAGCGGCGCGACGTCGACCGGCCGGTCGACGGTGATCTCGAGCGTGCGCGCCAGCACCACCTTGTCGAGTTCGCCGGCGCGGATGCGCGCGACAGCCTGCGCGACCGCGTCCGCATAGCGGTCCGCCGACGGCACCGCGCGCGTCGCGTAGCGCGTCGACGCCGGATCGGGCGCGTGCGGTGAGCCGAGCGGCCCGGCGCGCAGCAGCGTGCGTGCAACGCGCAACGCGGCCGGCGCATCGACGTCGAACGGCACCGCGCCGACCACCGCCGCATCCGCGTAGCCGCTCGCGCGGGCATCGCGCAGCGCCTGTGCGACGCGTGCCGCGAGCGGCGCATCGCCGTGCGGGACGGCCTGCGCCGCATCGGCCGCGAGCAGCGCATGGTCCGGCGTCGCGAGGAACAGCGGCGTGTCGGGGCGATAGAGTTCCCAGACGTTTCGGGGTGCTAATAGTGTCGAAGGACGGGACACCATGTTCATGAGCTTGACCTCCACTTTCCAGATTGAATGAGCCGGCGCGCGGCGCCGGCCAGGCCGTCACATCTCGGCGGTGACGCTCACCGCGACGCGGCGGCCCTGATCGACCAGCCAGTTGCCGCTCACGCCGTTCGCGCGGGTGCGGTCGTCCACCGGCACCATCCGGTTGGTCAGGTTCAGCACCGCGAAATTGACGGAGAAGCGCTTGTCGATCCGGTAACGGCCGCCGAGGTCGAAGGTCGTCGTCGACGGCCGCTCGCGCACGCCCTGCGCGCCGTTGCGGAACGCCGCCCAGTATTCGTTGCCGATGTAGTTGGCCGTCGCATACAGGTCGAGCTTCGGCGTCGGCGCCCAGTCGACCTGCACGTTGAATTTGTGCTTCGGCGTCTTGTCGAGCGGCTGGCCGTCGAGCGAGCTGCCGTTGAATGCCTTCTCGCCGTTGCCTTCGCGGCGCGACTGCGTCAGCGTGTACGCGCCCGACACCCTCACCGTGCGCGACACCCGCGTGCCCGCACCGAGCTCGAGCCCGTACAGCTTGACCCGGTCGATGTTGTCGTACTTGTAGATGTTGCGGCCCGGCGAGCGCGGATCGGCGACGCCCGTGTCGTAGCTCGTCACCTTGTTCCTGAACAGGTTGTTGAACAGCGTCAGGCCCGCGTACGTATCGCCCATGTCGTAGCGCACGCCGAGTTCCTCGGTCACGCTCGTTTCGGGCTTCAGGTCCGGGTTGCCGCACAGCGTGCCGGGCACCGCCCCCGCCGCGCCGCCCGACGTCATGCAATAGCCGCCCGTGCTCTGGCGCAGCGACGGCGGCCGGAAGCCGGTCGACACGCCGCCGCGCACCGTCCACGCCTGGGTGAGCCGGTACACGCCGTAGACGCGCGGGCTGACGTGGCTGCCGTAGCGGTCGTCGTGGTCGAGCCGCAGGCCGGTGGTCAGCGTGAAGCGATCGTTGAAGAAGTACTCGTTCTCGCCGAACAGCGCCCACGCGTTGCGCGAGATGCGATCCGAATTGATCGCGTGCCCCTTCGGCACGGCATCCTGGCTGCCGACGCCCGACAGCCGCGACCAGATGTGCTGGCCGCCGATCGTCAGGATGTTGCGCTCGCCCCACCACGGCACCTCGGCCTTGCCTTCGAGGATCGTGTCGGTCAGCACGGGCTTGACCGGCGAGCGCCCCGCCGGCGTCCACTGGTCCTGCACGCCGCGCTCGCCGTACAGCGACAGCGTCGTGTTGGCGAAGCCCCAGCGGCCGTCGTGCGTGATGCCCCAGTAGTCGCGCACGTGACGCGTCTCGGTGATCGCGGAAGTCGCGGTGCGCGGCGTGAGCGGCGCCTCGCTCTTGCCCGGCGTGCTGAGATAGGTGAGCTGTTCGCGCCCGACGTTCACGCTGATGTCCTGGTCGCGGGTCGGCTTCGCGGCGAGCTTCACGTCGAAGCTGCCGATGCGCTGCCCGTTCGCGCCGCTCGCCCCGCTCGCCGGGTAGTAGATGGTGTCCTCGCCCCGATGCAGCAGGCGCCCGGACGCCTGCAGCCCGAGCACGTCGGACTTCAGCGGCCCGCCGAGCCAGAAATCGACGCTCTGTGTGTCGCCCTGGTTCGACTCGAGCTGCCACACGCTGCTCGCGGTGATCGTGCCGCCCCAGCGCTTCGGCACCTTGCGCGTGATCACGTTGACCACGCCGCCCATCGCATCGGCGCCGTACAGCGACGACATCGGCCCGCGCACGACCTCGATCCGCTCGATCGCAGACAGCGGCGGCATCAGGTTCGACTGCACGCCCGCGGTGCCGCGGTTCATCGTTTCGCGGGTGTTCTGCCGGCGGCCGTCGACGAGGAGCAGCGTGTATTCGCCCGGCATCCCGCGAATCGAGATGTCCTGGTCGTTCGGCGATCCGCCGACGACGCTCACGCCCTCGACCTTGCCGACGATCTCGGCGACCGACGTGTACGGCTTCGCCGCGATCTCGTCGCGGGTGATCACCGAGATGCTGGCGGGCGCTTCCTTGATCGCCTGCTCGCGGCGGCTCGCCGTCACGACGATTTCCTTCATGGCCGCCGGCTCGCCGGACGCGGCCGACGTAGCGGCATCGCCCGGCTTGTCAGGCGTCTGCGCCCACGCGCAGGACGCCCCCATCAGATACAGGCCGGCGACGACGGCCGGCTTCAACGCAAACTTCGCAACGTGACTCGACATGATGACGCTTTCGCTGCTCCACAATGTGATTGATTCTCATTTGCATTATGGAACCTGTAATACGCCGAAATCTTTGCGTAAGCCTCGAACTCGTTTGAGCGCCGCTGCGATCCGTCAGCGGCTCGCGCAGCGCCGCGCGAGCGTCGGCGTCACGCCGAACCGGCGCTTGTACGCGGTCGCGAAATTCGCGGCGCTCGTGTAGCCGGCGAGCGCGGCGGCCTGCTTGACGCTCACCGCGTCGCGCTCGAGCGCGAGCCGCGCGCGCTGCAGGTGATGCTCGCGAATAAAGTCGAACACCGTCGTGCCGTACGCGGCGCGGAACTGGCGCTGCATCGCGTTCGCGCTCATGCCGACGTGGCGCGCGATGTCGTCGAGCGACAGGTCCTGCGCGGCGTCGCTCGCGAGGAACGCGCGCAGCTCGGCCATCCGGCGATAGTCGCGCGAGCCGAGCGCCGTGTCCGACGCGCCGGCCTCCTCCGCCTCGAGCGGCGCGAACGCCTCGGCGAGCAGTTCGAGCACGCGGCTTTCGAGGTAGATCGCCTGCAGCATCGGCTGGTACGCCGGCGGCCGCACGATCTGCTCGGCGAGCGCGGCCGCGCGCGGCGTCGGCTGCCAGAAATGGATCGCGAGATGCGCGGACAGCATCGAATCGAGCCGCTCGGGCAACGCCGCGCGGCTCGCGGCCTGCAGGTGCGCGAGCCATTCGCCGGACATCGCGAGGCTGAGCCGCCGCGCATAGCCGCCCTTGCTCAGGCGGCGGCGGAACGTGTCGGGCTGCAGCGCGTTGAGCAGGAACGACTGCATCCGCACGTTCGGCCGGCCCGCGCCGGGATGGGCGGCGCCGTCGCGGCACGCGCGGCGCCCGTCGGTGGTCAGCAGCACGCGCCGGTCGCCGTAGGACACGTCGAGCGCGCCCTCCAGCAGCAGCACGAGGTGCAGGCCCGGCGTGCACTGGCCGGACATCACCGCGTCGAACTCGTCGGTCGCGTCGTCCGCATGCACGCGCAGCCCCGGCCGCACTTCGCGGACCCGCGCGACGTGCGCGTCGTGTCGATGGCAATCGGAATGGAAAGCGCCTGGCGCCCACGCTGTCATCTCGGATATCCCCCGCGCGCGGCCCTGTCCCGGTGCTCGCGCAAACTATTTCGTCGCTCGGACAAACGGACAGCGTCCGTTCCGGCCCGGCCTCTCGGTTACAATTAAATGAGAATTGTTCTCATTTATATCGTATCGGGAGTCATGTGAGAAAGACAAGCGGAATGTGGGCCACGCTCGGCGCATGGCTGTGCGGATGGCTCGTGATGCATGCCGCGCATGCGGACACCAGGACCGTCACCGACCTCGCCGGCCGGCAGGTCAGGATTCCCGCGCGCGTGGAGCGCGTGCTGCTCGGCGAAGGACGCCTGCTGCCGGCGCTCGCGATCGTCGACGGCGACGACCCGACGCGCCGGCTCGTCGGCATGATGGGCGACTTCGAGCAGCTCGATCCCGCGAGCTACGCGCAGTGGCTCGAACGCTTTCCGCGGTTGAAGGACGTGCCGCGCATCGGCCGCTCGCAGGCCGGCAGCTTCAGCGACGAGCGTGCGCTCGCGCTGCGGCCGCAGGTCGCGATCTTCGGGCTCGGCGGCGGCCACGGGCCCGGCGAGCGCGATCGCGAGACGCTCGCGCGGCTGGAGGCGGCGGGCGTCGCGATCGTGTTCGTCGATTTCCGCCACGACCCGCTCGCCAATACGACGCGCAGCGTCGCGCTGCTCGGCCAGGTGTTCGGCGCGCCGCAGCGCGCGGCCGACTTCAATGCGCTGTGGCAGCAGCAGTTCGACCTCGTGCGCACCCGCCTGAAAGCCGCGCGGCCGGCCGCGCCGACCGTCTTTCTCGAAAGCCGCGTCGGCCTGTCCGACGACTGCTGCGAAACGATGACGGGCATGCTCGGCCGCCTGCTCGACGCCGCCGGCGGCGAGAACATCGCGAAAGGCCGCGTGCCGGGCGAGCACGGCACGCTGAACCCCGAATACCTGCTGAGCCGCCAGCCCGACGTCTACATCGGCACCGCGATCGGCTCGGCCCTCACGCTGCAGAGCGCGCCGCGGCGCATCGCGCTCGGCGCCGGCGTGACGCGCAACGCCGCCGTGCAGTCGCTCGACCGCGCGCTGCAGCGCCCGACGATCGCCCCGCTGCGCGCGGTGCGCGAGCGCCGCGCGTACGCGATCTGGCATCACTTCTACAACTCGCCGTTCAACGTCGTCGCGGTGCAGGCGCTGGCCAAATGGCTGCATCCGGACCTGTTCGCGGATCTCGACCCGCGCCGCACGTTCGACACGATGGTGCGCCGCTTCCAGCCGGTCGCGCTGAACGGCGAATACTGGATCCAGGAAGGGTCGTGACATGCCGGAGCCTCACTCCACCATGCGTCGCGGCCTGCTCTTCGCCGGACTCGCGGGCGCGCTTGCAACCCGCGTCGCGCCGGCCGGCGCCGCGTCCGATACGCCCGACACCGCCGCGTGGCCCTCGCCCGCCGACGCGCCGCCCGTGCGGATTCCCGGCAGCCACCAGTTCGACGTGACCGTCGCGGGCCGGGCCCGCCGCCTGTTCGTCGCGCTGCCGGCCGAACGCTCGGCCACCGCGCCGCATCCGGTGCTGGTCGTGCTCGACGGCAACGCGCTGTTCCCGCTCGCCGCGCCGCTCGCGCGCAACCGCGCGGCACGGCCCGACGCCGGGCACGCGCCCGCGCCGGTCGTGCTCGGCATCGGCTACCCGACCGATGCGCCGTACGACATGCAGGCGCGCGCCGACGACTACACGCTCGCGCCGCTGCCGAACGGACAAGGCCTCGCGGCGGACCGCTTTCTCGATTTCGTCGAGCACGACGTGCAGCCGTGGCTCGCGCGCCAGTGGCCGATCGATGCGGGCAGGCAGACGCTGTTCGGCCACTCGTACGGCGGGCTGCTGACGCTGTATGCGCTGCTGACGCGCCCGCACCTGTTCCGCCGCTACGTCGCGGCAAGCCCGTCGATCTGGTGGGGCGAACGCGCGCTGCTGCCGTATGCCGACCGCTTCGCCGCAACGGCGGCGCCGCTCGACCCGGCGCTGCGCCTCGTCGTGACCGCCGGCAGCCTCGAGGAAGGCGCGCCGCATCCGGACGCCGAACGCATGCGCCGGCAACAGGCGCGCAAGCAGGTCAGCTCGGCCCGTGACTTCGTGCAGCGCGTGGGCGGCCGTGCGGGCCTCGACGCGACGTTCCGGCTGATCGACGGCGAGGACCACGGCGGCGTCGTGGTGCCGAGCGCGGCGCTCGCCGCGCGCATCGCGTGCGCGCCGGATCCTCGCGGAGGTGCCGCATGAGCACGACGGCTCCGGTTCCGCCCGCGTCGCTGAAGGTCCGCTACCGCGCGATCGCCGCGCGGCGCGTCGGCGCGCTCGCGATGCTGGCCGGCGTGCTCGTCGCGCTGCTGGTCGTCGACATCGCGACCGGCCCATCGTCGTTCCCGGTCGCGGATATCGTCACCGGGCTGCTGCGCCCGGACGCACTGCCGCTCGAACAGCGCGTGATCCTGTGGAACGTGCGCCTGCCGTATGCGCTGATGGCCATCCTCGTCGGCGCGTCGCTCGGGCTCGCCGGCGCGGAGATGCAGACGGTGCTGAACAACCCGCTCGCGAGCCCGTTCACGCTCGGCATCGCCGCGGCCGCGAGCGTCGGCGCGTCGCTCGTCGTGATCTCCGGCTGGCATCTCGTGCTGTGGAACGAGAACCTCGCGCTGTCGCTCGGCGCGTTCGGCTGCGCGATCGGCGCGACGCTGCTGATCGTCTGGCTCGCGTGGCGGCACGGCGCGACGACCGAAACCGTCGTGCTGTTCGGCATCGGCCTGATGTTCAGCTTCGAGGCGCTGTTGTGGCTGCTGCAATTCGTCGCCGACGCGAACGCGCTGCAGCAGATCGTGTTCTGGAGCATGGGCAGCCTCGCGCGGGCGACCTGGAGCAAGATCGCGATCCTCGCATGCGTGCTCGGGTTCAGCGCGGTGTGGTCCGCGCCGGGCGTCGCGTCGATGACGGCGCTGCGCGCCGGCGAGGAACAGGCGCGCAGCATGGGCATCGCGGTCGAGCGGCTGCGGCTCGTCACGCTGATCCGCATCAGCCTGCTGTCGGCCACCGCGCTGTCGTTCGTCGGCACGATCGGCTTCGTCGGCCTCGTCGGGCCGCACGTCGCGCGGCTGCTCGTCGGCGACGACCATCGCCACTACCTGCCCGGCGCGGCGCTCGCCGGCGCGATCATGCTGTCCGCTGCGTCGGTGCTCAGCAAGACGCTCGTCACGGGCGTCGTGCTGCCGATCGGCATCATCACCGCGCTCGTCGGCGTGCCGCTCTTCATGACGCTGATCAGCCGCCGCAGGAGGCACGATGGATAAACCGCCACGGGCACTCCGCATCGATGGCCTCGACGTCGCTTATGGCGCGCGCACGATCCTCGCGAAGTTGTCGCTGCAGGCGATCCCGCCCGGCAGCGCGGTGGCGCTGCTCGGCCCGAACGGCGTCGGCAAGTCGACGCTGCTGCGCGCGCTCGCCCGGCTCGTCGCCGCGCGCGGCGCGCTCACGCTCGACGGGCACGACCTGCTGCGCGGCGCGCGCCGCGAGCATATGCGGCGGGTCGGATATCTGCCGCAGACGCTGCCGCAGCCAACCTCGCTGCTCGTCTACGAAGCCGTGCGCGGCGCGCTGCGCGCGACCTGCGGCGGCCTGTCCGCCGACGCGCAGGACGCTCGCCTCGAACGGGTGTTCGGCCAGTTGAACCTGCATCCGCTCGCCACCACGTCGCTCGACCGGCTGTCGGGCGGGCAGCGCCAGATGGTCGGGCTCGCACAGGTGCTGGTGCGCGAAACGCCGCTGCTGCTGCTGGACGAGCCGACGAGCGCGCTCGACCTGCGCTGGCAGTTGCTCGCGCTGGAGGCGATGCGCGACGCGGTCGCGCGGCGCGGCGCGATTGCGCTCGTCGCGCTGCACGACCTGAATCTCGCCACGCGCTTCTGCGACCGCCTCGTGCTGCTCGGCCGCGACGGCGTGCTGGCCGACGGCGGCGCTGCCGACGTGCTGACGCCCGCCAACCTGCGGCGCGCCTATCGCGTGGATGCGCGGGTCGAGCGCACGGCGTCGGGCGACTACGTGACGCTCGCCGAACGGGCGGCCTCGGTGGAGGAACTTGCGTCGACAGGTTGAGTGCAGGTCGGGTTGTTCGGCGTGCACGCGATATTTTTTTAATCCGGAACGAAAAAGCTGTTGACAGCCTTCGCGGCTGCTCTATAATTGCGGTCTTTCGCGATGCAGCAACAAGCGAAACGTGCCCAGGTGGCGGAATTGGTAGACGCACTAGGTTCAGGTCCTAGCGGTGGCAACACCGTGGAGGTTCGAGTCCTCTCCTGGGCACCATCTGTTTTTTGAAAGGCCGGCTATATGCCGGCCTTTCTCATTTCTGCGCCCGGGAAGCAAAGCGCCTGCGCGCTTTGCGTGAGGACTCGAAAGGCCGCGCTTGCAGGCGCAGCCGGGGTCGCCTCGTGTGACCGAGTCCCCTGCTGGGCGCCATCTGTTTTGAAAAGGTCGGCTTCGTGCCGGCCTTTTTCATTTTCAGCCCAGGAAGCAAAGCGCCTCCGCGCTTTGCGTGAGGACTCGAAAGGCTGCGCTTGCGAGCGCAGCCGCGATCGCGCCCGTGCGACCGAGTCCCCTCCTGCGCACCATCTGTTTTGAAAAGGTCGGCTTCGTGCCGGCCTTTTTCCATTCCTGCGCCCGAATTTCAGAGAAGGCGGCCGCGACGCCGGCCTTCCTCATTTCAAACTCCCCCCCCCCAATGCCCGGGATTTCCCTAGGCTGACATGCCGATCGCCACGCGGTTAAATAAATCAACGTGATTTATTTAATGCGCCACCAACCGGCGCGCCATGGAAGGAGACACCATGCGAAGCCCGCACATCGGCCAGGGAAGCAACTCGGCCAACGTGCGCCGTTACAACGAGCGCCTGTTGCTGAAGGCCCTGCGGCGCGCGGGCAGCGCGTCGAAGGCCGACCTCGCGCGCCTCGCGAACCTGACCGGCACGGCCGTCGGCAGCATCATCGCGTCGCTCGCCGACGCGAAGCTGATCGAGTTCACCGGCCGTCGCGTCGAAGGCCAGCGCGGCCAGCCCGCGTCGCTGATCCGTCTCGATCCGCGCGGCGCGTTCGGGATCGGCGTCCACCTCGACCGGATGCGCATCGAAACGGCGCTCGTCAACTTCGACGGCGACGTGCTCGGCCGCGTCACGCACGACACGCTGCTGCCCCCGCCTGCCGACGTGCTCGAGATCGTCCGCCGCGACATCGACGCAATGCAGGCCCTGCTCCCCGCGCATGAACGCGAGCGCCTGACCGGCATCGGCGTCGCGCAGCCGTACAACCTCGGCAGCTGGATGCGCGAACTCGGCCTCGCGCCCGACACGTTCCGCCCGTGGGAAGACGTCGATTTCGCGAGCGAGCTCGGCCGCGCGGTGTCCCTGCCCGTGTTCGGCGAAAACGACGGCAACGCGGCCGCGATCGCCGAGCTGTTCTACGGCGTCGGCCGCCAGCAGGACGACTTCGTCTACCTGTTCATCGGCCCGGCGATCGGCGGCGGCATCGCGATCGACGGCGACTGCCTGCGCGGCGTCACCGGCAACGCAGGCGACATCGGCGTGATGCCGGTGCCGCCGAGCCGCCTGCCGTCCGCGCCGCCGCCGCGCGGCCCGTGGGACATCCTGCTCGCACGCGCATCGCTGCACGCGCTGGTGCGCCACCTGCGCCACAGCGGCGAGCAGGTCGACAACCGCGCCGACCTCGAAGCGTGCATCGCGCGCGGCCTGCCCGCCGTCGACGAATGGATCGACGATTGCGTCGACGCGCTCGCCCCCGCGCTGCGCGCGGTGCTGTGCGTGGTCGACGCGCCCGTCGTCGTGCTCGACGCCGACACCGACGCGGGCCTGATCGACGCAGTCGCCACCCGCCTGCGCTCGGCCCTCGTCGCGACCGCGCCCGAAGCGCGCGGCACGCCGGCGCTGGTGCGCGGCACGTTCGGCGCGGACGCCGGTGCGATCGGCGCCGCGACGCTGCCGATGTTCTTCAACTTCTCCCCGCGAGCCGGCATCCTCAAAGGCGCAAGCGCGGAATCGCAGGAGGTCAACCATGTCGCGATCTGAGTCGCCCCGCCCGCTGCTCGAGATGCGCGGGATCAGCAAGACGTTCCCGGCCGTGCGCGCGCTCGACGACGTGAGCCTGACCGTCTATCCGGGCGAGATCCATTCGCTGATGGGCGAGAACGGCGCGGGCAAGTCGACGCTGATGAAGATCCTGTCGGGCGCGTACCAGGCCGACGCGGGCGGCGAGATCCTGATCGACGGCCAGCGCATCGACATCGACGGCCCGCTTGCCGCGCGCGATGCCGGCGTCGCGGTGATCTACCAGGAACTGTGCCTCGCGCCGAACCTGACGGTCGCGGAAAACATCTACGTCGGCCGCGAACTGCGGCGCGGCAACCGCCGCTGGGGCACGATCGACCGCGCGGCGATGGCGCGCGGCTGCGAGGACGTGCTCCAGCGCCTCGGCGCGCCGTTCGGGCCCGACACGCTGGTCGGCACGCTGTCGATCGCCGAGCAGCAGCTCGTCGAGATCGCCCGCGCCGTGCACACCCGCGCCCGCATCCTCGTGATGGACGAGCCGACCACGCCGCTGTCGTCGCGCGAAACGGAACACCTGTTCCGGCTGATCCGCCAGCTGCGCGAGGAAGGCCTCGCGATCATCTACATCAGCCACCGGATGGCCGAGATCTACGAGCTGTCGGATCGCGTGTCGGTGCTGCGCGACGGCACCTACGTCGGCACGCTCGAGCGCGCGGCGCTGTCGGCCGAGCGGCTGGTCGCGATGATGGTCGGCCGCGACATCTCCGGCTTCTACAAGAAGGAACACGCGCCGTACGACCGTGGCCACCTGCTGCTGTCGGTGCGCGACGTCGCCGACGGCGGCCGCGTGCGCGGCTGCAGCCTCGAGCTGCACGCGGGCGAGGTGCTCGGCATCGCGGGGCTCGTCGGCGCGGGCCGCACCGAGCTTGCGCGGCTGATCTTCGGCGCGGAGCCGCGCACGCGCGGCGACGTGTCGGTCGACGGCAAGACCTTCGGCGCGCATTCGCCGCGCGACGCGATCGACGCGGGCCTCGTCTACCTGACCGAGGACCGCAAGCGCCAGGGCCTGTTCCTCGACATGAGCGTGCGCGACAACATCAACATCTCGGTGTGCAACCGCGACGCGCGGCTCGGCGCGCTCGATCTGGCGCGCGGCGCCGAACGCGCGCGCGACGCGATCGCATCGCTGTCGATCCGCGTGCCGCACGCGAACGTCAACGTCGGCGCGCTGTCCGGCGGCAACCAGCAGAAGGTGCTGCTGTCGCGCCTGCTGGAGACGAAGCCGCGCGTGCTGATCCTCGACGAGCCGACCCGCGGCGTCGACATCGGCGCGAAATCCGAGATCTACCGGATCATCAATGAACTGGCCCGCGCGGGCGTCGGCGTGATCGTGATCTCGAGCGAGCTGCCGGAAATCATCGGCGTCGCCGACCGCGTGCTGGTGATGCGCGAAGGCGAGATCGCTGGCGAGCTCGGCGGCTACAGCGGCGCGCCGATCACGCAGGAGGCGATCATCGCGCTCGCCACCGGCTCGCAAACGGAACCGGCAGACGCGCACTGAGCGTTGCCGATCATTTTCCCCATTACATTCAGGCTACCGAAATGATCAACCCGACCAAGCAGCGGAACCTCGCTTCCGCGCCGGCCCATCCGGTGCACGACCGCGCGCCGCAGGCGCGTGTCGCCGACCACCGCGCGCGCATGCAGTCGCTGATGCGCACCGCCGGCATGCTGCCCGTGCTGGTGCTGCTCTGCATCGGCTTCGGCCTGCTCACCGACGGCTTCTTCACGCTGCAGAACCTGTCGATCGTCACGCAGCAGGCATCGATCAACATCGTGCTCGCGGCCGGCATGACGTTCGTGATCCTGACGGGCGGCATCGACCTGTCGGTCGGCTCGGTGCTCGCCGCCGCGGCCGTCGCCGCGCTGCTCGCGTCGAACATCCCCGGCTGGGGCTGGCTCGGCGTGCCGGCCGCGCTCGTGGTCGGCCTCGTGTTCGGCATGATCAACGGCGGCCTGATCGCGCTGCTGCGCCTGCCGCCGTTCATCGTCACGCTCGGCGCGCTGACGGCCGTGCGCGGCGTCGCGCGCCTGATGGGCAACGACACGACGATCTTCAACCCGCAGCTGCCGTTCGCGTTCATCGGCAACGGCACCCTGCTCGGCGTGCCGTGGCTCGTCGTGATCGCCGGCGCGGTGATCGTCGCGTCGTGGTTCATCCTGCGCCGCACCGTGCTCGGCATGCGGATCTACTCGGTCGGCGGCAACCCGGAGGCCGCGCGCCTGTCCGGCATCAACGTGCGCATGATCCAGCTGTTCGTCTACGCGGCGTCGGGCCTGCTCGCCGGCCTCGGCGCGGTGATGTCGGCCGCGCGGCTCTATGCGGCCAACGGCCTGCAGCTCGGCCAGTCGTACGAGCTCGACGCGATCGCCGCGGTGATCCTCGGCGGCACCAGCTTCGTCGGCGGCGTCGGCTCGATCGTCGGCACGCTGATCGGCGCGCTGATCATCGCGGTGCTCACCAACGGCCTCGTGCTGCTCGGCGTGTCCGACATCTGGCAATACATCATCAAGGGCCTCGTGATCATCGGCGCCGTCGCGCTCGACCGCTACCGCCAGCGCGATTCGGCCCGCACCTGACACCCCCTTTCATTTATCGGGGCGCAGGCAGGTCCTCCTGCGCCCGCCGTCCAACGGACCTCACGGAGACAACGACATGTTCAAGCCCCAAGCTGTCCTGACCGGCATCGCCTGCGCGCTCGCGTTCGCAACGGCCGCCGCGCACGCGGCCGACAAGCCGTTGAAGTCGATCGGCATCACGGTCGGCTCGCTCGGCAACCCGTACTTCGTCACGATCGCGAAAGGCGCCGAGGCGCGCGCGAAGCAGCTCAACCCGAACGCGAAGGTCACGGCCGTGTCGGCCGACTACGACCTGAACAAGCAGTTCACGCAGATCGACAACTTCATCTCCGCGCACGTCGACATGATCCTGCTCAACGCCGCCGACCCGAAGGCGATCGAGCCCGCGGTGAAGAAGGCGCAGGCGGCCGGCATCACGGTGGTCGCGGTCGACGTCGCGGCGGCCGGCGCGAACGCGACCGTGCAGACCAACAACGTGAAGGCCGGCGAGCTCGCGTGCGACTTCCTCGCGAAGAAACTCAACGGCAAAGGCAACGTGATCATCGAAAACGGCCCGCAGGTGTCGGCGGTGGTCGACCGCGTGAACGGCTGCAAGGCCGTGCTCGCGAAGAATCCGGGCATCAAGCTGCTGTCTGCCGACCAGGACGGCAAGGGCTCGCGCGAAGGCGGGATGAACGTGATGCAGGGCTACCTGACGCGCTTCCCGAAGCTCGACGGCGTGTTCACGATCAACGATCCGCAGGCCGTCGGCAGCGACCTCGCCGCGAAGCAGCTCAACCGCACCGGCATCGTGATCACGTCGGTCGACGGCGCGCCCGACATCGAGACCGCGCTCAAGACCAACACGCTCGTGCAGGCGTCGTCGAGCCAGGATCCGTGGGCGATGGCGCAGCAGGCCGTCAACGTCGGCTACGGGATCATGAACGGCCAGAAGCCCGCCAACCCGATGATCCTGATCGAGCCGGCGCTCATCACGCGCGACAACGTGAAGAGCTACAAGGGCTGGAGCGCCCCGCACTGATCCTTCCGAACCCGAACCTGAACCCGCACCCTTGCCGATCATGACCCTGCTGACCCGGACGCCCGCGTGGCGTGCCCTCGCCGACCATCGCGACGCGCTGGCCGGCACCCCGCTGCCCGAGCTGTTCGCGCGCGATCCCGAGCGCGCCGCGCGCTTCTCGCTCGAGGCGGCCGGCCTGTTCGTCGACTTCTCGAAGCATCCCGTCGTCGACGAGACGATCGCGCGGCTCGTCGCGCTCGCCCGCGCGAGCGGCGTCGAGGCGCGGCGCGACGCGATGTTCGCCGGCGAGCGGATCAACGCCACCGAGCGCCGCGCGGTGCTGCACGTCGCGCTGCGCGACCGTTCGGGCACGCCGCGCTTCGTCGAAGGCACGGACGTCGCCGCGCAGGTCGCGGCCGTCCTCGCGAAGCTGCGCGCCTTTGCCGGCGCGGTGCGCGACGGCGCGTGGCAAGGCCACTCGGGCCGCGCGATCACCGACGTGGTCAACATCGGCATCGGCGGCTCGGATCTCGGCCCGAAGATGGTGTGCGAGGCGCTGAAGCCGACCGCGCACGAACGGCTGACGATGCACTTCGTGTCGAACGTCGACGGCGCGGACATCGCCGAAGTGTTGAAGCGCGCCGATCCCGAGACGACGCTGTTCATCGTGTCGTCGAAGACCTTCACGACCCGCGAGACGCTCGTCAACGCGCATACGGCGCGCGCGTGGCTGCTCGCGAGCGGCGCGCCCGAGGCCGCGATCGCACGGCATTTCGTCGCGGTGTCGACCAACGCGGACGCGGTTGCCGCATTCGGCATCGACCCGGCCAACATGTTCGAATTATGGGACTGGGTCGGCGGCCGCTATTCGCTCTGGTCGGCGATCGGCCTGCCGATCGCGCTGCAGAACGGCATGGATGCGTTCGACGCGCTGCTCGACGGCGCGCATGCGATGGACCGCCATTTCGCCGATGCGCCGCTCGAACGCAACCTGCCCGCGCTGCTCGCGCTGATCGGCATCTGGCATCAGAACTTCCTCGGCGCGACGAGCCACCTGATCGCGCCGTACGACCGCTACCTGCACCGGCTGCCCGCTTACCTGCAGCAGCTCGACATGGAGAGCAACGGCAAGTCGGTGACGCTCGCGGGCGAGCGGGTGGACTACGCAACCGGCCCGGTGATCTGGGGCGAACCCGGCACCAACGGCCAGCACGCGTTCTTCCAGCTGCTGCACCAGGGCACCGCGGTGATTCCCGCGGACATGATCGTCTGCATGCAGCCGCAGCACGCGTTCGACGCGCATCACGACATCCTCGTCGCGAACTGCTTCGCGCAGTCCGAGGCGCTGATGAACGGCGCGCGCTCGCCCGACGAGCCGCATCGCCACTTCGAGGGCAATCGCCCGACCACCACGATCTGCCTGGACCGGCTCGACCCCGCGTCGCTCGGCGCGCTGATCGCGCTGTACGAGCACAAGGTGTTCGTGCAGGGCGCGGTCTGGCAGATCAACTCGTTCGACCAGTGGGGCGTCGAGCTCGGCAAGCGGCTCGCGGTCGCGATCGAGAACGAACTCGACGCGCCGGGCCCGGCCCGCTCGCACGACGGCTCCACCAACCAGCTGATCAACCGCTACAAGGCACGGCGCGGCACCGCGGCGTGAGCATCGACATGACGACGAACCTCCCCCGCCTGGTCGTATTCGGCGAAGCGCTGACCGACTTCATCCGCGACGATGCGCAGCACTGGCACAGCATCGCCGGCGGCTCGTGCTGGAACGTGGCGCGCGTCGGCGCGCGGCTCGGCGTGCCGACCGGCTTCGCCGGCACGGTCAGCCGCGACATCTTCGGCGACGAGCTGATGCGCAAGAGCGCCGAGGCCGGGCTCGACATGCGCTTCATGCGCCAGGTCGACCGCGCGCCGTTCCTCGCGATGGTCGTGTCGAAGCAGCCGCCGAACTACTTCTTCATCGGCGAAAACAGCGCCGATCTCGCGTTCGACCCGGCCGCGCTGCCCGCCGGCGCGCTCGACGCCGCCGAGATCGTGCACGTCGGCTCGCTCGGCGTCGTGCGCGAGCCGCTCGCGTCGCGGCTGATCGACATCGCGCAGGCCGCGCGCGCGGCCGGCAAGCGGATCTCGTTCGACCCGAACTTCCGCGCGCCGATGGCCGATCCGTCGTATCGCGCGACGCTGCGCCGGCTGGCCGGCCTCGCCCATTACATCAAGGTGTCCGACGAGGACCTGAGCGGCCTGTTCCCCGAACTCGACGAGGCCGCCGCGCTCGCGCAGCTGCGCGCGTGGGCGCCCGACGCGGCCGTGCTCGTCACGCGCGGCGCGTCCGGCATGCAGCTGTTCCATGGCGGCGACACGCTGTTCCAGCCGGCCTTCCCGACCGAGGTCGCCGATACCGTCGGCTGCGGCGACGCGAGCGTCGGCGGCTGGATGGCGAGCCTCCTCACGCGCCCCGACGCGCCGGCCGCCGAGCACCTGCGCTACGCGGCCGCCTGCGCGTCGGTCGCGTGCGCGCACGCGGGCGCCTATGCGCCGACGGCGGCCGAGGTGGCCGCCTTGCTCGACACGTCGGCCGCGGCCGTGGGCGTGCCGCGATGAATACGGCCCACGCAAGCGCCGCGCGCGACCCGTCGGCTTTCGTGTTCGTGCTGTTCGGCGGCACGGGGGATCTCGCGATGCGCAAGATCCTGCCGGCGCTGTACGCCGCGCATCGCGACGGCCTGCTCGCGCCCGCCGGACGCATCGTCGCGGTCGCGCAGAACCCGTTCGATCATGCGCAATACCTGCGCTGGGTCGACGCGTCCGTGCGTCCGCACGTCGAGCGCGCAACGTTCGACGCCGCGTCATGGCGCGGCTTCGTCGAACGGCTCGCGTACGTCGCGCTCGACGCGAGCCGGCCGGACGCGTTCGCGCGCCTCGCCGACGCACTCGAATCGATACCGTGCCGGCGCATCTTCTATCTCGCGACCGGGCCGTCGCTGTTCGTGCCGATCTGCCGCTCGCTCGCGGCGGCCGGCCTCGCGCCGGCGTCGTCGCGCGTCGTGCTCGAGAAGCCGCTCGGCTACGATCTCGCGTCGTCGGCCGCGATCAACGACGCGGTCGGCGAGATCTTCTCCGAAGAGCAGATCTACCGGATCGATCATTACCTCGGCAAGGAAGCGGTGCAGAACCTGTTCGCGCTGCGCTTCGGCAACGTGATGTTCGAGCCGCTGTGGCGCCGCGAATGGATCGAGAACATCCAGATCACCGTCGCGGAGGAGCTCGGCGTCGGCGGGCGCGGCCCGTTCTACGACCAGACCGGCGCGCTGCGCGACATGGTGCAGAACCACCTGCTGCAACTGCTCGCGATCATCGCGATGGAGCCGCCGCAGTCGATGGATGCCGACGCGGTGCGCGACGAGAAGCTGCGCGTGCTGCGCGCGCTGAAGCCGCTCGCCGACGACGAGATCGCGCGCAGCGTCGTGCGCGGCCAGTATCGCGCGGGCGCGGTGCGCGGCGTCGCGGTGCCGGCCTACCACGACGAACCGGGCGTGACGCCCGGCAGCACGACCGAGACCTTCATCGCGTTGAAGGCGGAAGTCGACAACTGGCGCTGGGCCGGCGTGCCGTTCTTCCTGCGCACCGGCAAGCGGCTCGCCGATCGCGTCGCGGAGATCGTCGTCAACTTCCGCCCGGTGCCGCATGCCGCGCTCGGCGCTGCGTCGCTGCGCTCCGGCTCGAACCGGCTGACGATCCGCCTGCAGCCCGACGAGTCGATCCGGCTCGGCACGCTCGCGAAGCAGCCGGGGCTCGGCATGACGCTTCAGGGCGTGCACCTCGATCTCGCGTTCGACCGCTTCTTCCAGCAGAACCGGATGGAGGCCTACCAGCGCCTGCTGCTCGACGTGATCGCGGGACGCCTCGCGCTGTTCGTGCGCCGCGACGAGCAGGAAGCCGCGTGGCGCTGGGTCGCGCCGATCCTCGGCGGCAGCGCGCCGCGCTCGCCAGCGCCGAAGCCGTATGCGGCCGGCAGCTGGGGCCCCGCGCCCGCCAGCGCGTTGCTCGCGCGGCACGGCACCTGCTGGCGCGAAGAAGAAAACTGACCGGCGGCACGCCGCTCAACGACTCCTGAACTCACGCATCGACCTCATGGAATCAGTCTGGCATCTCGAATGGGCGCACGGTGCATTCGACGTGCATGCACGCGGCGGCATGCTCGGCGGCGTCACCTTCGACAGCGGCACGCGCGTCGTCCGCCCGTTTTACGAACCGCCGTGGCTCGACGAACCGGGCGCGCTGCCCGACGGCCTGCTCGGCACGATGCGCAGCGAATTCGCGTGCGTGCCGTTCGGCGTGCCCTACGCGCCGGACGGCCTCGCCGACGGCTGGCGCGACGCGGTTGCCACGCCGCTCGCCGCGCACGACGCGAGCGACGATCTTCAGCATGGCTACGGATGCATCGGCGAATGGGCCTGCGTGCGGCGCACATCGCACGACATCGAGATCGCGCTCGACTATCCGGCCGGCTCGCCGATCGCGCGTGTCACGCGCACGATCCGCGCCGATCCGCAGCGCGCGGCGCTCGACATCGTGCTGCGGATCGACGCGCGCAGCGCCGCGCGCCGCCCGGCCGGCCTGCATCCGAACCTCGCGCTGCCGGCGCTCGCCGGCGCCCTCCGGATCGAGCCGGGCGCGTTCCGCTTCGGCATGGTCCACCCGGGCGGCCCCGAGCGCGGCGTGTCGCGCGGCCGGCCCGGCGCGACGTTCGAGACGCTCGACCGCGTGCCGCTGGCCGACGGCGGCTGGCGCGCGTTCGACCGGCTGCCGTTCGCCGACGCCACCGAGGAAATCGTGCAGCTGTGCGGGATCGACGGAAGCGTGACGCTGCACGACGACGCGGCCGGCGCCGCCTACCGGCTCACCTGGGATGCGGCTGCGCTGCCGTCGCTGCTGCTGTGGATCAGCAATCGCGGCCGCGCGTATGCGCCCTGGAACGGCCGCAACCTGTGCGTCGGCGTCGAGCCGGTTGCGAGCGCGTTCGAGCTCGGCTGCCGCGCGTCGCTCGCGCCGAACCCCATCAACACGCGCGGCGTCGCGACCGCGGTGACGCTCGATCCGGCGCGACCGCTCGAGATCGCGTACCGCTTCGAGGTGCTCGACGCGCGCTGACGCCCGTCAGGCGCCCTCCGTCGCCACCCTGCCCGATGCCTGCAGCTGCTGCAGGCTCTCGTCGACGCTCAGCTCCGACATCGCATCGGTGCGCAGCGTGTCGTCCGCCGCGCGACGCAGCGCATGCAGCGCGTGCAGCTTGAGCCGCACCATCGCGAAGCGCTGGCCGCGCGCCGCGCATTCCGCGGCGAACGTGCGCAGCGATTCGATCGTCGTGCCGTCGACGTCGGGCGTCTCCTCGAGGCTCAGCAGCACCGTGTGCGTATCCGGCGCCGCCTTCACGAGCGCACGCACGCGGTTCAGCATCCGGTCCGCGTTCGCGAAGAACAGCTGCGCCTCCGGCCGCGCGATCAGCACGCCGGGCACCGGCATCGCGTCCGCGTGAATCGACACGTCGACGAAATCGTGGCTGTCGCGCAGCCGGCCGAGCACGCTCACGTTCGGCTCCGACAGCTTGCGCAGCGTCAGCAGCAGGCTCACGCCGATCGCGGCGAGCAGCCCGTGCAGCACGCCGAGCACCAGCACCGCGAGCAGCGCGGCGATCACGACGAGCCGGTCGCGATGCCAGAGCCAGTACGGCCGGAACACCGCCGGATGCAGCGAATGGCTGACCGCGAAGATCACGATCGCCGCGAGCACCGGCTCGGGCGTGCGCGCCAGTTGCGGCAGCAGCAGCCACACGATCAGCGCGATCACGCCAGCCGCCCACAGCCCGGCGAAGCGCGATTGCGCGCCGGCCGCCTCGTTCGCGGACGTCGCCGAATAGCCGGCGCCGACGGGCATCCCGTGCAGCAGCCCCGACACGAGATTCGCGCAGCCGAGCGCGACGAGGTCGCGGTTCGGCAACACCGCGTCGCCATGCTTCAGCGCGAAATTTCGGATCGATCCGTAGGATTCCGCATAGAGGATCAGCATCAGCGCGAACGCGAGCTCGGTGGTCTGCATCCACGCGTTGCGGTCGAGCGACGGCAGGCCGAATGCGATGTGCTGGAAATCGATGTGCCCGACGATCGCGATCCCGTAGCGCTGCCAGTCGACGAAGTAGCCGGCGACGATCGACAGCACGATCACGACCAGCGTCGCCGGCACGCGCGAGCGGCGCCCGAGCACGAACAGCAGCGCGAGCGCCCCGCCGCCGAGCGCGACGCTCGCGAAGTTCGCCCGCGCGAGGCCTTCGACAAGGTCGAGCGCCACGCGCGGCGCATCGCTGTGCTGCACCTGGATCGCGAAGATCTTCGGCAGCTGCTTGATCACGATGGTCAGCGCGAGCCCGAACGTGAAGCCGCGCAGCACCGGCCGCGCGACGAAGTCCGACATGCCGCCGAGCCGGAACGCGCCCGCGAGGATGAACAGCACGCCCGTCATCGCGACGAGCGCCGCCGCGAGCGCGAGCTGCGCGGCGAGCCCCATGCTCGACTCGGCGAACACCGTCGCCGCGAGCACCGCGGCCGACGACGACGTCGACGAGACGATCGCGAACCGGCTGCTGCCCGTCAGCGCGTAGACGACGAGCCCCGACAGCAGCGCGATCAGGCCGGCCTGCGGCGGCAGGTTCGCGAGCCCCGCGTATGCAACCGCTTCCGGGATCAGCAGGCCCGCGATCGACACGCCGGCCAGCGCATCGCGGCCGAGCCGCTGCGCGCGCGGCGGCGGCGCCGCATCGAGCGTGGCGAAATGGTCCGCATGCTGCGGGCCGGCGTCGGTATGGTTCGGCGTGGTCGTCATGCGGGGGCGTGGCGCGCGCGGGTCAGCCTTTCGCGACGATGACGCCCGACCAGCCGGGCAGATAGCGCGCGTTCTGCTCGTGCGCGTGGGTCAGCGCGGCGGCGAGCGCCTTGTCGAAGTTCTTGCGGATCTGGTCGAGCGTCACGTGCTGGCGCAGGTAGTCGGCCCACAGGAATTCGCTGAACGGCGTCGCATCCTTCGCATAGCCGCCCGCCGTGCGCAGCTCGCCCGCGAGGCTGCGGTACGGATCGTCCTCGAGGCCGGTGAGCGCGTTCGGCAATTGCGCATAGTCGCGACGCGCACCGTCCGCGCCGAACGGGTGCACCCACTGGTTGTGCTCCATCATCCGCCAGAAGATCGTCTCGTCGAGCCACGACAGATCCTTCAGCAGCATCGCCTTGACGGTCGTCTCGCCTTCCTCGATCAGCGCGAGGCCGAGATGATGGTGATCGGTGATGAAATGCCGGCCGTCGGGCCCGACGACCGCCGGGAACCAGTGCGAATCGATCGCCGCCTTGCGCTCGCGCTTGCCGAGCGCTTTCCAGTGCTTGCGCTTGGCTTTCACTTCCCGGTAGCCGACCGTCATCTGGGTCGGGCGCAGCGCGTCGAGCTTGACGGGGATGAGATGAACATCGCGGCCGATTGTCATGATCGTTCCCTCTGCAAGCAAATTCCGGCAACGATACTCCTGATCGCATGCGGCGTTAATACCGCGCATCCCTCGCGTGCCCCGGTTTGACGATCCATGACAAAACCTGCCGCGCGCCGCATGACGCGCGCTACGCGCGCAGGTCGTCGCGCTCGAGCCGGTGGCGCACGTACGGAATGCCGTCCTGCACGACGCCGATGCGGCGCATGCCGAGCTTGCGCGCGACGTTCAGCGAGCCGGCGTTCGCCGCCGCGATGTCGGCGATCACGCGCGGCAGCCGCACGGTATCGAACGCATGGCGCACCATGGCCACCGCGGCCTCGCTCGCGATGCCCCGCCCCCACGCCGCGCGCACCAGCCGCCAGCCGATCTCGATGTCGCGCGCGCCGTTCGCATAGTCGGGAATCAGCAGCATCCAGCCGATGAACGCGTCGGGCGCCGCCTTCTCGAAGATCGACCAGTAGCCGAGCCCGGGCGGATAGTCGCGCGTGATCCGGTGCTCGACGAAGCGGCGGTGCTCGACCGGGTCGTGCCACGGCCCGGCGATGTGCCGCGTGACCTCCGGGTCGCGATCCATCGCGAGGCACGCCTCGAGATCGGCGAGCACGCGCGGCCGCAGCCACAGGCGGGTGGTCTCGAGCACGGGCAGCGCAACGGCGGGACGATCGGTCATCGGGGCTCCTGGGTCGGCGCATGCGCGCCGTCGATTGACGAATACATGACAACCGCCCTTCAGGACCACGACACGGCACGCGCACGGCGCGTCGCGATCTAGTATTGCAGGGCGCGAAACAAACCATTTCGTAGGGATTATTCCCGATTCGGCGGCGGCGCGGGCCGCCGCATGCGGCACGGCATCCTACACTCGATGATGCCCCCGCGCGGCGCGCCGGCCGGGCGGCCGCTGCGAACCGTCACGGCGCAAGCCAACGAGGAGACGTCCGCCATGAGCTGGACCCGCGAGCAACGCAACGTCACGATCGCCGCCTATCTCGGCTGGACGCTCGATGCATTCGATTTCTTCCTGATGGTCTTCGTGCTGAAGGACATCGCGGCCGAGTTCGATTCGAGCATCCCGGCCGTCGCGTTCGCGCTGACGCTGACGCTCGCGATGCGCCCGCTCGGCGCGCTGATCTTCGGCCGCCTCGCCGACCGCTTCGGCCGCCGCCCGACGCTGATGGTCAACATCGCGTGCTATTCGCTGATCGAGCTCGCATCGGGCTTCGCGCCGAGCCTGACCGCGCTGCTCGTGCTGCGCGCGCTGTTCGGCGTCGCGATGGGCGGCGAATGGGGCGTCGGCTCCGCGCTGACGATGGAGACCGTGCCGACCCATGCGCGCGGCATCGTGTCGGGGCTGCTGCAGGCCGGCTACCCGAGCGGCTACCTGCTCGCGTCCGTGGTGTTCGGCGTGCTCTACCAGTACATCGGCTGGCGCGGGATGTTCATGATCGGCGTGCTGCCCGCGCTGCTCGTGCTGTACGTGCGCGCGCACGTGCCCGAATCGCCGGCGTGGAAGCAGATGGAACAGCGGCCGCGCCCGAGCCTCGCGTCCACGCTGCGGCAGAACTGGAAGCTCGCGATCTATGCGGTCGTGCTGATGACCGCGTTCAACTTCTTCTCGCACGGCACGCAGGACCTGTACCCGACCTTCCTGCGCGAGCAGCATCACTTCGATCCGCATACCGTGTCGTGGATCACGATCGTGCTGAACATCGGCGCGATCGTCGGCGGGCTCACCTGCGGCGCGCTCTCCGAAAGAATCGGCCGGCGCCGCACGATCTTCATCGCCGCGCTGATCGCGCTGCCGGTGCTGCCGCTGTGGGCGTACTCGAGCGGCCCGCTCGCGCTCGCCGCGGGCGCGTTCCTGATGCAGATTTCCGTGCAGGGCGCGTGGGGCATCATTCCCGTGCACCTGAACGAGATCTCGCCCGACGACATCCGTGCAACGTTCCCCGGCTTCGTTTACCAGCTCGGCAACCTGCTGGCGTCCGGCAACGCGACGATGCAGGCGTCGCTCGCGGTGTCGCACGGCAACGACTACAGCCTCGCGCTCGCGCTCGTGTGCGGCACCGTCGCGATCGTGATCGCCGTGCTGATCGTGTTCAGTCCCGAACGGCGCGGCGTCGACATGACGCAATCGGTCAATACGCGTAGCAGCGTCGGCTGAAACCATCGCTTGACGCGCCGCACCATGCCGCGCGGCCCGCCACGCGGCGGCCGCGCGATCGTCTTGCCGCACCTGCACATCGATCTAGAGGTTTCTGTCCAGATTCAGCGCTTGCCCGCGCCCGGCGCGTCTTTTTATCTTAATAAAAACGATTGTTTGAAATTACAAATTCGAATCGCCGGATCGCCGCCGCGCGATCGGCATGGGAGGCGGAACATGGCAGTGGGTCAGGTGGGGCGGCCGTCCGCGGGACGGCCGTCCGGCAGCCGGCAAGCCGGCGGCACCAAGGCGCGCATCCTCGATGCAGCCGAGGATCTGTTCGTCGAGCACGGCTTCGAGGCGATGTCGATGCGGCAGATCACGTCGCGCGCGGCGGTCAACCTCGCAGCGGTCAACTATCACTTCGGCAGCAAGGAGGCGCTGATCCACGCGATGCTGTCGCGCCGCCTCGACCAGCTCAACCAGGAGCGGCTGCGCATCCTCGATCGCTTCGACGCGCAGCTCGGCGCGCACGTCACGTGCGAGCACGTGCTCGGCGCGATGTTCATTCCCGCGCTGAAGGCGTCGCGCGACCCCGAGCGCGGCGGCCGCGCATTTCTGCGGCTGATCGGCCGCGCGTACACCGACCCGTCGCCGTTCGTGCGCAACTTCCTGACCGCGCACTACGCGAGCGTCGCCGTCCGCTTCTTCGATTCGTTCCAGCGCGCGCTGCCGTACCTGCCGCGCACGGAGCTCGGCTGGCGGCTGCACTTCGCGATCGGCGCGCTGTCCGGCGCGCTCGCGGGCGCCGAGACGGAAAGCCTGATCGACGAGTTCTCGCAGGGCCGCACGATGGACGACGTGCAGATGATCGCGCGCCTGTCGTCGCTGATCGTCGCCGCGCTGAAGGCGCCGATGCCCGACAGCGCGCAACTCGCGATCTTCGCGGCGGTGCTCGACGACGCCGGCGCCAACGACGCGCCGGCCGCGCCGCCCGCGCTGCCCACCTTGCCGGCGGACTCGCCCGCCGACGACGCGACGCTGCACCCCGCCACCTGACCGCACGCGGCCGCGCCTGTGCGCGCGGCCTCATCCTCATGATCCTGGAGACCACCATGTCCGCTTCCGCAGCGCCAGCCGCCGCGCAGACGCCGCCGAACACCGACGGCGTCTGGTTCGCGTCGTATCCGCCCGGCGTGCCCCGCGAGATCGACGTCACGCAGTATGCGTCGCTCGTGCAGTTCTTCGACGAATGCACGGCGCAGTTCGCCGAGCGTGTCGCGTACGTGAGCGCCGGCGCGTCGCTGACCTATCGCGCGCTCGCGCAGAAGGTGGCCGCGTTCGCGTCGTATCTGCAGAGCATCGGCGTGAAGCCGGGCGACCGCGTCGCGATCATGCTGCCCAACACGTTCCAGTATCCGGTCGCGCTGTTCGGCACGCTGAAGGCCGGCGCGATCGTCGTCAACGTCAATCCGCTGTACACGGCGCGCGAGCTCGCGCATCAGCTGAAGGACAGCGGCGCGCAGACGATCGTCGTGTTCGAGAACTTCGCGCGCACGCTGCAGGACGCGCTGCCGGAAACGCAGGTGAAGAACGTGCTCGTCACCGCGCTCGGCGACCTGCTCGCGGACGGCTTCAACGCGAAGGGCCGGCTCATCAATTTCGTGCTGAAGCACGTGAAGAAGCTCGTGCCGCCCTATCACCTGCCGCAGGCCGTGCAGCTGCGCTCGGCGCTCGCGCTCGGCGCGCGCGGCACGCCGCAGCCCGTGCCGCTCACGCGCGACGATCTCGCGTTCCTGCAGTACACGGGCGGCACGACGGGCGTCGCGAAAGGCGCGATGCTCACGCACGGCAACCTGATCGCGAACCTGCTGCAGGCGAAGGCGTGGATCGCCGATCAGGTTTCGGGCGACATCGAGACGGTGCTCACGCCGCTGCCGCTGTATCACATCTATTCGCTGACGGTGAACGCATTCATCTTCATGGGGCTCGGCGGGCGCAACATCCTGATCGCCAACCCGCGCGACACGAAGATGGTGATGAAGATCATCCGTCACGAAACCTTCACGGGCATCACCGGCATCAACACGCTGTACAACGCGTTCCTCGACGACGAGGAATTCCGCAAGCGCGATTTCTCGAAGCTCAAGCTCGCGATGGCGGGCGGCATGGCGATGCAGCGCGCGGTCGCCGAACGCTTCCAGCAGGTGACGGGCCGGCCGATCGTCGAGGGCTACGGGCTCACCGAGTGCTCGCCGATCGTCACGATGAACCCGGTCGACCTGGCGGACATGGCCGCGTTCAGCGGCTCGATCGGCCTGCCCGCGCCGTCGACCGTCGTGCGCTTCCGGCGCGAGGACGGCACCTGGGCCGGCATCGGCGAGCCCGGCGAGCTGTGCGTGCGCGGGCCGCAGGTGATGCGCGGCTACTGGCAGCGCCCCGACGAAACCGCCACGGTGATCGATGCCGACGGCTGGCTCGGCACCGGCGACATCGGCGTGATGGACGAGCGCGGTTTCGTGCGCCTGATCGACCGCAAGAAGGACATGATCCTCGTGTCGGGCTTCAACGTGTATCCGAACGAGATCGAGGAAGTGCTGGTGATGCATCCGGGCATCAGCGAGGCGGCGGCGATCGGCATTCCCGACGACGTGCAGGGCGAACGGATCAAGGTGTTCGTCGTGCGGCGCGACCCGGCGCTGACCGTCGACGACGTGCTCGCGCATTGCCGCAAGAACCTCACCGGCTACAAAATGCCGAAGTTCGTCGAGTTCCGCGACGCGCTGCCGCAGACCAATGTCGGCAAGATCCTGCGCCGCGCGCTGCGCGACGAGGAAATCGCGAAGCGCAATGCGGCTTCGCGCAGTTGAACACCGGCCGCTTGCGGAGACACCACCGATGACTCGATCCACCGGGCGGCACGCGCGGCCGCTGCGCCGACACGCAGCCGTCGCCGCGCTCGCCGCCGCGCTGGCGCTCGCCCTGCCCGGCGTGCGCGCGCAGGAGGCCGCAAGCGCGGCGCCGGCCGCGCACGACGCGGCCACCCTGCCCGCCGATCTCGCGAACGTGACCCATCAGCCGGCCGCGCAGCAGGCGCGCTGGCTGCGAGCCGCCGCGCGCCAGGGCACGCTCGCGAAGCTCGACGACGCGACGCTCGCCGCGCTGTTCGCGGCGCTCGACCCGCTCGCCGTGCCCGAATACATCCGCCAGGGGCCGAACGGCTATCCGTCGTATCAATTCACGATGGTCCGCCAGGAACGCATCAACGGGAAATGGTCGGACACGCCCGACCGGATGCTGGTCCGAACCACGCGCGAGCCGCTCAGGGTCTATGCGAAATGGCTGCCGGACGGCGCGCATGCCGGCCAGGAGATCATCTACGACACGACGCGGCGCAAGGACGAGATGGTTGGGCACCTCGGCGGCCTGCTCGGCAAGCTGCCGATGTGGACGGCGCTCGACGGCACGCTCGCGCGCGCGCAGTCGAATCACCAGGTGAAGGATCTCGGCACCGAGTTCATCGCGAACCTGTACCTGACCGAGGGAAGGAAATACCTGGAAGCGGGCGTGCAGCGCCCGACCCGTGTGGAAGCGAAGACGGTCGGCGGCGTGCGCGTCGTCGCGCTGACCTACGAAACGCCGACCGGCCGGCCGCAGTTCTATGCGAAGAAGGAGATTCTGGGGCTCGACCTGCGCGAGCCCTATTTCCGGACCGTCGAATCGTATGACAACGACGGCCGGGTGTTCGAGCGGATCGTGATCGAGAAGATCGCGCCGGCGTCGTTCGACGACGCCGCGTTCGACCCGAAGAACCCGGACTACGCGTTTTGACGCGCGCGGCGCTCAATCGTCATCGTCGCCGTGATGCTTGCGCCAGTGCTTGTAATAATGCTTGCGCCACTTGCGGTAGCGATCGTCGTCTTCGTCGTAGTAGCCGTAACCGTAGCCCGGGTACGCGACCACCGCCGGCTGCGGCGCCACATAGACCGGCGCCGGCTCGACATAGACCGGCGCGACCGGCAGGCCGATCCCGACCGCGACGTCGACATGGCCCGCCATCGCACTGCCGGACGCCGCGGACGCCAGCAACGCAACGGCGCCGCCCCACACTGCCATTCGCCTCTTGTTCATGTTCTGGACCTCTGATAAGCCGGCTCGACCGGCATGCGCGACGACTCTAGCCGAGCGGCGCGCCGCCAGGTGCAACGGTCCTGCGAGAGTCGTAACGCGACGTAACAATGCACCGCTAGCCGTTTGACCGAATCGCGAAATCGCGTGGAAGCGTCTATAGTGGGTTACGGTTCGACACAATCACGACCGCGCGCATCCGGATCGAACAGGGTAGAATCCCGCCAAACACTTTGTGGATTCCACGCCACACACACGCACAACATACTTTCTGACGCAGGCTCCTGCCGCATCTCAATGGCCAATCCCGCAGAATCCCATCCGCAAAACGACTTCATCAATTCCGCGCGCAAGGAACGCAAGCGCGTCGAGATCTATCTCGTCAACGGCATTCGTCTGACGGGTTGCATCGAGTCGTTCGACCAGTACCTGGTGATGCTGCGCACCCCCGTGGGTCTGCAAGGCATCTACAAGCGTGCGATTTCCACCATCCAGCTCGACACCGGCGGTTCGCGACCGGGCGGCGGCGGTTCGCGCGGCCCGCGCACGGGCGGCGGCGGGCGCCCCGGCGGCCGTGAAGGCGGCGGCCACAGCCCGTACGGCTCGCATGGCGGCTCCCGCGAGTCACGCGGCGACTACGGTTCGCGCGAGCCCCGCGAAGGCTACGGCGCGCCGCGCGAGCCGCGTGAACCCCGCGAGCCGCGCGAAGGCTACACGCCGCGCGAGAGCTACGGCGCACCGCGCGATTCGGGCGACGCCCCGGCATCGCCCGGCAGCGGCAACGGCAATGGGCCGGTGATCGTCACCCGCCGTCGGCGCATCGTGCCGGACGGCCAGTAAGGCGCCAGCCAGTCAAAAGCAAAAGGGCAAACCCGCGGGTTTGCCCTTTTTTCTTCATCGCGCCGGCGCGGCATGTCGCCGCATGCGCCGGCCGCTTCGCTCAGCTCAGTGCGCAGCCGGCAGGCCGGCATCGGCCTCGCGCTGCAATGCACGCACCTGCTGCTGCAACGCGCGCAGCTGCGACTTGAGCTCCGCCTGCTGCGACTGCAGCGCCACGGTTTCGCCGCGCACTGTCTTCTGGCGATCCGCGACAGCCGCCTGCTGCTCGCGGGCGATCGACAGGTCCGCCTGCAGGCGCCGCGCCCGCTCCTGCGTCACGGCGATCTGGCGGTCCGTCTGCGCCTTCTGCGATTCCAGCTTCGCCGCACGCAGCTCGTTGACGGCCAGATGCTCGGCCTGGCGCGAGAAATCGCGATAGATCGCTTCGGCCCGCACGTCGCTGTACGTCTTGATCACGCGCCAGAACGCCTTCTGCTGGAACAGCGCGACGAAATAGGCGCCGTCCTTCACGTTGAACAGCAGGCTCGCGCCGTAGCTGCCGTTGTAGGCGGTGCGCATTTCCGTCAGCGTGTGCGCCTGGATCAGGCGCTGCAGCTCGTCGACCGTGCTGGGGCCGGTCGTGTCACCGGCCTGCATCTGCGTCTGCCCCTGCGCGTCGACCGACGGAATCGCGACCACCGGCGCCGATGCGGCCTGCACCGGCTGTGCGGCCGGCGCCGAGTCGGCCAATCCTTGCGCGTACGCGCCCTGCATGCCGCCAATCAAGGCGAGCACCGCGCACGCCCGTCCCAAACCCAACCCCGTAATCTGGCTCATGAAATGAAATTCCCGCTCCAAGTCGTTGTAATTCTGCGGCGCATTATCGCATTAATTACTCGCTTTCGCGGGTCTCGGGCTCCTCGTCGAAGATCTGATACTTGCGCATTTTTTCCCACAGCACCTTGCGGCTGATGCCGAGTTGCTGCGCGGTATCCTGGCGCCGCCAGCCGTTCGCGTCGAGTGCGGCGATCACGCGGCTGCGCTCGCTCATGTCCCACTTGCTGCGGTCGACGAACACCTCGGCCACGCTCTCCGCCGGCACCGGCTGCGCGGCGCTGCGCGCATGCGCGACCAGCCGCTGCAGCCGCGCGGCGTCCCAGCCGCCCGTCTGCCGCACCGTCACGCCGACGCGCTCGGCGAGGTTGCGCAGTTCCCGCACGTTGCCGGGGAAATAGCTGTCGGCGACGGCTTCCGCGAGCCAGTACGGCAGGTCCGGAAGCTGCGCGAGCCGCTCGTCGCCGACCACCTGCGCGACGAACGACTTGAACAGCGCGATCTTGTCGACCGCGCCCCGCTCCTCGAGCGACGGGATGCTCAGCTCGATCACCGCGAGCCGGTAGTACAGGTCCGCGCGGAACAGCCCTTCCTTCACGAGCTGCGGCAGCTTCTTGTTGCTCGCCGCGACCAGGCGGAAATCGACCTTGATCGGCGAGGTCGCGCCGACGCGCAGCACCGCGCCGTCCTCGAGCACGCGCAGCAGCTTCACCTGCTGGTACAGCGGCAGGTCGCCCACCTCGTCGAGGAACAGCGTGCCGCCCGCCGCCTGCTCGAAGTAGCCTTTATGCGCAACAACCGCGCCGGTGAACGAGCCTTTCGCATGCCCGAAGAACAGCGATTCGAACAGGCCGTCCGGAATCGCGCCGCAGTTAACGGGCACGAATTCGCCGAGCCGGTAGCGCGAGTGCTTGTCGTGCAGCAGTTGCGCGATGCGCTCCTTGCCGACGCCGGTTTCGCCGTGCAGCAGCACGTTGGTATTGCAGTCCGCGAACGTATCGACTTCGCGCAGCAGCGCCTGCATCGATTCCGAATGCGCGACGAGTTCGGACGGCTGCAGCGTCTCCGCCGCGTGCGCGCGCAGCTGCGTGACGAGCTTGCCGACCATCCCGCGCAGTTCGGCGCAGGTGAAATCGAGCGGCAGGATGTGCGAATACTCGGGCGGATACTGCGACGCGTCGTGGTCGCGCGCCGCGCCGACCCACACGACCGGCATGCCGATGTTGGCTTGCCAGTCGCGCAGGAACGCGGTGCCGCTTTCGATCATCGTCACGCTGATGATCGCCAGCGACGGGCGCATCGCGGCGCGCTCGGGCGACAGTTCCGCGTTGTCGGCGCGGATCACTTCGACGTCGAAGCTCGCCATGCAGCGGGCGACCCGGTCGACGATGTCCGCCTTGCCTTCCCAGACGTACAGGTCGAGCTCTTCGATTGCGGGCGTGGTTCTCATTCTTCGGATGATTCTTCAGTTGACGAGTTGCGCGGCATTGCAGGTCAGCGACATCTGATGCACGGTCGCCTGGCCCACCTGGACGCCGAGCAGGCTCAGGATCGGTACGAGCAAGGCATCGAGCGACGACAGCACGGGTTGCAGCACGAGGTTGCCGATCGTGCTGAGCAGCGGGCCGAGCGGCACGGTGATGCCGAGTATCGTGACGGAGTTCAGGTTGATGTTGCCGAGTGCCGTGCCGAGCGACGCGCCGAGGTTGTTCACGTACGTCGTCCAGTAGCTGTTCTGGTTCGCCGCGGTGGACGGCGCCACCCAGCCGCTGCCGCACGACACCGGGCTCGACAGGCCGCTCGCCGCGTTGCAGAAATGGTAAGGCGAGGTCGTCGGGTAGCCCCCGTAAGGCGCACTCGCGTACGTACTGCCGACGATCTGCAGCACCGGGTTCGAGATCGACGCGGACACCGGCACGGACTGCGTCGTGCCGATGCCCAGCAGCGTGGCCGAAGCCGTGAGATTCAGCAATTGCAGCGTGCCCGTAGCCGGACAACTGCTCACGTTGGACAGGTTCAGCGTCCCGGACGGCGGTGCGCTGATGCACAGCTTCGCGATCCCCGGCGTGGCAAGGATCGTCGTCGTGCTCGGCGTCGAGGCCGAACCGCACTTCGTCGCGGCGAGGCTGGCGACAGCCGGCCCGCCCACCAGCAGGTAGATCGGCAGATTGATGCCGCTCAGCGACGCGGAAATATCCAGCAAGCCGCTCAAGCCCAGCGGCCCCAGCAGTGCGCCCGTGCCGAGCGTAATCGTCGGCGTCTGCACATTCAGATACAACCCGATCTGCGCGGACGACGCCTGCGTGCGCCATGTCCCGTCCGGCAACTGCCCCGCCTCGCCGATCGCGATCGACGGCGGGCTCAGCACCTGCAACTGCAGCTTCACGACGTTGAAGCCGGTCGCCCCGAGCGGCAGCGTGACGCCGGTGTTCAGCGACACCGCCTGCCCCTTGTTGTACGCGGCGACCTGCGCGGCCGTCGTCAGCAGGTCGAGCAGGTTGACCGTCGCATCGGCGCCCGACTGCGGATTGCCGAGGCTGATATTGAGCAGCGCGTTGGACGCATTCGCGATCACGACGGTCGTATTGCCGACATTCGCGCCCGCGAGCTTGCCGAGCGCCGACGACGCGGCCGTGAGCTGCGCCACGTAGCCGGTGCTGTTGGTGCCGCCCGGCGTCACCGCGCCGACATACGCACTGAGATTCCCGACCAGCGTCGGCATCGACACCGCCAGGTTCACGAGCCCGTTGACCGACCCCGCGCCCAACGCCGTCGAGATTCCCGCGAGCTTGATGTTCGCGCTCGCGAGCGACTGGTAGTCGGCGAGCGTCAGGTTGACGCTCGTGCCGAGCAGCGCGGACAGGATGCCGTTGAGCCAGACCGGATTGACGCTCGCGAGCGTCGCGCTGACCGAAAACGTGTCGATCGCGCTCGCGCGCGCGGTCGACGTGGCCGACACGGTGCCGGGCCCCGCGCCGAGCGCCGAGAGCACGCCGAGGAACGAATAGCGCATCGTGCGCGTGACCGTCACCTGCGTCGCGTTGAGCTGCGTCATCCCGCTCGCGGCCGCCGCGTAATAGGCCGGCAGGCTCGCATAGACCTGCGGATCCCAGCGGCCGCAGGTCGCCGCGACCTGGTCCTGCCCGCGCGACGGCGCGCCCGTGCCGACCGCGTTCGAATCGTTCGCCCGCGCATTGTTCAGCGCGGCCGCGCCTGCCGCCGCGCAGGACGTGTCCGACGGATCGAGCGACTGCACGGCGGCCAGCGCCGCCATATCCGCGATCCGCTGCATGTCGCGCCGCTGATAGAACAGGTTGCCGATGTCGATCGTGCCGAGCGTCACCAGCGCGACGAGGATCCACACGGTCGCGAGCACCGACACGGCGCCGCGCTGGCCGCCCATCCGCGGGCGGTCGCGCCCGGCCGGGCGGCATCCGAGGAAACGAACCGCGCTCATCGTCATGTCAATTCGACTGCATCGCGCCCTGCCCGCCGGCCGCCGCGCCGCCGCCGCCGCTGGAACCCAGCGGCGAGCCCAGCGTGTCCGGAATCTTGTTCTTGAACGAGTCGAGATAGCGCTGGTACGCGAGCGAAGCAGCGTCGCCGAGCATCGGCAGGTCCGCGCCGGCGGCCCGGTTGTCGCGTTGCAGCGCGAGCCACGTTTCGGTCGAGCGGCCGATGTCGGCCGCGGTTCCGGTCAGCCGCTGGCCATGCGCGGCCGCCGTCGCGCCGAGCAGCGCGACCAGCGCGGCGACGCGGCGCACGACCGCACGCCGGGCGAGGTTCTTGTGGTGATCGGTCATGTCGTTTCCCCCGGAACGTCCTGTCATTGTGCGAACCGCTGCAGCATCGGCGCGGTTTGATCGAATCCCTGGATGCTCGCCACCGGCGACGCGCGCTGCGCGGCGTTGCTGCCTGACACGTCGACGACGCTGCCCGAGCCGGCCGCCGCCGCCGCAGCCGACGCGGGCGCCGGCCGCCGCCACGTACGCGCGGCCGCGGCGATCCGCGTCGCGTCGCTGCGGATGTCGTTGCGGATCTCCGTCGACAGCTTCTGCTGGCTCATCAGCTTCTGCGCGTCGTGCGCGCGGCCCGACACGAGCAGGTACAGCGCCAGGTTGCTGACGATCTTCGGGTTGTTCTGGTTGAGCTCGATGGCCTTCATCAACGGCACGCGCGCGCCCGGCACGTCGCCGCAGCGCAGCTTCGCGTACGCGAGGTCGGACAACATCGACGCGTCGGTCGGCGCGAGCACCGACGCCTGCGACAGCGCCTGCGCGGCGCGCTCGAAGTCGCCCGCGGCACCGGCGATCAGCCCCAGCCCGCGATAGCCGCGCGCGGCAAGCGGCGTGTTCAGCAACTGCGTGTAGACGGCCGCGCTCGCAGCCGGCTGGTCGGTCATGCGCAATGCGTCCGCGCGCAGCAGGATCGACTCCGGCGAACCGCCGTACTGCTTCTCGTACGCGTCGATGTGCGCGAGCGACGCGTAATACAGGCCTTGCGACTGCATCCGCTCGATCAGGCCGAGATACATGCCGGGCGTATCGGGCGCGGCCTGCTTCTGGCCCGCCGCATCCATCAGCGCGGCGCGCTCGGCCTGCGCGCCGACGCCGTAGCCGCTTTCCTTGAAGGTCGAGCACGCGCCGAGCAGCACGATCATCGCCGCCACGCCCGCCCGTTTCGCGATTCCACCGATCCGCTTCATCTTGGTTCCTTCCGTGCGCCGTGTCATTGGTGCGCCATCGACAGCGCGCGCAACACCGAAATCATCCCCGGGCCGGCCGTCACGATCAGCAGCGCCGGCAGCAGCGTGAGGATCATGACGCCCGTCATCTTCACCGTCAGGCGGCCGATGCGCTCGCGCAGCATCGCGCGGCGCGCTTCGCGCAGCCGGTCGCCGAACTGCTTGAGCGGCTCCTGCACCGCGCCGCCATGCTTGTCGACCTGGATCATCAGGCGCACGATCGCGCGCAGGTCCTCGTTGTCGTAACCCGACGCCAGCCGCTGCAGCGATTGCTCGCGCGTGCGCCCCGCCGCGAACTGCCGCTGCGCGATGCCCATCTCCGACGACAGCACCGGCATCATCCCGCGGAAGTCGTTGGTCACCACCTGGATGCTCTGGTCGAGCGACAGGCCGACGCCCTGCAGCAGGCGCAGCATGTCGACCAGCAGCGGCAGCTCGTCGACGACGGCCTGGCAGCGCTTGCCCGCGCGGCGCCGGACGTAGGCTTTCGGCAGCATGAAGCCCGTGACGAACGCGAGCACGAAGCCGAGCACCCAGCGGCCGCCCTGCAGGTGCGGGCCGACGAAGGCGACGAACAGCACCGGCACCACCAGCGCACCGACGATCCGCGCGCTCAGGAACAACCCGCGCGAGCGCGCATCCACGTAGCCGCACTGCTCGAGCATCCGGCGGTCCTCTTCGGCGACGACGTGCCGGCCGACCCCCGTATCGAGCCAGCGGGTGCCGGCCGCCGACAGCCGTTCGAGCAGGTGCGCCACGCGCGCGCGCCGCCCGGCGGCGGCCGGCGTATCGCCCTTCGCAGGCCGCGGCGCGGCGCCGTCCGGCACCGCGCGCGCGCCCGCTGCCGCGAGCGTGGCCGCACGGCGCTCGAGCGCGTCGGCGAGCGCGCGGCGGCTGCGCGTTTCGGTGCCCGCGCGCCGCAGCGCCAGCCACGCCAGCAGCAGCACGCCGAGGGCGCCGAGCGCGAGCGCAATCGATCCGAGTTGGTTGGGCGTCATCGCGTCACCTGAGCCGGGCCATCCGGTACAGCCACGCGCCGCCGACGATCTGCATGACGAACGCCAGATAGAGGTACGTCCGCCCGCTCTCGTCGTTCCACATCGAGCTGAGATAGGACGGATTGGTCGAGATCACGAAGCCGCCGACCGCGATCGGCAGCATCACGAGCACCCACGCCGACAGCCGCGTCTCCGACGACATCGCCATCAGCTCGCGCTCCGCCTGCTCGAGGTCGCGCATGAACACCGCCATGCGTTCGAGCATCACGTCGGCACGGCCGCCATAGCGCACCGACAGCCGCAGCACCGAGCCGACCAGTTCGAACTCCTTCGTGTGATAGACCTTCGCGATGTGCATCATCGCGCGATCGATCTCGACGCCCGTGCGCAGCATCCGCGACACGTGGTCGAGGCAGCCGCGCAGCGGCGCCTCGGTCGTCTGCAGCGCGGCCTGGAACGCGGCCGGCACGCTGTTGCCGAGCGTCACGAGACGCACGATCCCGTCGAGGAACGACGGCAGCTGCCGGACGATCTGCAGGCGGCGGCGGTGAATGCGCGACACGAGCCAGAACGTCAGCAGCGCGACGCCGCCCACCAGCGCCGCCACGCCGCCGAGCACGCCGCCCGACTGGCCCGCGACGAGCGCGACGGCCGCCAGCGCCGCCAGCGCGAGCAGCGCCTTGCCGCGCGCGTCGTCGATCCCCGCTCGGCTCGCGAGGTGTTCGAGGTATTCGGTCGCGCGGGCCCGCCAGACCGCGCGGCGCGACGTGGGCGCAGCGGATGCCGGCGGCGTGCCGGCCTTGGCCGCAGCAGCCTGTGCCGCGCGGGCGGCCGGTGCAGCCGCGCCGTGCGCCGCCGAAGCCGCGCGCGCGGCCGGCTCGATCCGGCTGTCGATGAAGCGCTGCGCGTCCGCGCGGTCGCGCTTGAGCTCGCCGTGCCGCCACAGCAGCAGCGCCGCGGCGATGCAGACGAGCGCGAGCGCGCCGGCCGCGAGGCTATACATTGAAGCCTCCGCCGCCGCGGCCGAAGCCGTCGCCGCCGAACCCGCCCGCGCCGAACCCGCCGCCCGACAGCGTCTGGCGGAAGCGCGCGAGCTTCGGCGAATGCGGATGGATGCCGAGCGATTCCCAGTGATCGATTTCCTCGCCGTCGGGCGTCACGCGCGCCTCGTAGCGATACAGCTCCTGCGTCGCGATGATGTTGTCCGACAGCCCCGTGACCTCGGTGATCGACAGGATCCGCCGCCGCCCGTTCGACAGCCGGCCGATCTGCACGATGAAGTCGATCGCATTGGCGATCTGGCGGCGCAGGCTCGATTCGGTGCCCTGGAAGCCCGCGAAGCCGGCCAGCATCTCGAGCCGGTACAGGCATTCGCGCGGCGAGCTCGCGTGCACGGTGCCCATCGAGCCGTCGTGGCCGGTGTTCATCGCCTGCAGCATCTCGAGCACCTCGCCGCCGCGCACTTCGCCGACGATGATGCGGTCCGGCCGCATCCGCAGCGTGTTGCGCAGCAGGTCGCGGATCGTCACGACGCCGGTGCCGTCGAAGCCGCCCGGGCGGCTTTCGAGGCGCACGACGTGCGGGTGGTTCAGCGACAGCTCGGCCGTGTCCTCGATCGTCACGACGCGCTCGGGCTCGGGAATGTGGAACGCGAGCGCGTTCAGCAGCGAGGTCTTGCCGGAGCTGGTGCCGCCCGACACGAGGATGTTGCAGCGCGCCTCCACCGCCGCCTCGAGCAGCGCGCCGACCTCCTCGTTGTAGGTGCCGTTGCCGAGCAGGTCGGCCGGCCGCAGCGGGTCCTTGCGGAACTTGCGGATCGACACGACCGGCCCGTCGATCGACAGCGGCTCGATCACGACGTTCACGCGCCCGCCGTCCGGCAGCCGCGCGTCGACCATCGGGTTCGACTCGTCGAGACGGCGGCCGATCGGCGCGAGAATCCGCCGCACGATCCGCAGCAGATGCGCGTTGTCCGTGAAGCGCACCGGCAGCTTCGCGAGGATGCCGTGGCGCGACACGTAGATGTCGTTGTAGCCGTTGATCAGGATGTCCTCGACGTGCGGGTCGGCGAGCAGGTCCTCGATCGGCCCGAAGCCGGCGAGCTCCTTGGTCAGCGCCTCCGCGATCGTGCGCACCTCGTTCTCGTTGAGCGGAATGCGGCGCAGGCGCACGAAGCTGTCGATCTCCAGGTCGACGAACTGGTTGATCGCCTGCCGCGACCAGCGGCCGAATTCCGCGCCCAGTTCCTCGATGCGCGTCAGCAGGTGCTCGTGCGCGGCATTCTTGATGTCGTGGAAATGCTGCGTCTGGGAGAACGGCGCGGCGCCGTCGGCGAATTGAATGTCGTGTGCCATCGCTTACGATCGCTTGGACGAAGGGTGAATGAAGCGCTTGAGCGCGGAAAGGCCCGACGCGGCGCGCGGTGCGGCGGCGGCGCCCGCGAGCCGCTCGGCGAGCGGCTCGAGCGCCCGCACGTACGGGTCGCGCTCCGCCGTCTCGACGATCAGCCGCCCCTGGTTCGCCGCATGGCCGATCGGCACGCGGCGCGCGGGCAGCGTCGCCAGCAGCGCGATGCCGAGACGATCGGCGATCTGGCCCGGCGTCAGGCCGAGCGCCGGGTCGTACTGGTTGACGACGAGCCGCAGCTTGCCGGTGTCGATGCCCGCATCGCGCAGCGCATCGAGCAGGTCGACCGCCGACACGATCGACGCGACGCCCTGGTCGCAGACCAGCCACGCCTCGTCGGCCGCCGCCGCGATCTGCGCGACGAACTCGTGGTTCGAGAACCCGCCGAGATCGACGATCTGCTGGTCGAAGAACGCGCGCAGCCGGTTCAGCAGCCCGACGCACGACGCGTACGACACGTCGCGCAGATCGGCGAGGTTCGGCGGCAGCGTCGTCAGCGCGACGCCGCTCGCATGGCGGGTCAGCGCGGTGTTGACGAACGTGCGGTCGATGCGGCGCAGGTTGCGCACGGCCTCGACGAAGTGGAACTCGCAGCGCGTATTGAGGAACAGCGCGCTGTCGCCCGCGGGCAGCCCGAGGTCGACGAGCGCGGTCTGCCGGTTACGCGGCGCGGCCGTCGCGCCCGTGGCGCCGCCAGGCGCGGCAGCGCCGTCCGCCGCCGTGCCGGACGCACCCGACGCGCCGCGCCGGTGCAGCCACACCGACAGGTTCGCCGCGAGCGTGCTCACGCCCATCCCGGCGCGCGCGCCGAGCAGCGCGACCAGCTTGCCGTGACGGTTCGCCGGCTCGCCGCTCGCGTGTTCGAGCAGCGCGCGCGTGATGCGCAGCGCATCGTCCGGCGCGCCGGACACGTCGATGAAATCGTGCACGCCGGCCCGCAGCGCGGCGAGCGCGCTTTCCGGCTCGGCCAGCGTGCCGAGCGCGACCACCGGCAGCCCCGGATGCGCGACGCGCACCGCGGCGGCCGCCGCACTCGCCGCCACGGACGCGCCGGAAAAATCGATGAAGACGATCGCGGGATTGAGCCCCGCGATGCGCTGCGCGAGCGCGCCCGGTTCGAGCGACGCGGCTTCCACCGCGCCGGCCGACACCAGCGTCTCGCCCAGCCAGTCGACGTGCCTGTCCTGCTGCGACGCGCACACGAAGTAGTCGGTCACGGCGGGCTCAGCCAAGGAAAGGGTTCTCGCGTTCACGTTGAACTCCTCCGGTTACAAACCGCGCGACGACACGCCCCGCGTTCATTTCGAAAACCCCGGCGCCGCGTCGGGCGATGCGATGCCGCGGAGATACGACCGCCACACCGGGCCGTCGCGCTGCTCGGACAACTCGCCCGGCGTCGCCGGCAGCGACGCGCCCTTCGCGATCGGCGCGACGAGGTGCGGCGTCACGATGATCAGCAGTTCCTTGTCGTTCTGCTGATAGTTCAGCGACTTGAAGAACGCGCCGATGATCGGCAGATCGCCGAGGAACGGCACCTTGTTGATGTTCGACATCGTCTCGCGATCGATCAGGCCGCCGATCACGAAGCTCTCGCCGTCGCCGAGCTCGACCGTCGTGTCGGCGCGGCGCGTCGTGATCGCGGGCACCGACACGCTGTTGATGGTGACGCCGTGCAGGAAGTCGAGCTGGCTCGATTCCGGCGCGACCTTCAGCGCGATGCGGCGCGGGCTCAGCACCGTCGGCGTGAGCGTCAGGCCGACGCCGTACTGCTTCCACTGGATCGCCGTCGAGCCGAGCGCCTGCGGCACCGGCACCGGAATCTCGCCGCCCGCGAGAAAGCTCGCGCTCTGCCCGGACAACGCGACGAGCGTCGGCTGCGCGAGCACGCGCGCGAGATTGTTCGCCTCGAGGATCGACAGGTTCGCGAAGATGCCGCGGCCGGCCGAATTCACGACGAGGTTGAAGGCCGACGCGAGCGGAATGCCGGCCGTCGCCTGGAACGCGCCCGTTCCGCCGCCGCTGACCGACTGCAGCCCGCCCGACGTGAACGAGCCGAACGCGAAGCCGTTGCTCTGCTTGAAGAAGTTCAGCCCCGCTTCCTTCAGCACCGAGCGGCTGAACTCGACGACCCGCACGTCGACCTGCACCGTGTTCCTGCCGCCGACCGTCGACGTGTCGATCACCGCGCCATCCTTGCCGCTCATGCGCTTGCCGACGGCGGCCGCGCGTTCATGCGCGTCGAGCGACGACGCCGCCCCCGACAGCACCGACGTGCCGCCATAGGCCTTCACGCCCGGCGTCGAACCGTCGAGCACGGCCTGCGCCGCCGCATCGACGACGTTGACGTTCCACACCATCGGCTCGTCGCGGCCGCGCTCCCACAGCATCACGCTGGTCGAGCCGGGCGCCTTCGCGACCAGCAGCACGGAGCCGGCCCGGCTGCCCTTCATGACCAGCACGTCGGCCACCGCCGGATCGCCGACCGCGACCCGCTGCAGCGCGCGCCCGGCGGCGATCTGCCGCTGCGCACCGACCGCGAGATCGATCGACGCGCCCGCGCCGGCCGCGACGGCGAGCGTCGTGGTGGTCAGGGCCCAGAGGGACATCGCGAATGCAATCAGTGTGTTCTTCATCGTGTCGGTGACCGTCGATCGGTCGTCTCCCTTGCGTCGCTGCTTGCGAAGACCGTGCGTGGTGGTGGTGTTCATTCGTTCAATAGGCGACCGTCTCGGCGCGCCCGCCGCGTATCACTTCGATGCTGCCGCCCGCACGCGCCGTCACCGGCGCACGCGGCGCGGCCGGTTCGCGCGGCGCGGCGCGCGCACGCGACGCCGACAGTTCGTCGAGCCCGACCCCCGCGGCCGCCACGGCCGACGGCCCGAGATCGCCCATCGTGCGGGTCGCGACCGTCTGCGCGGCGGCTTCGTCATCGTGCGGATTGCGCAGCGCGAGCGTCAGGCGGCCGCTCGCTTCGGCCAGCGTCAGCGCGTCGATCTGCGCGGTCGGCACCGCGAGCACCGCGGTCCGCGCCATGCTCGACGCGCCCGGCGCGCCGTCCCGTTCGGGCGTCGCATCGCCGAAGGCCAGCACGCGCACCTTCGACAGCAGCAGGCGCGCCTGCGTACGCGGAATCTCCGAACCGGCCTGGCCGATCCCGCCACCGCCATCGCGCTTCAGGTTCAGGAACACGTCGACGAAGTTGCCGGGCCGCAGCCGGTTGCCGACCGCGTTCGTCTCGTCCACCTTGACCGCGACCGCCCGCTCGCCTGGCGCCACCTGGTCCGCAAGACCCGACGTGAGCCCCGTCGCGAGCACCGGCGACGCCTCGAGGATGTCGTTGGCCGGCACCCGGCCGACGAGCGGCGCCGGATCGCTGAACGCGCCGGCCGGCAGGATCGGCACCTGCGCGACCTTCAGCGCGTCGACGCTGATCGGCTGCCCGGCCGGCAGCAGGCGCGCGGCCACGACGATCGGCACCGTCTTCGCCGCGGCGGCCGGCATGGCGACCGGTGCGGGCGGATGCGCCGGGCCGCGCCCGAGCATCCATGCATAGATGCCCAGCAGCACGGCGATCGCGATCAGCAGCCCCGCGATGATCTTCGTCAAGTTGTTGGCCATGTTCAGTGTCGGGTGCCGTGAGTGATGAGGTGGTGTCGTCTTGCGGGTCGGGTTTCAGGCGTCGGGGGCATACCGTGCTCGCTGCGTCACAGGATGGTGGCCGGGTTGATCTGCACGGTCGCCGTGCTCGTCAGCGCATTCGGCATCACGAGGCTCAGCAGCGGCAGCGACGGAACCAGCGGGTATTGCGAATACGGGTAGGTCACCGTGACCGTTACGCAGTACATCGAAGCGTCGTAGCTGCATGACGCCGACGGCGGCAGCGGCACCTGGACGTTCGGCAGCCAGCGGGTCAGGTTCTGCGCGGTCGACTGGGCGGCCTTGGCCCGGTCCTGCAGCGCCTGCGTGCCCAATCCGCTCGACTCGGGGATGTAGTTCAGCGCCGCCCGCGCGCCTTCGGTCGCGGCCAGCGTCAGGTTCTGCTGGACGGCGAAGATCAGCCCGAACGACACGATCGCGTAGAAGATCAGGAAGAACAGCGGGAACACGAGCGCGAACTCGACCGCCGTCGCGCCCCGCTGGCGCCGCCGGGTTCGCGGCTGCCGATGGGTTCTCATTGCACGCCCCCCGATACGACGAGATGCGCGAGCCACACCGCCGCCGGCGCCACGAGACACGCGGCATACGGCGTCGCGCGCCGCCCGCCGAGCGCCATCGCGGGGGCGCCGCGCCGCCACAGCGCGCCGAACGACGTGTTCGACAGCGCCATCAGCGCCAGCGCGTGCGCGCCGGCCGCAACGCTCGCGACCACCCAGAACCAGAACAGCGCGTGCATGCCGCACCACGCGCCGAGCACCGCGAATACCTTGACGTCCGCGGCGCCCATTACGCGCAATGCAAAAAAGGGAAACAGGCTGGCCATCCCGATCAGCATGCCGAACAATGCCTGCCGCGGGAAAATACCGAATGGATTCGCATGCGCGAATGCGCTCGCAACGCCCGCGATCAAACCCGCCAGGACGAGCGCATTCGGCACGCGTCGAAAGCGGATATCGCCGAGCGCGACAAGCATCGCCCACGCGAAAAAAATTCCGGTGCTAATGAGGAGCGCCATGTTGAAACCGGCCGCGCGCGCAGGAGCGGGCGGGTCGCATTGACGACCCGCCCGCCGCAACGGCGGAATGCCGCGTAGAACTGCGGTCAGTTAGCCGCTGTCAACTGGGTGACGATGCTCCCGAATAGCGTCTTCAGCTGGGTGCCGATACTGGTGACATTCGTCACGATGGCGACCGCAATCAGACCCGCGATCAGACCGTACTCGATCGCGGTTACCCCGTCTTCTTCCCGAAGGAAGCGAATCATCAGTGCCTTCATTTTATTTCCTCGTGCCTGTATGTTTCTTTCTCAGGCCGCTTATACGTGTGCATCCCCGCATATTCGGCCTCGCTCCGCATCGTTCGCCCACCTGCCGAGACGACGATCGGATGCTCATTCTTTATAGTGGTTTACGCATGACGCGTATCACGATTTGATGCAAGTTAACATTCGCGATATAGCCTCCTCCTCGAACGTCTGTACCGAACCGTACAAAACTTACACCCGCCTCGAATCTTATCTCCGATCCCTTTTAATTTCCAACCTCTTTTTACCGCCCGGATCGAAAAAAACGACACGTAGCACACCGTATTTGTACGGCGTTTCGGTACGTCTTACACATAGGATTTACGATAGGTTAGATGTGCACATCTAATCCACCTGTAAAACAGCGAATCACCCCCTCCGCCCCCGCACGTTACGCCGCACGCGTAACGCCAATGATGTGACGTTACGTTACGCACTACGCGAAATCGTTCTCATCTACCGGCGCTCAACCAATCTCAACAGTCTTTCAATTCGCGTAAGCCCTTTTCCTATAAGGAATTGCCTCGTTTAAAACCAATCGTCGAACCGTCCGCCATTGAAATGGCACGACAGTTGCAGAGTAGTCCGCGCACCACTCAACACAACACATGCTTAATGCGAGGACGAAATGGACATTCAGGTAATCCCTCATGGCACGCTCCGGACGACTCTGATCGCGGCCACCGTGGCAGCCATGCTTTCCCTTTCCGCGTGCGGCGGCTCCGGTTCGATCAGCAAGGGCATCGGCGGCTCGAACTCGGGCACGAGCGGCGGCGATTCGATTTCCACGTCCGGCGGCGGCACGTCGGGCTCGACGAGCGGTACGTCCGGCAGCACGAGCGGTTCAACGAGTGGTAGCACCAGCGGCAGCACCAGCGGTTCGACGAGCGGCAACACGAGCGGGACGACCAGCGGCACGAGCGGTACGTCGGGCGTGTCGGCGAACGCGGTGGGCAAGGTGCTCGCCAGCGGCAGCAACGTCGTGACCGGCATCGGCTCGACGGTATCGGGTCTCGGCTCGGTCATCGGCAGCCAGACGCTGCCGGGCGTCAACCCGCAGACGACGCAGGCGGCCGGCGGCGTCGTACAGAGCGTCGGCGGCGCGGTCACCGCGCTCGGCAACGGCCTCGGCAATGGTCTCGGCCAGCTTGGCGCGACGAGTAACCCGGTGGGCGTCACGCTCGCCAGCACCGGCGGCGTGGTCAATCAGCTCGGCGGCGCCGTCACGCAGACCGGCAACCTCGTCACGAGCCTCGGCAGCGGCCCGCTGTCGCCGCTCGCGCCCGTCACCGGCGCCGCCGGCGGCCTCGTGTCGACGGTCGGCAACGCCGTCGCGAACGGCGGCAACACGCTCACCAATGCGCTGTCGACGGGCCCGGTCCAGCAGATCACGCAGACCGTCAGTTCCGCCATTACGCCGATCACGACGATGGTCGGCAATACGACCCAGACGGTCGGTTCGGCCACCGGCCTCGGCGCGCCGGTCAACATGCTGCTCGGCACGCTCGGCAATGGCCTGAACCAGGCCGGGGCACTGATCGCATCGAAGGGCGGCAACCCGGTCACGACCGGCCTCGGCAACACGACGTCGGCGGCGGGCAATACCACGACGGCGATCGGCGGACTGCTGACCGGCGGCAGCGGCACAACCAATCCGCTCGCGCCGCTTACCGGCATCGTGTCGACCGTCACGGGCGCGCTCGGCGGTGCGACGGGCGGCGCCAGCGGCCCGCTTGCCCCGGTCACCGGCCTCGTCTCCACCGTCACGGGCGCACTCGGTGGCGCGACGGGCGGCGCAGGCGGCAGCGGCCCGCTCGCTCCGGTCACGGGCCTCGTGTCGACGGTCACCGGCGCGCTCGGCGGCGCGACGGGCGGTGCAGGCGGCGGCAGCCCGCTCGCCCCGGTCACGGGCCTCGTGTCGACGGTCACCGGCGCGCTCGGCGGTGCGACGGGCGGCGCAGGCGGCGGCAGCCCGCTCGCCCCGGTCACGGGCCTCGTGTCGACGGTCACCGGCGCGCTCGGCGGCGCGACGGGCGGCGCAGGCGGCGGCGGTCCGCTCGCTCCGGTCACGGGCCTCGTGTCGACGGTCACCGGCGCGCTCGGCGGTGCGACGGGCGGCGCAGGCGGCGGCAATCCGCTCGCTCCGGTCACGGGTGCGCTGAACACGGTCGCCAACACCGCCGGCAGCGCGACCTCGGCCGCACCGGCGCTGTCCGGCGGCACGGGCGCCGTCACGAACTCGGGCGCATCGTCCAACCCGCTCGCTCCGGTCACGTCGCTGATCGGCGGCCTGCTCGGCGGCGTCCACGGCAAATAAATCCGGTTCTTCCATCCATCAAAAAGACAGCGAGGAGTCCAACATGTCCCAGCACCGTTCCCTGACGTCGGTCGCACTGCGCGAGTGGCGCGTTCCCCTCACCGTGTTCGCGGCGGCCTGCCTGCTCGCCGCCTGCGGCGGCAACAGCGTGGGCGCGCCGCCGTCCAGCAGCAACAACGGCGGCTCCACCAGCGGGACGCCGACGACGAGCGGCACGAGCAGCGGCACGTCGACGGGTACCAAGGGCGTGGTCAGCACGCTCGGCCAGACCGGCACCGATCTCGGCAATACGATCGGCGGCGTGAGCCTGCCGGGCGTCGGCAACGGCGTGACGCAGGGCCTCGGCAGCACGGTCTCGAGCACGGGCACGATCCTCGGCGCAGCCGCGGATGCGGTGAGCAACGGGCTCGGGCAGATCGGCTCCACGAAAGACCCGGTCGGCACGACGGTCGCCGGCCTCGGCAACGTTGTGGGCGCAACCAGCAACACCGTGTCGGGCCTGAGCTCGACGGTCAAGGCGCTCGGCAGCGGTCCGCTGTCGCCGCTCGCGCCGGTCACGACGCCGGTCGGCACCGTGCTCGACACGGTCGCCAACGGTCTCGGCGCAGCCGGCAACACGATCGGCTCGACGCTGTCGTCGGGCCCGGTGCAGCAGATCACGCAACCGCTCAGCTCGGCCATCACGCCGCTCGTCATCACGGCCGGCCAGGTCACGCAGCAAGTCGGCACGACGACGGGCCTCGGCCAGCCGGTGTCCGGCCTGCTCGGCCAGATCGGCGGCGCCGTCAGCTCGGCCGGCCAGAAGGTCGCGGGCTCGTCGCAGCAGCCGCTCGTCGGCGACGTCGGCCAGCTCGTCACCGCGGTCGGCAACACCGTGACCAACGCCGGCGGCCTCGTCAATCCGAATGGCCCGAACGGCGCCGCGCCGATCCCCGGCCTGATCACAAGCCTCGTCGGCGGCTCGTCGGCCACGGTGCAAAGCGGGTCGTCGGGCTCCGGCTCGACCAACCCGCTCGGCGGCCTGCTGTCGGGGCTCGGCTCGACACCGCTCGGCGCACTCGGCGGCAGCGCAACGTCGGGCGGCGCGGCCAATCCGCTCGCGCCGGTCACGGGCGCGCTGGGTGGTGCGAGCGGTGGCAATCCGCTCGCACCGGTCACCGGCCTCGTGTCGACGCTCACCGGCGCACTCGGCGGCGCAACGGGCGGCGCAGGCAGTACAAACCCTGTCGCACCCGTTACCGGTTTGCTGAATACTGTCACCGGCACGGTAGGCGGCGCGGCGAGTACGGGGGGCACGTCGAGCCCGCTCGCGCCGATCACGTCGCTGGTCGGTGGTGCAGCGGGTTCGACGTCCGGCAGCTCGACCGGCCTTCTGGCGCCGGTTACGGGGTTGCTGGGCACGCTGGGCAGCGTCGGCAAGTAACGCAGCAGGCCGCGCGTTCCCAGCCGGGGCGAACGCGCGGCTTCGATCAGAACCGGCGATGCGGCACACGACGCGCGGCGCCACTGGCGCCGCGCGCGCACGAGAAGACGAAAGCAAGGCCTACGAGGAAGAACAATGAAATCCAGATTCGATAAATGGATGATGCTGCTCGCCGTCGCGGCGGCGGCAGGCGCGACGCAGGCGCAAACGCGCGTCGCCGGCAACCCGCTCGACGCCCTCCCCCAGATCAACGCGCCGAAGAAAGGTCCGAACGTGACCGTGCAGGTGGCACCGCAAGCCCCTCAACTGCAGGAACTGCTGTCGCGTCACCTGACGCCGACCACGTTCCAGGTCGAAGGCGTCAAGTCGGTGCCGTTCGAGGAGATCTCGCGCCGCTTCACCCCGCTCGTCGGCAAGGACATCACGATCGGCGAACTGATCGAGACCGCCAACGGCGTAACGAAGCTGTACCAGGAGCGCGGCTACGCGTTGTCGTTCGCGTTCATTCCCGCGCAGACGTTCGACAACGGCGTCGTGCGCGTGACCGTCGTCGAAGGCTATGTGTCGGACGTGAAGGTCACCGGCAAGCCCGGCGCGATGGAATCGAAGATCCGCGCGATCGCCGCACATATCACCGCCGATCGTCCGCTGCGCCGCGCGACGTTCGAGCGCTACGTGAATACGTTCGGCCTGCTGCCCGGCGTGTCGGTGAAGGCCAACGTGCCGCCGCCGCAAACCACCGACGGCGCGACGACGCTCGAACTGAACGTCGAGCGCAAGGCGTTCAACATCAGTTCCGGCATCGACTTCAACCATCCCGGCGTGCAAGGCCTGATCACCGCGACCGAGAACGGCCTCACGTCGTTCGGCGAGCAATTGAGCATCTCGGCGCTGGTGCCGCCGGGGCGCGACAAGGTGACCTACGTCGCGTTCAGCGGCGCGGTGCCGGTCGGCAGCAGCGGCCTCGTCACGCGCCTCGACGCCAGCACGTATCGCGGCAAGCCGACCGACAACCCGGGCCTGCCGTCGTATGTCGAGCGCACCGTGAAGAACGAGAAGCTCGGTCTTTCGGCATCCTATCCGTTGCTGCTGAACAATCAGCGCAGCCTGCTCGGCACGGTGTCCGGCTACGCGTCGCACAACGAGGATCGCTACCAGAACCAGATCACCGGCGCGACCCTGGAAAACCGGTCGCAGGTTCGCGTGCTGCAGATGCAGCTCGACTACACGAGCGTGGGCCCGAAACAGGTCCGCAAACTGAGCGTCAACGTCGCGAAGGGCTTCGATATTCTCGGCGCGTCGAAATCGCAGGACATCACCGTCGGCAATACGACGACGTCGCTGCCGAGCCCGATCTCGCTGACCTTCGTGCGCACCGGCGCAACGTACACGCAGACCAACGAGTGGCCGTTCCGGATCGGCACGTCGGTATCGCTGACGGGCCAGTACAGCCCGGATTCGCTGCCGACGTCCGAGCAGATCTCGTTCGGCGCGCAGCGCTACGCGCTCGGCTACCAGCCGGGCGAAACGTCCGGCGATTCGGGATGGGGCATGTCGCTCGAGGTCAATCGCGCCTTCTCGCCGGGCTGGACCTACCTGAAGACGATCACGCCATACGTCGCGTACGACATGGCGCGCGTCTACCTGCATGCCGGCACGCCGCAGCCGAACCGGCTGTCGTCGGTGGGCATCGGCGTGCGGCTGAGCGACAGCCGCTACTACAACCTCGACCTGTCGGTGGCGAAACCGGTCGGCGATGCGCCGGTCGAAAGCGCGTCGCGCAGCCCGCGCATCAACGCTGCGTTCTCGTACCAGCTCAACTGACCGGTTGCCCGCGCGGCAGCGTGCCGCGCGGGCTGTTTGGATTAGAGCCCCCTCTATCAAACGCAGCGCCCGGTTTCACGTATTCTGCCGAGAGCTCGCAACATGCCACCGCCCCATGCAGACGGTCGTGCGAGCCGCTCGAAACGACATGCGAAACAAGGAGGAAGACGATGATTCAACTGACCCGCCCGTTGCGTACGATGGCCCTCGCCGGCGCGCTGCTCGCCTGCACTGCCCATGCATTCGCACAAGCCGACAGCCCGGTCGGCATGTGGCAGACGATCGACGACAGCACGGGCAAGCCGAAGGCGCTCGTACAGATCGCCGCGGATTCGGACGGCTCGCTGTCGGGCAAGGTCCTGAAGGGCCTCGGCGAAAGCGATACGCCCGATCGTCGCTGCACCGCATGTACGGACGAACGCAAGGATCAGCTGATCAAGGGCATGACGATCATCAAGGCGATGAAGAAGGACGGCGACACGTGGGATGGCGGCAACATCCTCGACCCGGAAAACGGCAAGGTCTACAAGTGCAAGATGACGCTGCAGGACGGCGGCCAGAAGCTGGTCGTGCGCGGCTACATCGGCGTATCGCTGCTCGGCCGCTCGCAGACGTGGGTTCGCCAGCCATAACGATGTGCGCGCCGCCGCGCGCCGCATAAAACAAATCGGCCTGCGACGGTGTCGCAGGCCGATGTCTTTTCAGGGCCGATATTCACGCAACGCCGGCGATCATGCCGCGCGCTTGAGGACCTCCGCACCATATGCGCCCTGCGCTGCCAGATGCGCGGGCACGGCGATGCTGCGCGCTTCCGCCGCTTTCGATTGCGCATGCTTGCGCATCCGCGTGGACAGCGTGTTGCACAGATTCATGCCCGCTTCGCCATACAACGTGCGCATCACCTGCATCAGCGCGCCGGTTTCGTGCCAGACCTTGAAACGGCGATGGCATGTCTGATACGACGGGTAGCGGCGCGGCATTGCGGACCAGGTCGCGCCGCTGTAAATGACCCAGAGTACGCCGTTCATCACGGCGCGCGTGTTGGCGAGCGGCCGGCCGCGCAGCTCGGTGCGCGGCTGCATTTCCGGTAGAAGCGACGCGACGCGCTGCCACTCGTTGTCGGTGAGATCGCGATACGGTGTCATGGGCATCTCCAGCCTTGGTAACCATGACACAACGATATCGGGTCAACCCTGAGTTGAATATAAGACTAGTCCGAAAATGAGACGCGATGCAGTCGAATTAACCGGAATTGACCATTGAATGCGACAAATTCGCCCATCACGCCCGTTGTACGCGCTCAGGTCAGCGAAGTATCGACGATGCGCCGCGGCGTCTCCAGATACTCCTTCGACTGCATCTCGACGATCCGCGAGACCGTGCGCGCAAACTCGTTGGCCATCGGGCCTTCGACGTACAGCGATTCGGCCGGCACCGCCGCGGACATCAGCAGCTTGACCTTGTGGTCGTACAGCACGTCGATCAGCCACGTGAAGCGACGCGCCTCCGACGCCATCCGCGGCGACATCTGCGGCACCTCCGACAGCACGATCGCGTGGAAGCGGCTTGCGAGCTCGAGGTAATCGTTCTGCGAGCGCGGCCCGCCGCACAGCGTCGCGAAATCGAACCACACGACGCCATCGGCCTTGCGCAGCGCCTTCAGCTCGCGCTTCTCGATGTGCAGGATCGGGCTCTCGTCGGGCACCGCGGCGAGCTTCGCGAATGCGTGGCGCAATGCGCGGTCGGCGTCCGCGCCGAGCGGCGTGTGATACATCTGCACCTGCGCGAGCGTGCGCTGGCGATAGTCGACGCCCGCGTCGACGTTGAGCACGTCGAGCTTGTCCTTGAGCAGCGCGATCGCCGGCAGCATCCGGTCGCGATGCAGGCCGTCCGGATACAGGTCGTCCGGATCGTAGTTGGACGTCATCACGAACTGCACGCCATTCGTGAACAACCGGTCGAGCAGGCGATACAGGATCATCGCGTCGGCAATGTCCGACACGTGGAATTCGTCGAAGCAGATCAGCCGGTAGCGCTTCGCGATGCGGCGTGCGAGCTCGTCGAGCGGATCGGCCTGCCCCTTCAGTTCCTCGAGCTCGCGGTGCACCTCGCGCATGAACTCGTGGAAATGCAGGCGCGTCTTGCGCTGCACCGGCACGACCGCGAAGAAGCTGTCCATCAGGAAGCTCTTGCCGCGCCCGACGCCGCCCCACATGTAGACGCCGCGCGGCAGGTCCGGATGGATGATGAGTTTCTTGAACGCATTCGAGCGGCGCGCCTTGTACGCAACCCACTCGTCGTAGCAGCGCTGCAGGCGGTCGATCGCCGCGCGCTGCGCGGTGTCGGACTGGTAACCGCGCGTGGTCAGCTCCCGCGCGTAGTATTCGGTGACGTTCATCGGGCAAACCAAAAAAACGAAGGCGAGCGGGAAACCCCGCCCGCCTTCGTCGTGTAACGGTGGCGCCGGCCAGTCGCCGGCCGGCGCCATGTCACGCTTAGCTGTTCAGCGAGCGCTTGTCGACAGCCAGCGCCGCTTCGCGCATCACTTCGGACATCGACGGGTGCGGATGGCAGATGCGGGCGATGTCTTCCGACGCCGCCTTGAACTCCATCGCCACCACGGCTTCCGCGATCAGGTCCGACGCGTTCGCCGCGATCACGTGCACGCCGAGCAGTTCGTCGGTCTTCGCATCCGCGATCATCTTCACGAAGCCGTCCGGCGCGTTCATGCCGAGCGCGCGGCCGTTGATCGAGAACGGGAACTTGCCCGACTTGATCTCGCGGCCTTCCGCCTTCAGCTGCTGCTCCGTCTTGCCGACCCACGCGATTTCCGGGTACGTGTAGATCACCCACGGAATGCAGTTGTAGTCGATGTGCGGCTTCTGGCCGTCGATCACTTCCGCGACCAGCACGCCTTCGTCTTCCGCCTTGTGCGCGAGCATCGGGCCGCGCACCACGTCGCCGATCGCGTACACGTTCGGCACCGCCGTGCGGCAGTGGTCGTCGACGTCGATGAAGCCGCGCTCGTTCGCCTTCAGGCCGATCGCCTCGAGGCCGAGGTTGTCGGTGTTCGGCACGCGGCCGACCGACACGATCAGGCGGTCGGCGTCGAGCGTCTGCGCGTTGCCGTCCTTGTCGGTGTAGGCGATCGACACGCCGTTCGCGGTCGTCTTCACGTCGCCGATCTTCACGCCGAGATGAATGTCGAGGCCCTGCTTCTTGAACAGCTTGGCCGCTTCCTTCGCGAGCGCGTCGTCGGCTGCGCCGAGGAACGCCGGCAGCGCTTCGAGCACCGTCACTTCGGCGCCGAGGCGGCGCCACACCGAGCCGAGCTCGAGGCCGATCACGCCCGCGCCGATCACGGCGAGCTTCTTCGGCACCGAGTCGAACGTCAGCGCGCCTTCGTTGTCCGACACGATCTTGTTGTCGACCGGGATGCCCGGCAGGTGACGTGCCTTCGAGCCCGTCGCGATGATCACGTTCTTCGCGGTGACGACTTCGGTTTCACCCTCGCCGCTCACTTCGATCTGCACGCCGGCGTCGGTCTTGCCGGTGAACTTGCCGTGGCCCTTCAGCCAGGTGATCTTGTTCTTCTTGAACAGGAACTCGATACCGGACGTCATCTTCTCGACGATCCCGTCCTTGCGGCCGAGCATCTTCGCGAGGTCGATCTTCACGCCGTCGACGCTGATGCCGTGGTCGGCGAGGTGATGCGACGCGTTCTCGAACTCTTCCGACGACGCGAGCAGCGCCTTCGACGGGATGCAGCCGACGTTCAGGCAGGTGCCGCCGAGCTTCAGCGCGCCGGCCGGGTTCTTCCACTTTTCGATACAGGCAACGGTCTTGCCCAGTTGAGCGGCGCGGATCGCGGCGATGTAGCCGCCCGGGCCGGCGCCGATCACGACGACGTCAAATTCCTTGGACATGGCAATCCTTTCTTCTTGTGCATCCGCACGGGCGCGCGAGGCCGCGCGCCCGCGGGAGCGGGTCAATGCAGGTGGCGTGGCTTACAGGTCGAGCAGCAGACGGGCCGGATCCTCGAGCGCATCCTTCATTGCGACGAGCGACAGCACCGCTTCGCGGCCGTCGATGATCCGGTGGTCGTACGACAGCGCCAGGTAGTTGATCGGACGGATCACGATCTGGCCGTTCTCGACGACTGCGCGCTCCTTCGTCGCGTGCACGCCGAGGATTGCCGATTGCGGCGGGTTGATGATCGGGGTCGACAGCATCGAGCCGAACACGCCGCCGTTCGAGATCGAGAACGTACCGCCGGTCATTTCGTCGATCGACAGCTTGCCGTCCTTCGCCTTCTGGCCGAACTCGGCGATCTTCTTCTCGATGTCGGCGAGGCTCAGCTGGTCGGCGTTGCGCAGGATCGGCACCACGAGGCCGCGCGGCGAGCCGACAGCGATACCGATGTCGAAGTAGCCGTGATAGACGATGTCGTTGCCGTCGATCGACGCGTTCACGAGCGGGAACTTCTTCAGCGCATGGACTGCCGCCTTCACGAAGAACGACATGAAGCCGAGCTTCACGCCGTGTTCCTTCTCGAACTTGTCCTTGTACTTGTTGCGCAGCTCCATGACCGGCGCCATGTTCACTTCGTTGAACGTCGTCAGGATCGCGTTGGTCTGCTGCGACTCGAGCAGACGCTCGGCGATACGTGCGCGCAGGCGCGACATCGGCACGCGCTGCTCCGGACGGTCGTTCAGCCAGGTCGTCGCCGACGCCGGCACCTTCACTTCCGGCAGCGCCGGCTTCGCAGCGGCCTTCGCCGGTGCGGCGGCCGGGGCAGCCTTCGGTGCGCTGCCTGCGGACAGCACGTCGCCCTTCGTGATACGGCCGTCGCGGCCCGAGCCTGCGACGTCGCCTGCGGCGAGGCCCTTCTCGGCCAGCAGCTTCGACGCGGCCGGCGATGCGGCAGCGGTGCTCGACGCAGCGGCGGCAGCCGGTTGCGCGGCCGGTGCGGCGGCAGCGGGTGCGGCGGCCGGCTGGACTTCGGCTTCGCCAGCCGCGGCTGCGACTGCACCTGCCTTCGCTTCGGTGTCGATCGTCGCGATCAGCTGATCCGCGACCACCGTGTCACCGTCGTTCTGCAGCACTTGCGCGAGCACGCCCGCAGCAGGTGCCGGCACTTCGAGCACGACCTTGTCGGTTTCGAGTTCGATCAGGATTTCGTCCTGCGCGACCGCTTCGCCGGGCTTCTTCTTCCACTGCAGCATGGTGGCTTCCGACACCGACTCCGACAGCTGGGGGACTTTGACTTCTACGATAGCCATGTGATTTTCCTGGATGCTTAATCTGGGTAATGACGAGCTGGCGACTCTTCCGGCCGGTGCGGCGCGCAACGCGTCCAGCGGGCCAAAAGATTCGGGAAAGCGCGATGCGCTTTCCCGTTTCGCTTCCTTCGCTTATTTCGCGATCGACGCGCTCTTCAGGCGGCCGAATGCACCTTCGACGAGGGCCTTCTGCTGCTCGTAGTGCTTCGCGTAATAGCCGACTGCCGGCGAGGCCGAAGCCGGACGGCCGCTGTATGCCAGCTTTTGCCCTTCCTTCATGCCTTCCTTCAGGTGGTGTTCGACGTAGAACCACGGGCCCTGGTTTTGCGGCTCGTCCTGCACCCAGACCACTTCCGTCGCGTTCTCGTACTTCTTCAGCTCAGCTTCGAACTGCTTGTGCGCGAACGGATACAGCTGTTCGATACGGATGATCGCAACGTCGTTCGCCTTCGCTTCGCGGCGATGTGCGACGAGGTCGAAGTACACGCGGCCCGAGCAGGCCAGCACGCGCTTGACCTTCTTCGCATCGATGCCGCCGTCGATCTCGCCCAGCACCGGCTGGAACGAACCCTTCGCCAGTTCCGACAGGTCCGACACGGCTTCCTTGTGACGCAGCAGCGACTTCGGCGTCGCGATGATCAGCGGCTTGCGGAACAGGCGGATCATCTGGCGGCGCAGCAGGTGGAAGATCTGCGCCGGCGTCGTCGGCTGGACGACCTGCATGTTGTGATCCGCGCACAGTTGCAGGAAACGCTCGATACGGGTCGACGAGTGTTCCGGGCCCTGGCCTTCATAGCCGTGCGGCAGCAGCATCGTGAGACCCGACACGCGGCCCCACTTCACTTCGCCCGACGAGATGAACTGGTCGATCACGACCTGCGCGCCGTTGACGAAGTCGCCGAACTGCGCTTCCCACAGCACGAGCGTGTTCGGCTCGGCGGTCGAGTAGCCGTATTCGAAGCCCAGCACCGCTTCTTCCGACAGCACCGAGTCGATCACCGTGAACTTCGCCTGGCCTTCGGCGATGTTCTGCAGCGGCACGTACGTGCCGTCGTTCCAGCGCTCGCGGTTCTGGTCGTGCAGCACCGCGTGGCGGTGCGTGAACGTGCCGCGGCCCGAGTCCTGGCCCGTCAGGCGCACCGAGTAGCCCGATGCGACGAGCGACGCGAACGCGAGGTGCTCGGCCATGCCCCAGTCGAGCGGCTGGTCGCCGCGCGCCATGTTGCGGCGGTCGTTGATCACGCGCTCGACGAGCGGGTGAACCTTGAAATCTTGCGGAACGGTCGTGATGCGTTCGCCGAGGCGCTTCAGTTCGGCGAGCGGCACGGCCGTGTCGGCTGCGTCCGTCCACTTGCGGTTCAGGAACGGCATCCAGTCGACCGCGTACTTGCTCTTGTAGTTCGAGAGCACCGGGTCGATCGTGTGATGGCCGTCGTCCATCGCCTTGCGGTACGCCTTCACGTAGCCGTCGGCGTCGTCCGCGCTGATCACGCCCTGCTGCACGAGCTTCTCGGCGTACAGCGCACGGGTGCCCGGGTGCTGTGCGATCTTCTTGTACATCAGCGGCTGCGTGACCGCCGGCGTGTCCTGCTCGTTGTGGCCCAGCTTGCGGAAGCAGACGATGTCGATCACGACATCCTTGTGGAACTGCATCCGGTAGTCAATCGCGATCTGCGTCGCGAGGATCACGGCTTCCGGATCGTCGCCGTTCACGTGCAGCACCGGCGCCTCGATCATCTTGACGACGTCGGTACAGTACAGCGTCGAGCGCGCATCGCGCGGGTCGGACGTCGTGAAGCCGATCTGGTTGTTGATGACGATGTGCAGCGTGCCGTGCGTGCCGTAACCGCGCGTCTGCGCGAGGTTCAGCGTTTCCATCACGACGCCCTGGCCCGCGAAGGCCGCGTCGCCGTGGATCTGCACCGGCAGCACCTGCAGGCCGTCTTCGTCGCCGCGACGGTCCATCCGCGCCTTCGCGGAACCTTCGACCACCGGGTTCACGATTTCGAGGTGCGACGGGTTGAACGCGAGCGACAGGTGGACCGGGCCGCCTTCGGTCGACACGTCCGACGAGAAGCCCTTGTGGTACTTCACGTCGCCGGCCGGCAGGTCGTCGACGTGCTTGCCTTCGAATTCGGCGAACAGGTCGGCCGGCATCTTGCCGAGCGTGTTGACGAGCACGTTCAGGCGGCCGCGGTGGGCCATGCCGATGACGATTTCCTGCACGCCCTTCTTGCCCGAGTGCTGGACGACTTCGTCCATCGCCGCGATGAAGCTTTCGCCGCCTTCGAGCGAGAAGCGCTTCTGGCCGACGTACTTGGTGTGCAGGTAGCGCTCGAGGCCTTCAGCGGCCGTCAGGCGGTTCAGGATGTGCTTCTTCTCGTCTGCCGAGAAGCTCGGCGTCGCACGGGTCGACTCCAGGCGCTCCTGCCACCAGCGCTTCTGCTCCGGATCGCTGATGTACATGTACTCGGCGCCGATCGTGCCGCAGTACGTGTCGCGCAGGCCCTTGACGATGTCGCGCAGCGAAGCCTGGTCGAAACCGAAGTACAGGTTGCTCGCGCTGAACGTCTGGTCGAGGTCGGCCTCGGAGAAGTCGTAGAACGCGGGTTCGAGTTCGGGAATGGCGGGACGTTCGCGACGCTTCAGGGGATCGAGATTGGCCCATTGCGAGCCAAGGAAGCGATAAGCGCTGATGAGGGACTGGACGTGGACCTGCTTGCGTGCAGTCGCCAGGTTGCCGCCGCTTTCGCGCGGGATGAAGGCATTGGCCTTCGCACGCTGGGCGAACGACTCGACGATCGGGTGGTGCGCCACGTCGCTGGCGTTCGAACCGTCCGTTGCAGGCACATTCTGCAACGCGTCGAAATACTCTCGCCAGTTCTCGGGCACTGACGCCGGATTATCGAGATATGCATCGTACAGTTCTTCTACGTACGAAGCATTGCCGCCGAACAGATAGGAGTTCAGCTGAAACTGCTTCATTACATCTGACATTTTTACGCTCACCTTTCTTCGAGCTTCTCGAGAAATAGCGGGTTGCTCAACCTTCCGCGACACGGCCTGACCGTTTAGCGGATTGCGAATCAAGTCTTGCTTGGAAGGACCTAAAACTTGCGTGCGCGCAGCATATCACAGAACCAATACAGGAGTTCATGCACAACCATGCAAAAGCGAGGCGCGGCGGGGGTTTGGCCCGATTGCCCAGCCCCCGTGAAAGAGTGTTTTGCAGGCACGCCGATTGCACGTCGCGCGGATGCGAAAAAGCCGCCCGAAGGCGTAATGCCGTTCAGTTAAGGCTCTTTTATGTGCCGAACGTAGTAGCGCTGGGGCCGGGCTTTGACCACACGGGGGCATTCACGCCCCCGTTGTTTTTCCACGGTCTCGAATGCAAGCCGAGCGTGCAGACGGTTGAGCCACGCAGGTATCTTGCCGAACGCAGGTGTCACGGCGGCCCACATCATTTCGTGCTGGATGACGTGGAAGGCTCGTACGAAGCTGATATCGGTCGGATCGAGCTTCGCTTGCCACGCGGCGCTGGCAATCTCGCGGCGGATCAGGTTATAGGCGATCAACGCGCCCCAGATCTCCTGGTAGACCCCTTCGACGGTCCGGCTGCGCAAGGTCAACTCCGCCCCGAGTAGTGACTGTTTCAATTCCCGGTAGCTGGTTTCGATCTGCCAACGGCGCTCATAGCAGGCGACGATATCGGCCGGCTTGAAGCGTTGACGATCGTCCAACGAGGTCAGCAGCACGCGCTCGCGGCCGCGTGTATCGATTGTGCGAATCGCGCGGGCCTGCCAAAACTCCGGCAGTTCGGGGGATTGTTTGCGCGCCTGCGGGGAGACGCGCATGCGTACCATCGCATCGTCCGGTGTGCCGTCGATCACGTCCCATCGCGTATGGGATTTAGCTGGAATCAGGAAGTGGCGGTTGCGCCCATTCATCGACAGGCCGCACAGGATCCGAGCGGCCAGAAAGCCCTTGTCGAATACCGTCAGTGAATTGTCCGGTATCTGTGGCAGCAGGTCCTGGGCGTACACCATTTCGTTGGTGTCGTAGACGCCGAAGTTGATATCGGCCACCAGATGCGTCGGGATGGCGGTCAGCGTGACCGCTCGCACCTGCGGGTAGCTGGCCACCTTGCCGCTGGCATAACGTTGTGCGCCAAAGTGCTCACGATTGGCTGGGCTGTCAGCCGTGCGCAGCGTGGTGCCGTCCATCGCCCACAGACTCAATCCCTTGAATGTATGGCGTGCCGCGTCCTGTGTGGTCCACGCCCATGCTGTCCGTTCGAACAGCCACGCCAGCGGTGCTTCGCCAACACGCTGGCGCGCCTGCACCACGGCACTCTTGCTGACGAAGGGGGCGGCCTCGTTGGGCAGAGCCAGATCGAGACTATCGAGTACCTCATTGATCGACCAGTGCCGGTACATCGCCAAGGCGATCACCAGCCAGACCACTTGTTCGGCCGGCAGGCGCCGACGCCGAATGCTTGCGGCGCCCGTCGCCTCGACCGCATGCTCGATCCACTCGTGCGGCAAATGCTCCGCCAGCCGGCTCAGGTCCGGGGCGCGCTGTTGGGCAGAGAGCAGGTAGGTCAGGTGGCTAGAGAGCATCGCGCCAAAAGTTAACACCTCAGCGCGGCGTTTACAACCGCTCCCTCCCCAAAACAAAAATGCCGTTCAGTTGCTTAACTGAACGGCATTACGCCCGAAGGCGGCTTTTTTCATGATGCCCGGATCGCTCCGGCGCGCATCAGTCGACCGCGCCTTCGCGGCTCGCGCGGCGACGCTCGTGCTCCTTCAGGAAGCGCTTGCGCAGGCGGATCGACTGCGGCGTGACCTCGACGAGTTCGTCGTCATCGATGAACTCGACCGCGTACTCCAGCGACATCTGGACCGGCGGTACGAGACGCACGGCTTCGTCGGTACCCGACGCACGCACGTTGGTCAGCTGCTTGCCCTTGATCGGATTCACGACGAGGTCGTTGTCGCGGCTGTGGATGCCGATGATCATGCCCTCATAGAGCGCATCGCCCGGCTTCACGAACATGCGGCCGCGATCCTGCAGCTTCCACAGCGCATACGCCACGGCCGCGCCGTCGTCCTGCGAGATCAGCACGCCGTTGCGGCGCTCGCCGACCGAGCCGTCCTTGACCGGTGCGTACGAGTCGAAGATGTGGCTCATCAGGCCCGTGCCGCGCGTGAGCGTCAGGAATTCGCTCTGGAAGCCGATCAGGCCGCGCGCCGAGATCTTGTACTCCAGGCGCGTACGGCCGCGGCCGTCCGACGCCATGTCGAGCATCTCGCCCTTACGGCGGCCGAGTTCTTCCATCACGCCGCCCTGGTGCTCGTCCTCGAGGTCGACCGTCAGCAGTTCGTACGGCTCGTGCTTCGCGCCGTCGATTTCCTGCATCACGACGCGCGGACGCGACACGGCCAGCTCGTAGCCTTCGCGGCGCATGTTCTCGACGAGAATCGTCAGGTGCAGTTCGCCGCGGCCCGACACTTCGAACACCGTTTCGTCGCCCGTATCGCGCACGCGCAGCGCGACGTTGTGGTTCAGTTCCTTCATCAGGCGGTCGCGGATCTGGCGGCTCGTCACGAACTTGCCTTCACGGCCCGCGAGCGGCGACGAGTTGACGAGGAAGTTCATCGTCAGCGTCGGCTCGTCGACGGTGATCATCGGCAGCGCTTCCGGCGTATCGACCGCGCAGATCGTCGCGCCGATGCCGACGTCTTCGATACCGTTGATCAGCACGATGTCGCCCGCTTCGGCCGACTCGACCTGCACGCGCTCGAGCCCCTTGAACGACAGCACCTGGTTGATCTTGCGGTTCAGCACGTCGCCTTCCGGGCCGAAGCGCATCACGACCGGCTGGCCCGGCTTGATGCGGCCGCGCGTGATGCGGCCGACGCCGATCCGGCCGACATACGTCGAATAGTCGAGCGACGTGATCTGCAGCTGCAGCGGCGCTTCCGGATCGGCCGGACGCACCGGCACGTGCTGGAGGATCGCCTCGAACAGCGGGCGCATGTCGCCTTCGCGCGCAGCCGGGTCGAGCGACGCGTAGCCGTTCAGGCCCGACGCGTAGACGATCGGGAAGTCGAGCTGCTCTTCGGTCGCGCCGAGCTTGTCGAACAGGTCGAAGGTCTGGTTGATCACCCAGTCGATGCGCGCACCCGGACGGTCGATCTTGTTGACCACGACGATCGGCTTCAGGCCGAGCGCGAGCGCCTTCTTCGTGACGAAGCGGGTCTGCGGCATCGGGCCCTCGACCGCGTCGACGAGCAGCAGCACCGAGTCGACCATCGACAGCACGCGCTCGACTTCACCGCCGAAGTCCGCGTGCCCCGGGGTGTCGACGATGTTGATGTGCGTGCCTTCGTATTCGACCGCGCAGTTCTTCGCGAGAATCGTGATCCCGCGCTCCTTTTCGATGTCGTTCGAGTCCATCACCCGCTCGGCGACTTGCTGGTTGTCGCGGAAGGTGCCGGACTGGCGAAGCAGTTGGTCGACGAGCGTCGTCTTGCCGTGGTCGACGTGAGCGATGATGGCGATGTTGCGAAGGGCGCGGGTCATATGAACCTGAAAATCGTTTGGATGCGCAAATACGCACGCCCGTTCGACACGTGCGTGCGTGATGCAGCTTGGAAAGCCTGAAATTATAGCACGTGAGAATGACACCGGCGGTCTGCACGCTGCGCCGCAACAAAACGGACCCGCGAGCGCTTGCCGACGAATGCGCCGGGCGCCCGCCCCGCGCCGCCGCCCGCCCTTCGGAGAAAAACCCTCTGGGCTGTAGGACATTGAGCAGCGGGCGAGCAGGCGTTCGATCGTTCGATTAACATGCGCCAACATTTGCCGTGACAAGCATTTGCGCCTACACTGCTGCCTAGTCAACTATTGCAGTTTCATGGTTTTATGTCGGATTCCACCTCTCCCCAATCGCAGCCCGTGTCACTGTCGACCTATCAGGTGAACGATAGCGTCGGCTACCTGATGTCGCGCGTGAAATCGCTGATGACCAACCTCGTGTCGCAGCGCACGCAAGGCGAACTCGGCATCACCGGCACGCAGGCCAGCATGCTGTTCATGATCGCGGTCGGCAAATGCTCGACGGCCGCCGAGCTCGCCCGCGAGTACGGGATCGACGCAAGCGCGGTCACACGCCTGCTCGACCGCGTCGAGAAGCGTGGCCTGCTGTCCCGCGTGCGCAGCGTCGAGGACCGGCGCGTCGTGCGGCTCGAACTGACCGACGAAGGGCGCGCGCTCGCCGAACGGCTGCCGCCCATCTTCCGCAGCGTGCTCGACCAGTTGCTGGACGGCTTCACGCCGGAAGAAGTCGGCTTCCTGAAAAGCATGCTGCGCCGCATTCTCGGCAATGCGTGCGAGACAACCGGCTGCAGTGCGCCGTAATAATTGCCATAACAACCATCTTTGACAGATTAATGTAAGGAAATCCTTGCAGTGTCCATCATTCATTCCGAGTCAGGGATCAGCGCGATGAAATCCTCCCCGTTGCCCGTGCGTGCCGGATCGTGCCGTACCGCCGTCGCCGCCGCCGTCGCCGCGCTGGCGCTGGCCGGCTGCGCAAACTACTTCGGCATCAAGAGCGACAAGCAGATCGCTCCCGCGTCGCAATTCGAAACCGCGCAGAGCCTGCCCGCCGAAGGCGGCAAGTGGCCGTCGCTCGACTGGGCTGCCCAGTTCGGCGATCCGCAATTGCCGAAGCTGATCGACGAGGCGCTCGCCGGCAATCCGTCGATCGCCCAGGCGCAGGCGCGGATCGCGAAGGCGTCGTCGTATATCGAATCGTCGCGCTCGACGCTGATGCCGCGGGTCGACGCCAAGTACACGTGGAACCGCCAGCTCTACTCGAGCAACGCACTCTTCCCGCCGCCGCTGGGCGGCCAGTGGTACAGCGAGAACAACGCGCTCGCGAGCGCGTCGTGGGACCTCGACCTGTGGGGCAAGAACCGCGAGCGCCTGCACACGGCCGTGTCGCAGGAAAAGGCGGCCGAGGCCGACATGCAGCAAGCGCGCGTCACGCTTGCGTCGTCGATCGCGCGCACCTACAACTCGCTCGCGCAGCTCTATGCGCTGCGCGACATCGCGCAGCGCGAGATCGCCAACCGCCAGACGGTCGGCAAGATCACCGACGGCCGCGTGTCGGCCGGCCTCGACACCAACGTCGAACGCCAGACCGCGCGCGGCAACATCGCGACCACCCAGGCGTCGCTGTCCGACCTCGAAGGCCAGATCACGACGGTGCGCTACCAGCTCGCCGCGCTGCTCGGCAAGGGGCCTGACCGCGGGCTGCAGATCGCACCGCCGGTGCTGAACCCGGGCGGCGCCGTCGCGCTGCCCGACAACCTGCCGGCCGACCTCGTGTCGCGCCGTCCGGACATCGTCGCCGCGCGCTGGCAGGTCGAAGCCGCGATGCACGACGTGAAGGAAGCGAAGGCCGAGTTCTACCCCGACGTGAACCTCGCGGCGGGCTTCGGCTTCGATGCGTTCGGCTGGGGCAAATTCCTGAACTTCGCGAGCCGCCAGGCGCAGTTCAGCCCCGCGATCCACCTGCCGATCTTCGACGGCGGCGCGCTGCGCGCGCAACTCAAGGGCCGCTATGCGGACTTCGACCTGTCCGTCGCGAACTACAACCAGACGCTGATCGGTGCAATGAACGACGTCGCGACGCAGGTCGCGTCGATCCGCGCTGTCGACAGGCAGATGGACGACGCGCAGCGCGCGCTCGACGCATCGACGCGCGCCTACGACCTGGCCGTGATCCGCTACAAGGCCGGCCTGTCGCCGCAACTGCAGGTGCTGAACGCGGACAGCAACCGGCTCGCGTCGGAGCAGACCGTGACCAACCTGAAGATGCGGCGCCGCGACATGCAGTTCGCGCTGATCAACGCGCTCGGCGGCGGCTTCGACGCCACCGGCACCCGCCTCGCCGCGCCCGATGCCGACCGCGCCGCGCAGGCGAAGACCACACAACAGGCCGCGAACTGAACCGGCCCAATCACAACGCAGACACTCGAATCAACGGACGGAGAAAATCGCCATGAGCGACCCTCAACAAAACGCCGCCAGCGCCCAGCCGCAAAGCAACGTCAAGCGCAAACGGATGATGACGCTGCTCGTCGCGGTCATCGTGATCGCGGCCATCGCGTACGGGCTGTACTACTTCCTCGTCGCGCGCTTCCACGAGTCGACCGACGATGCGTACGTCAACGGCAACGTCGTGCAGATTACGCCGCAGGTCGTCGGTACGGTCGTCGCGGTGAAGGCCGACGACACGCAGACGGTCAAGGCCGGCGATCCGCTCGTGGTGCTCGACCCGGCCGATTCGCAGGTCGCGCTGCAGCAGGCTGAAGCGAACCTCGCGCAGACGGTGCGCCAGGTGCGCGGCCTGTTCGTCAACGACGACCAGTATCGCGCGCAGGTCGCGCTGCGCCAGTCGGATCTGTCGCGCGCCGAGGACGACCTGCGCCGCCGCGTCTCGGTCGCGCAGACGGGCGCCGTGTCGCAGGAAGAGATCTCGCACGCGCGTGACTCGGTGAAGGCCGCGCAGGCATCGCTCGACACCGCGCAGCAGCAGCTCGCGTCGAACCGCGCGCTGACCGCGAACACCACGATCGCGACGCACCCGAACGTGCTCGCGTCCGCCGCGAAGGTCCGCGACGCGTATCTCGCGAACGCGCGCAACACGCTGCCCGCGCCCGTCACCGGCTACGTCGCGAAGCGTTCGGTGCAGGTCGGCCAGCGCGTGTCGCCCGGCACGCCGCTGATGTCGGTCGTGCCGCTGAATTCCGTGTGGGTCGACGCGAACTTCAAGGAAGTCCAGCTCAAACACATGCGCATCGGCCAGCCGGTCGAGCTGACGGCCGACATCTACGGCTCGTCGTTCGTCTATCACGGCAAGGTCGTCGGCTTCTCGGCCGGCACCGGCTCGGCGTTCTCGCTGCTGCCGGCGCAGAACGCGACCGGCAACTGGATCAAGGTCGTGCAGCGCCTGCCGGTGCGGATCGAGCTCGATCCGAAGGACCTCGACAAGCATCCGCTGCGGATCGGCCTGTCGATGCAGGTCGACGTCGACATCAAGGACGAAAGCGGCAACCAGCTCGGCAACGTGCGGAACACGGTCTACCAGACCGACGTGTTCGCGAAGTACGGCGACGAAGCCAACGCCGAGATCGCGCGCATCATCGCGGAGAACGCGGGCACCGGTACGCCGGCGCCGGCCGCGGCGAAGCCGAGCGGCATCGCGAAGATGATGTAAGCGCGCCGTTCCCGGAAAACAACCGACATGGCACAGACTCCTGTCTCCCACCCGCCCTTGCAGGGCGGGCAGCTCCTGATCGGCACGATCGCGGTGTCGCTCGCCGTGTTCATGAACGTGCTCGACACGTCGATCGCGAACGTCGCAATCCCGACGATCTCGGGCGATCTCGGCGTGTCGTCCGATCAGGGCACGTGGGTCATCACGTCGTTCGCGGTCGCGAACGCGATCTCCGTGCCGCTCACCGGCTGGCTCACCGATCGCTTCGGGCAGGTTCGACTGTTCCTCGCGTCGATCATCCTGTTCGTCATCTCGTCGTGGATGTGCGGGCTCTCGCCGTCGCTGCCGTTCCTGCTCGCGTCGCGCGTGCTGCAGGGCGCCGTCGCGGGTCCGATGATCCCGCTGTCGCAAGCGCTGCTGCTGTCGAGCTACCCGCGCGCGAAGGCGCCGATGGCGCTTGCGCTCTGGGCGATGACGACGCTGATCGCGCCCGTCGCCGGCCCGATTCTCGGCGGATGGATTTCGGACAACTACTCGTGGCCGTGGATCTTCTACGTCAACATCCCGGTCGGCATCGCCGCCGCGGCGGCGACGTGGATGATCTACCGCAAGCGCGAATCGACCGTGCGCCGCGCGCCGATCGACGGCGTGGGCCTCGCGCTGCTCGTCGTCTGGGTCGGCTCGCTGCAGATCATGCTCGACAAGGGCAAGGATCTCGATTGGTTCGCGTCGACGACCATCATCGTACTCGCGCTGACCGCCGCCATCGCGTTCGCGTTCTTCGTCGTCTGGGAACTCACCGCCGAGCATCCGGTCGTCGACCTGTCGCTGTTCCGCATGCGGAACTTCACCGGCGGCACGGTGGCGCTGTCGATCGGGTACGGCCTCTACTTCGGCAACCTCGTGCTGCTGCCGCTGTGGCTGCAGACGCAGATCGGCTACACCGCGACCGACGCCGGCCTGGTCATGGCGCCTGTCGGACTGTTCGCGATCCTGTTGTCGCCGCTCACCGGGAAGTATCTGCCGCGCACCGATCCCCGCTATATCTCGACTGCGTCGTTCCTGATCTTTGCGCTGTGCTTCTGGATGCGCTCCCGCTACACGACCGGCGTCGACGAATGGTCGCTGACGCTGCCGACGCTCGTGCAGGGCATCGCGATGGCGGGCTTCTTCATCCCGCTCGTGTCGATCACGCTGTCCGGCCTGCCCGCCCACCGCATTCCGGCGGCATCAGGCCTGTCGAACTTCGTGCGGATCATGTGCGGCGGCATCGGCACGTCGATCTTCCAGACCGCGTGGGATCACCGGAACAACTTCCATCACGCGCAACTGGTCGAGCAGGCGAACGCGTACAACCCGACGTTCAACCAGGCCGTCTCGCAGATGGGCAGCCTCGGCCTGACCCAGCAGCAGGCGCATGGCCTCATCAACAACATGGCCACGCAGCAGGCCGCGCAGCTCGGCGTGAACGACCTGTTCTACATTTCGGCGGCGATCTTCGTGCTGCTGATCGCGCTGATCTGGATCACGAAGCCCGAACGCGCGGGCGGCGGCGATGCAGGCGCGGCGGCATCGGCCGCGCACTGAGCGCCGAACACCTCGCGACAAAACAAAAGGCCCGGTCGACAACGACCGGGCCTTTTTTCATGCTGCCTGCGACGCGGATGCGCCGCTTCCTCGATTCAACTCATGCCGCCGCAGTTACGACGAGCCGTTCGGGCGCCAGCACGCCATTCGCCGCGCGGGCCACGCCGAGCAGCCGCGTCGCGTCGTACACGCGCACCCGCTCCCCCTCGTTCGCGTCGATCGTCCCGAGCTCAGACAAGCGCAAGCGCTGGCCATGCAGGAAGCGCTTCGCGCATTCGTCGTCGAGACGCACCAGCGGGAACGTCGACAGCAGCGCGTCGACCGGCTGCAGCCATGCGTCGCGCGCCGCGGCATCGGCGTCGGACAGCGTGTCGAGCGTCACCGCGTGATCGAGCGTCAACGCGCCGACGCCGGTACGGCGCAGCATCGTCAGGTGCGCGCCGCAGCCGAGCGCCTCGCCGATGTCTTCCGCCAGCGTGCGCACGTAGGTGCCCTTGCTGCAAGTCACGCGAAACGTCACGTCGGGCAGATCGCATGCCAGCAGTTCGAGAACGTGGATCGTGACCGCACGCCCTTCGCGTTCGACCGTCTGGCCCGCGCGCGCATATTCATAGAGCGGCTTGCCGTCGCGCTTGAGCGCCGAATACATCGGCGGCACCTGCACGATCTCGCCGGTAAAGCGCACGAGCGCCGCATCCACGGCCGCGCGATCGCACTCGACCGGGCGCGTGTCGAGCACCTCGCCCTCCGCGTCCCCGGTGGCGGTACGCACACCGAGGCGCATCGTCGCCTCGTAGGTCTTGTCGGCTTCGAGCAGGTCTTGCGAGAACTTCGTCGCGTCGCCAAAACACAATGGCAACAAGCCGGACGCCAGCGGATCGAGCGTGCCGGTGTGGCCGGCCTTCTTCGCAAGATACAGGCGCTTGGCGCGAATCAGGGCATCGTTGCTCGACAGGCCGACCGGCTTGTCGAGCAGGAGGACGCCGTCCAGCGCGCGCCGGGGCACGCGCGGACGTTGGGATGCTGCATTCGTCATAGGCCGGGCGAACTCAATCGTCCTTTGCAGGCGCCGCGCCGGCTTCGTCGTCGTCCTTCGCGCGCGTTGCGTTGGCCTCTTCGATCAGGCGCGACATGGCCACCGCCTTCTCGATCGTCTGGTCGTAATGGAAATGCAGCGTGGGCACCGTATGGATGTGCAGGCGCTTGAACAGCAGGTTATGCAGATGGCCGGACGCATGGTTCAGCGCCTCCTGCGTGTCCGCTGGCTTGCCGGTCAGCGTCGTGAAGTACACCTTGGCGTGCGCGTAGTCCGGCGTGAGTTCCACGCTCTGGATGGTCACGATGCCGATGCGCGGATCCTTGACCTCGCGCATGATGAGTTCGGACAGGTCGCGCTGAATCTGGTCGGCGATCTGCACGTTGCGATTGGGGGAAGTACGTTTCCTGGACATGATCGATCCGTGCTCCGTTATTCGGGGCAAAGTTGGCGACCCGCATTGCGTGCCGCCATGAAAATGGGCGGGACAGGCCCAAGCCTGCCCCGCCCATGAGCCGATGCGCGATGATTACAGCGTACGCGCGACTTCGGTCACTTCGAAGACTTCGAACTGGTCGCCTTCGACGATGTCGTTGAAGTTCTTCACCGACATACCGCACTCGAAGCCTTGTCGGACTTCCTTGACGTCGTCCTTGAAGCGCTTCAGCGATTCGAGTTCGCCGGTGAAGATCACGACGTTGTTGCGCAGCACGCGCACCGACGACGTACGCTTGACCACGCCGTCCGTGACCATACAGCCCGCGACCGCGCCGATCTTCGGCACCTTGAACACCTGGCGCACCTCGACCATGCCGGTCACGACTTCGCGCTTCTCCGGTGCCAGCATGCCCGACATGGCCGCCTTCACCTCATCCACGGCGTCATAGATGATGTTGTAGTAACGGATGTCGATGCCGTTCGACTCGGCGAGCTTGCGCGCCTGTGCGTCGGCACGGGTGTTGAAGCCGATGATGACCGCCTTCGAGGCCGTCGCCAGGTTGACGTCGCTTTCGCTGATGCCGCCCACCGCGCTGTGCACGATCTGCACGCGCACTTCGTCGGTCGACAGCTTGAGCAGCGACTGCACCAGCGCTTCCTGCGAGCCCTGCACGTCCGCCTTGATGATGAGCGGCAGGTTCTGCACTTCGCCTTCGCCCATCTGTTCGAGCATGCTTTCCAGCTTCGCGGCCTGCTGCTTCGCCAGCTTCACGTCGCGGAACTTGCCCTGGCGGAACAGCGCGATTTCGCGCGCCTTGCGCTCGTCCGGCAGCACGATCACTTCCTCGCCGGCGCCCGGGACTTCCGACAGACCCTGGATCTCGACCGGAATCGACGGGCCGGCTTCCTTCGTCGGCTTGCCGTTCTCGTCGAGCATCGCACGGACGCGGCCGTACGCCGTGCCTGCGAGCACGATATCGCCGCGGTTCAGCGTACCGGACTGCACCAGCATCGTCGCGACCGGGCCCTTGCCCTTGTCGAGCTTCGCTTCGATCACGATACCCTTGGCCGGCGCCTCGACCGGTGCCTTCAGTTCCAGCACTTCGGCCTGCAGCAGCACGTTCTCGAGCAGATCGTCGATGCCCGCGCCCGTCTTCGCCGACACCGGCACGAACGGCGAATCGCCGCCGTACTCTTCCGGCACGACGCCTTCCGCGACCAGTTCCTGCTTGACGCGGTCGGGGTTCGCTTCCGGCTTGTCGATCTTGTTGATCGCGACGACGATCGGCACGCCGCCCGCCTTCGCGTGCGAGATCGCTTCCTTCGTCTGCGGCATCACGCCGTCGTCGGCCGCGACCACCAGAATGACGATGTCGGTCGCCTTCGCGCCGCGCGCACGCATGGCCGTGAACGCCTCGTGACCGGGGGTGTCGAGGAACGTGACGACACCACGCGGCGTGTCGACGTGATACGCGCCGATGTGCTGCGTAATGCCGCCCGCTTCGCCCGCCGCCACCTTCGCGCGACGGATGTAGTCGAGCAGCGAGGTCTTGCCGTGGTCGACGTGACCCATCACCGTGACGACCGGCGGACGCGGCAGCTGTTCCGCATCCGTGCCGGTCTCGCCTTCGACGAGCAGCGCTTCCGGATCGTCCAGCTTCGCGGCAACCGCGCGATGGCCCAGTTCCTCGACGATGATCATCGCCGTTTCCTGGTCCAGCACCTGGTTGATCGTGACCATCTGGCCCATCTTCATCATCACCTTGATGACTTCGGATGCCTTGACGGACATCTTGTGCGCGAGGTCGGCCACCGAGATGGTTTCCGGAACGTGCACTTCACGGACGATCGGTTCGGTCGGCGCCTGGAACGACGATGCGCTGTCCTGGTGACGGCCGCGCCCCTTCGGGCCGCCGCGCCAGCCGCGGTCGACACCGCCGCTCGAATCGCCGCGGGTCTTGATGCCGCGACGCTTCGCGGCGTCGTCCTGCCAGCCGCCCTTGCCAGCGCCCGGCTTCTTGTTGCGGTCGCCCGCGCCTGCCGGCGCCTGGGTGGTCGCAGGCGCTGCGCCGGCCGGCTTCTTCGCCGCCGGACGCGCTTGTGCGCCTTCACCCGCCGGCTTGGCCGGCTTGTGCAGCGTGCCCTTGGCTTCGGCCGGCTTCGCCGGTTCCGCCGGCTTCGGCGGTTCGACGGCCTTGACCACCGCCTTGCGCGGCGTGTTCATCATTTCGCGGATCGCACGCGCTTCGGCCTCGGCGGCCGCGCGGCGCTTGCTGATCTCTTCCTGCTCGGCGCGTGCCTTGTCAGCCGCTTCGCGAGCAGCATCCTCGGCCTTCTTCGCGGCTTCGCGCTGGGCGGCGCGTTCGGCTGCGGCACGCTCTTCGTCCTGCGACGACTGCGTGCGCGCTTCCTGCTCCGCTGCGGCAGCCTGCCGTGCAGCCACCTGCTCCTGCTGGGCAGCCGCCTGCTTCGCCGCCGCGGCTTCCGCCGCGGCACGCTTCGTGGCGGCCTCTTCCTCGGCGCGGCGACGCTCCGCTTCGGCCGCTTCCTCGCGGGCGCGGCGCTCGGCTTCCTCGCGTTCGAGGCGCTCCTGGCGCTCGCGCAGTTCCTGCGCCTGCTTCTCGAGCAGCTCGGCCTCGCGGCGCGCTTCTTCCTCGCGACGCTTCAGTTCCGCATCGTCATCCGCTTCGGCGGCCTGCGCCTGACCCTGATCCGCGACATCGCTCACGTCGTCGCGCTTGACGAACGTACGCTTCTTGCGGACCTCGACCTGAATGGTGCGAGCCTTGCCCGTCGCGTCGGACTGCTTGATCTCCGACGTATGCTTGCGGGTCAGCGTGATCTTGCGCTTGTCGCCATCGGTCGCGCCGTGCGACTTGCGCAAATGATCGAGCAGACGCGCCTTGTCCGCCTCGGACAGCGCATCGTCTTCACTCGCTTTCTGGACGCCCGCTGCCTGCAGCTGTTCGAGCAGCACACCAGCAGGCATTTTCAGTTCCGCGGCAAATTGGGCTACGTTGTTACTCGCCATTCATTCCTCTTAGTGCAAGGACCGATTCCTTGCGGTTAGCATCGGGTCAGGCCTTCCGGCCGCCATCAAATCAGTGCGCCATGGTCATTTCTCACTGGAACCAATGTTCACGTGCTTTCATGATCAACGCCTTAGCGGCATCCTCTTCCATCCCGGTCAAGTCGACCAGTTCATCCACTGCCAGCTCCGCGAGATCGTCGCGCGTGGCCACACCGTGTTCGGCCAGCTTCGAGAGCAACTCCGGCGTGATGCCGTCGAGGCTCTTCAGATCCAGCGCTGCGTTTTCGACCTTTTCTTCGTTCGCGATCGCCATCGTCAGCAGCGCGTCACGCGCGCGGTTGCGCAGCTCGTGCACGGTATCCTCGTCGAATGCCTCGATCTCGAGCATTTCGTTGAGCGGCACGTAAGCGATCTCTTCGAGGCTCGTGAAGCCTTCGTCGATCAGGATGTCGGCAACTTCTTCGTCGACGTCGAGACGCGCCATGAACAACGCACGCAGCCTGTCGCGTTCTTCACCCTGCTTCTGGGCGGACTCGTCCGGCGTCATGATGTTGATCTGCCAGCCGGTCAGTTCGCTGGCAAGGCGAACGTTCTGACCGCTGCGGCCGATCGCGACAGCGAGTTCGTTTTCGTCGACGACGACGTCCATCGAATGTCTTTCTTCATCGACGACGATCGACTGGACGGCTGCCGGCGCGAGCGCGCCGATCACGAACTGGGCGGGATCCTCCGACCATAGCACGATGTCGATATTTTCGCCACCGAGCTCGTTGCGCACGGCCTGCACGCGCGAGCCGCGAATGCCGACGCAGGTGCCGATCGGATCGATCCGCTTGTCATACGCGATGACGCCGATCTTCGCGCGCACGCCCGGGTCGCGCGCCGCCGCCTTGATCTCGAGCAGGCCCTGCTCGATCTCCGGCACTTCCATTTCGAACAGCTTCATCAGGAATTCCGGCGCGGTGCGCGACAGCTCGATCTGCGGGCCGCGCGCAGTGCGGTCGACCTTCGCGATGTACGCGCGCACGCGGTCGCCCACGCGCAGGTTTTCCTTCGGGATCAGCTGGTCGCGGCGCAGCAGCGCCTCGACACGGCCCGATTCGACGATGAAGTTGCCCTTGTCCAGGCGCTTCACCGTGCCCGTCATGATCTTTTCGCCGCGCTCGAGGTAGTCGTTCAGGATCTGCTCGCGCTCGGCGTCGCGCACTTTCTGCAGGATCACCTGCTTCGCAGCCTGCGCGCCGATGCGGCCGAACTCGATCGACGGCACCGACTCCTCGATGTAGTCGCCGACTTCGACGTCAGACTTCTGCTCACGTGCCTCGAACAGCAGGATCTCGCGATCCGGCTCCTGCAGGCCGGCTTCGTCAGGCACGACGAGCCAGCGACGGAAGGTTTCGTGCTCGCCGCTTTCGCGATCGATATGGACGCGGATTTCGGCGCCTTCGTCGAACAGCTTCTTGGACGCCGAAGCGAGCGCCGCCTCGAGGGCGCCCAGCACGACATCCTTGTCGACGTTTTTCTCGCGCGCCAGCGCATCCACCAGCATCAACACTTCGCGACTCATTATTTGCGGCTCCTAAAGTCAACTTGCGGAATCAGGCGGGCTTTGTCGATGTCTGCCAGCGTGAAATCCAGCATGGCCGCCTCGCCCTTCTTCCTCTCAAATTCCAAACCGATCGTTTCGCCATTCGGCGCATGCAGAATGCCCCGGTAGGTCTTGCGCCCATCCAGCGGCTTTTTCAGGGTCACGGAGACTTCGCTGCCGGCGAAGCGCTCGAAGTCGGCCAGCTTCTTCAACGGGCGGTCGAGCCCCGGGGACGAGACTTCGAGCCGTTCGTAATCGATGTTTTCGACCGTCAAGACGTGCTGGAGCTGACGCGTGACCTTTTCGCAATCGTCGAGCGAAATGCCGGCAGGCTGGTCGATATAGATGCAAAGCATGCCGCGCCCGGTGCGCTCGAGATCCACCAGCTCGTAGCCGAGTCCGGTGACCGTGGTTTCTATCAGTTCCGTCAGTTGCACAGTGCCCTCTCAGGTGTTCGCGCCCGCCGCTCGCGAATTCACCCGCGGGCGCGCGCCTTAGCCGGCGCAGGAAGCGCTACCCGAGATGCCTAACCGTTTCAGCAAAAAAAAATGGGCGGAACGCCCATCTTCTTACCGGTGGTCGCACCTGAGCCGCACATCAAATCCGTACGCCCAGCGACTTCGCGATTATAGCGATTTTTGGTGCAAACGCCAAGCGCTCGCCGGTAAAACCGGTACTTCACACCGATTTTGCCGGCGAGGCGGAGCATATTGCACCGCGATACGCGACTCAGCGGCCGCGTGAACGATTGCGCTGCGGACGCTGACCGCCGCGCGCGCCGCCGTTGCCGGCGCCTTCCGCGCGATTGCCGTTCGGGTTGCGGCCGCCGCCGCCCTTGCCGGCACCGGCACCAGCGCCGCCGCGCTTGTTGCCGCCAGCGCCGTACGACGCGCGGTTGCCGTCGACGTCACGGCCACCGGTGCGCTGGCCGCCATAGCCGCCGCCCGACATCCCCGGCATGCCGCCGCCGTAACCGCTCGGGCCGGCGAAGCCGCCGGTGGCGCCGCGCCGCGGGCCACGCCGCGGCTGGTCGAGGTTACCGTGCGTCGTCAGCACCGGCTCGCGGCCGATGAAGCCCATCGACGTCTGCATCGGATCCGGCTGGCGGCGTTCGGCCTGGCCGCCGGCGCGCTTGCCGCCCTTCTCTTCCGTCGGCGCCTTCAGGCCGACGGTCGCCATCAGCTTGCGCACCTGCGCCTCGTCGAGCTCTTCCCAGCGGCCGCGCTTCAGGCCGCGCGGCAGCGGGATCGGGCCGTGACGCGTACGAATCAGGCGGCTCACCATCAGGCCGGCCGCCTCGAACATCCGGCGCACTTCACGATTGCGGCCTTCGGCCAGCGCAACGTGATACCAGTGATTCGTGCCTTCGCCGCCGCCATCGCGGATGCGCAGGAAGTTTGCGGGGCCGTCGTCCAGCTCGACGCCGTGCAGCAGCTTTTGCCGATTGCCTTCGGTGAGTTCGCCGACCACCCGCACCGCATACTCGCGCTCGACGCTGTAGCGCGGGTGCATGAAGCGGTTCGCAAGGTCGCCCGACGTCGTCAGCATCAGCAGGCCTTCGGTATTGAAATCGAGCCGGCCGACCGCGAGCCATTTGGCCGTCTTCATCGGCGGCAGGCGATCGAACACCGACGGACGGCCTTCCGGATCCGCATGGCTGACGATTTCACCCGTCGGCTTGTGGTACAGCAGCACGCGCGGCGGCTTGTTCGGCAGCTTGCGCTTGACCGGCTTGCCGTTGATCCGCACCTGGTCGGTCGGCATGATGCGCTGGCCGATGTGCGCCGGTTCGCCGTTCACCGACACGCGGCCGGCGATGATCAGCTCTTCCATCTCACGGCGCGAGCCCATGCCGGCCTCCGCCAGCACCTTGTGGAGCTTCGGCGCGTCGTCGTCCGGCGACAGCACGCGCTTGTTCGCCGGCTGGTTGCGGCCACGCCGCAGCATCGGTGCACGTACGCCACTGCCCGCCGCAGCGTTGTCCGCGTCGAAAGCCGGCGACGTCACGTACGCGAACAGGTCGTCCTGTACAGCGTCGCCCGCGGCGCTCGCCGCACCTGCGCCACCACCGCGCTTGCTCTGGCCGCCCTGGCGCGCCGCGCCGCCTTCGCGCTTGGCCGCCGGCTTGCGCCCGCCCTTCGCCGCGCCTTCCTTGCGCGGCGCACGCGCCGGCTGCTGCGCTTCCGCTGCCTCGGCGGGCGCATCGGCCCCTTCGTCGCCCTGCGGCGCGCCCTCGGCGCCCTTCGACTTGGCCGCCGCACGGCGGCGCGCAATCAGGCTGCGCGGGCCGCGCCGCAGACCGCGGCGGGGACGCTCGTCGCCGCCCGCGGCGCCCTGCTCGGGCGCATCGTCGGCACGCGCCGCCTGCACGGCAGGCGCGGACGATTCAATATCGTGGATATCAGTCAAAACAACCTCAAAATGTCAGGTCTCGCGCCCGGCGCGGGCGCGGCATGAAATCGGCCGCGATCAGGCGCGACGCTGTTCGGGTTCTGCTTCGTCGTCCGGCAGCTCGTCCGCGCCGATGGGCGCGCTGGCGCTGCGTACGGCATCCGCGAGACTGTCGGACGTGTCGTCCAGCATCTCGTCGTCCGCAGGACGGGAACGGGGTGCATCGACACGACCGGCCACGCCGGGCATGCCTTCGACCGCTTCCGCTCCGTCGCCGGCTGCCGCTTCGGCGGCCGGCTTGCGATCTTCCTCGCTCAACTGCGCGTGCAGCGGCACGGGCCGCACGCTCGCCGGCGCTGCTTCGGCTCCGGCCTGTTCTGTCTGCACTTCGTCAGCCTCGAGCGTATCGCGGCTGGGCGATTCCTGCGTCGAGGCGTCGTCGGGTACGTCGCCGACAGGCGCAGCGGACGCATCCGCCACCGCATCGCTGCCCGCATCTTCCAAGGCCGGAACGCTGTCCTCGAAATCCATCGCCTGCTGCGCGAGCAGCGCGGCCTCGATGTTGGCCGCCGGCTCCTCGAGCGCGGGCAGATCGTCGAGCGCCTTCAGCCCGAGATCGTCGAGGAACTGCTTGGTCGTCGCGTACAGCGCCGGACGCCCCGGCACATCGCGATGCCCGATCACCTCGATCCAGCCACGATCCTCGAGCTGCTTGACCACCTGCGTGTTCACCGTGACACCGCGGATTTCCTCGATGTCGCCGCGCGTGACCGGCTGCCGGTAAGCGATGATCGCCAGCGTCTCGAGCACCGCGCGCGAATACTTCGGCGGCTTCTCCGGATGCAGGCGATCGAGAAAATCGCGCATCGCCGGCTTGCTCTGAAAGCGCCATCCGCTCGCCAGCGCGACCAGTTCGACGCCGCGACCGGACCATTCCTGTTTCAGATCTTCGAGCAACGTGCGGACCGTGTCAGCCGACACGCTGTCGGCAAAGAGCTTGCGCAAATCGCCGAGCTTCAGCGGTTCCTGCGCGCAGATCAAAGCAGTCTCGAGGACGATCTTCGCCTCTTGGGTATTCATGCAGCTAGGCCAGACCCTGTGGTCAAACGAACCGGATCAACAAACAGACGAAAGGAACGGAAGACGCGCTCGCCCGATTCTGATCGGTCATATTGATGGGAGCACGAACCGGGGGCGGCGAATCAAACTTCAAGCCAGGCCCAAACCGGACGGAACAGCACGATTCAACGAGGGAACCGCGTGACTGAACGCCATCTTACGCAAAATTGCCGAGTGCGTAAAGATGAGCCGAACGGACTGCGCGCGTCGCCACAACGGTCCGACCCCGTTTCACCACGACGTCGCGCCGGCCACCGCGAAGCGCCGCTGGCGCGCGAGCGCCATCAGTCGAGATCCTCGGCCCGTGCCGGCATCTGGTGCACGAGTTCCCAGATCGCCTGGGCGGCCGGCGACAGCGAGCGGTCGCGACGCCGCACCAGCTCGACGGTACGCTCGGCGCGCGGCGTGAGCGGCCGCGCGACGAGCGTCGAGCCGGCCGGCAGCGGCAGCGACAGCCAGGGCTGCACGCTCACGCCGACGCCCGCCTCGACGAGCCCGAACACCGTCGCCGAATGCCCCAGCTCCTGCACGACCGTCACGCCCACCCGATGCGCGGCCAGCGCCGCGTCGATCAGGGGCCGGCTGCCCGAGGCATGATCGAGCAGCACGAGACGCTCGCCGTTCAATGCCGTCCACGGCACCTCCGCATGCGATGCGAGCGGATGATCGGCGCGCGCGACCAGACAGAACGAATCGGTCATCAACGGCTCGCTGACGAGGTCGGCGACGCTGAGCGGCCCGATCACGACGCCGAAATCGACCTCGCTGGACTTCACCTTGCGCAGCACGTCGCTCTGCACGTCGTCGCGCAAGCCGAGCGCGACGAACGGGAACTGCCGCTCGCAGGCCGCCACGACACGGGGCATCAGCCGGCAGGCGATCGTCGGGCTCGCCGCGACGATCACGCGGCCGCGGCGCTGCTCGCCGATTTCGCGGATCTCGCGCAGCGTGTCGTCGAGATCGTCGAGCAGGCGCGACACGCTCGCGATCAGGTTGCCACCGACGTCGGTCAACTGCACGTCTCGCGTGGTGCGGTCGATCAGCTTCAGGCCGAGCTCCGCCTCCAGCTCGCGCACGCAGCGGCTTACCGCGGACTGGGTGAGCCCGATCTCGTCGCCGGCGCGGCTGAAGCTCTTGAGCCGCGCGACCTCGATGAACACGCGAAGCTGGCGCAGCGTGACGTTCATGTTCTGACCTCATCAATCTCTGGTATCGATGCGCGATTCTAGTGCCCCAATCCCGCACCTGCCGCACATGTTTCGCTGCGGTGCAATAACCAAGCAAACGCACGCGGCGCGGGCGAATTGCACAAGATTGGTGATTGTCCCGATTTGCTGGCGGGTTATTTTGGCGTCTTATACGCCCCTAGCTGACGTAGCCGTCAGCTCGCTGCCAAGCGGCTCTCGCAGGGTTCACCTCCTACGTGGCACGCTTCGTGCTTTTACCTGACGCACAGGGCGCGGTTTCGACCGGTGGAATGCATGAAAAGCCATCGTCGACCGACCGGACGCCCCCACCCGGCACTCGATGGCCGAGTGCTTGAAGAGTGCGCGGCGCAGGGCAGCGCACCGGAGTTTGCTTCGCTGAGGTGAGGACATGATGCTGTTCGACGATTTGAGAGATAACGAGTGGGCGCTGGTCGAGGGTCTGTTTTGTTCGGAACCCGCACGGAGCGAGCGCCGCGGCCGTCCCCGCGTGGAAGCCCGTTCGGTGGTGAATGCCGTGCTGTGGGTCCTGTCGACCGGTGAAGGCTGGTCGAAGCTGCCGGGCCGCTATCCGTCGCCGCCGACCTGCCGTCGCCGCTTCGACGAATGGCAAGCCGACGGCACGCTCGCCGAGATCGTGAAACGACTTGGCACGAGCGGCCGGCAAATCTCGCTGCGCGGGCGCATCGGCGCAAGCGCGGCCAAGCCGCCCGCACCGCCGAGCCGCGACCGGCTGCGCGGCGCCTTCTGGACCAATCCGGAATCGTGGCGCGCGCCGGTCAAGATGGCTTAAAGGATGGATAGTGCACCGGGCGGCTTCGGCCGCCCGCTCTCTTTCCGGCGAGCATCCCGCGCCACGAGGGAGCCCGCCGCGCATCGCTGTCGCGCAGCGATACATCTATTTACCAATATTTACAGCAAGCCTGCACTCCCGCGCTTACCTTAGCGTCATATCAACGAGCCGCATCGACGGCTTGGGGGGAGCCCACCATGAAACCAATGTCACTGCTCGCTGCATGCGGCATTGTCGTTTCACTGGTGCTTGCATCGCCAGCGCACGCCGACGACCGCACCCGGCAACCCCACCGGCAACAGGAACACAAGGGCAATCAGCACGCACCGCCCGGCGCCGATCAATCCGGCCGGCAGACGGTCCCGCGCGGCGACCTGCGCGGCGACATCGCCAGCAATGCGCGCGCACGTGTCGGCTTGCCGCAACAGGACGCACCCCGCCGTCAGTAAACCGGCACCCGCGACACGAAGAAAATGTGCTGGACCGGGAACTGGGCGGAATGGAACGAGTCAACATCTTTGCCATGAGCACAGCGTGGCAACAGCAAAAAGTATCCGGTACGCCCGTATCCTCGCGATACGGGCTTTTTTTGTCCCGACGCCGGCAGACCGGACGCGCTACAGGCGACTTTCGAGGATCGCGACAGCGCTGGCTTCGCTCAATGCGTAGTCGTCCATGCGGCGATCGACCCAGACAGGCAATCTCTCGTCGCGCTCGAGACGCGCGAATTCGGCGCGGCCGCTGTCCGTCAGCACGGCGATGTCGACCGGAGCGTGAAAACCCGGCGCGGGCGCAACAGTCTTCTGCCTGACCGTGTCCATCAACCCGAGCGACCGAAGATACTCGAATACACCCGGGCGACGCGCCCACGGGACCTGGCGATACTGCACCCGCCTCAGCGCGTCGAGCACCGCTTCGTTGGAATACGTGGCCATCTCGATTCTTTCTTAAAGTGCAGCGACAATGCCAGGCAGCGCACCGGGCGGGATCTCCGCCCGCCGGCGCCGCCACCGGTTCAGGAGGCCGGACGCTTGGCGTCGAGTCGGGGCCGGATCGTCAGCCATCCATAAAAAGACACCATACCCCAATCAAATTGATTCTGTTCGATTCATTTGTACTTCTCTTCACCGCTTTCATGCTGTGCCGCAAGCACCGGCGCACGATCGCACTCACGGCCGTCATGCTTTTCTGGCTGCTCGCGACGGGCTGGCTCGCGGCGCCGCTGATCGCATGGTCGCAGGCCGGCGTGACACCCGTCGAACATCCTGACATGCACGGCCAGACCACGCTGGTCATGCTCGGCTCGGGAACCCGGCGCACCGACGGACGCGTCGAGCCGCGAACCGACGCCCTCGCCCGCATCCGCAAGACCGCCGAACTCTACCGCGGCTGCCGGCAGCGCGCCGAACGCTGCACCGTGATCGTATCCGGCGGCGATCCGCAACATCACGGCGCTACCGAGGCCGCGACCTACGCACCCTACCTCGTCGCCGCGGGCGTCGATTCCCGCGACCTGGTGCTCGAGGCGAACAGCCGCACGACCTACGAAAACGCGAAGTTCACGGCACCTATACTACGCTCACGGCATGACGATGCGCGGATTCTCGTCACATCGTCATACCAGATGCGGCGCGCGCTGCTCGATTTCCGTCATTTCGGCATCGATCTGCAGCCGGTCTTTGCAAACCGCCGCGAAGCGCGCAAGGGCTGGCTGCCGCGCTGGCAGAATCTGGCCAACGCGGAGCATGCGCTGCACGAGCTGGCCGGCATCGCACAGTTCTACGTGTACCGCTGGCTCGGGTGGTTCTGAGGACACCTAGATACCTGCCGCCACTCATTCGACGCACAATGGCACGCGCATGACGATACGCCGCACGTGTTGCGCGACGTCAACGCGCGCCCGCGCGGAGCCGCGTTCCAATGCATTGATCCGTCACTTTTGTTACACTCGACACGCACTCGATTGCGGTCGCCAGACTGAACGGCAACACTCGGGTCATCACCACTTAGCGGAGGTAAAGCAATGAAGAAGACGTCCCTGGCTATCCTGGTTGCGATGTCGGCGCTGGCTGGCGCAGCGTATGCGCAAGAGAGCACGGAAATCAAGACCATCACCGATCCGGCCAAGATCGCCGAGATCGAGCAGCGCGCACAGGCCCTGCAGCAGCAGCAAGCCGCGCAGGCAGCCGAGCCGGCGATGCACGAAGAGCATCAAAAGGCGAAGAAGGCTCATCACAAGGCTGCAAAGAAGGCCGCCAAGAAGGCCGCTCCGGCCGACGCTGCCAGCCAGTAAGTTCCACGGCACCGCATAAGCAAAAAAGCCGAATCCGGGCAACCGGGTTCGGCTTTTTTGGTTGAGGCGTCCGCGCGCTGTGCTACAGTCGCGCACCGAACTTTTCCACCCCGTACGCACCCCGGTGCGGAGGACAGCATGAGCAACATTCAACTCGACATCGAGTGGACCGAAGCCGCCACTCGCACGATCAAGCAACTGATGCCGCGCGGCTCGGCCGACGCATTCCTCGCACTGCCGCCGATCGAGTGCCTGCCGATGGAAGGCGACGTGCTTTTTCTCGGCCCGCAAGGCAAGCAGCAGCCGTTCATCGTCGCGGAGCGCCAATACCATCACGACGGCGACGCCGACTGGACCATCATCCTGATCCTCGACGTCCCCAGCGCATCGCACTGACACGCGCCAGCCGGGCGGCGCGCCGCCCGGCCGCTGCCGCCCATCAGGCGATCTTCGACAGCACGCGGATCTCCGAGCGCTCGATCCAGTCCGCGGCTGCGTCGCGATAAGCGAGAATATGCGTGGAACGCGCATGGGCGGCCAGCGCCGCCTCACTTTCCCAACGCTCGACGAACACGAACCGCGCAGGCTCATTCAGATCGCGATGCAGGTCGTATTGCAGCGCACCCTGCTCATTGCGGGTCGGTTCGACTATGCCTTCGAGCGCGACTCGCAACCGCTCCTCCGCACCGGGTTTCGCAACGATCAGCGCCACGACTGCGATTTCCGCCATGCCAGCCTCCTTGGCCTCACAAAAGAAACCGAGCATACGCGAATCGCGCGACGCCGTATCGGCACGCCATGCGCGGCAACCGACGCTCCAAAAAAATTGCCCGCGCTTCGTGAGAAGCGCGGGCGAAACCGTCGCCCTACGAGGATAGGCGACGGGGCCATCGAGATCCGCGCATCGGCGCGGATCATCATCGGTTGCGCCAGCGCTGGTTGCGCCGGCATTTGGAAGCGCCGGTTCCGTGTATCACGCGCTCGCGACGCATGTCCGGTACCTGACGCCACCCTCCCTGTCTTGACGATTTCCGTATAAAAAGCAGATTCCATGCCAGCGCCATTCAAGTTGACATTGCATTGATTTAAAAGAGAAATTTCTCGAACCCGCCAGCGCAACGCACGTTGCGTCGCCCGTAACACGCGGATGTTACGTAACGTCACGTCGAGGGGAAGCGCCCCTATGCGACGGGCGCGGCGGAAGGCGGATTCCGAGCGCGCAAATGCAAAGGCCCGCCAGAAGGCGGGCCTTTGAACGCGCGAGGACGTGGTGAGGATCAGCGCAGCTGGGTCACGAGCAGACCCATGATCTGGCGTGCTGCCGGCGACGCGTCGATCGCGCCCGCATCGTCGACGATTGCGATGCGCGTCTGGTCCTGCGTGAGCGCCTTCACGTTGACCCGATACTGCTTCGCCTGCTTTTCCTTCTTGCCGTGGAACAACTGGCTCCAGAAGCCTTGCTCGGCGGCGCTCAGGTCCTTCGGATCGACGTAACGCACGAAATACAGCCCCTTCGCGCGGTCGCGATCATCTACCGTGAAGTTCGCGCGATCGAGCGCGAGACCGACGCGCAGCCACGAGCGGTCGTACGGTTCGCCGAGCGTGACCTCGGACGGCACCGCGCCCGCGTCGGATGCATCGGTGCCCTGCGACGACGAACGCGCGACGTTTTGCGCCGCAATGGCAGCCGCGGCCGCCTTCGATGCGTCGGCGCCACCCTTCTTGTCCTTCGCCGGCGGCGGCGTATCGCTGATGTTGGCGATCGGCGGCTCGCCGTTCTTCGCGCGCAGCTCGTTCTGCGCGAGAACGGCCATCAGGCGCTTCAGGTATTCGGTCTCGAGCGCCGGATCGTTCGGCTTCGATTCCCACTTGCTCGAATCGTTGTTCGGCCCGGTCAGCGCCTCGCGCATGCCCTTCTGGCTGATGAACACATAGGTGCCGCCGTTCGGCGCCGTGTCGAGACGCGTGCGGTACTTGTTGCGCTCGGCGGTGACGTACGAATTGCCCATCGCCTTCGAGATCACGCTGCGGATCAGGCCGTCGTTGATCTGCGGATGGGTTTCGTTCCAGTCGGTTTCCATCACGCCCTTGTCGCGCTGGTCGACGACCAGCAGGAAGCCCTGCTCCTGCCAGAAGCGGCGGACCTGCGGCCAGATGTCGGCCGGCTTCCTGCCGTCGATCACGAGCCAGCTTTCGGTGCCGTCACGCTGGATATGCATGCCCGACACGGCCGGCACGACGGCGTCGGTCGGCGGCGCCGCCTGCTGGACCTGCTGGAGCGCGGACAGGGAAGTGGCGCCGCCCTGCGGCGGCAGCGAGCGCTGATCGGCCGACTCCTCGAGCATGTTGGGCGGCACTGCGAGCGACACCTCCTTCGATTTCGAGTCGCTCTTGTAATCCACTTTGGTGGGCGACGACGTACCGCAACCGGCAACGAGCGCGCCGGTGGCGAGCACTGCAGCGAACCGCATGGTAAGACGAAGATCAGTCATGTTCTGGGAATCCTCTTCCGCTAAATCACGGCGCTTTCCGTGGATCAACCGTGTATTTTACCGGCGCAGCGGCGCGCTGTGCAAAAAGCGGACCGTGGGATTTGCAGATCGGGGCGTGGCCGCACCGCCCTGCCCGCATCGCGTCGCGACTCGCGGAGCGCACATGCAGAAAATGCATGCGACCCGTTCAAATCTGGCAAACTGTCTGTTATACTTTTGTGCTTTCGGGGCGTAGCGCAGCCTGGTAGCGTACCTGCATGGGGTGCAGGTGGTCGGAGGTTCAAATCCTCTCGCCCCGACCAGACAAGAACCCGCGTCAGTTCAGGCTGACGCGGGTTTTTTCTTTTCCGCCCCGAACGCGCTCAACCATCAGGCAAACGACCGTTTGATCCTGCCCGCGCGCCGCCCCGCATCCTTTGTCGCAGCACCCGCCTGCCCGATCGCTCCCCGCTCCCTTTGTTTGGTGACGCCGCTCTAGCGCGCTATGCCACACTGCACTGCATCGACGCCCCGCGCCCCGGCGCGCGCAGCGAACGATCACGACAAGACACGGAGACAGACGATGCGGAATGCGGTCCGGCGCGGCCATCGCTCGCCTTTGGCACTACCCCGATTGATTTCCGGTGCGCGACGCGCGGCTCACGCCGCATCGCGCCGGACCTCGCGCGCACTTGGCTGCGGCGCGCTCGCGATCGCGCTGCTCGGCGCAGGTTGCGCGGAGCACGCCGCGCAGCGCGACGGCACCGCACCCGCCGCATCGACGACGATCGAGCGCGCCAAAGCCGATCGGCTCGCTCGCGAGCAGCAGATCGCGCGCACGGTGCCGTCGCTTGCCTCGATCCGGCTTGCGCAGCCCCGTCCGTTCACGCTGCGCGACTCCGGTCAGAACAGCGCGATGACCTTCCTGCGCGACGTCGATTTCCGCATCGTCGGCAATCTCGGCTTCTTCATCCACCAGCTGTCGGCGACGCTTGTGCCGACGCAGGCCGGCGCGCCGATCGTGTTCGACGACCCGACGAGCTTCGAGATCGCCGTGCACCAGGGCAGCGTCACGCTCGACAGCGCCAAACTGACGGCGCTCTTCAACACCTACATCTTCGGCTATCGCAATGCGCCGCTGCGCAAGCTCGTCGTGTCGGCCGGCGACGGCGTGATCCACCTGCAAGGCGAAATGCAGCGCGACGGCTGGGTGCCGTTCTCGCTCACCGGCACGCTCGCGATCCGCGACGGCAGCCAGCTCGTGTTCCATCCGAGCGGCGTGCGCGTGTCGGGCCTCGACGCCCAGCCGGTAATGCGCGCCGCCAACGTGAAGATGGCGGACCTGCTCAAGGTCGACACGCCGATCGCGCGGCTGTCCGGCGACGATCTCGTGATGGCGGTCGACAAGCTGATGCCGCCGCCGCGCCTGCGGATCAAGATCACGGCGCTGCGCGTGACGCCCGCGGGGCTCGACCTGACGCTCGACGACGGCTCGCGCGCCGGCTTCGCGATGCCGGCAAGCGCACCGCAGCAGGCGATGGTTATTCGCGGCGGCGACGTGAAGTTCATGCGCTCGATGCCGATGAATGCCGACATCCTGATCGGCCCGGTCGACGGCGCGAAGGCCGGCCAGAACTTCGTGTTCGACCTGTACCACTACCGCGAGCAGGTGACGGCGGGCTACTTCAATTTCGACGAAAACGGCGCGATGGCGATCCGGATACCGTCATATGCCGGCGCCTCGAACGGCGCGCCGCTCGGCAATCCTGCCGCGCGCCTGAACGACAGCTTCCTCGCCGCGCAACAGGGCGCACTGCGCGACCTGCGCCAGCACTGGGAAGCGAATGCGCTCGCGTCCGGCGACGCCGCGCAACCTGGGCTGCAGAAGGTCGCGCTGCGCCGCACCGCGAACACGCCGTTCAACGAGCGGCACGTGTCGAACCGGCATCCGACGATCCATCTGCGCAACGTCGACTTCAACCTGTCCGGCGACATCGGCTTCCATGTCGAGGATCTCGACGTACAGCTCGTCGCGAAACGGCCCGGCGAGCCCGTCGATCTCGACGACCCGAACCAGTACGACATCCGCATCCTCGGCGGGACGGTCGTCGAATCGTGGAAGGCCATGTCGGCGCTCTTCAACAACTACCTGCTCGACTACTCGCCGCGCTCGCTGAACGACCTGCAACTGAGCGCGGACGGCCAGAACCTGCGCGTGCAAGGCGGCATCAAGCTGTGGAACCACGTGCCGGGCGTCTGGCTGCCGACCGACATGCGGGGCTCGCTCGCGGTGCTCGACGACCGCCACCTTGCGTTCGCGCCGACGCAGGTATCGGTGCTGGGCATTCCGCAGGCGAAGCTGCTGCGATCGCTCGGCATCGAGCTCGCGTCGCTGACGCCATTGCAGCGCCGCGGCGCGGAACTGCGCGGCGACACGCTCGTGCTCGACCAGTACACGGTGTTCCCGTCGCCGCTGCTGAACGGCAAGCTCGCGCAGGCCACCGTCGAGCGTGACGGGCTGCGCCTCACGTTCCGGCGGGTAACGGATGCGCCCGCGCCGGCGCGTCCGCAGATTCCGGCGCACAGCTACATGTGGATGGAAGGCGGCGACATGAAGATGTTCAACGTGCTCGAGCTGAACGTGCGCGCGCTGATCCAGAATTCGGCCGACCCGGGCCCGATGCGTTTCGACCTGTACGGCTACCGGAACCAGGTCGCGCAAGGCTCGGTGCGGATGCTGCCGGACGGCACGCTGGTCGTCGACATGGGACGCCGGAACCCGCTTGCCGCGCGCTGACACGCATGCCCGTCCGACGCGCATGAAAAAGCCCGGGCTGAACTGCACCCGGGCTTTTGCGTGACATGCGCAACCGAGGCTCAGCCGCGCTTCAATCCTTCGATCACGTCGAGCAGCGCCTGCCGCAGCGCGGCGACGTCGACGGTCGCCGCGGGCCGGCTCGCCGCCGCCGCACGCACGTCCGGTCCCGCTGCCTCGGGCTCGACATCCGGAGCCGCGCCCCGCTCGCCGCCCGGCGAATCGAGCCGGTTGCGCGCGCCGTTGATCGTGAATCCCTGCTCGTACAGCAATTCGCGGATCCGCCGGATCAGCAGCACCTCGTGATGCTGGTAGTACCGGCGGTTGCCGCGCCGCTTCACCGGCCGCAACTGCGTGAATTCCTGTTCCCAGTAGCGCAGCACGTGCGGCTTGACGCCGCATAGTTCGCTGACTTCGCCGATCGTGAAGTAGCGCTTCGCGGGAATCGGAGGCAAGACGACTTTCTCAACCGTCGTGGTCATCGTCAGTTAACCGTCGGTAAAGGTGCGCGGCGGCCGCGCGGGGGCGTCAGCGCGCGGGGCTGGACTCCGCGCCGTTCTCGACCAGCGCCTTCAGCTTCTGGCTGGCGTGGAAGGTTACCACTCGACGCGCGGCGATCGGAATCGCCTCGCCCGTCTTCGGATTGCGGCCGGGACGCTGCGGCTTGTCGCGCAGCTGGAAGTTGCCGAAGCCCGACAGCTTGACGCTTTCGCCGTTCTCGAGCGCGTCGCGGATCACTTCGAAGAACGCCTCGACCATGTCCTTCGCTTCACGCTTGTTCAGCCCGACGCTGTCGAACAGCAGCTCCGCCAGCTCCGCCTTCGTCAGCGTCGGCGTCTCCGCGGACGCCGGCGCGGAAGCGTCGCGGTTCAGGGCGCTGCGTTGCGCCGTCAGGAGGGCTTCGAATTCACTCGAGGTCATGTCGTTCATATCTGCCATACAGCGCGTTAAATCAAATCTCACGATGGGAACCGGCCGCCCGGGGGACATCGCGCCCGGGCAGGACCCGCTCCTTAGCCGCGCAAGCGCGCGCCTGCACGAGCCATCCGCTCGACAAGCGTCTGGATCGCCTGGTCGACGACCTCGTCCTGTAGCGTGCCGGCCGTGTCCTGCAGCGTCACGCGGAAGGCAAGGCTCTTCTCGTGCGCGGCAAGGCCACCGGAAGTATTTGATTTTGCACGAAATTCGTCGAAGAGTACAACCTTCTGAACGAATCGGCAGGCGTCGTCCGCCAGCGCCTTCTTCATTTCGTCGAACAGCGCCTGCACCTCGACCGCCTGATCGACCACGACTGCGATGTCACGGCGCACCGGCGGGAATTTCGACACCTCGGACGGCGCCGGCAGCCCGCGCGCGACGAGCGCATCGGTATCGATCTCGAACATCACCGGCGCATGCGGCAGCTCGTACTTCTGCATCAGGCGCGGGTGCAGCTCGCCGATCCAGCCGACCGCGCGGCCGTCCACCTCGATGCGCGCGCTGCGGCCCGGATGGAGGGCCGGATGTTCGGCCTTCACAAAACGCGCGGACGTCGGCGCGAGCAGCGCCTCGAGATCGCCCTTCACGTCGAAGAAATCGACCGCGCGGGTCGCCACGCCCCATTGCTCGTCGAGCGCCGGGCCGTAGGCCAGCGCACCGACGCGCTTCGGCTGCGCGTAGCCGGCGACTGCCAGTTCGCCGGCCTGGACCGACGCGTCGGCCAGGAACACGCGGCCCGCCTCGAACACGCGCACGCGGTCGGCGCGACGGTTCAGGTTGTGGCGCAGCACGGCGATCAGGCTGCCGAACAGCGTCGTGCGCATCACCGACAGCTGGCTCGCGATCGGGTTCAGCAGCCGAATCGGGTTGTCGTTACCGGCGAAATCGCTTTCCCACTCCGCATCGACGAAGCTGAAGTTCACCGTTTCCGCGTAGTCGCGCGCCGCCAGCGCGTGACGAATCGCGTGAATCGAGCGCTGCGTCTCGTTGGTCGCGCGCATCTCGCTCGTCGCGACCGGCGGGCGCGCCGGAATCTTCTCGAAGCCGTAGATGCGCGCCACTTCCTCGATCAGGTCTTCCTCGATCTCGATGTCGAAGCGGTGCGACGGCGGCGTGACCGAGAACACGTCTTCATCGCGCTCGAACGGCAGGCCGAGGCGCGTGAAGATGCTTGCGATCTCGTCGGCGTCGATCTTCACGCCGATGATGCGGTTCGCGCGCGACACGCGCATCGTGACCGGCGCGCGCTGCGGCAGGTTGACCGCCTGGTCGTCGACCGGGCCCGCCTTGCCGCCGCAGATCTCGAGGATCAGCTGCGTGATGCGCTCGACGTGCTCGACGGTCGTCGCGTAATCGACGCCGCGCTCGAAGCGGTGCGCCGCGTCGGTCGAGAAGTTGTACTTGCGTGCGCGGCCGCGGATGCTGTCCGGCCACCAGAACGCCGCTTCCAGATAGATGTTGGTGGTGTCGAGCGTGACGGCCGTGCTGTCGCCGCCCATGATGCCCGCGAGGCTCTCGACCTGGTGATCGTCGGCGATCACGCCGACCGTCTCGTCGAGTTCGACCGTGTTGCCGTTCAGCAGCTTCAGCGACTCGCCGCGCTTGCCCCAGCGCACTTCGATGCCGCCGTGGATCTTGTCCAGGTCGAACACGTGCGACGGACGGCCGAGCTCGAACATCACGTAGTTCGAGATGTCGACGAGCGCCGACACGCTGCGCTGGCCCGCGCGCTCGAGGCGCTCGACCATCCACTGCGGAGTCTTCGCGCGCGCGTTCACGCCGCGGATCACGCGGCCCGAGAAGCGGCCGCACAGGTCCGGCGCGGCGATGCGCACCGGCAGCGTTTCGTCGAGCTCCGCGCGCACCGGGCGGATGTCGGGCTGCGTGAGCGGCGCGCCGGTGATCGCAGCCGTCTCGCGCGCGATGCCGAACACCGACAGGCAGTCGGCCTTGTTCGGCGTCAGCTTGATTTCGAAGATCGTGTCGTCGAGGTTCAGCGTGTCGCGGATGTCCTGCCCGACCGGCGTGTCCTCCGGCAGGATCAGCAGGCCGCTGTGGTCTTCCGACAGCTTCAGCTCGCGCGCCGAGCACAGCATCCCCTGGCTCTCGACGCCGCGCAGCTTCGACAGCTTGATCGCGAACGGTTTGCCGCCTTCTTCCGCCGGCGGCAGCTCGGCGCCGACCAGCGCGACCGGCACCTTGATGCCCGGCGCGACGTTCGGCGCGCCGCACACGATGTTCAGCGTCGCGCCCGTGCCGGCGTCGACCTGGCAGACATTGAGCTTGTCCGCATCCGGATGCTTGGCGACTTCGAGCACGCGCCCGACGACGATCTTCGACGTCGGCGGCGCGGCCTTGCTCAGCGACTCGACTTCGAGCCCCGCCATCGTCAGTGCATGCGACAGCTCGTCGGTCGTCAGCTGCGGATCGACAAAGGTTCTCAACCAGGATTCAGGGAATTGCATGGATGTCTACGTTCGAAACAGGTTGGATCGACGCCCGGCTCGCTGCAAAGCGCGCACGGGCACAAGTCGGCGCGACGCCCGCGTTACGCGAACTGGCGCAGGAAGCGCAGGTCGTTCTCGAAGAACAGACGCAGGTCCTGCACGCCATAGCGCAGCATCGTCAGGCGCTCGAGGCCGCTGCCGAACGCGAAGCCGATGTAGCGCTCGGGATCGAGGCCCATGTTGCGGATCACGGTCGGATGCACCTGCCCCGAGCCGGAGATCTCGAGCCACTTGCCGGCGTTCTTGCCGTGCTCGAACATCATGTCGATCTCGGCCGACGGTTCCGTGAACGGGAAATACGACGGACGGAAGCGCACGAGGATGTCGTCGCGCTCGAAGAATTTCTTGAGGAAGTCGGTATAGACGCCCTTGAGGTCGGCGAAACTGATGTTTTCGTCGATCCACAGCCCCTCGACCTGATTGAACATCGGAGAGTGGGTCGCATCGCTGTCGACGCGATACGTGCGGCCCGGCGCGATCACCTTGATCGGCGGGCGGTTCATGCGCGCGTAGCGCACCTGCATCGGGCTCGTGTGCGTGCGCAGCAGCAGCGGCCGGCCGTCGGCATCCTTGCCGTCGACGTAAAACGTGTCCTGCATCGAACGCGCCGGATGGTTCTCCGGGCTGTTCAGCGACGTGAAGTTGAACCAGTCGGTCTCGATCTCGGGACCGTCGGCCACGTCGAAGCCGATCGTTCGGAAAATCTGTTCGACGCGCTCCCAGGTGTTCATCACCGGGTGCAGGCTGCCCGCGCCGGCGCCGCGGCCCGGCAGCGTGACGTCGATCGCCTCGGCGGCAAGACGCTGGTTCAGCAGCGCGTCCGCCAGCGCCTGACGGCGCGCGGTCAGCGCGGCTTCGACCTGCTGTTTCGCGACATTGATGCGCGCGCCTTCGGTCTTGCGCGCTTCGGGATCGAGCTTGCCGAGGCCCTTCAGCAACTCGGTCAGCGCACCCGACTTGCCGAGGAAGCGGGCTTTCTCGTTTTCGAGCGTGGTGATGTCGGCAGCCTGTTCGAAGGACTGCTGCGCGTCGGCGACAATCTGGTCCAGATCCATAGATCCCATCATTTCCAACGTCATTCGTTCTCGGCGAGCGAAATCGCCCGGCCAAACAAAAAAGGGGCTCGGAAGAGCCCCGTTTTCGCTGCAGCGGCCGAAACTACCGGAACATCGCTGCAACTAACCACGCAGTGCTAATTTCGCAATTAGGCTGCAACGGCGGCTTTCACCTGCTTGACGATCGCAGCAAAAGCAGCCTTGTCGAACACCGCCATGTCGGCCAGCACCTTACGGTCGAGTTCGATCGACGCCTTCTTCAGGCCGTTGATGAACACGCTGTAGGTCATGTCGTGCTGGCGAACTGCCGCGTTGATACGCGTGATCCACAGTGCGCGGAACACACGCTTCTTGTTGCGGCGATCGCGGTACGCGTACTGGCCAGCGCGCATCACCGCCTGCTTGGCGATGCGGTAGACGTTATTGCGGCGGCCGCGATAACCCTTGGCCAGGTTGATGATCTTCTTGTGACGGGCCCGTGCGGTTACCCCACGTTTGACTCGAGGCATGTTTCTCTCCTGTGAGTATCTGTTGAGGGGTTACGCGAACGGCAGCATCGCGCGGACGGAGTTCAGATCGGAATCATGAACTGCCGTTGCGCCGCGCAGGTGACGCTTGTTCTTCGTGGTTTTCTTGGTCAGGATGTGACGCTTGAAGGCTTGACCGCGCTTGACGGTGCCGCCCGGACGCACCACGAAGCGCTTTGCAGCGCTCTTCTTGGTCTTCATCTTAGGCATGACGAACAACTCCAGTTTATTAGATGGCGATGGGTGTGCGGTTGGCTTGCGCCCTTGACCCGCCCTTCGAAACCCAGTCCACTTGTGTACGGCGCGCCGCTTGCGCAACGCGCCGTCATTGTTGGCGCACCGCCCTGACCGGGCAATGCGCCGAACCACTTCGCAACCCGCGCGAGAAGCGCGCGAGCCCGTTACTTCTTTTTCTTCGGCGAAAGCACCATGATCATCTGGCGCCCTTCCATCTTCGGCATCTGCTCGACCTGGCCCACCTCCTCGAGATCGGTGCGCAGACGCTCGAGCATCCGCATGCCGATTTCCTGGTGAGCCATTTCGCGGCCACGGAAACGCAACGTGATCTTCGTCTTGTCGCCCTCTTCGAGGAAGCGAACGAGGTTACGGAGCTTGACGTTGTAATCCCCGTCATCGGTACCCGGCCGGAACTTGACTTCCTTGACCTGGATGACCTTCTGCTTCAGCTTCGCCTCGTGCTGCTTCTTCGATTCCTGGTACTTGAACTTGCCGTAATCCATCAGACGGCAAACCGGGGGAACCGCCTGAGGCGCAATTTCCACCAGGTCAACATCCAGTTCTTCCGACTTGCGGAAAGCCTCGACGAGTTTCACGATGCCGATGGGCTCACCATCGACCCCGACCAGACGCACTTCCGGCGCAGTGATTTCACCGTTGATGCGATGCGACGACTTATCAGTAGCGATGTTACGTTTCCTCTAAAAATTAAAAAAACGAGCCGCGCTGCCAGGGCGGTTACTTGAACGAGCGCAGGTCTTCCTGCAGACGCTCAACGAAGGCTTCGACCGGCATCACGCCAAGATCGACGCCGCCACGGGCACGCACGGCTACCGTTTGTGCATCACGCTCCTTGTCGCCCACGACGAGCAGATAAGGCACCTTTTCCAGCGTGTGCTCGCGTATTTTATAGCTAATCTTCTCGTTGCGCAAATCCGCCGTCACTCTAACCCCTTGTTTTTGCAACGTTTGGGCCAGAGATTGCGCATATTCGACCTGACTTTCGGCGATATTGAGCACAACAGCCTGCATCGGCGCGAGCCAGACCGGCATTGCACCAGCATGGTGCTCGATCAGAATGCCGAGGAAACGCTCCATCGAACCGACGATCGCACGGTGCAGCATGACCGGCCGGCGGCGGCTGTTGTCTTCCGCGACGTACTCGGCGCCGAGGCGCTCCGGCAGCATCATGTCGAGCTGCAGCGTGCCGCACTGCCACGAGCGGCCGAGCGCGTCCTTGATGTGGTACTCGATCTTCGGGCCGTAGAACGCGCCCTCGCCCGGCAGCTCCTCCCACGTGAGGCCGCATGCCGTCAGCGCTTCGCGCAGCCCCTGCTCCGCACGGTCCCAGGTTTCGTCGGAACCCATGCGCTGCTCGGGACGCAGCGACAGCTTGATGTCGATGTGATCGAAGCCGAAATCCTGGTAGACGCTCATCGCAAGCTTGTTGAATGCGATCGACTCGGCAATGATCTGCTCTTCCGTACAGAAGATGTGCGCATCATCCTGCACGAAGCCGCGCACGCGCATCAGGCCGTGCAGCGCGCCCGACGCCTCGTTGCGATGGCACGAGCCGAATTCCGCGTAGCGCAGTGGCAGGTCGCGGTACGAGCGCAGGCCGTGCTTGAACACCTGGACGTGCCCCGGACAGTTCATCGGCTTGATCGCGTAATCGCGCTTCTCCGACTCCGTCGTGAACATGTTCTCACGGTAGTTCTGCCAGTGGCCGGACGCTTCCCACAGCGAGCGGTCCATGATCATCGGCGTCTTGATTTCGTTATAGCCGGCCTCGTTCACGCGGCGACGCATGTACTGCTCGACCTGCTGCCACAACGCCCAGCCCTTCGGATGCCAGAACACCATGCCCGGCGACTCTTCCTGCATGTGGAACAGGTCGAGCTGCTTGCCGAGCTTGCGGTGGTCGCGCTTTTCCGCTTCCTCTAGCATGTGCAGGTACTGGTCCTGGTCTTCCTTCTTCGTCCAGGCCGTGCCGTAGATGCGCTGCAGTTGCTCGTTCTTCGAGTCGCCGCGCCAGTACGCACCCGCGACCTTCATCAGCTTGAAGACCTTCAGCTTGCCCGTCGACGGCACGTGCGGGCCGCGGCACAGGTCCGTGAAGCCGCCGTGCGAGTACAGCTTGATCTCGTCGCATTGCGGGATCGACTCGATGATCTCGGCCTTGTACTTCTCGCCGATGCTACGGAAGTACCCGGCGGCCTCGTCGCGCGACACGACGCGGCGCGTCACCGGCTCGTCCTTCTTCGCGATCTCCTGCATGCGCTTTTCGATCTTCTCCAGATCTTCCGGCGTAAACGGACGGTGATACGAGAAGTCGTAGTAGAAGCCGTTGTCGATCACCGGCCCGATCGTCACCTGCGCGTCCGGATACAGTTCCTTGACCGCGTACGCAAGCAAGTGCGCCGTCGAATGACGGATGATGTCGAGGCCGTCGGCGTCCTTGTCGGTGATGATCGCGAGCGATGCGTCGCGGTCGATCACGGCGGACGTATCCACGAGCTCGCCGTCGAGCTTGCCGCCAAGCGCAGCCTTCGCGAGCCCGGGACCGATCGAGGCCGCCACTTCGGCGACTGTCACCGGATGCTCGTATTGTCGAACTGAGCCGTCGGGCAGGCGTATCGAAACCATAGCAATCTCCGTGATGCCGACAGTGGGCGGCAGACCAAGTACGCGATGAATGTCATCGCGCGAAAATTTCGCGACAAAAAAAATGCGGCCCCGCTTTCGAGGGGCCGCATTCGATACTTCACTCAGACTGAAAGGGCGAAAACGTTCCTCGACTAGCGTCGCTCCGAAAAGGTTTCGGTCAACGTTCGCGGTGTCATAACCGTATTCGCCTTGTTTGCGTTGAGTTATTTACTGCATCGAATACCCGAAAGACGGGCATTCTCAATTCGTTGGTAGGCTCGATTGGACTCGAACCAACGACCCCCACCATGTCAAGGTGGTGCTCTAACCAGCTGAGCTACGAGCCTAAAGAAGTGAGATTATAGGAAGCCGTTACAACCTTGGCAAGCGCTTTAATGCGTTTGCAGCAAAATTATTTCGACCCCGCCCTCGGCGTCACGCCTTCCGCCCGGCCCGAACCACGCCCTGCACTTCGCCCAGCAACGCGCACGCGCGCTGCACCTGCGCCGAATTCGACACCTCGACCGTGAACTGCATGAATGCCGCATTGCGGCGGCTTTGCGTCTTCACGCCGACGACGTTCATCTTCTCGCGCGCGAACACTTCCGAAATGTCGCGCAGCAGCCCCTGCCGATCGGACGCCTCGATCATGAGGTCGACCGGATACACCGATGCGCCGCGGCCGCCCAGCACGTCGGCCGACCAGGTGGTCTGCAATACGCGCTCGGGTGCGCGTTCCGCCATCCGGCGAAACGTCGGGCAATCGCTGCGATGGATCGACATGCCCTTGCCGCGCGTGACGAACCCGCTTATCCCATCGGGCGGCGCGGGCCGGCAGCAGCGCGCGAGCTGCGTCAGCAACGCATCGACGCCGACCACCAGCACACCGGTCGACGCGCCGTGCGCGACGCTCGCGCCGCTGCTGCGCTTCTCGAAATCGGCCGGCGCCTCGGGCGCCGGCTCCGGCGGCGGCGCGTCGGACAGCGCCTGCTCGACGTTGCGCAGGCTGAACTCTTCCTTGCCGACGACCGAGAACAGATCCTCCGGCGACTTGAAGCCGAGCTTCGCGGCGAGATTATCGAGATTGACCGACGTCTTGCCTTCGCGCTGCAACGTCTTTTCGACGAGCGCACGGCCGTGCGCGATGTTCTCTTCCTGCTCGATCGCGTTGAACCACGCCCGCACCTTCTGCCGCGCGCGCGAACTCTTCAGGTAGTTGAGCTGCGGATTCAGCCAGTCGCGCGACGGCCCGCCCTCCTTCACCGCGACGATTTCGACCGTCTGGCCGTTCGCGAGCGCCGTATTGAGCGGCACCATCGCGCCGTCGACGCGCGCACCGCGGCAACGGTGGCCGAGCTCGCTGTGCAGGTGATACGCGAAATCCAGCGGCGTCGCGCCCTGCGGCAGCGCGATCACGCGCGCCTGCGGCGTCAGCACGTAGATGTGGTCGTCGTCGAGCGTGGTTTCGCGCAGCTGCGCCCATGCCTTGCCGCCCGACGTGCCGCTGTCCTCGACGTCGTCCTTCCACGCGAGCAGCTGGCGCAGCCAGGCGATCTTCTCGTCGTACTTGTCGCTCGCGGAGAACTGGCCGCCATAGCCGCGCGCGCCGGCCTCCTTGTAGCGCCAGTGCGCCGCGACGCCGTATTCCGCGAAGCCGTGCATCTCCTGCGTGCGGATCTGCACTTCGAACGCGCGCCCGTCGTCGCCGATCACGACCGTGTGCAGCGACTTGTAGCCGTTCGGCTTCGGACGCGAGATGTAGTCGTCGAACTCCTTCGGCACCGGCTGCCACAGGTGATGCACGATGCCGAGCACCGTATAGCAATCCTTGATGTCCGGCACGATCACGCGGAACGCGCGCACGTCGTAGAGCTCGGAGAAATCGAGTTCCTTGCCGCGCATCTTGCGCCAGATGCTGTAGATGTGCTTCGGCCGGCCGCTCACTTCCGCCTGGATGTGCGCGGCGGCCAGCTCGCGCTGCAGGCGCTCGATCGCCTCCGCGACGTACGCCTCGCGCTCGATGCGCTTCTCGTCGAGCAGCTTCGCGATCCGCTTGTACGTGACCGGATCCTCGAAGCGGAACGCCAGATCCTCGAGCTCCCACTTCAGTTGCCAGATGCCGAGACGGTTCGCCAGCGGCGCATAGATTTCGAGCGTTTCGCGCGCGACGTCCGGCGGCGGATCGACCTTCGCCGCCGCGTAATAGCGCAGCGACTGCAGCCGCGACGCGAGCCGGATCAGCACCACGCGGATATCCTGCGCAAACGCGAGCAGCATCTTGCGCAGCGCCTCGATCTGCGCGCGGCGCTCGGCCGCCGCATCGCGCCCGGTCTCGGGCACCGCGTTCTGCGCGGCGCGCAGGCTCACCGTGCCGAGCCGCAGCAGCTTGCGCACGTCGGACACGAGGCGCGCGACCTCGTCGCCGAAGCGCCCGGCCAGTTCGCGCTCGGGATCGTTCAGGTGCGGCGTCAGCGCGAACAGCGCCGCCGCCTGCACGGCAGGCGGATCGACGTTCAGCTTGCGCATGATCGCCGCCGTGCCGGCCGCGTGATCGGCGAGCAGCTCGCCGGACGACAGACGCGCGTCGCCCGCGTGCTCGCGCACGAACGCGAGCACGTCGTCGAACGACGGCGCCGCGGCGGGGGAAACGGAAACGGGCTCGGTCATCGCTCGGCCTGACGGAATGCGGTCATCGTTCGGCGCCGCTCAGCTCCGCTGTGCGGCGACGACGACGATCTCGACGAGCAGCGCCGGATCCGCGAGCTTCGCCTCGACGGTGGCGCGCGGCGGCGTGTTGCCCTGCGCGACCCATGCATCCCACTCCGCGTTCATGCCCTCGAAGTTCGCCAGGTCCGAAATGTAGATCTGTACCGACAGCAGATGCGCCTTGTCGCTGTTCGCTTCGGCGAGCAGGCGGTCAATATGGCCCAGCACTTCGCGCGTCTGGCCCTTGATGTCCTGTGTGGTGTCTTCCGCGATCTGGCCGGCCAGATACACGGTACCGTTGTGGATCGCGGTTTCGGAGAGACGCGCCCCGACGTGGTGACGAATGACTGCCATGGAATGTTCCGGTCGTGAATGAGTGAAGAACCGGGCGGCAACGCGGCCCGCGTGCCGCCGAACCGCATATTATGACGCGTTTATGCGCCGGTTTCGACGAAAAACCGGCGCGCGAGCGCAATCTGGTCCGCGCCGATGAACGCCGGCGCGTGGCCGACACCTGGAATCTCGGCCTGCGTCACGTGCCGGCCGCGCCGCATCATCTCGGCCACCGTCTCGCGCGACAGCAGGTCGGACACCTCGCCGCGCACGACGAGCAGCGACGCATCCGTCGTCTCGATCGCATGCCACAGCGCGGCCTCGCCGAGCGCGGCGAGCTCGGGCGTCGTCGCCTTGAACGGCTCGGCGATGCGCGGATCGTAGCGCATCGTCCAGCCGCCCCCGGGCAGCTCGCGCAGCAGCGGCCCGTTGATCTCGCGCCACTCGTCGCCGGTCAATGCGCCGAACGGCAGCGACAGCGACGTCAGATAGTCGATGCCCTCCTGCTCGGTCGCGAAGCGCGGCTGCACGCCGAGGTACTCGCCGATGCGCGTCAGCGAATCGGGCTCGATGCGCGGGCCGACGTCGTTGACGATCATCCGTCGCAGCGGCGAACCGGCCAGCCCCGCGAGCGCCAGGCCGATCAGGCCGCCCATCGACGTGCCGAACCAGTCGACCGACTCGACGTCGAGCCGCGCGATCAGCGTGACCATGTCGGCCACGTATTGCGGAATCGCATAGAGCCGCGGATCCGCGAGCCAGTCGGACTGGCCGCGTCCGACGATGTCGGGGCAAACGACGCGATACGTATCGGACAGCGCGGCGGCCAGCCGGTCGAAATCGCGCCCCGAGCGGGTCAGGCCATGCACGCAGACCAGCACGCGCGGATTGGCGGGATCGCCCCATTCGGTATAGGCGACGTGGTGAAGGCCGCCGGCATGCGCGCACTGCACGCGCCGCTGGCGAAAAGCCGGGGAGTTCACGGAGGGAGTCGGCATCGGAGGCATCCTGTCGAACGGTGCGGCGCGGCGCGTGACATGCGTGGGCCCCGCCCGCGAGGGCGGGGATGCAGCCGATTGTAAGCCCGTTCCGGATCACCGCGCGTCGCGGCGCCCGGCCGCCTGCCGCGCGAGATCTACGCCGATCGCGCGCGCCGTCCCGTGCCAGCGTGCTTGCCATGGCCGGGCGGGCCCCGGCTACTTCTGCACGACCGCGCCGATGCTCGCGCCGACCACGCACAGCGTGCCGGCGATCTGCAGCGCGCCCATCGGCTGCGCCAGCACCACGAAACCGATCGCCGCCGCGATCGCGGGCTCGGCGCTCATCAGGATGCCGAATGCCGACGCGCTCATCCGCCGCAGCGCGATCAGCTCGAGCACGTACGGGAACAGCGGGACCAGCACCGCCAGATACGCGGCATCGACCAGCTGCCCGGCCGGCAGATGGCCGCCGCTTTGCGCGAGTCCGAACGGCGTCGTCACGAGCGCGGCCACGATCAGCGACGTGGAGAGCCCCTGCAATCCGTCGAACAGCGTGCCGACGCGCTTCATCAGCAGGATGTACGCGGCCCAGCCGAGCGCCGAGCCGATCGGAAAGATCAGCGCGGCCGGCGACGCGACCCACATGCCGTCCTGTCGCGCCAGCAGCAGCACGCCCGCGAGCGCAAGCACCGGCCACGCCAGCATCGCCGGCTTGCGCACGCCGAACGTGGCGACCGCCAGCGGCCCGACGAAGTTGATCGCAACCGCGAGCCCGAGCGGCACGCGACGCACCGCCGCGAAAAAGCACAGCGTCATCGCGGCCATCGCGCTGCCGAGTGCGACCGCGGCAATCCAGCGCTGCCGGGAATACGTCCGGAGCGGAGGCCGCACGACGATCGCGAGCGCGAGCGCGGCGAAGCAGAGCCGCAGCCACGTCGTGCTGACCGTGCCGTACTCGATCGTCGCCGGCCGCGACAGCGCGGCGCCGAGCTGCACGCTGCACATCGACGCAACGGCGAGCAGCGGCGCGACCGCACCCGCGAACGACGCGGACGCGCGCTCGGCGCCACCCGGTCTTGCACTACTCGACTCTTCGCTCATTCAGCCGCTCCAGATCCGTGACACAGCGATGCTAACCGCGGTCGCACACCTGGTATAAGCTGCTTATTCTTATGCCTGCATCAGGAAAATTGATGATCCGCGATCTCGACAGCACGCTGCTGCGCACGTTCGTCACGGTGGTCGAAACCGGCAGCGTAAGCGACGCGGCAACGGCGCTGCATCGCACGCAGGCCGCCGTCAGCATGGCGCTGCGCCGGCTCGAGGAAGAAGTCGGCCAGCGCCTGCTCGAACGCTCGCCGCGCGGCGTGAAGCTGACGGCGGCGGGCAGCGTGCTGCTGCCCTACGCGCACAAGCTGCTCGACCTCGGGCTCGTCGCGCGCGCCGCGCTCAACGCGGGCGACATCTCGGGCACGGTTCGGCTCGGCATTCTCGAAGATATCGCCGTGGGCCATCTGCCGCATGCGTTGCGGCAGTTCGCGGCGTCGTTTCCGAACGTTGCGCTCGAGATCGTCGTCGATGCGAGCCCCGCGCTATCGCGGCGACTCGCGACCGACGCGCTCGACTTCGCGATCGGCGACCCCGCGCTGATCCGCGCCGAGCCGCTCGCCACGTGGCGGCATCCGCTTCGCTGGGCCGCCGCGCGCACGCAGCGCACGCTCCCGCACGGCGAGCCGCTGCCGATCGTGGCGTTCGGCGGCACGTGCCCGTGGCAGGAAAGACTGTTCGCGACGCTGCGTGAAGCGGGCCTCGCATGGCGCGTCGTCTGCACGAGCACGAGCCTGTCCGCGATCCAGTCGGCGGTCGAGGCAGGCCTCGGCATCGCGGTGCTGCTCGACTGGAACGTGCGCCGCGACACGATGCGCGTGCTCGATCCGCAAGCCGCCGGGCTCCCCGAGCCGCCCGCCGCGGATTTCGGCCTGTTCAGCCACGCGGACGCGAGCGATCGCACGTCGGCGGCAGCGACCCTGCAGCACTTCCTGTTTCATGCGCTGCAGCTCGGCGCGCCTGACGACGGCGCGCCGGCCACCATCGAGCGCAGCGTCGAATCGTTGCGGGTCGCCGTCTGACGCAAACGGCACGGCGGCGGGCGCGACGGCAGGCATCCCGCGATTCGTTCGTTGCGTGCGCATCGAATTGCGGCGCGCACGCGACGCGCGTCAGTCCCCCCAGCACCACGCGGCCTGCAGCCGCTCCCGCACGAAGTCGATGAACGAGCGGACGCGCAGCGCAAGGTGCCGGCCGCCCGGATACACTGCGTGCAGCGGCGCCGCCGGCGCCGCATACCCCGGCAGGATGCGCACGAGCCGCCCGGCATCGAGGTCGGGGCCGACGTCCCAGATCGACTTCAGCGCGATGCCGGCGCCTTCCAGCGCAAGCATGCGCGCGGCGCCGCCATCGTTCGTCAGCAGCGCCGCGCTCACTTCGATCCCGATCGCGCCGTCGGCGCCGTCGAACCGCCACTCGGCCCGTGCCTGCTCGCCCAGCACGATGCAGCGATGCCCGCGCAGTTCGCCCGGATGCGCGGGCGCGCCATGCCCGGCGACATACGCAGGGGACGCACACAGCACGCGCCGGTTCGGCGCAAGCTCGCGCGCGATCATCGACGAGTCGGCCAGGCTGCCGATCCGCACGGCGACATCGATCTCGTGCGCGAGCAGATCGACGATCGTATCGGTGAGCAACAGTTGCACCGTCACCTGCGGATGCCGCCGCTGGAACTCGGCGACGAGCGGCGCAATCCGCAGGCGGCCGAGCTCGCCCGGCGCGGTCACGCGCAGCACGCCGCTCACGGTGCCGCGGCGGTCCTGCATCAGCGCTTCGGCCTGATCGATTTCGGCGAGGATGCGCAGCACCTGCGCGTGGAACAGCGCGCCTTCGTCGGTCAGCGTCTGCTGCCGTGTCGTGCGGTGCAGCAGGCGCACGCCGAGCTGCGATTCGAGTTGCGCGAGCCGCTTGCTGACAACCGACAGCGACAGGTCCAGCTCCCGCGCCGCCGCCGACAGGCTGCCCGCCGACACGATGCGCGCGAAGGTATCCAGTGAAGGCAGGTCGTCGATCAGCATCGCCGGCTCCTCCTTCCGCATTTCTTTCCAAATTTCGAAGAATGCATTCGCGCTTGGCCCGTATTTACGTTGAAACCGGAAACTTACCATGCGTGTCATGCGTTGATCCAACGCGTCGTCACGAACTGGAGATTCCGATGCCCGCCCTTTTTTGCCCGGTCGGCCGCCTGGCCGCCCGCACGCTGACCGCCGCCGCGCTCGTCGCGGCAGCCTTGTCGCCCATGGCCGCGCAAGCGGCCGACCTCATCGCGCCGCGTGCGCTGACGGTCGCCGCCGGCCTGCCCGCCCCGCAGGCTCGCGCGCAAATCCTGGCCGCGCGCCGCTACGGCACGTTCTGGGACACCGGCGATGCGGCGCTCGCCCGCGACGCGCTCGCGCCCGACTTCACCGACCGCACGCTGCCCGCCGGCCGCGAACAGGGGCTGCCGGGCCCGCTCGCGGCGTCCCGGACGATGCGCGCGGCGGTTCCGGACCTGCATTGCGACATCGAGCAGATGATCGTCGCCGGCGATCGCGTCGTCGTTCACCTGCACTTTCGCGGGCATTTCACCGGAACGTTCAAAGGCACGGCCGGCCAGGGGCAAGCCGTCGATTTCATCGCGACCGACATCTACCGGATCTCGGACGGCCGTATCGCCGAGAACTGGCACATCGAGGACAACCTGACGCTGATGCGCCAGCTTGGTCTCGTCGGCTGAGGAGCACACCGCGATGACGAAACCCGCTCTCCCCGCCCGCCAGGCGCGCCGCACGTTCCTCGCGCAGACCGGCGCCGGCATGGGCCTGGCCGCCGGCCTCGCGCTCGGCGCCGCCACGACACCGGCCGACGCCGCGACCGCCGGCGCGGCCGCCTCCGCCGCATCCGGCGCGGGCGTGTTCTGGCCCGACGGCATTCGCCTCGTGATTTCGATTTCGATGCAGTTCGAGGCCGGCGGCCAGCCGCCCAAAGGCGCGGACAGCCCGTTTCCGGCGGTCGCGTTTCCGCCGTCCGTGCCCGCCGATCTCGCGTCCGGCACCTGGTTCGCGTACGGATACCGCGAAGGCATCCCGCGCCTGCTCGACCTGTGGGACCGCCACGGCGTGAAGGTCACGTCGCACATGATCGGCGAAGCCGTGCGCCATCGCCCCGAGCTGGCGCGCGAGATCGTCGCGCGCGGCCACGAGGCATCGGCGCACGGGCCGAGCTGGCGCTCGCAGTTCGCGATGAGCCGCGACGACGAGCGGCGCTTCCTGCTCGACGCGCGCGACATGGTGGAAGCCGCGACCGGCCAGCGGCCGCTCGGCTACAACTGCAACTGGCTGCGGCGCGGCCCCAACACGCTGTCGCTGCTGCAGGAACTCGGCTACGTCTATCACATCGACGACGTCAGCCGCGACGAGCCGTTCATCGAGGCCGTCAACGGGCGCGACTTCGTGGTCGTGCCGTACACGCTGCGCAACAACGACATCCTGCTGATCGAGGGCCGCAACTATTCGCCGTCGATGTTCGTCGAGCAGATCAAGCTCGACTTCGACCAGCTGTACGCGGAAGCCGGGCAGCGGCGCCGGCTGATGTCGATCAGCGCGCACGACCGGATCAGCGGCACGCCGCAGATGGTGCGCGCATGGGACACGTTCCTGCAGTATGCGCGCTCGCATCCGGGCGTCGCGTTCATGCGCAAGGACGACATCGCCCGCTACGCGCTCGGCAATCCGTCGACGCTGCGCGAAACCGAAACGATCTGACCTCCCTTTCACCGTCTCCAACCGATCATCATGAATGACTCACTCAATGGCACGAAAGTGCTCGTCGTCGGCGGCAGTTCCGGTATCGGCGCCGCAGCCGCGCAGGCATTCGCGCAGCATGGCGCGAACGTGACGATCGCGTCGCGCGACCCGCGCAAGGCGGCCGCCGTCGCGGCGGAATCCGGCCACCCGGTGCGCTGCGAGACGCTCGACATCACCGACACGGCGGCCGTCGATGCGTTCTGCGCGCGCGCCGGCCGGTTCGACCATGTCGTGATCTCCGCCGCGCAGACGGCGTCCGGCCCCGTCAGGGCGCTCCCGCTCGACGCTGCGCGGGCCGCGATGGACAGCAAGTTCTGGGGCGCGTACCGGATCGCGCGTGCGATCGACATCGCGCCGGGCGGATCGCTGACGTTCGTCTCGGGCTTCCTCAGCGTGAGGCCGAGCGCGTCGTCCGTGCTGCAGGGCGCGATCAACGCGGCGCTCGAGGCGCTCGCGCGCGGCCTCGCGCTCGAACTGGCGCCGGTGCGCGTGAACACCGTGTCGCCGGGGCTGGTCGCCACGCCGCAATGGAACCGGCTTGCGCCCGACGCGCGCGACGCGCTGTTCGCCGGCGCCGCGCAGCGCCTGCCCGCGCGACGCGTCGGGCAGCCGGAAGACATCGCGAACGCGATCGTCTACCTGGCGTCGACGCCCTACGCCACCGGCTCGACCGTGCTGGTCGACGGCGGCGGCGCGATCGCGTGACCCGCGCCAGAATGACGAACGCCCCGCATTCCATCCGGAATGCGGGGCGCCGCAGGCTGCGCCAAATCGCGCGAGACGCTCAGGCGACCGCGCTCACGTCGAGCGGTGCGCCCGTCTTTGCCTGAATTTCGTCGACGCTCACGCCGTCGGCGAGTTCAAGCACCTTCAGGCCGGCAGGCGTCACTTCGATCACGCCGAGATCGGTGATGATCAGGTCGACCACGCCGACGCCCGTCAGCGGCAGGTTGCATTCGTCGAGGATCTTGTGCTGGTCGCCCTTCGCGACGTGCTCCATCAGCACGACGACGCGCTTCACGCCGGCGACGAGATCCATCGCGCCGCCCATGCCCTTGATCATCTTGCCGGGGATCATCCAGTTCGCGAGGTCGCCGTTCTTGCTGACCTGCATCGCACCGAGGATCGCGAGGTTGATGTGGCCGCCGCGGATCATCGCGAACGAATCGGCGGACGAGAAGATCGACGAACCCGGCAGCGTCGTGACGGTCTGCTTGCCGGCGTTGATCAGGTCGGCGTCGACCTCGTCCTCGGTCGGCGACGGGCCGATGCCGAGCAGGCCGTTCTCGGACTGCAGCCACACCTCGACGCCTTCCGGCACGTGGTTCGCGACGAGCGTCGGCAGGCCGATGCCGAGGTTCACGTAGAAGCCGTCCTGCAGTTCCTTCGCCGCGCGCGCGGCCATCTGGTCACGATTCCAAGCCATGTCAGTCTCCTTTCGCGCGCACGACGCGTTGTTCGATGCGTTTCTCGGGCGTCGTATTCAGCACGAGCCGCTGCACGAAAATCCCCGGCGTGTGGATCTGGTCCGGATCGAGCTCGCCGTTCTCGACGATCTCCTCGACCTCGGCGACCGTGATCTTGCCGGCCATCGCGCACATCGGGTTGAAGTTGCGCGCGGTGCGGCGAAAGATCAGGTTGCCCGACTTGTCGGCCTTCCATGCCTTCACGAGTGCGACGTCGGCCGTCAGCGACGGCTCGAGCACGTAGTGGCGATCGCCGAACTGGCGCGTTTCCTTGCCTTCCGCGATCACGGTGCCGTAGCCGGTGTTGGTGAAGAATGCCGGGATGCCCGCGCCGCCCGCGCGCAGCTTCTCCGCGAGCGTGCCCTGCGGCGTGAACTCGAGCTCGAGTTCGCCGGCCAGGTACTGGCGCTCGAATTCCTTGTTCTCGCCGACGTACGACGAGATCATCTTCTTGATCTGGCGCGTTTCCAGCAGCAGACCGAGGCCGAAGCCGTCGACGCCCGCGTTGTTGCTGATGCAGGTGATGCCCTTGACGCCCGAATCGCGCAACGCGGCGATCAGCGCCTCGGGAATGCCGCACAGGCCGAAGCCGCCCACCGCGAAGGTCTGCCCGTCCTGGACGATCCCTTCCAGCGCGGCCGCCGCGCTTGGATAGACTTTGTTCATCAGTGTGTCCCTTCCTCTATGGAAACCAGCGAAACTGGGTTCGCGCGCCGGTGTGGCCCGCAAGTCCGCCGCACCATTCTATGCATGCCGGCCGCAACCTGCCGTGACGCGCTTCTTTTTATGCCGCGGCAAGCGCCGCGAGATGCCTGAAAGGGTACGATGCAGCGCGGTTGCGGCACAATACGCAAAAATACATAAGCATTTGCCAGCGTCCGTCCGTGCCCATGCCTGCTCTCGACTACCAGACTGCCTTCCATCTCGCGCCGATCGGCCTCGTCATGTCGCGCGACCGCGTGATCGAGGATTGCAACGACGCGGTCGCGGCGATCTTCCGCTGCGCGCGCGCCGACCTGATCGGCCAGTCGTACGAGGTGCTGTACCCGTCGCCGGACGAATTCCAGCGGATCGGCGAGCGCATTTCGCGCGGGATGGCCGCGAACGGCACCTACGCGGACGACCGGATCATGAAGCGCGCAGACGGCGAGCTGTTCTGGTGCCACGTCACGGGCCGCGCGCTCGACCGCGCCGCGCCGCTCGCAGCCGGCGTGTGGACCTTCGAGGACCTGAGCGCGACGCGCCGGGTCGCCGTCGAACTGACGCCGCGCGAGCGCGAGATCGCCGCGCAGCTCGCGACCGGCAAGACCAGCAAGCAGATCGGCCGCGTGCTCGACATCAGCTCGCGCACGGTCGACATCTATCGCGCACGACTGATGCGCAAGTACGGGACGGGAAACACGGCCGAACTGCTGCAGCGCCTGCTCGGCCATTGAGCGGTGCTGAAAGCACATCGGCCGCTGGGAGCGGCCGATGCAAACAAGCGAAAATGGCGGCGGCACCGGTATTCCGGCAGCCGGCGACGCACCGTCAGCCGATCTTCTCGGTGAGCGCGCGTTCGATCGTGTCGCGCAGCACTTGCGGCAGCGGCGTCGACTTGCCGAGCGCGTAGTCGACCCACACGCAGCGCGCATGGCCGCGCGCATAGACGTGATCGGGATCGTCCGCGCGGGTCAGCTCGAAGCCCGTGTCGAAGCTGCTGCGCCCCGGCTTCGCGGCCGTCATCTTCGCGATCACGTCGCCCGGATAGTGCAGCTGCTTGAGAAATTCCATCGACGCGGTCACGATGACCGGCCCCTGCCCCTCGCCATTGCCGCCCGCGATGCCGAGCGTCTCGAACCAGGAAATCCGCGCCTGCTCCATGTAACGGAAATAGACCGTGTTGTTCACATGTCCGAACGCGTCCATGTCGCCCCAGCGGATCGGCATCGACATCTCAAAAACGGGGGTGTAGTCACTCATTGCAGCCTTCTTTGTTGCCCAGGGTCATCCGGTCAGGCGAGGCCGAAGCCGTCGTCCGCGGAGATAATCGAGCCGTTGATGAACTGCGACTCGTCGGCCGCGAGCAGCAACAACAGCCCGTCGAGATCCTGCGGCTTGCCGACGCGCCGGCGCGGCAGCATCGACTGCAGCTTCTGCCCTTGCTCGGTTTCCCACAGGTAATGATTGATTTCCGTATCGATATAGCCCGGACAGATCGCATTCACGTTGATGCCGTGGCGGCCCCATTCGAGCGCCATCGCGCGCGTCATGTGCACGACCGCGGCCTTGCTCATCGCGTACAGCCCGGTTTGCGGGAACACGCGCAGGCCGGCCACCGACGCGATGTTGATGATCCGGTACGGCGGCTTGCCGTTGCCGTTGGCGCGCATCATCATCCGCTTCGCGACTTCCTGTGCGACGAAAAACGCGCCGCGCGTGTTGGTATCGAACACGAACTCGAAATCGGACGGCGTCACGTCGACGAGCTTCTGCATCGTCGAGACGCCCGAGTTGTTCACGAGGATGTCGATGGTGCCGGCTTCCGTTTCGGCATGCGCGACAGCCGCCTTGATGCTCTGCACGTCCGTGACGTCGAGCGACACCACGTGCGCCGCGCCGCCCGTCGCCTCGATCTCCGCGCGCAATTCCTTGAGCCGCTCGACGCGCCGGCTCGCCAGCACGACCTTCGCGCCCGCCTGCGACAGCACCTGCGCAAAGCGCTGGCCGAGCCCGCTCGAAGCGCCCGTCACCAGCGCGACCTTGCCTTCCAGATTGATCGACCGACCCATTGCGCATCCCCTTTCGAAGTCGTTTCACTGCCGCCGGCGGCACGCCTCATGCGGCATTACCCTAGCATGAAAATAGAACGATCGTGCTAATCTAGCCGCATTCAGTTGCGGCAAGCGTTTCGTTTCGCAGACAATACGCTCCCGAATAAAAGCATTCTAACGGTTAGAGGAACGCCAATGACCCCCGCAAGCCTCATCGAGCAATACGGCCCGCGCGAATCGATGGAATACGACGTCGTGATCGTCGGCGGCGGCCCGGCCGGGCTGTCGGCCGCGATCCGGCTCAAGCAGCTGGCTGCCGAGAAAGGCACCGAGATCGGCGTGTGCGTGCTCGAAAAGGGCTCGGAAATCGGCGCGCACATCCTGTCGGGCGCGGTGATGGACCCGCGCGCGATCACCGAGCTGTTCCCCGACTGGAAGGAACGCGGCGCGCCGCTCGATGTCGAGGTGACGGAAGACCGCTTCCTGTTCCTGTCCGAGAAAGGCGCGGTCACCACGCCGAACTGGGCGCTGCCGGACAACTTCAAGAACCACGGCAACTACGTGATTTCGCTCGGCAACGTCACGCGCTGGCTCGGCGCGCAGGCCGAGGCGCTCGGCGTCGAGATCTTCCCGGGCTTCCCGGCCGCCGAGATCCTGTACAACGACGACGGCTCGGTGAAGGGTGTCGCGACCGGCAACATGGGTGTGGGCAAGGACGGCGAGCCGACCGAGAACTTCCAGCTCGGCATGGAGCTGCACGCGAAGTACACGCTGTTCGCCGAAGGCTGCCGCGGCCACCTCGGCCGCCAGCTGATCTCGAAGTTCAAGCTCGACGCGAACGCCGATCCGCAGGCGTACGGGATCGGCATCAAGGAGCTGTGGGAAATCGATCCGGCCAAGCACAAGCCGGGCCTCGTGATCCACACGGCCGGCTGGCCGCTGAAGTCGGACACCTACGGCGGCTCGTTCCTGTATCACATGGACAACAACCAGGTGGTGGTCGGCTTCGTGGTGGGCCTCGGCTACACGAACCCGTATCTGTCGCCGTTCGAGGAATTCCAGCGCTACAAGACGCACCCGTCGATCCGCGCATTCCTCGAAGGCGGCAAGCGCGTGTCGTACGGCGCGCGCGCGATCACCGCGGGCGGGCTGCTGTCGCTGCCGAAGACGGTGTTCCCGGGCGGCGCGCTGATCGGCGACGACGCAGGCTTCCTGAATGCGTCGCGCATCAAGGGCAGCCACGCGGCGATCAAGACCGGCATGCTGGCGGCCGACGCGGCCTTCGACGCGGTGCAGGCGGGCCGCCAGGGCGACGAGCTCAACGCGTATCCGGATGCGTTCAAGCAGTCGTGGCTGTACAACGAGCTGTACCGCGCACGCAACTTCAAGCAGTGGATGGCGAAGGGGCTGTACCTCGGCACGCTGATGGTCGGCCTCGAGCAGAAGGTGATGGGCGGCAACGTGCCGTGGACGCTGCATCACAAGCACGCGGACCACGAGATGCTGAAGCCGGCGTCGCAGTGCGAGCCGATCGAGTATCCGAAGCCGGACGGCAAGCTGACGTTCGACCGGCTGTCGTCGGTGTTCATCTCGAACACGAACCACGAGGAGAACCAGCCGGCGCACCTGACGCTGAAGGATGCGAACGTGCCGGTGAACGTGAACCTGCGTACGTACGCGGGGCCGGAGGGGCGGTTCTGCCCGGCGGCGGTGTACGAGTTCGTGAAGAACGACGACGGCAGCGATCGCCTCGTGATCAACGCGCAGAACTGCGTGCACTGCAAGACCTGCGACATCAAGGACCCGACGCAGAACATCGTGTGGGTCACGCCGGAAGGCGGCGGCGGGCCGAATTACCCGAACATGTAACGCCATCGAAAACGCCGCTCATCGAGCGGCGTTTTTCTTGATCGTCGAAACTGGACGGGGCGCTGCCCGACGCAGCGCGCCGTTTCATTTCATGCGCGTCGCTCGCGATTCCATCCCGCGGCGACCGCATTGCGCACGCGCGGCAAGACGCCGCCCGCGCTATCGCGCCGCGATCCGCCGACGGAAATGCTCGGTGCCGGCCACGATCTTGTCGAGCACCGCGTCGAGCGCCCAGAACCGTTCACGGATATCGTAGTCGATCGCACGGCAACGAATCGACCGGAACGTGCCGATCCGCTGGTGATAGAGCTTCGCCAGCGCCGGATAGCCGAGCGCCTCCGACACCGCCGCGACGACCAGGAACGTCGACAGCTCGTCGGCCAGCACCGGATCCGACTCGCCGTGCATGCGCAGCCACCGGTAGAGATCGGGATGGAAGTTGGTGAACACGCCGTTGAATCCGGCCGAGCCGGCCTTCATCGCATCCCATGCGATCGCGGCGTTCGCATTCAGGATCTTCAGCGGCGATCCCGCCGCGAGCGCGACACGCCGCTTCACCGTCTCCAGATCGCAGCTCACGTCCTTGAGCATCACGAAGCGGCCGGTGTCGATGCATGCGCGCAACTCGTCGTCGGACAGCAGCCGGCGATAGGGCACCGGGCACTCGTAGAGCCCGAGCGGCACGTCCGGCGGCAGCTGTGCGAGCAGCGCGCGCAGGTTGCCGAGCAGCGCCGCACTGCCCTTGCGCTCCGGATCGAGCCGGTTGGTCACGAGCACGACACCTTGTGCGCCCGACTCGGCCGCCGCACGCAGTTCCGCGACCTGCGCGTCGAGACTGTCGCTGACATGTCCCGACGCGACCACGGGCACGCGCCCGCCAACCTGCTCGACGACGAAGCGCGCGAGCGCCGCGCGTTCGGCAAGACTCAGGAACTGCATCTCGCTCGATTGGCAGACCGCGAACAGCGCGTCGGTGCCATGGGCGAGATACCACTCGATCAGCTGCTCGAGCCCCGCATAGTCGATTGCGCCGGCGTCGTCGAACGGCGTCAGCATCACGGGCACGATCCCCTCGATCGCCACCGCGGATGGCTGCTGTGCTTGCATCGGTTTCTCCTTCAGAAGTGATAGGCGCTCACGCGGGCAACGGCGGCCCGGACACGGCACCCTCGGATTGCTCGGGAATCGGCTTGCGCACCAGCAGCAGATAAGCCATCGCACCGGCGAACGCGATCGCCGCCGCGGTCAGCAGCGCCGGCACGAACGACCACCGCTGCGCGATGAAGCCGGTCAGGATCGGGGCCAGCGCACCGCCGATGAATCCGCCGAAGTTCTGGATCGCGCCCAGCGACGCGACCCGGCTCGGCGGCGCGGCGGCCGTCGCGAGCGCCCATGAGCAGGCCGACGCCGCGTTCGCGAGAAAAATCACGACCGAGATGCACGCAAGCGCGACCGTATTGCTCTCGGCCAGCGCGGCCGGAATCGTGAACGCGACCATCCCGAGCATCGCGACCACCACCGCGTTGCGCCGGCTCGCGACCGGCGAGCGGCTGCGGCGCGTGATCAGATCCGAGAACCAGCCGGCGACCAGCGAGCCCACGAATCCGCACAGGAACGGCACCGACGCCGCAAACCCGGTGCGGATCAGGCTCATGTGCCGCTCCATCGTCAAGTATCCGGGCAGCCAGGTCAGATAGACCCAGTTCAGGTACACGGAGCCGAAGAAACCGATCAGCATCCCCCAGGTCGTCCCGTGCGAGAACAGGCTGCGCCAGTCGCCGAAGGTCAGCTTCGGCGTGGCGATCGCGCTCTCCGCGCCGGCGTCCAGATAGCCGCGCTCGGCCGCCGACAATTGCGCACGCGCCGGATCGCGGTACAACGCAAACCACGCCACGGCGACGACGAGCCCCAGCGCGCCCGTCGCAATGAACGCCCAGCGCCAGTTGAAGGACACGACGAGGATCGACAGCAGCAACGGCGCAAGTGCGGTGCCGAGCGGCGACGCCGCGTTGAAGATCCCGGTCGGCGTGCCGCGCGCGCGCAGCGGAAACCAGTTGCTCACGACCCGCGCGGCGGACGGGAACTGCGGCGCCTCGCCGATGCCGAGCACGATGCGCGCGACGATGAACCAGCCGAACGTCGACACGATGCCGCCTGCTGCCTGCGCGAGCGACCAGACGATCAGCCCGATGCCGAGCAGCCGGCGCGGCCCGATGCGATCGACGAGGCCGCCGATCGGCAGCTGGCACAGCGCGTAGCTCCACGAGAACGCCGACAGCAGCAGCCCCATCTGCCCGAGCGACAGCCCGAGCTCGCCCCGGATCGCCGCATTCGCGACGGCCAGCGTGCCGCGATCGAGATAGTTGACGATCCCGCTCACCATCAGCAGCGCAAGCGCGATGCGCTGCCCGCGCCGGATGCGCGGCGGCACGCTCGGAAGGGATTGAGCTTCGTTCATGACGGTTGTCTCCATATCGTATGTGTCGGCCGGTTTCGGCCGTTCTGGTCGCGTGTCTAGGCGGCCACGCGCGCGCCGGTAACCTCGTCGCGCGTCGGGATCGACGTCTGCGCGCCGTGACGCGTCACGCTGATCGCGGCCGCGCGCTGGCCGAAGTCGATCGCGTCGTCCATCGATGCGCCGCCGGCACGGGCCGCCGCGAACCCGCCGACGAATGTGTCGCCGGCGGCGGTCGTGTCGACCGCGATCACCGCTTGCGCGCGCCGGTGCCCGCTGCCCGCGTCGCCGCGCCAGCAGACGCCGCGTGCGCCGAGGGTCACTAGCACGTTGCGCACGCCCTTCGCGCGCAACCCATCGGCTGCGCGGGCCGCAGACACGTCGTCGCCGACGGCGATCCCGGTCAGCGACTCCGCCTCGCTTTCGTTGACGACGAGGTAGTCGACCTGCGCGAGCAGCGCGTCGGGCAATGGCTGCGCCGGCGCGGGATTGAGCAGCACCGGCGTGCGCCGGGCGGCCGCATACGCGATCGCATGCATTACCGTCGCCAGCGGCACTTCGAGCTGGCAGACCAGCAGCGCGGCCTGCGCGATCACGTCGCCCGCCGCGTCGACGCGCGCGGTGTCGACGCAGGCATTCGCGCCCGGCACGACGACGATGCTGTTCGCGCCGCCCTCGCCGACCGTGATCGCGGCGACACCCGTCGCGACGCCGGCAACGCGGTGCAGGTGCGTCACGTCGATCCGCTCGGCCGCGAGCGCGTCGTGCAGACGCGCGCCGAACGCGTCGTCGCCGACGCAGCCGATCATCGCGACCGACGCACCGAGGCGCGCGGCGGCGACCGCCTGGTTCGCCCCCTTGCCGCCGTGAACGGTCTGGAATGCGCTGCCGAGCAGCGTTTCGCCCGGCAACGGCAGGCGCGGCGCGCGCACCACGAGGTCGATGTTCGCGCTGCCCACGACGGTCACGCGCGGAGGTTTCATGTCGCTCATCTGCAAATGTAACCGCTTACATTAAGATTGGACAAAACGGCCGGTGTATCCGGCAGCGACGAAAAATGACCGAAACAAACTGACTGCACGTCTGACATAATGCGGGCTATCATGCTGATAGCGCTTACATTCTCACAGGCCAAGTCGGCGATGCAAGCGCGAGTCACGTAATTCGAGGGTAAACGATGACGCTTTCGACAGCCTGCCGTATCCGCCCTGCCCCGCCCCCTGCGACGGGAGCCGCCCGATGAGCGCCGCCCCGCCCCGCGGCGGCGCGTCGCGCGCCCGCCGCGGCACCGGCCGCTCGGTGCTCGGCGACGTCGCGAAGCTCGCCGGCGTGTCGACCGCGACCGTCTCGCGCGTCTACAACGATCCCGGCAAGGTGTCGGCCGACGTGCAGCAGCGCGTGCGCGACGCGGCGCGCGCGCTGAACTGGATTCCGAACGCCGCCGGCCGCGCGCTCGCGTCGACCCGCACGCACATCACCGGTGCGATCATCCCGACGCTCGACGACCAGGTGTTCGCGTCGCAGGTCGCCGGCATGCAGGCGGTGATGGCCGAGCACGGCATCACGCTGTTCCTCGGCTGCTCGAACTACGATCCCGCCCAGGCGCTGACGCAGGTGCGCGCGATGCTCGCGCGCGGCGTGGAAGCCGTATCGCTGGTCGGCGAGGCCTATCCGCCGGAATTGTTCGAGCTGCTCGCGCTGCACCGCGTGCCGTACGTCGTCACCTACGCATATCGCGACGACAGCCCGCACTGCTGTGTCGGGTTCGACAACCGCGCGGCGTTCGCGCGGCTCACCGACCATCTGCTCGCCCTCGGGCATCGCGATTTCGCGATCATCATGCAGCCGTCGGCCGATAACGACCGTGTGCAGGCGCGCCTGCGCGGCATTCACGACACGCTCGCCGCGCACGGGCTCGCGGTCCGCCCCGCGCATCAGCACGAGGGGCAAGCCACGATCGCGTTCGGCCGCGCGAGCCTGCGCGCGATCGCCGACGGCGCGACGACCCGGCCCTCCGCGGTCATCTGCGGCAACGACGCGCTCGCGCTCGGCGCGCTGCTCGAGGCGCAGGCACTCGGCATCGACGTACCGTCGCAATTGTCGATCACCGGGTTCGACGATATCGCGCTCGCCCGCGAGATCCGGCCGTCGCTGACGACGATGTGGGTCGATACCGACGCGATCGGCCGCAAGGCCGCGCACGCACTGCTCGACGCGCTCGACAGCGGTGCGACCGGGCCCGGTTGCGCGGTGTTGCCCGAGCTGCGGTCACGGGAATCGGTGGCGCCGCCGGCATCGGCCGACACGCCGCGCGCCTGACCTCGGGGAGCGGACCGGCGGGGATTGTCGCGCCACCATACGAACCGGCACACCCGCGACGCGTGTCGTGACGAGCGCCCGCCCAATGAAAAACGGGGCGCTGCTCGCTGCAGCGCCCCGCTTCGTTCGGACTCTCCGCTTCCCGCGTCAGGTCGCGCTCGCGGCGATCTTCGGGGTTTGCGTTTGGACGTCGCCGCATTGTGCGCGGTGGCGCAATGCGTGATCGATCAGCACCAGCGCGAGCATCGATTCGGCGATCGGCGTCGCGCGGATGCCGACGCACGGGTCATGACGGCCGAAGGTCTCCACCGTCGCGGGTTCGCCGGCCTTCGTGATCGAACGGCGCGGCGTGCGGATGCTCGACGTCGGCTTGATCGCGATCGACACCGTGATGTCCTGCCCGGTCGAGATGCCGCCGAGCACGCCGCCCGCGTGGTTGCCGACGAAGCCATCCGGCGTCAACTCGTCGCCATGCTCGGAACCGCGCTGCGCAATGCTCGCGAAGCCCGCGCCGATCTCGACGCCCTTCACGGCGTTGATGCTCATCATCGCCTTCGCGATGTCCGCGTCGAGGCGGTCGAACACCGGCTCGCCCCAGCCCACCGGCACACCGGACGCCACGACGTCGATCCGCGCGCCGATCGAATCGCCATCCTTGCGCAGCGCGTCCATGTAGGCCTCGAGCTGCGGCACGATGTCGGCGTTCGGCGCGAAGAACGGGTTCTCGCGCACGTACGACCAGTCGACGAACGGCACGTCGATCTCGCCGAGCCCGGTCATGCAGCCGCGCACCTCGACGCCGTAGCGCTCGCGCAGCCATTTCTTCGCGACCGCGCCCGCGCCGACGATCGGCGCGGTCAGGCGCGCGGACGAACGGCCGCCGCCGCGGTAGTCGCGGATGCCGTATTTCTGCCAGTACGTGTAGTCGGCGTGGCCGGGCCGGAACGTCTCGGCGATGTTGCCGTAGTCCTTGCTGCGCTGGTCGGTATTGCGGATCAGCAGCGCGACCGGCGCGCCGGTCGTAACACCCTCGAACACGCCCGACAGGATCTCGACCTCGTCGGCCTCCTGGCGCTGCGTGACGTGACGCGACGTACCGGGCTTGCGGCGGTCGAGCTCACCCTGGATGTCGGCCTCGGTCAGCCCCAGGCCAGGCGGGCAGCCGTCGATCACGCAGCCGATCGCAGGGCCGTGCGACTCGCCGAAGGTCGTGACGGTGAAAAGCGTGCCAAGGGTATTGCCGGACATGGTAGGACCGCCCAAAGAAAAATCGGGAAACCGATATTATGCCAGCCGTGCCGGCCGCGCGGGCCGCGCGCGATGCGGCCCTGCCCGATCCGTCGCTATTTGCGCGCGCCGCGCAGTTCGGCCACCGCGGCCTGCAGCGTCTCGGGCGTCGCGACCGAGGCCGGCATCGCGTCGCCGACCGCGAGCGTCAGCCGGCTCATCACGCCCCGCTTGACGGGCCGCGGCCAGCGGGCGTCCGAGTGCCGCGAGAACACGCTGCCCCACAGGCCGCGCAGCGCCATCGGAATCACCGGCGCCGACGTGCGCTGCAGGATCTCGGTCACGCCGTGGTGAAACGTATTGATGTCGCCCGTCTTCGTCAGCTTGCCCTCGGGGAAGATGCACACCAGCTCGCCGTCCTTGAGCGCCGCTTCGCACGCGTCGTACGCGCGCGCGAGCAGTTCGGGATCCTCGTGCCGCGACGCGATCGGGATCGCCTTCGCATGCCGGAACACCCAGCTCGCGAAGCGCGTGCGGAAAATCCGGTGATCCATCACGAAGCGGATCGGGCGCGGGCTCGCGGCCGCCAGCACCAGCGCATCGACGTAGCTGACGTGATTGCAGACGAGCACGGCGGGCCCCTCTTCCGGGATCCGCTCCGCATGCACGAGCCGGATCCGGTAGAACGTGTGCACCAGCACCCACGCGACGAACCGCAGCAGGAATTCGGGCACGAGCAGGTAGATGTACGCGGCAACCGCGACGTTGAGCAGCGCGGTGACGAGGAAGATGCCAGGAATGCCGACGCCGGCCTTGGTCAGCGCCATCGCCATCACCGCCGACACGATCATGAACAGCGCGTTCAGGATGTTGTTCGCGGCGATGATCCGCGCGCGGTGCGTCGGCGCGCTGCGGCTCTGGATCAGCGCATAGAGCGGCACGCTGTAGAAGCCGCCGAACATCGCGAGCAGGAACAGGTCGGCAAGGATGCGCCAGTGGCGCGCGCCGGCCAGGAATTCGCCGACCGACAGCAGGTGGCCGGGCGCCGGCAGCGCATGGCTCGCGAAATACAGCTCGATCGCGAACACGCTGATGCCGATCGAGCCGAGCGGCACGAGGCCGATCTCGACGCGCCGCTGCGACAGCCGCTCGCACAGCAGCGAGCCGATGCCGATGCCGACCGAGAACGTCGCGAGCAGGATCGTGACGACGTCCGGACTCGCGGACAGCACGTCCTTCGCGAAATTGAAGAACGACGTGAGGAACGTCGCGCCGACGAACCACAGCCACGAGATGCCGAGCAGGCTCAGGAACACGGTGCGGTTCTGGCGCGCGAGCCCGAGGTTGCGCCAGGTTTCGCTGACCGGATTCCAGTTGATCACGAGGTCGGGCTGCGGCGCGGGCGTCGTCGGCACGCGCTGCGCGGCGAGACGCCCCGCGCACGCGATCACGACGCAGCTCACCGCGAGCACGAGCTCGCCGCGGCCGGAAATGCCCGCGGCCGCGCCGCCGATCAGCGTGCCGATCAGGATCGCGATGAAGGTGCCCATCTCGACGAGGCCGTTGCCGCCGACCAGTTCGTGCTCGCCGAGGTGCTGCGGCAGGTACGAGTACTTGACCGGCCCGAACAGCGTCGAGTGCATCCCCATCATGAACGTGCACAGGTACAGCAGCGCCGCGGTGTGCGTGACGAAGCCCGCGGCCCCGACCAGCATCAGCACGATCTCGAACGACTTCACGAAGCGCGTGAGCCGCGCCTTGTCGTACTTGTCGGCGATCTGGCCGGACGTCGCCGAGAACAGCACGAACGGCAGGATGAAGATCGCGGAGATCAGGAACGCGGCGGTCTTCGCGTCGACGCCGGAAAACCGCGCGGTGTGATAGGTGACGAGCGACGTGAAGCCGATCTTGAAGACGTTGTCGTTCAGCGCGCCCAGGAACTGGGTCGTGAAGAACGGCGCGAAACGGCGTTCGCGCAGCAGGTCGAATTGGGAAGCGTGTGCGCGTCGCTCATTGCGACGCTCGGACGAGACCGACGTGTGATCGCTCATGCGGAATGCGCGCGCGTCGTCTCGGCGAAGCTGCGCGGGCCCTGGTTATCGGAGGAAAGGCAGCACCGGCGCGCAGGCCGGGCCCGCGCCGCCGCGCTGGTCGAATGTGCCCGCGCCCCACGTGACGGCCCGGGCACGGCGCTCAGCCGGCGACCGGCTTGTGCGCTTCGGTTTCGGGTTCCGGCCAGTCGCGGATATAGGCCTTCAGCATCCGGTTCTCGAAGCTCTGCGCCTCGACGACCGTCTTCGCGACGTCGTAGAACGAGATGACGCCCATCAGCACCTTCTGGTCGAGCACCGGCATGTAGCGCGCGTGGCGCTCGAGCATCATCCGGCGCACTTCGTTGACATCGGTTTCCGGCGTGCACGTGAGCGGCTCGTCCATCACCTTGCGCACCTGCACGTCGCCGATCGCGCCGCCGTTCTCGCGCAGGCGCATGATGATCTCGCGGAACGTGAGAATCCCGACGAGATCGCCGTACTCCATCACGACGAGCGAACCGATATCGTGTTCGGCCATCGTATCGACCGCTTCGCGCAGCGGCTTATCGGGCGTCACCGTGAACAGCGTGTTGCCCTTGACTTTGAGAATATCGCTGACGCGCATCGTAGTCCCCTCATGCATATATGCAAAAACTGGCTTTCGATCCTATCGGAAAGCCTGTCAAAAGGAAAGCGCAGGGCTTGGCGGCCGGCGCCGCCCGGCCTGCCGCCGCTGGAGAACCCGCTCCAGCCGCCCCGCTTGCGGACGCCTGCCGCTCGCCGCACAATGGCTTCATGGACGGCGGCCCGAGGAGACGGCCATGGCGCATTCGCATACCGAGCATTTCGCCAGCTTCACTGACTTCTACCCGTATTACCTGAACGAACACCAGAACCTGACGTCGCGGCGGCTGCATTTCATCGGCTCGCTCGGCGTGATCGGCTGCGTCGCGATGGCGGTCGCGACCGGCGACTGGCCGTGGCTGCCGGCCGCCGTCGTCTGCGGCTACGCGTTCGCGTGGGTCGGGCACTTCTTCTTCGAGAAGAACCGCCCCGCCACCTTCCGTCACCCGATCTACAGCCTGATGGGCGACTGGGTGATGTTCAGGGATATCTGCACCGGCAAGATCCCGCTGTGACGCCGGCCTGCGCGGCCATGCCGCGCGGCGCGCGCACGGCCCGGGCTCAGGCCGTGCGGTGCGGCCGCGCGTGCGGGTCCGCCGCGCCGGGCGCCGGCGCGGCCACCGCGACCGGTGGCGCATCCGCATGCAGGTGCGTGCCGATCAGCGACGCCAGCGACACGTCGAAGCGCTCGCTCGACAGCACCGCCAGCAACGCGTCGCCGTCGACGTGGGTGCGGCGCCGCTGCAGCTGGTAGGTCAGCTCGGTCAGGTCGATCACCAGCACGTCGAACAGCTGTGCGAGCGTCAGCTGCTCGGGGTTCGCCAGCAGCACGTAGCGCTGCGCGCCGTCGCCGCCATCCAGCCGGGCGACCCACTCGCGCTCCTCCATCAGCACCAGCAGCCGCTGCGCGGTTTCCATGTCGCAGCGCAGCATCGCCGCGAGCCGGATCGCCGAATAGCCGGCCTTGCCGGCCTCGCGGGCCTCCGCGAGGCGCGCGAGCAGCTCCAGCCCGTCGAACAGGTCGCTGCCCGGATAGTGGACGCGGTGGAACTGGCCGACGCGAATCGCCGGCAACGCCGACGTCACCATCCCGCCAAGCAGCGCGATGAACCAGCTCAGATACACCCACAGCAGGAACACCGGCAGCGCGGCGAACGCGCCGTACACCGCGGTGTAGGTGGGGATCCGCCGCACGTAGTAGCCGAAGCCGCGCTTCGCGAGCTCGAACGCGATCGCCGCGAACAGGCCGCCGACCACCGCGTCGCGCCACGCCACCGTGCAGTTCGGCAGATAAACGTAAAGGAGCGTGAATGCGAGCACCGTCAGCGGCAGCGACGCGAGCGTCAGCAGCCACTCGGCGAACGACGGCGCCGACTGCGCGCCCGTGATCGCGAGCGACTCCGTGAACAGGTACGACGAGATCGACAGGCTCACGCCGAACAGCAGCGGCCCGAGCGTGATCAGCGCCCAGTACGCGAGCACGCGCTGCGCGAACGGGCGGGGCTTGCGCACCCGCCAGATCAGGTTGAACGCGGATTCGATCGTCATCATCGTCATCACGGACGTGACGACCAGCACGATCAGGCCCGCCGTCGTCAGCCCCTTCGCCTTCGACGCGAACTGGTTCAGGTACTTGAAGATCTGGATGTTGACCTGCGTCGGCATCAGGTGATCGGCGAGGAACCCCTGCAGCGAGAGCTGGAACGACGCGAACATCGGGAATGCGGTGAACAGCGCGAACGCGACCGTCACGAGCGGCACGAGCGCCAGCATCGTCGTGAACGTGAGGCTGGCCGCCACTTGCGGGATACGGTCCTCGGCGCTGCGCTTCGCGGCAAAGCGCGCGAGGCGCTTGATGGTGTCGAGATCGACGCTCAACTTCGGCAAACGGCTTCCTCCTTGCTCATGCGGCGCGCCGCGCAGCGCGACGGCTTCAGCCCCTATAATAGCCGCTCACATCAGGGGCGGTTCGCATCTGGAGCGTCCATGCGCTGCCACGGGCATGCCCCCAAGCCTATGAACGACATCCTCGTGCTCTATTACAGCCGTCACGGCGCCACGCGTGATCTCGCGCTCGCGATCGCGAACGGCATCGACAGCGTGCCCGGCATGCAAGCGCGCATCCGCACCGTGCCACCCGTCTCCACCGTCTGCGAGGCGAGCGCGCCCGAGATTCCCGACGACGGCCCGCCGTACGCCGAATTGCGCGATCTCGAGGAATGCGCGGGCCTCGCGCTCGGCTCGCCGACCCGCTTCGGCAATATGGCCGCATCGCTCAAGTATTTCCTCGACGGCACGACGCCGCAATGGATGTCGGGCGCGCTGAGCGGCAAGCCCGCCTGCGTGTTCACGTCGACCGGCAGCCTGCACGGCGGCCAGGAATCGACGCTGCTGTCGATGATGCTGCCGCTGCTCCATCACGGGATGATGATCGTCGGCATCCCGTACACCGAATCCGCGCTCAGCACGACGGAAACGGGCGGCACGCCGTACGGCGCATCGCACGTGTCGCGGCATGAGCGCACCGCGCCCGCGGGGCTGTCCGCCGACGAAAAGGCGCTCGCCGCCGCGCTCGGCGCGCGGCTCGCCCGCACGGCCGCCGCCCTCGTCGCGGCCCAGGCCCCCGCATGAACCGGCCCGCGCCCGCCGTCGCCGCCCGGCCGCGCCATGCGCTGGCCGCCGCCGCGTGTCTCGCCGCGCTGATCGCGCTGTCGCTCGCCTGGGAGCTGTGGCTCGCGCCGCTGCGCCCCGGCGGCTCCGCGCTGATGCTGAAGGCGGTGCCGCTCGCGCTCGCGCTGCCCGGCGTGTGGCGGCGTAACATCTACACGATGCAGTGGGCAAGCATGCTGATCCTGCTCTATTTCGCCGAAGGCATCGTGCGCGGCATGTCCGACCGCGGGCTGTCCGCGACGCTCGGCTGGTGCGAAACCGCGCTCGCCCTCGCCTTCTTCGCGGCCGCACTCGCCTATGTCGCGCCGTTCAAGCGCGCGGCGAAGAAACAGCGCGCCGCGCCCTGACCCTTACGCGACCGACCGTCATGAATTCTTCCGAAGCTTTCGTTTCCGCGTGCCGCGACGCCATCGGCGCGGACCACGTGCTGACCGCCCCGCACGATACCGAGCCGTTCCTGACCGACTGGCGCCGCCGCTACAAGGGCGCCGCGTGCGCGGTGCTGCGGCCCGCGAGCACGGCCGAAGTCGCCGCGCTCGTGAAGCTCGCGAACACGCACGGCATCGCGCTCGTGCCGCAGGGCGGCAACACCGGCCTCGCCGGCGGCGCGACGCCCGACGCGAGCGGCGGCCAGGCCGTGCTGAGCCTCGCGCGCCTGAACCGCGTGCGCGCGCTCGATCCGCACAACAACACGATCACCGTCGAAGCCGGCGTGATCCTCGCCGACGTGCAGGCGCGCGCTCGCGACGCCGGCCGGCTGTTCGCGCTGAGCCTCGCGGCCGAAGGCAGCTGCACCATCGGCGGCAACCTCGCGACGAATGCCGGCGGCACCGCGGTGCTGCGCTACGGCAACGCGCGCGAGCTGTGCCTCGGGCTCGAGGTCGTGACGCCGCAGGGCGAGATCTGGGACGGCCTGCGCGGGCTGCGCAAGGACAACACCGGCTACGACCTGCGCGACCTGTTCATCGGCGCCGAAGGCACGCTCGGCATCATCACCGCCGCCGTGATGAAGCTGCATCCGCGGCCGGCCGCGCAGGTCACGGCGCTCGCCGCGCTCGACTCGCCGCACGCGGCGCTCGACTTCCTCGCGCTCGCGCAGCGCGCGGCCGGGCCGCTCCTGACCGGCTTCGAGCTGATGTCGGATTTCTGCATGCAGCTCGTCGGCAAGCACTATCCGCAGCTGCGCTATCCGTTCGATCGCACGCACCCGCAAACGGTGCTGCTCGAACTGTCGGACAACGAGAGCGAAGCGCATGCGCGCGCGCTGTTCGAGACGCTGATGGAAGAAGCCTTCGAGGCGGGCATCGTGGTCGATGCGGTGGTCGCGGAGAATCTCGCGCAGTCGCGCGCGTTCTGGGACCTGCGCGAACACATTCCGCTCGCGCAGGCCGACGAAGGGCTGAACATCAAGCACGACATCGCGGTGCCGATCTCGTCGATCGCGCGCTTCATCGACGAGACCGACGCGGCGATCCAACAGGCAGCGCCGGGCGCGCGGATGGTGACGTTCGGCCATCTCGGCGACGGCAACCTCCACTACAACGTGCAGACGCCCGACGGCGGCGACGCCAAGGCGTTTCTCGCCGAATACCAGGCGCCGGTGAACCGCATCGTCTACGACAACGTGCAGCGCCACCACGGCACGATCAGCGCGGAACACGGGATCGGCCAGCTGAAGATCGACGACGCGCAGCGCTACAAGTCGCCGGTCGAGATCGGGCTGATGCGCACGCTGAAGGCCGCGCTCGACCCGCGCGGCCTGATGAACCCCGGCAAAGTGCTACGCTGAAGACAACCCCACCGGAGCGATGCCCGTGAAAGTCCGCGTGCTGTCCGACCTGCATCTCGAGGGCAACCTCCCCGACGTGATTCCGCACGCCGAAGCCGATCTCGTCGTGCTCGCCGGCGACATCCACAATCACGCGGAAGGGCTGCGCTGGGCCGCCGAGACCTTCGACCCGGGGGTACGCCCAGGCGGCGTGCCGGTGATCTACGTGCCGGGCAATCACGAGTACTACGACGGGGAATTCGGCGCGCTCGAGGCGGCGATGCGCGACGCGGCGCGTGCGCTCGACAACGTGCATTACCTGAACAACGACGCCTATGTCGATCCGGCCGGGCGCTTCCGCGTGCTCGGCACCACGCTGTGGACCGACTTCGCGCTGTTCGGGGCCGACGACGCCAGCATCGCGCATGCGACCGACGCGGCATCGAAGGTGATGCTCGATTTCAAGGGACTGATCCAGGTGACGTGGCCGCACGACGCGGCGGTTCATGCGGGTGCGGCCGAGTCGCAACGCGGCGCCGAGCGTGATTTCACGCCGGCCGATTCGCTGGCGCTGCACCGCCGCGCGCGCGCGTGGCTCGAAACGCAGCTCGCGGTGCCGTTCGACGGCAAGACGATCGTCGTGACCCATCACGCGCCGCACCGGCGCTCGCTCGCCGAGCGCTTTGCGCAGGACCCGGTATCGGCCGGGTTCGTCAACGATCTGGCGGGGCTGGTGCGCGCGCCGGTCGCCCTTTGGGCGCACGGCCACACGCATACGTCATTCGATTACGTGACGGAGGGCGGCACGCGCGTCGTCTGCAACCCGCGCGGCTACATTCGCCGGCGCACCGGCGAGCGCGAGAACACGGCGTTCGCGTGGGACAAGGTCGTGACGCTCTGAGGGGCGGCTGCCCCGAGCGCCAGGGACGAGGTAAACCGGCGCGTCAGCGCCCGAGGCGGCGGGCGGCTTCCGACGCCGAGCGCACCCTGACCGGCGCCGGCTGCATCCGCGCCTTCATCGCGCGCAGCAAGTCGCGCGACGCGACGGCGCCGATCACGCCGAACAGGATTCCAAGGCCAATCATCAGGTGCGTATCCATTGCTGCTCCGTATTGCAGATCACTCTGGATCAGACAGTATCAAACTGTCGGCCGGTCGAGGGTAAAGAAATGTTGCGGGAACGACAAATCTCGTTAGATTTCGTGAGCCCGCGACGTCATGTCGCGCGGGTGAACTGCTCCAGCGCGGCTTCGTCGGCGTCGAGCGTCGCCGGCAGTTCGTCGCGCAGGAAATCGACCCAGGTCCGGATTTTCGCGTCGAGATACTGGCGGGACGGATACAGCGCATAGATGTTCATCACGTGCGAGCGGTACTCGGGCATCACGCGCACGAAGTGGCCGTTGCGCAGGCCGGCGATCGCCGAATACAGCGGCAGCACGCCGATTCCCATCCCCTCCCGCACCGCCACCGCGAGCGCCTCGGCGACGTTCACGCGAAACGGCGGGCCCGACAGCGGCACGGTGACGTCGCCGCTCGGCCCGCTCAGCGTCCATTCGTCGTAGTGAAAGCCCGGCGCGACCATGCCGAGGCACACGTGCCGCGCGAGATCCTGCGGCTGCCGCGGCACGCCGTGCCGCTCGAGGTAGCGCGGCGACGCGCAGACGACGCTGTAGCTCTCGCCGAGCCGCTGCGACACGAGCCCCGAATCGGGCAGGTCGCGGCCGACGACGATCGCGACGTCGTAGCCCTCGTCGAGCAGGTCGGGCATCCGCTGCGCGAGCGTCAGGTCGACGAGCACGTCCGGAAAGCGCTCGCGATAGCGCGACACGGCCGGCACCGTGTAGTGCTGGCCGAGGCTCGTGAAGCAGTGCACCTTCAGCTTGCCGGACGGGCGCGCGTGCGCGTCGCTCGCCTCCGCTTCCGCCTGGTCGACATACGCGAGGATCTGTTCGCAGCGCTGCAGATAGCGCTCGCCCGCCTCGGTCAGCGCGATGCGGCGCGTGGTCCGGTTCAGGAGCCGGGTGCGCAGGTGCGCCTCCAGGTCCGACACGGCCCGCGACGTGTAGGCGGTCGTCGAATTCATCTGCTGCGCGGCCGCGGTGAAACTGCCCGCGTCGACCACGCGCATGAATACCCGCATGTTCTGTAACGTATCCATGCCATTACCCGTGTAAATCCGGGAGGATTGTTGCACAGCGGCGCACAAATATTATCTCAGCTTTTGTAAAAATGACTTGCACCGTTGTCCATTTATTCAGGAATTGCTGAAAAATATAATCCTCTCCGGCTCATCTATATCCGAAAGGGAGAAAATCGTGCAGTCTCCGGCAATAAAAGGGACGCTCGCACTCGCGGTTCTTGCAGTCTCATTAATAATGGCCGGATGCGCGAGCATGGGCGACAACAAACCCCAATCCATTCAGACCGATCCGGCTTCGCTCGACGCGGGCGCGGCGATCCGCGCGGCCGATCGTGACGCCGGCTGGCCCGCCGCCGACTGGTGGCGCGCATATCGCGATCCGCAACTCGATGCGTGGATCGCGGCCGCGCAGGCCGGCAACCCGTCGCTCGCGGCCGCGCAGGCGCGCGTGCGCGAGGCGCAGGCAATGGCCCGCGTCGCCCGCTCGGCCGAACTGCCGCAGATCAACGGCAACCTGTCGCTGATGCGCCAGCACTGGCCGGACAACGTGTTCTACGGCCCGGGGCCGCTCGCGAATGCGGACACCTGGAACAACACCGGCACGCTCGGCCTGTCGTATCACCTCGACCTGTGGGGCAAGGACAAGAACGCGACCGAGCGCGCGCTCGACATGGCGCACGCGACCGCGGCCGACGCCCGCGCGGCGCGGCTCGAGCTCGAGGTCAACGTGGTGCGCGCGTATATAGGCATGTCGATGAACTACGCGCTGCTCGACCTCGCGCACGAGACGTTCGAGCGCCAGCACGCGCTCGCCGAGCTCGCGCGCAAGCGGCTGCAGGCCGGCCTCGGCACGCAGCTCGAGGTCAGCCAGGCGGAATCGACGCTGCCCGACTACGAGCGCCAGATCGATTCGTATGAGGAAGCGATCCAGCTCGCCCGTCACCAGCTCGCCGCGCTCGCCGGCAAGGGGCCCGGCGCGGGCGACGCGATCACGCGGCCGAAGCTCGCGCTCGACGCGCCGGCCGGCCTGCCGTCCGCGCTGCCGGCCGACCTGCTCGGCCGCCGGCCGGACGTCGTCGCGGCGCGCTGGACGGTCGACGCGCAGGCGCGCGGCATCGACGTCGCGAAGGCCGCGTTCTATCCGAACATCGACCTGCTCGCGACCGTCGGCGGCTTCGGCGTGACCGCGCCGTTCGCCGACTTCCTGCGCGCGATGAACGGCGGCTGGACCGCCGGCCCGGCGCTGTCGCTGCCGATCTTCGAAGGCGGCCGGCTGCGCGCGCAGCTCGGCGCGGCGTCGGCCGGCTACGACCAGGCCGTCGAGCACTACAACCAGACGATCGTCGGCGCGCTCAAGGACATCGCCGACCAGGTCGTGCGGATCCGCTCGCTCGACACGCAGAAGAAGGACGCCGCGCGTTCGGTGGCCGCGAACGACCGCAGCTACCAGCTGTCGCGCGAAGGCTTCCGGCGCGGGCTGACCGACTACGTGAACGTGCTGGTCGCGCAGCAGCAGCTGTTGCGCGCGCAGGAGACGGCCGCCCGGATCGACGCGGAACGCCTCGCCGCGCATGCGCAGCTGATGGCCGCGCTCGGCGGCGGCGTCGAGACGGGCGAGGACGTGCCGGGCGCCGAAGCGTCGGGCATGCGGAAGGCCGATCCGAAGGCCGCCGTGCGGGCCGCGACCGCCGCCGCTGCCGCCGCCAGCGCGCCGGCGGCACACTGACACGCGGAGCACTCGCCATGTCAGCCACCTCCTCCGCGTCCACGCCCGCCGGCCGCCCGCTGCCGGCGTGGCTCGCCACGCTCGGCGACTGGGCCCGCACCGACGGCGTCGCGTGGCTCTATCTCGTCAAGGCGCTGCTCGCGGCGTTCATCGCCCTCGGCGTGTCGATGCGACTCGACCTGCCGGCGCCGAAGACCGCGATGACGACCGTGTTCATCGTGATGCAGCCGCAAAGCGGCGCGGTGTTCGCGAAGAGTTTCTACCGGGTCGCCGGCACGATCTTCGGACTCGTCGCGACGCTCACGTTCGTCTCGCTGTTTCCGCAGCAGCCGCAGCTGTTCCTGCTGTCCATCGCGCTGTGGATCGCGCTATGCACGGCCGGCGCCGCGCGCAACCGCAACTTCCGCAGCTACGGTTTCCTGCTCGCCGGTTATACGACCGCGCTGATCGGCCTCCCCGCCTCGCAACACCCGGACGGCGCATTCATGAGCGCGCTGACGCGCGTCTCCGAGGTGATCGTCGGGATCGTGTCAGCGGGCGTCGTCAGCGCGCTCGTGTTTCCGCAGTACACGGGCGAGCAGATGCGCACGACGGTACGCAAGCGCTTCGGAAGTTTCGTCGACTACGTCGCGTCGGCGCTGTCGGGTCAGCTCGACCGCGCGCACATCGAAGCCATCCATACCCGCTTCGTCGCCGACGTGGTCGGTTTCGAGGCCGCGCGCAGCATGGCCGTGTTCGAGGATCCCGACACGCGCATGCGCAGCGGCCGCCTCGCGCGGCTGAACAGCGAGTTCATGAGCGCGTCGAGCCGCTTTCACGCGCTGCACCAGCTGATGAACCGGCTGCACGCGGCCGGCGCGCAAGCCGCGATCGCGGCGATCGAACCGTATTTCCGCGAGATCGCGCCGCTGCTCACGCGCAACGGCGAACCCGTGCGCACGTCGGCCGACGCCGCGCGCACCGCCGAACAGCTGCTCGCGTGGCGCGACGCGCTGCCGCGCCGCATCCGCGCGACACGCGCGGAACTCGAAACGCAGCCCGACTGCCCGTTGCTCGACTTCGACACGGCCGCCGAGCTGCTGTACCGCTTCATCACCGACCTGCACGCGTATGCGGCGACCTATGCGTCGCTCGCGACCGCGATGCACGAGCGCGAACGCTGGATCGAGCGCTACGAGCCGCGCACCAATCTGACGGCCGCCGTGATCGCGGGCATCCGCACCGCGACGGTGATCCTGGCGCTCGGCTGGTTCTGGATCGAAAGCGCCTGGCCGAACGGCGTCACGCTGGTGCTGACGGCAGCGGCAACCTGCGCGCTCGCGTCGTCGACGCCGCGCCCGACCGCGATGTCCGCGCAAATGGCTATCGGCACGGCCCTCGCGGTCTGCACGGGTTTTCTGCTGATGTTCGGGATCTACCCGCGGATCGACGGCTTCGTCCTGCTGTGCGCGGCGCTCGCGCCGCTGCTCGCGATCGGCATCTACATGACGCTGAAACCGAAGCTCGCGGGCTACGGCATGGGCTACCTGATCTTCTTCTGTTTCCTTGCCGGCCCGGACAGCATCACGCATTACGACCCGTCGAGCTTCATGAACGATGCGCTCGCGCTCGTGCTGTCGATGCTCGTGTCGTCGATCGCGTTCGCGGTGCTGTTCCCGCCGAGCGCGCCGTGGCTGAAGAAGCGCCTGTTCGCGGACCTGCGCCACCAGGCGGTCGCGGCCTGTCATGCTCGCCTCGCCGGCCTGCGCACGCGCTTCGAGAGCGGCGCGCGCGACCTGATGTACCAGGCGCACACGATCTCGACCGACCAGCCGGACGTGCAGCGCGACGCGCTGCGCTGGATGTTCGCGGTGCTCGAAGCCGGCAACGCGGCGATCGACCTGCGCGACGAGCTCGCGGCGCTGCCGCCCGACCCGCGCTACGCGCCGTCGATGCCGTGGCGCCGCGAGATCGAGACGATGCGCCACGCGCTGTCCGCGCTGTTCGCGAAGCCGGCCGCGGCCCGCTTCGACGCGACGCTCGCGGCCACCGTCGCCGCGATCGACGCGACCCGGCAGGCGCTCGACGCGTTCGCGCCGCCGCGCGACGAACGCCACCGGCTGCAGCGCATCCTGAGCCACCTGCATTTCGTGCGCACCGCGCTGCTCGACCCGGAATCGCCGCTCGCGTCGCTGAACCGCCGCGCCGCGCCCACTCAACAAGGAACCTCGTCATGATGCCGCGTGAACTCGCCATTCTCGATGCCTACATGCCCACGGTGGTGCTGATGTTCGTCATCGGCGCGCTGGCGACCTGGGCGGTCGACCGGCTGCTCGCCTACACCGGGCTCTACCGACTCGTCTGGCACCCGTCGCTGTTCCGGGCCTGCCTTCTCGTGTGCATCTGCGGCGGACTGAGTCTCGCCGTTTACCGTTGAACCAACACAATCATGATCCTGCGAAAACTCTTCGGCTTCGTCGCGACGGCCGTCATCCTCATCGTCGCGATTCTGATCGGGCGCTCGTTGTGGGTGCACTACATGGACGATCCGTGGACGCGCGACGGGCGCGTGCGCGCCGAAATCGTCAACGTCGCGCCTGACGTGTCGGGCGCCATCGTCGACCTGCCGGTGCACGACAACCAGCTCGTGAAGAAAGGCGACCTGATCATGCAGATCGACCCGTCGCACTACCAGATCGCGGTCGAGCAGGCGCAGGCGGCCGTCGCCGCCCGCCGCGCGGAACTGCAGATGCGCCGCGACGACGCGGCCCGCCGCGCGGATCTCGACGCCCTCGTCGTGTCGAAGGAAAACCGCGAGAACGCGGCGCACAGCGCGTCGAGCGCCGACGCGCAGTACCAGCAGGCGCTCGCCGCGCTCGACGCCGCGAAGCTCAACCTCGAGCGCACGCGCGTGGTCGCGCCGGTCGACGGCTACATCACGAACCTGCAGACCTTCAAGGGCAACTACGCGACCGCCGGCCAGGCGAAGCTCGCGATCGTCGACAGCCATTCGTTCTGGGTCTACGGCTATTTCGAGGAAACCAAGCTGCCGCGCGTGAGCGTCGGCGCGCCGGCCGAAATGCGGCTGATGAGCGGCGGCGTGCTGAAGGGCCACGTCGAGAGCATCTCGCGCGGCATCTTCGACCGCGACAACCCGCAAAGCCGCGACCTCGTCGCCGACGTGAACCCGACCTTCAACTGGGTGCGCCTCGCGCAGCGCGTGCCGGTGCGGATCAAGATCGACGAGGTGCCGGCCGGCGTGCTGCTGTCGGCCGGCACGACCTGCACGGTGATCATCGATCCGGACAACAAGCGGAAGAAGTCGTAATCCGCGCGGGGCGCGCCGCCGCCCCGCTGTCACGTTCAGGCGTCGAACCGCGCGTCAGGCCGCATAGCGGAAGCGGCCGACCAGCGCCTTCAGCGACTGCGCCTGATCGTCGAGCGCGCGCGCCGCGGCCGCGGCCTGCTCGACCAGCGCCGCGTTCTGCTGGGTGCCCGCATCCATCTGCGTGACCGCGCGGCCGATCTCGTCGATGCCCGCGCTCTGCTCGCTCGACGCGGCCGAGATCTCGCCCATGATGTCGGTCACGCGCTTCACCGCGCGCACAATGTCGTCCATCGTGCGGCCCGCATCGTGCGCGAGCGCCGCGCCGTTCGCGACGCGATCGACCGACGCGCCGATCAGCGAGCGGATTTCCTTCGCGGCGGTGGCCGCGCGCTGCGCGAGCGAGCGCACCTCGCCCGCCACCACCGAGAAGCCGCGCCCCTGCTCGCCGGCCCGCGCCGCCTCGACTGCCGCGTTGAGCGCGAGGATGTTGGTCTGGAAAGCGATTCCCTCGATCACGCCGATGATGTCGCGGATGCTCTTCGCGCTCTCGTCGATCTCGTTCATCGTCGCGACGACCCGGCCGACCACCTCGCCGCCCGCCTCCGCGACCGCCGACGCATTCCCGGCGAGCGTGCTCGCCTGCCGCGCGTTCTCCGCGTTCTGGCGCACCGTCGACGTCAGCTGCTCCATGCTGGCCGCGGTCTTCTCGAGCGCGACCGCCTGCTGCTCGGTGCGCTGCGACAGGTCGAGGTTGCCCATCGAGATCTCGCCGGACGCGGACGCGATCGCCTCGGCGCTGACCGCGATCTCGCGGACCGTCGACGCCAGCCCCGCCTGCATGTCGGACAGCGCGCGCACCATGCTGTCGCGGTCGTGTGCGCCAAGCGTGATCGGGCGAGTCAGGTCGCCGCTCGCGATATCGGCGGCGATCGCCTTCGCGTACGCGGGCTCGCCGCCGAGCTGCGCGACGAGACGGCGCACCACCCGCTCGGCGATCACGAACGCGAGCACGATCAGCGCGACGGTCGATGCCGCGATCATCGCGAACGACGACGAGAAGATCGTGGCGGACGCATCGAGCGTCGCCTTCGATTTCGCGCCGCGCGTCTTCACGAGATCGGCGACGAGCTTTTCGAGCTTGCCCGTCTCCACCAGCAGCGACACGTCCTGCGTGCCGACCTGCCAGTTCATCTGCGACAGGTCGAGCGGCTGCGCGCGCACCAGCGTGACGAAATCGCGCAGATGGCCGCTCCATGTGCCGACCGCCGACGCGAACGCGCGCAGCCGCGCGGCATCGTCCGCGTCCTGCGGGTCGGCATCCTGCTGCAGCGCGCCGAGCGCCTTGCCGATCGACGCGAGCCCGGCATCGATCTCGGCGCCGAGCTCGTCGCGCTCCTTCGCGGTGGACGCGGTCAGCAGCATCTTCTGCGCGCGGCTCGCGCGCAGCACCTCGGCCCGCACGTCCTGCGCCGCGCGGCTCGCGACGTGCCCCTGCTCGTAGACGGATGCGATCGAGCCGTTCAGGCGGCTGATCTGCGCGAGCGAGAACACCCCCATCGCCAGCGTGCCGACCAGCAGCACCGCGAACGCGGCGCGCAGCGTGGCCTTCACGCTCCACGGCCGCCGCGCGGGCCGGGCTGCCCGTGCAGTGCGTCCGGCCCGCTTCGCGCCGTCGTCCGGCATCGCGACAGGAGCGTCCGGCTGCGGACGCAGAGTAGCTGCTTTCATCAGATGAGTCCCCGTATTGATCACGCGGCCGGAAAGGTCGGTTCCGGCGTCACCGCGATGGCTGCCGCGCCTGCGCGTCCGGCCCGGGGCGGCTTGTGGCCGGTGCCCGGGTCGGCGCGCTCGTTCTGGAATCTGTATCGGTTCTACGGCCGCCGTCGGCATTCCTTGAGTCCGGACGAACGTGTATCCGGCCCCGGCGGCGCCGGATATGGCGCGCGCCGCCAGCGTTATACCCGGCCAAAAAGCCGCACGCGCGACGATTCGTCCCTTGATGTCCTGTTCGCGACAAAACTTGTCCGGACATTCATGACACGCCACATTACACTCGTTTGACGCTGCAACGATTTCAACGCGCCGTCCCGCACAGAGCGCGCCCTCTACCTCAACTCGCCCAGCCTTCATGGAAACCAGCCTCGACACGCGCGCCGCCGGCCAGGCCGCGCCGGCCTCCCAGCCGTCCGCGGCGCCGGCCGCCGCCCGCACCGTCTATCCGATCCTCGGCGCGATCAGCTTCTCGCACCTGCTCAACGACATGATCCAGTCGTTGATCCTCGCGATCTACCCGATGCTCAAGAGCCAGTTCGCGCTGTCGTTCGCGCAGATCGGCCTGATCACGCTGACCTACCAGATCACCGCGTCGCTGCTGCAGCCGCTCATCGGCCTCTATACCGACAAGCGCCCGCAGCCGTATTCGCTGCCGGTCGGCATGGGCTTCACGCTGTCGGGGCTGCTGATGATGGCCGTCGCGCCGAATTTCACGATGCTGCTGGCCGCCGCGGCGCTGGTCGGCTGCGGCTCGTCGGTGTTCCATCCGGAATCGTCGCGCGTCGCGCGGATGGCGTCGGGCGGCCAGCACGGGCTCGCGCAGTCGGTGTTCCAGGTCGGCGGCAATGCCGGCTCCGCGCTCGGCCCGCTGCTCGCCGCGCTGGTGGTCATTCCGCACGGCCAGCACAGCATCGCGTGGTTCTCGGCGGCCGCGCTCGTCGCGATGGTGGTGCTCGCGTGGATCGGCCGCTGGTACCGGCAGCATCCGTCGATGAAGAAGAAGGCCGCGCATGCGGCGCACGCGACGCTGTCGCGCGGCCGCGTGATGGCCGCGGTCGGCGTGCTGGTGCTGCTCGTGTTCTCGAAGTATTTCTATCTGGCGAGCATCAACAGCTATTTCACGTTCTACCTGATCGACAAGTTCCACCTGTCGGTGCAGGCCGCGCAGCTCCACCTGTTCGTGTTCCTCGCGGCCGTGGCCGCCGGCACGCTGATCGGCGGGCCGATCGGCGACCGCATCGGCCGCAAGTACGTGATCTGGGTGTCGATCCTCGGCGTTGCGCCGTTCACGCTGCTGCTGCCGTACGCGAACCTGTTCTGGACCACCGTGCTGTCCGTGATCATCGGCGTCGTGCTCGCGTCGGCGTTCGCCGCGATCATCGTCTATGCGACGGAGCTGATGCCCGGCAAGGTCGGGATGGTGGCGGGGCTGTTCTTCGGGCTCTCGTTCGGCCTCGGCGGGGTCGGCGCGGCGGCGCTCGGCCAGCTTGCCGACGCAACGAGCATCACGCTCGTCTACAAGGTGTGCTCGTTCCTGCCGCTGATCGGCGTGCTGACGGTGTTCCTGCCGGACCTCAAAGGCAGCCGGCGCGCGTAGCGCCGGCAATGCGACGGGGCCGGCACGCGGCGAGGCGCGCCGGCGGCCCGGGGAATCGGACGGCGGCGGCCCTCAGGCCGCCGTCGCCGCATGCAGCGTCAGGAAACGCTTGAGGATGCCGGTCGAGTAGGCGCTGGCGATTTCCGCGAGGAAATGCGAGAAGGACTGGGTCGCGTGATCGTCGGCGGTGTCGGAGATCGTGCGCACGAGCGCGAACGGCACGCCGTGCTCGACGCACACCTGCGCGATCGCGGCGCCTTCCATCTCGACCGCGAGCGCATCGGGCAGCGCGTCGCGCAACGCGACGACCTCGCGCTCGCTCGACACGAAGCGGTCGCCGCTGATCACGAGCCCGTTGCGCAGCTGCGCGCCGGCGAGCCGGAAGCGCTCGGCGAGCGCGCCGCCCTCTTCCGCGATGAACTGCGCGCACGCGGCCTTCAGCCGCGCGGACAGCTCGGCGTCGGGTTCGAAATGCGTGATGCCGAGCAGCGGCACCTCGTAGCGCGGGAACAGCGGCGACGCATCGAGATCGTGCTGCAGCAGCGTATCCGCGACGACGACGTCGCCCACCCGCACCGCACGCGACACGCCGCCCGCCACGCCCGTGAACACGATGCCGGCGACGCCGAATACGTGGATCAGCGCACTGACCGTCGCCGCGGCCGCGACCTTGCCGACCCGCGCGAGCGTGACGACGCACGCCGCGCCGTGCACGACGCCGACGTGATAGTCGCGGCGGCCGAGCGTGACCGTCTCGACCGCACCTTCGGCGCGCATCGCGGCGATCAGGTCGCCGAGTTCCTCGGGCAGCGCGGCGAGAATGCCGAGCGGCTTGCCCGGCGAAGAAGACGTGATGCTCATGCTCATTCGACCGCCTGCAGTTTCGCGACCGCCAGCGCGAGCCATTTCTCGCCGTGCCGCTTGAATTTCACCTGGGCCTTCGCATCCGCGCCGTTGCCTTCGAGCGCGGTGACGGTGCCTTCGCCGAATTTGGTGTGGAACACCTGCTGGCCGACCCGGAAGCCGGTGTCCGCCGCGCGCTGCTGGTTCGCGAACGCGGGCAGCGGCGCGGATACGGCCGCATCGACGATCTGCTCGCGACTGCCGCCGCCCGGCCGCGCGAACCAGTCGCGCCCCCAGGCCGCGTTGTCGCTGCGGCCGCCGCCCCAGCGCGAACCCGCCTCGACCTTCGGCGTCAGCCACTTCAGCACGTGCTGCGGCAGTTCGTCGAAGAAGCGCGAACGCACGTTGTAGCGCGTCTGGCCGTGCAGCATGCGGCTTTGCGCGAACGACAGGTAGAGCCGCTCCTTCGCGCGCGTGATCGCGACGTACATCAGGCGCCGCTCCTCCTCGAGGCCGTCGGATTCGAGCACGCTGTTCTCGTGCGGGAACAGCCCTTCCTCGAGGCCGGTGATGAACACCGCCGCGAATTCGAGCCCCTTCGCCGCGTGCACCGTCATCAGCTGCACGGCGTCCTGGCCGGCCTGCGCCTGGTTGTCGCCGGCCTCCAGCGACGCATGCGACAGGAAGCCCGCGAGCGGCGTCATCGTGTCGGGGTTTTGCGCCGGGTCGCCGAGCGGCGCCGCGTCGAGCACGTCGACGGCCGCGCCGTCCGGCTGCGCGCGAAGCTCGGGCGCGGCGATCGCACCCGCGCGCAGCGGAATCGAGCGGGCCGGCGTGTCGAGCCCGTAGCCCTCCTCGCCGACGAACGCGGTGGCCGCGTTGACGAGTTCCTGCAAGTTCTCGAGCCGGTCCTGGCCTTCGCGCTCGCCCTGGTAGAAATCGGCCAGGCCGCTCGCGCGCACCACGTACTCGACCGTTTCCGGCAGGCTCATCTGCTGCGTGTCGGCGCGCATCTTCGCGATCAGGTTCGCGAACGCGCCGAGGCTCGAGCCGGCCTTGCCGGTCACGTACGGAATCGCCGCGGCCATCGCGCAGCCGTACAGGCGCGCGGCATCTGCGAGCTGCTCGATCGAGCGCGCGCCGATGCCGCGCGCCGGGAAGTTCACGACGCGCGCGAACGCGGTGTCGTCGTTCGGGTTGTCGATCAGGCGCAGGTACGCGAGCGCGTGCTTGATTTCTTGCCGCTCGAAGAAGCGCAGGCCGCCGTACACGCGGTACGCGATGCCGGCCGTCATCAGCGTGTGCTCGATCGCACGCGACTGCGCGTTGCTGCGATACAGGATCGCGACCTCGCTGCGCGCCATCCCGCTGTTGATCAGCGAGCGGATCTCCTCGACGATCCAGCCCGCTTCCTGCGAATCGGTGGCCGCCTCGTACACGCGCACGGGCTCGCCGTGGCCGGCATCCGTGCGCAGGTTCTTGCCGAGGCGGTGCGCGTTGTTCGAGATCAGGTGGTTCGCCGCGTCGAGGATGTTGCCGTGCGACCGGTAGTTCTGTTCGAGCTTGATCAGGTTGCGCACCCGGAACTCGTCCTCGAAGTCGCGCATGTTGCCGACGTTCGCGCCGCGGAACGCGTAGATCGACTGGTCGTCGTCGCCCACCGCGAAGATCGCGTTCTGGCCGCCCGCGAGCAGCTTCAGCCACGCGTACTGCAGCTTGTTCGTATCCTGGAACTCGTCGACGAGGATGTGCTTGAAGCGCGCCTGGTAATGCGCGCGCAGCGGCGGGTTGTGCGCGAGCAGCTCGTAGCAGCGCAGCAGCAGCTCGGGGAAGTCGACGACGCCCTCGCGCTGGCACTGCTGGTCGTAGGCCTGGTAGATCTCGACGAACTTGCGGTTGAAGCTGTCGGTCGCGTCGACCTTGTCGGGCCGCAGCCCCTGCTCCTTCGCATTGTTGATGAAGTACTGGACGTTCTTCGGCGGATACTTCTCGTCGTCGATGTTCGCGCCCTTCATCAGCCGCTTGATCGCGGACAGCTGGTCGGACGTGTCGAGGATCTGGAAGGTCTGCGGCAGGCCCGCGTCGCGGTAGTGCGCGCGCAGCATCCGGTTGCACAGGCCGTGGAACGTGCCGATCCACATCCCGCGCGTGTCGATCGGCATCATCGCCGACAGGCGCGCCATCATCTCGCGCGCGGCCTTGTTCGTGAAGGTGACGGCGAGCACGGTCGCGGGCGACGCGTAGCCCTGCTGGATCAGCCACGCGATCCGCGTGATCAGCACGCGCGTCTTGCCGCTGCCCGCCCCCGCGAGGATCAGCGCCGGTTCGTTCGGCAACGTGACGGCGGCGTATTGTTCAGGGTTCAGATTCGCGAGCAGATCGGGCATGGAGTGGCAGCGGGCGTGCGGTGGAACGTAAGTCCGCCATTATAAATCCGCCGCGCGACTTGCCGGGATCAGCGCGGCGCGACCCGTCGGCGCGGCGGGCGGTGACCGGCCGATGCGCATCCATTTATAATCGATGGTTTACGTATCCAATTCACGCATTTTTCAGCAAATTTCCGACCATGAGCGACAGCACGCTGGCGAAGAGTTTCGAGCCCCACACCATCGAGTCCCAATGGGGGCCGGAGTGGGAAAAACGCGGCTACGCCGCCCCGGCGTTCGACCCGGGCCGGCCTGATTTCTCGATCCAGCTGCCGCCGCCGAACGTCACGGGCACGCTGCACATGGGCCACGCGTTCAACCAGACGATCATGGACGGCCTCACCCGCTACCACCGGATGCTCGGCGAGAACACGCTGTGGGTGCCGGGCACCGACCACGCGGGGATCGCAACCCAGATCGTCGTCGAGCGCCAGCTCGACGCGCAGGGCGTGTCGCGCCACGACCTCGGCCGCGAGAAGTTCGTCGAGCGCGTGTGGGAATGGAAGGAAAAATCGGGGTCGACGATCACGGGCCAGGTGCGCCGCCTCGGCGCGTCGCCCGACTGGTCGCGCGAATACTTCACGATGGACGACAAGATGTCGGCCGCCGTGCGCGACGTGTTCGTCACGCTCTATGAACAGGGCCTGATCTACCGCGGCAAGCGCCTCGTCAACTGGGATCCGGTGCTGCTCACCGCCGTGTCCGACCTCGAGGTCGCGAGCGAAGAGGAAAACGGCCACCTGTGGCACATCCGCTACCCGCTCGTCGACGGCTCGGGCACGCTGACCGTCGCGACCACCCGCCCCGAGACGATGCTCGGCGACGTCGCGCTGATGGTTCATCCGGAAGACGAGCGCTACGCGCACCTGATCGGCAAGCTCGTCACGCTGCCGCTGACGGGCCGCGAGATCCCGGTGATCGCCGACGACTACGTCGACCGCGAATTCGGCACCGGCGTCGTGAAGGTCACGCCGGCGCACGACTTCAACGACTACCAGGTCGGCCTGCGCCACAACCTCGCGCCGATCGAGATCCTGACGCTCGACGCGAAGATCAACGACAACGGCCCCGAGCAGTATCGCGGCCTCGACCGCTTCGACGCGCGCAAGGCGATCGTCGCCGACCTCGACGCGCAGGGCTTCCTCGATTCCGTGAAGCCGCACAAGCTGATGGTGCCGCGCGGCGACCGCACGGGCGTCGTGATCGAGCCGATGCTGACCGACCAGTGGTTCGTCGCGATGTCGAAGCCGGCGCCGGAAGGCACGTTCAACCCGGGCAAGTCGATCACCGACGTGTCGCTCGACGTGGTGCGCAGCGGCCAGATCAAGTTCGTGCCGGAAAACTGGACGACCACTTACTACCAGTGGCTCGAGAACATCCAGGACTGGTGCATCTCGCGCCAGCTGTGGTGGGGCCACCAGATTCCCGCGTGGTACGGCGAGAACGGCGAGGTGTTCGTCGCGCGCAACGAGGAAGAGGCGCGCGCGCAGGCGGCCGCGAAGGGCTACGCGGGCGCGCTCAAGCGTGACGAGGACGTGCTCGACACGTGGTTCTCGTCGGCGCTCGTGCCGTTCTCGTCGCTCGGCTGGCCGAACGAGACGCCGGAGCTGAAGCACTTCCTGCCGTCGTCGGTACTCGTCACCGGCTTCGACATCATCTTCTTCTGGGTCGCCCGGATGGTGATGATGACGACCCACTTCACGGGCCAGGTGCCGTTCCACACCGTCTACGTGCACGGCCTCGTGCGCGACGCGGAAGGCCAGAAGATGTCGAAGAGCAAGGGCAACACGCTCGACCCGATCGACATCGTCGACGGCATCGACCTCGAAGCGCTGGTCGCGAAGCGCACGACGGGCCTGATGAACCCGAAGCAGGCCGCGACGATCGAGAAGAAGACGCGCAAGGAATTCCCGGACGGCATCGCCGCGTTCGGCACCGATGCGCTGCGCTTCACGATGGCGTCGATGGCGACGCTCGGCCGCAACGTGAACTTCGACCTCGCGCGCTGCGAAGGCTACCGCAACTTCTGCAACAAGCTGTGGAACGCGACGCGCTTCGTGCTGATGAACTGCGAAGGCCACGACTGCGGGCTCGACAAGCCGGAACTGTGCGGCGCGGGCGACTGCGGCCCCGGCGGCTACCTCGATTTCTCGGCGGCCGACCGCTGGATCGTGTCGCTGCTGCAGCGCACCGAGGCCGACATCGCGAAGGGCTTCGCCGACTACCGCTTCGACAACATCGCGAACAGCATCTACAAGTTCGTCTGGGACGAGTACTGCGACTGGTATCTCGAGCTCGCGAAGGTGCAGATCCAGAACGGCACGCCGGAGCAGCAGCGCGCGACGCGCCGCACGCTGCTGCGCGTGCTCGAGACGGTGCTGCGCCTCGCGCACCCGATCATCCCGTTCATCACGGAAGCGCTGTGGCAGAAGGTGGCGCCGCTCGCGGGCCGCTATCCGCAGGGCAAGGCCGAAGGCGAAGCGTCGCTGATGACGCAGCCGTATCCGGTCGCCGACCTGAAGAAGATCGACGAGGCGTCCGAGCAATGGGCGGCCGACCTGAAGGCGATCATCGACGCGTGCCGCAACCTGCGCGGCGAGATGAACCTGTCGCCGGCGACCAAGGTGCCGCTGCTCGCGGCCGGCGACGCCGAGCGCCTGCGCGCGTTCGCGCCGTACGTGCAGGCCCTCGCCCGCCTGTCCGACGTGCAGATCCTCGCGGACGAAGCCGCGCTCGACCAGGAAGCGCACGGCGCGCCGATCGCGATCGTCGGCCGGAACAAGCTGGTGCTGAAGGTGGAGATCGACGTCAAGGCGGAGCGCGAGCGCCTGTCGAAGGAAGTCGCGCGCCTGACGGGCGAGATCGCGAAATGCCAGGCGAAGCTCGGCAACGAGGCGTTCGTCGCGAAAGCGCCGCCCGCCGTGGTCGAGCAGGAGCAGAAGCGTCTCGCCGAGTTCCAGAGCACGCTCGAGAAGCTCGGCGCGCAACTCGAGCGGTTGCCCGCGTAACAAACCGTAAGGGTGTTTGCGCTCACTATAATGCGGGCGCGAACATCAACCGCAGTGTCGATTACAGGAACAAAGGTTCGATCATGTTGAAAGTCACCAAGGCAGTATTCCCGGTCGCAGGCCTCGGAACGCGCTTCCTGCCCGCGACCAAGGCCAGCCCGAAAGAGATGCTGCCGGTCGTCGACAAGCCGCTGATCCAGTACGCGGTCGAGGAAGCGATCGCCGCCGGCATCACGGAAATGATCTTCGTCACCGGGCGCAGCAAGCGTGCGATCGAGGACCACTTCGACAAGTCCTACGAAATCGAGGCGGAACTCGAGGCGCGCGGCAAGGAAAAGCTGCTGGAGCTGGTGCGCAGCATCAAGCCGAGCCACGTCGACTGCTTCTACGTGCGCCAGCCGGAAGCGCTCGGCCTCGGCCACGCGGTGCTGTGCGCGGAGAAGCTCGTCGCGGACAACCCGTTCGCGGTGATCCTCGCCGACGACCTGCTCGACGGCACCCCGCCCGTGATGAAGCAGATGGTCGACGTGTTCGACCACTATCACAGCTCGGTGATCGGCGTCGAAGAGATCCCGCCGTCGGAGACGAAGTCGTACGGCATCGTCGACGGCAAGGAATGGGAAGAGTCGATCATCAAGATGTCGGCGATCGTCGAGAAGCCGGCGCCGGAAGTCGCGCCGTCGAACCTCGGCGTGGTGGGCCGCTACATCCTGAAGCCGCGGATCTTCGAGCACCTGCGCGCGCTGAAGCCGGGCGCGGGCGGCGAGCTGCAGCTGACCGACGCGATCGAGGCACTGCTCGCCGACGAACAAGTGCTCGCCTACAAGTACCAGGGCACGCGCTACGACTGCGGCAGCAAGCTCGGCTACCTGAAGGCGACCGTCGAGTTCGCGCTGCGCCACCCGGAAGTCGGCACCGAGTTCGAAGAATACCTGCGCACGCGCGGCATCACGCCGCCGGCCGCATAACGCGGCCAGGGCCCGCTGCACCGCGGGCCCGCCGGATGGCCGGCGCGCTCAGCGCGCGGCCGGTTTCACCGAGACGACGCCCGGCATCCCGCCCGCGTCGTCTTTTTTCGTCTTCACGAGCCAGCCTTCGCCGGCCTCGAACGGCAGTTTCGCCAGCGCGCTCTTCACGAGCGCGGGCGCCGCATGCCCGGTTCCGGGCTCGCGATCGCGCAGCGCCGCCGACACGCGATACACGTCGGCGCCCGATTTCGCGTCGACGAACCGCAGCGTCAGCACGTGACGATAGACCGTGCCGGCAAACGGCAGCCCGAGCGGCGCCGGCCCGTCGACCATGACGCACGCGCTGCTCGCGCCGCCGCACTGCTCGGCCGACGCCGCGACCGCGGCGGGCTGCGTCGCATACGCGATCGACAGCCGGTAGCGCGCGCGCTCGGGCGCCTGCGCGTCGAACCCGCCGCGCGCAAGCTCGTCGTGCACGAGTGATTCGATCTGCTTGTATTCGGCGTCGTCCGCCTGCGCGGCGCTGCGCACGAACCCGTAGCCATGCCCGCCCGACGCGAACGCGTCCGGCCGCCCGACCGCGCTCACGCCGCTCGTCACGCCGGCGCACCCCGCCAACAGCCCCGCCGCCAGCGCGACGGCCGCCCATTCATGTTTCATGACTTCCCCCAATGCTTGCCGTCGTGCCCGGCCCTGTCAGGCGGACGGCTCGTCGATCGTGGGCAGCGCAACCGTCACCGCGGTGCCGACACCCACTTCGCTGTCGACCGACACGCTGCCGCCGTGGCGCGTGACGACCGTCTTCACGAATGCCATGCCGAGCCCGGAGCCCGAGATCTCGGGCCGCTCGCCGGCATGAAACCGCTTGAATCGTTCGAACAGATGCCGCTGGTCTTCCGGCGATATCCCGTAGCCCTGATCGCGAATCGTACAGGTCATCCGCTTCGCCGCGGGCTCGATCGACAGCGTACACGTGATCACGGTGTCGGTCGGACTGTACTTCACCGCGTTGTTCAGCAGGTTCACGAACGCGCGCGTGATCAACGAGCGATCCGCGCGCACCCAGCCCATCTCGCTGCCGACGTCGGTGTCGATGCGGATGCGCTTGGCCTGCGCCTGCGGCCATACCTCGTCGCTCGCATCGATCAGCACGTCGACGAAACTCGTCGCCTCGAGCTGGTACGCCTGCGATTCCGCGCGCGCGAGCTGCACGAACTCGTCGGCGAGCGACAGCGCGCGATGCGCATAACGCTCGATCCGCGCGAGCAGCCCGCGCACGTCGTCGGAATCGACGCGCTGCCGCTCGATCTCGACGAGCGCGAGGATCGACGACTGCGGCGAGCGCATGTCGTGCGACAGCAGGTGCAGCGCCTCCTCGCGATGGCGCTCGGCCGCGTGCAGCTCGGTCACGTCGACGAGGCCGGCGATCCAGCCGGTCACACGGCCCTGCGCGTTCGTGCACGGCGCGTAGCGTAGCAGATGGTCGAGGCCGTCGCGATCGCGCACCTCGATGCCCCGCTCCATCGCATCGTGCTCGGCCGCGAGCGTCGGGTCGAGCGCGTCCGGCCAGTGCTGGCGCATCGCGGCGTCGTGTTCGGCATTGCCGTCGACCGTCTTCACGAAGGTCAGCTCGCCGAGCGCGGCGCGCAGCGGCGCGCCTTCCGGCAGCGGCAGCGCGAGCCGCGCCGCGTAGCGCTTCGCCGCGTGATTCGCGATCAGCACGGTGCCGGCCAGGTCGGTGACGAAGATCGGCTCGGGCATGCTGTCGAGGCTGTCCCACACGAACCGCTTCATGTCCTGCACGCGCTGCGCGGCCTGCGCCATCAGCGCCATCTGCCGTTCGAGCACGTCGCCGCCGACGCTGCGCGTGTGCGGCGCTTCCGGCAGCAGGTGCGGCTCGTCGGCGAGCCGCTCCAGCTCGCGGCGCAGGTGCGCCATCGTCATCTCGAGCCGCCGCCAGTTCCAGATCGGATACACGGCGATCAGCCCGAAGATCGCCGGCGCGGGCGACAGCCACAGCCGCGCTTCGTACAGCAGCGCCGCGCTCGCGCACACCGACAGCGCGGCGAGGCCCAGCGTCAGCAGCAGCGCGCGCCGCGGCGACAGCATCAGGAAGCCGGCCAGCAGCACCGCGAGCGGCAGCAGCGACGCGGCGAGCAGCCCGGCGCGCGACACCGGCGAGATGGCCCGGCCGGTGGTCAGCATGTCGAGCACGCCGGCGTGGATGTAGACGCCCGCGAGCGGGCCGAAGTCGCCCGACACGGGCGTCGCGAAGCGGTCGTACAGCCCGGACGCGGTCACGCCGACGACGACGATCTTGCCGCGCAGCGCGCCGGGCGGCACACGGCCGGCGAGCACGTCGTCGAACGACAGCGTCGGGTACGCGGGCGTGTTGCGGTTGAACGGGATCAGATAGCGGCCCTCGCCGCGCGCATCGCGCGACAGGTCGTGCGCGCCGGCGCCCGGCGCGCCGCCGGCCGGATGCAGCTTGCCGGCGCGAATCGCGTCGAACACCGGCACCATCAGCTGCGGCCAGCGCGTGCGGCCGTCGCTTTCGTACAGCGCGACGCTGCGCACGATGCCGTCGGGATCGACTTCGAGATTGATGTGGCCGAGGCCCGCGGCGCGCGCCGCGAGCTCGGGCACCGGCGGATCGACGGTGCGCGTGCCGTCCGGCCCCTCGGGGCTCAGCAGGATCGGCATGAAGGTCGGCACCCGGCCGAGCCCGGCCGCGAATTGCCGGTCATCCGGCGACGGCTCGGTGAACAGCACGTCGTAGACCACGGCAGCCGGCTGCGCGCGCGACAGCGCGTCGAGCAGCCGCGCGTGCACGCTGCGCGGCCACGGCCAGCGGCCGAGCGTCGCCACGCTCTGGTTGTCGATGTCGACGACGACGATATCGGGCGACAGCGGCAGGCTGCGCAGCATCAGCAGCCGGTCGTAGACCAAACCATCGACGCTCGTCGACGCGCGGCCGAGCACGCACGCGACGATCACCGCGATGCCGAGACAGCCGATCGCGATCCATTCGACGAGGAAGCGGCGGCCGAGGCGCCGCCGCGGGGACACGGATTCGGGTTTCATGCGTCGCGGGTCAGCGCGACAACGTAAATGCGCCGACCGGACTCGTCTTCTCGTAGAAGCGGCCGCCGTCGAATTCCTCGACGGTCACCGCCCAGAAATACTCGCCCGGCGGCAGGTTCGCGACGACGATCTGCCGCGCCGTCAGGCCAACCTGGTCGACCACCGGCGCGCTCAGGTCCTTCGAGCGCGACAGCACGAAGCGGTAGCGCGCGTTCGCCCCCGCGCCGTTCGGCGACCAGCGGAACTCGTAGCCGTCGGGGCCGGGCGCTGCCGTCGCGTCGAGGCCCATCAGGCGCCGCTCGAACGCATAGGTGCGCGGCCGCCCTTCCAGGCCGTTCTCGTCGAGCGCGGCGATCCGCACGAAGTACTTGCCGTTCGGCACGCCGCGGAACACCGCGCGCGGCGCGTCGGTGCGGGTCTCGCTGAACAGGTCGAGCAGCCCGGCGTCATGCGCCAGCTGCACGTGATAGCCGCGCGCCAGCGCGAGCGGCACGACGTCGAACGCGACGTCGGCCTCGTCCTGCACCTTGGCCGGCGCCGCGAGCGCGGGCGCGGGCAGCAGCTGGACCGGCGCGCCGACCGCGCCCGACGAGGTCGCGACGCTGCCATAGTTCGCGGGCACGAGCGTCGCGTCCGCCGGACGCTGGCCGCGCGCGACGCCCACGGCGCCGTCGAGCACCTCGACGCGCGTCGTCGCCTTGCCGGCGGCATCGTAATTGACCCGGAAGCGCGTGCCGCGCACGCCCGCCACGACCGACGGCGAGCGGATCTGGAAGCGATCGTCGCGCTTCTTCAGGTGCGTGACTTCACTGTCGACCGTGCCGCGCGTCAGCTCGAACTCGCGGTCGAGGGTGCCGGTCAGCACGGTGCGGCGCAGCGTCTTCAGGTCGAGCTGGCTGTCGGGCGGCAGGCTCATGTGCGTGCCGTCGGCGAGCTCGAGCGTCACGAAGCCGTTCGCACCGGTGCGCACGCGGTCGCCTTCGGTCAGCGTCGCGTCGACCGCGAGCGGCGCGTAAGCGTCGCCGGACCCGCGCTCGGCCGGCCCCTGCACCGCGACCACGCGGGCGGACAGCCGCTCCTTGCGCAGCCGCGCGACCGGCAGCTTCAGCGCGATGCCGGGCTGCAGGCGCTTCGGCGCGGGCACGCCGTTCATCTGTGCAAGCACTTGCCAGTCGTCCGGGCCCTGCAGGTAGCGTTCGGCGACGTCGTACAGCGTGTCGCCGGCGCGGGTCGTATAGACGACCGTCTTGCCGGCCGCGCGGGCCGGCGGTTTCGCGTGCGCCGGCTGGGCCGCGACGACGGCGGCCAGCAGGCACGCGCCGCAACCCGCCGTGCGTAGCGTACGGAACGTGCGTCGGCCGATCTCCATGCTCACTCCGGTTCCCCTTGGCCGACCCGTTCGAGCCGGTAGCCATAGCCATAGATCGGCGCGAGCCGGTAGCCGTTCTCCGGGCGCAGGCCGAGCTTCGTGCGCAGCATCGAGATGTGCGTATCCATCGTGCGCGACGGGATGTCGGTCGCCTGTTTCCACACGAGGTCGAGAATGTGCGCGCGCGACAGCGGCCGGTCGAGGTGCTGGAACAGCAGCAGCGCGAGCTCGAATTCCTTCTGCGTGAGGCTCACCGGCTTGTCGCCGACGTACGCCTGCTTCAGGTTCACGTCGAAGCGGAACTGGTCGAATTCGCGCACCGCCGCCTCGGGGTTGACCGGATACGCGCGGCGCAGCAGCGAGCCGATGCGCGCGCGCAGGATCGGGCCGGACACCGGCTTGACGACGTAGTCGTCCGCGCCGGCGTTGAGGATCTGCGTGATCCCGGCCTCGTCGTCGCGGCTCGTCATGAAGATGATCGGCAGGCTGTGCTCGGTCTGATTGGCACGCACCCACTTCAGCACCTCCTCGCCGGACATGTCGGGCACGTTCCAGTCGAGCACCAGCAGATCGAAGGTTTCGCGCTGCAGGCGCTTCTTCAGCGCCTTGCCTTCCTTGAAGGCGTAGCAGGTATGGCCCGCGGCCGTCAGCGTTTGACTGACGAAGTCGGTTTGGGCCGGATCGTCATCCAGTACAGCAATTCTCATAGCACCCCGCAAAACGAAATCCATTCGTCCAGTTCAGCTCCTCGCACTCCCCGCGGCGCCGCCTGCGGCAGGCGCGCCGGCATTGCATCTCGCCGGCCGGCGAGCCATGCATCCATTGGCGCGCCGCGCGCACGAACGAATGGACCCCGCATATATCTCAAAAACGGGGCGCGGACGAACCGGCGATTCCACCATAGTAGTATGAAAATCGCCAAGGATTTGCGCGGACGGTCGACCTTTCTTCGAATAATCCTTCCCGAAACACGTGCCGCACGGTTAATCGATCTGCGCGGCATCCATCCGCTGCGCGTTGGCCATCGCCGGCTGCCGCAGCTCCGGCTGCCGCAGCATCCGCAGCAGTTGCCCGCGCACCCGCTCCCACGCGGCGCCCGCATAATCGGGCTGGCTCGCCGCCCACGCATGGGCCAGGTCGAACACGCGCTCGACGGTCGCCGCGCAATGCGTGATGCCCGGCGCCCCGTCCGGCACGGCTTCGCGCAGCCATTCGGCGAGCCACGGCATCTCCGCCGCGACCGAATCCGCATACGCTTCGAGCGCGGCGCGCGCGTGACGGTCCCGCTGCGGGTCGAGCTCGACGCGGCTCGCCCCCGGTGTGTGCGCAGTCGCGATGTGTTCCGCTTCCGACGGACTTCGATTGGTCCCCGGTCTGAAGGGCATGTCCTTTCCCCGTGTACGACGGTAGCGTCAGGCATGGCCCCCGTGCCTACCTCGAATCGACGTACCGTGGCCGGCGCGTCCATTGAGCGCGGACGACCGGCCGGGTCAGTATACGCAGCCGTCGGCGAAGCGAGGTTTAAGAATTGTCAGAGCGGGGCCCCGCCCTTGCCGGGCGGCGGGTGGCGTGCAGCGCCCGTCAACGGCGGCGCATCAGGAACACGAAGGTCTTGTCCTGGGTCGACGATTCGACGATCTCGTTGCCCGTCTGTTTCGCGAACGCGGCGAAATCGCGCTGCGAGCCGGGATCGGTCGCGAGCACCTTGAGGATCTGCCCGCTTTCCATGTCTGCGAGCGCTTTTTTCGCCCGCAGGATCGGCAGCGGGCAATTGAGCCCGCGCGCGTCCACTTCCTTGTGAATCTGCATCGGCTTTCGACCTTCGAATGACGCGCCGCATGCGGCGCTGGGGAAGCGAGGATTTTACCGCAGCGCCGCCGTGCCTGCCGCGCATGCCGCCCGCCGGGGCCGCGGCTCATCCGCGCGAAAACCCGCCGGCAAGCTGCGTGCGCAGGTACTTCACCAGCACGCGCACCGTATTCGGCACGACCGGGCTGTACGGCCGGATCGCGAAGATGTGGTCGCCGAACGCGCCCGACGGGCGCCAGCCGTCGAGCAGCGTGACGAGATGGCCGGCATCGATGTCCCGCTGCGCGGAGAAATCCGGCAGCAGCGCGATGCCGAGCCCGCCGAGCGCGGCTTCGCGCATCGCTTCGCTGTTGTTGGCCGCGAAGCTGCCGCGCACCGGCACGCTCACCCGGCCGCGGCGCCGGTCGTGCGGCTCGAAGCTCCAGGCCGCCGGCTCGCTGCCGCGCAGGTAGCACAGGCAGTCGTGCTCGGCCAGCTCGGCCGGATGCGCGGGCGTGCCGCGCGCGTCGAGGTACGCGCGGCTCGCGACGAGCAGCGAGCGCGTGTCGCACAGCTTCCAGGCCACGTGCGTCTGCGGCGCGGTGGTCGCATGGCGGATCGCGAGATCGAAGCCCTCCTGCGTGAGCGAGTACAGCCGGTCCGACAGATCCAGCTCGATCCGCACCGCCGGATACTGCCGGATGAAATCCGGGATGCGCGGCACGATCTGCTGCCGCCCCAGCGCGACCGGCGCCGTCACGCGCACCAGGCCGCGCGGCTCGCCCGCCATCTCCTTCACGCGCGCGAAGTTCAGCCCGATCGTTTCGTAGGCCTCGCGCGTGCTGTCGACGAGGGTCTGGCCGGCCTCGGTGAGACGCACGCTGCGCGTCGTGCGGCGCACGAGCGGCACGCCCGCGGCCTTTTCGAGATCGGCGATGCGCTGGCTCATCGCGGCCTTGCTGATCCCCAGCCGCTGCGCGGCGGCCGTGAAGCTGCCGCTCGCGGCGAGCACCGTCAGCGAGTGGATGTGCGGCCAGAGCGCCTGGACATTTTGCTGATTCATGCAGCGATTATTCAGAATTCTGAACAGTGAATCAATCTGAACGGCCTTCTCCGCCCCCGTGCGATTGCCTAGACTGCAGCTTCCCCCACCCCACCAGACCAGACCAGACCAGGAGGAGACGGATGAATCCGGTACCCGCGTTCACTTCGGCCGACGACGTCGGCCACTATGTCGGCGGCGCACCGCTGGCCGGCCGCAGCGGCCGCTTCCAGGACGTATTCAACCCCGCGCTCGGCAGCGCGGCCCGCCGCGTCGCGCTCGCCGACGAGGACGAGGTGCAGCAGGCCGTCGCGGCCGCCCACGCGGCGTTCCCCGCGTGGGCGGCCACGCCGCCGATCCGGCGCGCGCGCGTGATGCACCGCTTCCTGCAGTTGATGAACGAGCACCGCGATACGCTCGCGGCAATCATCACGGCCGAGCACGGCAAGGTGTTTTCCGATGCGCAGGGCGAAGTCGCGCGCGGCATCGACATCGTCGAGTTCGCATGCGGGATCCCGCAACTGCTGAAGGGCGACTTCACCGACCAGGTCAGCACCGGCATCGACAACTGGACGATGCGCGAGCCGCTCGGCGTGGTCGCCGGCATCACGCCGTTCAATTTCCCGTGCATGGTGCCGTGCTGGATGTTCCCGGTCGCGATCGCGGCGGGCAACACGTTCGTGCTCAAGCCGAGCGAGCGCGACCCGTCGGCGTCGCTGTTCATCGCCGACCTGCTCGCGCAGGCCGGCCTGCCGGCCGGCGTGTTCAACGTCGTGCAGGGCGACAAGCGCGCCGTCGACGCGCTGCTCGAGCACCCGGACGTGCAGGCGGTCAGCTTCGTCGGCTCGACGCCGATCGCCGCCTACGTGCAGCAGCGCGGCGTGCAGTTCGGCAAGCGCGTGCAGGCGCTCGGCGGCGCGAAGAACCACCTGGTCGTGATGCCCGACGCGAACCTCGACCAGGCGGTCGACGCGCTGATCGGCGCGGCGTACGGCTCGGCGGGCGAACGCTGCATGGCGATCAGCATCGCGGTGCTGGTCGGCGACGTGGCCGAGCGCATCGTGCCGGCGCTGGCCGAGCGCGCGCGCAAGCTCGTGATCGGCGACGGCATGATGCCCGAGGCCGAGATGGGCCCGATCGTCACGCACGAAGCATTGCAGCGGATCGAAGGCTACGTGGAACTCGGCGTCGCGGAAGGCGCGCAGCTGGTGGTCGACGGCCGCGGCCTGCGCGTGCCGGGCCGCGAGGCCGGCTTCTTCACCGGCGGCACGCTGTTCGACCACGTCACGCCCGACATGCGGATCTACCAGGAAGAAATCTTCGGGCCGGTGCTCGGCTGCGTGCGCGTGAAGGATTTCGGCGAGGCCGTGTCGCTGATCAACGCGCACGAGTACGGCAACGGCGTGTCGTGCTTCACCAGCGACGGCGGCATCGCGCGCGAATTCGCGCGCCGCATCCAGGTCGGCATGGTCGGGATCAACGTGCCGATTCCCGTGCCGATGGCCTGGCACGGCTTCGGCGGCTGGAAGAAGAGCCTGTTCGGCGACATGCATGCGTACGGCGAGGAAGGCGTGCGCTTCTACACGCGGCAGAAGTCGATCATGCAGCGCTGGGCGTCGAGCATCGGCAAGGGCGCCGAGTTCGCGATGCCGACCGCGAAGTGACGCACTGCCCGGCCCGGTGCGCAGCGGTATCGCGCGCCGGCGCCGGGCGCCGGTCTTGGGAATCGGCCGCGCGGCCGCTCAGGTCGTCGCTTTCGTATCGCGCGAGCCGCCGGGCGTGGTCGGCAGATACGACAGCTCGAGCCGGTACGCCAGCGCGACGAACAGGCTTTGCGCGAGGCCCATCGTCGCGGTCAGCGCGCGAAAGCCGAAGGTTGCGCTGTCCTGCACCACCAGCGTCGCCTCCGCGTCGCGCGCGAGCGGGCTCATGCGGCTGTCGGTGATCGCGATCAGGCGCGCGCCGCGCTGCACGGCCTCCTGCGCAACCTGCACCGTCTCTTCCGCATACGGCATGAACGAAATCGCGATCAGCACGTCGCCGGCCCGCACCGAGCGGATCTGCCCGAGCTGCATGCTGCCGAGCGCGCTGAACAGCCCGATGCGCTTGTCGGTGTGCTGCAGCGCGTAATCGAGGTACACGGCGATCGGAAACGCGCGCCGGGAGCCGGCGATCCAGATCGCCTGGGTTTGCGCCAGCATGTCGACGGCTTGCGCGAACGCCGTCGGATCCAGCGTCTGGTGCAGCTGCTGCATGCCGGCGATGCTGCCCTTGATGAACTCGTCGACGATCTGCCCGGGCTGCAGGCTCGACGAACCCGACTCGATCACGTCGCGCAGCCGCAGGTTGTAGGCGCGCCCCGGCGCGATCTGCTGCGCGAGCCCGTCGCGGAACAGCCGCTGCATTTCGGAAAACCCGGAGAAGCCGAAATGCTTCGCGAAGCGCACCACCGCGGACGGCTGCACCCCGCATTGCTCGGCGAGCGACTGGATGCCTTCGAGGCCAAGCTGGTCCCGCTGCGTCTCGACATGGCGCGCGATCACCTTCAGGCGATTGCTCAGCCCGTCGTACTCCTGCGTCAGACGCTGCAGGAACTGCTCGACGGTGGCGGGAGGTTTCTCGGATGAACTCATCGGATGGCGCGAAGTTGACAGTCCCGGCGCCCGCCAGCTGCGGCGGAGGATCCGGCCCGGGGCTCGGCTGGACACATGCGTGGTGCGCGGATTGTAACCGTTGCGAAGACCACGTCGCCGCGGCGTCGCGCCCACGCGCTCGATCATCACCTGCGTTGCGCTGCACGACAGGTCTGGAAATTATTTTCCAACGCCCGGCCGGCGCCGACAATATTAGGGCGTCTACCGATGCGGGCGCGGGCGCCATACGCGTGAACAAGCGCCGGCGTGCCGGCGCGTCGCTCCGGCACGCGAACCGCGCGGGTCAGCGATAGTCGACCCAGACACCGCCTTCGTCGGCGGAGCGCACGCAGTTTTCGACCCAGCGCACGCCTTCGACGCCGGCGTGCACGTCCGGATAGCGGATGCACTTCAGCGCCGCCGCGTCGCGCCGGTCGGTCGCGTCCATCGCGAGCGCGAACCGGCTGTACAGGTTCGACCAGGCCTCGAACAAACCTTCCGGATGCCCGGCGCCGATGCGGTCGTCGTGCAGCGCCTGCGGATGCAGGTAGCCCATCCCGCGATCGAGGATTTGCGCAGGTCGCCCCTGGATTTCGTAGCGCAGCTGGTTCGGATGCTCGTCCCACCATTCGACGCTCGCCTTCGAGCCGATCACGCGCACCTTCTGGCTGTGCATCGAGCCGGCGTTCACCGCGCTCGACCACACGTAGCCGATCGCGCCGGTGTCGTATTCCATGATCGTGAACGCGTTGTCCTCGAGCGGCGCGCGGCTCTTCACGAAGCTCTGCCGCGAGCACATCAGCCGCCGGATCTTCAGTTCCGGCGCCATCACTTCGGAGATGTACAGCGGATGCGTGCCGATATCGCCGAGCACGTAGCTCGGCCCCGCGAATGCCGGATCCACGCGCCAGCGGGCGGCCGGGCTCGCGGCCTCGACGCCCTCGCTGTGAAAACCGTGCGCGAACTGCATCTGCACGATGCGAATCTCGCCGAGATCGCCGCGCGCGATCATCTCGCGCGCCTGCTCGATCATCTGGTGCCCCGAGTAGCCGTACGCGACGCCGACGATCTTGCGCTTCTCGACCGACAGCCGCGCGAGTTCCTCGGCCTCGGCGGTCGTGAAGCACAGCGGCTTCTCGCAGATCACATGCAGCCCGGCGTTCAGCGCCGCGCGGCAGATTTCGAAGTGCGTATTGTTCGGCGTGGCGATCGACACCGCGCGAATGCCGTCCGGACGGCTCGCCTCGACCTCGAACATCGTCCGGTAGTCGGGATAGCAGCGCTCGGCGGCCACGCCCAGCTTCACGCCGAACTGGCGGCCCCGCTGCGGATCGATGTCGAACGCGCCGGCGACGAGCTGGAAGCTGCCGTCGCGCAGCGCGGCCGAGCGGTGGCTGTAGCCGATCTGGCTGCCGAGGCCGCCGCCGACCATGCCCCACGGAATCGAATGGCCCAGCAGAATCTGTCCGTCGATCATGATGATTAGGTTCCTTGATTGCGTTGCGTGTTCCGGGTCGGGTTCAGGCAAAGCCCGCCGACGCAAGGAAGGCGCGGCTCGCGGCCACGTCGCGCAGGCTCGTGCCCGCGTTGCGCGGGTCGCGCTCCTGCTCGATCGTGATGTAGCCGGCATAGCCGATCTCGTCCAGCGCGCGCTTGATCGCCGGGTAGTCGAGCACGCCCTTGCCGATCGGGCACATCACGCCGCGCGCGCAGGCGGCGAAGAACGCGATGTGCTCCTCCATCACCTGGTCGTAGACGGCCGTATCGATGTCCTTGAAATGGACGTAGTCGAGGCGTTCAGCATGCCGGCGCAACCACGTTTCCGGGTCCATGCCCGAGTAGTGCAGATGGCCCGTGTCGAGGCACAGGCCCGCCGTGCCGGCCGGGATGTCGGCAACGATCCGGTCGATCTCGTCCGCGAATTCGATGTAGCCGCCCGCGTGCGGATGGATCACCGCGCGCACGCCGAACGCGTCGCGCGCGATGTCCGCGATCTGCCGGATATGCTCGACCATGCCCGCCCAGCGTTCGCCGGAGAGCCGCGGCGCGCGATCGGGATGGCCGGCCGCGTGGTCGCGCTCCGGATGCCCCCAGTCCATCACCACCAGGTACGGCGCCGCGTAGCGCTGCCCCGGCTGGGTCGGCAGCGGCGGCAGTTGCCGGATCAGCGCGCAGATTTCGCGCGTCTGCCGCAGCAGGTTCGGCAGGTTCTCCGGCGACACGAGATCGTCGAAGATCGTGCCGGCGGTGATGCTCAAATGCCGCCGCTCCAGCTCGGCGCGCACGACGTCCGGCTCCAGCGGGATATAGCCGTACGGGCCGAGCTCGATGCCCGAATAGCCGGCTTCCGATGCTTCGGCAAGTACGTGCCGCCACGCCGGCAGATGCGGGTTCTTCACGTCGTCGACGCCCCAGCAGCAGGGCGCGCAGCCAATTTTCATCGTCATGTCGGTTCGTCGAGAAGGTAGCCGGCCTGCGGCCGGACGGGTCGAAACCGCGGCGGAATTACGCGGGGATCACGCGGAAATCACGCCGCGTAGAACGCCGGCCGCGCCGCCATCGCGATCGGCTCCACCGCGCCGCTTTGCTGCGCGCGCACGCAGGCGTCCGCGGCCACGGCCGCCGCATAGCCGTCCCACGCCGACGGCCCGGTCAGCGCGCCCTGCTGCACGCCGTCGATGAACGCCTGCAGCTCGACGTCGTACGACGCGATGAAGCGCTCCTTCCAGTCGGTCATGATGGCCGTCGCATGGCTCGCCGCGTGCTTCGTCGACACTGCGGGCGGATCGGGCAGCTTCGCGATGCCGTCCTCGCCCACCACCTCGCACTGGATGTCGTAGCCGTACTGGCAGTTGACGAAGATCTCGACGTCGATGCGCACGCCGCGCGCGGTTTCGAGCAGCACGATCTGCGGATCGGCGAGATGCGACGACGCGTGGCGGCTCTTCCTCGGATACACGACCTGGGCGCTCGCGTAGTCGTCATCGAGCAGCCAGCGCAGCACGTCGAGCTCGTGGATCAGCGTATCGGTGATCGCCATGTCGGTCGTGTAGCGCTCGCCCACCGACTGGTTGCGGTGCGCGCAATGCAGCATCAGCGGCGCGCCGATCCGGCCGCTCGCGATCACCTGCTTCAGCGCGCGATAGCCTTCGTCGTACGGGCGCATGAAGCCGACCTGCACGAGCCGGCGGCCGTGCGCCTGCTCCGCCTCGACGATCCGCAGGCAGCCCTCGGCGGTGGTCGCGAGCGGCTTCTCGCAGAACACCGGCTTGCCGCGCGCGATCGCCTTCAGCACGAATTCCTCGTGCGTCGGCCCCCACGACGTGACCAGCACCGCCTGCACGTCCGCCGCGTCGATCACGTCGTGCCCGTTGGCATACACCTCGGCCGACAGCCCGTAGGCCGCGACGGCGTCGTGCGCGTGGCGGGGCTCGATGTCGGTCACCGCGACCACCTTCGCGCCGGACAGCGTCCGGGTGAGCCGGCGGATGTGATCCTGACCGATCGCGCCGCAGCCGATCACGCCAATCTGCAAAGTCATGTCGTTCTCCATGTTGTCCGACCCGGCACCGTGCGGGTCGCTTATGCATGCACCGGCGCGCTCAATGCGCGGCGGCGCGGAAATACCGGTCCACGTAGTGCTGCATCCGTTCGCGCATGAAGCGCGACGACGCCTCCGCGCGCTCCTCCCACGCGAACACGCACGACGACATCACGCCGTCGAAGCCGGCCTCGCCGAGCGTGCGGAAGAACACGTCCCAGTCGATCTCGCCCTGCCCGATGTCGAGGTGCTGGTGCACGCGGATCTGCGTCGAGCCCGGCGGATTGACGATGTAGCGAAGCTGGCTGCTCTTCTTGTGGTCGAACGTATCGGCCACGCGCACGTGCGCGAGCACCGGCGCGGCCGCGCGGATCATCGCGGCCATGTCGTCGCCGTAATGGAACGTATGCGGCGCGATGTACGACAGCTTCAGCGCGGGCGAACCGATGTTCGTGACGATGTCGACGGCCGGCTGCAGCTGCTCGATCCAGTCCTCCGGATGCGGCTCGACCGACAGCGTGATGCCTTCGCGCTCGAGGATCGGCAGCAGCTCGTCCATCGAGCGGAACCACGCGGCTTCGCACATCTCCTTCGGGTTCGCGCCCGGCCGCTCGCCGACCGAGCGCTCCGGCGACGCGCCGCGCCCGAACTCGGACACCATCAGCCGGCAGTCCATTTCGACGGCGACCTCGATCGCCTTCTTCCAGCAGCGCACCGCCCATTGCCGCTCGTCGTCGAACGGGCTGGCCCAGCGGTACATCGGCTGCAGCGACGCGAGGCCCACGCCGCTCGCGCGCATCGCCTGCCGGAACGCCGCCATGCGCTCGCGGGTCGCGCGCGGCATCACCCACCAGTCGAGGAAATCGCCGCGCGGCGACAGCTCGATCTGGTCGTAGCCGAGCTCGGCCACCGCATGCGGCAGCCGGTCGAGCGGCAGATGGCGGATCATGTAGGGATCCAGAGCGATCTTCATTGCCGTTCCTTGAAGTGACTCATGTAACTCACGTAACTCAGGCGACGCAGGTGACTCGACCGACGGTGAGTCCGCGTCAGCGGCGCCCCTTCTTGTTGCGATACTGGTCGGCGATCACGGCCGCGACGATGATCGCACCCTTGACCATCTCCTGGTAGTACGCGTCGATGCGGATGAAGGTGAAACCCGAGGTCATCACGCCGAGGATCAGCACGCCGATCACGGTGCCCGTGACGCGCCCGAGGCCGCCCGACAGCGACGTGCCGCCGATCACGACCGCCGCGATCGCGTCGAGCTCGTACATCACGCCCATGCCGGACTGGCCGGAGATCGCGCGCGCCGCCGTCACGGTGCCCGCGATGCCGCTCAGCAGGCCCGCGATCGCATACACGCAGATCAGGTGGCGGTGCACGTTGATGCCCGACACGATCGCCGCCTGGCGGTTCGCGCCGATTGCGTACGTGTACTTGCCGAACCGCGTGTAGCGCAGCACCACGTGGAAGATCGCCGCGATCACGACAAAGATGATCACCGGGTTGGCGCCCGCGCCGATCGCCGCGAACGGGTCGGTCAGCATCGACACCGGCATGCCGTTGGTGAACCATTTCGCGAAGCCGCGTGCGGCCACCATCGTGCCGAGCGTCGCGATGAACGGCGGGATCCCGGTGAACGCGATCAGCGAGCCGTTGAGCAGGCCGACCAGCAGGCCCACGCACACGCCGGCGAGCACCGGCCAGATCACCGGCAGGTCGGTCAGGTGCGGAAACACCGCGCGCGGGAAGTCGGACACCTGCGCGAGGCTGGCGGACACCACCGCCGCGGCGGCCACCACCGATCCCGACGACAGGTCGATGCCGCTCGTGATGATCACGAGGTTCACGCCCACCGCGATGATGCCGATCACCGCCATCTGCAGCACGATGATCTCGAGCCGCTCCACGTTGAAGATGAAGCTCTGGCCGACGACGATCCAGCCGACCACCTCGAAGAACAGGCTGATGCCCACCAGCACGAGGAAGATGCTGAGTTCGGGCGGCCACTTGGCGCGCCGCGTCTTGGCCGTCATGGACTGCGCGTCCGCGATCGAATTGAGATTGCCCATTTCCGTTGTCTCCATACTGTGTTCCGGCTCAGCGCGAGGCGAGATCCATGATGCGCACCTGGTCGGCGTCCTTGCGCTCGACGATGCCGGTCATGCGGCCTTCATGCATGACCATCACGCGGTCGCTCATGCCGAGCACCTCCGGCATCTCCGACGAGATCATCAGCACTGCGACGCCCTTGCCGGCGAGCGCGCTCACGAGGCGGTGGATCTCGGCCTTCGCGCCGACGTCGATGCCGCGCGTCGGCTCGTCGAGGATCAGGATGCGCGGGCGGGTCAGCAGCCAGCGGCCGATCAGCACCTTCTGCTGGTTGCCGCCCGACAGGTTCTGGATTTCCTCGTGCAGCCCGGGCGCCTTCACCCGCAGCATGCGGCTCATGTCCTCGCAGTCGCGCCTGAGCTGCGCGCGCTGCACGAAGTTGAACTTCACGTAGCGGTTGTGCAGCACCGCCGCTTCCATGTTCGCGAGCAGGTCGAGATTCAGGAAGCAGCCGGTATCCTTGCGGTCCTCGGTCAGGAACGCCATGCCGTGCCGCAGCGCCTGCGCGGGCGAAGCGATCCGCACCGGCTTGCCGTCGATGCGGATCTCGCCGGAAGTCGCCGGCACGACGCCGAACAATGCCTCCGCGACGTTCGAGCGCCCCGAGCCGACGAGGCCCGCGACGCCGAGAATCTCGCCCGCGCGCAGCTCGAAGCTCACGTCGCGGAACACGCCGTCGACGGCGAGATCCTTCACCGACAGCACGACGTCGCCGATCGGCACCTCCTCCTTCGGGAACATCTGCGTGATCTCGCGCCCGACCATCATGCGGATGATGTCGTCGCGCGTGACCTCGGTCGACGCATGCGTGCCGATGTACTTGCCGTCGCGGAACACCGAGAACTCGTCGGCGATCTCGAACAGCTCGTTCATCTTGTGCGTGATGTAGACGATGCCCTTGCCCTGCTCGCGCAGTTGCCGAATGATGCGGAACAGGTGGACGACTTCCTTGTCGGTCAGCGCGGAGGTCGGCTCGTCCATGATCAGCACGTCGGAGTCGAACGACACGGCCTTCGCGATCTCGACCATCTGGCGGCTCGCGACCGTCAGCGTGCGCACCTCGGCGTCCGGGTCGACGTCGATCGACAGGCGCTCGAACAGCGCGGCCGTCTGCCGGCGCAGCGCCGCGTGGTCGATCAGGCCGAAGCGGTTCTTCGGTTCGCGGCGGATCCAGATGTTCTCCGCGACCGTCATGTACGGCATCAGGTTGAGTTCCTGGTGGATCATCGCGATGCCGCGATCGAGCGCGTCGAGCGGGCCGTTCAGCACGACCGGCTCGCCCTTCAGGCGGATCTCGCCCTTGTCCGGCGTATAGACGCCGGCGATGATTTTCATCAGCGTCGACTTGCCCGCGCCGTTCTCGCCCATCAGCGCATGAACGGTGCCGCGACGCACGCGAAACTGCACGCCGTCGAGCGCGACGACGCCGGGAAACGATTTGCCCACGCCGCGGACTTCCAGCAGGCAGTCGGGATCGGACGGGGCAGACGTGGCGAACGATGGGAGCGGCGCGTCCGGGCTGGACGACGGCCGATCCCGCTTGGCTGTGAACATGGACGTTCCTCAGGGTGCGCCCGCGGGCCGGTCGGCCGGCCCGCGCGGCTTCGGCGGACTGCCGCTCAGTGCTTGACGTACTTGCTCATGTTGTCGGGCGTGACGAGCTCGAACGGCACGTTCACGTAGCGGTCCACGCCCTGCTTCTTCGCGAGCTTGAGCGCCGCCGCGACCGACTGCTGGCCCTGCCCCGCCGCGTTCTGGAACACCGACACCTTCAGCTCGCCGCTCTTCATCGACGCGAGGCCGTCGGGCGTCGCATCGATGCCCGCGACGACGGTCTTCGGCGTCCACTTGCGCGCCGCCTTCAGCGCGTTGATCGCGCCGATCGCCATTTCGTCGTTGTTGGACACGATCGCGTCGAACTTCACGCCGGAGCTCAGCCAGTTCATCGTGATGTCCTGGCCCTGCGTGCGGCTCCACTTGCCCTCGCGCTTGTCGACGATCTTCATGCCCGCGCACTCCTTGGTCGCGAGCACCTCCTCGATGTCCTTCGTGCGCGCGCGCGCCGACTCGTTGGACAGCTCGCCCATCAGCACCAGGATGTCGCCCTTGCCGCCAAGCAGCTTGCACACCTGGCGCGCCTGCAGCGTGCCCGACAGCTTCTCGTCGGACGCGACCACCGCGACGCCGGCCGGCAGCTTGTCGAAATCGACCGGCTTGCGGTTCACGTAGACGAGCGGGATCTTCGCTTCGGTGACCATCTTCGTGATCTTCGGCGTCGCGTCGGTGTCCACCGGGTTCACGATGATCGCGTCGACCTTCTGCGCGATCATGTTCTGCACCTGGCTGAGCTGCTTGCCGACGTCGTTGCCGGCATCCTCGACCTGGGTGCCCACGCCGTCCTTCTTCGCCGCGTCGACGATGCCGTTGCGCAGGATGGTCAGGAACGTGTCGTCGAACGACGCCATGGTCACGCCGATCTTCTCGGCATGCGCGAGCGGCATGGCGAGGATCGCGGCGGCGGCGGCAGCCATCAGCTTGGTTTTCATGATCAATCTGTCTCCTCATCTCTGGGATGGAAAACGGTGCGCGATGCACCGCGAGGCCGGTTCCGATACGGACCGAAGCTTCAGGACGAAACTGTAGAGCACTCCGACTACTTTTTGGAAATTTATTTCTACGTGATTTCACCTAGGGAACTGGATTTCCAAAAACACTAGACTTCGTCCGTAGCCTCGAATTCCCGGCAGGCGGATGGCCGTCGCACGGCGCGCAAGCGTCCGGCGCGGCAATCCGCCCGCCCCGCCCTCAATCCGCCGGCAAGGCGCCACGCCGGCCGCGAGCATGACGACTGATATGAGCCCGTTGAACTTTCCGAGTGATCGCCCCGTCGACCTGGCCTGCCTCGGCCGGGTGGCCGTGGACCTTTATGCGCAGCAGTACGGCAGCCGTCTCGAGGACGCGCGCAGCTTCCAGATGTACCTGGGCGGCTCGTCGGGCAACGTGGCGTTCGGCGTCGCGCGCCTGGGGCTGAAGACCGCGATGATCTCGCGCGTCGGCGACGAGCAGATGGGCCGCTTCCTGCGCGAGACGCTCGAGCGCGAAGGCTGCGACACGAGCCAGCTGCAGACCGACCCCGAGCGCCTGACCGCGCTGGTGCTGCTCGGGCTGAAGGATCGCGACACCTTCCCGCTGCTGTTCGTGCGCGAGAACTGCGCGGACATGGCCGTGCGCGCCGACGAGATCCGCGAGGATTTCATCGCCGGCTGCCGCGCGCTGGCGATCACCGGCACCCACCTGTCGACGCCCGGCACGCGCGAGGCGTCGCTCACCGCGCTCGGCTACGCGCGCCGCCACGGCGTCGTGCGCATCCTCGACATCGACTACCGCCCGGTGCTGTGGGGCCTGACCGGGCGCGGCGCCGGCGAGAACCGCTACGTCGCCGACGAGCAGGTGTCGCGGCAGCTGCAGCAGGTGCTCGGCGAGTTCGACCTGCTGGTCGGCACCGAGGAGGAATTCCTGATCGCCGGCGGCGTGCCGCACGACCTGATCGCGTCGCTGCGCGCGGTGCGCCGGGCCAGCGGCGCGGTGCTGGTGGTCAAGCGCGGCGCGCTCGGCTGCTGCGTGATCGAGGGCGGCATCCCCGAGCGCATCGACGATGCGCCGACCTATGCAGGCGAGCGCGTCGAGGTGCTGAACGTGCTCGGCGCCGGCGACGCGTTCCTGTCCGGGCTGCTGTCGGGGCTGCTGCGCGGCCGGGGCTGGGCCGAGTCGACCCGCATCGCGAACGCGTGCGGCGCGATCGTCGTGTCGCGCCACGCGTGCTCGGCCGCGATGCCGACGCCCGCCGAGCTGGATCACTGGTTCGACGGCAGCCGCAACCCCGTCGTCGACGCGGATCGCGAGCTCGCGCACCTGCATCGCGTGACGGTCGCGCGCCGCGACTGGAACGACCTGTGCGTGATGGCGTTCGACCATCGCAGCCAGTTCTACGAGCTGTCGGTGCAGGCCGGCGCCGACGAGGCGCGGATCAAGACGCTCAAGCGGCTGCTGGTGCGCGCCGCCGAGCAGGTCGAGCGCGATCGCGGCATCGAGGGCCATGTCGGCGTGCTGATCGACGGCGGCGCGTACGGCAGCGACGCGCTCGCGTCCGCGACCGGGCGCGGATGGTGGGTCGGGCGGCCCGTCGAGCTGCCGGGCTCGCGGCCGCTGCGCTTCGACGACACGCGCTCGGTCGGCTCCACGCTCACCCACTGGCCGACCGAACAGGTGGTCAAGTGCCTCGTCCACTATCACCCGGACGATCCGGTCGACCTGCGCGTCGCGCAGGAGCAGCGCGTGCTCGAACTGTGGGAAGCGACCCGCGCGAGCGGCAACGAGCTGCTGCTGGAAATCATTCCGCCGCGCGCGGTCACGCCGCCCGGCACCGAGGACGACGCGGTGCTGCGCACGGTCGCGCGCTTCTACAACCTCGGCGTGCGGCCCGAATGGTGGAAGCTCGCGCCGATGAGCGCCGACGGCTGGACACGGCTCGCGGCGCTGGTCGCCGAGCGCGACCGGCATTGCCGCGGCGCGGTGATCCTCGGGCTGAACCAGCCGCTGCAATACCTGGTCGACAGCTTCCGCTTCGCGACCAACCCGATCGTGAAGGGCTTCATGGTGGGCCGCACGCTGTGGGCGGACGCATCGCTGAAATGGCTCGCCGGCGAGCTCGATGACCAGGCGTTCATCGACGAGGTGGCCGGCAATTTCGCGCAGCTGGTCGACGCATGGCTGGCGCGCCGCGCGCTCGCTCAGCCCGCGGCCTGAGCCCCCGCGCCGGCACGCCGGCACGATTAACGAGAACGAACGACAGACGATGACGACAACCGTGAGACTGACCGTCAGCCAGGCGCTGGTGCGCTATCTGGCCGCGCTGCGGGCCGAAGTGATCCAGCCCGACGGCCGCACCGAGATCCTGCCGTATTGCGGCGGGGTGTTCGCGATCTTCGGGCACGGCAACGTGGCCGGGCTCGGCGAGGCGCTGCACGCCGAGCGGGACCGGCTGCCGACCTACCGCGCGCACAACGAGCAAGGGATGGCGAACGCGGCGGTCGCGTTCGCGAAAACGCACTTCCGCCAGCGGATGATGGCCGTGACCTCGAGCATCGGCCCCGGCGCGACCAACATGCTGACCTCGGCGGCGCTCGCGCACGTCGCGCGGCTGCCGCTGCTGCTGCTGCCGGGCGACGTGTTCGTGTCGCGCCAGCCCGACCCCGTGCTGCAGCAGGTCGAGAGCTTCGAGCAGGGCGACGTCAGCGCGAACGACTGCTTCCGCCCGGTGACCCGCTACTTCGACCGGATCACGTCGCCCGAGCAGCTGCTGGTGGCGCTGCCGCGCGCGATCCAGGTGCTGACCGACCCGGCGCAATGCGGGCCCGTGTGCCTCGCGCTGCCGCAGGACGTGCAGACCTTCGCATACGACTGGCCGGAAGATTTCTTCGCGCCGCCGCTGATCCGGATGCGCCGCCAGCCGGCCGACGCCGTCGAGCTGGCCGACGCGATCGACCTGCTGAAATCCGCGAAGAAGCCGCTGATCGTCGCCGGCGGCGGCGTGCTCTACAGCCAGGCGTGGGATGCGCTGCGCGCGTTTGCCGACGCGCATGGCGTGCCGGTCGCCGAATCGCAGGCCGGCAAGGGCAGCCTCGCGTGGGACCACCCGCTGAACCTCGGCGCGATCGGCGTGACGGGCTCGCCCGCCGCGAACCGCGCGGCCGCGCAATGCGACGTGGTGCTGGCGGTCGGCACGCGGCTGCAGGACTTCACGACCGGCTCGCACGCGCTGTTCGGCCATGCGCAGCTGCTGAGCCTGAACGTGCAGCCGTTCGATGCGGGCAAGAAGCGCGGCCGGCAGCTCGTCGCGGACGCCCGCACCGGGCTCGGCCAGGTGTCCGCCGCGCTGGCCGGCTGGCAGGCCGACCCGGCGTGGACGGCCGGCTGCCGCGACCAGGCCGCCGCGTGGGTCGCGCGCGTGACCGAGCTGACCGCAAACGTGCCGCAGGACACGCTGCCGTACGACGCCGAGGTCATCGGCGCGGTGCGCGAATCGGCCGCCGACGCGGGCCGCGACAGCGCGCGCGACGATCTCGTCGTGTGCGCGGCCGGCACGCTGCCGGCCGAGCTGCACAAGCTGTGGCGCAGCGGCGTGCCGGGCAACTACCACATGGACTACGCGTATTCGTGCATGGGCTACGAGGTCGCGGGCGGCCTCGGCGCGAAGCTCGCGCGGCCGGAGCGCGAAGTGATCGTGATCGTCGGCGACGGCTCGTACATGATGCTCAACGCCGAGCTCGCAACGTCTGTGATGCTCGGCCGCAAGATCATCGTCGTGATCCTCGACAACCGCGGCTACGGCTGCATCGAGCGGCTGCAGCTCAAGTGCGGCGGCGCGAGCTTCAACAACATGCTCGACGACTGCGTGCCGGAAGGCGGCGCGCGCTCGACGATCGATTTCGCGATGCATGCGCGCGCGCTCGGCGCCGACGCCGTGCACGTGCGCGACGTCGCCGAACTGCGCCGCGAGATGCGCCGCGCGCGCGCGGCCACGATCAGCCAGGTGCTCGTGATCGACACGACCCATCACCGCACGACCGACGACGGCGGCGCATGGTGGGAGGTCGCGGTGCCGCAGGTATCGGCCCGCCCCGACGTCGAGCGCGCGCACCGCGCGTATCTCGACGCGAAGACCCGACAGCGGCGCTGACGCGCAGCCTCCGCGCGCCTCGCGCGCCCTCACCCGAACACCCAAGGAAGCCCCCCATGAGCTGGAACGTACGCATCGGCATCAATCCCCTGTCGTGGATGAACGACGACCTGCCGTCGCTCGGCGGCGAGACGCCGCTCGAAACGGCGCTGAAGGAAGGCGCGGAGATCGGCTATGCCGGCTTCGAGCTCGGCAACAAGTTTCCGAAGACGGGCCCCGCGCTGAAGGCGAAGCTGGCCGAATACGGCCTCGTGTGCGTGTCCGGCTGGTACTCGGGCTTTCTCGCCGAAGTGCCGCCCGGCATGAGCGACGCCGACGCGGTGGCCGCCGAGATCGAGCGCTGCCACGCGCACCTCGCCAAGCTGCAGTACAACGACGTGAAAGTGGTGGTCTACGGCGAGTGCGCGGGCACGATCCAGGGCAACATCGACACGCCGGTCGCGAAGCGGCCGCGCTTCGTCGACGACGCCGCATGGCGGCGCTACGCCGAGCGGCTGAACGCGTTCGGCGCGCACCTCGTCGCGACCTACGGCATCAAGCTCGCGTACCACCACCACATGGGCGCGTACGTCGAATCGCCCGACGACGTCGACCGCCTGATGGCGCTCACCGATCCGGCGAAGGTGTTCCTGCTGTTCGACACCGGGCATGCGTACTTCGGCGGCGCGGCGGACCCGGTCGCGCTGCTGAAGAAGCACGTGGCGCGCGTCGTCCACGTGCATTGCAAGGACGTGCGCGCACAGGTGGTCACGCAGGCGCGCAACGACGGCTGGAGCTTCCTGAACGGCGTGATCAACGGCACCTTCACCGTGCCGGGCGACGGCGCGCTCGACTACGAAGCGACGCTGCGCACGCTGCGCGACGCCGGCTACGAAGGCTGGCTGGTGGTCGAGGCCGAGCAGGATCCCGCCGTCGCGCCAAGCTACCAGTACGCGAAGAAGGGCTACGACACGCTGCGCGCGATCGTCGACCGGCTGAGCGCCTGAGCCCCCTGTCACCGATTTGCGGAGCCGCTTCCATGACGATCTCTCCCCTGCTGGTCAAGGCATCGCCCGACCGGGAAATCTGCAACGTCACGCCTGAATCGGCCGGCTGGAAACACGTCGGCTTTCGCGTGCTGCGCCTGAAGGCCGGCGAGCGCGAGACCGTCGACACCGGCACGCGCGAGCTGTGCGTGGTCGTGCTGACCGGCACGGTGCGCGCGGAAACCGGCGGCGCGACCTACGACGGCCTCGGCAAGCGCGACAGCGTGTTCGAGGACGTGTCGCCGGACGCGCTGTACGTGCCGGGCGGCCACACCGTAACCGTCACCGCGACGCGCGACGCCGAAATCGCGCTGTGCACCGCGCCGTACGTGAGCGGCGACAAGGCGGTGCAGCGGCTCGACGGCGAGCGCATGCGGCGGATGGTGCGCGGCAAGGGCACCAACACGCGCTACGTGTGCGACATCCTGATGGGCGACAACCCTGCGGCCGACCGGCTGCTCGTGGTCGAGGTGATCACGCCGGCCAGCCATTCGAGCAGCTATCCGCCGCACAAGCACGACCGCGACGCGGCGCCGGAGGAAACCGTGCTCGAGGAAACCTACTATCACCGGATCGACCCGCCGCAGGGTTTCGCGTTCCAGCGCGTGTACACCGACGACCGCAGCCTCGACGAGGCGTGCGTGGTCGAGAACCACGACGTCGTAATGGTGCCGCGCGGCTATCACCCGGTGGTCGCGCCGCACGGCTACAACCTGTACTACCTGAACGTGATGGCCGGGCCGAGCCGCGCATGGGCGTTCAAGAACGACCCGGCGCACGAGTGGATGCTCGAGCCGCCGGCGGGCGGCTGAGCCCGCGCGGCCGGCGGCGCATGGCGCGCACGGCGGCCGGCGGGCGGGCAGACGCGACATGCCGCGACAGGAGGCGACGATGAGGCCATTCTTCCGCATCGAGGACGAGACATTCGAGCAGCAGGCGTCAAGCACGATGCTGCCGAGCTTCAACGCCGACGCCGCGCGCCGGCTCGGCGACATCGCCGTCAACCTTGCATCGCGCCGCGGGCTGCCGATCGCGGTGAGCGTGGTGTCCGCACGCGGGCCGCTGTTTTATTGCGCGCTCGACGGCAGCGGCGCGGAGGATTGCGAAGCGATCCGCCGCCGGCAGAACACGGTGTTGCGGTTCGGCAAGAGCTCGCTCGAAGTCGGCGCGAGCTTCGCGCGTTCGGGCCGCTCGCTGCAAACCGAGGGGCTGTCCGGCGACGACTATGCGCTCGACGGCGGCGGCGTGCCGCTGTGCGTCGCGCATGCCGGGCTCGTCGGCGCGATGACGATCGCGGGGCTCGATTCGGTCCGCAACCACGCGCTCGCCGTCGAGAGCCTGCGCTGGTACGTCGGCGCGGCCGGCATGCTGCGGATCGCGTAGCCGTCGCCGGTCGGCGCCTTCACCTGGCGTGCTGCGCGCCGGCTCGACGGCGGGCCGGCCCGCCTTTCGCTCAGTGCAGGCCGCCGCTCGCCACGATACGCTCGCCGGTCAGCCAGCGCGCATCGTCCGACGCGAGAAACACCGCGATCGAGGCGATGTCGTCCGGTTGCCCGAGGCGGCCCAGCGGCGTCTGGGCGCGCACCTGCGTTTCGAGGTCGGAGCCGATGATCCCCGCGCTGTGCGTGCCTTCGGTCACCACCATGCCCGGATTGATCGCGTTCACGCGAATCTTGCGCGGGCCGAGTTCGAGCGAGAGCACGCCGGTGATGGCGTCCACGGCGCCCTTCGTGCCGCTGTACACCGCGCTGGCCGGCGGCGTGATGCTGGTCACCACCGAGCTGATGTTGATGATGCTCGCGCCTTCGCCGAGGTGCTTCACGGCCGCCTGTGTCGTCAACAGCAGGCCCAGCACGTTCGTGTCGAACTGCTTGCGGAAATGTTCCTCGGTGATCGCTTCGATCGGCGCGAATTCGTACACGCCGGAATTGTTGACGAGGATGTCGAGACGGCCATAGGTCTCGATCGCCGTGTCGATGATGCGCTGCGCGTCGGCCGCCTTCGTCACGTCGCCGCCGACGGCGATCGCCTTGCCGTCGGCCGCCGTGATCGCGCTCACGACCGCATCGGCGCCGGCCTTGCTGCTCGCATAGTTGACGACGACCGACGCCCCTTCGGCGGCGAGCGCCTTGGCAATCGCGGCGCCGATGCCCTTGGAGCCGCCCGTCACGATCGCTACCTTGCCCGAAAGCTTGCTCATGATTTCTATCCTCAGTCTGATGTCTTACCCATGGTCGGACCGGCTGTCGATGCGAAGCAGGCAACCGGCGATGGTGCAAATCTAGGCGCTTCGTCGGCGGCGATAAAGCAGCTTGCGACGAATTGAGTTGCGGGACCGGCCGAACAATCGAGGAAGAAGCGCATCCGGTGCCCGACCCCGACGCGGCGACGGCCGGAAACACGCGATAGTGGCACCAGCGGCACGAGGCGGTGAAGAATACGCCCGCCGCCGTCACCCCGCGCTCAGCCACGTATCGGCGACCTCCCCGCCGATCCCGTCGAGCGCGCCGTCGTACACGATCCTGCCCCGCCCCATCACCGCGACCCGCCCGGTCAGCCGCGGCGCGAGCTGCAGCCGCTGCTCGATCAGCACGATCGCGACGCCGTCCGCCTGCAGCGCCGCGAGACACGCGCCGACCTCGTCGACCGCGAGCGGCGCGAGCCCTTCCGCGGGCTCGTCGACGATCAGCATGCGCGGCTTGCCCGCCAGCGCGCGCACCAGCGCGAGCACCTGCTGCTCGCCGCCCGACAGCCGCCCCGCCTTCACGTCCGCACGCGCGGCAAGCATCGGGAAGCGCGCGAACAGTCCGTCGAGCGCCGCGCCGGCCCGCGCGCCGCCCGCATCGCGCAGGCCGAGACGCAGGTTGTCGCGCACGCTCAGCAGCGCAAACACGTCGCGGCTCTCGGCCACGTACGCGACGCCGCGCCGCGCGATCTCGAAGGTGCGCGCGCCCGCGCATTCGACGCCCGCGATCCGCACCGAGCCAGCCGTGCGCACGAGCCCCATCACCGCCTTCGCGAGCGTCGAGCGCCCCGCGCCGTTGCGGCCGATCAGCGCGAGCGTTTCGCCCGGCGCGAGCGCGAGCTCGACCCCGTCGAGCACGGGCTGCATCCCGTACCACGCGCGCAGGCCGCGGATCTCGAGCAGCGCGCTCATGCGCAGCCCTCGCCGAGATAGGCCGCGCGCACCGCCGGATCGGCGCGGATCGCCTCCGGCGCGCCGGTCGCGATCACCGCGCCGCGCACGAGCACCGTGATCCGCTCCGCGAAGCCGAACACCGCATCCATGTCGTGCTCGATCATCAGCACCGTGCGGCCCTGCGTGGTCGTGCGGATCAGCTCGACCATCCGCGCGGCCTGCGCGCGGCTCATGCCGGCGGTCGGCTCGTCGAGCAGCAGCGTGCGCGCGCCGCTCGCGAGCGCGATGCCGAGATCGAGCGCGCGCTGCTCCGCGTAGCCGAGCGCGGCGGCCGGCGTGTCGCGGTACGCGTCGAGGCCGACCTCGCGCAGCACCTGCGCGGCCGCGCGGTCGACCGACGCGGATTCGCGCAGCCGGTTCCACCAGCGCCGCCGCTCCGCTGGCGCATGCAGCGCCGCGCAGCGCAGGTTGTCGAAGACGGTAAGGCGCGCGAACGCGCTCGTCTGCTGGAAGCTGCGGCCGACGCCGAGCCGGCTCGCGGCAACGGGCCCGCGCCCGCGCAGGTCGACGCCATGCAGCACGACGCGCCCGCGCGCCGGCCGCACGGCGCCCGCGATCACGTTGAACAGCGTCGACTTGCCCGCGCCGTTCGGCCCGATCAGCGCATGGCGCTCGCCGGCCGCGACGCACAGCTCGACGCCGTCGAGCACCGTCTGCGCGCCGAAGCGCTGCGTGATGCCGTGCAAGGCGACTGCGTTGCCGTTCATCGCGGGTCTCCATGCGCGTCGCGCGCGAGCGCGCGCCGGCCGCGCCACAGCAGCGCGCCGAGGCCCGCCAGCGCCAGCGCCGCCGCCCAGCCGAGCGGCGCACCGCCGTCGACGCGCACGATGCCGAAGAACGTGGCCGATGCGCCGTCGTCCTGCGCGAAGCGCCACGCATAACCGAGTTCCGCCGCGCAGACGACGGCGACGCACCAGCACAGGCTCGCGGCGCAGCCGAACAGCGTGCGCCGCCGCACGGCCGCCGGCGCGCCGGGCCGCAGCGCATGCGCGATGTCGGCCGCGAGGCCCGCGAGCCCGCGCGGCGCGGCCACCACGACGACGACGAACAGCAGGCCCAGATACAGCGCCCACGCGCGCGACACGCCCGCGACCGCGACGCTCAGCGCCGTCAGCACGGCCGCGCCCGCCGCCGGCCCGAAGAACGAGCCGGTGCCGCCGATCACCGCCGCGATCAGCACGGTCGCCGAGCGGGCCATCGCGACGCTGTCGGGCGTCGCGAGCTCGACGTCGATCAGCGTGAGCGTGCCGGCCACGCCCGCGAAGAACGACGCGCACGCGACCATCGCGAGCCGCACGCGGCGCGGATCGGTGCCGAGCGCGGCGACCCGCGCCGGGTTGTCGCGCACCGCGTTCGCGAGACGCGCGAACGGCGTGCGCGTCAGCGCGCGCATCGCGAACGCGCTGCCCACGCACCAGGCGGCAATTACCGCATACGCATGCGCCGGCGCGCCGAACTGCCAGCCGAACCACGGCGTGCCGGCCGCGCGGTCGATCGGCACGCCGCCAACGCCGCCGAACCATCCTGGCACGCTCCACGCGGCGGCCGCGACGCATTCGCCGAGGCCGAGCGTGATCATCGCGAACGCGGTGCCCGCGCGGCGCGTCGCGAGCAGGCCGAACAGCAGGCCGAACGCGGCTCCCGCCATGCCGCCGACGAGCGGCAGCAGCGGCAGCGGCCCGCCGAAGCGATTGAACCAGTGCGCGGCCGCGAACGCGCCGAGGCCCGCGAACGCCGCATGGCCGAACGACAGCAGGCCGGTCGTGCCGAGCTGCAGGTTGTACGACAGCGCGAGCACGACGAGCGCGGCGGTCTGCGCGAGATAGCCGAGCATCGCGCCGTGCGGCCACAGCCACGCGGGCAGCACGAGACAGCCGGCGAACAGCGCCCAGCGCAGCCCGTCCGGATGCGCGCGGCTACGCATCGGCGCGCTCGCCGAACAGCCCGCGCGGGCGCGCGACCAGCACCGCGACGAGCAGCAGGTACGGCACGAGCGGCGCGAGTTGCGCGATCGTCACCGTGGCCATGCTGTCGGGCAGCAGCACGCCCGCCCACTGCGCGAGCGCGCGCAGCGACGTGTCGCTCGCGGCCGCGAAGGTCTGCGCGAACCCGACCGCGAGCGACGCGACGAACGCGCCGCCGAGCGAGCCCAGCCCGCCGATCACCACGACCGCGAACACGATCGAGCCGACCGTCTCGGCGAGCGCGGGCTCGATCACCGCGAGCGGCGCGCCGATCACGCCGGCCAGCGCCGCGAGCGCGGTGCCTGCGCCGAACAGGCCCGTCATCAGGCGCGGCACGTCGTAGCCGAGCGCTTCGACCGCGGTGCGATGCGTCAGCGCCGCGCGCACGACGAGCCCGATGCGCGACGCACGCAAGAGCACCGCGAGCGCGGCCAGCATCGCCGTCGACATCGCCATCATGAACAGCCGGTAGCGCGGCAGCGCGACGCCGAACACCGTCACCGGCGCGCCGTCGAACAGCGGCGGCACCGGCGCGGGCAGCGGCGCAAGGCCCCAGGCGAGCTTCGCGCCCTCGCCGATCAGGTACGCGAGCCCGAAAGTCAGCAGCAGCTCGCTCGTGTGGCCGCGCGCCTGCACGCGGCGCAGCAGCCAGCGTTCGCAGCCCGCGCCTATCAGGCCGACCGCGAGCGGCGCGAGCACGAGCGCCGGCCAGAAGCCCGCGCGCGCGGCGATGCTGTAGCCGACATACGCGCCGAGCATGTAGAAGCTCGCATGCGCGAAGTTGAGCACGCCCTGCACGCTGAAGATCAGCGTGAGGCCCGCCGACAGCATGAACAGCAGCAAACCGTAGCTGAGGCCGTTGAAGGCCTGGATCGCGAACGCCTGCACCGCGCGTGCCGTCAGGCGGCGAGCGGGTCGAGCGCCGCACGCAGCGCATCGGGCAGCGGCACGGGCCGGCGCGTGTCGCGGTCGACGTACACGTGCACGAAATGGCCCTGCGCGGCGGGCGCCGCGTCGCCTTGCGCGAACAGCCCGATCTCGTAGCGCACGCTCGACGTGCCGAGCCTCGCGACGCGCAGCCCCGCATCGACCGACTGCGGAAACACGAGCGGCGCAAAGTAGTTGCACTGTGTCTCGACGACGAGCCCGATCGTCCGCGCATGCTCGATGTCGAGCACGCCGGCGCGGATCAGGTATTCGTTCACGACCGTGTCGAAGTAGCTGTAGTAGACGACGTTGTTCACGTGCCCGTAGACGTCGTTGTCCATCCAGCGGGTCGTGATCGGCAGGAAGTGACGGTAGGCGTCGCGGGAACGCGGCTGCGGCTTGTCGGACATGGCGGCGGTGCTCAGGACGATGAAGAGGAAACGCGGCGGCCGTGCGGCGCGGCGCGACGGCGGGCGGGCCGGCCCGTCACTGCCCCGGCCGGTCGACGAACTGGAAATCGAGGCCGCGCGCGCGCATCCAGTCGGCGAGCGCGACGCCCGTGCCGGCGCGCCACGGGCGCAGCAGCGGCGGATCGACGAGCTTGTATTCGAGCAGTTCCGGCGACAGCGCGACCGTGCCCGACGCGCGTACGTGGTACGCGATGATCAGCTCGTTCTTGCGAATGAATTCGTACACGCCGACCAGCGTGACCTGCTCGGCCTTCAGCGCCGTTTCCTCGAACACCTCGCGCGCGATGCCGTCCTCGGGCGTCTCGCCGTTCTCGAGGAAGCCGGTGATCAGCGCGAACATCCCTTCGGGCCAGGCCGCATTGCGCGCGAGCAGGATCTTGCCGTCGAGTTCGACGATCGCGGCGACGACGGGCAGCGGGTTGTTCCAGTGCACGTAGCCGCAGCCGTCGTCGGGGCAGGCCAGGCGAACGCGGCCGCCTTCGTGTTCGGGGTCGGCGCGCTCGGTCAGCGGGCGCGCGCAGCGCGGGCAGAAGCGGTAGTCGGCGGTGGTCATCGAGAAGAATAAGGCGGGCGGGACGGCCGCCCGCAGGTGGCCCGCGCGCCCGCTCGGCGCGGGAAAGGCCTCATTCTAGCGAGTTTGCCCGCCGCGCAGCGGGTCCGGCCCTGCGCACGACGTCATGGCGCAGCGCATCCCGTCAGCTGGCGCGCACCGCCCGCCCCGGCCAGCGCGCCTGCATCACGAACCCTGCGGCGCCGACCGCGAGCGACGCCGCCGCGACCCACAGCGCCGGCACGAAGGACCCCGCATGCGCGACCAACGGCGCCGCGACGAGCGGCCCGGCGATCTGCCCGATCCCGTACGACGCGGTCGCGTAACCCATCAGCCCCGCCGCGCGCTCGCCGTGCAGCCGCCGCGCCTCGCGCATCGCGAACAGCGTGATCGCGGTGAACGGCAGGCCGAGCAGCGCGCTGCCGAGCGCAAGCCCCGGCGCGCTCGGCCACACGATCCCGAGCGCGATCCCGGCCGCCTGCAGCGCGCAGCCGGCGGCCAGCAGCAGGCGATTGTCCCAGTGCGACGGCAGCCGCGCGGCCGCGAGCGCGCCGACGATCAGCGCGGCGCCGAACATCGGCCAGAACAGGTCGGGCCACGGCGAGCCGGCCGGCAGCGCGGCGCGCGCGATCACCGGCAGGAACGTCGCCGTGATGATGTAGCCGAAGCCCGGCGCCCCGTACAGCACGACGAGCCACGCCGCGTCCGCGCGATGGCCGTGCGTGGCGGCTGCCGGCCGGGCGACGGCCGCGGCATACGGCGCGGCGCCGGACGACGGCCCGCCCGCCGTCGACGTCACGGCAAACGTGCGCCAGATCACGGCCGACAGCACGGCCGACAACGCCGCGAAGCCCAGCCAGCCCGGCGCCGCCGGATGGCCGGCCAGCGCGCTGCCGATCAGCCCCGTCAGCACGATGCCGACGCCGGGCCCCGTATAGATCACCCCGCTCCATTGCGGCGCATGGAGCTCGGCAAGCCGACGCAACCCCCATTGCGACACGAATACGAACGTCCACGCGCTGACGACGCCGGCGACGAAGCGCACCGCAAGCCACACCGGCAGCAGATGGCCGACGCCCATCGCGGCGGTGAGCAGCACGGTCGCCGCGAGCCCGAAGCGGACCATCCGCGCGGGCGCGACGCGCAACGCCGCGCAACTGACCGCGCCGACGAAGTAACCCGCGTAGTTCGCCGACGCGAGCCAGCTGCCGGCCTTCAGGCCGATCGAGCCGTCGGCGAGCATCAGCGGCAACAGCGGCGTGAACGCGAAGCGGCCGACGCCGAGCGCGACCGCAAGCCCGATCATGCAGGCGAGCGCGGCGGTGCGGGCGCGACGGCCGGCGTCGCGTGCCGGGCGCACGTGCGCGGCGGCGAACAGGGTTTCGGAATGCGGGTCGGAACGTGACATGGCGGCTGCGCGACGGTCGAGACGGAGACTGGAATGCTTCGATCCTAGCTTGACCAAGCGTTCTCGAAAAATGAATAATCAAGAATCCATTCATCACCTGGAGAGAATCATGGATCTGGCGGCACTGGCGATTTTCCGGGCCGTCGTCCGCGAGAACGGCGTGACGCGCGCGGCGGCGAAACTCAATCGCGTGCAGTCGAACGTCACGACGCGGATCAAGCAGCTCGAGGAAGAATTGGGCGCGGCGCTGTTCGTGCGCGACGGCCGGCGGCTCGTGCTGACGCCGGCCGGCGAGACGCTGCTGCCGTATGCGGAGCGCCTGCTCGCGCTCGCCGACGAGGCGCGCCACGCGGTGCGCGAGGACCGGCCGCGCGGCCGGCTGCGGCTCGGCACGATGGAGAGCACGGCCGCGAGCCGGCTGCCCGCCGTGCTCGCCCGCTATCACCATGCGTGGCCCGACGTGTCGCTCGAACTCGTGACGGGCACGACGGGCTGGCTGATCGAGAAGGTGCGCGAATTCGAGGTCGACGCGGCGCTGTTCGCACGCCCGCCCACGCCGGACGCGCTGCCCGACACGCTCGACACGGTGCCCGTGTTCCGCGAAGACCTGCTGCTGCTGACCCCGCGCGGCCATCCGCCCGTACGCACGCCGCGCGACGTGATCCTGCCGACGCTGGTCGCGTTCGAGCGCGGCTGCTCGTACCGCAAATACGCCGAGCAATGGTATGCGGCGCACGGGACGAAGCCGGCCCGCGTGCTCGAGCTCGGCTCGTACCATGCGATCGTCGCGTGCGTCGCGGCCGGTGCGGGCGTCGCGGTCGCGCCGCGTTCGGTGCTCGATCTGCAGCCCGAGACCGGCAACGTCGCCGCGCATGCGATTCCCGAACTCGCGGGCATCGACACGCTGCTCGCGTGGCGGCGAGGCTATGCGTCGGCGGCGCTCGCCGCGCTGCGCGACGCGCTCGAGGAGGCGGCGCGGCCGGCCGGCGCGACCGGCGCGCGGGTGGCGCTGCCGGCCTGAGGCGACCGGGAACCGCCCGTCGCCCTGCCCGCTCGCCGTAAACGCAAGACGGCCCGACCGGCGAATGCCGATCGGGCCGTCTCGTGCGATCCCGTCAAAGGCAGCGCGCCGCCCGCTCGGGCGCCGCGCCGCTCATGACGCTCACAGCCGCTCTTCCACCCAGCCCTTGACGCCCGCGAGCGCCGCCGGCAGGTTCGCCGGCTCGGTGCCGCCCGCCTGCGCCATGTCCGGACGGCCGCCGCCCTTGCCGCCCACCTGCTGCGCGACGAAGTTCACGAGTTCGCCGGCCTTGACCTTCTTGCTCGCGTCCGCCGTGACGCCCGCGATCAGGCTGACCTTGCCGCCTTCGACCGCCGCCAGCACGATCGCCGCGCTCTTCAGCTTGTCCTTCAGCTTGTCGACCGTTTCGCGCAGCGTCTTCGCGTCCGCGCCGTCGAGCGTCGCGGCCAGCACGTGCACGCCGGCGATCTCGACCGCCTGCTGCGCGAGCTCGTCGCCCTGGCTCGACGCGAGCTTCGATTTCAGCGCCGCCAGTTCCTTCTCGAGCGACTTCACCTGATCCTGCACCTGCGCGATGCGCTGCGTCAGCTCCGACGGCTGCGCCTTCAGCGCGGCCGCCGCTTCGTTCACGCGCGCATCGAGTTCCTGCACGAAGCGCACCGCGTTGTCGCCGGTGATCGCCTCGACGCGGCGGATGCCGGCCGCGACGCCGCCTTCCACGACGATCTTGAACAGGCCGATGTCGCCGGTGCGATGCACGTGCGTGCCGCCGCACAGTTCGCGCGAGAAACCGAGATCGAGCACGCGCACTTCGTCGCCGTACTTCTCGCCGAACAGCGCCATCGCGCCGCCCTTCACCGCTTCGTCGTACGGCATCACGCGCACGATGCCCGGCGCGTTCGCGAGGATTTCATCGTTGACGATCTGCTCGACGCGGCGGATCTCGTCGTCGGTCAGCGGCGCGTTGTGCGCGAAGTCGAAGCGGGTTTTTTCCGCATCGACGAGCGAACCCTTCTGCTGCACGTGCGCGCCGAGCACTTCGCGCAGCGCCTTGTGCATCAGGTGGGTGGCCGAGTGGTTGCGCTGGGTGCGCGCGCGGCGGTGCGCGTCGATCTCGGCGCGCAGCACGTCGCCCACCTTCAGCGTGCCCTGTTCGAGCGTGCCGTGATGGCCGATCACGTCGGCCTGCACCTTCAGCGTGTCGGCCACCGCGAAGCGCGTCGACGCATTCGCGAGCACGCCCTGGTCGCCGACCTGGCCGCCCGATTCCGCATAGAACGGCGTGTGGTCGAGCACGACGACCGCATCCTGGCCGGCCTTCACTTCATTGACCGACGAACCGTCGACGTACAGCGCGACGACCTTCGCGTCGTCGAACGCGATTTCCTCGTAGCCGTGGAAGGTCGTCTTCGCGCCCGTGTATTCGAGGCCCTGCGCGGCCTTGAACTTGCCGGCCGCGCGTGCCTGCTCGCGCTGGCGCGCCATCGCGTCGTCGAACGCCGGCTCGTCGACCGTCATGCCGCGCTCGCGGCACACGTCGGCCGTGAGATCCAGCGGGAAGCCGTAGGTATCGTGCAGCTTGAACGCGAGTTCGCCGTCGAGCACCTTGCCGCCCTTCGCCTCGACGTCGGCCAGCGCGGCCTCGAGGATCGACATCCCGTGCTCGATCGTCTCGAAGAAGCGCTCTTCTTCCTGGCGCAGCACGTCGGTCACGCGCTGTTCCGCTTCCTTCAGCTCCGGATACGCGACGCCCATCTCGGCGACGAGGTCGGCCACCAGCTTGTGGAAGAACGAACCCTTGCGGCCGAGCTTGTAGCCGTGGCGGATCGCGCGGCGCACGATGCGGCGCAGCACGTAGCCGCGGCCTTCGTTGCCGGGGATCACGCCGTCGACGATCAGGAACGAGCACGCGCGGATGTGATCGGCGATCACCTTCAGCGAGTTGTTGGAGAGGTCGCTGATCCCGGTCACGCGCGCGGCGGCCTTGATCAGGTTCTGGAACAGGTCGATCTCGTAGTTGCTGTGCACGTGCTGCAGCACCGCGGCGAGACGCTCGAGGCCCATGCCGGTATCGACCGACTGCTTCGGCAGGCGCGTCATGTTGCCCTGCGCGTCGCGGTTGAACTGCATGAACACGAGGTTCCAGATCTCGATGTAGCGGTCGCCGTCTTCTTCGGGCGACCCCGGCGGGCCACCCCACACGTCCGGGCCGTGATCGTAGAAGATTTCCGTGCACGGGCCGCACGGGCCCGTGTCGCCCATCGTCCAGAAGTTGTCGGACGCGTAGCGCGCGCCCTTGTTGTCGCCGATGCGGATGATCCGCTCGGTCGGCACGCCGACTTCCTTCGCCCAGATGTCGTACGCCTCGTCGTCTTCCTGGTAGACGGTGACCCACAGCTTTTCCTTCGGCAGCTGGTAGACCGTGGTCAGCAGCTCCCACGCGAACTTGATCGCGTCGTGCTTGAAGTAGTCGCCGAACGAGAAGTTGCCGAGCATCTCGAAGAACGTATGGTGGCGCGCCGTGTAGCCGACGTTCTCGAGGTCGTTGTGCTTGCCGCCCGCGCGCACGCTGCGCTGCGCCGTCGTGGCGCGCGAATACGGGCGCGGGTCCGTGCCGAGAAAGACGTCCTTGAACTGGACCATGCCCGAATTCGTGAACATCAGCGTGGGGTCGTTACCGGGCACGAGGCTCGACGAGCGGACGATCGTGTGGCCCTTCGATTCGAAGAATTTGAGGAATTTCTCGCGGATTTCGGCAGCTTTCATGGCGTGCGGGGAATGTCTGGCTGAGACGGCTTCAAACGCCGGCGCGTCCTCGCGGACGCGCGGCGGCAAAGATCGTAAACGGCTGATTATACGATACAGACCGCCGCCCCAGACGGCCGCCTCGCGCAGGCGGCCCGCTCGCGCGGACGACCGCGCGGGGCCACCGGCGCGGCCGATTCGCCGTAAGATGCTCGGCATGCCACGCGCCTTGCGCGGCAAGGCCAAGCCAAAAAGGAGACGAATCGACGATGGGTGCCCTGAGCCATATCCGCGTGCTGGACTTGACCCGCGTGCTCGCGGGCCCGTGGTGCGCGCAGACGCTTGCCGATTTCGGCGCCGACGTGATCAAGGTCGAGCGCCCCGGCGCCGGCGACGACACGCGCCACTGGGGGCCGCCCTACCTGAAGGACGCGAATGGCGCGGATACCGCCGAGGCCGCTTACTATCTCGCCGCGAACCGCAACAAGCGCTCGGTCACCGTCGACATCGCGACCCCCGAGGGCCAGCAGATCGTGCGCGAGCTCGCCGCGCAGAGCGACGTGGTGCTCGAGAACTACAAGGCCGGGCAGTTGAAGAAGTACGGGCTCGACTACGACGCGCTGCGCGCGGTCAAGCCGGATATCGTCTACTGCTCGGTCACGGGCTTCGGCCAGACCGGCCCGTACGCGCACCGCGCGGGCTACGACTTCATCATCCAGGGCATCGGCGGCTTCATGAGCATCACCGGCGAGCGCGACGGCGAGCCCGGCGGCGGCCCGCAGAAGGCCGGCGTCGCGATCTCCGACCTCGCGACCGGGCTCTATTCGACGATCGCGGTGCTCGCCGCGCTCGCGCACCGCGACCGCACGGGCGAAGGCCAGTACATCGACATGGCGCTGCTCGACGTGCAGGTCGCGCTGCTCGCGAACATGAACACCAACTTCCTCGCGAGCGGCAAGCCGCCGGTGCGCTGGGGCAACGCGCATCCGAACATCGTGCCGTACCAGACGTTCCAGACGAGCGACGGCTGGATCATCGTCGCGGTCGGCAACGACGGCCAGTTCCGCAAGTTCGTCGAGGCCGGCGGCCGCGCCGAGCTTGCCGACGACGAGCGCTTCGCGACCAACCCCGCGCGCGTGCGCCACCGCGAGACGCTGGTGCCGATCATCGCGGAGATGGTGAAGACGCGCGGCAAGCAGGCGTGGATCGACGCGCTCGAGGCGGCCGGCGTGCCGTGCGGGCCGATCAACGACCTCGACGAGGTGTTCGAGAACGAGCAGGTGGTCGCGCGCGGGATGCAGGTCGAGCTGCCTCACCCGTGCGGCGCGAACGTGAAGCTCGTGCGCAATCCGATCCGGATGAGCCGCACGCCGCCCGAGGCGCGCAGCGCGCCGCCGCTGCTCGGCGAGCAAACCGACGACGTGCTGCGCGAGCTGCTCGGCTACGACGACGCGCGGATCGCGGCGCTGAAGGCGAAGCAGGCGATCTGACGACGCGCCGGGTGGTTACCGCCCGGCGTGGCCGCCCGCCATCGCGTCGAGCCACGCGCGCGCGGCGGGCCAGTCGCCGAGCCCGCTGTCCGCGTTGATGTGGCCGCGCGGGCCGATATCGTGGAAATCGCTGCCCCACGCATCCGCGCAGGCGCGCGCGAATGCCGGCGTGCCGTACGGATCGTCGCGGCTCGCGACGACGCGGGTCGGAAACGGCAGCCGCTCGCGCGGCACCGGGCCGAAGCCGTGCGCATCGGCCGGAAACGCGGGCCCGGCCGGATCGGGCAATGCAACGAGCAACGCGCCGCTGACCTTCGCGAGCGCGGCCGGACGCGCATAGCGCGTCGCCCACCACGCGACGGTCAGCGTGCCGAGGCTGTGCGCGGCGAACGTCACCGGGCCGCGCGCCGCGTCGACCGCGCGGTTGAGCGCGAGACACCAGCCGTTGCGGAACGCGCGATCCCAGTCGGGCATCGCGATGCGCACGAAACGCGGGTCGCCGCGTTCCCAGCGGCTTTGCCAGTGCAGCGGGCCGGAGTTGCCGTAGCCCGGCAGCACGAAGATGGAAGGTTGGGTCATGCAGGTTTCCGTCGACGCTTGGATGTGAGTGTGGTCAGTCGACGGAGTGTCGCACATCCGTTCCCTCCCTGATGCCTGTCGATGGTGGAATCGTCGGAAGGATGTGCGATGCGGCGGCTGCCCGCCGCCGGGGTCAGCGCACGCCGGCGCCGACCAGGCCGCCTGCCGCGGCGCCCGCGACCGTGCCGACCGGGCCGCCCGTGATCAGGTAGCCGAGCGCGCCGCCGGCGGCCGCGCCGATGCCGGCATTGCGCTGCGTGTGCGTCATCGCGCACGCGCCGAGTTGCGACAGCGCCGCGACGATTACCGCGGTGCGAACGAGAAAGATGGTCTGCTTCTTCATGATTGTTGGCGTCCTCCCGTCGCGCGGAACGTGCACGACGGCTTTCAAATGAGTGACCCATCATAGAAAGCATCGAATGCCGGCAGCAATCCGATTTACGTCGTGTTACAGCAGACACACCCTCGAGATATTGCATCCGGTGCGATTCCGGCGCGCCGCCGCCGCGCGAGCCGCCCGGGCCGGACCCCGCTCAGGTAGAATTGCAGGATTAAACCGGCGCGGCGCGCGCCGACCAAACCTGACCATTCCGCATGAGCACCGAACGCACCGACGCCCCCGCGGCTTCCAACTTCATCCGCAACATCATCGACGACGACAACCGCACCGGCAAATGGGGCGGCCGCGTCGAGACGCGCTTCCCGCCCGAGCCGAACGGCTATCTGCACATCGGCCACGCGAAGAGCATCTGCCTGAACTTCAGCGTCGCCCGCGACTACGGCGGCGTGTGCCACCTGCGCTTCGACGACACCAACCCGGAAAAGGAAAGCATCGAGTACGTCGATTCGATCGTCGATTCGGTGCGCTGGCTCGGCTTCGACTGGCGCAAGGACGCGGTCGACCACCAGTACTTCGCCAGCGACTACTACGACAAGCTCTATGAATTCGCCGAACTGCTGATCAAGCGCGGCAAGGCGTACGTCGACAGCCAGAGCGCGGAGGAAATGCGCGCGAACCGCGGCTCGCTGACCGAAGGCGGCAAGCCGTCGCCGTTCCGAGACCGTTCGCCCGAGGAAAACCTCGACCTGTTCCGCCGGATGAAGGCCGGCGAGTTCAAGGAAGGCGAGCACGTGCTGCGCGCGAAGATCGACATGGCTTCGCCGAACATGAACATGCGCGACCCGGTGATCTACCGGATCCGCTTCGCGCACCACTACCGCACCGGCGACGCGTGGTGCGTGTATCCGATGTACGACTACACGCACTGCATCTCGGATGCGCTCGAAGGCATCACGCATTCGCTGTGCACGCTCGAGTTCGAGGATCACCGCCCGCTGTACGACTGGGTGCTCAACGAGCTGGCCGACGCCGGCGAGTTCACCCGGCCGCTGCCGCAACAGATCGAATTCTCGCGGCTGAACCTCACCTACGCGATCACCAGCAAGCGCAAGCTGCTGCAGCTCGTCACCGAAGGCCACGTCGACGGCTGGGACGACCCGCGGATGCCGACCATCGTCGGCGTGCGCCGCCGCGGCTTCACGCCGGAGAGTATCCAGCTGTTCTGCGAGCGGATCGGCGTGACCAAGGTCGATTCGTGGATCGACATGAGCGTGTTCGAAGGCGCGCTGCGCGACGACCTCGACGACAAGGCGCCGCGCTCGGTCGCGGTGCTCGACCCGCTGAAGCTCGTGATCGACAACTATCCGGAAGACCTCGAGGAAGCGTGCACGGCGCCCGTGCACCCGCACCACCCCGACCGCGGCGTGCGCACGTTCCCGATCTCGCGCGAGCTGTGGATCGAGCGCGAGGACTTCGTCGAGAATCCGCCGAAGGGCTATTTCCGCCTGTTCCCGGGCAACAAGGTGCGCCTGCGCTACGGCTACGTGATCGAATGCACGGGCTTCGACAAGGATGCGGACGGCAACGTGACGGCCGTGCACTGCAACTACTTCCCGGACAGCAAGTCGGGCACCGAAGGCGCGAACAACTACAAGGTGAAGGGCAACATCCACTGGGTCAGCGCGAAGCACGCGCAGCCGGCCGAAGTGCGGATCTACGATCGCCTGTTCAAGGAGCCGCATCCGGACGCGGGCGGCGCGAACTTCCTCGACGCGCTGAACCCCGATTCGAAGAAGATCACGCACGCGTACGTGGAGCCGGGCGCCGGCGACGTCGCGCCGGAAACCCGCCTGCAGTTCGAGCGTCACGGCTACTTCGTGGCCGACCGCGTCGATTCGAAGCCGGGCAAGCCCGTGTTCAACCGGATCGTCGGGCTGCGCGATAGCTGGGGCAAGCCGGCCTGACGGCGCCTGGCGTGCGATGACAAAAAAACCCGGCTCGAAAGCCGGGTTTTTTCTTTTCCTGCCACCGCGCTCACGCGCGCGGCAGCCGCCGATGCAAATCCGCGAGCGGCAATATCGTGCGGAACAGCCGCGCGAGGCTGCGGCTCGCGAACGTGTCGATGTCGCCGGGTTCGGTCCATCGATACGCATCCATCTCGGGAATCATCGTCCCGTCGCGCCGGCTCGGGAACAGCGACGTGCACACGCACCGGGCGGGATCCACTTCGTCGTCCGCGACGCGCACCGCGAACAGGTGCAGATCCTTGTCGTGGCGATACACGAAGCGGCCGAGATCGACGAGCCGCCCGGGCGCGAACGCGATGCCCGTTTCCTCGAGCAGTTCGCGCAGCGCGGCCTGCAGCGGCGATTCGCCCGGCTCGCCCTGCCCTTTCGGGATGTCCCAGTGCGTCGTGTCGGTCGCATGCGCGAGAAACACGCGCCCGGCCCGGTCGAGGATCACGACGCCGCACGACACCGTGCGCGGCGCGCCGCCCTGCTTCATCGCACGCGTGCTCAGCGCTTCTGCAGCTGCCACTTGCCCGCGGCGGTCTTGCAGTAGACGGGCTTGAGCGTCATCGTCTGGCCCTTCGCGGAAATTTCGGCGGCGATTTCACGGCAGGTCTTGCCGTCGGTCTCGGACGTGGACGGCGTGAGCTTCGCGTCGATCTGCGTGCCCCTGCCGCTGCTCTGCCACGTCGTGGCCTCGCCGTCCTTGCCTTCGTCGCGCACCTGCGCAACGGCCTTCGACAGCGACGCGCGGTCGGCTTTGCTGAAGTAGCTGAGCGGCGTGTCGGTCAGGAAGTTCAGGTTGTTCTGCGCATGGGCGGGCAGCATCGCGGCGGCACACGCGGCGCCGGCCAGCAGTCGCGCGACGAGGGAAAGGGATGCACGCATCGACATGTTGTTCTCCTTGGCTGATCGATAAAACCGCGCGGCGCGACCCTCGTCGCCCCGCGCGTCAGCCAGCGAGGATAGCATGCGCCCTCCGCCCCGCGCCCTCCACCCTGCGCGCCGCTCAGCGGCCCGCCTGCGTCGGCGTCGCCTGATAGCCGTCGGTCAGCGTGCCCAGGAACGCGATCACGTCCTTGATCTCCGCCGCGTTCAGCGCCGGCCGGTCGCCCGGCTTGCGGTCGAACGGCGGCTCGCGGTTGATGTTGGTCCAGTAGCGCTGCGGCAGGTCGTCGAACTTCTGCACCTTGCCGTGCACGACCGGATAGAACTTCTCCGGATGGATGTCGCGCTCGACGTAGAAGCGCATCACGTCCTCGAGCGTGTGGTACACGCCGTTGTGGAAGAAGGTCTTGCGCGTCGCGACGTTGCGCAGCGACGGCGTGCGGAACAGCCCGCAGAATTCGTCGCGGCCCTTCAGGTCGGTGCGCTCCGGCCCGCACGCGCCGAGATCGTGGAAACGCGGGTCGCGGTTCACCGGCAGCGCGCGGTTGCGCGGCACGCCGATCGCGATCAGCCCGAAATCGCTGAACTGCGGCGGGCCGCCTTCGAGCGTGCGCTGGCTCAGGTGGCAGCTCGCGCAGTTGCCCTTCTGCTCGTCGTTGAACAGCTTCAGCCCGCGCAGCTCGGCGGGCGTCAACTGCGCCTTGCCGGCCAGGTACGCGTCGTACTTGCTCGTGTACGGATCGAACAGCGCCGGCTGCTGCTGGAACGCGTCGAGCGCGCGCAGCACCGCGTCGAAGGTCGCCTTGTCGTCGGCCAGCACGGCGTCGCCGAACGCGTGGCGGAACGCGTCCGCATACGGCGCCGCGCGCACCGCGCGCGCGACCTTGGCCGGCGAGCTGCTCATCTCGAACGGCGACGTCAGCGGAATGCGCGCCTGCGCGTCGCGCGTGTCGACGCGGCCGTCCCACGTGAGGCCGCCCGTCGGCCCCGCGTCGACGCTCTCGTCGCCTTCGTCCGGCGAATCGTGAAAGTGCTCGCTGAACGGCGGAATGCCGCGCAGGTATTTCAGCGACGGCACCGCGCGGAACCCGGGGCGACGCATGTCGTCGCCGCCGAGCTGCACGTCCAGCGCATTCGGCGGCCCGAACGCGTGCTCGGCGCTGTGGCACGACGCGCACGCGAGCTTGCCGGAGCCCGACAGCGACGGATCGAAGAACAACTGCTTGCCGAGCGCCGTCATCTGCTTCACGCCCTCGAACACCTGCGCGCGCGTCTGCGGCTGGCTGGCCGCCGCCACCGCGGGCGCCGCCTGCGCGGCCGGCACGGCCTGCGCGCTCGCGCCGGGCCGCGCATCGCAGCCGGCGAGCGCCGCGAGCCCGGCGGCCAAAGCCAGCGCCGCCGCGGCATGGATCAACGATCGCGCGGACGCGAAGGGCTTCGGGTTGCTGTGCATCGTCGTTCTTCTTGTAGCGGTGGGAAACCGGCCGGAGCTTATGTCAGTTGCGTGACCGTTGCGTGACGATCCATCGACAGTGAATTGAAAGCGCCCCTACACCCGCCTGTCAAATCGGTTCCAGATAATGCGCGCAGCTTTCGGCGCAAGACGGCCGCGGTTCGAACCGCCCGCGCCGGTTCCATCGCCACCCTGTTCCCACACGCGACGACAAAGAGAGAGAACGACGCATGAAGAAGCACGCCTGGATTCGCTACACGCCGATTGCCCTCGCGGCAGCACTCAGCCTGACCGCCTGCGGCGGCGACGACGTCACGCAGCAGGGCCTGTCGTCCGTCAAGAACGTGGTCGTGATCTACGCGGAAAACCGCAGCTTCGACAACCTGTACGGCAGCTTCCCGGGCGCGAACGGCATCCAGAACGTGACGGCCGCGAACTCGGTGCAGAAGGATCGCGACGGCTCGACGATGGCGACGCTGCCGAAGATCTGGGGCGGCCTCACCGCGACCGGCATCACGCCGGCCGTGACGGAAGCGATGACGGCGAACCTGCCGAACGCGCCGTTCGCGATCGACGACCCGAACGGGTTCAACCAGTCGATGAGCATCGCGACGCGCGACATCGTGCACCGCTTCTACCAGGACCAGATGCAGATCAACGGCGGCAAGAACGACATGTACGCCGCGTGGACCGACGCGGGCGGCCTGACGATGGGCCGCTACGCGGCCGATCCGACCAAGCTGCCGCTGTGGAAGATCGCGCAGCAGTACGTGCTCGCCGACAACTTCTTCATGGGCGCGTTCGGCGGCTCGTTCCTGAACCACCAGTACCTGATCTGCGCGTGCGCGCCGCTCTACGCGAACGCGAACACGAGCCCGGCGGCGGGCAAGATCGCGGTGCTGAACGCGGACGGCAAGTCGCTGAAGGTCGCGGCGAACTCGCCGGCGTCCGCGTTGAGCGGCCCGCCGAAGTTCGTCAACGACGGCGCGCTCACGCCGGACTTCTACGCGGTCAACACGATGCAGCCGCCGTACCAGCCGAGCGGCAACAAGGCGGCCACGGGCGGCGACCCGCTGCTCGCCGATCCGGCCAACGCGTCGACGCTGCCGCCGCAGACGGCGACCAACATCGGCGACCTGCTGACCAACGCGAACGTGTCGTGGGCGTGGTACGGCGGCGCGTGGGGCCAGGCGCTGCAGGCGAGCCAGAACAACACGTCGAACGTGATCTACGGCGCGGACCTGTCGACGCCGAACTTCCAGCCGCACCACCAGCCGTTCAACTACTTCGCGAACCAGGCGCCGGGCAGCGCGAGCCGCGCGCAGCACTTGCTCGACGGCGGCGCGAACGGCGCCGAGTTCATCAAGGCGATCGACGCCGGCACGCTGCCGCAGGTCGCGTTCTACAAGCCGCAGGGCAACCTGAACGAGCACCCGGGCTACACGGACGTGACGTCGGGCGACCAGCACATCGCCGACGTGATCGCGCACCTGCAGGCGAGCCCGCAGTGGAAGAACATGGTCGTGGTCGTCACCTACGACGAAAACGGCGGCTTCTGGGATCACGCCGCGCCGCCGAGCGGCGACCGCTGGGGCCCGGGCACGCGCATTCCGGCGCTGATCGTGTCGCCGTTCGCGAAGAAGGGCTTCGTCGATCACACGCAGTACGACACGGGCTCGATCCTGCGCTTCATCACCCGCCGCTATTCGCTGCCGCGCCTCGCGGGCCTGCAGCAGCGCGACGACGCGCTGAAGACGAACGGCGCGCAGCCGATGGGTGACCTGACGAACGCGCTGCAGCTGTCGCCGAACCTGTAACGGGCCGCACGGCCGGCGCGCGCCGCCGGTCGTGCCGGATCCGTTGCGCACGCAACAAGGGCGGCCTCGGCCGCCCTTTGCTGTTTGCACGGCGCACTGCGCGCGCCGCTACGCCTTCAACCCCATCAGCTTCGCAAGCACCGGCCACCGCTCGAGCGCGTCGACATACGCGCGGCGCGCCTGTTCGTCGACGTAGCGATCCGGATCGAGCGCCGGCAGATGGTGCGCGAGCCCGATCACGTCGTTGGGTTGCGACAGGCGATCGCCGCCGTCGGGTGCGGTTACTTTTCGTCGATCCATACGCCATCCGGAGTCTTGACCGCGTAGCCCGCGGCCGTCTGAATCATCACCGTGCCCTCGTTCTCGCCGACCATCCGCGTGCGCGGCAGATCGGCCGCATATTGCGCGAGCGTCACGCCCGGCTTGAACGGGCTGTTCGATACGAGGTTCGACAGCAGCTGCGCGAGCGCGAGGAAGCTCGACGGCTGGTCGATCACGGTCGTCGTGCCGTGGTTGCCGGAGAAGCCGACGAGCCGCACGCCCACCGGCACGTTCACGACGCGCGGCGTCGGGATCTCGCGCAGCCCGGCCACCTGGTTCTTGTCGCCGCGCAGCGCCGCGCCGTGCTCCGGCACGAACACGATCACCGCGCGCCGGCCCGACGACGCGATCAGGTCGGCCAGCCGGTCGACGTCGTTCATCAGCCGGGTCGCGCGCTGCGGATACGAGTCGATGCTCGTCAGCGCGCTGCCGACCACGCGGTTGCCGTCGTGCATGCTGATCGTGTTGTAGTACAGCGCGACCGGGCCCGGCACCGACGCGCGCTGCGTGTACCAGTTCGCGAGCGTCGCGTAGTCGTCCTTGATCGCCGAGCCGTCGAACGCGTGCATCGCGACCGGCGCGGCGTCGTTCGACACCAGCGGCGCGTTGGGCACGCCGAGGTTGTCGTGGATCACCTGCAGGAAGTTGTCGAAGTGGCCGTCATGGTTCAGCAGCGACTGCGCGGTGTAGCCCGCGCGCGCGAGCTGCGAGAACAGGTAGCACTGCTGCGGCGCGGTCTGGTACAGGTCGGCGTGCGCCTCCTGCCCGCAGCTCGCGCGCAGCACGCGGATCGCGGCCGGGCCGCTGTAGCTCGCGGCCGAGCTGAAGTTCGTGAACAGGTAGTCGAAATGGCTCAGCATCGGATGGTTGCGCACCTTCGCTGCGTCGAGGTCGTCCCACGCGAGCGAGCACACATGCAGCACGATCACGTCGAACTGCGTCGCCGGGTCGCTGCCGAGCCGGCCGAACGCGACCTGCCGCTGCGACTCCTGCGCGCGGAACGCGGCGAGCGCGGCGTTGTGGTCCTCCGGCTGGCCGGCACGCGCCGCGCCGTCGCCGCCCGCCGGCGATTGCGCCTGCGCGTTCGCCGCGATGCGCGCGACCGCCCCGCTGCCCGCCTGCCACACCGGCAGCACGACGAGCGCGGCCAGCACGAAGGTCGCCACGCGCAGCCAGCGGTTGACGACGAAGTAGACGATCAGCACGCCGGCCACCGTCAGCAGCAGCATCGGCGGCAGCACGCGCGGCAGGATCTCCATCCAGTAGTCGAAGCGGAACGTGCTCATCTCGCGCACCGCGTCGGCGAGCCGCGCGAGCGGCGGCGCGTGCGCTTCGCGCGCGAGCAGCGGCACGGCGAGCGCGAGCCCCGCGAGATGGCGCACGATGCGCCAGCCGCGCCGCCGCACGCGCGCGCTCGCGGCGAGCGCGACGGCGAGCGCGAGGTTCGCGAGCCAGATCGGCTGCAGCTTGCCCGTCGCGAACAGCGCGAACTTCAGGATGAAATACAGATTCCAGAACGTCATCGAAACAACTCCAGTCAGTCGCGCGCGCGATCGAGCGCGAGCATCGCCTGCACGCTGCGCGACGCGCCCTTCAGCAGGCGCACGTAACCCTCGACGCCCACCCGCAGCACTTCCTTCAGGCCGCGCAGCGGCGTATCGGTGCGCTCGCCTTCATGCCAGTCGAGCCACGCATCCGCGCGGCCGAACGTGCACTGCACGAGCTGGCGCTCCTGTTCGAGCGTCAGCGCGTCGAAGCTCACGCCGATGTGCGCGGGCGTCACGCGGCACACGCGCACCGGGAACGGAAACGGCCGGTCGCCGCGCGTCACGCAGACGGTCAGCGTGTCGCCCACCGCGAGCGCCAGGCCCGGCACCGCCTCGAGCCCGAGGCCGCCGGCCGAGTAGTCGCTGGTGAAGCAGGCGGCCGTCGTGCCGTCGGCGAGCAGCAGCGTCGCCGGCACGCGCATCGCGATCCGGTGCGTGACGCGCACCTGCTTCGCCTCGCGCGCGACGGCCAGCGCCGCGCCGAGCATCGCGAGGTTGTAGAAGGTCCAGCCCATCGTGATCATGATCGTCGACGCCTCGTCGCCCTGGTCCACCACCAGCCGCGTGATGCCGGCGAGGATCGCGATCACGTTCACCGCGAACAGCACGAGATACGGCTTCGACGTCGACCAGTCGACGTAGCCCTCCTCGATCTTGCCGCCCTTGTCGGTCACGTTGAACTTGCCGTGCTTCGGGCTCAGGAACGCGACGGTGGTCGGCAGCGCGATGTACCACGCGAGCACCGATTCGTAGACTTCCGCCCAGAACGAATGGCGGTAGCGCCCCTGCATCCGCGAGTTCGCGATGTTCGCGAGCACGAGGTACGGCACCACGTAGCTCGCGAGCGCGACCGCCGACGCGTTGATGAAGTACAGGTGGAAGAACAGGTACGCGAGCGGCATCGTCAGGAAGATCAGCCGCGGCACGCCGTAGAAGAAGTGCAGCATCGCGTTGCCGTAGCAGATCCGCTGCACGAGGCCGAGCCCGCGCCCGAGGAACGGGTTGTCGATGCGGAAGATCTGCGCCATCCCGCGCGCCCAGCGCGTGCGCTGCTTCACGTGGCCGGCGAGGCTTTCGGTCGCCAGGCCCGCCGCCTGCACGGTCGGCAGGTACGCGGACGTATAGCCGCGGCGGTGCAGCTTGAGCGCGGTGTGCGCATCCTCGGTCACGGTCTCGACCGCGACGCCGCCGACTTCCTCGAGCGCGCTGCGCTTCAGGATCGCGCACGAGCCGCAGAAGAACGTCGCGTTCCACAGGTCGTTGCCCGCCTGCACGAGCCCGTAGAACAGGTTGCCCTCGTTCGGCACCTCGCGGAACGTGCCGAGGTTGCGCTCGAACGGATCGGGCGAGAAGAAATGGTGCGGCGTCTGCACCAGCGCGCACTTCGGGTCGCGCAGGAACTCGCCCATCGTCGTCTGCAGGAACGAGCGGGTCGGCACGTGGTCGCAGTCGAAGATCGCGATGTACTCGCCGTGCGTCTTCGGCAGCGCGCGGTTGATGTTGCCGGCCTTCGCATGGCGGTTGTCGTCGCGCGTCAGGTAGTCGATGCCGGCCTCGCGCGCGAATGCCTCGAACTCGGCGCGCTTGCCGTCGTCGAGCAGGTACACGCGCAGCTTCGCGCTCGGCCAGTCCATGCTCTGCGCGGCGAACACGGTCGGCTTCACGACCGACAGCGGCTCGTTGTAGGTCGGGATGTAGACGTCGACCGTCGGCCACATGTCGGTGTCGTCCGGCAGCGGCACGACCGGGCGGTCGAGCGGCCACGCGGTCTGCACGAAGCCGAGCAGCAGGATCAGCCACGTGTACGCTTCGGCCGCGAACAGCAGGTAGCCCGCGAACGCCTCCAGCGGGCTGCGGAAATCGAGTGTCTGCGTCGCGCGCCACCACACGTAGCGCACCATCGCGAGCAGCGCCAGCGACGCGAGCGCGAGCGTCGGCATGTGGCCCGGCAGGCGGCGGATGCCGAGCGCGAGCACCGCGACGATCAGGAAGAACGCGAACTGCGCGCCGGGCATCAGCGGCGACATGCCGGCCGTTGCCCACAGCAGCGCGCCGCCGGCGAGCAGCAGCGGCGCAAGCCAGCGGCGATGGCCGACCCGCTGCGCGCGCGCGTCGATCCAGCCGCCCCAGCGGTCCCACGGCAGGCGCGCGAGCGCCGCGTTGACGCGCCGCCCGATCGCGCGCACGAACACGTAGGCGGGCACCACCGTCTTGTCGAACCACGCGAGCGGGTCACGCGCCGGCCGTTCGCCGGCGCCCGCGCGCGGCGCGCGCACGAACGCCCGCCACAGCCATTCGCGCGGGCTCAGCGGCTGCAGCACGCCCCACTCGGCGGCGAGCCGCAGGAACACCGCGCGCGCGCGCTTGCGCACCGGGTCGGGCTGCCCGGGCGGCGGCGCGTGGAAGAACAGCCGCACGAGCCAGTCGAGCAGCGTGCGCTCCGCGGGCAGCCCGATGCCGCGCGCGAGCCAGTCGGCCGCGCGGCGGCCGAATGCGCGCACGGCGGCGGCGAACCCGGCGGGCGTCATCGCCGGTCTCCCGAGCGGCCGGCGTTGGCAGCGTCGAGCCACGCGTCGACCCAGTTCGCGACGCCGTGCAGGTCATGCGACACCTGCGAATACGGCGCGTCGTCGAAAATCCAGCTGCCGCGCGCGAGCGACTCGGGCACCGCGGCATCGACGTGGATCCGCTGGTCGAGGATCACGCCCGGGCCCGCAACCTCGCGCAGCATCGCGAGCGCGTCGCGCTGCATGTCGCGGGCCGGATTCAGCCGGTTGACGACGATCTGCAGCGCGCCGCGGCCCGCTCGCAGCGCGTCGAGGCGCGCGGCGACGGTCGCGCACGCCGCCGGCTCCGGCGGCACGACGACGAGCGTCAGGTCCGCGCTGCGGATCGCGTGCTCGGCGTGCAGCGACGGATAGCGCGATGCATCGATCAGCGCGACGCCTTCGGCCGGCAGCGCGATCTCGCCGAGCGCGCGGGCGAGCCACGACGGCTCGGCGGCGAGCCGCGCGTCGCACGCGGCAGCCTGCGCCGCGTCGACGCGCCCGTACGGGACGAACAGCACGCCGTCGGCGTTGCGCCACGTGTGCGCGTGCCACGGCTCGGGTGCGCCGAGCAGGGTCTGCGCGAGCCCGGCCTCGGACAACGCGTCGAGGCCGAGGTGCGCGCCCAGCAGGTTCTGCGGATCGAATTCGACGGCCACCGCCGGCCGGCCGCGGCGCGCGAGCAGCACGGCGAGCGCGGCAGCCAGCGTCGTGCGCCCGGCACCGCCGCTCGTCGACGTGACGGCGATCGTCTTCATCGCGCCTCCTCGCGGCCGGCGTCGGCGGCATCGGCGGCGTCGGGCAACAGGCGCCCGCGCAGCGCGACCGGCACGATCGCGCACGGCACCGCGTCGTGACGGTCGATCCGGCGCGGCGCACGGAAGCCGCGGCCGAGGCCGAGGTGCTGGGCGACGAGCCAGACCGGCACCGCGATCGCGATGCCGACGACAAAACCGATGACGATGTCGGCAATCATGGGGCCTCCGGCTTGCGCAGCGGCATCGCGCTGCGCGTGGCGCCGCGCGCACGCGCGGCGGCGGGAATCGGGCCGGCCGGGGCCGGGGCTTCGGCGGGTGCGTCGGGCGGCGGCGCGATGTCTTGCGGCTCGGCTTGCGACCCGGCTTGCGGCGGCGTGGCGGCGGCATGGGCCGCCTCCGCGCCCGCATCGGCCGTCTCCGCCTGCGCGCCGCTCGCCGGATGCACGGCCGCGAACAGGTCGCTGTAGTCGGCGATCGGCGCACGGCGGTTCTCCGCCTTCAGCTTGTTCAGTTCCGCGGCGATGCTGCCGTTGCCGAGGCTCACGATGCGGTCGGACAGCGTCTCGACCGGCACGTCGAAGATCCGCTTGAGCGCCTCGTCCGCATCGGCCGGCTCGCACGCGAACAGGAATACGTACAGGTGCTCGGCGTCGGCCGTCACCACGTCGCCCGCGCGGCGCGGCAGGCAGTGGCGCAGCGCGTCCACGTGCGCGACGCCGGGCAGCAGCGTCATCTTCACGAGCGTGTGCGGCAGCGCGAGCACCGCGCCGCGATCGAGCACCGCGCGGATCCGCAGGCAGAACGCGCCGACCGGCAGGTAGCCGAGCACCGTGTCGCCGAGCGCGGCGGCCAGCGCAACGCGGTAGTCGGCCGCGACCGGCCGCGCCTGCAGCTGGCCGTGCAGCGAATGCACCGCGGCCTGCAGCCGCGAAAACGGCAGGTCGCGCCCGACGACGCTGTTCGCGCCGACGCTCAGCACCAGCATCTCGAACTGGTGGCGCAGCACCTCGCCGCGCTCGACGATCGCGATCTTCAGCGCGCCGCCGCACTGCCGCCGCAGCGTATGCACGGCCGCGCACAGCGCCTCGAGCTGCGCATGGGTGCGGAACGCGAGCACGGCGGTCGCCGCCTGCGCCTTCGCGCAGGCCGCCACCACCGCGGCGTTGTCGTCGACGATCTCCCAGTGGGGCGGCACGAAGCGCTCGCCGTCGACCACCGCGCGGCTGACGACCACCCGGTCCTCGTCGCTCGCGAGCTTCATCTGGCGCGGCTGCACGACCGTGTCGGCATCGAAGATCGCCGACAGGCGGCCGCTCGGCGCGAAGCGCAGCGGCCGCACCTCGCCCGCGGCGAGCGTGTCGCCCGCGCGCCAGAAATCGACGACCCACAGCAGCTCGCCGTGCGTGCGCTGCAGCTGCGACACGCCCGCGCAGACGCTGTGGAAACCGCTGCGCCGGGTGCGGCGCGCGTCGCGCACGAGCGGCGGATCGTCGGTGTGCGGGTCGGCGGCGTCCTCGGTCCCGTCCTCGGGGTCCATCAGCAGCACGACTGCGATCCGGTGCATCCGGCACCAGTCCGCGAACGCGCGCCCTTCTTCCGCGAGCGCGGCCGGGTCGTGCCAGCTGAACCAGCGCTCCGCGCCTTCGACGAAGTACAGCGAGCGGGCGCGGAAGCCGAAACGCTGCATCGCGCGGAACCCGCCCATCAGCCGCGCGAACGGGCCCGGCTCGGCGCGCGCGGCATCCGCGTGCGCCGCATCGGATGCGGCGGCCGGCGGCATCGCCAGCACGTTCAGGTTGCGCGGCCAGCCGGGCGCGAGCGCGCCGCCCGCGAAGCCGCGCTCGCCCATCTGCGCGGCGATGCTCGCGGCGTCGCGCGCGAGCACGACGGTCACGTCGCGGGTGCGCGCCTGGCGCGCGCTTTCCCATATGAGCGCGTCGCTCGCGCTCGTGCGCGCGGCCGCGTAGATCGCATACAGGCCGCCCGGTTCGAGCTGCGTCCACTCGTCCGGCAGCCCGTCGATCGCGAGCCGGCTCAGGGCCGCCACACGGCCGTCGGCCGGGCCCATGCGCAGCAGCGCGCGCAGGCGGCCGAACACGCCGGCAGCGCCGAACGCGGGACGGGTGGCTTCGAATTCGGTGTTCACGCTAGGGCTTCCTTTTCACGCATCACGCTAGTCACGCTAGTAATCCGAGTACAACCGCACCGGCGTCGGCGTGACGAGGCCGGTGCGCGGCTCGCGCGCGTCGAACGCATAGCGCAGGTACAGCAGCCCCGAGCTCGGCGCGTAATCGTGCGAGCGGTCGATGCGCAGCTGCGCGCCGATGCTCAGGTGCGGGTTCATCCGGTACTCGACGATCCCGTTGACGCCATACGAAAACGACACGCCGCGCGTCGAGCTGCCGCCGTACACAAGCCGCGCGAGCTCGTCCGCGGACCGCGCGTTCGCGCCGGCCGGCAGGCCGACCGGGAAATACGGCGAATCACGCTCGTAGCTGTTCGATACGCCGGTCGTCACGGTCAGGTCCCACGACAGCGCATCGCGCCGCCCCGCCCACTCGATCGGCACGCCGAGCGACAGGTAGCGCTGCGGGCTGTAGTAACCGCCCTGCCCGTACGTGTAGTAGCGCAGGTTCTGCGCGTAATGCCACGCATTGCCGACGAGGCCGGTGCTCACCCGCATCGTCGCGCGCTCGTACACGGGCACCGTGAAGCCGGTGCGCAGCGTCACCGCCGTGTTGCGCTCGACGTTGCGCCCGCTCAGCACGCCCGCGCCGAATTCCGCGAACACGTTGGTGCGGCCGAGGTCGACCGACGCGCGCAGGTTCACGCCGTCGCGGCGCACGCCGCCCCACACCGCGCCGGTCCACGGGTCGCGCATGCCCGCGTACGACAGCTCGCTGCTCGTTTCCGGCCGCCGTGACGCGCTCACCGAGAAGCTCGCGGGGCCCGCGTCGAACCGGTAGCGCACGCCGCCGACCACGTAGTGCACCGGGAAACCGAGCGGCGACGTGCCGACGTCGAAGCGCCACGCGTCCGTGCGATAACCCGTGCCGAGCGCGACGCCCGTTGCCGACTGGCGCAGCGAACCGGGCGGGTTCGCGCTCGGCGCGTTCAGCCCCGGATAGGTCGCGAACGTGTTGAGCGCGTAGGAATTCGGGTTGCTCGTGTCGAGCGTGCCGGCGTCGAGGCGCACCGTGTCGACCTGCAGGAACGCGTGCCCGTCGTAGCGCACCGGCACCTGCATGTAGATCGGCACCTGCTGCGCGCGGTATGCGGACACGCCGTTGTCGCCTGACTTGTACGCGGGCAGCCAGCCGATCTCGACCTCCGGGTCGCGGCGCTGCTCGAGGCTCGCGAACGCGGCCTGCGCGGGCGTACGGCCGTCGCGGCGCGGGCTCACGCCGCTCGCGCGCTCCTGTGCCAGCGACGTCTTGTACAGCGATGCCGCGTCGTCATAGCGCCCCTGCGCCTCGGCCACGCGCCCCGCCGCAACCGTCACGTCGGGGCGTTCCGGCCAGGCCGCCTGCAGGCGGCCGGTGATCTCGGCCGCGTCGTCCGCGCGGCGCAGCGCGGTGAGGCGGCGCACGGCCGACAGCTGCGTATCGACGTCGTCGGCCGGCGCGTGCGCGAGCACGCGCTGCACCCGCACCAGCGCCGCCGCGCGATCACCGCTGTCCTCGTCGATCCGCGCGAGCGCGAGCTGCGCATCCGCGTCGTCGGGCGTGCGCGCGACGATCGGCGCAAGCGCATCGCGCGCCGCGTCGTAACGGCCCTGCGCGCGTTCCAGATCGGCCACTTCGAGCGCAAGGCGCTTGTCCGCGTGGCCGGCCGGGCTCGTGCTCGCGAGCAGGCGGCGCGCCTGCGCATAGTCCTGCCGCGCGATCGCGTCGTCGGTGCGGCGCAGGATCAGCCGCAGCGACTGGTCCTCGAGCCGTGCGGCCTGCGCGGCCGTCAGCGACGGGTCGCGGCGGATCGTGTCGAGCCACGCGGCGAGCGCGTCGTCGCGCCCCGCGCTGCCGAGCAGGTCGCCGTAGCGCAGCCGCACGCTCGCGTCGGCCTCCTGCGGATGCGCGGCCATCCAGTCGCGCAGCGGCACGAGGCCGCGTTCGGGCTCGCCCGCGTCGATCCACTGCGCGCCGATCGCGGCCAGCATGTCGGGATCGTCCGGCGCAGCGGCCTGCGCACGCGCGAGCGCCGTGTCGAACGCGCCGCGTTCGCCCCGCCCGAGCGCGCCGCGCGCATCGGCGAGCGCGCGCTGCGCCTCGAGCTTGCGCGCCAGCGCGCGCATGCCGTCCGAGTGCTGCGCGTCGGCCACCGGCGCGAGCGCGTCCTGCGCGCCCGCGAAATCGTCGAGCGAATTGCGGTACAACGCCGTCGCGTAGCGCATCTCCGGCGTGCCGGCCTGCGCGAGCCCGTCGTCCATCACCGTGCGGCCGAGCTGCGGCAGGCCCATGTCGCGATACAGGCGCGCGAGCGCGAAACGGGTCCATGGCGCGTCGGGCGCCGCGCGCACCGCGGCCTCGTAGCGCTGCGCGGCCGGCCCGCGTTCGCCCTTGTCAGCCAGCGCGCGCGCCTGCTGCGCGAGCAGGTCGGCGCGCAGGCCGTCGAGCGCGCGCCGGTCGTCGCGGCCCGTGACGCGGCCTTGCACGGCATCGAGCAGCGGGCCGATCTGGTCCGCGCGGCCGGTGCTCTCGTACAGCGTCGCGGTGCTGCGCACGGCGGACAGGCTCGGCGCGCGGGCCGCCAGCAGCCCGCGCAACAGCGGCTCCGCGCGCGCCCAGTCGCGCTGCGCGAGCAGCGCGTCGGCCAGTTGCAGCTTCGCGTCCGGGTTGTCCGGCTGCATCGCGAGCGCGGCGCGCGCCGTGCGCTCCGCGTCCTGCGGGCGCCCGGCGGCGGCGGCCGCCCGGCCCTGCGCGAGCAGGCCCCAGAACTGCGCGGTGCGCGCGAGGCTGTCCCATTTGCCGCGCTGGTCCGGCGCGAGCGACGCGGCCCGCGCGAACAGCGCGCGCGCGTCGTCGTGACGCCCCTCGCGCAGGCGCAGCAGGCCGAGCCCGCCGAGCGCATCCGCATCGCCTGCGCGCGTGCGCGCGGCCTGCGCGAGCAGCGGGTCGGCCGCGGCCAGATCGCCGCGCGCCAGCGCCTGCAGCCCGCGCTGCTGCGCGATGTAGTTCGGGTCGCGTTCGAGGCGGCGCTGCGCGTCGCGCTGCTGCTCCATCGACGCGACCTTGTCGCGGAATTCGGTATCGTCCGGCACCAGCGCGAGGTACGCGCGCATCGAGTCGAGGTAGGCCGGGTCGGTGTCGGCCGACTGCAGCACGCGCCGCCACACGGCCATCGCCTCGGTGCGGTCGGTATCGGGGCGCCGTGCGAGCGCCCACGCCAGCCGGTTCGCTTCCGCGCGCGTCGCGCTGCGCTGGTTCAGCAGCTTCGCGAGCCCGAGCGCCGCGTCGGCGTCGTCCGGATCGGCCGCGACCGCGCGGCGCAGCGCCGCGATCGCCGCGTCGGAGCCGCCCGGCCCGTTCGCGACGATCTGGTAATACTCGGCGCCGAGCGCGCCCGACGGCGCGCCGTTCGGGAACAGCGCGACGATGCGCCGCGCGGCGTCCGCCGAGCGGCCGGTGCGCGCGAGCAGGCGGATCCGCGCCATCTCCTGGCGGCCGCTCGTCGCGACGCGGTATTCGTCGGCGGCGCGGCGCGTGTCGGCCGCGCCGGGCGCGCGCGCCTGCAGGCGCGCGAGCGCCGCCTGCGCGCCGGTGGCGTCGCCGACGCGCAGCAGCACGCGCACCTGCTCGGCCAGCAGCGCGGGATTGTCGGGCGCGATCAGCAGCCCCTTGCTGATCGCGTCGCGCGCGAGATCGTCGCGGTGCTTGACGCCCCACATGCGCGCGGTCGCCAGCAGCCGCTGCGCGTCGCTGACGTTGCCGGCAGCCGGCGCGGGCGCGGCCGGCGCCGCCGCGCAGACCGACGACGCGAGCCACGCGAGTCCGGCCACGCGCGGCGCGGCGCGTTTCAGCGGGCGGCGCATGGGCGGCTCCTCCAGCGCACGTCCAGCGTGCCGTCCGCGCCGAACCGGTAGCGCGCATCGCGCCAGCCGAGGCCGAACAGCGTCAGCACGCTCGAGTAGTAGCCGGGCGGCGACTGGCGCGCGAGGGTATCGACGCGCGCCGCCTGGGCGTCCGCGAGCGCGCGCTGGCCGCGCGCGTCGAGGAACGGCACGGCCGCCGCCGAGAAGCCGCCGTTGCCGTCGTTCGGGCCGGCCGCGCCCGTCGTCGTGTCGACCTTCTCCGGCGGCGCGCCGTGCGCGGCGATGTGCTCGGCAAACGGCGCGAAGCGCGCGAGCAGCGGTGCCGCGAGCGGATCGGCCGGGTCGAGCATGCCGGCCCACAGGTACACGCGAATCGCGTTGTACGCGCTTTCGGCGTGGGTGGCCGCGTCGGGCCCAAAGCCCGCGCCCGCGCGGTACAGCGCCCAGTCGGGCGAGAAGCCCTTCGGCGCGGTGTCGAGCAGCACGCGCGCGGTGCTCGCCGCGAGCGACGCCCAGCGGCGGTCGTCCGGCAGCCGCGCGCCGAGGCCGCGGATCACCTGCGGCGGCGAATAGCTCGGGTTCACGCGCCACTGGTCGTTCGCGAGCCGGAAGCCGACCGGCCCCGGCAGCAGCGTGAGGCCGAGGCCCGGCACGCTGGCCGTCTCGTCGTCGAGCACGCGCTTCGCGAGCAGCGCGCCGCGCGCGGTGTAGCTGCGCTCATGCCACAGGCGGCCCGCTTCGACGAGCGTGTACGCGATCCACAGGTCGGCGTCCGACGCGGCGTTCGCATCGAGCACGCGCCACGCGCCGTCCGCCGCGCGGCCCCACAGCCACGCGGGCAGGCGCGCGGTGAGGTCGCCCTGCGCGAGATTGTTCTCGGTCCAGCCGAGGATCGTGTCGAACGCGCGCCGGTCGTTCGCAACGAGCGCGAAGAACAGCCCGTACGCCTGCCCTTCGGAGACGGTGCGCGAGTCGGCCGAGCCGACGTCGATCACCCGGCCGTCGGCCGACACGAAATCGCGCTTGAACGCATCCCAGCGCGGCCACGCCGCGCCGCAGGCCGCGCCGGCGGCGTCCTGGCCCGTGGCGGGCGCCCCCGCCGCCGCGCCCGCGGCCGACGCAGCCAGCGCGAATGTCAACGCGAGCGCCATGCCGGCGCAGCGCGCCGGCCGGCTCACCCGCCGCCCTGCCGTTGCCTGCACCATCCGTCACATCCCCCGTCGCCGCGCGGCAATCCTTTGCAGCACGCTGAACGCGCCGAGCGCGAGCAGCAGCCCGGCGACGACGCCCACCGCGCCGAGCACGACAGGATGCCGCGCCGCCACCGTCCAGAGCCGCGCGTACCACGGCACGAAGCCGACCACGTACGGGTCGCCCACGCGCATGCTGTCGACCGACCCCGGCCGCACCAGCGCGAGGTCGCCTTGCAGCTGCGACACGAGCCCCGCGTTCTCGAACACGTCGAGCACGCTGCCGAGGCGCGCCGGGTCGGTCGCGCTCAGCGCGACGACGCTGCGGCCGCGGCTGCCCGGCAGCTCGAAGCCGAGCAGCGCCGCGAGCGAGCCGGTCTGTTCGATGCGCGCGCTGCCTTCGGCCATGCCGACGCCGTTGCGCCAGCGCTCCTTCACCGTGAACGCGACCCGCGTGCCGCCCGCGCCGCCCTGCTCGCCGAACGACAGCGGCAGCGCGTCGCGCCAGTGCCCGAGCAGCGTCAGCGACGGCGCGCCGTCGATCACGAGCAGATCCTTGTTGCCCGCCAGCGCGGCAACCTCGCCCGGCCGCACGACCTGCACGCGCAGCGCCGGGAAGCCGGTCCACTGGCCCATGTGGCCGAGCATCGTGAGGTAAGCCTCGAGCTCCTGCGGCGACGGCCGCCCGGCGACCACGACCGCGGTCTGCGACAAGTCCGCGAAGCGCGTGAACGGGAAGCCGCTGTTCGCGAAGTACGCGAGGTTCGGCAGCTGCGCGTAGTGGACGAAGTGCGAGAAGTCGATCGTCGAATCGGGATCGATCGCCGCGCGCTGCGGCTCGGTCGCGGTGCTCGAGCACAGGCCCGTCTTCTGCGAATCGAGCGTGAAGCGGAACTGCAGCTGGTTGCCGCTGCCGACGCGGAACGCCGGGATGTCGACGTCGCTCGTCACGCGCCCTTCCGGCACCGACAGCAGCGGCAGCTGCATGCGCCCGCGCGCGTCCTCGGCGTGGGACGGCCCGAGCCGGTACGACTTCACGAGCTGATCGTTGATCTCGACCGCGAGCGTCGAATTGTCCTGCACGGTCGGCGCCGTGTAGCGGTAGCGCAGCGTGATCGGCACGCCCGAGCCGTTCCACGAATGCAGGTCGGCCGGCACCCGCAGGTTCAGCCGGATCGCGTCCGGCGAGGTGCCGCGCACCTCGAGCTCGCGCGGGTCGCCGACCAGTTCGCGGAACGCGATCGGCCGGTCGACCGGCAGCCAGCGCGGCGCGTCGTACGGCTTGCGCGGCGCGCCGAGGTCGACGCGCGCGACCGTCGCCGACGGCCCCGACAGCGCCGCGCGGCCGAGCACCAGCGCCGCGACCGCGTCGTCGACTTCGGCCGCCGAGCGGCCGGTGACGACCAGCACCTTGCGCTCGGGCGCGGCCGGGTTGTCGGCGACCGCCAGCGTCGGGCCGGTGACGGACGGCAGCGCGAGGCCCGGCGGCAGCGCCGTGACGGGGCCGATCAGCACCGCGTTGTCGCTGGCTGGCAGCGCGGATGACACCGGGAAGCGCGCGTGGCGATAATCCGCGAGCGCGCCGAACCACGACGCGAGCACGCCGGCGCTCCTGAGCGTCGCCGTGTCGGGCGACGCGGGCAGCACGAACGGCAGGCGCAGCAGCCCGTTGTCGCGGCGATCGAAGAACGGCGCGGGCAGCAGCGCGAGATCATTCGGCAGCCGCACCGGCGACTCGTCGAGGATCAGCTCGCTGGTCGGGCTCACGTCCGCCCACAGCGCCGAATTCATCGGGTCTTCGCAGTGGTCGAGCGTGTAGTGCGCGATCAGGCGCAGGCCGATCTGGTTGAAATCGGAGAAATAGCGGGGATCGATCGGGATGTCCTGCGTGACCATCTTGCCCGCGCGCGGCGCGTCGAACGGCACGGTCGCGACCACCTCGCCGTTCACCGACACCTTCAGGTGCGACATCGGGAACACCAGCGACGGCGAATACGCGTAGGTCAGGCGCAGCCGCGCGCCGGTCACCACGCGGTCGAGCCGCACGCCGGCGTGGATGGTGCGCGCGTCGTCCGCGCCGCGCAGGCGCAGCGGGTCGAACGCACCGAGCGTCGCGAACGGCAGGCGCACGCTGGTCGCGCCCCGGCTGGCGGACGGCGGCGCGCTCGCGGCATCCGCGGGCGCGGCGGCGAGCGCCGAAGCCGGGGTCGGAACCACGGCCGGCGCCGGGCCGGGCGGCGTCTGCGTGGCAGCCGGCAGGCAGGCGGCATAGAACGTGCCGGCCGCGGCCGCGATCGAGACGAGAAACGACGCGGCCGGCTTCATCGGCCGCTCCGTTTCATCTGATGGTCGACGGTGTCGAAGGCGACGCATGCCGCGCCGCCGGGCAGGCGAATGCACATCCCCAATGCTTCCCCTCTCGTATACAGGTCTGATTGCCTTGAGAAACAGCACGAACGGTTGAAAGCGGCGCCCTCGCGCCGCCGCGCCGCGCGCCTGGCACCGGCGCGCGCACTCCCGTTTCGTCACACTATCTCAAAAATAGATTAAAACGTACCCCAATTCGAACGTACAAGGCGGAAAGGCCATGAATCCGGTCAGAAATGCCGGCGCAGCGCGCTGGGGGTACGAATTGCGCCGTTGTCACCGGATTGGTCGACCGGCACAATGCCGGGCGCATGCATCCTGTCGGCGCCATCCCGGCGCGCCGATCCGACAAACGGATGTCGGCGGCGATCCCGTTGCAGGCCGCCGGCCGCGCGCGTCCGCGTGAGCGGCGCGTATGCTACCGCATTCTGCCGCGCTTGGCCGCGCTTTCTTTGTGGAAAACCTGAATTGAATCAATCCGTCGCCATTGCCACGCCCGCCCCGGAAACCCTGCTGCGCATCATCGCCGCGCAAACCGAGATCGCGAAGCTCGGGCTCGATCTCGGCAGCGTGATGGCCTACGTGGCCGAACAGGTGCCGTGCCTGACCGGCGCGGCCGGCGCGGCGGTCGAGCTCGCCGAAGGCGACGACATGGTGTACCGCGCCGCGTCGGGCACCGCCGCCGGGATGCTCGGGCTGCGGCTGCGGCGCTCGGGCAGCCTGTCGGGCCGGTGCGTGACGCAGGGCGAGCTGCTGCGCTGCACCGATTCGGAAACCGACCCGCGCGTCGATCGCGACGCCTGCCGCCGGGTCGGGCTGCGCTCGATGCTCGTGATGCCGCTCACCCACCTCGATACGACGGTCGGCGTGCTGAAGGTGATGTCGCCCGCCGTCGACGGGTTCACGCCGGCCGACGCCGGCACGCTGCGGCTGATGGCCGAGCTGATCGCGGCCGCGATGTTCCACGCGGCGCGCAACGAGGCGAACGAGCTGTACCTGCGCGCGACGCACGACGCGCTCACCGGCCTGCCCAACCGCGCGCTGTTCTACGACCGCCTGCGCCAGTCGATGCACGCGGCGCTGCGCGGCCATGCCCGGCTCGGCATTCTGAACATCGACATGGACGGCCTGAAGCCGATCAACGACGTGCACGGCCATCGCGCGGGCGACGCCGCGCTGCGCGAGGCCGCGACGCGGATGATGGGCGCCGTGCGGCGCTCGGACACGGTCGCGCGGCTCGGCGGCGACGAGTTCGGCGTGATCCTGCCGAACATCCGCACCCGCACCGACGCGCAGACGCAAAGCGAACGGCTCGCGCAGACGGTCGGCGCGCCGTTCGAGTTCGAGGGGCGGCCGCTCGCGCTCGGCGTGAGCGTCGGGATCGCGATGCTGCCCGACGACGGCACCGAGATGAACGCGCTGATCGAACACGCGGACCAGGCGATGTACGAGGTCAAGCGGTCGCGGCGCAGCGCGCGCGAGGACGTGACTGCGTAACTGCGTGACGGTGTGACGGTGTGACGGTGTGACGGTGTGACGGCGTCGAGGGTACGACACCCGTTGCCGCCGGCCGCTCTTCAGAACCCCGACATCGCGATCGCGGCCCCGACGATCGCCCACTGGATCACCGCGATCAGCACCCCGGCCCGGCACAGGCCGATCGCGCCGCGCACGCGCGCATCGAGCGCCCGGCCCGCCTTCGCGGCATCGATCCAGCCGAGGTCGGCCAGCGCGCGGTCGAGCGCCGCGAGCGCATCGCCGGCGCCGTCCGGCGCCGTTGCCGTTGCCGCATGCGCGAGCGCCGCGAACAGCCGGCGGTCGATCGCGATCCGCACCGCATACCACAGCGCCGCGACACCCGACGCGGTGCTGACGGCCGCGAGCAGCACCCGCGCGAGTGGCGCGGCCATCCAGCCCGCTGCGACCCACCACCCCGCGCCCGCCGCCGCGAGCGCGGCCACGATCGCCCACGCGCCCGCATCGAGCGCGCCACGGGCCGCGGCAATCCGGTACGGCGCGGACGGGTCGCGCATCACGCGTCCCCCGCCGCGCGGCGGTCGATCCAGTGCTGCAGCACCGCGACGCCTTCGTCCGACCACACCGCGCGCGGCCGGGCCGCCCGCACCGCCGCGAGCGCGTCGCGCGCATCGGTCAGCCCGCGCCGCAGCGCCAGCCACGCGGCCGCGCACAGCACGCTGCGGCCGTAGCCGAGCGCGCAGCAGACCAGCACGTCGCGGCCCTCGCCGTGCAGGCGCTCGAGCGCCGCGACGGCCTGCTGCAACTGCAGCGCAGTCGGCGCAACGAGGTCGAGCTGCGGCACGCTCACATACGCGAGCGATGCATCGGCCGCGGCCCAGCGCGGCATCTCGGCGGTCAGGTCGACGAGCCCGGTGAACCCGTGCTTCCGGAGTTCGCGGGCGCTCGGCGCGCGGCCGATCGACACGCGTTCGTCGATGCGCGCGGGCGCCGGGTTGCGGAACGTCCACGCGCGCGAGTTGACGAACGCGCCGGCGATCGTCGGCGCGAACAGCAGCCGCATGAACGGCGCAAACCGGCCGTCGGCGCGCTTCTGGAATGCGGACGGCGCGCCGCGCCGGTAGATCCATGCGACGCACGCCAGCGCCAGCGCGCCCCACCCCGCCGCCAGCGCCCAGCCGGCCGCATGCGGAATGCACGCGAGCGCGACGAGCGCCGCGATGCCGGCGCCGAGCGCATAGCGGCGCGCGAGCGCGCGGCCGGCCGCGGACGGCGCCGCATCGGCGCCCGGCAGCCGGCCCGCCGCGTCGCGCAACGGGAACAGGAACAACGCGAGACAGCCGACCGCCGCGCCGGTCGGCACGTCGATCACGTGATGCTGATAGGTCGTCAGCACCGACACGCCGATCGCCGCGAACCAGGCATGCAGCACCGCGCGCGCCAGCGTGCCGCGCAGGTGCTTCGCGTAGACGGCCCACAATACGACGAGCAGCCCGATATGCAGCGACGGCGCCTGGTTGAACGGCTTGTCGAAACCCATCAGCAGCGTGAACAACGCGCCTGCCACGCCGCCCGCGTCGGGCCGCTCGAAGCCGAAGCGCAGCGGCCACGCGACGAAGCACGCGACCGAGATCAGCTGCACGGTCAGCAGGCGCTTCACGTGATCGAGCAGATCGTCGCGGCGGGCCCAGAACAGGAACGACAGCGCATACAGCAGGTCGATCGACCAGTACGGCACGATCGTCCACGGCACGAACGGAATCGAATGCTCCCAGCCGAACGCGAAGGTCGGCACCGCGTCGCGGCGCGCGGCGAGCCAGTTCGCGAAGCCGTAGGTCGAGAAGAACACCGCGCCCATCGCCGCGAGCCAGCCGACGCGCAGCGCGAGCGACGCGTCGCGCGCGCCGGCCGCGGCCGGGGCCTGGGCGGCCAGGCCGCGCGCGCGGCCGCCGAGCTCGCCCATCACGCGTCGACCCGCTGCGCGAGGCTCACCGTGAAGATCCCCATCGCGTCGATCCGCTGGTCGAGCTTGCGGAACCCCGCGCGCGCGACGAGTTCGTCCATCTCGGCCTGCGAACGGCGGCGCATCACCCAGGTCGCGTCGCCGCGATGGTTGTTCAGCGCGCGCGCGATGAATTCGAGCTGCGGATGCCACGGCTGCCCCGTATAGACGAGATAGCCGCCCGGCGGCACCGCCTGTGCGAGCCCGCGCAGCGAGCGCTCGATCAGCGCGTTCTCGCCGAACAGCTCGTACAGGCCCGACACGATCGCGAGCGTCGGCTGCGGCGCGAGCGCCGCCAGCGACGCGTCGTCGAACGCGTCGCCGCGCTCGAAGCGCGCGATCGCTTCGAGGCCGCGCTGCGCGATCAGCGCGCGCCCCGCCTCGACGTTCGGCGGGCTGTAGTCGCGCAGCGTGATGTCGTCGGGCGCGGCGCCGTCGCGCTCGGCCGCCGACGCGATCGCGTCGAGCACATAGCGGCCGTGCCCGGCCGCGATGTCGACGATCCGCACCGGCTCGCTGGCGCCGCGCAGCCGCGCGATCGCCGCGCCGATCAGTTCCTGCAGATGAATCTTGCGCTGGCGGATGCCGGCCCAGCCCGGCGAATCGAGGTAGGTGCGGTCGATCAGCCGGCCGATGCCGAGCCGGCCTTGCGCATCGTTGCGATACACGTAGTCGAGCGTCGAGCCCGAATCGAAGCCGAGCTTCAGGCCGAGCGCGATGCCGTCCGACAGCGCGCCGCCCGCCTTCAGCCCCGCGCGCGTGATCGCCCAGTACGCGCGCGCGAGCGGATTCGCGGGCGGCCGCGCGAGCGCCGCGTATTCGTCATGGAACGCGCCGCGCCGGTCGGCGTCGGCGAGCGACACGCGTGGGCTCGGCGTGTCGAATTCGCGCAGCACGAACGCGCGCAGCGGCGCGAGCGCCTGCGCGCGGTCGCGCTCGCCGAGCGTGTCGTGATAGAAGCCCGGCAGCACGATGCGCTCCTTGCGCGCCGAGCCGAGCCGCTCGTAGAAGCGGTCCTGCGGGCCGCGATGGACCACCCAGTCCGCGCCGGAAATCAGCAGTTGCGTCGGCACCGTGATCGCCGCCGCGTCCGCGACGATCCGCTGCGCGGTGTCGTGCAGGTCGAGCAGCATGTTGACCGCGATCGGCCGCGTGATCAGCGGATCGGCCGCGTAGCTCGCGATGCGCTCGGGGTCGTGCGTGAGGAATTTCGGCTTCACGTAGCTGTTCACGTAGAACAGCCCGCGCAGCTTGTGCATCAGCCGCAGGCCGGGCCGCGCGAACGGCACGTAGAGCTTGATGTGGAACGCCGGCGACGCGACCGCCAGGCAGCGGATCGGCGGCGCGTAGTCGTGCGCCCAGGTTGCCGCGAGCACCGCGCCGACGCTCTGGCCGACGACGGCCATGTCCTCGATCGCGATGCCATGCGTGTCGCGGATGTGCTCGACGAAGGTCTGCAGGTCGCGCACCGACGCGGCCGCGCTCGGGCTGTAGCCGCGCGCGCCGGGCGAGCGGCCGTGGCCGCGCGCGTCCCACGCGAAGAACGCGAACTCGGGCAGGTCGAGCTCGTCGACGAGGTGCGCGACGCGCGCCGAATGCTCGTGGCCGCGATGCAGCAGCACGATCGCGCCGCGGCAGCGCTCGCCCGTCGCGGGCCAGTGACGGTAGAACAGCGGTTCGCCGTCGTGCGTGGTGAATTCCGCCTCGCGGGCGATGCGTGTGCTCATGCGATCTTTCTCGTTTCGTTATTCGAAGCAACAACGCGACGCCGCCCTCCGGCGTCGCCCGCTCAACCGCCCGCTTCGGCGATGCCGGCCCGCACGCGCCGCACGACGGTCACGGCCGACAGCACGATCAGCAGCCGCCACAGCCACGCGGCGAGGCCGCCGGCCGGCAGGCCGACGCCGATCCACAGCGCGAACGCGCCGAGCGCGAACGCGCGGTCGCTCTTGCCGAACGGGCCGTCGTAGCGGCGGCTCGCGCCGACGAGCGGGCCGATCAGGCCTGCGCATTCGACGATCACCGCCAGCAGCGCGAACAGCCACACGTCCGCCTGCGAGAACGCAGACACCGCGAGGAACGGCAGCACCAGCGCGACGTCCGACACGACGTCGCCGAGCTCGTTCAGGTACGCGCCGAGCGTGCTCTTCTGGCCGTGCTCGCGCGCGAGCATGCCGTCGATCGCGTTGAGCGCCATGCGCACGAACAGCCATACGGGAATCAGCAGGAACAGCGCCGGCGCGAACGCGCCGAGCCCGGCCAGCGCGCCGACGACGATCGAGCCGCCGGCCGCGAACAGCGTGACCTGGTTCGCGGTGACGCCGCGTTCGACGAGGGAATTCGCGAGCGGTCGCAGGCGGTTCTGGAATTTGGGTTTGAGTGCGTACAGGCTCATCGTTTTAATTGGCACCGCTTGGGGTTCGTCTCCGCGGGCGGCCCCCGGTGCGGAAACGGTCGACTACTGGACGGGCATAATCGTCGCCGAGCGGCCCCCGGGCGTCAAGCGCGCGGCCGGCGCGGCGATCTGGCGTTTTTCCGGGAAACTCGCGATAATCCGCTGGCCCGAATGCAATGCAACATGGTTGCAAATCGTATTCGCGCACTCGTGCAATAGCGATCACTCCCGCCGGCAATCGTGCAACCCGCCGATTATCGCGGACCAGCGACAGGCACTCACTCATTTGAAAAAATTTAAACATGGGCCGTCCGATGCGCATCGCGCCGCATCGGCATTCCGGGATGCCGTCCGTCACGCGTGCGCCGCGCGGCGGGCGTGCGAACCGCAACGACAGGAGGCGCGCCGCCGATGAACATCCTGCATGCATGGCAGCGCGACTTCCTGCTGACGATCGTGCGGCTCGTCGCCGGCGCCTATCCGGTCTGGCACCAGGCGCCGCCGAGCCCGACGCAGAAGATCTACTTCTCGAACCATACGAGCCACATCGACACGCTCGCGATCCTCGCGGCGCTGCCGCGCGACGTGCGCGCGGTGGTGCGGCCGGTGGCCGCGCGCGACTACTGGGACAGCAGCGACATGAAGCGCCACATCGCGCAGAAGCTGCTGAACGTCGTGCTGATCGACCGCCACCGCGAGACTGGCGGCGACCCGCTCGACCCCGTGCGCGACGCGCTCGCGCAGGGCCATTCGATCATCATCTTCCCCGAAGGCACGCGCAGCGCCGAGGCGCTGCCGCAACCGTTCAAGAGCGGGCTGTTCCATCTCGCGAGCGAATTCCCGAACGTCGCGCTCGCGCCCGTCTACCTGGAGAACCTGCAGCGGATCATGCCGAAAGGCGCGATCTGGCCGGTGCCGCTGATCTGCAAGGTGCACTTCGGCGCGAACGAGGCGCGCGGCGACCAGGAAGACAAGGCGTCGTTCCTCGCCCGCATGCGCGACGCGATCGTCGCGCTCGCGCCGCACCGGCCGGCAGGCTGAGCGCGGCGCGCCCCCTCTTCATCCGGACAACCACATCCACATGCGAACACTTTTCTGGGAACTGGTCGCGGGCGTCACCGCGCTGCTGAGCGTCGCGACCGTGATCGGCGCGATCCTCGGCGCGCGCAGCGGCGGCACGAGCGCGACGATCGTCAACCTGAACCAGCGCATCCGTGCATGGTGGGCCATGATCGCGGTGATGGTGATCGCGATCGGCCTCGGCAACAACGTCACCTACCTCGTGTTCGCGGTGCTGTCGTATCTCACGCTGCGCGAATTCATCACGCTCACGCCGACCACCGCGAGCGATCACACGACGCTGTTCATCGCGTTCTTCGTCGCGATCCCGGTGCAGTACCTGCTGCTCGGGATCAACTGGTACGGCATGTATTCGATCTTCGTGCCGGTGCACCTGTTCTTCGCGATGTCGCTCGTGTCGGCGCTCACGCAGGACACGCGCGAATTCCTGAGCCGCAACGCGAAGATCAACTGGGCGCTGATGGTGTGCGTCTATGGGCTGAGCCATGCGCCCGCCGTGCTGATCCTCGACATTCCGCGTTACACCGGGCAGAACGCGCTGCTGCTGTTCTTCTTCCTCGTCGTCGTGCAGATCAGCGACGTGCTGCAGTACGTGGTCGGCAAGCTGTTCGGACGCCGCAAGATCGCGCCGCGCCTGTCGCCGTCGAAGACGATCGAGGGCTTCGTCGGCGGCGGCCTGCTCGCGACGCTGTGCGGCGCGTCGCTGTATCGCGTGACGCCGTTCAGCTTCGGCGCCGCGTTCGGCATCTCGCTCGCGATCGTGGTCGCCGGCTTCGTCGGCGGGCTCGTGCTGTCGGCCGTCAAGCGCTCGCTCGGCACCAAGGACTGGGGCTCGATGATCGCCGGCCACGGCGGGATGCTCGACCGCGTCGATTCGATCTGCTTCGCCGCGCCGGTGTTCTTCCACCTCGTCCGCTATCTGTACGTGTGACGCGGCGGCGGCAGGCGCCGCCGTTGCCGCCCGCGCGCCGCGTTCATGCCGGCGCGCGGCGCCTCAATACCCTTCCCGCAGCGCCTTCGGCACCACGTAGCGCCCGCGCGCGTCGTCGAACTTCACCGTGTAGCGCGCATGGATCGCGCGGCTGCCGCGCGTGCCGGTTTCGGTCACCGTCAGCGGATACACGGCGCCGGTGGCCGTCGTGTCGGGCGCGATCTCGAAGCGGCGTGCCTCGCAGCGCGCCTGCGCATTCGCGCATTCGGACGACTCGGCATTGTCGAGCGCCTCGTTGATGCGCGGCGCCGCCAGCACCAGCGCATTGCCGTGCGGCAGCCAGATCGCGCGGAGGCTTTGCGTGTAGCCTTGCCGCGTGTCGCTGTCGCCGATGACGAAACCGAACAGGCGCGGCCCGAGCCGCTGAATGCTCACGGTGCCCGGCGCGCCGCGCTTGCCGGACGCGATGTCCGTCTTCGTCAGCACCGGTTCGAGCCCCTTGCCGTCCGGCGACGGGCGCAGCACGTACAGGTCGATCGTGCCCGGCGTGGCGTCCGAATCCATGCCCGGCATGCCGTCCTGCACGCTCGCGGCGGTCTCGCCGCACATCGCGAGCAGGTAGCGCGGGCCGTCCGGCGTGGCGACGCGCAGCGTTCCGCACGGCTGGTAGATGGCATCGTCCGGGTCCTGCTGCCAGCCCTTGCGATCGGCGCGCCACGCGCCGTAGTGATCGCGGATGAACGCATGCAGCAGGCGGTCGGCAGGCGCGGAGCGCGCCGGCAGCGCGGCGAACAGCGCGCAGGCGGTAATCGTCAGCAGGCGGCCGACGGAACGGTCAGGGTGTTTCAACGGGACAGGCGTGGTCGTTTTTGTCATGTCGTCGCGCAGCGCAAGCCGGCCGGGAGCCGCCGGCTCGTCGATTTCGGAATCGCGACAGCTTATCAGGAGAAAGCGGCAGACCAGCCGGCAGCGTGGTTCCCGCGCTGCATCGCGGGAACCGAACGACAAAGCCGTGTGCAGCGCGGAGCGGCGCGCCCGTCACCGTCGCGCCGCCCTCGCCTGCTGCTCAAGGAAACGCCGGAATCGTCGGATCGTGCCCCTTGACGCCCGCATCCGGGTGATGCTGCTTGATCAGCGCCTCGATTTCGTCGACGCGATCGGTCTTGACGTCCACCATCAACAGCAGCTCGCCACCCTCGACCGCGCCCTCGAAGCGCTTGAGCCGTGTATTCGGCACGTTGACGCCGATCATCGTCGAAGTCCACGCGCCGAACCCGGCGCTGAGCAGCGTGATCAGCACGACGGCGCCCGCGCCGAGCTTCAGCCCCTCCGGCTGGTACAGCAGCGCGGCGAGCCCGACCGCCATCCCCACCAGCCAGCCGACCAGCGTGCCGCGCCCGAGCGCCGGCAGCAGGTCGCTGCGCTGCGCGAGTGTCGCTTGCGGCAGGTTTTCGGTTTCCACGCCCGGCGCGGCCAGCACATGAACATGCCGCCATTCGACGTGGCGGAGCAATAATTCGTCGATGATCCGCGACGCACTTTTCGCATTGGGCAACAGCACGTAGATTCTTCGCATTTCGCGCCTCTCCTTCCGGCGAACGCGGACGCCCGCGACACCTGCATCGCGGCACGTGACGCCGGATCATGCGCCGCGACGATCGGAATCTTTCCATATTAGTCGCTATCCGCGGCGACATACGGGCGGCGAGCCGCCTCGCCATCATCGAAGTGCGTGCCGGAATCCCGGCGGCCGACCACGGGGACGAACCGGCGTCCGCCGGCCCGCTGCGTCATTGCGCGTCGGTCGTGCCGGCGTCGATCGACAGCGCCTCGCCGATCGCATAGAAGTTGCCGCCCGCGATGTAGTGCAGGCTGCGCAATGCCGGGTCGGCCTGCTCGAAATGCCAGTGGCCGTCGCTGAACACGCGCGTGTCGGACCACGCGCCGACGACCTCGCCGATGAACAGGTCGTAGGTCTGCTGGTTGTGCGGCTCCGGAATCAGCTTGCACGCGAGCCAGCCCGAGCAGCCGGCGACGAACGGCAGGTCGTGCCCTTCGACGTCGAACAGCGCGACGCCGGCTTCGCGCAGCTTGTCCGGCCGGTCGGCGAGGCTGTGGCTGCCGACCGCATGCGTGAGCGCCAGCTGCGCGGCGGTCGGGATCTGGATCACGAACGTGCCGCTGCGCTCGACGAGTTCGCGGGTCTTCGCGGACTTGTCGAGCACGACCGTCAGCTTCGGCGGCATGAAGTCGAGCGCGCAGGCCCACGCGGCGGCCATCACGTTGTCGGTGCCGCCGTGACGCGCCGACACGAGCACGGTCGGGCCGTGATTGAGGAGACGGTAGGCCTTCTTCAGCTCCACCGGAGCGATATGACTGTCCATTCAGTTCTCTCGACACGATTCTGCAAACGCCCGCATTCTCGCATCGACGGGCAGCGACGGATCGAATCCACCTGCTCGCTTCGCGTGTATCGGCGCCGCCCTCCGCATCGAATCCCGCCGTTCGCGCGGCGGCCGGCCGACACGCCGCGCACTCGCCTGCACGGCCGTCAGCGCCGCCCCGCCGCCCAATCGACTGCCGCCTCGAACAACGCGAGCCCGGCCGGCGACAGGTTCACGAACGTGTCGTTGTCGAGGAAGAACATCACGCGTCGCGCCGGCGCGAGCGCTTCGTAGTCCATCGTCGCGCCCTTCTCGTACGCGAAGATCGCGGCCTTGTCCGGCTGCCCGTACACGGTCGCGATGATGCTAGCGCCGAGCCCCGGCTTGCCCCAGCTCATCGGCGCCTGCTTGCCGTACACGTTCGTCGCGCCCGCCGGCAACCCCGCCGCGATCGGGTGCGGCGCGTTGACGAGCCACACGTAGCGCTCCTTGCCCGTCTCGCCGAAGTCGACGTCGTGGCGCTTGCCGGTCATCGCGAGATCGTCGAGCAGGTCGTTCTCCCAAGTGACAAGCGGCTTGTCGAGCGTGCGCCAGCCCGCCGCGACGTTCTTCGCCGACACGGTCGACGAGATGATCACGAGGTCCGCATCGCGCGCCGCATCGGGCGCCGCGGCCTGGTCGACGAAGCGCACCGCGTAGCCGCGCGTGCTCAGGTGCGCGCCGATCCGTTCGTCGACCTTCAGGTTCGGGCCGCCGGTCTGCACGAGTATCGCGACGCGCGCGGCCGGCGCGGGCTGCGCGCGCTGCACGTTCTGTTCGGCGGCCGATGCGGGCGACACGCCGGCAACGCCCGCCGCGATCGCAATCGCCGAACCGGCGAGCGCGCGCAATGCGCCGCGCCGCGTCAACGCCGCCGCGCGGTGCGTCAGGTGCTTCATGTTTCCGTTCATTCCATGATCTCCGAGGCCGCGCGACGCTTCGCGCGGCAAATGATGCGACGACGGGTGCGTCAGAACTGCAGCGTCGTCAGCAGCGACACCTGCCGCGCATCGCCGAGCGCGACGAAATAGCGGTTCGCGCTCGACGGGTAGTACGTGCGATTGAAAAGGTTCTTCACGTTGAGCTGCAGCGACAGCTTCTGCTTGCCGATGCGCGTGTCGTAGGTCGCGAACGCATCGGCAAGCACGTACGACGGCAGCGTGAAACTGTTCGCCGAATCGCCGGGCCGTGCGCCGACGTAGCGCGCGGCCGCGCCGATCCGCAGGTCGTCGCCGCCCGCCAGCGTGCCGACGTCGTAGACGGCCGCGATCGACCCCGTATGGCGCGCGACGTTCCAGAGCCGGTTGCCCGCATACAGCGGATCCTCGATCGTCTTCGCGTCGATGTACGCGTAGCTCGCGATCACGTTCCAGCGTTCGCCGATCTTGCCCGACACGTCGAGCTCGACGCCGCGCGAGCGCGCCTTGCCGGACGTGCGCCAGTCGGTGAGCTTGGTCGTGTCGTTGAACTGCGACACGAGCACGTTCTTCTTGTCGATGTTGAACAACGCGAGCGAGCCTGTGAGACCGCCCGGCAGGTCGAGCTTGCCGCCCACTTCCCATGCGGTCGCCTCCTCGGGCGGCGTCGCGCCGTCGATCACGAAGCCGGATGCCATCGGCGCGATCGACGACGACGGTTTCAGCGACTGCGAGTAGCTGCCGTACAGCGAGAACGCGTCGTTCCACTTGTAGACGACGCCCGCGCGCGGCAGCCATTTCGAGCCGCTCAGGTCGGTGTTCGCCTTGAACGGCCGGCCGCGCCCCGCAACCTGGTTGTACGTGATGAAGCGCAGGCCGCCCGACACGATCCACTTGTCGGTCACGTGGATGCTGTCCTGGAAGAACACGGACGCGTCGTGCAGCGTGTCGGTCTGGTCGCTGTCGCTCGCGGACACGGTGCTCGACGGCGGCAGCAGCCCGTACACCGGATCCACGTAGCTGAACGGCGTCTTCACGGCCTGCCGCAGCATGTCCTTGCGGTAGATGCGGCGGTACTCGCTGTCGACGCCGAACTGCAGGTCGTGGCGCATCCCCGCGAGCCGCAGCTTGCCGTTCACGTACGCGATCCCGTAGCTGTCGGTGCTGAGCGAGCCGTGCGTCGCGTCGTTGCTGCGCGTCAGCGTGCCCTGCGCGGGGTTCACGCCGGTGATGCGGATCTGGTTCGCGTCATAGGTTTCGCGGTTGTAGCTGTAGCCGAAGTGCGCCTTCCAGTCGGCGTTGATCTGGTGGTCGACCGACAGCTGCGCGAGATGCGATTCGCCGTCCATGCTGTTGAACGGCTCGTCGAGGCGGCGCCGCGCGGGAATGTCGAGCGGCGCGCCAGTGCGCGGGTCGAGCGCGGTGCCGCGATCGAACGGCGAATGGAATTTCCGGTATTCGTAGGACAGCACCACCTGCGTGTCGCGCCCGTACCATGCCAGCGACGGCGCGACGAAGGTCTGCCGGTATTCGCCGAAGTTGCGCCAGTACTGCTCGTTCGACTGGTCGACGATCAGCCGGTAGGCGAGCGGCGTGTCGCCGATCGGGCCGGTCGAGTCGAAGGTCGCGCTGCCGCCGTTCTTGCCGTGGCCGAATGTCGACGCGCCGACCGACACCGCGTTGTAGCGCGTGAGCTGCGGCTGCTTCGCGACGACGTTGACGACGCCGCCCGGATCCATCAGCCCGTACAGCAGCGCCGTCGGGCCCTTCAGCACCTCGACGCTGTCGACCGCCGCGTTGAACGAGCGGCCCTGCACGATCGGCATCCCGTTGTGCATCACCGAGCCGTCGCGGTTGTCGCCGAAGCCGCGCTTCATGATCGTGTCCTGCGTGCCGGCGAGCGTGTTGCCCTGCGTGATGCCGCTCACGTTGCCGAGCGCATCGTCGAGATTGCGCGGACGCTGGTCGCGCAGCACCTGCGCGGGCACGATCGCGACAGCCTGCGCGGTGTCGAGCAGCGGGATGTCCGAGCGCAGCACGCCGGCCTCCTGCGGCGGCCGGTAGCTTTCCGCGCGGATCGCGCTGCTGCGCACCGCGATCGTCGGCAGTTCCGCGCCGGCGCCGGCAGCGGCCGCCGGCTGCGCGGCCGGCGCGCTGCCGGTGCGCATCAGCGTATAGCCGCCGCCCGGCTGGCGCAGCGCGACGAGCCCGGTGCCCGCGAGCAGGCGGTCGAGCCCGCCTTCGACGTCGAACCGGCCGTGCAGGCCGCCGCTCGTCCGGCCGGCGGCCAGATCGGCGGGAAACGCAAGCAGGATGCCCGCGTCGCGCCCGAAGCGATTGAGCGCCGCTTCGAGCGGGCCGGCCGGGATATCGAACGCGCGGCGCGACGCGCGCTGCGCGGCCGCGGATGTCGCGTCGGCGTCGGTGTCGGTGTCGGGGGCGGCCAGCGCGGGCAGCGGCAGCAGCGCCGACAGCAGGACGGCGCCGGCCAGCCGGTGGGCAAGGCCGCGCGAGGCGGCAGGTGCGGCGGAGATGGCCGCGCGCGGGCGCGGCGGCAACGCGCGCCGGGAAGCCGGTCGGCGGCGGCGCATCAGACGGGTGGAAGCCATGTTCGGGGTGTCGGTAGGCGATGGTTCGGTGCTGCTCTCATGACCCATGTCACGCGAAACGCGAAAACAGCTCACACAGATGCAGGATTTTTTCAGGGACGCTCACGAACCGGCCGGCACGACCGTCGCCCAGTAGCGGGTCACGTGCGCGACGTCGATCGGCAATGTCGTCTTCAGCGTGTCGAGCACGCGATCGGGATCGTCCAGCGGAAACGTGCCCGACACCCGCAGGTCGGCCACGGCCGCGTCGCAACGCAGGCTGCCGCGGCGATAGCGGCCGAGCTCGGCAACCAGGTCCGCGAGCCGCATGCGCGACGCGACGATCATCCCGTCGGTCCATGCGGACGCGTACGCATCGAGCGGCGCGCTCGCGCCAACCGCATCGCGCGTGAAATCGGCGCCCTCGCCCGCGGCGATCACGCGCGCGCCGCCTGGCGCGCGGCCGGGCTGCACCCGCACCGCGCCGGCGAACACCTCGATGCGGCTCGCGCCATCGCGCTGCCGCACCGAGAAGCGCGTGCCGAGCGGACGAAGCTCGCCGTCGTCGGTCGCGATCACGAGCGCACGCGCGAGCCCGCGATCGTCGTGGCCGCTCGTCACCATGATCGTGCCGTGCAGCAAGCGCAGGCGCCGTTCGCGATCGTCGAAGCGCACGTCGAGCGCCGTGTCGGTGTCGAGCACGACGACCGTGCGATCGGCGAGCGTCACCGTGCGCCGTTCGCCGACCGTCGTGCGCAGGTCGGCCTGCCGGACAGCCCAGCGCCGTGACGGTTCGGCCATCCACGCCGCGCCGCCCGCGAACAGCAGCACCGCGAGCGCCTTCACGGCCGCGCGGCGGCGGCCCGAGCGCGGCGGCAGCAGCGCCGCGCGCGCGGCCCGCGTGTCGAGGCCGTCGGCGAGCCGGCTCAGCCTGCCGTGCACGGCTTCGATGTGGCGCCACGCGGCGTCGTGGCTCGGGTCCGCCGCGCGCCAGCGCGCGAGCTCGGCCGCGAACGCGGCATCCGTGTTGCCGGCCTGGAGATCGACCCACCACTCGACCGCGCGCTGCGCGACCTGCGGCGCAATCGCCGGCGTACCCGATGCGGCCATCGGTCAGGCCGCCATCGCGAAATAGCACTGCGTGCCGGCCTTCACCAGGTAGCGCTTGACCGTCGCGAGCGACACGCCGAGTTCGGCCGCGATCTCGGCCTGCGCGAGCCCGTCGAGTTGCGACAGCAGGAATGCGCGCTTCGCGGCGAGCGGCAGGCCGTCGAGCAGCCGGTCGATCTCGAGCAGCGTCTCGAGCACGACCGCGCGCTCCTCCGGCGACGGCGCATGCGCGTCGGGGCGCAGCGCGAGCGCGTCGAGGTAAGCGCGCTCGAGCTGCTCGCGGCGCCAGTGGTTGTACAGCACGCGCTGCGCGACCGTCGTCAGGAACGCGCGCGGCTCGGCGGCGCCGATCGGCTCGTCGCGCGCCAGCAGCCGCATGAACGTGTCGTGCGCGAGATCGGCCGCGCGGTGCGCGCAACCCAGCTTCCTGTTCAGCCAACCACGCAGCCACGCGTGATGGCCGACGTACAGGGCGTCGATTTCGCGGTACAGAGGGAGCTTGTCAGCGGACATGGCCGGGTTCCGGGCGCGGGCGCGCGAGCGCATTCGTAAATGAGAATGATTATTATATACAAACACGGAACGCCGCCGGGAGGGTCGCGTCGGCGCTTGTCGCGCACGCGCGAACGATGTGAGCGTTCTACGGGTACGTCATCGGACAAGGGGCGATGATGCGCGGCGGCGCGATGTCGATGCCGGCGAGCGGCAGACGGACAAACGAAGCGTTCGGAGAAAAAGAAGCGGCCGAAGCCGCTTTAAAAAGCGTGGAAACTCGCTACCTCAATCGATGAAGCATACGAGTGGGGCTACGCTAGCACAGTCAATTCCGCCCGATTGATTCAGTTGATTAAATAATCATTTACCCGAACCGCGATAATTCGAATCACGGATCGATATGCCGGCTGCCACGCGCAAATTGTGACGGGATCGGTAAAGCCGCTTTAAAAACCCATCCGCTTATTCGCCGATTGATGCACGTTCATCAATAATTCGAATCCGGAAATGCACGCTTGCGTGGCATGCGCATGTCTTCTTTTCGTCACAACAGAGCATTTCATTTTTCTCCTTCAATTCCGACTCGGTAGTCTCCTGCCATTGCCGATTCACCATCGAAAGCCATTGCAAAAGGAGATCAAATGAAACGCACCGCACTCTCGCTGGTTTCGCTCGCGTCGCTCGCGGCCGCGCCTGTCGCGCACGCCCAATCGAGCGTCACGCTGTATGGCGTGATCGACACATCGCTGACCTACGTGAACCATGCGCAGGGCAAGGACAACCTGTGGGCGCTCGGCAACAGCAGCGCGGGCAACCTGTCCGGCAGCCGCTGGGGGATCAAGGGCAGCGAGGATCTCGGCGGCGGCCTGACGGCGCTGTTCCAGCTGGAGAGCGGCTTCGACCCGAGCAACGGCCGCCAGGGCCAGGGCAACCGCCTGTTCGGCCGGCAGGCGTTCGTCGGCCTGTCGAGCGACCGCTACGGCACGGTCACGCTCGGCCGCCAGTACGATCCGCTGATCGATCTCGTGCAGGTGATCACCGCCGACAACTATCTCGGCAGCGCGTTCGCGACGGCCGGCGACGTCGACAACTACGACAACAGCTTCCGCGTCGACAACGCGGTGAAGTATACGTCGCCCGTGTATGCCGGCCTGCAGTTCTCCGCGATGTACTCGTTCGGCGGCATCGCCGGCAGCACCGGCTCCGGGCAGTCGTACTCGGCGGCGCTCGCGTACAACAACGGCCCGCTGAGCCTCGCGGGCGGCTACTTCTACGCGGCGAACAGCCCGGCCGCGAACGGCCCGCGCTCGACCTGGACCAGCACGTCGGACGGCACCTTCGACGGCCCCGTCAACAGCGGCTATTCGACGGCCCACTCGATCGGCATCGCGCGCGTCGCGGGCCAGTACGTGCTCGGCAAGTTCACGTTCGGCGCGAGCTACAGCAACGCGCAGTACCGCCGCGACGCCAGCTCGCTGTTCGCGTCGAACGAGCACTACAACACCGGCCAGGGCTTCCTGAACTACCAGGCGACCAATGCCCTGCTCGTCGGCGTCGGCTACAGCTACACGAAGTCGGGCGGCGACACGTCGGCGACCTATCACCAGGTGTCGCTCGGCGGCGACTACAACCTGTCGAAGCGCACCGACGTATACGTGACCGCGGCCTACCAGCACGCAAGCGGCGAGACCGGCGACGGCAAGGGCGGCGCGATGGCCGCGCAAGCGTCGATCGGTTCGTACGGCTACGTGGGCACCCGCTCGCAGACGATGGTCAACCTCGGCCTGCGTCACCGCTTCTGATCGCGCACGGCCGGCCGCCCGTTCGCGGCGGCCGGCCATGATTCGCGCGGCGGCGCCCGCCACCCGCGATGCATGCGCGGCCGATGCCGCGCTTTCGCAACCCGAACGGTTCGCGATCGACGCCAACCGTTCGTCGATTTTCCCGATATGCGATGCGCGACTGCGTCTGTCGCATCGATTCTCGCGAACAAAACGCGCGCGGCATTACCGCCGCATTCGCATTCGCGCATGGCCCGGCATCTCGCGCCGGATAAAACCCCTGCGACCTGCCCCCGGCCGCTGAAGCATCATCGCCGCACCGGAATGAGCCATTCGATCGCGCGCTATGGCACACTTCGCCGTTGCTTTTTTCTTGCATAGGCCGCCCGATTTCGCGCCAACCTGCCATGCCGCGTCAGAAAACCCGCTCGCTCAGCACTGAAATGCTGAAAATAGCGCCGATTATTTCGATTTCGTTCATGATGCACGGCATCGCCCGAGCCGACTGCCTCGACGATGCCGCCGCGTTCCATCACGTCAACGTCAGCCTGCTGCGCGGTATCGCGCAGGTCGAATCCGGGATGAAGACCAACGCGGTCAATACGAACGCGAACGGCACCACCGACATCGGTCTCATGCAGATCAACAGCTCGTGGCTGCCGACGCTCTCGCGCGAAGGCATCTCCGAGCAGAGCCTGTACGACCCGTGCACCAACGCCTATGTCGGCGCGTGGATCCTGTCGCAGAACATCCGTCAGCTCGGGCCGACCTGGAACGCGATCGGCGCGTACAACGCCGCATCGCCCGACAAGCGCCTCGCGTATGCGCGCAAGGTGTACGACGCGATTCAAACCATCCCGGATTCGCCGGATTCCCCCATGCCTATCCTTCCGCCGTCCTATACACCGCCGCAGGCCTACAACCCGTTCGCCAGCCTCAGCGTCACCGCGCCGCAAGTCACCCGCCCGCGCGCCGCCGCGCAGGCCGCGTCGGCGCCGGCCGGCCCCGCCGGCGCGTACAACTTCGGCTGGACGGTGAGCGGCGCGGATGCGGCGAAGCCGATCCAGGTGTTCGACGACGGCGCCAAGGTCTACGTGCAGTTCAGCGACATGAAGCGCGTGCCGGCGATCTTCGCGGACACGCCGGGCGGGCGCGTGCTGGTGCCGTGGGAACCGCAGTTTCCGTATGCGGTGATCGCGCGCCCCGCGCAAGCGCTGATCTTCCAGCTCGGGGCCTATGAAGCGCGCGCGCAGCGCGCTGCGGCGGGTTCGCCGTTACCGGCCGGCGCGCCGGCGCAGCGGCCGGCGATGGCGGCCGCCGCGAGCGCGCCACCGACGGCGAACAAGCCGGCGGGCGCCGCAAAGAGCACCGCGTCGGCCGATGCGCTCTGGTATGTGACCAAGCCGTCGGCGGGATCGACGTCGCTGCCCATGGCTGCGGCTGCACCGGCGCCCGCCACCGCATCGGTGCCTGCACCGGCGCCCGCGCCGGCACCGGCCGCCGCGCCCGCGCGCGTCAGCACGGACGCGCTCTGGTACATCTCGAAGTAACGCGCCGCGTCAGCCGCGGCGCACCCAGATCACCTTGCCGTTGCGAATGCCCAGGTTGCGGCGGTCTTCGCGGTAATCCATCGTGCCGGGCAACGACTGGCCGTCGCGTTCGCCGACGCGCCACGGGCAGCCGCCCAGCTGTGCGATCGCGTCCGCTTCGGTCTGGCCGACCAGCGCGTCGTCCGGCGCCGCGTCGGCCTTGCAGGTAGGGGTCGTGCCGGTGTGCGCGGGATTCGGCATCGCGCCGCCCTCCGTTTTCCGGTCCGGGTTCGCGCAACCGTAGATCGATGCGCCCGCAACGAGTGCGATGACGAAGGAAATCGTGTTCTTCAAAGGCGTCTCCGTGATGGGGCTGGCCGCGGCATGCGGCGAAGCTGCCGGTTCGTCGCGCGCTTTCGCGCGCGCCGGCGTGGCGATCCGCATCCTACCGCAACCCCGGAATGCGCCCAAGCCGGCGCCGCCGCCCGCCCCGCCCGTTCAGAACTTGTAGCTCACGCCCGCGCCCCCGAAGTAGTTGGTGCGTGACTGCACGATCGGGCTGTCGCCGTAGCGGCCGAGCAGCCGCGACACGCCCGCCGTCGCGAGGATCGACCAGTGCTGCGAGATCGCCCGGGTCCAGGCGACCGACATCGACGCGCTGTCGATCCCGCCGCCGGTCGAGTACTGACGGAACCCGCTGCGCGCGGACTGCACGTCCGTCACGCCGTAGAACGTCTGCATGTAGCGGCCGGCGCCGCCGTGCACGGTGCCCGTCAGCACGATCTGGTCCTTCGCCGACTTGTACACCGGCACCGCGAGATCAACGTGCCCGGACACCCCGCGCGACGTATGCGTGACGGGCGTGTCGATCGTGACGCTCAACACCGCGCCGCCATAGATCGTCATGCCGGCACGCACGCCGACGAGCACCGAGCCGGGCACCCGGCCCATGCCCTTCAGATGGCTCGAACCCGGCAGGTCGAAGCGGTTCTCGTCCGCGCGGCCCGGGTCGTAGTCCACCGCCGCCGACACGAACGTGCCGTGCGGCAGGTCGAGCCGGTAGCCGGCGCCGTCCGACTCGCTGATGAAGAAGCCATTGTCGAAGGTCGCCGAGAACGACGGCCCGACGACGCCCCGGTACTGGCTGCTGCCCGCGTAGCGCGGCGCGATGCCGGCGCCGAGGCCGATCGAGTATTCGTTTTCCGCGTGGGCGGCAGCGGCGAAGGCGAGGCCGGCGAGCGGCACGCAGTAGCGGTAGCGGCGAAGGGTTGGGCGCACAATAGTCAGATGAAAGTCAGGGAGTCCGAAGTCTAGGGGCCGCCGCGCGCCGAAACTGTCCGGAATCTGAGGGGAATCTGTGCTCAATTGTGTTTGATTGTTGGCGATTGTGGCGATCGCGCGCGGGTTGCCGGAACGCCGGATAAAATCCCCTGCCCGCCGCCGCGCCGCCGCCTGGTCGCGCGGCGGCGCGCATTCCGAGGAAACCATGAACGACGATCCGCTCAAATACCGCGTCCTGCTGATCGAGGACGACGACCGGCTGGCGCAGCTGGTCCGCGAATACCTCGACGGCTACGAATTCACGGTGACCGTCGTGCGGCGCGGCGATCTCGCCGTTGCCGCGGTGCGCGAGCACCAGCCTGCGCTCGTGCTGCTCGACCTGATGCTGCCGAATCTCGACGGCATGGAAGTCTGCCGGCGCATTCGCGCATTCTCGAACGTGCCGGTGCTGATCCTGACTGCGCGCGCCGACGTGTACGACCAGGTCGCGGGCCTCGAGACCGGCGCCGACGACTACGTGACGAAGCCGATCGAGCCGCGCGTGCTCGTCGCGCGCGCCCGCGCGCTGCTGCGCCGCGCGCAGCCCGCGCCGCAGGGCGAGACGGCCGCCGCGCCGGAGGCGCTCGTGTTCGGCGAATTGACGATTTCGCCGCCGAACCGCACGGTGACGTGGCGCGGCGAGCCGGTCGACCTCAAGACCGCCGAATTCAACCTGCTGGTGATCCTCGCGCGCGCGGCCGGCGTCGTGCTGAGCCGCGACGACATCCTGAAGCAGCTGCGCGGCATCGAGTTCGACGGGCTCGACCGCTCGGTCGATTCCGGCATCTCGAAGCTGCGCCGCCGCTTCGAGGACGCGTCGTCGGAGCCGCACAAGATCAAGACGATCTGGGGCCGCGGCTACCTGTTCAGCCCTTCCGCGTGGGACGAGTAAATGCTGCGTTCGCTGATCAGGCTGTATCTCATCGTGATCGCGTGCGTGGTGGCGTCGATCCTGTTCATCCAGCTGTCGTTCGACCGGATCTTCTACGAGCGCGGCGCGGAAGCCTCGCGCAATTCGCTGACCACCTATGCATTCGTGCTCAACGACTATCTCGAACGCCACCCGGGCGCGAAGCGGCAGCTCGCGCTGCGCGAACTGGCGCTGCACGGCAATGAAGGGTTCAACTTCGTCTCGATGGCCGAAGCCCGCGCGCAGCTCACCGGAGTGCCGCTGCGCGATCTCGAGCGCGGCCTGATCGCGATCAGCTACAACGGCAAGGATTACTACATGCCGCTCGCAGACGGCTCCGTGCTGCACGCGCGACCGCCCGAACCGCCCGATCTCGACATCCGCATCTACGCGTACCTGCTGCTCGCGCTCGCGACGCTGTTCGCGGTCGTGACCTGGGTGCATTTCCACTGGCGCGACCTGCGCAAGCTGCAGGCCGCCGCGCGTGCGTTCGGCGCGGGCCGGCTGTCGACGCGCGCGCAACTGTCGAACAAATCGAGCGTCTACGAGCTGTCGCAGCAGTTCAACGACATGGCGCAGTGCATCGAGGCGTCGATCCAGCAGCAGCGCGAGATGATGCACGGCATCTCGCACGAGCTGAAGACGCCACTCGCGCGGCTCGAATTCGGCCTCGCGCTGCTGGAAACGCCCGACGACACCGACCGCATGCGCGAGGGCCGCGACGCGCTGCGCAGCGACGTGCGCGAACTCGACGATCTCGTCACCGAACTGCTGACGATCGGCCGCCTCGAACAGGGGCGCAGCGAGCTCGTGCCGATGCGGGTCGCCGTCGACGAGCTGATCGACAGCGTGGCCGGCAACGTGACGAACGACGTCGCCGACCGCGGGCTCGCGCTCGGCGTGTCGACGCGCGGCGCACCCGCGAGCCACGTGTGCGATCCGAAGCTCGTCGCGCGTGCGCTGCTGAACCTGATCCGCAACGGCACGCGCTATGCGGCGAGCACGGTGTCGCTCGCCGCGACGGCCGGCGCCGACGGCACGCTCGTGCTGACCGTCGACGACGACGGGCCCGGCATTCCGGCCGCCGATCGCGCACGCGTATTCGAGCCGTTCCAGCGGCTCGATTCGAGCCGCGACCGGCAGACGGGCGGGTTCGGCCTCGGGCTGGCGATCGTGCGCCGCGTCGCGCTCGTGCACGGCGGCGACGTGCGGCTCGAGGATTCGCCGCTCGGCGGCGCGCGGTTCGTGATGACGTTGCCGGCGCGGGAAGAGCCCGACGCGTTCGCCGGCCTGCCGGTGCCATCCATCTGAGATTTTCCGGCGGGCACCGCGTGCCCGCATCAACGCAACGCGGCCTTGAACTTCGTCCACCAGCGGCCTTGCAGGCGCGTGAGCGCGGGCGGCTCGGCCATCGGCGTAAACAGTGTCTTGCACGCCGCCTCGCCCGGATAGATGGCCGGATTGCCGCGCAGCTTTGCATCGAGGTACGCCGACGCATCCCGGTTTGCGTTCGCGTATCGCTTCGCGTTGGAAATCCGCGCCACTCCGGGCACACGACCCCGTTCGCGCCCTGGCGCGCCGCGTCGCGCACGAGCCGCTCGGCCGTCGCCACGTTGTCTTCGATCGTCCAGCTGCCCGACGCCATCTGCACGGCGGCGACGGTGATCGTCCTCGACGACATGGTTTCGTTCCTCCTGTTGGACGCGTCGCCGCTCAGGCGCGCGCGGGCATCACGGCGGGCTGCTGCTGCGTCGAGCAATGAATGCTGCCGCCGCCCATCGACAGCGCTGTGATCGGCAGCAGCTCGACGCGGCGATCCGGGAACGCGCGCTCGAACACCGCGCGGGCCGCGGCGTCCTGCTCGATGCCGAATGCCGTCGAGATCACCGCGCCGTTCACCAGGATGTCGTTCGCGTAGCAGTCGCAATAGCGCTCCGAGCCGTAGCGGTCGGCGACGATCGGCGACGGCAGGTCGAGCAGCTCGAAACGGCGGCCGGCCGCGTCCGTCGCGCGTTCCAGCGCGCGGCGGTTCTCCTGCATCACGCGGAAATAGTCGCCCTGCTCGGGGCTCGCCGCCTGGCACAGCATCTTGCCCGGCGCGATGAACGACGCGATGCCGTCGACGTGGCCGTTCGTCTCCACTTCGTCCGGATTGCCCGGCAGCCAGACGATCTTCGCCACGCCGAGCATGCGCCGCAGTTCGGCCTCGATCTCCGCCCGATTCATCTGCGGGTTGCGGTTCGGATGCAGCAGGCAGCTTTCGGTGGTCACGAGCGTGCCCTGCCCGTCCACGTAGAACGCGCCGCCTTCCAGCACCATGTGCGAGTTGAAGATGCGCGCGCCCGCGGCGCGTGCGATGTCCTGCCCGAGCTGCTGGCAACCGTCGTACGGGTGGTACTTCTCGCCCCAGCTGTTGAAGCGGAACACGGCGGCCGCGAGCTCGCCGCGCTCGCCCTGCAGGAAGATCGGCCCGCAATCGCGCACCCAGTTGTCTTCGGCGGCAACGGGCAGCACCTCGACGCCGCGGCCGACGCGTTCCCGCGCCGCATCGGCGCAGGCCGCGTGCGCCACCACGATGCAGCGCTGATAACGCGCGATGGTCTGCGCGACCAGTGCGAATTCCCGGCAGACCTGCGGGTAATGCTCGCCCCACAATGCCTCGCGATCCTGCAGCACCGGCCAGCCCAGCCAGGTCGCGGCCATCGGTTCCCATTCCGCCGGCATGCGGTAGCCGGCCTGGCGGGCGTCGAAACGGCTCATCGGATGTTCTCCTCGTTGATCGATGACCGATTGTGCTGCCGTTGAAATCTGATGAAAATTGATCTTTCCTGCACCGATCGATCGACTTTTTTCATACCTCCATGCCACGCATACCATCGCTGAAGCTGCTGATCGGCTTCGAGGCGGCCGCCCGGCTCGGCAATTTCTCGCGCGCGGCCGACGAGCTGCACCTGTCGCAGTCGGCCATCAGCCACCAGATCCAGCAACTCGAGGAACAGCTCGGGCAGCCGCTGTTTCGCCGCGTCGGCCGAGGCGTCGAGCTGACGGTGGGCGGCGAGGTGCTGCAGCGCAGCGTGCAGCGCTCGCTGGAGACGCTGCGCAGCGGGCTCGGGCGCATCGGCACCTACCTGACGCCCGGCCTCGTCGTGCTGGTCTGCCCCGCGCCGTTGCTGCACGGCTGGCTGCAGCCTCGCCTCGAGCGGATGCGGCAGGACATCCCCGAGCTGTGCCCGCTGCTGTCGACCGACGAGACCGCGCGCTACGTCGACGAGATCGACGTCGACATCACGATCGGGCAGCGCCCGCTCATGCAGACGGGGCTGCTCGAAATACCGTTCCTGCAGGACGAGCGGGTCACCGTGTGCACGCCTGCGCTCGCGGCGCGGCTCGACGCGCTGCCGATCGAGCAGCATCACCTGCATGCGGGGCTCGTGTGCCTCGAGGAAGACATCGTCCGCGAGGATACGGCGGCCGTGCTTCGCGGCCAGCTCGCCGCGTTCCAGGACAAGACGATCTACGACGATCAGCGCCTCGCGCTCGATGCGGCGCTGCGCGGGCGCGGCATCGCATGCCTGCCGCGGCGGCTGGCGGACGACAGCATCGAACGGGGCTTGCTGACGATCCTGTCCGGATATCCGCGGCTGCCCGGAACGTCGTGGTGGATATCGCGGGTGGCGCAGGCGCCTCGGTCGCAGACGGTTGCCGACGTGTTCGACTGGCTGTGCCGGCAGGGGGATGGCGACGATCGTCAGGCCGGCGCGACTGATCGGTCGGCGTGAGGTATTCCGGCCGGCCGTGAGAAAATCCCCGCCATCCGGTTTCTTTCCTCTCCTCGACAACAGGATTCGCATGACCACGCACATCACGATCGAATTCACCGACCACGCGGCAGAAGCAGTCGGCGATCAAACCAGCACCAACTTTTCCTACGACCAGGGCGCGCTTCTGCCGCAACCGGGTGACTTCGTCGAACTCGAAAACCTCCAGCAGACGTTTCTCGTGATCGGCCGGGTGTTTTCGCTCAAGACGAACACGAGCGCCGTCAAGCTCGTGCTCGACTTGCCGCCGGCGGATGATCAGCAGGGGTTCGGGCTGGAGGGGTGAGTGGAGTTGGGCGCGATGCTTCGTTCCTTTGCTCAGGGTTCGTCCTGAGAGGCTGCATGCCTGTCGGGTCATCTGAACCGACGTGCCGGCGATGCAGGTTCAAATCGTGTCGTCGGCTTCGGCAAGCGATCCTGCTGAATCAAGCCGCTACGAATTGCGTCATCACTCATCTGAACATTGATGGCCTGCTTTTTTGATTCATCGTGGATATGCGCCCGGGCAACGTGGAGGGATCTGACGAGCCGTCTGCCGACACAATCCCCCTACGCCTTGCCGAAGCCCACGGAAACGAAGCCCCGGCCGACCAACAAGCTGTACAGCTGAACCGCTCACCATCGAAATAGCACCCGACGGTTCGTATTCTTCGGGCCTGCGCGATTTGACAAGAACAAGTAATGCTTCAAGACACGAGAACAATCAGGGCCGCACACGTACACCAGCAGTATCGACCGGACATCGACGGGCTTCGCACGATTGCGGTCATGATCGTCGTGCTCGCGCATGCCGGCTTCACGGGATTCTCCGGCGGTTTCATCGGCGTCGACGTCTTTTTCGTGATCTCGGGGTTTGTCGTCACCAATTCGATCCTGGGCGACCTGTCGCGCGGTCAATTTTCGTTCAAGGCGTTCTATGCGCGCCGCGCCAGCCGTCTCGCCCCCGCGCTGTATCTGATGTTGATTGCCACGTTCTGCTTCAGCATCCTGTTCGTCTTTCCAGAAGACACCTTCAAGCTCGCGAAGAACATCCTCGCGGTGGCCACCATGACGTCAAACATCTACCTGTCGAAGCAGACCGGGTACTTCGACGGGCGGGCCGCCGATCATCCGCTGTTGCACACGTGGTCGCTGTCGGTCGAGGAGCAGTTCTATCTCGTGCTGCCCGTCGTGCTCGTCCTATTGCGCCGGCGCAGCCGGGCGACACTGATCGGCGTTCTAACAGCTGTCACTCTGGGGTCACTGGCGCTGGCCATCTCGATCCGTCACATGGACTCGCCCGGCGCCTATTATTTTGCCCAGTATCGCGCTTTCGAATTCCTTGCCGGTGTGCTGCTGGCCATTGTCGAAGGCAAGCGGCAGGCGAAGCCACATGCGTTATTCGACACGCTGCTGGTCGCCGGCCTCGCGATCATTGCGGCAGGCGTTTTGGGTGCCAGCCGCGAAGCGCAATTCCCGGGGATCGGCGCGCTCCTGCCATGTACAGCCGCGCTGCTGATCATCTTCGCAGGCCGGCGTGCAAGATTCACCGGCCCGATCCTCGCCAATCCGGTATGCGTGGCCCTCGGCCGGATTTCCTATCCGATCTATCTCTGGCACTGGCCGATCTTTTTCGCGCTGCGACGCTTGAGCCTGACCGATCCCGCCGCCTATGTGGTCGCGATCTTCGGTGCAATTGCACTGGCAGCGGCAACGCACCAGCTCGAACGGCGGGTGCAACATGCACACTGGACAGCGCGCCGTTCACTGCTCGGATTCGTCGCGGTTCCGCTGCTCGGTGCAGGTGTGCTCGCCGGTGTCGGCAAGCTGACGGACGGCTTCCTGTTCGCCTATCCGGCGGCGATCCGCAGCAACGTGCACTGGTCGGGCACGGCGCTCTTCGACATGCCTCGTGCGAGGATGTGCTGGTCCCAGGTGGGCATCTCGGACGAAGCGACATGTACGGTCGGCGCGACATCTGCGACGAACAAGGCGATTCTGTGGGGAGACTCGCACGCCTATCATCTGATTCATTTTTTCGATGTACTTGGCAAGGACCGTGGCATGGCGATCCACGACGTCGCATTCACGCTATGCCCGCCGATCGAGGCAATGTCGGCCCATGCCACTGATGCGGCCTTCGAAGACACGCATCGCCAATGTGTCGAGCACGACAAGGCGGTGATGACGTATGCACTGGCGCGGCAAGACGTCCGGACGGTGATCATGTCCGCCGCGTGGCAGAACTACCTGAACGGCGGCGTCGGGCCGGACGTCAAGCCGACGCTGCACGGGTTCATGCCCGGGCAGCTCGAACGGAAACTTGGCCATACCATCGAGAAGTTGCAGGCGGCGGGAAAGCGTGTCGTGATGCTCGACGACGTCCCGATGATTCCGGAGAGCATGGTGAATTGCGCGTTCTACAACGGACTGCTGTTTCCGTACCCGCGACGCATTTGCGAATTCGACAGCAAGATCGCCGTTGACCAGCATGCCCCGATCGCTGCGATGCAGGCGCGCCTTCAGGCACGCTTCCCAGACCTGAGGATCATCCACACCTACGACGCGCCTTGCACTGACGGGAAGTGTCGCCTTGAATTCGATGGGCTGCCGATCTATCGGTATAGCGATTACCACCACCTGAGCCTGGCCGGGAGCTTGAAGTACTACCCGGAATATCGACGGAAGCATCCGCGTGAGCTGGAGCAACTCGGACTGTAAGGGGATGACGAGTCGCGCGCGACGATACAAGATCGACGCGCGCGTTCTCGCCGTGCAGCAGCCCGCAAAAGCACTGCCGATGGCGCAATCGGCACTCGAAGCGCGACGACGGGAGGGTCGACCGGCTTGAACGCACCGACGCCCCTGCATTCCTCTATGTCGGCGTGTGAATCAGAAATTTCTCGCGGTCTTGTTCGCCCAAGTTTTTGGATCGTTGACCGCTGTCGGGATTGCATATTGGGTTCCGCTACGGGAACGTCGTGTGACCGAAGCTCGAATTGCGAGTGATCGCAAGCAGCTCGCGACTCAGCGTGCGGAGCGCGTTAGATCTCACGCATTCGATGTCGTACGTTTGGCACATAACGGACTTGCGTCAGCCGAAAGCCGTTGGCGGAATAATGAAGCTGCGATCCCTACTGTCGATATAACCGATCTGCATCAGCGCATTTCGTTAGCGGAACAGATAGAGCACAACAAGCATCGCATCGCGATTCTATCCGGCCTTAGATCCCTGCTGGACGAACTCAAAATCTTATGCGAGGTCAGTCATGTCACTGACTTCGTGTTCATGCCTGACTTTGGTCATCGCAAGACCCAATGGCTGAGCATCGTGAACGCACTCAACGATGAAGCTCTTCGCGCCGTGTCGGCCGCCGAATCGGGAGCAGCGGATTGACGCTTCGTTGACCTCTAAGCGAACCGACGAACGTCGCGTCGAGCGCGCTCACCGCTCCAGCGGAGGCCGCGCCGTGCGCCCGGCAGCGTTCCATACCATATCGAACAGCGGCCCGTACCGCTCCACACTCTCAGCGTCGCCGCCCAGCTCATCGCTTCGCGGTCGCAGCAGTCCAACGCAAACGTTAGGCGCAGCGGTTCGCCGTTGTCGCAACGAAACTCGAAGCCGTCAGAACACCAGCGTTGATGCGCCTTGGCTCATTGTCTTCAGAACTGAGCAGTCACCTGAAAACCGAGCGTCACGCGCGCGGTTGGAAAACCGGACGGCTTGTAGACAGGTGTACCCGCGAAGAGATCGTACGCATAGGCTCCGAATCGCGTGCCCACGCTGCCCTTTATGCCGACCACGGCGCCGGCCAGTTGCGTCCCGACGAGGGCGACAGGCTGCGGGCCCCATACGCGACCATAGTCGAGTCCGGCATAAACTGCCTGCCCCGTCTGCCCGATCGGCGCCTGCAATTCGTTGCGCCAGTAGAATCCGCGTGCTGCGGCGAGCATCGTCTCGCCATCGAACCCGCGCACCGTATAGCGACTGCCAATCGTCAAGTCGTCAATGTAGTAAAGCGTGTTTCCGGTGTACTGACCGTGGAATGTGCCGACATAGCGGAATGGCTGCTTGCCGATCGCGAAGGGCACCGACAGGTTCGCGTCGAGCACCGCCATCTTGAAGCGATAGGTCGGCCCGCCTCCCGCCGCCAACATATCGTCCTGAGCGCCCAATCCACCGACACCTTGACGATATGCAAGTGAGCCGTCGAACTGTGCGCCGCCGAAGTAGTGACGATCGGTCAGGCCGAGCTCGATCATCGTGTTATTGCGGCGCTGCTGCGAAATCTCGGTATCCTCAATAAAGCTCTTACCAAAACGGCGGGATAGCCGGAAGTACGCGCCGAGCACGTCGCTCTTGCTGCGCGCCAGCACCCGGGCCAGCTTGAAGTCGACCGTCTTCGAGTTGCCGCTCGCGACGAACGTCTGATTCACGCCCGCGATCTGCTGGTAGTAGGTGTTCGTGTACGTCGATAGCGTGGCCGTCCAGTAACCCCACGGAATCGAATAGAAGCCGTTCCAGCCGTGCGAGCCGAGCCGCTTGTCGCCGAATTCAAGGTCTTGGCTCACGCCGACGTTGAAGGTGTCGTTCAGGCCGAGCGGGTTATCGATGCCGACCGACAGGTTGCCTTGCAGCTTGCCGGTAGCACGCGTGCCCGAGTTGTCGATCGATGCGACGACCGTCCACGGCTTGCCGCGCTTCACGTCCAGAACCACGTCGCTTTCACCGGGCAGTTCGCCCGGAACGATCTGCATCGTGACGTCCTGGCTCGAGACGCGTTTCATCTGCTCCAGACCTTGCTCCAGGTCGCGCAGATTCAATACTTCACCATCGCCGGTCGGGAATGCAGTTTTCCATGTGCCGCGCAGCTTTTCATCTGAGAAACGGATGCGCCGGATCGTGCCGGGAATCAGCGACAGTTTCAGCGTACCGGTCGACAGGTCTTGTTCGGGGACGAGCACGCGCGTGGTGACGTAGCCGCGCGCCAGAATTGCCTGAGACAGCCCCTTGACCAGCACGTCAATGCCTTGCTTGCCGACGCATTGCCCGGCGTAGTGGTTCAGCCAGTCGCGCGCAAACGCGAAGCGATCCATCGGCAACGCCGACGCACCTTGTGCTTTCACTGCGTCGGGCAACGACGCGGGCACGTCGAGCGTGAAGCGATCGAGACGAAAGCACGGCGTTTCCGTGGGAAGCGCCGGAAAGGCTTCGATCTTCGGCACGTCCGAGCGCATCGAAGACGCGCGCACGGCCGCGTCACGTTGCTGCGCGTCGCGTTGTTGCTGCGCTTGTCGATCCTGCTCCGCGTTCGCCCTCGCCGCCGCCGCTTGGTCAGCAGGCGTGGGGACCTGCTGCGCCTGCACCCCGAGCGATACCGACGCTGCGATCGGCAAGACCGCCAGCCGCTTTCTCATTTTCATTTAAATTATTTTTACAGTAATTATCGCGGTTTTCTATTCTGTGGCTCATCACCAAAGCACATATACCGAATTTCACCTCAGCATCTTTTCCCCTATCGGGGTGAAAACTTCCGATGGCGTCAGAACACGTTGTTATAGTCGTACATATACTCCTCGTACTCAGCCATCGTCCAAACATGACAATCCAGCCTATCCACCATCACAACACCGCCCACCTTATCTGCACCACCTAATTCGCTGGCAATATCGAATACCCAAAATAATGGAGCATATCCTGATCGAGGCGATGCTCCGCCGATTAAGCAACCGATCGATTTAGCGTACCCCTCTGCAATCTCCATAGCTCCGCGAACATCAACAACCTCGCCATCCCTGTATTCCACGGGAACACTAAAAGACAAAATCCCTTTTTTTCGCAGCTCAGACACAACCGAAACCAGCTTTACTCTAGAGACGTTTACGTTCATGAAACCGCTATACGCATGCTCGGCATCATACGAGAATCCAGCATCGAAAAGTTTAAGAAATCTGATGTCGACCGACCTCGACTCCACGGGCAAGTAAAGATCACAGATTTTATTCATAGCCCCACCAAATACATTAATCTCATGGATGGATAATCACGGCTCTCCCAGTTAATGCACCCTGAAGAGCATTCACTGGAACAGAATATGCGGAGCCAACACCAAGCGGCCACGGATCGCGAATGTAAGCCACGCCATTCTTGACAGAATCGACGACGATTGCATGAATGCCGCCAGACTCAGTAGTCACGTTCACTATAGCCGAAGCGCCTCCTTCGGTGGCCGAGGCAATCGACGCCACCGTCGCATCCTTCGTATACGTCGCTGTGCCTGTGAAGCCGAGTTGCTGCAACCCCCCTGGTATGTTCGAGAGAGATGTGCCGGTTGTATCTGTTTGGATCGCTTGTCGAATGTACGATTCTGGTATATCGCTCAGATTTGCTGCCATTCTGCAACTGGCGGCGGCACAAGAAAAATCATAAGCCTGCCCGAGCGCAGACGATTTGGGCGTGTATGTCCCGAGTTGGACACCGGTAAATAACCCTTCACCGTTCCCCGCCGTCTGGCGTACACCTGGAAGGGCCTGAAGGCCTGCAGTCGCCTCCTTGCCCAACACGGCGTCAAGCACACCCGAGACGATCTTTCCGCCAGCCCACCCGAGTGCTATGTTCTCGAGAGGATATACCGGGGTCACCGCACCACTCGGTGTTGCCGCTTGATGGATGAGGTCATGCGCAAATCCTGCCACCTGCTGATTCGTTGGACCGTTCGGATCGACGTAATACTGTGATCCGATCCCAGCCGTTTGAGGCGTTTGTCCCGGCGCCAGCGCATGGGTCGTTCCCCCCGGCGTACCGAAGAGCGTCGAGTCGTTGAATTGAGCGCTGGTCGACTGGAACGTCTTCACTGTACTGCCGTCTGCCACGATCGGGCCTGTGCTCCCCGAAATCGTATAACCGGACATCTGGTTGATCGCCTTTTGAGCGATCTGCAGATTCTGCCTAAATGTGTCGAGCGCCTGCGAGTTGCCAGACGCTTGAGCAGCCTGCACTAACTGGATTTCATATTGCGTGAGCTGTGTCTGTGCCTGCGCGTCTACCTTCGCGCCTGCCGCCAACGTCAGCATGTTGGTCCAGTAGTCCGCCAGCGTCGCTTGATCAGCCGGTGTCTTGCCGTTCGCCGTCGCGATCCCCTTCGCCACAGTGGAAATCATGGTGCGTTCTTGCGGGTGCAGTTGGCGATTGAACAGATCCGCGCTCAACGCACCATTTGCGCCGCTCATCGCACCAGCCGAGCCGCCCAGCAAACCGCCCGCCGCCGCACCAGCCAGCCCCGATGCCGCATTCGCCAACAACGTGCCGCCCAGTGTATCGCCGAGCGCGTTCCCAACGGCGTTGCCTGCCATGTCACCGGCTACCGTGCCAGCGACCGCCCCGGCCACATTTCCACCGCCCATCGCCGCACCGATTGCGGCTATACCGGCGTGTGATGCGATCCGGGCTGCGCCATCGTTACCCCACAAAGCTTCCTGCTGTTGCGCCGCCGTGAAATCGGCCTGCGCCTGTGCCATCCCGGCTGTATCTCCGGCGGCACTAGCATTGGCGTATGCCAGTCGGGCCTTGGTTTCGTCTGCAATTGCCTTGTTCTGCAGCGCGTTCGCGACATCCCCCACCACCTGCATCCCAACTTGGCCGACCGATTGCTGGACCGCCATGTCGTTCTGCACGTTCTGCGCATTGAACGTGTTCTGTACCGCACCGTTCGCATTCGCCGTGTCGCGGCTCAGCCCAGCAGTGCTGTCGTGTCCGGTACCCGTGTCACCGCGTACCGTGATCTTCCCAGGACTGACAGCCGCATAGGTCGTCCCCGACGCGTCGCTGCTCGTGCCAGCTGCCGAGAATCCGCTTGGCCCCAGGCCCTGCGAATTCAGCGCTCCCGTTGTGTTGTTAGCGCCCTGCTTGACAGGCGTATTGAGATTCACGCCGCCCGGCGTGCTGTTCCCGAATCCACCGCTCGCGCTGACGCCCATCGTATCGCCCGAGTAAGACGCGTGGTTCTCCAGATTCGAATAGCCAAGCGTCTGCGTCGACAAGCTGTTCTTATCCGGCGTCGCCGTGCTGGCGATCACGCCACCGTCGAGCTGCGTATGGTTCCCAACGTTCACGTTATACCCGCCGGTACCCGCATAGATGCCGCTTTGCTGGTTCACCGATTGATAGTTCGCGTTGATGTTCTGCTCGCTCGCGCTCGCGCTGCCGCTGACCGTCTGGCCATAGCAGAACGGCGGCACGCAAATACTTGCCTGGAATCCGGCGCTCGATTGCTTGCTGTCGTAGGTGCTGGTGTCTTGCTGGCTCTGGACGTTCAGGTCGCGCCCGACACTCGCGTTGACCGCATTGCCCGACACCTCGGCTCCACGCAAGTTCGTATCGCGTCCGCTCGTAATCGACAGCGTATCGCTCGCGTTAATCTGCGTATCCCGATTCGTCACACTGTTACCGTTCGCATGGCCGTGTGCCGTGCTCGCGCCAAGCTCAAGCGTGAAACCATTCTGCTGTCCGCCGAGAGCGGCTCCGACACCGATACTCCCGCTGCTGCTACTGTTGCTGCTCGACTGCTGGCTAGTATCCTTCGCGCTTGTCAGGTTGATATCGCGCGCCGCGCTCAGCTCAACGTTCTGCGCGCTAATCTGCGTCCCGCTGGCATTGATGTCACCGTCGGTCGCAAAGCCATTCGCATCCTTGGCTCCGCTCCCCGTTGCAATCAGCGTTGCCTTACCGCCAGCATGCAGCGTGCTCCCGTCGTTGGCGACCGAGCTCGATTGCGCTTCGCTGTGGCTGGTACCGCCGCCAATGCTGACCGTCGCCTTGACCAGTGCCTGATTCGTTGGCTGCCCGTTACTCAATGCACTACCAACTTGATATGCGTTGTATGCGGCAAGTCCGGCCTGTGCCTTGTCGAGCGCCGCCAACCGCGAGTCGCCGCCGCGCGCCGGTTGGCCAAACGCCTGATTCGCCTGCGCAATTGCATTGCCAACAGCGCCGCCAAGCGCAACACTCACGCCGAACTGGCTCGAATCCTGACTCATCCGGCTCTGCGTTGCGTCCGTTCCCGGATCGAGATTCAGGTTCTTGCCGATCAGCGTCAAATCCTTACCCGCACTCAGGTCGGAACCTGCCACCGTAATGTCCTGCTTCGCATCGAGCGTCACGTTGCCGTTGCCGCTCACAATCTGGCTGCGCATCGTGCTCTGCGTTTGCGACGACGTGTCCTGCACGCTATGGCTATTCGCCACACCGACCGAAAAACCGGTCGCCGTGCCGTTGCTACCGAGGCTGCCAACCTGGTGGCTACTCGATTCCTGGTGCGTCACGTTGGTTTCGAGCCCCGCCAGTACATTGATCGCGCCCTGCGTAGCGACGAGATCGACGCCCTGCGTTCCGCTGATGCCCGACCCGACGACGTTAATGTCGCCCGTCTTGCTCTTGATGACAACGCTATTGCCAGTGACCGACGACGCCGTTTGCTGGGTCATCGTCTGGCTGCCGTCCGAATTGCTCCGGCTCGCGTTGTACGGTGACGGACTGTTCCCGCCACTGTTGGCCGTGCCGCCGATCCAGCGAGCGACGTCTCCAAGGCTCGGCGTCGACAGTAGCGCGAGGCTCGTGCTGGAACTGCTCGACGACGTACTCTGCCGAAGCTGATCGGTCGACGCCTGCAACGTCACGTCGCGGTTGGCATCCAGCGTCGCCGTACCGCCAGCGCTGATCGCGGAGCCAATCACGGCAATATCGCCGTCCACGGTGTTCCCATTCGCATCTTTCTGCGCACCGCCGGTCGCTTTCACGGTCACGTTGCCGCCGCCACGCACCGTGCTTCCCGCATTCGTCAAACTCGACATGTCGGTCGTACTGCTGCTACGGCTCCGACCGTACGTCACCGAAATCGACGGCACATCGGCCGCACTTGCGCCGATTTCGGTCAGCACCGATTGGCCTCGCTGGAAACCGTTGCCCGAGGACGCATCCGCTTTCAGGTTGCGCACCGTATCAAACGGCGTACCAGTGACCGCCACCGTCAACCCGCTCGAACGCGCTTCTTGCTGATCGTGCGATTGCGCACGGTCCTGTCCCGAGTCGATCGTGACGTTCTCGCCAGCAATGCTGATGTTACCCGTCGCGCCCTTGACGTCGCCCACCGCCTTGCCGGCGACCACATCGCTGCCGCCGATATGAACGTCCTTGCCAGCCGACACCTTCACGTTGCCTTCGACGCTGCCGACGGAGCTGCGTGATTGGCTTTGCGTCGTCGAAGTTGCGTTATATCGATCGCTCTTTTCGCTCGATCCGATCGTGATACCCAGACCACCCGAGCCGGACAGGCCCGAATGCTTCTCTTGGTGATACTCGTTGTCCTGATACGTGTTGGTTGCTGCAGTGATGTTGACATTGTCCTTGGCCGACAGTGCCACATCGTGCGTCCCGACAATGGAGCTACCGGTGACGTTGATGTCTTTCCCGCTTACGACCGTTACGCCGTCGGCCGAGATCGTGCTGCCATTGGCATACGTGGTGGTCTGATCAACCCGGTTTGTCGCGCTCGCATGACTTGCGACGCCACCGTGGTCGTGCGATTCGTCCATGTTCGACACATGGGTTTCGGTCACCGCGCCGACGTTCACGTTGCCGACTGCCATCAGGCCCACATTGCCCTGATCAAGCGAGATCGTGCTTCCGATGACGTTGATGTCCTTGCTCGAAGCAACGTTCACGGTATTGCCGCTATGCACCGTCGTGCCAACCACTGTCTGATCGGACGTGTGCAATGTTTCCGAATAGCTGCCGTGGTGATCGCTGCCCGAACTGTTGCTGCCGACCGTCGAGGTCGTGCTCGCCGCGCCAAGCGTGACATTCCCCTTGGCGGCGATCGTGCCCCCGTTGCCCAGGTTGATTTGCGCGCCGGCTGCGGTCAGATCGCCATTCACCCCGATCATCGACACGCCACCAATATTCACAGCGCTCCCAACCACACCGTTGATGTCGGTATTCGATACGCCATTCGCGCGCTGCACGATCTTGTGTTCGCCGACTTGCTGCGTACCGAGGTCGTAGTTCCCGCCAACAAGCAGGCCGAGATTCCCGCCAACTGTCAGCGCACCCGCATGCTGTTCAAGGTTGCCGCCGGCGATGATCGCCGCGTCGCCCTTGACGTCGAGTTGAGCAATCGGCCCAAGCGTCGTCTTGACGCTCGTCGCACCGTCGCGGCTTACCTGGGTGTCGGTATTCACCGCGCTATTGAGAATGAGATCACCGCCTGCGTTCAGGTTCAAGCTACCCGCCTTGACCTTCGCCGATGTGAGATCGACGTTGCCATCCGTCTTCAGCGACATAAGACCGCCGCTTTGCAGCGCACCGAACGCGTTGTCGATCTGCTTGCCTTGAATCGACAACGAATTGTCCGCCTTTAGCGTGCCGCTGTTCGCGAAGTTCTGCGCGTCCTTCAGATCGATGTCGGTGGCGGTGATCAGCGGACCATTGACGTTCTGCTGGTTCGCCTGTGCCAGATACACGACCGGCACGAGCACCGACTGACCGTCGACCACGCGCGTTTCCATCATGATCACGTTACCGGTCAGCTTTGATACCTGCTCGGGAGACAAGCTCGCGCCCAGCGGCAGATTAAGCGACTTCTCCAACGATGCACCCGCCGCCATAAGCTGCTGATACATCGTCTGAAGATCCGTGTACGGACCCAATACCGCGCGGCCAGTCAGCGCCGTCACCTGATTGCGTACAAGCTGCTGTTCATAGAAGCCGTCACCCAAGCGCTTCGGAATGTGGGTGAGGTCAACCCCGATCTGACCGAAAAAGTAGTCGCTCGAAATGAAGTTCTTCTGGTTCGTGAACGCCGGATTCGTCTCGATCACGTAGCTCGCATTCGGCGACGGATTCGGCCGGTACAAGCCACCCTGTGGAATCGTCAGGTTGTTCAGCACGTTCAACGCAGTCGCGCTTGCAATGATCCGATCGACCGGTGTTGAGGTGCCGCCACGCACCGGCGCCGCCGACTGGGCGCCCGCGCCCGCGATCGTTCCTCGAACGGCGCCACCAGTCGTTGCCGAAGCCGTTGCATTGCCATTGAGCGTGGCAGGCGTCACCGTCGCCCCCGAACCCGCCGCTGCGCCATTGAGCGAGACCGGCGTCAAACCCGTGACCGATTGACCGGGCAGCAGGCCGAGCGACGGAAGCGATGCGTTGCCTGCGGTATTGTTGATGCTCACGCCCGTGCCGGAAATCGTGCCATTCGAACCCAAGGTCGAATCGTAGGCCGGCAGACGGTAGGTCTTGACGTCTGCTGGCGCGACTTGGGTATAGCCGCCCGGCCGGCCCGTCACGAACGGGGCGTTGCCAAACGGCAATTGCCAGTTATATTCGCTGCTGTCGTAGTTGTTGTAGTGGTACTGGCCCGAGTACGTCACCGTCACGGTCGGCGCCTGCTGGCCCGTTGCCGCCCAACCGTTGCCGTCATAGTTTTGCGGCAAGTTGAGGTTGCCAACGGCCGTGATGCTGCTCCAGTAGTTTTGCAGGGTACCGGTCGATGTTGCGTTAAGACTGCCGCCCGACACGATTTGCGCAGTCGGGCTCAATGCCGTGACCGTGTTCCCCACAGCCGTTCCAGTATAGGTCGTGTAGAAGTACCCGCTGTTCCACTGGCCGCCGTGCGGCGGATCAATGTACATACCGCCCGGCTGGGCGATCAAGGCGGCTGTTATGGCCGGTGTGAGGTTGGAGGGCCCGAGACCGGCGATCATCTGTCCCCCTCCCGCGCAATTCACCGCGAAGTACGATGCGCAACCTGACAGGCTAATGCCGTATTGCGCGAGGGCCGCCGGATCAACGTTACTCGTGCTTCCCGAGGTGCTCATCACACGACGCGTGCTCGTCACCTTGTCGGCGTGCAGCTCCATATCACCGCCGGACTGAATCAGAGCGGATACGTTATTGATCAGCGACGCGTTCGTATAATTGCCGCTCGCGTCCTTGCCGCCCGCGAGCACGACCTTACCCATCCCGAAAATCGCCGTCGTTGGCATCGAATCGGTCGCCGTCGCGTCGTCACGGTTTTCGATGTCGTGCGCGAGAATTTCAAGCTTGCCGTTGCTATCCGATGCGCCAATCAACGCCGTCGACCCGACGTTCGACACCGTGCCGGTTGCGTTGAGCGAAACGCTCCCTCCCACCAGCGACCCGGTATTGGAAAGATTGCTCGATTGCGTATGCAGCAGTCCACCGGCCGACAACGCGCCCGAATTGACGATATTGGCCGCGTTGATGTTCAGGCCATTGATGGTTTGGAAACCCGCGTTGTTGGTGAACGTGCCGGGCAGCGCAAAGGTAAGATCGTTACCGACGTTGAACTGCGTATCCGGCGTTGTCGTGTAATCGCCTTGCAGGTTCACGCGTACATCGTGCGCTGCGCTATACGCGCCACCGCCTTGCAGTGTCGGAGCCGTGATCGTCAGGTCGCGCGTGGAGCTGATTTGCCCGTTCGTGTTCGTGATTGCGGCGCTCGCCGTCACATCTACGTCGCCGCTCGAATTCGCGACGCTGCCGATTTGCCCGCCGCTGTTGTCCAAGGTCGCCCCTTGAACATGGAGGCTCGTGCCGCTCAACTCCCCGCCTTGCGTGTTCGAAATCGATGTCGCGCTGATCGTAACGTCGCCGTTACCGGTGATCGCGCCCATGCCCGACACGTTGCCCGCGCGGCTGTTCGTGATCTGGCTGCCGCCCTGCACGGTCATCGCGCCCGTACCGAGGTCGGTAATGGCCCCGTCGGCGTTGTTGACCGATCCGGAATGAACCGCGAGCGTGCTCGTGTCGCCCGCCGTCGCCTGACCGGCCTGAACGTGCCCGGCCTGGTTCACCAGCGCGCCGCCGTTCGTCAACGACAGAGACGCGCCCGCACGCACCAGCCCTCGTGCGTTGTTCACGTCGCCCGCAACCGTCGCCGTCACGCCGCCCTGTGCCGCAAGGATGCCGTTCGAGTTGTTCCAACTGCTCGCGTCGACGACCGCCTGGCCTTTGGTGACAATGGTTCCGCCTGCATTGTTCAGCGCACTCGCGCCGTTACCCGGCGCGATTGTCAGCGTCCCGGTACCGGCATGCGTGATCGTGCCGCCTGCATTGTTCAATTGGCTAGCGGCCAGCGTCAGGTCAGTACTGTTCGTTTGAATCACGCCCGCTGCGGAGTTGTCGAGCGAGCCGCTGACGTTGACAGCCATGGCCGACGAGCCATATTGCGTGATCGTCCCGCCGTGGTTCGTCAAGTTCGGCGTGGTCAACGCAAGTTGGTTGGCTTCGAGCTTGCCCCTGCTGTTGTCGATCGTCGAATCGGCCGTCACGGACAGGTTGGACGCACTGACCGTTCCGCTCTGGTTCGTCATCGAGCCCGTGTGGATCGACGCATTCGTGCTCGCGCCAATCTGACCGCCGTCATTCTCCAGCGTGCTGCTGAAAATGCCGAGGTTGGCACGGGACTGCAATTTGCCGTTCGTATTGTTCAACACGCCGCCGACCGTCGCCGTCAACCCGGATTTGCCGTTGATCAATCCCGACGTATTGTTCAGCGCGGCCGAATGCTCCACGACGCTACCGTTGCTTGCAATCGACCCACCGACGTTCGATACCGATCCCGCTGCGTTTCCAAGCGTCAGCGTGCCGCTGCCGGCATGCGTAATCGTGCCGCCATCGTTCACGAGTGATGCAGGAGAGAGCGTCAGGTCCGTACTGTTGGTTTGTAGCGTGCCGCCATTCGAATTGTCGAGCGTGCCGCTGACATCGACAGCCATGGCCGACGAGCCGAGTTGCGTAATCGTGCCACCGCGGTTCGTGAGATTCGACGCGCTCAACGCGAGCTGATTCGCTTCGAGCGAACCGTCATTGTTGTCAAACGTCGAGTCGGCCGTCACCGACAGGTTAGGCGCAACGATCGAACCGCTCAGGTTCGACATCGAGCCCGTGTGGATCATCGCGTTCGCGCTTGCGCCAATTTGGCCACCGTCGTTCGTCAGTGTGCCGCTGGAAACGGCAAGGTCCGTACTGGACAACAGCTTGCCATGCGTGTTGTTCAATGCGCCGGCGATCGTCGCTGTCACCCCGGCTTGGCCATTGATCGCCCCCGACGTGTTGTTCAGCGAACCGCTTTGCGCGACGACTCGCCCGTTGCTCGCGATCGAGCCGCCGACGTTCGACATCGAACCAGTACCATTGCCAATCGTCAGCGTGCCGGTACCCGCATGCGTAATCGTGCCGCCATCGTTCACGAGCGAAGCCGGAGTCAGCGTAAGGTCGGTGCTGTTCGTCTGAATCACACCGGCTGCCGAGTTATCGAGCGAGCCGCTGACGTTGACAGCCATGGCCGACGAGCCATATTGCGTGATCGTGCCGCCATGGTTCGTCAGATTCGGTGTGGTCAACGCGAGCTGGTTGGCTTCGAGTTTGCCGCCGCTATTGTTAAGCGTCGAATCAGCCGTCACCGACACATTGGACGCGCTGACCGATCCACCCAGGTTCGTCATCGAACCCGTGTGGATCATCGCGTTCGTAGTCGCGCCGATCTTGCCGCCGTCGTTCGCGAGCGTGCCGCTAGCGATGCCAAGGTCCGTATTGGACAGCAGCTTGCCGTTCGTATTGTTCAGCACGCTACCGACCGTGGCCGACAGGCCAGCTTGGCCGCCGATCGAGCCGGACGTGTTGTTCAGCGTGGCCGATTGCGCCTCCACGCGCCCGTTGCTCGCGATCGTACCGCCGACGTTCGACACTGATCCCGTGCCGTTGCCGAGCGTAAGCGTGCCGGTGCCCGCATGCGTGATCTTGCCGCCGTCATTGACCAGCGACGCGGGAGCGAGCGTCAGGTCGCTACTGTTGGTTTGCAGCGTGCCGCCGCCGGAGTTGTCGAGCGTGCCGGACACGTTCACGCCCATCGCGCCGGTGCCGATCTGCGTGATCGTGCCGCCGTGATTCACGAGGTCGGTCGCGTTCAACGATACCTTGTCGGCCTTCACAGCGCCCGCGCTATTGTCGAGGGCTGTGCCGCTCAGTGCCGCCGTCTGAGCGATAATCGAGCCGCCGCTATTGATCAGGCGCGCACCCGCATCGACCGCCACATTTTGCGTAGCCTGCAAAGCGCCACTGCTATTGTCGATCGATTGTCCCGAGACATGCAGATTCGTATTGGACGTCATCGTCCCGCGGTTGGCCACGTTGCCGCCGCGCACGGTGACGTCGCCGTTGCCACCGATCACGCCGCCCTGCGCGCCGTTTGCAGTCGTGCCCGCTGCGTTGGTCAACTGGCCGCTGGTCGTCACGGAGAGGCCGTCGCTGTTGAGCGACGTAATCCGACCCGCCGTGTTGTCCAGCGACACACCGGCCACCGTCATGCCAGCGGCGCTTTGAACGGTGCCCCGGTTGTTCGCGATGGCGCCGCCACGCACGTCCGCCGTGCTTTCGGATACCAGTTCGCCGGACTGGTTGGTGATCTGGCCTGCGACGTTGACCGACAGCTGCCCCTGCGACGACACCTTGCCGCCCTGGTTCGACAGGTTGCCGCCGGTCAGCGTCGTGCTGTTGCCGCTCGACAGGCTGCCGTGATCGTTGATCACGGTGCCCGATGCGTTCGCCTGAATGGCGCCTTGCGCGCTCGTCGTCGCGTTCGACAGATTCACGTCGCCGGCCGTCGCGTTCAGCGACAGATTGCCGTTCGCGGCGGTCTGGCTGCCGGCGAGATTCACACTGCCGCCGGTCAGCGATGCGTTACCGCCCGCCACATTCTGGCCGGTCGCGGTCAGTTGGCCCGACGCACTCAGGTTCAGGTCACCGCTGTGCGCGACGGAACCGTCGTTGTTCACACCCGCGCCGAGCGTGCCAGTCGAGTTGACACTGCCGGCGTTGACCGTCGCATTCTGCTGCGCCGCGAGCGTCCCGCTGTTCGTCAGATCGGCCGCAGTGTTCGCCGACAACGATTGCTGCGCATACGTGGTGCCGCTATTCTGGATGCCGCCCGAGGCCGACATCGCGAGGTTGCCGCTTGCCGTGGTCTTGCCCGCGAGCACGAGCCGGCCGTCCGATTGCAACGTCAAATCGCCTGCCTGCGCCGCGATCGTCCCTGCGTTCGCGACACCAACGCCTGCGGAGTTGCCAACCAAAAACACCCTATTGGCATACATGCCGCCTAACTGAGCCACGTCAATCGCGACAGCAGGAGCAGGACCGTCACCGGCGATCTGCGTCGCGGCAAGCGTGTCGTGATTAACCTGGTTCGTACCAGCGATTACATTGAGATTCTTCGCATAGATCGCGGCATTAGCCTGTACAGCACGGGCGATGATGTCGGTCTGATCAACATTCGAGGTATCGAGGCCCGCACCTTGCACGGTTACAAGGCCGCGATTGACATTGAAGCCCGTCAACGACCCGTCCGCGCCAAACTGCGGCACGCCGGTTGTCAAGACCGCGCGCGAGGTATTGATGAACCCGCCACCGTCCACGACGATACCGGCAGGGTTGGCCAGCACGATCTCCGCGCGGCTGCCCGCAATCTCCACATATCCCTTGATCTGACTAGCCGCGGTGCTGTTGACCTGGTTGACGATGATGCGCGCCGCCTGCCCCGCACTCAGGTTCGGGTTGCCGTTGATATAGCCGGCCTGCTGCGTGTTGACGATCGTCGACGCGTTGTTCAGGATCGCGCCGTTCTTCTGAACGTCGAACTGGTTATAGGTGTTCAGCGACACGCCGGCAGCGCTCGGCGTGTTGATGTTGACTTGCGGCAGGCCGTTGGGCGTCTGCACCACCGCGGGCGCGTGAGCCCCTCCGCCGACGATCTGCGCATTCGCCCAAATCGGATTCATGCCGGCCGCGACCAGCGCGCCGAATGCAGTAACCCGTAACGCGAACTTCGCTGCCGGATGCTCGCCGCCCCGCTTGGCGACGCGGCGAGTCTCGCCCGTATTTGTTTTCCCCGTCCTGCCGGCCGTCTCTTCGACTGCAACCAGCATACCGCGCACGCGGCTGTACACCAGCCGATATTGGTTCTTGTTCATGATTTTGGTCTACTCGCGATTTTTTGTTTCGATCCGCTCTCACGGCATCGAACATCGCTGGAATCTAACTGAAACGTAGAAAGTCAGCGTCAAAGAACGTCAATCGTTGCCCGGTTGAAACAGTTCGTTCGCGCCGAAGCTCCAACACGGGCGCTCGCCCCGCTACCCCGACCGTGGCAAGTTACATATTGCGTCGTCCGCAACTATGGGCGCCATTGTAATGACAATCCGCGCGAATATTACCTCACCCATCACCTCAAAAATCCCTGACAGAATTGCGAGGGCGAATTGGCGCACAAACGATAATCAACTTTCTTTCAACCACATATCACCTTCCTGAGCCTGGCCAGCTATTGCCGCTCCGTCGATGCATTTCCGCGTCGGCGCACTTCGCTCAGGAGTTTCCGTGATCTCTGATCCCCCTACCTGCGGCTCGCCGGTGGCGCGAATGCGATGATTCTCGATCCGCAGGTCGTCGACGTCGGATTCGTCGCGGTCTGCGATCGCGATACATCGTCGGCGCGTGCGAATCTCGCGCCCGCCGCGTCCGGCATGGTTGTTAACAATCAGAAACTTGACGATATATCGACATGGTTGATCATCCGATGCGACGGGCACCGTTTCACGTTTCCAACGACGAGGTTCGCCAGATTCCGATCGCAGCCGCCAGCATCCACGACTCGATTTTATCGTGACGCACATGCGGCCAATCCCGTGACCGGGGCAACATTGCCTCTCGACAATTCGACCGACGGCCATAAAGTAAAAAAGCGCCAAGTCCGTAGGACCTTGGCGCTTGTCGATCACGCGGATCTGACCGTTTGGAATTCAATACGCGCCTGCTCCAGCATCCACGCTTCGATCTTGTCGTGCCACATTCAGAGGCGATCGAATGACCGTCGACGGTAGTGCTTCTCGACGATCGCGGATGCCTGATCTTCTTAGATCTGCGGGACGATACTGAGAGAGTCGCATCGACTCCGGCTACAAACTGGACGTCGGGGAAGTGAGTAAACGGCTGCGATCGGCATGGATCGAGGTAGACCAGAGATGCCTACATTGCACCTACATAGAAATGCTAGAGGCTGAATACCCACCTCAAAACAACACCTAACTCATTGATTTGACTGGCCCGCCCTACACGATTCGAACGTGTGACCTACGGCTTAGAAGGCCGTTGCTCTATCCAACTGAGCTAAGGGCGGTCCGGGGAAGAAGACACGATTCCGACTTGGGGCCGCGCTGATGCAAAAGCTGCAGATGCAGCAGAAACAAAACGGGCCCGGTACGAACCGAGCCCGAAATTATACCCGAACGCCATCAAACATCGGCAAACAGGTTCACACCGGCTGCGGATGGAACATGAACCAGCCGAGACAGAACAGCCCCGCGATCACGCAGTACACGCCAAACGACGCGAGCCGCCCGCGCCCTTCGAAATAGCGCATCAGGAAACGCACGCTCAGGTACGCGGCGATCGCGGTCAGCACGCCGCCGAGCAGCGCATCCGCCAGTTGATCCCGCGCGTGAAACAGCTTCGGCAGTTCGAGCACGCCCGCCGCGAAGATGATCGGCGTGCCGAGCAGGAACGAGAACTCCGCCGCTTTCTCGGCGGTCAGCCCCGCCGCGTTGCCGGCGATCATCGTCAGGCCGCTGCGCGAAAAACCCGGAATCAGCGCGCCCACCTGCGCGAGCCCGACCAGGAATGCCTGCTTGAAGGTCATCTTCTCGGGCGGCTGATGCGCGCGGCTGCGCTGGATGCGATCGCCGAGCCACAGCAGCACGCCGTTGACGATCAGCGCGACCGCGACGATCCGCAGGTCGTGGAACACGCGCTCGATGCGCTTCTCGAGCAGCAGGCCGACGATGCCTGTCGGAATCGTGCCGATGATGAGCGCCCACATCAGGTGCCCTTCGTCGTTCCTGCGGCCGCCGAGCTGCGCGAAGAAACCGCCGATCAGCGCGATCCAGCGCGCGCGGAAATACCACAGCAGCGCCAGCGCGGTGCCGAGGTGCAGCGCGACGAGGAACGGCAGCAACTGCGGCGCGTGCTTGTCGATATGCATGCCGAACAGCGCCGGCACGAGCAACGTATGGCCGAGACTGCTGACGGGAAAGAGTTCGGTCACGCCCTGCAGGACGCTCAGGAATGCCAGAAACCAGAGACTCACGCGTCGGTCCTCTTACGGAGATACAGCGGAAAGAAATTCCGGACGACGCGGCGCGCGGCCCGGAAGCGCGCCCCGGATTATGCCGAGCACCCATGACTGCGCCAAGGCATTTGGCAGGAAATTGCGGGAATGCACACAAACACTTGCATTTTGTAAGCATGAAGAAAGCAAAAAGCCCGCCATTTGAATGGCGGGCTTTGCAGATTCGGCAGATTTTGCCGCCGGTCAGCGGCCGAGCTGGTAGAAAAACAGCACCGTGCTGCCGGTGAACATCCCAAACAGTGCGATACCCATCGCCATCGCCAGATCCATGGCCGCTCCTTGAAGTGTCATGACCCGGTAACACGACCGGTTAAGTGCATTATCAAGACGCTTAACACGCTTCAACACTCGCAATTTCCCCGAGAAGGGTTTTCCCGGACGTGCCGGCGCCCCGATAATGGAGCGCGCCGCACCGCGGCAGCCTGTTCTCCTCCAACCGTCTACGCCGGATTCGCCATGCCGCTCTTCCAGCAACACGAGATTCACGAACTTCACGCCGGCCCGTCGCATGTCCGGATCGCGCCGCAATTCGGCGGACGCCTGTTGTCATGGCACGTCGACGGCGAGCCCGTCATTTTCTGGCCGGACGCCGCCGACTGGAGCCAGCTCGCGCGCGTGCGCGGCGGCAATCCGCTGCTGTTCCCGTTTCTCGGCCGGCACCGCGTCGACGGCGAAATCGGCCGCTGGCGCGACGCGGCGGGCACGATTCGCGACCTGCCGATGCACGGCTTCGCGCGCGACCTGCCGTTTGCCGCGCAGCCGTCCGCCGACGGCACGGCGCTCGCGATGACGCTCGAAGCGAACGACGCGCTGCGCGCGGGCTACCCGTTCGACTTCCGGTTCGAGGCCACCTATCGCCTGGCCGATGCGCACACGCTCGACGTCGCGCTGACGACGACCAACCGCGGCGCCACGCCGCTGCCCTATTACGCAGGCCATCACTTCTACTTCGCGCTGCCGCACGACGAGCGCGCGCAGACGACGCTCGAGCTGCCGCCGACGCACCGCCGCGCCCAGCTCGCCGACGGCACGATCAGCGCGCCGGAGCCCGGCGAAGCCCGCTATACGCTCGACGAAGCACGCATCCACGACCGCTTCCACTGCCTGGACGGCGCGCCGTCCCGCCCCGTGCGGATCGTGATGCCGGGCCGCCGCCGCACGATCGACATCACGCTCGACGTGCCGGGCTCGATCCCGTGGTACGCGGTCACGACCTGGACGGAAAAACCGGACTCCGACTTCTACTGCGTGGAGCCGTGGCTCGGCCTGCCCGACGCCATCCACAACGGGCTCGGGCTGCGCATGCTCGCGCCGGGCGCGACCGAGACGGCCGCGCTGCGGATCCACGTCGGCCCGCTCGCGGCCTGACATCGCCTGACGTCGGGCCGGCCGAACGCACGCGCGGCGGCCCCAAACTGCGGCGCGCGGGTCGAACCCGTTAAAATCCGATGTTTTGTGTCACCTGCCGCGTCCGCGCGCGGCAGGGTTTTGCGAGGTTCAATGTTCGGAACGACAACGAAACGATTCGTCGCGGCATCGATCGCCGCCCTGCTCGCCGCGTGCGGCTCCGCGCCGGTCGGCCCCGGCTTCTACCGCGTCGAAAGCGGCGACACGCTCTACAAGATCGCGCGCGCCAACCGCCAGTCGGTGCAGAACATCGCGCGCTGGAACCAGCTCTCGAACCCCGATGCGATCGAAGTGGGCCAGGTGCTGCGCGTCGCGCCGCCGGCCGGCACGACGACAGCCGCCACCACCACGGCGCCGTCCGGCGTCGGCACCGGCAGCGCGGGACGCAGCCGCCCGGCGCCCTCCGCGCCCGCCGAATCGGCCGTGAAGCCGGCCTCGAACATCGCGCTGATCTGGCCGTCCGCCGGCAATGTGGTCCGCACGTTCGATGGCGGGAAATCCAAGGGCATCGACATCGCGAACGCGGCAGGCACGCCGGTGATCGCGGCCGCGCCGGGCGTCGTCGTGTATGCGGGGAACGGGCTGCGCGGCTACGGCAACCTGATCATCCTCAAGCACAACGCCGATTACCTGACGGCCTACGCGCACAATCGCGCGCTGCTCGTGAAGGAAGGCCAGTCGGTCACGCAGGGCCAGACGATCGCCGAGATGGGCAACACCGACAGCGATCGCGTCGCGCTGCATTTCGAGCTGCGCTACGGCGGACGCTCGATCGATCCGGCGCGCTACCTGCCGGCCCGCTGACGGCCGAACGACTGCATGCGGCGCAGCGCGCGCCGCGTGCAGTCGGGTGTGTATGTCGGAGGGAAGCGAATCAGCGCTTGCGCGCACGGCCGATCCAGCGGCCGGACAACGGATCGACGCGGCTCGCGAACGCCACCAGTGCGCCGATTCCGATCAGGCTGAACCCCGCAGCTATCAGAAGCATATCCATGGTCATTTCAACGATTTGCGATGATCTTATGCGCCATTTCTGAATCGTGCACTGAACCGCCCACCCGCGATGCGTCGGCATCCTCCCGGAGATCGCTTACATTGATGGTCCGGACGCATGGAAACCGGTGCCTGCCGGCGCCCGGCATCCACGATCCGCCACCACGGAGACACCCGATGCTGCCCGCCGCCGACCGCTACGACACACTGCTCTCCCGCTTCACGTGGGCCGTTCCGGCCCGCTACAACATCGCCGTCGACGCCTGCGACAAATGGGCGGATGGCAGCGGACGGCTCGCATTGATCCACGAAACGGCGCAAGGCGACGTCGCGCGGCTGACGTTCGACGATCTGAAGACTGCTTCTAATCGTCTCGCGAACAGCTTCATGCGCGCCGGCGTGCGGCGCGGCGACCGGATCGGCATCTTCCTCGCGCAGGGCCCGGAAACGGCCGTCGCGCATCTTGCCGCGTACAAGCTCGGCGCGATCGCCGTGCCGCTGTTCACGCTGTTCGGCGCCGACGCGCTCGAATATCGGCTCGCGAACAGCGGCGCGGCGGCGCTCGTCACCGATGCGGCCGGCTACGCGAAGATCGCGCCGCTGCGCGCGCAGTTGCCTGCGTTGCGGGCGATCTACTGCATCGGCGCCGACGCGCCCGACGCCGCCGGCGTGCAGCACTACGACACGGCGCTCGCCACCGAGTCCGCCGATTTCATGCCGGCCGACACGGCAGCCGACGATCCGGCGCTGATCATCTATACGTCCGGCACGACCGGCAAACCGAAGGGCGCGCTGCACGCGCACCGTGTGCTGCTCGGCCACCTGCCCGGCGTCGAGATGTCGCAGCAATGCTTTCCGCGCGACGCGAGGCTGTTCTGGACGCCCGCCGACTGGGCGTGGATCGGCGGCCTGCTCGACGTGCTGCTGCCGTCGTGGCACCACGGCGTGCCGGTGCTCGCCCGCCGTTTCGAGAAATTCGACGGCGAGGCGGCGTTCTCGCTGATGGCCCGTCACGGCGTCACCCACGCGTTCCTGCCGCCAACCGCGCTGAAGCTGATGCGCACCGTGCCGCGGCCGCGCGAGCGCTACGCGCTGTCGCTGAAATCGGTCGCGAGCGGCGGCGAGTCGCTCGGCAGCGAGCTGACGGCCTGGGGGCGCGACGCACTCGGCGTGACGATCAACGAGTTCTACGGCCAGACCGAATGCAACATGGTGCTGTCGTCGTGCGCGGCGCTGTTCGCGCCGCGGCCGGGCGCGATCGGCAAGGCCGTGCCCGGACACCAGGTCGCGATCGTCGACGCGCACGGCGCGCCGCTGCCGCCGGGCGTCGAAGGCCGCATCGCGGTGCGCCGCCCCGATCCGGTGATGTTTCTCGAATACTGGCGCAACCCTGACGCAACCCGCGACAAGTTCGTCGGCGACTACCTGCTGACGGGCGATACCGGCACGCTCGACGCCGACGGCTTCATCCGCTTCGTCGGCCGCGACGACGACGTGATCACGAGCGCGGGCTATCGGATCGGGCCGGGCCCGATCGAGGATTGCCTGCTTACCCACCCTGCCGTGCGGATGGCGGCCGTCGTCGGCGTGCCTGACGCGACGCGCACCGAGATCGTCAAGGCGTTCGTCGTGCTGAACCCCGGCTACGCCGGCGACGACGCGCTCGTGCAGGCGCTGCAGGCGCACGTGAAAACGCGCCTCGCCGCGCACGAGTATCCGCGCACGATCGCGTTCGTCGACGGCCTGCCGATGACGGCGACCGGCAAGATCGTGCGGCGCGCGCTGCGCGAAGCGTGAAGCGCGGCGCGCGTGTCCGGATGGTTTATAGTGGCGCTCACTTGCCGTCTCTACATGAATACGATGTCCTCCGAACACCCCGGCGCCGCGGGCGCGTCGCATAGCCCGCTTTACGTCAAGCTCCTCGGCGAGACCGCCAAGATCGACTGGTGCGATCTCGAACGTTTCTTCGCGCAGGGCAAGCTGCTCTCCGTCGCACGCGACCTCGATCTCGTCAGCGTAGCCGAAGCGATCGCGAGCGACGACAGCGAGCAGGTCACCCGCTGGCTCGCCGCCGGCCACGTCGCCCGCATGCCGGCCGACACCGCGCAGGATTACGCGGCGCGCAACCCGGAACTGTGGGCCGTCGTCGTTTCGCCGTGGGTCTGCGTGCAGGAACGCGGCTGACGCGTTCGCCATGCCCGCTTCCGCATTACCGCCCGCGGCCGCGCAACTGCCCGCCGTCTCGCATCGGCGCGTGCTCGCGCTTGCCTTCCCGATCGTCCTCGCGAACCTGACGCAGCCGATTCTCGGTGCGGTCGACACGGCCGTCGCCGGCCATCTCGACGGCGTGCAGAATCTCGGCGGCGTCGCGCTCGGCGGGCTGCTGTTCAATTTCCTGTTCTGGGGGTTCGGCTTCCTGCGGATGGGTACGACGGGCCTCGTCGCGCAGGCGCACGGCGCGCGCGACGACGACGGCATCCGGTCGAACCTGCTGCGCGCGCTGATCGCCGCATGCGTGCTCGGCGCCGCGGTGCTGGCGCTGCAGGTGCCGCTGCTGTCGTTCGGGCTCGGTGCGCTGGGCGGCAGCGACGCAGTGCGCGCCACCGCGCTCGACTATAGCCACGCGCGGATCTGGGCCGCCCCGTTCGCGCTCGCGAACTACGTCGTGCTCGGCTATCTGCTCGGCATGCAGCGCGTGCGGCTCGCGCTCGTCGCGCAGGTGTTCATCAACGCGGTGAACATCGGCGCGGTGCTGCTCTACGTGTACGGTTTCGGCTGGGGCATCGCCGGCATCGGTGCGGCGACCGCCACCTCGGACGCCTGCGGCTTCGCGCTCGGCGCATGGATGCTGTGGCGGCTGCGGCCGCGCGGCCTGCCGTCGCTCGCGATGCGCACCCTCGTCGACCGCGCGGCGCTCATGCGCCTCGTCGCGCTGAATCGCGACATCTTCGTCCGCACGCTGTGTCTCTTGACCGCCTTCGGCTGGTTCGCGCACCTCGGCGCGAAACAGGGCGACGCGACGCTCGCGGCGAACGCGCTGCTGCTCAATTTCCAGACCTTCATGGCGTATGGCCTCGACGGCTTCGCGCATGCGGCCGAAGCGCTGGTCGGCGCGGCGGCCGGTGCGCGCGACCGCGCCGCGTTTCGGCAGGCGGTGCGCGTGACGCTCTTCTGGTCCGCGCTCGGCGCGCTGGGGTTCGCGCTCGTCTATTGGGCGGCAGGCGGCTGGATCGTCGCGCGCCTGACCGACCAGGCGGAAATCCGCGCGGTCGCGGAACGCTATCTGCCGTGGGCGGCGATCTCGCCTGTCGTGTCCGTGTGGGGTTTCCTGCTCGACGGCGTGTTCATCGGCGCGACGCAAACCCGCGCATTGCTGCGCGGCATGGTCGCCTCGTTCGCGGTGTTTGCCGCCGCCGCGCTGACGCTCGTCGGCCCGCTCGGCAATCACGGGCTCTGGCTCGCGCTGCTGTTGTTCATGGCCGCGCGCGGCGCGATGCTTGCGCGCTACCTGCCGGGGCTGTCGGCGCGGATCGGCGGCGACGTGCGGCCCGCGCCGGCCTCCGCCGCGTAGGCGCCCGCGTTTACTGCGCGGCGGCAGGCGGCGCGGCCAGCATCGACGGCGGCGTCATGTCGGTCGGCACGCCGTGATAGTCGGCCGGGTCCTGCGGCGGCTGGCCGCGGCGTGCATGGCGGGGATCGCCGGCGCAGCCGGCGACGATCGATGCGGCCAGTACGGCCAGCACGAAGCGGGTCATCAAATCTTGCTCCGGTAAAAAACGCGCGCCCACGGCGCGCTGAGGTCGCGCCGAGTCTAACGGAATTCCGGTTTCGAAGTGGCGCCGCGCATGTCCTACTATGTACTGATGGCGCAGTGCCGTTGAAAGGAGGCTGCCATGTCGTCTGAGGAAATTGCCGGCCTGATCGGCCTGTTCATCGGCGTGATGGTGCTGATCGCCCTGTCGTACTTCGAGTCGCGCGAATACAAGCGCTCGCACGGCGGCGAGGGGATGATCCATCACTGGATGGCGGAGCATCATCTGCTCGACTGGCGGCGCAAGCACTGAGCCGTTCGCACCGCCCTTCCCGTTCCGACCCGCGTTGAACCGGGGTCGTCGTTCAGCGTGCCGATCTGGCACGCTGTCAGCATTGTATTTCGCGAAATAATGGGGGCTGGAGTCGCCTCGCCAAGGCCCAAAGCACGAACGCCGCAGGCCGCGTAGACGCGCGCGCCCGTTGCGGGCGCGCGCATCCGATGCCGCTCAGCCGAGGAAATGGCGGGCGTAGCGGGCGTTGATATCCGACAGGCGGAACAGCGTCAGGAAGTCCGCGCAGTTGAAATCCGGATCCCACGCGGGTGCGCCGCAGATCTTCGCGCCGAGGCGCAGATAGCCCTTGATCAGCGGCGGCGGCGCGACCGCGGTGCCGGTCTGCAGTTCGTCGACCGGCAGCGCCGTGTGCGGGAACGCGCGATATTCGGGATCGGTCAGCGACTTGGCCGGCAGCGACTGGTACAGGTTCGCCGCATAGTGGCCGCCGTCGGCCATCGACACGCTCGCGCAGCCGAGCATCGTCTCGTAGCCGTTCTGCATCATGTAGGCGCCGAGGCCGCCCCAGAGCGCCATGATCACCGCGCCGCTGCGGTAGTCGCTGTGCACGCACGAGCGGCCGACCTCGACCATCTTGCCGCGCAGATGCGTGAGGCGCGACAGGTCGAATTCGCTTTCCGCGTACAGCCGGCCGACGCGGGCCGCCTGGTGCGGCGGCAGCACGCGATACGTGCCGACGACTTTCAGGGTGTCGAGATCGCGGACCAGCAGGTGGTCGCAATAGGCGTCGAACGAATCCACGTCGAGACCGGCGGGACCGCTGACCTGCGCGCCCATCTCTTCGGCGAACACGCTGTAGCGCAGGCGCTGGGCCTCGCGCAATTCGTCTTCCGTGCGCGCCCACGCGGCGCGCAGGCGGTATTCCGACGTGACGGTTTCAGATGCGCGCGGCAACAGGCGCCGCGAGGAATCGAGGGGCAGCGAGGCAAAGGGGAGCGTAGGCGTCGGCAGTTCTCGCATTAGGCTTTCCTGGTCGTAAGGAATAAGACGACATGCCCGCCAATGTAGTAACCGGCCGTGACCGTTACGTGGCAAGCCTGTGTCCGTTCAGTGACATGTCGCCGAATTGACTTTAGCAGAAAGCCCGCAAATACGTTTGATCCAACCCCTTCCAAATCCATCAGACCAGGTCCGGCGTCATGACGGCGCGCAGCACAGCCTGCCGGTTGCCGTCCCGCGTGCGGCTCGCGAGCCATATGATGGCGCCCTTCTTGATGCTCCAGCTATCGTCCCCGTCCGCGACCAGCCGCGCCGCGACGCTGCCGAGCGTCGGCTGGTGGCCGACGATCACGACCGTCGGCGCGATGCCGTCCGGCCAGCCGGCGGCGGCCAGCACGTCGTCGACGTCCGCGCCGGGCGCGAGTGCGTCGACGGTGCGGTATTGGTCGGTCAGCGCCTCGACGGTCTGCACGGTGCGCGCCGCCGGGCTCGCAAGGATCGTGCTGTTGCTTTCGAGCCGGCTGCGCAGCCACTTCGCCATTGCCTGCGCATCCTTGCGCCCGCGCGCGGTCAGCTGCCGCGCGAGGTCGTTCGCCGCGTAGTCTTCCGCTTCCGCATGGCGCCACAGGATCAGGTTCATCATGGTCGTCTCCGTTGTCCGTGTTCGATTCGTGCGTGTTCGTACGGGCCGCCGCGCGCAATTTTGCATCGTACGATTGACCCGGTGCGTAATTCAACGTTAGAATCTTTGGCTCGTCGGAGCGTAGCGCAGCCTGGTAGCGCATCTGATTTGGGATCAGAGGGTCGTAGGTTCGAATCCTATCGCTCCGACCACGAGATATAAGGGTTTCGCGGCACTGCTGCGGAACCTGTCTAATAGAAAGTCTAACCGGTGTCTAATAAAATGACGCCGGGTTCGAACGAAGCCCGCCGCCGCGCGGGCTTTTTTCATGCATGTGCCGAAACCGGATCATGACGCTTGACGACCTACATCGCTCATTGGTAGGTGACAGCAATCATCGGCGCCGTCGCCTTGAAAATCGTTTCCGACCATGCGGGAACGGGGCCTGAAAAAGCAAGCTTCCCAAAACGGTGTCCGCTTGGGCGGCCCGATCGGCACGCCCGAAGGCGCTGTTTGACTGGCGTGTGCATACGACGCGGTCGAGCTCTCGAGGCGCTTAGCATCTCGCGCCACTGAGTCACGCGACACGCCCCCGCACTCTCCGCCCCCTCCCTCAGCACCCTCGATCGATGATAGGTGTTCGTCTATACTTCGGACGAATCCATAGAAAGCCGAGCGTAAGTCGGCCAGATTGCCATGAAATTCATCCGGGGATTGTTCGGGTTCAACGCCCGAGGTCAGGCGCTCGACGAGGGTGAACCGACGGACAAGCAGCGGCATCAAGTGCGGTATTGCTTGCGGTTCGTTCAGGCGGCGCGGGATCAAGCGGAGCATTCGACCGACAACAGCGGCTGGACGCGATCAGCGAAGAGAACCATCGCCGCACTGCAGCGCTCGCCAACATGAAAGCCGCACCCGGGACGCGGTTCTCTGCCCGTTCCTGGCCAACACACCGACCACCGTCCTGCAAACGCAGTGACGATCCCCAAGGCCATACTGGCCCCGAGGCGACGCCGCACTAAACACGTGGCGTGAATCAAAATATTCCAGGGCAACACCCATGAAACGGGGAATTTCCTACGTCTGCATCTCGCTTGCCCGCGCGCAAGACCGGCGCGCAAAAATGGCAGAGCAGTTCGCTGCTCACGATATTGATGCACGATTCTTCGATGCGTTTGAACTGAAAGGTTCGGTCGACACCATTCCCGGCTACGATGCAGCCGGACGCCAGCGCCGCTACGGCTGGCCGCTGTCGCGCGGCGAAGTCGGCTGCTATCTCAGCCACCGCGCGGCCTGGCTCCAGCTCGTGCAATCGAACAACGACACGATGTGCGTCATGGAAGACGACATTACGCTGCTCGACGGCTTCAAGCCCGCGACGCTTGAACTTCATGACACGCGCCACCACTGGGACATGGTGCGCCTGATGGGGATCACGAAACGCCCGCAGGTCGAATATGCGACGCTGCCGAGCGGCATGCGCATCATGTGGATGGACTCGCATCCGACCGGCACGCAGTGCTATATGATCACGCGGCAGGCTGCGGCACGGATGCTGGCCTACACGGCGAACATCGTTCACGCGATCGATATTGCGTTCGACAGAAGCTGGGAACACGGGCAACGGCTCTATATCACATCGCCTGAATACGTCGCCGACCCGGGCATGCCGACGATGATTACCGACCGCTCGGATTCGCGCACGTTCGGACAGCGATTGAAAGCAAAGTACCACCGCAAGATCGAGCGGATCTCATCGCGCCGCTTCAACGATGAGCACCGCCCCAAGCGTCCGATCACGATCGAGATTGCTCCGGCAGCCGCCGAGGCGACGCCGACGCTCGCGTGAGCCTATGCAGCAACCGGCGGCGCCGGCCATCGCACATCGAGCGGCCAGCCTGACCGCTGGGGCAAATCCCGAAGCGCTTGCCGATACGCCTCCAGATCGCCCGCCATCACCCCAATCCGTCGACCGAATCCGAATCACTAGAACGGCAAAGCGCGGCCAGCACATCGAGCCGCCGCCCCGGATCCCGCACGAACGGATTCGACTCGTCCCACGCGTAGCCGGCCAGGATCGCACAGACCATGCGCTTCACTTCCGGCGATTTCTCTTCGTGGAATACGACGTCCTGCAGTTCCCCCGAATACCATCGCTCGACGAATGCGCGGAACGTATCGATGCCCTTGCGCAGCGCGACGTCGTAATCGCGCTGCCAGTCCACCGCTTCGCCGCGCCATTGACGCTCGAGCGCCTGAACCGCCAGCTGCGACGAGCGAAGCGCGATCGTGACGCCCGACGAGAAAATCGGGTCGAGAAATTCGCCGGCATTGCCGAGCAATGCATAACCCTCGCCATGCAGGCGCTCGACATTCGCCGCATAGCCGCCGATGTGACGTACCGGCATCACGAACGGCTTGTCGCCGACGAGGCGTGCGAGCGTCGGCTCCGTCTGCAGCAGTTCGCGCAGCCGCGCCTCGCGTTGCGCTTCCGGCACGTCGAGAAACGCCGCTTCCGCGACGCAGCCGACCGACGAGCGTCCGTTCGTGAGCGGGATCATCCAGTACCACACGTCGCGGCGCGACGGATGCACCGCGATGCAGATCTTGTTCCGGTCGGTCGAACCGGCCGGCAAGCGATCCTCGACGTGCGTGAAGATTGCCGCCCGCGTCGGCATGCGGGTCGGCGCCTCGAGGTCGAGCAGGCGCGGCAGCACGCGGCCGAATCCGCTCGCGTCCAGCACGAAGGCCGCGTCGACCCGATACGCATGACCGCTTTCGTCGACGACCTCCAGCCGCGGCCGCGCACCCGGCGTGAACGCCTGCACCGAGTGGCCGAAACGCACGTCGGCGCCCTGCTGTATCGCGCACCGGATCAACACGTCGTCGAACACCGCACGCTCCACCTGGTACGTGGTTCCCCAGCCCGCCGAGAATTTGTCGCGGAAATCGAACGACGACATCCGCTCGCGATGCACGAAATAGGCGCCGTTCTTGAACTGGAACCCCGCTTCGACGACCGCCTGCAACATGCCCGCCTCTTCCAGGTAGCACATGCTCTGCGGCAGCAGGCTTTCGCCGATGGAAAAGCGCGGAAAATGCTGGCGCTCGAGGACGAGCACCGAGCGGCCCGCCTTGCGCAGCAATCCGGCAGCGACTGCGCCGGCCGGGCCTGCGCCGATGATCGCGACGTCCACGCTGACCTGCTCAGGATTCAATTCATTCATGCTCGTGTTGCCCGTTTCGATTGATTGGGTAGGTTGAACTTCCGCGCACGCGTGCGCGATGCCATTTAAAATGGGCGCCCGAGAAATCACGCAGACCAACGAAGGGCCTATGTCGTCTTCCCGCACGCACGCCGCAACGTTTGTTCCGGAAACCGCATTCGGCGTCTGGTTCCTGCGCACGCACACCTGGGAGCATCACGTGCTGCGCGTCGCCATCGACGATCTGAAGCGTCTCGTCACGGCCCCGCTGCCGCCCGCGCCGGTCATTCTCGACGCCGGCTGCGGCCAGGGGAAATCGTTCCGGCTGCTGCACGAGGCCTTCGCCCCCGGCAAGATCATCGGCATCGACTGCCATCGCGAATCGCTCGCCTGCGCGTCGGAGGCGGCCGGCCGCTGCGGCGCCGCGGTCGAATTGCACGACGCCGATTGCGCGCACTTGCCGCTTGCCGACGCGAGCGTCGACATCGTGTTCTGCCATCAGACCTTTCATCATCTCGTCGAACAGGAACAGGCCCTCGCCGAATTCCGGCGCGTGCTCAAACCCGACGGGCTGCTGCTGTTCGCCGAATCGACGGACGCCTACATCAAGTCCTGGGTCATCCGCCTGCTGTTCCGGCACCCGATGCACGTGCAGAAGAGCGCCGACGGCTACCTCGCCATGTTGCGCGAAGCCGGCTTTTCGTTCGAGCACCGAAACGTCTCGTTACCGTATTTGTGGTGGAGCCGCGCCAAGGACTTCGGCCTGCTCGAACGGATCGGCCTCTACCGCCCGCAGCCGGGCAAGCGCCGCGAAACGCTCGTCAACGTCGCCGCCCGCAAGCGCGCATGAACGACGCGCGCCCGCGGTGCGCCATAGCGGTGCATGCGGGCGGGCGTCGCGCGATGCGTGCCCGCGGTCGGCCGACGCGCCGTCAGTGCGCGTCGAGCTGAACGACGGTGCCCGACACCGAGATCGCGCCTGCGCTGCCGCTCACGCCGCACGTGTAGCTGGTCTGCGAATCGGAGCGATTGTCGTGAAACCGCGTCGTGACGTTGACGACCGCATTCGCGCCGCGTCGCTTCGCGTATTCGCGCAGCTTGCTCAACGCGTCGCCGAGCGCCTGCTCGCAGGCCTGCTGTTCCGCCTGCGTGCCTCGCGCGATCCGCGCCGACTCCGAACGCGGACCGAGATCGGACTTCACCGCCGGATGCGCCTGCGCGCCGAAATACAGCTTCACGCCGTTCGCGTCGGCCGCCGTGGCGGCCGGCGGGAGCGGCAGCGAACGCACGGTGGTGCCGCAACCCGTCAGCACGGCGGCAGCGATCAACGCACCCGCCAGATAGCCCTTACGTTTCATCGTTCTTGTCCTCATCTCTCGGTAACGAATTTCAATCGCCCTTCCAGGCGTCCAGCAACACACTCGAGCAACTGCCGCCGAAGCCGAACGAAACGGACAGCGCGCGCGCGATCCTTGCATCGCGCGATGTCCGCACGACCGGCAGGCCGCCCAGCGCCGGATCGAGCGCGCCGTCCACCGCCGTGCCGGCGATGAAGCCGTCGCGCATCATCAGAATCGTGTAGATCAGTTCGTGCACGCCGCTCGCGCCGAGCGGATGGCCGGTCATCGCCTTCGTCGACGAAAACGCCGGGACGTCGCCGCCGAACACGGCCGACAGCGCCTTCAGTTCCTCGACATCGCCGAGCGGCGTCGACGGCGCGTGCGTATTCACGTAGTCCGGCACAGCCCGCGCCTCCGCCAGCGCCGCACGCATCGCGCGCGCGATGCCCGGCGCGTGCGGCGTCGCCATGCCGGCGCTGTCGGTGCATTGGCCGAAACCGGTCAGCTCCGCGTAGATGCGCGCGCCCCGCGCCATCGCGTGATCGAGCGACTCGAGCACGAGGATGCCTGCGCCCGACGCGATCACGAAGCCGTCACGGCCGACGCCGTACGGTCGCGACGCACGCTCGGGACAATCGTTGAATCCCCCCGACAGCGCGCCCATCGCATCGAACATCAACGTCATGTTGTCGTGCAGCGCCTCGCTGCCGCCCGCCAGCACGACATCCTGGGCGCCCGCGCGAATCAGCTGCATCGCCTGCCCGATCGCGAGCGTCGAACTCGTGCAGGCCGACGACGGCGAATAGGCCGCGCCCTCGATACCGAACGCCTGCGCGACGCAGGCCGATGCGGTACTGCTCATCGCCTTGGGCACCACATAGGGCGGCGTCCGGTCGACGCCGCGCGTGCTGGCGATCGCCATCGCGTCGTCGTAGGCGCCGATCGAGCCGATGCCGGAGCCGATGATCGCGCCGGCCCGCGGCGAGCGCAGTGCCGCCGGCTCGAGGCCCGCGTCGCCGATCGCCCTCGCGGCCGCGTGCGCGGCAAAGCGCGCCGTATCGCCCATGAAGCGCTCGTGCCTGCGCGCGAACGGCGGCTCTGCATCAACTGTCGCGACGCCGGCGACCTGGCTGCGGAAACCGCGCGCCTGCCACGCCTCGACGCGGCGCACGGCCGAGCGGCCGTCGCGCAGCGCGGCCGACACGTCGGCGAGCGCGTTGCCGAGGCACGACACGATGCCGAGCCCCGTGACGACCACGCGCGACGAGGCGCCCCGAGCGCGCGTCATGCGCCAGCGCGCCGGAAGATCAACGACGTGTTGATCCCGCCGAACGCGAAGTTGTTGCTCATCACGAACTCCGCGTCGATCGCGCGGCCGGCGCCCATGATGTAGTCGAGTGCGGCGCACGCCGGATCGACGTTCGCCAGGTTGAGCGTCGGCGCATACCAGTTGCGCTTCATCATCTCGATCGTCCACCATGCCTCGAGCGCACCGCATGCGCCGAGCGTGTGCCCGACGTAGCTCTTCAGCGAGCTGATCGGCATGCGCTCGCCGAACACCGAATGCGTCGCATGGCTTTCGGCGACGTCGCCGCGCTCGGTCGACGTGCCGTGTGCGTTGACATAGGCGATCGCCGACGGGTCGAGCGCGGCATCGCGCAGCGCCATCCGCATCGCGACCGCCATCGTCTCGGCGGTCGGCTGCGTGATGTGCGCGCCGTCCGAATTGCAGCCGAAGCCGACCACTTCCGCGTGTATCGTCGCGCCCCGCGCACGCGCGTGCTCGTACTCCTCGAGCACCAGCGTCGCCGCGCCCTCGCCGATCACGAGCCCGTCGCGGTCGACGTCGAACGGCCGCGGCGTCGACGCGGCGGCATCGTTGCGCGTGCTCGTCGCGTACAGCGTGTCGAACACGGCGACCGCCGGAGCGGACAGCTCCTCGGCGCCGCCCGCGAGCATCAGCGCCTGCTTGCCCGATGCGATCGCCTCGTATGCATAGCCGATCGCCTGGCTGCCCGACGCGCACGCGGACGAGGACGGCACGACGCGGCCCTTGAGATCCCAGAACAGGCTGACGTTGACCGCCGTGGTGTGCGGCATCATCTGCACATAGCTGTTCGACGTCACGTCGCGCATCGACCCGGTTTCGATCATCGCGCCGAACGCGCGGATCGGCTCGACCGACCCCGACGACGACCCGTACGCGACCCCCATGCGGCCGTCCTTGATCGATTCGTCGCCGGCGAGCCCGGCGTCGGCGAGCGCGAGCTCGCTTGCCCGCACCGCGTACATCGAGACCGGCCCCATCGAGCGCGTCTTCTTGCGCGGATAATGCGCGGGCGGCGTGAAGCCCGGCAGCGGGCACGCGAGCCGCGTGTGCAGCGACTCGTAGCGATCCCATTCCGGTATCCGCCGCACGGCGTTGCCGCCGGCCTTCAGGCGCGCGTCGATTTCCGGCCACGTCTCGCCGAAGGCGGTCACGCCGCCCATTCCCGTTACGACGACCCGCTTCATCACACCATCCCGCCGTTGACCCCGATCACTTGCCGGGTGACGTAGGACGCGGCATCCGACATCAGGAAGCCGACCACCGACGCGATTTCCTCGGGCCGGCCGACCCGCCCCATCGGCACCGTCTTCAATGCATGGTCGAGCGGCACGTCGTCGAGCATCCCCGTATCGACGAGGCCGGGCGCCACGCAATTGACCGTGATGCGGCGCGATGCGAGTTCGACGGCGAGCGCCTTGGTCGCGCCGATCAGGCCGGCCTTCGCCGCGCTGTAGTTGACCTGCCCGCGGTTGCCCATCACGCCGGACACCGACGCGATCGTCACGATGCGGCCGCCGTTGCGCAGCCGGACCATCGGCATCGTCAGCGGGTGGACGACGTTGTAGAAGCCGTCGAGGCCGGTCTCGATCACGATGTCCCAGTCCTCGTCGGACAGGGCCGGAAACGCGCCGTCGCGCGTCACGCCCGCGCTGCAGACGATGCCGTAATAGGCGCCGTGCGCTTCGACGTCGGCTTCGAGCAGCTGGCGGCATGCGGCCCGGTCGCGCACGTCGAACTGCAGCACGCTCGCCGTGCCGCCCTGCTGCGCGATCGCATCGGCCGCCGCCTGCGCTTCCACGCGGCCGCTGCGGCAATGGACCGTCACGGCAAAACCGTCGGCCGCAAGACGCAGCGCGACGGCGCGGCCGATGCCGCGGCTCGCGCCCGTCACGAGTACTCGCCGAGTCATGAGTTGAAGCTCCCTTCGATGAATGTCTGGAAGTCGTCCGGCTGATACACCTTGACGACGGCTTCGGCGCAGCAGGTGTCGCCGATGTGGATCGTGCATTCGTACGCGCCGTGCCCCGCTTCGCTGCGCAGCAATTCCTGCGCGGCGATCCGCAGCGTGGCGCCGGCGTCGAACGCCGGGCGATGCATCTTGTAGCCGCTCGTGCCGAGCAGCACGCCGGGACGCGCGCGGCCGCCCGCACGCCTCGCCAGCAGGCCGACGTGCGCGGCAATGGCCTGCGCCATCAGCTCGATGCCGATCCATGCCGGCATCGCGCCGTCGCCGGCCGCATACCACGCGTCGGGGCGCGCCGTGGCACGCACGTCGATCGCCGTCTCCGTGCAGCGCTCGATCGCATCGAGCATCAGCATCGTGCCGCGATGCGGCAATACGTCGAGCACATCGCACACGGGAATATCGGCGGGCGTCGGCGCTGCCGTTGGAGTCAATGAACCGGCCTGCATGTCAGCGCCCCAGAACCAGGCTGGCATTGCTGCCGCCAAATGCGAACGAATTGCTCATCGCGTATTGCCCCCGTCCGTCGCCGCCCAGGCGGCGCGACGTCCGTACGAGATCCAGTAACGGAAGGGCCGGATCGGCCTCGCCGTCCCACACGTGCACCGGCAGCGCGATGTCGCGCGCAAGCGCCAGCCATGCGAACGCCAGCTCGGTCGCGCCGGCCGCCCCCAGCGCGTGCCCCGTCAACGGCTTGGTGCCGCTCGCGGGCACGCCGTCCGGAAACACGCGCGCCATCACGCGCGCTTCCATCGCGTCGTTGTGGCGCGTGGCGGTCGCGTGCAGGTTCACGTAGCCGATCGCGGACGGCGTCACGCCGGCGTCGGCGATCGCCTCGCGCAATGCCATCTCCGCGCCGCCGCCTTCCGGGTCGGGTGCCGAAATGTGGTGGGCGTCGCTCGATTCGCCCACGCCCGCCAGCCGGATCTCGCCCTCGTCGCGGCACATCACGAACACCGCCGCGCCTTCGCCGACGTTGATCCCGCAGCGGTTGCGGCTCATCGGATTGGTGCGCGCCGGGCTGACCGATTCGAGCGACGCGAAACCCTGCATCGTCAGCTCGCATAGCGAATCCGCGCCGCCGACGACAACCGCGTCGCAGAGGCGCAGCCGCAGCAGGCGGCGCGCGGCGGCAAACGCCTTCGCGCTCGACGTGCAGGCCGTCGACAGCGTATAGGCCGGCCCGGCCAGGCCGAGGGCCGCCTTCACGAACGGCGCCGCCGTGCCGATTTCCATCTGCCGGTAGTCGAATGCGGCCGGCATCGCGCCGGTGGCGGCGCGATGCGCGAACGCTTCCTCGGCCGCCCGGATGCCCGACGTGCTCGTGCCGATCACGACGCCGACGCGGGCCGGCCCGTAGCGCGCCACCGCCGCCTCGACGGCGGACGCGACCTGCGCGAGCGCCGCCAGCAACAGGCGGTTGTTGCGGCAGTCGAAATGCGCGAGCGCGTCGGGCGGCGCGATGTCGAGCGGCGTCAATACGCGCCCGGCAAAGGCGTCGCCGCCGTCGGCGGATGCATGCCCCATGCCCGGCGACACGCCGTCGCGCAACGCACCGGCGATCTCGTCGACGTTGCCGCCGAGCGCATTGACCATGCCGAGCGCATGCAGATAAACCGATTCCTGCTTCATCAGTGGATTTCCTTGCGGGCTGGCGCGGCGAGCGGCGCGAACAGCACCGCGAACACGATCCCCATCGCGAGCGTCGTGCCGAAGCTGCGCAGCGCGGGCATGGCGCTCACGCCGAGCATTCCGAACGACAGCAGCGTCGTCGCGGCGGACAGCAGCACGCCGCTCCACACCGCGCCGAGATTCGCGGCGTCGCGCTGGCAGCCTTCGCGCAGGAACACCGCGTAGTTCGCGCCGACGCCGAGCACCAGCATCAGCGCGAGCCAGTTGAACAGCGTCAGCGGCACGCGCAGGTAGCCGAACACCGCGAGCGCGAGACTGATCGCGAATACGACCGGCAGCGTCGTCGCGATGCCGCCGCGCACGCCATAGCGCCAGCACAGCAGCGCGGCGACCACGACGAGCGCACCGGCCAGCCACAGCGCGCTGTCGACGCGATAGGCGCCGAACAGCCTCGATACGCTCGCGGCCTTGTCGACGAAGGTGACGCCGGGAACGCGCCGCGCGAGCGCCTCGAGCGACGCGAGGTTCGACGCGTCGACCCGGCCGGGAATCGCCAGCGCCGCATACACCGGCTCGCGCCCGTCGATCCGGCCCATCCACAGGTGGCGGAACGGGGTCGACCAGCGGGCCGCGAGCCATGCATCGACCGACAGCGTCGCGCGCGCGTCGCGCGCGAACGCATCGATCCACGCGTTGGCCACGTCGTCGCGGAAGCCGGCGTGCGCGAGCGTCGCCCGCAATGCGTCGCGATCGGCAAACACGTGCGCCGCCAATACCGCGCGATTGCGCGTTTGCCGTTCGGCGGACGGCACGAACGCCGAGATCGACTGCAGGCCGCCCGCTTGCTGCGCGCCGTCGAGCGCGTCCAGCGCCGACGCCAGCGCCTCGGAACGCTGCAGCACGTGTTCCGGCGTCGGGCCCTGCACGACGAAGAACTGCGACGTGTTCGCCAGCCCGACCGCATCGCGAATCGCGCGCTCCTGGCGGGCGAGATCGGGGTCGCGCTGGATCAGCAGATGCACGTCGTCGTCGCTCGTCAGCCTGAGCCAGCCCGGCACCGCGACGAGCACGAGCAGCCCGGCGGCCAGCAGCGCGCGCCGGCCCCCCATCGCCGCCTGCCACGCCGCGAGCATGCGCGCGACACGGGCGAACAGCCGCGCCGGGGTGCGCTTCGGCGCATCGGTCAGCATCAGCGGCAGAAAGCCCAGCACCGCCGCGAACGCCGCGAGGATGCCGACCATCGCGAAGGTCGCGATCTGCTTGAGCGCCGGAAACGGCACCCACATCAGGATCGCGTACCCGAGCAGGCTCGTCGCCAGCGCGACGGCCAGCGCGGGACGCACCGCGGCCGCGCCGCGCCGCGCATCCCACGTCGCGCCGCTCGACAGGTACACGACGAAATACTGGATCGAATAGTCGACGGCCTCGCCGATCAGGCTCACGCCGAACACCAGCGTCAGCAGGTGCAGCTTGCCGAACAGCAGCATCGTCGCGGCGAGCGCGCAGACGATGCCGAACGCGGTCGACACGAACGCCAGCACGAGCAGCCGGGGCGAACGCAGCACGCCCAGCAGCAGCAGCGCAATCCCGCCCAGCGACACCGCGCCGATCACGTGCACCTCGCGTTCCGCGCTCGTGCGCGCCGCGTCGGCATGGAACACCGCGCCGGCGCGATCGACCCGCACGCCGCGAAAGCCGTCCGCAAGCGCGGCCTCGGCGTCGGACGTGGCGTGCCGCACCGCCTGCTGCACCTTCGTCTCGTAGGCCGAGCCGTCGAGCGACGCCAGCACGAGCACGCTCGTCGCACCTTCACGATGGGACACCAGCATGCCGTCCTCGAGCGCCAGATCCGATGCCGCCAGCGGCAGGCCGGCCAGCCAGTGCTGCAGCCAGCCGAACGGATCGTCGGCGACGGCGGTCGGCAAACCGTCGATCGGCGGGCTGTACAGCCGCTTCGCGAGCAGGTCGGACAACGGCGCATCGGCGCGCGCGAGCGAAGCGCGATCCGCGTCCGTCAACAGGCCGAAACGGGCCGGCTGATAGGTCGCCGCGATCTGCGACAGGTCGAACGGCGGCACCTCGACCGTCACCGAGCGGAATGCGCCGCTGCGCTCGAGCCGTCGGCCGAACGCCTTCGCGGCCGACTTCGCGCGCAGCGCGTCGGCGTCCGTGACGAGATACACGGTGCGGCCGCCCAGCGCGTCGCTCAGCGCATCCACCGCCTTCTCGGCAACCGGGTTCGCTTCGGTCGCGGGCAGCAGCGCGAGCAGATTGGTCTGCAGCGGCGATGGCCCGGCGAATCGCCACGCGCAATAGCAGGCGGCGGCCAACGCGACCAGCAGCCATGCCGCGCGCAGCAGCCAGACCCTCGGGCGCCTCGCCGATACGGCGAGCGCGTCGCGCGCCGTCTCCATCAGCGGGCCTCCAGCCACGCGCGCTCGGCCGGCGCCGGCGCGTCGACGCGCGCCGTCCCGGCGAATTCGAGCGTCGTGACATTGCCGTTCGCGAACGTCATGCCGAGGGTCTTCAGGTACGCGCCGCCCGTCATCTGCAGCGTGCGGATCGCCTGCGCAAGCTGCGGCTGGTTCGGCCGCAGCGTCAGGCGCCAGCGTTCGGGCGTGCCGCTCGCGTCGACGTCGAACTGCGCGTACAGGCCCGACAGGTCGCCCGCCAGCATGCCGCGCATCATCCGCGACACCTGCGCGACGCCGCGCGCGTCTCCGCGCGCGCGAACGAGCTGCCCGTCCGCGCCGACTTCGCGCACGCCGCCGTCGGTGATCACGTAGGTCGCCTTGTACGGCGTGTCGATGCGCCAGACCACGCCCGACGCCCGGTCGAACAGCAGCGAGCCGGTGCTGACGAGCGGCCGCGTCATCGCCGCCAGCGTCTGGGTCTGCGTGAAGTCGGCGCGAATCGTGCCGCCGCGCGCCAGCCGCGCGGCGACCTCGGAGACGAGCGCCGGGTTCGCCCGATGCGCGGCCGTCGGCGGCGTGGCCGTGTCGGAGGCCGTTTGTGCGCAAGCGCCGGTCGTCACGATCATGCCGAACACGGCGGCCGCCCAGCGACGCTGCCAGGTCACGCCCATTGCGCCTCCACCCGCTCCGTCAACGCCGGCGGCGACACGAACTGCGTTTCGTGCGTCGTCGCATCGACCGCGAGCTGGACCGTATAGCCCTTCGTCAGGCGCTCGCCCGAATCGCCGTCGAACACTTCGTAGCCGATCTTCAGGCGATTCTCGAATTCGAGCAGCGTCGCGCGCACGCGAAGCTGCTGGCCGTAGGTCGCGGGCCGCACGTACTTCAGGTGCGCCTCGACCACCGGCCACAGATAGCCGGACGCCTGCATCGCCGGATAGTCGTAATCGATCGCGCGCAGCAGCGCCGCGCGGCCGCTTTCGAAATACTTCAGGTAATGGCCGTGCCAGCAGACGTTCATCGCGTCGACATCGTGAAACGGCACTTCGACGCAGGCCGTCGCCGTCGGCATCGTCCGGGTCGCGCTCATGCGGCCTCCGCGCCGATCGGCTCGCACGCCGCGATCCGCGCGGTCAGCGCGCGCAGCTCGGCCTCGAGCGGACGATCCTCGACGACGAGCGGCGACAGCCGGTTCACGTCGTCGACGAATGCGCGCAGCGACGCCGACAGTTGCGTATCCGGCGCGGCGCGCATGCGCAGGCGCACGGCCTGGACCGTCGCGAGCACGTGCGCGGCCGCGACCTGCTCGGTCAGTTCGAGCACGCGCAGGCAATCGCGCGCGGCGATCGTCCCCATGCTGACCTTGTCCTGGTTGTGCGCCTCGGTCGAGCGCGAGAAGACGCTCGCCGGCATCGTGTGCTTGAGCGCTTCGGCGGTCCACGCGGACGTGGAAATCTGCACCGCCTTGAAGCCGTGATTGATCGGCGCGCGCTCCGGCGTCGCGCCCGTCAGGTTGCGCGGCAGCCCGTTGCTGAACTTGTCGTCGACGAGCAGCGCGAGCTGGCGGTCCATCAGGTCGGCGAGGTTCGCGACCGCCGTCTTCAGCGCATCCATCGCGAACGCGATATGGCCGCCGTAGAAGTTGCCGCCATGCAGCACGCGCCCGCCGTCCGGATCGATCAGCGGATTGTCGTTGGCGCTGTTCAGCTCGTTCTCGACATCGCGGCGCACCCACGTCAGCGCATCGCACACGACGCCGATCACGTGCGGCGCGCAGCGCACCGAGTAGCGATCCTGCAGGCGCCGCCCCGGCAGCTCGTCGCGGCCCGCGAGGTCCGCGCGAATCCACGCCGCCGCCTCGGCCTGCCCCGCGTGCGGTTTGGCTTCGAACAACAGTGCGTCGAAATGCGTCGCGCGGCCGTCGAGCGCGACCGTGGTCAGCGCGGTCAGGCGCGCGGCGATGCGCGTCAGGTTGTGGGCGCGCGCGAACGCGAGGCACGCCAGCCCCGTCATGACCGCCGTGCCGTTCATCAGCGCGAGCCCTTCCTTCGGCGCCAGCGTCAGCGGCTCCAGGCCGAGCGTGCGCCACACCGCGTCCGCCGCGCGCTCGTCGCCCTCGAACAGCACCGTGCGCTCGCCCGCGAGCGCGGCCGCCACGTACGACAGCGGCGTCAGGTCGCCGCTCGCGCCGACCGACCCTTCGGACGGAATGCGCGGCAGGATGCGGTGGTTGACGAGGTCGGCCAGCCGCTCGAGCAGCGTGAGCCGCACGCCCGAGTAACCGTAGGCCAGCGAATTGAGCCGCGCCGCCACGATCGCGAGCGTCTGCTGAGCGTCGAACCATGCGCCCATGCCGCACCCGTGGTAGCGCGTCAGTTGCAGCGGCAGCGCTTCGACGAGCGCGGCCGGCACGTCGACCACGCACGCGTCGCCATAACCGGTCGTCACGCCGTAGACGGTCCCGCCGCTCGCGAGATAGTCGCGCAGCCAGGCCGCGCCGCGCTCGATGCGCGCGCGCCAGGCCGGCGCATCGCTCAGCGCGACGCCTGCGCCGCGGCACGCGATCGCGATCACGTCCTCGATCGACAGGTGCCGGCCGCCGATCACGACGGCCGGCATGGGCGCCGCGCGCGCGGCCACGGCGTCCGCCTCCCTCGTGTCATGCGCGGTCATGCGGACCTCCATCGGGGCGTGCCCAGAAATCGAAGAAATTGAACCATTGATACGGAGCCTTGCGGCAATAGTGTTCGAGCCGCGCCGCATAGCGCTGCGCCCATTCGGCGACGTGCGCGGCGCGGCCGCGGCGCGGCAGGTCGATGCGTTCGGCGAACGATTCGAAGTACAGGCGGTATTCGCCGCCCTCCTTCAGGCAGAAGAACAGGTAGACGGGGCAGCCGAGCGCGTGGGCGAGCACGTAGGGCCCCTGCGCGAACGCGGCGTTCGCGTCGAGAAAGCGTGCATCGACGGTCTTGCCGGCGTCGTGCGCGGGCACGCGGTCGCCGACGATCACGAGCAGTTCGCCGGCGTCGATGCGCGACTGCATCATGATGGCGGTCTCGGGGCCGAAATCCGCGACCTCGACGAGCTGCTTCGCGAATTCCGCATTCGCCTGCGACAGCACGCTGTTGAAGCGCTTCGCGTGTTCGGTGTAGACGATCGCGGTGACTTTCGTATGCGCGTCGCGCAGCGCCAGCGCGCGCGTCATTTCCAGGTTGCCCAGATGCGCGCCGATCACGAGCGCGCCGCGCCCGCTCGCTGCCAGCGCGTCGAACGCCGTGGCGTCGTCGAAACGCACCCGCAGGCGATCGGCGCGCCCCGACCACGCGACGAACTTGTCGAATCCCGCTTGCGCGAACGTCAGCATGTGGCGGTAGGCGGTGCCCCAGCCGGGCTTCGGCAGCGCGCGCGCCGGGCATGCGTGCCCGAGCCGCGCGAAATAGCCGTGCGATGCGACGCGCGCGGCGCGATGGGTCAGCACGAAGTAGCCGACGATCGGGTACAGCCACGCGGACGTGATCCGCGTGCCGAACCAGCGGCAGCTGAGCGCGAGCAGCGCCATGCCGGCGCGACTGCCGCGCTCGGGCATGCGCCACCACGATCGCGCGGGCGTCTTCGCCGCCCCGCCGCGGCATACCCGCACGAGCCTGCGCGCGAGCAGCAGCGGCGCGCGCGCCAGCATCCCCGCGACGAGCCGCGTATGGCTCGCGCTGATGCGCACGTTGTCCCACAGCACGTCGAAATGCGACAGGCCATCGGCCGGATACACCACGCGCGTCGGGATCGTGCGGAACGCCAGGCCGCGCCAGTGCAGGCGAACCAGGATCTCGCTGTCGAAATCCATGCGCGTGGGCATCGACACCGAATCGATCAGCCGGCAAACGGCGTCGAGCGGATACAGACGGAATCCGCACATCGCGTCGGCGATGTCGAGCGACAGCGTTTCGATCCACACCCATACATGCGTCAGGTAACGGCCATACAAGCGCGCCTTCGGCACGCTTTCGTCGAACAGCGGCCGGCCGAGAATCACCGCGTCCGGCGCAGCCTGCGCGGCCGCGACGAACGCCGGCACGTCGGCGGCGTCGTGCTGGCCGTCCGCGTCGATCTGGATCGCGTGCGTATAGCCGTCGGCGCGCGCCGCGCGCAGCCCGGCCATCACGGCAGCGCCCTTGCCGCCGTTGACGGGCAGGCGGACCAGCTTCATCCACGCGGCGTGGCGTTGCGCCAGCGCGGCGAGCGTCTGCTGCGTCGGCGCGTCGCTGCCGTCGTCCACCACGATCACCGGCAACCCATGCACCGACAGACGCGCGAGCGTGCCGCCGATCGCGTCGCGATGGTTGTAGATCGGGATGACGATGCACGCGTCGACCGTCACGCCGCCTCCCCGTAGACGAACGTGCCGGACGTGCATTCGCGCTCGCCGCGCCGGAACGCGAACCGCACGCGCCGCCGCGCGGCATCGTGCGCGAGACGCAGCGCGAGCACCGCGCCCGGCGGCACCGGCGCCTTGAACTTCAGCTGGTCGATCGACCGGACCGCGCGCAGCGCGGGGATGTTGCGCATCGCAAGCCGCGTCGCCCAGTCGACCTGCACGACGCCGGGCAGAATCGGCAAGCCCGGAAAATGGCCGTCGAAATGCACGAGATCGGGCGGCACGCGCAACTCGGCATGCCATTCGTCCGCGTCGCGCCATTCGGCCAGCAATTCGAAACCTTCCGGCGTCGGCGCAAATGCGCCGGCGATCGCCGTCGCCGGCAGCTTCCCGCGCGCATCGAACGGCATCGCCACGCGAAAGCGCCATTGACGTGGCAGCGCTGCCGGATCCAGATAGGCGCCGAGATCCCGGCGCAGCGCCGCTGCCACCGCGATGCGTCCGTCGGCCTCGAGTGCGGCGCGGCCCGCGTCGCTCGGCACGGCCACCACGCCGATCCGCGCGCGCGACGTGCCGTCGATGATCGTCGCCGTCGCTTGCGCGATGAACGGATGCGCGACGATGCGCGCCTCGACTTCCGGCAGCGAGACGCGCTTGCCGTCGAGCTTGACGATGCGATCCCGGCGGCCCGTCAGTTCGAAGCAGCCGGTGTCGTCGAAGCGGGCCGCGTCGTCGGTCCGGTGCCACGCGTCGTGGCCGAGATGCGCGGAGCGCACGCTCAGCGCGCCGTCGTCGCAACGCACCTCGATGCCGGCCATCGGTCGCCATGCCGACGTCAGGTCCTGTCGACGCCATGCGATGCCGCCGGTTTCCGTGCTGCCGAAGATCTCGAGCGGCGCCTCGCCGAATGCGTCCGCGTAGGGCATCGCGGCATCCATCGGCAGCGGCCCGCCCGACGAGAAGAACACGCGCGGCGCCGGCGACAGCGCCGCGAACCCCGGCAGCAGCGGCCAGCGCATCAGTTGCGACGGCGTCGACACCACGATGCCGCCGCCATAGGCGGCCAGCCGATCCTGCAGCTGCAACGGTTCGAACGACAGCGCGCGATCGAATGCGCGCCCCGTCGCGAGCGGCCACAGAATCCTGAACAGCAGCCCGTAGATATGGTGATGCGGGACACTCGACAGCGTCACCGCGCCGCCGACCCGCGCGCCCCACTCGCGCTGCAACGTGCGGACTTCCGCATCGAATTGCGCCAGCGTCTTGCGCACCGGCTTCGCGCTGCCGCTGCTGCCCGACGTGTAGAGCGTGACGGGGGCGTCGGCGGCGATCGCACGGGCTGCGGCGGACGGCTCGCGCGTCCGGTCGCCGTCCGCGCACGCCGCCAGCGTGCGGTCGTCCAGCAGCAGGTCGTATGCCGCCGCGAGCTCGCCCAGATAACCGGGCGCGGCGCTGGCGGGAATGACCGTTTCGCAGCCGCTCGCCGCGACGGCGAAGAACGCACACGCGAATTCATAGGGATCGTCGGTGCAGATCGCCACGCGGCGCGCGCCGCTGCATTCGATCGCCCGCGCCACCGCATCGACGCGGCATCGAAACGCCGCGAGCGTGAGACTGGCATCGCCGTCGCGACAGACGACGGCGCGGGTATCCGCGGCCGCGGACAGCAGCTCGTGCAGCGCGATCATGCGGTCGTCGCTCCGTGTCGGCGCGGCATCACGAACAGTTGCCGCCAGATCCACTCGCCCGCCAGCAACGCGCCGATCAGCGCATACGCGATCGCGCCGTTGTACAGCGACCACGCCTCGCGGCTCCAGCAGAGCGCGGTATAGACGGAGAACGCGCCGTTCAGGATGAAGTACGCGCACCAGACCTGCGTGACGCGCCGCGTGTACTGCACGATCGCGGGCCCCGGATCGGGATGGCTGACGCGCGCGAACCGTTCGATCATCGACGGACCGCGAACCAGCGTCGCACCGAACGCGGCCAGAAGGCCCGCGCTGACGCACGCCGGATACAGGCGCAGCAGCGCTTCGCTGTCGGTCACGGCCATCGCCAGCGAGATGCCGGTCAACGCGGCCGCCACGCACCAGTCCAGCCGCGAAAGCCGCCGGAGCGCCGCCGCGAGCGGGCCCTTGCCGACCCAGCGCTGCAGCCACAGCAGCGCCACCAGGATGCAGCCGGCCTGACGCGGCGCCAGGCCGCGCCAGGCGAGCAGGATCACGAGCGGATAGGCGAGCATGAGCGCCACCCGCGCCGCGAAGGCCGCCCGGCGCAGCAGCGCGGAATCGGTCGCGCGATCGCGCGCCAGCGGGGTCATCGGCCGCGCGCGAGCAGCGTGTGAACGGCGGCGATCACGTCGCCGACGGTGCGCACCGATTTGAATTCTTCCGGCTTGATGCGCTGCCCCGTCAGTTCCTGGAGCTTGATGGCGAGATCGACCGCATCGATGCTGTCGAGATCGAGTTCCTCGAAAAGATGCGTGTCGGGCGTCACGCGCGCCGGCTCGATCGCGAAGTTCTCGTTGAAGATGGCGCGGATACGCTCAAGGATTTCTGCGTCGGTCACGAGTCACTCCCCTTTTGCCATGACGGCTTTGTTCGATTCCTGGTTCGCCTGCTGACCGGCGATCAATGCCGCCAGCGTGTTGACCGAGCGGAAATGCGCGCGCGTGGATTCGTCGTTCGCGGCGATCGTCAGGTTGAACTGCTTGCGCAGCATGATCCCGACTTCCAGCGCATCGACCGAATCCAGCCCGATGCCGTCGGTCGAGAACAGCGGCGCATCGTCGTCGATGTCGTCGACGGTCATGTCGTGAAGGTCGAGCATGTCGATCAGCAGACGCTTAATTTGCAGCTTTAAAGTATCCATGTTGAAACAGGTGTTGGGTGATGTGCGTCTCGATGGCGTGCGCGATCCCGCGTGCCGCGAGCGACGACGACGTCGGCTCGCCGCACAGCCGGCCCGGTTCGATCGGCTCGAGCACGTCGATGCGCATGCGAAACGCGCGCGGCGGCACGTGATACCAGCGCAGCGCCTTCGTGAACACCGGCGGATCGCAATCGATCAGCACCGGCTGGATCGGGCGATCCGATTGCAGCGCCATGTGCGCGAAGCCGCGCGAGAACGCATGCAGCCGATTCGCGCCCGGGCTGCGCGTGCCTTCCGGGAAAATGATCATCGTGTAGCCCGCCGCCAGTTGCCGCGCGCCGGCCTCGACCAGCTCGATCGCGTCGGCATTGCTCACGTATTCGGCCGCGCGCACGATGCCCCAGAAGCACGGATTGCCCCAGTGCCCCCGCTTGACGACGCAGCAGGCCTTCGGCGTCAGCGACAGCAGCACCATCACGTCGAGCCAGGTCGGGTGATTCGCGACGACGATCGACGGGCCGCCGTCGCGCAGCCGCGACGCACCCGACACGTCGAGCGTCATCACGCCGATCCGCTGCAACACGGCGACGAGCATGCGAAAGAAATGATGAATGACGAACGTCACCGCGCGCTGACGCGAGCGCTTGTGCGGCCACAGCGCGCCGCCGACGATCAGCGCCAGCGAAAACGCGCAGCCGCACGCCGCGAAGAACGCGAGGCTGATCCCGGTTGCGACGAGACGCCAGCCGTAGTCAAGCCGCGCGGTCATGCCAGCTCCAGCGCCAGGATGCATCGGCGCCCTGCCACGCCGCATTCGCGCGCTCGGACAGGCAACGCCGGATCGCCGCGCTTTGCGTGCGATCCGGCGCGATGCCCGCCGCATCCCCCGCGACGGACGCGCGCATTTCGCACGTCAGGTGGCCGACGGCCGAACCGGCATCGAACAGGATCGCCAGCGCTTCGCTTTGCGCATCGTCGTCGGGTGCGCCGTACACCGGATCGGCGGGTTCGTGCGCGTAGACGAGCAGCACCGGCGCCGACGGCGCGGACGCGCATTGCGCAAACGTCTCGAGCAGCGCATAGCCGAGGGTCTCGGGCCCGGCGGCGACCGCCGTGGCGGGGGACCGGTCGCCACGCGCGATGCCGAACACGCCGCTTGCGGCGTTAAGGACGGAAAGGCTGAATGCGGTGGGGGAAATCGGTTCCGCGGCACTGATGTCTTCGAGGATGCCGGTCGTGCGGGCCAGCTCGCCGTGACGAGAAGCGAACACCACGCGCAGCGCGCCATGCTCCCCGACACAGTCGTGGGCTGCCTGCAACGCGAGCCGGGACAACCGGCTCAGCCTGCGACGCACCATCGGATCGATAAATTCGACGCTCGGCATCCCCGTGGTCGAAATCGACGTCCATCTGGCGATTGGCATGGTCCAATGCAAATCGGCCATTGTTGTTCTCGTTGAGGTATTTTTTTGAAAGCGTCGTTATTTCGATATTCGCGCCGCCCCGCAGAATGCGCGCCGCTCCCGTCGATTCATTTGGCAAATCGCCGCAGACTCGTCAGGATTACAGAGTTCCCGAACACCACAGTGCGCGGCGGATTCTAACAGATACCTCGATGAAATCAACGAACGCCGCGTTGCCCACTTCTGCCGTTTAACCATGTTTAGCAAAGCCGATCGAATGTGAATGATTCACCATCGGCTCGACGATACGGCCGGAACACCCCGATTACGCACGAACAGGAAACAGACCGCGGCCGGCGCGCATTCCGTTCATGCGCGAATCGAGGAGCAAAAATCGACCAACAAGTCGAAATCAACTTTGCAAAAGCACCAATTCCCCGCGCTCACGTAATACAAGCGGGCAAGCGCCGCAGCGCGTCGACGCACGAACCTTATCCGATGACGATAACGGCATCGCCCGTGAAAACTTGAGGGTGCACCGCAAAAAAAGTCCTAATGCAGGTGCGGGGGATTCACAGCGATGAAATTGGCCGAAGCGTTCCGATTAATAATATGAAGAATGAAAAAGATCATCCACGCTGCGTCATATTCCGCATGAATGCTATTTGTATGGCAAATGAATGATTTTTGTATTGATCGGGCATGCTGCCTTGCGCGCACGAAAGGAAGCGAACCGCACCCTTTTCTTGCCCACACGCGTTCGGCCCTGCACGACGGCCTGCGCGCGAACACGCGATAATAGCCGGCAACAACCGACACCCACGCATGAAAAACGTTCTCCAGACTGCCCTCATCGGCGCGCTGCTGGCGCTGACAGCGCCCGGCATCGCTTTCGCCAAGCCGCTCGACGACGCGCTCGACTGCCATTCCAATGGCCACAAGTTCGTCGCGCCGCTGCTGGCCGCCGGCGACATCCGGCCGGAGCCGATGCACGTCGAGTCGAATTCGGTAAACGCGTTTCACACCGAACACGAACTGACCGCATACGGCTACGGCGTCTACGTCGTGCTCGGCTACCAGGCGGACGACCCGATCTTCCGCCAGGGCAGCGGCACGCCGATCGGTCAATGGGCGTACGGGGTCGTGGTGCGGGGCACCAAAAGCTCGGTCGAGGCGGCCGTGCGCAAGGCCGGCAGCGATGCGACCGTGAAAGCCGCGTTCCCGTTCCTCACCGCCATCGTCTGCGCGTCGGACTGAGCGCGCAGCCCGGCGGCCGCCAGCGGCCCCCGCCCGTTCACGCGCCCGTATACACCACGCGGTACGGGATGCCGACCTTCTCCCACTCGGCCGCCTCCTGGCTGAGGCTGTAGTCGGTCAGCGGATTCTGCTCGACCCAGGCGCTCGGCAGGCGCACCTCGTACCCGCCCTTCTTCATCTGCGACACCGACAGGTCCGGCAGCCCCGCGTCGGTCCGGCGCCGGCACAGCAGCGCGGCGAGGCGCAGGCAGAACAGCAGCGGCCATTCGACCTCGCGCGCCTGCGACAGCTTGCCGAGCTTGCCCGCATGACCGAGCACGAGCGCCGCGAGGCGCGCCTGGTCGGTGCGCGAGAAACCCGGCATGTCCGCGTTGCTCGCGATGTATGCGGAATGCTTGTGGTACGAGCTGTGCGAGATCGACAGGCCGATCTCGTGCAGCGCCGCCGCCCAGCCGACGAACATCCGGCTTTCCTCGCGACGCTCGTCGTCCGGCTCCCCCAACTGGTCGTAGAAGCGCACCGCGAGCGCGGCGATCCGCTCCGCCTGCGCACGATCGACGCCATAGCGGCGCGTGAAGCCTTCGACGGTGACCGCGCGCATGTCCTCATGCTGCGAGCGTCCGAGCAGGTCGTACAGCACGCCGAGACGCAGCGCGCCGTCGGTCGTGTCGACATAGTCGATGCCGAGCTCCTCGAACACCGCGAGCATGATCGCGAGCCCGCCGGCGAGCACCGGCACGCGGTCGGGCTTCAGCGCGACGAGCTTCAGCCGGTTGACGTTCTCCGACTTGATCAGCGCGCGCTTCAGGCGCTCGAGCCCGCCGCGCGAGATGCCGTGCGTCACGCCCGGATCGTTGAAGCCGTTCGCCTCGACGAGCTCCGCGAGCGCGCGGGCCGTGCCCGACGAGCCGATCGCCTGGTCCCAGCCCGCCTTCTTGTACTCGCTCGAGATGATCTGGATCTCGCGCTTGGCCGCGAGCTCGGCCTGCCGCATCGTGTATTCGTCGACGTTGCCGGCCGGGAAAAACGCGCGGCTATGGCTCACGCAGCCGATGTACAGGCTCTCCATCACGAGCGGCGTGTAGTGGGAGCCGATGATGAACTCGGTCGAGCCGCCGCCGATGTCGACGACGAGCCGCTTGCCCGCGCTCGCGGGCACCGAATGCGCGGCGCCGGCATAGATCAGGCGCGCCTCTTCGCGCCCCGCGATCACTTCGATCGGGAAACCCAGCGCCGCTTCGGCCTCGACGAGGAATTCGCCGGCGTTCTTCGCGACGCGCAACGTATTGGTCGCCACCGCGCGCACGTGATCGGGGTGGAAATCGCGCAACCGTTCGCCGAACCGCTTGAGCGCCTCCCAGCCGCGCTCCTGCGACGCGCGGTCGAGCATCTTGTCACGCGACAGGCCGGCCGCCAGTCGCACCGGCTCGCGCAATGCGTCGACCGGATAGATCTGGCTGCCCGCCGGCGTTTCCTCGATGCGCCCGACGATCAGCCGGAAGCTGTTCGAGCCGAGATCCACGGCAGCCAGCAAGTGGGGGGTTGTAACCATCAGAGGGGGCTCCGTGCGCGCGCACCCGCAGCATCCGCACGCCGCGAGGCAGTCATTCAAAGGCGACATTTTAAGCGTGGAACGCTTGCCGGTGTCACGTTCGCCGGGCATGCACACCGCAGCATTGTATATAGGCGAAACTTTTATGAGACGAAAGGATTACGGCGTAGAATTTGCTCACGCATCACGCCAACCGTCATCAGCACGTCATCTCATCGTGAGAGTTTCCGAGCGTCCTTTCGAGTCATCGCCCGACCTGCCCCCTACTTTGCCGATGTCCGTCCGCTATCCGCTTCTGAACCGTGAACTCGGCATCCTCGACTTCAACGAGCGCGTGCTCGCCCAGGCAGCCGATCCCAATGTCCCGCTCCTCGAACGCCTGCGCTTCATCTGCATCACGAGCAGCAACCTCGACGAATTCTTCGAAGTCCGCATGGCCGGCCTGCAGGAGCAGATCCGCGACAATCCCGGCGCGATCACGCCCGACGGCATGTCGCTGCAACACGCGTACGATCTCGTCGTCGAGCGCGCGCAGCGGCTCGTGCACCGGCAATACACGATGCTGCACGACACGGTGCTGCCGGCGCTCGAGCAGGAAGGCATCTACTTCCACAGCAGCGACACGTGGAACGACGAGCAGACCGAGTGGGCGCGGCGCTATTTCCTCGACGAACTGCTGCCGGTGCTGACGCCGATCGGCCTCGATCCCGCGCACCCGTTTCCGCGCGTGCTGAACAAGAGCCTGAACTTCGTCGTCGAGCTCGAAGGGCGCGACGCGTTCGGCCGCCAGGCCGTGATGGGCATCGTGCAGGCGCCGCGCGCGCTGCCGCGCGTGGTGCGCATGCCGCACGCGCTGTCGGGCTTCGAACACGGCTTCGCGCTGCTGAGCTCGTTCATGCAGCGCTTCGTCGGCGAGCTGTTCCCGCAGCTCGTCGTGAAGAGCTGCAACCAGTTCCGCATCACGCGCAACAGCGAACTGTTCGTCGACGAAGACGAAATCACCAACCTGCGCGTCGCGCTGCAGGGCGAACTGCCCGCGCGCCATCTCGGCAACGCGGTGCGCCTCGAGGTGTCCGCCGACACGCCGCCGCACATCGTGCGGCGCCTGCTCGAGGAAGGCGGCCTCAGCGAGAAGGATTGCTACCGCGTCACCGGTTCGGTGAACCTCGTGCGGCTGATGCAGATTCCCGATCTCGTCGACCGGCCCGACCTGAAGTTCGCGCCGTTCACCGCGTCGATTCCGCCGGCGATCGCGAATGCGCCGACGATGTTCGACGCGATCGACGCCGGCGATGTCCTGCTGCATCACCCGTACGAAAGCTTTCAGCCGGTGCTCGAACTGCTGCAGCAGGCCGCGCGGGACCCAAGCGTCGTCGCGATCAAGCAGACGATCTACCGCACCGGCACCGACTCGCCGCTGATGGACGCGCTGATGGAAGCCGCGCGCAACGGCAAGGAAGTGACCGTCGTCGTCGAGCTGCTCGCGCGCTTCGACGAGGAAACCAACATCAACTGGGCGTCGCAGCTCGAATCCGTCGGCGCGCATGTCGTGTACGGCGTCGTCGGCCACAAGTGCCACGCGAAGATGATGCTGATCGTGCGGCGCGTCGTGCGGGGCGGCAAGGCATCGCTGCGCCGCTACGTGCACCTCGGCACCGGCAACTACCATCCGCGCACCGCGCGCCTCTACAGCGATTTCGGGCTGATGACGGCCGACCAGAAGATCTGCGAGGACGTCCACCACGTGTTCCAGCAGCTCACCGGCATCGGCGGCGAGCTGACGCTGAACGAGCTGTGGCAATCGCCGTTCACGCTGCATCCGCGCATCATCGACGCGATCCGCGCGGAGACCGAACACGCGCGCGCAGGCAAGCGCGCGCGCATCGTCGCGAAGATGAATGCGCTGCTCGAGCCGTCGGTGATCGCCGCGCTGTACGAGGCCTCGCAGGCCGGCGTGAAGGTCGACCTGATCGTGCGCGGCGTCTGCGCGCTGAAGCCGGGCGTGCCGGGGCTGTCGGACAACATCACCGTGCGCTCGATCGTCGGCCGCTTCCTCGAGCATCACCGGATCTACTACTTCCACGCGAACGGCGCCGAAGACGTCTACCTGTCGAGCGCGGACTGGATGGATCGCAACCTGTTCCGCCGCGTCGAGGTCGCGTTCCCGATCCGCGAACGCAAGCTCAAGCGCCGCGTGATCCAGGAGGGCCTGTCGGTGTTCCTCGGCGACAACCAGTCGGCGTGGCTGATGCACAGCGACGGCCACTACCGGCGCCGCCGCGCGGGCAAGACGATGCGCAACGCGCAGCTCGGGCTGCTCGCGAAGTTCTGCACCTGACGCGCGTCGTGCGTGCCGCGCGGCTTCGCACCGCGCGCCCATAAAAAAAGCGCAGCCCGTGCAAGGGCTGCGCTTTTTGCTTATCGGCTGCTGCCGAACCGCGATCAGGCCTCGTACGCCGCCGGCTTCACGGTGACCGTGCGCAGCGCCGGGAAGCGTGCGGTGAACGTGCTGCCGCGCCCTTCCTCGCTCTGGATGTACAGGTGCGCGTCGTGCCGCTGCAGCACGTGCTTGACGATCGCGAGCCCGAGCCCGGTGCCGCCCGTGTCGCGCGAACGGCTGCGGTCGACGCGGTAGAAGCGCTCGGTCAGGCGCGGCAGGTCCGCGGCCGGAATGCCGAACCCGCTGTCCGTCACCGAGAACACCGCCTGCGACGCTTCGCGCCGCCACGACACGGCGATCCTGCCGCCTTCCGGCGTGTAACGGATCGCGTTGGTGACGAGGTTCGCGAACGCGCTGAAGATCTCCGTCTGCGCGCCGGCCACCGCGAGCGTCTCGTCGAGCGCGAACGAGATCGCGTGGTGCCCGTTCGACAGCGTCTGCGCGTCTTCCCTCAGATGGTCGAACACCGCACGCATGTCGACCGGGCGATCCACGGCCGGCTTGCTTTCGCCCTCGAGCTTCGCGAGCACCAGCAGGTCGGTGACGATGTGATGCATCCGCGACGCTTGCTGATCCATCAGGTCGAGGTAGCGCGCGCGGTCCTCCTCGTTGAGCGGCAGCTCGCGCATCGTTTCGAGGAAACCCGACAGCACGGTGAGCGGCGTCTTCAGCTCGTGCGACACGTTCGCGACGAAGTCGCGCCGCATCGCGTCGGTGCGCTCGAGCTCGGTGATGTCCTGCGTCAGCAGCAGCTTGCGATTCTCGCCGTACGGGAACACCTGCACCGCGAGCACGTTCTGCCGCGCGCCGCCCATCCCGTGCATCACGAGCGTCTCCTCGTAGTGCTGCGAATTCAGGTATCGGACGAAATCCGGATGCCTGACGAGATTCGTGATGTGCTGGCGCAGGTCGCGCTTCGCATCGAGGCCGAAATGCACCTCGGCGATCGCGTTGCACCATTCGATCTGGTCGCGGTCGTCGAGCATCGCGACGCCGTTCGGCGACGCCTGGATCGCCTGGATGAAGCGCGCATGCTGCTGCTCGACCTGGCGCACCTGCGCATGCCACTGCTTCGCGAGCTTGTGCAGCCGGTAATAGATTTCGCCCCAGATGCCCGGCGCGCTCGGCACTTCGCCATACACGGGCGCGTCGAGCAGCCGCCACAGCTGCTGCGTATGGAACGTGGCGAAAAAGCCCTGGGCGACCAGCATCACGACCGCGAACACGAGCCCCGCGGTCGGGCCGGCAAAGAAGCCGACCAGTACGCTGATCAGCACGAGCAACACGAGCGACACCAGAAAGCGCGCCCAGATGATGTTCATGATTCAGCGTCCGAAAAGTTGAAAGGCCTGGCGCGGCGCAGCGCGCACCGCTCGTGCGTCACGCGTGCTTCGCGAGCCGGTAGCCGCTGCCGCGGACCGTTTCGATCATCGCGTCGCAGCCGGCCGGTTTCAATGCCGCGCGCAATCGTTTGATATGCACGTCGACGGTGCGCTCCTCGACGAACACGTGGTCGCCCCACACCTGGTCGAGCAGCTGCGTGCGGCTGTGCACGCGCTCCGGATGCGTCATGAAGAAGTGCAGCAGGCGGAACTCGGTCGGCCCGAGATCGAGCTTGATCTCGCTGCCTTCCGCGTGCGCGGCCACCCGGTGCGTGGCCGGATCGAGACGCAGCCCGTTGATCGACACGACGTCCTCGGTCAGCTGCGGCGCGCGGCGGCGCAGCACCGCCTTGATGCGCGCCATCAGTTCCTTCGGCGAGAACGGCTTCGTCACGTAGTCGTCCGCGCCGATCTCGAGGCCGAGCACCTTGTCCTGCTCGTCGCCGCGCGCGGTCAGCATGATGATCGGGATATGCTTCGTGCGCTCGTTATTGCGCAGGTCGCGCGCGAACGCGATGCCGGACTTGCCCGGCAGCATCCAGTCGAGCAGCACGAGATCGGGCAGCACGTCGCTGATCAGGTTCGCCGCCTGCTCCGCGTTGTACGCGCGGATCGGGCAGTGTCCGGCATGCTGGAGATTCACCGAAATCAATTCGGATATCGCGGGTTCGTCTTCGATGACGAGAATGTTGCTGGGCATCGGCACCTCTTGGTTCGTCTCGAGCGCAGGCGCTCAACTGTTGGCTTCGCGATCGAGCGTGTCGCGCGGCTGGTGCCGCACGTCGGTGCCCTTCACGATATAGATGATGAATTCGGCGAGGTTCTTCGCGTGATCGCCGATCCGTTCGATCGCCTTCGCGATGAACAGGTATTCGAGGCCGACCGAGATCGTGCGCGGGTCTTCCTGCATGTACGACACGAGCTTGCGCACGAACGCGCGGAATTCCTGGTCGATCTCCTTGTCGTCCTTGACGATCTGCGCGGCGGCGACCGTGTCGAGACGCGCGAACGCGTCGAGCGCGCGGCGCAGGATCGTCACGGCCATCTCGCCCGACACCTTGATCTCGGCGATGTTGACCGTGCGCGCGATCGGCTCGTCGATCAGGCGGCGCACGCGCTTCGCGATCTTCTCCGCCTCGTCGCCCGCGCGCTCGAGGTTCGTGATCGTTTTCGAGATCGACATCAGAAGACGCAGGTCGCGCGCGGCCGGCTGGCGGCGCGCGATGATGTTGCCGCACTCCTGGTCGATGTCGACTTCCATCGTGTTCAGGATGTCTTCGTTCGCGATCACCTTCTCGGCCGCGTCGCGGTCGAATTCGTTGAGCGCGTGCATCGCGCCGATGATCTGCGCCTCGACGAGCCCGCCCATCTCCAGCACTTTCGACGACACCGCGTTGAGATCGGCGTCGAACTGGCTCGACAAATGTTTATCCGACATGGCTGTTGTTCTCCGTCATCAACCGAAGCGGCCGGTGATGTAGTCTTCCGTTTCCTTGCGTACCGGCTTGATGAAGATCTTTTCGGTTTCGCCGAATTCGATCAGCTCGCCCAGGTACATGTAGGCCGTGTAGTCCGAGCAGCGCGCCGCCTGCTGCATGTTGTGCGTGACGATCACGACCGTGTAGTCGCTCTTCAGCTCCGCGATCAGCTCCTCGATGCGGCCCGTCGAGATCGGGTCGAGCGCCGAGCACGGCTCGTCGAGCAGCAGCACTTCCGGACGGATCGCGATGCCGCGCGCGATGCACAGACGCTGCTGCTGGCCGCCCGAGAGGCCGTAGCCGCTCTGGTTCAGCTTGTCCTTCACTTCGTTCCACAGCGCGGCCTTGGTCAGCGCCCACTCCACGCGGTCGTCCATTTCCGAGCGCGTGAGCTTCTCGAACATCTTCACGCCGAACGCGATGTTGTCATAGATCGACATCGGGAACGGAGTCGGCTTCTGGAACACCATGCCGATCCGCGCGCGCAGCAGCGAGATGTCGCGCTTGGTGGTCAGCAGGTTCTCGCCGTCCATCATGATCTCGCCTTCGGCGCGCTGCTCCGGATAGAGCGCGTACATCTTGTTGAACGTGCGCAGCAGCGTCGACTTGCCGCAGCCCGACGGGCCGATGAACGCCGTCACCTTCCCTTCGGGAATGCTCAGGTTGATGTTCTTCAGCGCGTGGAACTTGCTGTAGAAGAAGTTGAGGTTGTTGACCTCGATCTTCGCATTCAGCGGCGCAAGCGGGCGGCCGTCCGCCGTGCCGTGCGACCCTGCGGGCGCCGCGACGCGTTCGATGGGATTCAGGTGGCTCTCTGCCATATTCATCGGATTGCTCCGCCGTTACTTTTTCGAGAAGATCGAGCGCGCCAGGATGTTGAGTCCGAGCACCCCGAGCGTAATCAGGAACACGCCCGCCCATGCGAGCGACTGCCATTCCGCGAACGGGCTCATCGCGAACTTGAAGATCGTGACCGGCAGGTTCGCCATCGGCTGGCTCATGTCGAGCGAGAAGAACTGGTTCGACAGCGCGGTGAACAGCAGCGGCGCCGTTTCGCCGGCGATCCGCGCGACCGCGAGCAGCACGCCGGTGATGATGCCGCCCACCGATGCGCGCAGCGTGATCTTCAGGATCATCCGCCACTTCGGCGTGCCGAGCGCGAAGGCCGCCTCGCGCAGTGCGTTCGGCACGAGCTTCAGCATGTTCTCGGTCGTGCGGATCACGATCGGAATCTGCAGCAGCGCGAGCGCGATCACGCCGGCCCAGCCGGAGAAGCGGCCCGACTTCGCGACCACGAGCGCGTAGACGAACAGGCCCACGACGATCGACGGCGCCGACAGCAGGATGTCGTTGATGAAGCGGATCGTGCTCGCGAGCACGTTCTTCTGCCCGTACTCGGCGAGGTACACGCCCGCGAGGATGCCGATCGGCGTGCCGACCAGCGTGCCGAAACCGACCAGCAGCAGGCTGCCGACGATCGCGTTCGCCAGGCCGCCGCCCGCCGTGTTCGGCGGCGGCGTCGAATCGGTGAACAGCTGCAGCGACAGGCCGCCGATGCCGAGGTGCAGCGTCGTGTAGAGGATCCACACGAGCCACATCAGGCCGAACAGCATCGCGCCGAGCGACGCGGTGAGCGCGATCGCGTTGGTGATCTTGCGCTTGCGCTGCAGGCGGCTGCGCATTGCGTCGAGCACGGCGCCGTCCGGGCCCGGGAAGTTCAGTACGGGCTCGCTCATTTCTTGCCCTCTCCTTTCTCGAGACGCAGCAGCAGCAGTTTGGAGATCGCCAGCACGATGAAGGTGATCACGAACAGGATCAGGCCCAGTTCCATCAGCGCCGACGTATGCAGGCCGGGCGACGCCTCGGCGAACTCGTTCGCGAGCGCCGACGTGATGCTGTTGCCCGGCGAGAACAGCGATACGTTATCGAGCAGGTTCGTGTTGCCGATCACGAACGTCACGGCCATCGTTTCGCCGAGCGCGCGGCCGAGGCCGAGCATCACGCCGCCGATCACGCCGGTCTTCGTATAGGGCAGCACGATCTTCCACATCACTTCCCAGGTCGTGCAGCCGATCCCGTATGCCGATTCCTTCAGCAGCACGGGGGTGACCTCGAACACGTCGCGCATCACCGATGCGATGTACGGGATGATCATGATCGCGAGGATCACGCCGGCGGCGAGGATGCCGATGCCGATCGGCGGGCCGGCGGTCAGCGGGCCGAGCACGGGCACGTTCTCGAACAGGCGGCCGATCGGCTTCTGGAAATAGTTGGCGAAGATCGGCGCGAACACGAGCAGCCCCCACATCCCGTAGACGATCGACGGGATCGCGGCGAGCAGTTCGATCGCGATGCCGAGCGGACGGCGCAGCCACACGGGCGCCAGCTCGGTGAGGAACAGGGCGATGCCGAAGCTGACGGGCACGGCGATCAGCAGTGCGATCAGCGACGTCACGATGGTGCCGTAGATGGGTACGAGCGCGCCGAAGTTGTCGACCGTCGGATCCCACTCGGCATGCCACAGGAAGCCGAGGCCGAACTTCTGGATGGTCGGCATCGACGCGACGATCAGCGAGACGATGATGCCGCCGAGGAGCAGCAGGGTGACGATGGCGGCGAGCCGGGCGAGGCTGCCGAACAGGATATCCCCGAGGCGGCCCGGGGCGCGCTGCTGCGCGGGGCCGGCAGACCGGGAAGATGCGTACGAAATATCAGACATGGGTGCCTGCTTTTGAATGCCGGGCGCCATGACGCCCGGCCTTACCGCACACGCTGCCCGGCCGGCGCGACCGGGCAGCGAACCGCTGTGACGCTTACTCCGCCGCGACCGGCTTGCCGGCTGCGTCCGTCACCTTGGTCTTCCACTGCTTGCGGATTTCCGCTTCGACTGCCGGCGGCAGCGAGATGTAGTCGAGGCTGTCAGCCGCCTTCTCGCCGTTCTTGAACGCCCAGCTGAAGAACTTCAGCGTCTCCGCGCCCTGCTCCGGCTTGTCCTGCTTCGCGTGCAGCAGCACGAACGTCGCGCCGACGACCGGCCATGCTTCCTTGCCCGGCTGGTTCGTCAGGATCTGGTAGAACGACTTCGACCAGTTCGCGCCGGCAGCCGCCGCCTTGAAGGTTTCCGTCTTCGGCTCGACCACCGTGCCCGTCGAGTTCTTCAGCGCGGTGTAGACCATGTTGTTCTTCTTCGCGTACGCCCATTCGACGTAGCCGATCGCGCCCGGCAGACGCTGCACGAATGCCGCGACGCCGTCGTTGCCCTTGCCGCCCGTGCCCGTCGGCCAGTTGACCGTCGTGCCTTCGCCGACCTTCGACTTCCATTCGTCGTTGACCTTCGACAGGTAGTTCGTCCAGATGAAGCTCGTGCCCGAGCCGTCGGCGCGGCGCACCACTGCGACGTCCGTATCCGGCAGCTTGACCTTCGGGTTCAGCGCGGCGATCGCCGGGTCGTTCCACTTCTTGATCTTGCCGAGGTAGATGTCGCCGAGCACCGCGCCCGACAGCACCAGTTCACCGGCCTTCACGCCCGGCACGTTGATGACCGGCACCACGCCGCCGACCACCGTCGGGAACTGGAACAGGCCGTCCTTGGCGAGATCCTCGTCCTTCAGCGGGGCGTCCGAACCGGCAAAATCGACCGTCTTCGCGATGATCTGCTTCAGGCCGCCCGACGAACCGATGCCTTGGTAGTTGATCTTCGCGCCGCCGGCCTGCTGGTAATCGGCAGCCCATTTCGTATAGATCGGCATGGCGAAGGTGCTGCCTGCGCCCGTGATGTCGGCGGCATGCGCGGCAACGGCGAAAAGCGCGCCAGCCAGGCCAGCAATCGCGGTTTGCATCAATTTCATGAGACCTCCAGTGTGTGAGCGGATGACTACGGCACCGCGAAGGTTAGGGGCTGCTCATGACGGTAATGTGACAATCGATGAAACTGGCGTGACAGTAACATGACTACTTGAAAGGCGATCAGGCACCGTGAAATTCGCGTGCCGGGACGCGGCCCGCGGCGGGCGCGCGGGCGATGAAGCCCGGCGGGGAGAAGCGGCCGATGCAGGGAAAGGCCGTTGCGCCGGCAAGGCGGCGGCTGATCAGAACCTGTTTGACGCGGCAGGACGGCGCGATTCCAGGGTCGGAAGGGGTTGCCGTGCGGATGGCAGCCGCAGGCATCGTTGAGACAGTCACGGGCACCGGACGAGGATCCGATGCCGACGACCGACAGCGCGCCGGCGGCGGGCACGCCAACGCGTGCCGCCGCCGGTCGGTGTCAGGCGGTTGCGGCGCGCACCGCGTCGGCGATAGCCTCCGCATGGCGGCTCGCATCTGCCGCCTGCTGCGCCTCGACCATCACGCGCAGCACCGGCTCGGTGCCCGACGCGCGGATCAGCACGCGGCCGCTGCCGGCCAGCGCCTGCTCGGCGGCGTCGATCGCGGAGCGGATCGATGCATGGCCCTTCCAGTCCGCGCCCGGCTTCATCCTGACGTTGATCAGCTTCTGCGGGAACAGCGTAACGCCTTCGAGCATCTGCGCGAGCGTGCGGCCGCTGCGCTTGAGCGCCGCCAGCACCAGCAGCGCCGACACGATGCCGTCGCCGGTCGTATGCCGATCGAGCGACAGGATGTGCCCCGACCCCTCCGCGCCAAGCTGCCAGCCATGCTCGCGCAGCTGCTCGAGCACGTAGCGGTCGCCGACCGCCGCGCGGACGAACTTCACCCCCTCGCGCTGCAAAGCGACTTCGACGGCGAGATTCGTCATCAGCGTTCCCACCGCCCCTTCGACTTGACCGTTAGTTGCGATGCGGTCCTTGACCAGCACGTACAGCAGCTCGTCGCCGTTGAACAGCCGCCCGTTCGCGTCGACCACCTGCAGGCGGTCCGCGTCGCCGTCGAGCGCGATGCCGAGATCGGCATGATTCGCGCGCACCGCGCGCACCAGCGCGTCGGGCGCGGTCGCGCCGACACCGTCGTTGATGTTGAAGCCGTTCGGCGCGACGCCGATCGGGATCACGTCCGCGCCGAGCTCGTGGAACACGTGCGGTGCAATCTGATAGGCAGCGCCGTGCGCGCAGTCGACGACGAGCTTCATGCCGCGCAGGTCGAACGCCGCCGGGAACGTGCTCTTGCAGAACTCGATGTAGCGGCCGGCCGCGTCGTCGAGGCGGCGCGCCTTGCCGAGGCCGTCCGACGGCGCGCATTCGAGCGGCTTGCCGAGCCACGCCTCGATCGCGGCCTCGGTTTCGTCGGGCAGCTTGTTGCCGTCCGCCGAGAAGAACTTGATGCCGTTGTCGTGATACGGATTGTGCGACGCGCTGATCACGACGCCCGCCGACAGGCGCAGCGCCCGCGTCAGGTACGCGACGCCCGGCGTCGGCATCGGGCCGGCCAGCATCACATCGACGCCGGCCGCGGAAAAGCCGGCCTCCAGCGCCGCCTCGAGCATGTAGCCCGACACGCGGGTGTCCTTGCCGATCAGCACCGTCGGGCGCGCGCCCGGCGCGACGTCGGCCGAGCCGGCCAGCACCTTGCCCGCCGCATAGCCGAGCCGCAACACGAAATCGGGCGTGATCGGCGCCTCGCCGACGGTGCCGCGAATGCCGTCCGTGCCGAAATATCGACGTCCCATAAAGAATCTTCCTCCTGTTCTGACTTATCGATGCCGTGCGGCCCCGCGCACGGTAATCCAGACCTTCAGCGCGTCGACCGTCGGCGCGACGTCGTGCACCCGCACGATTGCGGCGCCCCGCTCCACCGCGCACAGCGCGGCCGCGACGCTTGCCGCGACGCGCTCCATCGGCGGCTTGCCGCCGATCACCGCGCCGAGCATCGACTTGCGCGACATCCCCGCGAGTATCGGGTACGGCCGGCCGTCGGGCCGCGCGGGCGTGGTGTCGGGCAGCGCGGCGAGCAACGCGTAGTTGTGGTCGACCACCGCCTTGCCGAATCCGAAGCCCGGATCCACGCAGATTCGCTCCGCTGCGATGCCGGCGTCCATCAGGGCTTGCGCGCGTTCCGCGAGAAAATCGCGCACCTCGGTGACGACGTCGCCGTAGTCCGGCTCGTGCACCTGCATCGTCTGCGGCTCGCCGAGCATGTGCATCGCGCACAGCCCGCAGTTGCCGTCGCGCACGGCGTCGATCGCGCCGTCCTGCCGGAAGCCCCAGATATCGTTGATCAGGTCCGCGCCGGCGGCCAGCGCCGCGCGCATCACGGCCGGCTTGTAGGTATCGACCGACAGCGGCACGTTCAGCGGGCGCAGCGCGTCGATCAGCGGGATCACGCGCGCGAGCTCCTCGTCGAGCGGCACCGGCGGCGCACCCGGGCGGGTCGATTCGCCGCCGATGTCGAGGATGTCGGCGCCGTCGGCGAGCATCTGCTCGGCCTGGCGCAGCGCATCTTCGCGGGCGAGGAAGCGGCCGCCGTCGGAAAACGAATCGGGTGTCGCGTTGAGGATGCCCATCACGAGCGGGCGTTCGAACGTCAGCGTGAAGCGGCCGCACTGGAGCGGCGCGGGAATGAATGCGGAGGAAGCGGGATCGGACACGAGCGACTGGGGTGAATGAATGCAAAACGGGCCGGTGTGAAGCCACACCAGCCCGTGAACGGTACAACAGCGGAACTTATGCCGGCGAAGCAGGCGCCGGTGCGTTGCCCGGCTTGACTTCGGTGCCGCTGCCACCCGACGACGCATCGCCGCCGACAGCCGGCGAGCTCTTCGGCGAGCGCGGCGGACGGCCTTCCATGATGTCGTTGATCTGGTCGGCGTCGATCGTCTCCCACTCCATCAGCGCGGCGGTCATCGCTTCGACCTTGTCGCGGTTCTCTTCCAGCAAGCGGCGAGCGAGGCTGTACTGCTCGTCGAGCACGCGGCGGATTTCCCCGTCGACCTTCTGCTGCGTCGCTTCCGAGATCGTACGCGTGAAGCCGCGGCCGAACGGGCCGTTGTCGCTCTCGTCATCGACGTACACCATCGGGCCAAGCGCATCGGTCATGCCGAAGCGAGCCACCATGGCACGCGCCGTCTGCGTCGCCTTGTTGAAGTCGTCCGACGCGCCGGTGCTGACCAGGTTCATGAACAGCTCTTCGGCGACACGGCCACCGAACAGGATCGCCAGGCGATCCATCAGGTAATCCTTCGAGTACGTCTCGTTGTCGTGCTCCGGCAGCTGCCACGTCACGCCCAGCGCACGGCCGCGCGGGATGATCGTGACCTTGTGCACCGGGTCGGCCTTCGGCAGCAGCTTCGCGATCACCGCGTGGCCCGACTCGTGGTACGCGGTCGCGCGCTTCGCTTCCTCGCGGATCACGGCCGACTTGCGCTCCGGACCCATGAAGATCTTGTCCTTCGCGTCCTCGAAATCCTGCATCTCGACGATCCGCTTGCCGCGACGCGCGGCGAACAGCGCCGCCTCGTTCACGAGGTTCGCGAGATCCGCGCCCGAGAAGCCCGGCGTGCCGCGCGCGATGACTGCCGCGTCGACGTCGTTCGCGATCGGCACCTTGCGCAGGTGCACGCGCATGATCTGCTCGCGGCCGCGGATGTCCGGCAGGCCGACGTAGACCTGGCGGTCGAAACGGCCCGGACGCAGCAGCGCCTTGTCGAGCACGTCCGAGCGGTTGGTCGCGGCGATCACGATCACGCCCGAATTCGCTTCGAAGCCGTCCATCTCGACGAGCATCTGGTTCAGCGTCTGCTCGCGCTCATCGTTGCCGCCGCCCATGCCGGCGCCACGATGGCGGCCGACCGCGTCGATTTCGTCGATGAACACGATGCACGGCGCATGCTTCTTCGCCTGCTCGAACATGTCACGCACACGGGCCGCGCCGACGCCGACGAACATTTCGACGAAGTCGGAACCCGAGATGCTGAAGAACGGCACCTTCGCTTCGCCCGCGATCGCGCGAGCCAGCAGCGTCTTGCCGGTACCCGGGGGGCCGACGAGCAGCACGCCGCGCGGAATGCGACCGCCCAGCTTCTGGAATTTCTGCGGATCGCGCAGGAAGTCGACCAGCTCGGACACTTCTTCCTTCGCTTCGTCGCAGCCCGCGACGTCGGAGAAGTTGACCGCGTTGTTGTTCTCGTCGATCAGCCGCGCACGCGATTTGCCGAACGAGAACGCGCCGCCTTTGCCGCCGCCCTGCATCTGCCGCATCATGTAGAACCAGAAGCCGATGATCAGGATCGTCGGCCCGAGGTAGTACAGCGCGGACATCAGCGCGTTCGGCTCGTCGTCGGCCTTGCCGCTGACCTGCACGCCATACTTCATCAGATCGCCGACCATCCAGATGTCGCCGGGCGACACGATCTGGTATTTCTGGCCATCAGCCGGAGTGACGGTGAGGTTGCGCCCCTGCACGACGACAGTCTTGACCTTGCCGTTCTTGGCGTCGTCCATGAACTGCGAATAGGACACGCCTTCCTGGACGCGGGGCTTGTCGAACTGCTTGAACACCGTAAACAGCACCAGTGCGATCACCAGCCACACTGCTGCCTTCGAAAACATATTGTTGTTCAAAGCACCACTCCTTCACTCGTAGACGAGCGCCTACATTTTCCTTGCGGCGCCCCTCGGTCATTCTAATCCAGTCCGACCACCCCCGCCATAAGCATTGACAACCGCTGCAATAGCCAACGGCTTGCCTGGCAAGGGCCGGAGCCCGTTTGCGGCCCCGGCTCCGCGTCAGCGCGGATGCTTCAGGTGCCGCCCCAAGATGAACGTTTCGGACGATTTGTCGCGGGACGCCTTGGGCTTGCGCGGCGCGACAATCTTAAACTGCTGTTTGAATTTCTCGACAATCTGGCTGTAGCCGCTGCCGTGGAAGCATTTCACCAGCAGCGCGCCATCCGGCTTCAGGTGATTCTGCGCGAAATCGAGCGCGAGATCGCACACGTGCTCGATGCGCGCCGCGTCCGCAGAGGCGACCCCCGACAGGTTGGGGGCCATGTCGGAAATTACAAGGTCCACCGGCCGGCCTTCGAGCAGGGCCTCCAGCTGATGCAGCACCTCGTCCTCGCGAAAGTCGCCCTGGATGAAATTCACGTCGGCGATCGGCTCCATCGGCAGCATGTCGAGCGCGACGATCGTGCCGTCGATCCCGCCTTCGCGCGTCGCGTCGCGCTTCTTGCCCTGCGCGAGCTTGTTGCGCGCGTACTGGCTCCAGCTGCCCGGCGCCGCGCCGAGGTCGACGATCACCTGGCCCGGACGGATCAGCTTGTCCTGCTCGTCGATTTCCTTCAGCTTGTACGCGGCGCGCGCGCGATAGCCTTCCCGCTGCGCCATTTTGACGTACGGATCGTTGATGTGGTCGTGCAGCCAGTGCTGGTTAAAGCGATTCTTTGCCATTCGAGAGAGAGATTGCTGCCATTTGCTTCGTGAAGCCGCGCTTTTGGCGGATAATACGCGTCTTCTTCGCGCGGCTGAGGCCCACCCAGGCCCAAGCCGCGATTTTACGTGGTTTCGGCGCGTGGCTGACGCGGCTTATGCCGGTGTTGCGCGCCCTTATTTTGAATTCGACATTCCATGCCCGCCCTTTCGCTTACCCCCGCCGAGCGCTCCGCGCTGCGCTCCCAGGCCCATGCGCTCAAGCCGGTCGTGCTGATCGGCGCCGAAGGGCTCACCGACGCCGTCCTGAATGAAATCAAGGTGCACCTCGCCGCGCACCAGCTGATCAAGATCCGCGTGTTCGGCGACGAGCGCGACGCGCGCGTTGCGATCTACGACGAGATCTGCGACCGCCTGAACGCCGCGCCGATCCAGCATATCGGCAAGCTGCTCGTGATCTGGAAGCCCGAGGAAGCCGCGCCGGCGCCCGTTCGCGGCCGCCGCGGCAGCGCGCTGCCGAGCGCGGGCGAAGCCGCCGCCGACAAGAAGGGCCGTGCGCCGCGCACCGTGAAGGTCGTCAAGGTGTCGCCGAACGCGAGCCCGGTGCGCCGGCCGAAGCCGACGAAGGTCACGGTGCGCGGCAACGAGCGCGTGACCGCGGGCGGCACCGTCAAGCGCGCGAAAAAGCGCCAGGCGAGCACCAAGCGGCCGTTCCAGGACAAGTAATCCTGCCGGGCGCGCAGCGCCCGCCTGCCGGCTCGCGCGATGCTCAGGCGTCGCGCGCCGGCATTTTCCAGATCAGCATCAGCCCGAGCACGCTCTCGACCAGGTAGAACAGGCTCGACACGCCGTGCAGCATCCCGAAGCGGCCCGCATAGGCCGAATGCGCAATGTCGGTGCCCGCTTCCATCGCGGCCACGCGCAGCGCGTTCATGAACGGCTGCAGCGCGAAATACCCGACCAGCACGCACCCGACCATCGCCGCGAGAATCCAGCGCACGCGGCGATATTCGTCGCAGCCGCGCCGCACCTGCTGGTTCGACAGCACGAGCAGCAGCACGCCGCACACCGCGCCGAGGATCGCCTCGATGCGGAACAACTGGGCGGCGACCGAACCGGCCGTCATCCGCTCCAGCGAATTGAACAGCACCGGCGCGACCGCATACCCGATCGTCAGCAGGCTGCCAACCCAGACGGCCGACAGCAGGCGGAACACGCGATGCGGCATCGTGTCGCCCCGCTTCAGATGTAGCTGACCGAGATGATTTCGTATTCGCGCACGCCGCTCGGCGCCTGCACGGCCGCGACGTCGCCTTCGGACTTGCCGATCAGCGCGCGGGCGATCGGCGAGCTGATCGAGATCAGGCCGTGATCGAGGTCGGCTTCATCGTCGCCGACGATCTGATACTTGACGGTGTCGCCGGACTCGAGATCCTCGAGTTCGACGGTGGCGGCGAACACCACGCGGCCATCGGCATCCAGCACGGTCGGATCGATGATCTGCGCGGCCGACAGCTTCGATTCGATCTCCGCAATGCGGCCCTCGATGAAGCCCTGCTTTTCCTTGGCTGCGTCGTATTCGGCGTTTTCGGACAGGTCGCCCTGCGCGCGCGCCTCCGCGATCGCATTGATCACGGCCGGCCGCTCGACGGACTTGAGGCGCTGCAATTCATCGCGCAGTTGATCTGCGCCACGCTTTGTCAACGGAATGGTGCTCATAAACGGCTCAATCGCTAAAAACGGCTATAAAAAAAATCACCGCGATTAAGCGCATTCCCGGCTGGCCGGGAACGCCGCTTAATCGCGGCACGTGATGCTTCGACAGGTAACTGACTGCTTAGTTTAGGCGAGCGTGAAGACCTTGTAAATCATAGACTTCCAGGTTCTTCAGATAGCGCAAGCCTTCGACGGCCGCGCGCGCGCCCGACATCGTCGTGTAGTACGTGACCTTGTGCGCCTGCGCGCTCATGCGGATCGAACGCGAATCGGCGATCGCCTGGCGGGTCTCGTCGACCGTCGTGAAGACGAGCGCGATTTCGCCGTTCTTGATCATGTCGACGATGTGCGGACGGCCGTCCTTCACCTTGTTGACGACCTTCACCGGCACGCCGGCCGCTTCGATCGCGGCAGCCGTGCCCTTGGTCGCGACGATCGGGTAGCCGAGGTCGTGCAGCATGCGCGCGACTTCGACGGCCTTCGGCTTGTCCGCGTCCATCACGGTCAGCAGCACCGTGCCCGACTCCGGCAGGCGGGAACCTGCCGCAAGCTGCGACTTGAACAGCGCCTCGCCGAACGTCTGGCCGACACCCATCACTTCGCCGGTCGAACGCATTTCCGGCCCGAGCACCGGGTCGACGGTCGGGAACTTCACGAACGGGAACACCGCTTCCTTCACGCTGAAGTACGGCGGCTCGACTTCCTTCGTCACGCCCTGCTGCGCGAGCTTCTGGCCGACCATCGCGCGCGCCGCGATCTTCGCGAGCGGCAGGCTGGTCGCCTTCGACACGTACGGCACCGTGCGCGATGCGCGCGGGTTCACTTCCAGCACGTAGATGATGTCCTGCTTCGAGCCGTCCGCCTGCGGCACCTGCTGGATCGCGAACTGCACGTTCATCAGGCCGACCACGTTCAGCGCCTTCGCCATCGCGCCCGTCTGGCGCTTCAGCTCGGCCACGGTTTCCTTCGACAGCGAGTACGGCGGCAGCGAGCATGCCGAGTCGCCCGAGTGGACGCCCGCCTGCTCGATGTGCTCCATCACGCCGCCGATGAACACGGCGTCGCCGTCGCAGATGCAGTCGACGTCGCACTCGATCGCGTCGTTCAGGAAGCGGTCGAGCAGCACCGGCGAATCGTTCGACACCTTCACGGCCTCGCGCATGTAGCGCTCGAGGTCGCGCGGCTCGTGGACGATTTCCATCGCGCGGCCGCCCAGCACGTACGACGGACGCACGACGAGCGGGTAGCCGATTTCGGCCGCCAGCGCGAGCGCTTCGTCTTCCGCGCGCGCGGTGCGGTTCGGCGGCTGGCGCAGGCCGAGATCCTGCAGCAGCTTCTGGAAGCGCTCGCGGTCTTCCGCGGCGTCGATCATGTCCGGCGACGTGCCGACGATCGGCACGCCGTGCGCCTCGAGGTCGAGCGCGAGCTTCAGCGGCGTCTGGCCGCCGTACTGGACGATCACGCCGACCGGCTTTTCCTTGTCGACGATCTCGAGCACGTCTTCGAGCGTCAGCGGCTCGAAGTACAGGCGGTCGGACGTGTCATAGTCGGTCGACACCGTTTCCGGGTTGCAGTTGACCATGATCGTTTCGTAGCCGTCCTCGCGCATCGCGAGCGCCGCGTGCACGCAGCAGTAGTCGAACTCGATGCCCTGGCCGATCCGGTTCGGGCCGCCGCCCAGCACCATGATCTTCTTGTTGGTGGTCGGCTGCGCCTCGCACTCTTCCTCGTAGGTCGAGTACATGTAGGCCGTCTTGGTCGCGAACTCGGCCGCGCAGGTGTCGACGCGCTTGTAGACCGGGCGCACGTTCAGCTCGAGACGACGCGCGCGCACGTCGGCCGGCGTCGCGCCGAGCAGCTTCGCGAGGCGGCGGTCGGAAAAGCCGCTCTGCTTCAGGTAGCGCAGCTCGTCGAACGTGAGCGACGCGAGCGTGCGGCCCGCGAGCGCCTTTTCCTTGTTGATGATCTGCTCGATCTGCGCGAGGAACCACGGGTCGATCGCGGTTTCCGCGAAGATCTCCTCGGCCGTCATGCCGATGCGGAACGCGTCGCCGACGTACCAGATGCGGTCCGGGCCCGGCTCGTGGATCTCGATCGCGATCTCGTCGCGGTCGGTCGACTTCTCGTCGAGACCGTCGACGCCGACTTCGAGGCCGCGCAGCGCCTTCTGGAACGATTCCTGGAACGTGCGGCCGATCGCCATCACCTCGCCGACCGACTTCATCTGCGTGGTCAGGCGCGAATCGGCTTCGCGGAACTTCTCGAACGCGAAGCGCGGGATCTTCGTGACGACGTAGTCGATCGTCGGCTCGAACGACGCCGGGGTCTGGCCGCCGGTGATCTCGTTCTTCAGCTCGTCGAGCGTATAGCCGACCGCCAGCTTCGCCGCGACCTTCGCGATCGGGAAGCCGGTCGCCTTCGACGCGAGCGCCGACGAACGCGACACGCGCGGGTTCATCTCGATGACGACCATGCGGCCGTCCTTCGGGTTGATCGAGAACTGCACGTTCGAGCCGCCCGTGTCGACGCCGATCTCGCGCAGCACCGCGAGCGATGCGTTGCGCAGGATCTGGTATTCCTTGTCGGTGAGCGTCTGCGCCGGCGCGACCGTGATCGAGTCGCCCGTGTGCACGCCCATCGGGTCGAGGTTCTCGATCGAGCAGACGATGATGCAGTTGTCGGCGCGGTCGCGCACGACTTCCATCTCGTATTCCTTCCAGCCGAGCAGCGACTCTTCGATCAGCAGCTCGCGCGTGGGCGAAAGATCGAGACCGCGCTTGCAGATTTCCTCGAATTCCTCGCGGTTGTACGCGATGCCGCCGCCCGAGCCGCCGAGCGTGAACGACGGACGGATCACGACCGGGTAGCCGCTGCCGCCCGTCTCCGCCATGATCTCGGCGTGCACCTTGGTCGCCTCTTCCATCGAGTGCGCGATGCCCGACTTCGCGGAGCCGAGACCGATCTTGGTCATCGCTTCCTTGAACTTCTGGCGGTCTTCCGCCTTGTCGATCGCTTCCGGCGACGCGCCGATCAGCTCGACGCCGAACTTCTCGAGCACGCCGTGGTGGTGCAGGTCGAGCGCGCAGTTCAGCGCGGTCTGGCCGCCCATCGTCGGCAGGATCGCGTCCGGGCGCTCCTTCTCGATGATGCGCGCGACGACTTCCCACGTGATCGGCTCGATGTAGGTGACGTCGGCCGTGTTCGGGTCGGTCATGATCGTCGCCGGGTTGCTGTTGACGAGGACGACCTTGTAGCCCTCCTCACGCAGCGCCTTGCATGCCTGCGCGCCCGAATAGTCGAACTCGCACGCCTGGCCGATGATGATCGGGCCGGCGCCGATGATGAGGATGCTGTTGATGTCTGTGCGTTTTGGCATGGCTTGAAAATTCAATAAGTAATCGTTGTCGTGGGGCGGCCGGCTGCGCTCAGCCCATGGTGGCGAGCGCGAGCTTCACCGAGAAGCCGATGAACAGCCCGCCCACGCTGCTCGCCGCACCCGCCGCGAGCCTGCGGCGGCGGCGGAAATGCTCGGCGAGCCGCGCACCCGCGAAGATCAGCGTGCTCAGGTACAGGAAGCTCGCGCACTGCGCGATCGCCCCGAGCACGAAGAACGGCAGCGCGGGATGCGGGAACGCCGGGTCGACGAACTGGATGAAGAACGAGATGAAGAACAGGATCGCTTTCGGATTCAGGAGGCTCACGAGCAGCGCCTTGCGGAACGGGCGCTCGCCGTCGACCGCGGGCGGCGCTTCGACAGCCGCGCCGGCCGGCGCGCGCAGCTTGCGCCACGCGCCGCGCAGCATGCCGGCGCCGATGTAGAGCAGATACGCGGCGCCGCCGTACTTGACGACCGAGAACAGCAGCGGGTTCGCCTTCAGCAGCGACGCGACGCCGGCCGCGGACAGCACCATCAGCACGGTGTCGCCGACGAACACGCCGCAGGCCGCGCGATAGCCGGCCTTCACGCCGCGCTGCGCCGCGAGCGACAGCACGTACATCGAGTTCGGCCCCGGCAGCAGGATGATGAAGATCACTCCGAACACGTAGGTCCAGAGATCCGTGATGCCGAGTGCGTGACCGAACATGATGCGAGCCTCCTGCGCCTGGGTGAGCTTACGCGCTGCGCTGCTTCGCCGCGTCCATCAGCGCGGTGAAGCGATCGAACAGATAGCCGATGTCGTGCGGGCCCGGCGATGCTTCCGGGTGACCCTGGAAGCAGAAGGCCGGCTTGTCGGTCAGCTCGAAGCCCTGCAGCGTGCCGTCGAACAGCGACACGTGCGTCACGCGCGCGTTGGCCGGCAGCGAATCGGCGTCGACCGCGAAGCCGTGGTTCTGCGACGTGATCACCACGCGGCCGTCGCCGAGATCCTTGACCGGGTGGTTCGCGCCGTGGTGGCCCGTCTTCATCTTGAGCGTCTTCGCGCCGACCGCGAGGCCCATGATCTGGTGGCCGAGGCAGATGCCGAAGGTCGGCACGCCGCGCTCGATGAATTCCTTCGCGGCCGCGATCGCGTAGTCGCACGGCTCCGGATCGCCGGGGCCGTTCGACAGGAAGACGCCGTCCGGATTCAGCGCGAGCGCTTCGGCCGCACTCGCCTGCGCCGGCAGCACCGTCACCTGGCAGCCGCGCTCGGCGAGCATGCGCAGGATGTTGTACTTGACGCCGAAATCGTAGGCGACGACGCGGTACTTCGGCGCTTCCTGCATCCCGTAGCCGCTGCCGAGGCGCCATTCCGTCTGCTTCCACTCGAACGGCTTGGTGGTCGACACGACCTTCGCGAGATCCATGCCGGCGAGGCCCGGGAACGAGCGCGCGAGCTCGATCGCCTTCGCCTCGTCGTCCGAGCCGGCGAGAATGCAGCCGTTCTGCGCGCCCTTGTCGCGCAGGATGCGGGTGAGCTTGCGGGTATCGATGCCGGCGATTGCAACGACGCCTTCGTCGCGCAGGTAATCGCCGAGCGTGCGATCCATGCGGAAGTTCGACGCGAGCGTCGGCAGATCGCGGATGATCAGGCCGGCGGCATGGACTTTCGTGGCTTCGACGTCTTCGGCGTTCACGCCGACGTTGCCGATATGCGGATAGGTGAGCGTGACGATCTGTCGCGCGTAGCTCGGATCAGTCAGGATTTCCTGATAGCCGGTGATCGCGGTATTGAACACGACTTCGCCGATCGTATGGCCTTCGGCCCCGATCGAATAACCACGAAAGACCGTGCCGTCGGCGAGTGCGAGCAAAGCGGGAGAAAAAGACGGCAACACGGGAGGCTCCTTGGGGAACACCCTGCTGCCGACCTGTTTACCCTGCCGCGCGAGCGCCGCGCTGCGTAGGCGCGCGCGGTCGCTCGCGGGACGCGGCCTGCGCTGTCGAGACGCGAACCCGGCGCGTGGCGCACGAGGCTTCGCGGCGTCGCCCGGCTGGCGGCGTGCGGCGGATGAACGGGATGAATGAGGTAGGCGCTAGGGTGCGAGGTTGATCAGCACAAACTTTCAAATTATAGCCTGAAAATGGCCTCATTTTCAATTGATAAGACGGCTCATTCAATCGACGAGGCACGGCGAATCAGCCCCTTCCAGCCAACAGGAGCCGGCCCGGCGGCATGCGCCGCCGATGTTGCAGCCCCGTTTCCGCGGCCGCCCCACGCTCCAGCGTACCCCGCTATCGGCTCGCTTGACCAGTAGCGGGCACCCGCGACGGCCACGCGTACCACACCGCGCTTGCGAGCTGCAGCGCCAGCAGCATGCCCCAGGCAGCCAGGTGCGCGTCGGCCGGATAGCGGCCGTCAACCGCCGGCCAATGCGACAGCACCGCGCCGACGCCGATCTGGAACGCGAAGATCAGCACGAAGATCACGAGCGTGAGCGTCGTGTTCGCGCGGCCGATCAGGTGCGCCGGAAAATGCCCGGCCATTACCGCGTAGGTCAGGATGCCGACCCCGCCGAACATCCCGTATGCCGCCCACAGCACGCCCGCCGGCAGCGGCACGCGCGCGACGATCGCGGCCTGGGTCGCGACGAACAGCGCCATCCCGACGCCACAGAACGCGTACACCGACACGCCGCGCCGCTCCAGCGCCCGCGCGGCGGCGCCGAACCCGACGCAGCCGCCCATCATCGCGAAGCCGAGCACCGACACTAGGCGCGCGGCGTGCGACGCGTCGAACCCGCCGACGTCGCGCAGGTACGGCCCGACCCACAGCGACTGCATCGCATAGAACACGCCCTGCGTGACGACCGAGAACGATGCGATCTTCCAGAACGCGCCGCTGGCGAGGATATGCCATGTGCCCTTGAACTGGCTGACGAGGCCGCCCTGGTGCCGCGCCTGCGGCGCGTCGGGCGCGCCGAAGCCGATCGCGGCCGCGACGACGACCGTCATCACCGCCAGCCCGCCGCATATCGCGCGCCAGCTCGTCCAGTCGAGCAGCCACGCGAGCGGCGAACCGACCGCGACGCCGCCGAGCCCGCCGACTGCCATCACGAGGCCATTGACGAGCGGCAGCCGGCCGACCGGAAAGTGCTGCGCGAGCGCCTTGAACGCGGCGCCGAGACACACCGACACGCCGACGCCGATCAGCAGCCGGCCGGCCATCATCGTGCCGAGCCCGTGCGCGGTGCCGAACAGCGCGGCGCCCGCCGCGGCGAACAGCAGCGTCCCGGCCGTCACGCGGCGCGGGCCGTAATGGTCGAGCAGCACGCCGGCCGGGATCTGCGCGCCCGCGAAGCCGAGGAAATAGAGACTGGTGAGCAGGCCGAGATCGGCGGCCGACAGCCCGAGTTCGTGCGTGACGAACGGCGCGAAGCCGAGATTGACGCCGCGAAACACATACGACACGAAATACCCGAGCGCGAACAGACCGAGCACCCTCACCTGCGCCAGCGACATGACCTCTCCTTGCGGCATCGCGCGGCCCACGCGCCGCGCACAAACGAAAACGCCGTCACCTCGGTGACGGCGTTTCGTCGGATGATAAAGCATCCGGGCGTCGCGGGTAGCCGCTCGACGGCGGCCCGGCCTGCTTACTTCTTCTTGCCCTTGTGCGTCGTGGCAGCCTTTGCCGGCGCGGCCTTCGCCTTCGCCGCCGGCTTCGCGGCGCCCCGCTTCGCGCCGCGCGCGGACTTGCCGCCGGTGGACAGGCTCGCGCGCTCGATGTGCGCGCCGCCGGCCGACGTCGCGATCCGCTCCGGCCCCGGCTCCGCCGGCACCGAGCGCCCGACCGGCACGTGCAGCACCAGCGCCTGGCCCGGCATCACGAGATCGCGATGGGTGCGGTTCCACGCCTTCAGCTGGCCGACCGACACGCCGTAGCGGCCCGCGAGCGCCGCCATCGACTGCTTGCGGCGCACGCGGATCAGCATCTTGCGCGTGTCGGGCACGTCCGGCTCCATCGCCAGCGCGCCGTTTTCCGCGACGTCCGCGCTGATGTCCTCGTCATCGTCGTCGGCGCGCGGCACGACGATCGTCGAGCCCGGCTTCAGGCGCATGCCGGCCGGGATCTTGTTCACCGACATCAGCGTGTCCGCGTCGACGCCGATCTTCTCGGCGATCGCCGCCGGGCGCGCGCGCTCGCTGACCGTGTAGGTGGTCCACGACGACAGCGCGCCGCTGTACGACTTCAGGCCCTTCTCGAACGCCGCCGCGTTGTCGAACGGCAGCAGGATCTGCGGCTCGGTCGCGCCGAGGATCACCGGCTTCGCGAACGACGGGTTGAGCGACTTGAATTCGTCGAGCGGCAGGTTCGCGAGCTTCGCGGCGACCGACACGTCGATGTCGCGCGACGTCGTGACCGTCACGAAATACGGGTGGTTCGGGATGTCCGGCAGCGACAGGCCGTACTGCTTCGGATTCGCGATGATGTTCTTCACCGCCTGCAGCTTCGGCACGTAGTTGCGGGTCTCGTTCGGCATCCGCAGGCTCAGGTAGTCGGTCGGCAGGCCGGCCGCCTGGTTGCGGGCGATCGCGCGCTGCACGTTGCCCTCGCCCCAGTTGTACGCGGCCAGCGCGAGATACCAGTCGCCGAACATGTCATGCAGGCGCGACAGGTAGTCGAGCGCCGCGCTCGTCGATGCGAGCACGTCGCGCCGCTCGTCCTGCCACATGTTGCGCTTCAGGTTGTACGTGCGGCCGGTGCCCGGCATGAACTGCCACATGCCGGCCGCCTTCGCGACCGACAGTGCCTGCGGGTTGAACGCGGACTCGATGAACGGCAGCAGCGCAAGCTCGGTCGGCATGTGGCGCGACTCGAGCTCCTCGACGATGTGATACAGGTACTTCTGCGAACGCTCGGTCATGCGCTGCACGTAATCCGGGCGCTGCGTATACCAGGTGGTCTGCATGTCGACGAGGTCGGTCTGCAGGTCGGGCATCTGGAAACCGCGGCGGATGCGCGCCCACAGATCGGAGTCGGCGCTGGTCAGATCGCCGACCGATTGCTTGTCGACGTCGACGGTTTCTTTGGCGGTGGCTGATTTGCGGAGGTAGGTGGATGCCGCCTGGGAATCGGCGGCGGAATTGGCGACAGGCCCCTGGCTCGCACACGCGGCGAGCAGCAGGACCAGCATCGCGCTCAATAGAAGTCGCATGAAAATCTCGGCGTCCGACAGCTGGAAATTGCAGGCGATACTACGGAAGTGCACGCTTCACGTCAATAAAAACACCGAAAACTCAGCGAAATCTGATATTTGGGGCAATTTTTACAGATTCCGGATGAGCTTTGGAGTCCTCCGGAAAACTTTTATCGGAAGCGGTTCTTCCACTCCCGTAGCAATTTGAATGCCGTGAGCCGATCCGGCACCGTTTCATGCAGCTCGGCTTCGAGCGTCGCGTGAATCGCCGCGCTGTCGGCGCGCATGAACGGATTCACCGCCCGCTCGTGCGCGATCGTCGTCGGCAGCGTCGGCACCCCGCGAGCGCGGCGCGCGGTGGCCTCGTCGCGCCACGCGGCGAGCGCCGCGTTGCCGGGTTCGCACGCCAGCGCGAAGCGGATGTTGGACAGCGTGTATTCGTGTGCGCAATGCACGTGCGTGTCGCCGGGCAGCGCCGCGAGCGCGTCGAGCGACGCGAGCATCTGCGCGGGCGTGCCTTCGAACAGGCGGCCGCAGCCGCATGAGAACAGCGTGTCGCCGCAGAACACGTGCGGTGCGGCGGCACCGTTTCCAGCCGATTGAAAAAAGGCAATGTGGCCGCGCGTATGGCCGGGCACGTCGAGCACGTCGAACGTGAGCGCGGGCGCCGCAAGCGTCACGCGGTCGCCGCCCGCGAGCGGGTGCGTGACCACGTCGATCGCCTCGCCGGCCGGGCCGTAGACGGCAAGCGGCGCCTCGTCCGGTTGGCTGGCGATGAGATCCGCGACACCGCCGACATGGTCGGCATGGTGATGGGTGAGTAAAATAGCGGTCAACCGCCAGCCTCTTTCGGAGAGCGCGCGGCGCACCGGGGCGGCTTCGCCCGGATCGACGGCGATGGCTTCGCTGCCGTCCGACACGAGCCAGATGTAGTTGTCCTCGAATGCCGGTACCGGCACGTATTTCAGCTCGTTCATGGGCGCGCAATCATCGCTATGTCTGACCGACAAATTATAGACTGGCCCGCCTGGACCGACTCGCCGCCCGGCCGCTACGTGCTGGGCTGGGAACAGGCGCAGCTCGACCGCGTCGTGTCCGACGTGTTCGGCTTCCATGCGCTGCAGCTCGGCCTGCCGCAACTCGACGCGCTGCGCGAGAACCGCATGCCGTACCGCGGCCTCGTGCTCGACCCGGCGAGCGGCGCGAGCGCGCCCTATCAATATCCGTGGGCACGCGAAGCGCACGCGCCCGAGCATGCGCCGGCCGGCCGCAGCACCACCTGGTGCGACCTGCTCGACCTGCCGTTCGAATCGCAGAGCGTCGACCTGATCGTGATGCCGCACACGCTCGAATTCACGTCCGACCCGCACCGCCTGCTGCGCGAGGCCGAGCGCGTGCTGATGCCGGAGGGCCAGCTCGTGATCACCGGCTTCAACTCGCTCAGCCTGTGGGGCATGCGGCAGTCGTTCGGCAAGATGGCGAACCGGCCGTTCGTGCCGGCCGCACGCGACCAGATCGCGTTCATCCGGCTGAAGGACTGGATCAAGCTGCTCGGCTTCGACCTCGAACGCGGCCGCTTCGGCTGCTACCGGCCGCCGCTCGCCTCCGATCAATGGCTCGCCCGCTACGGCTTCATGGAAGCCGCGGGCGACCGCTGGTGGCCGATCTTCGGCGCCGTCTACATGGTGACGGCCGTCAAGCGCGTGCGCGGCATGCGCCTCGTCGGCCCGATCCGGATGAAGAAGCCCGTGCTCGCGCCGGGCCTCACGCCGGCGGCCTCCCCGACCACCCATCACGAACATTCATGACGACCGATACCATCGACATCTATACCGACGGCGCCTGCAAGGGCAACCCGGGCCCCGGCGGCTGGGGCGCGCTGCTGCGCTACGGCGACCGCGAGAAGGAAATGTTCGGCGGCGAGCCGAACACGACCAACAACCGCATGGAGCTGATGGCCGTGATCGCCGCGCTCGAGGCGCTGAAGCGCGAGTGCAACGTGATCGTGCACACCGATTCGCAATACGTGCAGAAAGGCATCAGCGAGTGGATCCACGGCTGGAAGAAGAAAGGCTGGGTCACCGCATCCAAGACGCCCGTGAAGAACGCCGACCTCTGGAAGCGGCTCGACGCGCTCGTCGCGCAGCACCAGGTCGAATGGCGCTGGGTCAAGGGCCACGCCGGCCACCCGGAGAACGAGCGCGCGGATGCGCTCGCGAACCGCGGCGTCGAATCCCTCGCGGCCTGAGCGCCGCCCCGTTTCCCCTGTTTTTTCCCGACATGCGCCAGATCATTCTCGATACCGAAACCACCGGCCTGAACGCCCGCACGGGCGACCGCCTCATCGAAATCGGCTGCGTCGAGCTGCTGAACCGGCGGCTCACCGGCAACAACCTGCACTTCTACGTGAACCCCGAGCGCGACAGCGATCCGGGCGCGCTGGCGGTGCACGGCCTCACGACCGAATTCCTCAGCGACAAGCCGAAGTTCGCGGAGGTCGCCGACCAGATCCGCGACTTCGTGAAGGACGCCGAGCTGATCATCCACAACGCGCCGTTCGACCTCGGCTTCCTCGACGCCGAATTCGCGCGTCTCGGCCTGCCGCCGTTCACCGAGCATTGCGGGGGCGTGATCGACACGCTCGTGCAGGCCAAGCAGATGTTCCCCGGCAAGCGCAACTCGCTCGACGCACTGTGCGACCGCTTCGGCATCAGCAACGCGCACCGCACGCTGCACGGCGCACTGCTCGACTCGGAGCTGCTCGCCGAGGTGTATCTCGCGATGACGCGCGGCCAGGACAGCCTCGTGATCGACATGCTCGACGACGATGCGGCCCACGGCGGCGCGGCGAACGGCCAGCGGGTCGCGCTCGCGTCGCTCGACCTGCAGGTGCTGGCCGCGAGCGACGACGAGCTCGCCGAGCACCAGGCGCAGCTCGATGCGCTCGACAAGTCGGTCAAGGGCACCTGCGTGTGGCGCCAGACGGCAGCAGCCGGCGAAGCGTCGTAATCCACCCTCCGCCGCGCCGCGGCCGCGCGCTCACCCGCGCGGCTGCAGCGCGATGACCGCCATCCCGGCCAGCGCGAGCGCCGCGCCGGCCGTGTCCCAGCGGGTCAGCGCGACCCCATCGACCGCACGCAGCCACGCCAGCGCGACCGCGATATACATGCCGCCGTACGCCGCATAGGTGCGCCCCGCCGCACTCGGATGCAGCGTCAGCAGCCACGCGAACAGCGCGAGCGACAGCGCGGCGGGCGCCAGCAGCCAGACCGGCCGGCCCGCCTTCAGCACGAGCCACGGCAGGTAGCAGCCGACGATTTCGGCCAGCGCGGTGGCGGCAAAAAGCGCCGCGACTTTCATCAGTTCAGGCATCTCCAATCCTCGTCGTTTCGGCCCGCCTGGCGGGGCCCGCGCGGCCCCGCCGCGCGCCGCCGATCATACCCGAGGGCACCCCGCCGGACGGGTGTTTCGCGGCAATTTGCACGATCATCGCGCATCGTGCTATCATGTCGCCTGTTTCAACATTCAATCTCTGTCATTTCGATTTTGAGAGAAGTCCGTCCGCCGCTTGCGGCGCGTGGCTTCGACCAGAATCGCATCCACAGGAAAGCGTGCCCGAGCGGCCCGTTTTTCTCGTTTCGTCGCCCTTCCGGGGCGTCTGCCGCACACGCATCACGCGGCCCTTTCTTCATGAGCGCCTGTCGCGACGGCCCATCGGGCCCGCGTCGAAGCAGTCCCTTTTTCGCAGTAAGCGCTTAATGGCCTGCCCCGACGCGCCGCGTGCGATATCGCGCTCGCCGGCAAACCGTGTCGGACGGCCCGCCCGTTCCGGCGCAGTCAAAGGAGTGCATGACCTTGACCGCAACACACGTCAGCCCGACCGCTGTCTCTTCTTCCGCTTCGTCGTCCGGCGAGGCCCCGCTCGCCGCGGACGACATTACCGTCGTCGACCAGGGCCTGCTCAAGCGCGCCGTCAGCGCGATGGCCATCGGCAATGCGATGGAATGGTTCGACTTCGGCGTCTACAGCTACATCGCCGTCACGCTCGGCAAGGTGTTCTTCCCGTCCAGCAGCCCGTCCGCGCAGCTGCTCGCCACCTTCGGCACGTTCGCGGCCGCGTTCCTCGTACGCCCGCTCGGCGGCATGGTGTTCGGCCCGCTCGGCGACCGCATCGGCCGCCAGCGCGTGCTCGCGATGACGATGATCATGATGGCCGTCGGCACCTTCGCGATCGGCCTGATCCCGAGCTACGCATCGATCGGCATCATGGCGCCCGTGCTGCTGCTCGTCGCGCGCCTCGTGCAGGGCTTCTCGACCGGCGGCGAATACGGCGGCGCGGCCACCTTCATCGCCGAATTCTCGACCGACAAGCGCCGCGGCTTCATGGGCAGCTTCCTCGAGTTCGGCACGCTGATCGGCTATGTGATGGGCGCCGGCGTGGTCGCGCTGCTGACCGCATCGCTGTCGCAGGAGGCGCTGCTCTCGTGGGGCTGGCGCGTGCCGTTCCTGATCGCGGGCCCGCTCGGCCTGATCGGCCTCTACATCCGGATGAAGCTGGAGGAAACGCCCGCGTTCAAGCGTCAGGCCGAAGCACGCGAAGCGCAGGACAAGGCCGTGCCGAAGGCGCGCTTCCGCGACACGCTGATGCGCAACTGGCGCGCGCTGCTGCTGTGCGTCGGCCTCGTGCTGATCTTCAACGTCACCGACTACATGGTGCTGTCGTACCTGCCGAGCTTCATGTCGTCGACGCTGCACTTCGACGAATCGCACAGCCTCGTGCTGGTGCTGCTCGTGATGGTGCTGATGATGCCGCTGACGCTCGCCGCCGGCCGCCTGTCCGACAAGGTCGGCCGCAAGCCGGTGATGCTCGCCGGCTGCGTCGGCCTGCTGGTGCTGTCGATCCCGTCGATGATGCTGATCCACGCGGGCACCACCGCGTCCGTGTTCGGCGGCCTGCTCGTGCTCGGCGTGCTGCTGTCGTGCTTCACCGGCGTGATGCCGTCCGCGCTGCCGGCGCTGTTCCCGACCGAGATCCGCTACGGCGCGCTCGCGATCGGCTTCAACGTGTCGGTGTCGCTGTTCGGCGGCACGACGCCGCTCGTCACCGCGTGGCTCGTCGACACGACCGGCAACCTGATGATGCCCGCGTACTACATGATGGGCGCGGCCGTGATCGGCATCGTGTCGGTCGTCGCGCTCGCCGAGACGGCCCGCCAGCCGCTGAAGGGCTCGCCGCCGGCCGTCGCGACGCGCCGCGAGGCGCACCAGCTCGCGCGCAAGCTGCGCGAGGAGGACGAAACCGGCGCCGACCTGTACGCGGTCGCCGCCACCGCGCGCGCGTAAGCGCCCCGCAAACGAAAGGCCCCGGCATTGCCGGGGCCCGATCGCACGGCCGGTTGCCCGGCCCGCACGCCCGACCGGCTCGCGCCGGCCGGGCGTTTTTTCATCCTTGCCGCTGCGTCGTGCTCATGCGTGCTCGCCGCAATGACGGCAGAAGATCAGCGCGCGCGAGCGCGACACCGCCGCCTGCGCGCCGCGCGCGGCGACGATCAGGCCGACCTGGCCGAGATTGAAATCGCGCTCGACCATCAGCTGCGTCAGCGCCGCCAGCGGCAGCACGACCGACGGGTGGTACAGGCTCGATTCGATCAGGGCTTTCATCATCGGCTCCATCAGGCAAGGCGGTATGCGATGGAGTGAATTCTAGGGATGGCCGACGCGCGGATAAATCGCGTGGAAGCGAAGTCACTTGTCGGCTACGGAAAACAATCGGCGCGGCACTCGCCGGCAAGCACCCGTTGCGCGCCGGATCCGCTTACACGAGCGGCGTCTCGACGAACGCCGGCAGCGCCTCCGCGCGCGCCGAATGCGCGGCGAGCGCCGGATAGCGGGCCGGATCGATGCGGGTGAGCGCCGGGACGTCGGCCGCGACGAACTGCGTGAAACGCCATGCCACCGCGACCGTCACGTCGGCCTGCATCACGCGCGCGCCGCCGAGCCAGCCGTCCGCGCCCGCGACGCACGTCTCCAGTTCGCCGTACGCGGCCTCGAGCTGGCCCAGCAAGCGCTCGAGCCACGGCTGGTGCTGCTTGTCGGCCGGGCGCTGGCTGAACTCGTAGATCACCTGCACCGACTTCTCCGCTGCCGCCAGCGCAAGGCCGATCGGCACCAGCGCGCGCAGCCGCGCGTCGGGCGCCTCGGGCAGCAGGCGGCGCTCGGGTTCGACCAGGTGGTCGAGATAGTCGACGATCAGGGATGAATCGAGCAGCGTCGCGCCGCTGTCGGTGACGAGCGTCGGCGCCTTGACGACCGGGCTGATCGCCTTGAACGCGTCGAAATGCCGGAACACCGACACCGACTGGTGTTCGAACGGCAGGTCGAGCAGCTTCGCCGAGATCGCGGCGCGGCGCACGAACGGGGAATCCAGCATGCCGATCAGTTTCATCGCAAGTCACTCCGCTCGAGGGGACGGGATCGACGACTGTAGCAGCGCCCGCGGCACGCGCCTAGCGGCGCACGGCCGTCGCCGGCAACCGGGTACAAACGCGGCCCCCGCCGCGCGGCAACAGTGACCATAATGCAGGTTCGCCCATCGCCACCGGAAGGTCCGCCATGTGGTATGCCCTCGTCGAACAGCAGCGCCAATGGCTGCGCGCGTGGCACGCGGCGACCCGGTCCGCGTTCGACGCATGGCCGGCCGCGACGCTGCCGCATGCCGCGTCGGCGTGGTACGCCGACCTGTTCGAACCCCTGCTCGGGCCCGCTGCCGCCCCGCCGCCGTTCGCGATCGGGCCGATCGGGCCGATCGGGCCGGTCACCGGCGACGCCGGCCGGCACGACGTCGCCGAGCAGGTCGTCGCGCAGACGCCGTTCTGCGCGCTGCGCCGGTTTTCCCATGACAGCCGCGCAACCCGCGCGGTGCTGCTGTGCGCGCCGCTCGCCGGCCACGCGGCCGTGATGATGCGGGAAACCGTCGAGACGCTGCTCGCGGACGGCGACGTCTACATCACCGACTGGACCAACGCGCGCGACGTGCCGCCCGCCGCGGGGCGCTTCGGTCTCGACGAATATGTGACGATGCTCGACGGCTTCGTGGATGCGCTCGCGCGCGACGGCCGGCCGCTGCATGTGGTCGCCGTCTGCCAGGCGACGTTTCCGGCGCTCGGCGCGCTCGCGCTGCGCGCACGGCGTGCGATCGCACCGCCGGCCAGCGTCACGCTGATCGGCGGCCCGCTCGACGCGCGGGTCAATCCGAGCACGCTCGGCATCGCGGCCGCGTCGCACTCGCTCGACTGGTGCCGCCGGCACCTGATCGACGTCGTGCCGGCCGGCTTCGCCGGGCACGGCCGCGCGGTGTTCCCGACCTATCTGCAGCAGGCCGAGATCTCGATCGTCTACCCGCACCGCTTCCTGTCGCTGCTCGACCGCTACACGCAGGCGGCCTGCCGGCTGGACACGCGCGGGATGGCCGACGCGCGGCGCGCGCTGCACGAATACACCGCCCTCGTCGACATGCCGGCCGAGTACTTTCTCGACACCGTCGACATCGTGTTCCAGCGCGCGTGCCTCGCGAACGGCAACTGGCGCGTGCACGGCGTGCCGGTCGACCCGGCCGGGCTGCGCGGCACCACGCTGCTGACCATCGAAGGCGCGCGCGACACCGTCACCGGCGCCGGGCAGACCCACGCCGCGCATGCGCTGTGCGGCGGCCTCGCGCGCGCCGACCGGCACCGGCTCGACGTCGGCGATTGCGATCACTACGGGCTGTTCATCGGCGCGCACTGGCGCGACGACGTGCATCCGGCGCTGCAGGCCGTGTTCGCGCAGGCCGAGGCCCGGCACGCGACGCGACACTGACCCCGCGTCACGCCGGCGCGCCGCGCGCCGCGTCGAGCAGCGCGCGCACCTCGTCGTCGCTCGTCTGCTCGAAATGCGCGTAGAACTGGCTGATCCCGAAGAACGACAGCGGATGCGACACCGCGACGAATGCGTCGGCCAGGTCGTCGAACTTGCGCTGCACGCCGGCCGGCGCGACCGGCGCCGCCGCCACCACGCGGGCCGGGCGGCGCTCGCGCAGCGCGAGCAGCGCGACGCGCATCGATGCGCCGGTCGCGATGCCGTCATCGACGACGATCGCGATGCGCCCTTCGACCGGCGCCGCCGGCCACGCGCCGCGATACAGCGCCTCGCGGCGCTGCAACTCGACGGTTTCGCGCGCGATCACGTCGGCGAGCTGCGCGTCCGACACGCCCATCGACTGGATCACCGAGCGCTGCAGGTAGATCGCGCCGCCGGTCGCGATCGCGCCCATCGCGAGTTCGGGGTCGTACGGCACGCCGAGCTTGCGCACCACCAGCACGTCGAGCGGCGCGCCGAGCGCGCGGGCGACCGGATAGCCCACCGGCACGCCGCCGCGCGGCAGCGCCAGCACCACGACGTCGGTGCGCCCCGCGTACGCCTGCAGCGCATCGGCGAGCTGGCGGCCCGCGTCCGCGCGATCGACGAAACGATCCATCACGATCCGCCCCTTCCGTTCGCCGGCGCCCGGTCGCGCAGGCGCCGCGATCACGCCGGCGTTACGTCAATGAGCATGGTGCATGCGTTGCGCCAATTCAAGCGCGGTAAACGGGGCGCGCGCACGGCCGGCGCGCGTGATTCGGGGAGGCGTCAGAGCCCGCTTGCCTGCCGATACAGCCGCCAGAACGACTGCGCATAGGATTGCGCGAGTTCCGGCGCGCGCTGGAACACGTTCACCGTCTCGGCGTGCGCCGGTGCGCCGTCGGCGAGCGTCGTCAGCGCGACGTCGTCATCGACGATCACGAAGCGCGGCGCGCCGGCGCCCTGCCGCGTGTCGATCGCGACGTCGACGCCCGCTTCCTTCAGGTAGCCCGCGCCGCTGTACTTGCCGGCGCGCGCCGGGCGCGCCAGCACGACCCGCACCTCGACGCCGCGCGAGCGCGCGTCGCGCAGCGCGGCGGCCACCGCCGGCGGCACGTGCGTGTACCCGGCCAGCAGCACGCGGCGGCCCGCCTGCCGGATCAGGTCGACGGTCGTGTCGGCCGCTGCGTTGTCATACGAAAAGTACGTGCCGACCGACGCGGCGTCGGACGGAATCGGGGTGGCGTGGGCGCTTGCCGCGCAGCACAGCGCGGCGAACAGGAAGGCGGCAGGTCTCATGGCGGGCGCCATTGTAGCGACGCCAATTCGCGTGGCAAGCGTACGTTTCAAGGCTGCTGCGCCGGCGCAACACGGCACGCCGGCGGCCTGCCGAAACGGGCCCGGTCAGCTCGCCGCGACGCGCGCGAGCCAGCCCGTCACGCCATCGATCGAGCGGAAGTCGGCAAGGCTGCGCGCGGGCAGCGCCGGGTACGCGCCGGCCGCCATCTCGGCGAGCGCGCGGCCGGGGCCGAGTTCGAGAAAGGCCGTCGCGCCGGCCTCCACACAGCCGGCGAGGCACGCCGCCCATTCGACCGGCTCGGCGATCTGGCGCGCGAGCCTGTCGAGCCCGTCGGCCGCGTCGAGCACCGACCCGCCGTCGATCCCCGCGAACAGCCGCACGCCCGGCAGCGGCCGCCGCACGCGCACCGCGGCCAGCGACGCGCGAAACGCCGGCACCGCCGCCGCGAGCCGCGGCGTATGCGATGCGATCCGCACGCAGACCGGCGCGACGCGCAGCGCGCCGTCGCGCGCTGCCTCCTCGGCGGCGGCCTCGACGTCGTCGCGCCGGCCGGCGATCACGTACGCGTCGCCGGGGTTCGCGATCGCGATCGCCGCGCCATGCGCCGCGCACAGCCGCGCAAGATGATCGCGCGACAGGCCGCGCACGAACGCCATCCGCTCGTCGCCGCCGCTCGCCGCGTCCATCGCGCGGGCGCGCGCGTCGGCCAGGTCGAGCGCATCGCCCGGATCGATCAGGCCCGCGACGCTCCACGACGCGATCTCGCCGACGCTGTAGCCCGCGACGCAGCGCCGGCGCGGCCAGGCCGCGTCGAGCAGCGCGGTGGCGGCGAGCGCCTGCAGCGTGCACAGGATCTGCGCCGCGCGGTTCTCGCGCAGCGCGTCCGGCGCGGCCCGGCGCACCCAGCTGCGCGGATCCTCGCCGAGCAGCCGCCCCGCGTGCGCGAACAGCGCATCGGCCTGCGGCGCGGCGCCGGTCAGGTCGAACATGTCGGCGCGCTGGCCGCCCTGCCCGGAACACAGGATCGCGAGCGTCATCGCCCGGCCCCGGCGGGTTCCAGCGCGTCGACGAACACGCTCATCGCGAGCAGGTCGGCCGCGCCGCCCGGGCTCAGCCGCCGCGCGACGAACGCGCGATGCACGGCCGCCGCGCGGTTGCGCCAGCCGGGCACGCGCACGCCGCCGCGCGCGACGAACGCGCGGGCGCTCGCCCGCGCGAAGTCGAGGCCGGCCTGCCCGCCCCGGTGCAGCAGGTTCGTATCGTCGAGCGCGGCGATCAGCGCGAAGCACGCCTCGACGCGCGCGGCCTCCGGATCGCCCGGCACGTCGCGCGCCGCGCGGCGCAGCGCCGGCAGCCCGACGCCGTACACCGTGACGAAACCGCCGGCCGCCTCGCCGCGCGCGCCGCCGACGCCGTAGCGGCGGCTCGCACGCTCGCCGTGGCTGTCGGGCAGCCGTGGCCCGCCGAGGATGTCGGCGCCCCAGCGGCGCGCGACGACCGCGCCGAGCGACAGGCCCGGCGCCGCGCCCGGCATGCCGCGCCGGCCCGCGGCCGCGCACAGCAGCCCGAGCCCGAAGATCGCGCCGCGATGGGTGTTCACGCCGCCCGTCGCGGCGAGCATCGCGTGCTCGGCGCGCAGGCCGATCTTGCGCAGCGCGGCCATCTCCGCGTCGCGCGCGCCCGCATCGGCCAGCTCCGCGAAATACGGCGCCAGCGCCGCCGCGCTGCGTGTGAACGTCGACGCATCCATGTCCGCGTGGCTGCCCGTATCGACCTGGCTGACGAGCCCGGGCTTCGGATAGGTGCCGATCTCGAGCAGCAGGCTGCGCTCGGCGAGCGCCGCGATGTGCTCGGCGCGCGATGGCGCGGCCGGCGGCGCGTGCAGGATCGCCAGCGCGCTCATTGCGCGACTCCGGCGATGAATTCGGCCGCCGCGCCGAGCGCGACGCCGCCTGCCGTCTTGATCGCGACCTCGGTCAGCCCGGCGTGCAGCTCGCGCCAGTTGACGCCCGCGCCGTCGTCGCGCAACAGCTCGCCGTCGATGCGCATCGGCGCGGCCGCGTCGAGCGCCGCCAGGCCGTCGAGCAGCGTCGCGGCCTGCGCGGCATCCGGCAGCGGAAATAGCACGTCGAGGTCGGACGTGCCGGTCAGATAGCGTTCGCCCGTCAGCGCCTGCCATGCGAGGCTGCCGAACACGCGGCCCTGCACGCCGCAGCGCGCGCCGAGCGCATCCAGCGCGCGCAGCGTCGGGCGCCACGCAGCAGGCGCGGCGTCGAGCACATCGGCGAACGCGGGCGGCAAGGCCACCGCCGCGAGCGCATCGGCGTCGACGCAAATCGCCACGCGCCGCTTGCCCGCCGACGGCGGCAGCGGCATGCCGAGCGGCACGCCGGCTTCGTCCGGCAGCGCGCGGCGCACCACGAGCGGCCAGCCGCGCGCCGCCCACGCGCGCACCCGCGCATCGCCGGCGAGCGCGGCGTCGCGCGCGAGCAGCGCCGCCCACCCCGCCGCCGTCAGCGTGACGAGCGCGTGGCGCCGCAGCGGCGCGTCAGTGCGCGGCACGCGCGAGTTCATACACGCGCTGCGCGACGTCGGCCGCGACCGGACGGCCGCGCGCCGCGCGCCGGTCGACGCGGTCGGCCGGCTTGTCGAGCCATTCGGCCACCTGCGCGTCGAGCCCGCGGGCCGGATCGAGCACCGCGTCGACGGCGCCCATCTTCACGAGGTTGTCGAGCCCCGGCGCGAACACCGGCGTCGAGCGCGCCTTCTCCTTCAGCACGTCGAGCGGCAGCTTCGTCACGCGCGCCATCGACGGCAGGTCCATCACTTCCGGCTCGGCGCCCGGCACCGCCAGCAGCGCACGCGTCGCGAGCGCGGTCGCGATGAATGCGCCGGCCGCCGTGTGCCCGTACAGCAGGCCGATCGTCCGGTGGCCGGCGAGGTCGGCCTGCATCAGGCACTTCGCGAGATGCGACAGGCCCTCGTTCAGGCCGAGCAGTTCGTCGCGCTTGCTCATCCGCTGGCTGTCGCTGTCGACCAGCACGAGGATCGGCGTCGCGCCGCCGCGTTCGAGCGTGGCGAGCACGTGCGACGCGAGCCGCAGCGCCTCGTCGATGCCGAAGGGCAGCCGGTCGGCGACGCCGATCACGTCGATGCGCGTGCCGGCCAGTTCGGCCTGGCCGGACAGCAGGCCACCGTCGCGGACGATCGCGTGACCTTGGGGAAACAGCGAGGCTAAAACGTCATCGAGCGTCATGCGGCGGCTCCTGGAGTTGGTCGGCCAGCGCGGCGAATGCGTCGTCGGGCATGCCGGGAATCGCGGCGGGCTCGGCCGCGCCGAGCGCGCGCCACACGTCGAGCGCGTCCGCGCACGCGCCGAACCGGTCGATGCGCGCTTCGAGCCGCGCCTGCTCAGCGCGCAGCATCGCCGCGTCGAACGCCGGCGCGCGGGCGATCAGATCGAGCGCCGCCGCACGGAATGCGTCCGGCGTATCCGCGACGTAGCGGTCCGCGCCGCCGATCAACCGCCGGTGCTTGCCGCCCATCGTGCGCCAGATCAGCGCGCGGTCCTTCGCGTCGAATTCCTCGACGCCGCGATTGGTCTCGATCACCTCGGGCCCCGACACGCTGATGCGGCCCTGCTCCGACACCGCGAGCGCCGAGCAGCACGCGGCGAGCAGCCCGCCGCCGCCGTAGCAGCCCGCGCGCCCGCCGATCAGGCCGATCACCGGCACGCCGGCCGCGCGCGCGTCGACGAGCGCGCGCATGATCTCGGCAACCGCCAGCTCGCCCGCGTTCGCTTCCTGCAGCCGCACGCCGCCCGTGTCGAACAGGATCAGCACCGGCACTGTGCCGAGCTCGCGCGCGGCGCGCAGCAGGCCCGTGAGCTTCGCGCCGTGCACCTCGCCGAACGCGCCGCCCATGAAGCGGCCCTCCTGCGCGGCGACCAGCACCGGCTTGCCGCCGAGCCGGCCGCGCCCGACGACCATCCCGTCGTCGAACTGCTGCGGCAGGTCGAACAGCGGCAGGTGCGGGCTCGTCACGCGCTCGGCCGGGCCGAGGAATTCGGCGAAGCTGCCCGCGTCGAGCAGGCCGTCGATGCGCTGCCGCGCGGACGCCTCGTACCAGCTCGACGCGTTCGCGACGAACGCGGGGGCGTCGTGGGTCGCTTCCGTCGCCGCCTCGCGCCGGGCCGCTCCCTCGGCGGGCAGCGAACGAATGTGAGCGCGGGGGTCGTTCATCATGCCTCCCCCTCGATCGCGCGCACCGCCTGCGCGAGCCGCAGCGACACCATGTCGGGCCGCGCGCCGCCGTCGTTGATCGACAGCTTCAGGCCGCCCGGCGCGCGCCGCTCGACGAAATCGGCCACCACCGCCTGCCAGACCTCGCCGAAGCCGACCGCCGCGGTGCGGATGTCGATCTCGCACGCATTGCCCGGCAGCACCCGTTCGACCAGCACCTCGAGATTGCCGGACGCGACCACGCCGACGAGCGCCGTGGCCAGCTCGCCCTTCGCGCGCGCACGCGCGGTGAAGCGATAGTTCAACTGTTCCATTGCCGTGTTCCTTACCAGTTGCGGAACCGCGCCGGCGGCGCGTACAGCCCGCCCGACCAGTGCACGAGATCCTTGATCGAGCGCGCGGCGAGCCAGCGGCGGTCGGCGTCGAGCGGATCGATGCCGAGATCCTCCGGGCGCCGGATCACGCTGCGCGCGCGCAGCCGCTCGACCATCTTCCGGTCGCGGCCGCGGCCGACTTCCGTATAGCCCGCGACGCCGCGGATCGCGTGCTCGCGCTCGTCCTTGTCGCGGCACAGCAGCAGGTTCGCGATGCCTTCCTCGGTGACGATGTGCGTGACGTCGTCGCCGTACACCATGATCGGCGCGAGATCGAGCTGCAGCTTGTCGGCGAGCTTCAGCGCGTCGAGCTTCTCGACGAACATCGGCACGTTCTTGTCGCCGAACGTCTCGCCGATCTGCACGACCAGCTTGCGGCCGCGCCGCAGCGCCGCCGGCGTGTCGGGGTCGGCCTCCTTGCCGGCCTTCAGCCACGGCTCGCTCGGATGGCGCCGGCCGCGCGCGTCGCTGCCCATGTTCGGCGCGCCGCCGAAGCCGGCGATCCGCTCGGCCGTCACCGTCGACGAATGGCCGGACAGGTCGATCTGCAGCGTCGAGCCGATGAACATGTCGCACGCGTAGAGGCCGGCCGTCTGGCAGAACGCGCGGTTCGAGCGCAGCGAGCCGTCGGGGCCCGTGAACCACACGTCGGAGCGCGCGCGGATGTAGTCGTCCATCCCGACCTCCGAGCCGAAGCAGTGGATCTGCTCGACCCAGCCCGATTCGATCGCGGGAATCAGCGTCGGGTGCGGATTGAGCGCCCAGTGCGTGCAGACCTGGCCCTTCAGGCCGAGCTTCTCGCCGTAGGTCGGCAGCAGCAGCTCGATCGCCGCGGTGTTGAAGCCGATCCCGTGATTGAGGCGCTTGATCCCGTACGGCTGGTAGAGGCCCTTGATCGCGAGCATCGCCGTCAGGATCTGCGTTTCGGTGATCGCGGCCGGGTCGCGCGTGAACAGCGGCTCGACGTAGAACGGCCGCCCCGCCTCGACGACGAAATGCACGCGGTCGCCCGGGATGTCGACGCGCGGCACCTTGTCGACGATGCGGTCGACCTGCGCGATCACGATGCCGTCCTTGAACGCGGTGGCCTCGACGACGGTCGGCGTGTCCTCGGTGTTCGGGCCCGTGTACAGGTTGCCGTCGGCGTCGGCGCTGACGGCGGCGATCAGCGCGACCTGCGGCGTGAGGTCGATGAAGTAGCGCGCGAACAGCTCGAGATAGGTATGCACCGCGCCGAGCGCGATCTTGCCGCCGAACAGCAGCTTCGCGATGCGCTGCGACTGCGGGCCCGAATACGCGAAGTCGAGGCGCTTCGCGATGCCGCGCTCGAACACGTCGAGGTGCTCGGGCAGCACGACGCCCGATTGCACCATGTGCAGGTCGTGCACCTTCGTGTGGTCGACGTCGGCGAGCGCCACCGCGAGCAGGTCCGCCTGCTTCTGGTTGTCGCCCTCGAGGCAGACCCGGTCGCCGGGCCGCAGCACGGCTTCCAGCAATGCCACGGCGTCGCGCGCGTCGACCCGCTTGCCTTGCGCGAACGGCGCGCCGGCTGCGAGGCGTGCATCGCGCGCGCGTCGCGCGTGATTCCATCCCGTCATAGCGTTATCTCCTGCCAAGCATGCTCGTGATTCGGTTCAGCGGCATTCTAAGCCGGCCGCCGCCGGCGATTGATGACGATGTCCAATGCGACTCAGCGGCCCGCGCGATGGATGCGGCATAAGGCCTGTTCCCGCCAATTGCAGGGGCTGGCCGTTATCAGCGGGAACAGGCCCTATGCGCCGACCAGCGCGCGCGTCGCGAAGAACAGCAGCGACGGCCCGAGCAGGCAGCCGACGCCCGTGTGGAACGTGGCGACCAGCGCGCCGTACGGCACGAGCCGGCGATCGGTCGCGGCAAGGCCCGCGCTCACGCCGCTGACGGTGCCCGCGAGGCCGCCGAAGATCATCGCGGAGCGCGGCGTCTTCAGCCCCATGAAATTGGCCGCGAGCGGCGTGCCGACCATTACGATGATCGCCTTCACGAGCCCCGTCGCGATGCTGAGCGCGATCACGTCCGAGCTCGCGCCGATCGCGGCGCCCGTGACGGGCCCGACGATGTACGTGACCGCGCCCGCGCCGATCGTCGTCATGCTGACCGCGTCGGTATAGCCGAACGCGCGCGCGACGCTCGCGCCGACGATGAACGGCAGCACGGTGCCGAGCAGCAGCGACAGCACGCCGACCAGCCCGGCCTTGCGCGCCTCGGTCGGCTGCACTTCGAACGCGGTCGCGACGATCGCGAAATCGCGCAGCATCGCGCCGCCCATCAGGCCGACGCCGGCGAACAGCGGCACGTCGGCGATCCCCTTCTGGCCACCGGTGAACGCGCCGCCGACGTAGGCGAGCGCGAGGCCGATCAGGATCGCGATCGCCGAGCCGTGCACGCGGCCGAACGTCAGCTTGCGCGACGCGATCGACGACAGCCACATGATCAGGCCGACCAGCGCGAACGACGCGACGAGCCCGTTATGGGCGACGGTTTTTTCGAGCATCTGCAGCATGGCCGCCTCCCGTCACTGTTGTTCGAACTGGGGAACGACGGCGAACGCCGTGTCGTCGCGGCCGGTGCGCGCGAGCACCGCGATGCAGCCGGCGCACAGCACGGCCGCGCCGACGGCGGCGAGCAGCGCGACCGGCCCGCCCTTCAGCGCGGCGACGACGTTCTGGTTCGCGGCCATCGCGACCACGACCGGGATGTACATCGCGCCCCAGAAGCCGACGCCCGCCTCGGTCTCCTTCGGCAGCCAGCCGCGGCGGTGCAGGTAAAGGCGCAGGCAGATCAGCAGCAGCATCGCGATGCCGACGCCGCCGACATTGGTCTTCACGCCGATCGCGGCGCCCAGCAGGTCGCCGAGAAACAGCCCGGCCAGATGGCAGAACGCGAGCAGCGCGGTTCCGTAGATGATCATGAGTCGTCTCCAGTGTCTCCCGCGGCGGTGTGCCGCGGCCCCGGCGGCTCGTCGTGCGGGCGCGTTCTCGGGCGGTCGATGGGATGATGCGGTTTCGGGCGCGCGCCCGGATGCCGTAGACTGCCCGAAGCAGCCGCCGGCGCGATGCGGCGCGCTTCGAGTCGCGCGCCGCACCGGGGCGTGATCCGATACTAGCGCCGCAATATCCGGCCATTTATGAAGTTGTCGAAACCGATTCAGTGGGTTTAGCAATGCGTCCGTTACCGCCCGAGCTGCTGCGCAGCTTCGTCGCCGTCGCCCAGTCTGGCAGCTTCACCGCCGCGTCGGAGCGCGTGAACCTGTCGCAGTCCACCGTCAGCCAGCACATCCGCCGCCTCGAGGAGCTGCTCGACCGGCCGCTGTTCGAGCGAGACACCCGCAACGTGCGCCTGTCGCCGCACGGCGACGCGCTGTTCCGCTACGCGGTGCGCATCCTCGAGCTGATGGACGAGGCCGTCACGTCGGTATGCGGGCCGCCGCTGTCGGGCAAGGTGCGGCTCGCGATGTCGGAGGATTTCGCGTCGGCGCACCTGACCGCCGCGCTCGCGAGCTTCGTGCAGCGCAACCCCGACGTCGAGCTCGCGATCGCGACCGGGCTGTCCGGCGACCTGTTCGACGCGCTCGACGAAGGCCGGCACGACCTCGTGTTCGCGAAGCGGATCGCCGGCAGCCGGCGCGGCCGCGTGATCCGCAGCGAGCCGCTGTACTGGTGCACCGGCCCCGATTCCCGCATCACCGGCCATGAGTCCGTGCTGCCGCTCGCGCTGCATCCGGAGCCGAGCGTGTCGCGCCGCCGCGTGCTCGAAGCGCTCGAGGCCGCCGGGCGGCCGTACCGGATCGCGGTGGTGAGCAGCAGCGTCGCCGTGCTGCGCGCGGCCGCGAGCGCAGGGCTCGGCATCAGCGCGTTCGCGGGCTATGTGATTCCGGCCGGGCTCGCGCGGCTCGACGCGGGGCTGCCGGAGCTCGGCGAGCTCGAATACGTGATCGACCGCCCCGCCGCCGCGTCGCGTTCGACGCTCGCGCTCGAGGCGACGCTGATCACCGCGGCGGCCGAGCTGTAGCCCGCATTCGGGCCGCCCGCTCCGGCCCCGTCGGCTGCGTCTGACAATCCTGCCCGGATCGCGTCAGCGTCCGCGCAGCACCCGATCGCGACAATGGGACCCATCGGCTGGCACGGCACGACGCCGCGCCGCCGTTCCCCTGTTCACGCTTTCGGAGCCCACCATGAACGTCATGCGATTCGCCGTCGCGGCCGCCGCGGCCGTGCTGCTGTCCCCCGCCTTCGCGCAGACCGATGCGACGCCGCCCGCGCCGGGCAAGACCCGCGCGGAAGTCCTCGCCGAACTGAAGCAGGCCTACCTGGAAGGCGACCTGCCGACCAGCGACGCCGACTACCCGCCGAGCGACGCCACCCGCGCGCGCAACCGCGAGCTGCTCGACGCGGTGCGGCCCGCGTGGGCGATGCAGGCGCAGCAGCCGGCGTCGCAGCAATAGGCGCCGCGCGCGCTGCCGCCGCTCAGGGCAGGAAGCTGCGCCGCCGCGCGTCGATCAACTCGACGAGCAGCCGGTCGCGCTCGGCGGCGAGTTCCTGCATCGAGCGCTCGCCCTGGATCGCGCGGAGTTCGTCGATCAGCTTGCGGTCGACGTCTGCGTCGAACGACGGCGTGCCGAGGTCGTCCCACCAGCTCGTCATCGGGCCGGACAGATGTTCGAGGAAGTGCGCGATCCCGCCCGCGCCGCCGCCGAGGTGATAGGTCAGGCACTGCCCCATCAGCGCCCAGCGCAGCCCGGGGCCCCACGCGACCGCCTTGTCCGCGTCGGCGACGCTGACGACGCCCTCGCCGACGAGGTGGTACACCTCGCGGAACAGCGCCGCCGCGAGCCGGTTCGCGACGTGGCCGGCCATCTCCTTGTTGAGGACGATCGTCTCCTTGCCGAGCGCGTCGTAGAAGGCCTTCACGCGGGCGATCACATCCTGGCCGGTGGCCGCGCCGCCGACCAGCTCGACGAGCGGGATCAGGTGCGGCGGGTTGAACGGGTGCGCGATCAGGCAGCGCTCCGGGTGATGCGCGCAGGCCGTCTGGATATCGGACATCTTGAGGCCCGACGAGCTCGACGCGATCGGCACGCGCGCGGGCAGCACGTCGTCCATCCGGCGATACAGCGCGCGCTTCAGGTCGAGCCGCTCGGGGCCGTTCTCCTGCACGAAATCGACGCCATCGAGCGCGCGGGCGAGATCGGCGTCGAACGCGAGCCGCTGCGTCAGCGCGTCGGCCTCGCCGCCGAGGAAGGCGCCGAGCGCGTCGCGCAGCCGCGTTTCGGCGTCCGGCGCCGGGTCGGTCGCGACCACGTCGAAGCCCTTCGACAGATAGAAAGCCGCCCAGCTCGCGCCAATCACGCCGGCGCCGACGATGGCGATGCGTCTGATGTCCGTGTCCATACCGGTTGGGTCTCCGTTGATATCGCGGCGATTGTCGCATCGAACCGGCGGCGCGCGCGGCGGCGCGCCAATGCGACGCGCCCCGCCAGGCGCGCGGCCTGACGGGGCGTTTTCATGATTTCACGGCTTCGGGGCCGGCGCGCTCAATCGAAATCGAAGATGTCGAACACCGATTTCTTGCGGCGATACGGCTCGTGGCGGCGATCGTCGTCGCGCGGCGCGCGCTCGCGGCCCCACGCGTCGTCGTGGCGGCGCTGTACCGGTGCATCACGGTACGCAGGCGCGTCGGGGCGGCGGGCGGATGCGTCGTCGGCGCCGCGCGCGATCAGCTTGTCCAGTTCGCCGCGATCGAGCCACACCCCGCGGCATTCGGGGCAGTAGTCGATCTCGATCGACTGGCGCTCGGCAAGCAACAGGTCGGGTGTCTTGCAGACTGGGCATTTCATCGTGAAGCTCCTTGGGGTCGAGGGGGAAATCGCGATGCGAGGCCGCACGCTCAGTGGCCGGGCGCCTGCGCCGCACGCTTCGCCTTCGCGCGCCGCGCCAGCATGTTCATGCCCTCGACGAACGCCGAGAACGCCATCGCCGCGTAGATATAGCCCTTCGGCACGTGCGAACCGAAGCCTTCCGCGATCAGCGTCATGCCGATCACGACGAGGAACGCGAGCGCGAGCATCACGATCGTCGGGTTGCGGTCGATGAAGCGCGCGAGCGGCTGCGCGGCGAACATCATCACGGTCACGGCGACGATCACGGCGACGAACATGATCGGGATGTGCTCGGTCATGCCGATCGCGGTGACGATGCTGTCGATCGAGAACACGATGTCGAGCATCAGGATCTGGCCGACCGCCGCCCACATCGTCAGGCCGCCCGCGCCGCCCGACGCGCCGGCGTCGCCGCCGTCGTGCGACACGTGGTGATGCATTTCGGTGGTCGCCTTCCAGACCAGGAACAGGCCGCCCGCGAGCAGGATCATGTCGCGCCACGAGAACGCGTGCTCGAACAGCGTGAACACCGGCTCGGTCAGGCGCGCGATCCACGCGACGGTGCCGAGCAGCGCGAGCCGCATCACGAGCGCGAGGCCGATGCCGAGCCGCTGCGTGCGGGCGCGCTGCGCTTCCGGCAGCTTGTTGCTGAGGATCGAGATGAAGATCAGGTTGTCGATGCCGAGCACGACTTCCATCACGACGAGCGTCAGGAGCGCCGCCCAGACGGCGGGATCGGCGGCAAGCGTCAGCAGGTAGTCCATGGGGTTCGGGAAACGAAAGTGGAAAGCCCGATTATCGCCGCCCGCTGGCTTCGAAAAAATCAGCGACAATCTTATCTTTGGTTCGATTTTTTCGAAGTCAGGCTCCGATGCTGAATTTTCGACATCTGTATTACTTCTGGGTCGTCGTGAAGGAAGGCGGCTTCGCGCGCGCGGCCGAGCGGCTCGACATGGCGGTGCAGACGATCAGCGCGCAGGTGCGCGAGCTGGAGAAGGCGCTCGGCCACCAGCTGCTCGGGCCGGCGGGGCGCGGCGTCGCGCTGACCGACGCCGGCCAGGCCGCGTTCGCGCGCGCCGAGGCGATCTTCGAGCTCGGCCGGCGAATTCCCGACGAGGTGCGCGCCGCCGCGAGCCGGCCGACGGTGCGGCTCGCGGTCGGCCTGTCGGACGGCATCTCGAAGCTGGCCGCGCACGCGATCCTCGCGCCGGTGCTCGACACGCCCGCGCTGCGCCTGCTGTGCCACGAGGGCGAGCACGACGCGCTGCTCGCGGAACTCGCGCTGCATCATCTCGACCTGGTGCTCGCGGGCCAGGCCGCGCCGCCCAACGCGAACCTGCGCGTGACGAGCGAGCGGCTCGTCGCGTCGCCGGTCGACTGGTACGGGCCCGCCGCGCTCGTCACGCAGGCCGCGCGCCAGCGCTATCCGCAGTGCCTCGCCGAGCTGCCGCTGCTGCTGCCGACTGCCCATTCCGCGCTGCGCGAGCGCCTCGACCGCTGGCTGGAGACGGCGCGCGTCACGCCGCGCATCGTCGGCGAATTCGAGGACAGCGCGCTAATGGCGGTGTTCGCGGCGCGCGGCCTCGGCGTGTTTCCGTTGAGCGAACTGGGGGCGAACGATGCGTCGATGCTGAGGGGGTTGCGGCGGCTCGGGCGCGCCGGCGACGTGACCGAGGAGATCCACGCGATCCGTTCGCGGCGCGGCGAACATCATCCGCTGACCGCGCAATTGCTGGCGGTGGCGCGCGATGCGTCACGCACGTAACACGAGCGCGCCGGCAAACGAAACTATAATAGCGCCCCGGCCCTGCGAGTTTGCCTCGCGCCTTCCGCCGGCCGCGCCCGTGCGCGGCGGCGTCCATCCGACCTTCGCGCGATGCGCGCGCAGCCCGGCGCGGCACCGGGCCGCGCCTTTTGAAAGAGCCATGCACAACCGAATTCGCCTGTTCCCCGTTTCGTGCGCGCTCGCGGCCGCGGCCGTGCTGGCGGCGTGCTCGTCGCCGCCGAAGCCGATCTACCAGCAGGAGCAGTTCGACGCGACCACCAGCCCGTACTCCCGCGCGTTCCACGCGAAATCCGACGCGACCTGCGAAGCGGCGCGCCGCGCGCTGCTGAGCCAGGGCTACGTCGCGGTGTCGCCCCGCGCCGATTCGGTCGACGGCAGCAAGAATTTCCAGCCGAGCAACGACATGCACGTGGTGATCGAATTCCACGTCGTGTGCGCGGACGCGAACGCGGACGGCACGTCGAGCATCGCGTACGTGAACGCGGTACAGGACCGCTACACGCTGAAGAAGTCGAACACGTCGGCAAGCGTCGGCCTCAGCGTGTTCGGCTCGCTGTCGCTGCCGATCGGCTCGAGCGACGACGCGCTCGTGAAGACCGCGAGCGAGACGATTCCGGCCGGGGTGTTCTACGAGCGCTATTTCAACCTCGTCGACCATTTCCTGAAGGTCGACCCGGCCCGCCGCGACCGCGCGACCGTCAAGGCTGCCGAGAAGGAGCCCGTCGCGCCGCTGCCGGAGCCCGCGCCGACGCCGCAGGGCGAGCCGATCAAGATGACGACGCCGGTCGTGCCGACGCCGGCCGCGCCGCCGGTGCCGGCGTCCGCCGTGGCACCGGCTTCGGGCACGGCGGTGCCGCCGGGTTCGGCCGCGCCCGCGGTGACGGCGCCCGCCGCGCGGGCCGCGGTTGCGCCGGCGGCTTCCGTGGCCGTGACGGCGTCCGCGCCTGTTGCGGCGTCTACGCCGGCCGTCTCCGCGTCGGCTCCGGTTACTGCATCCGCTGCCGCGTCCGCATCGGCTGCTACGCCCGCATCCGCGCCGGCCTCGACATCGGCGACTGCGCCGACCTCCGTACCGGCCTCGACATCGGCGACTGCACCGACCTCCGCACCGGCCTCGACATCGGCGACTGCGCCGGCATCCGCACCGGCCTCGACATCGGCAACTGCGCCGGCCTCCGCACCGGCCTCGACATCGGCGACTGCGCCGGCATCCGCACCGGCCTCGACATCGGCAACTGCGCCGGCCTCCGCACCGGCCTCGACATCGGCGACTGCGCCGACCTCCGCACCGGCCTCGGCATCGGCGACCGCACCGGCCGCCGCACCGCATACCGCATCGACGCCGCCCGCCGCCGCCCCGACGCCCGCTTCGGCACCCGCTCGCACGCCGACCGCCGCGCCGGTGTCGACCACGCCGGCCGACAAGGCGCCGGCACCCGCCGCCATCACGACCATCGAGGCTGCCGCCCCCGCACCGTCGGGCACGCGCCGCGCCGGCTGAGCGCCGCTCGGCCGGCGGCCCGCGTCACCGCGTCCGGCCGGCCAGCGCGTGCAGCGTGTCGACGGTCGCCGTCACCCCGCCGCAGACGATCACCGCGATGCGTGACGCGGCGGCCAGCGCGGGCGCCAGCACCGGCGCATCGAGCGCGGCCAGTGCGGCCCCGCACGCCGGTTCCACGACGATCCGCTGCTCATCGACGAACCGCAGCGATGCGGCCACCGCCGCCGCATCGGACACGACGACCGTGTCGATCCGGTGCCGCTTCGCCCATTCGACCGCCGCGTCGCACGGCCGCTTCGCGCCGAGCGACGTCGCGATACTGGTGATCTCCGCCAATTCGACGGGCCGCCCCTGCGCGACCGAGCGCGCATAGGAATCCGCGCCGTCGGTTTCCACCGCGACCACCGGCACGTCGCGCCAGCCGTTGCGCGCGAGCCCTTCGAGCACCCCGCACAGCAGCCCGCCGCCGCCCACCGCAACCACCACCGCATCGGGCTTCGGGCCGGCCGCCGCCATCTCGTCGATCATCGTCGCGTGGCCCTGCCACAGCACCGGATCGTCGAACGGATGCACGAACGCGTCGTGCGGGCCGATCCCGGCCTGCGCGAACGCATGGGCCTCTGCCCAGGACGCGCCGTGCACGACCAGATCCGCGCCTTCGAGACGGATCAGCTCGCGGGCCCGCGCGGACGCGCTTTCCGGCACCACGACGCGCACCGGCACGCCGAGCTCGCGGCCCGCATACGCGACCGCGATGCCCGCGTTGCCGCCCGACGACGACACGAAGCGGCGCGCGCCGGCCGCGCGCTGCGCCTCGCAGACGGCGCCGACGCCGCGCAGCTTGAACGAACCGGACGGCTGCAAGGCTTCGAGCTTCAGCAGGACATCCTTGCCGAGGCGGCGGGACGCGGCCTGCGAACGGAGATACGGGGTCGGGATATGGAGCGGCATGGAACGAGACTCGATGAAGCGGAAGAAGGCCGCGCGGCGCGCGCACAGAGGAGACGACGCCGCCCATCGTACGTCACGCCAGCCATGCCTCCCAATACCATCGAATGCAGTTTGCTATGCTCATCAGGCATATCCAGCCACCGGACGGGAAATCGCATGCGACAAGTCGAATTGCGCCATCTCCGCTACTTCGTGGCGGTCGCCGAAGCCGGCAGCGTGATGGCGGGCGCCCGCGCGGTCGGGATCGTGCAGCCCGCGCTGTCCCGCCAGATCCGCGAACTCGAGGAGGCGATCGGCACCCCGCTGCTGATCCGCCGCGCGACCGGCGTCGCGCTCACGGCCGCCGGCGCGAGCTTCCTGCGCGATGCGACGCGCCTGCTCGCCGACCTGCGCGACAGCCGCGAGCGCGCGCTGCGCAGCGCGGCCGGCGAGCTCGGCGAGCTGCGGCTCGGCGTGCTGCCGAACTATCTGCCGCTGCCGGTGGTGTCGAACGTGCTGAAGGCGTTCCGCGACGCCTGCCCGCAGGTGAAGCTGTCGATCGCGCCGATGCTGTCGGCCGACCAGGCGGGCGCGATCGCGCGCGGCGAACTCGACGGCGGCATCATGGCGTGGCGCCGGGACGAGGCGCCGCAGCTCGCGGGGGTGCGGCTGCTGAGCGACCGGTTCGTGCTCGCGATGCCGGCCGAGCCGGGCAGCCCCATCGACGCGCCGCGCGCGCTGGCCGACCTTGCGGACATGCCGTTCGTCTGGTTCGACCCGCAGCGCTCCGCCGCGCATCATCGCTTCGTGATCGACCAGTGCCGGCAAGCCGGCTTCACGCCGCGCATCGCGCAGGTCGGCAGCGACATCCCGACGCTGATCGGGCTCGTCGCGGCCGGCATGGGCTGCGCATTCGTGCCGGAAAGCGCGTCGGCGTCGTGCCCGCGCACGGTGCGGCTGGTCGCGCTCGACGCGCTCGCCGGCCGCTTCGACGTCGAGTTCGTGTACGACGGCCACGCGCCGTCGCCGGTCGTGCGGCAATTCCTCGCGGCGCTGCGCGCGGCGGGCGTCAGCTGAAGAACATCGCCACCAGACTGCGCAGCAGGTCCGGAATCTCCGAGACGACATGCCGGACGTCGACATCCGACAGGTAAAGCAGCACCGACAGGGGGCCAATCCACAGCGCTGCGACCACGAACTCCCTCATTGCCGTTCTCCCATCGGCCGGGCGGCGCATTGCCCGCGATCGCGCCGCCGCCGAATCTGCCCCGAATGCTGGAAATCCGCGATGCCTGCTCGCCTGCCGCCGACCGGCATCCGCCTTCTTCCGGGCGGACTGCCGTCCCGACGGCGCCTCGTGTGCATCTACCGGTTCGTCGACCGGTATCCCCGTATGCCTCCTCGCACTGTGTTTGCGTTGCGCTACATTTTTTCATTTCGCTTAATGGCATGCAGGTTCCATGCCATCGGCACGGCGGCCGCGCCCCGCACGCCACGGCGGGGAGGCGCGCAGCGCGCGGCGCCGGCGGCGCACGCGATCCGTTTCCCGGATGAAACAGGCGGCCCGACAAGCACCGGGGGCGGCACGGCGCGCCATCGGACATGTGCGGCGGCATTCATGCATGCAGGCGGAACGGCACGCGCGATCGCCGGTTCCGACATTTTCCTGACAGAAAGACCGCCTGTTCCCGGCTCGCCCTGTGGCGCCGAATGTTTCAAGATTGAAACGCGTGCCGGTGAATCCGCTCACGAAAACCCCTGCTGCGCCCGCGCGAAATTTTGCGTTTTTATGACGACTCCTCGCGAAATCGTCAGGAATTTGAAATTTTCCTCGAAATACAAACGTTTAACACTATTTAAAATTGTTACAACTCCAAATATACTGCGGTCGCATCCATTCCTCGTGCCTATGAGAGGATGCCTTCGCGCCTCGCTCACGGTCCACCCGTGATCGAGGCTTTTTTATGCGCGGCGCCGGGCCGGGCGTCCGTCGCGCGCGGCATCGATTGTTGATTTCGAATCAAGATTATTTCGCCCCTGGGCCGCTTTTTCGGCAACAACAAGCCCGGCACACTCCGTCCTGCCATCAACCGTCAGCCGCACCAGGACCCGACTCTTGAACCCTCCGACCTCCCCCACCTCACGCCCGAACGGCGGCGCCGCGCTGCCGCTGCTCGCGCTCGCCGCCGGCGCGTTCGGCATCGGCACCACCGAGTTCTCGCCGATGGGCCTGCTGCCCGTGATCGCCGACGGCCTCCGCGTGTCGATCCCCACCGCCGGCATGCTGATCAGCGCGTACGCGATCGGCGTGATGGCCGGCGCGCCGCTGATGACGCTGCTGCTCGCGCGCTGGCCGCGCCGCGCGGCGCTGATCGCGCTGATGGCGATCTTCACGCTGGGCAACCTACTGTCGGCAATCGCGCCGAACTACACGACGCTGCTGCTCGCGCGGCTCGTCACGAGCCTCAACCATGGCGCGTTCTTCGGGCTCGGCTCGGTGGTCGCGGCGAGCCTCGTGCCGCGCGAACGCCAGGCGAGCGCGGTCGCGACGATGTTCATGGGCCTCACGATCGCCAACGTCGGCGGCGTGCCGGCGGCGACCTGGCTCGGTCAGGCGATCGGCTGGCGGATGTCGTTCGCGGCGACCGCGGGCCTCGGCCTGATCGCGATCGCGGGCCTGTTCGCCGCGCTGCCGAAGGGCGACGCGGGCCGCATGCCGAACCTGCGGGCCGAGCTCGCGGTGCTGACGCGCCCGGTCGTGCTCGGCGCGCTCGCGACGACCGTGCTCGGCGCCGGCGCGATGTTCACGCTCTATACGTACGTCGCGCCGACCCTCGCGCACCTGACCGGCGCGACGCCGGGCTTCGTGACCGCGATGCTGGTGCTGATCGGCATCGGCTTCTCGATCGGCAACGTCGCGGGCGGCCGTCTCGCCGACCGCTCGCTCGACGGCAGCCTGATCGGCTTCCTGCTGTTGCTGATCGCCGTGATGCTCGCGTTCCCGGCGCTCGCCGCGACGCATGCGGGCGCGGCCGTCGCGCTGCTCGTATGGGGTGTCGCGACGTTCGCGGTGGTGCCGCCGCTGCAGATGCGCGTGATGCGCGCCGCGTCCGATGCGCCGGGGCTCGCGTCGTCGGTCAACGTCGGCGCGTTCAACCTCGGCAATGCGCTCGGCGCGGCGGCCGGCGGCGCGGCGATCTCGGCCGGCTTCAGCTACGCGGCGGTGCCGGTAGCCGGCGCGCTGATCGCGGCGGCCGGGCTCGCGCTGGTCGTGTTCCAGCTCGTGCAGCGCCGCCGCGCGCCGGCTGCGGTGAACGTGTGATCGTGTAATGCGGCGCCCGGCGTCGACCCGGCCGGACGCCAACCCGCTCGTGCCGATCGCGGGCCGCCTCACGGGGCGGCCCGTCGTTCGTTTACCGCCCCGCTCCGCGCGCGCCGCCGAAGCCGCCGAAGAAGGCGCGCGCATTCGCGTCGAGACTCTCGAGGTGATAGCCGCCCTCCTGCACGATCACCGTCGGCAGCCCGAGCGCGCCGAGCGCGTCGCCGAGCCGCCGGAACCCGTCGGTCGTCACCGCGACCTGCGATTGCGGATCGTGCTGGTAGATGTCGAAGCCGAGCGCGAGCACAAGCGCATCGGGCTGATACCGCGCGAGCGCGCGCAGCGCGTCGTCGAGCCGCGCGAAGAACGCCGATTCCGGCGCGCCGTGCGGCATCGGCAGGTTCAGGTTGAAGCCGTCGCCCGCGCCCGTGCCGGTTTCCTCCTCGTAGCCCGCGACGACCGGATAGAAGTTGGTCGGATCGCCGTGGATCGACACGTACAGCACGTCGTCGCGGCCGTAGAAGATCTCCTGCACGCCCTGGCCGTGATGCATGTCGGTGTCGAGGATCGCCACCCGGCGATGGCGGCCGCGCAGCGCCTGCGCGGCGATCGCCGCGTTGTTCAGGTAGCAGAAGCCGCCCGCCGCGTCGCGCCGCGCGTGATGGCCGGGCGGGCGGCACAGCGCGTAGGCGTCGCGCTCGCCGTCGTTGACGGCGGCGGCCGCCGCCAGCGCGCTCTGCGCCGACCAGTACGCGGCCCGCCACGTCTGCGCGCCGACCGGGCAGCTGCCGTCGGCGAGATAGCGCGCGGCCTTCGCGAGCACGCCGCGCAGCGGGTTCGGCTCGCGCACGTAGATGTTCGACATCACCTCGTCGCCCCAGTCGTCGGGCATCTGCTTCCAGTCGCGGTGCGCGTCCTCGAGAAAGCGCAGGTAGTTCATGTCGTGCACGGCCGCCAGCGGTGCGGTGCCGAAGTCGGCCGGCTCGCGCACGTCGAAATCCAGCGCGCGCACCGCCGCGACGAGCCGCGCCGCGCGCTCGGGCACTTCCTGCGGCGCGCGCATCCGGCCGCGCGACAGGTAGGTGCGCGGATGATGCAGCAGTTGTTCGGGGTGGAAGTAGGTTTTCATCTGTCGTCCTCGGTCGTTCTTTGCGTCATGCATCGTGCGCGGTCGGCGCCGCATCGGCCGTCGCCGCGACGCCCGCGCGCGCGAGCACCGCGTGGAGCAGCACGTTGGCGCCGCGCGTCACGTCGTCGGGCAGCGCGTCCTCGGCTTCGTTGTGCGACAGGCCATCGACGCACGGAATGAACACCATCGCCGTCGGGCAATGGCACGCGAGCACGATCGCGTCGTGGCCCGCGCCGCTGACGATCCGTTCGTGCGTGTAGCCGAACGCGGCGGCCGCCTGCGCGACATGGTCGACGCAATCGGCATCGAACGGCGTCGCCGGGCTGCGCCAGCAGGCGTCGACCGCGACCCGCACGCCGCGCGCGGCGGCCACGCGCGCGCACGCGTCGCGCAGGTCGCGCGCCATCGCGTCGACCTCGCCGTCGTCGTGATGGCGCAGGTCGACCGTAAAGGTCACGTCGCCCGCGATCGTGTTGCGCGACGCGTTGCGGATGCCGACCTGCCCGATCGTCGCGAGCCCGCGCGGCGCGTAGCCCGCGGCGATGCGTTCCAGCTCGAGCGCGATCTGCGCGCTCGCGAACAACGCATCCTTGCGGTACGGCATCGGCGTCGTGCCCGCATGCGCGGCCACGCCCGCGACCGTCACGTCGAGCCAGCGGATCGCCTGCCCGCCGGTGACGACGCCGATCGTCGTGCCGTTCGCCTCCAGCACGGGCCCCTGTTCGATGTGCGCCTCGAAATAGGCGTCGACCGCGCCGCCCGTGCGGCGCGCGCCGCGATAGCCGCATGCGGCCAGCGCGTCGCCGAGCGTCACGCCGTCGGCATCCTGCTTCGCGAGCGCATCCGCGAGCGGCAGCGCGCCGGTGAACACGGCCGAGCCGAGCATCGCCGGCGCAAAGCGCGCGCCTTCCTCGTTGGTCCACGACACGATCTCGATCGGCTTCGCCGTCACGATGCCCGCGTCGTTCAGCGTGCGCACGAGTTCGAGCGCGGCGAGCACGCCGTACACGCCGTCGAAGCGGCCGCCCTCCGGCTGCGTGTCGAGATGGCTGCCGATCAGCACGGGCGCCGCGTGCGCGTCCGTGCCGTCGCGCCGCGCGAACAGGTTGCCGATCTCGTCGACGCTCACCGTCAGGCCCGCGTCGCGGCACCATTGCGCGAACCGGTCGCGGCCGCGGCGGTCGTCGTCGGTGAGCGCGAGACGGCGCACGCCGCCGCGCGGCGTCGCGCCGATGCGGGCCATGTCGGCGAGGCTTTGCCACAGGCGCGCGCCATCGACTTCCAATAACTGTTTCATCTGGACTCCGGATAAGTTCGTTCGATTGACGTCAACGCGAGCCGAGCGCTTCGGCGGCCGCGCCGCGCGCTTCGCGCCGTGCGTCGAGCGCGACGATGGAGAGCAGCGAGATGCCCGCGAGACCGGTGTAGAACACCGCGAGCGGCCACCACTGGCCCGCGAAGCGATGCGCGAGCCAGGTGCCCGCGAGCGGCGTCAGGCCGCCCGCGATCGCGCCGCACACCTGGTACGCGAGCGAGATCGCCGAATACCGGACGTGCGCGGGAAACACGTCGCTGACGAAGCCCGCGATCACCGAATAGAAGCCCGCCATGCACACCACCGCGAGCGCGATGCCGATCACGAGCGACACGCCGGTGCCGCCCTGCACGAGCACGAACATCGGGTACGGCGACAGCATCGCGAACAGCGCCGCACGCTTCAGGAAGCGCGCGCCGCCGATCCGTTCCGCGACCCACGCGGCGATCGGCTGCGCGACGAACTGGATGATCGCGACCGCGAACAGGCTGTCGAGGATCAGCGTGCGCGACACGCCGACGTACTGCGTCGTGTAAGCGATCATGAACGTGTTGGTGAAATACACGCCCGCGATCCCGATCGTGTTCGCGCCGATGCACAGCAGCACGAGCGGCCACGCGGAGCGCAGCACCTCGGCCACCGGCAGCTTCACGGTGCGGTTCGCCTCCTTCACGCGCGCGAATTCCGGCGACTCGTTCACGCCGAGCCGGATCAGGATGCCGACCACCAGCAGCACCGAACTCGCGAGGAACGGCAGGCGCCAGCCCCATGCGAGAAAGTCGGCCTTGTCCATCGACGTGACCGCGCGGAATGCGACCAGCGACAGGATCAGCCCGGCCGGGCTGCCGAGCTGCGCGAACGACGCGAAGAACGTGCGGCGGCCCTGCGGCGCATGCTCGCCCGCCATCAGCACCGCGCCGCCCCACTCGCCGCCCACCGCGATCCCCTGCACGATGCGCAGCAGCACGAGCAGCACCGGCGCGAGCATGCCGACCCGCGCGTAGTCGGGCAGCAGCCCGACGCAGACGGTCGCCGCGCCCATCATCATCAGCGTCGTCATCAGCGCCTTCTTGCGGCCGATGCGGTCGCCGAGGTGGCCGAAGATCACGCCGCCGAGCGGCCGCGCGAAGAAGCCGACCGCGAAGGTCGCGAACGACGCCATCGTGCTGACGAAACGGTCGTTCGACGGGAAGTACAGCTCGCCGAACACGAGCGCGGCGGCGGTCGCGTAGATGTAGAAGTCGTACCACTCGATCATCGTGCCGATGAACGCGGCCGTCGCGGCGCGGCCCGGCTGGCGGGCGGTAGGAAGGGACTGGGTCATGCTGGCTCCTGAGGCACGGTGCGGCGCGGACGGCCCGGCGCCTGCGTGCAATGTCGTGACGATCGGCCGTCTCGCGCGGCCTTGCGCCGCACGATGCGGCGCCCCTCCTTTATCGGCGACCGCAAATCATTAGTCAAATTTCAAGTTATTATTCGCCGTATAAATTCAGCTAATGTTTCGATCGCAGCCCTGCCCGGAGACCCGATGCGCGCCGACCTCGCCCCGTTCCTGAACGACCGTCTCGACTGGAACCTGCTGCGCACCTACCTCGTGATCATGCAGGAGCGCAGCGTGAGCCGCGCGGCCGCGCGCCTGCACGTGACGCAGCCGGCGGTCAGCCAGGCGCTGCGCCGGCTCGAGGAAGCACTCGAACGCCGGCTGATCGAGCGCCGCGGCCCGCACTTCGCGCCGACCCCGGCGGGCGAGGCCGTCTACCGGATCGCGAGCGACATCTACGGCGGCATCTCGCGCCTCGAAACCGAGCTCGACGACCGCAGCGCCGACCTCACCGGCTCGATCCGCCTGCTGACGGTGAGCCGCATCGAGTCGCCGGTCTACGACGAATTCCTCGCCGATTTTCATAGTGCGTATCCGCGCATCGACCTGCAGATCGAGGTGATGCGCTCGTCCGACATCCTGTCGTCGCTGCTGCAGAAGACCGCGACGGCCGGCCTCGGCCTGTGCCGCACGCCGCACGACAAGCTCGAGATGCGCTGCTTCCTGCGCCAGCGCTATGCGATCTACTGCGGCCGCCATCACCGGCTGTTCGGGCAGACCCAGCTGCGGATGGACGACCTGCTCGCGGAGAACTTCGTGTCGTTCACGAGCGACCAGATCGGCGACAGCCTGTCGCCGCTGACCGTGTTTCGCGACCAGAAAGGCTTCACCGGACGGATCGTCGCGTCGTCGCCGAGCCTCGACGAAGTGCGGCGGCTGATCTTCGCCGGCTACGGGATCGGCTGCCTGCCCGAGCACATCGTGCGCGACGACATCGCGCAGCAGCGGCTGTGGCGCCTGCCGCCGGACGACGGGCTCGTCGATGTCGACGTGTTCCTGCTGTGGCACCGCGAGCGCAAGATGAATGCGGCCGAGCACGCGTTTCTCGATGCGATGGAGCGCTGCATGCAGCGCTATTCGCTTGCGGAGCGGCTCGGCAAATAGCCCGTTCGGGCGCGCCGGGCGCAGCGCCCGACGCCTTGGCGCCGTCAGAAGCGATGCACGACGCCGAGCTGCACGCCGCGTGCATTCGCGCCCGGATACGCGAGCGGCAGGCCCGGGTTCGCCGCGCCGATCAGCGTGTAGCCGGCCTGGTTGCGGTTGCGCAGGTACGAGAGCGCGCCGTAGAAGCTGGTGCGCTTCGACAAGTCATATTCGTACATCAGGCCGACCTGGTCCGCGTGGTCGCCCTGCGAAGTCTGGTCGTGCGCGTACGCGTAGCCGAGCGCGAGGAAGTTCGACGGGCTCAACGCGTACTTGACCGACAGCCCGTAGACGCGCGTATCGATGCCGAGATCGTCCCATTTCACCGCGGAGAAGCCGCCGTACACCGTCGCCTTGCCGAGCTCGTACGACGCGCCGGCCATCAGGGTGCGATCGGTGGTCGTCGCGGCCGCGTTCTTCAGCCATTGGCCCGCGACGAACGCGGCGAACGGCCCGTGCGTGTAGGTCACGTCGAACTGCTGGCTCGAGCCCGCCGAGCGCGCGCCGCCCGCATCGCCGAAGCCGACGTAGACGCCCGCCCGGAACCCGGCGAACTCGGGGCTCATGTACGACAGCGTGTTGCTGGTCCGGATCGCGAACGGCGTCAGGTTATCCATGCCGGACGCCTGCGTGACGCCGCCGAACGCGTCCTGCCCGCCCTGGTCGAGAAACAGCGGCGAATTCTGCCGGCCTGCGCGCACCTTGCCCCATGCCCCCGCGATGCCGACCCATGCCTGCCGGCTGAACATGCTGCCGGCGTTCGCGGACGCGCCGTCGTTCGGTTTGAAGCCGTTTTCGAGCGCGAACTCGATCTTCTGCCCGCCGCCGATGTCCTCGCTCCCCTTCACGCCGAACCGGCTCCCCCACTGGCCGCTCGAGCCGATCGCGGCCGTGTAGCCGTTGCCGGTATTCACGTACTGCGCGAATTCGTCGATCACGCCGTACAGCGTGACGCCGTCCTGGGCCCGCGCCGCCGTGGCGCCGGCGAGCGATGCGGCCATGCACACCGCGTGCAGGCCGGTGCGTGCGGATGTCGCGCGGCGCAAGGCGCCGCGCCGCTTGTTCACGTTAGTCATACTGATTTATTTCGAGAAACGTGCAAGGACGCGGCACGCGTTCGGCGTGCCGTCCTGCGGTCAGTCATCGGGAAGGTTCCGGCCGATGCGATGCGCACCGCGGCACGGTGCGGCCGGAGCGGAAGGCGCGCGCCGGCAAGCGGCGCGGGCCGGTGGTCAGTTGCGGATCTCGCCGCGCTCGAACGGGAGGATCAACCGTTCGGGAATCTCGCGGCGCGACGCGCGCGCGCCGACGTAGTACAGCACGGCGGGCACGACGAGGCCGAGGATCCACGAGATGTCGGTGCCGCCCAGCGCGTCGACCAGCGGCCCCGTGTAGATGTGCGTCGACATGAACGGCAGCTGCACGAGGATGCCGACGACGTAGATCGAGATCGCCATCACGTTCCAGCGCCCGTAGCGGCCGTCGGGATCGGACAGCGCGGGCACGTCGTAGCGCGACTTCGTGAAGCAGTAGTAGTCGACGAGGTTGATCGCGCTCCACGGCGTGAAGAACGCGAGCAGGAACAGGATGAACGCGGTGAATTCCTTCAGGAACGAATGCCGGCCGGCGAGCGCGACCATCGTCGAGATGAAGATCATCCCGAAGATGTACGCGAGGCGGCTGCGCGACGACACGGCGCCCTTGCCGCGGAAGCCGCTGATGATGGTCGCCATCGACATGAAGCTGCCGTATGCGTTGAGCGCCGTGACCGTCACCTTGCCGAACGCGATGCTGAAGTACAGCAGCGCGGCGACGGCGCCCGTCGAGCCGAGCCCGACGATATACGCGACCTCGTGATGCGCGAACCGGCTGCCCGCCAGCGCGGCCGCGAACACGCCGAACACCATCGCGGCCTGCGCGCCGATCACCGAGCCTGCGCCCACCGCGAGGAAGGTGCCGACCGACGACGTCGAGCGCGGCAGGTAGCGCGAATAGTCGGCGACGTACGGCCCGAACGCGATCTGCCACGACGCCGACAGCGACATCGACAGCAGGAAGCTCGCGAGCGAGAAGTGCCGGTTCGCGAGCAGCGCGCCGATGTCGTGGTTCGCGAACAGCTGCGCGAACATGTAGACGAACGCGGCGATGCCGATCACGCTCGCCACGCGCCCCACCGCGTGGATCGCGCGATAGCCGAACACGGTCAGCACGACGATCACGGCGGCGAACAGCAGGATGCCCGTGGCGTCGTCGACGTGCAGCAGCTGCGCGACCGCCTGCCCCGCCAGCACCGAGCCGCTCGCGGAGAAGCCGATGTACATCAGGCACACGAGCACGATCGGGATCATCGCGCCGTACACGCCGAACTGCACGCGGCTCGAGATCATCTGCGGCAGGCCGAGCTGCGGGCCCTGCGCGCCGTGCAGCGCCATCACCGCGCCGCCGACCAGCTGGCCGAGCAGCAGCGCGACCAGCGACCAGAACACGTCGCCGCCGAGCACGACCGCGAGCGCGCCCGTCACGATGGCCGTGATCTGCAGGTTGGCCGACAGCCACAGCGTGAACTGGCTGAACAGGCCGCCATGACGCTCGGCCTCGGGAATGAAATCGATCGAGCGGACTTCGATCAGCCCGCTGCCGGCATTTCCACTGGAATTCGTTGACACGGATGGTTCTCCAAATGACTCAGGATGCGCGACGCATCCACCGATGCTGGGAAGCGTACCGAGCCGCATGGTGTGACTCGTGAGGGGGGAGCGCCGTGGATCGCCGGCATGCGCCGGACATGCACGATCAGCAGTCCGGCGCGCAGTCGGCACGGCTCGCGCCGACAGTGCCAGCGGATAATCTTGTATATACAACTATGGCGAAATCGGTAATTACCCGGCTTCGGTGCAGTTTCTAACTTGTCCGATACCGCGCGCGGCGCAGCGGGCCCGCTTCGGTCATGTCGGGTTCGGTTCGGCCGCCATCTCGTCGGCCGGCAGCAGCTGGAGCATCGCGCGCGCGGCCTCGACGCGGGGCGTGTGCAGCCATTCGTCGTAGTCGCCGCGGCGCACGATCACGACGCCCCGCTTCTCGTCGCCGGGCCGGTGCATCCGCGCGAACACGGGGTGCGCGTCCGCGTTGACCGTGAGCATCGCCATGCCGATCAGTTGCCGGCCGTCGTCGCCTTCATAGCGCCGCCAGATGCCGGCCACGCAGTACGCGCCCCACCCGGCCAGGCCGATCCGGTGCCACACGTTGCGCCCCGTCTCGTAGCACGGCTCGCAGATCCAGCGCGCCGGAATCAGGCAGCGCTGGCCGTCGCGCCACGCCTTGGCGTACAGGCGCGAGCTGCCGACCGTCTCGGCGCGCGCGTTCATCGTGTCGAGCTTTTTCTTTTTCCGGCCGGCGTCGTCGACGCGCTCAGGCTGCATGAACTTCGGCCAGAAGCCGAACACGGCCTTCACGACCGCCAGGCCGTCGCCGTCCGCGCGGGCGATCGGCGCCGCGTAGTCCGGATACACGTCCGGCGCCCACGGATCGCGGCGAAACAGGTCGCCGATCCCGAGCTTCAGCTCGCTGATGCCCGGATCTTCGTCCGGCGCGCGGTAGTTGGTGCACACGGCGGAGGCCTTTCGCAGGGAAGGATCTCTCCATCGTAGGGCATGGCGCGCGCGGCGGAGGCCGCGATGTTTCGCGCGACGGGAAGCCGGGGGCTCAGCCGAGCCGAAGCGCGAGGATTTCGTCGCCGGCGGCGTCGCGTTCGCCGGTCGGCGTCCAGCCGAGATGCCGGTAGAAACCGTGGGAGCGCACGGCCGGATCGTCCGCGCAGCCGAGAAAGAGCTGCGCGAACCCGCGCGCCCTGAAATCGTCGACGACGCGCCGCAGCAATGCCTTGCCGATGCCCTCGCCCTCGTACGCCGGCAGCAGCGCGAGCACGACGATCTCGCCGCTGTCGCGATCGCCGAAGCAATAGCCGATCACCGTGCCGTCCACGCAGCACACGTAGCCGGGAAACGCGCCGTTCGCGATCCCGTCGCGCCAGGTGTCGGCGGTGATGCCCAGCGCCCGCAGCTCGGCTGCGGAAAACGCGTTCTCGCGCGTGCGGCCGCGAATCTCGATGCACCGCGACGCATCCTCCGGCACGGCCTTGCGATAGGTTCTGTCGTTCATGTCCTCGTTCCTGATGGTCGGGCGGCCGCGCGCGCCGCCGTTACCGCATGCACCGATGCCGCCACGCGTAGAGGCACACCAGCTCCATCGCGATCGTCGCGCCCGCGAGCGACGTGATTTCCGCGTGGTCGTACGGCGGCGACACCTCGACCACGTCCATGCCGACCAGGTTGATGCCCCTGAGGCCGCGCAGGATCTCGAGCGCCTGGTAGCTCGACAGCCCGCCCGCCACCGGCGTGCCCGTGCCCGGCGCGAAGGCCGGGTCGAGACAGTCGATGTCGAACGTCAGGTACACGGGATGATCGCCGACCCGTTCACGGATGCGCGCGGCGATCGCGTCGGGCGTCGCGCGATGCACCTGCCGCGCGTCGACGATGTCGAACCCCATCGGCGCGTCGTTGGTCGTGCGGATGCCGACCTGGACGGACCGCCCGGGCACCACCGAGCCCTCGTTGGCCGCGTGGAAGAACATCGTGCCGTGATCGATCCGCTTCGCGTCGTGATCGGGCCAGGTATCGGTGTGCGCGTCGAAATGCACGAGCGACAGCGGCCCGTGGCGCTTCGCATGCGCCTTCAGCAGCGGATAGGTGATGAAGTGGTCGCCGCCGAGCGTCAGCATCGCGCAGCCGTGCTTCAGAATCTCGTCCGCGTGCCGCTCGATCGCCGCCGGCACCGAGTCGGGCTGCCCCGCGTCGAACGCGCAATCGCCGTAATCGACCGTCGCGAGCACGTCGAACGGATCGAACTCCCACGGCCACGGCCGCTCCCACGCGATGCCCGTCGACGCGATGCGCAGCCCGCGCGGCCCGAAGCGCGTGCCGGGCCGGTGCGTGACGGCCGCGTCGAACGGCACGCCGGTGACGGCCAGGTCGACGCCCGCGAGATCGCGGCTGAAGCGCCGGCGCATGAAGCTGGTCGCGCCGGCGAACGTCGGCTCGGCCTGGGTGCCGTACAGGCTCGAACGGGTGAAGGCAAGGTCGTTCTGGCTCATCGAGCGGATTCCTTTACGAGGGGACGGACGGTCGCGAGCGCGACGCCTGCCCGGATTCTGCAACGCCGCCATGCAACGATAAACATGAACTAACATAAGCTGACTTCAACCAGACGCGATGTATCGCCATGCTCACCACATTGAGGGACATGGATCTGCAATTGCTCCGCCTGTTCGTGACGATCGTCGAGAGCGGCGGGTTCAGCGCGGCGCAGGGCCGGCTCGGGATGGCGCAGTCCACGATCAGCACGCAGATGGCCAAGCTCGAGACGCGCCTGGGGTTCCGGCTGTGCGAACGCGGCAAGCGCGGGTTCCGGCTGACGCCCAAGGGCGAGCGCGTGCTGCAGTCCACGCGCCGGCTGCTGCACGCGCTCGACGCGTTTACGCGCGACACGCAGGACGTGTCCGGCACGCTGCTCGGCGAGCTGCGCGTGGGCATGTCCGAGCTGCTGGCCCCGGCGGTTGCCGAGTCGATCGCGCGGGCCGTCGGCCGCTTCCGCACGCGCGCGCCCGACGTGCTGATCGAGATCCTCGCGGTGCCGCCCGACGAGCTCGAACGCAGGCTGCTCAACGGCGGGCTCCAGCTCGCGATCGGCTACTTCTCGGGGCGCCAGGCCGGGTTGAACTACACGCCGCTGTTCGTCGAGCAGCAGGCGCTCTACTGCGGCGCCGCGCATCCGCTGTTCGCGAAGCAGGCCGTCACCGTCGACGACGTCGCTCAGTCGAACGCCGTCGCGCGCCTGTACAAGACCGGCGCGTCGGGCGCGCGGCCGCGCGGCCGGCAGCCGACCGCGTTCTCCGAGAACGTCGACGCCGACGTGATCTTCATCCTGTCGGGCGCGCATCTCGGCTTTCTGCCGGAGCATGTCGCAGCACCGTGGGTGGCGGCCGGCAAGATGCGCCGGCTGCTCGCGAACCGGCTCGGGCATGCGGTCGAGTTCCAGCTTGCGACGTCGAAGAACGCGGACGACGACGAGGTGCTGGACGTGTTCCGGCGCGCGCTGGTCGAGCAGTTCGACGCGCCCGAACCTGTCGACAGGCTTTCACCGAAAATCCTATGATGACGGCTCCACGGACAGCGCAGAGCCCATCCGCATGACCCGTTTCTCGCGAACCATCGCCGATTACTGGCACGCGCCGTTTTCACGCGGCGACATCCTCCACCGCGACAGCCGCTTCACCGTCACCGTCAATCCGGACCTCGACGAGGACGCCCGCGTCATGGTGCTGCAGCACGCCGACCGGCGCTGCGAGGCGGTCCTGACGCCGGCCCTCGCCGAGCGCCTCGGCCTGCGCCAGGAGCCGCGCCTGTCGGAGCCCGGCTTTCGCCGTCGGCTGCGGGAGGCGGACGTCACGCTGCACGGCGCGGACCATCTGTTCTACTTCTCGGCAGCCGGCAAGGATGCGTTGCTGCGCGACGGCGACGATCCGTCCGTGCGCCGGCTGACCGAGGTCGACGCGGCGGCGTTCGCGGCCTTCGAATCCGCCGCGTCGGGGCAGGACCGCGACGCCGCCTACGTCGCGCTCGATCACGCGGCCGCCTTCGGCGCGTTCGAGCAGGGCCGCCTCGTCACCGCCGCCAGCATGTATGCGTGGGACGACACGCGCCTGATGGATCTCGGCGTGCTCACGCTGCCGGCTTTCCGCGGCAAGGGCCATGCGCGCGGCGTGGTGCGCGCGATCGGCCGCCACGCTTATGCGCACGACTACGAGCCGCAGTACCGCTGCCAGCTCGACAACCGCGCGTCCGCGGTGCTCGCCGTGGCGGCCGGCCTGACGCTGTTCGGCACATGGGAAGTGGTGTCGCCCGATTCCGCGCACTGACCCTGCGCGAGCTAGCGCTCGCGCGCCGGCTGAGTGGCCGGCTGAGCGACCGGCTAAGCGACCGGCTGCGCGACCGGCCGAGCGACCGGCCGAGCGACCGGCCGAGCGACCGGCTGCGCGGCCGCCCGCTTGCCGCGCAGCAGGAACGCGCTCGCCGTGCACGCGAGCATCGCGATGCCGGCGATCAGGAACGTGTCGCTGTACGCCATCAGCAGCGCCTCGCGCATCACGCGCTGGTTCACCACCGCGAGCGCGAGCTCGTGCACGCCGCCGAACGCGCCGCGCGGCAGCGCATCCGGCCGGTCGAGATGGCGGCCCGACAGCAGCCGCGCCAGCAGCACCATGCGTTCCTGGAACGCGGCCGAATACTGCGTGACCGCTTCACCGATCCGCATCGCGTGCAGCCTGTCGCGCTCGACGACGAGCTGGCTCGCGAGCGCGATGCCGATCGCGCCGCCGACGTTGCGGACCATGTTGAACACGCCCGATGCGGAGCCGAGCTGCGCCTTCTCGATGCCGTCGACCGCCATCACCGACAGCGCGATCACGACGAGCGACTGGCCGATCCCGCGCACGACGAGCGACGGCACGATCACGTTCGATGCGGCGTCCACGCTCAGGTGGATGTTCATCAGGCAGCCGGCCGCGACCAGCGCGAACCCGGCGACGATCGCGGCGCGCGGGCCGATGCGGCGCATCAGCGGCGGCGTCAGGAACGACATCGCGAACTGCACGAGCCCGTACGGAATCATCGCGAGGCCGATGTCGCGCGCGCTGTAGCCGTGCAGCGCCGCGAAATAGTTCGGCACGAGGAACACCACGCCGAACACCACCGCCCCAGCGCGTTCGCCGCGATGTTCCGCAAGGCGCTCGGCGTGCCGCCGAGCGCGTACTTCGGGCCGCGGTGATGCCGCGCCGGGCGCGCGATGCGCTCAGCCGGCGGGCGCGGTCGCGTCGACGCGGAACAGCGACACGGCCGCGTACAGGCTCTCGCTCTGCATTTCGAGCGACGCAGCCGCCGTGGAAGCCGTTTCAACGAGCTCGGCATTGTGTTGGGTGGCTGCCTCCATCTGCGTGACGGACGCGTTCACGAGCTCGATGCCGGCCGTCTGCTCGCGCGACGCGAGGCTGATGTCGGCCATGATCGCGTTCACGCTGCCCACCGCCTTCAGGATCTCGTCCATCGTCGTGCCCGCGCGCGCGACCAGCGCGCTGCCGTCGCGCACGTTGCGGCTCGATGCGGCGATCAGCTCCTGGATTTCCTTCGCCGCGGCGGCCGAGCGCTGCGCGAGATGCCGCACCTCGCTCGCGACCACCGCGAAGCCGCGCCCCTGCTCGCCCGCGCGGGCCGCTTCCACCGCGGCATTCAACGCGAGGATGTTGGTCTGGAATGCGATGCTCTCGATCACGCCGACGATGCCGACGATGCGCGTCGAGCTGTCCGAGATCGCGTCCATCGTGCGCACCACCTCGCGCACCACCTCGCCGCCGCGCGACGCGATGTCGGACGCGCGCGTCGCGAGCGCGCTCGCGTCCTGCGCGTTGTCCGCGTTCTGGCGCACCGTCGCCGTGAGCTGCTCCATGCTCGCGGCCGCCTGTTGCAGCGACGCGGCCTGCTGGCCGGCGCGCATCGACAGGTCGCGGTTGCCGCCCGCGATCGCGCGCGCATCGTGCATGATCGCGTCGGTGCCGTGCCGCACCTGGCGCACGACCGCGACGAGCCCGTCGCGCATCCCGTTCAGCGCGTTCAGCAGGCGATCCATCTCGTTGCCGCGCCCCGACTCGACCGTTCCGGTCAGGTCACCGGCCGCGATCCGCGCGAACGAATCGACGGCCGCGTCGATCGGCGTGACGATCGCGCGCGTCAGCGCCCGCTGCGCGAACACGCCCGCGATCAGCGCCACCAGCCCGGCGATGCCGAATGCCCACAGCGTCATGTGAAAACGCCCGGCGGCCTGCTCGAAGCGCGCGCGCTGACGCTGCACCTGGAAATCCTCGAGCGCGGTCAGCGCGCGCTGGTAGTCGTCGAACCACGCGGCCGGCATCTCGCGCTGCGTGCTCAGGAAGTCGACGAAGTTCTCGTCGTCGAGCTGCTTGAGGCCTTTCGCGAACGCCTGCGACAGCAGCCGGTCGCGCTGGCCGAGCAGCGCGTCGCGCAGCGCCTTCTCCGCCGCGTCGGCCTCGTGTAGCGAACGATATGCGTCGAGCTCGCGATTGCTCGCGTCGAGCAGCGCATGCAGCCGCTTGACCTCCGCCACGGCCGGCTTGCCCGCGCTGATCAGCTGTTCGACGTCGCCCATGCCCGCCCGGAACATCAGCAGGCGTTCGGAGCTCGTCTTCAGATGCACGACGGCGGCCGTGTCGTCGCTGTACATCGCATCGAGCGCGCCGTTGCTCTTCACGAGCGCAAACACGGCCGCCGCGATGACCAGCATCAGCAGCAGCGTGCAACCGGCGATGGTGGCGGCGAGCCCGCCGCGTATCGTGACGTTTCTGATCATGGTCGCCCATCGGGCCCGCACGCCGCGTACTCGTGCGCGCCCCTTGCAGAAGGATCGGAACAAACTCGCAACCGGCCGCGCCGCGGCACGCCGGTGACGTAGCTATCGGCCGCGCGCTTGCGCGGCTGCATGGCGGATGCGACGCCGTTCTGATTAATTGCGACTTCGATGCGAATCCGCTGTGTTCGTTACAGGATGCGCAAAGATGGTGCATTGCCTATCGCGCCCTTAACGAGATTCAATTGGCGAATCGTCTGATGGTCCCTTTACATTGGCGGCGTTGCTTCGCAACCCACCTCAGTCAAGGAACATCAACGACATGTCACACTCCGCGAATCGACTTCTGCATACCGTGATCGCCGCGGCCTGCGTCGCGCTGAGCGCAACGCCCTACGCTGCCGAACTCACCCGCGACAACGGTTCGCCCGTCGGCGACAACCAGAATTCGCAGACGGCCGGGCCGAACGGCCCGGTGCTGCTGCAGGACTCGCATCTCATCGAAAAACTCCAGCGCTTCGATCGCGAGCGCATCCCCGAGCGCGTCGTGCACGCGCGCGGCACCGGCGCATTCGGCGAATTCGTGCCGAGCGCCGACCTCAGCGACCTGACGACCGCCAGGCTCTTCACGCCCGGCACGAAGACGCCCGTGTTCGTGCGCTTCTCCACCGTGATGGGCTCGCGCGGCTCGCCCGAGCAGGCGCGCGACCCGCGCGGCTTCGCGGTGAAGTTCTATACCGAGCAGGGCAACTGGGATCTGGTCGGCATCAACCTGCCGATCTTCTTCATCCGCGACGCGATCAAGTTCCCGGATTTCGTCCACGCGAACAAGCCGAGCGCGGTGACCGGCGTGCAGGACCCGAACCTCGCGTTCGACTTCTTCGCGCACGCGCCCGAAGCGACCAGCATGCTGACCCGGCTGTACACGACCGAAGGCATGCCCGATTCGTACCGCCACATGGACGGCTTCGGCGTGCACGCGTTCAAGTTCGTCAACGCCGACGGCAAGTTCACGTACGTGAAGTTCCACTGGAAGAGCCAGCAAGGCATGCAGGGGCTCCGTCCGAAGGACATTCCGGGCTCGATCGGAGCGGACTGGAACCGGATGACGAACGATTTGTACGGCGCGCTCAAGGCCGGCGACGCGCCGAAATGGGATCTCTACATCCAGGTGCTGAAGCCGTCCGAGCTCGACGCGTTCGACTTCAATCCGCTCGACGACACGAAGGTGTGGACAGGCGTGCCTGAGCGCAAGGTCGGCACGATGACGCTGAACCGCGTGCCGGACAACTTCTTCGAGTCGACCGAGGAATCGGCATTCGCACCGTCGCGGATGGTGCCCGGCATCGAGCCGTCGGAAGACCGCATGCTGCAAGGCCGGGTGTTCTCGTACGCCGACACGCAGATGTATCGCCTCGGTGCGAACTTCAACCAGTTGCCGGTCAACCGCCCGCGCGTGCCCGTCACGAACAACAACCAGGATGGGGCGATGAATTTCGGCGAGCGCAAGGGCGAAGTGAACTACGAGCCGTCGACGCTGAACGAACTCGCGCAGAACCCGCGCTACAAGTCGGCGCAGACGCCGCTTGCCGGCACGACGCAGCAGGCCGCGATCCGCAAGACGCTGAACTTCCGGCAGGCGGGCGAGTATTACCGCGCGCTGTCCGCGCAGGAGCGGCAGGACCTGCTGACCGCGCTGTCGGGCGACCTGAACCAGGTGAAGAACGACGCGAACAAGTACGCGATGCTGTCGTACTTCTACAAGGCCGACGCGGACTACGGCACGCGCCTCGCGCGCGCGACGCACGCCGACCCCGCCCGCGTGAAATCGCTCGCCGACAAGCTCGTCGAGAACTGATCGCCACGCCCGTGCGAAGGCTGCGACGCGGCTTTCGCACACCACCCCGCATGGATGCGCCGCGCGGCAACGCGCGGCGCACAGCGCTGATGAACCATCGATTCCGAACCGCCCTCTTCCGCCTGCTCGTGCTCGCGAGCGTGGCATTCCTCGCTGCATGCGCGCACACCGCGCCGCCCGCGGCCATCCCGCACGACGTCGCGCAAGCCGACCCGCGCCGCTACGACGACGCGTGGTTCGACGCCGCGCGCCTGGGCCGCATCGACATCCTGCAGGCGCTCGTCGACGCGCATTATCCGGTCGACGCGAAAACGCCCGAAGGCTATACCGCGATCATCCTCACTGCATACCGTGACCAGCCTCAAGCGCTCGACTACCTGCTGCGCGCCGGCGCGAACCCGTGCCTCGGCGACCGGCACGGCAACACCGCGTTGATGGGTGCGTTGTTCAAGGGAGAAAGCGCAATCGCGAAGCGGCTGATCGATGCGCACTGCCCGATCGACCAGACCAACAATGCGGGCCAGACGGCCTTGGCGTTCGCGGCGCTGTTCGGCCGGCTCGACATGCTGCCGGCGCTCGTCGCGCACGGCGCGAATCCCGATCACGTCGATGCGCTCGGCCGCACCGCGCTGCAGAACGCGATCCTGCAAGGCAACGGTGCGGCGGTCGCTGCCCTCGAGAAAGTCGGCGCGACGCCGAACGCCGACGTGACGTTGAAGATGCGGTAGTGACGGCCGCGCACCGGTTCCGACGATTCAGGCGATTCAGGCGATCAGGTCGCGCATCAACTGCATCAACTGCTCGCGCAGCCACTGGTTCGCGTGGTCGCGATCCGCGCTGCGGTGCCAGTAGCAGCAGTATTCGAGATCCGGCAATTCGAACGGCAGTTCGAGCACGCGCGCCGGGTAGCTGCGCAGCAGCCTGAGCGGCGCGGTCAGCGCGAGATCGCCGCGCATCGCGATCAGCGGCGCGACCATGTAGTGCTGCACCCGCATCTGGATGTTGCGGCGCTGGCCGAGACGCGCGAGCTCCGCATCGACGTGGCCGCTGCCCTTGCGGCGGCTCGATACGTGGATATGCCCCATCGCGAGATAGTCGTCCAGCGTCAGCACGTCGCCCTTGAAAGGATGATCGCGGCGGATCATGCACGCATAGCGGTCGCGCACGAGCAGCGCCTGGTGCAGGTTCGGATCGCCGATCAGCGCCGAATCGATCGCGATGTCGACGGAGCCGTTCGCGAGCGCGGTCGGCAGCTCGCGGCGGTCCATGTAGTAGCTGCGCACCTGCATGCGGGGCGCATGCTGCTGCAGCAGTTCGCCGAGCGCCGGCATCAGCAGCGCCTCGGTCAGGTCGCTCATGCTCAGCCGGAACACGCGCTCGGACGACGCGGGATCGAACACGTCCCCTTCGTGCGCGCTGGCATCGAGCAGTTGCAGCGCCTCGCGCACCCGGCCGACGATGTTCTCCGCCATCGGCGTCGGCACCATTCCCGCTGGCGTGCTCACGAACAGCGGATCGTTCAGCGTCTTGCGCAGCCGCGCGAGCGCGTTGCTGACGGCCGGCTGCGTGATGCTCAGCAGCTCTGCCGCGCGCGTCAGGTTGCGCTTGTTGTAGATCGCCTCGAATACGACGAACAGATTCAGATCAATCTTCGTTAAGCGCATCGCCGGTCTCCTTGCCGGCATCTTAAGGCGCGCGCCGCCCGCATGTCCACGGCGGACGGGGGCGGCGCGTGCAGGCATGCCCCGGCGTTACGCGCCGCGCGTGACCGGCATCTCGGCCGCGTCGGCCAGCCGGTGCAGGTGCTTCGCGAGCTCGAGCTTGGCGATCGCCGCGCGGTGCACTTCGTCCGGGCCGTCGGCAAAGCGCAGCGTGCGCTGGTGCGCATACGCCTGCGCCAGCGGGAAGTCGCTCGACACGCCGGCGCCGCCGTGCGCCTGGATCGCCCAGTCGATGATCTGGCACGCGATGTTAGGCGCGACCACCTTGATCATCGCGATCTCGGCCTTCGCGACCTTGTTGCCGACGGTGTCCATCATGTACGCGGCTTTCAGCGTCAGCAGGCGGGCCTGCTCGATCATGCAGCGCGCTTCGGCGATGCGCTCGTGCCACACGCTGTGCTGCGCGAGCGGCTTGCCGAATGCGACGCGCGAGCTCAGGCGCCGGCACATCAGTTCCAGCGCGCGCTCGGCGATGCCGATGCTGCGCATGCAGTGGTGGATGCGGCCCGGCCCGAGACGGCCCTGCGCGATCTCGAAGCCGCGGCCCTCGCCGAGCAGGATGTTCGACACGGGCACGCGCACGTCCTTCAGGTCGATTTCCATGTGGCCGTGCGGCGCATCGTCGTAACCGAACACCGGCAGGTGGCGCAGCACGGTGATGCCCGGCGTGTCGGCCGGCACCACGATCATCGATTGCTGCTCGTGGCGGCCCGCGTCCGGGTCGGTCTTGCCCATCACGATGTACACCGCGCAGCGCGGGTCGCCAGCGCCCGACGACCACCACTTGCGGCCGTTGATCACGTACTCGTCGCCCTGGCGCTCGATGCGGCATTCGATATTGGTCGCATCCGACGACGCCACGGCCGGCTCGGTCATCAGGAATGCAGAGCGGATCTCGCCGCGCAGCAGCGGCTCGAGCCAGCGATCCTTCAGCGCCTCGGACGCATAGCGTTCGAGCGTCTCCATGTTGCCGGTGTCCGGCGCGGAGCAATTGAACACTTCTGCGGCCCAGGACACGCGGCCCATGATCTCGCAAAGTGGCGCGTATTCGAGGTTCGACAGGCCTTCCGGCGCGCGCGACGAACGCGGCAGGAACAGGTTCCACAGGCCCGCTTCGCGCGCCAGCGGCTTCAGTTCCTCGATCACTGTGGTCGGCACCCACGCATTGCCCGCGCGGCGATTCGCCTCCACCTCCGCCTCGAGGCGGTGCTCGTTCGGGTAGATGTGGCGATCGAAGAAGGCCAGCAGGCGGGCCTGCATTTCCTTGACTTTGGGCGAGTATTCGAAGTTCATGTGGATCTTCCTTGAATGGGATGCAACAGCGGTTGACCGGGCTGCCGGCCGCCGGCGTGCGGGATCAGATCGTCAGGCCGCCGTCGACGACGATGCATTCGCCGTTCGTGTAGCTCGACGCGTCCGACACGAGATACAGCACCGTGCCGGCCATTTCGCGCGGCTCCGCGTGACGGCGCAGCGGGATCTTCGCCTTCCAGCTCGCGTAGATTTGCTCGTCCTCGAACAGCGCGCCCGCGAACTTGGTCTTCGTGAGGCCCGGCAGCAGCGCGTTCACGCGAATGCCGAGCGGCCCGCATTCCTTCGCGAACGCGCGCGTCATGTTGACGACCGCGGCCTTCGTGATCGAGTAGATGCCCTGCCGGTCGCCCGGCTGCAGCGCGTTCACCGACGCCGTGTTGACGATCGCGCCGCCGCCGTGCTCCCGCATCAGCCTGCCGGCCTCGACCGACATGAAGAAATAGCCGCGGATGTTCACTTCGACCGTCTTGTCGTACGCCTGCAGATCGGTATCGAGGATATGGCCGAAATACGGATTCGCGGCCGCGTTGTTGACGAGGATGTCGAGGCGCCCGTGCTTGCCGCGGATGTGCTCGAACGCGGCCGCGATGTCCTCCATGCGCCCGACGTGGCATGCGAGCGCCTCGGCCTTGCCGCCCGCCGCGACGATCTCGTCGGCCACCGCCTGGCAGTCGCCGATCTTGCGGCTCGACACGATCACGTGCGCGCCCTGCTCCGCGAGCAGCTTCGCGATTTCCTCGCCGATGCCGCGGCTCGCGCCGGTCACCAGCGCGATCTTGCCCGTCAGGTCAAACAGATTCGTTGCCATGCTTCGCTCCTCCATTGAATGTTGTCGGCATGTGCTGCCGCGCGTGTTCAGCGGTGCGCGTCGATCACGCGCACGGCTTCCTCGGCGAGCGGGCCCGCCATGTTGCCGACGCGCAGCGCCGCCGTGTTCGATGCATTGCCCTGCAGCGCGCGCGCCTTCACGCCCTGCGCGATCGCGGCGAGCCGGAAGAAGCTGAACGCGAGATAGAAGTGCCAGTCGCGGATCGGTTCGATCCCGCGCAGCTCGCAATAGCGCGCGACGATCTGCGCTTCGTCCGGCACGCCGAGCGCCGCGCGATCCTGGCCGGCGAGCCCCGGCACGTGGCCGTCGGACGGCAGGCGCAGGCACATGCAGTAGTACGCAAGATCGGCGAGCGGGTTGCCGAGCGTCGACAGTTCCCAGTCGAGCACGGCCTTCACGCGGAAGCTGTCGCGCTCGAACATCAGGTTGTCGAGCCGGAAGTCGCCGTGCACGAGCGACGGCCGGCCCGTATCGGGCGGGCACGCTTTCGGCAGCCAGTCGATCAGCGTTTCCATCGCGTCGAGCCGCTCGGTTTCGGCCGCGCGGTATTGCTTCGTCCACACGCCGATCTGCCGCTCGAAATAGTTGCCGGGCCGGCCGAAATCGCCGAGGCCCACCGCGTCGACGTCGACGTCGTGCAGCGCCGCCATCGTCTGCAGCACCGCGTCGTGGCACACCGCGCGGTCCGGCTTCGGCAGCTCCGTCAATGCCGGATTCCAGAAGATCCGCCCGTCCTCGAAGCTCATCACGTAGAACATGCTGCCGATCACGTCGCGGTCCTCGCACAGGTGGTACGGGCGCGCGACCGGCACCGCGCTGCCCGACAGCGCGGTCAGCACGCGGAACTCGCGGTCGACCGCGTGCGCGGACTTCAGCAGTTCGCCCGGCGGCTGCCGGCGCAGCACGTAGCGGCCGCTCTTCGCGTTCAGCAGGAAGGTCGGGTTCGACTGGCCGCCGGCGAATTTCTCCGCGTCGACCGGCCCTTCGAAACCGGGGATGTGCTGTTCCAGATACTGGGTCAGCCTGGCGATATCGAGTTGCTGGGGGGTGTTCGTCATCGTCGCGATCGGTCGTGGGTCAGCCGTAGGTTCGGTATGCGCGCCGTTCCGGATCCTCGAGATGCGGGATGCCGTTGAACGACGCCAGATGGAACGCGTCGGCGTTGAAGAAATACTGCGAAATGCTGCTGTTGCGGATCTGCAGGTTCAGCGCGATCGCGCTCGATGCCGGCGCCGCCAGCACCTGTTGCGTGGTGACCGCGATCGGGCCGCCCGAGCTCACCACCAGCACGCGCTGCGCGTCGCCCTGCCGGAGCGCGGCGCGCGCGTCGGCGACGCGCTGCTGGAACTGCGCCCAGGTCTCGGGCACCGCGCCGCTCAGCCGGTCCTCCGACCACAGCTGCAGCACCTGCCGCAGCGCGCGGAAGTGTTCCTTCATCGTGCCGGCCGCGAGCCGCGCAATCTCCGGAAATTCGTCGGCGGCCGCGGCAAAGAGCCCGTGGAAGTCGTATTCGTTCAGCCCCGGGTGCCGGTCGTAGCGCACGTCGTCGCGGCCCATGCCGCGCAGGATCGCGTCGACCGTCTGCGCATGCCGGTGCTGCGTGCCGCACGTCACGCGGTCGAACGCGATGCCCTGCCGCGCGAAGTATTCGCCGAGCCAGACGCCCTGCTGCTCGCCGCGCTCGGAAAGGCGGTCGTAGTCGTCGGTGCCGAACGACGCCTGCCCGTGCCGTACCAGATAGAGTTCAGCCATCGCATGCTCGCGGAATCAGATTGATCCAGCATAGCGAGCGCGCAGCCATTTTTGAAATTTATTTGATGAATCGGATGGTATTCATTTTGTGAATTCCGATCGACCTGCCCATGGACGAAAAAAAAGACAGGGGATTCCCCTGTCTCTTGCGGATGCTGCCCCGGTGTTTCTGCCGTCGGCGGTTAGCTGCCGGCGCCGTTCGACGACTTCCCATACACGATGTAACGGGCGGTCTCCATGAATTTCGCGTCGAGCGCCGGCGCATGCCGCCCGACGCCGGCCTGAAAGGCCAACCCGTCGGCCATCGAGATCAGCAGCGTGGCGACGTGCTCGCTGTCGGCCTCACTGTGTTCCGGATTGACGGTACGCACGAGTTGCGCGAGTTCGCGCGTGAGCGTCGCATACCAATCGTCGACCAGCCGGCGGCACTCTTCGTCGATCGCCGCGAACGAGAAGAAGTGCGCCCACAGCGCCCTGTACTGGGCATCCTTCGCGTCGCGCAGCGCCCGTTCCATGAGCGCGTCGAGCATCTCGCGCGGCGACGCGTCGCTTTCCAGCGCGCGCGTCAGGTCGTTCAGATACATCCCGATGGCCGGCTCGATCACCGCCCGCAACACGGCCAGCCGCGTCGGGAAGTAGTACTGGAGATTGCTGACGCTGATCCCCGCCGCAGCGGCGACCGCGCGCTGCGAGAAATCGAGGGCGCCGCCTTCGAGCAGGAGTTTTCGCGCGACGCGGACGATCTTGTTGCGCGTGCGCAGGCCCTGGGCTCGCAAGCCGTCGGTGCCCTCTGCCGCGGGCGCTGCGCTCGACGTGCGCCGTTTCCTGCTGTTGCGCTGCTCAATTGGCACTGTCATCGCTTTCCGTCATCGTGTAGGCGCTACGGCCTCATGGTAGTCATCGCACCGGCGCTTCGCCGAAGCGCCGATGACTATACCCGATGCCTCACGCATTTTCCAACAAACCCCTTACACCCGGTCGGCGTGCCCTGGCGCGTGATTGGCCTGCGTGTCGACGCGCCGGGCGCCGGCCCGCAGCACGCTCGCAATCGCGTCATCGGCTGCGCGCAGCCGCGTCGCGCACCTTGCGGTTCACCCGGCCGTCGAGCATGTTCGCCACGCCCAGCACCCCGTTGATCGCGCACCATCGCAACGGCTCGGGCAGCGTCGCAGGCGTCTTGTGGCGCAATGCCGCGAGCAGCGGATGCTCGGCGCCCTGGATCCGCTCGGCCAGCAGTTCCCCGACCAGCGACTGGGTCGCGACGCCATGCCCCGAACACCCGGCGGTGTAGAGGATGTTCCCGTGTGCGCCGGTTTCGCCCACCACCGGCAACGCATCGCCGGCCAGGCTGATATAGCCGCTCCAGCACGCGCGCACCGCCACGCTGCCCAGTTCGGGAAAACGGGCGCCGAGCGTATCCTCGAGCGCGCGATACGCGTCGTGGTCGGGCACGTTCGGCGTCTGCGAACCGTAGACGTAGTGGATCCGCTTCGTCGTCAGCACGAGCGTGTTGCGCACCGTCAGGCGATGGCTTTCCATCGTCAGGTGCGAGGTTACGATGCCTTCGCGCCCCGGCCAGCCGAGCGCCGCCAGCTGCGCCGCGGACAGCGGCTCGGTCTCGATCGCCGATACCCGCATCGGCATCACCTTGTCGCCGAGCAGGCCGAGCTGCGGCGTATACGCGTTGGTGGCGAACACGACGAACGGCGCGCTCGCGCTGCCCCGCGCGGTGTGAGCCTTGACGACCGCGCCTTCGGTATACGACAGCAGCGCGGAATTTTCGTAAATCTTCACGCCCGCGCGCAGCGCCGCGCGCCGCAGCCCCATCACGTACTTGCCGGGGTTGAGCGTGCCGCCGTGCGGCATGTGGAAGCCGAACAGGAACGCCCGCGGGATGCCGCGCGCGCGCATCGCGGCATCATCGAGGAACGTCGCCGGCGAACCGAGTTCGAGGCCGGTCGCCATGCTCGCGCGCAGCCGCTTCTCCTGCGACGCATGCACGCCGGCGCGGATAATGCCCGTCGCCAGGTAGTCGCACTCGATCCCGTATTCGCCGAGCTTGCGTTCGACGTAGGTGACCCCTTCGTCGTAGAAGCGGACGATCTGCTTCGCCCGCTCGCGTCCCACGCGCTTGACGAACAGCTCGTATTCGAGCCCCTGCCCGCCGGCAAGGTAACCCGCGTTGCGCCCGCTCGCGCCGAAGCCCGCGAACTCGCGTTCGAGGACGACCACGCGCGCGCCGCGCGCGGCAAGCTCCAGCGCGGTGGACAGGCCCGCGAAGCCGGCGCCGACAACGATCGCGTCCGCGTTGACCTCGCCGTCGAGCGGCGGCTGCGGATCGTCCGGCGCTTCCACCCATCCGCCGAGCGGGCGGTACGTTTCCGGCACTGCACTCATTCTGATGCCCTCCTTCGGGCGAACCCGGAACGCGGCCGCGCCCGCGGCCGTCGGCGCTCCGGTCGCCATTGCCCCGGCCGCACGTCGCGCGCGGCCATGTCCTCCCCGGCGTCCGTATCTTGGCGAACGCGCGCCGGGGGCCTCGGAATTGCCCCTAGCGGGCCGCGACGTCACCCTGCCCGGGCGACACGCTGGCCAGGTAGTGCGCCACGGCCCGGATGTCGTCGCCCGACAGCGTCGCGGCCACGCCATTCATCGCGCCGGCCGGGTCCTTGCGTTCGCCCGTCTTGAACGTGGCGAGCTGGGTCGCGAGGTAAATCTCCCCCTGGCCCGCAAGGCGCGGCGCCTGATCCCTGCCCATCAGCGTCGCGCCGTGACACGCCTGGCAGCTCCTCGCCTCGACCAGCGCCTTGCCGCGCTGCGCGAGCGCCGCATCGGCCGGAACGTCCTCGTTGCGGGTCGGAGTCTGCCGCGCGAAATAGGCGGCCAGCGTCCTGGCCTGCCCGTCGTCGAGATCCCTCGCAAGCGGTCCCATATACGGGTTGTGCCGCTGCTCCGACGCGAACGCTCGCAGTTGGGCCGCCAGATACGGCTCGGGCTGGCCGGACAGCGCCGGATACCATGCATTGAGCGACTGGCCGCGTGCGCCGTGACAAAAGAAGCAGGTCTCCTGCGGCCGCGGCCACGGGCCGCCGTTGGCCTGCTCCGCTGCGCCGATCTGGCTCATCGCCTTTTCGAAACGCATGCCGTCCAGGATGTCGCGCCCGTAGAGCACGCCCGCGCCGGCCAATCCCACGATGGCAACGACAGCGCCAATGATCATTGCGCGCTTCATTTACACCCCCACGCCGCGTTGTGCCAGCTTGCCGAGCGCCTGCAGCGCCGCGCGATGCCCGGAGCGCACCGCGCCGTCCATCGAGCCGGCCCAGATGTCGGCGGTCTCCGTGCCCGACCAGATCAGGCGGCCCACCTCGGGCTGCAGGAACTTGCCCCATTTCGTCCAAAAGCCCGGCGGGATCGGATGGATGCACTGCAGCGTCCACGGATCGACACGGCCCCAGTCGAAGTCGTGGAATTGCGTCGGGCGCAGCGCCTTGTCGCCGAACGCCTTTGCATAGATCGCCGACAGCGTCCGCTCCGCCGCGTTGCGCTCGCTCGGCAGCGCCCCCGGCGCGACGAACGCGCTCAGCACGCCGACCGAACCGTCCGGCGGCGAGTTGTCGTAGGCGAGGAAGACCGGGCCGCCGACCTGGAAGATCTGTCCGCAGTAGCCGTCGTCGCGCCAGAACGGCCGCTCGTAGACGTGCACCGTCTTGCGCATCGGCGCGTTCGCGGGCCAGCGTTTCTGCAACTGCGAACGCCCGTCCGGCAGCGGCGGATCGAACGCGATCTGGTTGCACAGGGCCGGATTCAGCGCGACGATCACGCGGCGCGCTCGCACGACACCCTGGTCGGTCTGCACCTCGACGACGTCGCGATCCCAGCCGGAAATCCTGCGCACGGGGCACGACAGCCTGACCTTGCCGCCGAGTTGGCGCGCCATTTTGGTGCTGAGCACCTGCGAGCCGCCAACGAAACGCGTTTCCTGTGCGCCGCCCTTTATCGACTCGAGCTTGGCGTAATTGCAGTCGGCGCTGTTGATCATCGACAGGTAGTGCAGCAGGCCAAGCTGCGCCGGTGCTCCGCCGAGCGACAGCTTCGCGGCCAGCGCGATGAAGTACCCGTCCTCGTATTTCACGCCTTGCTTCGCCAGCCATTCGCCGTATGTGAGCTTGTCGAGCTCCGCCGCGCGCTGCGCATTCCACGGCGCGCCGGACGGCACGCCGCGCGCCAGTTCGTCGAGCTTCGCGGCGATCGCGCCGTCGCCGCCCGTGCCGCCGTGCAGATCCTGCGCGACCCGCGCGTCGCCTGCCAGGATCACGGACTTGCCCGCGTAGTAGGTCGGAAACGTATCGACCCCAAGTTCGCGGGCCAGGTCGGCGATCGCCGTCTGGCCCGGGCCGATCCACTGGCCGCCGGCCTCGGACACGACGCCGTGGCCCAGTTCGTGATTGAAGGTTCGCCCGCCGACCCGGTTGCGCGCCTCCAGCACGACGAACGAATCGCACCCCGCGCGATTCAGGTCGCGCGCGGCCGTCAGCCCCGCCAGTCCCGCGCCGATGATCACGACGTCCAGCACGCCGCGGCTCGCGAGCGCCGCCGTGTCGCCGGCCGCCAGCGACACCTCGCCCGCGGCCAGCGACACGGCGCCCATGGCCGCGAGACGAAGGACCTGACGCCGGCCCTGCGTCTCGGGTGTGCGCTTCCGATCCGGCTTCCTTGTTCCAACGATTTTCATCGTGTCTTTCCTTGCTCTCTTTTTTATCAGGATCACTGATTCATCGATGCAGAAACGGCCGCCCCGCTCACGGCGATGCGAGCACGCCATCCTGCGAAAACAGCAGCGGCTTGCCGCCCGCATCGACCAGTGCGGCAGTCAGCGTCGCGCGATCCGCGCGCTGGACGACCTCGATCGACGCGCCGTTCGCGCGCTGCTTCAACACCAGCCCGTCGAGCCCGACCGCAAGCAGCCCGTTCCCCGTCGCGACGAGATCGGTGATCGAGCTCTTCGTCTCCGGGTTCAACGGCGCCCAACTCGCCCCGCCGTCGCTGCTCTGGAACAGGCTGCCGAGCAGCCCGCCCACCACGATCCGGCCGTCGGGCAGCGTCACGCCCGTCCACAGCGAGCCTTTGCCGCCCGTCTGCAGGTAATTCCAGTTCGTGCCGCCGTCGGTCGACTTGAGCACGGTCCCCAGTTCCGACACCACGTAGAGCGCGCCCTGTCGATCGGCGAAGATGTGGTACAGGTTGCGGTCGGCCTTGCCGCCGCCCGGCGGCTTCGGCAGCGTCGTCCGCGTCCAGGTCTTGCCGCCGTCGCGGGTCTGCAGTACCAGCGACCACAGGCCGACCGCGATCCCGTCATGCGCGCTGGTGAAGATCACGGAGAACAGCGGCTGGTCGACCGACGTGTCGATGCGCTGCTTCTCCCACGTTTCGCCGCCGTCGGCGGTCGCGAGAATCACGCCCCACTGGCCGACCGCCCAGCCGTGCTGCGCGTCGGCGAAGGTGACGGCCGACAACGTCGCCGACACGGGCACGTGCCGCGACTGCCGCCAGGTCTTGCCGTCGTCGTCCGACAGCAGAATCACGCCGTGCTCGCCCACGGCGACGATGCGCGCGCCCGCGCGCGTCGCGTCCGTCAGCATCATGCGGGCCGGTGCGGCCCACGCGTGCGCGGGCCGCGCGGTCCAGTCCGCGACCGTTCCGTGGGATTGCGCGAACGCCGCCGCGGCAGCGCAAAGCGCGGTACAGGCAACAAGAATCTTGATCATGGCTGGGTCTCTGTAGTGGTGTTCGCGGGCGTCAGTGGGTGAACAAGCCGCCCAAGCCCGACCTCGCATCGCCGAATGCAACCGCCGGCAGCGTCGCGGGCACCTGCTCGCGCGGCGCCCGCCGCCAGGTTTTGCCGTCGTCGTCCGACGCGAGCACGACACCGTGTTCGTCGACGGCGACGATGTGCGTGGCGGCACGCGGGGCGTGCGCCGGCGTCATGCCGGCCGGCGCGGCCCGGTCCCCGACCGATCCACGGAGGAGCGCGAATGCCGCCGCGGCGGCGCAAAGCGCGGTACAGGTAACAAGCGGCTTGTTCATGGAGGAATCCTCAGTAGCTGTGGGCGGCGACGTCAATGGCTGAACAAGCCCGGCGCGCGCGCCGGCTTGCGGCGCGGGAACCAGCGCTCGAGCACCGAGGCCAGCGCGGGCAATGCCGTCATCGCCATCAGCAGGTTGACGAGGAACATGAACGCCAGCAGCTTGCCCATGTCGGCCTGGAATTTCAGCGCCGAGAAGCTCCACGTCGCGACGCCGATTGCCAGCGTGATCGCCGTGAAGATCGTCGCCACGCCCACTTCGAGCATCGCGTGCTGCACCGCCTTCACGATCGTCTGCCCGCCCGCGAGGTGCACCTGCAGCCGGTTGTAGATGTAGAACGCGTAATCGACGCCGATGCCCACCGCCAGCACCATCACCGGCAGCGTCGCGACGGTCAGCCCGATCTGCAGCTCCTTCATGAACCAGTAGCCGATGAAGGTCGCGACCGACAGCGGCAGGCAGCACGCAAGCATCGCGCGCCAGTCGCGATACGCGAGGAACACGAGGATCAGGATCGCGGCGTACACGTACAGCATCATCGGCAGCTCGCTCTTCTCCACCTCGTCGTTGGTCGCCGCGAGCACGCCGGCGTTGCCGGCGGCAAGGCGGACCGTGATGCCGGGGAACGGATGCGACGCACGGTACTGCTTCACGTCGTCGAGGATCCGGTTGATCGTCGTCGCCTTGTGATCGGTCAGGAACAGGTGCACGGCCGTCATGCTGCAGTCGCTTTTCATGAAGCCCTTGATGCGGCCGGCATCGACCGACACGGCCCCGTAGTTCTCGGGCGCGATCGGCACGACGTTCATCTTCGGGTAATCCTCGTTGTAGCCCTGGTTGTAGGTGCGCAGCATCCCCGAATACGACTGCACCGACACGACGCCCGGCTCGGTGCGCATGGCCGCCACGAAGTCGTCTTCATACAGCCCGACCGCCGGGTTGTCGCACGCCTTGCCGCTCGACTCGATCGCGACCGTAAGCCAGTCGAGGCCCATGTCGTAATTGCCTGCGATCGACGTCGCGTCGCGGTTGAAGCGCGCGTCCGCGCGCAGCTCCGGCGCCCCCGGCTGCAGCGTGCCGATCACGCGGTCGCGGCTTTGCCACGCGGCCAGCGCGAAGATCGCCACCGTCAGCGCCACGGTCAGCGCCGCGTACTTCGGCTCGGCCACCCGCGCCAGCACGCGCAGCGGTTTCGCGCGCTGCTGCGCGCGCGTCAGCGACTTGTCCGCATAGGCCTTCGAAAAGTTGAAACAGGATGCGGCGACCGGCAGCAGGATCAGGTTCGTGACGATCTTGTAGGCGACGCCCAGCGACGCGGTGATCGCGAGCTCGCGCACCATCGGAATCGGAATCAGCAGCAGCGTGATGAACGACACGAACGCGGTGATCAGCGCGAGCACGCCGGGGATCAGCAGGCCGCTGAAGCTGCGCCGCGCCGCTTCATACGAGCTGTGCCCGTGCGAGATCTCGCGCACGATGAAGTTCACCTGCTGCACGCCGTGCGATACGCCGATCGCGAACACGAGGAACGGCACCAGCACCGCGAGCGGATCGAGGCCGAAGCCGAGCAACTTCAGCGTGCCGAACTGCCAGACCAAAGACGTCAGCGAACAGACGATCAGCAGCACCGTGAAGCGCAGCGAATGGCAGTACCAGTAGACCGCGAGCGCGGTGAGCAATAAAGCGATCCCGCAGAAGCCGAGCACGCCGGTCGCGCCGTCGGCGATGTCGCCGATCTGCTTCGCGAAGCCGATGATCTGGATCTCGTAACCCGCGTCCTCGAACGGCTGGCGGATCTGCTGCTCGAGCAACCGGTTGAACGCGACGTAGTCGAGCACCTTGCCGGCGCGATCGCGCTCGTTCAGCTCGGCCGTGATCATCGCGCTGTCCTCGCCGTGCGACACGAGCGTGCCGACGTAGCCGCCGAGCGTCGTCGCACGGCGGATCTGCGCGACGATCTCCGGCGTCAGTTGGTCCGGCGTGATCGTGCCCGAGATGATCGGCTCCGCGCGAAACCCTTCGTCGGTGATCTCGTTGACGAACGCGTTCGGCGTCCACAGCGAGCGCACGCCGATCCGGTCGACGTTCGGCAGGTACGTCACCGCCTGGGTCACCTTGTACAGGCGCGTCAACCCGTCCTGGGTCCAGATCGGCCCCTTGCGGGCCTTCACGACGACGGTGATCCGGTTCGCGCCGAGCAGGTCGTTCCGGTATTGCTGGAACGTGCGGATGTACTCGTGGCCGATCGGCATCTGCTTCTCGAAGCCCGCATCCATGCGCAACTGCACCGCGAACACGGCCATCGCGGCGGTGAACAGCCCGATCGCCGCGAGCACGATCGCGCGGTGGCCGAAGAAGAATTTTTCCAGACTGCTGACTAAGCGATTAAGCACGACATGACCCCTTCAAGTCAGAAGTTCCGAGTGACGAACACGCCGACGAAATTACGATCCGCATAGGGCTGCCCGACCGTCTGGTGCCCGCCGAAGAACGCCGCGAAATTGATGCCCGCCTGCCACTTCGGCGGGTTCTGGTTGAACAGCACGTAGACGTTCACCGATTTCATGCCCTGCATGTAGTTCGCGGTGAACGTCGGCGTGTAGCCGTAGAGCCCGGTGGTGAAGGTCACGCCGGGCGTCACCTGCCAGCCGTGGATCAGCGTGCCGTCATACGTCCAGTTGAAGTCGATCGTCGCGCCCATCGAGCTCGACGTGCCCTGCCCCGCCGTGATCGGGTAGCCGAGCCCCGAGTTGTTGTTCAGCCACGGGAAATAGCCGGTCGCCGGCACCTGCGTGACCTGCTGGCCGTTGATGTTGCGCGTCACGCTCGAGCCGAGGCCCGGGTAATAGATCCACGTCAGTTCCCAGGTCAGGTTCGCGGAATCCGCGCCGAGCAGCTTGAGGAATGGATACCCGCTGCGCGTCAGCGCCAGCAGGCCGTTCACGTCGAGCTGGAATTTCTTCTTGTCGACCCATTGCTGGCAGTTCGTCCCCGGCACGCCGTTCGTATTCAGGTCGAGCGGGCCGCCCGCGCCGAAGCAGCTCGACAGCGCGACCGCGTCGCGCGGCCGGTACGACAGTTCCGTGCCGATCGCCCACGGGCCGATGCCGAAGTTCGCGCTGGCGCCGAACAGCTGGCGGTTGCCGAGGTACGACCACTGCGCGGTGCCGTTCGCCAGCGTCGACAGCACCGGGGACTTGTCGATGTAGTTGAGGTAGTAGAACGCGAAGTTCGCATCGAACGAGCGCGGCGAGAAGTTGAACTTCACGCCGAACTGCGGCCGGTATTTCGCGGGCAGCTGCGTCGTGACCGGAATGCCGATGTCGTTGAACGGCGGCCCGGCGTAGGTGCCGTTCACGAGCCCGTTCTTGATGCCGTCGAGCACGCCGGAGTTGCCCTTGTCGAGTCCCGACGATCCCGCGATCGTCCCCGCGCTCGGGCCGGCCACGTTGAGGTTGTTGGTGTTGATCGTGAACGGTTCCGCGCCGCGGCCGAAGCTGTTGGTGATTGACCAGAACGAGCCGACCGGCGGATAGCGGTTTCCGTTCCACTGGAACTGGTAGTACGCCTCGGTGCTGAACCCGTGAGACAGATCGGCGGCGATGCTCAGCATCGGCGCCGGGAGCAGCGCCTGCTTGAGCTGCGAACCAGGAATCAGCAGCTTCTGAGTGTCGAGCGAGTTGGTCGCATTGATACCGCTCTGCGCGAACATGCTCTCGCCCCAGTTGATCACCTGGTTACCGAGCCGTACGTGCCCGTTGCGCCCGCCGATCGTGAAATCCTTCTGCGCCCACAGGTCGAGCAGTTGCGCGTTGTAGACCACCTGCGCTGCTGCGGTGCTCGATAGCGGTGTGCGATCGGTATTCTTCGCCATGAAGTCATACATTCCGGTGCCGCGCACCATGAACTTCAGCCCTTCGCTCGGCATCTTCAGCAGCAGTTCGCTGGTTGCGCTGATATACGTGCTAAACGGCTGACCCTTGCGGTAGTTCAGGTCGCCGTTATCGGCGAATCCCCACTGGTTGGTGTTGGCTGCCGACCCGCAGCCGTGGGCGCTTGGATCGCCGGTCAGTGAGCAGCTCGGGCTCTTGGTGCGGATGCCCGCGCCTGCGGTGAGATTGGTTACCCACGAACCCTGGACAGCGCCTTCCCCCATCGTGAAATCGTAACCGTATGCACTCGACGTCGCCGCACCCATCACGGCAATCGAAATGGTAGTACGCCTAATGATATGCTTCGCTTTCATCGTCCACCTCACCCAAACCTGGAGGCCGACGGCGCGTCAGCGCACATCGGCTGTTCTATTTATTTATTGAACAACCCTTTCTTCAGCGCTCGCTGACTGAGCGCAGCGATTCAGCCGAGTAGAAATCGGTCTTGAAGCGCGGATCGCTGGCCTTCTCGTAATAGCGAATGTCCTTGCCCTGACCTATCGAAGATGCGTCGAATACGTAACGGCCGTTGATCAGGTCGTACTGCGCGAGCGGCTGGTTGTCGCAGGTGCCGCCAAGTTCCCATACAGGAATCGGGTAGCTTTCGCGCACTTTCCACAGCTTGCCCTGCGCGTCGTAGTCCTCGCCGACGAGCGCGAGCCAGCTGTCCTCGTCCAGGTAGAAAGTCTTCTTCGATGCGACGTGGCGCGCACTTGGCTTGACCGTCGCCTCGACGACCCAGACGCGATGCGTCTCGTAGCGCCGGTTGGCGGCATTGATACCGTCAGGCGTGGCGACGTCGTGCAGGTTGCTCTTGTACTTGTACATGCCGAACGCGTTGTACGGCACGATCATGTCCTTTTTGCCGACGAGCTTCCAGTTGAACCGGTCGAGCGAGCCATTGATCATGTTCGCTTCGTCGATCAGGTACTGATTCTCAAAGCCGATCAGCGGCGCATCGTGCGTGTAGGCCGGCATGCGCCGCACGCGCCGTTGGCCCGGGAAGTAGTAGTACGTTTCCGAATCCTTGTCATAGTACTGGCGCTGAACAAATGCCTGCCCGGCCAGTGCTGCAGGCGAATTCATCTGAAAGTAGACGGCGGCGCTGAGCTGGTTGACGTCCTGCGGCGAACTCTTGCCGAGCTTGGCCGACGGGAAAAAGTACGTCTGCGGGCCGGTCGCGTCGATCCACTCGCTACCGCCAGGGCGCGGGGAAACTGAGGTCACGGTCTGTGCCCACTCGATCCCTTCGCCGCGGTACCGCATTTCGTAATTCAGGATTGCTTCCACGCCGCTTTTCGGCTGCGGAAACGCCACGCCCGGCAACACGGCGGACGCGAGGGCCTCGCCAGTCGAATTCAGCTTCGCCGCTGCCAGATTCGCCTTCGAGTTCTGCTCAGCAACGTCCGGTAGCTGGCATTCACGGTGGGACGGATATACGTCCATCCGATAGCCCTTCTTCTGCTTGATCAGCGCGACCTGACCCGGCGAAAGCTTGTCGGCATACTTGTCAACGTTCGCCGCGTCGATTGAATAAAGGGGTTTCTCGTTTTTGTGCTTCCAGTAATCGGCGCGCACTTTTCCCCATTCCCAGCCAGCCTCAGGCGATTGCTTGCCGGCAAAGGCCGGTACGCCACCGTCCTTGCTGGCGCCGCGTTCTGCCCCGACCGGGGTGAGGTCCTCCGCCCCCGCCGCTTCACCGGCTACGAGCAATAGGGTTGCCGCAATGGCCGTCACGGCTCCGAGTGTGTGCTTCTTCATCATGAGTCTCCTTCCGATTCCGCAATCATTCGCCGGTCACGTCATCGACGGACGGTCGGCGTTCGTTTCGAGCCGATTGTTCGGCCAACCGGCCAAGCCACTTTCCGGCGGCACCGCGCCGCGTTCCGATCGATCGTGAAGCCGTCGGCCGCAGCGCTCGATATCGTTCATATCAACAACTGAGGAGTACGACTTTTATCGATCGCACCATTCGATTCTGGTAGAGGGTGCATCTCACGCCGCATCTCACGCCATAGGCACTCCGCTGGATTGCGCCGGGCTTCGACCGCTCCGGCCATCGCCGGCTCAGGCCGCGCCCGATCCGGCCACCGCCACCGCCCGAATCTCGACGCACAGCCCCGGCAGCGCGAGCTGCGTCACGCCGACCGCGGTCCACGACGGGTAGCGGTCCGGAAAGTACTCGTCCTTGACGGCCGCGAAGCCCTCGGTTTCGCCCTGAAGATTCGTATGAAAGGTCGTCAGTTCGACGACGTCGGCGAGGCTTGCCCCCGCTTCCGCGAGGATCGCCTTCAGCGACTCGAAGGCGATCCGGGCCTGGCCCTGCACGCCGTCGGCCGGCTTCATGTCCGCGCCGATGCCGACCTGGCCCGACACCCAGATCGTGTCGCCCACGCGCGTCGCCGGCGCGAAATGGAAGGCGTCGTACCAGGCCTTGAACCCCGGAGGGATGATCGACTGCCGTTGGTTGTTCGCTGCCACGGATTGACTCCTTTGTTCAGACGAGTTGACGGAAACAGGGTGCGCGGAACGGATCGCCTGCCTTGAGCGACGCGAGTTCCTCGGCGAACAGAAAGCCCATCGTCGGGTAGCCCGAGGCGCTGTTGTCGGGCAGCGGACTGAACACGGCGTCGTCACCGAAGAAGCGCAGCACGAGCGTGCTTCGATCCGGGAAATCGGCATCGACCACGCCGCCGCCGTGCAGCACGCCGGGATGCAGCAGCAGCACGTCGCCCGGTTTCGTTGCCCACGAGATGACGTCGTACGCATTCGGATCGGCGCGGCGCTCGGCCTCGATGTCCGGCATCCGCGGCCACACGCCGCCGCCGTGCAGCGGCTCGGTGGGATCGTCGGGGTTCTGGAACGTCGTGCCGTCGTGGCGCGTGCCGCGATGCGACCCGCGGATGATCTCCAGCGCATTGCGCTTGGGGACGGCCTCGAAGCTGATCCACGCATTGCCGAAGTGCATCCCCTGCCACGGCAGGTACGACGTGTCCTGGTGCCACAGCGAACGCGCGCCCTTGCCGCCCTTCTTCAGGAAGAGCTCCTCGGCGAAGTACCAGACGTTCGTGGAGCCCCACAGATCGGCGAACAGCTTGCCGATCGGCAGTTGGCCGACCAGTTCGTCGAGCCGTTCCTTCGCATACGGATTGGCGTTGTCGACGTGCGACTTGAATTCGCTGCCGTCGAGCAGCGTGGACGCCATCGGCCCGGGGTTTTCGATACCCCAGTCGAATGCCTGCCGGCACAGCGCCAGTTGTTCGTCGTCGAGCAAGCCTTCGATCAGAACAGCGCCATCCTCTGCGAAAGCCTTGCGTTTGGATTCATCCATCGGTTTTCTCCTGATGAGTCAAATGAGTGCCTTGTCACGGGTGTTTCTGGCTTATCCGTTTTAGAACGCATTGCCAATGTTAGGTCATAATGACAAAAATCAAAAAAAGAAAAAGAGAGGGTATTCCCTGTCCTGCACAGCATGTGATTCGGGGCGGCGACAGGCGATGCGACGCAGACGGCAGCGCACCCGCGCCCGTCACCGGATCAGGAAAACGTGAGTGAACCGGCACGCGGTGCGTGCCGATGTCGGGAGGAATCGAGACGGCGCATGCCGCCTCGACCGGCGTGTCGCGTCGCTAGCCGACGATCCGCGCCAGGCGGCCGCCGATGATCTCGGTCGCCTCGCCGACGATGCGCTCGATCAGTGCCTTGACCGTCGGAACGTCATGGATCAAGCCGGCGACCAGGCCGCATGACCATGCGCCGACGTCGACAGCGCCCTCCTTCATGACGCGCGGATACACCCCGGCCACTTCGTCGGCGATGTCCTCGAACTTGATGCCGGCGCCGAGTGCGCCTTCCTTCTCGAGAATGCGGTCGACGGCGGCATTGCGCAGCACGCGCTCGGTATTGCGCAGCGGACGCATCACGAGGCGCGTATCGCGTTCCGTCGCGGCGACCAGCGCCTGCTTCACGTTCTCGTGCACGGGCGCCTCCTGCGTGGCGACGAAGCGCGTGCCCATGTTGATGCCGTCCGCGCCCAGCGACAGCGCCGCCGCCAGCGAGCGGCCGTCGGCCATGCCGCCGGAGGCCACGAACGGAATCTTGAGTTCGTCGGCGGCGCGCGGCAGCAGGATGAAGTTGGGAACGTCGTCCTCGCCCGGGTGGCCCGCGCATTCGAACCCGTCCACGGAGACGGCGTCGCATCCGATGGATTCGGCTTTCAGCGCGTGGCGAACCGACGTGCACTTGTGGATCACCTTGACGCCCGCTTCCTTGAGCGGCGCGAGGTAAGGCTGCGGATTGTTGCCGGCGGTTTCCACGATCCTGACGCCGCCTTCGATGATCGCCCGGATATAGCCGGGATAATCCGGATGACTGACGGTCGGCAGGAAGGTCAGGTTCACGCCGAACGGCTTGTCGGTCATCTCGCGGCAGCGCCGGATTTCGGCGGCCAGATCGTCCGGCGTTCGCTGCGTGAGGCCCGTGATGATGCCGAGGCCGCCTGCGTTCGAGACGGCCGCCGCGAGCTCGGCGAACCCGACGTAGTGCATGCCGCCTTGAATGATCGGATAGTCGATACCGAAGAGCTCGGTGATCCTGGTTTTCATGATGCGTCCCGTTTGCGTTGGTGACGAATACGCCGTAACGCGCGCGCGCGCGTTGCGGCATTGAAATGCCCCGCCGCGCAACCGACCGCGCCGGGAAGATACGACGACAATCCGAACGGGGATGCAACCGGCCATTCGACGTCATGCCGCCGAACGCGGCGCACCGTCACTCAGGCATGCGATCGAACACCGCATGCTCGAAGTAGCTGGTCAGCACCGCGTCGGCCAGCTCGTCGGTGATGCGCTGCGGATCGACGGCACAACCGAACTGCACGCCGTCGCACAGCCCCATCAGGCCGATCGCCAGCACGTCCGCCGGCAAGTGCAGCGGCGCGCCCGCGCGTTGCGCAAGACCCGTGACGTAGCCCTTCACGCGGTTCTGCCGTTCGCGCAGCAATGCGTTGAAGTGCTCCCGGAACACCGGATCGCGGACCGCGTGCAGCTTGGCTTCCGTCCACATCAGGAACGAGCCGTGCCGGCGAACGCTTTGCCGATAATGCGCGAGCGCCATCCGCTGCATCTCTTCGCGCGTGCCGCCCGCGTCGAGCATCCTTTGCAGTTCCGCGTCGAGCTCGTCGCTGTCGCGCCTGAGCAGTTCGAGCAACAGCTCCGTCTTGTCGCGGAAGTTCGAATAGAACGCGCCGCGCGTGTAGCCGGCTGCCGCAGCGATCTCCTCGATGCTCGCCGTGGCGTATCCCTTCGTCGAGAAGATTTCGTGCGCGGCGCACAGCAGGCGTTCGCGCGTCCGATCCCGCTTCTGCGCGCCCGTCAGGCGCGCGGATTTCGCGGGTTCGATCTCGGCCGCAGCCTGCGGCGCACCGGGCCACGATGCAGGCAATTCGATACGAGGTTCACTCATCATTTTTCGGCGGGCCGATACGTTCCCGCTGTCCCGACGATATGCGTGCTCACGCAAGGCGACGATGCGGATCCCGGGCCGAGCGAATTTCCCCGGCGCTCGCCGTCCGATTGGCGCGCTCCAGCGCGCCATACGCGTAATAGAGCACGACCGTGACGTACGACCACGTGACCAGCGCGAGCACGAAGAAGTTGAACACGACGTTGTGCGCGTCGCCCGGTATCGGATAGAAGTCGTAGATGCAGGCGATCGCCTGCGATGCGACCAGCGCGACGGTCGTGGTCATCGCATGGAACAGCTGCCCCGCGCGCAGCAAGCGCCGCACGAAGTAAGCGAGGTAGATCGACAGGAGCGCCCACATGACGACGTAGAAGTACGGCAACACCTTGGCGACGAAACCGGCGCCCACCAGCACGGCGGTGCCCACGAAGGACATCGCGAACAGTGCGACATCCTGGCGCGCGGTCGGCTTGTAGCCGTGCGTCACGGCCATCAGCCCCGCGACCGCGACGATCGGCATGCCGAACCCGCGCGAGAAGGCATCCAGCACATGCGAGACGAGGCCCGAGATCTCGAAGCCGGTCGCGAAATAGATCAGCGCATTGGTCGAGGAAACCGTCACGATCAGCCACTCGAGGCCGAGCAGATAGTTGCGCTTCTTCAGAAACTTCACACCGTAGACGCACGTCGTCGTCGCCAGCAGCCCGCTGGCCAGGCAAAGCACGAAAGTTCTATGGTCCATGACTAAACTCCCTCTCCCGATTGCACTGGATTGATCATTGCTTCGCCGGCTTGACGCTCGCCAGATAGTGGGCAACCGCCTTGCGGTCTTCCGGCGACATGGCCGCGGTGACGCGCTGCATCGTGCCGGTGGATTCGACGCGCGTGCCCGCGGCAAACGCGTCGAGCTGTTTCAGCACGTAGTCGGCGCCTTGGCCGGCGAGGCGCGGAAACGGCCCCTGCCCCATCAGTTGCGCGCCGTGACATGCCGCGCATGCGTTGTCCTTCGCCAGCTGCTCGCCGCGCGCCTTCAACCGGGCATCCGGCTCGAAGAAGCGATTCTCGGCGGCGGTCTGCTTCGCGTAGTAATCGGCCACGCGCTTGATCTCGGCATCGCTCAGCGACATCGCGAGCGGGGCCATGAACGGGCTGGTCCGCTGTCCGGCGGCGAACTTGTGCAGTTGCTCGGCGACGTATGAGGCCGGCTGTGCCGCGAGGCTCGGATAGCCCTGATGCAGCGAATTGCCGTTGACGCCGTGGCAGGCGAGGCACGCGTCGACCAGGCGCGGCCACTGGCCGCCGTCGGCCTCGTCGGCCTGCGCGGACGTCGTGACGAAGCGCTGCAGGCGATAGAGATCGAGGAGACCGGGCCCGTAGATCACGAGGAGGACCGCGACGATGGCGGCAACGGCGAGCAGGATGCGTTTTTTCATGTCTGCTCCCCTCATGCCCGACGCAGCGCATTGAGCGCCTGCAGCGCGCCCTGGTGGCCCGAGCGCACGGCGCCGTCCATGTAACCGGCCCAGATGTTCGCGGTTTCGGTACCCGACCAGATCAGGTTGCCGCACGGCGGCCGCAGCGCTTCACCGTGCGCGCTCCAGAAACCCGGCGGAATCGCCGACACGCAGGTGATCGTCCACGGGTCCGCCTGCCCCCAGTCGTGATCGTGGTAATCCACCGGGGACAACGCGTCCTTGCCCCATGCCTGCGCATAGAGTTCCGCCAGCATGCGCTTCGCTGCCTGCACGTCCGACGGCAGCAGCGCGTTCTTCACGAACGCGTTGACGACGCCGATCTCGCCGCCCGGCGGCGAGTTGTCGTAGGCCCAGATGATCGGCCCGTTGAACTGGAAGACATGGCCGTTCAAGCCCTTGTCGCGCCAGAACGGGCGCTTGTAGACCATCGCCGTCTTGCGCGCCGGCGAATGAGCGGGCCATGCGCGCTGCAGCGCGGCACGCTTTTCCGGCAGCAGCGGAGTGAATTGCACCTGGTTGCACAGGGCCGGATGGATCGCCATGATGACTTTCCGCGCGCGCACCACGCCCTGGTCCGTATGCAGCGTGACGACGTCGCGATCCCAATCGGAGATCCGCCGCACCGGCGACGACAGGCGCACCTTGTCGCCGAGCTGCCGGGCCATCTTGTCGCTGAGGATCTGCGAGCCGCCGACGAAGCGGGTTTCCTGCGCGCTGTGGCGGATGGAGTCGAGCTGCGCGTAGTCGCAGTCGGCCGAGTTGATCATCGACAGGAAATGCAGGAGGCCCATCTTGGCCGGCATCACGCCGCCGGAGAGTGCGATCGACCCGTTCCAGCTCGGCCGATCCTCGAGCGGGATGTCCTGCGTGGCCAGCCACTCGCCCACCGACAGCTTGTCGAGCTCGGCCAGCTTCGGCGATTTCCACGGCGCGCCCGAAGGCACGTCGCGCGACAGCTTGCTGAGCTTGGCGCCGACGGCTTCGTCGGTGCCGAACGTGCCGTTCAGGTCGATCTCCATGCGGCCGTCGCCGCCGAGCACGACCGTCTTGCCCGTGTAGTAGCTCGGGAAAGTGCCGACGTCCAGCTCGCGCGCGAGATCCGCCACGGCCGTCTGACCGGGCCCGATCCACTGCCCGCCGACTTCGCTGACGTAGCCTCCGCCGATGTCGTAGTTGAGCGTCCGCCCGCCCACCCGGTCCCGCGCTTCCAGCAGCAGGAACGATTCGCAGCCGGCGTAACGCAGGTCCCGCGCGGCGGTCAGGCCGGCCAGCCCCCCGCCGACGATGACGACATCGAGCACGTCGCCCGGGTTGCCGGCCGCTTGCGCGGCGCCGGCGTTCGCCCGGGCCGCGCCCATCGCGATGCCGGCGGCGGCAACCGACGTACCGGCGTACTTGAGCCATTGCCTTCGCTGCAAATCGGCCGAACGGTTGGGTGGAGACTTCTTTGCCATGGTGTCTTTTTTCTCATGCCAGGAAAGTCATGCGTCAGCGGCCCATCGGGGCAGCGCACGCCGGACGGTTGCCCGGAATCGGATCCGGATCGAATCGAAGGGAATGCACCGGCCGTTCGATGACCTTTCGGCTTCCGAAGTAAAACCCCTTCAGCGCCGAAGGTCTTTCAGGCCCTTCCCTTTACTAGTACATGTTGCAAAACATAGGTCATGATACATAACAAAAGAAATGAAAAAAAAGACAGGGTATTCCCCTGTCTTCAGCGTGCCGATTCGAGCGGCGGATTCGTCAGCCCACCGGCGGGCATCCCGATGCCGTCCGGCCCTTGCGTGCCGGACGCGCATGCCGGACGACGCGCCGGCCCGGCGTTACTGCGCCTTCGCCACCGGCGGCACGTCGGTATCCGTCAGGCCGCCACCGAGCGCCTTGTAGAGCGCGACAGCGTTGCTCAGCTCGCTGCTTCGCAGGTCCAGCAGCGCCTGTCGCGCCGCGTACAGCTGCCGCTGCGAATCGAGCAGCTCGAGGCGCCCTTCGACGCCCGCGCGATAGCGCAGGTTCGACAGGTCGGTGCGGCGCTCGGCGCTGGCCACCACGCGGGTCTGCGCGTCGATCTGCCGGCCGTAGGTTTCGCGGCCGGCGAGGCCGTCCGCGACCTCGCGGAACGCGATCTGGATCGCCCGCTCGTATTCGACGACAGCGCTCGACTTGCGCACCTCCGCCAGGCGCAGTTCCGAACGCAGCCTGCCGCCCTGGAAGATCGGCACCGTCACTTGCGGCGAGAACGCCCAGGTGCGCTGGCCGCCGTCGAACAGGCTGCCGAAGCCCGGGCTGATGAAGCCCAGCGTCGTCGTCAGCGACAGCCGCGGGAAGAACGCGGCGCGCGCGGCGCCGATATCCGCGTTGGCGGCCACCAGGTTCTGCTCGGCCTGCCGGATGTCCGGCCGGCGGATCAGCAGCTCGGACGGCAAGCCCGCCGGCAGCTGGGTCATCACCGGCTGGCGCTCCAGCGGCACCGGTTCGGGCAGATCCCTGGGCAGCTCGGCGCCGACCAGCAGCCGCAACGCGTTTCGCGCCTGCTTGACGGCCCGCGTGCGCGCCTCCAGGTCCGCGGCCGCGCTCGCGACCTGGCCCTCGGCCTGCGCGACGTCGACGCCGCTGGCCTGATGCGCCTCCTTCAGGCGCAGCGCCAGGTCGAGCGACTGCTGCCAGTCGGCCAGCGTGCGTTCGGACAGCGCGCGCTGCTCCTGCGCGAGGCGCTCGGCGAAATAGGCATCCGCCACCGCGCCGACGAGCGAGACCTGCGCGGCGCGGCGCCCCTCGTCGGTTGCCAGATAGCGCGCAAAGGCGGCATCCGACAACGACTTCACCCGGCCGAACAGATCGATTTCGAACGCGCTGATGCCGACGTTCACGCCGTACTGATTCTGCGTGGACTCGAGAATCGGCGGGTTCGATTGCGAATCCGCGGGGGTGCGCTGGCGCGTGAAGCTGGCGCCGGCATTGATGGACGGCAGCCGGTCCGCGCGCTGGATCCCGTACTGGGCCTGCGCCGCCTCCACGTTCAGCACGGCCAGGCGCAGGTCGCGGTTGTTGTCGAGCGCGAGCTCGATCAGCCGCTGCAGGCGCCGGTCGCCGAACATCGTGCGCCAGCCGAGGTCGGCCGCATGCGCGCCGGTTTCGGCCGCGGCGCCTTCGGTCGTGTAGGCCGTCGGCACCGGCGGCTCCGGCTTGACCAGCCGGGGCGCCATCGAGCAGGCCGACAGCGCGACGGCCGCCGCTACGGCAAGGGGAAGAACAAGCATTCGCATCACATTAACCTTCCTGTTCCGGACTCACGGCGACGGTTTTCTTACGGGATCCGAACCATGCCCCGACGCGCTCCTGGAAGCCCATCACGAACACGAAAAACACCGGCACGAAGAAAATCGCCAGCACCGTGGCGGTCACCATGCCGCCGAACACGCCCGTGCCGATCGCGTGCTGCGTTTCGGCGCTCGCGCCCGTCGCGATCATCAGCGGCACCACGCCCAGGCCGAACGCCAGCGACGTCATCAGGATCGGGCGCAGCCGCAGCCGCGACGCTTCCACCGCCGCTTCGACGAGCCCCTTGCCTTCCTCGCGCAACTGCTTCGCGAATTCGACGATCAGGATCGCGTTCTTCGCGGACAGGCCGATCACGGTGATCATCCCGACCTTGAAGTACACGTCGTTCGGCAAGCCGCGCAGCATCACCGCGCCGATCGCGCCGATCAGGCCCAGCGGCACGACCAGCATCACCGACAGCGGGATCGACCAGCTCTCGTAGAGCGCCGCCAGCACCAGGAACACCACGATCATCGACAGCGCCATCAGCATCGGCGCCTCCGAAGCGGACTGGCGTTCCTGCAGCGACTGGCCCGTCCACGCCACCGAGAAGCCCGGCGGCAGCTGCCTGGCCAGACGTTCCATCTCGTCCATCGCCGCGCCGCTCGAGTAGCCGGGTGCGGCCATGCCCGAGATGCGCGCGGACGGGTAGCCCTGGTAGCGCACCATCTGCAGCGGCGTATCGGCCCACACGGGCTGGACCACCTCGGACAGCGGCACCATGCCGCCGCTCGCGTTGCGCACGTAGAGCTTCATCACGCTGTCGATCTGCATGCGCGCCGGCGCATCGGCCTGGATGATCACCTGCTGCATGCGCCCCGCGTTCGGGAAATCGTTGACGTAGGTCGAGCCCATCGCACCCGACAGCGTGTCGCTGATGCTCGTGAACGACACGCCCAGCGCCTCGGCCTTCTGCCGGTCGATATCCAGGCGGATGCTCGCGCCGGCCGGCAGGCTGTCCGGATAGACGCCGACCACGACCTTGCTTTGCGCCGCGAGTTCGAGCAGCTTGGCCTCGGCCGCCTTGAGCGCCGCGCTACCCTGGTTCGCGCGGTCCTGCAGGCGCATCGAGAAGCCCGAGCTGGTGCCCAGTTCGTCGATCGCCGGCGGCATCAGGCTCATCACCGTGCCTTCGGTCACGCCCGCCATCGCCTGCTGGGCCATCATGGCTTCGCCCATGGCCGTCGCGCCGTTGCGCTTGTTCCAGTCCTTCAGCACCGCGTAGTTCAATGCGGCATTCGGGCCGGAGCCGGAGAAGCCGTAGCCGACGATCGAAATGCTGGATTCGATCCCCGGGCGCGAAGCGATATGCCGCTCGAGCGTCTTGACCACGTCCCGCGTGCGCTCGGCCGTCGAATCGGACGGCAGCAGGAAGCCGGTCATGAAGTAGCCCTGGTCCTCCTCGGGCAGGAACGACGACGGCAGCTCCCGGAAGCCGACCACCAGCACGCCGCAGATCGCGACGAAAATCAGCATCACGCGCCCCGCACGGCCGATCAGCCGGCCGACGCGCGTCGCGTACCACTGCGTCATGCGGTCGAAGCGGCGGTTGAACCAGCCGAAGAAGCCGCGCTTCTCGTGGTGCCCGTGCGCGATCGGCTTGAGCATCGTCGCGCACAGCGCCGGCGTCAGCGTGAGCGCGAGCAGCGCCGAGAACAGGATGGACACCGCCATCGACATCGTGAACTGCTGGTAGATCACGCCCACCGAACCGCTGGACATCGCCATCGGCAGGAACACGGCGGTCAGCACCAGCGTGACGCCGATGATCGCGCCGGTGATCTCCTTCATCGCCTTGACCGTCGCGTCCTTCGGCGACAGGCCTTCCTCCGCCATCAGGCGCTCGACGTTCTCCACCACGACGATCGCATCGTCGACGATGATGCCGATCGCGAGCACCATGCCGAACATGGTCAGCACGTTGATCGAGAAGCCGGTGGCCAGCATCACCGTGAAGGTGCCGAGCATCGCGACCGGCGCGACGATCGCCGGGATCAGCGTGTAGCGCACGTTCTGCAGGAACAGGTACATCACGAGGAACACCAGCACCATCGCTTCCAGCAGCGTATGGAGCACCTTCTCGATCGAGATCTTCACGAACGGCGCGGTGTCGAACGGGATCGAATCGCTCATGCCCGACGGCATCGATTTGCGCATCTCGTCCAGCCGCGCCCGCACGGCCGCCGCGGTCTTGACCGCGTTGCCGCCCGGCGAAAGCTGCACGCCGGCGATGACGGCGGGCTTGCCGCTCTCGGTGTTGACGAAGTTGTAGGACTGCGAGCCGAGTTCGACCCGCGCGACGTCGCCCAGCACCACCTTGGAGCCGTTCGCGTTGGCGCGCAGCACGATCGCGGCAAACGCTTCCGGCGTCGTCAGTTGACCCTGCACGGTGAGCGGCACGGTCACCCGCTGCCCCGTCATGGCCGGCAACGCGCCGACGCTGCCCGGCGCGATCTGCACGTTCTGCTGGCTGACGGCGGCCGTCAGGTCGCTCATCGACAGGTTGTAGGTGATCAGCTTGGACGGATCGACCCAGATGCGCATCGCCCGTTCGGACCCGAACATCTGCACGCGGCCCACGCCCTCGACGCGGCGCAGCTCCTCGACGATGTTGCGCGCCATGTAGTCGGCGAGCTCGCCTTCGTCGAAACGGCCGCTATCGGACTTGAGGGCGACGAACAGCAGGAAGCCGGACGAGGCCGACTCGACGATCACGCCGTTCTGCCGCACGACCGCGGGCAGGCGCGGCTCGACGGCCTTCAGCTTGTTCTGCACGTCGACCTGCGCGAGCGCCGGATCCGTGCCGGGCTTGAACGTGACGGTGATCTTCGAGACACCGGACGTATCGGCCGACGACTCGTAGTACAGCAGGTTCTTGACGCCCGACAGCTCCCGTTCGATCAGGCTCAGCACCCCGTCGCTCATGGTTTGCGGCGTGGCGCCCGGGTAGGTCGCGGTGATGGTGACGGTCGGCGGTGCGACCGTCGGGTAGCGCGCGATCGGCAGCTCCGGGATCGCGATCAAGCCCGTCAGGATGATGAAGAGCGCGACGACCCATGCGAAGACCGGCCGGCGGATGAAGAATTGAGACATGGCAGGACGCTCCCCGTGACTCAGCGCGCGGCCGTGGCGGCCGCGGCGTCAGGCGACTTCCAGGCCTTCGCGGTGACCGGGACGCCGTCGGCCAGCCGCTCCATGCCTTCCACCACGACCTTCTGGCCCGCCTGCAGCCCCGACTTGATGCGGTAGCTGCGGCCCGCCTGCTCGCCCAGCTCGACCGGCTTCAGGTGCGCCTGGTTCTTCGCGTCGAGCACCCAGACCTGCGGCTTGCCGTCCGCGCGCAGCACCGCCTGTTGCGGCACCGTCAGCGCGTTCGCGTAGTTCGCGCGCGGAATGCGCGCGCGCACGTACATGCCCGGCAGCAGCTGGCGCTTCGAGTTGTCCACCAGCACGCGCACCAGCACGTCGCCGGTGCCGGAATCGACGTTCACGCCGGAGAACAGCATGCGGCCCTTGACGTCGTAAGGCGTGCCGTCGTCGCGCAGCACCTCGACCGGCAGGCCGGTGCCGGTATACCCGTCCTGCGACGCCAGCGCGTCGCGCAGGTGCTGCAGCGATGCGGCCGGCTGGCGCACGTCCACGTAAACCTGGTCGATCTGCTGGATGCGCGCCATCGGCTGGCTGTCGGCGCTGCTGACGAGCGCGCCTTCGGTCACCAGCGCCTGGTCGATGCGGCCCGTGATCGGCGCCTCGACCGTCGCGAACTTCAGGTCGAGCTGCCGGCGGGCGAGCGTGGCGCGCGCCTGCGCGACGTCGGCGGCTGCCTGGTCGCGCTGCGACACCGCATCGTCATACACCTGGCGGCTGATCGCGTCCGCCTCGACGAGCGGGCGCAAGCGCGCCGTCTGCACCTTGGCGCGCGCGAGCGCGGCCTCGGCCCGCTGCAGCGCCGCCGCGGCCGTATCCATGTCGGCCTTGAACGGCGCCGGGTTGATCTGGAACAGCGACTGGCCGGCACGCACCTCGGTGCCCTGCTCGAACAGCCGACGCTGCACGATGCCGCTGACCTGCGGGCGGATTTCCGCGATCCTGACCGCCGCGATGCGGCCGGGCAAGTCTTCGGTCAGCTTGAGGGGCGCAGGCGCCAGGGTCATGGCGCTCACCTGCGGCGCCGGCAGTGCGGCCTGTTGTTCGGATTGTCCGCACCCGGCCAGTAGCGCAGCAAACACGAGGGCGTATGCACCGCCGTAGCGGCAACGTCGATCGTTCTTCATATGGACTCCATGAGACGCAGGCAACCAGACTGCCGGCGAAGACTGGCGAGTCTGCGCGCGACCAATGGCGTCTCGTCTGAGGTAGCATGGAGATTCGATGGAGATACCAACGGAATTCGAAGCAGTCGACATGCCTGAAACCACCCGCCCCTCCGGTGCCGCCCAGGGCGCCCAAGCCCTGATCCTCATTGCCGAGGACGAACCCGAGATCGCCGAGATCCTGGCCGCCTATTTCGCGCGCAGCGGCCTGCGCAGCGTGCATGCGGCCGACGGCCGCCGCGCGCTCGACCTGCATCTGTCGCTCAAGCCCGACCTCGTGCTGCTGGACGTGCAGATGCCCCACGTCGACGGCTGGCAGGTGCTGGCCGAGATTCGCCATCGCGGCGATACGCCCGTGATCATGCTGACCGCGCTGGACCAGGACGTCGACAAACTGACCGGGCTGCGCATCGGTGCGGACGACTACGTGGTCAAGCCGTTCAATCCCGCGGAAGTCGTCGCGCGCGTGCAGGCGGTGCTGCGCCGCTCGATGGCCAATTCGGGCGCGGCGGACCGGCGCGTGCTGCGCGCGGCGCCGTTCGAGATCGACCTCGACCACCACGAAGCCACCGTGCAGATCGGCCAGCAGCGCCACACGCTCACGCTCACGCTGACCGAATTCAAGCTGCTCGCGCAGCTGGCGCGCGCGCCCAAGCGGGTAGCCAGCCGCGCCGAGCTGATGGCGGCCTGCCTGCCGGAAGGCGATGCGCTGGAGCGCACGGTGGACAGCCACATCAGCAAGCTGCGCAAGAAACTGGAGGAACTCGGCATCGACGGTGTGCCGGCCAGTGTGCGCGGCGTCGGCTACAAGCTGTGGAGCGTCGATTGAAGCTGGAAGGCCTGAGCCGCCAGATCGCCTTGTGGATGGCGGCGATGGCGTTCGGCGTGACGGTGCTGGTGGTGGTGACGGCCTATGTGTTCTATTACCTGGTCTTCACGTACTGGCCAGCCTATTACAACTACGGCACGCGCTGGGAGTGGGTGCCGACCACGCCGGAATGGGTCTGGCTGAGCGCGACCACGCTGGCCGGCCTCGCGCTCGCGATTGCCGTCGCGGTCAATCTGTCGCGGCGCATTCTGGCGCCGCTGAACTCGGTGGCGGACAGCATCCGCCGCGTCGCGCACGGCGATCTCGGCGCGCGTGCGGTGGCCGGCGACCGCTCGTTGCGCGAAGCCGCGCTGCTCGCCGACGATTTCAACGCGCTCGCCGACCAGTTGCAGCGCGTGACCAAAGAGCAGGCGTTCTGGAATGCCGCGATCGCGCACGAGCTGCGCACGCCGGTCACGGTGCTGCGCGGCAGGCTGCAGGGGCTGGCCGAAGGCGTGTTTACCCCCGATGAAACGCAATTCCGCAGCCTGCTGACGCAGGTGGAAGGCCTTGCGCGGCTGATCGAGGATCTGCGCGTGATCAGCCTCGCCGAAAGCGGCCATCTGGATCTCGAGGTGCAGGACACGAATCTCGCCGCCGACGTCAAGGCGGTGGTCGAGGTGTTCGGCGATGCGCTCAGGGCCGCAGGCCAGCATCTGGTGCTGGATCTCGACGACCGGCCGATGCGCTGCGATCCGATGCGGATCCGGCAGGCGCTGCTCGCGCTGCTGGAAAACGCCCGCCGGCATGCGGTGCCGGGAGCGATCCGCATCCAGACCCGGCTGGAGCACGGAACCTGTCATCTGCGGGTCGAGGACGACGGCCCGGGCATTCCGGCGGATTTCGCGCCGCACGTGTTCGAGGCGTTCCGGCGCGCGACCGATACGCGTCGCGGGCAAAACCGAGGCAGCGGGCTGGGGCTTGCGGTGGTGGCGGCGATCGCGCACGCGCACGGCGGGCAGGCACTGTGCAACCGCGCCGGCAGCGGCACCTGTTTCGAATTGCGCTGGCCCGCCGATCTTGCGCCAGCGCCCCGCTCCGACCGGCGGCCCGGGACACGCCCTGCCGTCGAACGCGCCCCCATCCCCGCGGATGGCAACGGCGCCGATGATCGGGCCTGACGACCCCGCCTTCGCCGCAAAGCAGCGCTTCTTCCCCATACGGCATGCGTCGCGGCGCCTTCGGCGCTCGCGCCGCCGTCACGACCCGCCGGTTCATCTCTCCGCCCCGGCCGCATCCGGATCGCCTGACCGGACGAATCTACACAAAACGGCACAGGCATCGACAACCCCGGATGTAACGCATCTGTAAGATTCCGGCATTCATTCCGGCAACGCCGATGGTCCGCCCATGTGCGGCGCGCTGCCGTGGATCCCGGAACACGCGTCCGTACATTCAGGAACCCTGATGACGCGCGTTCGAAGAAGAGCGATGCATCGAGATGAACATTCTCTATACAAACTTTCATGGCGACTTCGGCGGCGGCCACGACACCTACGTGCACGATCTCGCCACCGCGATGAGCGGGCGTCACCGGGTGACCGTCGCGTCGCCGCAAGGCAGCCGCCTGTCGCGCCTGGTCGCGGAGCACCCCGCGATTTCGGTCGTCGACATGCAGTTCAAGCCGCGCTGGACCACGCTGTTCCACGAAGTGCGCCGGCTGCGCCGGCTGATCGACACCGCCCGCATCGACGTCGTCCACGTGAACGGCTCGGCGGATCACCGGCAGGTGATGCTGGCGCTGCCCGGCTGCCGCAACCGGCCCGCGGTCGTGTTCACGAAACACAATACCTACCGCGCCGACAGCTTCGGCAACCTGTTCCGCGCACGCTTCGCGACGACGCGCACCATCGCGGTGAGCGACTACGTCCGGGTGATGCTGGAGCGGGAATCGCCTTATGAAAACATCACCGTGATCAAGCACGGCGTGCGCGTTCCGGCGGCGAGCCGGCTGCGCCGCGACGAGGTTCGCCGCCGCAAGGCCGCGTGCTTCGGGCCGGCCGGCGCGGATGCGATCGTGCTGGGCAGCACGGCCGGCACCACACCGGCGAAGGGCTGGACGGACCTGATTGCCGCGCTGGGCCGCCTGCCGGACGCACAGCGCGAGCGGTTCCGCGTGCTGCTGGCGGGCGAGGCGCCGTCGGACGAACAGCGCGCGCTCGTCACGCAGCACGGCATGGCGTCGCGCACCGTCTTCACCGGCATGCTCGACTGCGCGCACGACCTGTTCTCGATCACCGACGTGTCGTTCGTGCTGTCGTACCAGGAGAGCCTGTCGTACGCGTGCCGCGAAGCGATGTCGATGGGCTGCCCGACGATCGTCAGCCGCGTGGGCGGCCTGCCCGAGAACATCGAGCATGGCGTCGACGGATGGATCGTGCCGCCGCGCGCGCCGGAAGCCGTCGCGCCGATCCTGAGCGCGATCGCGGCCGAGCCCGGAGTCGTCGAGTCGATGAGCCGCAATGCCTGGCTGAAAGGCCGCCACGAGTTCTGCTTCGAGAAGTTCGTCGACGCGACGATGTCCGTTTATGAAAGCGCGATCGGCCGGCATCGCAGCCATCGGGTGCCGGCGACCGGAGCGATGCAATGGCGATGACGCCCGCGACGCGCTACCCGATCCTGATGTACCACCAGATTCGCCCGCTGCCGCCGCCCACCGACCGGTTGCGCGGGCTGAGCGTCGACCCCAGCGCATTCCGCCGCCAGATGCAGTGGTTCAGGCGGCTCGGCTACCGCGGCCTGAGCGTGGCCGAACTGCAGCCTTATATTCGCGGGGAGCGGCACGGCAAGGTGTTCGGGATCTCGTTCGACGACGGCTTTCTCAACGTGCTGACGCACGCGATGCCGGTGCTCGACGAAGCCGGCTTCACCGCGACCTGCTATTTCGTCGCCGACCGGTTCGACGGCACGAACGCGTGGGACGCCGGCGACGACACCGTGCGTTCCCCGCTGATGTCGATCGAGAACATGCTCGAATGGCGCGATCACGGCCACGAGATCGGCTCGCACACGCTCGATCATGTGCCGCTGTCGCGCGTGGCCGCAGACGAATCATGGCGGCAGGTGGTCGAATCGCGCCGCCGGCTCGAGGCATTGAGCGGGCGGCGCATCGAATCGTTCTGCTATCCGTATGGCGACCTGAGCGCACGGGTGCGCGACCAGGTCGAGGCGGCCGGATACCGGAATGCGACCACCACGCAGCGCGGCTGTGCAAGCCGGCACGACGATCCGTTCGCACTGCCGCGCATTCCGGTCGCGGGCGGCGTCGGCGCCGCCCGGCTGTGGTTCAAGTGCCTGCGAGGGCGTGCCCGCCGCCGCGGCTGAAATCGCCGGCGGTTACGCCGCGGTTGCGATTTTCATACCGCCGCCAGATCGTCGGGCCAACGCAACTCGAAACGCGTGCCGCTGCCGGCGCGGTTGCACAGCGCCTGCCCGCCATGCGCGTGCGCGATCGCCGCCACCACCGCAAGCCCCAGCCCGCTCCCCCGGTTTTGCCCGCGGCGCGTATCGGTCGCGCGCCGGAACGCCTCGAACACGTGCGGCGCGAAATCCGCCGGAATGCCCGGGCCGTCGTCCTCGACTCGCAGATGACAGGTTCCGTGCTCCAGCCGGGTCTGGATGCGGATCGCCCCCGGCACCGCATACCGGCGGGCGTTTTCCAGCAGCGCGAGCAGCGCCTGCCGGATCCGCATCGGATCGCAGCGCATCGGCCGGTCGTCGAGATCCAGCACCGGATGCTGGCCTGCAGCCCTGAGCGCATCGCCGAACACCTCGACCACCGCCTTGACGTCGGCGGCGAGATTCGTGTCCTGCACCTCGAGATCCAGATGGCCGCTTTCCGCGAGGCTGATCACGCGCAGATCCTCGATCAGCCGCGCAAGGCCTTCCACCTGCGTCAGCAGGCTGCGGAATTGCGTTTCATCGGGCGTAAACACGCCTTCGGCCAGCCCTTGCAGCCTGCCGCGCAGCACCGTGACCGGCGTGCGCAGCTCGTGCGCGATCGCGGCATTCCAGAACGCCTGCTCTTTGGTCACGCGCTGCAACTGGTCGGCGAGCGCGTTGAAATCGTCGGCGAGCAGCGCGGCTTCGCGCAACGAGCGGTCGCCGGCCACCGCGCGCGCGCCGAGATCGCCGTGCGCGACGCGGCGGATGCTGTCCGCCACCGAATTCAACGGCGCCAGGATGCGCCGCGACAGGTTGACCGCCACGACGATCGCGAGCGCGAGGCCGGCCAGCGTGGTCGCGATCAGCCAGACCCACTCCGGGCCGGTCGGCGTCCAGCCCGTCAGATTGGTCTCGCCCGGCCAGTATTTGATCAGCACGTTGTAGAACGTGTAGGCGGACGTCACGACCAGTATCGTCATGCCCAACGCCATCGCCGCCATCGTCAGCGCGATCTGGCGGCTCAATCCGTCCAGCTTCATCACCACTCCAAGAGATGTAGCCGACGCCTCGCGCGTCGGCCCGATTGCTCCCGGCACCGAACCTGCCGCCGAATGCGCGCAAGACGCGTTCGGCTTGAAAGGATTCGCCCGGTAGACGTTTGCGGAATGCCCGGTGTACACACCGCCCGATCGGGCGGCTGCTTCGTTGACGCGCAGGTGGGCCTGACGCGGTTAGACGAGCCATCGCCCCATCTGCGCAACACAGGGTAGATGCAGCGCGGCCGGCACGACGGCCCGCAATCCAGGTTGCATCGTGCGCCGGCTCACGCGCCGCTGCGCGTGCGGGCTCGGGGAGTCGACAGCCGTTTCATGGTGACGGATCAACGGGCTGCGAACCTGCGCACGATGCCGCAGACATCCGCTACGTTAGCAGATCGACGTTCATCTCGTCGGCCCGATTCCGCGCGGCGGAGCGGGCCCGATGAAAACAAAAAACCCGCGAGAACAAGGCTTCTCGCGGGTCTGATCATTCCGCCGGCATGGTGCCGGCGGCAGGTATTGGCGGGTCAAGTCCGATAGCGGACGCCCGGGCGATGGCTCAAGCCTTCTCCTTGATCCGCAGCGCCAGCTCCGCGTCGAGACGCGCGGCATGCGCTTCGGCCTCGGCCTCCGGCATCAGCTCGCCCTCCCACTTCGCGACCACCGCGCTGGCGATCGAGTTGCCCACCGCGTTCGTCGCCGAGCGGCCCATGTCGAGGAACGTGTCGACGCCGAGAATCAGCAGCAGCCCCGCTTCCGGAATGTTGAACTGGTGCAGCGTCGCCGCGATGACGACGAGCGATGCACGCGGCACGCCGGCCATCCCCTTCGACGTCAGCATCAGGACCAGCAGCATCGTGACCTGCGTGCCCAGCGACAGATGAATGCCGTAGGCCTGCGCGATGAACAGCGACGCAAACGTGCAGTACATCATCGAGCCGTCGAGGTTGAACGAATAGCCCATCGGCATCACGAAACTCGAGATCTTGCGGCGCACGCCGAAGCGGTCGAGCGCATCGAGGATCTTCGGATACGCGGCTTCGGAGCTCGCCGTCGCGAACGACAGCATGAACGCTTCCTTGATCAGCGCGAGCAGCTTGAACACCCGGCGGCCGAGGAACAACAGCCCGGCCGCGACGAGCGTGGCCCACAGCAGGAACAGGCTCACGTAGAAATCGCCCATGAACACCGCGAATTTCAGCAGGATCGACAGGCCGTTGATCGCCACGGTCGATGCCATCGCCGCCAGCACCGCGAGCGGTGCGAGCTTCATCACATAGCCGGTGATCTTGAGCATCACGTGCGACAGCTGCTCGATCGCGGCGACGAGGATCTTCGCGCGTTCGCCGAGCGATGCGAGCGCGACGCCGAAGAACATCGAGAACACGACGATCTGCAGGACCTCGTTGTTCGTCATCGCCTCGGCGAACGACTTCGGCACCATGTGCCCCACGAAATCCTTCAGCGTGAACTTGGACGTCGCGAGACTCGCCGTCGCGCCGATGTCCGGCAGCGGCAGCCCGAGGTTCTCGCCCGGCCGCAGCAGGTTGGCCATCAGCAGCCCGAGCAGCAGCGAGATCAGCGACGCGGTGACGAACCAGCCGAACGCCTTCACGAACACGCGCCCCACCGACGACGCGTCGCCCATGTGCGCGATGCCGACGACGAGCGTCGAGAACACCAGCGGGCCGATCACCATCTTGATCAGCCGCAGGAACACGTCCGAGACGAGCGAGATGTAGCCGGCGATCTCCGTGGCGGAGCGCTTGTCCGGAAACTGCGTATTGATCATGTAGCCGATCAGGATGCCGGCCGCCATCGCGAGCAGGATCCAGCCTGCCGCGGACATGCGTTTGTTCATAGCGAAAATTCGGCGCACGCGCCGGTCCGGAAGAAGTGAAATCGGCGCATCCCGCGCGGTGCGACGGAATGCGCGTGGCCGGCGCCGAACGGGTGGTTCTGCGCCGGGTGCTCAGGTCAACGATCGATCAATAACCGATCGCCGAACCGGCCGGGCGGCGCGGGTCGTTGAAGCCGTAGATGAAGCCCACCCGCACGTTGCCGGACACCGACGAATCGTTCCCGGAACTCTGCCGGCTCGCGGCTTCGGTCCCCGGCAAGCCGACCAGGATCAGCTCGGCGGCGCCCCACGGCGTCTGCTCGACCATCTTGTAGCCCATGTTGCGCAGGATCGCGAGCGTGTCGGGCGACAGGCCGTAGGTCTCGTAATAGACCTCGTCGGGCAGCCATTGGTGGTGGATGCGCGGCGCGTCGACCGCATCCTGCGGCGTCATCCCGTAGTCGATCACGTTCAGCACCGTCTGCAGCGTGATCGTGATGATGCGCGAGCCGCCCGGCGAGCCGACCACCATGAACACCTTGCCGTCCTTCTTCACGATGGTCGGCGCCATCGACGACAGCGGGCGCTTGCCCGGCGCGATCGAATTGCGGGTGCCCTGCACGAGGCCGAACAGGTTCTGCGCGCCGACCTTCACGGTGAAGTCGTCCATCTCGTCGTTCAGGAAGAAGCCCGTGCCCGGCGCGATCACCACCGCGCCGAAGCGGCCGTTGACCGTGTAGGTAGTCGAAACCGCGTTGCCGTCCCGGTCGATGATCGAATAGTGCGTCGTCTCCGGCTTCTCGTGCGCGCCGACACCGGCCTGCACGTCGACCGACGGCGTCGCCGTATCGGCGTGGATGCTCTTGCGGAGTTCGGCTGCGTAGTCCTTGCTCGTCAGCTTCGCGACCGGATTGTCGATATAGTTCGGATCGCCAAGCAGCGTGTTGCGATCTTCGTATGCATGCCGCATCGCTTCGGTCATGGCGTGAATCGATGCCGCCGAGTGGTAGCCGAGCTTGCGCAGGTCATACCCTTCCAGGACGTTCAGCGTCTCGCACATCGTCACGCCGCCGGAGCTCGGGGGCGGCGCCGACACGAACTCGTAGCCGCGATACGTGCACTTCAGCGGCGCCACGTCTTCCGCGCGATACGACGCGAAATCGCTCGCCGCGATCACGCCGCCGGAGCGCTTGGCCGCCGCCTCGACGATCTTCGGAATCTCGCCGTGATAGAACGCGTCGGGCCCCTGCTGCGCGATGCGCTCGAGCGTGCGGGCGAGGTCCTTCTGCACCAGGCGATCGCCCGGCTGCAGCGGCGTGCCGTCGGGGCGCAGGAAGATGCGCGCCGCTTCCGGGTCCTTCCTGAAGCGCTGGATCGTCGTGTCGAGGATGTCCGTATCGCCGCGCGTCAGGATGAAGCCGTCGCGGGCGAGCCGGATCGCGGGCGCCATCACCTGCTGGCGCGTGAGCTTCCCGTATTTGCGCAGCGCGAGATCGAGGCCGGCGACCGTGCCCGGCACGCCGACGGCGCGATAGCCGTACAGGCTTTCGTCGGGGCGCACGTTCCCCGCGGCGTCGAGATACATGTTCGCGGAGGCCGCGGCCGGCGCGGTTTCGCGGAAGTTGATGAAGCGGTCGCGGCCGTCCGCGAGGTGGAGCGTCATGAAGCCGCCGCCGCCGATGTTGCCGCAGCACGGATTCGTCACGGCTTGCGCGTAGCCGACCGCAACGGCGGCGTCCACCGCGTTGCCGCCCTGCTTCAGCATCTCGACGCCGATTGCCGATGCGAGATGCTGCGACGACACGACCATGCCGTTCTTCGCTTCAACTGCGGGTTCCGAAGCGGCGAACGCGCTCAAGTGCAGTGCCGACAACAGGGTGAGTACAACGAGCCGCCTCATGACGAAATCCTCCAAACGAAAGCTGGGCCATGCCGGGCGTTATTTGGTAATGTTTGATACATCCCAGCGAGGCCGCGATCATAGCAGCGGATTTTTGCGCGAAAAACCTAGGGTTATCACTAGATATCGACGGGGACGCGGCGTGGGGTTCGGGTTCGCTTTGTTTGTTTTATTACATGGATGAGCACGGCGATCGGCTAACATGCGTGGGATCGCCCGCGGACGAACGTCTGCCCGGCGTCATTCAAATATGAGTGTTGGAGTGCCCGATGGGGACAAGCATCAGGGCGTTGCTGCTATCGCAGATGGATAGCTTCACGCCGTCGGAACAGAAGGTCGCGCACGCGTTGCTGGATCGCTACCCCAGCCTCGGCCTGGGGCCCATTGCCAACTTCGCGAAGCAGGCCGAGGTCAGCGACCCGACCGTCTTTCGCTTCGTCGTCAGGATGGGCTTTCCGAACTACCCGTCGTTCCAGCAGGCGCTGTACGACGAAATCGACACCGCGATGAATTCGCCGCTTGCCCGGATGGATGCCTTCCACTCCGAATCCGGCATGCGGGACAATCATGCGGCGATTTTTCAGCGGCTCTCGCAGTCGCTCGCGACCACGATCGAAGGGCTCGATGCAGCAGCCTTCGACGAAGCCGTCACGCTGCTGGCCGATCCGGGCGTGCGCGTGTTCTGCGGCGGCGGGCGGTACACCGCGCCGCTCGCTTCGTTGTTTTCCTTCACCCTCGCCTACGCGCGCCCGCATGTTCAGTATGTCGAACCGAACGTCAACCTGGCGTCGGTTGCGCTCACCGACATGGGGCCCGGCGATGTCCTCGTCATTTTCGATTTTCGCCGCTACCAGAAGGACAGCGTCCGGTTCGCGCAATCCGCGCACCGGCTCGGCACGCGGATTCTGCTGATCACCGACGAATGGATCTCGCCGATCGGCGAGGTTGCCGAAATCGTGCTTCGCATCCAGGGGCGACCTTTCGCGATGCTGCAGACCAACGTTCCCGCACTCGCGCTGGCCGAAGCGCTCGTGATCTGCGTGACGAACCGTCACCCCGAGCTGGCAAGACAGCGGATGGAGAAGATCGAATACCTGAACACGGGGGGCGTCGAGCAGGATACGAACCGGCGGGATTTGCCGGAGTGAGTGTCAATGGCACGACAAGACCACGACGCCGCCGATCACTTGCGTCGCGTAACCCACGGCGACCAACGGCTGTGCCGTATCATGCCCCACGACAACCGTCTGAACCGACAACTGCCCGGTCGTCGAGACGCCATTTTCGTTCGATCCGCTCTCACGGCCCCCGAACATCGCACAACATCGAATTGAGCCGTCGAAAGGCAGAGTCAAGGCGTGTCAATCGTTGCCGAGGTGCGGCAGGCAGGGCAATTCGATTGCATAGCGCTCGTAGCGAATCGCGGAACGACAATCCGGATTTATTGGAAGGTGCGACATATTCCGGCAGCCGAAAATGTCGACAATAGAATTTACGGCAGTGCGGCGAATATTACCTTGCGCTTTATCTCAACAATCACTGACAGAATTGCGAGGTCAGATAAGCGCACAGCGACCTGAGATATTTCTTAGAGTTAATCCGCGATTGAGCGTTTTCTTTCACCCGAATCTCAAATGCAAGGAAAGCCGGCCAGCCTTCGCGCATTCACTCGTAATCCCCCGCCGTCCAATAAAGCACCTCCAACGCCGCCGCAACATGCAATCGCTGCTGCGCAAGCGGGCGAGGCAGCAGCGATTCGGCGCGCTCCAGCCGGCGCAGCAGCGTATTGCGATGAACGTGCGCCTTCTCCGCCGCTTCGGTCGCGTTGCATCCTTCCGCCAGAAACACCCTGAGCGCCTGCCGCAACGACTTGTCCGCCGTCGCCAGCTCGCCCAGCGTATGCGCGACGAACTGCTGAACCGACTCGATGTGCTGCGTCATCAGCGCGATCAAACTCATGCTGTCCGCATGCACCACGCCGGCGCCCGTGTGCAGCCGCCCCAACAGCCGCTGCGTGGCGAGCGCGTCCAGATGCCCGCGGCGGAATCCCTCGATGCCGCGCCCGGCCGTCGCAACGGTCATGTGCACGCCGGGCAGCGCCTTGATCATGCGCCGCAAGGATTCCATGTTGATCGGCTCGCCGCCATGCGTCCACACCCACTGCGTCGCCGTGTTGGCGACGACGACGAGCATGCTGCGCGTGTCCGCGCATCGCGCGAGCGCCTCGGCGGCCTGCTCCAGAAGGCCCGATTCGGCCTCCGCCTCCTCGATCCAGATGATCGCGGCATGGTGAGGTTGATCCAGTGAATAGCCCAGGCGCCTGCTCGCCTCCTGGGCGTCGATCGCCGTCCCCTCCACGATGAACGTGACCAGTTCGCGGCGGTCGGCGTGCGTGCCGCGCACGTATGCCTCGCGCTCGACGCGCAGGAATTCGGCCATGACTTCCATGTTGGCGTCGATCGCCGCCGCGATGGAGCGCGACGACACCGCCAGAAGCGCGTGCAGTTCATCGGGATCCGCGGTCAACGTGAAGGCCAGCTCCATCCAGTGCTGCCACAGGATGCTCTGCGATGAACGCGCCGACGCGAACACCAGGTCGGTCAGATCGCGCCGCACCAGTTCGCGCGCGCTGCTCTGCATGTCCGGCGACAGATAGCGCGACACCGGCGCGCCGGGGTTCTCGATGTTGGCGGTCGCCCAGTGAATCAGCCCATTGCGGTTGATTCGGCGCACCGCCGCCGCAATCACCGGGTCGCTCATCACCTGCCCGGCGGCCACGTTCACCTGATCGAGCTCCTGCAGCCACACCGGATGCACGTTCAGCACGATTTCCGCGCCCCGGCGCATCAGTTCCTGGATGCGCGGCGACGGCAGCGGCCACGTGCGCCACCCGGACGGGATGGAATTCTGAGACATAGCGACACCTTGCCCAAACGGAGCGCTGGTGCACGTTGCACCAAACCGCTCGAAACATGGTGCGATTGATACCTTGTTTGGACGAATTCCGTCAATAAAAATACATCCAACTTGCGCAATTCGACGCAACCAGGAGACACGCCGTGACCGTACACCACCTTCCGCCCCCCGAGCATGTGGATGTCCTGATCGCAGGTGCCGGCCTGTCCGGCATCGGCGTCGCCCGTTACCTCGAGACGGAGCGTCCGGATACGTCATACGTGATCCTCGAATCGCGCGCGGCAACCGGAGGCACCTGGGACCTGTTCCGCTATCCCGGCATCCGTTCCGATTCGGACATGCACACGTACGGCTACGAGTTCAAGCCGTGGCCGCACAAGAAGTCGATCGCGGGCGCGGATGCGATCCTGTCCTACCTGCGGCAGACCGCCGCCGAATACGACATCGACCGCCACATCCGCCTGAACCACAAGGTGATTCACGCCGCCTGGTCCAGTTCGCAAGCCCGCTGGACGGTCGAGGTCGAGCGCGTGGATACCGGCGAACGCAGGACGATGCTGGCCAAGTGGTTCTTCAGCGCCGCCGGCTACTATCACCACGACCAGGGCTACACGCCGAAACTGGAAGGGATCGAACGCTTCCAGGGGCAGACGATCCATCCCCAGCATTGGCCGGAAGATCTCGACTACAGCGGCAAGCGCGTCGTGGTGATCGGCAGCGGCGCCACCGCCGTGACGCTGTTGCCGGCCATGGCCGAGAAGGCCGGGCATGTGACGATGCTCCAGCGCACGCCGACGTATGTGATGAGCCTGCCGGCGGAGGACATCATTGCCAATTCGCTGCGCAAGGTGATGCCGCACAAGTGGGCCTATGCGATCGTGCGCCGCAAGAACATCGCCATTTCGCGCGGCATCTGGCATCTCTGCCGCACGCGGCCGAACACGGCGCGGCGTCTGATCCGCTACCTCAACAAGCGCCAGCTTCCGAAGGACTATCCGGTCGACGTGCACTTCAATCCGCCGTACTCCCCGTGGGATCAGCGGCTGTGCGCGGTGCCCGACGGCGATCTCTTCAAATCCATCCGCGACGGCCGCGCATCGGTCGTCACGGACCGCATCAAGACGTTCACGGAAACGGGCATCCTGCTCGAATCCGGGCAGGAACTGCCGGCCGACATCATCGTGACGGCCACCGGGCTCAACATCAGGCTGTTCGGCGGCATCAACCTGAGCGTCGACGGCCAGCCGATCGACCTGCACAGCACGGTGGCCTTCAAGGGCATGATGCTCAGCGGCGTGCCGAACTTCGCGTTCTCGGTCGGCTACACGAATTCGTCGTGGACGCTCAAGCTGGGATTGCTGTCATCGCATTTCTGCCGGCTGCTCGACCATATGGATCGCACGGGTTACGCGATCTGCGCGCCCGAGCTTCCCGACGCCGACATGCCGAAGCGCCCGTTGCTCGATTTCGGCGCCGGCTACGTGAAGCGCGCCATCGAAAGCATGCCGTGCCAAGGCCCGGGCAACCCGTGGATCATGTCGCAGGATTACTACGTGGATGTCGAAAACCTGCGGAACGGTCCGATCGAACATCCCTGCCTGCACTTCCGGCATGCGCAGCAAACGGCGAGCGTCGACCGTCCCCAGTCACCTCGCGCCGTCGGAGCCTGACCATGTCGATCCACGCAATGGATGAAGCTCGCGATGCATTCTGCGACGTGCCGACCGGCGTGCGCCTGTGCTACCGCACGTACGGCCCCGATACCGCGGAACCGTTGCTGCTGATCGCGGGCCTGAGCCTGCAATTGACTTCCTGGCCAGCCGGCCTGATCGACGGCCTGGTGCGATGCGGCTATCGCGTCATCGCCTTCGACAACCGCGACGTCGGCCGTTCGTCGCGCATCGCGCAGCAGCCGCCGGGCCTGCTCCGGCAATTCCTGCGACGGCCCATTCGATCCGCGTACGACCTGCACGACATGGCCGCCGACACCATCGGCCTGCTCGATCATCTGCATGTGGCGCGCGCGCACATCGTGGGCATGTCGATGGGCGGCATGATCGGCCAGATCATCGCGGCGACCCATCCGCAGCGAACGCTGTCGCTGACGTCGATCATCTCCACGACCGGCGCCCGCAATGTCGGCCAGCCGGCTGCCTCCGCGATGTTGAAGCTGATCAAGCCGCCGCCCCGCGATCGCGAGGAGGCCATCGAGCGGTACAGCCGGGTCATGGCCCACATCGGTTCGCAAACGTACCCCGTGAGCGACGACGTGCGGCGCGCGTACGCGGCCGATGCGTGGGAACGCGGCCAGCAGGCGCGCGATCACGAAGGCATGTCGCGCCAGATCGGCGCGATCATGAAATCCGGAGACAGGACGGCGGAAATCAGGCGGATCAGGACACCGACGCTGGTCGTGCATGGCGATCGGGATCTGCTGGTTGCGCCAAGCGGTGGCGTCGCGACCGCTGCCGCCATCGACGGCGCGGAGATGGTCACCATCCGCGGCATGGGCCACGACATCCCCAACGGCGTCGCGCCGCTGCTGACCGACCTGATCGACGGACATGCGAAACGCAGTGTGACGCGCACGGCGGCGGAGCCGGCGAGCGTCGACAGGCGCTTCGCCTGATCTGCGTTCGGCCTGCGGGCAGCTTCGGAATCGAAAACGTCTTGCAGACGTTCATCGCGAATCGAATCTCCCAATCGACAATACACAGGAGACATCATGCTGCAAGGCTACCCATCCGCACTCGTGGCCAGCTTCGAACGCCAGCGTCGCGCTTTCGCGCAGGAACCGTACCCCGCGCTGTCAACCCGGCTGTCCCGCCTCGATCGGCTCGCCGCGTGGCTCGATGCGCACGAAACGGACATCGTGCGCGCCATCGACGCGGATTTTCAGGGCCGCTCCGCTCATGAGACCCGGCTCGCCGAAGTATTCATCGTGCGCGCGGGCATCCGGCATGCGCAGCGCCACCTGAAACAATGGATGCGGACGCAACGTGTTTCGACCGCGCTGCACTTCCGTCCCGGCCATAACCGGCTGATGCCGCAGCCGCTGGGCGTGGCGGGAATCATCGCGCCGTGGAACTATCCGCTGCAGCTATCGCTCGGCCCCGCGCTCGCGGCGCTGGCCGCCGGCAATCGCGTATTGATCAAGCCGTCCGAACTCACGCCCGCGCTGTCCGACCTGCTCGCGTCGATGGCACGCGAGACGTTTTCGCCCGACGAACTCGATGTCGCCATCGGCGATGTCGAACTCGGCAAGGCCTTTGCGAGCCTGCCCTTCGATCATCTTTTCTTCACCGGTTCGACGCAGGTCGGCCGCGCGGTGGCACAAGCGGCCGCGGCCAACCTGACGCCGGTCACGCTCGAACTGGGCGGCAAATCGCCGGCCATTCTCGACACGTCCTGCAACGTTGCCGTCGCGGCGAAGCGCATCGCCTTCGGCAAGCTGCTGAACGCGGGTCAGACCTGCGTCGCACCGGACTATCTGCTCGTGCCGGCGGGAACCGCCGAGCACACCGCATCGCATCTGGCGCAGGCCATCGCGCAGCTGTATCCCAAGCTCGTCGGCAATCCCGACTACACCGCGATCATCAGCGAGCGCCATCGCGCACGCCTGGCCGAGATGGTGAGCGAAGCGCGCGCCGCGGGCGCGCGCGTGATCGAAGTGAACCCGGCGGGCGAAGCGGTCGATGCGGCGTCACGCAAGTTCGCGCCCACGCTCGTGATCGGCGCACCGGCCGATTCGCGGCTGATGCGCGAAGAGATCTTCGGCCCCGTCCTGCCGATCGTCGAATACGCGAACCCCGACGACGCGCTCGCGTACGTCCAGCGCCAGGCTCGCCCGCTCGCGCTGTACTGGTTCGGCAACGATGCATCGCGCTGCGATCGCGCGCTGCGCGAAACCGTGACGGGCGGCGTCACGATCAATGACTGCCTGTGGCACCTGACGCAGGAAAACCAGCCGTTCGGCGGCGTCGGCCCGAGCGGCATGGGCGCCTACCACGGCAAATGGGGCTTCGACACCTTCAGCAAGCTCAAGCCGGTTTTCCATCAGGCGCGCTGGAACGGCGCCGGGCTGTTTCATCCGCCGTACGGCCGCACCTTCAACTTGCTGCTGCGCGTGCTGTCGCGCATAGCCTGATCCTCGCAATTGCCTGTCCAGAGAAACACCATGAATCAATCATTCGATTACATCGTCGTCGGCGGCGGCTCGGGCGGGAGCGTGGTCGCGGGCCGCCTGTCCGAAGACCCGAATCTCACGGTCTGCGTGCTCGAGGCGGGCGGCCATGGCAACGGCCTGGTCGTCAACGTCCCGGCAGGCGCGGTCGCCATGATGCCCACTCGCATCAACAACTGGGCGTTCGATACCGTGCCCCAGGCAGGGCTCGGCGGGCGCACCGGCTATCAGCCGCGCGGCAAGGCGCTGGGCGGCTCGTCGGCCATCAACGCGATGGTCTATATCCGCGGCCACCGCAGCGATTACGACCACTGGGCCGCGCTCGGCAATCACGGCTGGTCCTACGACGACGTGTTGCCCTACTTCCGCCTGAGCGAGCACAACGAGCGCTTCGACGACGCGTGGCACGGCCGGGACGGCCCGCTCTGGGTCAGCGACCTGCGCACCGGCAACCCGTTCCACGAACGATATCTGGAAGCCGCCCGCCAGGCCGGCCTGCCGCTCACGGACGATTTCAACGGCGCGCAACAAGAAGGCATCGGCATCTACCAGGTCACGCAGAAACAAGGCGAACGATGGAGCGCGGCGCGCGCGTATCTGCTCCCGTACATCGGCCGGCGCAGCAATCTCACGGTGGAAACGCACGCCCAGGTCCGGCGCATCCTGTTCGAAGGCAGGCGTGCGGTCGGCGTGGAAGTGCTCCAGAACGGCACCGTGCGCACCCTCCGTGCGCGGCGCGAAGTCGTGCTGGCCGCGGGCGCGTTCCAGACGCCGCAATTGCTGATGTTGTCCGGCGTCGGGCCGATGCACGAACTGGCACGCTTCGGCATCCAGACCGTGCAGCATCTGCCCGGCGTGGGCCGCAACCTGCAGGACCATCCGGATTTCATCTTCGGCTACCGCACGCGCAGCGTCGACACGATGGGCGTGTCGCTGCGCGGCAGCATGCGCATGCTGCGCGAGATCCTGCGCTTCCGCAGCGAGCGGCGCGGCATGCTGACGACGAACTTCGCCGAGGGCGGCGGCTTCCTGAAGACGCAACCGGGCCTCGACGCGCCCGACATCCAGCTGCATTTCGTGGTGGCGCTGGTCGACGATCACGCGCGCCGCCTGCATGCGGGCCACGGGCTGTCGTGCCACGTATGTCTGCTGCGTCCGCGCAGCCGCGGCTCGGTCACGCTGCGCAGCAACGATCCGGCCGCCGCGCCGCTGATCGACCCGGCCTTCTTCGACGATCCGCGCGACGTCGACGACATGGTGGCCGGTTTCAAGATCACGCGCAGGCTCATGCAGACCCCCGCGCTCGCCAGGTGGATCACGCGCGACCTCTTCACGCCCAACGTGAAGAGCGACGACGATATCCGCGCGGTGCTGCGGCAACGCACCGATACCGTCTATCACCCGGTCGGCACCTGCCGCATGGGGCACGACGAGATGGCCGTGGTCGACCCGCAACTGCGCGTGCGCGGCCTGGAGGGCTTGCGGATCGTCGACGCGTCGGTGATGCCGACGCTGATCGGCGGCAACACCAACGCCCCGACCATCATGATCGGCGAGAAGGCGGTCGACCTGATACGCGGCGTCAGCCGGGTGACCACCGGCGTTCGCGCGCAGGCCGAAGCAGCCGCGGCACATGCGGCGGCCGATCACAACAGAACCGATCGAGCAACCACCTGACTCGCGCAGGGAGAACGATGAATTCGCACAACGTCATTCGTTTCACGGCCTGGAACGCCATCATCGGCGGCCTCGTGGCTTACGCTACCGTCGGCTTGTCGCTGGCAGTCACCGGCGGCGACATCGGGGTGATGCTGCAAGGCGCGTCGATGCTGAAGCTGCCCACGGAAACACGCGACCTGTTCCGCTGGTGGATGCTCGCCGACGTGCTCGGCTTCTATCTGCCGTTCGTCGCCATCGGCGGCTACTTCGTGCATGCCTTCCGCGAGGAACTGGGTGCGCTCGTCGGCATGGTGGCGCTCGCCGTCGGCCTCTACGTGATGTCCGGAATAACCGGTGCGGTGATCCAGATGGCGGCCCTCCATCCGCTCGCGCACGTGTATGCCGGCGGCGACGATGCCGCCAAGGTCGCGGCGGCGGCCATCTGGTCCGCCATTGCCAATGCGACGCAAAACGGGCTTTGGTGGGTCGAAGGGCCCGTCGTGTTCTTCTGGACCCCGATTGCCGCCCGGCTGCTCAAGAAGGCAGGCTGGGGCGGAACGATTCTGCTTAGGATCGTGGGCGGGTTCTTCGGCCTGTTCTTCGTGCTCGGTTTTTTCCCGAACCTCAACAGGCTCTCGATTGCGTGCGAGACAGTCGTCGTTCTGGTCCTGCCGCTCTGGATGCTGCTGTTCGGGTGGCAGCTGCTGCGCCGCTCGACAGCGCGCGTGGCGCAGGCGCATGCGTTGCGGTGAACCTCGGCCGGCACGACAACCCGACTTCGAGCCTGACGCGATCACGACGTCGCGGCTCGTTGCCTTTCTCATCACCCATGTCGCATCTGGAGTCGAGACATGCCCCTGGAAACCTCACCTTGCTGGCCGGCGCACCTTCCCCGTCATCTGACGCTGCCCGCGACCCATCTGTACTACAACGCCGAGGTATCGGCGGCCCGCTACCCGGACAAGCCTTTCATCCTCTTCTACGACACGCCGGTCACGTTCGCCGAATTCAAGGACGAGACCGAGCGGATTGCCGGCTACCTGCAGCAATGCTGCGGCGTGCAGGCCGGCGACCGCGTGCTGCTGCAGATGCAGAACAGCCCGCAATGGATGCTCGCCTACTACGGCATCCTGCGCGCCAACGCGGTGGTCGTGCCGGTCAATCCGATGAACATGACGGACGAGCTGCGTCATTACGTCGAAGACAGCGGCGCACGCACCGCCTTCGTCGCGCAGGATCTGTATGAACGCATCGCACCGCTCGTCGGCGACGCGGATGCGCAGCTCGCGCATGTGATCGTCGCGACGTACAGCGATTACCTGAAGCAGCCATCGCGCATCGCGCCGCCGGCGTTCATCAGCGCGCCGCGTCACATCGGCGACGTCGACCGCGCTCGCGTCACGCACTGGAGCGACATGCTCGATGCGCGCTGCGAGCCCGGCCCATTGACCGCCGGCCCCGACGATCTGTGCGTGATGCCCTACACGTCCGGCACGACCGGCAGGCCGAAGGGCTGCATGCACACGCACCGCAGCGCGATGTGCACGGCGGTCAGCCTGGTCACCTGGCTTGGCAGCAACCAGGACTCGATCCTGCTGTCGGTCCTGCCGCTGTTCCATGTGACGGGCATGCAGAGCGGCCTGAACGGGCCGCTCTTCAGCGGCGCGACCGTCGTGGTGCTGCCGCGCTGGGATCGCGACGCGGCCGCGAGCGCCATCGCGCATCACCGCGTGACGGAATGGCACTCGATTTCGACGATGGCCGTCGACTTCCTGTCGAACCCGAAGCTCGACGATCACGACCTGTCGAGCCTGCGCGTCATGGCCGGCGGCGGTGCGGCGATGCCTGATGCAGTCGCGAAGAAACTGCGGGACAAGACAGGCATCGAGTACACCGAAGGATATGGCATGTCGGAGACGATCGCCGCGACGCACATCAACCCGCCGCAACGGCCGAAGTCGACCTGCCTCGGCATTCCCGTGTTCGGCGTGGACGCGAGGATCATCAACCCGGACACGCTCGCCGAACTGCCGCAAGGCGAGACCGGCGAGATCGTGATGCACGGCCACCAGCTGATGCAAGGCTACTGGCGCAATCCGGAGGCGACGCGCGACGCATTCGTCGAGATCGACGGCAAGCGCTTCCTGCGCACGGGCGATCTCGCGAGAAAGGACGAAGACGGCTACTTCTTCATGGTGGATCGCCTGAAGCGGATGATCAATGCGTCGGGCTACAAGGTGTGGCCGGCTGAGGTCGAGGCAATGATGTACGACCATCCCGCGGTACAGGAAGTCTGCGTGATCGCCGCGCGCGACGCCCATCGCGGCGAGACGGTGAAGGCGTTCGTCGTGCGCAATGCGCGGCACGCGCACGCCGTGACCGAGGACGACCTCATCGCGTGGGCGCGCGAGCACATGGCGTCGTACAAGGCGCCGCGCATCGTGGAATTCGTCGATGCGCTGCCGAAATCGGGCACCGGCAAGATCATGTGGCGCAAGCTTCAGGACGAGGAGAGCGCGACGCCGGCGGCGTGAAGCCGCCGCGTTCGCGATCCCGTCATCCGGCCGGCAGTGGCCGGCGGTTACGCCCGCGCGGAAAGCCCCGCCTGCCGGAACGCATTGTCGAGATCCGCGATCAGGTCGTCCTCATGCTCGAGCCCGATCGAAATCCGGATCAGCCCTTCGGAGACGCCCGCGGCCTTGCGCGCGGCTTCCGGCACGCCCGAGTGGGTGGTCGACGCGGGATGGCAGATCAGCGACTCGGTGCCGCCCAGGCTGACCGCCGACCTGAACAGGTGCAGCGCGTTGATGAAGCGGAACGACTCGGCGCGGCCGCCTTCCAGCACGAACGCGAACGTCGAGCCCGCGCCCTGGCACTGGCGTGCGTAAACCGCCTGATAGGCGTCGTCCTGGATCAGGTCCGGATGGTAGACGTCGACCTTCTGGTGCGGATTCGTCGCGAGCCAGTTCGCGACCTTGCGGGCGGTCCGCTCGGCCTGCTTCATTCGCAGTACGACCGTTTCCATCGAGCGGGTCAGCATCCACGACGAATGCGGATCGAGCTGGGAGCCGAACGCGCCGCGCATCAGCCGGATCTTCGCGATCAGGTCCTTGCGGCCCGTCACGCCGCCCGCGACGAGATCGCTGTGGCCGCCGACGTATTTCGTCAGCGAATAGACCGACAGGTCGACGCCATGCGCGGCCGGCTTCTGGAAGATCGGCCCGAGCATCGTGTTGTCGCACACCGAAATCGGGCGATAGCCGTGCCGCGCCTCGAATGCGTCGAGCTCGCGGCGCATCCCGTCGAGATCGATCAGCGAATTGGTGGGATTGGCGGGCGTCTCGATGTAGCAGATCCGCACCGGCCCCTGCTGCGCGGCGGCCTCGAGCGCCGCGCCGATCGACGCCGGCGACAGCCCGTTCTGGATCGCATGGGCCGTCACGCCCCATTCCTTGAAGATCTTCGCGATCAGCGTCTCCGTGCCGCCGTAGAGCGGCACCGACTGCACGAGTTGATCGCCCGGCCGCAGGAACGCGAGAAACACCGCACTGATCGCCGACATCCCGCTCGACGTGACGACCGCGGCATCCGAGCCGTCGAGCAGCGCGAGCCGATCCTCGACGATCTCGAGATTCGGGTGATTGAAGCGGCTGTAGACGAGCCCGGCCGCCTCGCCCTGCGGCAGCGCCTTGCGCCCCGACACGACGTCGAAGAAATCGGCGCCGTCCTCCGCCGAGCGAAACGCGAACGTCGACGTGAGGAACACGGGCGGCTTGACCGCGCCCTCGGACAGGAACGGGTCGAATCCGTACGACATCATCTGCGTTTCCGCATGCAGGGGATGGCCGTTGATGTCCTTCTTGTGATAGCTGGAATACGTCATGCGGTGGCTCCTTTGCCGGGAAACGGCGACCGGGGGCCGGGCCGGCGGGTTGCCGGGTCGGCTGTCGAGCCAACCAGTGTAGAGAAGCAGCGAGGAAATAGGCTTTCCATTTCATTCTGCTTCGCCCCACGCGTTAGAAGAATCTTCTATGCTGAGCGTTTTCCGGAAAAGCGGAGACCATTCGTATGACGCTGGACGAAACAGATCTGAAGATCATGAACATCCTTCAGCACGAAGGCCGCCTCAGCAACGCGGAGCTGGCCGAGCGCGTGTCGCTGTCGGCGTCGCCGTGCTGGAAGCGGCTCAAGCGGCTCGAAGCGGCCGGCTTCATCACCGGCTACCAGGCCATCGTCGACCGGCGCGTGCTGGGCTTCGGCGTGGTCGCGTTCGTCAACATCTCGCTCGACAACCATACGGAGAAAACCTGCCGCGCATTCGAAGCGGGGGTGATCGCGATGCCGGAAGTGGTCGCCTGCCACAACACCACCGGCCAGCACGACTATCTGCTGCAGATACTCGCGCGGGATTTCGATTCGTTCTCGAGCTTCGTGCTGAACCGGCTGCGGGCGCTGCCGGGCGTCAAGGAACTGCTCAGCACCGTGTCGATGCGCGAGCTGAAGTCGACCAGCCGGCTGCCGCCGCTTGAGGCGCTGGCGGTGAAATGAGCGGCGCGAGCAACGCGGCTTCCCGCGCGAAGGACGTGATCGCATAGACCGGGTCTCACATCGAATTCATGTTTCCCGGATCGGGCGCGCGCACCATGATTTCGCCATTTGTTGCCGCGCCTCGACACAACCGACGCGGCTCTGCCCGCCGTTCAGTCACCCACGCGAGCAGTCATACTGCCAATCAACGTGCACCCGCACTCGGTACGATGGCCGTGCAACGCAACGCGCCGGCCATCGATCGTTACCGTCGGATGCGCCTCGATGATCTTGTTGACGCCGTGCGGCCGACCGTCCGGATATTTTTCCGGGCAGTCCACCAGGTCATGCAGGCGTGCAATCTTTTTACCGTCGATGCTGTGGGTATCCGAGCCGGTAATCACTCGCCCGCCATGCGAGGTCGCGTCGCCGACCACGATCATCTGCAATGCCATATCGACTCCCTATAACGTGACCGACTGCGGCGCGACCCCGGCTTCGCGCGCCCTTCAATGGGACCCGGAGCGTGATTTATCGCTACAACCGCTCACACACCGTGCGATCCAGATCGGCCTCAGCAAGCAAGCCGTCAACCTGAATGTGCATGAGTGGATACAGCGTCACGGACGTAACTCCGCTGGCACATAGCGTGCACGCTCTTGTCCTCCGCGGCGATTTCGAGTCAGCGCACGCTTTGCTACCTATAGAACGCCCGTACGATATTGATGCCTAGATTGCACAAGCCCGTCGTATGACGCGGGCAGGCCGCCCACTTACTCTCACTTCATCAATCCGCTGCCCATGGTTCAGAGTTTATGCGTCGGCGCAGCACCGTTTGACACCGCCGAACTTGCGAGTGCGGCATCTTTCATCTACTCGACCGACACTGCCATTTCCAAAGCAATCTTCGATTGATTGAGGCCACCATCCGAGGCCGGCTGCTGCTTTAATTCGTCAAGGGCATAGACGATACAAACTGGACGCCCAGGTTGGAACAGTTTCGCATCAATCTTATTGTTGACGTAGATCCCCGACGTACATAGCGACCCATCATCCAACTGAATATCGATCGTATTGTTTGGCACATACTTGTCTTGTCCAGCAACAAACGCCCGGCAGATAACACCAATTTGATAAAGAAGTGGCATTCTGCCTTCTTGAATACTGGCCCACCATTCCGTTGATCCAAATAGACCATACGTACCACGAAGCCCCATTCGAGGCTTCGCAGGATTTAGCGTCAATGCTTGTGCGAGCTGAACCTGCGTAGGGTCTTCTCGCAACCTATCTTCGAGCCGAAAGACACACTTCATTGGAGCATCGAAGTCTTCAAAACGCAACAGCATGATAAGACCTCACAAGCACAACCAATCGAACTGAACCATGCTTGGATTACAGGCACGCGAACCTTGAACAAGTTGAGTCATCATCTACCAGCCATCAACCTAGAACCAAATATACAATTTTGATCAAGATATTTTGATGTATGCCACAACCTGATTTGGATTAACCGACAAATCACAAGAATCGTCGCCCGCAACCTCCAACCTCCCCAATCCATCCGAGTAGAAGACCTCGTCAGCATCGTCATATTCAAGTGGCCCGAATTCAAGCAAGTCCGCCACTTTCGCACCAAGACCGACTCTGTTCAAAATTCTTCCCTTATATTCATATCCCGCCCCGCCGACATCCGACTCGACCATAATGCTTTCGAGTGCATCTTTCTTAAAAACAAGCCGGGCAAGTACGTTCTGCCAATCGTACACAACATCTTCCATATCAGCCGCACGAAAAAATATAACGCCCGGCTTACGGCAGTCGATCAATAATCTCGGCGAATTATGAAATTTCACTGTCCTCTGAAGAGTCACGCCATCGCACCCGATAAGCTTCCGAATAGCGTCACGCGACAACCCAAGGGGTAATCCAAGCATTGTCCGCCCTGGCTCAATAGGCGCTTCCCAGTCGATCCCTTCTTTCATTAATGACTCCACCTCCTACTTATCGGGTCGAAATTAATTTTTTTCCCGCCTGATCATAGAACGTTGTGTTACTTTCAGACCACCCCAGTCACCTTGTAAGCGCTGGGGTCGATTACTTTGACTACCGAACCGTTAGCATAAGCAAATTTACAATACCGCCCTCTGCTTACAGTTTTCGACAAACAGTTTCCCACGTCAACGCAAGCACCGATTAAGACTGCACCCGATATCACCAATACCCTTACAATGCAACCGGCATCGGCTCATCGAATATATAGACAATGAAGTCGTGGATTCTCCCAATGCTGCCCCAAAAATCGACTCGGGAATTAAGGTCGAGCACACCGGTTACTTTCGCTCGATGGCAATAGCTGTATTTACTCCCACCGTTTGCGGGGACACTCGAAAGCAAGCAACGCTCGAGATTCGGATGGTCCACGAAAATCCCGTCAGCTCGGCTATCTCGCTCGTCTCTACCCGCGACGAAATAGCCTATGCCATGCACCATTACGAAAAATCCCTCTATCGTAACCTCATTACCACTCAAAAAACCGCGATCTTTCGACCTTATCTCTGACACATTCATTATCCAATCCATTTAAATTAACGAGTAAAAACCACCTGGCCGGAAAATTTCTTAGAGAATTCACCCATTGGCACGAAGTACTGCATTCCAGTTCCCGGATCGCGAACAGCAACGACTGACTGCCCGAGACGGGTTGTAACACCGTCGACCACAACAAAATGGCCCTCTCCGTTCCCGATGGTCACTCGCGCGATTGCCGCATTTCCATTGGACGTCGCTGCCGCCAAATCGTCAACTGATGCATTCAAGGTCCAGTGAGCCGAACTTAACCCATTCTTCTGCAACGCTTTGGTAAGACCAACTACGTTGGTACCCTCACCCAGCATGAGACCACTGTCCTTCGCGAGTTGCGTGACATTCACCCATTGTCCACGATCGTTCAGAATCATCGCGCATGATGTCGGGCCACACGCAACATCCCCAATGTTGGAGATGTACCGTTGATCGAGAACCAGTCGCTCACCATTTCGTGCAACCGAATTAGTTTCCGCTGCAAGGCTGCCCGCAGGAGCCGCACCTGTACCCGCTGGCATTGCACTGCCAGCGGCCAACTCGCCGGCGGCAATACCCGCTTGATTGGCACAGAGTACCGGGTTAACTGCGCAAGCCCGCAACCAAGCCGTCAGTGCACCGGCGATTGGCTCCGCGCCAATCGCAGCGGCCGCTCCCGCAGCAACAGCCACACCAACCGCCGGATTCCCGATCGCCCCAGGCAACGCTCGTTGTTCGGGCGTAAGCGATCCGTCTTTGTTGCCATACATGAGTGGATTGTTGTAGTACTGATCTCTCCGGAACAGCCCACCGCCGTACTGGCTGATATATGCCACTGCTACCGCATCCCCGCCCGGCCCCTTGCTTGCCGCGGCGTCCACCAAGCGATAGCCGTTGCCCAATAGCATATCTTCGGCTTGGCTCACGCTTATCGCCTTACCGGTCTTGTCTTCGTAGAACTTCGCAAAGTCCTTTGCCTTCGACTTCGCCCATTCCCGTTCGTTCTGGTGCAGCTGCCGATTGAAGCGATCCACACTAGCACCGGTCAAAGCGCCAGTTCCGCCGCCAACAAGCGCCCCCGCCCCACCGGCCAGCAGGTTCGAGGTCACATTGCCGAGCAGCTCATCGACGTTTGCATTGCCGGTCGGCCCTGCATCCTTGATTGACTGCGCGATCTCATTAAGCTGCGGGGCGAGCTTGGCTGACGCGCCCGCACCTGCAGCTCCGCCAATAGCACCTAGGCCACCGCCGGTCAACCCGCCCGTCAACGCACCGCCGGCGATATGCAGTGCAACACGATTGTCGCCGCCCTCGGCCCAACTGTCGGCGTCCTGCTGATACTGTGCCTTGAGCGTCGGATCGCTCGCGTTATTCGCGCTCGTCTGTGCCTCGTCTCGCTTCCTATCGGCGTAGCTACCAATCTGCTTCGAGATCGCCTCCGACGCCGCTTGCGCCGCATTGATCACGTCCGACTGGTTGCTCAACACCTGTTGCAGATCCGGCGTCTTGCTGACCGTGCCATTCAGGCCCGACGTATCACGATTCAGCGTCGCCACATCCTGCTGCTGGTTCGCCTTGTCCGTGATCGCGATGTTGCCGGCACTGATTGCGCTTTTCGTGGTTGCATTGCTGCTATCGCTCTCGCTCACGTACAGCGGTTGACCACCGCCTGTATTCTTGCCGCTCGCCTGGCCGTGCGTGGCGTAGTTGTTGCCGCCATCACCCACGCCGCCACCCGCACTAATCCCGACGCTGCTCGCGTTGTAGCTCGAGCTGTTCTGAATATCCGAGAAGGACAGCGTCCCGGTCGTCAGCTGGTTCTTGTCAGGCGTCGCCGTACTTGCGATATACGCACCCTTCAGGTCCGTATTGCCTTTGACCGTCAAGTCAAAGCCCCCGTCCCCGGCCTGAATACCCGACTGCTCGTTCACGCCCGCGTAGTTGCCGCTCGCATGGCCGCTCTGCGCGCTAAAACTCGCGCTGCCGCCGCCCTGGCTGACGCTGAACCCGCCGCCCGAACTGCTCTGGTGAGCCTCGCTATGGCTCGTATCCTGCACCGACGCGAGATTCAGGTTGCCGCCAACATCCGCAATCACCTTGTTCGCGTTGACGTTCGCGCCGATGATATTGGTGTCGCCGCCGCTGATGATCGTTGCCGTGTTACTCGCGTTGACGTGCGTGTTGTTCTGCGTCGCTGCATCCGAGTTTGCATCGCCGTGTGCGCGCGACATTGACGCCGATACGCCGAACCCGCCCGTGCCGTACGACACGCCCACGCTCGCGCTCTTCGACTCGTTCGTGCTGCGTGTGCTGTCGGTATCCGTGCTGTTGACCAGATTGACCTTGTTCGTCGCCTGCAACAGCACATCCTTCGCGGTCACGTCGGATCCCTGGATCGTCACGTTGCCCTGTCCGGCGTTCTTGTCACCCGTTGCGACGAACTCGGCAGTACCGCCGGCCTTCACACTGCTGCCGTTGTTCTGCGTGCTGTTCTCGGTGAACGTCGACTTGCTGGACGACGAGCCGAAACTCAATTCGACCTTCGCCTCAACCTTACCCTTCGGATCGTTCAGCGCATTCGTCATGCTACCCGTAGCACCGACCAGATCGGCCATGCCGCCCGCTGCGGCGATCGCATGCAGCGCTGCCGCCCGGCCGTCCTGACTGCCGCCCGCGCCCTGTGCCTGCTGATTCACGTTCTGGATCGCATCGATCACCGGCGACTTCACCGCGAGCGTGAAACCAGAACTCTTCACCTCATGGGTTTCTTCGTGATGACGATCCGTCTGCGACGCATCGATCGTCACTTCCTTCGCGATGCCTGTCACATCCTAGCCGGCAACGATGTCGGAACCTGTCACATGGAGCTTGTTGCCCGCCACCATCGACACGCTACCGTCCGTGCTGCCGATCAAGCTGCCCTGTGAGCCCTTAACCGAGTCGCGGCTGGTATCGATCGTCTGGTTCGTGCCATACGAGATCCCGGCGCCGGCGCTACCGAGGCCGGACTTCTTCACGTCCTTGTAGTGATACTCGCTCGAGGCCGTGTCAGCCGTCGTCACCGTCAGGTCGTGGCCGGCAGACAGGCTCACGTCGTTGGTCGCCGCGATCGTTGCGGCCTTCGCCGTCAGGTCGTTGCCGGCCTGCACCGCAACCGTGCTGCCCGACAACGTCGTGCCGACCGCATTGGTGTAGCTGCTCGAATCGATCGTGTGTGTCGATTTCGACGACAGGAAGCCGTTTTCTTTGTGATAGTGCTCGTCGTTCGCGCTCGCGCTCTGCTCGCCGGCGTTCAGGTTGACATCGTGCCCTGCGCTGACGCCAATTGCGCCCTGCGCGTTGGCGTACGCAGCCGTCGCATTCACGTCATGGCCTGCCACAATCGCCAGGTTGCCACCCGTCGCGATCTGAGTGCCCGTGTCGCTCGACGCTGAGTGTTCCGCGTGGTTGCGCGCGTCCCACTTGACCGCGTCCTGGCTGCTTTGGCGAACCGCATTCAGATTGACGTCGTTGTTCGCGGCCAGCACCGCATTGCCGGTCGTCGCGATCACAGCCGCGTTGGCATTCAGGTTCCGACCAGCAACAGCCTGAAGCGTGCCGGCATTGACCGTCGATACGCGATCGATGCCGGTCGCGCTGCCGTTCGCCGCCTTCGCCGAACTGGTGGTAGTCGTCAGGTTAAGGTCACGGCCGGCCGACAGCGCCACCGTATTGCCTTGAATCAACCCGCCAAGATTATTGAGATCCTGGTTCGCGCTCGCGAGCACGGTTCCACCCGACACCGTACCGCTGTTGTCGATTGAATCCGCATGGATGATCGTGACGTTGCGGCTCGCGATCGTGCCCGAGTTCTTGTACGCGCCGTTGGCATCGACCGTGACGTTCTTGCCGGAGATGATCGTGCCTTCTCCCGTCACGTCCGCCGCGTTCGCGTGCAGATAGACCTGGGGCACCAGCACCGTTTGCCGGCTGCCGTCCGGCAACGTCACCGTCTGATTCACGAGCCAAACGATGTCGCTCGTCAGCGCGGCCATTTGCGCATCAGTCAGTGCAGTACCGACGTTCAACCCAAACTGCTGCGATGCCTTCACGCCATTCGCCATCAGCGCCTGATATTCGCTCTGGTTGTCCGTGTAGTCGCCAATGAAACGCTGGCCGGTCGTCTGGATGATCTGCTGCTGAATCAGTTGCTGCTCGTAGAAGCCGTCGCCGATACGCTTGAGGACCGTATTCGGGTCGACCTTGAGCGCATCCAGCATCGTGTCGCTCGACAACCACTTCCGGTAATCGGTAAAGCGCGGGTCCGTCTCGATCAGGAAGTGGCTGCCCGGGTCGCTCGTGACCTGATACAGCGCGTTGTTGGGCAAACGCGTGTTCGGCGTCACCGTGCGCACCACGACATCGCCCACGTTCGCCTTCACGGCCGATACGTCCCCCACACCGACACCCGACACGCCCGAGCCGATCAACACATGCCCGCCAACATCCTTACCTGCCACCGGCGTCACGCCTGCACCGCTCGCGCCCTGCGCAGCGGACGTTGCCGCGGCCACACTCTTGATCGGATTGGACGGTTTGCTCGGATCGGTCAGCACCACCGGCAGATCGATCGTTTGCGACGGAATGGCCGGCGAGTAGTTGGTGGTCGAGGTCGCGCGTTCGTCACCACTGAAGGCGCCGCCCGACTGGACCCAGGTATAGATCGCCTTGCCCGAGCCGGTGAACGTTTCAGTACCGGTCGCACCGATGTTCTGCACGTTCGTCGGATTGTTGCCGTCACCGGCCACGATCTGACTCTTGTCGTTGACACCGGACGGCGTGTTGATCGTGATATGGCGGCCAGCGGTGATCGTGCCGGGTTGCGAAGCCGTTACCACGTCCTTGGTCGATTTCACGTCAACCGTGTAGACGGTATAGGTCTGCACGAGCCGGCTCGCCACGTCCGCGTTATAGCCGACCAGCGCCTGGTTCAGATTCTGATAAGCGGCAACGGTTGCCTTGTACCACTGCTGGAACGGTGCGCATGCCGCGTTGGTCGAGGTCACGCACGACGGGCTCGGGGGACCGAAGGGATCCGGTTTTGCACCCGTTACGTCAGCTTCCGTCGGAGCCTTGATCGAAAACCAGTCACTACCGACGTTGCTTCTACCGGTCACCAGCGCTACGCCCGGAGACATCCAAAACGGCCCCGACGCAGTCCAAGCCGAATTGGCATCAGGCGGTGGCGTCACACCGAACGTCGTCCAAATGTCGGCAGGCACGGTCCGATAAGCTCCGGTCTGCGAAGCCGTGTCCCCATTCGCGAAGTTCGTCGCGGAATATGCAGTGTTATCGATCTTGCCCGCCACACCATTCATCGTGTACTTCGCGTACTCGGCGAACGGATATTTGGTCGATGGCAGCAGAATAAACTTCTGGTCGTCGTCCAGTGCCCACTGGTAGTCCGTGCCCGGATGAATTTCCTGGCTGTTCTTCTGGTACAGGTATACGGTCGACGGGTCAATCTTCTCTGTCGAGCCCGGGACCTGATACCACAGCTGATTGCCGCTGTCGGTCGTGACCGTCGAGGTCTGGAAGTTCGAGTTCAGGTTCTCGAACCGGTTTGCGCTAATCGTGGTGTCGCGACCGGCATCGATCTGCGCACCGTTGTTCGTCATGGTCTGCGCCGCACCGGTTGCCTGACGATTCGCGTCCAGCGCGCCGCCGACGCGAATGTCGTTGCTCGCGTAGATCAGTGCATTGTTCTGGTTCTTGAGCGTCTGCGCGCCAATGTCGAGGTCGCCGCGCGACGCAATCACGCCACCCACGCCTTGGGCGTTCTGGTCGTTAACGACTGTGTTCGCGCCCACCGCGACCGTATCGCCGTAGATCCGGCCACCAGCATTCGTGATGGTGTCCCCGGCCGTCACCGTCGTGCTACCGCCATCGATCAGACCTTCGTTCGTAATCGACTGGTTCGCGTGGACGTTAGTGGCATTGCCACCAAAAATCTCGCCGGTCGCACGGTTCTGGATGGAATTGGCGTTGACGTTAGCAACATTGCCTGCCGACAGTGTGCCGCTGTTGTCGAGCGCGCCGCCGACCGTGGTCGTCAGATCATGACCGGCGACGATCTGCCCACTGTTGGCGAGATTGCCTTGCGTCGTTACGCCGACGTCGCCCGCCGATTGGAGCTTGCCGTCGTTGTTGAGCGTCCCAGTCGAGACCGTCAGTTGCTGACCGCCATTGATGTCGCCCTGGCTGTTGATCAGCGTATTCGACGCGGCCAATGTTGCCGTGCCTTTCGACTGAATGCTGCCCGACGTGTTGTCGATCGTCGGTGCTGTAAGCTTCGCATCCTTGTCCGCGCGAATTGAGCCGGACGTATTGTCGATCGCCTGGTTGGCGTTCAGCGTAACGCTTGCGCCCTCCATTCCGGCCGTCAGCCCCGGCACACCTGCCGTCGTTGGCAGCGTCGAATTGGTGGTCCGTGCATTGCGAATCGTATCGCCCGTCACCGACAGCGCACCGCTCGCGTGCATGGCCCCGCGCGTGTTGTCGACCGTCGTACCGGACACCGTCACGTCCCGGTTGCCGCCGATCTGGCCGGCCACGTTCGACACGGTGCCCGTGCTTCGCACTGTCAATGCACCGTCCGCCACGAGCGACCCCGTATCGTTGGTCACGGATGCGGCATTGACGGTCGCAGCACCGCTCGACCAGATTGCACCACCCACGTTGCTCAGTGCGCCGGTTGTCAGCGTGACACCATTGCCGAGAACCTGCCCCCCCGTGGACTGCCCTGCCAGTACGCCGTTGTCGAACGTCTGGCCGTGCGTATCGATGTCAACCGCTCCCGTTGCCTGTACAAAGCCCGACCGGTTATCGAATGCTCCCGACCGGCTCGTCAGTGATTGGCTTGCCGCCACTTTACCGAGCGTGTTGTCGATCGCTCCCGGTCCGGACGCGAGCGTGACGTTCGCCCCCGTGATCGTGCCGCCCGAGTTCAGCAATCCAGCATTGGTCAGGGTCGTGTCGCCCGACGCCAGCAGCTTGCCGCCAGCGTTGTCCGTCGTGCCGGATGTCGTTACCGCCACCGCGCCGGACACCGAACCGATGGTGCCACCGTGGTTCGACACGGTCTGCGCCGTCACGGTCGTGTCATGTGTCGCCGCGATCGTACCGCCTGCATTCGTCAATGCGCCTGCTACAGTGAGCTTCGCCGCATCCGCCGACACCGTGCCTTGCGAATTGTCGAACGTACCGGCCTGCGTATTCAGCGCGCCAGCTGCGGTAATCTTGCCCTGGGTATTGTCGAGTGCCTGAGAGACGGTCAGCGCCATGTCGCCGGTAGACGTGCCGATCTGGCCCGCACGGTTGCTCAGCGTGCCGGCTGTTGCGGTCAAACCCGTCGCCCCCACCATCTTGCCGCTATCGTTCGACAGCGAACGCGTGGCCGTCAGCGACAACGCCTCCGACGTTGATCCGATCTGGCCGCCCGCATTGACGAGATCCCCCGTCTGGATTTGCGCCCCGTGCACGGCAGTCATACTGCCGCGCGAGTTGTCGACCGTGTCGCTTACGACGGTGAGCGCATTGGCCGAACTCGCCGTTCCGCCGGTATTCGTCAGCGACTGCGTTGCACGCAGTGTCGTATCGCCGGCGGCCGATCCGATCGTACCCGCTGCGTTGCCAATGCTGTTTGCTGTGACCGACAGACCATTACCGCCGACCATGGAGCCCGACTGATTCGAGACGGCGCCCGTCGCCGTTACGGTCAGCGCATCAGTGGTGCCGATCTTGCCGCCCGTATTCACGACATCGACCGCGGTGATCTGTGCCGCGTGTGCGCTAATCGATCCGGCCGAGTTGTCGAGATGGGCCGTGTGAATCGACAGGTCATTACCGGACGCAACTTTGCCGTTTGCGTTGTTCAGCGATTGCGTGACATCGATCGAGGTATCGCCCGCCACGGAGCCGATCTGTCCCTGTGCGTTGGAAACCGTATTCGCGGTCAGCGCAAGGCCATTGCCGCCTGCAATCTTCCCGTTATCGTTCACGACGCTCCCAGTCGCCGTCAGTGCCAACGCGCCCGTCGACGTGCCGATCTCACCGGCCACGTTCGTCAGGTCGGTTGCCGCGATCTGCGCCGTACGCGCAGTGATGCGCCCTTGGGTATCGTCAAGCGCGCCGGCCGAGTTCAGCGACAGCGCATCGGCCGTCAACGTGCCGGACCGGTTCGATACCGATTGCGCGGTCACGTTCGCCAGGTTCTGCGAACTGATGACGCCTGAGTCGTTGACCAGTTGCCCCGCGCTCAGCGTCAGATTCTGACCGCTCATCGTACCAGCGACGTTCGACAGCGTGCCCGTCGTCGTGATGTTGACTGCGCTGGCCGCATTCACGGTCCCGTGGTCGAGCGTGACGTCGTTTGCGAACAGATTGACGTTATCACCTGCTGCCAGCGTGCCGCTGCTCGTCACGTTTGCAGCGCGTGCCGTGACGGAGCCACCGCCGACGAGATTACCTGCGGAATCTGCCCCCGCGTATGCCTGGCCGCTGTTGTTGAGCGAGGTTGCCGCGGTGAGGTTCGTGTTGCCACCCGACGAAATCGTTCCGGCATTCGACAATGCCTGCGACGCGTTCAGATCGGTGGTCTGCGTACTGACAATCGTGCCTTGCTGAGAAACGTTGGCGCCATCGATCCGGGTGTTCGCGGCCGACTGAAGACGTGCGGTCGGCGCAATCGTTACATCGCCGTTGTTCGAGACTTGAATATCTCCGGTCAGTGAGGTGACGGAACCGGCATCTCGCACCCCCACACCTGCCTCGGTCCCGATCATCCGGACACTATTGGCAAACATGCTACCCAGTGCCTGCACGTCGATCGCGACGCCCGGCGCTGCGCCGGTACCGGTCTGTGCCTGCGCAGTGCTGCTCGCATAGTCGACCCGGTTCGCGCCCGCCACTGCGTTGATCGAATCCGCCCACACCTGACCGTTGATCGTCATCGCACGCGAAATCAGATCGATCGCACTGCCATGCGCATCGAGCCCCGCACCGGCGATGCCGATCTGTCCCTGCGTCACGTTGAAACCCGCCAGCGTACCGTCCGGATTGAACGTCGGCACGCCGGTCGTCAGCGTGACACGCGGCACATTCAGAAAACCGCAACCCGCACAGGTGATGCCTGCAGGGTTCGCGATCACGAGATTCGCGCGATTGCCGGCGATCTCGGTCGGCCCGAGCAGTTGACTGGGATTACCCGACGTGACCTGGTTGACGATCACGCGCGCCGAGCTGTTACCCAGGAACGGGTTACCTTGCACCCAGCCGGCAAGCTGGGATTGCGAGTTTTGCCCGCTGTTGACGAGCACCGCGCCCTTGGTACCGACGTTGTACTGCGTGAAGTTGTTCAGCGAGACGCCGTTTTTCGGTGCGGTGATATTGACGAGCGGCACGCCCGACGCCGACACACCCACGACCGGATGGGTCGGACCGCTTCGATCGGGCGTGATCGGCAGCGTAGCCTGCGCTTCAGCGACGAGCGGCTGCATGCCGAACGTGCAGAGTGCGGCAAACGCGGTTGCCCGTGCCGCAAACCAGATCGAGATTCCGGAATCCTCGGCCGCAGGACGAACCGCGCGCCGTACACGGGAGCGCTCACCGCCCCCATGCGCCGACGCGTTTTCGTCAACTGCCACCCGCATGCCGCGCACGGCACTGAATACCAAGCGAAAGATTCCGGAATTCATGATGATTTTTCTTCTTGAAGATGTTTCAGGCCGGCTGCATCCGCTTTCCCGGTGCAGCCGACCTCACTTTCACGTTACTTGCAGCTCAGCATCGCGAGGCCGTTCACCCCGCCCGTCGTCGGCGCATTGACGCCGTACGAAATCACGAGATACGGTGCTGATGCATTCGGTCCCATGAACTTGGTGAACAGCGACGATCGCGTCGTGGTCGACGTCGACATCGAGCCGATCTGCGTACTACCGCTGAACATCTGATTGGTGTCGCTACCGATCGAGTACTGCAGCGTCAATGCCGCATTCGCATTGACGTTGCCCGACGTATCCGTCTTACCGGTCACGACCGCAGTCGCTGCCGTAAGCAATCCCGGCGCCGTATTGCCATCCATCGAGGTGGGACGCGTTGCTGCGACCAGCGAACAGTTGAACTGCGTTTGAGCGGTCACGTTGACCGTCACCGGAGCTCCAACCGCCCAGCTCCGACCTTGGTTGACGGTATACGAGTGCCCTGCGGAATCGCTACCGGCCGCCCAGCGGCCAATCGCGAAGTCGCCATTGCCGGCGATGTCGGTCACGGTGCCAGTCGACAGGCTAAGCGTGTCGTTGATTCGCGGCAGCGTCGTGTACGCACCGGGTACTTGAGACTTAAGTTGCGCAGCGTCGACACCGCTCGCCGACAACGTAAGCGATCCGCTCGGAAACGAGCCGTTCGCATTCCACGACACGGGCGGCGTAAACACACTCACCGCCGTTAAGCTGCTCGACAGTGCCTGCGACTGTCCCTCCACGTGAATTGCCGACGAGGACGACGCACTGCCTGACGACGAACCGCCAGTAGACGTACCGTTCGATGCGGTGTTGCTACCACTGCCACCATCGTCACCGCCACCACACGCGCTCAGGCCAAGCGCAGCCACCACCGCAAACGTTGCCGTTACTGCTTGAAAAACACGACGCTTCTCGTACACGTTCCGCATAGTCTTTCCTTCTTCTTTTTCTCGATCGACAAAAACACCGAGTCGCAACATGTCGTTCTGCTCGACCTCCCCCTACTGCCTAGAACAATGTGCTGACCTGGAACAGCAACGTCGGCGAACTCGTCTTGAAGCCCTGAGGCTTCGACAAAGGAAACCCGAGCGACACGTCGTAGTTCAGTGCGGCACCGAGCACGTTCTTCGGTGCGAGATTGCCGCGCAAACCGACAACGGCACCGACCAGCGTTTCACCGAGCAGGTACTGCGCGGCCGGCCCTCGCACGCGCCCGGCATCGACGCCGGCATAAAGCGCCTGCGTGCCAACAGGCGTCGGCACATACCAGTCGAGTTCGTTGGAAACGACCCAGCCGCTCTCGGCAGCCAGCGTCAGTTGCTGATCGAAGCCGCGTACGGCGTAGCGCGTGCCGATCGTGAAATAGTCGGAAGGAGTCAGTGGCGTACGTGCGTTCTGCATGTTCCAGCCGAACTGGTACGAGAACGTCTGACTGCCGATCTTGAAAGGGACCTGGGCGCTGAGGCTTGCCAACTCCACCTGTGTCTTGCCGTCGAAGTCGGGAGTGCCGACCACCGTGCCCGAATTACTGGACAGCCCCGGCAGCGATGCGCGCCAGGCGAACGAGCCGTCGAGAACAACATCGCCGATGTACTGGCGATGCGCGATGCCGAGCTCGTAGCCGATGATGTCGCGATGCTGCACGGGAAGATCGACACCATCCAGCGAGTTGCGACTGATTTTGTGGAACAGGTTACCGTGAAGCTCCGTACGCGCGTGCGCATTCCGATAGATCACGTCCGACAGGCCAGCCTGAAGCTGTGACTGCACACCGCTGTATTCGATCGGCGCATCGAAACCGGCCACCGTCTGCTTATAGCGGGAGCGGCTCGCGTTCACCGTCAGCATCGCATAGCCAATCGGCACGCTGTAGTTCGCAGACACCGACTGGTTACCCTTGTCGGATGCGTCAAAATTCGCATTCGTCGTGCCGGCAATTTGCAGCTGGTCGTAGAGGTGAAACGGCGAGTCGAACGTGAACGAGCTCGACAGTTCGTACTTGCCCGTCGAGTCGAGGCCCGCGTTGTCTGTGCCGACAACGGCACGCCAGCGCTTGCCGGTTCCGGGATGAAAGACGACTTCGGAGTCGCCCGGATTCAGGCCCGGCGCGATGTCGAACGTGGCATCGGACTGGGATTGAAGACGACGCAGATTCTCCAGGCCGTGATCGATGTCGCGCTGGTTCAACAGCACGCCGCCCGAAGTGGGCAGCGCCGCGCGCAACCAGCCAATCGTGGGCTTGTCGGCTCGGATCTCGCTGATGCGCCCCGGCACAACGCGCAGCGTCAACGTGCCCGACTGCAACGATTGTGTCGGCACGAGAACGCGAGACGTCACGTAACCGCGCTCGATCAGCACATTATTGGCTGCATCCTGAATCTGCTTGAGTGCAGTCTTGCCGATGCACTGGCCGACGACCGGTTGAAGGAAACGCGCGAGCCAGCCGAACGTGTTGTCTTCCAGCGCGATTTCCTTGATCGGAAAACACGGATTATCGAGCGGCAGGTTCGTGACGCTGGGGACCGAAGTCTTCTCTCCAGTCGGCGTCAACACATTGGGGCGTGGATTCAGCTCCTTGGTGGCCTCAAGTTGCTGCTGCTGCAAACGCTGGATTTGTGGGCCGGACGTAGTTTCGGATGGCGGAACGCCTTGGGCCAGCGCAGAAACGCTCGCCAACGCCGAAATCAACGCTGCCGAAGTTTCTCGTTTCTTCACTTGTTAGCGGCGTGATGGTTGGTCTCTCGCGCCGCAATTTATCGAAGTATTCGCCCGCGCATTGTCAGGTATTGCAAAGGCACCTGATCTATTGACCGCGCAGATCCGATGCTGTAGCACCCTCTCTTGGGCCGATGGCTTCTATTACAGCAGCTGCAATCAACCATTCCACTTGACAATTATAAACATTTAAATAAGTTAACCACCCATGCATTCACAGGCACTAGAGACACTATTCCTCCCCGCTTCTTTCGACACCTCAGAGCATCGAAACACACGGCCCCTCCCTTTGTTTTTCTGAAAAATCAAGACTCGCCGTTACCGAGCGCCCATTTCTCAAATAAATTTCCGGGTAGTCACCGACTGCTTCTTTCCAGCAACGTCGATCGCTTAGACGATCTCGCAAAACACAGAACCTTGACAAAATTAACATTTTCAGCAGTTTTTGTTATGCGTTGAAATGGCGTTTCATTCACGATAAACGCATACGGCAACGTGTCGTGTATCTACAACGGTCTCTGCAAGGGTAAAGCCGAGTTCGACACTGCATCCCAGTTTTTTTGATCACATATCACCTTCCTGAGCCCGGCCAGCTACGGCCGCTCCGTCGATGCATTTCCGCATCGGTGCACTTCGCTCAGGAGTTTCCGCGATCTCTGATCCCCCTACCGTTATGCTGATCGGGCTGGGCCTCGCGCTCGTTACCATGTTCGCGGTGGGTTTCTGTTGGCTCGCCACCATGGACCGGCCGGCACGCCGACACGCACCTGTCGCTCCCCTGTCGACTCACAGCGCTGCCGACCCGCATTCCATCGACGTCGATGAATTCGACGAATAGGAGGCGTGCGCGCCGAGATCGAAACGCGGCAAGCGCTCGAAGCACAGTTCACGCAGAGGATCCAAGTTGAAGCTGCTCGGCTAAAGGTCGGCCATCTATTACGTCGACCTGGGTATTCGCTCCGGCAGTACGCTCGAACAGGCACTCATCGAGGCGAATGAACTGGATACGCGTCGCCGTGCCGCCGGCTTCGGTCAGGCCGCGCTCGATGTCGCTGCGCGTGCAGGGTTCGCCAACGGTGCGTTCGAGGACAGCCCGGATGAAACGGCTGCTGTCGCGGAAGAGTTTTATCCCGACACGAACGGCCAATCGGAATCCGGAGACAGTAACGCCTCCGACGGCTCTGCGCCGCTGCGCCGCTGCGCCAGAAACTCGAACGCAAGGCCGTGCTGTTGGGCGGCAAGGCAGCATGAGCGCGCGTCGCTTGGCGTGCGTCCTGGCGGTCGGCGCAACCACCACCGCGCTCTGTCTGTCGGTGCTCGCCCGCTGGCAGCGCGGCGGCACGTTACCGGAACGGCTCATCTGGATCGCCATCGGCATGGTGCTCGTCTCGAGCGCGCAACTGTTGCCGGCGCTGATCCGTGAGATGCCGATGGTCGTTCGGGGCGTAGGTAGTGTGTTAGGGTGCGCTTGCCTGCTGGCGGCATGTTTCGGCCATGCAGTGTTCCTCACTTTGGCCCAGCAGCATGCCGGTGAGCTGCGAGCGGCAACGGTACAGATGACCTCGGTACCGGAGTCCGCTCGTAGTCTCACGGCGGTCATGGCAGAACGCGCGACGGTGACGGCACAGCTCGCGGTCGCGCAGGCGCGTAACTGCATCGGGAACTGTACGATGCTCAGATCCCGTCGTGTGACGCTTGCCCCACGGCTGGATGTGCTGAATGCTGAAGCGGACGATCTTCGACGCCAGCAGGTCATGACGAATCGAGTCACGGCTCAGCATGACGCATTACTCGTCTATCCAGTCACGTCGGGGAGAGGCCTTTCGGATAGTGACGTCAGTCAGCGGCATGATGCACCTTGCAGCCCGGAGGGGCACTTTTTGTCAGGGGCATCAACCATTAATCAAGAGTCCCCCGAAAATGCCCCCCGCATTTACACGGGTTAGACTGAACAAGTCGGAATAAAAAAACCCATGAAGCCTAGTGCTATCACGGGTTTCTGGATTTCCAAGGATAGTCTTGGACGGGTATGTGGTGCCGGGGACCAGAACCGACATCAACGCAATATCAATGCGTTATACGTGTCCGGTGCAATTTTGTAGCAGGAGCGCGCTGCTGATCGTCTATCCCGATTTCGGATTCGAACCAGCGCGCTACGTGCCGCCCTTCGGCACCGGCTCGGCCGCCATCTCATCGGCCGAGTAGAGCTGCAGCATCGCGCGCGCCGCCTCGACGTTCGACGTCGTGAGCCATTCCTCCCAATCGTCCGGCCGTAGTATCACGACCGATCGTTTCTCGTCGCCCGGCTTGTGCATGCGCGACATAACCGGGTGCCCTTCCGCGTTGACCGTGATCATCGACATAGTGTGCTGGTCGCTTCCGTCCGGGTTCTTCAACGTCCGCCAGATGCCGGCGACGCACATCGGGCGCCAGCCGGCCAGGCCGATCCGGTGCCAGACGTTCTTCCCCGTCTCATAGCAGGGTTCGTAAATCCACTGCGCCGGAATCAGGCAACGGCGGCCGGCGCGCCACGCCGGGCCGTACAGCGGCGATTGCCCGAGGTTGTCGTCGCGCGCGTTCATCGTGCTGCGCATGACCGGCGGCTTCTTCCCTGCTGCCTTCGCTTTCTCGATGTTCGCCTTCTGCAGGACCCGAGGCCAGAAGCCGAAGCCAGCGAGCATCGCCTCGAGCTGGCCGTCGACGCCCGCGACGATCGGCGCGAGGTAGTCCTGATAGATATCGGGCTTCCACGGCTGCCGACCCCACAGGTCGCGCAACACTGGAATCTTCAGTTCAGATAGCCCCGGATCCTCGTCCGGTGCACGGTAGTTCGTGCACATCGCCCGCCCCCATTTTTCGGACTTGACCGACGCATATTACCTCGACGTACACTGTATAGCCATACAGTATCTTTTCGCATCATGGAACCGCTTTGGGAGTACCAGTGGGAATACATCGACATGCCCTACAGCGGCCCGCCCACGCGCACGCATTTCTGGATGACCGACTACGAGGCCGAGCGCTGGCACGGATACACCAAGCCGGGCGCGCGTCGATTGGACGAAACGCGACGGGACAGGAACGTGCAACCGAAACCGCCAGTCGGCCTGTTCTCACCGCGAGAAGCGCAGACGAACCGAAGCACGTCCGAGCGACCGCTACCCGCCTTTCGGTCGCCCGACCTGCAGGAGCTTCGCCTGTGGTGGCTCGATCCCCGCAGCTGCACATTCGACGAAATCCATCGCCTGATCCTGGAAGTTGTTCGACTTCAGCGCGAGCAGCCACCGAAGAAATAACAACACTTTTGTTGTTTTTCCCGTTGAAAAACAAAACATATGTGTTGTATAATTCGGCATCGAAACGACAAGGGAGACACATGAGTTACAACGAGTTCAAACGCTGGCTGAAGAAACTGGGGGCGACGTTCGAGACGCACCGATCAGGTTCCAGCCACTCGACGGTCCGGCTAAACGGTCAAAGGACAATCTTCCCCGAGCACGGCAGTAAAGAAATCGGTACGAAGCTTGTCCAGAAGATCAAGAAGGACCTCGGCGTGAAGTGAAGGAAGGAGCCCGCGAGGGCTCCCTTTCGCGCAACTCGTGACTCCCTGCAGTTCTGCAATGTGGTGTTTTAAGGTGGAAAGCCACATTGGAGATGATGGATTAAGCCCAAAGAAAGGGGTTGGTAAATGCTGAACTATCCAGTAGCTCTAGAACACGACGACAACGGTACATTGCTCGTCACAAGCCCGGACATTCCGGAAATGGCAGCCGTGGGTGAGAACGTCGACGACGCGTTGGTGCAGGCGCTCGACTCTCTCGAAGCTTCCTTTGAAATCTACTTTGCGGAAAAGCGCCCTATTCCGATGCCGTCAAAGGCAAAACGTGGGCAGCACCTTGTTACCTTGCCCGTACTTGTAGCGGCAAAGGTTTTACTTGCAAATGAAATGATCGAGCAGAAGGTCAGAAAGGCAGATCTGGCGCGTCGACTACACGTCAACGCCGTGCAGGTCGACCGCCTATTAAAGTTCGGCCACGCTTCTAAGATCGAACAGGTCGAAGCAGCGTTCTCTCAGCTCGGGAAGCGTCTCGAGGTTCGCGCCGTTTGAAGGTGGGAGGAAAGTGCAATGGCAAATGAAGTTTCGCATGACGCACGAATGAAAATGGGTCACCGACTCATGCGTGCAGCCTGGCATTTTGAGGAAACTCACAACGAACGCGCGCGATCCAAAGCCGTGAATCTTGGAGAAAAAATAGGTGGGCTGCAGGTGCATGTCACCGAATACGACATGTTCGCAGCCAATGAATGGCTAAATTCTCACGGTTTACGAGACGAGGCAGCAGGCCAAGCTGTCGAGGACGAATGGAGCGATAAGAAGTAGTTGTTCCAGTCACCACGTGAGGCATAGCGGTTGTCGCCTTGCGCGTGCTGACCCGAACATACTGATCCCGCCTTGCCGGCGGGATTTTTTTCGTCTGCGTCCGGCTACTCCATCAGCTCGGGTGTCGGCTGCCGTCGATTCACCGCCCGCATTGCGAGCACCTCGAGGAACTGCTGCCCGAGAATCCCGAAGCACGCCCCGATGCCTGTCACCGCCAGCGGCGTCAGGTCAGGGAACAACGTCAGCGCCGCGCCAGCGGCAACGCTCAGACCGGATCCGACGATTGTCCTGCCGATGATGATGCGGAGCTTCGGCCGCTCCGGCTCGGCCATCAGCTTGCCGAACGCGATCGCGCCGCCGATCGCCGCCAAGCCGCCCACTTCCTTCCAGAGGTCGCTCATGCTTGCAACCCCGCGACGTACGTCGTGCGGCCACCAACCTTGCGCGCGGTGAGCACCTGGCGCCGCGACGTTGCGCCGTCGGCAGCGAGGCCGATGTGCACCCACCGGCCGAACTCGTTGATGACCTGATCGAAAGGCAGGTCCGACGCCGCCAGCACGTGACACACGTCGAGCGGCGGCCCATAACCAGAGCATACGAAGTCGGCCGCCAGTCCCTGAGCATGCGCACTCGTCGGCACGCCTCCGACCGCGCGGTTCAACGCCGGGCTACGGTAGCCCGACGTGATCTGCATCGGCATGTCGCCGAGCAGCACGCGCGCCTGTTCCAGCGTCTGCGCGAGCCGTCGCAAGTTCGCGGCGGCCGCCGGCGTCGGCGAGTTGTCGATCTGTCGTGCGCGCGCGGTATCGCTACGCGTGAATTCCTCGAGCGTGAAATGTGGTGTGAGTTGCATGCGGCCCTCCCTGTTGGCCTGGTTGTTATTTCGGTGCGTCGACGGCGATCGCCTGAGGATCTGCGCCCCACTTCGTGACGAGCTGGCCGACCTGCACCCATGCGGCGCCGTCATCGGACGCCTGCGCAATGATGGTTTCGGGTGTGCGGTTGTTGAAGGTGACGGGCCTGATCAGCAGCGAATCGACAGCGCGCGCGGTGCTGAACTCGACCTCGATCCACTGATTCGACATACCCGCAACGCGGCACGTCCACGAATCCGCCGGATTGGTCGGTACGTTCACTGTGTTCCGAAAGGCGTTCTCCGCACCGCGCCCGCTGTACGCGGAGCTCTCCGAATACGCGGTGGCGTCGTCGTAGGTCAGCAGCACGCCGGCGCGATACATCCAGACCCGACCGACGGCCAGGTAGTCGGCAGGCGTGCCCGGATTCGGGTACGGGAAGAACAACCGCCAGAATCGCGCTGTGTAATGCGGATCCGGCGTCGAGCCGCTGCTCACGCCTGGTCCCCGCCGGCGGCCGATCGACAGACCGAGCGCGATCATACGAGCGCCACCAGGCCGCCGGCCGTCGTGCCCGCCGCGCGCACGAACACTGGTCGAATGTCGAGCACTTCGCCGGCATAGCAGCCCGCGAACACCACGTCGACGCCATCCTCGCCGGCGGCCGTCACGTCGCCGGCGGCGCCGACGCGAATCGCGCGCGGTCGGATCGGCAGCGGCCTGTCGTTGCTAGGCGTGATCTTGTAGAACTGCCCCGCAGTGCCGGTCGGCACATCGCGCATGTGCGGGTACGGGTCGTTGATTCGCATGGTTCCTCCTGTTCGTTACGTGTCGCATCGCGCGATTGCGGCATCGACCAGCGCACGCAACGCCATAAGCCCCGCGCGCGCGGACGACGTATCGCCGCCGTTCGAAAAATCGACGATCGGCACGACCGCCGTTACGTCGCTGATCGCCGTGCCCCTGTCGCTGTCAACGACATGCTCGATCGTGCGCAGCGACACCGCGTCGACCGCGCCCGCGGCGTCGAGCTGCACGACGTAGTGCGACGGCTTCGTTATCTTCTGGAATGGCATGACGCCCACCTCCCTAATTCACACGCGCCTCGAGCGCGAAACTTGCCTGCCCACCCGGGTTCGATGCGCTGATACACCGGTACTCAAATTGCACGTTCGTGTCGTCGACCTGGCGCACGCGCCAGTACGCGAGCTGCGCAGCCATGACGGTGAGCCCAGTCATCGTCAGCCGCACATCGCGCCGACGGCACGGCCAGAGCAGGCCATGCGCGACCGACACCTGCTGCGCAACGTCGGTATCGATCGGCAACGCACCGATTTCCGCGACGAAGTGCGTCCCCTTCGGCCCCGACGGCAGGCCGTTCGCCTGCACGTCGAACACGTCACGATCGGCGATCGGCACATCACCAGCGACGTAAGCCGTCCCGGCCCGCGTCTGGTAGATGCGCAGCTCGACGCGATTGAAGCCCTGATAGACGTCGGCCGGCCGCTTGTAGCTGAAGCCGGTCAGATTGCGCAGCAGCAGCCCACGCACGCGGTTCTGCGATCCGGTGATCGTCAGTCCCACGCGGCAATCGCGCGCGATGAGGTCGTTGATCGTATTGCCGACGCCGGTGATCACCACGCCGTCGAAGCGGTTCAGCGTGCCGATCACCTGCGATGTACCGATCTGGTTGTAGTTGCCCGTGATGCGCAGTGCGGCGCTACCCTGCGAAACGCCATCGTTTCGCATGATCCCGTAGTGGGTCCCGATCTTGATATCGTTGCCTGTCAAGACGAGCGAGTCGCCGCCCTGCCCGCCGAAGTACTGCTTCACGATGCCGATCAGCGTGTTGCTGCCGCGGATCTCGCACTGGCTCCCGTCGACGACGAGCAGGCTGCAGGACATGTTCGTGCCGATGTACATGTTGCGGCGCGCTCGGCCGCTGTCCTGCGTCCATTTCATGTCGTTCGAGTAGCAGTGAATCACGCTCGCGTACGTCGGCGCGCCGTTGTACTTCCCGGTCGCGATCTCCGACACGTAGCCCCAATCGTCGTTGAAGCAGCAAATCGGGTTATCGATCAGCAGGTTGTGCGGGCCGCGATTGCGCCAGCCGACGCCGCCGTTCTGGCGCGACACGAGGTTTCGGACGTAGCCTTCCTCCTGCGTCCGCCAGTCACCGGTTCCGGTGACGTTCGTCGCGTACTCGCTATAGAAGCCGTCGCCGGCGGCGTTCTCGATCAGCACGTCGTCGACGATGACGTTCGCACCATATAGCGCGACACCGCGCCCCGACGTGTTGTGCCCACGGTTGCCATCGACGCGAAGCGCGGCCAGGCCGAACCAACTCGGCACGCGGCCATCGGCCGCGACGTCGAGGCCCGAGCCCGTCAACGCGTCGAAGTTCTCCGACACGATGAAATCAGCGTTGGCACCTGCCGCGCAGCGCAGCACCGTTCCATGCACGCCGCGCCCCTCGATCAGCACGCCGCGCGGAATCGAGATGCGTCGGGCGACATACACCGGCTGCGGGCATTCCAGCACGCCCCCGCCAATCGAGCGCAGGTAGCTGCAGCCGCGTTCGAATGCGCCGGTATAGTCGGCCTCGCCGATCCGAAAGTAATCGTCGACGCTGACGTGTTCGCGCAGCTTTGCCTGCACGTCGCGCCTCACGGCGCCCACGCCCGCCTGAATGAAGCCGATCAGCGATGCACCGTCCTCGCCGCCGATCCGGTCGAAGAAGTCATCGATTCCTTCGGTCGGGTCCTCGACCAGGCGGTCCCAAATGAGCGTCCCCTTGCGGTCGTACAGGACCTGCCGATACGTACCCTTGCCCCAAATCGTCGCCTGCCCGCGCGCGTCGAGCTTCACCGGGTTCTCGTTCGGCTCGGTGAGCTCGGGATCCTGCCACGTCGTCTTGTAGACCTCGGTTCCCGGTTCGAAGAAATACGCCGCACCGCCGACCAGCGGATACCCGTTGAAGTCGATGAACTGCTGGCGGCCGTTCGGAAGTAGGTAGGCCATCGTGTTACCTCAAAGTGTTCGGGCGCGTGAGCCCGGTTGCCGCCGGCGTTGTGAGCATCAGCAGGCGATTCGGCACGGCGCCCGCGGCGGCCGGTGCCGTCGGCATGATTTCGGCACGCAGCGCGTTCTCGACAGCACGGTTGTCGCGGAACGTATTGACCGCCGCGCGCGCGCTGCTGACGAACGGCAGGCGGCCGCCGCCGACGCGCAACGCCGTGAGCAGGTTCATCGCGGCCGACGCGGTGTTCGAGTTGTTCACTGCCGAGCCGGCCGGCTGGCCGTTGATGTACGCGCCGACGCGCCCGATCGAGTGGAGCTGTGCCACCTCGGCGGGCGTGAAGAATGTCGCCAGTTTGTCGCGGCCCATCGTACGCAGCGCTTCGTTGAACCGCGCCTGCGCGAACGGCGCGTCGCCAGCTGCGTTCGCGCCGAACGCTTTGTGCGACAGGTGCTCGACGATCTGCGTACGCACTGCGCCGACTGCCTCTGGATCGTTCGCGAGCACGTCGCGCAGCGCGCGCAGGTCGCGCGTGCGGCCGTTCACGATGTACTGCGACACGAACTTGTCTGCCTCCGTGTCAGGGTCGAGCGCGGCGCGCAACGCCGGCGTGCGGTCGATCGTTGCGAACCGTTCGCGCGCGGCCGTGCGGGCGGCGTCGAACGCGGCTTTCGCCTCGCGGCCGGCGTCGCTGCCGATCGGCGCGTCGTTCAGTGCGTTGCGAATGACGCCGATCGCCGTCTCGGCGTTGCCATCGCCGGCGCGCTGCGCCGTGCGCTGCGCCCGGCTCAACAACTGGTCGAACTGGACCGCGGTGTCGACGTTGAACGGCAGGCGTCCGGACGCGAAGTCGTTCAGGCTGCGGCGCAGCGGCTCGGGCACGTAGTTTTGCAGCTGGCGCTGGTCGAGCACGTTGTTCGCGTTCTCACTGAATGCGACGTGATCCATCGCGGCCGGGCGCCCGGCCGAATCGCGGGCCGACGAATACAGCTCGTTCACGCGCGCGCGCGCTGGGTCGTCCGCCGCGCGCAGCCGGCCCATCAGCATGTTCCCGGCCGGGTGCGCGTCCTGCGCCGGGCCGCCGATGCCCTGCAGGCTGCGCTGCAACGCGTTGTTCTGCGACACGAAGCGTTCGGCCAGCGGCTCGCCGACGCCCTGCACGCCGCGCAGGTTCTTCTCGCGCGCGAACTGCATCGGCTCACGTGTGAGCTGGCCGAGCGTCGGATCCACTCCCGCCGCGTTGAAGTCCATCTGCCGCAAGCGCGCGGCCGCGTCGAGCTGCTGCCCGCGCTGCAGCGCATTCGCGACGTCGCGGCGCAGCGGCACGAGCGCGTCGGGTTGGACCGTGTGCAAGTCGATCCCGGCCGCGCGCGCCGCGCGCTCGATCTGTTCGTCGGCCATGTTGCCGGCGGCCGTCGCGGACGGACGCGCACCGCCGCCCGTTAGCCTGTTCCAGACCGGCGCGGCAGCACGCAGCGCCGCCGATCCAACGCCCCCGAGCGCGCCGCCCGCCGCTGCGCCCGTTCCGATGCGCGCGAGCCAGTCGCCAGCAGTGTCATCGCCGCGCAGCGGTTCCATGCCGGCAGCGGCGCCGCCCGCGATCGCGCCGCGCGCCATCGCCCCGCCGACGCCCTTCGCGCCTGCGAGAATCGGACCGCCCGCGAGCATATTTGCGGGATTCGCGGCGGCCGCCGCCAGGTCACCAGCAAGGTTTTCCGCGCCGTTTCTCGGGCTCGGCGTCACCGCGTCGACTGCGCGCCGGAGCACCGCGCCCGGTGCCTGCAGCTTCGCGCCCGTGATCGCGTTGATCGTCGCGTTGATCGGCTCGCCGACCAGGTTCACCGCGTCTGCGATGCCGTGCCCAGCCGCACGCGCGGTCAGGCCGAGCTGGCGGCCGAGCTCGCCGCCCCGCGACCGCGACGCGGCGGCAGGCGCAGCAGCGGCCGTCGGCGCCGCGCTCGCGCTGCCCGTGCCATTCGCTGGCGCCATCAGCGCATCGAACGGATCAGCGCCGGCCGCTGCCGGCTGCATGCCCCCGCCCATCAGCGCAGCGAAAGGGTCGTCCGTCGCAGCGCCGGCCGCCGGCGCGGATGCGGCGCCCGGAATGCCCGGCAGCGGCGCATCAGCGGCAGCCGGCGCGCCGCCGCCATACGCCGCCGTCACCTTCTCCAGATACCCGCGCGTCTTCGGCCCCCAGTTCGCCCGATCAGTGCCGCCGTGATACGCGAGCACGGCGTCCTGGACGTTGCCATAGCGGTTCAAGTTCTCACGCAGCAGCTGCGCGGCACCGTTGATCGATTGTGCTGGGTCGAATGGGTCCTTCACGCCGAGCGCCTTCTGCGTGGCCGGCATGAGCTGCGTGAGCCCCTGCGCGCCCACCTCCGACACCGCGCGCGGGTTGCCGCGGCTCTCGACGTGGACGATCGACCTGATCAGGCGCGGGTCGACGTTCCATTTCCGGCCCGCGCTGTCGATGATCCTGCTGTAGTCGGCCGGCATCACTGCCCCCCGGGATGCGGCAGGATGCCGGCGCCGACCGCCGCGCGGTAGCTCGCAGCGAACGCGTCGCGATCCTTCGGCGACAGGCTCCCGATCATCTTCTGCGCAGCCGCGCGGTCCATCTGGTCGACGACGAACACGCGCGGATCGACAGCGCGGTTCCACTGCGCGGACCACTGGCCGAACTTGTCCGGCCCGAGCCCGGCCTGCTGCCACGCTGCGTTCTTGGCCTGCGTCGCGCGCTCCATGCCGATCATTGCGCGCGTCAGGTGATCGACCGATAGACCGTTCATTTTCTGGTTCGGGTTGCCCGACAGCGCCGTGGCGAGCTTCGAATCGGTGCCCGCGCCGAGCGTGCCCGCCTGCGCGATCGCGAGCTGCGTCGCGTACTTGTTGAATTCCTGCTGACTCGCGATTTTCGTCGGATCGATGCCGATCTTCGCCGCGACGTCGGGCGCGATCGACATCGCGAGGTTCTTCGCCTGCAGCGCCCAATCGGCCGTCGCGCCCGGCGTGAAATCCTTCGCCGTGCGCTGCAGCTCCTGCAGCATGTACACGCGCTGCGGCGCGGCCTCGGCCTGCGCGCTCAGGTTCGCGACGGCCTTCCCCATCTCGGTCCCGAGCGTCGAAGCGGCCGCCTCCTGCCCGAGCGCCGGCCCGGTTGGCAGGAACCCACCAGGCGCACTGCCGCCGCCGCCACCCGCGTAGCTGCCGTCGCCAAGGCCGCCCGCGCCGCCTTGGCCGCCACCGGCAAGCGAACCCATCGACACCGTGCCCGGCTGGCCGTCCTGAAACGTCTGCACGCGCTGCGCGGCCTCGCCAGGCGTCAGCGACTTCTGGAACGACGTCGCGCCCTTCGGTGCGCCCGTCATCGGGTCGATCGGCACGATGTTGATCGCGCCGCCCGTGTCGATCGTCTGCACGTCCGGCTTAAGCGCCTGCAGCTGCACTTCGCCCTTCAAGCTCGCGAGCCAGTGATTGCGGACGAACTGCGCCTGCTGCCCCGGATCGGACGGCAGATTCTGCAGTTCGCGCATTGCGAGCTCCTGCGGAATCGTCCCGGTCTCGATCCCCTTCAGCACCAGGTCAGCGATCGAGGTCGACATGTCGGCCTTTCCGAAACGTGGATCACCCATCAGGCCGCCAAGCTGCTGCCGCAGCGACGATTGCTGTTTGAGCGCGAGGTCGAGTTTGTCCGCGTCGAACTTCACCTGCCCGTGCTGCATCTCCTGCACGTTCTTCGCGAACTGCGGGGCGTTGTACGCGCCACGCGGATCCTGCGCGAGCAGCGACTGTGCGCGCCCCCAATCGGTTTTCCCCGACGTCGGATCGGTCGCATTGCGGATCGCCTCCGACTGCGCGACGTTCGCGCCCATCTGCGCCTGCAGTGCGCCCTGCTGCAGCATGTTCCCGCGCAGCGCCATCATTTCCGACATGGATTGCAGCGGGTTCATCGGCCGCTGCTGGCCCATCCCGCCAAGCGGGATGCTTGCGTCGATCGCCATTGCTGTTCTCCTACCCGCCGTACATGCCGGGGAACTGCTTCATCATCGAATACATCATCGCGGAATTGCTAAGTCCGTTGATGCCATTGCTCCATGCGTTCGCGGCACCTATCGTCCCCGCGGCGCTGGCGTTCGCGCCCTGCGTGAGCAAGTTGCCCGCACCGGCCGCCGCGCTCGCTCCCATGTTCCCGGTCATCGCGGCAGAGTTCTGCCCGGTCTGCATCAGGCCGAGCAACCGGTTCACGTTGTTCGCTGCGCTGTTGTAGTTCGTCTGGTAGCCCGTCAGCGCGTTTCCGAACTGCTGCTGATACGTGTTCTGCGCGAGCCCCGTCGTGTAGTCGGAAATGCCCTTGAGCTGCGCGCCGGACAAACCAAGCCCGCGCGCTGCGTTGCTGTTGTCGACGCCCCGCAATCCCTGCTTCAGCGTGAACTGGTAGCCCGGCGTGCTTTCGAGATCCTTCGCGTCGAACGAGAAGCGTTGCTGCAGCGGATTGCTAGGGTCCGCCGTCATTCCGGTCAGCTTGCCGTCCTTGTCGTATTGCGGCGCGTACCCCATCGCCGTCAGCAGCGGATTGATCGACGCCGTGCCAAGGTTGGTAAACGGCGACAGGTCCTCGCGCGTCTGCTCGTACTGCTTCCACTGCATTTCGGCAGCGCGATCGGCCGCTGCCGCCTGCTGGCCCGCTGCGTCCTTCGATGCACTCGCCGACATGGCAGAACCTGCCACGCCCGCGACCGCTGCTCCCACACCTACCGCTGCCGCAACCATCATCAGCTCCCGGATTCGTAGCCGTCCAACTCGGGCGGCATGTTCTTGATTCGGCGCCGTTCGACAACAACGGTCCCCGTGCCATCGAGCCATTTCTCGTGAGTCGTTTCGACCGGTTCGAAGTCGAGCAGCCGGAACAGCGCCGATGCGTCGTGCGCGACCTTGCAGCCGACAGCCCACCGCTGCACGCCGCGCCGACGCAGCTCCGCTTCGACGAAGCGAAACAGCTGCACGCCCGCGCGCGCGCCGCGCTGATCCGGCCGCACATAGAAAATGTCCGGGGAACACGTCAGGCATGACCGGTAATGCAGCGCCGGCGCGACGAATCCCACGAAGTAGGCGACGATTTCGCCAGCCTCGCGCCCGATCACCATCAGCAGCGTTCCGTCGGCCTCGCGCGCGCGGTACAGCTCGACCATCGGTTCGAGCGCAACGCCGTGATCCTTGTGCGTCGAGATCTCGCCGTAGTGCTCGCGCAGCAGCGGAAGCAGCTCGCCATACACCTGGGAGAACGGCTCAACCTGAAAAGTGATCATCGTGACGTCCGGATATCGACGACAACGTGGATCCGATCGTCGTCGCTGTTGTTCGTGACTTCGTGCTCGAGCGCGTTGTTGAACCACCAAACCTCGCCCGGCTGCATGTGCACCTGCTCGCTCTCGCAACGGAACACGTTGCCGGGGCGGCTCTTGATGACGATGTGGAAACGCGAGTAGTACTCGGCATGCTCCTTCGTGTCGGCGTGCGGGAAGATGTGGCCGCCCGGCGCGATCTTGTTCACCATGACGCGGCCGAGCCGCTCGCCGGCAACGCGCGCCATCAACGACATGACGAGCGGGCGTGCTTCGTGCAGGACCCTGTAGGGCGGGTAGTCGATGCTTTCGTGCGGGTCGTGCGTGAGCAGGTGATTGCGCACCTCCTCCTGCGTCTCGTAGACCCCTTTCACGGGAAACCGCAGCATGATCGTTTCGATTTCGCCGAACGGGCCCTGTGGGTAGTCACGCAGATAGGTGTCCTCTTTCCAGAGGTCGGGGCGACGCTGGATCGCGAGCAGCAGCGGCATCACGTCGACACCTTCGGCGATCTTCAGGAAATGTTGCATGGTTACTCCGGTACGTTTTCGGCACCCGACACCGTGAGCTCGACGCCGGCGCCGGCGGCGCTCAACGTCATGCCCGGTTCGAGCTTGTGATTGACTAGGTCAGCGACTGGCCGCGTTTCGCCAGGCGGCACGACAGCTGCGGCGACACGGCGGCCGCTGTCCTTCGCGTTCGCGCGCGCGATCCATATCTCGACCGTCACCGGTTCGTCAGTCGGGTTCGATGCGGTCGCCGCATGCACGGCGGCGTATGTGCCCGGCGTCGGCGCGTAGATCGGGGCCGCTGCTGCAGCGAGCACGCCCTGCGCGAGTTGTTTCCAGCGAATCATGCGTTCACCATTGTTTCGAGGTCGGCGACGCGCGCCGCCGACGTTTGCTGAATTGGTACCGGCGGCTCGTCGACGTCGACGCGTCGCGCTGGAGCTGGCACGGTTGCCGCGAGCTGCGCCTCGAGCGTCGCGACCCGATAGATCAGCGCCGCGACCACCATCGAAAGCGACGTGACACGGCCGCCGACGCTGTCGATCTGGTCGGCCAGCGCCTGAATGCGCCGGTAGATATCGCCGAAGTCGCCGCCTCCTTCCTCGCCGCCGGTGCGATCAGACAGACCGAGCAGCCAGTACACCCACGGCTGCGACACCTTGCCCGATGCATCGAGGAAATCGACGTCGGCCGGAAACGGGAGAAAGCCACTCACGACGCCGCCGCCTCCGAGTCAACAAACGCGCCGTTCAGCGCCGTCCGCACGGGGGCCGACCACGACAGCTCGAACACGCGATCGCGCGCGATGCCGAGCCGGTTGAACTGGATCGACCGACGGAATTCACCGATGCGGCCGAGCCCGTACATGATCGAATTGCCCCACGTCTCGCCGCGTGTGTCGGACCATCGCAGCCGCACGCGCGGTTCGTCGACGAGCTGCGCCGGCGTGCGGCCGACGGCCATGTCCGCGATGAACTGCCGATACACGACGCGATTCCCGCCTTCGACCATGTGCGGGAAACCGCGCACGCGCAGGATCGGCGAGCCCGCGTCGTCGTACACGTCCGGCCGAGCTTCGTAGATATCGCCGCTGTCGCGATCGAACGCGATGTGCCGCCCCCTCCAATACGCGACAGCGCCGGCGCGGTGCCGGCGCAGCGCGCCGCGCCGATCGAGCCATCCGCGTTCGTGCCATTCCTTTGTCGCCAAGTCATACGCCCATGTCTTGTCCGCACTCGGGAAGTGCAGCACGTAGAACGTGTGCCCGTTGAACTGCTCGGCGACAGCGAACGCGTCGTCGACACGCGGATACGTCTGGATCTCCTGCTCGATCGCATGCGTCGATGCGCGCGACGCCTGCACGTTTTCCGTCCGCATGACGATTCCGCCGCCCTGATCGTTCTGCGCGAGCCAATACACCGTCGAGTCGATCACGGCGATCGAGTGCGGCGCGGCGCAGCCGTGCTGCACGTTCGCCCCCGGGAACTTCGCGAACGCAAAATCTTGCGCGCCGGACAGGCGCCAGATTTCCGACGTCCGTTCGCCGAACAACCACAGGTTCGGGTTCGCGACCGCGCACGCGACGAGCCGATCCATCGAACTGACCTTTCCGGCGAAGTCGAGCGGCTCGAGCTGCAAGCCGAACGGCGACGACACGTAGAACTGGTTCGTATCAGGCCGGTTGAAGATCAGGTAGCCGGACATGACGTCCGCGCGATCGCTGCCGTACCAGCCGGCACCAGTCATCGTCCCGAACTCGTACGTTTTGAGGTTGACCGTGTAGCCGTTCGGCGAACCGTCGACAACGACCAGGTGCTGCCCGTTGTCCGTCATCTCGATCCGCCGCGCGGCCGACGCGAGATTGCCGAGCCGTTCGTAGCTGAAGTCGTCCTTCAGGCGGTAGAGCTGGCCGCCAGCCGCGAAATACAGGTCGTCCGTCGACGCGACATACGCACCCTGCGCGCCACTGCCCGGGCCGTCCGCGAGCTTGCGCAGCCCAGGCGTCGGGTAGTGCGTCGTCGGGAACGGGGAATCCGGCGGGTTCTTCTCGACGTACAGGTTCACGCAGCGCTGCGCGCTGGCGATGATCGATTGCGCCTGGTACGCGCCGATGACGAGGGGCACGGTTTTTTTCATTGCACGCGATCCGAATAGATGCTGTAGCGGCCGCGCCGCGCGAGGCCGTCCGGCATCTGCAGCAGCGGGATCTGCAGCAGGTCGCCCGTGATCGTGTCGAGCGCTGCGCGCGCGAGCGCGGCCGCCTCGGCCGTCACTGGTAGGCGATACATCGGCGAGAAGCGCACGACGGCGTTGTAGAAAAGCGCCTCCTGATAGACGTCCGGCAGGTCGATCGGCTCGGCCGCATCGTCGAACCGCGGCAGCACCTCGTACGCGGTGACGTGCACGCGATACTGGCTCGTCGGCACCGGCCACAGGTAGAGCGTTGCGGCCGGGTTGGTCGTGTCGAGGTAGACGAAGCTCGGCATCGAGCGCAGTTCCTTCACCGCGATTCGGTCGTAGTCCTCACGCGCGACGATCACGGTCAGCTGGTAGTCGACCGGCATCGATCCGCCCAACAGGCGCACGTAGCCCGACGCGATCTTGCTCGGGCGCGGTGTGTCAATCTCCGCGCCTGGTCCGAGCTTGTACGACGTGCTGCCGTCGGCCTGCCAGTCGATCGAGCGCAGCCGGTAGACAAGCGCGCGCTTCTTCTCCCACTGCCCGAGCATGCCGTTCAGGCGAAACAGGCAATCGGCGATATCCTCATCGGTCGCTGGCTGGCCCTGCGCGACGACGCCGATTTCCTTCAGCGCCTGCATGATGAGATCCTTCGCGGTGATCTGCACTGTTACGCCTCGCCATTCGCCGCGTCGATCGCCGCGCGGATGCGCGCGGCGCTCCAGCGCTTGTCGACGGTGACGCCCTTCCCTGCCGCCTCGGCGAGCAGCATAGCCTTTTCGTCGCCAGTCGCTGGCGGATCGCCGCCGCCGACGTCGCTACCGGACGCGCCGGCGCCCGGATCGGGGTCGCCCTTCAGCGCGTTACCGAGCAGCGGATCCGCGACGCCGGTCGCCGCCTCGTCGTCTTTCGGCATCGGCGCGGGCACCGAGCGGCGGCGATCGCGCACCTGCTCGGCGCGCAGGCCCGCCGGCGGCGTTCCGGTCCACCCATCGCCGAGCGCGTCCTCCTGCGCCTCATCGCGAACGAGTGCGGCGCCGTGCTCGTCGTGATACAACCATTTCGGATAGAAAGTCATGGTGTGCTCCAGTGCAGAGCACCGCCCGGCGCGCGGCCAGACGGCGCACGCGGGTCAGTAGATGATTCGCGTCGACAGTTCGGGATAGACGTCCTTCCAGCCGTACAGAACGTCGATACGGCAGGGGATGATGTCCGCGTTGATGTCGTACTGACGGATGATGCGCAGCGAGATTCCGCGGTAGTTCCGGCGCGCCTTGAAGTGCACGCCATCGGGCATGTCGAGGTCGGCCGTCGCGAGCGTGAACGCGTTTTTGTGATACGCGATGCTGTTCGTCGTCTGCGTTTCCGCGTCGACTGCCCACGTCACGATCGCATTCAGCGCCGGCGCCGCGTCGACCGTCTGGTACTGCGCGGGCTTGTCCGGCGCGACCGGCGGAATCAGCGACGGATACACCGGCACCGTCGCGTTACCACCCGCGTCCGCAACCACGTCCTCGAGCACGACGAACTGGCGAAGCGATCCCGTCGGCATGCGGTTCTGCGGGTTCACGGCATAGACGCCAGCGATCGAGAACACATCACCGCGCCGGATCGTCACATTGGCACCGAGCCGGCTCAACGGGATTCGAGCGCCCGTGACGCCGGCCGAAGCAACGGTGCCGTCGCCGCGCGTGCCGGCCCGCGTCACGGCGCAGTTCTGGTCCATGCCGATGTTCCAGCCAAGCGAGCTCACGAAGATGCCGGAATCGTAGTTGTCGCTGATCTTCTGCGCGTTGTTGTAGAGGCCGGACGCGCCCTTGACCATGCTCGCGTTCGCGCGCGGCGACCACACGACGTTGCGATCGCGGCCGCGCGGCGCCGCTTCCTCGTCGAGCCGCACGCCGGCGTCGAGCAAGATGCCGATATCGTTCGGCACCGCGCCCGGCGACCCGATCACGTTCGGCGACGTCGCTGCGGCGAGCTGCAGCCCGGTCAGGTCGATATCGTTGGCGAGCGTCGCCATCGCCGGCTGCAGGTAGCGCTCCGAGAACCGATCGATCGTCAGCGTCAGCTCCTGCGTCGAAAACGTGAACGCGACATGCTTCCGCTTGTTGAGCGTGACCGGGATCATTTCCTCGTTCACGGCCTGCACGTCGAGCTTTTCGCCCTCCGACACCGTGAAGCGGTTCGGCTTCCGCGCGTTCACGGTCGCGCCCACCTTGGCGCCCTTCTGCGCGAACTCGTCGGAATACTCCCGGTTCGCGCGCGACGTGAAAGCCAGCGAGTTTTCGAGAATCATCAGCGATTCGTCGAGGATCTTCACCGGCGTCAAAAGTTTGTTAGCCACTTCGGCCTCCTACATCAAAGGTTCGTCATCGTTTCGCCATCTGTCGACGACGGAACTCGACGTATTCATCGGTCGACCCGAATTCCTCGGGCTCGACCGCGGCCGCCGACGCCGCGATAGTGCTGATCGGCGGCGGTGCCTTGGATACGGTCTGAGTCGGCGGCTTTCCGATGCGATCGGACATGCGACCGAGTTCCGCCGCCATCTGTAGCGGGGAAAGAGAAAGCAGGCGCTCGGCGTCCGCCGGCGTCGCGGCCAGGTGCCGCAGCAGCTTCGGTGCGTTGTCGAGCTGCGTCACGACCTGCAGCACGTCATCGCGCATCACGCCCATCATCTGCAGCGTGCCCACCGTCTGCTGGAAGTCCGGCGATTCGGCGATGCCCTGCTGAAACACGCGATTGCAGGCGTCGTCGAACGCGCGCCGCTCGATGCCGGCCGCGACGGCCTGGTCGAACTGCGCCTGCGTCGGCGATGCCGGCGCGCCTGGCTGCTCACCGCCGGCCGGTGCTGCGCCGCCGCCGAGCTGCGCCTCGAGCTCCTGCGCTCTCCGTTCCGCGTCGTGCCGTTGACGGGTCAGCTCGGCGAAGCGGCGCGTAACCCACGGTTCGGGTTGGCGACCGCCTGGCTGCTGCTCGCCCTGCGCGCCTTGCTGCGCGCCGGCCTGCTGCGGGTCCGTCGTGCCCGAATCGACGGTCGTGCTGTCGGGCTGCTGCACCTGTTCGAGCGACTGCGAGTCGCTTCCGGTCGGTTGGTCCGTTGCTGCGTTTCCTGCGATTTCCATGATTGACCTCATGTGGGATAGCCCGGGATACGTCCCGGTCCGTTACTGCGTCGGTGCGCCGCCCTGCGGCATACCCTGCGCGAGCGCCGGCTGCTGCATCTGCTGCGTCAGCGGCAGCACGCGGTCGACGGTCGGGGGCGCCATCTGCGGCGGCGGTGTGTACGGTTGGATCTGCTGCGCAATCGCCTGCTGCGCGGCGTCGGTCGCGAGCGCGAGCAGCTGCGCCGGATCGATCGGCGGTACGACCTTCAGGCGCTCGGTGTCGGCGCGGTGCGCGTCGATCGACAGCTTCGAAGCGTCGAACGCGCGATCGGACTGCACCTTGTCGAGCTGCTGCGTCAAGGACTGGATCAGCGCCTGCAGCTGCGCAATCTGCTGTTGCTGCTGCTGTTCGTTCGGCGTCGGGCCTTCGCCCTTGATCCACGCCGGCACCATGCGATACAGGCGCTCGGCGAGCTCGTCGGCCATCGGGAAGTCAGCCGCGCGCATGATCAAGTCGCCAACGACCTGCATCAGCTCGGGGCGCTGCGCCGCGATCTGCGTCAGCGCGTTGAACGCCTCCTGCCGGCGCGTCTGGTATTGCGGGCCGACGTCAACCACGACGTCGTACTTGCCGATCGTCGGGTTGAAGATGCGCGTTACGGCCTGCGCGGTCGCCATCGTGCCGACGGGTTGCTGCTGCGCAGGGTCGCCGAGCATCTCGAACGGGGTCGCGGCGCTCGGGTCGAGCTGCACGCTTTCCTCTTTCCCGTCCTCGCCGAGGATGCGGATCACGCGCGCGCGGTCGTACACCTTCGGGATCAGGTCGATGAGAATCTTCCCCGTGTAACGGATCGCGTTCGCCAGCTGGTCGATGTAGTGGTACGTCGCGCGGTCGCCCTGCCGCTGGCGCTGGTTGATCGCGTAGCCGCTCGTCTCGTTGCCCTTCGCGCCCATCGTCGCGTCGTATTGGCCCGAAACCATCTTCATTTCTTCGGCGGCCGTCTGCATGCCGGCGATGTACGCCTGCGCAGCCTGCGGGGGCTGCGGGCGCTGCGGCGGCGCAACCGGGGTCATGCCGTCGTCGCTGACGTCGTTGAACGGCAGATAGGCCAGGTTGGCGCGGTTCGCGACCTTCCAATAGTCCTCGTAGCCCTTGAAGGCACGCGCCGGCCCGACCCACGGCACCTTGCTCTGCAGCGCGATGTGTTCGGTCGCCGAGCTGGTCCAGTAGTTGTACATGCGCTGCGCGTCCTTCAGCGGCCGCGTGTGGCCCTTGCGCTCGACCTTGCCGTCGATCACGCGTTCTTCGCCGGGCAGGCGCACGATCGGAATGTAGATGCCGAGCCACGGCGTTTCCTGCAGGCGCGTGTGGCCGGCGATCTTGTACCAGGTGATCCGCGGCGTGTGGATCGGCCGCCGGCGGATCGTCTTGTCGTCGCGCACCAGGTCGCGCACGTCCGCAGGCAGCTCCGACATGCGACGCGTCACCAGATTGCCGTCGCCAGCCAGGTCGAGCGCGACGAGCTCGTCGTTGTCGTACGTGACTTCGAAATACTCGAGCACGCGCACGGTATCGCGGTTGATCCAGTCGTCACCGCCCTCGCCGATCGGCGCCTGTTCGATCACATGCTCGTGCCCGGGATGCTTCGCGCGAAACTCGTCGTGCGAAATGTCCTCGAACACGCCGCCCCACTTCGCGTCCGACCCGTCGAGCTCCTGAATGTCCGGGTCGAGGAACACCGTGTTCGGGTCCTTCACGCGCCGGATGAAAATCTCCTGATCGAACGATTCGTCGTCGGCGTAATCCGTCACGACGCGCCAGTAGCCGATTCCCGCCTCGACCTGGTAGTCGGTCGCGGTGTCGTACGCGGCCTGCGCGTTGCTCTGGTACTCGATGTGCCGGATCACGCCGGCGTACACCTGCGCGGCTTCGAACGTCGCGTCGCTGCTCACCGGGCTTACCTTGATGCCCGGTTTGTTCTGCCGCGCGTCGTTCGTGATCTGCAGGTTGTGTTGCCGCACCTTGTTGATCGTGAGCGTCGGTTTGCCGTCCTCGCGGCGGGCGTTGCGCAGGGTGTCGTCCCACTGGTAGCCGTTGTCGGCGTCGCCGTTCGCAAACTTCAGGTCGGCGGTGCCACGCGCGCGGTTCTCGCTCTCGCGCTCATCCCACCGCTTCCAGCGCTGATGCGCGCGCTGCACGATCGGATCTGCGTCCGACATGTCGGCGTCACGGACGAGGGTTTCGTTCATCGCCATCAGGCCATCCATGCGAGGTTGGAGCTCACGGACACGCGCACGACGGGCGCGGCCTGCGGCTTGCGGGCTTCTTCGGTGGGCGCGAGGAACGTCAAGATGAAGGCGTCGGCGCGGTCGGGCGACTTCCCGAACTCTGCCTTGTATTCTTTCTTCGACTGGATCAGCAGCGCGCCGTCACGGAACTGGTATTTCACCGACGCGAGCTGCGATTTCAGCTCGGGATCAGCGGGCATGCTCACGGGTGCGTCGGCCAGGTAGTCGCGTGCGCCGCGCCACGCCTTCGCGCGCAGGTTGAAGTTGCGGCCGGTCGACTGCCGCGCGCCCGTATGCACGCCGACCACGCGCTCGCTGTACGGCCCGAGGCGCAGCTGGTCGTAACAGGACACGCCCGGCCCGTCGAGCTCGATCACGATCGCGAACACGGCCACGCCCGACCGCTCGAGCGCGTCGCATTCTTCCTCGACGACGCCGGCGAGCTGCACGCCGTCGAGCTTCCGTTTCGTGATCTGCGGCAGGTTCAAGCGGCCGCGGCGCCGGTGAATCACGCTCTCATCGTTGCCGAAGTGCGCCGCATCGACGCCGACGATCCATTCGCCGACGGCCACAACGTCGGCCGGGCCGACGCGCTGCGCGGCCGCCACCAGGTCGCCCGATATCCACGAGTTCGCCACGGACGCGTTGTAGTCGATGTCGATTTCCTGCGCGACCGTGACCGAATCCTCTTTCGCGCACTGCTTGTCGTACCAGGCGCGGTCCTTGCGCGGATCGTCTGTCCAGTGCAGCGTGAACACGGGAATCTTGCCGCCGTGGCGCTTCCGGTAGAACGGATTGCCGTTGCCGTTCGGCGTCGAGATATCGATCTTGCAGTTCGACGTCATGGAAAGCGCGGCGTCGATCGCTTCCGGTCGCTCGTAGAACGCGGATTCGTCCTTGAAGTAGATCGAGGTGCGGTTGCCGCGCCCGATGTTGTCGCCGCTCTCGCCGATGATGGTCGCGCCGTTCGCCGGGTTCAGTATCCGCATCTGCGGCGCGTGCTCGCGCTCGTCGTAGCCTTCGGGCTGCAACTCGGCGGGCAGCATGGCGATGAACTGGCGCACCTTCCACAGCAACGACTTCGGGTCGCCGGCCTTGTCGACGTATTCCTCTTTCCGGCTGCCGAACCCGACGACCGTCCCAGCGTGGAACAGCCACATCCACACCGCGACGGCGACGCAGAGCCACGACGCGCCCATGTCGCGCGACTTCTCCGCGAGGCCATCGTCGCGCGCGCGCCAGCGCTCGACGACCCAATCAACGAACGCTTCCTGCTTCGGGAACATCACGAACGGCACGATCGCCGGCAGCTTGATTTCGACGTTGCGCGGGTCGAACGTCATCCCGAACATGTTCACGAACGCAACCGGGTTGTCGGCGAAGAACGCCTTCAGCGGCTCGATCGTTTCGGGATGCTCGCGCATGCGCTCGACGAACGCAGTGCGCTGCGCCAGCACGGCGTCGTAATCCGGGTTGAGCCAGTCGAACCCGGGGTACATGTCGGCAGCGGTGATCGGCAGTGCGTCAAGCATCGTCACCCCCGCGCAACAGCTTCAGGTAGGCGGCCGTCGGCGTCATGGCGAGCGAGCCCGTCACGCTGAGCGGGATCGGGCCGCCGTCGGGGCCGCCGATGTGTTGCGTCGGCTTGCCGTAGCCGCGGTCGAGCAGCTCGCGAGCCGCCGCAACCTTCGCGGCCGCCGGCACCGACTTCGCCTGGCTCGTTGCGATCTTCGCGAGAACGTGAATCATCTGCGGCCCGTATTCGCGAGCGAGCGCCTTGACGTCGGCCGTCACCTTGTTCGGTGTGCCCTTCTGCCGCCCGCCCGTCTTTGGATAGCCCTTCGGCCTGCCCGCTGCTGCCATTTCTAAAAATATCCATCCCTGATTCGCCTACACCGGCGAGTTTCGATCAGGTGGGGTGACGGGATTCCGTCTATTTGCGGACAGAGTGCGGCGGGAAGCGGCGAACGAGCGGCGCGTCGGCGACGTCGCGGCCTGTCTGGATCGACCAGTGCCGCAGGATGCACATGCCGACTGCGTGCGCCGGCTCGGCGCCGTAGCGGTAGTCGTTGAGGGACGTGCGGGGGATGGAGGTGATTTCGGCCAGGCGGGAAATGGAGAAGCCCCCGCGGTTCAGGTCATCCAGAACGCGGAACCAGTCGACACGGACGTCTGGTGCGGGGGCTCGATTCATTCACGATGGGGGCCGGTCAGGCGGTGTGCGTACCTTCAACGCCGCGACGCATGCGCGCGAGCGTGCGCTGCTGCAGCCAGTGTTGCGCTTCTTCGATCTTCGTCAACGCGAGTGCGTTCTCCCGGCACGCGAACGGCCCCATCTGAAACGATCGCAGGCGGTCGGCGACAATCGCGAGCAGGACCTCCTGCGTGATGCCGTTCACGCCTGCTTCCGCGATGGGACCGTTCTGGAACAGGATCGTTGTGTGCCGCGCCGGCTGGCCGTGACGCTCGACGAACGGATCCGACGGATTCGACTCGGTGTCGAAGCCTTCAATCATGTACAGGTGATTCGCGCCGCCCGAGCCGGGCGCGTCGACGGCGCTGATCGTCAGTTTGTCGTTCGCCGGGTTGACGACGTGATCGGTGATGGTCCGCATGTTGGCTTCTCCTGTGGGTTGCGGGTTGGACTACGCGAAAAGCTTCAGGCCGTAGCGCGCAATCAGCGCAGACTCGGCCCGGTTGTGATGCTTGACGAGGCGAATGTCGTCGCACGGGTAGAACTGGCGCGCGAGCTCGAGGCCGCGCTTCTTCTCGGCGCCGAGCCCGTAGAAGCGTTTCCAGGTCTGCGGCGCGACGCGGCGCACGGGAATTCCGACCAGGCGCAGCACGGTCCCGATCGTCGCCTTCGTCGCGGCGAGCGACACCTGCGCCTGCATGCCGCGTTGCGGGCCGCCGTCGCGGCTGATGCCCATCGCCGGCGCATGCTCGACGACAGCGATCACATCCTCGTCAGCCGGCACGCACGCGCGCAGCAGGTCGCGCAGCGCTACCGGGTCTATCTCGCGCTGCACGGTCGCCGCGGGCCCGACGCCTTCGATCGGCATCGTCGGAAGGTCGCGCACGGCGCGCAGGCCGTTGTGATCGACGAACGCGACAGCGCCCGTCAGGCCGGGATCGATACCGATCACGATCATTTTTCGTTACCTCGAAGTTGGAAAGTCATGCTGTTGGGCCAGCGGCGCGGCGCGCGCTGTCGAGCTTCGCGATGCACTGGTCGCGCTGCAGGCCGTGCGTGCTGACGCTGAGCCGGCGCGCTTCGGCTTCGAGCTCAGGATCCGTCATGCTGCGCAACGCCTTGACGGCGACGCGCGGCGGTGCGAGCGCCTTCGCGACGAAGGCGTCGAGGAACCCGGAATTCACGGCGGTCTGGTCGCGCTGGCGATGGCGCTCGGCGAGCGCAAGGTCGTACGCAGCGCGCAGCTGCTCGACCGTCACGCGCCACGCGGCGATGGGTTGATCCGTCACGGCGAAACGCGGGATCTTGCCGCGACCGCGCTCCCACTGCGTCAGCTGTTCGACGATCTCATCGGCGGAAAGCGACGACGACGGCGACGGGTTGTCCACAGCCGCTGTGTGCTTCAAGTCCCGTACGTCGTCGTTAGGACGGTTGGTGTATACGGTACTGTCCTGTGTTGTATACAGCCGTTGCGGGGACGTCTCTTGTGACGTGACATGCGGCGTATCTGGTGACGCTTCGCCCGTCCCCGGTGACGCCCCATGTGACGCCTGATCGTCCCCGTCAGATTCGCCGATCGACTCGATCAGACGCTTGAGCTCGGCCGTCGACGCGTTGAAGTCCGGCACGATGCCGCGCGCGCGCAGCTGCTCGAACATCGCGGCCCGGCGCTCGCGCAGGCGCTGCTGCCGCGTCTGCGCGCCGCCCTGCTGTTCTTGCTTATCCTCGCGGTGCCCCATCGCTTCGAGCGCCTTCTGCGCGATCACGGGATGGTAGAGCCGGCCGTCTGAGCATAGGATCCAGCCGCGCAGCGCCATCGCACGCACCTTCTTCCATTTCGCCGGCGCTTCGGCCAGGCCGGCGAGGTGCGCGAGCATGCGATCATCGTTCGGCAGGCTGGCGGCTGGCACCTGGTGCCACGATTTCGCCCACAGCCGGAACGCAACCTTGAACTCGTCACCGGTCGACATTCCGAAAAGGTCGCTGTCGATCACGCGCCCGACGTCGAGCGGCATCCACGGCAGGTTTCGCAGATTGCAGTCCGCAGGGGTGAGAGGATTCGGGAGGTCGGTCATACAACTACCTGCTGAATTCGATGGGCCTGCGCCGATGCGCTAAGATCGTTTGACGGCACAACGCTGTTGCCAATACATCCATAGCTAGCGAGAAAGGAGACCTTACACATGGCTACCCTCGTTCACGATTGCCCTCACTGCGGCGCGACAAAAGCGGCATTCAACATCCCCTATGCAAACGTGCACCAAACCGACCCACACCAATGGAACGCATTGGGCACGTGCCCCGCGTGCGGGCACGGCGTCGCGATCAGGGCGTACACCAACCGGGCGAATACACCAATTGCAAACCTCACCCAACTTGTGCACGGCAATCTCGTCTCGCACAATGCAATCAAAGAGGTCATGGTCTTTCCGACGGCAGAGAAGGTTGAATCTCCAGAGCACGTTCCGGAGCGCGCCGCTCGCGCTTTCGACGAAGGGAGCGACTGCCTCGCACGCGGGAAAGCGACAGCCGCCGCAGCCATGTTTCGCCGCTGCCTCGAAATCGCGCTCAAAGAGCACAGCCCGGATATCGAGGCGTGGAAGCTGGAGAAGCGCATCGACAAACTGTTTGCCGAAGGCCGAATCACGAAGGACCTGAAGGAGTGGGCACACCGCATTCGACTCGAAGGCAATGACGCGCTTCACGACGCCGAAGAGTTCACCTCGGAAACCGCAGGCGAAATGATGGAGTTCACGCGGATGGTGCTCATGTATCTGTACACGCTCCCCGAACGCATCAAGGTACGGATCGCGGACGCCGAGGCTGCCAAGCAAAACTAAGGCCGTCTCGGACCGCATCCCTCGAAGTCGAGCGCCGCCGGCGAAGTTGGCGACGATAAGTTCGTCGCCCAGCTCGAGCGGAATTGCGAGGGCATCTCGTTTCATGTTCCCGCCTCCCATAGCATGCGCTGCTCGACCAGCACCGGCGCGGCGAAGTCCTTCAAGCCGCGCTGCGCTTCTTCGATGCGCCGGCACGCCGAATCGAAAATGTGCGGACTGAGCTCGATGCCGACGAAGTCGTGCCCGCACTGCACCGCGGCAACGCCTGTCGTGCCCGAGCCCATGAACGGATCCAGCACTGTCGAGCCTGGCGGCACAATGCGCAGCAGGTCGGCCATCAGGCCCAGCGGCTTCTGTGTCACGTGTTCGCGGCGCGCCGGCGACGCGTATTCGTAGAACCCGGGCAGCACGTCGACACCGCGGTCGAGCGGCATCGTTCCCGCGCTGCCCCATACGACGTATTCGCACTGCGCGCGGAAGCGCCCCGGCTGCGGCCGTGCGCTCGTCTTGACCCACGGCACGACGCCGCGCCACACCCATCCACCGGCCTGCAGGTAGTCGGTCGTCACCGGCAGCTGCCGCCAGTCGGTGAACACGCACGCGACCGCGCCGGGCACGCACGCGCGCAGCGCGGCGCCGGACCAGAGTGCAGACCAGAAATGGAAGCCGCGCTGATCGCGGTTGTCGCCACTGAATTCGGGAAGAGCGAGATTTCCGGAATCGCTCTGCACGTACTTCGCATGAACGCCCAGCGCGCGATCGGAGCGGAACTGCCCGCCTGAGCTGTAGGGGGGATCGGTGATCAGCGCGTGCACGCCGGCCAGGTCAGGAAGAAATTGCAGCGCGTCGCCGCAATACAGCGTCGCGCGACCAATACGGACGGGGGACATGCGTCACTCTCCCTCGCCGTCTGTTGCGTCGTCGGCACATTTTTTCGGGCCACTTTGGGACGCGTCGTCCCTACCCTCGAACGCGAGCACTGCCGGGTGAAGCGCGCCGTAGGCGCTGCGCCGCACGTGATAGCCGACGAACTCGGGCACCGATGCGCCAGCGCGCGCGGCACGCGCCGTCAGGTCTGCCGCTTCGGCGATCGTCAGCGCCGCCGGCAACTTTGCTTTCTTCGTCGTCATGCGCGCACCGCCGTCCCAGATTGGGCCGCGTCGGCACTGACGCCGAGCAGGTCCTCGGGCAAATTGCCAATCGCGCCGAGCAGAAACAGATCAGCAATGCGCGACAGTGCAGCGGAATCGCTTTCGATGCCGTGCAGCCGTTTGAACTTGTGCATGGCGTCGTGCGTGCGGGGTCGCAGACGAGTTTTCACCTCGGGGCGATATTCAGCGCGTGTGGACATTGCTGTACCTGCTGCATGAGACGTGCGCGGCGCGGCCGCGCTTTATTGAGAAGAAGGAACCTCCAACCATGAAAGAATCGATTCCGGCTGCCAGGCCATCGAAAACAACCCGTTTCACGAAAGGAGGTTCCGTTGAAGGACACGGACAAACAGATTGCGGAACTGCGCCGGCTGGTCGTCGCGCTCGGCGACAGACAGCAGGAGCTCGAGGAGGAAATCGCGGAGTACATGTGGCGAATCGAAGCGTGCCGAATTACGCTCGAAGCGCTCGGCGCCACACATCCCGCCCCGCAGAAAGTCGAATTTGCGGTCGCCAAGCGAATGGCGGAGCTCTTGGGGGCGATTCCTGATCCTGACCGGCGATTGCAGGCGGACGAAAACTTGATTGCCATCCTGCAACCCATCCTGCGGGCGCTCGAGCAGCAGCGCCGTACACCGGGATGAAGGCACAGGCGCAGCGCTGGACGCAGATCACGCGGCCACCTGCGAAATCGGGAGAACTGCTGGCAGGTCGGCCGGCGTTGACCGAACGTACGCCCAGTCGACCCGATCGTTCAATTCCTCGCATCGAACGGCACCGTTACACAGCCGCTCGATTGGTGGGCAGTGCTCGGCGGGCGTCCGACGCCCCTCTTGCTTCCATTGCTGTACGGCCGCGCGCGTCACGCCGAGCTGTTCAGCCAGCCCTTGCATTGTCAAACCCGCAGCCTTGGCTGCTCGATCCAATGGATGCTCCATGATCTCGTCCGATAGAGTTCGTCGTAACAGGAATGATAGAAATTCTATCCATCTAACGCAAGAAAATATAGCTCATGTGATGGTAGATTTTCTTACCATCGAGGGCATGAACATCGGTGAATGGATTAAGGCCAGCCGCGAAGACGCCGGCTTGAGCCAGGAACAGCTTGGGGATGCCCTCGGAAAGTCGAGAGGCAATGTCTCTGCTTGGGAAAACAATCGGCACGAGCCCAGCTTCGGACAGATTCTTGAGATCGCTCGAGCGACCAAATACGTGCTGCCGATACCCGGTATGCCGTCCGCACCAGTTCAGAACGTCACGCCTGCAGAGATCGGTACGCGCAGAATCCCTTTGATCAGCAGCGTTCAGGCAGGTCAAATGACGGAGATCGTCACCCCCTTTCCGCCCGGGTGGGGTTACGAATATCTTTTGACCGATCTCGATCTATCGGATCACGCCTTTGCTCTCGAGATCGAAGGGCACTCTATGATTCCGGAGTTCCAGCCAGGCGACCGAGTAATTGTCGAGCCAGCGATAGCACCGCGGCCCGGCGACTTCGTGGTCGCAAAGAATGGCCGCGAGGAAGCAACTTTCAAGAAATACCGCGCCCGTGGGGTCACTGTCGATGGTCTGGATCTTTTCGAACTGGTGCCGCTGAACCCAGACTACCCGACCATAAGCAACGAGCGGGAGCCTGTAAAAATCATCGGGGTGATGGTCGAGCATCGACGCTATCGAAAGCGATAAATTGCAATAACCACACATCTTTAATTTTCGAATCGGGGAAATTATGAAAAACGAAAATCTAAAGGGCGTAGGGGGTTGGCTCGGATGGATAATATTTTGCTTTATGGTGCTCGGTCCTCTTGCTGCGGGTTCTGCAATCTGGAAGGACATAATTACGACTGAACATGATTATCCAGGCGTACTGTCCAACCCGAACTGGGGCACGTTCAAAACAGCCTATTGGCTCACGTGGGCTGCTGCCTCTGGTGTTGGCGCCTATGCCGGGTTCTTGCTTTGGAAGCGGCACGCGCCACCGTCCGTGGGCTTCGCCAAGATGGCACTCTGGCTTTCCGGGCCGATAATGCTTGCGGTTCAGAGCTTTGTCGTAGTGCCACTAACATTGCATGTTTCAATGGACGCCCAATCAGCCGGCGAAGCAGCCGGAAAAATCATCGGTTCAGCGCTCAGCGCAATCGTTTGGACGCTCTATTTCTCAAAATCAGTTCGCGTGAAAAATACATACGGAATCGCGATTACGCAACTTGATAAGTTCGAATCCTCGCCCTCAAAAGCCAAGTGGTTGAAATCCACTTGGGACGTCGGCCCACTGCGTAATGAGGGTGTTCGCCGCCTATGCATTGCATTAAATTTCGTAGGCATCGGACTGGCCGTCGTCCTCCTGATCGGCGCTGCCGCCACGAATGATTCATTCATGGTCATCGGGTTCGTAACGTTTGCCGTAATTTCCTACGGACTCGCGCGCGGCGCAAGTTGGGTCATTGCTGGCTTCGCAAAATAGCCCCCATTCCTCTCTCACCACAATCCCGCCTCGGCGGGATTTTTTTTTGACATCAGGCAAACACTATCGCCGTCAAACAACCAATAGATAGAATTTCTATCATCAAGCGGCAGCTTTTCTTGCGATAGATCGATAGAAAATCTATCATCGCCTCAAGTTCACCAGAACCGCGAGGCACATGATGTTCCCGAACCACGCTGTCGGCTGGCAATACGACCGCTACACCGACCGGCTGCAGGCACAGCTCGACATGGCGTCGCTCGCCTTCGACGCCCTGAATGACGAATGCGCGCGCAACGTCACGTTCGACGACGTGCTCGAGCAGCTCGACGCGCTACCGCCCAGCATAAAGGCCGGCCTTATGCAGGCCGTCGACGCCGACCGCGCGTACTTCCGCTGGAAGCTCGAGGACCTGTTCGTCGAGGCGATCGCAGCGGCCGCGCACCAGCGTTCCGCCGAGCAAGTGGCGCGCGAGCAGCGCGAGGGGATGCCGGCATGATGGCCCTGAACATCCTCGCAGCCTGGTGCGGCCTCGCCGTGTTCCTCGGCGCCGTCCATTTCCTGCTTACGCGCGGCACGCGCCGCGCGGAACGCGAACAGCAGATCCGCCGCGCCACGGCGGCGCCCCGCGCGCCCCGTTTCCCGATGACGTACTGCTCGCAGTGCGGTTGCGAACTCGGCCCGGGTGATTCAGGCGTGAGCAGCTGCGCCGATCACACCGGCGCGAACACTCGGAAGGGGGGCTGACATGCGCGCCGCCCACGACAACGCGCTGCTGCGCGCCGCCGCGCGCCCGTCGCACACCCGCTACGTCATCGAAGGCTCAGCCTGGGCCGCTACCTTCGGGATCGTCATCGGCATGTTCTGGAACGGCATCGACCTCGCCGGTCCCTACCTGCGGAGCCTGCTGTGATCTGGCTCGTCAATTCCATCTTCGAAGCGCTCGACCGGCTCGAGCGCCGCAGCAAGTTCGCTGCGTGGATCGTGATGCTCGCGCTGCTCGCAATCGCGGTCCTCGGCCTCGCCTACCTCAACGCCGACCGTTTCCCCGTCGGCTACGACACGTGACCATCCCACAGGAGCAAATCGCCATGAACGCACCCACCGCCCTGAACATCGACATGACGTCCGTCGAGTCGTCGCAGATTCACAGCATCGGCTACGACCCGCAGACGGGCACGCTCGCGATCCGGTTCAAGAACAAGGCCGGCGAGCCGACGTCGCTCTACCACTACGACAAGTGCACGCCGGCGAACTTCGACGCGTTCCGCAAGGCCGAGTCGATCGGTTCGCACTTCTACCGGCACATCAAGCCGTTCCCCGAGCGCTTCCCCTACGTCTGCATCGAGAAGATGCCGGCCGCCGCGCGCGCCGAGTAACCGATTGACCGCCATAGAACGAGGAACCCATGTCTGAAATCGTCGAAATGGACGTCGACAGCAGCACCGTCGCGCTGCTGAACAAGAGCGAAATCGATCAGCAAATCGCGACCGCTCACAAGTATCCGCGGTCGATCAAGCGCTTCCGCGACGAGGCGCTGCAGATGGTCACGCTGAACGAGAACATCGCTCAGGAATGCATCTACGCGCTGCCTCGCGACGGCAAGACGATCGAGGGGCCGAGCGCGCGCTTCGCCGAGGTGATCGCGAGCGCATGGGGCAACAGCCGCGCAGGCGCGCGCGTCGTCAGCGATCAGGGCGACTTCGTGACGTCTCAGGGCGTGTTCCACGACCTCGAGCGCAACGTCGCGATCACATACGAGGTGCAGCGCCGGATCATCGACAAACACGGGCGCCGGTTCAAACCCGACATGATCGGCGTCACCGCAAACGCCGCGTGTTCGATCGCGCTGCGAAATTCGATCCTGAAGGGCGTGCCGAAGGCATTTTGGGCCGATATGTACGAGGCGGCCCGCCGCACCGCGATAGGCGATCACCAGACGCTCGCGAACCGGCGCGCCCGCGCGCTGGCGGTCCTGCAGAAGTACGGCGCGACGCCCGACACGGTGTTCCGTTTCCTGCGCGTGGGCGGCGAAGAGGACGTCACACTCGAACACCTCACGCTGCTGTTCGGCATCACGACCGCACTGAAGGAAGGCGAGACAACCGTCGAACAGGCGTTCGCGACCGCAGCCGGCGAAGGCGACGCGCCGCCCGTGCCGCAGCCGCGCGCGCGCAGCGAGCGCCAGAACGCTGACGGGGGCGCGCGCAGCGACGGCGCGCCGGCTGAGCAGGCAGCAGGCACGGTCGAGGCGAACGCGGCCGGAAACGCTAGCGCGGCCGAAAGCGGCACCCCGGCGAATGACGGGCATAGGGCCGACGACGCCCCGCGGACTTCGCGTCGCCGCACTGGCGCCGCGCGCGCCGCTGTCGAATCGTCGCCGGCCGCCGCGCGCGAGCCCGGTTCCGACGACGACTTCGAGCAGGCCGCCGGCCAGCGCGGCGAGCCAGCCGGCGATCCGGTCAGCGACAGCGTGATGCGCATCCTGCGCACGAAGATGGAGCAGGCCGCGCTCGGCGAGGCCGACATGCGCCGCAAGTTCGGCCACGGGTACGACGGCGTGACGAAGGCGAACTATCACGCCATCGTCGCGTGGATCGAAGATCCGATGGGGGCGTGATGCTGACGTTCGATCCCGTCGATCACGTCTACCGCGTCGGCGCGCAGCGAGTGCCGAGCGTGACGCAGACGCTCGCGCCGCTCGTCGACTATTCCAGCGTGCCGCGCGCGACGCTCGAACGCGCGCGCCAGCTCGGGCAGGCCGTGCACCGCATGACCGAGCTGTACGACGTCGACGACCTCGACACCGACGACCTGGCGTCCGAGCTGATGCCGTACCTGTCCGCGTGGATGAAATTCCGCGCCGACACTGGCTTCGTGCCCGACGCGATCGAACTGCGGCTGTATCACCCCGCCCTGCGCTATGCCGGCACGCTCGACCGCACCGGCCTGATCCGCGGCCGCCGCGCCGTCGTCGATATCAAAAAGATGCTGACGCTCGGGCCCGTGATCGGCGTGCAGCTCGCCGCCTATCAGGAACTGCTCGCGAAGAACGGCACGCCCGTCGACGACCGCTACGGGCTCGGCCTCCGCGCCGACGGCACCTACCGTCTGGTGCCGTTCACCGATCGCGGCGACTGGCCCGTTTTCCTCGCACTGCTGACCCTTCGAAACTTCAAGGAAAAACATGGAACCACTGGTGAATTTGCAGGTGCCGCAGCCTGAACAGACGCTATTCAAGTCGGCGACGAACGCGCTCGAAATGGCGAAGGCATACACGATCGACAGCGCCGACATGCGCGACCTCGCCGCGCGCGAGCTCATCAAGATCAAGGGGCTGCAGCGCGACGTCGACACGACCCGCAAAGGCATCACGCGGCCGATCGACGCGGCAAAGAACGCCGTGATGGAGTTGTTCCGCGCGCCGACGACCTACCTCGAACAGGCCGAGTCGATGCTGAAGACCGCGATCACCACGTACGACCGCGAGCAGGAACGAAAGCGCGTCGCGGAACAGGCACGCCTCGAGGAAGCTGCGCGGCAAGAGCGCGCGCGGCTCGAACAGGAAGCGGCCGCGCGCGACGCCGCCGCACGTGCCGAGGCCGTGCAGCTGCAGCAGCAGGCGGTGCAGGCCGCGCAGAGCGGCGACGTCGAGCAGGCCGCGCGCCTCGAAGCCGAAGCGCAAAGCCGCGCCGAGCAAGGTGCGGCCGAAGTCGCCACGCTGCAGACGACGGCGACGCTCGTCACGGCGCCGATCGCGGCCGCGCCGCGCGTGACGGCTGGCGTGTCGACGCGCAAGGTCTGGAAGGCCGAAGTGAGCGACAAGCTCGCGTTGATCCGCTACGTCGCCGCGCATCCCGAATATGTCGACCTGCTCGACGCGAACATGCCGGCGATCAACAAGCTCGCGCTCGCACTGAAGCTGAACTGTCCGCTCGACGGCGTGCGCGTGTTTCAGGAATCGAGCATCGCAGCGAGGGCCGCGTGATGCCGAGCGTCAGCACCGAACTGTTCCGCCTGGTCGCCGCGATCCGCCACGACCCGACGATCAGCGCGATCGACCGCGAGCTGTTCCGCCCGGTATTCGCCGCGCACGACGGCGGCCAGGTCTGCGCCGTGCCCGAATGCGTCGAGCGCCGGATCCGGCATTACGCCGGCCGCGTCACACCGACCGCAGCCAACCAGTAACAGGAGCTCCCATGCTTTCCATCGACCGCAAGCTCATCAAGATCAAGAAGGTAACGCCCGTTGAGGAATTCAAGGGCGACAAGCGTGACTACGGCTGCAGCGTCCGTATCGAATGGTTGACCGATAACACCGTGCTCGACGAGCTCGACAAGCACCTGCGGCCCGCGTTCTACGAGCGCGAGCGCGGCGGGCCGAAGGCCACGGCCACACCGCAGCAGGAAATGTCGCTCCCGCGCGCCGACGTCGAGCTGACGAGCCGGAAGTGCGTCAACGTGCACACGCCGCTCAAGCTGAAGAACGAGTACGAGGGATACACGATCGTCTTTCACCGCGGCGCGTCGGAGAAATCGGAAATCAAGCTCGGGCAGGTGAAGCTGACCGATTTCAGCGTCGACCCGCAGGACGGCGGATCTGCGCTGATCGCGTGCAACGCATATGTGAAGCCGACCGTGCACGATCGCGGCTACATCGACCACATGGCGCAGACCGAAATCGAAATCACGCTCACGCCGCCGGCGCCGAAGTCTCCCGACCTGGTCGACAAGGCGCAGAAGCCAGCCGGCGGCAAGGGCAAGACGGCCGCCGAGAAGGCCGGCGACGATCCGTTCGCCGGTTCCGACCTGGCGCGCGGTGCGAAGAACGCGAAGAAACAGTAAGCGTCCCCGCCGCGTGTCCCCCCGTCGCGCGGCGGCTTGGGGCGGCCAGTACGAGCGCCCGCTTTTTCAGGATCCCCCCATGAAGATTGAAGAAATGCGCGAGCTGCTGCGCGATATCCGATTCCTCGACTACACGTTCCTCGTCGTGCAACCGGTGCGCGGCGGCTCGCCCTACCTGCAGGCGAACTACGTCGAGCCGGACGTCGTAACGGGCAAGCCCGAAGCGCAGAGCACGCGGAAATGGCAGTTGTCCCTGCACATGACGAAAAGCGAGTTCGTGCAGACCGCGTTTAAGTGCTGCCTCACGTCGATGGAACACCGCGCGCGCGAGCATTTCCGCTACCGCGGCGCGGCCGTGTACGGCCCGCACTTCGACGTCGACGCCCTGTTCTCGCTCTGCGCCGCGAAGCGCTTCGACTACCGCGACGAGCCGGCCGACGTCGACGCCGCCTGACAACCAAACACCGACGCGCCGCCGGTGATCCACCTCGGAGCGGCGCCTTTCGGGCGGCTCGCACAGCGCCCATTTTTTTATCCCCGTTGGATCAAGAGACAGCCATGCGAACCATCACCGCCGTGATCGAAGCACAAAAAAGCCCCGCTCCCGAACAGGCGAGCGAGGCAACAGCAACGACGGATCTCGAGGCAATCCGACCCGCCGAAACCATTGTCGATTCGTACGCGGCCGAGGGCAATGAGACACGTTCGAAACTGGTAACGACCGACGCGCTCGAGACAGCAGACCACGGCGAACGGACAAGCATCGCTGCTGAGCCTGCCGCAGCGCAGCAGCTCGACGTCGAGCCGCTGATCTACCCCGATCGCATGCACGCCGCGCTGCAGGAAGTGCTCGGCATGCCGAATTTCACCTGCGCACCCTTCGCGCACAGCATGCGCGCCGCCGGCGCGACGATCCGGGAGCGCTCCGAGGATGAACAGGCTGCCGTGCTGCACTGGCTCACCAGGCTTGTCCTGAAGCACGGCAACGGCTGGCGCGAGCACGCCGAGCGCGACCTGCAGGAAATGCGCGCTGTCGCCGCGCGCCGAGAACGGGAGGCATCATGACCGCGCCCCGCCCATCCGCCGACGAGATCGTCGCGCGCATGTCCCCCGGCAAGGTCTACGCGGTGTCGTCGATCGCGTCGAAGTTCGAACAGCGCGCCGCGCAGATGAAGCCGATCCTCGAATCGCTCGTCGTGAGCGGCCGGCTGAAACGAGGCATGCGTAAGCACGGGTCGAGGATCTGCACCGGCTACGCGCTGCCGAGCGACGCCGATCTCAATGTGCAGGCCGCCGGCACGACGATCGCGGGTCCGCAGCACGCCCCGAATCTGAAATCCACGCTCACCGGCTACGATCGCGAGATCAGCCGCCGGGTCGAGCTCGCCATGACTACGAGGGCACGATGACCGAACTATCTCAACTCGCACAGGAAATAGCCGCTCGCCTGACGCCGCATGCGCTGTGGGATCTGGCCGAAGTGGCGGCATACCTGCACCGCAGCGAGCAGCACACGCGGCAGTGGATCACGCCGCAGGACGGTTTCCCGCGCCCGATCCGCATCCCGTCAGGCAAGGGTGCGACCGAGCGCGCCCGGCCGCTCTGGCGCGCGAAGGACGTGATCGCGTGGGCCGAGTCTCACGTCGAAGCCTGATGCAGCTTGTCGGCGAGGTCAGCGGCATGCGGCGCGTAGTAGACCGCCTGCAGGATACGCAGGTCACGATGCCCGCTGATCTTCGCCAGCTCCATCACGTTGAATATCTTCGATAGCCGCGTCAGCGCCTCGCGGCGCGCGTCGTGGAAATGCAGGTCGTCCAGCATCGCGGCCTTCTTGGCCTTCCGGAACAGCGCGTCGCGCAGCGGCGCGTCGACCCCGAACACGTTCCCCTCGAACTCATTCTTCAGTGGGTCGAACTGCTTCAGCAGCGCGAGCGCGCGCGGCGATAGCGGCACATCGCGCGCGACGCCGGTTTTCGTGCGCGGCAGGTGCACGTAGCGCTTCTGCAGGTCGACCGCGTCCCACGTCATCGCCTCGATCTCGCCGGCCCGCATCGCCGTCTCGATTGCAAACACGAGCATCGCGCCAATCCGGGCGGACTTCGTCGCGGGCGTCTCGTCGTCGCGATAGCCGAGCTGCTCGAGCAGCGCACCGACCTCGGCATCGGTGATACGGCGCTTCCGCGGCTGCGGCTCCGTCGGACGCCGCATGCCCGTGAGCGGGCTCTCGGTGATCCACTTCCATTCATCGCGTGCGGTCGTGAACACATGCGACAGCAGGTTGATCTCGCGCAGCACGGTTGCAGTGCCGACCGGCGCGCGACCAGTTTCCACGTCGCCGGCCAGGCGCGCGTCGCGCCATCGGCCCATGTGTTCGGCCGTCACCGCAGCGAGCGGCATCGCGACCAGGTCAGGGAACTCGCGGACGAACGCGCCGAAGCGGATCGCCTCCCATCGCGCGGTGCGCTTCGTCGGGCTGACGCGCTTCTCGTACTCGCGCAGCGCGTCCGCGAGCGTGTGCTTCGTGCCGGGCGTGAGCTTGCCGATGTTGATCTCGTGCTCTCTCGCCGTCGCCCATGCGACCGCATCGGCCTTGTTCTTGAATGTGTCCGACAGGGTCACCCCTTTGCGGCGCACCTGCGCGCGCCACATGCTGCCGCGCTTCGTGTATGTCGCCATCCCGCTCCCTGGTGCAAATCGTGGTGCATTTCTGGTGCACGCGGGTGCAAAAAAGGCTCAATTCTGCTACGGCGCGGCTACCTTTCATGGATGAAAGATAGCACGGAAATCCTTATCCAGATTGGGTTTGCTACAGGATGGATATGGGATACTACGGAATGAGGTGGTGCCGGGGACCGGACTCGAACCGGCAAGCCAGTTAAGGCGGCGGATTTTCGTCACACTGCTTCTTTCGAAGCCGGCGTCGTCTGGAGCGATGCCGTTCGTGCGCTGGACTATGCCTTCGCCATCGCGTGCGGGACGACGCTGTCGCCCGTGCGCCTTAGGCGCCCCCCGTCTAGTCTCTACACCTTCCTCGCGTGCGCGTGCGCCGCGAGGCTTGGCTCGGCGTTGCCTCGATGCATCGCATCAGGGGTTTCGCCGAATTTGAAGGGTTCTGCACCGGCCGTTTCCGGCTGGGCACTCAAACTTTTAAGTCCGCTATGTTTACCAATTTCATCACCCCGGCAAGGGCGGACGGGATTCTACCACTGCTCGCTCCGTCGTTACGCATTTGGCCCTGTCGAACCCGGCCGGATTCGACCATGCTCGCACCGCCGCCGATACAATAGCCCCCGCACCGCCGCCTCGTCCTTCACACGATTCACGCGCGCGCACCGCTCCGATGCGCCCCCTTCACGCGTCATCGGAAGGTCATAAACGTTTTCGATAATGCCTTCGCCGAAAACGTTTACATCGCGCCCCTCATGCCCCCGACCATCAAGGATGTCGCCGCGCTTGCCGGCTTCTCGATCGCCACCGTGTCGCGTGCGATCAACGCGCCGCATACCGTCAGCCCGTCGACGCTCGCGGCGATCCGCACCGCGATCGACACGCTGAAATTCCGCCCGAGCCCGCTTGGCCGCCAGTTGCGCGGCGAGCGCACGCGGCTCGTCGGCGTCGTGCTGCCGACCCTCGCGAACCCCGTGTTCGCCGACTGCCTGCAAGGGATCGACGAGCTCGCGACCGCGGCCGGCTTCAAGCTGATCCTGATGACGACCGAGTACGACGCGGCGCGCGAGCGCCACGCGATCGAGACGCTGCGCGAGCAGCGCGTCGAAGGGCTGATCCTGACGGTCGCCGATGCGGACACGCATCCGCTGCTCGACATGCTCGACCACGACGGCCCGCATTACGTGCTGATGCACAACGACACGCAGCGCCGCCCGTCGGTGTCGGTCGACAACCGCCGCGCCGCGTACGACGGCGTGCGCATGCTGACCGCAAGCGGCCATCGCCGCGTGCTGATGCTCGCCGGCTCGCTCGCGGCATCCGATCGCGCGCGGCAGCGCCATCTCGGCTACACGCAGGCGCTCGAGGAAAGCGGCATCGCGCCGCTGCCGCCGGTCGAGGTCGACTTCAACGCGCCCGAGCTGCCCGACGCGGTGCTCGCGCACCTGACCGCACGCACGACGCGCCCGACCGCGCTGTTCTGCAGCAACGACCTGCTGGCGATGGTCGTGATGCGCGGCTTGCGGCGCGCGGGCTTCTCGATTCCCGACGACATCTCGGTGCTCGGCTTCGACGGCATCGCGATCGGCGAGCTGCTCGCGCCGCCGCTCGCCAGCATCGCGTCGCCGAATCGCGACATCGGCCGGCACGCGTGGCAGCGCCTCGTCGAATCCATCGGCGGCAAACCCGTCGAGCGCGCCTCGCGGATCCTGCCGCACACGGTGCGCGACGGCGCGACGGTCGCGCCGGCCGCCCGCCAGCTTCGCGAAGCCTGAGCGCGCCGCCCCTCCCTCACACGCCCACCCGGAGACCATAACGTGACACTTCGACTGTCGTCCCTGCTGCGCGCGCTCGCCGCGCCGCTCACCTGCGCCGCCCTGCTCGCCGGCGCACCGTCCGCCCACGCGGAAGACACCGCGATCTGCTACAACTGCCCGCCCGAATGGGCCGACTGGGCCGCGCAGATCGCCGCGATCAAGCAGAAGACCGGCGTGCGCGTGCCGTTCGACAACAAGAATTCGGGCCAGGCGATCGCGCAGCTGATCGCCGAGCAGAAGAGCCCGGTCGCGGACGTCGTCTATCTCGGCGTGTCGTCGGCGTTCCAGGCGAAGGACAAGGGCGTGATCGCGCCATACAAGCCCGCGCACTGGAACGACATCCCGGCGAACCTGAAGGACCCGCAGGGCTACTGGTTCGCGATCCACTCGGGCACGCTCGGCTTCTTCGTGAACAAGGACGCGCTCGACGGCAAGCCGGTGCCGCGCTCGTGGGCCGACCTGCTGAAGCCTGAATACAAGGGCATGGTCGGCTACCTCGATCCGTCGAGCGCGTTCGTCGGCTACGCGGGCGCGGTCGCCGTCAACCAGGCGCTCGGCGGCACCCTCGACAACTTCACACCCGCGCTCGACTGGTTACGCAAGCTGAAGGCCAACGCGCCGATCGTGCCGAAGCAGACCGCGTATGCGCGCGTGCTGTCGGGCGAGATTCCGATCCTGCTCGACTACGACTTCGACGCGTACCGCGCGAAGTACAAGGACAACGCAAACGTCGAGTTCGTGATTCCGAAGGAAGGCACGATCGCGGTGCCGTACGTGATGAGCCTCGTGAAGGGCGCGCCGCACGACGCGAACGGCCGGAAGGTGCTCGACTTCGTGCTGTCCGACGAAGGCCAGAAGCTGTGGGCGAGCGCGTACCTGCGCCCGGTGCGCGCGCAGGCGCTGAGCGCCGACGTCGCGTCGAAGTTCCTGCCGGCGAGCGACTACGCGCGCGCGAAGCCCGTCGACTTCGGCAAGATGGCCGCCGGCCAGCAGGCGTTCGGCCAACAGTATCTGCAGATCATGCAGTAACGGCAGGACGCAACGATGCCCGACCTGACTTTCCCGCTGCGCTGGCGCATCGCGCTCGTCGCGCCCGCGCTCGCGGTGTTCGCCGCATTCTGGCTGCTGCCGATGGTCGCGCTCGCGCGCGTGTCGGCCGACGGCGCGTTCGTCGCGCAGTATGCGGCGCTGCTCGGCAACGCACGCTACATGAAGAGCCTCGGCGAGACGGTCGCGCTGTCGGCGGCCGTCACGCTCGCGACGCTCGTGCTGTCGACGATCTCGGGCCTGCTGCTCGCGCGCCGCGCGTTCGCGGGCAAGCGCGTGCTGCTCGCGCTGCTCACGTTCCCGCTCGCGTTTCCGGGCGTCGTCGTCGGCTTCATGGTGATCATGCTCGCCGGGCGGCAGGGGCTGGTCGGGATGCTGTCCGCGAAGCTCACCGGCGACAAGTGGGTGTTCGCGTATTCGGTGGCGGGCCTGTTCGTCGGCTACCTGTACTTCTCGATTCCGCGCGTGATCGTCACCGTGATCGCGGCAGCGTCGAAGCTCGACCCGTCGCTCGAGGAAGCGGCGCGCTCGCTCGGCGCGTCGCCGTGGCGCATCCTGCGCGACATCGTGCTGCCCGCGCTCGCGCCGGGCCTGATCGCGGCCGGCGCGATCTGCTTCGCGACCGCGATGGGCGCGTTCGGCACCGCGTTCACGCTCGCGACCGACCTGAACGTGCTGCCGATGACGATCTACACCGAGTTCACGCTGAACGCGAACATCGCGACGGCCGCCGGCCTGTCGATCGTGCTCGGCGTCGTCACGTGGGCCGTGCTCGCGCTCGCGCGCCGCTTCACCGGCCACACCGCGGCAGCCGCCGCCTGAGGGTCATCCGATGCATTCGCTTTCCGATTCTTCCACGCCCTCCCCCGCGCCCGCTCACACGAGCGCCGCTGCCCGGCGCGCGCCGCGCGTCACCGGCGCCCGCGCGCTCGCCGCGCTGCAATGGGGCGTCACGCTGCTGCTGTGCGCGTTCCTGATCGTGCCGGTCGTGATGTCGGTGCTCGCGGGGCTGACGGTCAACTATTTCCGCGGCCTGTCGAGCGGCCTCACGCTGCGCTGGCTCGAACAGGTGTGGCAGCAGTATCACGGCTCGGTCGCGCTGTCGCTGTACGTCGCGTTCGCGACGCTCGCGATCGTGCTCGTCGCCGGCGTGCCGGCCGGCTACGCGCTCGCGCGCAGCGAGAGCCGCGCCGCGCGCATCATCGAGGAAGCGCTCGTGCTGCCGATCGCGCTGCCGGGCCTGGCCTCCGCGCTCGCGCTGCTGGCCGTCTACGGCGGCTTCACCGCGTTCCGGATGAGCCCGTGGTTCATCGTCGCGGGCCACGCCGTGTTCACGCTGCCGTTCATGGTGCGCGCGGTCGCGGCCGTCGCGGCGGGCGCCGACCTGCGCACGCTCGAGGAAGGCGCGGCAAGCCTCGGCGCATCGTTCGTCACGCGCTTCGTGACGATCGTGCTGCCGAACCTGCGCCCCGGCATCGTCGCGGGCGCGCTCGCGGTGCTCACGCTGTCGATCGGCGAATTCAACCTCACGTGGATGCTGCACACGCCCGACACGAAGACGCTGCCGGTCGGCCTCGCCGACACCTACGCGTCGCTGCGTCTCGAAGTCGGCAGCGCGTACACGATCCTGTTCCTGCTGATGACGCTGCCGCTGCTCGTCGCGATGCAGTGGCTCGGCGTCGACCCGTCCGGCACGCGCGCGCCGAAGCAGCGCGGCAAGCGTTGACCAAAGCTCACATGAAACTCGATTCCATTCCGATCACCCTGACCCGCTGCGCGAAGACGTTCCGCGGCACCCGCGTGCTCGAGCCGCTCGACCTGTCGATCGGCGCGGGCGAGACGCTCGTGCTGCTCGGCCCGTCGGGCTGCGGCAAGACCACGACGCTGCGCCTGATCGCGGGCCTCGACACGCCGGACGCCGGCGGCACGATCGCGTTCGGCGGCGACGACGTCACCGCGCTGCCGATCGAGCGCCGCCAGGTCGGCATGGTGTTCCAGAACTACGCGCTGTTTCCGAACCTGACGGTGCGCGGCAACGTCGGCTACGGGCTGAAGATCCGCAAGACCGAGCCGCGCGTGCTGCGCGAGCGCGTGGACGACCTGCTCGCGATGATGCGGCTCGACGCGCACGCGGACAAGCCGATCGACCAATTGTCCGGCGGCCAGCGCCAGCGGGTCGCGCTGGCGCGCGCGCTCGCGGTGCGGCCGCGCGTGCTGCTGCTCGACGAGCCGCTCACCGCGCTCGACGCGAAGCTGCGCGACGCGCTGCGCCGCGAGATGAACGCGCTGCTGCGCGAGCTGGGCGTGACGACCGTCTACGTGACGCACGACCAGGCCGAGGCGATGGAGCTCGGCGACCGCATCGTCGTGATGAGCGCGGGCCGCATCGAGCAGATCGGCACGCCGCGCGACATCTACTACCGGCCCGCGAACCGCGCGGTCGCGCAGTTCATCGGCACGCTGAACCGCCTTGCGGGAGAATGGAAGAACGGTGCGCTCGTGACGACGGGCGGCGCGATCGCCACGCCGCACGCCGCCGACGAATGGTTCTTCCGGCCCGAGGATGCGCAGCTCGCCGATCCGGCGCATGCGCCGTTGCGCGGCGCGATCGGCGCATGCGCGTTCCTCGGCGAGCGCACCCGGCTCACGATCGAGCATGCGGCGCCCGATGCGCTCGTGATCGACGTGCCGGGCCGCGTCGAGCTTGCGCGCGGCACGGCGGTCGGCATCACGGTCGCGCCCGAGGGGCTGATCGCGCTCGCCGCGTGACACCCTCTCCCCCACGATAACCAGACGATCCGAGGAATGACGATGCTGCTTGCACACATCAGCGATCTGCATATCAAACGGCCGGGCATGCTGGCGTACCGGCGCGTCGACACCGCCGCCGCGCTCGCGCGCTGCATCGCGCGCCTGAACGCGCTCGAGCCGCGCCCCGACGCGGTGCTCGTCACCGGCGACCTGACCGATTTCGGCCATGACGACGAATACCGCCATCTGCGCGCGCTGCTCGCGCCGCTCGAGATTCCGTACTTCCTGATGGTCGGCAATCACGACGATCGCGCGGCGCTGCGCCGCGCGTTCGCCGAGCGGGACGAATGGCGGGACGGCGAGTTCGTGCAGTATGCGTTCGACGTCGGCGCGGTGCGCGTGCTCGCGCTCGATTCGCAGGTGCCCGGCACGAGCGTCGGCGACCTGTGCGACGCGCGCCTCGCATGGCTCGCGGCCCAGCTCGACGCCGCGCGCGCACGGCCCGTGATCGTCGCGCTGCATCACCCGCCGTTCGCGTCGGGGATCGGCCACATGGATGCGCTGCGGCTCACGCCCGCCGCCGCCGCGAAGCTCGACGCGCTGCTGCGCGGCCATCCGAACGTCGAGCGCGTGCTGTGTGGCCACGTGCATCGGACGATGTTCGCGCGCTTCGGTGGCACGATCGCGTCGGCGGTGCCGGCGCCCGCGCACCAGGTCGCGTTCGACCTGCGCGACGGCGCGCCGTCGGCGTTCCGGCTCGAGCCGCCCGCGTTCGCCGTGCATCGCTACGCGCCCGAAACGGGCATGGTCACGCATCACGTGTATGTCGACGAGGGCGACGGCCCGTATCCGTTCTACGAACCGACGGGCGAACTCGTCGACTGAGCGCCGCCGTGGCGGCCTTTCCGGCGTCGCGGCAGCCGTTGCCGCGGCGTGTGCGTCGACGGCTCCGCCGGGCCGGCGCCCGCCTCCCGCCAGGCCCGGCCATCGCCGGCACGTTTCGCACGGCTCCGGTATCATCGGCTCCCCCGCCCGATGCCCGGCGCGCGCCGCCGCCAGCCGCCGCGCCGCGCGGGTCACGTCACACCCGAGCGCTCCGTATCGCCATGTCCTCCATCGCCCCCGATCGTCCGACCCACGGCACCGCGTCGCCCCACTACTCGCGCAGCCTGCTGTTGCTGCTCGCGACGATCGCGGGCGTGTCCGTCGCGAACATCTACTACAACCAGCCGCTCCTCGACAGCTTCCGCGCGTCGTTTCCGGGCCACGCGTCGTGGATCGGCGCCGTGCCGACCGCGACGCAGCTCGGCTACGCGGCCGGGATGTTCCTGCTCGCGCCGCTCGGCGACCGCTTCGACCGCCGCACGCTGATCCTGCTGCAGATCGCCGGCCTGTCGGCCGCGCTGATCGCGGCGGCCACCGCGCCGTCGATCGCGGTGCTCGCCGCCGCGAGCCTGGCGATCGGCGTGCTCGCGACCATCGCGCAGCAGGCGGTGCCGTTCGCCGCCGAGATCGCGCCGCCCGCCGCGCGCGGGCAGGCGGTCGGCACCGTGATGAGCGGCCTGCTGATCGGCATCCTGCTCGCGCGCACGGCGGCCGGCTTCGTCGCCGAATACTTCGGCTGGCGCGCGGTGTTCGGCGCGTCGGTCGCGGCGCTCGTCGCACTCGCCGCGGTGATCGTGCTGCGCCTGCCGCGCAGCTCGCCGACGTCGACGCTGCCGTACGGCAAGCTGCTCGGCTCGATGTGGCATCTCGCGGTGGAATTGCGCGGGCTGCGCGACGCATCGCTGACGGGTGCGGCGATCTTCGCGGCGTTCAGCGCGTTCTGGCCGGTGCTGACGCTGCTGCTCGCGGGCGCCCCGTTTCATCTCGGGCCGCAGGCGGCCGGCCTGTTCGGCATCGTCGGCGCGGCCGGCGCGCTCGCCGCGCCGTATGCGGGGCGCTTCGCCGACGCGCGCGGGCCGCGCGCGATCATCACGCTCGCGATCGCGCTGGTCGCGGCGTCGTTCGTGATCTTCGCGCTGTCGGGCGCGAGCATCGCGGGGCTCGTGATCGGCGTGGTCGTGCTCGACGTCGGCGTACAGGCCGCGCAGATCTCGAACCAGTCGCGCATCTACGCGCTGAAGCCCGACGCGCGCAGCCGCGTCAACACGGTGTACATGGTGTGCTATTTCATCGGCGGCGCGCTCGGCTCGTCGGCCGGCGTGCTCGCGTGGCGCGCGTTCGGCTGGACCGGCATGTGCGCGGCGGGGCTGCTGTTCGCCGCGCTCGCGGGCGGGTTCCACCACCGCGGCGGCCGGCACGGCGGCTAACGCGCCGCGCGCCGGCGCTACAGATCGTCGGAGGCCGGGGATGCGGGGGCTGACGCGGGCACCGACCCCGGCCCTGGCCCCGGCGTCGATGCGGATGCGGATGCGGATGCGGATGCGGGTGCGGATGCGGATGCGGACGCGGATGCCGGTGCAGGCGCCGGTGCGCTCGCGGCAGCCGCTTGCGACGCGCGCTTGCGGGCCGGATCGAACACGAACGACAGCCCGACGCTGCCGAGGATCGCGAGCGTCGCGATCACGGTCGCCATCGTCACCGGCTCGCCGAGGAACAGCGCGCCGAGCGCGACCGCGACGATCGGGTTCACGTACATGCAGCTGCTGGAAATGATCGGGCTCGTGTGGCGAATCAGGTAGCCGTACGCGACATACGCAGCCATCGTGCAGAACACCATCAGGTACACGAACGCGAGCACCGGCAGCACCGCGAATTGCTCGACGCGCTCGCCGAGCATGAACGCGGCGAACGTCGACATCAGGCCGCCCAGGCCGATCTGCAGCGACGTCGACAGGAACAGGTCCGACGGCAGCTTGAGGCGCGTCGCGAGATGCGCGCCGCCCGCCCAGAACAGCGCACCGGCCAGCACGGAGATCGTGCCGAGCGCCGAGTTCGCGGCGGCCGCGCCGCCCGAGTTCAGCACGACGATGCCGACCATCCCGAGCGCGACCGCCGCCCACTCGCCCTTCGTCACCGGCCGGCCGGCCACCGCCGCGATCACGGTCGCGAACAGCGGCACGGTGGCGACCATCACCGCGGCCGAGCCGCTGCTGACGGTGCGCATCCCGAGCGCGATCGTCCCGGACGACAGCGCGACCAGCATCGTGCCGACGATCGCCGAATTGCGGATCTCGACGAGCGTCGGCCACTGCGGCTTGCGGCGCAGCGCGAAGACGAACAGCCCGATCCCGCCGAGCAGGTTGCGCAGCCCGGACAGCAGCAGCGGCGGGAACGACTGCAGCGCGACGTGCAGCCCGAGATAGGTCGAGCCCCACACGAAGTAGATGAACACGAGCGCCAGCGCGACGCGCCCGCCGCGGCTTTGCGGCAGGCGCAGCGGATGACGCGTGAAGAAATCGAGGAGTCGGTCGAGCGGGCCCATCGTCAGCCTGCCCGCGCGGCGCGCCGCGTGCCTCGCTGAAAGACGCCGGAACAACCGGCAAACGGCCCGGACGGGGCCAGGGCGGCGGAGGCAAACGTGCGGAACGACATGACAGTGCGAACGGCGACGAAGTAAACCGGCGGGGCCGGCGGCAGAGGGACAAAAAAAGGTGCGCAACCGCTGCGGCTGCGCACGCCTGGCATTATGGCATCAAGGATTCGAAAGGAAGCGGGCGTCCTGCCTGAAAGGTTGCCGACTGACGTTTCGGCGCGACACCCGGCCGGGCGCCTGCGCTCGTCCCGCCTCCCGGGGCTGGTACGGCGCGCAGTCAGCGGACCGCCTCGACCTGCATCACAGCGCCGCTGTCATCGGCCGACAGCACGGTGATGCGCCGCCCGGACACCGTGTCGACGAGCGACTTGCCGGGCATCAACGGCGCGTCCTTCATGCCGTCCTTGCTGTCCGGCGTCGCGTCGACGAGCGTGTTCTGAATGCTGCCGCCCGGATAGCGGACGATCCGCACGGCTACGCCGTTGGCGAACGGCGACGTGTCGGGCCAGTCTTCGTACGTGCCCTTCGCCCCCCGCGGCCGACGGAACTCGAGCACCAGGTAGGAGCCATCGCCGCGCGGCAGGCGATAGCCCTGCTTGCCCGGCAGCGCACTCCAGAGCGGAGCAAGGCGGTACGTGCCCGGCTTCAGGAGCAGCGGCACGTCCGTCTCGTCGAGCCACCCGGCGAACAGCTGGTAATCGACGGGATACATGCGCCGGCCGCCGCCGCCCACCGGGTCGGCCGGATCGTCGATGCCGCCCGTCGCGCAGCCTGCGCCGAGCATGACCGTGCCGCCCTCGACCGGGCAATTCCGCAGCGAATCGGGATGCCCCGCGCCGAGCCCGTGACCGAATTCGTGCGCCCACATCCAGTACGCGTGGCCGGAACCGTTCGACAGAATCCATTGCCCCGGCCGCGCCGCCAGTCCGGCGAATTTGCATTCGCTGGAACGCGGGAAGTCGACGAACAGATAGTCGTACGCGCCGGGATCGACGCCGCGCGCTTGCGCGGCAGCCCTCGCCTGACCGAGGATGGCGCCCGAATTGCATCCGGCCGGGAACGCGCCGAGATCGACGTTCGCGAGCATCGTGCCACCGAGCGTCAGTTTGCCCCGCGACGCCAATCCGACATAGTGCGCGAGCGAAGCGAAATCCGCACCGTCGCCGAAGACAGCCTTGCGGACCGGCTCGGCAGGATTCGCCGTCTGGCCGGTGAAATGCGCCGACATCAGCAGCACCCGGCGATTGCCCGTCACGATTCGCATCGGCGACGGCAATTCGCCGTCGTAGGTCCAGCGCGCGGCAGGCTGGTCGACGGCCGGCAGCATTGCGAGCGTGCGGTCCGTCGATTGCAGCGAAGCGCCTCCGCCGACATCCGACCAGTGCTTGTTCTGCATCGTGAACGAGCCATTCGCGTCAACGTCCGCGCGCCACAGCCGCGTCGTCGGGAAATCGGTGCCGTCGCACGGCCACATATTGACCGTGCCCGGTTTCCACGGGGCCGCGCGCAGACAGACGTCCCTGCCCTGCGATTCGGTGAACACGTTCTTCACCTTGAAATAGCCGCTCGCGGCCCGCTCCATGCGCCAGCGCTGCGCGTCCGCGCCCGAGCACGACTGGAATCCGACATATGTGCCGTTGCTCGTTGAAACCGCCAGGCAGAGATTTTTACCGGTTGCCAGGTTCCTGATCTCGAGGCTCGTGTCGAGTGGTGCGGGTGGATCAGGCGGCGGTTCGATCGGTGCAGGTTCGATCGGTGCAGGTTCGATCGGTGCGGGCGGCACGATCGGTGCAGGTGGTTCGATCGGTGCAGGTGGTTCGATCGGTGCAGGCGGCACGATCGGTGCGGGCGCTTCGGGCAGATCCGGCGCCGGCGCCAGTGGCGGTCCGTCCACCTCCGGCGGCTCGGGCTGCTGCGAAAACGCCGGATCCGAAGGCGCCCCTGGCTCGTCGGACACCGCGACGGTATCCGCAATGACCTCGTGCCCCTGCTGCGCCTCCCTTTCCTGCGCGACGACAGCGGGTGCGCCGGAGTCGTCCCCTCCGCAGGCCGACAACGTCATACCCGTGACCACGCAGAGCAAAGTGAACGACCAACGACGGCGAAATATGACAAGACTCATGTTCGATGATTCTCCACGTAACAGTTCGAGAGGGAACCCGCGCACGAACCAGCCGGCCGGGCATGCAGGCCTGGCCTTCAATTCGCCATGCAGAAAAATGAGATGGGCTCCGCTGCACGCCGATGCGGATTGACCGACGCATGCCACGGCAATGAGCGCGGCACTGGCAGCTAGTGCGAACGTGTCGCAATCGCAGAGCCAATGCTAGATTCCCCACGATGCGCGAACAATGAGACATGTACGAATTTCGTCAGCTTCCCGACGCGACGCCCACGGCACAGCGTCGAAAGCCGCTTGCGCGCCTGACTGAATGCGATCGGCAGACGGTTCGGCGGGACGGCTTCTTTCCGGATGGGCCAGCCTCAGGCCGCGAAGCTGTTCGGCATCACATGGCCGCGTGTGTTCGGCCGGATGCGCGCGATCGCGCGGCCGCTCGACACCGCGCTTCTTGAAAGCAGGCGCGAAATCGGCCCGGACGCGAATTCCGCCGCCTGCCGGCAGCGCTGCGCGCAACCAATGGCCGCACCGCAGAAGCGCGCGATCGCCGTGTCCAGGCTCGCCGGCGAGACCGGCCTTCGCATGGCCCCGCCGCGCAACACGGCGGCAAGGCCGCGGCTGCGCCTACGATCCGCCGAACCAGTTGTACCCCTGGTCGACCCAATACCCGCCCGGGTACGTATCGGTCACGAAGATCTCCATGATGTGCTTCGGGTTCTTGTAGCCGAGCTTGGTCGGCATCCGCAGCTTCATCGGGAATCCGAATTCCGCCGGCAGCCGCTGCCCGTCGTACTCGAAGGTCAGCAGCGTCTGCGGATGCAGCGCGGTCGGCATGTCGATGCTTTCGTAGTAATCGTCCGCGCATTTGAAACCGACGTATTTCGCGTGGATGTCCGCGCCCGCGCGCCGCAGGAACGCGCCGAACGGCGTGCCGCCCCAGCGCCCGATCGCGCTCCACCCTTCGACGCAGATGTGCCGCGTGATCTGCTCCGCATGCGGCAGCGCGTACAGCTCGTCGAGCGTCCACACGCGCTTGCCGGTCACGCGCCCGGACAGCGCGAGCTTGTACGTCGACGCATCGACATGCGGCACCTCGTCGATCCCGTAGTACGCGTTGAACGGGAACGGCCGCGTCAGGTCGGCTTCGGTGTAGGTCGGCGCGAGCCGGTCCGGGCTGAACAGCCAGGCCTGCACGCGGTCGTTCATGCGCGACACCTTCTCGAGGAACGTGTTCACGGATGCATCGTCCTGCAGCGAGCAGCCGGACAGCATCGCGAGGCCGCCGAGCGTCAGGATGCGCCGGTTGAACAGCCGCCGCGACGGCATCGCGAGCTCGCGGCGCACGTCGAGCGCGAGCGCCTGGCGGTCGAGCGTCCAGCGCGTCGGGGCGCGCTTGTCTTCGGGTTCGGACATGATGATCTCCCTAGCGCCCGCGCAGCATCGCGAGCAGCGAGCGCGGCACCAGCAGCGCCATCGCGATATGCACGACGAAGAACGCGACCAGCACCGACATCGCCCAGAAATGCACGACGCGCGCGTTGTCGTAGCCGCCGAGCAGCGTGCGCAGCAGCGGGAACTGCACCGATTTCCAGATCACGAGGCCGGACAGCACCAGCACGACGAGATCCAGGATCGCCGTCAGGTACGCGACGCGCTGCACCGCGTTGTAGACGCTCAGGTCGTCGTGCGCGAGCTTGCCGCGCAGCGCCGCGACCAGGTCGCGCAGCACGGCCGCCGGCGAGACCGGAAAGAACTTGCGCGCGATGCGCCCGGTCGCGAGCGCCATCGTCAGGTAGAACAGCCCGTTGCCGGCGAGCAGCCACATCGCCGCGAAATGCCATTGCAATGCGCCGCCGAGCCAGCCGCCCAGCGTGATGCCGTGCGGGAACGCGAACGGCGGATAGATCGGCGACGCATCGTAGATGCGCCAGCCGGACAGCACCATCACGAGCGCCGCGAGCGCATTGAGCCAGTGGCTCACGCGCACCCACAGCGGGTGGATGGGCCGGGCGGGCGGCGACGCAGCCGCACGGCCCGTGGCGGGAACGGTTTGCATGGTGAAAACTCCTTCGGTGCGCGGCGCGGCCGCGCCAACGGCCTGCACGACGTGTGCGTCCGCGCAGGCCTGTTCGGCCACCTGCGGCACGGCGAGCGTGCACAACGCACGACGAACCGCGCCGACGATGCGTCCGCGCACGCGCCGGCCGCGTGCAGCGCGGTGGCCGGCCACGCGTGCGGACCTCCCGTCAGTTGGACGGGCTCATCTTGTCGCCCTGCATCGGCTTGCCCATCTCGTCGTTCGACATGGCGCCCTTCTTCATCGCGTCCTTCTTCATCGCATGCTTCTTCATGCCATCCTTCTTCATCGCGTCGCCTTTCGCCATCGCGTCGTGGCCCATCGCGTCCTTCGACATCGGCGCCTGATCCTTCGACATCGCGTCGCTCTGCGCGTAGGCGCCCGTCACCGCGAATGCGAGGCCGGCGACACAGGCTGCCATCAGTGCTTTTTTCATGACTTCACTCCAGTACATGGGTTTGAGGAGCCGAATAGACGGACGACGCCACGCGATATGACAGGCCATCGCGAAAAATTTTTTCGCGGCATGCTCAGCAGCCCGATGCTGCATTGCGCCGCGGCGTCCACGCGGCCGCCGCTCCACGTGCGGCGCGCGCCGTGCCACCCACGCATGCCGCGCGATGCTGCGGCCGCGCGCCCGGCACGGAACTGTCCCCGGTTGAAACCGCCGCGAAGCCGGTGTATCGTGTGCGCTTGCTAACGCGGGGGTCCTGCAATGCGCTCGGTCAACAAACCGGCACTTGCGGGTGAGAAATACCCTTTGAACCTGATCTGGGTAATGCCAGCGCAGGGAAGCGTACGGGCTTCGCCGCCATTCCTTCTGACGAATCCCGCCGCCTCACGAATCTCGTCTCCTGCTTAGCTCGCGCCCCACAACAGCTTTGCACGGGGCCCGATCGAGCGCTCAAGCGCCGGTTCGGGTCGCCCACAGGAGATCGCATGAACGCCAATCCGAAGTTTCTTTCCGCCGACGCCCACGTCGACGCCGCAGCCGTCGCCCCGCTGCCGAATTCGCGCAAGGTCTACGTCACCGGTTCGCAGCCCGACATCCGCGTGCCGATGCGCGAAATCACGCAGGCCGACACGCCGACCGGCTTCGGTGGCGAAAAGAATCCGCCGATCTACGTTTACGATACGTCGGGCCCCTATACAGATCCAGACGCGAAGATCGACATTCGCGCAGGCCTGCCCGCGCTGCGCCAGCGCTGGATCGAAGCGCGCGGCGACACCGAGACGCTGCCGGGCCTCACCAGCCAGTACGGCCTCGAACGCGCCGCCGACCCGGCCACGGCCGACCTGCGCTTCCCGGGCCTGCACCGCAACCCGCGCCGCGCGCAAGCCGGCAAGAACGTCACGCAGATGCACTACGCCCGGCAAGGCATCGTCACGCCGGAAATGGAGTACATCGCGATCCGCGAGAACCAGCGCCGCGCCGAGTACCTGGAAAGCCTGAAGGCGAGCGGCCCGAACGGCGCGAAGCTCGCCGCGATGATGGGCCGCCAGCACCCGGGCCAGGCGTTCGGCGCCGCCGCGTTCGGCCCCAATGCGCTGACCGAGATCACGCCGGAATTCGTGCGCTCGGAAGTGGCGTGCGGCCGCGCGATCATCCCCGCGAACATCAACCACCCGGAATCGGAGCCGATGATCATCGGCCGCAACTTCCTCGTGAAGATCAACGCGAACATCGGCAACTCGGCCGTCACGTCGTCGATCGGCGAGGAAGTCGACAAGATGACGTGGGCGATCCGCTGGGGCGGCGACACGGTGATGGACCTGTCGACCGGCAAGCACATCCACGAAACGCGCGAGTGGATCATCCGCAACAGCCCGGTGCCGATCGGCACGGTGCCGATCTACCAGGCGCTGGAAAAGGTCAACGGCAAGGCCGAGGACCTGACCTGGGAAATCTTCCGCGACACGCTGATCGAACAGGCCGAGCAAGGCGTCGACTACTTCACGATCCATGCGGGCGTGCGCCTGCAGTACGTGCCGCTCACCGCGAACCGGATGACGGGCATCGTGTCGCGCGGCGGCTCGATCATGGCGAAGTGGTGCCTCGCGCATCACAAGGAAAGCTTCCTGTACGAGCATTTCGAGGAAATCTGCGAAATCATGAAGGCGTACGACGTGAGCTTCTCGCTCGGCGACGGCCTGCGCCCCGGCTCGATTTACGACGCGAACGACGAGGCGCAGCTCGGCGAGCTGAAGACGCTCGGCGAGCTCACGCAGATCGCGTGGAAGCACGACGTGCAGGTGATGATCGAAGGCCCCGGCCACGTGCCGATGCAGCTGATCAAGGAAAACATGGACCTGCAGCTCGACTGGTGCAAGGAAGCGCCGTTCTACACGCTCGGGCCGCTCACCACCGACATCGCGCCGGGCTACGACCACATCACGTCCGGCATCGGCGCCGCGATGATCGGCTGGTTCGGCACCGCGATGCTGTGCTACGTGACGCCGAAGGAGCACCTCGGCCTGCCGAACAAGGACGACGTGAAGGAAGGCATCATCACGTACAAGCTCGCCGCGCACGCGGCCGACCTCGCCAAGGGCCACCCGGGCGCGCAGGTGCGCGACAACGCGCTGTCGAAGGCGCGCTTCGAGTTCCGCTGGGAAGACCAGTTCAACCTGGGCCTCGATCCGGACAAGGCACGCGAATTCCATGACGAAACGCTGCCGAAGGATTCGGCGAAGGTCGCGCACTTCTGCTCGATGTGCGGCCCGCACTTCTGCTCGATGAAGATCACGCAGGACGTGCGCGAGTTTGCGGCGCAGCAAGGCGTGTCCGAAACGGAAGCGCTGAAGAAAGGCATGGAGGTCAAGGCCGTCGAGTTCGTCAAGACCGGCGCCGAGATCTATCACCGGCAGTAAGCGCAGCAGCCGGCGCCGGATCGCGCCGCAATGCACAAAGCCCGCTTTCGAGCGGGCTTTTTTCATCCCGCGTGCCTGCCGCGGGTCGGGAAACAATTGATTACGAAAGCGCGAATGCCCTAACAAGTCCTTACAGCAGCGGCCAGGGCCGGCGCGTAGATTGGGTTCATGTACGGCCACCGATCGGCCGTGCGGCCTCCGTTCACAACATCAAGGACAGCGATCATGAATTCGATTCGGCGTATTGGGGTATGTGCGCTGCTCGTCGCGACGATGGCCAGCAGCCTGACGGCCTGCGACTCGATGACGAGACGCCAGCGCGACACGGCCATCGGCGCGGGCGTCGGCGGCGTCGCGGGTGCGGCGATCGGCGGCAATGCCCTGTCGACCCTCGGCGGCGCGGCTGCCGGCGGCCTCATCGGCAACCAGATCGGCAAGTAAACCGGCCGCCCGCTCGCAGGGCGCCGCGTGATCTGAAGAACGGCGTTTTCGCGGTGCGGAAGCGCCGTTTTTGCGTGCAAGCCAGGGCTTGCCATGTGGCCCCCCCGGAGCGGATCACGAAATGATCCGTTACCGTTTTGCACACCGTGTCACACGCGCACGGCCTAAGCTGAAGCATCGGCACCAAGCCAGCCTTGCCGGGGGAACCATCATGACCAGGACTTTCGTCGCAGCAGCACTCGCGTGCGCGTCCCTCGCCGGCTGCTATTACCCGTACGGCTACTATCCGTCAGGCTATTACGCGGCCGCGCCGGTGCCGACCGCGCCGGCCTACGTCGAACCCGCGCCCGCCTACTACTACCCGGCGCCGGCCTACGCACCGGCCTACGGCGGCTGGTGGGGCCCGGCGGTGTCGCTCAATTTCGGCTTCGGCGGCCGCCACGGCGGCGGCTGGCGCCATCGCTGACAGCCACCGGCCGGGGGCTTACTGCCGCTTCTTGCCATTTCATTCGATCGTGAAACGTGGGCCGGGCCGCGCGGTGTAAGATTCATCGCATCCCCTCCGCCGCCCCCAGCCCCACGCGATGTCACCCAAAAACGCTGTCCTGCTGACCATCCTCGCTGCCCTGTGGGGCGCATCGTTCCTGTTCATCCGGATCGGCGTCGCCGAGCTCGGCGTCGCCCCGCTGATGGCGCTGCGCGTCGGCATCGGCGCGCTGTTCCTGGTCGGCCTCGCGCTGACCCGCATGAAACCCGCCGAGCTTGGCACGCAACTGCGCCAGCGCGCGTGGCCGCTGTTCGTCGTCGGCGCACTCAACTCGAGTGTGCCGTTCTGCCTGTTCGCGTTCGCCGAGCTGACGCTGTCGGCCGGCGTGACGTCGGTGATCAATGCAACCGCGCCGCTGTGGGTCGCGCTCGTCGCTTACCTGTGGCTGAAGGACAAGCTGTCGCTGCCGCGCGTGCTCGGCCTCATGATCGGCTTCGCCGGTGTGCTGACGCTCGTCTGGGACCAGGTGGCGAACGCGCACGGCGGCGCGGGCGCCGGCGCGACGATGCTCGCCGCCGCCGCGGCGCTCGGCGCGACGCTGCTGTACGGCATCGCGGCCAACTACACGAAGCGCAAGCTCGGCGGCGTCGACCCCATCGTCAGCGCGACCGGCAGCATGATCGGCTCGACGGTGCTGCTGCTGCCGTTCGCGATCGCGACGTGGCCAGCCGCGCCGGTCAGCGCGCACGCGTGGGGCTCGGTGCTCAGCCTCGGCATCGCGTGCACGGGCATCGCGTATTTCATCTACTTCCACCTGATCGCGCACGTCGGGCCGGCCCGCGCGATCACCGTGACCTTCGTGATCCCGGTGTTCGGCCTGCTGTGGGGCGCGCTGTTCCTGGGCGAACGCGTATCGGCCGTGATGCTGGAAGGCTGCGCGATCGTGCTCGTCGGCACCGCGCTCGCGACCGGCGTGATCCGGCGGATCCCGGGCATCCGGCCGCGCGGCGGCGGCGAAGCGGCCTGACGGGCGGCGCGTGCGCGGCGCACGTCGCCACGTCGCACAACCTTGATCTGCGTCGACGTTCGTGCGTGTTTCCCGGCCTGGCCGGCTTGTCTGCGGCTTGCGTGTGGAGTTACCCTGATACGCGAACCGGCCGGTTCTCGCTACACTCCGAACAATTATCCGCAGGAGGCGGTCAAGATGGACCTCGTTCTACCGCGCCTGCCTGCGCGTGCGGCCGCTTCGGCGACGCACCGCGCCGCCGGGCGGCCGTCCGTCCCTGCGCGCCGCTGACATGACGCAGATCCGCGGTCTCTCGCTCGAATCCCTGCTCGAACGCCTGACGCCGACGCCCAGCGGCTGGGTGACCGACTACCGCGGCGTGACGCTGCGCAGCGTGTTCCAGCCGGTGCTGTCGATCACGCACAAGCGCGTCGTCGGCTACGAAGCGCTGCTGCGCATCGTCGACGCATCCGGCGCGACGGTCTCGCCCGGCGCGCTGTTCGACAAGACGCGCGGCGTCGCCGATGCCCTGCTGCTCGACCGCCTCGCCCGCTGCCTGCATACCGCCAATTTCGTCTCGCAAGGCATCGGCGACGGCTGGCTGTTCCTGAACGTGACGCCGCGCGTGCTCGACTCCGGGCTCGTGCAGCGCGAGTTCGTCGAATCGCTGTGCAAGCATTTCGCGTTGCCGCCGAACCGCATCGTGCTCGAAGTCGTCGAGCAGCCGTCGCGCGACGAAGCCGCGCTCGCCCGCACGATCGACATGATCCAGCACCGCAACTTCCTGATCGCGATCGACGATTTCGGCACCGGCTTTTCGAATTTCGACCGCGTATGGCGCGCGAAGCCCGACATCGTCAAGCTCGACCGCTCGCTCGTCGAGCGCGCGACGTGGGCCGCCGACGACCGCCGCATCATGCACCACCTCGTGTCGATGCTGCATCAGGCCGGCGCGATGGTGCTGGCCGAAGGTGTCGAGAGCGACGACGCGCTGCAGGCGCTGATGGAGGCGGACATCGATTTCGTGCAGGGCTTCCAGTTCGGCCAGCCGGACCCGTCGATCGCGCGCGCGAGCGCCGCGGCGCCCGCGATGCTCGATGCCGCGTGGAAGCGCTTCATCGCACGCCGCCGCGCGCAGACGAGCGCCGAGCAGCCGGGCTTCGACGCGATCGAGCGCCTCGTGCTCGCCGGCGCGGCCACCTTCGCCTCGACCGACAGCCTGCCCGAAGCCGCGCAGCGCGTGTTCGTGGTGCCGTCGGCGCGCCGCGTGTTCGTCACGAACGAGATCGGCGAACAGTTCCTGCCGTCGATCGGCGCCCAGCCGGACGACCGCAATCCGGCGACCACGCGCCTGTCGCCGCTCTTTCCGGAGACGCACAGCAACTGGTCGCGCCGCCCGTACTTCCAGCGTGCGATCGCCGCACCGGGCCGCGTCGCGCTGATGGGCCCGCACTTCTCGCTGACCGAAGGCCGCGATTGCTATACGGCCGCCGTCGCGACGCGTGCGCACGACCGGCTCGTCGTGTTCTGCGTCGACTTCGTGCTCGACAGCGCGGGCACGGTGATGCGCTGAGCGCGGCTGGCGACGGCGTCGCGCCGCCCGCCTCAATCCACAAGACTCAATCCACGATCTTCCCGCGCCCGGATTTCACGTCGCTGCGGCGAGCCTTGTGCTCGAGCCGCCGCTCCTTCGAGGCCCGCGTCGGGCGCGTCGCGATGCGCGCGCGCGGCGTGACCGCCACGCCGCGGATCAGCGCGTCGAGCCGCGCGAGCGCGGCTTCGCGGTTGCGCTCCTGCGTGCGATGCTCCTGCGACTTGATCACGACCACGCCGTCGCGCGTGATGCGCTGGTCCGACAGCGCGAGCAGGCGCTCCTTGAGCAGCGGCGGCAGCGACGACGCGCGGATGTCGAAGCGCAGGTGAATCGCGCTCGACACCTTGTTGACGTTCTGCCCGCCTGCCCCCTGCGCGCGCACCGCGGTCCATTCGATCTCGGCCGGATCGAGCGTGTAGCGGATCGTCATCGCGACACCTCCGCACGGCGCCGCGCGAGCGCTTCGTCGATGCGCGCCGACAGGCCCGAATCGCGCTGCGTGCGCGTCGCGATCGCCTGCGCGAGCACGCGGCGGCCCCCGATCACCTGCACGCGCGTGCGCGCCCGCGTCACCGCGGTGTAGACCAGCTCGCGCGTCAGCACACGGCCGAACGTCGCCGGCAGCACGAGCGCGGCCTCGTCGAACTCCGAGCCCTGCGACTTGTGGACGGTCAGCGCGAACGCCGTCTCGTGCGGCGGCAGCGCCGCCGGCGACACCGCGCGCGCCGTGCCGTCCGCGCGCCTGAACCACACGCGCAGCGCCCCCTGCGCGTCGGGCAGCGCGATGCCGATGTCGCCGTTGAACAGCCCGAGCGCGTAATCGTTGCGCGTCACCATCACGGGCCGCCCGGTGAACCAGTGCGCGCCGACCGCGAGCGGCACGTGCGCGGCACGACGCACGTGCGCCGCGACGAGCGCATTGACGTGCTCGGCGCCGCGCGACCCGCCGCGCGTCGCGCACAGGATCCGGAACCGGTTGAGCGCATCGAACAGCGGCAACGGGTCCGGCGCGGGGGCCGCGAGCGCGCCGCGCAATGCATCCAGGTAGGCCGAGAAACGCTGCGCGAGGCGCTCGATGGTCGACGTGGCAAGCATGTCGCCGGCATCTTCGTGGAACGACGCGGCGGCCGCGTCGCTCGCCGGCAGCGCGTCGAGCGCGTCCTGCACCGCGCCGCGGCGAATCGCCAGCGACAGGCGGCCGATCGGCGAGTCGAGCCCGAAGCGGTAATTGCGCTCGAGCCATACGACGCAGTCCGCGAGCGGCGCGGGCGACGGGCGGTTCTCGGCTACGGCAACCGTCTCGGCTGTCGCGGCGACAAGCGGCACGGCATCGAGTGGCGGCAGCGCCACCGCGTCGAGCCACTGCAGCTCGTCGGCCTCGATCCACGCGGGCGCTTCGTCCGCGTCGCCGGCCGGCTCATCGATCGTGACGGCCGCTTCCACCGGCGGTTCGTCGTCGAACAGCGACGCCTGCCGGGTGTCGATCTTCGCCGGGGCGACGGGCTGGCGCACGGGCTCGACCGCGGCAGGTACGGCAGCCGCTGCCGGCGCGACGTCGTCCGGCACCGGCAGCGCCGCGACGAAGGCCGCTTCGTCGATGCCGAGCGCCTCGGCGATGCGCGCGCGGGCCGCCGCGCTGAACGACGGCCGCGCGCTCAATTCGGCGAACACCGCGCCCGCCTCGACCGCCGCGAGCTGGTCCTTGTCGCCGAGCAGCACGAGCCGCGCGCCCGGCGCGAGCGCGTCGAGCAGATGCGCGGCCAGCGCGACGTCGATCATCGATGCCTCGTCGACGACGATCAGGTCGTACGGCAACGGGTTGTCGCGATGATGGCGGAAGCCTGCCGCCCCACCGCCGCCGAGCAGGCGGTGCAGCGTGTACGACGTGTTCGGCAGCCGCGCGGCGAGCTCGGGCGGCAGCTCACCGGCGCGTGCGTGCAGCGCTTCCTGCATCCGCTGCGCCGCCTTGCCGGTCGGCGCGGCCAGCGCGACGCGCAGATCCGGATGCGCGTCGAGCAGGCAAGCGAGCACGCCGACGACCGTGGTCGTCTTGCCGGTGCCGGGGCCGCCGCTGACGATCGTCACGCGGCCCGTCAACGCGACGATCGCCGCGACGCGCTGCCAGTCGACGTCACCGGCCGCCGGGCCGAAGTAGCGTGCGAGGCGCTCGCGCAGCACGTCGGGCGCCAGCGCGTCGGCGGCGGCGCCTTCGCCCGCTTGCGCGACCAGCGCTTCGGCGAGCCGCCGCTCGTAGTCGAAATAGCGCGAGAGGTAGAGACGGTCGTGACGGTCGACGATCAGCGGCCGCTCGTCGCCACGCGCGAGCGCGCCGAACGCGGCGATGCCGCTCGCCGCGAGCGCCGCGCGCACGTCGGCGAGCGGTTCGTCGTAACGCTGCGCGAGCGCGCCGAGCGCCACGCACACATGGCCGCCGGCGGTCGCCCGGCTCGCCGCGAACGCGGCCCGCGCCGCCCAGCGCGACGCCGCGGCCGGCGCGCCGGCGCGGCGTGCGAGTTCGCCGATCCGGCGTGCGAAACCTTCCGCGAGCGCGATGCCAAAATCCGCGGGCTCGGGCAGCCGCGCGACGAGGCCGCCGGTGAATTCGAGCAGATCGTCGGGCGCGCTCATGCGCGGCCTCCGTCCATCAGCAGGTCGAGCGCGTCGACGAGCTCGCGGGCCGGCCGCCGCGCATGCACGCCGGCCGGCTCGCCGCCGCTGCACCAGCCTGGCCGCACGCCGCGCACGAACAGGTACAGGTAGCCCGCGATGTGCGTGTCGTAGTCGTAGTCGCGCAGCCGGCCGCGCAGGTAACGATGCAGCGCAACCGTGTAGAGCAGCGCCTGCAGGTGATACGCGTGATCGGCCATCGCCGCGTCGAGTGCGCGCGGGCCGTAGGCGTCCGGCGTATTGCCGAGATGGTTCGACTTCCAGTCGACGATCCAGAACCGGCCGTCATGTTCGACGATCATGTCGATGAAACCCTTGATGAAACCGGCGAGCACGCCCGCCTCCAGTGCGACGTCCGGATAGCCGTGCGCGATCAGCAGCCGGCGCAGCGCGGCAAGCTCCAGCGACGGCGCCGGAAACAGGAAGCCCATTTCGTTCAGCCGCTTCGCGGGATCGAGATCGGCGAGCCGCATGCCCGGCACCAGCTCCGTGCGCACGACGTCGTCGACGAGCCGCGCCATCATCGCCGGAAGCCGCTGGCCCAGCTCGGGCTCCGCCTCGACCGGCCGGTCGTGCAGCGCGCCGAGCGCGGCCCCGTGCCACGACGCCGGGTCGGTGAAATCGCTCAGTTCGAACAGGCGGTGCAGGCATTCGCCGGCCGCCGCGCCGCGCGGAAACACGAGGATGTCGTCGTCGGGCGGCGCGAGCGCCGGCGGCGTGTCGTCCTGGTCGCCGTCCGGCGCGAGTTCGGCCAGCGCGTCATGGTCGGGCCGCAGCTCGTCGTCCGGCACGGCCGCGACGCCCGCCTCCTCGCGCGCCGCCGATGCGGTCAGCGAACTGAAGCTCGCGATCCGCCACGCATCCCGCAGCAGGCGCGACGCGTGGCGCGCCGCCAGCGCCTGCGATGCGTCGTGCCCGGTGGCCAGCCGCTCGCGGCGCGCGGGCGCCGGCAACGGCGCGACGCTCACCGGGCCGCCCGCGAGCGCGCGCCATGCGTGGTCGAGCGCGGCCTCGTCGGGCGGCTCGTCGAGCCACGCGTCGAACGACTGGCCGCCGCCGGCCACGAGCCAGTTCAGCACGCTGCGCCGCGATTCGCGCGTCGAGCGCGACGACAGGTACGGCCCCGCGACGAGGTAGCAGCGATAGACCGCGCGCGTCAGCGCCACGTAGACGAGCCGCGCGCGTTCCGCCGCCTGCTCGCGCAGCGCCTGCCGCGCCGCATGCTCGGCGGCCTCGTCGTCGCAGCCGTAGTGCAGCACCGCGTCGCCCGCCTCGTCGTGATACTCGCGCGCGTCGGGCAGCGCGGACGCGAACGGCTCGCGCAGCGCGCCGTCGTTCAGGAACGGGCAGAACACGATCGCGTATTCGAGGCCCTTCGATTTGTGCACGGTCACGATCTGCACGAGGTTGCGATCGGATTCGAGGCGCAGCTGCGCCTCCTCGCCGCCGCCGTCGAGCCGCTGCGCGGCGAGCCAGCGCAGCGTGGGCGCGATGCCCGGCTGCGCGGACGCGCGCGCCTGCGTGAGCTCGGCGAGATGGTTCACGTCCGTCACGCGGCGCTCGCCGTCGGCGCCCGCCATCAGCCGCTCGGCGATCCGCAGCTCGCGCGTGAACGTGCGCCACATCACCGCGAAGCCGCGTTCGCGCCATAGCAGGCGATAGCGCGAGAAGCGCTCGACCCAGCTCATCGCGTCGGCGCCGTCGGCGTCCTGCACCGCCGCGCCGCGCGCATCGCCGTCACCCTGCTCCATGCGCCACAGCGCGCCGGCGTCGAGACCGAACCAGTCCGACGCGAGCGCCGCGCGCAGGCGCCGCAGGTCGCCCGGCGCGTCGATCGCCGCCAGCACGCGTTCGAGCTGCTCGGCATCGCCGGTCGAGAACACCGACGCCTGCGCGAGCTCGACGCTGCCGATGCCCCAGGTCGCCAGCACGCGCTTCACGAGGCTGCCCTGCTTGTGCGTCTGCACGAGCACCGCGATGTCGCCCGGCGACAGCGGCGTGTCGCCGAGCCGCACGCGACCGTCGCGCGCGCCCTGCATCAGCCGCGCGATCTCCGCCGCGCAGGCCTGCGCGGCGTGCGCCTGCGCATCGCGCTTGAGCCACACGTCGTCGCCGCCCGGCAGCGTCCAGATCCGGAAGTCGCCCGCCGGGCCGGTATCCGTCTCGTCGGCGAGCGGCGCGCGCGTGCGGGTGCCGGCCCGCACCGGGTAGTAGTCGAGGCCGTCGAGCACGAACGCGCGCGGGTTCGACATGAAGAAGCGGTTGCACGCATCGACCACCGCCGGCGTCGAGCGCTGGTTGACCGCGAGCGTGTAGCACGCGCTCGCCCGCGCGCGCGCCGCCAGGTACGTATGCAGATCCGCCGCGCGGAAGCTGTAGATCGCCTGCTTCGGATCGCCGACGAGGAACAGCGGCCCGCCCGGCGCGAAGATCCGGTCGAAGATCGCGAACTGCAGCGGGTCGGTATCCTGGAATTCGTCGATCAGCGCGGCCGGATAGCGTGCGCGCAGCGTCTGCGCGAGCCATGGATGCGTGTGCAGCGCGTCGTACAGGTTCGCGAGCAGATCGTCGAACGACACGACGCGCCGCGTGCGCTTGCGCTCGGCCAGCGCGCGCGGCGCTTCGTCGAGCCACACGGCGACGAGCGCGAGCCAGCGCGCGCGCTGCGCGGCCTCGGCGGCGGCCACCGCGGCGTCGAGCGCATCCGCGACGTCGAAGAACGGATGGTCGGGCGTCGCGCCGCCCTTCTTGGTCGCCTTGACGAGCGCTGCGCGCGTGAGCCGCAGCGCGGCCTTGGGCAACCCGGCCGTCGCGTCGGCATGCGCGAAATGCGCGGCCCACGCGTCGAGCGCATCGGCGACCGCCTCCGGTTTGTGCGAGCGCTGGTTGAGCGCCGGCTGCGCGGCGCGCAGCAATGCGTCGATCGCGTCGCGCTCGGCCGCCCAGATCCGCGCCGCCTCCGCGAAGCATTCGGCCGCGGCCGCCTCCACCGCTTCGTCGGGCTCGTCCACGCCATCCCAGCGCAACGCGGCGAGCGGCTTCTTCAGCCGGCGCGCGAGCTGCGCGTCGAGCGCGGCCGGGCCCGCACCCGATTCGACGAGCCACGCGGCGAAGCCCGGCCAGCGCGCCGCGGTCGGCTCGACGCGGGTGCGCCAGAAATCCGCCGCCAGTTCGAAGCGCAATGCCGCGTCGTCGGCCTGCATCTCGAACGCGAACGGCATCGCGGCGGCGAACGGCGCCTCCTGCAGCGCGCGCTGGCAGAACGCGTGGATCGTGTGGATCGCCGCCTGGTCGAACGCGCGCAGCGCGCGCCGGATCCGCTTCGCGGCCGTCTGCGGATCGAGCACGCCGCCGTCGCCGAGCGTCGTGTCGACGAGGCGCGTGATGAACGGATCGCCGCCGTCGTCGCCGGTGTCGAGCGCATGGGCGAGCTGCGCGAGCCGGCCGCGGATGCGTTCGTGCAGTTCCGCGGTCGCGGCCTTCGTGAAGGTCACGACGAGAATCTGGTCCGCGCCGAGATCCTTTTCGAGCAGCAGCCGCACGTAAAGCGCGCAGATGTTCCAGGTCTTGCCGGTGCCCGCCGACGCCTCGATCTGGTTGACGCCGTCGAGCGGGCACGCGAACACGTCGAGCTCGAGCGACGCCTGCGGATGCGATGCGCCGCTCATGCGAGCTCCTTCAGATGTTCGACGAGCGGCTCGAACACGAGCCGCGCGAGCGCGCCGAACGGCTCGTCCAGCGACGGGTTCGCGCCGCGCCACGCAATCGCGAGCGCGGGGTCGTCGGCTTCGCTCACGACCCGGTCATTGATCCAGACGCTCGCCGCCTTCGCTTCGCTTTCGTTGACCCACGCCCACGCGCTGCGCGGGAAGAATCGCAGCGGCATGCGCCGGCCCGCGCGGAACAGCGCGGCGAGCGGCGCAAGACGCGCGAGCGGCGCCGCGACCGGCGTCAGCTCGAACGCGCCGCCGCTGCCGAACCACAGCGTGCGGCGCGGCCCGTCCGGCACCGCCGCGCAGTAGGCGAGATGCGCGAGCCACGCGGACAGGTAATCGCGCGCGCTCGGCCGCGCATAGCGATAGATCACCTGCCCCGCGCCCGTCAGCCGGTTCAGCGTGCCGTGCAGCACGAGCGGCTCGGCCACCGCGTCGCGCGACAGCGCGGCGTCGTCAGGCCCGAACCACGCGTGCTCCGCTGCGGGCCACGCCGGCGCGACCTCGATCGAAAACGGCCGGCGCTCGGCGCCGTCGGCAAGCGCGCCCCGCACGTTCGCGGCCAGTTGCGCCAGCGAACCGAGCGCCTGGTCGCGCCACACGGCGCCGGTCGCGCCGCCCGGCAGTTCCGGGCTCGCGTCCGCGATGCGCAGCGCGTGATCCTGCACGCGCGCATCGCCCGATTCGATCAGCAGCGGCAGCACGCGCCCGGCCAGCGCGTCGCTGCCCGCGAAGTCGAGCGCGAACGGCTCGGTGTCGAGCAGCTCGGCCTGCGCGTCCGCCAGCACGATGCCGAGGCGCTCGCGCAGCAGCGCGCGCGCCGGGTGGCGCCAGAACCGCTCGAAGTCGGTGAACGCGACGGGCTCGACGGGCTCGGCCGGCAACGGCTGCGCGAAGAACGCCGCGCCGCGCGCGCCGTCGCGGGACGCATCGGCGCTCAGCAGCGTCGCGAGCGACGCCCGTTCCGCGTCGTACGAAAAGAGCGGCCCCGCCGGCTGGAAATACGCGGCCGCGAACGGCTGCAGCGGATGCTCGACGATGAACCCGCGGCGCGCGGCGTCGACCGCATCCGGCGCGGCGTCAGGGCCGGCGGCAACCAGCGCGAGATGGTCGAGCAATTCGTCGACGAGCGCGGCGGGCGGCAGCGGCGCGTTGTCGCGGATGCTGCGCCCCGTATACGCGATCATCAGCCGGTCGCGCGCGGCGAGCACGAGGTCGAGGAACAGGTTGCGCTCGTCGTCGCGCCGCTGCCGGTCGCCGAGTTTCGGCAGCACCGCCATCAGGTCGAATTCGTCCGCGCGCGCGAGGCTCGGCAGCACGCCGTCGTCCATGCCGAGCAGGCACACGACCCGGTACGGCAGCCCGCGCAGGCTCGTGAGCGACGAGAACGTCACGCCGCCCCACGGCACGCCGCCGCGGGCCGGATCGTCGAGCGCGGCGGTCAGCCCCGCGCGCACGACGGCAGCCGGCAGCACCTGCTCGGGCGCGCCCTCCGTCATCGCGGCCAGCATCGCGTCGAGCGCGTCGCGCACGCCCGACAGCGCGTCCGCATACGCGGCGCCGGAATCGAAAAAGCGTGCGAGCGTATCGGCGAACAGTTCGCTCCACGCGCGTGGCGTGTGCGGCTCCGACACCCGCCGCGCAAACCCGTCGAGATCGTCGGTGAAGCGCGCGAGCCGGCCGAGCAGTTCGGCTTCGCTGCCCGTGGCCGCCTCGACCGGCAGCCACGCGCCGACCGGCGCGGCGCCGTCCGGCATCGCATAGCCGAGAAACAGGCGGGCCAGCGCATCCGAGAACGTGTGGCGCGGCGACGGCACCCGCGCGTCGTCGCTCGGCTGCGGCGCGAGCCCGCGCCGCGCGCCGGCGGCCGCGAGCCAGGTCTGCACCGTCTCGAGCGCGGCCGCGTCGATGCCGTAGCGCGCGGCCACCGCGTCGACGCGTAGCCACTCGATCAGCTCGGGCGCGCCAACCTGCCGTTCGGGCAGCGCGAGCCAGTCGAGCAGCACGCGCGCGACCGGATTCGCCTGCGACGGCGGCAGGCCGGAGACCCGGTAAGGAATGCGCGCACTGCCGGTGCCGGCCGTGCCGAACACCGCGTCGATCAGCGGCCCCGCCGCGGCGAGGTCGGCCACCGCGACGAGCACGTCGGACGGCCGCAGGCTCGCGTCGGCGTCGAACCACGCGAGCAGGCGGTCGTGCAGCACCTCGAGCTGGCGCGCGAGACTGTGGCAGACATGCACCTCGATGCCGTGTTCCGCCGGCGGCTCGCCGAGCGCCGCTTCGGGCTGCAGGTCGAGGATCGCGTTCTGGATGCGCGCGAGCCAGGTGGGCGCGGGATTCTCCGCATAGCGCGTCGCGTCGCTCGACGCCGCGCTTTCGGTCAGCTCGTGCAGCATGTGCAGTTGCGCCTGCGTCTGGCGGCCCCATTCGGCGAGCAGCGGGTGCCCGACTTCCTGATAGTCGCGCTGCCCCGCCGCGTCGAGCGCCTCGGCGCGCGCGGCGGTGACGATGTCGAACCAGAATTCGCGGCACGGGTTGAGCGCGTAGATGCGCACGTCGATCCAGCGCGACAGCTCGCGCAGCAGCGCGACGTGCAGCGGCGGCATGGTCGGCAGCGCGAACACGCTGACCGACTCCGGCCAGTCCGCGCGCGCGACCGTGTCGAGGTCGAGATGGCGCGCCTCGCCGAGGAAGCGGTGCGCGGGCGGCGTGCCGCTGTCGCTCAGCTCCGCGAGCAGCGCGCGCCACAGCGCCGCCTGCCAGCGCTCGTCGTCGCGCGCGGCGTCGTCGGCCGCGCGCGGCGCGCCGTCGCCCGCGAGCACCGATTCGCCGGCCTGCCATGCGGCGAGCCACTCCGGGCGATAGGTCAGGTAATGATCGAGGACCGTCGCGATCCGGTGCGCGAGCTCGTAGCGCATCGCATCGTCGGACGCGGCGAGATACGCGGCGAGCCGCGGCGACGCGCGCCACGGCGCGTCGCCCGCCGCTTCGGCGAGCAGCCGGTAGCAGCGCCAGACGAGGCGGTCGGGCGCGAACGGCGAACGCGCCGGCACCGTCAGCACGCGGCCGATCTGCGCCCACAGCCACTGCGCGAGATAGGTGAACTCGACGTTCGCGCACACGCCGTGGCGCTCGGCGATGTCGAGCTCGAGCCGGCGGCGCAGCGCCGCGCTCGGCACGATGATCTGCTGCTGCGCCCACGGCCCGTTGCGGGCCGGGAATGCGGCGAGATCGTCGAGCAGCGCGTCGGCGAGTGTTTCGTGGCGGTTCGAATAGAAGAGATGGAGCATGAAGCAGGCGTCGGAGCGTCGCGCCGGACGGGCCGGGCGATCGAAAGCACCAAGCATAGCAAAGGGCCGCCGCCGCGGGCATCCGTCGAACGGCCAGGGTCTTGAGCAGCGCGAAATACGATAGACTCGTCGCCAGTCCGGACGCCCCCCCCCTGGCGTCGCCGTCAGCCATACCGCTTATCGATGCGCTATTCCGTCGAAATCAGAAAGTTTCTTTACAGCCAGTATTTTTTCGGCGGCCTGCGGATCGCGGTCGGCGTGTCGCTGCCGGCCGTGCTGTGCCTGATCGTGTTCAACAACCGCGAGCTCGGCTTCACGATCGCGACGGGCGCGCTCGGCGCGTGCGTGGTCGACATGCCGGGCCCGCTCAAGTACAAGCACAACGAAATGCTCGCGTGCAGCGTGATCGGCTTTCTCGCCGCGCTCGCCACCGGGCTCGCGACGCCGAACATCTTCGCGCTGTGGCTGACGATCGTGCCGCTCACGTTCGTGCTGTCGCTGATCGTCGTCTACGGCAACCGCTGGCCGCAAATCAGCTTCGCGACGCTGTTCATGATGGTGATGACGCTCGAGGAGAAGCTCACGCCGCTGCAGGCGTTCGTGAACGCGGGCTGGATTCTCGCGGGCGGCCTCTGGTACACGTACTGGGCCACCGTCGTGTCGCAGTGGCAGGCGCGCCGGATCGAGCAGCAGGCGCTCGCCGAGAGCCTGTTCGCGTGCGCCGACTACCTGCTCGCGCGCGCGGCGTTCTACGACCTCGACGCCGATCTCGACGAGTGCTACCGCAACCTGGTCGCCAAACAGATCACCGCGGTCGAGACGCAGGAAACCGCGCGCGACATCGTGCTGCGCAACCTGCCGAAGCTGCGGCGCGGCAAGCTCGATCCGGGCCGCGTGGCGATGTACAACCTGTTCATCAACAGCGTCGACCTGCACGAGCTGTTCGTCGGCGCGCACACCGACTACCCGCTCGTGCGCAACACGTTCGGCGGGTCGGACCTGATCATCTTCTACCGCGACCTGATCCGCAAGGCCGCCGCCGATCTCGAGGAGATCGGCCTCGCGGTGCTCGAGAACCGCACGCCGCATTCGCGCATCAGCGTGAAGGCCGAGCTGCGCGCGATCGAGTACGAGATCGAGCTGATGCGCAAGAAGAACTTCCCGGCCACCAACGCGGAAGCGTATGCGGCCGTGCTCTCGACGTTCCGGCGCATCTGGAGCGCGACGCGCCTCATCGAGCGGATGCGCCGCAACCTGTCGGGCAGCGCCGATCCGCAGCAGACCGAACTGAAGATCGACAAGGCGCTCACGCGCTTCCTGCAGCGCCGCAGCGTGTCGCCGATGCTGGTCTTCTCGAACCTGAACATGCGCTCGCCGAGCTTCCGCCATGCGCTGCGCGTGACGATCGCGGTCGCGGTCGGCTTCTGGGTCGGGCGGCTGCTGCCGCTCACCAACGCGTACTGGATCGTGATGACCACCATCATCATCCTGAAGCCCGGCTATTCGCTGACCAAGCAGCGCAACGCGGCACGTATCGTCGGCACGCTGATCGGCTGCGCGGCGAGCGTCGCGCTGATCTATACGGTCAAGGATACGCACCTGCTGATCGCGATCATGTTCGGCTCGATGGTGATGAGCTACAGCCTGCTGCTGTTCAACTACGCGGCGAGCGTCGTGTTCACGTCCGCGTACGTGCTGCTGATGTTCCACCTGCTCGCGCCCGGCAACATGGCAATCATCGGCGAGCGCGCGATCGACACCGTGGTCGGCTGCATGATCGCGATCGCCGCGAGCCGGCTGTTCCCGTACTGGGAATACCGGCTGATGGGCAAGCAGGTCGCCGACATGCTGACGGCCACCCGCAAGTACTTCCAGGCCGCGTGGCGCGCCGGGCGCGGCACGCGCGCGCCGGTCGTGCCGGAAGCCGACGGCGCGGCCGTCGTGCCGGTGATCGCCGCGGCGGTCGAGGCGCCGTCCGGCAGCCTCGACGACGATTACCAGTACCGTCTCGCGCGCAAGAACGTGCACATCGCGTTCGCGAACCTCGGCCAGGCGTTCCAGCGGATGATGATCGAGCCGAAGGCGCACCAGCGCTTCGTGCCCGAGCTGAACGACCTGCTCGTGCAGACCCACGTGCTCGGTGCGCAGATCACGGCGGCCGCGCCGCTGATCCGCAACGCGTGCGCGCCCGACGGCGGCCCCACCGAGGCCGCTGCCGTCCACGGCGGCGCGCTGCAGCGCGGTCTCGCCGCCGTGCTCGAGAACCTCGAGCGGGCCGAAGCCGGCGAGCCGCCGCCCGCGCACCAGCTCGAAGCGAGCAAGCAGATCACGCGCGACCTCGACGCGATGGTCGTCGCCGCCGAACGCTCCGACGCGGTCGGCGCCGAACTCACGCACGACCTGAAGGTGCTCGCGCACCAGTGCAAGCAGATGCTCGCGTCGTCGCTGCTGATCCGCAAGGATGCCAGCGTCATTCGCCTGCCTGCCTGACGTTTCCAGCCGCGGGCCGGCCCGCGGCGTCTCCGGATCAATCGAAGCCCCACGCATGACCTGCCCGCCTCGCGCGACCCGCGCGCACGCCTCGCGCCATTCCGTCCGGCGCGCCAGTCAGGGAATACCCGATTCCAGCCACCGGGCCCGGCTTGTTATCATTCGTTCACATTTAAGTTGTATATACAACTTTCCGTACCGGGCCGCCCCGCTCGCCCGGTACGTCGCACAAAACATCTCGGAGACTCGATGAAGAACTTGCAGCGCCACCTGAGCGCGCGGCACATCCGCTTTCTCGCACTGGGCTCGGCGATCGGCACCGGCCTGTTCTACGGCTCGGCGTCCGCGATCCAGCTCGCGGGCCCGGCGGTGATCCTGGCGTACATCCTCGGCGGCGCGGCCGTCTACATGGTGATGCGCGCGCTCGGCGAAATGGCCGTGCGCGAGCCGGTCGCCGGCTCGTTCGGCCATTACGCGACCGAGAACCTCGGCCCGTTCGCAGGCTTCGTCACCGGCTGGACCTACACGCTCGAGATGGTGATCGTCGCGATCGCGGACATCACCGCGTTCGGCATCTACATGGGCTTCTGGTTTCCGGGCGTGCCGCAGTGGATCTGGGTGCTCGCGGTCGTGACGATCATCTGCGGGCTCAACCTGTGTCACGTGAAGGTGTTCGGCGAGCTCGAGTTCTGGCTGTCGATCATCAAGGTCGGCGCGATCGTCGCGATGATCGGCGGCGGCGTCGCGCTGCTGCTGACCGGCATGCATCTCGGCCACGCGGCCGATGCGCCGTCGTTCGCGAACCTGTGGAACCACGGCGGCTTCCTGCCGAACGGCATCGGCGGGCTGGTCGCGTCGCTGTCGGTCGTGATCTTCGCGTATGGCGGCATCGAGGTGATCGGGATGAGCGCCGGCGAGGCGAAGGACCCGGAGCGCGTGATCCCGCGCGCGATCAACGCGGTGCCGGCGCGCATCCTGCTGTTCTACGTGCTGACGATGGTCGTGCTGATGTCGATCAGCCCGTGGACGGGCGTGGGCAGCAACGGCAGCCCGTTCGTGCAGATCTTCTCGGCGCTCGGCGTGAAATCGGCCGCGACGATCCTGAACGTCGTCGTGATCAGCGCGGCGATCTCGGCGATCAACAGCGACATCTTCGGCGCGGGCCGCATGATGTTCGGGATGGCGCAGCAGGGCCAGGCGCCGCGCGTGCTGACCGCGACGTCGCGGCACGGGGTGCCGTGGGTCACCGTGCTCGTGATGGCCGGCGCGCTGCTGTTCGGCGTGCTGCTCAACTACCTGATGCCGAAGGACGTGTTCCTGATGGTCGCGGCGATCGCGACGTTCGCGACGGTGTGGGTGTGGCTGATGATCCTGCTGTCGCAGGTCGCGATGCGGCGCCGCCTGTCGGCCGCGGAAGTCGCCGCGCTGAAGTTCAGGGTGCCGCTGTGGCCGGTCGCGCCGGCGCTGACGATCGCGTTCATGGGCTTCGTGATCGCGATGCTCGGCTGGTTCGAGGACACCCGCATCGCGCTGTACGTCGGCGCCGCCTGGATGGTGCTGCTCGCGGCGGTGTTCTTCCTCCGGATCCGCCCGAAATTCGCGCCTGCGTCACGTTGACGCATGCACGCGGCGCGCCGGCTCCGGCGCCCGCGTGTTTGCCGGCCTCGCCCTTCCTGCCGGTTCCCGATCCCTTTCCCGGCCGTGCGACGGGCAGCTCGCCCGCCGCCGCGCCCCATCAGTGCGCCGCCGACGCGCTCGAAGCCACCGCCGGATGCGCCTCGTCGTACGCGCGCTTCTGCGAGACCGCGTTGTAGAGGATCGTGCCGATCACGAGCGCGACGGCCACGACGATCAGGATGCTCACGTTGCGTACAGGATTCTTCTTGCGCTGATCGTTCATGCTCGGGCCCGCTCCGTCAAATTCATCGAAGCGGGCATTCTACGCGCTTGCGCGCAGGTTGCCGCCGCGCCCCGCCACATTTCCCCGCCCCCGCCGCGCGGCCTTTCCCGGGCCTGACGCAAGCTTTCATTTGATAATCATTCCCATTCCGATCTAGAATCCGGAGTCTTTCATTCTGTAAAGTTCCGGGTCATTCGAGCGGCAGGCGCGGCCCGGCACACCTTCTTCGTCCACCTGCCTCACCGGAGCTCCCATGTCGCATCCGCGCACCCGCCTGCTGCCGCTCGTCGGCGCCCTCGCCGTCGCCGCGGCCGCCTTCGCGCCGCTCGCCCACGCGGCCGAGGAAGTCAGCCTGTACACCACCCGCGAGCCGAAGCTGATCCAGCCGCTGATCGACGCGTTCACGAAGCAGAACGGCATCAAGGTCAACACCGTGTTCGTGAAGGACGGCCTGCTCGAGCGCGTGAAGGCGGAAGGCGGCCAGTCGCCGGCCGACGTGCTGATGACGGTCGACATCGGCAACCTGCTCGACCTGGTCGACGGCGGCGTCACCCAGCCGGTCCGCTCGAAGGCGCTCGACGACGCGATTCCCGCCAACCTGCGCGGCGCGCAGGGCGACTGGTACGCGCTGTCGCTGCGCGACCGCGTGCTGTACGTCGAGAAAGACCTGAAGGTCGACGCGTTCCGCTACGAAGACCTCGCCGATCCGAAGTGGAAGGGCAAGGTGTGCATCCGCTCCGGCCAGCATCCGTACAACACCGCGCTGGTCGCGTCGATGATCGCGCACGACGGCGAAGCCGCGACCGAGAAATGGCTGCGCGGCGTGAAGGCGAACCTCGCGCGCAAGGCGACGGGCGGCGACCGCGACGTCGCGCGCGACATCCTCGGCGGGATCTGCGACGTCGGGCTCGCGAACGCGTACTACGTCGGCCATATGAAGAACGCGGAACCGGGCACCGACGCGCGCAAGTGGGGCGACGCGATCAAGGTCGTGCGGCCGACCTTCGCGAACGCGAAAAGCGGCGGCACGCACGTGAACATCAGCGGCGCGGCGGTCGCGAAGCACGCGCCGCACAAGGCCAACGCGGTCAAGCTGCTCGAATACCTCGTGTCGCCGGACGCGCAGACGCTGTACGCGCAGGCGAACTACGAGTATCCGGTGCGCGCGAACGTGAAGCTGGACCCGGTCGTCGCGAGCTTCGGCCCGCTGAAGGTCGACCCGCTGCCGCTCGTGGAGATCGCGAAATACCGCAAGCAGGCGAGCCAGCTCGTCGACAAGGTCGGCTTTGACAACTGATGCATCGTTCGCGCCCGCCCGCCGCCCGCGGCGGGCGCCGCGCCTGAAGGGCGGCGTGTGGCTCGCCGCGGCGCTCGCGATCGCCGCGGTGGTCGCGGCGCCGCTTGCCGTGCTCGTCGGCGCTGCCTTCGGTGCCGACCTCGCGCACTGGCGGCATCTCGCCGAATTCGTGCTGCCGCAGGCGCTCGCGAACACGCTGCTGCTGCTCGCAGGCGTCGGCGCGATCGTCACGATCGTCGGCACCGGCAGCGCGTGGCTCGTCACCGCGTACGACTTCCCGGGGCGCCGCGCGCTGACCTGGGCGCTGCTGCTGCCGCTCGCGGTGCCGACCTACATCGTCGCGTTCGCGTATCTCGACCTGCTGCATCCGATCGGCCCCGTGCAGGGCGCGATCCGCTGGCTGCTCGGCTTCGACAGCCCGCGGCAGTTCCGCCTGCCCGACCTGCGCTCGCTGCCCGGCGCGATCTTCGTGCTCGGCTTCGTGCTGTACCCGTATGTTTACCTGAGCACCCGCGCGATGTTCGTCACGCAGTCCGCGAGCCTGCTCGAAGCCGCGCGCACGCTCGGCGCGGGGCGCATCGCAACGTTCTGGCGGGTCGTCGTGCCGCTCGCGCGGCCGGCGATCGCGGTCGGCGTCAGCCTCGCGCTGCTCGAGACGCTGAACGACATCGGCGCATCGGAATTTCTCGGCGTGCAGACGCTGACCGTGTCGGTCTACACCACCTGGATCACCCGCTCCGACCTCGCCGGCGCCGCGCAGATCGCGCTGGCGATGCTCGCGATCGTCGTCGGCATGATCGTGCTCGAGCGCTACGGGCGCCGCCGCCAGCGCTATGCGCACGGCCGGCGCATGCGCCCGATCGCGCCGCGCCGGCTGCGCGGGCCGGCCGCGTGGAGCGCTGCGGCGCTCGGCTGGCTGCCGGTGCTGCTCGGCTTCGGCGCGCCGGCCGCGTATCTCGCGGTCGAAACCGGCAAGCGGCTGCATCTCGTCGGCGGCGTGTCCGCGCAGTTGCTGACGGGGCTCGTCAACACGCTGACGGTCGCGGGCGCCGCCACCGCGGCGACGCTCGCATGCGGGCTGGTCATCGCCTGGGCCGCGCGCGCGCAGCGCGACAGCGCCGGCGCGGGCCCCGCGCGCGTTTGCGCGCGGATCGCGAGCCTCGGCTACGCGGTGCCGGGCACCGTGCTCGCGATCGGCCTGCTGATCCCGCTCGCGGCCGCCGACCGCGTGATCGGCGCGGCGCTCGGCCGCGACGGGCTGATCCTGATGGGCTCCGCGGCCGCGCTCGTGGTCGCGTACACGGTGCGCTTCCTCGCGATCTCGGCCGGCAGCATCGAGGCCGGCCTCGCGCGCATCCCGCCGTCGCTCGAGCAGGCGGCCCGCTCGCTCGGCGAAACCGCCGGCGGCACGCTGCGGCGCGTGCACCTGCCGCTGCTGCGGCCCGCGCTGACGACGAGCGCGCTGCTGGTGTTCGTCGACGCGATGAAGGAATTGCCGGCGACGCTGCTGCTGCGCCCGCTGAACTTCGACACGCTCGCGACCTGGCTGTACGCGGAGGCCGCGCGCGGCACCTACGAGGAAGGCGCGGTCGCCGCGCTCGCGATCGTGCTCGCCGGGCTCGTGCCCGTGATCCTGCTCGCCCGCACCCGCCACAAGATCGGAACCTGACACCGTGAACCTGCTCGAACTCGACGCCCTCACCCTCGCCTACGACACCCCTCAGGGCCGCCGCACGGTGGTCGACGGGCTCAGCCTCGCGCTGCCCCGCGGCGACATCGGCTGCCTGCTCGGCGCGTCCGGCTGCGGCAAGACGACCGTGCTGCGCGCGATCGCCGGCTTCGAGCCGGTGCGCGCGGGCCGCATCGTGCTGGACGGCGCGAGCGTCGCGTCGCCGTCGGTCGACGTGCCGCCCGAGCGGCGGCGCATCGGCATGATGTTCCAGGATTACGCGCTGTTCCCGCACCTGAGCGCCGCAGACAACGTCGCATTCGGCCTGCGGCGGCGGCCGGCGGCCGAACGGCGCGCGCGCGTCGCCGAGATGCTCGCGCTGGTCGGCCTCGCGGACGCCGCCGGCGCGTATCCGCACGAGCTGTCCGGCGGCCAGCAGCAGCGCGTCGCGCTCGCCCGCGCGCTCGCGCCGTCGCCGGAACTGCTGCTGCTCGACGAGCCGTTCTCGAACCTCGACGTCGATACGCGCGAGCGGCTCGCGTTCGAGCTGCGCGACATCCTGAAGCGCACCGGCCACACGGCGATCCTCGTCACGCACAACCAGGCGGAAGCGTTCGCGATCGCCGACCGCATCGGCGTGATGCAGCACGGGCGGCTCGCGCAATGGGATACGCCGTACGCGCTGCACCACGCGCCGGCCAGCGCATTCGTCGCCGACTTCGTGCGCCGCGACGCGCTCGCCGACGAACGCGCCCGCGCACTCGCGCGCGGCCGCTGACCGCGACGGCGGCGCGCGTCGAACCGGCGCCTACGCCGGCTCGGCGACGTCGCGCACGGGCAGCGCGGTCGAATACTTGATCTGCTCCATCGCGAACGACGAGCTGACGTCGAACAGCGGCACCGCGCGGATCAGCTGCTTGTAGACGCGATCGTAGTCGTCGATGCCCGCGACCACGACGCGCAGCAGGTAATCGGTCTCGCCGCTCATCCGGTAGACCTCGACGACTTCGGGCATGTCGCGCACGGCCTCCGTGAAGCGCAGCGCCCACTCCTCGGTGTGCTGGTTGGTGCGCACGGCGACGAACACCGTCGTGCCGACGCCCAGCTTGCGCGGATCGCACAGCGCGACCTGCGCGCGAATCGCGCCCGTTTCCTTGAGCCGCTGCACGCGCTTCCAGCACGGCGTCTGCGACAGGTTCACGCGTTGCGCGAGCTCCGCAATCGGCAGCGTGGCATCCGCTTGCAACAGCTCCAGCAGCTTGCGATCGATGGCATCCATTTCCCCAGCCCTTTGTCGATAGAAATTTATTCTATGCACATAGCATCCCGGGGAACAATATGAAAACTGCTTGTCCGCGTCGACCGGTATAAATACCGACATGCGCGTCAGGCCGGCCGGCGTCGGCTCAGGTCGCGCCGCCGTCACGCACGGCCGAGGCCGAGACCGGCGCCGCTTGCGCCCCATCAGCCGTCGCGACCGGCGCCACCGTCGCCTCGTTGGCCGCCCCGCTCTCGCCGGCCGCGGTCACCGGCCCTTGCGCGGCGCCGTGCCTGGGCGGCGACACCACCTGCATCTGCGGCACCGGAATCTCGATGCCCGCCGCTTCCATCCTTGCCTTCACGCGCGCATTGAACGCGCGCATCACCGTCGCCTGTTGCAGCGGCTGCGTGCGGATCTGCCCCTTGACGATCAGCCAGTTCGGCTCGAACCGGTCGAGCCCCCACACCTCGACGCCGCCGAGCATCTGGCGCCGCACCGTGAAGTCGCTCCACAGGTCCGACCCCGCGTCGTGGATCAGGCGCGTGATCGCGTCGACGTCGGCGGACAGCGGCGCACGCACCTCGAACACCGCGCAGCCGAAGTCGCGCGACAGGTTCTTGACGATCTTGATCTGCGAGAACGGGATCGCGTGCAGCGCGCCCTGCCCGTCGCGCAGCCGCACGGTGCGGATCGACAGGTGCTCGACGGTGCCCGCGTGGCCGCCGTCGACGTCGATCCAGTCGCCGACCGAGATCGTGTCCTCGACGATGATGAACAGCCCCGTGATCAGGTCGGACACGAGCGACTGCGCGCCGAAGCCGACCGCGAGGCCGATCACGCCGGCGCCGGCGAGCAGCGGCGTGACGTTGATGCCGAGGTTCGCCGCGGTGACGATCGCGGCGATCGTGATGATCGACACGAACACCACGTTGCGCACGAGAGGCAGCATCGTGCGCGCACGCACGCTCGGATTGCGGCCGCGCCGCGCGGCGGCCGAGTTGAGCGCCTCGAGAATCGCGGTGTCGACGATGATCCACACGAGCCACGACACGAACCACGTGACGACGATCGCGGACATCGCCTGCGCGATGCCGCGCGCGGCCACGCTGTGCTCGACGATGCGCGCGATCGAGATGCCCCACAGCCGCGACGTCAGCTCGATGTAGCCGAGCCAGACGAACAGCGTCGCGAGCGAACCGGCGAAGCGCACGAGGCGCGCGACGTACGCGGACTGGTTGCGCCGCACGCGGCGGTGCGCCGGGTTCGGCCGCGTGATGCGCAGCACGACCGCCGACAGGAAGAACGCGAGCACCAGCAGCAGCGCGGTGACGATCGACGTCTGCAGCAGGTTCGACGACGTGCGGCTGCCCGCGAGCGTGCCGAACACCGCGGCGAACGCGAGCAGCAGCACCGGCACCGGCCACAGCCATGCGGCGAATTCGGCCATCTCGGTGGTCGCGCGATGGCCCGTGCGCTGCGCGTAGCTGCGGTTGCGGATCAGGTGCGCGACCGGGCGCCGGTAGGCGAGCGCGAAATACGCGCACAACGTGGCCGCCGCCATGTTCGCGACCGTCGCGATCAGGCCCGCGAGATTGGTGCCGAGCAGGTGCCCGACATCGTAGTTGAGCAGCGCATCGCCGAGCGCGCCGAACGCGCCGATCACGCGCAGCAGGCGCCACGAGCGCTCGATCAGCACGCGCCCCGCCGCGCGGCGGTGGCCGGCGCTGAACAGCGCGAACATGATCAGGCACAGCGCCGCGAACACCGAACCGGCGACGATCGCGTACGCGATCACCAGCGCGACGGTGCGGCCGAGCGATTCCGGCAGGTTGCGCGCGATCGTCAGCACGAGCACGAACGCGATGATCCACGGGCCGACGCGGCGCAGCGCGAACATCAACATCTCGTGCGCGCCCGGGTTCGGATTGAGCCTCATCGCCACGCCGAGGCGCGCGGCAAGCCGCTGCTGGATCGCGATCAGCACGACCGCGCACGCGCCCCAGCCGACGAGCAGCAGCGCGAAGTCGAGCAGCACGCGGCCGAACGAGTCGGGCCCGTGCCCGCTCATGATCGTGTACAGCTCGTTGCCGGCCGCGTTGAAACGGCCCGCCCAGTAGCGCACGGGCGAGTCGCCCTGCTTCATGCTCGATTCGACGGACGCCATGCCGGACGCGATCGCGCCCCACAGGCCCGCGTTCGCGGCCGACGCGGCCGATGCGCCGGACGCTGCCTGCGCGGTCTGCGCGACGTCGCGCAGTGCTTTGAGCTGCGACACGAGCGCGCTGCGCTGCCGGTCGTTGTCGAGCATGCGGATTACCGCATTGAACGACTGCGCGATCTCGGCGGCGCTCGCCGGCGACGGCGCCGATGCCGCCGCGGCACCCGACGCAGCCGCGCCCGACGCCGCCGACGCGGGCGCATCGGCCACCGCCGGGGTCATCAGCGTCTGGAAAGCGGCGAGTCTGGGCACGGCCGCAGCCGATGCCGGCTGTGCGCACGCAAGCGCAACGCCGAATACGGCCATGCCGGACGAGATACGGGGCCGGAGCGGCCGGCCCGTCGCGACGCGGCGGAACAGCAACACAAGACAGCAGGCCATCAAGGCCCAGCCCAGAAATTGCAAGGAGAACGAAAGCAAATTGCGATCCTGTCTGGGGTAACACGGATCGCCTAGTGTAGCCGCAAGCGGCGGCGGCCCCGCCGAAACGGGCCGGCAGCCGCGTCATGCGGCCTGCCGTGCGGCTCAGTACGCGACGGTCGCGATCTCGCGCACGAAGCTGCCCTGCTCGAGCGCATCGACGAACGCCACCGCGTAGTCTTCCGTCGAGATCTTGCTGTCGCCGTTCGCATCGACGATCAGCGCCCCGACGCCGGTGCGGAACACGCCCGTGCGCTCGCCCGGCGCGATCAGCGCGGCCGGCGCGAAGAACGTCCAGTCGAGATCGTTGACGGTGCGCAGGAACGCGAGCGCATCGCGATGCGCGAGCGCGACCGGCTTGTACGCGTCCGGAAAGCCGTCGACGTCGACGAGCTGCTTGCCCGGCGCGACTTCGAGCGAACCCGCGCCGCCCACCACGACGAGCCGCTTCAGGCCCGCCTGGCGCACGCCGTCGACGAGCGCGCGCGCGGCCGCGACCACCTTCGCCGTATCGTCCTGCTTCGGGCCGTACGCGCTCGCGACGACGTCGTGGCCCGGCAGCGCGGCCGCGATGCTGGCCGGATCGAGCAGGTCGGCGGCCTTCGCGGTGATGCCGTTGGCGCTCGCGCCCGGCGTGCGCGACAGCGCCGTCACGCGGTGGCCGCGTCGCGCGGCCTCGGCGGCGATGCGCGAGCCGATCGTGCCGGTGGCGCCGAAGAGTGCGATGTTCAAGGTACGTTGCGTCATGTCGATTCTCCAAAAAATATGTAACTTATCCAATTACATATAAGTGCGAAAAAAATGGGACGATCCATTGATCGACCCCGTTGCGCCGGCCGCCGCTGTCGCGCCGCCCGGCTCACTGCCCTGCTGCCCGCCCGTCAGCCCGCGCCGGCCGGATGCAGCCGAAGCTGCTCGGAATTCAGCACGTCGGCCGTCACATCGGCCAGCGTGCGGGTCGCCAGCGACGCTTCCATCGCGCGCTGCGCATCGCCGATGTAGTCGGTCAACGCACCCTGGATGTGCCGCCCGACGAGACACGCGGGATTCGGCGCCTCGCGGTGCAGCGCGAACAGCTGCGCGTCGTCGACTGCCCGGTAGACGTCGAGCAGCGTGATGCCGCCCGGCTCGCGCGCCAGCAGCGCGCCGCCGCCGGCGCCGAGCTGCGACGTCGTCAGCCCGGCGGCCGCCAGCATCGACAGCAGCCGGCGGATCAGCGCCGGGTTCGTGTTCACGCTGCCGGCGATCATGTCGGACGACAGCGGCTCGCCTTCCTGCATCGACAGCAAGGCAAGCACGTGCACGGCAAACGCGAAGCGGCTGCTGGTATTCATTCCTGACTCACTCGGCGTCGCCGGCCCCGACTGCGGCCGGCAACATATGTAACCATGATAAGTACATTTAACGGATCGCGCAAGTGGCCGATCAATCAATGGCCGCTTGCCGGCGCAGCCGCGGATGCGCCCTGCTGGCTCCATTGCTGGAGCTTGCGGCCCGCCTCGGCGATCCGTGCGCCAGCCTCGGACGCGGCATGGGCGACGACCGCGGACGCCGCCGCGTCGAACTGCGCCTGCGCGGCGGACGCAAGGCCGCTCGCGGAGAGCGGCGGCACGGCCGACGCCGCGGACGCGATGCCCGCCTTCGCGACGCCGAGCTGCTGGTTGACCGTGCTGGCCATCTGGTCGATCGCCTGCGTCGCGTGCTTCGCGACGTCGGCGGCCGCGCTCGCGGCGGTGTCGGATTGCGGGGGCGGCGCGTCCTGCTTGTCGCATCCCGCGAGCAGCAGCGCCGCGCACGCGGCGGCGGCCGCCAGCGCGGGCCCGCCTCCCAATCGCCATGTCTTCATCTTCATCAGCATGTCCTGGCCGCGCGTCGCACGGCCTTCCTAGTTGAACCGACGACGATGATACCGCCGATGCCCGCCGCGTTCGCCAACCGCAGGTTAAAGATAGCTTTCAATTTCGGACTCGTCTGATTCAATCGCGCGCGCGATCCCTCTACAGTGATGCAGCTTCAACCCGCCTCGCCCGCATCCCGACGTCCATGAATTTCCTCATCAACTGGCTTATCGCCCTGGCGGCCCTGCTGGCCGTCAGCCTGTTCCTGTGCCTGCGCGCGCCGCACACGCGCCATCCGGCCGATATCGGCCGCCAGCGCCGCATCGAATCCGCCCGCCTGATGTCGCAGGCGATCCTCGGCTTCTGGACGGCCGCGCTGGTCGTCGTGCGCGGCATCCTGATCAGCGATGGCGACAACGCGTCGCCGGCGGGATGCGCGGCGATCGCGTTCGCCGCGCTCGGGCTGGCGTCGGTCGCCACGTACTGGGCGGTGTGCGCGCTGCGGCTGCGCCGCCCCCGCGCGTTGTTTACGCACGCCTGACGCGCCACGGCGGTGCACGGCGATGCATGCGCCGCACCATCCGGCATCCCGCGCGCACCAGTCCGACCCACGCCGCACCATGTGCGTGCGGCCCGTACCCTCTCCCGGTCGCCGCCGTGACGCCACGGTGCACCCGCGCACCGTCGGCATGCCGCGCCGCGCGGCGCGCCGCACCAATTCCACGCAGGCATTCACCAGCTTGGCTCGATTTTTGCGTTCCTTGCCCGTTTTTTGCGCAAGGAAGCCTTGGAATGGATGGTCTGAAATCCGGCGTCGATACGCTGTTCCTGTTGATCGGCGCCGTCATGGTGCTCGCGATGCACGCGGGCTTCGCATTTCTCGAGCTGGGCACGGTGCGCCGGAAGAACCAGGTCAATGCGCTCGTGAAGATCCTGGTCGATTTCTCGGTGTCGACGATCGCGTACTTCTTCATCGGCTACACGATCGCGTACGGCGTCGAGTTCTTCGACGACATCGGCACGCTGTCGCAGCACAACGGCTATGCGCTGGTGCGCTTCTTCTTCCTGCTGACGTTCGCCGCGGCGATTCCGGCGATCATCTCCGGCGGCATCGCCGAGCGCGCGAAGTTCAATCCGCAGCTCGTCGCGACGCTGATCATCGTTGGCTTCCTCTACCCGTTCTTCGAAGGGATCGCGTGGAACGAGCGCTACGGCGTGCAGGCCTGGCTCGCGCACGCGTTCGGCGCGCCGTTCCACGATTTCGCGGGCTCGGTCGTCGTGCATGCATTCGGCGGCTGGATCGCGCTGCCCGCGATGCTGCTGCTCGGCGCGCGCCACGGCCGCTACGGCAACGACGGCCGGATCGCCGCGCACCCGCCGTCGAACATCCCGTTCCTCGCGCTCGGCGCGTGGGTGCTCGCGGTCGGCTGGTTCGGCTTCAACGTGATGAGCGCGCAGACGCTCGACAAGGTGAGCGGCCTCGTCGCGCTGAACTCGCTGATGGCGATGGTCGGCGGCACGCTCGCCGCGTGGTTCGCGGGCCGCAACGACCCGGGCTTCACGTACAACGGCCCGCTCGCGGGGCTCGTCGCGGTGTGCGCGGGCTCCGACGTGATGCACCCGATCGGCGCGCTCGCGACCGGCGCGGCGGCCGGCGCGCTGTTCGTCGCGATGTTCACCTGCGTGCAGAACAAGTGGCGCATCGACGACGTGCTCGGCGTGTGGCCGCTGCACGGGATGTGCGGCGCGCTCGGCGGCATCGCGGCCGGTGTGTTCGGGCTGCCCGCGCTCGGCGGCCTCGGCGGCGTGTCGTTCATGTCGCAGCTCGTCGGCACGCTCGGCGGCATCGCGATCGCGCTGGCCGGCGGCACGCTCGTGTACGGCGCGCTGAAGGCGACGGTCGGCCTGCGCCTCGACCGCGAGGCGGAATTCGACGGCGCCGACCTGTCGATCCATCGCATCTCGGCAACGCCCGAGCGCGATTGAAATTCGAGCAGGCGCTCGACACCCCTACAACTTCAATTCAAAAAACTTTCATCGAGCGTCCCTAAACTGCTGTCCAGTTTTCAATTCGCCTTCGTACGGCTTGCGATCGCAAGCAACGTGAAGGCGACATTCTTCCAACAACCGAAACTGGACACCACATGCCCGCGTTGCCCAATGCTTCCCGTCGTCACGCCCTGAAGATCCTCGCCGGCGCACCCATGCTGCCGCTCTCCGGGCTCGCGCTGCCCGCCATGCTGACGGGCTGCGGCGGCGACGACAATCCCGCGTCGACGCCGGCCGCCGCCGCGTTCGCCGCGGCGACGTTCTCGCCGATGGCGGCGCCCACGCTCGCCAACGCGGCGGCCATGGCCACGACGACGGTCGGCTCGACGCTGTCGGTATCCTTCGCCGACGGCACGTCGACCAACTACACGCTCGCGTACAAGCCGTTCTTCGTGACGGGCGACCTGGTGCCGGACGGCAAGGGCGGCACGATCCTCGCGGGCGGCTACTACGACATCAACAACCAGCCGATCATCGACCGCTCGGTCGCGGGCAAGGAGCGCCAGTTCTATTCGGACTGCCCGGACGGCAGCTCGCTGCTGACGCTGAAGAACGCCAGCGTGGCCGGCGTGAAGGGCAACACGGTGTTCGCGGTCGTGCAGTTCGAATACACGACGCGCGACCAGGCGAGCGTGTCGCAGTACGGCCAGCTGCCGTCGCCGATCGCGGTGCTCACGCTCGACCAGGATCCGGCCACCGGCGCGCTGAAGCTCGTCAAGTACCACAACGTCGACACGTCGAAGGCGCACGGCCTGTGGATCACCTGCGGCGCGAGCCTGTCGCCGTGGGGCACGCACCTGTCGAGCGAGGAATACGAACCGGACGCGACGAAGGCCGCGACCGACGCGCAGTTCAAGGCATTCAGCAAGAACACCTTCGGCGACGAGACGAAGGCGAACCCGTACCACTACGGCCACCTGCCCGAAATCACCGTGAACCCGGACGGCACCGGCACGGTGAAGAAGCACTACTGCCTCGGCCGCATCTCGCACGAGCTGATCCAGGTGCTGCCCGACCAGCGCACCGTGATGATGGGCGACGACGCGACCAACGGCGGCCTGTTCATGTTCGTCGCCGACAAGGCGGCCGACCTGTCGGCCGGCACGCTGTACGTCGCGAAGTGGACGCAGACGTCGTCGGCCGGCGCGGGCGCCGCGACGCTCACGTGGATCAGGATCGGCCACGCGACGAGCGCCGAGATCGAGGCGCTCGCGAACACGCTGAAGGCATCGGACATCATGGACGTCGCGACGACCGATCCGGCCGACGCGAGCTTCACCAAGGTCCACTTCGGCGGCAAGTTCAACTGGATCCGCGTGAAGCCCGGCATGGAAAAAGCCGCCGCGTTCCTCGAGACGCACCGCTACGCGGCGCTGCTCGGCGGCAGCATGGGCTTCACGAAGCTCGAAGGCACGACGGTGAACGCGAAGGACAAGATCGTCTACACGGCGATGTCGCGGATCGAGACGTCGATGGTCAAGGGCAACGCGGCGTCGCGCGACGTCGCGGTCGACAAGAAGATCGCCGCGGGCGCCGTCTACGCGCTGAACCTGAAGGGCGGCCAGCGCGACACGACGGGCACCGCGATCGACAGCGAGTGGGTGCCGGTCGACATGGCCGCGCCGGCCGCGCTGGTCGGCGAGGATCTCGCCGCCGCGGACGCGCTCGGCAACCTCGCGAACCCGGACAAGATCGCGAACCCCGACAACCTGAAGTTCTCGGAAAAGCTGCGCACGCTGTTCATCGGCGAGGACTCGGGCATGCACGTGACCAACTTCCTGTGGGCGTACAACGTCGACACGAAGGCGCTCGCGCGCGTGCTGTCCTGCCCGGCCGGCGCCGAATCGACGGGCCTGCACGCGGTCGACGAGATCAACGGCTGGACCTACATCATGAGCAACTTCCAGCACGCAGGCGACTGGGAGTCGCCGCTGCACGACAAGGTCAAGCCGACGCTCGACCCGCTCGTGCGCGCGAACTACAAGGACCGCTTCGGCGCGAGCGTCGGCTACCTGACGGCCGAGCCGACGAGCATCAAGCTCGCGAAGGCCTGACGCCCGGCGCAGCCCCCGCTTCTTCATCACGTTTCATTCGTCGGCTCTACGCCGTCTTTCGCGCGATGCCCCTGCGGCATCGCGCTTTTTTTTGCGCGCGCGCCGGCAGCGCGCATTCGCGCGGGACGATTCGGGGACGGGGGGATAATGCGAGCCGGGCGCGCAGATGGCGCGGCGCTGCGCGGCGAACGGACAAAAAAAAGCGCCACGGAGACCGTGGCGCTAAAAAAGTTCTAGCCATTCCGAGGGCCGTGCTAGAACCTGAGAGACTGCGCGAAACAACGTTGCCGGTTAAACTCCGAAACGATGTTTCGAAAACGTGAGACATTCTTTCCGTTTCCGACCGACAAGTCAAGCGGTATTTGCAGCTGCCGATACGGTTTACAGTGTTGCAAGCTTCAGCGTTTTCCTAATAAACCAAGGGTGAACCCGTAAAATCCCATACGATGAACGGTTCATCCGGATAACATGCATTCTTTGACAATCATCCTACAAATCAAACAAAATTGAAATCAAGTTTCGGAAATAGAGAGAACGCCCCGTGTCGACACCCGTGAACCCGCCTGCTCCCCGCGAACGCGATTCGTCCCCCGACGAGATTACCGCGCTTGCGCGCGGCCTGGCCGTGCTGCGGCGCATCGCCGCCGCCGACGCGCCGGTCAGCAACCGCGAGCTGACCGAACTGACCGGTATTCCGAAGCCGACCGTGTCGCGCATCACCGCGACGCTCGTCAGCGCCGGCTTCCTGTTCCAGCTGCCGGACAGCGAGCGCTTCGTGCTGACCGCGTCGGTGCTCGAGCTGAGCCATGGCTTCCTGCGCAATTTCGACATCCGCGCGCGTTCGCGGCCGTTCATGATCGAGCTGGCCGAACGCACGTCGCTGTCCGTGCACCTCGCGGTGCGAGACCGCCTCGACATGGTCGCGATCGACGTGATCCGGCCACGCTCGGCGGTGCTCGTCACGCGGCTCGAGATCGGCTCGCGGATGGACATCGCGCGCACCGCGGTCGGCCGCGCGTATCTCGCCGCGCTCGACTCCGACGAACGCCGCGCGCTGATCGACGCATTGCGGGCCGCCGCCGGCGACGACTGGCCGCATGTGTTCGCGCGGCTCAACCCGGCGCTCGACGAAGCGGCGCGCGACGGCCACACGATCGCGATCGGCGAATGGCGCGAGGGCCTGAACGCGGTCGCCGCGGGTTTCGTCGGGCCGTCCGGGCAATGCTATTCGGTGAATTGCGGCGGCGCGGCGCATCAGTGCCCGCCCGAATGGCTCGCGGAGCACGCGGTGCCCGCGCTGCACGAATGCATCGCGAAGATCACGCGCGAGATCGGCGGCGCACCGGCCCGGCGCAGCCGCGCGTAATTGCACCCGCGTGCACCCGCGCGCGGTCCGGCGCGTTCTGTAACGACCGTAACCCGTTGAAAGATAGACCGCTGGACTGTAACGGGGACGGCACGTAGCATCATGCCCATCGTCGCGCCGCCCTCGCGGTGCGCACAGCTCTTTTCCCGCGCAGGCCGCGGCCGGGCCGGCCCGCCTGACGCCGCATGCCCACGCGCAGCCCGCTTCGCCGCCCACTTCGCGGCACGCCGCGCCGTCTTCCAGACCGAACCGATGGACAACCAACAAAAGCCCACGCCCCCCGCACACGAACCCGCGCCCGCCTCCCCCGCCGCACGCCGCCCGCGCCGCAAGCTGATGCTCGGCGCGATCGCGCTCGCCGTGGCCGGCGGCCTGCTGTGGTGGCATCCGTGGAGCGGCGCGCCCGCCGGCAAGCCCGGCGCGGATGCCGGCGCGGGCGGCGGCCGGCACGGCCGCGGCGGCCCGGCCGCGATGGCGAGCATCCCGCAGCCGGTCCAGGTGGCGACCGCGACGCGCGGCGAAATGCCGGTCGTGCTGTCCGCGCTCGGCACCGTGACGCCGCTCGCGAACGTGACCGTCAAGACGCAGCTGTCCGGCTACCTGCAGTCGGTCGCGTTCCAGGAAGGCCAGCTCGTCCGCAAAGGCGACGTGCTCGCGCAGATCGACCCGCGCCCGTACCAGAACGCGCTCGCGAACGCCGAAGGCACGCATGCGCGCGACCAGGCGCTCCTCGCGACCGCCCGCCTCGACCTGAAGCGCTACCAGACGCTGCTCGCGCAGGATTCGATCGCGTCGCAGCAGGTCGACACGCAGGCGTCGCTCGTCAAGCAATACGAAGGCACGGTGAAGACCGACCAGGCCGCGATCGACTCGGCGAAGCTGAACCTCGTGTACGCGCGCATCACGGCGCCGGTGTCGGGCCGCGTCGGCCTGCGCCAGGTCGACCCCGGCAACTACGTCACGCCGGGCGACACGAACGGCCTCGTCGTGATCACGCAGATCCAGCCGATCAGCGTGCTGTTCACGACCTCCGAGGACAACCTGCCGCAGATCCTCAAGCAGGTGAACGCCGGCAAGAAGCTGTCGGTCACCGCGTACAACCGCAACAACACGGTGCCGCTCGAGACGGGCGCGCTCGAGACGCTCGACAACCAGATCGACACGGCCACCGGCACGGTCAAGCTGCGCGCGACCTTCGCGAACCAGGGCGGGCTGCTGTTCCCGAATCAGTTCGTCAACACGCGGCTGCTCGTCGACGTCGTGCGCGACGCGACGATCGTGCCGACCGCGGCGGTGCTGACCGGCTCGATCGGCCAGTTCGTGTACGTCGTGAAACCGGACAGCACGGTGACGGTGCGCAAGGTGAAGGTCGGCCCGGTCGACGGCGAACGTACCAGCATCACCGACGGCCTCGCGGTGGGCGAGCGGGTCGTCACCGACGGTTCGGACCGCCTGCGCGAAGGCGCGAAGATCACGATCCCGGCCGACAAGCCGAAAAGCGCATCGGGCGCGAACGGCGCGAGCGGCGCCTCGGGAGCCTCCGGCGCGAAGGGCGAGCACCGCGGCCGGCATCACGGCGGCGCATCGCAGGCTCAATAACGCGCAGGCCGCTCGATGAATCCGTCCCGCATCTTCATTCTCCGGCCGGTCGGCACCGCGCTGCTGATGGCGGCCATCCTGCTGGCCGGCCTCGTCGCGCTGCGCTTCCTGCCGCTCGCGGCGCTGCCGCAGGTCGACTACCCGACCATCCAGGTCCAGACCTTCTATCCGGGCGCGAGCCCCGAGGTGATGACGTCGTCGGTCACCGCGCCGCTCGAGCGGCAGTTCGGGCAGATGCCGTCGCTGAACCAGATGTCGTCGCAGAGCTCGGCCGGCGCGTCGGTGATCACGCTGCAGTTCAGCCTCGACCTGCCGCTCGACATCGCCGAGCAGGAAGTGCAGGCCGCGATCAACGCGGCCGGCAACCTGCTGCCGTCCGACCTGCCCGCGCCGCCGATCTACGCGAAGGTCAACCCGGCCGACGCGCCGGTGCTGACGCTCGCCGTCACGTCGAAGACGCTGCCGCTCACGCAGGTGCAGGATCTCGCCGATACGCGGCTCGCGATGAAGATCTCGCAGGTCGCGGGCGTGGGCCTCGTCAGCCTGTCGGGCGGCAACCGGCCGGCCGTGCGGATCCAGGCGAACCCGACCGCGCTCGCACAGTACGGGCTGAACCTCGACGACCTGCGCACGACGATCTCGAACCTGAACGTCAACACGCCGAAGGGCAACTTCGACGGCCCGACGCGCGCGTACACGATCAACGCGAACGACCAGCTGACGAGCGCCGACCAGTACCAGGACGCCGTCGTCGCATACAAGGGCGGCCGGCCGGTGATGCTGACCGACGTCGCGAAGATCGTCGCCGGCTCGGAGAACACCAAGCTCGGCGCGTGGGTCGATTCGGAGCCCGCGATCATCCTGAACGTGCAGCGCCAGCCGGGCGCGAACGTGATCCAGACGGTCGACGCGATCAAGGCGCAGCTGCCGAAGCTGCAGGAATCGCTGCCCGGCGCGCTCGACGTGCGCATCGTGACCGACCGCACGACGATGATCCGCGCGGCCGTGCGCGACGTGCAGTTCGAGCTCGGCGTCGCGGTCGCGCTGGTCGTGCTGGTGATGTACCTGTTCCTCGCGAACGTCTACGCGACGATCATCCCGAGCCTGTCCGTGCCGCTGTCGCTGATCGGCACGCTCGCGGTGATGTACCTGTCCGGCTTCTCGCTGAACAACCTGTCGCTGATGGCGCTGACGATCGCGACCGGCTTCGTGGTCGACGACGCGATCGTGATGATCGAGAACATCGCACGCTACGTCGAGGAAGGCGACTCGGCGCTCGAGGCCGCGCTGAAGGGCTCGAAGCAGATCGGCTTCACGATCATCTCGCTGACGGTGTCGCTGATCGCGGTGCTGATCCCGCTGCTGTTCATGGGCGACGTGGTCGGGCGGCTGTTCCATGAATTCGCGATCACGCTCGCGGTGACGATCGTGATCTCGGCGATCGTGTCGCTCACGCTCGTGCCGATGATGTGCGCGAAGCTGCTGCGCCACTCACCGCCGCCCGAGAGCCACCGCTTCGAGGCGCGCGTGCACCAGGCGATCGACCGGGTGATCGCGCGCTACGCGGTCGCGCTCGAATGGGTGCTGAACCGCGAGCGCTCGACGCTCGTCGTCGCGGTGCTGACGCTCGTGCTGACGGGCCTGCTATACGTGCTGATCCCGAAGGGCTTCTTCCCGTCGCAGGACACCGGCGTGATCCAGGCGATCACGCAGGCGCCGCAGTCGATCTCGTACGGCGCGATGGCCGAGCGCCAGCAGCAGCTCGCCGCCGAGATCCTGAAGGATCCGAACGTCGAGAGCCTGACGTCGTTCATCGGCGTCGACGGCACCAACATCACGCTGAACAGCGGCCGGATGCTGATCAACCTGAAGGCGCGCGACCAGCGCAAGGAAACCGCGGCCGAGATCATCCGCGGCCTGCAGCAGCGCGTGTCGCACGTGCCCGGCATCTCGCTCTACCTGCAGTCGGTGCAGGACCTGACGATCGACTCGACGGTCAGCCCGACGCAATACCAGTTCATGCTGACGAGCCCGAACAACGACGAGTTCGCGACCTGGGTGCCGAAGCTCGTGTCGCGCCTGAAGCAGGAGCCGTCGCTCGCCGACGTCGCGACCGACCTGCAGAACGGCGGCCAGTCGGTGTACGTCGAGATCGACCGCGCGAGCGCCGCACGCTTCGGCATCACGCCCGCGACCGTCGACAACGCGCTGTACGACGCATACGGCCAGCGCATCGTGTCGACGATCTTCACGCAGTCGAACCAGTACCGCGTGATCCTCGAGTCCGAGCCGCAGATGCAGCACTACACCGACTCGCTGAACAACATCTACCTGCCGTCCGCCGGCGGCGGCCAGGTGCCGCTCGCGTCGATCGCGACGTTCCACGAGCGGCCGTCGCCGCTGCTCGTCGCGCACGTGTCGCAGTTTCCGTCGACGACGATCTCGTTCAACCTCGCGCCCGGCGCGTCGCTCGGCGAGGCGGTCAAGGCGATCGCCGCGGCCGAGCAGGACATCGGCCTGCCCGCGTCGTTCCAGACCCGCTTCCAGGGCGCGGCGCTCGCGTTCCAGGCGTCGCTGTCGAACCAGCTGTTCCTGATCCTCGCGGCGGTCATCACGATGTACATCGTGCTCGGCGTGCTGTACGAGAGCTACATCCACCCGATCACGATCCTGTCGACGCTGCCGTCGGCGGGCGTCGGCGCGCTGCTCGCGCTGATGATCACCGGGCACGACCTCGACATCATCGGCATCATCGGCATCGTGCTGCTGATCGGCATCGTGAAGAAGAACGCGATCATGATGATCGACTTCGCGCTCGAGGCCGAACGCGCGGAAGGCAAGCCGCCGCGCGAGGCGATCTACCAGGCGTGCCTGCTGCGCTTCCGGCCGATCCTGATGACGACGCTCGCCGCGCTGCTCGGCGCGGTGCCGCTGATCGTCGGCGCCGGCGCGGGTTCCGAGCTGCGGCAGCCGCTCGGCATCGCGATCGCCGGCGGCCTGATCGTGTCGCAGGTGCTGACGCTGTTCACGACGCCCGTGATCTACCTCGGCTTCGATTCGCTCGCGCGCCGCGTGCGCGGCTGGTTCGAACGCCGCGGCCCGGCCGCCGGCACGCGCACGGATGCGTAAGCGATGAACCTGTCGCGCCCCTTCATCACCCGCCCCGTCGCGACCACGCTGCTCGCGCTCGGCGTCGCGCTCGCGGGCCTGTTCGCGTTCATCAAGCTGCCCGTGTCGCCGCTGCCGCAGGTCGATTTCCCGACGATCTCGGTGCAGGCGTCGCTGCCCGGCGCGAGCCCGGAGACGGTCGCGACCAGCGTGACGAGCCCGCTCGAACGCCACCTCGGCTCGATCGCCGACGTGTCGGAAATGACGTCGACCAGCACCGTCGGCAACGCGCGGATCATCCTGCAGTTCGGCCTGAACCGCGACATCGACGGCGCCGCGCGCGACGTGCAGGCGGCGATCAACGCCGCGCGCGCCGACCTGCCCGCCGCGCTCAAGAGCAACCCGACGTACCGCAAGGTGAACCCGGCCGACTCGCCGATCATGATCGTGTCGCTGACGTCGGAAACCTCGTCGCCCGCGAAGCTGTACGACGCCGCGTCGACCGTGCTGCAGCAGTCGCTGTCGCAGGTCGAGGGGATCGGCCAGGTGTCGGTGAGCGGCTCCGCGAACCCCGCGGTGCGCGTCGAGCTCGAACCGCACGCGCTGTTCCATTACGGGATCGGGCTGGAAGACGTGCGCGCCGCGCTCGCGTCCGCCAACGCGAACAGCCCGAAAGGCGCGATCGAGTTCGGCCCGCAGCGCTTCCAGCTCTATACGAACGACCAGGCGTCGCACGCGTCGCAATACCGCGACCTCGTCGTCGCGTACCGCAACGGCGCCGCCGTGCGGCTGTCCGACCTGTCGGACGTCGTCGATTCGGTGGAGGACCTGCGCAACCTCGGCCTCGCGAACGGCAAGCGCGCGGTGCTGGTGATCCTCTACCGCTCGCCCGGCGCGAACATCATCGAGACGATCGACCGCGTGCGCGCCGCGCTGCCGAAGCTCACCGCCGCGCTGCCGGCCGACATCGAGGTGACGCCGGTGCTCGACCGCTCCACGACGATCCGCGCGTCGCTGCGCGACACCGAGCACACGCTGCTGATCGCGGTCGGCCTCGTCGTGATGGTCGTGTTCCTGTTCCTGCGCAACTGGCGCGCGACGCTGATCCCGAGCGTCGCGGTGCCGATCTCGATCGTCGGCACGTTCGGCGCGATGTACCTGCTCGGCTTCTCGATCGACAACCTGTCGCTGATGGCGCTGATCGTCGCGACCGGCTTCGTCGTCGACGATGCGATCGTCGTGCTCGAGAACATCTCGCGCCACATCGAGAACGGCACGCCGCGGCTGCAGGCCGCGTTCGACGGCGCGCGCGAGGTCGGCTTCACGGTGCTGTCGATGAGCATCTCGCTGGTCGCGGTGTTCCTGCCGATCCTGCTGATGGGCGGCATCGTCGGGCGCCTGTTCCGCGAATTCGCGCTCACGCTGTCGCTCGCGATCGCGGTGTCGCTCGCGGTGTCGCTCACCGTCACGCCGATGATGTGCGCGCGCCTGTTGCCCGAGCCGCACGACAAGCGCGCCGAGGGCCGCGTCGCGCGCTGGCTCGAGCACGGCTTCGCGCGCATGGCGCACGGCTACGAGCGCTCGCTGTCGTGGTCGCTGCGCCATCCGCTGATGATCCTGCTGATCCTGTTCGCGACGGTCGGCCTGAACGTCTACCTGTACGTCGTCGTGCCGAAGGGCTTTTTCCCGCAGCAGGATACGGGCCTGATGATCGGCGGCATCCAGGCCGACCAGAGCACGTCGTTCCAGTCGATGAAGCTGAAGTTCTCGGAGATGATGCGCATCGTGCAGGCGAACCCGAACGTGAAGAGCGTCGCGGGCTTCACGGGCGGCACGCAGACCAACTCGGGCTTCATGTTCGTCACGCTGAAGGATCGCACCGAACGCAGGCTGTCGGCCGACCAGGTGATCCAGCAGCTGCGCCCGAGGCTCGCCGACGTCGCGGGCGCGCGCACCTTCCTGCAGGCGGCGCAGGACATCCGCGTCGGCGGCCGCCAGAGCAGCGCGCAATACCAGTTCACGCTGCTCGGCGATTCGAGCGCCGAGCTGTACAAGTGGGGGCCGCTCCTGACCGAGGCGCTGCAGAAGCGCCCCGAGCTGACCGACGTGAACTCCGACCAGCAGCAGGGCGGCCTCGAGGCGATGGTGACGATCGACCGCGCGACCGCCGCGCGGCTCGGCATCAAGCCCGCGCAGATCGACAACACGCTGTACGACGCGTTCGGCCAGCGCCAGGTCTCGACGATCTACAACCCGCTGAACCAGTATCACGTGGTGATGGAAGTCGCGCCGAAGTACTGGCAGAGCCCGGAGATGCTGAACCAGGTGTGGATCAGCACGTCGGGCGGCAGCGCGAGCGGCGCGCAGACGACCAACGCGGCAGCGGGCACCTACGTCGCGACGAAGGCCGGCACGTCGAGCGCCGGCACGGGCGTGCAGAGCGCTGCCGCGATCGCGTCCGATTCCGCGCGCAACCAGGCGCTCAACTCGATCGCGGCGAGCGGCAAGTCGAGCGCGTCGTCGGGCGCGGCGGTGTCGACGTCGAAGTCGACGATGGTGCCGCTGTCGTCGATCGCGTCGTTCGGGCCGAGCACCACGCCGCTGTCGGTCAACCACCAGGGGCTGTTCGTCGCGACGACGATCTCGTTCAACCTGCCGCCCGGCATGTCGCTGTCGACCGCGACCCAGGCGATCTACCAGACGATGGCCGAGATCGGCATGCCGCCGACCATCCACGGCAGCTTCCAGGGCACCGCGCAGGCGTTCCAGAAATCGCTCGACGACCAGCCGATCCTGATCCTCGCCGCGCTGATGGCCGTCTATATCGTGCTCGGCATCCTGTACGAGAGCTACATCCACCCCATCACGATCCTGTCGACGCTGCCGTCGGCCGGCGTCGGCGCGCTGCTCGGGCTGCTGCTGTTCAAGACCGAGTTCAGCATCATCGCGCTGATCGGCGTGATCCTGCTGATCGGCATCGTGAAGAAGAACGCGATCATGATGGTCGACTTCGCGATCGACGCGACGCGCAACGGCGGGATGTCGTCGTTCGACGCGATCCGCGAGGCGTGCCGGCTGCGCTTCCGGCCGATCATGATGACGACGATGGCGGCGCTGCTCGGCGCGCTGCCGCTCGCGTTCGGCAGCGGCGACGGCGCCGAGCTGCGCGCGCCGCTCGGCATCGCGATCGCCGGCGGCCTGATCGTGTCGCAGGTGCTGACGCTCTATACGACGCCGGTCGTCTACCTGTACATGGACCGGCTGCGGGTGTGGGTCGAGAAGCGGCGCGGCGGTGGCGCGTCGGGCGGCGCGACGGTCGCGGGCAGTTGACGGCACCCGGCCGTGATCGCCGGCGGGACGCGCGAGCGCGCCCGCCGGCCGCCCCTCCCGCCGCCGATCCGCCTTGAACGCGGGCGGGCATCGTCTATCGTGTGTGCATGCGCGCTGCCGCGCCCTTCCTCCGGGGACCCAACATGAACGTGCAGCTGAACCATACGATCGTCTGGTGCCGCGACAAGCTCGCGTCCACCCGGTTTCTCACGGACCTGCTGGAGTTGCCGCCGCCGGTCCCGTTCGGACCGATGCTGGTCGTGCAGCTCGAGAACGGCGTATCGCTCGATTTCTACGAGCGCAGCGGCGCGATCGCGGCGCAGCACTATGCGTTCCTGATCGACGAGGCGGCATTCGATCGCGTGTTTGCGCGCATTCAAGCGCGCGGGCTGACGTACTGGGCCGATCCGTCGAAACAGCGCGCCGGCGAAATCTACCGGCACAACGGCGGCCGGGGGCTCTATTTCGACGACCCGGACGGCCATTTCCTGGAAGTGATGACGCGGCCGTACGTGCTGGACGGCCAGGCGTGACGCGTCAGCGCACACCGGCCGGCCCGGCGGCGCGCTGACGCGCCGATCGGGCACGCGTCATCCGGCGTTCATTCCGCCGCCGTCGCGGTCTTGCGCGGCCGTCGCGCACGGGGCGCGGCCTTGCGGGCCGGCTTCTTCGGCTTGGCGTCGGCGGCCGCTTCGGGTTGCGGCTCCACGGCGGCGACGGCAGCCGCCTTCGTGCCTGCTGACGGTGCGTCGCCATGCGCGCTGTCGACAAAGTTCATCTCGACCTGCGGCGCCTCCGTGCGGGCCCGCTCCGCATGCTTCCCCTCGCCGTGCTTGCGCTCGCCTTGCTTCGCGTCGCCGTGTTGCTCGTCGGCGTGCCGTGCGCCGGCTGCCTTCGCGTCAGTCTTCTTCGCGTCGCCCTTCTTCGTCGCGGCTTTCTTTGCCGTGGTCTTGCGCGCGCGCTTGCGGCCGTCCTTCTTCTCGTCGTGCGCACCGTGCTCACCGTGCACTTCGTGCGCACCGCTCGCATCGCCCGCCTCTGCCGCCCCGGCGTGATCGGCGATTTCCGCGTCGGCCTCCACCGCCGTGGCCGTCACCGCCTCGACCATCGCCGGCGCCGCGTCGTGCGCGCGCGGCGCGCCGTGCCGCCCGTGGCGACGCCCGCGCCCGGCCTGCGCAGGCTCGGCCGCCCGCGACTCATCGGCCAACGACGGCACGTCGACGTGCGCCGGCTCCGCCACGGCCGCCTGGCGCGCCCGCGACACGAACGCGCCCGACTTGTCGTCGCGGCCGACCTCGAGCAGGCCGCGCGCCTGCGCCTCGTCGAGCAGGTTGCCGAACGCGCGGAAGCCGTAATACGACTCGTTGAAATCCGGCTTGCGGCGCTTGATCGCGCTCTTGAGCACCGACGCCCAGATCTTGCCGACGTCGTCGCGCTCGGACGCGAGCGCATCGAAGGTCTCGACCGCCAGCGCGATCGCCTCGGCCTTGCGCGCCTCCAGCTCGGGCTTGCGCGACGGCTCGTCGGACGGCCGCTTGGCGCCGCCGTTGCCGGCCGCCCGCTGCTGCTGCTCGCGCTTCGCAAGCGTGCGCTGCTGCTCGCGCACGAGGTCGTCGTAGAAGATGAATTCGTCGCAGTTCGCGACCAGCAGGTCCGACGTCGACTTCTTCACGCCGACCCCGATCACCTTCTTCGCGTTCTCGCGCAGCTTCGACACGAGCGGCGAGAAATCCGAGTCGCCGCTGATGATCACGAAGGTGTCGACGTGCGACTTCGTGTAGCACAGGTCGAGCGCGTCGACCACGAGCCGGATGTCGGCCGAATTCTTGCCCGACTGGCGCACGTGCGGAATCTCGATCAGCTCGAAGCTCGCCTCGTGCATCGACGCCTTGAAGCCCTTGTAGCGATCCCAGTCGCAATAGGCCTTCTTGACGACGATGCTGCCCTTCAGCAGCAGCCGCTCGAGCACCGGCTTGATGTCGAACTTCTCGTACTTCGCGTCGCGCACGCCGAGCGCGACGTTCTCGAAATCGCAGAACACCGCCATGCTGACGTTATCCAGGGGTAATGCCATGTGTACTCCAACCGGTTGGCCGGCGCGTCGCAACGCGGCGGCGGAAAATGCGTCGCGCACATGATAGCCGGTCGGCGGGCCATTCCCCCATTGCGCGTGAGTACCGTTGCGTTTCCTTCATCGGTACGCCCTCGCCGGTACGCCCCCAATTACCCGCCCGCCGCCGCGCCAATTCGACATACACTTGAGTATCGGTCGTCCGTCCCCATCTGGACCGACGACGCATCGATCAAGGAGCAGTTTCATGACGACGAAGGTACTGCTGATTGGCGCAACCGGCCGCACCGGCCAGGCCTGCGCGGATCTGCTGCTGAAGCAGCCGGAATTCGAGCTCACGGCGCTCGTGCGCCGGCCCGGCTACACGCTGCCGGGCGCGAAGGTGATCGAGGCCGACCTGAAGGGCGACTTCTCGCACGCGTTCCAGGGCATCACGCACGCGATCTACGCGGCCGGCTCGGCTGAATCGGAGGGCGCCGCCGAGGAAGAACAGGTCGACCGCGACGCGGTTGCCCGCGCGGCCGATTACGCACTCGCCTGCAACGTGCAGAAGCTGGTCGTGATCAGCTCGCTGTCGGCCTACTGGCCGGAACGCAGCCCCGGCGCGCTGCGCCACTATTCGCAGATGAAGCTCGAAGGCGACGAGCACGTGATCGCATCGGGCGTCGACTACGTGATCCTGCGCCCCGGCCCGCTCGCGGACGGCCCCGGCGTCGGCAAGATCGCGCTGACCGAGGAACGGCTCGACCATGCGCCGCCGGTGTCGCGCCAGGACGTCGCATGGGCCGCGATCGAAGCGATCAAGCTCGGCATCTCGCGCAAGACCATCGGCTTCGTCGGCGGCGGCGTGCCGATCGAGCAGGCGCTGCGCGCCTGACGCCCGCGCGCCGCCCCGCGGGGCGGCCGCGCCGGTCACGTCACGGTTTCGGGTGCGCCTGCGCCCATGCCTTGACGGCCCCGAGCGTATTCTCGACGTGCTTGTCCGGCGACATGCTCGTGTACGCGTACAGGATCTTCCCGTCCGGCGAAATCACATAGGACACGCGGTTCGCGCGGTCGAGCGCGGGCAGCTTCGCATCGTATGCGCGGATGATCTTCGCGTCGGGGTCGGCGGCGACCGGGAACTTGCTGCGGCATTCGCTGACCGAGAACTTCGTCAGCGTGCCGATATCGTCGGCGGACACGCCGATCACCGTCGCGCCGTACGTCTTGTAGTGATCGACCGCATCCGCGAACGCGTGCGCCTCGATCGTGCAGCCCTTCGTGAACGCGGCCGGGTAGAAATACAGCACGACCGGCCCCTTCTTCAGCGCGTCGGCGAGCGCGTACGTGTAAGTCTTGCCGGCCAGCGACGCCTGTGTCGTGAAATCCGGCGCGGCGTCGCCGGCCTTCAGTTCCGCCTGCGCGGTCAGCGCGTGGCCTGCCACCAGCGCCGCGGCGGCGCACATCATCAGTTTTCGCTTCATCAACTTCCTCATTTCTTATAAAGTCAGCCTCGATACGGGTCACACCGGCGTTCGCCTGCCGAACACTGGTGGCACTCCGGTCGCGCGGAACCGCTCCCATGCTGGCTGCGCATTAAAGATTTCGCGCAGTTTGCCGTTATTGCTTCCGGACAACCGGTTCCAGCCCTTCACGTCAGCGAGAAACATGGAAGCCAACAGGAAACAGACGCCACGCAAGGGCTCCTGGCGCAGCGCCCTGCATACGCTGCGCCGCTTCGCCTGGTCGGGCGGCGCGCTGATGCCCGCGCGCGCCGGCGCGCCGCGTCGCGACGACACCGTGCGCAGCTGGCTGGAGCAGACGGTCGGCCCGGTGGATTTCCTCGCCCACGTCGATCGCGAGCTCCGCTTTCTCTACGTGTCCGATGCAAGCCTGCGCTTCATCGGCTATCACCGCGACTATCTGCACACGCTGACGCTGCGCGACCTGATCGCCGAACAGGATACCGCGGCGCTCGAAGACCTGCTCGCGCGCGCGTCGCGCTCCGGCCAGGTCGAAAAGGCCACGATGTGCATCGTCAAGTCGCTGACCTACCCGCTCGACGTCGAGGTGCGCGCGGTGAAGAGCCGCCACCACGGCGTCGACGGCTTCGCGATCGCCGCGTTCGACGTGTCGTCGTGGCGCGCGCTCGAGGCGCGCCTCACCTACGAGATGCACCACGACCCGATGACCGGGCTCGACAACCTGTCGGCGCTGGTGCCGGCGCTGATGCGCGCGCAGCAGACCGCCGACGAGACGGGCACCTGCGCGGCGCTGGTGCTGCTCGACCTCGACGACTACCAGCGGATCAACCGCGCGCTCGGCTACGACGCGGGCGACACGCTGCTGCGCGAGACCGCGCAGCGGCTGCAGGCGCTGATGGCGCCGCAGGAACAGCTCGCGCGGGTCGCGAGCGACAAGTTCGCGGTGGTGTTCACCGCGCCCGACCGCGGGCTCGCGAGCGACATCGCCGGCGCGCTCGGCCGCCGGCTGCAGGCCGCGGTGCGCCAGCCGTACGTTTACCACGGGCAACCGGTGCACCTGTCCGCGAGCATCGGCATCGCGCTGTATCCGGACGAGCGCGCGGCGCCGCATCGCGCGCAGCACCACAGCCCGCTGCTGCGCCGCGCGGATCACGCGCTCGAGCAGGCGAAGGCATCGGGCGGCAATGCGCTCGCGTTCCACACGCCGATCGACGATCCGGCCGACGCCGAGCGCCTGAAGCTCGAAGCCGACCTGTACGACGGCGTGCGCAACGGCGAATTCTCGCTGCACTTCCAGCCGATCACGCGCAGCCAGTCGGGCGCGGTGGTCGGCGTCGAGGCGCTGATCCGCTGGCGGCATCCGGCGCACGGGCTCGTGCCGCCGGCCACCTTCATCCCGCTCGCGGAATCGATCGGCCTCATCAACTACCTCGGCAACTGGGTGCTGAAGGCCGCGTGCATGCAGCTCGTCGCATGGGACCGCCAGGGGCTCGCGCTGCAGTACGTCGCGGTCAACGTGTCGCCGCAGCAGTTCCGCGACCCGCGCTTCACGCAGAGCGTGCGCGATGCGATCACGCTGACCGGCATCGACCCGCGCCGCATCGTGCTCGAGATCACCGAAAGCCTGCTGATGCACGATCCCGCGCATGCGAAGGCGCTGCTCGAGGAGCTGACCGATCTCGGCATCCGCTTCGCGATCGACGATTTCGGCACCGGCTATTCGAGCCTCGCCTACCTGCAGCGCTTCCCGCTCGCGAAACTGAAGATCGACCGCAGCTTCGTCGAGAACCTGCTGACCTCGCGCAACGACCGCGCGATCGTGTCGGCGGTGGTCGGTCTCGCGCAGACGCTGGACCTCGAACTCGTTGCCGAGGGCGTCGAGACCGAGGCGCAGCGCGAGCTGCTGACCGAAATGGGCTGCAACCATATCCAGGGCTGGCTCGTCTGCCAGGCGCTGCCGTCCGAGGAACTGGCGCAGCGCTTCGAGGCGCAGCAGCTCCGCCTGCACGCGGCGGCCTGACGCGCCGCCGCCGCGAACCGAACAGATCCGTATGTCAATCACCGAACACCTGCCCCGGACGGCGCTGCTCGACAAGCTGTGGGCCCGGATGAACGAACGGGGCGACTTCCCGCTGCTGTCGGAATCGCTGCGCGCCACCATGGCCGCGATGAAGAACGACGACCTGGACTTCACCGCGCTGGTGCGCGTCGTGCTGTCCGACTTCGCGCTGACGCAGAAAGTGCTGCGGCTCGCCAACTCCGCGATGTACATGGCGTTCGGCGGCAACATCACGACCGTCACCCGCGCGCTGATGGTGCTGGGCATGGACGCGGTCGGCCACCTCGTCGTCGGCCTGAAGCTCGTCGATCACTTTCACCAGAGCACGCCGCGCCGGATCGACGCGAAGCTCGAGCTGAACCGCGCGCTGCTGTCGGGCTGCGTCGCGCGCAAGCTGACCGAGCACGCGGACTTGCGCGCCGGCGAGGAAGCGGTCGTCTGCACGCTGATGCGCCAGGTCGGCAAGCTGCTGGTCGTCTGCTATCTCGACAGCGAATGGGACCGGATCCGCCGGCGCGCCGCCGAGCTGCACGGCGACGAGGCGACGGCCTGCGTCGACGTGCTCGGCGTCGGCTTCGACGAGATCGGCCTCGAGGCCGCGACCCGCTGGCGGCTGCCCGACGTGATCCGCGCGGGCATGGCCGACGACGACCAGCTCGCCAGCCTCGCGGGCGACGGCGACGATGCGTCGCGCGACACGACCGACGACGACAGCCCGGCCAGCGAAGTCGACTGGCTGCGTGCGGTGAGCCGCTGCTCGACCGACGTCGCGAACGCGCTGGCGATGCCCGCGAGCCCGCAGCGCGACGCGCGTATCGCGTCGCTCGCGCAGCATTACGGCACGGCGCTCGACACGGAGCCCGACGCGCTCGTCGCGATGGCCGAGCTGCTCGCACGCGAAGAGGCGAGCGACACCGTGATGCGCGAGATCGTCGAGCTGCGCGCCAACGCGGACGCGATCGCGCGCGCGCAGGGCGAGCCCGAGGCCTGCCTCGAAGCCGGTCTGTCGGACCTGCGTGCGCTGCCCTCCGAGCACGTGCTCACGCCGGTGCTCGCGCTCGCGTCGGAAAGCCTGCTCGCGGGCCTCGCGTTCACCCGCACCGTGATGTTCGTGCGACACGACGACGGCACGTTCGCCGCGCGCCTCGGCTTCGGCGCGGACGTCGACGCGGCGCTCGGCCAGCTGCGCTTCGACGAGCGTTTCGAGCCGGACGTGTTCCACCTTGCGATCACCAACTCCGTCGGCATCTTCATCGAGCAGGCGCGCGAGCCGAAGATGGTGAAACGCCTGCCCGCGTGGTATCTCGACGCGTTCGACGACGCGCACGCGTTCGTGCTGCTGCCGGTGCGCGTCGGCGGGTCGACGGTCGCGCTGCTGTACGGCGACTGGGCCGGCGCGCAGCCCGCACGCAAGATCACGCAGCAGGAGATGGCCGTGCTCAACGAGATGGCGCGGGAGCTGGGGCGCTTCTTCAAGGCCTGAGCGGCCCCGCGCGCTTCCCGTCGAATCCCGTTCCCAAACGCAAACCGGCCGCATCAGCGGCCGGTTTGCTTCGTGCGACGGATTCGTGCGCGCTTACTTGAGCGTCACGGGCACGCTGAAGTACTTCTTCGCGAGGTTGTCGATCGTGCCGTCCGCCTTCAGTTCCTTGAGCGCCTGATCGAGCGCGGTCTTCAGCGCCGCGTCGTTCTTGCGCAGGCCGAAACCGACGCCCGAGCCGAGGATCTCGGCGTCGCTCACCGTGCCGCCCGCGAACGCGAAGCCCGCGCCCTGCGGCTTCGACAGGAAGCCCTTCGAACCCGCTTCCGAATCCTGGAACGCGGCATCGAGACGGCCCGACTTCAGGTCCGCATAGGCGAGATCCTGCGTCTGGTACGGCACGACTTCGACGCCGGCCGGCGCCCACTTCTTCTTCGCGTACGCTTCCTGGATCGTGCCCTGCAGCACGCCGACGCGCTTGCCCTTCAGCGATTGCGGGGTCGGCAGCAGGCCGCTGCCCTGCTTCGCGATCAGCTGGTTCGGGATCGTGTAGATCGGATCGGTGAACGCGATTGCATGCTTGCGCTGGTCGGTGATCGTCATGTCCGAGTTGATCGCATCGAACTTGCGCGCCTGCAGCGCGGGGATCAGGCCGTCGAAGTCGTTCTCCACCCACACGCACTTCGTCTTCAGCTTCGCGCACACCGCGTTGCCGATGTCGATGTCGAAGCCGGTCAGCTTGCCGTCGGGCGTCTTGTACTCGAACGGCGCATACGATGCCTCGACGCCGAAACGGATCTCCTTCAGATCCGCCGCGAACGCGCTGCCAGCCGCCACGGCCACCGCCGTCACCGCCGCGTGCGCGGCCATCTTTCGCCAATCCAACTTCATCAGGGGAATCTCCTCGATACGAACGATAGTTCTCAAACAACGGGCGCTGCATCATTGCAGGGCCGGAACGGCCGGACAATCGCGGCGCGCCGCCGTGATGCGGCGCAACAGCCGCAAGGCCGCGATTGTACCAATCCGCGCACGCCGTCCGGCAATGCAGCCCGCCGCGGCGGTTGCTGCACTGCGCGCACGGCGCCGCACGGGCGCGATGCCGAACTTGCAAGACGATGTCGCAAATACGCAAGGCGCCCGAGGGCGGCGCGTCAGGCGAGTGCGTCGAGCGTCTCGCGCGTGGTATCGACGACGAGCAGGCCGGCGCGCAGGCCGGGCTTCACCGACGGGTTCGGAAACACGATCCGCTCCTCGTCGTGCCGCACCGTGTAGCGGTACGCGCCGTCCTGCGCGAGCACCGTGCCGCGCGGGAACGGCGTGAAGTTCGCGACGTCGGCCGCGACGAACAGCTCCAGCGCGTCGCTCTGCTTCGTGATCTGGTCGATCACCGTGAACACGCGCGGCAGCGGCGCATCGGCGTCGCGCTGCGCCCCCGACACGAGCCGGCGCACCGCCTGGTCCGCGGGCGCGAAGCGCGTCAGGTCGTTCTGGCCGAACGGCCGCACCTTGCCGAGCTCCAGCGTGCACGCGAGCGCGCCGCAGTGTTCGGCCGTGAAGTGCGAGAACGTGGCGCCCTTCGCGGTGTGCAGCAGCACCGCCGCGATGCGCGCATCGCCGAGCCACTCGAGCATCGTGCGCGCCGGCGGCGTGCCCGTATGCGGCAGCAGCGCGAACTGCTCGAACACCGATGCGCGAATGGCCGTATGCATGTCGATGTGCCAGCGCGCGCCCGGCGCATCCGGCGCATCGGCGAAAAACGCCGCGGCGGCCGCTTCGAGCTGCGCGGCGCGCGGCGCCTCGCGGCTGTCCGGCACCTGCGCGTGACGGCCGCTGAACAGCCGGTTCAGGTCGTCGTCGAGATAGCGCTCGCCCGCGCGCATCGCCGGCGAGTTGCCGAGCACGACGAACAGCCGGCACGCCAGCGGCAGCGTGCCGGCGGCGACGTCGCGCACCAGCAGCGACAGCAGCTCGATCGGCGCGGTTTCGTCGCCGTGCACGCCGGCCGACACGAGCACGCTGCGGCGCGACGCCGCATCGGCGTCGCGCGGTTCGAGCACGAGCAGCCCTTCGCCCTGCCACTGCCAGCGCACCGCGCCGCCGGCGCACACGCCGTCGCGCGCCGCCGGCGCTTCACCGGCCAGCGTGAACGCGAGGAAGTCGTCGAGCCACGCCGCGTCGCGCATGCGGGCCTCAGCGCTGGAAGTCATACAGCGACCCGACGCGCAGGATCTGCGTCAGCTCGTCGAGCGCGGTGCGCGACTCGTCGAGCAGCACCGGGTCGGCGAGGTCTTCCGGCGCGAGGCGGTCGCGGTAGTGCTTCTCGATCCACGCGTCGAGCGATGCGAACAGCGTGTCGTTGATCCACACGTTCGACGTGACGGCCGCGCGCTCCGCGTCGTTCAGCACGACACGCAGGCGCAGGCAGGCCGGGCCGCCGCCGTTCTTCATGCTTTCGCGCAGGTCGAACACCAGCACGTCGCGGATCGGGCCGTTGCCGGCCGCGAGGCTGTCGAGGTAGGCGGCGACGTTCGCGTTCTCGCGGCATTCCTGCGGCACGACCAGCACCTGCGAGCCATCGGCGCGCGACAGCAGCTGGCTGTTGAACAGATACGACGTGACCGCGTCGGAGACGCTCACCGCCGCGTCCGGCACCTCGATCACGTTCAGGCGCGCGCCGCGCACGTCGAGCGCCGCGGTCAGCGTGTCGTAGATCGCCTGCTTGTTGACGAATGCGCGCTCGTGCGTGAACAGCGTGTCGCGGTTGCCGACCGAGATCACGTCGTTGTGGAACACGCCCGCGTCGATCACGTCCGGATCCTGCTGCGCGTAGACCGTCGCCTCCTCGTTCAGCCCGTGGCGATGCGCGACCGCGCGGCTCGCCTCGAAGGTCTGGCGCGCCGGGAAGCGCTTCGGCTCCGGCCCGCGGCGGTATTCCGAGCGGCCGTACACGAAGAACTCGACGCCCGGCTTGCCGTACTCGGCGCAAAAGCGCGTATGGTTCGCCGCGCCTTCGTCGCCGAGCGCCGGCGTGCCGGTCAGCGCCTCGTGCACCACGAAGCGGCTCGGATCGGCGAACAGCGTCGACAGCGTGCGGCGCGTCGCCTCGTGCTCGATCGCGCGGTGCAGCTTGCTGCACAGGTTCGCGGGCGTGAAGTGCACGCGGCCGTCGCTCGTGTCGGCCGACGGGCTGACGGTGGCCGCGTTGGCCGTCCACATCGCCGATGCCGAGCTCGCGGCGGCGAGCAGCTCGGGCGCCTGCTTCGCGGCCTTCGCGATCACGTCCGCGTCCTTGCCCGAGAAGCCCAGCTCGCGCAGCAGGCGCAGCGACGGGCGCTCCTGCGGCGGCAGCACGCCCTGCGCGAAGCCGAGGTCGGCCAGCTGCTTCATCTTGCGCAGGCCCTGCTTCGCGGCGGCCTTCGGGTTCGCGGCCGATTTCTCGTTGTTCAGCGACGCCACGTTGCCGAACGACAGCCCGGCGTAGTTGTGGGTCGGGCCGACGAGTCCGTCGAAATTGGCTTCTTGTGCGTTCATCGTCGTTCCCTCGATCAGAAATGCAGGCCCGGCAACAGGCTCGCGGGCAGGGTCAGTTGGGCGCTTTCCACCGATGCCATCGGGAACGCGCAATAGTCGGCCGCGTAGTACGCGCTCGGGCGGTGGTTGCCGGAGCGGCCCGCGCCGCCGAACGGCGCGGCGGACGACGCGCCGTTGGTCGGCCGGTTCCAGTTGACGATCCCCGCGCGAATCGTGCGGCGGAAGTGCTCCCACGCGCGCGCGTCGTCGGCGAGCAGTCCCGCCGACAGGCCGAATGCGGTGTCGTTCGCGCGCTCGATCGCTTCGTCGAACGTCGCGTAGCGGATGATCTGCGCGAGCGGGCCGAAATGCTCTTCGTCGGGCAGAGCGGCGACGTCCGTGACGTCGAGAATCGACGCGTTCACGAAGCCGAGGCGCGGGTCGCGCTGCGCCATCGCGATGATCGGCTTCGCGCCCTGCGCGACGAGGCGCGCCTGCGCATCGACGAGCTTCGCGGCCGCGCGTGCCGAGATCACCGCGCCCATGAACGGCTGCGGATCGGCGTCGAACACGTCCGCCGTGATCTTCGCGGTGACGTCGGCGAAGCGCGCGAGGAAGCGGTCGCCGGCCGCGCCCTGCGGCACGAAGATGCGCCGCGCGCAGGTGCAGCGCTGGCCGGCCGACAGGAATGCCGACTGGATCGTGTGATGCACCGCCGCGTCGATGTCCTCGACCTCGCCGATCACGAGCGGGTTGTTGCCGCCCATCTCGAGCGCGAGCACGATCTCCGGACGGCCGCCGAACTGCTTGTGCAGCAGCGTGCCCGTGTCCGAGCTGCCGGTGAAGAACAGGCCGTCGATCTGGCGATGGTTCGCGAGCGCGATGCCGGTGTCCTTCTCGCCCTGTACGAGGTTCAGCACGCCGGCCGGCAGGCCTGCGTCCTTCCACACCTCGACGGTCGCGCGCGCGACGCCCGGCGCGAGTTCCGACGGCTTGAACACGACCGTGTTGCCCGCGATCAGCGCCGGCACGATATGGCCGTTCGGCAGATGGCCCGGGAAGTTGTACGGGCCGAACACCGCGACGACGCCGTGCGGGCGATGGCGCAGCACCGCGACGCCGTCGGCCATGTCCTGGCGCTTCTCGCCGGTGCGTTCCTGGTACGCCTGGATCGAGATGCCGACCTTGGCGGCCATCGACGCGACTTCGGTACGCGCTTCCCACAGCGGCTTGCCGGTCTCGCGGCCGATCGCCGCGGCGAGCGCTTCCTTGCGCTCGTTGAGCAGCGCCGCGAAGCGCTTCGCGATCTCGCAGCGCGCTTCGAAAGCGAGCGCCGACCACTCGGCGAATGCGCGGCGCGCGCTCGTGACCGCGCGGTCGACGTCGGCGGCCGATGCGCTCGCGCCCTGCCACGCGATTTCGTCGGTACCGGGGTTGCGCGACGCGAAGGCGGGGCCCGAGCCTGCAACCCAGGCGCCGTCGATGAAGAGTTCCGTCATGATTCGTTTATCCCTGTTTGACTTTGAGCGGCAGCACGCGGACCGGATCGCCGGCCTTCACGTCGAGCGCGGCGGCGTCGGCCGCCGACATCACGAATTCGCCGTTCGCGACGACGCCCGGCGCGACGCCGACGCGGAAATCGCCGAGCGACGTGTTCGACACGAGCGACTTCGGGGTGTCATCCCGCGCGTCGGGCGAGCCGATCGACACCGGCACGACGACGCTCTCGCGCACCGTGCGCAGGTCGTTGACGTGGCATTCGAGCACCGGGCCCGCGTCGAAGATGTCGACGTGGTTCTGGTAGCGCAGCCCTTCGGCCTCGAGCATCTTGCGGGCCGGCAGCGTGTCGCGGTGCGTGAGCCCGACCGCGTCCTGCGCGTCCTGCGGCAGCAGGTCGACGTACACGGGGTAGCGCGGCATCAGTTCCGCGAGGAACGACTTGCGGCCGTGCGAGCTCAGGTAGTCCGCGGCGTTGAAGTCGATCTGGTAGAAGTGCGAACCGACCGCGCGCCAGAACGGCGACGTGCCGTCATCGTCGAAGTGGCCGCGCAGCTCCGCGCAGATGCGTTCCGGGAAGCGTTCGCGGAACTGCGCGATGAACATGAAGCGCGAGCGCGACAGCAGGCCGCCGACGCCGCCCGTGCGATAGCGCGGGCTCAGGAACAGCGAGCACACTTCCGCGTAGCCGGTCAGGTCGTGCGAGATGTTCAGCGCGTGCATGCGCGTCCACACGCCGAGCTCCTGGCTCGCATGCACGACCGTGCTCACGCGGTAGTTGTAGAACGGCTGCTCGAGGCCGACCTGCGATTCGATCCCGCACACCCCCGCGATGTCGCCCGTCGCCGAATCTTCCATCACGAAGAAGTAGCCGGCTTCGCCTGCCGCGGCCTGGCCCGCGAGCGTGCGGCGGGTGCGTTCGATGCGCGCGGCGAGCGCGTCGCGGTCGGGCTTGAACGTGGTCAGGCCCGGCCCGGTTTCCTTGGCGAGCGACACGAGCGCGTCCACGTCGCCCGTTTGTACGACCCGAACGACGATCATGCTGCGTCTCCCTTCAAATCTTCGTCATCGCGCTGGTGCAGCGGCACGCAGCGCACGACATCGCCATCCTTCACGTTCAGCGCCGCGCGCACGTCGCTTGCGAGCGGCGCGTCATTCCCCGCATCGCCCGGCAGATCGGCGAGCACGCAGCGGAACGATTCGCCGCTGCCGCTCGACACGAGGTAGGCGACGTCGCCCTGCTGGTGCGCGGCCTCGCGCACCGTGCGCTCGGCCGCGTGCTTCACGCACGCGGTGCGGTCGACCTGCTGGGTCAGCACCGGGCCCGCGTCGAAGATGTCGACGAAGCGGTCCGTCTCGAAGCCTTCCTCGAGGTGGATGTCGTACGCGAGCAGCGTGGTGGCGTTCGGTTCGCCGAGCACGCGCTGCGCGGCTTCCGGCAGCAGCGGCACGTACAGCGGATACGCGGGCATCACCTCGGCGATGAAGGTGCGGCTGCGGCCGCCCGACGCGATGTCGACGTCGGCGAAATCGCGGCCGAAGAACTTGCGGCCCACCGCTTCCCAGAACGGCGACGCGCCGTTCTCGTCGCTCACGCCGAGCAGCAGCGTGAACACTTCGGGCGTGAAGCGGCGGCGGTTCGCGGCGATGTACATCATCCGCGCACGCGAGATCAGGTGCGCGGCCGCGTCGCCGCGCAGCGACGGATCGACGTAGAAGCCCGCGAGCCGGCTCTTGCCGGTGAGCTCGTGCGACATCGTCAGCGCGTGGATCTTGCGGTTCACGTGCAGTTCGCGCGACGCATGGATCAGCGCGTCGTTGCGAAATGCGTAGAACGGTTCGGAGTAGCCGGCCGCCGCCACGATGCTGGCGGTGCCGAGCAGCTTGCCGGTGGTGCTGTCTTCCAGCACGAAGAGATAGAACTCCTCGCCGGGGAAGTCGACGTCCGTGCGAAACGAATCCTCCGAGAGCGCGACGCGCGCCTCGAGTGCCGCGCGATCGTGCGGCAGCGAGTGCAGGACCGGCTGCGCCGTGCGCGCCATCTGCGCGAGCGCATCGAGATCCGTGAGTTTGCCGGGGCGAACAAATAGCATCGTCGTTCCTGTCTGCGATGGACGCGCCGTTCAGCGCGCGGTGGCTTCCTGTGCGGCGAGCACCTGTTCGACCGCCTTCTCGAAGCGTGCGAGGCCTTCGTCGAGCACGTCGAACGGGATCACCAGCGACGGCACGAAGCGCAGCACGTTCGGGCCCGCGATCAGCATGATCACGCCCTGCTCGGCGGCGGCGTTGACGAAGTCCTTTGCACGGCCGTCGAAGGCGGCGGTGAGTTCCGCGCCGACGAGCAGGCCCTTGCCGCGCACTTCCTTGAAGATGCCGAAGCGTGCGTTGATGCGTTCGAGCGCGCCCTTCAGGCGCACGCTGCGTTCGCGCACGCCTTCGAGCAGCGCCGGGTCGCCGATCAGTTCGACGACCTTGTCGGCGATCGCCGACGCGAGCGGGTTGCCGCCGTAGGTCGTGCCGTGCACGCCGACCTTGAAGTGGGCGGCGAGTTCGTTGGTCGTCAGCATCGCGCCGATCGGGAAGCCGTTGCCGAGCGCCTTCGCGGTGGTCAGGATGTCCGGCGTGACGCCCGTGTCCATGTATGCGTAGAAGTGGCCCGTGCGGCCGACGCCCGTCTGCACTTCGTCGAAGATCAGCAGTGCGTTGTTGGCGTCGCATGCTTCGCGCAGGGCTTTCAGGAAGGCCGGATCGGCGGGGATCACGCCGCCTTCGCCCTGCACCGGCTCGACGATCACCGCGCAGGTTTTCGGGCCGATCGCGGCCTTGGCCGCTTCGATGTCGTTGAACGGCAGGTGCTTGATGCCTTCGGGCACCGGGCCGAAGCCTTCCGAGTATTTCGGCTGGCCGCCGACGCTGACCGTGAAGAACGTGCGGCCGTGGAACGACTGCACGAACGATACGATTTCGTATTTGTCTGCGCCGTGGCGTTCGAAGGCGACGCGGCGGGCGAGCTTCAGGGCGGCTTCGTTCGCTTCAGCGCCCGAGTTCGCGAAGAAGGCGCGGTCGGCGAAGGTCAGTGCTTCGAGGCGTTTCGCGAGGCGCAGCACCGGCTCGTTCGTGTAGCCGTTGCCGATGTGCCAGAGCTTGCGGCTTTGCTCGTCCAGCACCTTCAGCAGTTCCGGGTGGCCGTGGCCCAGCGACGTCACGGCGATGCCGCATGCGAAATCCACGTATTCGCGGCCTGCCGTGTCCCATACGCGCGAGCCCTCTGCGCGATCCGGCACGAACGGGGCGGGGGAAAATACCGGCACCATCACTTCGTCGAATGTCTGGCGGGTCACGGTCAGGTTCGTCATGGCGGTTCCTTTCGATTTCGTAAGAGGGCTTGAAGCGATAGGTTCAAGTTTAGGTAAGGGTGGCGCAAGCGTCTTGCGGAATTGCGACGGGTTCTATCGGGATGCCATTTGTGCCGTTCGGCGGTTTTGGGGTTGTTACCTACGGTGTGTTTGGGGTTTCGCCTGTCCCGGTTTGTTGGCGGCGCTTTGGTCGCCCCTCCCCGGGGCGGGGTTCGGGATTGTTACCTACGGTGTGCTTGGGGTTTCGCCTGTCCCGGTTTGTTAGCGGTATTTTGGCGTCGCCCCTCCCCGGGGCGGGGGTCACTTTTCTTTGTCTTGCCAAAGAAAAGTAACCAAAAGAAAGGCGCCAGATAACGCAAGACTTCCCCTGCCATGGTCGTCAAAGTGGACCGCACAAAAGTGTCCGAGCCAGTCACGACACCGGAGTGGTTCGAGCAATGGTTCTGACACGCCGCACCACCCGACAGAGCGGTATACCGCTCATCAGTTCCATCCTCGCTACGCTCGGCTGCAAGGTACTTCATGAATCGCGCTACGCGCGCCTCACGGAATCACCACCACCAATCACCCTGTTCAGCAAGTGTGGACCTGTCGGCCGAGCGCAGCGAGGACGGAGCGAGCGGGCGGTATACCGCTTTGTCGGGAGGTGCGACGAGTCAGAACCATTGCTCGAACCACTCTGATGTGAGCCGTGGCGCGGACACTTTTGTGCGGTCCACTCGGTTGTCGATCGCACTGTAGGCCTGGGCATTTCAGGCGCCTTTCTTTTGGTTACTTTTCTTTGGCAAGACAAAGAAAAGTGACCCCCGCCCCGGGGAGGGGCGACGCAAACAGACCGAGAGCATTACGGGCAATTCACGACAAACCGCCCCGCTTACCCTTTATCCCCGCGCTCGACAAGCGCCCCGGCGCGGGGCTCACCGCCGCCGCCAGTCTGCTTCTCGAGCCAGGCTCGCCGATCTTCCCGCGGCGTCACGCCAAACCGTTCGCGGTACGCGTTAGAAAAGTGCGCAGCAGAAGAAAACCCACAGGCGAGACTAACCTGCACGACCGACTTGCTGGTCCGCTGCAACTGCGTGCGCGCCTTCAGCAACCGCAAATTGAGGTAATACTTGGAGGGCATCGCCCCGAGATACTGCCGAAACAGCCTTTCGAGCTGCCGCCGCGACACGCCGACCAACCCGGCGATTTCATCGGTCGTCAGCGGATCCTCGACATTCGCTTCCATCAACAGCAATGCATCGTTCAACCGAGGATGCCGCTCCCCGGGAGCCGTCACGAAAGGAATCCGCTGCCGCTCCTCGCCACTGCGCAACGTGCCCGCGCCAAGCGCATCGGCAATCCGTTCGGCAAGCTCCGGCCCGTGCTCGCGGCCGATCATGGCGAGCATGAAATCGACCGTCGCCTGCCCACCGGCACAGGTGGCCCGATCCCGATCGATCTCGAAGATCTGCTGCGTGACGATCGACCGCTCGAACTGCTCCGCAAACTGCTGATACGTCTCCCAGTTCACGCTCACGCGATAGCCGGACAACTGCCCCGCCATCGCGAGCCACCACACGCCATGGTGAATGCCCGTCACGAGCGGCGTGCGCTGCCCCACCCGCGCAAGGCTCGCAAGAAACAACCGGTAGTCCGCGAACTGCTGGAACCGCTCGCTGACGACGATCAGCCAGTCACACGCGATCGTATCGTTGAACGCCGCATCCGCATGCCATTGCGCGCCGCCGGCGAGCGGCACGGGCCGCCCGTCCCACGAACACACCTGCCACCGATACAGCAGCCGCCCGTCGATCTCGTTCGCGAGATTCAACGCATCGACGATCGGACCCACGCCCGACATCGACACGGGCGGCAATGCGACGATCACCACCTGCGTCGTGCGGGTGGCGCCTGCGGGACGGGACACCGGTACCACGTATGCAGCCTGCCCTGTCGCGTTACTTCAGGCTGCCCGACAGGAACTGCTTCAGGCGCTCGCTCTGCGGACGCACCAGCACCTCCGCCGGATCGCCCTGCTCCTCGGTCCGCCCCTGGTGCAGGAACATCACATGATTCGACACGTTGCGCGCGAAACCCATCTCGTGCGTGACGACGATCATCGTGCGCCCTTCCTCGGCCAGCTTCTGCATCACCTTCAGCACTTCGCCGACGAGTTCCGGATCGAGCGCGGAAGTCGGTTCGTCGAACAGCATCACGTCCGGGTGCATCGCCAGCGCCCGCGCAATCGCGACGCGCTGCTGCTGGCCGCCCGACAGGTGCGACGGATACTGCTTCTCGACCCGCGGCGGCAAGCCGACCTTCTCCAGGTACTCGCGCGCGCGATCCTCGGCTTCCTTCTTCGAAATGCCGAGCACGTGAAGCGGCGCCTCCATCACGTTCTCGAGCACGTTCATGTGCGCCCACAAGTTGAAGTGCTGGAACACCATCGCGAGCTTCGTGCGGATCCGCTGCAGCTGCTTGTGGTCGGCCACCTCGAGCGCGCCGGCCTTGTCGGCCCTGGTGCGCACGGCCTCGCCGTCGACGACGATCTGCCCGGCATTCGGCCGCTCGAGAAAATTGATGCAGCGCAGGAACGTGCTCTTGCCCGAGCCGCTCGCGCCGATGATGCTGATGACGTCGCCGGCCTTCGCGTTCAGCGAGACGCCCTTGAGCACCTCGTTGTCACCGTAGCGCTTGTGAATGTCGAGCGCCGCAAGCTTGCAGGCAGGGCTCGTTTGATTGATCTCGGCCATCTGGCTCTCCTCGAAGTGAATTCAATGACGGCCGGCCGCGAGGTACGCGAGCCAGTGGCGCTCTGCCCGGCGAAACGCCGCGACGAGTGCGAACGATACCGCAAGATAGATCAGCGCGGCGATCCCGAATGACTGGAAGGCCATGTACGTCGCCGAATTCGCGTCGCGCGCGACCTTCAGGATGTCCGGCACGGTCGCGGTGAACGCGACCGTCGTCGCGTGCAGCATCAGGATCACCTCGTTGCTGTACAGCGGCAGCGCGCGACGCAGCGCCGACGGCAGGATCACGCGGCGGTACATCGTGAACGGCGTCATCCCGTATGCCCGCGCGGCCTCGACCTCGCCGTGCGGAATCGCACGGATCGCGCCGGCGAAGATCTCGGTCGTGTACGCGCAGGTGTTCAGCGCGAACGCGAGAATCGCGCAGTTGAAGCCGCTCCTGAAAAACGCGTCGAGCAGCGAATGCGAACGCACGAATTCGAGGCTGTACATGCCCGTGTAGAGCAGCAGCAGCTGCACGTACAGCGGCGTGCCGCGGAACACGTAGGTGTAGAAGCGCACCGGCATCGACACCCATTTCTTCTTCGACACGCGTGCGACCGCGAGCGGCACCGCGCACACGAAGCCGAGCGAAATCGACGCGACGAGCAGCCACAGCGTGACCGCGAGGCCCGACAGGCGCTGGCCGTCCCAGTAAAGGAACGCCTGGCCGAATTCCTGGAGAATCTCGATCATAGTTCTGCGTGCCGCACGCCCATGGAATAACGCTTCTCGAGCTGCATCAGCACGAGGTTGGAAACGGTCGTGATCGCGAGATAGATCAGCGCCGCGACGAGAATGAAGAAGAACATGTTGAACGTGCTCTTGCCCGCGTCCTGCGCCGCCTTCACGACGTCGGCGAGGCCGATGATCGACACCAGCGCGGTGGCCTTCACGAGCACCTGCCAGTTGTTGCCGATGCCCGGCAGCGCGAAGCGCATCATCTGCGGAAACATGATCCGCACGAACACCCGCAGCCCGCTCATCCCGTAGGCGGCGCCCGCCTCGAGCTGGCCGCGCGGCACCGACAGGAACGCGCCGCGGAACGTCTCGGTGAAGTACGCGCCGTAGATGAAGCCGAGCGTCAGCACGCCGGCGACGAACGGGTCGATGTCGATCTGCTCCCAGCCGACGAGGTCGGTGAACTGGTTCAGCCAGATCTGGATGCTGTAGAACAGCAGCAGCATCAGGACCAGATCGGGCACCGAGCGGATCAGCGTCGTGTAGCCGGTCGCGATCGAACGCAGGAACCGGTTATGCGACAGCTTCGCCACTGCGCCGATCAGCCCCAGCGCCACCGCAGTGGCAAGCGACAGCACCGACAGCTCGATCGTCTGCACGGTGCCCGCCCACAGGACAGGACCAAAGCCGTAAAGGAACACGCGCGTCTCCAGAGTTGGAATGGATGCCGGCGCGGAATCCTCCCCACGCCGGGCTGACGCGGATAGTCGCAAGCGAAAATGTTTGTCTCAAATCACGGTCCGCATGGTTGCTGCATCGCAACAATTCCCCGCACCATTGCAAACTGTGCGCTACACGTCTGTTTCGAAAAGAAAAAAGCCGCTTGCCGACCTTCGGGCGAACGGTCGGGAAGCGGACTTTTTGCAATTTTCCGGTCGCTTTTTCGATATAGCGAAGCGATCAGTGGCCCGTCAGGATGTCGGAGCGCGAGGTCGTGTAGACGAGCCCGTCCGGCCCGAAATGCACGTTGAAGAAGGCGTCCTGGTTGACGCCGTCCTCGAGCCAGCGCCAGCTCCAGACCGTCTCGGGCTTCAGCGGATACTGCGCGACGTCGCATGGCTTGCCGAGCAGGCGCCGCACCTCGTCCGCATGCATGCCGGGCTGCACCTTCGCGAAGTTGGCCGCGGTGAGCACCTGCGTCGCGCCCGCATAGCGCCCGTTCGCGTCGAGGTCGACGAACCACGTCTGGTTGCCCATCGGCCCGCGCGGATATTCGAGGCGCTTCGAGCCGTCGGTGAACACGCGCTCGGTCTCGGGCTTGCCCATCGTGCCGCGGATGTCCGCCTCGGTCGACTCGCCCGGCTTCAGCCCCTTCAGCAGCAGCGGCGCCGGCTTGATCGCATTGAAGAAATCGCGGATACGTTGCACGTTGAGCTCGCCTTGCTTGTCGTCGCACGCGCTCAGCGCCACGGCGGCGGCCAGCATCGCGACGGGAAACAGCCGGAAACGGAAAATCATCGGAGGAAACGGCGTCGAGACAAACACGCGGCAAGCATACCCGCGCGCCGCCGAAAGCGCGAGATGAGACAAGGCGGGGGACAAGGCGGAAAGACGAGACGGGCGCGCGGCCCGTCTCGTTCAGTGCATCGTTTCGGTTTCGCGCGCGGCCTTCGCCGGCTGCGGCGCGCGCGACGCGGGCGCGGTGATCCGGCGTCGCGTGCGGACCAGCTCGGCGAGCTGCCACGAGCCGAGCGCGATGCAGCCGAACACGACTTCGCGCGCACGCTTCACGAGCGCGAGCGACAGCGCCGTGTCGCGGTCGACGCCGAACATCTGCGCAAGCAGCACGACGGTCGCTTCCTGCACGCCGAGGCCGCCCGGCACCATGAACGCGGCATGGCGCGCGGCCTGGGTCATCGCCTCGATCGCAAGCGCGCCGCCGATCGACACCGGATGGCCGAGCAGCGCGAGCGCCCAGTAGATCTCAAGCGCGCCCACCGCGTAGCCGAGCAATTGCCAGAAGAACGCGCTGAACAGCAGGCCCGTGCGCGACATCAGCGCGTCGATGTCCGTATCGAGCCGCCGGCCGTCGACGCCCTGCAGCAGCCGGTGCGAATCGCCGAGCAGGCGGCCCGCGAAGCGCTCGATCGCATGGAAGATCCCGCCGCGCCGCATCAGCACGACGCCGAGCACCGGCAGCGGCAGCGACAGCAGCAGCGCGAGGCCGATCGTGCCGCCGCCCATGTTGTGGGTGGTCGCGAGCAGCAGCACGAGGCCGAGCGCGGCGAACGCATACTGCACGACGATCGTGACGAGCACCTCGACGATCACCGACGCGGTCACGCGGCTCGCGTCCGGCACCTGCCAGCGCGCAAGCCGGATGCCGACGATCTCGCCGCCGATCCCGACCACCGGCAGCAGCCGGTTCACGGCTTCACGTACGGTCGCAACCCACCACAGGAACGGCAGCGAGCTGCGCTTGCCGAGCAGCAGCTGCCACGCATACGCGTCGAGCAGCAGCGGCAGCGCATGGAACGGCACGAGCCACAGCAGCGCGAAGCCGGCCTGCTCGATCATCCGCGACACGTCGCCGACGCCTTCGTGCAGCACCAGCGCGAGCAGGATCCCGATGCCGATCGGCCAGCCGAGCCATTTGATCCATTTCATGATGGCTGCGCTCCCGGTTGACGCGCCGCGCGCGCGGTGCGCGGCGACGCGGCCTGGCCGAACACCGCGGCGAAGCCGCCCGTCGCGGCGCCCGACGCCTTCAGCGCGGCGGCGACGCGCGGCGACAGCAGCGCATCCAGTTCGTCGACCGGACGGTAGCCGGCCATCGTCGGCGTGATCGGGCCCGCGCCCGCCTCGGCCGGATGGCAGTAGATCTCGCCGACGCCCGGCGGCAGCGCCGCGAGCGCGTCGAGCAGCACCGCCTCGTCCATCCCGCCCGTGTGCTCGATGCCGACCACGTAGTCGTTGTGCGCGAGCCCCGCGCGGTCGAGCCGCGCGCGCACGAGCCCGATCCACGGCTTCAGCCACGCGGGCGCGGTCGTCTCGTACGGCAGCCGGACCGCGCGCAGCCCGTAGTCGCGGCCGATCTCGATGATCATCGACAGGATCGTCGGATGCAGATGGAAATGCTTGTGCGCGTTCACGTGGTCGAGCGGCAGGCCGCTCGCCGCGAACGCGTCGAACTGCGCGCGGATCTCGCGGCGCAGCTGCGCACGCACGTGCGGCAGGAAGAAGAAGCGGCAGCCGTCCTTCGCCATCGCGTCGCCGAAGCGCCCGTCGGCGCCGACGAGCGCGGGGATCTCACGCGCGGGCAGCGTGGCCGGCCCGTCCGCGAGCACGAGATGCAGGCCGACCGCGAGCGACGGCAGCCGCCGCGCGCGCTCGACCGCATCCTGCGCGGCCGGCGCGCCGACCATCAGGCTCGCGGCGTTCAGCACGCCGTCGCGATGCGCGCGCTCGACCGCCGCGTTCACCCGCGGATGCAGCCCGAAGTCGTCCGCGGTGAAGATGAGCGCCCGCGCCGCCCGCTGTGTGCTCACGAATCAGGCCTCGTGCGCGCGCAGGAAGCGGAAGAATTCGACGCCCTCGCGCAGACGGCGCTTCATCATGTCCCAGCTCGTCAGCATCTCGCGCACGATCTCCCAGATCTTCGACGGGCGGAAGTAGAACTCGCGGTAGAACTGCTCGAGGTGGTGATAGATCTCGTCGCGCGACAGATGCGCGTAGCCGATCGCCGCGAGCTGCACGCCTTCCTTGCTCACCAGGTTGATGGTCTTGTTCTCTTCCATCCAGCCGTTTTCGACGGCCTGCTTGTAGAGCGTCGTGCCCGGATACGGCGCGGCGAGCGAAACCTGGATCGTGTGCGGATTGATTTCCTTCGCGTACTCGATCGTCTTCTTGATGGTTTCCTGCGTCTCGCCCGGCAGGCCGAGAATGAAGGTGCCGTGGATCTTGATGCCGAGCTTCTTGCAGTCCGCGCTGAAGCGGCGCGCGAAATCGGTGCGCACGCCCTTCTTGATGTTCACGAGGATCTGGTCGTCGCCGGATTCGAAGCCGACCAGCAGCAGGCGCAGGCCGTTTTCCTTCATGACCTTCAGCGTCTTGTACGGCACGTTCGCCTTCGCGTTGCACGACCACGTCATGCCGAGCTTGCCCAGACCGATGGCGATGGCTTCGGCGCGCGGCAGGTCGTCGGTGAAGGTGTCGTCGTCGAACATCAGTTCCTTCACTTCCGGCATGTTGTCGCGGATCCACTTCGCTTCCGCAAGCACGTTCTCGACCGAGCGCGTGCGATAGCGGTGGCCGCTGACCGTCTGCGGCCACAGGCAGAACGTGCAGCGCGACTTGCAGCCGCGGCCCGTGTAGATCGACACGTACGGGTAGTTCAGGTAGCCGATGAAGTAGTTGTCGATCTTCAGGTCGCGCTTGTAGACCGGCGCGACGAACGGCAGTTCGTCCATGTTCTCGAGGATCGGACGCGCTTCGTTGTGCTCGATCGAGCCGTCCTTCGCGCGCCAGCTCAAGCCCTTGATCTCGGGGAACGGCTTGCCTTCGGCGATTTCCTTGCAGGTGTAGTCGAATTCCTCGCGGCACACGAAGTCGATGGCCTCGCTCGCCGTGAGCGAGTTGTGCGGATCGACCATCACCTTCGCGCCCACCATGCCGACCAGCATCGACGGCTTCATCTTCTTGAGATCCTGCGCGAACATCGCGTCGGTCGGGAACGACGGCGTGCTCGTGTGGATGATCACGAGGTCGTAGTCGTTCGCGATCTTCAGCGTCTCGTCGACCGACAGCCCGTCGGCCGGCGCGTCGACGACGCGGCTGCCCGGCACGAGCGCGGCCGGCTGCGCGAGCCACGTCGGATACCAGAACGAGCGGATTTCGCGCTTCGCCTGGTAGCGGGAGCCGGCTCCGCCGTCGAAGCCGTCGTACGAAGGGGCCTGCAAGAACAGCGTTTTCATGAATGCTCCAGTAGCCTGCATAGTTCGAGTTCGTATCAAGAATCTAGTAAAAAAACCGCGGGCCGCCATGAAGGCGCCCGCTATCGAAATGGGTATTGGCCTGCGTTCGCCGCTAGCGGCCGTCGCCGCCTTCCACGGCCGTCGCGCGCTCGCCGCCGACGACCGTCATCCTGGCGCCGCGCCACACGACCTGCGTGCCGAACGCCGCGACGAGCCACTCGAGCGCGAGCAGCGTGTCGCGCACCGCGACGAGCGGCAAATCGCGCCAGAACGCGCGCCAGCCGTCTTCGCCGCGCGCATGCAGCACGAGCCGCCCGAACGCGCCCACGACGGCCGCCCCGCCCGCCAGCGTGCCGGCGAACGTGCCGTCCAGGCGCAGCGCGAGCGCCGCGCCGATCGCAAGCCACGGCGCGGTGAACGTGATGAACAGGAACGCGAAGCCGCCCGGGTTCAGCGAACGGATCGTCCGCAGCCAGCGGGTTTCGCGATGCCACAACGGCCCGAACGACGCTTCGATCACGTCGGTCGCGACCTCGACCTCCGACAGCACCGTGCGCCGGCCGATGCGGCGCGGCAGCTCGGCGAGCCAGAAATCGTCGGCCAGCTCGTCCTTCAGCGCCTTGAAGCCGCCGATCCGGTCGAGCGTGTCGCGCGTGAGCGCGAGCGTCGCGCCGAAGCCGAAGCGGCTCGAGCGGCCGAGATGCGTGATCCGCACCGACGGCGCGAACCACGCGTCGACGAACTGCGCGCCGATCCGCGTCCAGAACCCGCCGACGCTGCGCGCATGATACAGGCACGTGACGACCCCGACCGACGCATCGGCGAGCGGCGCCGTCACGCGCTCGAGATAGTCGGGCTTCACCGCGATGTCGCTGTCCGCGATCACGATCCGCCCGTATTTCGCGCGCTCGGCGAGATTGATCAGGTTGCTGACCTTCAGGTTCTTGCCGTATACGCGCGCATCGATCACGAGCGCGATGTCGCATTCCGGATAGTCCGCGCGCAGCCGCTCGACCACCGCCACCGCCGGATCGGCCGCCGACGCGACGCCGAACAGCACTTCGTAGCGCGGATGGCGCTGCTCGCAGAAGGTCGCGAGGTTCTCGTACAGGTGCGGCTCCGCGCCGCACAGCGGCTTCAGCACGCTGACGGGCGCGAAACCGCCGCGCGCGGCCGTGCGCGGCGTGCGCGGGCGCGGCGCGAACGCCGCGGCGAGCGCATAGCCGGCCGCGGCCAGCGTGAACGCGACCAGCAGCCACTCGAGGATCGATACGGTGGACGTCATGCGCACCGCCCTGCGGCGGCCAGGCCGCGGCGGCAATCGACTGAGCGTGGTTTGGATGATGCGATGGCGACGAACACGGGCACGACCCGACTCCTTGTTCCGGCAGCGTCTGAATTGGGGGATGAACGCCAAACCCGAATCCGGCCATGCCCCCTCTTGCGAGACACTCCCTGCGCGACGCCCGGGCGGGACGCAGGAAGATCGAACGGAAACCGCGAGCGCGACATGGACAGCCGCCGGATTTTAGCAGTGCGCGATACCAATCGCTTGGCGCCTGATGAAACGGACTGATGCAAATCCGGCAAACCCGCATTGCGGAGATCCGATTTGATTCGAAGCCCGTTCAGCTTAGCGTAAGCACTTTGCAGGCGTATTGCAGTCTTGATTTTTCGGCATTTCGTGCTTTTTTGTGTCTGCATGCGCAATCGCAACCAATCGCCGCAAGAATCCGTCATCCTCATCGTATTGGCACGATTTTTGGAACAATCGTTCGCCTCGATGCGGGGCGCCCCTGCCGGTCGCAGGGGTATCCGCGCGCCGCCAGCGCGTTCCGGAACCCTTTGGCAAAATCGTCCGAATCTGTTGCGTCCGCGCATCACCGCGCGGCGCCGTTCGAAGGCCCATCCGATGATTCCGTTCTCCGTACTCGATCTTGCCCCCATTCCCGCCGGCGCCGACGCCGCGCAGGCGTTCCGCAACACCCTCGATCTCGCGCAGCACGCCGAGCGCTGGGGCTACCAGCGCTACTGGCTCGCCGAACACCACAACATGCCGGGCATCGCGAGCGCCGCGACCGCCGTCGTGATCGGCCACGTCGCGGGCGGCACGAAGACGATCCGGGTCGGCTCGGGCGGCATCATGCTGCCGAACCACGCGCCGCTCGTGATCGCCGAGCAGTTCGGCACGCTCGCGTCGCTGTACCCGGGCCGGATCGATCTCGGCCTCGGCCGCGCGCCGGGCACCGACCAGACCACATCGCGCGCGCTGCGCCGCGACCTGATCGGCAGCGCCGATTCGTTCCCCGACGACGTCGCCGAGCTGCTGCGCTACTTCGCCGAGCCGGCGGCCGGCCAGCGCGTGCGCGCGGTGCCCGGTGCCGGGCTCGACGTGCCGGTCTGGCTGCTCGGCTCGAGCCTGTTCAGCGCGCAGCTCGCCGCGATGCTCGGCCTGCCGTTCGCGTTCGCGTCGCATTTCGCGCCGGACTACCTGTTGCGCGCGCTCGACGTCTATCGCGCGCAATACCGGCCGTCGGCCGCGTGGCCGAAACCGTATGCGATGGTCGGGGTGAATGTGTTCGCCGCGGAAACCGACGACGAGGCGCGACGCCTCTTCACGTCGCTGCAGCAGCAGTTCCTGAGCCTGCGGCGCGGCACGCCGGGCAAGCTGCCGCCGCCCGTCGACGTGCTCGACGCCAACGAGCTCGAGCTCGCGGGCGTCGCGCATTCGCTGTCGTTCGCCGCGGTCGGCTCGCGCGACACCGTGCGTGCGCAGTTGCGCGAGCGGATCGCGCGCACCGGCGCGGACGAGCTGATCGTCACCGCGCAGATCTACGATCACGCGGCGCGGCTGCGTTCGTTCGAGATCACCGCGCAAATTCGCGACGAGCTGGCGAGCGACGCGCGCTGAGCGGCGTTCGCGCCACGCAGGGCCCGTCCGGCGCGCGGCTGCGCGACGCCGGCCGCGGGCCGGCGCGTCGCGCGCGCCGTTACTGCGGACGCGCCTGCGCGAGCCCGTCGAGCAGCGCCTTGTGGAACGTGTCCGGATCCTGGATCTGCGGCGCGTGGCCGAGCGCCGGGAATTCGACGAGCTGCGCGCCGGGGATCGCCGCCTGCGTGCGCTTCGCGAGCTCCGGATACCGGCCGAGCTTCGCGTGGACCTCGGGCGGCGAAACGTCCTTGCCGATCGCCGTGGTGTCCTTGTCGCCGATCAACAGCAAAGTCGGCACGCGGATCGCGCCCATCTCGTAGACCACCGGCTGCGTGAAGATCATGTCGTACAGCAGCGCGGATTGCCACGCGACCGTCTCGCGGCCGGGCCCGCGGTACATCCCCGCGAGCATCTGCACCCAGCGCTCGTACGACGGCGCCCACTTGCCCGCGTAGTAGGCCGCCTGCTCGTAGCGGCGGATGCCTTCGGCCGTCGTCTTCAGCTCGCGCGCGTACCAGTAGTCGACCGACAGCGGCGGCACGCCGAGCGCCTTCCAGTCCTCGAGGCCGATCGGGTTGACGAGCACGAGCTGCTCGGTCGCCTTCGGATACATCAGCGCATAGCGCATCGCGAGCATGCCGCCCGTCGAGTGGCCGACGAGCGTCGCGTTCTTCACGCCGAGCGATTCGAGCAGCGCATGCGTGTTGCGCGCGAGCTGCTGGAAGCTGTACTGGTAGCGCTCGGGCTTCGACGACTTGCAGAAGCCGATCTGGTCCGGCGCGATCACGCGATACCCGGCGCGGCCGAGCACCGCGATCGTCTCTTCCCAGGTCGCCGCGCAGAAATTCTTCCCGTGCAGCAGCACGACCGTGCGACCGTTCGGATGCGCGGGCTGCACGTCCATGTACATCATCTCGACGGTCTCGCGCTGCGACACGAACGTGTAGCGATGCACGGGCTCCGGGTACGTGAAGCCTTCCAGCCGCGGGCCATAGGCAGGCCCGTCGTTGCCGCCGGGCGCCGGGCTCGCCGCCATGGCGACGGGCGCCGCGCCCGCGGCGGCAAGGCACGCGCCGAACAGCGCGACGCGGAATACGGACAACATCTTGCAAATCGAAGGCATGGCGGAGAGGATGAGTGGAAACGCACGCCGGCAGCCTGTCGGCGCCGCGCCACGCGATTCTACGCGGGTCGCGATGACGACGGCGCGCAACACTCCGTTGCCGGGCGGCTTTCTCGCATGCGAGAAACTCGGGTATCGTGTGACGTGACCCTGATCCGCGTGCAGGCGAATCCCCATGAAAAACGTCCTCAGCATTCAGTCTCACGTGATCTACGGCCATGCCGGCAACAGCGCGGCCGTGTTTCCGATGCAGCGCCTCGGCGTCAACGTCTGGCCGCTCAACACCGTGCAGTTGTCGAATCACATGCAGTACGGCCACTGGGCAGGCAGCGCGATCGACGCCGCGAAGATGGAACAGCTCGTCGACGGCATCGCCGCGATCGGCGGGCTCAAGCGCTGCGACGCGGTGCTCTCCGGGTTCCTCGGCTCCCCCGCGCAGGCGCGCGCGACGGTCGAGATCGTGCGCTCGGTCAAGGCGATGAACGCGAACGCGTGGTACTTCTGCGATCCCGCGATGGGCCAGACGGGCGGCATCCGCCCCGAGCCGGGCGTCGAGGAGTTCATCGTCCACGAGATGCCCGCGCTCGCCGACGGCATGTCGCCGAACCACACCGAATTGCAGAAGCTCGCCGGGCGGCGCATCGAGACCGTCTCCGAAGCGGTCGAGGCGTGCCGCGCGCTGATCCGCCGCGGCCCGCAGATCGTCCTCGTCAAGCACCTGCACGACCGCAACAGCCCCGCCGACCGTTTCAACATGCTGGCCGTCACCGAGACCGAAGCATGGATCGGCCAGCGCCCGCTGTACGCGTTCCCGCGCCATCCGGTCGGGGTCGGCGACCTGACGAGCGCGGTGTTCGTCGCGCGGCGGCTGCGCGGCGACTCGGTGCGCGCCGCGTTCGAACACACGCTCGCGGCGGTGCACGCGGTCGTCAAGGCGACCTACGACGCGCGCCGCTACGAGCTGGAACTCATTGCCGCGCAGGACGAGATCGCGAGCCCGAGCGAATGGTTCGGCGCGTGGGTCACGGACGTCTGACGGCGCGCGCCGCGTGACGACGCCCGATGCGCTCATGGCGGCCTTGCCCGACCTGCCCGCGCAAACGTTTCCACCGCTTCACATGAATGACACCGTTTCGCCGCTATGCTCGCGGCGGCACGATCCGGTGCGGCTCGCCCACGCGCGCCGCGCCGGCACGCTTGCATCACTCCCCGCCATCCGGCACCTACCTTTTCCGCACGATACCGACCATGACCCGATCGAACCGTCGTGACTTCCTGCGTCTTGCCGCCGGCACCGCCGGCGCAGCCACGCTGAACCTCTTCCCGCCCGTGATCCGCGATGCGCTGGCGATTCCCGCGAATCGCCGCACCGGCACGATCCGCGACATCGAGCACGTCGTGATCCTGATGCAGGAGAACCGCTCGTTCGACCATTACTTCGGCACGCTGCGCGGCGTGCGCGGCTTCGGCGATCCGCGCGCGCTGCGCCTCGCGAACGGCAAGTCGGTGTTCCATCAGCCGGTCGGCCTCGCGGAGCTGCTGCCGTTCCATCCGCGCGCGAACCATCTCGGCCAGCAGTTCCTGCAGGACTTGCCGCACGGCTGGCAGGACATGCACGCGGCCTGGAACAAGGGCCGCTACGACCAGTGGGTGCCGAACAAGGGCACCACGACGATGGCGTACCTGAAGCGCGACGACATCCCGTTCCACTACCAGCTCGCCGACGCGTTCACGATCTGCGACGCGTACCACTGCGCGATCCCGAGCTCGACCGACCCGAACCGCTACTACATGTGGACGGGCTACGTCGGCAACGACGGCACCGGCGGCGGCCCGGTGCTCGGCAACGAGGAGAAGGGCTACGGCTGGACCACCTATCCGGAGGTGCTCGAGCAGGCAGGCGTGTCGTGGAAGATCTACCAGGACATCGGCACGGGCCTCGACGCGAACGGCTCGTGGGGCTGGACGCAGAATCCGTACATCGGCAACTACGGCGACAACGCGCTGCTCTACTTCAACCAGTACCGCACCGCGCTGCCCGGCTCGCCGCTGTACGAGAAGGCGCGCACCGGCACCAACATCAGCGCGGGCGGCACGCTGTTCGACGTGCTGCAGCAGGACGTGAAGAACGGCACGCTGCCGCAGGTGTCGTGGATCTGCGCGCCGGAGGCGTATTCCGAGCACCCGAACTGGCCGGCGAACTACGGCGCGTGGTACATCGAGCAGGTGCTGAAGACGCTCGTGTCGAACCCGGACGTATGGAGCAAGACCGCGCTCTTCATCACCTACGACGAGAACGACGGCTTCTTCGACCACGTGCCGCCGCCGTTCGCGCCGCAGTCGCGCGACAACGGGCTGTCGACGGTCGCGACCACCAACGAGGCATTCCCCGGCGATGCGTCGCACATGGCCGGCCCGTACGGCCTCGGGCCGCGCGTGCCGATGCTCGTCGTGTCGCCGTGGACCAAGGGCGGCTGGGTCTGCTCGCAGACGTTCGATCACACGTCGCTGCTGCAATTCATCGAGGCGCGCTTCGGCTCGCAGTACGCGGTGACGGCCGGCAACGTGTCGCCGTGGCGCCGCGCGGTGTGCGGCGACCTGACCTCCGCGTTCGACTTCGCGACGGCCGACGCGAGCTGGCCGCAGTTGCCCGACACGAGCGGCTACGCGCCGCCCGACCGCAACCGCCACCCCGACTACATCCCGATCCCGCCGATCGTGCAGAAGCTGCCGAAGCAGGAGCACGGGCTGCGTCCGGCGCGCGCGCTGCCGTACGAGCTGTTCGCGTACGGGCGGATCGACAACGCCAGCGGCCAGTTCCGGCTGACCTTCGCGAACACCGGCCGCGCGGGCGCCGCGTTCCAGGTCCAGGCGCGCAACCGCGTCGACGGCCCGTGGACCTATACGGTCGAGGCCGGCAAGCGGATCTCCGACGTCTGGAACCCCGCGCCGTCGCTCGGCCTGTACGACCTCGACGTGTACGGCCCGAACGGCTTCTACTGCCACTTCCGCAGCCCCGCCGCGAAGGCGGTCGGGCCCGCGAGCGTCAACCCGGAAGTGATCTACGGCTATGACGTCGCCAACGGCAACATCACGCTGCGCCTGATGAACCGCGGCCATCGCGCGGTGCGGCTCAAGGTGACGAGCGCATACGGCCACGGCCAGCCGCGCGTGTTCGACCTTGCGCCGGGCGCGCGCGTCGACGACTACTGGGACCTGCGCGGCAGCAACGGCTGGTACGACCTGACGGTCAGCGACGGCAAGCCGCTCGGCTTCCTGCGCCGCTTTGCCGGCCACGTCGAGACGGGCCGCCCGAGCACGAGCGACCCGCTGATCCGGACCGAGCATGCGACTTCGTCCGAAGCCGACGTCGCGTCCGAGGCTGAGGCCGAGTAACGCCGCCGACAGGTGCCGGCCCCGTCCGTCGGGGCCGGCACGCCACCCCGCCGGGCGCGGCGCGCACTGCCCCGCCCGGTCCCGCCTGTGCCGCCTGTCCCGCTCCCGCGCCTTCGCAGGCCCGGGAATTCCCTCATCGCCGCTCTCCCTTGCCGCGCCGACGTTGTGCGGAAATCCGCATGTTTCGTGCGCCGAATCGACAAGACTCGTCCAATTTGGCCCCCTATAAATCGTCATCAGACGCTCGGGCCTGCCGCCGGCCGGCCCCCGCATCCGCGTCGCCCGCGCGCGCCCCGGCGCGCGTATCCGTGTCTCGCCTTCGAAGGAACGCATTTGACTGCCCTCCTCCCGAAACGAAGGAGATTCCCACTTCACCGAATGCAACCCGACATCGCCTCAAAGAGACATGGGACTTACGCTTTCTCCATGGGCTGACACCGCCAGTCCGGCGGCCAGAACATTACGCGCGGCGTTGATGTCGCGGTCGTGGGCTATGCCGCATCCCGGACAGGCCCATGTGCGTATCTTCAACGGCAGCTTGGCTACGGTATGCCCGCAGTCTGAGCATCGCTTGCTGGAGGGATGCCAGCGATCGATGCCGATCAACATGCGACCGTACCACTTGGCCTTGTATGTCAGCTGCCGAACGAATTCCGACCAGCCTGCGTCGCCGATCGCTTTCGCGAGCCTTCGATTCTTCTGCATGTGGCGGACGGCAAGGCTTTCGATCGCGATCACTTGGTTTTCGTTGATCAAGCGCGTCGAAAGCTTGTGCAGGAAATCCCTGCGGGAATCTGCTGTGCGAACATGCATGCGGGCGACTTTGAGCCTCGCCTTTCTGCGATTGGCCGAATCCTTTTGCTTCCTTGCCAGCCGCCGTTGCAGCTTGGCGAGTCTGGCTTCGTTCTTGCGAAACGCATTCGGCGCAGCGATCTTCTCGCCGGTCGAAAGAACGACAAAATCTGTCAACCCGAGGTCGATACCGACCCTGCCGGTCGATGCGGATTTCGCGGAAACCACGTCGTCGCAAAGCATGGATACGTGGTATCGGCCAGCCGTGTCTTTTGACACCGTGACGGTGGTCACCTTCGCGTCCTTTGGAATCCTGCGCGACCAGCGGATCGCGAGCGGCGCCTCCATCTTCGCCAGCTTCAGCGAAGTGCCGTCCCATCTGAAGGCGCTCGCGGTGTACTCGACCGATTGCGCGCCGTCCTTGCGCCGGAAGTTCGGGTACTTCGCGCGCTTGACGAAGAAGTTCGCGAACGCCGCCTGCAGATGGCGCAACGCCTGCTGGAGCGGCACGGAGCTGACTTCGTTCAGCCAGCCATGCTCGGGCGTTTTCTTCAGCGCAGTAAGCGCGGCGGAGGTTTCGTGATAGCCGATACGCGCTTGACGCTGATCCCAAGCATCGGTGCGCATCCGAAGCATATGGTTGTACACAAAGCGCGCGCACCCGAACGTCCGGGCAAGCATCGCTGCTTGTTCCGGCGTCGGGTAGAAGCGAAATCGGTAGGCGCGCTTGATATCCATGCGCTACACCATGTCATAGGCTCGCGTGTGCCTCAAGCTTTGGAGGCGCGGCCACACGGCCGCGCTCCTTTCACTCGCCGCCCAGAAGGACGGCATTTCTCGGAGCAAATCGGATGAGATTCCGCCATTCGCTGCTGTTCGTCTCGCTCGCCTCCGCCCTCGCCGCCATCGCGCATCAGGCCGCCGCGGCCGACGATGCCGTCAAGGTCGGCTTCGCCGCGCCGCTCACCGGCGTCAACGCCGGCTACGGCAAGGATCTGCAGAACGGCGTCCAGCTCGCGCTCGACGACGCCGCCGCGCAGAAGGTGCAGATCGCCGGCAAGCCGACGCGCTTCGAGCTCGTCGTGCAGGACGACCAGGCCGACCCGCGCGTCGGCGTGCAGGCCGCGCAGAGCCTCGTCGACAAGAACGTGTCGGTGGTCGTCGGCCACTTCAATTCGGGCACGACGATTCCCGCGTCGGTCGTCTACGACAAGGCCGGCATTCCGGTCATCGATCCGGCCGCGACCAACCCCACGCTCACGTCGCGCGGGCTCGCGAACATGTTCATGGTGATCGCGACCGACGGCCAGAACGCCGGCAACGCGGGCAAGTACGCGGTCGACGTGACCAAGGCGAAGCGCATCGCGATCGTCGACGACCGCACCGCGTTCGGCCAGGGCGAGGCCGACGAATTCGAGAAGGCGGTGAAAGCAGCCGGCGGCGCGATCGTCGCGCGCGAATTCACCAGCAACCAGGCGGTCGATTTCCGCGCGCAGATCACCAGCCTGAAGGGCAAGAACCCCGACCTGATCTTCTTCGGCGGCCTCGACGCGCTCGCCGCGAACTTCGTCAAGCAGATGCGCCAGCTCGGGCTGAATGCGCAGTTCGTCGGCGGCGGCGGCGTGAAGGACAACGAGTTCATCAAGATCGCCGGCCCTGCCGCCGAAGGCGCGATGGCATGGGAATACGGGCGGCCGCTCGACGAGCTGCCGCAGGGGAAGGATTTCGAGCAGCGCTTCAGGAAGCGCTTCGGCGTCGACGTGCTGTCGTACGCGCAGTTCGGCTACGACGCGACCTGGGCCGCGATCAAGGCGATGCAGGCGGCCGGCTCGACCGATCCGGCGGTCTATCGCCCGGCGCTGAAGAAGATCGACTTCGAAGGGATCACCGGCCGCATCTCGTTCGCGAACGACGGCTCGCTCAGGAGCGGCATGTCGACGCTCTACCAGGTGAAGGGCGGCAACTGGAAGACGATCGTGACGAAGGGCGGCTGATCGCGCGGCGCAAGCCCGGCGGCGGCCCGCGATAAATGGGCGCGGCGCCGCCGGGCCGGTTCATTGCGCCGAACAGGCCGAGCAAATCATACGATGACTGACATTATGATCGGCTAGCACGCCCTTCGATCGAGGGCGGCCCCGCCCTGCCGGGCCGGCCGCCCCGCCTGCCCTTACTCGGCGTGCGCGTCGCGCTCCGCTTCGGCCGCCTCGTGCGCGCGGCGCAGCCGCTCGCGGCTGTTGGTCAGGTGCGTGCGCATCGCGGCGCGCGCCGCCTCCGGATCGTGGCGCGCGATCGCTTCGTAGATGTCCTCGTGCTCGTGGTTCAGCCGGGCCACGTAGCGCTCCAGGTCGTCGCCGGCGAAGCGCGCGGAATTCACCCGCGTGCGCGGGATGATCGACGCGCCGAGCTGCGTCATGATGTCGACGAAATACCGGTTGCCGGTCGATTGCGCGATCTGCAGATGGAACTGGTAGTCGAGCTGCGCGGTGTCGCGGCCGCCGCCCGAGCCCGACGCGATCGCGTCGAGCGCGCGCCGCAGCGCCGCGAGATCGGCGTCGTTCGCGCGCTGCGCGGCGAGGCTCGCGCATTCGCTTTCGAGGCTGATGCGCAGTTCGAGCACCGCGAGCACGTCGCGCAGCGTCGTGATCGTCGCGGGATCGATGCCGAGCGCGTGGCGGCGCGACGGCTCCAGCACGAAGCTGCCGATGCCGTGGCGGGTCTCGACGAGGCCGCTCGCCTGCATCCGCGAGATCGCCTCGCGCACGACCGTGCGGCTCACGCCCTGCGTCGCCATCACTTCGGTTTCGGTCGGCAGCTTGTCGCCGGGGCGCAGCGTGCCGTTTTCGATCTGCGCGGTCAGCGCGTCGACGACATCTTGCGCGAGGCTGCGTGCGCGGCGACGCGGCGCTGCGGGGAGCGTGGGCACGGACATGTGGCCGGTTCCTTATTGAATGATCGTTTGGTGAGCCGAGGGTTTACGCGGGGTTTGAGCGAATGCCTGTGGTTCATTATACTGCGTCACAAGTCATCCGACGACTGATGATCGCCGTATTTGTCTCCTGTCGATCAGGGTTGGCGCTTCGGCGCTTACTCTGTCTCATGCAGACCAGTCGGGCGTTTCGCACCGCTATCCTGAATGAATTGCCTCGATGCGGCGGCCGCAGACGCCCCGCGCACGTCGGTTGTCGAATGATCGCACCTCCTGCCGGGCACGGCAAAGCTTTTGCCGCGCACGGCACCGCCCACCCTTTTGCCCTCGCCGCCCATGAAAGCCGCCACTTCCACGCCTCCTCACGACACGCCGCGCATCGTCGACCTGCAAGCGATCCCGGTCGCCGGCCATGACAGCATGCTGCTCAACCTGAGCGGCGCGCATGGCCCGTTCTTCACCCGCAACCTCGTGATCCTGACGGACAGCGCGGGGCGCACGGGCGTCGGCGAGGTGCCGGGCGGCGAGAGCATCCGCCGCACGCTCGACGATGCGCGCGCGCTGGTGGTCGGCCAGCCGGTCGGCAACTACCACGCGGTGCTCAACGACGTGCGCCGCCGCTTCGCGGACCGTGATGCGGGCGGCCGCGGCCTGCAGACCTTCGACCTGCGCACGACGATCCACGCGGTGACCGCGCTCGAGGCCGCGCTGCTCGACCTGCTCGGCCAGCACCTCGGCGTGCCCGTCGCCGCCCTGCTCGGCGAAGGCCAGCAGCGCGAGCGCGTCGAGATGCTCGGCTACCTGTTCTACGTGGGCGATCGCGCGAAAACCGCGCTGCCCTACCGCGACAGCAGCGGCGCGACCGACGAATGGACGCGCGTGCGCAACGAGCCCGCACTGACGCCGGAGGGGGTCGTGCGGCTCGCCGAGGCCGCGCATGCGCGCTACGGTTTCAACGACTTCAAGCTGAAGGGCGGCGTGTTCGAGGGCGTGCGCGAGATCGACGCGGTGACCGCGCTGGCCGAGCGCTTCCCGGGCGCGCGCGTGACGCTCGACCCGAACGGCGCGTGGTCGCTCGACGAAGCCGTGCGGCTGTGCCGCGACCAGCATCATGTGCTCGCGTACGCGGAAGACCCGTGCGGCGCGGAGAACGGCTACTCGGGCCGCGAGGTGATGGCGGAGTTCCGTCGCGCGACCGGCCTGCCGACGGCGACCAACATGATCGCGACCGACTGGCGACAGATGGGCCATGCGGTGCAGCTGCACGCGGTCGACATCCCGCTCGCCGATCCGCATTTCTGGACGATGCAGGGCTCGGTGCGCGTCGCTCAGATGTGTCGCGACTGGGATCTCACGTGGGGCTCGCATTCGAACAACCACTTCGACGTGTCGCTCGCGATGTTCACGCACGTCGCGGCCGCCGCGCCGGGCAAGGTCACGGCGATCGACACGCACTGGATCTGGCAGGATGGCGAATGCCTCACGCGCGAGCCGCTGAAGATCGAGAACGGGCTGGTGGATGTGCCGAAGCGGCCGGGGCTCGGCGTCGAGCTCGACATGAATGCCGTCGCGGCCGCGCACGAACTGTACAAGCAGCACGGTCTCGGCGCGCGCGACGACGCGGCGGCGATGCAGTACCTGATTCCGGGGTGGACGTTCGACAACAAGCGCCCCTGCCTGGTGCGCTGAGCCGCGGACCGCGCGCGGCGCGCGGTGCCGGGTGAGTCGTCAGACGATTTGCCTGAGCGCCGCGTCGAGCGCGAGCACCGCGACGCGGTCGCCTTCGGTGGCGAGCGGCGCGCGCATCACGATCTGCCGGTTATGGCCGACGGCCGCCGGCGAATCCCACAGCAGCTCGACTTTCGGCCGCTTGAACCCGCCCGCACGGCGCGGCGGCGCAACGACGCTCGCCTGCCCCGCGTCCGGCTGGGCTGCCACCGGGGTGCGGCCAGGCCAGCGCACCGACAGCTCGCGCGCGTCGTACTGGCCGACCTTGCGGCTTTCCATCCAGACGATCGTGGTCCGGGTGAGCGTATCGACGGAGATGGCATAGCGGCCGACCGCGAAGCGCCGCGCGGCGACGTTGGTGCGCCACAGCGGCCGCGGCCGGCAGATCCAGATGACGGCCGCATACAGCGCCGGCGCGGCGACGAGCCAGCCGTTGGTCGCGGTCACCGCGTGCAGCGCGTGGCGCCAGCCGGCCGCCCACACATAGGCGCCGATCGACCAGGCGGCGAACAGGAAACCGATCAGCGCGAAGAACCGCAGCGCCTGGCGCAGCCATTGCGGCAGCGGATGGAACGGGCGCTCGGCGCGCGCCACCGCGCCCGGCAACGCGAGCAGCAGGAACATCAGCACCAGGTACACGAACGCCCACGGCGACGACGCCATCGCCGACAGCGACTCGCGATAACCCATCTGCGACATCGAGAACAGCCACCGGGCGAGCAGCACGAGACCGATCGCGCGCAACGCGAAGATCACGCCGGCGCCCGGTGCGGGGGCTGCGCGCGTGGTTTTCGTTCTCGCCAAGACTGCTCTCCTCTCGATGATCGGCACGGCCGGATTTTTCGGCACGGCCATTATAGGGACATTACCGGCTGGACAGACGAACGGCAGCGGTGCTGCCCCCTGTTCGGGGCCGTCGCGGCCGCCGAGCGCGGCGAGAATACAACAGATTGGCGCCGCGGATGTGACAACGCCCCGCCGGGAAACCCGGGCGGGGCGTCGGTGAAGCCGGCCGGCGAGACGCGGCCGGCGTCGGCGTCAGCCTGCGTTGACTTCGCGCAGCACGGTGCGGCGCTTCTGGCGCAGCAACTCTTCGTAGCCCTTCACGTAGTTCTGCGCCATCACCTTCGACGAGAAGCGCGCTTCGAACGCGGCGCGAACCTTCTCGCGCGGCAGCGTGTCCAGGCGCTTGAGCGCCGCGACGGCCGACAGCTCGTCTTCGACGACGAAGCCCGACACGCCGTTCTCGATCACTTCCGGCACCGAGCCGCGCTTGAACGCGATCACCGGCGTGCCGCAGGCCATTGCTTCGATCATCACCAGGCCGAACGGCTCCGGCCAGTCGATCGGGAACAGCAGCGCGTGTGCGTTGCCCAGGAATTCCGTCTTCTCGGATTCGCTGATTTCACCGATGTACTCGACGTGCGGCAGCGCGAACAGCGGCTTGATCTTCTCTTCGTAGTACGCGCGATCGGCCTTGTCGAGCTTCGCGGCGATCTTGATCGGCAGGCCGGCCTGCTCGGCGATGCGGATCGCCGTGTCGACGCGCTTCTCCGGCGAGATGCGGCCGAGGAACGCGAGGTAGCTCGGCTTCACGTTCGGGATCGGCGTCAGCAGGTTTTCAGGCAGGCCGTGGTAGACGGTCGACAGCCAGTTCGCCTGCGGCAGCGGGATGCGCTGGTTGTCGGAGATCGACACGACCGGCACGTCGCTGAATGCGTTGAAGATCGGCTGCAGTTCCGGCAGGTCGAGGCGGCCGTGCATCGTCGTCAGATGCGGCACCGGCTGGCGCGAGAACAGCGAAAACGGGTAGTAGTCGATGTGGCAGTGCAGGACGTCGAACTCTTCCGCGCGGCGGCGCACCTGCTCGAGGAGCAGCATGTGCGGGGCCATCACGTCGCGGATCGTCGGGTCGAGGCGCAGCGCCTGCGGCCAGCAGGCTTCGAGCTTCGCGGAGGTCTGCGAATCGCCGCTCGCGAACAGCGTGACGTCGTGCCCCATCTCGACGAGTGCTTCGGTCAGATAGGACACCACCCGCTCGGTACCACCGTACAGCTTCGGGGGAACCGCTTCGTGCAACGGAGCGATTTGGGCGATTCGCATGCGTAACTCCTAAAAAATCGGCAAAAAACAAGCGTTGGGTCAGCAGCCTGCCGGCGATCCCGGCGGGTCGCATCTCGTCCTTCAGTCGGACGAATCGGCCTGCTGGCGGCGTCGGACCCGCGCTGCTCAAGGAGCGTCGGCGACGCGACAGGCATAGAACGTTTGAAACGAAGACCCGTTGACAGGGGTTCGTAAAAATCCAATTGCGCGAACCCGGAGCCGATTATCTAGGGTTAATCCCGATACGGCGCACAACATTTCAAACTCTTTACTTTGTTACAAAGCGGCAACACTTTGCAACCCGCGGACGTTTTCGTCCGTTCTAGAGTGGAAGGCCCTTTTGGCATTCCAGACCACGCTCCGCAATCTTCGGGCCGCACAAGCGGCCGCCGCGCTGCGGCGCGGGATGCCGGATTTTATCTCAAAATCGGTCGCGCGCCCCCCATATTCGCGCAGCGCGATGCCGGGCCTTGTTTACAATGCCGGATTACGTCCGGGCAAAGTCCGCACGCGATCAGGCCGCGACGCTCAACCACCGATTCACCGCACGCACATTTTGGAAGCTCTCACCCCTGCCCAGCGCAACGCCTACAACGCGAAGCTGTCGAGCTACGCGCACCGGCCACTCGCGTTCCTGTTCCGCTACATCCGCCTGCATCCGGTCGCCCACCTCGTGGTGCTCGTCAGCGTGCTGGCCGCCGTCGGCTGCGCGCTCGGCTCGCAGTACGCGATCAAGCACCTGATCGACGTGCTCGCGGCCGGCCGCCACCATCCGGGCCCGCTGTGGAGCGCGTTCGCGCTGCTCGTCGGCCTGATCGCCGCCGACAACCTGCTGTGGCGCGTCGGCGGCTGGTTCGCCGCGCATACGTTCGTGGCGGTCACCGGCGACCTGCGGCGCGACCTGTTCCAGTACCTGATCGGTCACTCGCCGACGTATTACGCGGAAAAACAGCCCGGCACGCTCGCGAGCCGCATCACTGCGACGTCGAACGCCGTCTACACGTCGGAGAACACGATGGCGTGGAACGTGCTGCCGCCGTGCATCGCGGTGATGGGCGCGATCCTGATGATCATCGTCGTCAACCCGCTGATGGCCGCGGGCCTGCTCGGCTGCTCGGCAGTGCTCTCGGTCGTGCTGTTCAAGCTCGCCGGGCGCGGCTCCGCGCGTCATCACGCGTTCGCGGCGAAGGCCGCGGCGGTCGACGGCGAGCTCGTCGACGTGATCGGCAACATGGGCCTCGTGCGCGCGTTCGGGATGACGCTGCGCGAGCAGAAGCGCTTCGGCGCGACCGTCAAGGCCGAGATGGACGCGCGCCAGCAGAGCCTGCTCTACCTCGAGAAGCTGCGCCTGCTGCACGCGGTGATTACCGCGATGCTGTCCGCCGGCCTGCTCGGCTGGGCGCTGTGGCTGTGGGACCAGGGCCGCGCGACGTCGGGCGACATCGTGCTCGTCAGCTCGCTCGGCTTCACGATCCTGCACGGCACGCGCGATCTCGCGGTGGCGCTCGTCGACGTCACGCAGCACGTCGCACGCCTGGCCGAAGCCGTGAAGACGCTGCTCGAACCGCACGGGATGCCGGACCACTCCGACGCCGTGGCGCTGTCCGCGCAAGGCGGCCGGGTCGATTTCGAGCGCGTGACGTTCGCGTATCCGCATCGCCGCCCGATCCTCGATCATTTCGACCTCCATATCGAGCCGGGCCAGCGCGTCGGCCTGATCGGCAAGTCCGGCGCCGGCAAGTCGACCGTGCTCGCGCTGCTGCAGCGCTTCTACGACACGCAGGACGGCGTCGTGACGGTCGACGGCCAGAACGTGAAGTCGATCACGCAGGACAGCCTGCGTCACGCGATCGCGCTCGTGCCGCAGGACATCTCGCTGCTGCACCGGACCATCTACGACAACATCGCGTACGGCCGCCCCGAAGCGAGCCGCGACGAAGTGCTCGCCGCCGCGCGCGACGCACGTTGCGCGGAGTTCATCGAGGCGATGCCGGAAGGCTATGACACGATCGTCGGCGACCGCGGCGTCAAGCTGTCGGGCGGCCAGCGCCAGCGCATCGCGATCGCGCGCGCGATCCTGAAGAACGCGCCGATCCTGCTGCTCGACGAAGCGACGTCGGCACTCGACAGCGCGTCCGAGGAGGCGATCCAGAGCGCGCTCGACCGCCTGATGGTCGGCCGCACGGTAATCGCGATCGCGCACCGCCTGTCGACGCTGCGCAACTTCGACCGGATCATCGTGATGAGCAACGGCAAGGTGATCGACGACGGCAGCCCCGACGTGCTGCGCAACCGCCCGGGCCTGTACCGCGACCTGCTCGCGAAGCAGCACGGCCGCCATCACGCGACGCCCGAAGGCGGCGCGCCGACGGGCGAACGCGTCGCCTGACGCGCGGCGCAATCTCACGAAAACACGCGCAAAAACAAAGCCGCAGTGCATGACGCACTGCGGCTTTTTTCATCCCGCGACCGCCGGGCCGGGGCTCAGGCGCGCTGCAAGTCGCGCAGGAAGTTGTCGCGCCACACCGACACGTTGTTCTCGCGCAGTTGCGCGATCATGTCCGTATAGCGTGCGCGGCGCTCGGCGAGCGGCATCGCCAGCGCCTGCGACAGCGCCTCGGCCATCCCCGCGATGTCGATCGGGTTGACGATCAGCGCGCCCGTCAGCTCGCGCGCGGCGCCCGCGAAACGCGACAGCACCAGCACGCCCGGGTCTTCCGGATTCTGCGCGGACACATATTCCTTCGCGACGAGGTTCATCCCGTCGCGCAGCGGCGTCACGTAGCCGACCCGCGCGAGCCGGTACAATGCGGCGAGCAGCTGGCGGTCGTACTGGCGGTGGATATAGAGGATCGGCGCCCAGTCGAGCTCCGCGAAGCGCCCGTTGATGCGCCCCGACTCCCCTTCGAGCTGCAGGCGGATGTCCTGGTATGCGCGCAGCTCCGCGCGAGTCGACGGCGCGATCTGCAGGAACGACACGCGATTGCGATGCGACGGCTCGTGCTCGAGCAGCTTCTCGAACGCGCGGAAGCGCTCGACGAGCCCCTTCGAGTAATCGAGCCGGTCGACGCTCATGATCAGCTTGCGGCCGCGCAGCGAGGTCGCGAGCGTGCGCACCGCCTTGCCGTGCTCGCCGGCCTGCGCGAGCGATGCGATCTCGTCCGGATGCACGCCGATCGGATACGCGGCCGCGCGCAGCGTCCGGCCGAACGCGCGCACCGTCGCCATGCGGCCGTCGCGCTCGACCGCGCCGTCGGCTTCGGATTCGACGTAGTCGCAGAACGCGCGCAGGTCGGGTTCGGTCTGGAAGCCGAGCAGGTCGAACGCGCACAGCGACTCGACGAGTTCGCGATGCGGCGGCACGTTGACGAGCACCTGCGCGGCCGGAAACGGGATGTGCAGGAAGAAGCCGATGCGGTTCTTCACGCCGGCCGCGCGCAGCGCGCGAGCAAACGGGATCAGGTGATAGTCGTGCACCCAGATCACGTCGTCGTCCTGCAGGAGCGGCACGAGTTGCTGCGCGAGCCACACGTTCACGCGGCTGTAGCCTTCGAACTCGTGGCGATCGTACTGGATCAGGTCCGCGCGGTAGTGGAACGCGGGCCACAGCGTCGCGTTCGAGAAGCCGCGGTAATACTGGTCGTAGTCGCGCCGCGACAGGCCGATGGTCGCGAACGTGACCGGCCCGTGCTCCTCGACGCGCATCTGCGGCGCGCCGTGCGCGACGACTTCGCCGCTCCAGCCGAACCACATGCCGCCGGTTTCCTTCAGCGCGTCGTACACGCCGATTGCAAGGCCGCCCGCCGCCGGCTCGCCTTCGGAAATCGGCGCGACGCGGTTCGAAACAATGATCAGGCGGCTCATGCGTGCGGCAGCTCCACGTCGAGCCAGCGCGCGATCTGCGCGTGCAGCGCGTCGACCGAGTCGAGCCGGGCGCGCGCCGAGGTCTCGCCCGCGCCCACCTTGATCGACAGGCCGCCGCGCGCGTTGACCACCGCGAAGCCCTTCTCGTCGGTCAGGTCGTCGCCGGCGAACACCGGCGTGCGGCCGGCGAACGGCGGCTCGTCGAGAAACGCGGCGAGCGCGCGCCCCTTGTCGACGCCCTTCGGCTTGATCTCGAACACCATCTTGCCCGGCTGCAGTACGTAGGCGTCCGCATGGTCGGCCACGAGCCGCTCGGTGGCCTCGCGCGCGATCTTCTCGCGCTCGGGCGCATTGCGGTAGTGCAGCGCGACCGCGGCGCCCTTGATTTCGAGCAGCATGCCGGGGTAGCGGTCGACGACGGCCGCGAGCTCGCGCTCGATGCGCAGCAGGCGCGCGTCGTTGAAGCCGATGCGCTGCGTGTCGCCGTTCGCGTCGCGACGCTCCGCGCCGTGCAGGCCGGCGACGGGCAGGTCGGGCATCTTCAGGAACTGGTCGAGGTTGTCGATGCCGCGCCCGGACACGATCGCGACCGCGCCGTGCGAGCGGCGGCGCAACGCGTCGAGCAGCGCGAGCAGCGACGGCGGCACGTGAATGCTGTCAGGCGTCGGCGCCAACTCGACGAGCGTGCCGTCGAAGTCGAAGAAGAACGCGGTATCGGTCAGTGACAGGGAAGCCGGGACAGGTTGCACGATTCGATAGTCTGAACGGCGGCCCGTAAGGCCGCCGCTGCGCGAAAGGAATTGTGCGCATCTTACCGCGCCTTCGCGCCGAGATGGGCGAAACGGGCGCCCGGCGCGGGTCGCGCGCCTCCGCTCCCGCATCTGCGACATATTGCCCCGCTCCGGTGCATCGCGCGCGTTTCGGAAGGACGCCGGCGCGCGAATTGCGCTACAGTCGCAACCGCCGGCCGCGCGACGCTGGGCGCCGCGCGGCCGTACGACCGTTCCGTCCGATCGAGCCCCTGGATGTCGCCTGCCCGTTCAGCGCCGTACCGGCGCCACTCCCGCCTCAGCCGCTTGGTCCGCACCGGCGCGGCGCTCGCCGCTGCGATCGCGCTCGCCGCCTGCACGCGCGCCGAGCCGCCCTGGCGCCTGACCGACGTCACCGGCCACCTGCCCGACCTGTCGTTCACGCTGACGGGCGGCGACGGCCGGCCCGTCGATGCATCCGCGTTCCGCGGCCACGTCGCGCTCGTCTATTTCGGCTACACGCACTGCCCGGACGTCTGCCCGGAAACGCTGGCGCGCCTGATGGAAGTTCTCGCGCAGCTCGGCCCGCAGGCACGCGACGTGCGCATCCTGTTCGTGTCGGTCGACCCCGCGCGCGACACGCCGCAGGCGATGCAGTCGTACGTCGCCGCGTTCGACGCCGAACACGCGCGCGGCCTGACCGGCACCGACCGCCAGATCGAATCGCTCGCGAAGCGCTACCGCGTCGCGTACCAGATGGAAAAACGCGATCCGTCCGGCGGCTACGAGGTGACGCACAGCTCGGCGGTCTACATCTTCGACGCGGACGGCCGCGCGCGACTGCTCGCGACCGACCGCGACAAACCCGACGCCATCGCCGCCGATGTGCGCCGGATCCTCGCTCCCGCCTCCTCCACCTGAGCCCCGACCATGACGAAAAAACTCAAGACGCTCGCCTTTATCGCCGCACTGTCCATCGGCGCCCACGCGTATGCCGCCGGTGCGATCACCGCGCAGAACGGCTGGGTGCGCTGGCTGCCGAACAAGCTGCCCGCGGGCGGCTACGTGACGCTCGTCAACACGAGCGACAAGCCGGTCGATCTCGTCGACGTCGACAGCCCCGACTACGGGATGACGATGCTGCACCAGACCGTGTCGAACGGCTCGACGCAGAAGATGGAGATGGTCGACAAGCTGACGATCCCCGCGCGCGGCAAGGTCGACATCGCACCGGGCGGCTACCACTTCATGCTCGAGGAGCCGAAGCACACGATCAAGCCGGGCGACACCGTGCGCCTGCGCCTGAAGTTCTCCGACGGCGAATCGCTCGACACGCCGTTCGCCGTCAAGTCCCCGGCCCAGGCGAAGTAACGCCGCGCGATGGATCTCCTGTACTGGCTCGATCCGTGGGAACCGTCGCCGACCGTGGTCGTCGCGGTGCTGGCTGCGGCCGTGCTGTTCGCGCGCGGCGCGAAGAAGGCGAAGGTCACGCCGCTGCGGCAGTTCTCGTTCTGGCTCGGGCTGACCGCGCTGTACGTCGCGCTGCATACGCGGCTCGACTATTTCTTCGAGCACGAGTTCTTCCTGCATCGCGCGCAGCACCTCGTGCTGCATCACCTCGGGCCGTTCTTCATCGCGCTCGCCTATCCGGGCGCGGCGATCCGCGCCGGCATTCCGTTCCGCTGGCGGCAGCGCTTCGTGCGGCCCGCGCTCGCATGGGGGCCGGTGCGCGCGACACTCGACGTGGTGTTCCACCCGGTCGTCGCGGTCGTGCTGTTCGTCGGGCTGATCTATTTCTGGCTGCTGTCGCCGATCCACTTCATCGCGATGCTCGACTGGCGCCTGTATCGCGTGATGAACTGGAGCATGGTGATCGACGGCCTGCTGTTCTGGTGGCTCGTCGTCGATCCGCGTCCCGCGCCGCCCGCACGGCTGTCGCCGGGCCGCCGGATCCTGATCGTCGTCGCGGCGATTCCGCCGCAGATCGTGCTCGGCGCGATGATTTTCTTCACGCCGCAGGAGCTGTATCCGATCTACTCGATCTGCGGCCGCGCGTTCACGTGGCTGAGCCCGCTGCGCGACCAGCAGATCGGCGGCCTGCTGCTGTGGATTCCGGGCTCGATGATGAGCGTGATCGGCGCGCTGATCGCACTGCGTCACTGGCTGCGGCTGTCCGCGCGCGGGCGCCTGCTCGACGAGCGCAAGGCGGCGCGCGCGGCCGGCCGCACGACGGTCGCACGCGCCGCGCATTGACGCGGCGCGCGCCGCCGCGTCAGGCGCGCGCGCTGCGCATCCACACGTGCGGGATGCCGTCCTCGTCGTGCACGTCGGAACTCGGCGTGAAGCCGAAGGCACCGTAGAAGTTCTGCAGATGGGCCTGCGCATGCAGGCTGACCGGCGTGTCGGGCCATTGCGCGCGGATCTGCTCGAGCGCGCGAGAAAGCAGCGCGTTGCCGAGGCCCGCGCCGCGGAACGCGGCGGTCGTCAGCACGCGGCCGATCCGGATGTCGGGATCCTGCGCATCGGGCAGCAGTACGCGCAGGTAGCCGGCCAGCCGGCCCGCGTCGTCGTATGCGGCCAGATGCCAGGCGGCCTGGTCCGCGTCGTCGATGTCGCGGTACACGCAGTTCTGCTCGACGACGAACACCGCGCTGCGCGCCTCGAGAATCGCATAGACCTCGCGCGCCGACAGCGCGTCGAAGGCTTTCCAGCGCCACTCGAGCGCATTGGTGGCGGGCGGGTTTGCAGCGGAGACGGGAGCGTTCATGTGCGGTCCTGATTCGGTCGCGCCGGCCGGCGCGGGGCAATCGTCGATTATGCCTCGAAGCGCATGCGCCGCGCGACCGCCCTGCCCGCACGACAACGGGCCCCGCATCGCGCGGGGCCCGTCCATCATGCCGGCATCCTGCCGAAGCGACCGCCGTTGAAGTCGTCGATGGCGGTGCGGATCTCCTCTTGCGAGTTCATCACGAACGGCCCGTAGCCGACGACCGGCTCGTCGATCGGTTCGCCGCTCAGGATCAGCAGCTTCGCGTCGCCGTTCGCCTCGAGCTCGACGTCGCGACCGTCGCGGCTCAACTGCACGAACTGCGCTTCGCGCGCGACCGTCTCGCCGTTCACGAGCACCGTGCCGCTCAGCACGACCACCGCGAGCGTGCGCCCTTCCGCGACCGGAAAGCGCGCCCGGCCGCCTGCCGCGAGCCGCACGTCCCACACGTCGATCGGCGTGTGCGTGCGGGCCGGGCCACGCCGCCCGTCGAGTTCGCCCGCGATGATCCGCGCCCGGCCCGCGCCGTCCGACAGCTCGACCACCGGGATGTCGGCGTTCAGCAGTTCCTGGTAGCCGGGCGCGCCCATCTTGTCCGCGGCGGGCAGGTTCACCCACAGCTGCACCATTTCGAGCGGCCCGCCGCGCTTCGTGAACGCCTCCGAGTGAAACTCCTCGTGCAGGATCCCGCTCGCGGCCGTCATCCACTGGACGTCGCCGGGGCCGATCACGCCGCCCGCGCCCGTCGAGTCGCGGTGCGCGACCTCGCCGTCATAGACGATCGTCACCGTTTCGAACCCGCGATGCGGATGCTGGCCGACGCCGCGCGGCGCCGCGGCCGAACCCGGCTCGAACGTCGCCGGCCCTGCGTAATCGAGCAGCAGGAACGGGCTCAGATGCGCGCCGTGCGACTGGTAGCTGAACATCGAACGCACCGGAAACCCGTCGCCGACCCAATGGCCGCGCGGCGCACTGTACACACCCTGAACCTTCTTCATTTTCGTGCTCCGAATCATGGCGGCGAAACACCTGTCTCGCCTTGTTCCGGATGAATATAGTGACCGGACGACCGCTTCGGTAGACGATCAAAATCGTACACTGCGTTCCATCTGGACAACGATGAACCGCGGCAGCCACGTGATTTCCGCGACGGGGTGGCCAGATTCGGCCGCAACGTCGCCGCGCCGTCGGGGAACGCGCCGGATTTTGGGAGAACCGCCACCCGGCCGGAGCTCCGCGCCGAAATGGGAACCTCCCTCGCGGCGTCGCGCGCCGGCTGCACCCGGAAACGCGCGCGTCGCCACGACCCGGACGCCAGCGTTTATTGCGGCGGCTGGTTGCCGAACCAACGGTCCATCGCCGCCTTCTGGTCGGGCGAGGCGCTCGCATAGAGCGACAGAAAGGCGTCGCGCAATTGAACCGCAGTATCGAGGCGCCCCTGCTTCTCTTCGACGCCGCGGGACCAATACTCCAGCGCCGGCGGCATCGTGCTGGCGGCCGTGCGCCCTTCCTGTCGGCGCAGCGCTGCCATCCGGCTATTGGTTTCTCGCAGTGTCTTCGCGAATACGTCCCACTGGGGTTGCTGCTCTTGCGAAATCTTCAGCGTCTTGTGCAGATACACGAGTGTTTGCTCCACATTTTCCCGACGCTCCGCCTCCGGTACATGACGATTGATCTTGGCAACCACCGCGCGTTCGCATTCGGACGTCGGCTGGACAGCTTGCGGTGCGGTGGCGTTTGCGGCATTCGCGGCGGCGAGCGCAACACCGATGACAAGAGCAAGACGAACTTTCATTGATTGAGACTCCTGGAAGAAGATTCGGCACCACATGTGCCAAAAAATATTACTAGTCTCAATACGCATTAATGTGAAATATTTACACAGCGTTACCCGCATTTATGAGATAAAGTTTCTTGAAATAATCTCCACCTGAACGCACGTCGGGAAAACACATTGCCCGCAAGGGATTCCCCCGCGTCGTGGCGCACGCCTCGATCGCGAAACACGCACGCGCCGCTTGCGTTAGAGTGCACGCACCTGTAGCACGCTTGTCGAAACCTTCGTTTTCCGGGATCCCATGTTCACGCTGTCCAACGACGCACACGCCTCCAAGACCGATCAATACGCGACGCTCGTCGAGCAGGCCCGCGCGCTCGTCGAATCGGAACGCGGCCTGATCGCCAATGCGGCGAACTTCTCCGCGCTCGTCTATCACTCGCTCGACCGGCTCAACTGGGCCGGCTTCTATTTCTTCGACGGCGCCGAACTCGTGGTCGGCCCGTTCCAGGGCAAGCCCGCATGCGTGCGGATCGCGCTCGGCAAGGGCGTGTGCGGCACGGCCGCGCAGACGCGCGAGACGCAAGTGGTGCGCGACGTGCACGCATTCCCCGGCCACATCGCATGCGACGCGGCGTCGGAATCCGAGATCGTCGTGCCGCTCGTCGCGAACGACGGCACGCTGATCGGTGTATGGGACGTCGACAGCCCGGTCGCCGCACGCTTCGACGACGAGGACCGGAAAGGGATGGAAGCGCTGTGCCGCGTGTTCGTCGAGCACGCGTGGGAGAAGGCGCGAGGCTGAGCGCACGGCGAACCGGTGCTGCGATCGCGGCGCCGGCGGCATCGAAAAGCAGAAGCCCCGATCGATCGGGGCTTTTTTGAAGATGCCGAACCGGTCAGCGGAAAAAGAAAAGCCCCGCAAACGCGGGGCTTTTTCTGGAGGCGCGAGCCGGAGTCGAACCGGCCTAAACGGCTTTGCAGGCCGCTGCATAACCGCTTTGCTATCGCGCCGTAAGCGGACTGTCCATTCACCGTGACGGCAAACGACAGATTTGATTGACGACCATCGGTCCATCAAACAAAAAGGGAAGCTTTGCTTCCCCAGTGCTTGGAGCGGGAGACGAGTCTCGAACTCGCGACCTCAACCTTGGCAAGGTTGCGCTCTACCAACTGAGCTACTCCCGCATTGTCCTGCATGTGCAACGCCTTGCCGTACAACGCGCCGCTAGAAACCTGGAGCGGGAGACGAGTCTCGAACTCGCGACCTCAACCTTGGCAAGGTTGCGCTCTACCAACTGAGCTACTCCCGCGTTGTCCTGCATGTGCAGCGCCTGCCGTACGACGCGCCGCCAGAAACCTGGAGCGGGAGACGAGTCTCGAACTCGCGACCTCAACCTTGGCAAGGTTGCGCTCTACCAACTGAGCTACTCCCGCATACTGCTGCTTCTGCCTCGCTGCACTCGCTTTGTCGTGCAGCGGAGAAGCGAGATTATGTCGAAGGCACAATCGAGTGTCAAGTGCTTTTCGTGCCCTCTTTCCAAAAACTTTTCCGCGCCGGCATCGCAGGCCGCGTCACACGCGGCTGCGCTCGCGAATCTGCGGCCATGCGAGCTTCATGTAGTAGAGCATCGACCAGATGGTCAGCACCGCCGCGAGATACATCAGCCACTCGCCCCACACGCGCGTGTCGATCGTCGCGATGCCGAGCGGCAGCGGCCCGTAGTACAGCAGCATCGGAATCGCCACCATCTGGCAGGCCGTCTTGAACTTGCCGAGCTGGTTCACCGCGACGCTCTTCGACGCGCCGATCTGTGCCATCCATTCGCGCAGCGCCGAGATCGCGATCTCGCGGCCGACGATCACGAGCGCGATCGCCGCGTCGACCCGCGAAATCTGCACGAGGATCAGCAGCGCAGCCGTCACCATCAGCTTGTCCGCGACCGGGTCGAGGAACGCGCCGAACGACGACGTCTGATTCCATTTGCGGGCCAGGTAACCGTCGAACCAGTCGGTGAGCGCGGCGAGGATGAAGATCAGCGCCGCCGCTAGGTTGCGGTGCGCGCCGCCCATCATCGTGTCCGGCAGATAGAACACGCCGACGACGAGCGGAATCAGCACGATCCGCACCCACGTCAGGAAAATCGGGAAATTGAACGGCATGGCATCCGGGACAGTAAAGGATTCGCAATTGTGCCGCGTCGACCGCCCTGCCACAAGCCAAGCGGGCGGCCGCGCGGCGCGCGTCAGTGCAGTTGCCTGTAGATCTGCTCGGCAAGCGCGTGCGAGATGCCCTCGACGCTCGCGAGTTCCTCGACGCTCGCCGCGACGACGCCACGCAACCCGCCGAAGCGCGCGAGCAACCGCTGCCGGCGTTTCGCGCCGACGCCTTCGAGCTCCTCGAGCCGCGACGTCTGGCGCGCCTTCGCGCGCTTCGCTCGCATCCCGGTGATCGCGAAGCGGTGCGCTTCGTCGCGAATCTGCGCGACCAGCATCAGTGCGGCGCTTTCCTTGCCGAGCTCGAGCGGCGCACGGCCGTCGGCGAACACGAGCGTCTCGAGCCCGACCTTGCGCCCCTCGCCCTTCGCGACGCCGACCAGCATCGACGTATCGAGCCCGAGCTCGGTGAACACCTGTCGCGCGATCTCGACCTGCCCCTTGCCGCCGTCGATCAGCACGATGTTCGGCAGCAGGCCGGCGGCCTCGGCCTGGCGCGTCGATTCGCCGTCGATGCCCGCCGCGTCGTCGGCCGCCGCGGCCTGCGCCGCCTGCTCGACCATCTTCTCGTAGCGGCGCGTCAGCACCTGCCGCATCGCCGCGTAGTCGTCGCCCGGCGTGATGCCCGTGATGTTGTAGCGGCGGTATTCGCCCGACTGCATCTTGTGATGGTGATAGACGACGCACGACGCCTGCGTCGCCTCGCCCATCGTATGGCTGATGTCGAAGCATTCGATCCGCAGCTGCGCGAGATCGTCGCTGTCGAAGCTGAGCGTGTCGGCGAGCGCGCGTGTGCGCGATTGCTGCGAACCCTGCTCGGACAGCAGCCGCGCGAGTGCAAGCTGCGCATTCTGTTCCGCCATCGACAGCCACGCGCGCCGCTGGCCCTGCGGCTGCCGCACCAGCGACACCTTGTGGCCGGCCTGCTCGGACAACAGCTCGAGCAGGTCGCGGCTCGCGGGCGCATGACTCACGACGAGCACCGGCGGCACGCGATTGCCGAGATAGTGCTGCGCGATGAACGCGTCGAGCACCTCGGCCTCGATCGAGGCCGATGCGCCGCGCGCGCCGTCCGCCTCGTCCGCGGGCTGGTCGGGCAGCGCGTCGCCGGCCGGCCCGGCTTCGTCGTCGAGCCCGCCTTCCGCGAGCGTCAGCGCGCTCTCGACGTGCGTCGGGAAGTACGCCTTGTCGCCGAGATGCCGGCCGCCGCGCACCATCGCGAGATTCACGCAGACCCGCCCGCCCTGCGCGACCACCGCGAGGATGTCGACGTCGCTGTCGCTGCCGACCTCGATCGCCTGCTGATGCAGCACGGTCGCGAGCGAGCTCATCTGGTTGCGCACGGCCGCCGCCTGCTCGAATTTCAGCTCGGCCGCGAAGCCGTGCATCTTCTGTTCGAGCTCCTTCAGCACCTCGGACTGCCGGCCGAGCAGGAAGCGCGCGGCGTTCGACACGTCGCGCGCATAGTCCTCCTCGGCGATCGCGCCGACGCACGGCGCGGTGCAGCGCCCGATCTGGTGCAGCAGGCACGGCCGCGTGCGGTTGTTGAACACCGAATCCTCGCAGGTGCGCAGCTGGAACACCCGCTGCAGGATCTGGATGCTCTCGCGCACGGCCCAGGCGCTCGGGAACGGCCCGAAATACTGGTTCCGCTTGTCGACCGCGCCGCGGTAATACGCCATCCGCGGAAAGCGATGCGCGGTGAGCTTCAGGTACGGATACGACTTGTCGTCGCGAAACAGGATGTTGTAGCGCGGCGCGAGCGCCTTGATCAGGTTGTTCTCGAGCAGCAGCGCCTCGGCCTCCGAGCGCGTGACGGTCGTCTCGACGCGCGCGATGCGCGTGACCATCATCGCGATGCGCGGCGACAGCTGCGTCTTCGTGAAATAGCTCGACACGCGCTTCTTCAGGTCGCGCGCCTTGCCGACGTAGAGCACGGCGCCCGTCGCGTCGTAATAGCGGTAGACGCCGGGCAGGTGCGGCAGCTGCGCGAGGATCTTCTTCGGTTCGAACGGGGCTTCGGGGGCGTCTGGGGATGTCATGCGTGATCCGTGCGCCGCGAGGCGCACGAACGGGTCCATTAGAATCGCCAGTTTAGAGCATTCCAACCGCCCGCTTCGATGCCACGTACCGCTTCCCGCCCCCACGACCCGACGCCGCGCGCGCCGGACGAACCGCTCGCCTGCGACCTCTTCTGCACGGTCGTCGACAACTTCGGCGACATTGGCGTGTGCTGGCGCCTCGCGCGCCAGCTCGTGCACGAACACGGCTGGCAGGTGCGCCTGTTCGTCGACGACCTGCGCACGTTCGCGCGCCTGCTGCCCGGCGTGGATCCCGACGCGGTGCGGCAGGCCGCCGACGGGGTCGTGATCGAACACTGGCATGCGCAGGTCGGCGATGCGATCGAGATCGCCGACATCGTGATCGAGGCATTCGCGTGCGAGCTGCCCGGCGCGTATCTCGCCGCGATGGCGCGCCGCGCGCGCCGGCCCGTGTGGATCAATCTCGAATACCTGAGCGCCGAGGACTGGGTGGCCGATTTCCACCTGCGGCCGTCGCCGCACCCGCGCTACCCGCTCGTCAAGACGTTCTTCTTCCCCGGCCTGTCGGCCGGCACCGGCGGCGTGCTGAAGGAGCGCGACCTCGACGCGCGCCGCGCCGCCTTCGACGCCGACGCGCAGGCGCGCGCGGCCTGGTGGCAGCGCGCGACCGGCGACGCGCCGCCCGCGCCCGGCACGACGGTCGTCAGCCTGTTCGCGTACGACAACCCCGCCGTCGATGCGCTGCTCCAACAGTGGCGCGACGGCGCGTCGCCCGTCGTCGCACTCGTGCCCGAAGGGCGCGTGTCGCCGCGCGTCGCACGCTTTTTCGGGGTCGAGTCGTTCGGCGCCGGCGCGCGGGCGAGCTGCGGCAGCGTCACCGCCTGCGGGCTCGCGTTCGTCCCGCAGGCCGACTACGACCCGCTGCTATGGGTCAGCGACCTGAACTTCGTGCGCGGCGAGGATTCGTTCGTGCGCGCGCAGTGGGCGCGCCGGCCGTTCGTCTGGCACATCTACCCGCAGGCCGACGACGCGCACCTGCCGAAGCTCGACGCGGCGCTCGCGCACCTGTCCGAAGGCCTCGACGACGCGCCCGGCCGGGCGCTCGCGCGGTTCTGGCATGCGTGGAACGGCGCCGGCGCACCGGACTGGGCCGATTTCTGGCAGCACCGCGCGGCGCTGCAGGCGAATGCGATCCGCTGGGCCGATGCGCTGGCCGCGGTCGGCGACCTTGCCGGAAAGCTGGCGGAATATGCAAAATCTCAGTTAAAATAAGCGGTTATCCGACGGCTGACCACGCAAGCGCTTGCTTTGGGTGCCCACCGGAACGCATCTGCTTGCGCCGTCCGCCGTTGCGCAACGCTCAGGCACCTTTAATTTGATTTGATCAGGACAGTTTTTCATGAAAACCGCACAGGAACTCCGCGTAGGCAACGTCGTGCAAATCGGCAGCGACGCTTGGGTCATCTCGAAGACGGAATACAACAAGTCCGGCCGTAACGCCGCCGTCGTCAAGATGAAGATGAAGAACCTGCTGACCAACGCGGGTCAGGAGTCGGTCTACAAGGCCGACGACAAGTTCGACGTCGTCGTGCTCGACCGCAAGGAAGTGACGTACTCGTACTTCGCCGACCCGATGTACGTGTTCATGGACGCCGACTACAACCAGTTCGAAGTCGAAGCCGAAATGATGGGCGACGCGCTCAACTATCTCGAAGACGGCATGGCATGCGAAGTCGTGTTCTACAACGAGAAGGCGATTTCGGTCGAACTGCCGACGGTCCTGGTTCGCGAGATCACCTACACCGAGCCGGCCGTCAAGGGCGACACGTCGTCGGGCAAGGTGCTGAAGAACGCGAAGCTTGCAACCGGTTTCGAACTGCAGGTTCCGCTGTTCTGCAACACCGGCGACAAGATCGAAATCGATACGCGTACGCACGAGTACCGCAGCCGCGCGTAACCGCGAAGCGGTTTCCGCGCCGAACAAAGCGCCCTTCGGGGCGCTTTTTGTTTTGCCGGCCGCAACAGCACCCCCCACTGCGCAGCGAGATGAAGCACAAAAGCCACCGATAAAGATATTCAATTTGTATCATCGGTAACTGTTTTATAGCGACGGAGAAATAATCTGCGTCACGCGTTCGCCGGGGCATAAAATCAGTTTTTAATCTCAAAAATGCGGCTGCGGGTTCTCGGCCGATGGCCCGCCTCATTTGACACGACACGCGTCCACCATGCCACACGCCCTGATTGTCGAAGACGATCCCAACAGCCTGTCCGGCCTCACCGCGCTGCTCGCCGCGGACGGCTTCTCGGTCGACACGGCCACGTCGCTCGCCGAAGCGCGCACCGCGCTCGGCCGCTCGATTCCGGACGTGGTCCTCGTCGACCTGAACCTGCCGGACGGCAGCGGGTTCGACCTGCTTCAGCACCTGCCGCAGCAGCAGCCGAACGGTTCGCTGCCTGTCATCGTGCTGACCGGCAACGCGACGGTCGAAAGCGCGATCGAAGGCCTGCGCCACGGGATCTGGGACTACCTGCTCAAGCCGATCAACATCCCGCGCCTGCGCAGCCTGCTCGCGCGCATTCCTCGGCCGTACGAACTGATCGACGAAGTCCAGTCGCTGCGCGCGTCGCTGCGGCATCTCGGCCGCTTCGGCGCGCTGGTCGGCCACAGCGACGCGATGCAGCACGTCTACGACATGATCGAGCACAACGCGCGCACCGAAACGGCGGTGCTGTTCTCGGGCGAAGCCGGCACCGGCAAGAAGCTGGCCGCACGCACGCTGCACGAGCTGAGCCGCCGCCGCAAGGGGCCGTTCGTCGCGTTCGACTGCCGCACGCTTGCGCAGGCCGGCCGCGAGGGCGCGTCGCTCGACAGCGTGCTGTTCGGCCACGAGCGCGGCGCGTTCGACGGCGCCGAGCGGCGCGAGTCCGGCCTGTTCGAGCAGGCGAGCGGCGGCACGCTGTTCCTCGACGAGATCACCGCGCTGCCGATCGTGTTGCAGGAAGCGCTGCTGCAGGCCATCGATTCGCAGAACTTCATGCGCATCGGCGGCACGAGCCCGGTGGCGAGCGACTTCCGGCTGATCGCCACCACGCGCCGCCCGGCGCGCGAAGCGGTGGCGAACGGCACGCTGCGCGAAGACTTGTGGCTGCGCCTCGATGCGTCGTCGATCACGATGCCGCCGCTGCGCGAGCGCGACGGCGACGCGCTCGCGATCGCCGACGCGCTGATCGACGAACTGAACCGCGATGCGCTCGCAACCGGCCGCGGCACGACCGACAAGCGCGCCGCGCCGGGCTTCGTGCGCGAATGCCTGTCCTACGATTGGCCGGGCAACGTGCGTGAATTGCAGGAGCGCGTGCGCTTCGCGTACGATGCGTCCGGCGATTTCATCGACACGCTGCGCGCGGGCGAAGCCAGCTTCTCCGCCGGCGCCGCGCTGAACGGCAGCAGCGTGCAGATCAAGGTCGGCACGCCGCTGTCGGATGTGGAGGATCTGCTGATCCGCGCGACCCTCGATGCGGTCGGCGGCACGCGCCATCGCGCGGCGACGCTGCTCGGTATCAGCCCGAAGACGCTGTACAACAAGCTGCAGCGGATGAAGGTGAATTGAGCGTCGGCTGAAAAAACATCGCCCGAACGAAAAGGCCGCGCACGATTGCGCGGCCTTTTCGTTTTCAGTTCGCGCGCGATGCCCGCACGCTGCCCCGCTTACGCCAGCGCGCTGCGCAACAGCGCCTGCGCTTGCAGGTACTCGGGCTGAGCAATCAGCTTGTCCCACTTTGCCGGCTTGCCGCGCGCGCGCATCCGCTTGATGCGGCGCACCGACTCAGGCGACGGCTGCGCCTTCAGCCCGTTCAGCACGACTTCGGCCGCTTCCGGCTGGTTGCACACGAGCACCATGTCGCAGCCGGCCGCGAGTGCCGCATCGGCCGCCTGCGTGAGCGTGCCGCCTTCGCGCGCGGCCTCCATCGACAGGTCGTCGCTGAAGATCGCGCCCGTGAAGCCGAGCCGGCCGCGCAGGATGTCCTGCAGCCAGACCCGCGAGAAGCCGGCCGGCCGCGCGTCGACCTGCGTGTAGATCACGTGCGCGGGAATCACCGCCGACAGCGACAGGCCGAGCCAGTCGTACGGCGCGACGTCGTTCGCGAGGATCGTGTCGAGCGGCCGGTCGTCGGTCGGCAGCGCGACGTGCGAGTCGGCTTCCGCGAAGCCGTGCCCCGGGAAATGCTTGCCGCAGTTCGCCATGCCGGCGAGCGCGAGCCCGTGGTTGACGCTCTTCGCGAGCATCGTGACGACGCGCGGGTCGCGATGGAACGCGCGATCGCCGATCACCTTCGAGTGGCCGTAGTCGAGATCGAGCACCGGCGTGAAGCTCATGTCGATCCCGCACGCGCGCAGCTCGGCCGCGAGGACGTAGCCGACCGCCGTCGCGACCTTGCTCGCGAGCAGCACGTCGCGGTCCCACAGTTCGCCGAGACGGCGCATCGCGGGCAGCACCGTGAAACCGTCGGTGCGGAAGCGCTGCACGCGGCCGCCCTCGTGGTCGACGGCGATCAGCACGTCTTCGCGGACCGCGCGGATCGCGTCGGTCAGCGCGGACAGTTGCGCGCGGTTCTGGAAATGCCGCGCGAACAGGATCACGCCACCGGTGTTCGGATGCGCAAGACGGCGCGCATCGTCGCGCGTCAGGGCCGTGCCGACGACGTCGAGCATGACCGGGCCGGGAGTCGTTTTCATCGAATCGGGAATCCGTCAGGGAGAAGTTCGGGCAACCGGCAGATCGGTCTCGGCGATCACGAACGACACCGCGTAGTCGCGCTCGTCGCTGACCGTCACGCGGGCGGTGATGCCGCGCGCCGCGAGCCAGTCGGCCAGCTCGCCGGACGCGACGACATACGGTTCGCCGCTCGGTTGATTGAGAGTTTGCAGCGCGCGCCACGTCATCGGCCAGTGCATGCCGAGCCCGATCGCCTTCGAGAACGCTTCCTTCGCGGAGAAGCGCGTCGCGAGGAACGCGATGCCGCGCGCCTCGGAACGCGCGCGGCGCGCGCGGAAGACTCGCAGTTCGTCGGGCCCGAGCACCTTCTCCGCGAACCGGCCGCCGGTGCGCTCGAGCACCGCCGCGATCCGGCTCACCTGGACGACGTCGGTGCCGATGCCGTAGATCGTCATGCGCTCGGCTCAGCGCGTGCCGTGCAGCGCCGCGACGCGCGCGGCGACCATGATCGCCTTCATCTCGCGCACCGCGTTGTCCCAGCCCGCGAAGATCGAATGCGCGACGATCGCGTGGCCGATGTTCAGCTCGACGATGCCGTCGATCGCGGCGATCTGCTGCACGTTCGTGTAATGCAGGCCGTGCCCTGCGTTGACCTTCAGGCCGAGCTGCCGGCCAACCTGCACGCTCGCGGCGATGCGCTCGTATTCGCGCTGCTGCTCGGCTGCGTCATGCGCATCCGCGTAACGGCCCGTATGCAGCTCGATCACCGGCGCGCCCGCTTCCTGCGCGGCGCGGATCTGCGTCTCGTCCGGGTCGATGAACAGCGACACGCGCACGCCCGCGTCGGCGAGCTGCCTGCACGCCGCACGCACGGCCTCGAAGCGGCCCGCGACGTCGAGACCGCCCTCGGTCGTCAATTCCTCGCGCTTTTCCGGCACAAGGCACGCGTCGTGCGGCTGCACTTCGCAGGCGATGTCGAGCATCTCGGCCGTCACCGCGCATTCGAGGTTCATCCGCGTCTTCAGCAGCGGGCGCAGCTTGCGCACGTCCGCGTCGACGATGTGCCGGCGGTCCTCGCGCAGGTGCAGCGTGATCGCGTCGGCGCCCGCTTCTTCCGCGGCCAGCGCCGCGCGGATCGGGTCCGGATAGGTCGTGCCGCGCGCGTTGCGCAGCGTCGCGACGTGGTCGATGTTGACGCCGAGGTCGATAGCGGTCGGCGAGGTCAGGAAGAAGCTCATAGGTTTTGCAGGTCGATCAGGATCTGGCGCGTGGCGAGCGGCGTGCCGCCGAGGTAGGTGTTGAGCAGGAAGCGCATCAGCGTCTTGCTTTGCGCGACGGTCTGGGCTCGATGGTAATCGTCCTGCTCCATGTCGAGCAACGTCTGGCCGGCAATCACCGGCCAGTGCGACGGCACGTCGTCGTCCGCGTTGCGCACGCCGCGCTCCGGATCGAACACGTACAGGCGGTCGGGCTCGACCGCGCGGCGCGCGACCGTGCGGTGCAGCGCCATCGCATAGCCCGTTTCGCGCAGCAGCACGCGCTCGAACGAGCGCAGCACCTGCACCGCGGGCTCGCCGTGCGCGAGGCGCGTGAGGGTCACCACGTAGTGATTGAACAGCGGCGGCTGCGGATCTTCGCGCGCGCAGAACTTCACGAGCAGCTCGTTCGCGTAGAAGCCGCACAACAGTGCGTCGCCGCCGAGAGGGAGCATCCCGCCGACCCACTCGGCGCCCGTCAGGGTGCGCACCTCGGACTTGCCGGACCACGACAGCAGCAGCGGCTGGAACGTCTGCAGCACGCCGCGCAGCGCGGAGTGCGGGCGCTTCGCGCCTTTCGCGACGAGCGCGAGCCGGCCGTGGTCGCGCGTCAGCACGTCGATGATCAGGCTCGTTTCGCGATGGGGGTAGCTGTGCAGCACGAACGCCGGCTGCTCGGCGACGCGGAAATCGGACGTGCGAGACGTCGCCCGCCGCGTCTTGCGCGGCGGCGCGGGGGGCGCGGCAGGCGGCGGCGCGTCGTCCGCGCCGGGGGCCACCGCGTCTTCGGTCGACGTCAGCGCGTCATTCGTACCCATAGGCACGAAGCCCCGCTTCGTTGTCGGCCCAGCCGCTTCTCACCTTGACGAAGGTCTCGAGATACACGGGGCCGTCGAACAGCTTCTCCATGTCCATCCGCGCCTCGGTGCTGATCTGCTTGAGCTTCTCGCCCTTCTTGCCGATCACCATCGCCTTGTGCGAATCGCGCTCGACGAGGATCGTCGCGAAGATGCGCTTCAGGCGCCCTTCCTCCTCGAACTTGTCGATTACGACGGTGCTCGTGTACGGCAGCTCGTCGCCGGTCCAGCGGAACACCTTCTCGCGCAGGATCTCGGCCGCGAGGAAGCGCGAGCTGCGATCGGTCAGCTCGTCCTCGCCGTAGATCGGCTCGCCTTCCGGCAGGTACGGCTTGATCGTTTCCAGCAGGCGCTTGATGTCTTCCGGCTGCCGGGCCGACAGCGGCACGAGTTCGGCGAACTCGCGCAGCGCGCTCATCTTCTGCATGAACGGGAACAGCGTCGCCTTGTCGGAAACCTGGTCGATCTTGTTCGCGATCAGCAGCGTCGGCACGCCGGGCGGAATCAGGTCGAGCACCTTCTGGTCGTCCGGGCCGAAGCGGCCCGCTTCGATCACGAACAGGATCGTGTCGACCGACGTCAGCGTCGACGTGACCGCGCGGTTCAGCGAGCGGTTCAGCGCGGTGCTGTGGCGGGTCTGGAAACCGGGCGTATCGACGAAGATGAACTGCGCGTCTTCGGTCGTGTTGATGCCGGTGATGCGGTGGCGGGTCGTCTGCGCCTTGCGCGACGTGATGCTGATCTTCTGGCCGACGAGCGCGTTCATCAGCGTCGACTTGCCGACGTTCGGACGGCCCACGATCGCGATCATGCCGCAGCGGAAACCAGAGGGAGCGGGTGCGTTCATATCGATTGGGAGACAGGTTCGGAACCGGCCGCGCGGCGCGCGGCACGATCGATGGGCAATTCAGTGGCCGGCATCGGCCACGCGCGCCGGCGCGGCGGCGAGGCTCGGTTCGCCGGGTGTCGTGTCCGGGCCGGACGTCGCGTCGCGCCCGCGCGGCGGCGTACGCTCGGCGAGCGCGCGCGGCGCGGCATCGTTGCCGGCGGACGGCTTGTCGGCGGAGCGGGGGGCGGGCTCGCCTTGCCCGGCCGCGCGCGGCGCAGGGTCGGACGGTTTGTCGACGGCTTTCGGCGCGGCATCCGCGCGCTCGACAGGCTTGTCGGCCGGCTTCTCAACCGGCTTCTCAACCGGCTTCTCGGCCGGTTTGTCTGCAGCAGCCTTTGCGGCTCGCTCGGTGCGCTCCGCGCCATGCTCGACATGCGCGGCACGAATCGTGGCGACCGGCGCCTGCACCGCGCGTGGTTCGGCCGGCTCCGCCGCACTGGCCACGGCTGCCGGAGCCGCCGCGACCTTCGCTTCGGCGCGCGCCGCACGCTCCTTCCGCTCGGGCGAGCGCAGGTCGAGCGCTTCCTGAACGCCTTTCACGCCGGGCACGATTTCCGGCTCGACATGCTTGGCGGCGCGTGCGTTCTTCGAACGCTTCGGCTTCGCGGCCAGCATCGGCGCGGCCGCCATCACCTCGTCGAGCGCCTTCTTCGCGGCGGCCTGTTCGGCCGCCCGGCGGCTCGCGCCGGAACCGGACACTTTCACGTCCAGCTTCGGCACCGTGCATTCGACCTCGAACTGCTGATTGTGCGCCGCACCATGCGTCGCGACGACCGTGTAGGTCGGCAGCGCGATCTTGTGCCCCTGCAGGTACTCCTGCAGCAGCGTCTTCGCATCCTTGCCGAGCGTGCGCGGATCAATGTGGTCGAGAATCGGCACGTAGAGCCGCTTGATCACCCCTTGGGCGGCTTCGAAGCCGCCATCGAGGAACACGGCCCCGATGATGGCTTCGAACGCGTCCGCGAGGATCGACGGCCGGCGGAACCCGCCGCTGCGCAGTTCGCCTTCGCCGAGCCGCAGCCCATCGGAAATATTCAGGGCCTGAGCAATTTCATACAGCGACTGCTGCTTGACGAGGTTCGCCCGCACGCGCGACAGGTCGCCTTCGTCCAGCTTGCCGAAACGCTGGAACAAAAGGGCCGCCACCGCGCAATTCAGAACGGAATCGCCGAGAAACTCGAGCCGTTCGTTGTGCGTGGCGCTGTGACTGCGGTGGGTCAAAGCCTGGCGCAGCAATTCCGCATTGCGAAATTCGTAGCGCAGCCGGCTTTCCAACTGAGATAGGGGCATGTGCAGGAGTATAACGCGGGCGCCGGTCGCGCCGAAACGGCGCGGCCGGACCCGAAAAGGCGTGACGAAGCGGTGTTACCGCCGGTTCTTAAAGTAGTTCGGCACGACGCGGCACGGCCCGTGCGTCGCGTCGTGCGCGTGAATCAGGCGATATCAGTTGAAGGAACCGATGCGCTTCAGGTCGCCGAAGTTCATCCAGATGAAGAACGCGCGGCCGACGATGTTCTTGTCCGGCACGAAACCCCAGTAGCGGCTGTCCGCGCTGTTGTCGCGGTTGTCGCCCATCATGAAGTAGTGGCCGGCCGGCACCTTGCAGATCACGCCGCGGCTGTTGTACGTGCAGTTGTCGCGATACGGGTAGTCGTATGCGCCCATCACGAACGGCGGCACCGCCTGATTGTTGAGGATCGCATTCTTGCGGCCGTCGAGCGACTCCTCGAACTGCTTCGCGTAGTTCTGCCGCTCGTCGTCGAAGTAGTCGGGCAGCGCCGTTTCGGGCACCGGCTTGCCGTTGATCGTCAGCTGCTTGTCCTGATAGGCAACCGTGTCGCCCGGCAGGCCGATCACGCGCTTGATGTAGTCGACCGACTCGTCCTTCGGATAGCGGAACACGACGACGTCGCCGCGCTCGAGCGCGCGGCCCTGCGTGAGCTTCGTGTTCGTGACCGGCATGCGCAGGCCGTAGTCGAACTTGTTGACGAGGATGAAGTCGCCGACGAGCAGCGTCGGCACCATCGAGCCCGACGGGATCTTGAACGGCTCGACGATGAACGAACGCACGACGAACACCGCGAGGATCACCGGGAAGAAGCTCGCCGTGTACTCGAGCCACCACGGCTGGCGCAGCTTCTCGTCGCGCAGCTTCGAACGGGTCTGCAACGCGTTCTCGTCGGCGAAACGCTTGTCGATGCGCGACTGCTGCTGGTCGAACGCATCGACTGCCGCATCCGCCGCCCGCCGGCGCTGCGGCAGGAACACCATCTTGTCGGCCACCCACGCTACGCCCGTCAACGCGACGAGCACAAAAAGAATCAGCGCAAAATTCATAAAAGGATCAGTCCTGTTATTTGTCTTCGACGCGCAAGATCGCGAGGAACGCCTCCTGCGGGATCTCGACCGAACCCACCTGCTTCATCCGCTTCTTGCCTTCCTTCTGCTTTTCGAGCAGTTTCTTCTTGCGCGTGATGTCGCCGCCGTAGCACTTCGCGAGCACGTTCTTGCGCAGTGCCTTGATGTTCTCGCGCGCGATGATGTGCGCGCCGATCGCGGCCTGGATCGCCACGTCGTACATCTGGCGCGGGATGATCTCGCGCATCTTCGCGGCCACTTCGCGGCCGCGGTATTGCGACTGCGAACGGTGCACGATGATCGACAGCGCGTCGACCTTGTCGCCGTTGATCAGCATGTCGACCTTCACGACGTCCGCCGAGCGGTATTCCTTGAACTCGTAGTCCATCGACGCATAGCCGCGCGACACCGACTTCAGGCGATCGAAGAAGTCGAGCACGATCTCGGCCATCGGGATTTCGTACGTGAGCTGCACCTGGCGGCCGTGGTACTGCATGTTGATCTGCACACCGCGCTTCTGCTCGCACAGCGTGATCACCGAGCCGACGTAGTCCTGCGGCATGTACAGGTTCACGGTGACGATCGGCTCGCGGATCTCGCCGATCCGTGCGGGCTCAGGCATCTTCGCCGGGTTCTCGACCATGATCGTCGTGCCGTCGTTCTGCACGACCTCGTAGACCACGGTCGGCGCGGTCGTGATGAGGTCCATGTCGAACTCGCGCTCGAGCCGCTCCTGCACGATCTCCATGTGCAGCAGGCCGAGGAAGCCGCAGCGGAAGCCGAAGCCGAGCGCCTGCGACACTTCCGGCTCGTACTGCAGCGATGCGTCGTTGAGCTTGAGTTTTTCCAGCGATTCGCGCAGCGCGTCGTACTGGTTCGCCTCGACCGGGTACAGCCCCGCGAACACCTGCGGCTTCACTTCCTTGAAGCCCGGCAGCGGCTCGGCGGCCGACTTGGTCGCATGCGTGACCGTGTCGCCCACCTTCGCGGCGTTCAGTTCCTTGATGCCGGCGATGATGAAGCCCACCTGCCCCGCCGACAGCGATTCGAGATTGCGCGACTTCGGCGTGAACACGCCGATGTGCTCGACCGGATACTGCGCGCCGGTCGCCATCAGCTTGATCTTTTCCTTCGGCCGCAGCGTGCCGTTGACGATGCGCACGAGCATCACGACGCCGACGTAGTTGTCGAACCACGAGTCGATGATCAGCGCCTGCAGCGGCGCGGCCGGATCGCCCTTCGGCGGCGGCACCTTCGCGATCAGCGCTTCGAGCACGTCCTCGACGCCGAGGCCCGTCTTCGCGCTGCAGCGGGTCGCGTCCATCGCGTCGATGCCGATCACGTCCTCGATCTCCTCGATCGCGTTCTCGGGGTTCGCGGCCGGCAGGTCGATCTTGTTCAGCACGGGCACGACCTCGACGCCCAGCTCGATCGCCGTGTAGCAGTTGGCGACCGTCTGCGCCTCGACGCCCTGGCTCGCGTCGACCACGAGCAGCGCGCCTTCGCACGCGGACAGCGAGCGGCTGACCTCGTACGAGAAGTCGACGTGCCCCGGCGTGTCGATCAGGTTCAGGTTGTACACCTTGCCGTCGCGCGCGCGATACGACAGCGCGGCAGTCTGCGCCTTGATCGTGATGCCGCGCTCGCGCTCGATATCCATCGAGTCGAGCACCTGCGCTTCCATTTCACGGTCGGCGAGCCCGCCGCATACCTGGATGATGCGATCCGCGAGCGTCGACTTGCCATGGTCGATGTGCGCGATGATCGAGAAGTTGCGAATATGATCCATTCAGTGCCGATCAAGCGAAAAAGGCGCGCTCGACGACTGCGGAGCACGCCTTGTAAGTCGGTGAAAAAACAGCCCATTTTAGCCGAAAAGCCCCCCCACCGGGCGGCATTTTGGCGGCCGCGCGCCGCCGGGCCTCAGCGCCGTGCGCCGAGCGCGTTCCGCACCCGCCCTTCGTCGAACCGGTGGCGGCACACTTCCGTGCCGTCCAGCAGCAGCACCGGCACGTCTTCGTCATAGCGGGCAACGAGCGCCGGATCGGCGTCGATGTCGACGTAGTCGACCGCCACGCCGAATTCGGCCGCCACCGGCGCCAGTGCGTCGCGCATGTCGTCGCACAGGTGGCACCAGCCGCGGCCGTAGAGCGTGAACATCGGCGGCCCGTTACTTCTGGCGCGGACGCAGCGGGAAGAACTGCGTGTTGTCGCCGCGCCGCACCAGCAGCGCGACCGCCTTCTGCGGATCGAGCTGTGCCGTGACGTCGGCAAACTGCTTCGCGCTCGTGATGTCGGTGTCGCCGACGCGCAGCACGATATCGCCGCGCTGCAGGCCCGCGCGGGCCGCCGGGCCGTCGACGCCGTCGATCTGCACCCCGCTCTTCAGCTTCAGCGTCTTCAGCTGATCGGCCGGAATGTCGCTGACCGTCAAGCCGAGCGCGTTGCTCTGGCGCGGTTTCTGCGGCGATTTCTTGCCCGTATCGGCCTTCGCCGTGGTGTCGGTCGGCGTCTCCGCGACCATGATCGGCAGATCGCGCGACTGGCCCTTGCGCCACACGGTGAGCGTCGCCTTCGAGCCCGGCTTCATGTCGCCGACCATGCGGGGCAGGTCCGACGCCGTCTCGACCTGGCGGCCGTTGAATTTCAGGATGATGTCGCCCGGCTGGACCCCCGCCTTCTCGGCCGGCCCGCCCGGCTCGACGGCGCTGACGAGCGCGCCTTCCGCCTTCGGCAGGCCGATCGAATCCGCCACCTCCTTCGTCACTTCGCCGATCGCCACCGCGATCCGGCCGCGCGTCACCTTGCCCGACGCCTTCAGCTGGTCGGCCACGCGCATCGCCTCGTCGATCGGAATCGCGAACGAAATGCCCATGAAGCCGCCGGTGCGGCTGTAGATCTGCGAGTTGATGCCGATCACCTCGCCCTGCATGTTGATCAGCGGGCCGCCCGAGTTGCCGGGGTTCACGGCGACGTCGGTCTGGATGAACGGCAGGTAGTCGCCGGTGTTGCGCCCCTTCGCGCTGACGATGCCGGCCGTGACGGTGTTGTCGAGGCCGAACGGCGAACCGATCGCGACGACCCACTCGCCGACGCGCACCTTGTTCGAATCGCCGATCGCGACCACCGGCAGGCTCGACGCCTGGATCTTCACGACCGCGACGTCCGTGCGGTCGTCGACGCCGATCAGCTTGGCCTTGAACTCGCGCTTGTCGGTAAGCGTCACGTAGATCGTATCGGCGTCGTCGACGACGTGCGCGTTGGTCATCACGTAGCCGTCGGCCGACAGGATGAAGCCGGAGCCGACGCCGCGGTTCTGCTCGGTGTCGGGCGGATTGTCCGGCGCCGGCGCGTTTTTCGGGTTGCCGGGCGCCTGCGGCAGCGGAATGCCGAAGAAGCGCCGGAAGAATTCCGACATGTCGCCGTTGTCGAAGCCCGGCGGGAATACGCCGCCGCGCGGGCCCGACGGCACGTTGGCGGTCGTGCGGATGTTCACGACGGCCGGGCCGACCCGTTCGACGAGATCCGCGAAATCGGGGAGGCTCGCACCGGGAGCCGCCGCCGCGGTATGCGGGACGAGCGGCAGGCAAGCCGCCACCGCCGCAACGGCAAGCCATTTGCGCAGCGTGAGTTTCATCATGTCGGAGACGGAAAGCGTTACTTGGAAGCCTTGTATTCTATGGCAGACGCGAACTGCTGCAACGTGGCCGGCGGCACTTCCCCGAGCACGGTGATCCAGTAGTCGCCGCGGCGCTTGACGAGCACATGCGTCGCGCCCGTGCTGCCTGCGCCTTCCTTGCGCGTATTCTTCTCGGCCGGTTCGACGAACACCGATACCGTCGCGACGCCGTCGGTGAAGACGGCCTGGTCGACCGGGATCGGCGGCTCGCCTGCGTCGCGCGCGGCCATCGGCCGCCGCACCTCGCGGATCTTCTGGAAACCGGCGACGCTCGGCGCCAGTTGCCAGCCCTGCGCCTCCATGTCGACCGGCGAGACGGGCGGACGCACCACGGTCCAGCCGCTCAGGTTGCGCATGCCGGCCGCGATCGCGGCCTTGTCGGCGGCGCCTGCCCCACCCATCCGCAACTGCGAAAACGCGATCTGCTCGAGCACGTGGTCGCCCCCGTCGAGCGTCTGCGAGCGCAGCAGCAAGCCGGTGCGGGCGTCGGTCCACAGCTTGTAGGTGAAGCGGTAGCCGTCCTTCGGCGCGAGCTGGACCACCTGCGCGTCGAGCCCGGCCACGCGGTCGCTGCCGAGCAGCTTCGCGTCGTAGACCGACATCACGTGCTCGCCGCTCGCGGCAAGCAGCGCCGGGAACGAGTCGCGGGCCTGCCGGCGCTCGACGACGCACAGCTTGCGCTCGGGCACGAACGTGTACAGCTCGTCGTTATGCCGCAGCAGCTTGCGCGGCTTGCCGTCCAGGCTCTCGATCCGCTCGAATTCGCCGTCGCGCGCCGCGACGTGCGCGATGCGCGACGACTGCACGAAGCCACCGCGCTGGTAGACGAACGTGCCTTCGTAACTCTGCTGCTGCGCCGCCTGCTGGATGCGGTCGAGCCAGTCCGCCGCGGCCTTGCGGGTCGCGACGGGATCGTCCGGCTGCTGGGCGTGGGCTTGAAGGGATTGAACGGACAACAGCGCGGCTGCGCAAAGCAGGAGAGCCGGCAGCCGCTTCCATCCGGAGATGGCGTGATTCAACCGCAATGTCCGCATCGGGTTTATTGGCTTGGCGTCGTGGTCACGGCAGCGCGGATCAGCGGCATCGAGCCCGTGACGACAGGCTGCTGCGCGAATTGCTGGTGCGCTTCAAGGTATTGGTCGAGACGCGCGTCCCGGATGATGTTGGCGTCCTGCAGCGCCGGCTGCGACGGCGCCTGTGCAACCGTCACGCGCTGCACGCCCTGCTGCGGCGCGGAGACCGATGCGACCTGGACAGCGCCAGGCGTGCCGGCGGTCTGCATCTGCGGGACGACGATCCACGTCAGCGTCGCGGCCGCCGCGGCCACCGCGAAGGCCGGCACGACGCGCCGGCGCAGCGACAGCAGCTTGCGGGTGGCCGGCGCTGCGGCCGGCGCGAGCAGGTGCGGCTCGGCGTCGAGGCTGGCCGACAGGCGCGCGGTAAACGTCGTGCTCAGCGCGGGCGACAGCGCCAGCTCGTCCGAGCGCAACGCGTCGCCGATCAAGTGGTAATGGGACCACGCCGCGCGATCCGCGTGGTCGAACTCAGCCAGAAACTGCGCGTGATCCTGGCCGTCGAACGTTTCGCCGTCGACCAGAGCGGAAAGGCGCTCGCCGCGCGAGCACGCGTACGACTGCGTATTGACCGACCCCATGATGCTCCCCATCTTGCACACCCCGTCGTGACTTCACGACTCTATCCGTAACTAGACCCCGACCCGTGCCGTTCGCCCGAAGCGCTTACCAGCGCTTGCCGTCGGGCGTATCGAGCAGCGGACGCAATTTTGCCGCGATTGCCTCGCGCGCCCGGAAAATCCGCGAGCGGACCGTCCCGATCGGGCAGCCCATCATTTCCGCGATTTCCTCGTAGCTCAGGCCTTCGATCTCGCGCAGCGTGATCGCCTGGCGCAGCTCCTCGGGCAGAACGGCCATTGCAGCATTGACCGTCTCGGCAATCTGCTTGCTCATCAACATCGACTCAGGCGTGTTGATATCCCTTAGTTGGTCTGCGTCGGAGAAAGTTTCCGCCTCCTCTGCGTCGGCCTCGGTCGAGGTCGGCGCCCGGCGGCCCTGCGTCGCAAGGTAGTTCTTCGCCGTATTCACGGCAATCCGGTACAACCACGTGTAGAACGCGGACTCGCCGCGGAACTGCGGCAGCGCGCGATACGCCTTGATGAACGCGTCCTGGGCCACATCCTCGACCTCGGCGGGATCCCGCACGAGGCGCGAGATCAGCCGAATGATCTTGCGGTGGTATTTGGAGACCAGGAGTTCGAACGCCGCCTTGTCGCCTTTCTGTACGCGCTCGACCAGAACCTGATCGATTTCTTTTTCACTCACCTGACAAATCCGTTAACTAGGGATGCAACGCGGAGCAATATTGTAGCGTTCCGGCGCCCGGCGCTGGTTACGGTCGGTAACCGATCCGCCATCATGCCGGAGCGGCCGCGCCCGCGGTTCGCGCAAGCACGGACAGCGCGCGGAACGACGCCGCGTCGAGCGCATCGGCGGGAATCAGCAACGGCCGCCCGCGCCGGCCGTCCGGCCCGACCGACAGCACCAGCAACAGGCTGGCCCAGTGCGCGTGGCCCGCCACCCGGCCGCGGGCGAGCAACTGCCCGGTGCGGCCAAACGCCGCAACCTCGCCGAGCGCATCGACCCGCAGTTCGGCCGGCAGCCGCCGCGCGCCTGCGCGGACCGCGCAGGCTGCCAGCAGCAGCGCCGTTGCAGTCGCACCGATAGCCGCCGCCGCAGCGCCGGTGCGCGGCGCAAGAAACAAATGCACCGCGCCGGCAGCTGCCGCGACGAAAACGGCGAGCATCACAGACAACGCGGCCGAGGCCCGCAGCGCGAAACGCCGCTGGCACCCGGCCGCGATTTCGACAGGATTCGTCAAGCGATCCCGCGTCAGACGCGCTTGAACACCAGCGTGCCGTTGGTACCGCCGAAGCCGAAGTTGTTCTTCACGGCCACGTCGATCTTCATGTCACGCGCGGTGTTCGCGCAGTAATCGAGATCGCACTCGGGGTCCTGGTTGAAGATGTTGATGGTCGGCGGCGACACGTTGTTGTGCAGCGCCAGCACCGTGAACACCGATTCGAGGCCGCCCGCGCCACCCAGCAGGTGGCCCGTCATCGACTTCGTCGAGTTCACGACGAGCTTGTACGCATGGTCGCCGAACGCAGCCTTGACGGCATCGGACTCGTTCTTGTCGCCCAGCGGCGTCGACGTGCCGTGCGCGTTCAGGTACTGGACCTCGTCCGGGTTCATGCCGGCGTCGCGCAGCGCCGCGACCATGCAGCGGCGCGGACCGTCCATGTTCGGCGCGGTCATGTGGTACGCGTCGCCCGTCATGCCGAAGCCCGCGACTTCCGCGTAGATCTTCGCGCCGCGCGCCTTCGCCGACTCGTACTCTTCCAGCACCATCACGCCTGCGCCCTCGCCCAGCACGAAGCCGTCGCGATCCTTGTCCCACGGACGGGACGCGGTCGCCGGATCGTCGTTGCGGGTCGACAGCGCGCGCGCGGCCGCGAAGCCGCCGATGCCGAGCGGCGACACCGTCGATTCGGCGCCGCCCGCGACCATCACGTCGGCGTCGCCGGCCTGGATCAGGCGCGCGGCGAGGCCGATGCTGTGCAGGCCGGTCGTGCAGGCCGTCACGGCCGCGAGGTTCGGGCCCTTCAGGCCGAACATGATGCTCAGGTGGCCCGAGATCATGTTGATGATCGAACCCGGCACGAAGAACGGCGAAATTCGGCGCGGGCCGCGATCGACGTAGGTCTGGTGGGTATCTTCGATCATCGGCAGGCCGCCGATGCCCGAACCGACCAGCACGCCGATGCGTTCCGCATTGGCGTCGGTCACTTCCAGACCGCTGTCCTTGAGCGCCTGCACGCCGGCTGCGATGCCGTAATGGATGAAGGTATCCATGCTGCGGGCTTCCTTCGCCGGGATGTACTCCTCGGCGTTGAAACCCTTCACCTCACCGGCGAAATGCACGGCCAGGTTCGACGGATCGAATTTGGTGACGGTGGCGATGCCGGACTTGCCGGCGACGAGATTGGCCCAGCCGTCGGCAACACTATTGCCAACAGGCGAAATCAGCCCCAGGCCTGTAACGACAACACGACGGCGGCTCACGGTAACCTCTTTTCCATTGGATGACAAAAACAAAAGCCACAGCGGCCACAGGAAGCAGCCCTGCGAGCCCTGTGGCTGTTATTCCGTCCGGCAAGGATGCCGGCAGGATGGCGCGTCAAATGCGACGTAGGCGAAAAGCGCGAATGGCGCTTAGGCCTTGACGTTTGCGCGAGCGTAGTCGATCGCTTGCTGAACCGTCGTGATCTTCTCGGCTTCTTCGTCCGGGATTTCCATGCCGAACTCGTCTTCCAGGGCCATCACCAGCTCGACGGTGTCGAGCGAGTCGGCGCCCAGGTCGTTCACGAACGAAGCTTCGTTCTTGATCTCGGCTTCTGCGACGCCCAGTTGTTCAGCGACGATCTTCTTGACACGTTGTTCGATGTTGTCCATTACCCCTCCGAGGGAAAGTTCAAATTTACAAGTGCGCGCATTTTATCAGGTTTGCTGCCGCCCAAAACGCGCGTTGGCTTGATGGTCAATCAAGCGCCGATCCGCCAGTAACCGGATACGGCGCGGATAGTAAACGAAAACCGTTACGACATGTACATGCCGCCGTTCACATGCAAAGTCGTGCCGGTGATATAACCGGCCTGCGGCGATGCGAGGAACGCGACGGCATGGGCGATGTCCTCAGGGCTGCCGAGGCGGCCGAGCGGAATCTGGGTCTTGAGCGCGGCCTGCTGTTCTTCCGGCAGCGTCTTCGTCATGTCGGTGTCGATGAAGCCCGGCGCCACGCAGTTGACCGTGATGCCGCGGCTGCCGATCTCGCGCGCGAGCGCGCGGGTCATGCCTGCCACGCCGGCCTTCGCCGCCGCGTAGTTCGCCTGCCCCGGGTTGCCGGCCGAGCCGACCACCGACGTGATGTTGATGATGCGGCCGCCGCGCGCCTTCATCATCGGGCGCAGCACCGCGCGCGACAGGCGGAACACCGACTTCAGGTTGGTGTCGATCACCGCGTCCCAGTCGTCGTCCTTCATGCGCATCGCGAGCTGGTCCTGCGTGATGCCCGCGTTGTTGACGAGCACGTGCAGCGCGCCGAATTCCTTCACGGTCGCGTCGATCAGCGCTTCGGCCGCTTGCGCGTCGTTGACGTTCAGCACCGCGCCGCGGCCCGTGACGCCCGCTTCCGCGAAGGCCGCGCTGATGCCGGCCGCGCCCGATTCGCTCGTCGCCGTGCCGATCACCGTCGCGCCCTGGCGCGCCAGCTCGAGCGCGATCGCCCGGCCGATGCCGCGCGATGCGCCGGTCACGATCGCAACCTGTTTATCGAGAGTCTTTTCCATGAATCGAATGTCCGTTTCTTCGGGAAAGGCGCCGCGTCAGGCGGCCACCAGCTTGAGCGCTTCGTCGAGCGACGCCGGATCGAACACCGATGCACCCGTCAGGTTGCCGTCGATGCGCTTCGTGAGGCCCGCGAGCACCTTGCCCGGGCCACACTCGATCACGTGCGTGACGCCCGTGCCGGCGATGTGCTGCACGCACTCGACCCAGCGCACCGGGCCGGCGGCCTGGCGCACCAGCGCGTCCTTGATCGCGGCCGGATCGCTCGTCACCGCGACGTCGATGTTGTTGACGACCGGAATCAGCGGCGCCTTCACGTCGACGTTCGCAAGATAGTCGCGCAGCTGGTCCGACGCCGGCTTCAGCAGCGACGAATGGAACGGCGCCGAAACCGGCAGCGGCAACGCGCGCTTCGCGCCCTTCGCCTTCGCGATCTCGCAAGCCTTCTCGACGGCCGCCTTGTTGCCGGCGATCACGACCTGCGCCGGCGCATTGAAGTTCACTGCTTCGACGACGCCCGCTTCCGCGGCTTCCGCGCATACCGCGCGCACCGTATCGTCGTCGAGGCCGAGGATCGCGGCCATGCCGCCCTGGCCGACCGGCACCGCGGTCTGCATCGCCTGCGCGCGGAAGCGCACGAGCGGCACCGCGTCCTTGAACGCGATCGCGCCGGCGGCGACGAGCGCCGTGTATTCGCCGAGGCTGTGGCCGGCGACGATCGACGGCGCCGGGCCGCCCGCCTGCTGCCATGCGCGGTAGCACGCGTACGCGGCCGTCAGCATCACCGGCTGGGTGTTGGTGGTGAGATTCAGCTCTTCGGCCGGACCTTCGGCGATCAGCTTGCCGAGATCCTGACCGAGTGCATCGGACGCTTCCTGGAGCGTTTCGCGCACGACAGCCAGATCGGCGAATGCGTTGAGCATGCCGACCGACTGCGAGCCCTGCCCCGGAAAAACGAATGCAAATTTCATATCGTCCCCAATTGAATCGATTCGAACGGCGCGCGCGAACGGCGCGCCGAGTGGGATCGCACGTGGTGGATCAGAAACGGAAGACCGACGCGCCCCAGGTGAAGCCGCCGCCGACGCCTTCGATGAGCACGTGCTGGCCGCGCTTGATGCGGCCGTCGCGCACCGCGACGTCGAGCGCGAGCGGGATCGACGCGGCCGACGTGTTGCCGTGCTCGCCGACCGTCACGACCATGCGCTCCTGCGGCAGGCCGAGCTTGCGGCAGGTGCTCGTCATGATACGGATGTTGGCCTGGTGCGGAATCAGCCAGTCGACCTGCTCGGGCGCGAGGTTCGCCTTCGCGAGCGCCTCGATCGCGACCTTCTCGAGCACGTTGACCGCGAGCTTGAACACGGCCTGGCCATCCATGTGAAGGAACGCGCTGCCCTCGATCACGCCGCGGTTGACGTTGCCCGGCGTGCAGAGGATGTGCGAGTAGCTGCCGTCCGCGTGCAGCGCGCTGCCGAGCACGCCCGGCTCTTCCGACGCGGACAGGATCACCGCGCCCGCGCCGTCGCCGAACAGCACGCAGGTCGTGCGGTCGGTGAAGTCGAGGATGCGCGAAAACGTCTCGGCACCGACGACGAGTGCCGTGCGGTGCTGGCCGCTGCGAATGAAGCTGTCGGCCGTCGCCACCGCATACGCGAAACCGGAGCACACGGCCTGCACGTCGAATGCCGCGCCGCCGTTCTTGATGCCGAGCTTGTTCTGCAGCAGGCACGCAGTGCTCGGGAACACGAAATCGGGGGTCGAAGTCGCGACGATGATCAGGTCGATCGACTGCGGATCGATGTCCGCCGCCTCGATCGCACGCCGCGACGCCTCGAGCGCGAGATCGCTCGTCGTCATGTCGGGTGCGGCGAAATGGCGCGCATGGATGCCCGTACGCGCAACGATCCACTCGTCGCTCGTCTCGATGCCGTCCTTCGCGAGACGATCGGCCAGCTGCTGGTTCGTGACGCGGTCGGGCGGCAGGTAGCTGCCCGTGCCGAGCACGCGGGAATAGAGAGTCGATTGGGCCATTTATGCCTTAGAGGATAGCGCAGCGGAAGGCTCGGCGTGCTGGCCTGCGGCGGGACCCGCCTGGCCCGCGCCGCCGGCGTCGTGCTCGCCGTCGCCGAGCGACGCCGAATTGTCCGCCATCGCGCGCGTGAGGCGCTCCAGCACGCCGTTTTTGACGGCATCATACCCGCGTTTGATCGCCCACTCAAACGCGTAGGCGTCCGCCGAACCGTGGCTCTTGATCACGAGGCTCTTCAGCCCCAGCAACGCCGCGCCGTTGTACTGACGGTGGTCGACGCGCCGCTTGAAGCGCATCAGCACCGGCAGCGCGAGCAGCGCCATCAGCTTCGACATCAGTGAACGGCCGAATTCCTCGCGAATGATGTCGGACAGCATCTGCGCAAGGCCTTCGGACGTCTTCAGCGCGACGTTGCCGACGAAACCGTCGCAGACGATCACGTCGACCGTGCCCTTGTAGATGTCGTTGCCTTCGACGTTGCCGCGGAAATTGAGCGTGCTCGCGCGCAGCAGTTCGCCTGCACGCTTGATCGTCTCGTTGCCCTTGATGACTTCTTCGCCGATGTTCAGCAGGCCGATCGTCGGCCGCTCCTTGCCCTCGAGCGCGGCGACGAGCGCGTGCCCCATCTCCGCGAACTGCAGCAGGTGCTGCGGCTCGCAATCGACGTTCGCGCCGAGGTCCAGCATCATCGTGTAGCCCGTCGGGTTCGGCAGCGCGAACGCGATCGCGGGCCGCTCGATGCCGGGCAGCGTCTTGAGCACATAACGGGAAACGGCCATCAGCGCGCCGGTGTTGCCGGCGGAGATACAGGCCTGGGCCTGGCCTTCCTTGACTTGATTGAGGGCGACGCGCATCGAAGAATCCTTCTTCTTGCGCAATGCCACTTCAACGGGATCATCCATCGCCACGACTTCGGTCGCGGGCACGATGGTCAGCGCCGGATCGTCGAGCGCCTTGCACTTCTTCAGCTGCGCACGGATCGCACTCTCGATGCCGACGAGCATCAGGTGCGCATCGGGGTGCGCGCGAACGAACTTGACTGCCGCGGGAACGGTCACGGACGGGCCGTGGTCGCCTCCCATGCAATCGATTGTGAGCTTTACAGTCATGGAATGCGACGAATTTCAGGCACAAAAAAGCGGCAGTTGAATGCCGCCTTTTTGTTGCGCCAGGAAAGTGTCAAGCGAACCAGTTGTCACGCGAACGGCCATCGTAGCGCGCGACGCGTGACGTTGACGCTTAGTCGTTCTTCGTCTTGACGACCTTCTTGCCGCGATAGTAGCCGTTCGGGCTGATGTGGTGACGCAGGTGCACTTCACCGGTGCTCGGCTCGACTGCCAGCGGCGACGCCGTCAGGAAATCGTGCGAACGATGCATGCCGCGCTTCGACGGCGACTTCTTGTTTTGCTGGACTGCCATGACTAACTCCTAAAAATTTTCCGGATTCTAACACAGCCCGATCCGGCGCTTAACTACCCTGGCCCACGGCCCTTACGCCTTCCCGCGCCTCAACTGCTCAGTGTTTCTTGTTGCCGTCCCCGCCCTTCTTCAGCGCTTCGAGCGCCGCGAACGGATTCGGCCGTTTGCCTTCGTCCCCCGCCTCTTCGGACTCGTCGTCCGTTTCGGCCGAAGGACCGCTCGCACCCGACACGAGGCTTTCATGAACCGCCGGGCAAACCTCGTGCTTGGGCACGAGCGGCAGCGAAAGCAGCAACTCCTCCTCGATCAAGTCGACGAGATCGAACTGGCGCGAGCCCACGATCACATCGGCTTCATCGTCGTCGAGCGGAAATTCTTCAGCTTCTTCTTCGGTCGCCACGATCCGGTACGTCATGTCGACGTCGAACGCCTGATCGGCCGGGCTCATGCAGCGCTGGCACGTCAGCCACGCGTGGCCGTGCAGCGCGAGGCGCAGATACGGCTGCTGCCCGTCGGTGCCGTCGTCCTGCAGCTCCTTCTGGGTGAACCCTTCCGCCTGCCAGGTGAACACCGTGTCGCGATCTGGCGCGTCCGCCGGCACTTCGTTTAACATGCGCGGCAGCTGCGAAAGGTGCACCGCACCCGACGCCTGCCGCCCGCTGCGGGCGAATTCGAACAGGTCGATCGCACGCGGATCGAGCGATACCGCAGGTTTGCCAGAAGAAGGATTCATGTGCGCTCCTGCCTACGGGTTGGACATGCTGATCCGGCTTGGCGCCGTGGACTTCCGAAGACCCGGCAGGCCCCTGATGGGAGTCCGCCGATGAAAAGCGCAAAAGCATACCTTTTTTATCTTTTACAGTCAATCACTTAAGCCGACGCCCGCGCACCGCCGCGCGGCGCCCTTCGACACACCGATCCAACCGACCATGCCGGACACTCTTTGCCGCCCGCCGCGGCTGCTTCTCGCCTCCAGTTCCCGCTACCGCCGCGCGCTGCTCGAGCGGCTCGGCGTACCGTTCGACGTCGTCTCGCCCGACGTCGACGAAACCCCGCTGCCTGGCGAGACGCCTGCCGCGACCGCGCTGCGCCTTGCCGACGCGAAGGCGCGCGCCGTCGCCGCGACGATCGACGCGCCGGACGGCGTGCTCGTGATCGGCTCCGACCAGGTCGCGACCTTCGACGGCCTGCAGATCGGCAAGCCCGGCACGCACGAACGCGCGCTCGCGCAGCTCGTGTCGATGCAGGGGCGCGACGTCGAGTTCCATAGTGCGCTCAGCCTGTACGACAGCCGCACCGGCGAATCGCAGACCGAGGACGTCGTGACGCGCGTGCGCTTCCGTACGCTGCCCGAGGCCGAACTCGACGCCTACCTGCGGGCGGAGACGCCGTACGACGTCGCGGGCAGCGCCAAGTCCGAAGGGCTCGGCATCGCGCTGCTCGACGCGATCGACTCGGACGACCCGACCGCGCTCGTCGGCCTGCCGCTGATCGCGCTGACGCGGATGCTGCGCGCCGTCGACTACCCGCTGTTCGCCACCAAGGGAGACCGCGCATGACGGCTGGAACGCTCTATCTCGTCCCGAACACGCTCGGCGACGGCGACGCATCGATGCTGGCCGCCGTGCTTCCTGCTGCCGTGCAGGCGCGCGCCGGCACGCTCGGCTACTACATCGGCGAAAACGCGAAGACCACGCGCGCGTTCCTGAAGAAGATCGGCACGACGCGGCCGATCCAGGAAATCGAGATTCGCGAACTGAACATCAACACGCCGGCCGGCGAAATCGACCGGCTGCTCACGCCGGTACTGGCCGGCGCGGACGCCGGGCTGGTGTCGGAGGCCGGCTGCCCGGCCGTCGCCGACCCGGGCGCGCTGCTGGTGCGCCGCGCGCACGAACGCGGCGTGAAGGTCGTGCCGCTCGTCGGGCCCAGTTCGATCCTGCTCGCGCTGATGGCGTCGGGCCTGAACGGCCAGAGCTTCGCGTTCAACGGCTATCTGCCGGTCGATGCGGGCGCGCGCGCGAAACGGCTGCGCGAACTCGAGCAGTTGTCGCGCAAGGCGCGCCAGACGCAGATCTTCATCGAGACGCCGTATCGCAACCACGCGATGCTCGACACGCTCGTCGCGACCTGCGCGCCGTCGACGCTGATCTGCGTCGCGGCCGACCTGACGCTCGCGACCGAGACGATCGCAAGCCGCACCGTCGCGGAATGGAAAAAGGCGCCGGTGCCCGATCTGCACAAGCGCCCTGCGATCTTCCTGTTGCTGGCGAACTGACGGCACGGCCCGCTCCGGCGGGCCCTGCATCCGCCTCGCCGCCGGGAGGCGGCCGCCTCGGCGTTAGCGCAGGCTCAGCTGCGCGCCCGTCGTCAGCGTCTTCATCGCGGCATTGCCGACGGCCGCGCCGAACTTGCGCGCGACACGGTTCGTCAGGCTCTCCTTCACCGTGTAGTCGACGAGGTCGGGCGCCTTCAGCACGTCGCGCGCAACCGTGTCGGTCGTGCCGAAGCCGTCGGCCAGCCCAAGCTCGACGCTCTTCTCGCCGGTCCAGAACAGCCCCGAGAACATGTCCGGCGTCTCGTGCAGGCGCGCGCCGCGGCCATCCTTCACCGCCTTGATGAACTGCGCGTGCACCTGGTCGAGCAGCGCCTGCGCATGGGTGTCCATCTTCGCGGTTTCCGGCGAGAACGGATCGTAGAAGCCCTTGTTCTCGCCCGACGTATGCAGGCGCCGCTCGACGCCGAGCTTGCCCATCAGGCCGGTGAAGCCGAAGCCGTCCATCAGCACGCCGATCGAGCCGACGATGCTCGCCTTGTCGACGTAGATCTTGTCGGCCGCCGCCGCGATGTAATAGCCGCCCGACGCGCACATGTCGGTCACGACCACGTACAGCGGCTTGGCCGGATACTTCGCGCGCAGGCGCTTGATCTCGTCGTAGACCATGCCCGCCTGCACCGGGCTGCCGCCCGGGCTGTTGATCCGCAGCACGACGCCGACCGTGCCGTCGTCGTCGAACGCGCTGCCGAGCGCGGTGATGATGTCTTCCGCGTTCGCGTTGACGCCGGCCGAGATCTCGCCGTCGATCGTCACCAGCGCCGTATGCCGCCCGCCCGTTGACAACTTCGTGTCGCTCGAGAAATCGATCAGCGCCACGGCGAGCAACAGCAGCACGCCGAGGAACGCGAAGCGGAAGAAGATCTTCCAGCGCCGCGCCGCGCGCTGCTCCTTCACCGCCGCGAGCGCGATCCGCTCGAGCGCCGCGCGCTCCCAGTTCGGTTCGCGGCCGTCGGAGCGGGAGGATGAATCGGGAGGAGTCGGTTGGTCGGTCATGCGTGGTTGTCGTCAGTCAGTCGTCAAGGGGCGCAGATCGGCGTCGGGCACCCAGAATACCGCGCGGCCGTCCGGCGTGTCGCGCTCGTCGACCTCGACCGGCCGCAGGCGGGCGCCGCGGCACGGGCCGCCGACGCACTTGCCGGTGTCCGGCGCGTAGATCGCACCGTGCGTCGCGCACATCAGGTACAGGCCGGACGATTCGAAGAACTGCCCCTCGGCCCAGTCCAGCTCCATCGGCACGTGCGCGCAGCGGTTCAGATAGCCGTACGCGCGGCCGTCGTAGCGCACGAAGAACACGACGGCCGGCTCGCCGCGCAGCGTCGCATCGACGCGCACGCCGGCGCCGCCGTCGGCCAGCGCATCCGATGCGCAGACGCGCACCGCGTCGGTGGCGGGCGTGGCGCTCATGCGTGCTCGCGCAGCCAGGCGGCGAGCGCGTCCACGTCCGGCGCGACGAAGCGCGGCGCCAGCGCGGCGAGCGCGTCGGCCGAATGCGCGCCGTACGCGACGCCGATGCCCGCCGCGCCCGCGCTGGCGGCCATCTGCAGGTCGTGGGTCGTGTCGCCGATCATCACCGTGCGCGCCAGGTCCTGCCCCAGTTCCCGGGTGAGTTCCTGAAGCATCGCCGGATGCGGTTTCGAGAATGTCTCGTCCGCGCAGCGCGTCGCGTCGAACAGGCTGGTCAGCTTGGCCTGGTCGAGCGCGCGGTTCAGGCCGACCCGGCCTTTGCCGGTCGCGACCGCGAGCAGATAGCCCGTGTCGCGCAGCTCCGCGAGCAGCTCGCGCACGCCGGCGAACAGCTCGATGCGCTGGTCCTTGATCAGGTAGTGATACCGGTAGCGCTCGGCGAGGCGCGGATAGTCGGACGGATCGAGGGTCGGAGCCGTGATCTGCAGCGCGTCGCGCAGGCCGAGGCCGATCACGTAACGGGCCGCCTCGTCGGACGGCGTGGGCAGGCCGAGATCGCGGCATGCCGCCTGGATGCTGAAGGCGATGTGCGCCGTCGAATCCATCAGCGTGCCGTCCCAGTCGAAGACGATCAGGTCAAATTGCTGTCGGGCCATGCGGTTCAAGCGATATCGCGCAATGCGCTCAGTTGGTCGAGAAAGCGCCGGCATTCGCCGGGCAGCGGTGCGTCGAACTGCAGCGGCTCGCCGGTCAGCGGATGCGCAAGCCGCAGCCGGTGCGCGTGCAGGAACATCCGCTTCAGCGACGGTTCCGCGTTCGCGCGCGCCAGCGCCTTGTTCAGTGCGAAATCGCCATACTTGGCGTCGCCGGCGATCGGCAGGCCGAGATGCGCGAGGTGCACACGAATCTGATGGGTCCGACCCGTTTTGAGTTCCGCTTCGACCAGCGCGTAGTCCGGCCAGCGCTCGACGAGGTTGAACACGGTGTGCGACGCGAGCCCGTCTTCCTGCACGCGCACGCGGCGCTCCCCTTCCGGGGTCGTGTACTTGAACAGCGGCGCCTTCACCGCGCGGCGGCGGCCCCAGTCGGACTGCCACTCGCCGTGCACGCACGCGTAGTAGCGCTTGTCCATCCGGTTCTCGCGGATCATCTCGTGCAGGCCGACGAGCGCCGCGCGCTTCTTCGCGAGCATCAGGACGCCGGACGTCTCGCGGTCGAGACGATGCACCAGTTCGAGGAATTTCGCGCGCGGCCGCGCCTGGCGCAGCTGCTCGATCACGCCGAACGCGACGCCGCTGCCGCCGTGCACCGCGACGCCGGCCGGCTTGTCGATGACGAGCATCGCATCGTCCTCGAACAGCACGTCGAACTGCGCGGGCGGGATGACCGGCGTGTCGGCGCGCGCCAGGTCGGCAGCGGCCATCCGCACCGGCGGCACGCGCACGACGTCGCCGAGCGCGAGCCGGTACTGCGCGTCGACCCGGCCCTTGTTGACGCGCACTTCGCCGCTGCGCAGGATCCGGTAAATATGGCTTTTCGGCACGCCTTTACAGACGCGCAACAGGAAATTGTCGATACGCTGACCGGCAGCGTTTTCGTCGATCTCGACCATCGAGACCTGGCCGCTTGCGACCGAATTCTGGGATATTTTGCCTAACTCATTCATACTGAATATAATTTTGCCCAGCCTGACGTAGCGGGCGGCCTAACCGGCCGGCCCGGATGGATTGGGCACGGCGCAAGCGCAAACCGTCATTTTACTTGCGCCGGGGGCTGGCTGCTCGCCCCGAACAAAGAGAAGCAGCAAGTTGCACGCACGGCGCCTGCCGCCGGCAAGGATCGCGCCCACAGGCGGATTCGGTCGGCAAGGCGCCGCGGTAACGGAAAGTTGGTTGAAAAGAATTTAATTGGCAGCCGGGCGGCGCGAAGCGCCCACGCAGGCTGCCGGTTGCGAAAGACGGCGTTGCGCCCGATTTGGCCCCGCGAAGCGTGCGGGGACTGGCGACGTCAAACCAAGGAAGAACACCCCAGGCGGGAAAGTCGGGCTGGATTCGATACTCCCCGCTGCGGCCCAAGCCGCAGCATCTGCCGCCCGTTGGCGCGCGCGACGCATTGCGACGCGCGCCGCGGCAGTGCCCCCGGTCTGAGGCTTAGCGCGCTTTTTCAGCGTGCGGAGTGTGAACGCCGTGCTTTGAAGCCGTGTTCGCAGGTGCCCTATGGCCGCCGGCCCCGTCGTTCGGGCCCAAGCGCCGCATCAGGCAATTCTCCCCGCCATCGTTCCCGCTCCAGCGTGCTTGTGACAACACAACAAGGCGCGGCCTGCCGTCGTTCCCGCCCTCGCGACTGACAACCGCGAGGCGCCGGCAGCAGAGCCGCCTGGAGTCGTTCATGAAACGCATGCTGTTCAATGCGACGCAGCAGGAGGAGCTGCGCGTCGCCATCGTCGATGGGCAGAAGCTCATCGACATCGACATCGAGACAGCCGGGCGCGAACAGCGCAAAGGCAATATCTACAAAGGTGTCGTCACCCGCATCGAGCCGTCGCTCGAAGCGTGCTTCGTCAACTACGGCGAAGATCGCCACGGCTTCCTGCCGTTCAAGGAAGTCGCCCGCCAGTACTTCAAGGAAGGCGTCGACATGCGCTCCGCGCGCATCCAGGACGCGCTGCGCGAAGGCCAGGAGCTGATCGTCCAGGTCGAGAAGGAGGAGCGTGGCAACAAGGGCGCCGCCCTCACGACCTTCATCTCGCTCGCCGGCCGCTACCTCGTGCTGATGCCGAACAACCCGCGCGGCGGCGGCGTGTCGCGCCGCATCGAGGGCGACGAGCGTCAGGAACTGCGCGAAACGATGGCGCAGCTGCAGATTCCGGATGGCATGAGCATGATCGCCCGCACCGCGGGCATCGGCCGCAGCGCCGAGGAACTGCAGTGGGACCTGAACTACCTGCTGCAGCTCTGGCGCGCGATCGAGGCGGCGTCGCAAAGCGGCCACACCGGCCAGCCGATGCTGATCTACCTGGAATCGAGCCTCGTGATCCGCGCGATCCGGGACTATTTCCAGCCGGATATCGGCGAAATCCTGATCGACACGACCGAGATCTACGATCAGGCCCGTGCATTCATGGACATCGTGATGCCGGACAACGTCGCGAAGGTGAAGCGCTACCACGACGACGTGCCGCTCTTCTCCCGCTTCCAGATCGAGCACCAGATCGAAACGGCCTACTCGCGCACGGTGCCGCTGCCGTCGGGCGGCGCGATCGTGATCGACCACACCGAGGCGCTCGTCGCGATCGACGTGAACTCGGCGCGCGCGACCAAGGGCGCGGACATCGAGGAAACGGCGACCCGCACCAACCTCGAGGCGGCCGACGAAGTCGCCCGCCAGCTGCGTCTGCGCGACCTCGGCGGCCTGATCGTGATCGATTTCATCGACATGGAATCGGCGAAGAGCCAGCGCGAGGTCGAGCAGCGCCTGAAGGATGCGCTCAAGCATGACCGCGCCCGCGTGCAGATGGGCAAGATCTCGCGCTTCGGCCTGATGGAGCTGTCGCGCCAGCGGCTGCGCCCGGCGCTGTCCGAAGGCAGCCACGTGACCTGCCCGCGCTGCAACGGCACCGGCCACATCCGCGACACCGAATCGTCCGCGCTGCAGGTCCTGCGGATCATTCAGGAAGAGGCGATGAAGGAAAACACCGCGGCGATCCACTGCCAGGTGCCGGTCGAGGTGACCGCCTTCCTGCTCAACGAAAAGCGCCAGGAAATCAACAAGATCGAGTCGCGCTTCAAGGTCGGCATCGTGCTGATCCCGAACAAGCATCTCGATACGCCGCACTACAAGCTCGAGCGCCTGCGCCACGACGACGCGCGCCTCGACGACCCGCGCGCATCGTGGAAGATGGCCGAGGAAGCCGCCCGCGAGATGGAGTCGGAAACCGGCTACAGCAAGCGTGCCGCGGAAGTGAAGCCGAAGCAGGAAGCCGCGGTCAAGGGCATCACGCCCGAGCGTCCGGCACCGAGCCCGGCACCGCAGCGCGCGGCTGAACCGGCCCCGGCGCCGGCCCCTGTCGCCGCGGCGAGCGGCGGCTTCATCGGCTGGCTGAAGGGCCTGTTCGGCATGCAGCCGGCGGCGCCCGCACCGGCGCCCGTGAAGGAACAGGCTGCCGCCCGTCCGGCCCGCGAGAAGACCGAGAAGGCCGAACAGCGTGGCGAGCGCGGTGGCGATCGCAACCGCAACCGCCGCGCAGGCGGCGCCCAGGCGCCGCAGGGCGGCCGCGACCAGGCAGCAGCCGGCCGTGGCGGCCAGCCGCAGCGCCCGGAACGCGAAGGCAAGGAAGCGCGCGAACCGCGTGAAGGTCGCGAAGGCCGCGAAGGCCGCGAAGGTCGCGAGGGTCGCGAAGGCCGTGGCCAGCGCGAACCGCGTGAAGCGCGCGAGGGCCGTGAAGCACGGGAAGGCCGCGAAGGTCGCGAAACCCGCGAGCCGCGTGAACAACGCGAACCGCGCGAACCCCGTGAGCCGCGCGAACGCGTCGAGCAGCCGGAAGCCGTCGAGGCAGCCGGCCGCGGCGAGCGCCAGGAACGCGGCGAACGTCGCGAGCGCGGCGAGCGCCGCAAGCCGACCCAGCACGCGGCAACGCTCGAGACGGTCACCCGCGGCGAAAGCCACGCGGAAGAGGAAGCCGACAAGGCAGCAGCAGCCCTGCCCGGCGCTGAAGTGATGGCCGACGCCGATGCCGGCGCGCGCGACGGCGAGGAACGCCGCCGCCGCCGCCGCGGCCGTCGCGGCGGCCGTCGCGAACGCGAGGAAGACGGCGCGATCGTCGGCCAGGCAGCGGAAGGTATGGACGGTGAAACCGACACCGCACCGGCAGCCGAGCCGGTCGCGCACGCGGCACCGGCCACGCAGGCCGAACCGGCGCACGCTGCCGCACCGGTAGCCGTCGCGGCTGTCGCTGCGGCAGGCGCTGTCGTCGTTGAAGCCGTGGCGCATGCGGAACCGGCCACGCCGGCCGCCGCCGACGCGCAGCCGGCCCCGGCGCACGTCGAAGCCGCCCCGGCGGTTGCCACCGACGCGCAACCGGTGGAAACCGTCGCCGCCGCGCCGGCCGTCGTAGCCGAAGCCGGGCCCGCCCCGGTCGAGGTCTCGCCGACCGATGCGCTGGAAGTGCCGCAGGCCGCTCCGGTCGCCGAAGCCCCGCAAGCCGCGCCTGTCGTGGCAGCAGCGCCGGCCGCCGAGGTCGAAGCTGCTCCGGTGGCGGCTGCCGAACCGGCCCGCGTCGAACCGGCGCCGATCGAAGTCGTGACCGCACCGGTCGTCGAGCGTGCCCAGCCGGCCGCCGCGGCGCCGGCATCGCGCGGCCTCGAAACCGTGCTCGAGCAAGCCGGCCTTGTCTGGGTGAACACGGACGCGGACAAGTTCCGTGCCGCCCAGGAAGCCGCCGCGCAGGTTCAGCGCCCGGCCCGCGTGCCGCGCGAACGCAAGGCGCTGCCGCCGGTCGACACGACGCCGATGCAGCAGGTGGAAACGACGCATCACTGATCGCGTCCGCCCCGTCGAAAAAGCCCGCTTCGGCGGGCTTTTTCACGTCCGCGCTGCGGGTTTCCGCGCGCGGCCCGCCCAAGCGCTTCCAGCTAGAATAGAGATCTGGCTCGTACTGCTTTCAACATGTCCCGACGCATCATCCCCCTCACCGACGTCAGCGGCATGCCGGACGTCACCGGCACCGCGCACACTCCGGACGGCCTGCTGCACGACACGTTCGCGCGGCCGTTGCGCGATCTGCGCATCTCGGTGACGGATCGCTGCAACTTCCGCTGCGTGTACTGCATGCCGCGCGCGGTGTTCGACAAGGACTACCCGTTCCTGCCGCACAGCGCGCTGCTGACGCTCGAGGAAATCGAGCGGATCGCGCGGCTGTTCGTCGCACACGGCGTCGAGAAGATCCGCATCACCGGCGGCGAGCCGCTGCTGCGCAAGAACCTCGAATTCCTGATCGAGCGCCTCGCGCGCCTGACGACCCACGACGGCCGCCCGCTCGACCTGACGCTGACCACCAACGGCTCGCTGCTCGCCCGCAAGGCCCGCACGCTGAGGGATGCGGGGCTCACGCGCGTGACGGTCAGCCTCGACGCGCTCGACGACACGCTGTTCAAGCGCATGAACGACGCCGACTTCGCGAGCGCCGACGTGCTCGACGGCATCTTCGCGGCGCAGGCCGCCGGCCTCGAGCCGGTCAAGGTCAACATGGTCGTGAAGCGCGGCACCAACGACAGCGAAATCCTGCCGATGGCCGCGCGCTTTCGCGGCACCGGCGTCGTGCTGCGTTTCATCGAATACATGGACGTCGGCACGTCGAACGGCTGGAACATGACCGAAGTGCTGCCGTCCGCCGACGTCGTCGCGCGCATCGCCGAGCACTTCCCGCTCGTCCCGCTCGACCCGCACTCCGCGGCCGAAACGGCGCAGCGCTGGGGTTACGCGGACGGCAGCGGTGAAATCGGCGTGATCTCCAGCGTCACGCAGGCGTTCTGCGGCGACTGCACGCGCGCGCGCCTGTCGACCGAAGGCAAGCTGTACCTGTGCCTGTTCGCGTCGGCCGGCCACGACCTCCGCGCGCTGGTGCGCGGCGGCGCGAGCGACACCGAGATCGCCACCGCGATCGCGCGCATCTGGCAGGCCCGCACCGACCGCTATTCGCAGCTGCGCGGCAGCGCGACAGCCGATGCGGCGGCCGAAGGGGCCGGCAAGCGCGTCGAAATGTCGTATATCGGCGGCTGACGCGCGATGTCCGACTCACCCACGCCTTCGATCGCCGGCCTGCTGCTCGCCGGCGGACGCGCGACGCGCATGGACGGCGCCGACAAGGGGCTGCAATTGCTCGACGGCACGCCGCTCGCGCTGCACGTGCTGCGCCGTCTCGCCCCGCAAGTCGATGAAACGCTGATCAGCGCGAACCGCCATCCCGACCGCTATGCGGAACTGGGCGCGCCGTTCGGCGCCCGCGTCGTGCCGGATGCGACGGGCGACTTCCCCGGCCCGCTCGCGGGCCTGCTGGCCGGGATGCGCGCCGCGCGCGCACCGCTCGTTGCGTGCGCGCCCTGCGATTCGCCGTTCCTGCCCGACGACCTGGTCGCGCGGCTGCACGCGGCGCTCGCCGCGCAGCAGGCGGATATCGCGATGGCCGTCCTCGTCGACGCGCGGCAGGAACGCGCGCCGCAGCCGACCTTCGCGCTGCTGCGCACGTCGCTGGCCGACGATCTCGCCGGCCGGCTCGACGCCGGCGACCGCAAGGTGCGTTCGTGGTACGCGCGCCACAAGACGGTCGAAGTCGAGTTTCATGACGAGCGTGCGTTTTACAATGCCAACTCTTGGCAGGAACTCGCCGCGCTCGCCCGTCGCTGACGGCATCGGCCCCGTTCCCGCGCGCCGCCCGCCGCTTGCGACCCCGCGCTCACGCGCCACCAACGCCTTGCCGGCCACGAACCCGATACGCCTTGCGGCGCAGTCCGACCGATGACCACGCATTCCTCGCCCGCCTCCCGCCCCGCCGCCGATCCCGACGCGCCGTTGTCGCTCGTCGACGCGCAGGCGCTCGCGTGCCGGTTCGCGGTGCCGGTCGACGCGTGCGACACGGTGCCGCTGCGCGACGCGCTCGACCGCGTGCTCGCGGCCGACGTGAATGCGCCGTTCGACATTCCCGCGTACGACAACTCGGCGATGGACGGCTACGCGTTCGACAGTGCCGAATGCGCGCACGCGTCGCCCGACGGCGACGTGACGCTCGCGGTCGCGGGCACGGCGCTCGCCGGCCATCCGTTCGACGGCGCGGTGCCCGCGCGCGGCTGCATCCGCATCATGACGGGTGCGCCGTTGCCCGCCGGCTGCGACACCGTCATTCCACAGGAGCGCGTGACCGCGCAGGACGACGCGATCCGCTTCGCCGCACGCGACGTATCGCGCGGCGCGAACTGCCGCAAGGCCGGCGAGGATCTCGCGCGCGGCGCCTGTGCGCTCGCCGCGGGCCGCGTCCTGCGGCCGGCGGACCTCGGCCTGCTCGCGTCGTTCGGCTGCGCCGACGTCAGCGTGCGCCGCCGGCTGCGCGTCGCGGTATTCTCGACCGGCGACGAGTTGCGTGCGCCGGGCGCGCCGCTTGACCGCGGCACCCTGTACGACAGCAACCGCGGGATGCTGGTCGCGATGCTCGAGCGGATGAACGTCGAACCGGTCGATCTCGGCATCGTCCGCGACGACCCGGCCGCGCTGGAAGCGGCGCTGCGCGATGCAATCGCCGCGCGGGCCGATGCGGTGATCACGTCGGGCGGCGTGTCGGTCGGCGAAGCGGATTTCACGCGCGACGTGATGGCACGGCTCGGCGACGTCACGTTCGCGAGCCTCGCGCTGCGGCCCGGGCGGCCGCTCGCGTGCGGCACGCTGGCGCCGCAGTCCGCCGCCGGGCGCGGCACGCTGTTCTTCGGCCTGCCCGGCAACCCGGTGGCCGCCGCGGTGACGTTCTACGCGATCGTGCGCCCTGCACTGTTCGCGATGGCCGGCGCCCATCTGCCGCCGCCTGCGATGTACACCGCGCTCAGCACGCACGCGCTGAAGAAGCGGCCGGGCCGCACCGAATACCTGCGCGGCATCGCGACGCGCGCCGCCGACGGCGGCTGGCGCGTCACGCCGGCCGGCTCGCAGAGTTCCGCATCGCTGAGCGGCCTCGCGGTCGCCAACTGCTTCATCGTCCTCGGCCACGATGCCGCGGCGATCGATGCAGGCGCGCCGGTCGACATCCTGCCGTTCGACGGCCTGATCTGAATTCCATCTTTATCAGTTTCACTACGGGGGCAATTCGCACATGAAAAAACAAATTTTGTCGATCGCCGCGGGACAGACCGCCAAGGCGCTGATCCTCGTCTACCTGACGTTCAGCGTGCCGATCGTGCTGCTCGGCATTCTCGTCGCGTACATCCGCTTCGGCATGGTCGAGCTGAGCACCATCCTGAGCGCGCTGCTGCTGAACGCGGTCGTCGGCTTCGTGCTGCTGTGGATTGCGTGCCACGCGTACAACTGGGTCGCGTCGCGCTTCGGCGGCATCGAGATCGTGCTGTCCGATCCGCCGGAGGAAGCGTGAGCGGCAGCCCGCTGATCCGCGCGGCCGAGGCGCGCGACGTCGGCGCGATCCTCGCGCTGATGCGCGAGCTGGCGGAATTCGAAAAGCTTACGCAGCTGTTCGTCGCGACCGACGACGATCTCGCCGACGCGCTGTTCGGCGCGCATCCCGCGGCCGAGGCGCTGGTTGCCGAACGCGACGGCGCGATCGTCGCGTATGCGCTGTTCTTCCACAACTATTCGACGTTCCTGGGCCGCCGCGGCCTGTACCTCGAGGATCTGTACGTGCAGCCGTCGCAGCGCGGCACGGGCCTCGGCACCGCGATGCTCCGGCGGCTCGCCGCGCTCGCGATCGAGCGCCGCTGCGGGCGCTTCGAATGGTCGGTGCTCGACTGGAACCAGCCGGCGATCGATTTCTACGAGAAGATGGGCGCGACCGTGCTCCCCGAATGGCGCATCGTGCGGGTGACGGACGACGCGCTGGCAGAGCTCGCGGGACGCTGAACCCCGCCCACGGCCGGCAAAAGAAATGGGCGCTCATGTTCACATGGCGCCCATTTTCGTTTCCGTCCGAACCCGCGGCCGATGTCGGTCAGGCTTCGTCCGCGTCGTCGACGCCGTTCGCGCCGAGCAAGCCGGCCGCCGTGTCGCCCGGCAGCGCCTCGACCTGCTTGAGCTTGCGGTTCATCACGCGCGTGCGCTGCTCGGCCAGCTCGATCGAGCGCGTGACCGTCTCCAGCTGCGACTTCGTGCGCGCCAGCACGTCGCCGAACTTGCCGAACTCCGTCTTCACCGCGCCGAGCACCTGCCACACCTCGCTCGAACGCTTCTCGATCGCGAGCGTGCGGAAGCCCATCTGCAGGCTGTTCAGCAACGCGGTGAGCGTGGTCGGCCCCGCCACCGTCACGCGATAGTCGCGCTGCAGCAGGTCGGTCAGCCCCGGGCGGCGCAGGATCTCCGCATACAGCCCTTCGGTCGGCAGGAACAGCAGCGCGAAATCGGTCGTGTGCGGCGGCGCGACGTATTTCTCGGCAATCGTGCGCGCCTCCGCCCGCACGCGTGCCTCGAGCGCGCGCGCGGCGTCCTCGACCGCCGCGGCATCGGCGCGCTCCTGCGCATCGATCAGCCGCTCGTAATCCTCACGCGGAAATTTCGCGTCGATCGGCAGCCACACCGGCGGCGCATCGCCGGCGCCGGCGTCGCGCCCCGGCAGCCGGATCGCGAACTCGACCCGCTCGCTGCTCTTCGGCACGGTCGCGACGTTCTTCGCATACTGGTCGGGCGTCAGCATCTGCTCGAGCAGCGCCTCGAGCTGCACCTCGCCCCAGGTGCCGCGCGTCTTCACGTTGGTCAGCACCTTCTTCAGGTCGCCGACGCCGGCCGCGAGCGTCTGCATCTCGCCGAGCCCGCGATGCACCTGCTCGAGCCGGTCGGACACGAGCTTGAACGACTCGCCGAGCCGCTGCTCGAGCGTCGCATGCAGCTTCTCGTCGACGGTGCGGCGCATCTCCTCGAGCTTGGCCGCATTGTTCGTCTCGATGTCCTTCAGGCGCTGCTCGAGCGTCGCGCGCACTTCGCCGATACGCCGGTCGTTCGCCTCGGTGAGCTGCGTGAGCTGGCGATTCAGCGTGTCGCCGAACAGCCTGAGCACCGCGGTCTGCTCCTCGCGCGCCTGCTGCGCCTGGCGCTGCAGGCCGTCGCGCATCGCATCGAACTGCTGCGCGTTGCCGGCGACGAGCTTCGCGAGCTGCTGCGCGAACCCGTCGATCTGGTTGTTCTGCACGGTCGCGACACTGGTGAGCTGCGCGGCAAGCGTCTGCTGCAGCCGCGCGAAGCTTCCGGCCAGTTCCGTGCGCGAGCCGCGCGCGCCCTCGACGATCTCGCCGCGCAGCTCGCGCTCGAGCCGCTCGACCGCGCGCGCCTGCGCGTGCGCGGCGTCCTCGATCTGGTCGCCGAGCACCGCCACGTCGTCGTGGCGGCCGCCGCCCCGCACGATTGCGACGATCGCCACCGCCAGTGCAATGGCCAGCACGACGACCGCCGCGAGCAACAACGTCGTCGTCATGCGCGCGCCTTGCCGATCACGTCGGGGTTGATCGGGTTCGACGGACGCCCCGCGCGCGGCCCTTCGCCCAGCGCGGCGATCAGGTTGTCGGCGGCGAGGTTCGCCATTGCGCGGCGGGTGTGCTCGGTCGCGCTCGCGATGTGCGGCGTCAGCACGACGTTCGGCACCTCGAGCAGCGCCGGGTGCACGCTCGGCTCGCCCTCGAACACGTCGAGGCCTGCCGCCGCGATCCGCTTCTCGCGCAGCGCGGCGGCCAGCGCCGCGTCGTCGACGATCCCGCCGCGCGCGATGTTGGTCAGCGTCGCGGTCGGCTTCATCCGCGCCAGCTCGGCCGCGCCGATCGTGTGGTGGTTTTCCTGCGTGTACGGCAGCACGAGCACGACGTGGTCCGCGCGCGCGAGCAGCGCTTCCTTCGACACGTATTGGGCGTTCAGCTCGGCCTCGATCTCCGGCGCGACCCGCGACCGGTTGTGATAGATCACCTGCATGCCGAAGCCCTTTGCGCGGCGCGCGAGCGCCTGGCCGATGCGGCCCATCCCGATCACGCCGAGCGTCGAGCCGTGGATATCGCTGCCGAGGAAGCCGTCGTATGCCCACTTCCGCCAGTGCCCGGCGCGCAGCCAGTGCTCCGATTCGGCGATGCGCCGCGCGGCCGCCATCATCAACGCCCAGCCGAAATCGGCGGTGGATTCGTTCAGCACGTCCGGCGTATTGGTGCCGAGCACGTTCGCCGCGTTGAACGCCGCCATGTCGAAGTTGTTGTAGCCGACCGCCATGTTCGATACGACGCGCAGGCGCGGCGCGGCCGCGAGCGTGGCGGCGCCGACCGGGTCGCCGGCCGTCAGCGCGCCGTCCTTGTCGGCGAGGCGCGCCGCGAGCGCGTCGGGCGCCAGCGCATCGCCATCGTTCCAATCGACCTCGAAGTACTGCTTGAGCCGTTCGATCACGTCCGGGAAGATCGGACGCGCGACCAGGATCTTCTGCATCCCCATCTCCGCATGCCACGGGCGGCGCGCGACGCGCCCCGCCCGCTTCTTGTTGAAAATCGTCAGCTTACGCCGTGAAGAAGATCCACGTCGCCAGCAGGAATACGGGCACCAGCACGACCAGCGCCCAGCCGAGATACGCGAAGAAGCTCGGCATCTTCACGCCGCGCGATTCGGCGATCGCCTTCACCATGAAGTTCGGCGCATTGCCGATATAGCTGTTCGCGCCCATGAACACCGCGCCCGCGGAAATCGCGGCGAGCGTCGTCGCGCCCGTGGTCATCAGCGATTGCGCGTCGCCGCCCGCCAGGTTGAAGAACACGAGGTAGGTCGGCGCGTTGTCGAGGAACGACGACAGCAGGCCCGTCGCCCAGAAGTACATCGCGTCGATCGGCTTGCCGTCCGGCCCGGTGACGAGATGGACGATCTGCGCGAACGCGCCGTCCGCGCCCGCGCGCAGGATCACGATCACCGGCGCGATCGTCACGAAGATGCCCGCGAACAGCTTCGCGACTTCCTCGATCGGCGCCCAGTTGAACGCGTTGCCCTCGCGTGCGGAGCGCGGCGTCAGCGCAAGCGATGCGAGCGCGACGACGATCAGCGCCACGTCGCGCACCAGGTTCTGCAGCGCGACGTGCGTGCCCCACACGTCGAACGTGACACCCGGCTTCCAGATCCCGCTCATCAGCACGAGCCCGACCACGGCCGCGAGCAGCACGAAGTTGATCTTGCCGTCGATCGACAGTGCCGCGCTATCGGGCGTCGGATCGAGCGCGGCCGGCCGCGTCTCGCCGCCCTTGCGGTAGAAGTACGTGTCGAGCACGAAGAACACCGTCAGCAGCACCGCGCAGATGAACAGCATCGGCAGCGCGAGATGCGTGGTCGTCCAGAAGAAGCTCACGCCGTTCAGGAAGCCGAGGAACAGCGGCGGATCGCCAAGCGGCGACAGCGAGCCGCCCGCGTTCGCGACGAGGAAGATGAAGAAGATCACGACATGCACGACGTGCTTGCGATTGTCGTTCGCGCGCAGCAGCGGCCGGATCAGCAGCATTGCCGCGCCGGTCGTGCCCATCACGCTCGCGAGCAGCGTGCCGAGCGCGAGGATCGCGGTGTTGAGCTTCGGCGTGCCGTGCAGGTTGCCGTTCACGCAGATGCCGCCCGCGACCGTGTAGAGCGCGGTGAGCAGCACGATGAACGGGATGTATTCCTCGAGCAGCGCGTGCACGAGCGTGCCGAACGCGGTGCCGGCGCCGAACACGGCGGCGAACGGCGCGAGGAACGCGATCGACCACGCAGCCGCGATCTTGCCGAAGTGGTGATGCCAGAACACCGGCGCGGCGAGCGGGAACAGGGCGATGGACAGCAGGATCCCGGCGAACGGGACGCCCCAGAGCGCGGACAGCGTGGCGCCGTCGAGTGTCGCGGCCGATGCGAGCGCGGGCGCGGCGCCGAGCGCGGCGCCCGACGCCATGCCTGCCCAGGCGGCATGTCGTTTCATGCAGAACTTCCTTTTTGAATGGCGGTGGATTGAGCGGGCGCGTCACGCGCCCCGCACGACGATCACGTGGACCCGGTACGGGCCGTGTGCGCCCAGCACGATGGTCTGCTCGATGTCGCCCGTGCGCGACGGACCGGACACGAAATTGACCGCCCGCGGCAATTCGCCGCGCTCCGCGCGGATCAGCGCAAATGCATCTTCGTGGCCGGCGACGATCCGCGACGCGGGCACGATCGCGATATGCGTCTCCGGCAGCAGGCCGGCCGATGCATAGGTATCGGGACCGGACAGCAGCACCAGCGAACCGGTTTCCGCCGTCGCGCAGAAGCAGCCGGTCAGGCCGACGAGATCGCTGTCGGCCGGCTTGCGGCATTCGACGGCCAGGCCTGCGCCTGCCCAGTCGAGCTCGGCGAGCGTGCGCCAGGCGACGGCCTGCATCGGCAGGCCGTGCGAGGAGAGATAACGGGCAGCGGCGGCCGGCGCGTCAGCAAGCGCCGCGACTTCGTCGACGGTCGTCGACAGCTTGGTTGCCTCATCGACGAACGCGGCGATCAGGTCGGCCGGCGCCGGCGGACGCGGCCCCTGCGGATGACGGGCGAGGTAGTCGGCGACCGCTTCGCGCTCCGCCGCATCGGGTTCGGCCGAGCGACCCTGCGCGGCGCGGATGCGCGCGAGGATCTGGCGACGGGCAGCGGAAGTGTCCATGAACGGCCTCGTGACGTTGCGTGCGATACCGTCGGATTATACCGGCCGCCCCTCTCGCCACGCACCTTCGGCTGAACGGCCGACGGCTACTGCGACGCGTCGTCCTCGACCGGCTGCGCGATGCCGAACACCTGCCGCAGGTACGCAAGATACGCCTTGTCGTCGCACATGCTCTTGCCCGGCGAATCGGACAGCTTCGCGACCGGCTGGCCGTTGCAGCGAACCATCTTGATGACGATCTGCAGCGGCACGTAGCCGAGGTCGTTGGTCAGGTTGGTGCCGACGCCGAACGCGAGCTTGCTGCGGCCGCGGAACCGTTCGTACAGCTGCATGACCTTCGGGATGTCGAGCGCGTCGGAAAACACCAGCACCTTGGTGCGCGGGTCGCAGCGGTTCGCTTCGTAGTGCGAGATCATCCGCTCGCCCCACTCGAACGGATCGCCCGAATCGTGGCGCGCGCCGTCGAACAGCTTGCAGAAGTACATGTCGAAGTCGCGCAGGAACGCGTCCATCCCGTAGACGTCCGACAGCGCGATGCCGAGGTCGCCGCGGTATTCCTTCGCCCACATCTCGAAGCCGTAGGTCTGCGAGTCGCGCAGCCGCGGGCCGAGCGCCTGGCACGCCTGCAGGTATTCGTGCGCCATCGTGCCGAGCGGCGTGATGCCGTGCTTCATCGCGTACAGCACGTTGCTCGTGCCGGCGAACTGCGGGCCGAGGCCGTCGCGCAGCGTAAGCGCGACCTCCTCGTGCCAGACCTTCGAGAAACGCCGGCGCGTGCCGTAGTCGGCGATCTTGCAGTCGGCGAATTCCGGTTTCGCGCCGAGCAGCTTGATCTTCTCGCCCAGCCGCCCGCGCCCTTCCCGGTAATCAGGCTCGCGCTGCGTATTGCGGAAATAGACCTCGTTGACGATCGCGAGCACCGGAATCTCGAACAGGATCGTATGCAGCCACGGCCCCTTGATCTCGATGTCGATCTCGCCGTTGCCCTTCGGCGAAGGCGTGATCGAGATGTACTTCTCGTTCAGGTGGAACAGCGCGAGGAAGTCGACGAAATCGCTCTTGATGAAACGCATCCGGCGCAGGTAGTCGAGCTCCTCGTCGGTGAAGCGCAGCGCGCACAGGCCGCGCACCTCGTCGCGGATCTCGTCGATGTACGGCACGAGATCGACGCCGGGCGTGCGGCACTTGAAGCGATATTCGACGCTTGCGGCCGGGAAGTGATGCAGGACGACCTGCATCATCGTGAATTTGTAGAGATCCGTGTCGAGCAGCGAAGTGATGATCATGATGACGGCACCGCCAATATCGGAACCGGCCCCGGCGCACCGCGCGCCGCCCGGTCTGCCGGCCATGTTACCCGAATGCGGGCCCGACCATCGCGACGCCGCGCCGGGCGCCGCGGTGCGTCCCCATGCGAGTGCTCATAAACTAATCACGAAACGGTATAAGCCGGAAAGCCGACCACGGCATGCGGGTTTGACGCTTCAGTTACAATGCCGCTTTTGGCGCCAGCGCCACCCCATATATACCGCCAAGCAGGAGCGTTTTAATGACTCACGTTGTGACCGAAGGCTGCATCAAGTGCAAATACACGGATTGCGTGGATGTGTGCCCGGTGGATTGCTTCCGTGAAGGTCCCAACTTTCTGGCCATCGATCCGGACGAGTGCATCGACTGCGCCGTGTGCGTCGCCGAATGCCCGACCAACGCGATCTACGCCGAAGAAGACGTTCCGGGCGACCAGCAGCAGTTCACCGCGCTGAACGCCGAGCTGGCGAAGGACTGGCCGTCGATCACCAAGACGAAGCCGGCGCCGGCCGACGCGGACGACTGGAAGGACGTGCAGGACAAGCTGCATCTGCTCGAGCGCTGATCTCCCGGCGCCCGTCTGCAAAAAATTTTGTACGACGTGCGCCAAAAGTGTTGACAGCTTAGCCAACACTCCATACAATCTCGTTTCTCTGCTGTTTGTTCCCCGATAGCTCAGTCGGTAGAGCGCCGGACTGTTAATCCGTAGGTCCCTGGTTCGAGCCCAGGTCGGGGAGCCAAAAATGCAAAAGCCCGTTGTCGGTTGACGGGTTTTTTGATGGTAACCAAACGCAGATGTACCGATTTATTCCCCGATAGCTCAGTCGGTAGAGCGCCGGACTGTTAATCCGTAGGTCCCTGGTTCGAGCCCAGGTCGGGGAGCCAGACAGCGAAAGGCCCGTCCATGCGACGGGCCTTTTGTTTTTCCGGCAACCGCACGATGGCGCATCCCGTGCGCATGCTAGAGTCTCTGTCCCGAAATCGTTTCAGATTCCGCCGATGAAGAGCCGTCTCAGCCTTGCCGCACCGTCCGCCCTCCTTCTCGCTTCGTTCGCCGCCGCGCCGCTCGCGCATGCGGAGGAAGTCGGCAGCGTGAATACCAACTTCCGCCTGACGGGCTCCGACCGCGTGGTCGTCGAAGCCTACGACGATCCGCAGGTCGCCGGCGTGACCTGCTACGTATCGCGCGCCCGCACCGGCGGGATCAAGGGCTCGCTCGGCCTCGCCGAGGATCCGAGCGAAGCGTCGATCGCATGCCGCCAGGTCGGCCCGATCAGCTTCTCCGGGCCGCTCAAGCAGCAGTCGGACGTGTTCAGCGAGCGGATGTCGTTCATCTTCAAGACGCTGCACGTGGTGCGCGTGGTCGACAAGAAGCGCAACACGATCGTCTACCTGACGTACAGCGACCGGGTCGTCAGCGGCAGCCCGAAGAACAGCGTCACCGCGGTGCCCGTCCCGGCCGCGACGCCGATCCCCGTCAAGTAAGCGCACCGGGCCCGCGCGGGACTACACTGTCGATTCGCCCTTCCCGCGCCCCGTCATGTCCGCCGCCCGCCTCCGAGATTCCGCACGCTACTGGCGCACCCCGCTGCTGCCGGATGCGGATCTCGTCACGGCCACCTATTGCGACCACAAGTTCGCGCCGCATTGGCACGACGCGTATACGGTCCCCGTCATCGAAGCAGGCGCCGAACGCTATGTCTGTCGCGGCGCCGGCCATATCGCCGATACGGGCACCGTCCCCGTGATCAATCCCGGCGAAGTGCACACCGGCTCGCGCGCGGCCGACGACGGCTGGCGTTACCGGGTCTGCTACGTGCCGGTCGAGTTCATCCGGTCGCTCGCGAGCACGATCGCCGGGCGCCCGCAGGGCGCGCCGTGGTTTCCGCACGACGTGATCCGCGATCGGGATCTCGCGGCCCGGGTCGCGCGGGCGCACCGGATGATGGAAGCCGGCAGCGTACGCGCGACGGCGCCCCACGAATACGGGCCGCCGGCCGACGACGATGCGATGCCCGACGCACCGCCGATCTACGACCCGCTCGCCGCCGAGACGGCGATGCTCGACGCGTTCTCGACGCTGATCGTGCGCCACGCGGACGCGCATCTGCGGCCGGCGTGGCTCGCGTCGGACGAACCGCGCGTCGAAGCGATGCGCGAACGGCTTGCCGCCGATCTGACGGGCACGGTCACGCTCGACGAGGTCGCGCAGGCGGCCGGGCTGTCGCCGTTCCATGCGGCGCGCCTGTTCACGCGCACGACCGGCATGCCGCCGCACGCGTGGCGCAACCAGTTACGGCTCCAGCGCGCGCTGGCGCCGCTGCGCGCGGGCGTCGCCGTCGCCGACGTCGCGGCCGACAGCGGCTTCGTCGACCAGAGCCATTTCACGCGGCACTTCAAGCGGATGTTCGGCGTGCCGCCGGGGCGCTGGCAGATGCGCTGACGCCCCGGCGCGTCGCCACGGGCCGCCAGCGCGCCCCGCCCGGCAGCGCAAGAACATACAAGCCGCCTGCGCGCCGGCGCGCTAACCTCCTGCGCATGGAGGAGCCATCTTGAACCCGTCACCCACGTCATCCCCCCGCCGGCCGCTGAACGAGTGGCTCGACGGCGCCCGCGACACGATCCCGATGATGGTCGGCGCGGCGCCGTTCGGCGTGATCTTCGGCACGCTCGTCAGCGGCGGCCCGCTCGCCGGCTGGCACGGCGCGCTGATGTCGCTCGCCGTGTTCGCCGGCTCCGCGCAGTTCATCGCGCTCGGGCTGATCGCCGGCAGCGCGAGCTTCGCCGTCGTGCTCGCGACGACGCTGATCGTCAACCTGCGCCATCTGCTGTACAGCGCGACGCTCGCGCCGTATGTCGCCCACCTGCCGCTGCGCTGGCGCGCGACGCTCGGCGCGCTGATGACCGACGAAGTGTTCGCGGTCGCGTATGCGCACTACCGGCATTTCCCGCCCGGCGCGATCGGCCCGTACTACTTCTTCGGCTCGGGCCTCGCGATGTACCTGAACTGGCAGCTGTGGACGCTCGCCGGCCTCGGGTTCGGCTCGGCGTTCCCGGGGCTGCAGTCGCTCGGCCTCGATTTCGCGATGGCCGCGACCTTCATCGCGATCGTGGTGCCGCAGCTCGGCACGCTGCGCTACTTCGCGGCCGCCGCGACGGCCGGCGTGCTCGCCTATTGCTGGCAGGGCTGGCCGTACAAGCTCGGCCTGCTCGGCGCGGTGGCCGCCGGCGTCGTGGTGGGCGTCGCGTTCACGCTGCTGCACGAGCGCGCCCGCGCCGGCTCGCGCACGGAGGCCGCATCGTGAGCTACGCGCTGCTGATCCTCGGGATGGCCGTCATTACGTACGCGATCCGCTCGACGCTGTTCCTGTTTGGCGAACGCCTCGCGTTCCCGCCGCTCGTGCGTACCGCGCTCGGCTTCGTGCCGGTCACCGTGCTGACCGCGATCATCGTGCCGATGACCGTGTCGCCGCACGGCGGCACAGCCGAGCTCACCTGGCGCAATCCGCAGCTCGTCGGCGCGCTGGCCGCCGTGCTGGTGTCCGCGGCCACGCGCCGGCCGCTCGTGACGATCGCGGTCGGGCTCGCGGTGTTCTTCCTGTGGCAGGGCGTGGTGCTGCCGCACGGCCGGCTGCCCGGCTGAACGCGCCAATCGCTCAAGTTTCCGCGCGACCGGCCGATAAACGGTTGAAGACCTGCCATCGGCCCCGGCGCGGACCGGAGTGCCGACGGCGCGCGCATGCGGCGCGCCATCCCGGCATCCGGCCGGCGCGGGCCGCCATCGAGACGATTCATGGGCCAGATCACCCTTTCCCTCAAGGACGACACACTCGCGTCCCTGCGCAAGGATTACGACGCATTCGTGCGCGTGTCGCTGAAACTCGACCCGCAATTCGCGACCCCGTCGTTCGAGGATTTCCTGCGCGCAAAACTGCTCGACAACATGGTGCCGCTGACCGAGCACGCCGTGCAGCGCATGCTGCAGGGCGGCCAGTACGCGTGGGCCAAGCGCACGCTCGACAAGGAGTTCCCGGACGTGGTCGCGATCCTGATGCGACAGGCCGGCGAATTCGGCTTCGGCTTCGCGGCGCGCTCGGAATGGACGCCGGACGAACTCGCGAAGGCCTGCCGCGACTGGTCGAAGGCGATCGTCGCCGAGGCGCAGAGCGACGTGGACCTCATCGACCCGCTCGCCGCGCAGATCAAGAGCGCGGTGCAGGACATCCAGGTGCTCGAGGAGCAGATGCAGACGCCTGCATGGCGGCTCGCGGAATCGCTGCGGCAGCGGATCTACGAGGCCAAGCTCGCGTGCGAGATGAGCGTCGGCAGCACCGCGCGCGACAAGCTCGGCGAGCTGCGCGGCCTGCTGCGGCTGGGGCTCGCGCACGGTTCGTTCCAGAAGCAGGAAGCGCAGCAGATCATGGAGTACCTGCGGCTGCTGAAGCCGGAGATCTTCGTCGAGGAGCCGTACGACGTGTTCGCGCGCCTTGCCGCGTGGCTGCGCGGCGTATTTACGCCGGCGCCATCACGGACATCGCAGGGCCAGACGCCGGAACAACGCCGGCCGCAGTAAACGAAAAACGGCCCGGATCGCACGCAGCGAACCGGGCCGCCTGAGCGCCGCCGCAACGACGCGCCTTCCGGGGCGAGCGCCGTGCGGCGGACGAACGACGCTTACTGCGTTGCGCCCTGGGCCGACGCACCGCCCTGCACGCCGACCGACGCGCCGCCTTCGAGCGCGTCGCCGACCTTCGCCTTCGCGGCGTCGGCATGGCTCTTCACCGACTTCGCGGCGTGCTTGACGTGCTTCTTCGTCGAGTGGACAGCCGACGACGCGGTGTCCTTGGCCTGGTCGGCCGTCGCGCTCATGGCGTCGGTTGCACCGCCGACCGTGTTGGCCGCCGCCGCGCCCGCATTGGCGCCTGCACCGCCCTGCGCGCCCACGCCGACGCCGGCCACCGGCGTCTGCACCTGCACGCCGGCGCCTGCCGAGCCTTGTGCGCCCGCGCCCGTCTGGGCAAACGCGGCCGAAGTGGCGAACGCCGTCAGAGCGGCACCGATCAGCATCGTACGAATGTTGGACATGGCTATCCTCCTCAAGAAGTTGTTGGCGCGGATCGCGTCGATGCGGTCCGTCGCATACCCGCCGCAACATGCAACGGGTACGGCTAGAGACCCGGCGTTCACACGGCCGGTTCGCCGATCTCGCAGACTGTTACCCACCGTTTCATTTGCTGACGAATCGCTCACACTCTTTAACACCTCGGACTGACACATTCCCCGCCGGGATGTGTTAAACCCGCGCCGCCGCGCTCGCGCGCGGGCCCGCGGTGCCGTATGATGCGGGGCGATTCCTCCCGCGCCCCGAGCGCTTCCTTCGTCATGCCCAATCTGGATTTCACGCTGACCGGCGAATTCGTCGAGCTGCACAACCTCCTCAAGATCACCGGCCTCGCCGACAGCGGCGGCTCCGCGAAAGTGATCGTCGCGTCCGGCGCGGTCAAGGTCGACGGCGCGGTCGAGCTCCGCAAGACCTGCAAGATTCGCGCGGGGCAGGTCGTGCTGCTCGGCGATACGCGCATCGCGGTGCACGGCGCGTAGCGCGACGTCCCGCCGGGGCGTTGCGCCCCCCCCCTTTCCCCGCCCTACCCGCCGCCCCTGTCCGCGACAGGGCCATCGGCCGCGCGTTCGACACGGTTCGAATAAACCCGTAAGCTAGGCTTTTCTCAAAATAAGCACAGCGCGGGCCCGCACCTGCGCAACCCGTCCATTCCATGTCGCACACCGGTCTCTCGCGGGCGCCCGCCGCGCCGCCTTCCCTTTCCAGCCACGCCGCCGATACCGCGCGCCTCGCCGCGCCGCTCGCGATCGCGCAGCTGTCGCAGATGGCGATGAGCGTCACCGACACGGTGCTGCTCGGCTCGCTCGGCCCCGACTCGCTCGCCGCGGGCGGCCTCGGCGCGAACTTCTTCTTCGTGATCGTCACCGTGCTGCAGGGCGTGCTGTCGTCGGTCAGCGTCAGCGTCGCGCACGCGCGCGGCGCGAAAGCCGACGATCGCGTGCCGCACATCTACTGGACGGGCTTCGCGCTGTCCGTGCTGCTCGCGATTCCGGCGATCGTCGCGCTGTCGCTCGCCGAGCCGATCCTGCTGATGTTCCACGAGCCGCCCACGCTCGCGCGCAACGTCGGCGAATACACCGGCGTGCTGCGCTTCGCGGCGCTCGGCAGCCTGATCGGCGTCGGCCTGATGCGTTCGTTCCTGCCCGCGATCGGCGCCGCGCGGCGGCTGCTGTGGGTGTCGATCGGCAGCGTCGGCGTCAACGCGGTGCTGAACTACGGGTTGATCCACGGCGCGTTCGGGCTGCCGCGGCTCGGCTTTATCGGCTCGGCGGTCGCGACCACGATCACGATCTGGCTCACCGCGCTCGCACTCGTGTGGCTGCTGCACGGCCGGCGGCGCTTCAAGCATTTCGTGACCGCCACGCGGCCGAAGCTGCCCGTGATGGGCGAGCTGATCAGCATCGGCTGGCCCGTCGCGATCACGTACGGGGTCGAATCGACGCTGTTCCTCGCGACCGGCCTCACCATCGGCGTGCTCGGCGCAACCTCGCTCGCCGCGCACCAGATCGCGCTGAACGTCGCGTCGGTGTCGTTCATGGTGCCGCTCGCGATCGGCCAGGCCGCCAACGTGCGGGTCGGCTACTGGGCCGGCGCGGGCAACGCCGTGGCCGCGCGGCACGCCGGCTTCGTCGCGCTCGGGCTCGGCGTCGCGTTCATGTCGCTGTCGGGCCTCGTGATGATCGTCGCGCCGCACACGATCGTCAGCCTCTACCTGCGCCTCGACGATCCCGCGAACGCGGCCACCGTGTCGCTCGCCGCATCGCTGCTCGGCATCGCCGCGGTGTTCCAGATCGTCGACGGCATGCAGACGGTCGGCTCCGGCGCGCTGCGCGGCCTGAAGGACACGCGTATCCCGATGCTCGCGGCCACCTTCGGCTACTGGGGCATCGGCTTCCCGACCGGCTACTGGCTCGCGTTCCACGCGGGCCTCGGCGCACGCGGCCTGTGGTGGGGCCTCGCGGCGGGCCTCGCGAGCGTCGCCGCGCTGATGGCGTGGCGCTTCCATCGCAAGAGCGCATCGCTCGCCGAGCGGCCGGCCTGAGCGCCGGCCCGGGCCCCGCACCCTCCCCGCGACAGCGCGCAAAAACGCCCGCGGCGCTATGCTTGTCGGTTGAAGACGCCGCGCAAGCGGCGCGACTCCCCACGATACGCCCGACGCCGCGCACCGCGCGGCCCTTCCCCTTTCCAAGAGGAGTGCATCATGAACGAAGCAGTTCGGATGGAACGCGACACGTTCGGCGAAATCGCCGTGCCGGCCGCCCGGCTCTGGGGCGCGCAGACCGAGCGCTCGCTGCAGAATTTCCGGATCTCGACCGAGAAGCAGTCGCCGGAGCTGATCCACGCGCTCGCGATCGTCAAGCGCGCGGCGGCGGCCGTGAACCAGTCGCTCGGCGTGCTGGCCGACGACAAGGCGCACGCGATCATCGCGGCGGCGGACGAGATCATCGCGGGCCAGCATCCGCGCGAATTCCCGCTCGCGGTCTGGCAGACCGGTTCCGGCACGCAGACCAACATGAACCTCAACGAGGTGATCGCGAACCGTGCGAGCGAGCTGATGGGCGGCGAACGCGGCGAAGCGCGCAAGGTGCATCCGAACGACGACGTGAACCGCGGCCAGTCGTCGAACGACGTGTTCCCGACCGCGATGCACGTCGCGGCCGCATACGCGATCGTCAACCACCTGCTGCCCGCGCTGCGCACGCTGCGCGCGACGCTCGACGCGAAGTCGAAGGCATTCGCCGACATCGTGAAGATCGGCCGCACGCACCTGCAGGACGCGACGCCGCTCACGCTCGGTCAGGAATTCTCCGGCTACGTCGCGCAGCTCGACCAGGGCATCCGGCACGTGGAATCGACGCTGCCGCACCTGTATGAGCTGGCGCTCGGCGGCACCGCGGTCGGCACCGGGCTGAACGCGCATCCGGAATTCGCGGTGCGGGTGGCCGACGAGATCGGCCGCCTCACGACGCTGCCGTTCGTGACCGCGCCGAGCAAGTTCGAGGTGATGGCGGCGGCCGACGCGCTGGTGTTCGCGCACGGCGCGCTGAAGACCGTCGCGGCGAGCCTGATGAAGATCGCCAACGACGTGCGCTGGCTCGCGAGCGGGCCGCGCTGCGGGCTCGGCGAACTGTCGATTCCGGAGAACGAGCCGGGCAGCTCGATCATGCCGGGCAAGGTGAACCCGACGCAGTCCGAAGCCGTGACGATGCTGTGCTGCCAGGTGTTCGGCAACGACGTCGCGGTGAACGTCGGCGGCGCGAGCGGCAACTTCGAGCTGAACGTATTCCGGCCGATGATCGCGCACAACGTGCTGCAATCGGTGCGGCTGCTCGCGGACGGCGCGCGCAGCTTCAACGATCACTGCGCGGTAGGCATCGAGCCGAACCGCGCGCGCATCGACCTGCTGCTCAACGAATCGCTGATGCTCGTGACGGCGCTCAATCCGCACATCGGCTACGACAAGGCCGCGCAGATCGCGAAGAAGGCGCACAAGGAAGGCACGACGCTGAAGGCCGCCGCGCTCGCGCTCGGCTACCTGAGCGACGCGGAATTCGACGCGTGGGTGCGGCCGGAGCAGATGATCGGGTCGCGCTGATGCGCGACACGCGCGCCGCCGCAGTCGCGCGGCGCGCGCAAAGGTTGTTTCGGTGGAATCGCCCGCGCCGCGGCGCATGCCGCGACGGCGGGCTTCAGACGGTGCCCTTCGCGACCTCTTCCGGCTTCATCTCGACGATCTTGTCGAGCGCGGCGCGCACGTCCATCGCGTACTTCGCGAGACGCTTCTCCTCGTCGCTTTCCGGCACGAACGCCGGCACCGGCAGCGGATTGCCGTTCTCGTCGACGGCGACGAACACCACGAGGCAGTCGGTGGTCTGGCGCAGCACGCCGCCTTTCGGGTCGCCGGCGTGCACCGACACATGGATGTGCATGCTGGTGCGCCCCGTCGCGACGACGCGCGCCTTCAGCTCGACCAGGTTGCCGACCAGGATCGGGCGCTGGAAGCGGATGTTGCCGACGCTGACCGTCACGCAATAGCGGCTCGACCAGACCGCCGCGCACGCATACGCGACCTCGTCGATCCACTTCATCAGCGCGCCGCCATGCACCTTGCCGCCGAAGTTCACGGACGACGGCTCGGCGAGGAAGCGGAACACGGTTTCGGAGCGATCGAGGGTCGCGGTGGCGGGGGACGAGGCAGACATCTTGTTGGCTCCAGGCGGGGGTGCTGCAATCGGGCCATTATACGGTGCAGTGCGACAACGCGTCGCGGCGCGCCGGGGCCCGGCGATCCGCCCCCTTCGGTCAGCGGCGCACCGTCACGCCCTGGTCGACCACGCCATACATCTCGATATGGCTGCCGCCGTCGCCCGCGGCGCTCGCACCGCCCTGCGCGCATGCCGCGCACGCCAGCGCGGCCGCCAATATGCAGAAAATCGTCTTCATCGTCGCATCGTGTCGCGCGCGGCGGCCCCAGTGCCGCCGCGCCCGGCCATTCTACGCGCGGGCGCCGGCCGGCCGCGGGACCGCCCGTGGCTGACCGTCGGCATCCGACATTTCAGCACGAGACGAAACATCGAATGCCGCCAGCGCCTACACTGCGAGCATCCTCTTTCCGGGCTACGACGATGACCGACTCCGACGACCATCATTTTCCGGGCCTGAGCCGCCTCGGCGCACTGATCGCCGACCCCGGCCGGGCCGCGATGCTGTGGGTGCTGATGGACGGCAGCGCCCGCCCCGCCGGCGAGCTGACGCTGATCGCCGGGCTGTCGCCGTCCGCCGCGAGCGCGCACCTCGCGCGCCTGACCGAGGGCGGGCTGCTCGCGCTCGACGTCCGCGGCCGGCACCGCTATTACCGGATCGCGTCCGCCGACATCGCCGCGTCGCTCGAGGCGCTCGCGAACGTCGCCCGCGCGGCGGCGCCGCACCGGCCGGTGCCGCCGACCGCGCGCACCGTGCCCGCCGAGCTGCGCTATGCGCGCACCTGCTACGACCACATGGCCGGCGAGTTCGCGGTGCGCCTGTTCGACGGGCTCACCGCGCGCGGCTGGCTGAACGCGGAAGGCGACAGCGTCGACGCGACCGAGCTCGGCGCGCAGGCGCTCGCGCGCTGGGGCATCGACGTCGCGCAGCAGCGCACGCGCCGGCGCCGCTTCGCGTGCGGCTGCCTCGACTGGAGCGAGCGCCGTGCGCACCTGGGCGGCGCGCTCGGCGCGGCGCTGCTCGACAGCTTCTGCACGCACGGCTGGGTCGAACGCACCGCGCGGCCGCGGGTGCTGCGCGTCACCGTGTCCGGGCAGCAGGCATTCGACGGCTGGCTTACGGCCGCATGACAAACACGCGCGGCGGACAAGTTTTGTTACACGACGAGCAGAAGGCCTTACAAAACGCAGAGCACTGAAACAGCCCGAGCGGATATTGTGAATTCATCGGCACGAATCGACGCGCCGGGACAACGACAACGCTCATCATGGCCCTCCAGTTCACGCTCACGCGCACCGCCCGCCTCACGTTGCTCGCATTCGCGGCGCTCGCCGCGCTGCCTCCCGCGTTCGCGCAGTCGGCTGCCGCGGCGCCGTATGCCGCGGCAGCCCGGCAGCCGGGCGGCGACCCGCCGGGCCGCGTCGCGCGGCTCAATTACCTGTCGGGCGCGGTGACGACCGAGCCGGCCGGCACCGATACGTGGTCGTACGCCACCGTGAACCGGCCGCTCACGACCGGCGACCAGCTCTGGAACGACGCGGGCGCACGCTCCGAGCTGCACATCGGCTCGAGCGCCGTACGGCTCGGCGAATCGACGAGCCTGTCGGTGATGAACCTCGACGACACGACGACGCAGCTGAAGGTCGGCCTCGGCACCGTGTCGACGCACGTGCGCGCGCTGCCGCCCGGCACGTCGTATGAAATCGACACGCCGAACCTCGCGCTCGGCATCGCGGGCCCCGGCGACTACCGCGTCGACGTCGCGCCGAACGGCGCGAGCACGACGGTCACCGTGCGGCGCGGCAGCGCGACCGTCTATGGCGACAGCGGCCAGTACCCGCTGTCGGCCGGCCAGCAGGTGGTCTTCACCGGCACCGGCCTGCAGGTCGCGCAGCAGGCGGGCGCGCCCGCCTACGACCCGCTCGACCAGTGGGCCGCGAACCGCGACGCGGCCGAGGACCGCTCGGTGTCGGCCCGTTACGTGTCGCGCGACATCCCCGGCTACCAGGATCTGGACGCGAACGGCACGTGGCGCGACAACCCGAGCTACGGCGCCGTATGGGTGCCGAACGACACGCCTGCCGACTGGGCGCCCTATCGCGACGGGCACTGGATCTGGCAGGCGCCGTGGGGCTGGACCTGGGTCGACGACGCGCCGTGGGGCTTCGCGCCGTATCACTACGGCCGCTGGGCGTATGTCGACGACAGCTGGGCGTGGGTGCCGGGCCCGGTCGTGGTCAGCGAGCCGCCCGTCTATGCGCCGGCGCTGGTCGCGTTCGTCGGCGGTGGTGGCGGCGGTGGAGGGTTCGACTGGAGCGTCGGCCTCGCGGTCGGCGGGGCCGCCGCGGCAGGCTGCGCGTGGTTCCCGCTCGGCCCGGGCGAGCGATGGCATCCGGGCTGGGGCGGCTGGAGCCCGCGCTACTACGACCGCGTGAACCAGCACATCGTGGTGAACAACGTCAACGTGAACAAGACCGTGAACGTGACGAACATCACCAACATCAACAACACGTACGTCAATTTCCGCGCACCGCACGCGATCACGGCCGTGCCGGCGACCGCCTTCGTGCACGGCCAGCCGGTCGCGCACTTCTCGCAGCACGTCGATCCGCAGCAATGGCGCAATGCGCACGTCATGCCGGGCACGCCGGGCATCGCGCCGGTGCGCCAGAGCTTCACCGGCGGGCTGCGCAACGCCGCCTACCATCCGCCGGCCGCGCTCGGACAGCGCCCGGTCATCGCGACGCGCAACCCGGCCGTGCCGCCCGCGTATCGCGACCAGGCGGCCGCGCACCTGGTCCAGCAAGGCGCCCGCGTGCCCGGCGCCGGCGCACCGGTCGTCAAGACGGCCGTGCCGCCCGACTACACGCCGCACCCGGTGCGGGTGCCCGGCAATCCGCACGCCGGCGGCTGGGCGATGCACAACGTGCAGCTCGTGAATCCGCACGGCCCGGTCGTGCAGCCGGCGCGCGAAGGCCAGCCCGGTCAGGTGCGCGCCGGCGCGGGCGTGCCCGCGAATGGCCGGCCGGGCAGCGGCGAGGCACCGGACGCGTCGAGATTGATGAATGGCGTGGCGCCGAATGCGCCCCATGTGCCGAACGGCGAAGCGCCGAATGCATCACGGTTCATGAACGGCGCGCCGCCGAATGCTCCACACCCGCTCAACGGCGAAGCGCCGAACGCATCGCGGTTCACAAACGGCGTGCCCCCGAATGCGCCCCATCCGCTCAACGGCGAAGCGCCGAATGCACCACGGTTCGCAAACGGCGCGCCCCCGAATGCACCCCGCCCGCTCAACGGCGAAGCGCCGAACGCATCGCAGTTCGCAAACGGCGCGCCCCCGAATGCGCCTCGCCCGCTCAACGGCGAAGCGCCGAATGCATCGCGGTTCACAAACGGCGCGCCCCCGAATGCGCCCCGCCCGCTCAACGGCGAAGCGCCGAACGCATCACGGTTCATGAACGGCGCGCCCCCGAACGCGCCCCACCCGCTCAACGGCGAAGCGCCGAACGCATCACGGTTCACAAACGGCGCGCCCCCGAATGCGCCCCGCCCGCTCAATGGCGAAGCGCCGAACGCCCCGCACTTCGCGAATGGCGCCGCGCCCAATGCGCCCCGCTCGATGAATGGCGGAGACCAGAACGCCGCCCGGGTCACGAACGGCGTCCCGCATCCGCCGTCGTTCGACAACGCCCCCGGCGCGCACGGCGACAATCGCTTAGTCGCGGCACAGTCGCCGTCACCGTCGCCGGCCTGGATGCAGCCGCATGCGCCGCTCGATCGCCAGCATGCGGGCTTCGCGCCCTCCGGCGCGCCCACCGCGACGCATCCGGCGGGACAGAACGCGCTGCCGCCGGTGCGCAGCGCGACGCCGGCGCCGCATCCGGACGCCGCGAACGCCGAGCAGCCGCCACGCGGAACGCCGTCGCCACGCGCGCTGCCGAATCCCCGCACCGACATGACGGCCGAGGCGCCGCAGCCGCGCCCCGATTTCGTCCCGCCGGCGCAGCATGGGCAATCGCGGCCGGACAATGCGGCCCCGGCGCCCCGCCCGCAAGCCGACTATGCGCCGCCCGCGCCGCGCCATGACGTCGCGCCGCCACATGTGAACGACTACCGTCCGCCGGCTCCCGCGCGCGAAGCGCCACGGCCGCAGCCCGCCCCGCGCATGGAGCCGCGGCCGCAGATGCCGGCGCCCCACATGGAGCCCCGGCCGCAGATGCAGCCGCCCCGCATGGAGCCCCGGCCGCAGATGCAACCGCCGCACATGGAACAACCGCGTCCGCAGCCGCAGCCACCCCGCATGGAGCCGCGTCCGTCGATGCCGGCGCCGCACGTCGAGAGCCACCCGCCGCCGCAGGCGCCGCACGACAACGGCCATGACAACCGGCACCGTCAATAAGCGCCCGCGCAGATGAAACAAGGCCCGATCGACTTGCGTCGATCGGGCCTTCATCCGTCGGGACGGAAACCGGAGCGCGCCGCGCTCAGACGGCCATCGGCGCCGTCAACGGCTCATGGTGCCGGTAGCCGACGAGCGAGAAGTCGGACGGCTCGACCTGTTCCAGCCATTCCGGTGCGTAGACGCCCGTCTGCGCGTATGCCGGCACCCGGTCGGCGATCACGAGCCGCGGGCTCTCGTACGGCTCGCGCACGAGCTGCTGCTGCAGCATGTCGAGCTGGTTCTCGTAGATGTGGGCGTCGCCGATGAAGTAGGTGAACCAGCGCGGCGTATAGCCGGTCAGCCGGCCGACGAGCGACAGCAGCGCCGCCCCTTCAGTGAGGTTGAACGGCGTGCCGAGGCCGACGTCGTTGCTGCGGATGTACAGGCACAGCGAGATCTCGCGCTTCGCGGCGTTCGGCAGGAACTGATACAGCAGATGGCAGGCCGGCAGCGCGATCTGGTCGAGCACCGCCGGATTCCACGCGTGGAACAGGATGCGGCGGTCGGACGGGTTCTGCATGATCGTGTCGAGGCACTGGCGCAGCTGGTCGATCGCCTTGTACAGCAGCACCTTCGGCGCGCCGTCCTCGTCGAAGCGCGTGACGATGCGATAGCCGCGCTGGGTCGCATCGGCGATCTGCGCGTCGGCGCCCGCGTCGAGCACCTTGTAGCCGGGCCACTGGCGCCATTGCACGCCGTACACGTCGCCGAGATCGTCGACGCCCTGCCGGTACGGATTCGCGAGCCATTGCGCGTTGTCGTTCGCGTTGGCGTCCCACACCTTGCAGCCGAGCGCGCGGAAATCGGCGGCGCTGCGCGACGCGCGCAGGAAGCCGACCAGCTCGCCGATCGCGGACTTGAACGCGAGCTTCTTCGTCGTCACGGCCGGGAAGCCTTCCTGGAGATCGAAGCGCAGCATCGCACCGGGCATGCTGATGGTGCGGATGCCCGTGCGGTTCTCCTGCCAGGTGCCGGTGTCGAGGATGCTGCGTACGAGGTCGAGATACTGTTTCATGCGGGTTCCTTCGGCCGCGAGGGCGGCCGCACCCGCCATTTTAGCAAGCGTGCCGCGGAAGGTCCGGCAGCGGCGCCGGAAACCCGGCCAGTGCGCCGTCGCTGCGGTCGCGCATGCCGTGTGCGCACATCAGCCGGTACAGCGTGACGCGCGACACGCCGAGCTCGCGCGCCGCATCGGCAAACCGGCCGCGATGCCGCAGCAGCGCATGCTCGATCGCCTGGCGCTCCGCCGCCTCGCGCGCCTCGACGAGCGAGATGGGCGCCAGCACCGCATAGTCGTTCAGCTCGAGATCCGCCGCGGTGATCGTCCGGCCCTCCGACATCACGATCGCGCGGCGCACCCGGTTGATCAGCTCGCGCACGTTGCCGGGCCACGGATAGCCGTACAGCGCCGCGATCGCGTCCGGCGAGAAGCCGCGCAGGCGGCGATGCGAATCGCCCTTGAAGCGCTCGAGCATGTGTCGCGCGAGCACCTCGATGTCCTTGCCGCGCGCGCGCAGCGGCGGTTCCTCGACCCTCAGCACGCAGAGCCGGTGGAACAGGTCCTCGCGGAAGCGCCCGTCACGCAGCGCCGCCTGCATGTCGACGTGCGTCGCGCAGATCACCCTGACGTCGACCGGAATCGACACGTGCGCACCGAGCCGCTCGATCTTGCCTTCCTGCAGGAAGCGCAGCAGGCTCGCCTGGCTCTCGAGCGGCAGGTCGCCGATCTCGTCGAGGAACAGCGTGCCGCCATGCGCCGCTTCGACGCGGCCGGTCTTGCGCTGGTTCGCGCCGGTGAACGCACCGCGCTCGTAGCCGAACAGCTCGGCCTGCAGCAGCGTCGACGGAATCGCGCCGCAATTGATCGCGACGAACGGCGCCTGCGCGCGCGACGAACGCTCGTGAATCGCGACGGCCGTCAGCTCCTTGCCGGTGCCCGACTCGCCGGAGATGAACACGGGCGCATCGGTCGTCGCGACCCGGCGAATCATCTTGAAGAGCGCGAGCATCGCATCGCAGGTGCCGACCATCTCGCCTTCGCCGCGCCCGGCGCCCGGTTGCGGCGTGACCGGCTCGGTCAGCGCGACCATGCCGTGCGCGTGGCCGACGGTCTCGACGATGCGCGTCGTCTCGAACGGCATCGTCACGTAGTCGAAGCAGTAGTCGCGGATCAGGTGGCGCAGCGTCGCATCCTGCAACTGGCCGCGCTGCGTGGCTGCGATCCAGCCGATGTGGGGAATCGTCAGGCAGGGTTCGAGTTCGCGCAGGTCGGCCGGCTTGAAGCCCGACGAGAAGTCGAGCAGCCCGGCCGTCGCGACACCCTGCTGAACGGCGCGCCGCACGTCGCGCGCGGTCTCCGCGAGATCGACGCGCCAGCCGCGCGCATCGAAGTGCCCGCGCAGCGCATCGCTCGGTTCCCGGGAATAGTAGATCACGTGCCGCAGCTCGGCTTCCATACTCTCACCCCGTTCATCAACCGTCTAACGATTACCAGCGCACGTCAAATCACGTGCAAAAAGAATCGAATCGGGTCCACGCCCAGGGGTCGGCTCGATTCGCCATTTCAATGCAAGGCGACGCCATGCCTCGCATGATGGCGCTCATCAATGTCGCGTGCAGCCCCGCGACTTTCTTGGCGTGTCGCTTTTTTGGTCAAAGCAGCTTGGTTATAGACGTCGAACAAGACAAACCGATTTCAACGCCTCGCCCGCAGCAGATCGCGCCCGGCATTCCTCTGCATATATCCGCATGCATCGGGGCCGTTTGCGCATCGACACGTAGCGCTGATTGTCGTCCTTGCAGCGGTTCGCTTGAATCCGCAGTACTCCCAAGTCCCCTCGTTTCAGGCCTGAAACATTTTTTTCGCGTTTTACCGGGCAATTCCCTACGCGGAATGGCAAACCGCAATCGCGACAACGGTTTGGGGTCGATGGCATGCATTTCGCTGAATACCCGGTACACCGGAGACATGCCATGCGACACCTCCTTCGCCTTTCCCTCGCCTCGATGGCCGCCGTGCTGGCGACCGCGTGGCTGCCGAACGCGGCCCATGCCCAGGAAGCGTCGCAAGCAGTCGAGCCGGCTGCAACGTTTGCGCCTTCGCTCGCCGACGCTACGTGGATGAAGCGTTATGCGCCGCTCGACGAAGACACGCTCAGCCGCCAGCGCGGCCGCGCGCCGGGCTACGTGACCGTGTCGACCGCGTCGCAGATGGCGGCCGGCGGCAATGCGTCGGTGACGCTGTGGGACGAGATCACGCCGCCCACGCCGCTGCCGATTCCGGTCGATGCGCAACGCGCGGTGCAAGGCAACAGCGCGAGCTACACACGCAAGTAACAACCGGCGCCGCGACCCGCGGTCGATGCGCCACCGAGAGGCCCGACATGAACGCTCTGCTCCTTCCGCTGCGTCACCCGGTTCTCGCCGCGCTGTGCGCGGCATGCGCCGGCATCGCCTGCGGCGCGGCACACGCACAGGTCGCCAATCCCGGCGACATCATCGTGCTGCGCAATGTCACGCCGCGGGTCGCGTATCACAACGTGCCGACGGATCAGGATCCCGTGCTGTCCCGCGCGACAACGTTCCCGTCCAACACCTTCAACCCGATGATGGCGACGATGGTGTCCGATCTCGACCTGACGAATGCGCACGGCTCGAACGGCGTCGCACCCGGCGGCATGCTCGGCGACCTCGGCATGCAAGCCGTCACGCGTGCGCTCGCGGGGGACGCGGGCGGCGGGTCGATCGTGCGCGGCGCCGTCGGCGGCGCGCCGGCGACGGGCGGCATCGGCGGCATGATCGCGGGCTCGGTGACGGGCGCGCTGGCGCCGCTCACGAGCGCGCTCGGAGCCGCCAAATGAACGCGCGGCCCTCACGCTCGGCGCATCGCCGCGCAGGCATGCGGCCGCATCTCGGCACGCATCTCGGCGCGATCGCCGTCGCCCTGATCGCGCTGCTCGCCGCGCGCGGCGCATGCGCGCAGAACGTGCCGGCAAGCCCGGCGATCGTCAGCGGCACCGCGACGATCGCGACGGGCGCGGCGAACGGCACGACCGGCGCGATCACGATCAATGAAACCGCCGGCCTCGACAACGCGCAAAGCAACCAGCTGGCATTGGGAACGGGCGCGCTCGGCGCCGGCCATGTCGGCATCACGCAGGCGGCGAGCACGTCCGCCCGCGTGGGCGATACGGCCGCGCGCATCGAGGGCTCGGCATTTTCGAACATCTCGGGCGCGGTGATGGTGAACCAGAGCGCAGGGGTGGGCAATCTTCAGCGCAACAGCACCGTGCTCGGCACGCTGGGCGCGGGAGTGAGGGCTGTCTCGGATACCGAACTATCCGAGACAGCCCCGCGACACGGTGGACTGGGACTCCCGGTGGGCGGGCGGGGTATGCATGAAGTGTCGATTAGCGGCGACGCTTTCAAGCATATCAGCGGCATCGTACAAGTCAACCAGACCTCCGGCGCCGGTAATGCAACGGCGAACAGTTTTGTGCTCCGTCCCCCGGCGGGCACTCTTTTTAACTAAGCCATCACCGAAACGGAGTGAACCATGAAGCGCACACTCATTGCAGCGGCGGTTCTCGTCACTGCGGCAGGGTCCGTGTATGCCGCACCGCCCAAGGCGTATCTGTTCAACACGACAGGCGTGACCGAGACCGTCGGCATCCGCGGCTGGGTCCGGCTGTTCGGATGCGTCACCGTGACGAGCACCGCGGGGGCGGTGATCAACAACACCCAGTCGGTCAACCTTTCCGGCGCCCGGCTCGACCCGAACTACCAGAGCTACCTGAAAGGCGCAGTGACGACGACCTTCAACAACGAGGACAAGAACGTCTCGGTGCGTGGCAGTTCGTCGTCCTCGTCGAGCGAGTCGTTCGAACGGATGTCGTCGTCGCGTTCGAGCGAAACGCACATGTCGTCGCACGATTCGCGCAGCGTGACGGCCTGGGCGTCGGCGGAAGCCGAACGGTCGCAGTCGAGCAGCATGTCGCACACGACGTCGTCGACGCATGACACGAGCGCCAGCAGCGGCCACAAGGCCATCGCGGGCGTGGTGAACGCCACGGTGTCCGCAGCCGCGAGCCTGAACGAATCGCACGCCCACAGCGGCAACCGCCGCAACGGCAGCAGCAGCGAAAACGTGAACTTCGACGCCCGCTTCAATGCGACCGGCTCCGCCGCCGTGGCGTGGGACAACGCAGCGTCGAGCAGCACGACGCATGATGCCGCGGGCAGCACGACGACGAGTTCGAATTCGTCTTCGAGCGAAGCCGGGTACCGGGCGAGAGTGCATCACGACGATGCATCGTCGTCCTCGTCGTCGAGCCAGTCCGCGCAAGCAAGCGGCAGCGAAAAGCACTCGAAGAGCAAGTCGTGGGCCTTCAACCTCGACGTCGACAAGACCGACGTGAAGACGACGGGCAGCGTCACGCAGCACATCGACACGCGCAAGCCCGGCGTGCTGAACGCGGGCACCGGCGCCAACGCGGCATCGGGCGTCACCGGCAACCTCGGCGTGAACATCGCGGAAGGCATCAGCAACGTGCAGAGCAACGACGTCGCGCTCGCGTCGGTGGATGTCGGCAACGTGTTCGGCAACGCACAGATCTTCAGCAACCAGTCGTCGGCGGGCAGGGCCACCGTCAACAACTTCAAGCTGAACGCATCGGTCGGCGACGGCTCGCTGTCCGCCGTGCAGGGCAACGTCGGCGTGAACGTCGCGTCGGGTATCGGCAACGTGCAGAACAACAGCCTTGCCGGCGCCGTGACGACCGTCAGCGCGAGCCAGGTCAACACGGTCGCGATGGTCGCCACCGACGACAACACGCAAAGCGCGGCGGCCCAGGCCTCCGGCCGCTTCGAAGGCAACGCGATGCTCGGCGCCAATACGCTGCATGGCTCGAGCGGCAACATCGGCGTGAACATTGCCGGCGGCATCGGCAACCTGCAGCACAACGGTCTCGCGATCGCTGCGCTCAACAACGGTCATTGACCGCTGCAACCGGGGGGAGCGCGCGCCGTGCCGCACATCGTGCGGCGCGACGCGCGCAGCAGGAGAACAGCATGTCCGGGGAATATCGGCGGGTGTCGCTGCGCATCGCCGTCGTCATCGCCAGCGGCATCGGGTGCACATCAGGCTTCGCGCAGTCGAGCATCGATACGTCCACGCTCGCGGGCGTCCCGCTCACGAAGCATCTGCAATCGATCCGCGACCTGCGCTATCGCGACGTCGTCAACCAGCAGTTCGACTTCAGCTGCGGCTCGGCCGCGCTCGCGACGCTGCTCAAGTACGGCTACGACATCGATATTCCGGAAACCGAAATGATCCGGCGGATGATGGCGTTCTCGACGCCCGAGGTCGTGGTCCGCAACGGCTTCTCGATGCTCGACATGAAGAAGTTCGTCGAGACGCTCGGGCTGCGCGGCCGCGGTTTCCGGGTCGGCATCGACGCGTTGTACCACCTGCAGATTCCCGTGCTCGTGCTGATGGATCTCGACGGCTACGAGCATTTCGTGATCGTCAAGCATGCGGAGAACGGCCGGGTCTTCATTGCCGACCCGGCGCTCGGCAACCGCATTCTGCTCGAACAGGATTTCGCCAAGACCTGGAACGGCCTCGTGTTCGCCGTGCTGGGCAAACCCTTCAGGGAGGACTCGCCTCTTTTGCAGAACAACGAATCGCTGGCGCTCAAGTTGCGCGATCAGGCGCTCAACACGGGCTCCGCCGCGGTTCCCTTCGTTGAATTCGGCTTGATCAAGGCAGACTTGTTCTGACCCGTCATGAAACGCTACCTCTCGCCGCTTTGCCTCGCCTGGTGCGCCACCATGTGCGGCTACGCGAGCAGCGCCGTTGCAGCCGAAAACGCGCCCGGCGCGCTCAATGCAACACGTCCGTTCGACAACCGATTGCCTGCACCGGCCATGCAGCTCGTCGACGACGACGTCCTCGCCCACCAGACCGGCAAATATGCCGGCGCTTCGATGATTTCCGGGTTCGTCGTGAACCTGGTGTCCCAATGGCAGCTGCCGAACGGCGCCCTGGCGATCGCACAGGGCACGCTGACGGCCGCCACGAATGCCGCGAATCAGCTCGACGCGCATGTCACGACGCTCGCGAAGGTCGTCGGCGGCCACGGCGGGCCGAGCGGCGCGAACCCGCACGCCGTCGCGACGGGCGGGCAATCGGTATCGGTCAACGGCATCTCGCAGGTCACGCAGGTCGCAGGCAACAACAATGCCGGCAGCAACGCCGCCGTCATCGATTTCAATGCGCAGAACCCGGCGCCGGCGGCCATGCCCGGCTCGACGTCGAATTCGAGCGCGTTCGCGACCGATGCGTCCGGCACGGTGAAGGCCGGCGTCTCGTTCGGCAGCAACGGCGTCTCGCTCGTGCTGCAGACGCCCGCCGGGCTCGCCACCCAGTCGATCACCCCGGCCGCGAACCAGCAGGCCGGCGCGATCGCGCAACTGCTGCAGGTCGCAGGCAATCGCCAGATCGTCTCGAACCAGCTGCAAATCCTGTTGCATACGCAACAGATGTCACCCGCGACGCTCCGTCAGATGGGCGTCCTGCAGGCGCTGCAAAGCGGCGCCCTCTTGAGGAGATGACAGGCGGCGCGCAAGCCGCGACATCGCATCGGCCACGCGTGCGTGCGCCGTTTCAGGCGGCCGCGGAGCGAACCCCTTGGTTCGCCGCGCAGCCGCCCCATCCGGGGGGAAGGACATGTCACACAAGTCGTCAACAGATCAGCCGCGCGCCTCGCTTGCCGCCATACCGGCCGCGGTCCTCTGCTTCGTATTCATGCAGTGCGCGCACGCCCAGGCGCTCGCCGACCAATCGCTCGAGGAGCGGCTCAACATGCTGATGAAAGTCGTCGACGAGCAGCAGCGCAAGATCAACGCGCTCGAACATCAGGTCATCGATCTCGAGATGGCGCGGCGCGGCCGCGGCGAACCGGGCGCGCCCGGCGCCGCGCCGGGCACGCTCGTCTCGCAGTACACGCCCGTCACGCCCGCGCCGGGCGAAGGCACCGGCACCGCGACCGGCGTGCCGGTCAATCCGCCGCCGCCTGCAGGTTCGGGCGCGGGCGCGGCCGATACCGGCATGCCCGGCACGATCGGCACCACGCAGAAAGCCGCGGAACCCACCCGCACGGCCGCCGAGGAAGCGGTCGCGCAGCGCGAGCATGCGCCGCTGTTCGCCCGCAAGCTGACGATCGACTGGGGGATCAGCGACACCTATTACGACCGCCGGCAGCTGCAGCTCTCCGGCTTCCTCGCGCTCGATGCGATCTTCCTCGGCAACCTGAATCTCGGCCAGACGAAGTCGCACCAGCTGATGTCCGACGTGGACGTGCGCTACGGGCTCACCGACCGCATCAGCGTCGACGTCGACGTGCCCTACATGTACCGCACCGCGACCTTCATGAACGGCGGCGCCGGCGGCGCGGCCAACACGCTGTCCGACACGTCGGTGAATTCGCACGCGCTCGGCGACGTGAACTTCGGCATTTACTACCAGTTCGTGAAGGAGCACGGCAGCGTGCCCGACATCGTCGGCAGCCTGCGCGTGAAGTCGCCCACCGGCACGTCGCCGTTCGGCATCAAGCTGCTGCAGTCCGACCCGAACAACACCAACCTCGTCGCGCCGAGCAAGCTGCCGACCGGCACCGGCTTCTGGAGCATCACGGCCGGCGTGTCGGCGCTGAAGACCTACGACCCGGTCGTGCTGTTCGGCAGCGTCTCCTATACGTACAACGTCGCGCGCTCGTTCTCCGACATCTCGTCGGTGGTCGGGCAGACCCAGCCCGCGAAGGTGAAGCTTGCCGACATCGTCCAGTTCGGCGGCGGCGTCGCGCTCGCGTTCTCGGAGCGCGACTCGGCGAGCATCTCCTACACGATGGCGATCGCAGCGTCGACCCGCACGCAGGCGCCCGGCGGCAACTGGCAGCGGGTGCCGGGCAGCCAGACGACCGCGTCGACGCTGGGTTTCGGTCTCAATCATGTGTTCAACAAGCACCTGACGATGAATGCGTCGGTCGCGATCGGGCTCACGCCCGACGCGCCGAACTTCATCGTCGGCCTGCGCTTCCCGTATACGTTCTGAAGCGCGACACCGTAGCGAGGATATCGTGCACGACTCCCGCCCCGTCTCATCAGCCGCCCCGCCGGGCTTCGCGCCGCGACTCACGATCGCGCACTCCGACGGGGCCGGGACCGGCCACCTGCCTGCAGTCCGGCCACTCGTGTATCTGTCGCGCCGCCCCGATGCGGCGCTCGTCGCGCATCTGCGAGAGCGGCGCTGGGAGGTGCTGTGCGCGAAATCCGCGCACGACGCGCAGCGGCTCGTGAAGCCCGAGCTTGCGCACGCGGGCATCGTCGATCTCGACGGCTTCGCGATGCGCGACATCGCCGCGCTCGAGCCGATCCTGCGCCACCAGCAGATCGGCTGGATCGCGCTCGCCGATCCCGCGCGCCTCGCGGAGCCCGAGATCCGCAAGCTGATCCGCCAGTGCTGCTTCGACTACGTGAAGGGCCCGCCGACGCACACGACGATCGACTACCTCGTCGGCCACGCGTACGGGATGGTGACGCTGTGCGATCTCGAGCTCGCGAGCGACGTCGCCGCGACCGGCGACGACGAGATGGTCGGCACCTGCGACGCGATGCAGCAGTTGTTCCGCACGATCCGCAAGGTCGCGAACACCGACGCGACGGTGTTCATCTCCGGCGAATCGGGCACCGGCAAGGAGCTGACCGCGCTCGCGATCCACGAGCGCTCGACGCGCCGCAAGGCGCCGTTCGTCGCGATCAACTGCGGCGCGATCCCGCATCACCTGCTGCAGTCGGAGCTGTTCGGCTACGAGCGCGGCGCGTTCACCGGCGCGAACCAGCGCAAGATCGGCCGCGTCGAGGCCGCGCACGGCGGCACGCTGTTCCTCGACGAAATCGGCGACATGCCGCTCGAGAGCCAGGCGAGCATGCTGCGCTTCCTGCAGGAAGGCCGGATCGAGCGGCTCGGCGGCCACGAATCGATCGCGGTGGACGTGCGGATCCTGTCGGCGACGCACGTCGATCTCGAAGCGGCGATGCGCGACGGCCATTTCCGCGCGGACCTGTTCCACCGGCTGTGCGTGCTGCGCATCGACGAACCGCCGCTGCGCGCGCGCGGCAAGGACATCGAGCTGCTCGCGCATCATGTGCTGCTGAAGTTCCGCAGCGACGGTGCGCGCAAGATCCGCGGCTTCACGCCGTGCGCGATCGAGGCGCTGTACAACTATCCGTGGCCCGGCAACGTGCGCGAGCTGATCAACCGGATCCGCCGCGCGATCGTGATGGCCGACAGCCGGCTGATCTCGGCGTCCGATCTCGATCTCGGGCAGTACACGGCCCAGCAGTCGACGACGCTCGCCGAGGCCCGCGAGCGCGCGGAAAAACGCGCGATCGAAGCGGCGCTGCTGCGCCACCGTCACCGGCTCGCGGAGGCCGCCGCGGAACTCGGGATCTCGCGCGTGACGCTGTACCGGCTGATGGGCGCGCACGGGCTGCGCGACCTGTCCGACACCGAGCAGCGCGCGGCGGCGGCGGGCGACGACGAACACGGGCAGTAGGCCACACGGGACGCGCGCCGGCATTCCGGTAGAATCGGCGCCGTTCCCGTTTTCCGCTTCCCACCATTCATGACGACGCTGACCCTGATCGTCGCGCGTGCCCGCAACGGCATCATCGGCCGCGACAACCAGTTGCCCTGGAAACTTCCCGAGGACCTCGCCTTCTTCAAGCGCACGACGATGGGCGCGCCGATCGTGATGGGCCGCAAGACCCACGAATCGATCGGCCGGCCGCTGCCGGGGCGCCGCAACATCGTCGTCACGCGCGATGCGGCGCGCCGCTTCGACGGCTGCGACACCGTCACGTCGCTCGCCGACGCGCTCGCGCTCGCCGCGCGGGACGGCGCGGCCGAGGCGTTCCTGATCGGCGGCGCGCAGCTTTACGCGGAAGGCCTCGCGCTCGCCGACAAGCTGGTCGTCACCGAGATCGACGCCGACTTCGACGGCGACGCGTCGTTCCCCGCGCCCGACCCCGCGCACTGGCGCGAAGTGTCGCGCGAGCCGCACCAGGCCGCCGCGCCGAACGCGTTCGGCTACGCGTTCGTCGTCTACGCGCGCCAGCGCGGCTGACGCACCGCAACGAAAAAGCCCGACCGGCACATCCGCCGGTCGGGCTTTTTCATGGGTGCGGCCGCTCGGGCCGGCGAACGCCGCGCGATGCGGCGCCGCATCATCGGCGCGCCGCGCGCGTCACTGCCCGGCGATCGTCATCTGCTCGATCAGCACCGAGCCGGTTTCCTTCGTGCCGCGCACGATCGAATCCGCGCCGATCGCGACGATGTGGCGGAACATCTCCTGCAGCGTGCTCGCGACGGTGATCTCCTCGACCGGATACTGGATCACGCCGTTCTCGACCCAGAACCCCGCCGCGCCGCGCGAATAGTCGCCGGTCACGTAGTTCACGCCCTGCCCCATCAGTTCGGTCAGCAGCAGGCCCGTGCCGAGCTTCTTCAGCATCGCGTCGAAATCGTCGCCCGGCTGCGTGTTCGCGCTGCGCAGCGACAGGTTGTGCGAGCCGCCGGCGTTGCCGGTCGTCTGCGTGCCGAGCTTGCGGGCCGAATAGGTCGACAGGAAATACCCCTCGACGACGCCGTCCTTGACGACGCTGCGCGAGCGGGTGCGCACGCCTTCCTCGTCGAACGGCGCGCTGCCCATCGCGCGCGGCACGTGCGGATCCTCGACGATCTGCACATGCGGCGCGAACACCGGCTTGCCGAGGCTGTCGACGAGGAACGAGGTCTTGCGGTACAACGCGCCGCCGCTCACCGCCTGCACGAACGCGCCGAGCAGGCCGGCCGCGAGCGGCGCCTCGAACAGCACCGGCACCTTGCGCGTATCCAGGCGGCGCGCGCCCATCCGCGCGAGCGCGCGTTCGGCCGCGTAACGGCCGACCGCTTCCGGCGCCGCGAGGTCGGCCGCGCTGCGCTTCGACGAATACCAGTCGTCGCGCTGCATGTGGCGGCCGCTGCCCGCGATCGGCGCGCATGCGACATAGTGGCGCGAGTACGGGTAGCCGGCGAGGAAGCCGCGCGACGTCGCGAGCACGAACTGCGAATGCTGCGCGGACACGCTCGCGCCTTCCGAATTGCGGATCTGCGGGCTGACCGCGAACGCGGCGTCCTCCGCGCGGCGCGCGAGCTCGACTGCTTCGTCGGCGCTCAGGTCCCACGGGTGGTAGAGATCGAGGTCGCGCGGGTCGATCTCGAGCAGCTCGGCTTCGGCGAGCCCGGCCGCGTCGTCCTCGGCGGTGAAGCGCGCGATGTTGTACGCGGCGGCGACGGTGTCCTTGATCGCGGCCGGCGAGAAATCCGACGTGCTCGCGTTGCCGCGCTTCTTGCCGATGAACACCGTCACGCCGACCATCTTGTCGCGGTTGTGCTCGATCGTCTCGACCTCGCCGCGGCGCACCGACACCGACAGGCCGTCGCCTTCGGAGATTTCGGTCGCGGCGTCCGATGCGCCAAGCGCCTTCGCGTGCCGGAGGATGTCCGAGGCGATTTCTTTCAGCTGGTCCTGCGTATGCGGGAAATAGCGCGCTTGCGTGTCGAGATTGGCAGCCATCTTCGTGATATCCGGTGACGGGCTCGCGGCCCGCGTGTTCAAAATTGTCGTATCCCGCGATCATAGCAGTGCCGGGCCGCCCCAAGCGCACTGATCGCCCCCTCGGGGCGCAGCGAACGCAGTCGGCGTCGGGGCCGTTTCATTTCGGGTCCGGGACGCCGTAACGGAGAAGCTTGGGGCGGCCGCGGCGCGATACAATGCCGCCCATGACACGCAAAACCCGTATTCAGCCGATCGAGCACGCCGACGACGACGCCGGCCATGGCTACGATCGCCCCAGCAAATCCCAGTTGAAGCGCGACATGCACGCGCTGCAGGAACTCGGCCAGGCGCTCGTCGACCTGCCGAAAGACGCGCTCAAGCGCATGCCGATGCCGGAAGACCTCGCGGACGCGGTGCGCGAGGCGCGCCGCATCACCGATCACGAAGGCAAGCGCCGCCAGCTCCAGTATGTCGGCCGCGTGATGCGCTCGCTGACCGACGACGAGACGGCCGCGCTGCGCACCGCGCTCGACGCTCAGCGCGGCGTGAACAAGGCCGCGACGGCCCGCCTGCACTGGATCGAACGCACCCGCGAGCAGCTGCTCGCCAACGACGACGCGCTGACCGAATTCGTCCGCCAGCACCCGGAAGCCGACGTGCAGGAAGGCCGCACGCTGATCCGCAACGCGCGCAAGGAAGCGCAGCAAGGCAAGCCGCCGCGCTACTTCCGCGAGCTGTTCCAGTGGATCAAGACGGCGAGCGGCACGCCCGGCGCGGACGACGAGGAAGACGCGCCGGCCGGAGAGGACGATGACGACGAAGCGTAACCACCCGGACGAGCTGCTGGTCGGCCTCGTGTCGATCAGCGACCGCGCGAGCACCGGCGTCTACGAGGACAAGGGCATTCCGGCGCTGCAGGCGTGGCTCGGCGCCGCGCTGAGCTCGCCGTGGCGCGCCGAGACGCGGCTGATCCAGGACGACGCCGCGACGATCTCCGCGACGCTCGTCGAGCTGGTCGACACGGCCGGCTGCGACCTCGTGCTGACGACCGGCGGCACCGGCCCCGCGCGCCGCGACGTGACGCCCGAGGCGACGCTCGCGGTGGCGACGAAGGAAATGCCGGGGTTCGGCGAGCAGATGCGGCAGATCAGCCTGAATTTCGTGCCGACCGCGATCCTGTCGCGGCAGGTCGCGGTGATCCGCGAGACGGCCGACCACGCGGCGCTGATCATCAACCTGCCGGGCCAGCCGAAATCGATCAAGGAAACCCTCGAAGGGCTGCGCGACGCGAGCGGCAACACGACCGTGCCGGGCATCTTCGCCGCGGTGCCCTACTGCATCGACCTGATCGGCGGCCCGTACATCGAGACCGATGCCGCGGTGGTCGCGGCGTTCCGGCCGAAAAGCGCGCAGCGCGCGCCGCGCTGACGCGGCGCGGCCCGCAAGGCCGGCCCGCTCAGGCGGCCGGCGCGGATTCGCCGGCGCTCGCGGCGGCCGGCGTGGCCGGGATCAGGAAATGCTGGCGGTAGTACTTCAGCTCGTCGATCGACTCGTGGATGTCGGCCAGCGCGGTGTGCATCGCGCGCTTCTGGAACCCCTTGTAGATCGCCGGCTGCCAGCGGCGGCACAGCTCCTTGAGCGTGCTGACGTCGAGGTTGCGGTAGTGGAAGAAGCGCTCGAACTCCGGCATCCAGCGCGCCATGAAGCGGCGGTCCTGGCAGATCGAGTTGCCGCACATCGGCGACTTGCCCGGCGGCACGTACTGGCCGAGGAAGGCCTGGAGCTGCGCGGCGGCGTCCGCCTCGGTCACGGTCGACGCGCGCACGCGGTCGATCAGCCCCGAGCGGCCGTGCGTGTTCTTGTTCCAGTCGTCCATCTTGGCGAGCGTCGCATCGCTCTGGTGAATCGCGAACACCGGGCCTTCGACCGCGATCTCGAGCGTCGAGTTGGTCACGACGACCGCGATCTCGATGATGCGGTCATTATCCGGGTCGAGGCCCGTCATTTCCATGTCGAGCCAGACGAGATTCATCTCGTTGCGCACGAGTTCGGGCTGGCTGGCGGAAGCGGGGGTATCGGTCATGAGTCGTCCTGGAAATTGGCGGGCGGCGCGCTGCGCGGCGTCGGCAGGCGACGCGTCAGCGGGCCCCGTCCGCAAGAACATATAATTCTCGCATAGAACCCTTTGGCGCCTTCGATGTCACCCTATTCGTTCACCCTGCTGTTCGCGCTTGCCGTGCTCGCGATGGTCGTCACCAAGCTGTGGCTGGCCTCGCGGCAGGTCCGCTTCGTCGCCGCGCACCGCAACCGCGTGCCGGCCCAGTTCAGCTCGACCATCCCGCTCTCCGCGCACCAGCGCGCGGCCGACTACACGGTCGAGCGCACCCGGCTGGCGATGGTCGAGATCGTCGTCAGCGCGGCGGTGCTCGTCGCGCTCACGCTGCTCGGCGGCGTTGGCGCGCTCGACACGCTGCTGTCCGGCTGGCTCGGCCGCGGCTACGGGCAGCAGGTCGCGCTCGTCGCCGCGGTGTTCGCGATCACGAGCGTGATCGACGTTCCGTTCGAGTACTACCGCCAGTTCGGCATCGAGCAGCGCTTCGGCTTCAACCGGATGGCCAAGCGCCTGTTCTTCGCCGATCTGCTGAAGAATGCGCTGCTCGGCGCCGCGCTCGGCCTGCCGCTGCTGTTCGTCGTGCTCTGGCTGATGAACCAGGCCGGCAGCCTGTGGTGGCTGTGGACCTGGATCGTCTGGGTCGCGTTCCAGATGCTCGTGCTGCTGATCTACCCGACCTTCATCGCCCCGCTCTTCAACAAGTTCGAACCGCTGAAGGACGACGCGCTGCGCGCGCGCATCGAGTCGCTGATGCAGCGCTGCGGCTTCGCGGCGAAGGGCCTGTTCGTGATGGACGGTAGCCGCCGCTCCGCGCACGGCAACGCGTACTTCACCGGTTTCGGCGCGTCGAAGCGGATCGTGTTCTTCGATACGCTGCTCGCCCGCCTGTCCGGCGAGGAGATCGAGGCCGTGCTCGCGCACGAGCTCGGCCATTTCAAGCGCCGCCACGTGATGAAACGCATGCTCGTGTCGTTCGTGCTGAGCCTCGCGCTGCTCGCGCTGCTCGGCTGGCTCGCGCAGCGCGCATGGTTCTACACCGGGCTCGGCGTGATGCCGTCGCTCGATTCCAGCAACGCCGGTGCCGCGCTCGTGCTGTTCTTCCTCGCGATTCCGGTGTTCCTGTTCTTCGCGACGCCGGTCGGCAGCCTGACGTCGCGCAAGCACGAGTTCGAAGCGGACGCGTTCGCCGCCAGCCAGACCGCCGCGCAGGATCTCGTCAGCGCGCTCGTGAAGCTGTACGAGGACAACGCGTCGACGCTCACGCCCGACCCCGTCTACACGGCCTTCTACTACTCGCACCCGCCCGCTTCGCAGCGGATCGACCGGTTGCTGCAGCACGCATGAGCCGGCCGACCTCCCGCAAGCCGGCCCCGCGCGCATCGCGCGCGGAACGTGCCGAAGGCCGCGTGATCGCGGCGCACGGCCGCCATTACATCGTCGCCCCCGACGACGGCGGCCCGATGCTGCAGTGCTTCCCGCGCGGCAAGAAGAGCGACGTCGCGGTCGGCGACCGCGTCGCGTACGAACATGCGTCCGCCGACCAGGGCGTGATCGTCGAGATCGGCGAGCGGCGCAATCTGCTGTACCGCTCCGACCAGTTCAAGTCGAAGCTGTTCGCGGCCAACCTCGACCAGCTGCTGATCGTGCTCGCGACCGAGCCCTATTTCAGCGAGGATCTGCTCGGCCGCGCGCTGATCGCCGCCGAGGCGAACGACCTGAAGCCGCTGATCGTGCTGAACAAGATCGACGTCGAAGCCGCGCTGCCGGTCGCCCGCGAACGGCTCGCGCCGTATCGCGCGCTCGGCTACGACGTGCTGGAACTGTCGGTCAAGGGCCGCCCCGACGACGCGCGCGCGCAGCTGGCCCCGCATCTGGCCGGGCACGCGACGATCCTGCTCGGCCAGTCGGGCATGGGGAAGTCGACGCTCGTGAACCTGCTCGTGCCCGACGCGGAAGCCGCGACCCGGGAAATCTCCGCCGCGCTCAACAGCGGCCGGCATACGACGACGTTCACGCGCCTCTATCCGCTGCCGGGCGGCGACGGTGCGCTGATCGATTCGCCGGGCTTCCAGGAATTCGGTCTCTATCATCTGACGGAAGGCCGCCTCGAGCGCGCATTCCCGGAGTTCCGCCCGCTGCTCGCGCACTGCCGTTTCTATAATTGTCATCATCTGCACGAGCCCGGCTGCGCGATCCTGGAGGCAGTCTCCGACGGCCGCGTGGCGCCGACGCGGCATGCGTTGTATGCGCAACTGGTGCACGAGGCAAGCCAGGTCGTGCGCTGATGGCCGGCCGGGGCATGTCGGTCCGCCCCGGTCGCTCCCCGCCCCCTCGCCGACAGGAGCCGCGATGCGTTTCAAGGCACCCGATCTCGCGACCGCGCAGCACTGGGTGAACGTGCTCGAAGCGGCCGGCATCGGCTGCGAACTACACAACCGCTACGCGACAGGCGCGCTCGGCGGCCTGCCCGCCGACGCATGCGCGCCCGAGGTCTGGCTCGACGACGAGCGCGATGACGCGCTCGCGCGCCGCCTGCTCGACGCCGCATCGCACGGCCCGGCAGCGGGCGACGCGTCATGGCGATGCCGTCAATGCGGCGAGCAGCTCGAAGCGCAGTTCACCGCATGCTGGCGCTGCGGTGCAGTGCGCGACCCGCGCGACGACTGACGCCGGCGCGGCGAGCCGCCAGCAAAAAGGCCGGCATCGAGCCGGCCTTTTCATTGCGTATGACGACGCCCGTGTCGCCCGTATCAGGACACCCAGACGGCGATCGTCAGCATCAGCAGCAGAAGCATCCACAGAATCACCGCGCGCCAGACGAGGCCGACGGCCGACTGCAGCGTGCGCGGCGTGCAATCGTCCCCGACCGTCAGCGGGCCGCTGTCGCCGACCGCCAGTGCATCGAGGCTCGACGGCTCCGCAAGCGGCCCGGCAAGCCGGGCGCCGAGCGCTCCGCTACCCGCGGCCAGCAGCACGCCGTCATTCGGGTCGGGCCACTGGCGGGTGTGGTTGCGCCACGCGTAGATCGCATCCTCGAAGTTGCCGACGATCGCGAAGCCGAGCGCGGTCAGCCGAGACGGCACCCAGTCGATCACGAAGAACGCGCGCTGCGCGAACGTCGAGAAGGCCGCGGTGCGATCATCGGCCGGCGCCGACCAGCTGCGCGCGAGGTATTCGGAAATGCGGTACAGCACCGCGCCGGCCGGGCCGACCGGCAGCACGTACCAGAAGAACACGCCGAACACATGGCGATGCGACGCGACGACGGCGTGAATCAGCGTGTGGCGGACGATCTCGCCGACCGGCATGTCGACCGTGTCGATGCCGGTCCACTCCTGCAGGATTTCGCGCGCACGCGGCACGTCGTCGTTGTTGAGCGCGAGATGGATATCGGTGAAGTAATGGCTGAACTGGCGGAAGCCGAGCGTGAAGTACACGACCACGACGTTCCACAGGAACGCCAGCACGAAGCTCACCTTGTACAGCAGGAAGTAGACCAGTGCGACGACCAGCACCCACGGCAACACGACCGCGAGCCACGCGAGGATGCCGTGTTTCTGCTTGCCGGCGTCGAGGCCATGTGCGACGGTTTCCGCATGAAACTGGAACAGCGCGAACACCGGATTGCTCGGCGACAACGCGCGGACCTGTTCGATGATGAGGGCGAGGAGAACCGAAAAGAAAGTCATGCGTGGCGCCGTCTTCGGAGTTATGTCATTTTTTGCATAACGATAGCACAGCGTAAGCCACGCATGGCTTGCCGGCGCCGCCGGCCGGCGGCCGCGCACGCGCGCCGGGCGGCGCGCATGTTCAGCCGGCCGCCAAGAAGCGGTACAGATTGCGCAACATGCCGGCAGTTGCGCCCCAGATGAAGTAATGCCCGTGCGCGTCGCCTCTCGGATAAGGCATCGCAAAAAAACGACGCTCGCCGCCATCCCAGCGGAACACGCGCACCTCGTGGTTCGCCGGATTCATCAGGAACGCGAGCGGCACCTCGAAGATCTCGGCGACTTCGAACGTATCGGCCTGCACCGTGAACGGCGGATGCACGAGCCCGACGACCGGCGACACGCAAAAGCCGGTGCCCGTCAGGAAATCCGGCAGCGAGCCGAGGATCTCGACCCGCTCGCCGGCGAGCCCGATCTCCTCCTTCGCCTCGCGCAGCGCCGTCGCGGTCGCATCGCGGTCGAACGGCTCGCGTCGGCCGCCGGGAAAGCTGATCTGCCCCGCGTGGTCGTTCAGGTGATCGGCGCGCTGCGTGAGCAACACGGTCAAGCCGCCGTCACGAACGACGAGCGGCACGAGCACGGCGGCGCTGCGCAGATCGACGCCGTCCTGAAGACGGACCTCGGCGGGTTCCGTGATCCATTCGAGCGTGCGGGCAAAGCGCTCGCGCATCCCGGCTGGCGTCATCCGGTCGTAATCGATGGGCGGCAGGCCTGCGCCGGTGCCTTCGACCGGCAGCACTTCGGGATCGATGATGGGGCGGCGGTTCAATGGGGCTCTCTTGATTCGGGTTGCTCTGAGCGTATTGTCGCGCCGGAATGAAAAAAGCACCCGGGTGGGTGCTTTTTCCTTACAGCTCTTACTCTTGGGAAGCTGCTGCGGCGCGATCCTTCGACACCAGCTTTTCCTTGATACGAGCCGACTTGCCCGAACGCTCGCGCAGGTAGTACAGCTTCGCACGACGCACGTCGCCGCGGCGCTTCACGACGATGCTCGCCAGCAGCGGCGAGTAGGTCTGGAACGTACGCTCGACGCCTTCGCCCGACGAAATCTTGCGGACGATGAACGACGAGTTGAGGCCACGGTTGCGCTTCGCGATCACGACGCCTTCGTAAGCCTGAACGCGCTTGCGGTTACCTTCAACCACGTTCACGTTCACGATCACCGTGTCGCCCGGGGCGAATTCGGGGATCGTCTTGCCTGCGAGCGCGCGCTCGATTTCTTCCTGCTCAAGCTTTGCAATCAGATTCATCACTGACTCCTAAAACCATCTTGTCGGCGTTTGCGCCCGCCTGATTCCAGGCATGGCCCCGATAGAGGATGGGTTCACATCAGGCGCCGCGCACGCATGCACGGCACCGCCAATTCCCGCCCGCGAATCTCGCCTCAGGAGGCGTCCTTCGCTTCGCGTGCGAGGTTCGCAAGCCATGCCTCGTCGGCACGGCTCAGCAACTTGTCGCGACGCGCCCGGGCGATCAGGTCCGGACGCTTCAGCCACGTGTTCCTCAATGCTTCCTGGCGACGCCAGCGCTCGATCTCGGCATGATGGCCGCCGAGCAGCACGTCCGGCACGCGCACTCCCTCGTATTCCTCGGGACGCGTGTAATGCGGACAATCGAGCAGGCCGCCGACGAAGCTGTCCTGCACGGCCGACTGCGCATCGTTCAGCACGCCGGGCAGCAGGCGCACGACGGCATCCATCATCGCCATCGCCGGCAGCTCGCCGCCGGACAACACGAAATCGCCGAGGCTGATTTCCTCGTCGACGCAACGATCGAGCAGACGCTGATCGATCGCTTCGTAGCGGCCGCACAGCACGATCACGCCGGGCTCTTGCGCCATCCGCACCACACGGTCGTGCGACAGTGGCGCGCCCTGCGGCGACATCATCACGACACGCGTGCTCGCGACGCCCTGCTCCGCCTGCGCCGCTTTCGCGGCACCGATCGCAGCCTCGAGCGGCTTCGCCAGCATCACCATGCCCGGACCGCCACCATAAGGCCGATCGTCGACCGTGCGGTAGTTGTCCGTCGTGAAATCACGCGGGTTCCAGGTACGCAACCCGAAACGCCCTTGCTTCACGGCCCGGCTGGTGATACCCCAGTCGGTCAGCGCGCGAAACATTTCGGGAAAGAGCGTGACGACATCGAACTGCACCGCGCGCTCCGTGACCTGATTCATTTAGTAATCGGCTTCCCAGTCGACGACGATGCGACGCGCCGCCTGATCCACCGTTTTGACGTACACCCCGACGAACGGGATCAGCCGTTCGGCGCTCGCCGGCTGGCCGTCTTTCCCGGTCGCCGGATATTCGATGCGCATGATCGAATGCACGCCGTTGTCGATCATCCCGACCACCTTCCCGAGCGCCACCGATTGCTCGTTGACGACATCGAGACCGATCAGGTCGACCCAGTAAAACTCGTCGATCGCCAGCGCCGGAAAATCTTCCCGGCGCACGAACACGCGAAACCCGCGCAATGACAGCGCGGCATCGCGATCGCCTACCCCGGAGGGTTGTGCGACGACCGTATCGCCGTGCGTCTTCGCCTGCGTGACGCGTGCGACGTGACGCTCGGCGCCCCGCTCCAGCCACCAGCGGCGCGCGTTGAGCAACGCATCGCCGCCGCGACCGGTATCGGCATGAGGCGCGACCTTGATCCAGCCCTTCAGGCCGTAGGCATCGACCACCGCCCCGACCTCGACGGCATCGTCGGGCAGGGATGACGCTGCTTCAAGACCGCCCTGCTCGATAGCCTGGCCGGCGTTCGCGGCAGAACCGCGCTCGACCGGCTTGCGGACGAATGCGCCAAACGACGCTCGCCCGCGCCTTGCGTTACCGGAATCGTGATCCGACATCAATACACCTCGCAGCCGGCACGACCGGCACACCGCGCCATGTTAGGCAGCCGGTTGCGCCTTTTGCGCTTCCTTCACGAGACGCTGGACGGTCGGCGACAGTTGCGCGCCAACGCCTTGCCAGTACGTCAGACGATCTTGAGCGATACGCAGCGCTTCGCCCTTCGTCGCGACCGGGTTGTAGAAGCCGACGCGCTCGATGAAGCGGCCGTCACGACGGTTGCGCGAATCGGTAGCAACGATGTTGTAGAACGGGCGCTTCTTCGAGCCGCCGCGAGCCAGACGGATGATAACCATATGAAATCCTTCGGGAAAACCGGGTTCGAAACTACTGAAACACGCGATTATAGCTGAAAACCAGTGGCACAACAAACACTTACGCGCAAAAAATCGGCAAACGCCCTTCCGGCCGGGCATACAATCGTGCTGTCCATCACCGTCCGACGCCGCCATGCCACCGCTTCGCGCCGTGGCGCGCCGCGCTGAGCGCCGCCTTGCGGGGCTGCTTGCCGGCATCGCCTGCCTCGCCTCCGCCACGACCTTCGCCGCCGGCCGGCTGCCGGTCGACGAACTCGTCGTGCCACCCGGCTTCAGCGTGTCTGTGCTGACCGACGCGGTGCCGGCCGCACGGGAAATGGCGTGGTCGCCACGCGGTATCCTGTATGTCGGCAGCCGCGAAGGCCGCGTGCATGCCCTCGTGGTGCACAAGGGGCAGATCAGCGCGCGCTACGTGATCGCATCCGGGCTCGACATGCCGGTCGGCGTCGCCTATCGCGACGGCGCGCTGTTCGTGTCGGCCGTGTCGCGTATTGTGCGCCTCGACCGCATCGACGACCAGCTCGCCGCACCGCCCAAACCCGTCGTCGTCACCGATGCGTTGCCGACCGAACACCATCACGGCTGGAAATTCATCGCGTTCGGCCCCGACGGCAAGCTGTACGTGCCGACCGGCGCGCCGTGCAACGTGTGCGTCGCCGACCGCGACCGCTACGCAGTCATCGCGCGGATGAATGCGGACGGCAGCCATCGGGAGGTGGTCGCGCGCGGCGTGCGCAACACGGTTGGATTCGCGTGGCATCCGGATTCGGGCGAGTTGTGGTTTACCGACAACGGCCGCGACCTGATGGGCGATGACGTGCCCGACGACAAGCTCAATCGCGCGCCGCGCGCCGGCCTCGATTTCGGCTTTCCGTATTGCCACGGCGGCGACACGCCCGACCCCGAATTCGGCAGCCCGGACGCCTGCCGCCGCTACACCGCGCCCGTGCTGAAGCTCGGCGCGCACGTCGCGGCGCTCGGCATGCGCTTCTATACAGGCACGATGTTTCCCGCCGCATACCGCAACAACATCTTCATCGCCGAGCACGGATCGTGGAACCGCAGCACGAAGGTCGGCTACCGCGTGATGCGCGTCGTCGTCTCGGCGGACGGCAGCCACGCCCGCCAGACGCCTTTCATCACGGGCTGGCTGCGGCGCGACGGCACCGTCTGGGGCAGGCCGGCCGACGTGCTGCCGCTGCCCGACGGCTCCCTGCTCGTCAGCGACGATCATGCCGGCGCGATCTATCGCGTGACCTATGCGGCACCGTGACGCAGACCGCAGGTGACCGCCTCACCCGCGGCATCGTAGAATGCGTGCCGGGCCGCACGCCCGCGCCGCCTTGCCGGCAGCCCATGCCAACGACAATCTGCCCGCCATCCATGTCCAGCAGCACCGCCCCGCTCCGCCGCTTCCGCTCCAAGACGCTCACCGCCGCCCTCGCGTTCCTGTTCGGTTCGATCGGCGCGCACCGTTTCTACCTGTATGGTTTCCGGGACGTCTATGGCTGGGCGCACCTGCTCGCGACGATCGTCGGCGTCCCGGGCTTCCTGCTGCTCGCGGCCACCCAGCGCACCGCCGGCCTCGGCTGGTGGCTGGCCGTTCCCGGCGCGATCTCGCTGCTGGCGGCGTTTCTCGCCGCGATCGTCTACGGCCTGCGCGCTGATGACAAGTGGGACGCGCAATTCAACGCCGACACCGGCCGGCACAGCCGTTCGGGCTGGACGGTGATCTTCGTCGTGATTTTCTCGCTGCTGATCGGCGCGTTCCTGCTGATGACCGCGCTCGCGCTGTCGTTTCAGACGTATTTCGAAACGCAGGTCGAAGCGGCCAAGCAGATTTCCCAGTAACAAGGACGACGCACGGGGCGCCTGCCGGGCCGGCGACGCGACGTGCGCTCGATTAGAACAAACTCAGCTGCGAATCGTCGCGTAGCGCCGCGCCGGCTGACCGCGCATTCACACGCGGCACGGCCCCCGTTCCCGCAACATCCCGAGCGCCCCGAAACTGCGACAGATCGAGAATACCGTTCGCGCGCTCGTTCAACCCCAGCCGCTTGACCGCCTGCCGAAAGCGCTGCTTCAGCAGATCGGCCCAGATCCCCTCACCCTTCATCCGCTTGCCGAAATCCGAGTCGTAGTCCTTGCCGCCGCGCATGTCGCGCACCCGGTTCATCACGCGCTCCGCCCGATCCGGGAAATGCGCATCCAGCCAGTTCCTGAACAGCGGTGCGACCTCCCACGGCAGCCGCAGAATGATGTAGCTCGCGTGTGTCGCGCCCGCTTCCGCGCATGCCTCGAGCACCCGTTCCATGTCCGGCTCGGTGACGAACGGGATGACCGGCGCGATGCTCACGCCGACCGGCACCCCCGCTTCGCGCAACGCGCGGATCGTGCGCAGCCGGCGGGCCGGCGTCGCCGCGCGCGGCTCGAGCGTGCGCGAGAGATCCGCGTCGAGCGTCGTGATCGTGACCGCCGCCATCACCTGCCCGCGCTCGGCCATCGGAGCGAGCAGGTCGAGGTCGCGCTCGATCAGCGACGATTTCGTGATCGCGGCGAACGGCAGCCCGTGATCGTGCATGACCTGGATCACGCTGCGCGTGATGCGCAAGTCGCGTTCGACCGGCTGATAGGCATCGGTATTGACGCCGAGCGCGATCGGCTCGGGCACGTAGCTTTTCCGGGCGATCTCGCGCTCGAGCAGCTCGGCCGCATTGACCTTCGCATAGATGCGGCTCTCGAAATCGAGCCCCGGCGACAGGCCGAGATAGCTGTGCGTCGGCCGCGCGAAGCAATAGATGCAGCCGTGCTCGCAGCCGCGATACGGATTGAGCGACACGCTGAACGGAATGTCGGGCGACTGGTTGCGCGTGAGGATGCTCTTCGCACGCTCCTCGAACACCTGCGTGCGCAGCGGCGCCGGCAGGTCGGCATCATCCGCCTCGTGCGCCCAGCCATCGTCGACCGCCTCGCGCAACGCCGTTTCGTACCGCCCCTGCAGGTTGTCGACCGCCCCGCGCCCCTTGCGGGGCATGGGCGGCGCAACCGGAAATTCGTTGTCGGATCGACCGCCCATCTCCACACCCCATCATTCGCGCCGAATACTGGATATTTATACAGTATTCGGCGCGACGTGCCAAGGGTGAAATCAGGCGCCTATTCGTCGACCGAAATCGTCAGCGTCTCCTTGATTTCCTCCATCACGACATAGCTCTTCGACTGCACCGCGCCGGGCAGCTGCAGCAGGATGTCGCCGAGCAGCTTGCGGTAGTCGGCCATCTCGCCGATGCGCGCCTTGATCAGGTAGTCGAAGTCGCCGGACACGAGGTGGCACTCGAGCACCTCGTCGATCTTCATCACTTCCCGGCGGAACTGCTCGAACATGTTGCCGCCCTTGTGGCCGAGCGTGATCTCGACGAACACGAGCAGCGCCGCGCCAAGCTGGGCCGGATCGACGCGCGCGTGATAGCCGGTGATCACGCCGTCGCGCTCCATGCGCCGCACGCGCTCGATGCACGGCGTGACGGTGAGCCCGACTTGCTCGGCGAGGTCCTTCATCGCCATCCGGCCGTCGTTCTGAAGCAGTTTGAGGATGCGCCGGTCGAGCTTGTCGAGCGTGCGTACCGGCTGCCGTTGAGTTCTCATGTGATTCTGCTGAAAAGCGAAAAAATACGATAACAAAACCTGGTCATTCGACAATACCATAGCGCAAAAAACTAGGTCAGATAGAGGTTACACGGAGTCGCGGGTGCGACCGGCCTCGATCCGATTCTTCCTTGTGGAGCAGCTATGCGAGTCGTCGTTCTGGGCAGCGGTGTGGTGGGCGTGGCAAGCGCGTATTACCTCGCGCGCGCCGGTCATGAAGTCACGGTGATCGACCGGGAGGCCGGTCCGGCGCTCGAGACGAGTTTCGCGAACGCAGGCCAGATCTCGCCCGGCTATGCGGCGCCGTGGGCCGCGCCCGGCGTGCCGCTGAAGGCCGTCAAATGGATGTTCGAAAAGCACGCGCCGCTCGCGATCCGCCTCGACGGCACCCGCTTCCAGCTGCAATGGATGTGGCAGATGCTGCGCAACTGCACGGCCGAGCGCTATGCGGTCAACAAGGGCCGCATGGTCCGGCTCGCCGAATACAGCCGCGATTGCATCCAGGCGCTGCGCGCCGACACCGGCATCGGATATGAAGGCCGCACGGGCGGCACGCTGCAGCTGTTCCGCACGCAGCAGCAGCTCGACGGCGCAGCGAAGGACATCGCCGTGCTGCGCGACGCGAACGTGCCGTTCGAACTGCTGTCGCCCGCCGAGCTGAAGAACGCCGAGCCGGCGCTCGCCGCGGTGTCGCACAAGCTGACGGGCGGCCTGCGCCTGCCCGGCGACGAGACGGGCGACTGCCAGCTGTTCACGACGCGCCTTGCCGCGCTCGCCGAAGGGCTCGGCGTCAAGTTCCGTTACAACACGCCGATCGACGCGCTCGCGATCGCGGGCGGCAAGATCGCAGGCGTGCAGTGCGGCAGCGAGATGGTGCGCGCGGATGCGTACGTCGTCGCGCTCGGTTCGTACTCGACGCGCTTCATCTCGAACCTGATGAAGATTCCGGTCTATCCGCTCAAGGGCTATTCGATCACCGCGCCGATCGTCGACGAAGCGGCGGCGCCCGTGTCGACGGTGCTCGACGAAACCTACAAGATCGCGATCACGCGCTTCGACCGGCGCATCCGCGTCGGCGGGATGGCGGAGATCGTCGGCTTCGACAAGCGCCTGCGCGACGCGCGCCGCGAAACGCTCGAAATGTGCGTGAACGACCTGTTCCCGGGCGGCGGCGATACGTCGAAGGCAACGTTCTGGACGGGCCTGCGCCCGATGACGCCGGACGGCACGCCGATCGTCGGCCGCACGCCGGTGTCGAACCTGTTCCTGAACACCGGCCACGGCACGCTCGGCTGGACGATGTCGTGCGGTTCGGGTCAGCTGATCGCCGACCTGATCTCCGGCAAGATGCCCGCAATTCAGGCAGACGACCTGTCGGTGCATCGCTACCTGAAGGACGTGGCCGGCCAGACGCGCCCCGCCTACGCGTAAGTCGCGCCGGCCCGCTGCCGTGCGGGCCGCGAGCAAGCAAAGCTGAAAGGCGCCCTCGGGCGCCTTTCAGCTTTTCAACGGATACCGTTCCCCGATCAGAACTGGTCTTCCGTCAGCGCGAGCACGCCGTCGCCGCCCTTCGCGCCGACGATCGACGCTTCGAGCCCTTCCGCCTGCACCAGCACGTGTTCCGCATAGTGCTGCGCGATCGCGATCTTCGCGTCGTAGAACGCCGGGTCGCTCGCGCGGTTCGCGTGCGCCGCCACCAGCGCGCGGCCCATCTGCCACCCGCACAGCACCACGCCCGCCAGCTTCAGGTACGGCACGCTGCCCGCGAACACCGCATTCGGGTCGCGCTTCGTGTTCGCCACCACGTAATCGACCACCGCCGACAGCGCCCGCGCGCCCTTCTCCAGCTGCGCCTTCGTCGATGCCGCCGCCGCGCCGTCGAGCTTGCCCAGCGCTTCAGCCGTCTGACCGATCTCGCCGATCAGCGCCTTCGCCACCGCGCCGCCGTCGCGCACCGTCTTGCGGCCCACCAGGTCGTTCGCCTGGATCGCCGTCGTGCCTTCGTAGATCGCCAGGATCCGCGCATCGCGGTAGTACTGCGCCGCGCCCGTTTCCTCGATGAAGCCCATCCCCCCGTGCACCTGCACGCCCAGGCTCGCCACGTCGTTCACCATCTCCGTGCTCCAGCCCTTCACCACCGGCACCAGATACTCGTAGATTGCCTGATGACGCGCACGCGTCGCCTCGTCCGAATGGCGGTGGGCAACGTCGCTGTGCGCCGCCGCCACGTACGACAGCGCCCGCGCGCCTTCGGTCAGCGCGCGCATCGTGCCCAGCATCCGGCGCACGTCCGGGTGGTGGATGATCGTCACCGATTCCTTGGCCGAGCCATCGACCGGCCGGCTCTGCACGCGCTCCTTCGCGAATTCCGCCGCCTTCCGGTATGCGCGGTCGGCCACGCCGATCCCCTGCATCCCGACCCCGAAGCGCGCCGCGTTCATCATGATGAACATGTACTCGAGCCCGCGATTCTCCTCGCCGACCAGATAGCCGATCGCGCCGCCGTGGTCGCCGTACTGCAGCACCGCGGTCGGGCTCGCCTTGATGCCGAGCTTGTGCTCGATCGACACGCAATGCACGTCGTTGCGCGCGCCCAGCGAGCCGTCCTCGTTCACCAGGAACTTCGGCACGATGAACAGCGAAATGCCCTTCACGCCTTCCGGCGCGTTCGGCGTGCGCGCCAGCACCAGGTGGACGATGTTGTCCGCCATGTCGTGCTCGCCCCACGTGATGAAGATCTTGGTGCCGAACACCTTGAACGATCCGTCGCCCTGCGGCTCGGCACGCGAGCGCACCAGCGCGAGGTCGGAGCCCGCTTGCGGCTCGGTCAGGTTCATCGTGCCGGTCCACTCGCCGGAGATCAGCTTCGGCACGTAGCGCTGCTTCTGCTCCTCGGTGCCCGCGGTCAGCAGCGCCTCGATCGCGCCGTCGGTCAACAGCGGACACAGCGCGAACGACAGGTTCGACGCGTTCAGCATCTCGATGCACGGCGTCGCGATCAGCTTCGGCAGGCCCTGGCCATCGTATTCGGCCGGATGCTGCAGCCCTTGCCAGCCGCCTTCGACGAACTGGCGGAACGCTTCCTTGAAGCCCGGCGTCGCGGTCACGACGCCGTCCTTCAGGCTGCTCGGGTTGCGATCGCCTTCGACGTTCAGCGGCGCCAGCACCTCGCCGCAGAATTTCGCGGATTCGTCGAGCACGGCCTGCGCGGTGTCGAAACCCGCATCCTCGAAGCCCGGCAACTGCGCGACGGCGTCGATGCCGGCGAGTTCCTTCAGCACGAACAGCATGTCCTTGACGGGGGCGATGTAGCTCATCGTTGCTCCTCCTTCTTCTGCTTATGGCGTAAAAAAAGGGGCGCTCGTCGCGCCCCTCGTATCGTGTGCTTACCGCTGAAGCATCAGCTGCGGCGCATCACGCCGCATCAGCCCAGTTCGCTCACGAGTTCCGGCACGAGCGTGAACAGGTCACCGACGAGGCCGTAGTCGGCCACGCTGAAGATCGGCGCTTCCGGATCCTTGTTGATCGCGACGATCACCTTCGAATCCTTCATGCCGGCCAGGTGCTGGATCGCACCCGAGATACCGACCGCGATGTACAGCTGCGGCGCGACAATCTTGCCGGTCTGGCCGACCTGGTAGTCGTTCGGCACGTAGCCGGCGTCGACTGCGGCGCGCGATGCGCCGAGTGCCGCCGACAGCTTGTCGGCCAGCGGCTCCAGCACCTTCGTGTAGTTCTCGCCGCTGCCCAGGCCACGGCCGCCCGACACGATGATGTTCGCCGACGTCAGCTCCGGACGGTCCAGCTTCGTCACTTCACGGCTCACGAACTGCGACTTGCCTGCGTCGGCTGCCGCTTCGATCTTCTCGACCGCTGCGCTGCCGCCTTCGGCCGCCACCGGATCGAAGCCCGTCGCACGCACCGTGATCACCTTGATCGGGTCGCTCGATTGCACCGTTGCGATCGCGTTGCCCGCGTAGATCGGGCGCTCGAACGTGTCGGCCGAATCGACTGCCGTGATGTCCGAGATCTGCGCGACGTCCAGCTTCGCGGCGATGCGCGGCGCGATGTTCTTGCCGTAGGCGGTCGCCGGCGCGAGGATGTGCGAGTAATCCTTCGCGATGTTCAGCGCGGTCGCTTCGACGTTTTCCGCGAGGCCTTCGGCCAGTTGCGGCGCGTCGGCCAGCAGCACCTTCGAAACACCAGCGATCTTCGCTGCCGCATCCGCCGCGCCCTGCGCGTTGTGGCCTGCAACCAGCACGTGAATGTCGCCGCCGATCTTCGTCGCCGCCGCCACCGTGTTCAGCGTGGCCGCCTTGATCGACGCGTTGTCGTGTTCTGCAATTACCAGAATCGTCATTTCTTTCCGCTCCCCTTACAGCACCTTGGCTTCGGTCTTCAGCTTCTCGACCAGCGTCTTCACGTCCGGCACCTTCACGCCGGCCGCGCGCTTCGGCGGCTCCGCCACCTTCAGCGTCTTCAGGCGCGGCGTCACGTCCACGCCCAGGTCTTCCGGCTTCACGGTTTCCAGCGGCTTCTTCTTCGCCTTCATGATGTTCGGCAGCGTCACGTAGCGCGGCTCGTTCAGGCGCAGGTCGGTCGTCACGACCGCCGGCAGCGTCAGCGACAGCGTTTCCGCGCCGCCGTCGATTTCACGCGCCACCGTGGCCTTGCCGTCCGCCACCGTCACCTTCGATGCAAACGTCGCCTGCGGCAGGCCCGCCAGCGCGGCCAGCATCTGGCCCGTCTGGTTCGAGTCGTCGTCGATGGCCTGCTTGCCGAGGATCACCAGCTGCGGCTGTTCCTTGTCGACCAGCGCCTTCAGGATCTTCGCGACGGCCAGCGGCTCGACGCCGTCGTTCGACTCGACGAGGATCGCGCGATCCGCGCCGATCGCGAGCGCCGTGCGCAGCGTTTCCTGCGCTTGCGTCACGCCAACCGACACCGCGATCACTTCGGTCGCCACGCCCGCTTCCTTCAGGCGCACCGCTTCCTCAACCGCGATTTCGTCGAACGGGTTCATCGACATCTTCACGTTCGCAATGTCGACGCCCGTGTTGTCCGACTTCACGCGGACCTTCACGTTGTAATCGACCACTCTTTTCACTGGCACCAGGATTTTCATGCACACGCTCCAAAGTTACGAATACGACCAGAGGCCATTTTATAGCGAGGCCTCGTGACTGCGCGGCCAAGCGGACCCATCCATCGTGGATGTCGAGGATACCGCTTCTTGGCGACGCGCCAATGATATCGAACGGTCGTTCTATTTTAAAAGAGAAAAAACCCGGACGCAAAGCCCGGGTTTTCGATCATCGACTCTAATCGCCGCCGGGCGCCCCGTGCACCGCACGTTACCAGGCGGCGACGACCGCGCCGCCGAACTTGCCTTCGATGAACTGCTTCACCTCGGCCGAATGATAGGCCGCGACCAGCTGCGCGACCCACGGCTTGTTCCGGTCCGCCTCGCGGATCGCGATGATGTTCGCGTACGGGCCGTTCGGACCCTCGATCGCGATCGCGTCCTGTTTGGGCTTCAACCCCGCTTCCATCGCGAAGTTGGTGTTGATCGCTGCCGCGTCGACGTCGCCGAGCGAGCGCGGAATCTGCGCCGCATCGAGCTCGACGATCTTCAGCTTCCTCGGATTGTCGACGATGTCGAGCGGCGTCGCCTTCAGCCCCGCATCCGCACGCAGTTTCAGCACGCCCTGCTTCTGCAGCAACAGCAGCGCGCGGCCGCCATTCGTCGGATCGTTGGGGATCGCGACGCGCGCGCCGGGCTTCAGCTCGGCCAGCGACTTCACGCGCTTCGAATAGACGCCCATCGGGAACGTCACGGTCTCGGCCACCTTGATCAGCTTGTAGCCACGGTCCTTCACCTGCGCCTGCAAATACGGATCGTGCTGGTAGCTGTTCGCGTCGAGGTCGCCGGCGGCGAGCGCCGCGTTCGGCTGCACATAGTCGGAGAACTCGATGATCCGGATGTCGAGGCCGCTCTTTGCCGCGACCTTCTTCACCGCCTCCATCACCTGCGCGTGCGGGCCGCCCGTGACGCCGACCTTGATGGTCTCCGCGCGGGCCGTTGCGCCCGCCGCGAACAGTGTGGCCGCGCCGAGCGCCGCCGCCAGCTTCAGCATGAATCGTCGTTGCATCGTCTTTCCCCCAAGCGCAAGAATGTCGTCTTATTTGTGGCTGAGCCGCCGCACGAGCCAGTCGCCGAACGACTGCACCAGCTGCACGAACACGATCAGGATCGCGACCACCGTCCACATCACTTCCGGCAGGTAACGCTGGTAGCCGTAACGGATGCCGAGGTCGCCGAGCCCGCCGCCGCCGATTGCGCCCGCCATCGCCGAATAGCCGACGAGCGACACGAACGTGATCGTCAGCCCGGCGACGACGCCCGGCAGCGATTCCGGCAGCAGCACCTTGAAGACGATCTGCGAGGTCGTCGCGCCCATCGATTGCGCGGCCTCGATCAGCCCGCGGTCCACTTCGCGCAGCGCGGTCTCGACGAGCCGCGCGATGAACGGCGCCGCCGCGAGCGTCAGCGGCACGACCGCCGCGGCGGTGCCGATCGACGAACCGGTGACGAGCCGCGTGAACGGAATCACCGCGACCAGCAGGATGATGAACGGCGTCGAACGCACCGCGTTCACGATACCGCCGAGCACGCGGTTCACCGCAAGGTTCTGCAGCACGCCCTGGCGGTCGGTCAGGTACAGCAGCACGCCGAGCGGCAGCCCGACGAGCGCGCCGACCACGCCCGAGATGCCGACCATGATCAGCGTCTCCCAGAACGACTGCACGAACATGTCGAACATTTCACTCAACATACGAAAGCTCCTCCACCACCACGCCTTGCTCGCGCAGGAACGCGAGCGCCTGTCCGACCTTGCCCGGCTCGCCGCCCGCGAGCACCGCGAGCGAACCGAATGCCTGGCCCTGGATCTCGTCGATCTGGCCGTGCAGGATGTTGAAATCGAGCTCGTAGCGGCGGATCGTCTCCGACAGGATCGGCTGGTCGACGCCCGAACCCGTGAACGCGAGGCGCAGCAGGTGGCCGCTGCCGGTCTTGAGCCGCTCGGCCACGCGCGCCTTCAGCGCGGGCGGCAGCTCCTGCGCGATCACGTCGCCGATCAGCGCGCGCGTCACTTCGTGGTGCGGCTGCAGGAACACGTCGATGACCTTGCCTTCCTCGACCACGCGCCCGGCATCGAGCACCGCGACGCGGTCGCAGACCTGCTTGATCACTTCCATCTGGTGCGTGATCAGCACGATCGTCAGGCCGAGCTCGCGGTTGATGCGCTTCAGCAGGTCGAGGATCGCGCGGGTCGTTTCCGGGTCGAGCGCCGACGTCGCTTCGTCCGACAGCAGCACCTTCGGCTCGCTCGCGAGCGCGCGCGCGATGCCGACCCGCTGCTTCTGGCCGCCGCTGATCTGCGCCGGATAGCGGTCCTTCTGCGCGGACAGCCCGACGAGGTCGAGCAGCGGCAGCACCGCGGCCTCGATGTCGGCGCGGCTCGCACCGGCCAGCTCGAGCGGCAGCGCGACGTTGTCGAACACCGTGCGCGACGACAGCAGGTTGAAGTGCTGGAAGATCATGCCGATTTCGCGGCGCGCTTCACGCAGCGCACGCGCGGGCAGCAGCGTCAGGTCGCGCCCGCCGACGACGACATTGCCTTCGGTCGGCCGGGTCAGCAGGTTGATGGTGCGCACGAGCGTGCTCTTGCCGGCGCCGCTGCGGCCGATGATGCCGAACACCTCGCCCTGGGGAACCGTCAGATTGACGTTGTGCAGCGCCTCGACCCATCCATTCGGCCCCGGGAAGCGCTGCGACAGATTACGTAATTCGATCATGTAAACAAAACGGCGGACGGCTGTGGAGCTGCCTGTGCAGGCCCCGCCAGTCGGCCGCCGATGCATCTGGAATAGCCGGCGATTCTACCGCAATCCACTAATTCCCCTTAATAATCGATTTCGATCTTTTCATAACTGATCGAAATTAGAGGGCAGCGCTGGCGCGTGGCGGCGGCGCGGCGTCTATGATCGGGAGCGCGATTGCCAACGAACGAAGGAGACACGCCAGATGACTGCCACCCCGAGCCCGGCCGCCGCACCCGCCTCCGCCCCACCCGCGTCGCACCCGCCGCGCATGGGGCGGCTGCGCACTGCCGACGGGCTCGAGCTGGCGTCGTACCGCTGGCTGGCCGGCGAAGGCACGCCGCGCGCGACGGTTGCGCTCGTGCACGGCCTCGCCGAGCATGCGGGACGCTACGCCGCGCTCGCCGCGCGCCTGAACGCGGCCGGCATCGACGTGCTCGCCGTCGACCTGCGCGGGCATGGCCAGTCGCCCGGCAAGCGCGCGTGGGTCGAGCGCTTCGACGGCTACCTGAACGACGCGGATGCGCTCGTCGACGAGGCCGCGCGCGGCGGCACGCCGCTGTTCCTGATGGGGCACAGCATGGGCGGTGCGGTCGCCGCCCTGTATGCGATCGAGCGCGCGGCGGCACGCGGCCGCACGCTCGCGGGCCTTGTGTTGTCGAGCCCCGCGCTGGCGCCGGGCCGCGACGTGCCGCGCTGGATGCTCGCGGTCAGCCGCGTGATCAGCCGCGTGTGGCCGACCTTTCCGGCGATCCGGATCGATCCGGCGCTGCTGTCGCGCGATCCGGCGGTGGTCGAGGCCAACCGCACCGACCCGCTCGTGCATCACGCGGCCGTGCCCGCGCGCACCGGCGCGGAGATCCTCGATGCGATGGCGCGCATCGAACGCGGCCGCGGCGCGCTGCGCGTGCCGGTGCTCGTCTATCACGGCACCGACGACAAGCTGACCGAGCCCGACGGCAGCCGCGCGTTCGGCGCGCGTGTCGGCTCGCCCGACCGCACGCTCACGCTATACGAGGGCGGCTTCCACGAGACGATGAACGATCTCGACCGCGAGCGCGTGATCGGCGCGCTGATCGCGTGGATTCACGCGCGCGCGCCGGCGCGCTGAGCGCGGCGGCGCGGCGTCAGATGCCGGCCAGCGCGCGCAGATGCGCGACGACGCTGCGCCCGAGCGCGGACAGGTTGTAACCGCCCTCGAGGCAGCTGACGATGCGGCCCTGCGCGTGACGGCGCGCGACGTCCACGACCTGCGCGGTCAGCCATTCGAAGTCCGCCTCGACAAGGCCGAGGCCGCCGATATCGTCCTCGCGGTGCGCGTCGAAGCCCGCCGACACGAACAGCATCTGCGGCTTGAACGCTTCGAGGCGCGGCAGCCAGAACATGTCGACCGCCTCGCGGATCGCCATCCCGTTGCTGCGCGCGGGCATCGGCAGGTTGACCATGTTGGGCGCCTGGTGCTCGGCGCCCGAGAACGGATACAGCGGATGCTGGAAGAAGCTGCACATCAGCACGCACTCGTCGTTCGCGAACGCCGCTTCGGTGCCGTTGCCGTGATGCACGTCGAAGTCGACGATCGCGACGCGCTCGAGCCCGTGCACGTCGAGCGCATGCCGCGCCGCGATCGCGACGTTGTTGAAGAAGCAGAAGCCCATCGCGCGCGCCGGCTCCGCGTGATGGCCGGGCGGCCGCACGCTGCAGAACGCATTGTCGTAGCGCCCCTCGATCACCGCGTCGGTCGCCGCGATCGCGGCGCCGGCCGCGCGCAGCGCCGCGCGCCACGTATCGCGGTTCATCAGCGTATCGGGATCGATCTCGACGTAGCCGTCGACCGGCGTCATGCTTCGGATATAGTCGATATGCGCCTGCGTATGCACGCGCGCGAGCGCCACTTCGCTCGCGAACGGCGCGGTCTCGTGCGCGATCAGGTCGTCGATGCGGCTGGCAATCAGCTGGTCCTGGATCGCCGACAGCCGGGCCGGGCATTCCGGATGCCATTCCCCCATCTCGTGCAGCATGCAGTCGGGGTGCGTATAAAAGGCGGTTGCCATAAGCGTCGTCCGCGGCGCGCCGGCGCCGCAGGTCTCCATCGATAAGGTCCATCGTCTGTCGCGAATTCGCCGCTAACTTACCACAACGGAAGGCCGAACCGCCCCGATGTGCCAGATGCGTCGGGTATACTGCGCCGAACACATTCGCCCTGTCCGACCCGGTTCGTCATGAATTACAACAAGCCTGCCGCATCTCCCGCCGCGCTGTCCCGCCTCCGTCTCCCGTTCATTGCCGCCGTCCTCGCCGCCGCGTTCTGTGCCGCGCCGGCCGGCGCGCAGACGAAGACGGCGAAGCCCGCCGGCAAGCTCGTCGCGCAGGCCCAGCCGCAACAGGCGGCGCAGCAAGGGCAGACCTTCGAGGAAGAGATCGTCCCGCAGCGCTACGCGAACAATACGCAGGTGGATTCATTCATCGACGAGATGGCGAGCCGCCACGGCTTCGATCAGGCGAGCCTGCGCACGCTGTTTTCACGCGTGAGCTACTCGGCGACCGCGGTCAAGCTCGTGAAGCCCGCGCCGACGCCGTCGGTCAAGAACTGGCGCCTGTATCGCTCGCGCTTCATCGAGCCGATCCGCATCAATGCGGGCGTGAAGTTCTGGAAAGCGAACCAGGCGACGCTGCAGCGCGCGTCGGAGCAATTCGGCGTGCCGCCGGAGGTGATCGTCGGCATCATCGGCGTCGAGACGATCTACGGCCGCTACATGGGCAACTTCCGCGTGCTCGACGCGCTGACGACGCTCACCTTCGACTATCCGGACACGCCGAACCGCGACAGCCGCCAGGCGACGTTCCGCAAGAACCTCGAGGATTTCCTCGTCTGGACGCGCGACAGCCGGCTCGACCCGACGACCGTGCTCGGCTCGTACACGGGCGCGATCGGCATCCCGCAGTTCCTGCCGAGCAGCATCCGCGAATATGCGGTCGATTTCGAAGGCAACGGCCACGTCGACCTGCGCAACAGCCCGGCCGATGCGATCGGCAGCGTCGCGAACTACCTGAAGCAGCACGGCTGGGAAACCAACCGGCCGGTGGTCTGGCAGATCGCGCCCGACACGGGCAGCCAGGGCATCGCGCAAGCCGCGGCGGACGGGCAGCCGGAGCCGCACTGGGCACTGTCGCAACTGCTGCGCGCGGGCCTGACGCTCAACGAGCCGACGATCAACGTGGCCGGCGAGGCAGACACGCCGGTGACCGTCGTCGATCTGCCGTCGCCGGGGCGCGCGACCGAATACATGCTCGGGCTCAAGAATTTCTACGTGCTGACGCGCTACAACCGCAGCTTCTTCTACGCGCTCGCGGTCTACGAGCTCGGCGAAAGCGTGAAGGCGCAGATGGAAGCGAACGGTGCGCTCGCGCCCGCCGACTCGAATACGCAGGCACCGCAGTAAAGCATCACGCACGGACAACAAAAAACGCCGCATCGCGGCGTTTTTTTATTGCGTGCGAACGATGTCGCTTACGCGGGGAACACGCCCGTCGACAGGTAGCGGTCGCCGCGGTCGCAGATGATGAACACGATCGTCGCGTTCTCGACCTGCCGCGCGATGCGCATCGCGACTTCGCACGCTCCGCCCGACGAGATGCCCGCGAAGATCCCTTCGACGGCCGCGAGTTTGCGCGCCATCGCTTCGGAGGCCGCCTGGCTCACGCTCTCGACGCGGTCGACCCGGCTGCGATCGAAAATCTTCGGCAGGTAGGCTTCCGGCCACTTGCGGATGCCCGGGATGCGCGAGCCCTCTTCCGGTTGCGCGCCGACGATCTCGATCTTCTCGTTGCGCTCCTTCAGATACTGCGACACGCCCATGATCGTGCCGGTCGTGCCCATCGCCGACACGAAGTGCGTGATGCGGCCGTCCGTGTCGCGCCAGATTTCCGGCCCCGTCGCTTCGTAGTGCGCGAGCGGGTTGTCGAGGTTCGCGAACTGGTCGAGGATCACGCCCTTGCCTTCGCGCTGCATCTGCTCCGCGAGATCGCGCGCCAGCTCCATCCCGCCCTTCACCGGCGTGAGGATGATTTCCGCGCCGTATGCGGCCATGCTCTGGCGGCGCTCGACCGACAGATCCTCCGGCATGATCAGCACCATCTTGTAGCCGCGGATCGCCGCGGCCATCGCGAGCGCGATGCCCGTGTTGCCGCTCGTCGCCTCGATCAGCGTATCGCCCGGCTTGATGCGGCCACGCTGCTCGGCCTTGCGGATCATCGACAGCGCCGGACGATCCTTCACGGACCCCGCCGGATTGTTGCCTTCGAGTTTCGCGAGAATCACGTTGTTGCGCGCGCGAATCTCGTCATCCGGCAGGCGGACCAGTTGCACGAGCGGCGTGTTGCCGATCGTGTCTTCGATAGTTTTGTAAGCCATGGAGATACCGTGAGTACGAGGCTGATCAATCGGTCGATTGTAAACCAGCGACGCAGCACACGCGTTCTACCCCCTTCGCCGCGATGGAATACCCGCCACCCGGCGACGACATGCGCGCGGCATCGCCACGCAAAAAACCCGCGGCATGCCGCGGGAAACCGTCGCAATGACGACGGCTGAAGGAGCCTGTTCGTCCGGCTCGCGTACGCGATCGCTCGAACGCTATTTCTGTGCGGTGCGCGCCGCGCCGGGCTTGGCCGGCGCAGTCGCCGTGGCCGGGGCAGTCGGTGCGGCAGCGGATTTCGCCGCGGCAGCCGGCGGCGCCGCGCCAACCGTCAGCCCTTCGCGCTGCAGGCGCTCGACGGTGTGACCGCCCATCCCCTTCACGCGTGCCGCGAGGTCGTCCGCATTCTTGAACGGCCCCCGCGCATTGCGTTCGTCGAGAATCGCCTTGGCCCTCGCGGGCCCGATGCCCTTGATGCCGAGGAGCGCATCCTCGCTCGCGGCATTGACGTCGACGGCCGCCCACGCCGACGCGATCGCGCCGAACAGGGCTGCCGCAGCGAACCATTTCTTGATCATGTTCCGGATCTCCAAGTGAAAACGGCCGGCGGCCGCCGACCGTGAGACCCAGTCTAAGGAATCGGCGCGCCGGCTTAAACCTGGCCGGACAGCCAACGTACGTAACGGTCGACGCCTTCCTGCACCGTCAGGAACGGCGCATCGTAGCCGGCCGCGCGCAGCTTCGTCTGGTCAGCCTGCGTGAAGCACTGGTACTTGCCGCGCAGCGCGTCCGGGAACGGCACGTATTCGATCAGCCCCTGCTCGACCTGCTGTGCGAGCGTCAGCGGCGGCAGGCTGTCGAGCGCGCGCAGCGTGTTGACCACCGACGTCGCGACGTCGTTGAACGGCTGCGCGCGGCCGGTGCCGAGGTTGAAGATGCCCGACTTCTCCGGATGATCGAAGAAGAACAGGTTCACCTTCACGACGTCCTCGACCGACACGAAATCGCGCGTCTGCTCGCCCGGCGCGTAGCCGTTGTATTCGCCGAACAGCTTGACCTTGCCTTCCGCGCGGAACTGGTTGAAGTTGTGGAACGCGACCGATGCCATGCGGCCCTTGTGCGTCTCGCGCGGGCCATACACATTGAAGTAACGGAAGCCGGCGATCTGGCTCTTCGCGCCCGGCAGCACGCGGCGGATCACCTGGTCGAACAGGAACTTCGAATAGCCGTAGATGTTGAGCGGCGCCTCGACCTCGCGCTCCTCGACGAAGCGCGTCGAGCCGCCGTAGGTCGCTGCCGACGACGCGTACAGGAACTGCGCGCCCTGTGCGAGGCACGCATCGAGCACGCCGCGGCTGTAGCGGAAGTTGTTGTCCATCATGTAGCGGCCGTCGTGTTCCATCGTGTCCGAACACGCGCCTTCGTGGAACACCGCACGCACCTTGCCGAAATCGCCGCGCGCGAAGCGCTCGGCGAATTCGGTCTTGTCGAGGTAGTCGTCGATCTCGCAATCGACGAGGTTCTTGAACTTGTCCGCGCGCGTCAGATTGTCGACCGCAATGATGCGCGTCTCGCCGCGCTCGTTGAGCGCCTTGACGATGTTCGCGCCGATGAAACCGGCCGCGCCGGTGACGATGAGGGTCATGGTCGTCCTGTCTGAAAAAGTGGCGAGGCAGCGCGCGGCGCAACGAGCGCGCCGCGCGCATGCGCTCAGTGAAACAGTTCGTCGTAGTCTACCGTGGCGGTGCCGAGCTTGCCGACCACGATCCCCGCCGCGCGATTCGCAAGCACGACCGCGTCGACGAGCGGCACGCCCGCGCCGAGCATCGTCGCGACCGTCGCGATCACCGTGTCGCCCGCGCCGGACACGTCGAACACTTCGCGCGCCAGCGCCGGCGCATGCAGCTCGCCCGCGCCGGAGAACAGCGTCATGCCCTCCTCCGAGCGCGTGAGCAGCAGCGCGTCGATGTCGAGCGACGCGCGCAGCTTCGCGACCCGCCCGCGCAGGTCGTCTTCCGATTTCCATTGCCCGACGACCTCGCGCAGCTCCGCGCGGTTCGGCGTGATCAACGACGCGCCGCGATAGCGCTCCCAGTCGTCGCCCTTCGGATCGACGAGCACGGGCCTGCCGGCCGCGCGCGCCTTCGCGATCATCGTCGTCACGTGCGTAAGGCCGCCCTTCGCGTAATCCGACATCAGGATCACGTCGTGCTGCGGCAGCAGCGCGTCGAAGCGCGCGAGCCCGGCAAGCAGCACTTCGTGCGTCGGCGTCGCCTCGAAGTCGACGCGCAGCAGTTGCTGCTGGCGCGCAAGCACGCGCAGCTTGATCGTCGTCGGCAACGACGGATCGCGCTCGAGGTGCGGCGTCACGCCGCTCGTGCCGAGCAGCTCGACGATCCGCTCGCCCGGCTCGTCGCAGCCGACGACGCACAGCAGCCCGGCCTGGCCGCCGAGCGTCACCGCGTTGCGCGCGACGTTCGCCGCGCCGCCGAGGCGCTCTTCCTGGCGCTGCACGTGCACGACGGGCACCGGCGCTTCCGGCGAGATGCGGTCGACATTGCCGAACCAGTAGCGATCGAGCATCACGTCGCCGACGACGAGCACGCGCGAGCGCGCGATCTGCTCGCGCGGCACCGGGCCGATTTCACGAGGGGCGTTCATCGTCCGGTCATCCACGGGAAACGGTCTGGGGATCGACATGCGGACGCCCGATCGCGTAGTAGTCGATGCCGAGCTCGGCCATCGCATCCGGCTCGTACAGGTTGCGCCCGTCGAAGATCACCGGCGCTTTCAGTTCCGCCTTCAGGCGCGCGAAATCGGGGCTCCTGAATTCCTTCCACTCGGTGACGATCACGAGCGCATCCGCACCGGTCACCGCGACGTCCTGCGTGTCGACGAAATGCAGGCGCGACAGCGCATCGGGGTCCGCGCCGAGATCCAGCGCGAACACGCGCCGCGCCTCCTCGATCGCGACCGGGTCGTACGCGCGCACCGTCGCGCCGCGCTCGAGCAGCGCGGCGATCAGGCGGCGGCTCGGCGCCTCGCGCATGTCATCGGTGTTCGGCTTGAACGCGAGGCCCCAGACCGCGAACTCGCGGCCGCTCAGATCCGCGCCGAAGCGCTGCTCGATCTTGCCGATCAGCACGCTCTTCTGCGCGTGGTTGGCCGCCTCGACCGCCTCGAGGATGTGCAGCGGCTGGCCGTTCTCGCCCGCGGTGCGGATCAGCGCCTGCACGTCCTTCGGGAAGCACGAGCCGCCGTAGCCGACGCCCGCATACAGGAAGTGATAGCCGATGCGCGGATCGGAGCCGATCCCGCGCCGCACGGCTTCGATGTCGGCGCCGACCTTGTCGGCCAGGTTCGACATCTCGTTCATGAACGAGATGCGCGTCGCGAGCATTGCATTCGCCGCGTACTTCGAGAATTCCGCCGAGCGCACGTCCATGTAGATCGTGCGCTCGTGATTGCGGTTGAACGGCGCGTACAGCTTCTTCATCTTCTCGCGCGCGATCACGCCCACCTCGTCGTCATCGACGCCGATGATGATCCGGTCCGGGCGCATGAAGTCCTCGACCGCCGCGCCTTCCTTCAGGAATTCGGGATTCGACACGACCGAGAAGCGGTGCGCGACGCTGCCCGCGAGGCCGCGCGCGGCCAGCGCCTCGTCGACCACGCCGCGCACGCGCTGCGCGGTGCCGACCGGCACGGTCGACTTGTCGACGATCACCTTGAAGCCGGTCATGTGGCGGCCGATGTTGCGTGCCGCCTCGAGCACGTATTGCAGGTCGGCGGAGCCGTCTTCGTCGGGCGGCGTGCCGACCGCGATGAACTGGATCTCGCCGTGCGCGACGCTCGCCTCGACATCGGTCGAGAAGCGCAGGCGCCCCGCCGCGCGGTTGCGCGCGATGATGTCGAGCAGCCCTGGCTCGTGAATCGGCATGCCGCCGTTGTTCAGGATGTCGATCTTGCGCGGATCGACGTCGAGACAGAAGACGTCATGACCGATTTCCGCGAGACAGGAGCCCGTGACGAGACCGACGTACCCGGTGCCGATGATGGTGATTTTCATAGATGTTCCGGTAAGGGTTCCCGGTGATTGACTGACTTGGCCGCCGGGCCGGGCCCGGCGGCATCCGCATCGCGTTCGTCCCGCCCGCGCCGATCAGTTCGGCACGGCAGGTTCGACGCGGCGCGGCGCATAGGTTTCCCAACCGCTGCAACCGGGGCACTGCCAGTAAAAGAGCCGTGCCCGGAAACCGCAATTCTGGCACGTATACCGCGGCAGATTTTTGGTGCGCTGCTTGATCAGCGCACGCATCATTTCAAGCTCCTTACGGCGCGGTTCGTCGGCCGCCGCGATCTGCGCATCGAGCAGGTGCAGCATGCCCGACAGATTCGGCGACTTCTCCATCTGCGTGCGCGCGAGCACGTGCGCGGCATCTTGCCCGCGCAATGCGGCGATGTGCTGGTACGCGATCTCGAGCAGGTCGTTCGACGCATAGCGGTCGACGTAGCCCATCAGCAGCTCCGCGCCTTCGCCGGCCCGGTCGAGCGCGATGAAAGCCTTCATCAGCTTGTCGGCGACGAGCGGCAGGTAGGCCGGGTTCTGCGCCTCGACGCGCTTCCAGTGCCCGATCGCGCCCGCGTGGTCGCCCGCCGCCGCCGCCGCATCGCCGGACAGGATCGTCGCGCGGACGTTCTGCGGATTCGCGACCAGCGCGAGCCGCAGCTGCTCCGCGGCAGCCGCGGCGTTCTTGCGCTGCAGCGCCTCCTGCGCGAGCTCGCAATGGAACTGCGCGATCTCGGTGCCGAGTTGCCCCCCGCCCATCGACTCGATGCGCTTCGCGGTGTCGATCGACTTGTTCCAGTCCTTCTCGATCTCGTAGATCGTCAGCAGCGCACGCTGCGCGCCGAGCGCGCGGTCGCCGTCGGCCAGCATGTGGAAGGTTTCTTCCGCGCGATCGAGCAGGCCGGCCTTCAGGAAATCCTGGCCGAGTTCGTACAGCGCGTGATCACGCTCGTTGACGGGCAGGTCGGTGCGGCTCAGCAGGTTCTGATGCACGCGGATCGCGCGATCCGTCTCGCCGCGGCGGCGGAACAGGTTGCCGAGCGCGAAGTGCAGTTCGACCGTCTCGGGGTCGAGCTTCGCGACCTCGATGAACGCGTCGATCGCCTTGTCGGGTTGTTCGTTCAACAGAAAATTCAGGCCGCGGAAATACGAGCGCGGCAGATTGGCGCTCTCCGACAGCAGATTCTTCAGGTCATAGCGCGATGCGGCCCAGCCAAGCGCAAAAGCGACCGGAATCGCGAGCAACCACCAGAAATCCAGATCCATGCGAAATATCGAAGCGGAAACGAAAACCGCGCGGCGTTTCGCGCGGCTCACAGGGTCGTTAAATGACCGGCGGCATCGGCGGTTGGTCGACGATGGCCGGGGTTTCGCGCGCCGTGCGCAAGTCGCGCTTCAGGCGCCCGTTCTCGAGGCGCATGCGGAAGATCGAGGGCAGCGCGGACAGCAGGCCGGCCGCCAGGCCGACCGCGAAGAAGGCGAGACCGATCAGGATCAACGGAGCTTGCCAGGCGTACCCGGCGAGGAAATTCAGCGTCGCGGTTTGCGTATTGGCCAGTGCGAGCACCAGCAACAGCACGAACACCAATACCCGGATCAGCCAGACGATAAATTTCATGAAGCCCTCTCTTGATTGAGATTTCACCGCGGCGCACGCGACTCCCCCTCGCCACGCCGAATCGACCCGTATTGTAAAGGATGCGTTTCTGCGACAGCGCATCCGTTTCGCGCGTGCGCCGGCACGCATCGAATGCTTGCCGCGAAAACAAAAAAGCGCCCCGCGAGGGGGCGCTCTTCTTCAGCCTTTGCTGGATGGGTTCCAGGCAGGCCGGATGACGTTCAACGATCGTCGTCCGGGTCCTCGGGCTTCAACGGTTCGCCGGCCCGGCCGTCGACGCGTTCGCGCAATTCCTTGCCGGGCTTGAAGTGCGGCACGAACTTCTCGGGCACCTGCACTTTCTCCCCCGACTTCGGGTTGCGCCCGACGCGCGCCGGGCGACGGTTGAGGCCGAAGCTGCCGAAGCCCCGAATTTCGATGCGATGCCCTTTGGACAGAGCTTCGGACATCGCATCGAGCATCGTTTTCACCGCGAAATCCGCATCCTTGAGAACAAGTTGCGGAAATCGCGATGCCAGCTGTGCGACCAACTCGGATTTGGTCATACTTCAGCAGACCTCGTAAGGCTTACTGGTTCTGGCCGTCGAGCTTGGCCTTCAGCAGCGCGCCGAGGTTCGTCGTGCCGGTTGCCGCTGCGCTGCTGTCGGACTGCAGGCCACGGATCGCCTCTTGCTGCTCGGCCGAATCCTTCGCCTTGATCGACAGGTTGATGCCGCGCGACTTGCGATCGATGTTGATCACCATCGCGTTGACCTTGTCGCCTTCCTTCAGCACGTTGCGAGCGTCTTCCACGCGGTCTTGCGAGATTTCCGACGCGCGCAGGTAGCCTTCGACGTCGCCGGTCAGCGTGACCACGGCACCCTTCGCATCGACCGACTTCACCACGCCGTCGACGATCGAACCCTTGTCGTTCATTGCAACGTAGTTGCTGAACGGGTCGCCTTCGAGCTGCTTGATGCCCAGCGAAATGCGTTCCTTCTCGACGTCGATGCCGAGCACGATCGCTTCCACTTCGTCGCCCTTCTTGTACTTGCGGACGGCTTCCTCGCCAGCTTCGCTCCACGACAGGTCCGACAGGTGGACCAGGCCGTCGATGCCGCCCGGCAGACCGATGAACACGCCGAAGTCGGTGATCGACTTGATCGCGCCCGTGATCTTGTCGCCCTTCTTGAAGTTGCGGCTGAAGTCATCCCACGGGTTCGGCTTGCACTGCTTCATGCCGAGGCTGATACGACGACGGTCTTCGTCGATCTCGAGGACCATGACTTCGACTTCGTCGCCCAGCTGGACAACCTTCGACGGAGCGACGTTCTTGTTCGTCCAGTCCATTTCCGACACGTGGACCAGGCCTTCGATGCCCGATTCCACTTCGACGAATGCGCCGTAGTCGGTGATGTTCGTGACCTTGCCGAACAGGCGCGTGCCCGACGGGTAACGGCGCGAGATGCCTTCCCACGGATCGTCGCCCAGTTGCTTGATGCCCAGCGAGACGCGGTTCTTCTCTTGGTCGAACTTGAGGATCTTCGCGGTGACTTCCTGGCCAACCGACAGGACTTCGCTCGGGTGACGCACGCGGCGCCATGCGATGTCGGTGATGTGCAGCAGGCCGTCGATGCCGCCGAGGTCCACGAACGCGCCGTAGTCGGTGATGTTCTTGACCACGCCGTTGACGATCGCGCCTTCCTTCAGCGTCTCGAGCAGCTTCGCGCGCTCTTCGCCTTGGGTTGCTTCGATCACTGCGCGGCGCGACAGCACGACGTTGTTACGCTTGCGGTCGAGCTTGATGACGCGGAACTCGAGCGTCTTGCCTTCGTACGGGGTCGTGTCCTTGACCGGACGCGTGTCGACCAGCGAACCCGGCAGGAACGCGCGGATGCCGTTGACCATCACGGTCATGCCGCCCTTCACCTTGCCGGTGATCGTGCCGGTGACGAGTTCGTTGTTGTCGAGGGCCTTTTCCAGCGACAGCCACGATGCAAGGCGCTTCGCCTTGTCGCGCGACAGGATCGTGTCGCCGTAGCCGTTTTCGAGCGCGTCGATCGCGACGGACACGAAATCGCCCGCCTGCACCTCAACCTCGCCCTGATCGTTCAGGAATTCCTCGATCGGAATGTAAGCCTCGGACTTGAGGCCTGCATTGACGACCACGAAGTTGTGGTCGACGCGCACGACTTCGGCGGAAATCACTTCGCCGGCGCGCATGTCTTGGCGGGTCAGCGACTCTTCGAACAGAGCCGCAAAGGATTCGGTATTCGGGTTGGAGGTTTGCAGGTCGGACATAAAAATCTGATTGTGCATGGATCGCAGGGCCGCGCCGTCCGGAATGGTCGGCTACGAGGGCCAGAGCGAAAGCCACACGGGGTTAAGGGTTGAAACACGCTTCGCGCTTGCGCGCGAAGCACCTACCGCCACCCCGCCTTCTCAGGCGGGCTGACCGGGCGCCCGGTACCACTGCAGCACTTGATCGACCGCCTGATCGACCGAGAGCGCCGACGTATCGAGCAGCCTGGCGTCTGCCGCGGGCTTCAACGGCGCGGCCGCACGATTGCTGTCGCGCGCGTCGCGTTCTCGAAGATCCCGGAGCAAGTTATCAATATTAGCAGAAAAACCTTTTTGCATCAATTGCTTATGCCGTCTGGCCGCGCGCGCCTCGACGCTGGCCGTCAGAAACACCTTCAGCACGGCGTCCGGGAAGATCACCGTGCCCATGTCGCGGCCGTCCGCGACGAGGCCCGGCGTCTTGCGGAACGCGCGCTGGCGGGCGACGAGCGCGGTGCGCACCGGTGCATGCACGGCGATCGCGGACGCGCGATTGCCGACCGCCTCCGCACGAATGTCGTTCGACACGTCGACGCCGTCGAGCTGCGCGCAGCCCTCGCGAAATGTGATGTGGAGATCGTCGATCAGTTTCACGAGCGCGTCGACGTCTTCGGCTGCGATGTCGTAGCGCATGCTCGCGAGCGCGGCGAGACGGTACAGCGCGCCGCTGTCGAGCAGGTGAAAGCCGAGGTGGGCGGCAACGAGCGCCGCGACGGTGCCCTTGCCGGATGCGGTCGGGCCATCGATCGTGATGACCGAGGTCGGGTGAAAGGGTCGGTTGGATTTCATCGAAAATACGGGGTCAGGCCTTCGCGAGCGCGGTGAAGCGGTCGAAATAGTCGGGGAACGTCTTGCCGACGCATTTCGGGTCGTTGATGCGCACCGGCACGCCGCCGAGGCTCACGAGCGAGAAGCACATCGCCATCCGGTGATCGTCGTAGGTATCGATCGCGGCGTTCGGCGTCAATCGCGCCGGCGGCGTGACGACGAGATAGTCCGGCCCCTCCTCGACGCTCGCGCCGACCTTGCGCAGTTCGGTCGCCATCGCCGCGATGCGGTCGGTTTCCTTCACGCGCCAGCTTGCGATGTTGCGCAGCGTGCTCGGGCCGTCGGCGAATAGCGCCGCGACCGCGATCGTCATCGCCGCATCGGGAATCAGGTTGAAGTCCATGTCGATCGGCTCGAGCTTGCCGTGGTCGTGGCCGATGCCGCGCACTTCGATCCAGTCGTCGCCCATCGTCACGTTCGCGCCCATCTGCATCAGCGCGTTCGCGAAGCCGACGTCGCCCTGGATGCTCGCGCGCCCCACGCCCTCGACGCGCAGCGGCCCGCCGCCGAGCGCGCCGGCCGCGAGGAAATACGACGCCGACGACGCATCGCCCTCGACCATGATCTGCCCCGGCGATTTGTAGCGGACCCCGGCCGGCACGATGAAGCGCTGCCAGCCTTCGCGCTCGACGATCACGCCGAAGCGCGCCATCAGCTTGATCGTGATCTCGATGTACGGCTTCGAGATCAGCTCGCCATCGACCTCGACGACGATCCGGCCGTCCTTCGCCTTCACGAGCGGCAGCGTCATCAGGAGCGCGGTCAGGAACTGGCTCGACACGTCGCCGCGCACGCTGATCGGCGCGTCGACCGTGATCGACGCCGGCTTGATGCGCAGCGGCGGAAAGCCGTCGTTCTGCTCGTAGTCGATCTGCGCGCCGATCTGCCGCAGCCCGTCGACGAGATCGCCGATCGGCCGCTCGTGCATGCGCGGCACGCCGTGCACGCGATAGTCGCCGCCGTTCACCGCGAGCGCCGCCGTGAGCGGCCGCACCGCGGTGCCCGCGTTGCCGAGGAACAGGTCGGCCGTTTTCGCGGTGAACGCGCCGCGCGTGCCGGTGACGACGCAGGTGTCGCCGTCGCGCGCGAGCTTCACGCCGAGCTTGCCGAGCGCGTCGAGCATCACGCGCGTGTCGTCGGAGTCGAGCAGGTTGGTAATGGTCGTTTCGCCTTCGGCGAGCGCCGCGAGAAGCAGCACGCGGTTCGAGATGCTCTTCGAGCCGGGCAGACGCACGGTGCCCGACGCGCTGGAGTACGGGCCGAGATCGAGATGTTCCATGAGGGCTTCCTGTTATTTCCTGATCGTGTGGGCCGGCTGCCCGGAAACCGGCTCGCCGGATGCGGGCTTGCCGCCGCGCTCCTGCCACGCCGAACGCGCATCGCGCGACCGCGCGAACACGGCCTCGAGCGCCGCGCCGTCGCCGGCGTCGATCGCGGCCCGCAGCCGCGCAAGCACGCGCGTGTAGCCGTCGAGCTCGTCGAGCAACGCGGCGCGGTTCGCGACGCAGATGTCCCGCCACATTTCCGGGCTCGACGCGGCAATCCGCGTGAAATCGCGGAATCCGCCCGCCGCGTACGAGAATTTCAGTTCCGCGTCCGCCTCGCCGAGAATCTGCTCGACGAGCGCGAACGACAGCAGGTGCGGCAGATGGCTCACCGACGCGAACACGCGGTCGTGCTGCGCAGCGCTCATCGTCCGCACGTCGGCGCCCGTCGCGCGCCACATCGCATCGATTCGCGCGACCGACGCCGCCGGATTGTCGGGCAGCGGGCACAGCACGACATTGCGGCCGACGTACAGGTCCGGCAGCGCGGCCTCGACGCCGCTCGACTCGCGCCCGGCGATCGGATGGCCGGGCACGAACTGCGCGATGCGCGCGCCGAGCGCGTCGCGCGCGGTCGCGATGACGTCCGACTTGGTGCTGCCCGCATCGGTGACGATCGTCGCGCCGTCGAGCCACGGCGCGATGCGCGCGAGCAGCGGGCCCGTCTGCGCGACCGGCGCGGCCAGCAGCACCAGATCGGCGCCCGCGAGCGCGTCGCGCAATTGCGCGTCGTCGTCGAGCGCCGCGGCGCGATCGATCACGCCGAGCGCCAGCGCCCGCGCGACCGACGCAGCAGAACGTCCGACGCCGACGATCTCGCCCGCGTCGCCCGGCGCGCGCTCGCGCAGCGCGCGGGCCAGCGATCCGCCGATCAGGCCGACGCCGAAGATGACCAGTTTGTTGAATGCAAAGCCTGACACGACAAGAGCCAAGTTACGCGTAGCGGCGGTGCCGCGCCACGCGGGGTCCAGATTCCGGGTGGGCCGACAACCGGCGCGCACACACCGCGCCGGACGCCGCCCGCCCCGCCTTCGGCAGCGCCACCAGCCTGCCTCGCCTGCTTCGGCACGACCCGCGCCATGCCGGCGCAGGCCGCACGGGCCGCGTCAGCGCGCGCGCGGATACGAGCCGAGAACCTTCAGGAACGCGGCCTTCTTGCCGAGTTCCGTCAGTGCGGCCGCAACCGATGCGTCGTCCCGGTGCCCTTCGATGTCGATGTAGAAGTAATACTCCCACGTGCCGACGCGCGCCGGACGCGACTCGAAGCGCGTCATCGACACGCCGTGCCGCGCGAGCGGCTCGAGCAGCTTGAACACCGCGCCCGGCTCGTTCTTCACCGACACGATCAGCGACGTCTGGTCGTTGCCGGTCGGCCCCGCCGGATGCTTGCCGACGATCACGAAGCGGGTGCGGTTGTGCGGATCGTCCTGGATCAGCGCGAACGCGATCTGCAGGCCGTAGTGCGCGGCCGCGCGGTCGCCGGCAATGGCCGCGACCGTCGGATCGGCCGCGGCGAGGCGCGCAGCTTCCGCATTGCTCGCGACCGCCTGCCGCTCGAGCTGCGGCGCATTCGCCGACAGCCATTGCTGGCACTGCGCGAGCGCCTGCGCGTGCGCACACACGCGCTTCACGCCATCCAGCGTGCCGCCCTGCGTGAGGAGGTTGTGGTGAATCGGCAGCGCGAGTTCGCCGCTGATCAGCAGTTGCGTCTGCAGCAGCAGGTCGAGCGTGCGCGACACCGCGCCTTCGGTCGAATTCTCGACCGGCGCAACGCCGAACGCCGTGGCGCCCGCCTCGACCGAGCGGAACACCTCGTCGATCGACGGGCACGGCAGCCCTTCGATCGACTGGCCGAAATACTCGAACATCGCCTGTTCGGTATACGTGCCGACCGGCCCGAGGAACGCGACGTGGATCGTCTGTTCGAGCGCGCGGCTCGCGGCCATGATCTCGCGCCAGATCGCGCTGATGTGGTCGCTCGCGAGCGGGCCCGCGCTCATGTCCTGCAGGCGCGCGATCACCTGCAGCTCGCGTTCCGGCCGGAATACCGGCGCGTTGAAATGCTTCTTGACCTCGCCTACCTCGAGCGCCACCGCGGCGCGCTGGTTCAGGAGCTCGATCAGCTGCGCGTCGATCGCATCGATGCGGTCGCGCAGCGGTTTCAGGCGGGAATTCAGTTCGTCGTCCATGCGTAGTTGCCGTGCTGTTGACCAGCGCCGCCGCCGTCAGGCGCGGTGCTGCTCGAAATCCTTCATGTACTCGACGAGCGCCTTCACGCCCTCGAGCGGCACCGCGTTGTAGATCGACGCCCGCATACCGCCGACGGACTTGTGGCCCTTCAGCTGCAGCAGCCCGCGCGCCTTTGCGCCGGCAAGGAAGTCTTCGTTGCGCGTTTCGTCGGCCAGGAAAAAGGGCACGTTCATCCGCGAACGCACCGCCGGCTCGACCTTGTTCAGATAGAAGCTGCTTGCATCGATCGTGTCGTAAAGCAGCTTCGCCTTTTCGATGTTGCGGGCCTCGATCGCCTGCAGGCCGCCCTGCCGCTTCAGCCACTGGAACACGAGGCCGGCGATGTAGATCGCGTAGGTGGGCGGCGTGTTGTACAGCGAGTTGTTCTCGGCGACCGTCTTCCAGTCGAACGCCGACGGGCAGATCGACAGCGCGCGGTCGAGCAGGTCCTCGCGGACGATCACGAGCGTGACGCCTGCCATCCCGATGTTCTTCTGCGCGCCGCCGAACATGACGCCGTACTTCGCGACGTCCATCGGGCGCGACAGGATGTGCGACGAGACATCCGCGACGAGCGGCACGTTGCCGAGATCGGGGATCTCGAACGTCTCGACGCCGTCGATCGTCTCGTTCGTGCACAGGTGCACGTAAGCCGGATCGTCCGACAGCTGCCATTCCGCGCGGGCCGGCGCACGCGTGTAGCCGGCGTCGGTCTTGCCCGTCGCGGCCAGGTGCGGCGTGCCGTACTTCTTCGCCTCGTTGAACGACTTCTGCGACCACGAGCCCGTCACGACGAAATCGGCCGTCTTGCGCGTGCCCAGCAGGTTCATCGGCACGATCGCATTCTCCCCGATGCCGCCGCCCTGCAGGAACAGGATCCGGTGGCTCGCCGGCACGTCGAGCAGCTCGCGCAGGTCGGCGAGCGCCGTTTCGTGGATCGACGTGAATTCCTTGCCGCGATGGCTCATCTCCATCACGCTCATGCCGCTGCCATGCCAGTCGAGCATCTCGTCGGCGGCTTGCCGCAGCACTTCTTCCGGCATTGCCGCGGGACCAGCGGAGAAATTAAAGACGCGCATCGTGAAAACCTCGGGAGGGAACGCGGCCGGCTAGCCGCCGGCAAGTCAGTTGCAAATGAGCCGCGCCAGAAAAGAAATGGCCGCTTGCGCTCGCGCGCAAACGGCCATTATCGCACTGTCGTCAGGCTGTCGCCAAACCCGGCCGCACGGCCAGGGGCGGGCCGAGACGGCTTACTTGCCCGGCTTGACCGCCGCGACTTCCTTGTCGGCCTGGGCGCGCGTTGCCTGGATCGCTTGCGGCATGTACTTCTGCATCAGGCCGTTGACCACGTCGCGGCCAACCTGATCCTGCACCTGGATGAACTTGCGGCCCGTCGGGCTCTTGTAGAACGTCGTCAGATCCTTGATTTCCGACGTGCTGTAGTACTTCGCGTAGGCGTCATACTGAGCCTGCATCGCATCGCTGCTGAACGCCTGCGTCGCGAACACCTTGCCCGCGCCGTCGACCAGCTTCGGCACTGCGTTCTTCTGCAGCGTCGGGACCGCAGCCTGCTTCTGCTTGTCGTTCAGCGTCTTGTTTTCCGACAGCGCGTCCGACAGGATCGCCGGAACCAGCTGCTTCGCCTGCATTTCGGCGCTGTTGCCGATTGCCGACACGAGCTTCGGCGCGTCGATCGCATCGAGCAGATCCTTGATCGCCGCCTTCTTGTCGGCGTCGATCGGCGCAGCTGCCGCCGGAGCCGGTGCGGGGTTCGACAGCGCTTGCGCCATTGCGAACGTCGGCACCAGGGCAGCCAGCAGGACCAGTTGCTTGAATTGCTTTTGCATCATCACTCCCTTCTTGGAAATATGAATAAGTACTTCGCCTCACGCGGCGCGCCTTTTACGTGGCGCGCCTGCCTGGGGCCGCTCGAGAGTCACATCCTTGGTCAGGCTTCGCCGTCCGACGCCTCGTCGGCCTCGCCGTCGCCCTCTTCGGCTTCCGCGATCTGCTGCAGGCCGGAGAGCTTGGTACCCTCGTCGAGGCTGATGAGTGTAACACCTTGCGTGGCGCGCCCCATTTCGCGAATCTCGGAAACACGCGTGCGAATCAGGACGCCGGCCGTCGTGATCAGCATGATCTGATCCTCGGCATCGACGAGCGTCGCGGCGACCACCTTGCCGTTGCGCTCGGACGTCTGGATCGCGATCATGCCCTTCGTGCCGCGGCCGTGACGCGTGTACTCGGTGATCGGGGTGCGCTTGCCGTAGCCGTTCTCGGTTGCGGTGAGCACCGACTGCTCCTCGCTGCCCGCGACCAGCATCGCGATGACCTGCTGCCCGTCCTCGAGCTGCATGCCGCGCACGCCGCGCGCCTCGCGGCCCATCGGGCGCACGTCGTTCTCGTCGAAACGCACCGCCTTGCCCGCGTCGGAGAACAGCATCACGTCGTGCGCGCCGTCGGTGATCGACGCGCCGATCAGGAAATCGCCGTCGTCGAGGCCGACCGCGATGATGCCCTTCTTCATCGGGCGGCTGAACGCCTCGAGCGGGGTCTTCTTCACGGTGCCGAGCGACGTCGCCATGAACACGAACTTGTCGGCCGAGAATTCCTTGACCGGCAGCACGACGTTGATCTTCTCGCCGTCCTGCAGCGGGAACATGTTGACGATCGGGCGGCCGCGCGAGTTGCGCGAACCCTGCGGCACTTCGTAGACCTTGATCCAGTACACGCGGCCGCGGTTCGAGAAGCACAACATATAGTCGTGCGTGTTCGCGATGAACAGTGTCTCGATCCAGTCGTCTTCCTTCATCTGCGTCGCTTGCTTGCCACGGCCGCCGCGCTTCTGCGCGCGGTATTCGGACAGCGGCTGCGACTTCACGTAGCCGGAATGGGACATCGTGACGACCATGTCCTGCGGCGTGATCAGGTCTTCGGTGTTCAGCTCGGTCGCGTTCAGCTCGATCTTCGAGCGGCGCGCGTCGCCGAACTCGGCCTTCACCGACGTCAGCTCCTCGCCGATCATCGAGGTGATCCGTTCGGGGCGGGCCAGGATATCCAGCAGGTCAGCGATCTGCGCCATCACGTCGCGGTATTCGCCGATGATCTTGTCCTGCTCGAGGCCGGTCAGGCGCTGCAGGCGCATCTGCAGGATTTCCTGGGCCTGCGTGTCGGACAGACGGTACAGGCCGTCGCCCTGCATGCCGAACGCAGGGTTCAGCCCTTCCGGACGGTACGCGTCGCGCCCGCCCGCCGCGCCATTCTCGGTTTCGGCGCGGGTGAGCATCTCGCGCACCAGCGACGAATCCCACGACTTCGCCATCAGCTCCTGTTTCGCGATCGGCGGCGTCGGCGCGGCCTTGATGATCGCGATGAAGTCGTCGATGTTCGCGAGCGCGACCGCGAGGCCTTCGAGCACATGGCCGCGTTCGCGCGCCTTGCGCAGTTCGTAGATCGTCCGGCGCGTCAGCACTTCGCGGCGGTGCGCGAGGAAGCACTGGAGGATTTCCTTCAGGTTGAGCAGCTTCGGCTGGCCGTCGACGAGCGCGACCATGTTCATGCCGAAGGTGTCCTGGAGCTGGGTCGCCTTGTACAGGTTGTTCAGCACCACTTCCGGCACTTCACCGCGCTTCAGCTCGATCACGACGCGCATGCCGCTCTTGTCGGACTCGTCGCGGATGTCGGAGATGCCCTCGAGCTTCTTCTCGTTGACGAGTTCGGCGATGCGTTCGAGCAGCGAACGCTTGTTCACCTGGTACGGCAGCTCGTCGACGATGATCGCCATGCGCTGGCCGCGGTCGATCTCCTCGAAGTGCGTGGCCGCGCGCATCACGACGCGGCCGCGGCCCGTCCGGTAGCCGTCGCGCACGCCGGCGACGCCGTAGATGATGCCGGCCGTCGGGAAGTCGGGCGCCGGGATGATCTCGATCAGTTCGTCGATCGTCGCTTCCGGGTTGTTCAGCAGGTGCTGACAAGCGTCGACGACTTCGTTCAGGTTGTGCGGCGGGATGTTGGTCGCCATGCCGACCGCGATGCCCGACGAGCCGTTGATCAGCAGGTTCGGAATCCGCGCCGGTAGGATCAGCGGCTGCATCTCGCTGCCGTCGTAGTTCGGGCCGAAGTCGACGGTTTCCTTGTCGATGTCGGCGAGCAGCTCGTGACCGATCTTCGCCATGCGAATTTCGGTGTAACGCATCGCGGCGGCATTGTCGCCGTCGATCGAGCCGAAGTTGCCTTGCCCGTCGACCAGCATGTAGCGCAGCGAGAAATCCTGCGCCATCCGCACGATCGTCTCGTAGACCGCGCTATCGCCGTGAGGGTGGTATTTACCGATCACGTCGCCGACGATACGCGCCGACTTCTTGTACGCGCGGTTCCAGTCGTTGTTCAGTTCGTGCATCGCGAACAGGACGCGCCGGTGCACGGGCTTCAGGCCATCGCGGACATCCGGGAGGGCACGTCCGACGATTACGCTCATCGCGTAATCGAGATACGAACGGCGCATTTCCTCCTCGAGGGAGGTGGGCAGGGTCTCTTTGGCGAATTGATCCATGTATCCGTATCTATTCGGGGCGAAGACGGAAACGCCTTTCGCGTGGGCGCTGCATCAGCAACGCAACGCGAGATTCTAACATGCGCCCTTCTCGCGCCAATTCGGCGCCCCCTCTATATAAGAAGGGCAAAAGTCGCGGCGCGGCCGGCGCTCCCTTCGCCGCCGGCGAGCGCCGCGCGCCGCCGTCTCACGCCCGCGTGTAAACATTCCTGTCTTCCCGCGCAATTTTGCGTGTGCACGCTTGACAATCTCTAAAAGTTACGGCAGGTCGGTGTTGCGCATGCGCCACAAACGGATAGGCGATGTTAGGGTGGGGAGGATTTTTTTTCGTGGGAAGGGAACGATATGGCAAAATGCCAACGCACTGAAAGTTAGACGCTGCTCGAAGTCTACACAGAGCGGCGCCGCGTTTTTTGTGCCGCACCAATGTTATACTTCGAGCAATGTATGACTTGTCACCGTCAACAGGCTCGCAGTAAACCTGCGGTAATCTCAATTTCGAGAGGAGAAATATGAATAAACTTTCAAAGCTCGCGTTCATTGCAGCTACCGCAGTTATGGCTGCATCCGCATCGGCACAGTCGGTGCCGGCGTCGCGACAAGCCGTGAATGACAACTGGGTGAATGGTACCGGCGAATACGTCTGGATGAACGGCACGAACGAGCTTTGCTGGCGCGATGCATTCTGGACGCCGGCCACCGCCAACGCAAAGTGCGATGGCGCACTGGTCGCCCAGGCTCCGGCACCGGCACCGGTCGCACCGGTTGCTCCGGCAATCTCGAGCCAGAAGATCACGTACCAAGCCGACGCACTGTTCGACTTCGACAAGGCAACGCTGAAGCCGCTGGGCAAGCAGAAGCTGGACGATCTGGCTGGCAAGATCCAGGGCATGAACACGGAAGTGGTCGTCGCAACGGGCTACACCGACCGTATCGGCTCGGACAAGTACAACGACCGTCTGTCGCTGCGCCGTGCGCAAGCTGTCAAGTCGTACCTGGTCAGCAAGGGCATCCCGGCCAACAAGATCTACACGGAAGGCAAGGGCAAGCGCAACCCGGTCACGACCGGCTGCAACCAGAAGAACCGCAAGCAACTGATCGCCTGCCTCGCACCGGACCGCCGCGTGGAAGTCGAAGTGGTCGGTACGCAAGAAGTGCAGAAGACGACCGTTCCGGCGCAGTAAGCCACGGCTCTCGCCTGCTTCGAAGCCCCGCCTCGGCGGGGCTTTTTCATTGATGCCCGCTCCGGCGCTCGCTGGCTTCGCCGTGCGCCCGCTTATATACTCGGGGCTTGATGCAGCCATGCGTCGCCCTCCTCCCGTAGCCCGTTTGCCGACATGACCAACGCCGATCCGCACGAACTCCAGAAATTCAGCGACCTCGCCCATCGGTGGTGGGATCCGAATGCCGAATTCAAGCCGCTGCACGACCTGAACCCGGTCCGTCTCGGCTGGATCGATGCGCATGCCCACCTGGCCGGCAAGCGCGTACTCGATATCGGCTGCGGCGGCGGCATCCTGTCCGAGTCGATGGCGAGCCTCGGCGCGCAGGTGAAGGGCATCGACCTGTCCACCGAAGCGCTCGGTGTCGCCGACCTGCACAGCCTCGAAAGCGGCGTGACGGTCGACTACGAGGCGATCGCGGCCGAGGCGATCGCGGCGCGCGAACCCGGCACCTACGACGTGGTCACGTGCATGGAAATGCTCGAGCACGTGCCGTCGCCGGCCAAGGTGGTCGAGGCCTGCGCGACGCTCGTCAAGCCGGGCGGCTGGGTGTTCTTCTCCACGCTGAACCGCAACCTGAAGTCCTACCTGTTCGCGGTGATCGGCGCCGAGTACATCGCACAGCTGCTGCCGAAGGGCACGCACGATTACGCGCGCTTCATCCGCCCGTCGGAACTGGCCGGCTTCGTGCGCGCGACGGATCTGCACATCGCGGAGATCAAGGGCATCACGTATCACCCGCTCGGCAAGCGCTTTGCGCTGTCGAACGACACCGACATCAACTATCTCGTCGCGTGCCGTCGCGGCGCGTGATCACCATTCGACCGGCATGACGACTCCCCTTTCGCCCACGCAGGCCACGCTCGACGAACAGCCGCTGCAACGCTGCGACGCGGTGCTGTTCGATCTCGACGGCACGCTCGCCGATACGGCGCCGGATCTGGCGGCCGCCGTCAACAAGATGCAGCGCGTGCGCGGGCTGCCAGAGACGCCGCTCGACACGCTGCGGCCGCTGGCGTCCGCCGGTGCGCGCGGCCTGCTCGGCGGCGCGTTCGGCATCCATCCGCAGTCGCCCGACTATGATGCGATGCGCGACGAGTTCCTGACGAACTACGCGACGGATCTCTGCGTGCACACGACGCTGTTCCCGGGCATCGATACGCTGCTCGACGAACTCGACGCGCGCGGCGTGCGCTGGGGGATCGTCACGAACAAGGCGATGCACCTGACCGAACCGCTCGTCGGCCTGCTCGGTCTCGGCCCGCGCGCCGCGTGCGTCGTCGGGGGCGACACAACGCCGCACCCGAAGCCGCACCCTGCCCCGCTGCTGCACGCGGCCGGGCAACTGACGCTCGCGCCGGAACGCATCGTCTATGTCGGCGATGATCTGCGCGATATCCAGGCCGGCAGCGCCGCAGGTATGGCAACGATCGCGGCCGCATACGGCTATTGCGGCGACGGCGCCGCGCCGGTGGACTGGCAAGCACAGCATCTCGTCGAGACGACCTTGCAATTGCGCGAGCTGCTGCGCGATGTTGGGCTATAATGGTCAATCTTATCCGCGGGGGCGACCTGGTTTCGACAGGGGTTGTGAAGCGGCTAGGGCATGTCGAGGACCCGTCACCTCGTTAATCAATGGGAAAAACGTAACTGCAAACGACGATACGTTCGCACTGGCAGCCTAAGGGCCGCCGTCCTCTGCCTAGTTCACTGACGGGCTAGTGTCGCAAGACCGGTAGCAATACCGACAGAGGTCATATACGTCAGTTAAGCCCTGTCGGCGTCGCGACGCCAGGGTCGAAAATCTAGCGAATCGCCGTAGTGCAGCGTGTTCGTCCGCGTCGCTGCGGTTAAATCAAATGACAGAACTAAACATGTAGAACTGGTCGTGGAGCGCTTCTGGACGCGGGTTCGATTCCCGCCGCCTCCACCAAATTCGCGTTCCGACGCACGAACCCCGCACGACAATCGTCTGCGGGGTTTTTTGTTGCCGGCGAAACGCCGTCTGCTGCGCACGCTGCCGCCCTCCTTCGGGAAAAAGCGCCTAGCCGCGACGGGCCAGGCGGAATGCCGCCGGAACCCCGGCGACAGGAGGTAACGGATGCCGGGCCCATCGGCGTCGCGCGGCGCGACGCGACCGATCGTCGCACCCGGCGCACCGTCCGGCATGCCCGGCGACGCGCAGCTTAGCTGCCGCGATACAGCGACTTCATTTCTTCGTCACTGGCCGGACGCACGATTGCCGCGCGCGAACCCGATGCCGATGCGCCCTGCGCTTGCGCGCCGTAACCGCTGGCATCCACACCCTGCGCCTGCGCGACTGCATTGCGCTGCTGCTCTGCAACACGCGCCGTCGCGGCCTGGATCGAGTCCGGATAGTGCGGATCTTCCCCGCGCGCCGGGTTGTAACCGGCCTGTTCGAGCTGGATCAGTTCGGCGCGCACCTGGGCGCGGGTGATCTGCGAACCCGGCTGGGCGAACGACACGACCGGGGCAACGAGAGCGGCAGCAACAACGGCGACTTGAACGAGCGACTTCATGATGACCTACCTCCAGATTTGTCCGTTTTTCGCGATGAACACCTTGTTCATCGCCGACAACTGAAGTTTATGTAGGCAGCTGCTTAAGAATAAGGCAGGTTTCGGGAAGACATACTTCCAGAATGCGGGTTAACCACTACATAAGCGCCGGATCGTCATCCGCGTCACTGGCTGACGGCACGCGCAGAAACGCGCGAGCCCCGCGAAGCGGCGTGCTTCGCGGGGCTCGCAATGCATGAGGCGTGTCGGTCCGTCCGGGCGCGATACCGCTTTGGCACCGCCCGGACGCCGTCACCCTGGCTTCATTCGCTGTCCATCGGGCACTTCAGGTTGCAGCCGTTCGGGTCGCCCAGGTCCGCCTTGCGGCGCAGCGCGGACTTCTTGCCGCTCTGATATTTCTTCGACGGCGCCGACGCCGCGAACGGCATCTGCGGATGTTCGTTCAGGCGGAACTGTTCATTTAGGATGCCGCCGGGCACGCCGGGCGAATTCTGCGCAAGCGCGAACGGCGAAACGGCAATCAGAAGGCCCGCGGTCAACGCTGCCGCGGAAAGGGGAACGGAAAGTTTCATGGCGGGACGACGCCTTGCCGGCGTGCTTGTTGGAACGTTGATCAAGCGGAAAGCGTAGCGCAAATCCCCCGCTGCTGCAGCGGGGCTCGCGCCTGGCGCAATTGCCGTGCGTGACCGCCGCGCGAGCGCTACACGTCCGCGCCGGCGAGCCCCGCGGCGACGCTCGTCAGCGTGCCGCACGCCGCCGGATCGTAGCCGTCGAGATGCGCGACCCGCTCGACATAGCGCGCGTCGCGCAGCAGCGCCAGGACACCGGCGAGCGGCCGCTCGTCGAGCCGCGCACGTTCGCACGCAAAGTAGTAATCCTCGTCGATCACCGGGATGAAATCGAGCCCGAAATGATGCGCGGCCGGCTCGACACCGAAGCCGAGATCCGCCATGCCGCTCGCGACGAACGCCGCGATCGCCGAGTGGGTCAGCTCGGCCGACGCGTAGCCGTTGATGCGCTCGGGATCGACGCCGATTCGTCGAAGCGCGAGATCGAGCAGCATGCGCGTGCCCGAGCCCGGCTGGCGATTGACGAAGCGGATGTCGTCGCGCGCGAGGTCGGACAGGCCGCGCACCTGTTTCGGATTGCCGCGCGGCACGAACAGCCCTTGCTTGCGCCGGGTCAGGTGAATCAGCACATGGCGCGTGTCGTCGAGCCAGGGCCGGTAGATCTGAGCGCATTGCTCGCGAAACGCGCCGCGCGGCAGATGAAACCCCGCCAGTTCGCACTCGCCGCGCGCAAGCGCCTTCACGGCCTCGACGCTCTCGCGATACTTGATGTCGACCGCCGCATGCGCATCGACCAGCGCGGAAACGAGCGCCGCGACCGCATAACCGTGCGACGCGTGGATCCGCACGGCCCCGTCGCGCTGCGCGAGCCGCCGGTTCAGGTCGCTGGCGACTTCAGCCGCCAGCGCGCGCAGGTTCCCGTCGAGCCGGCTGCGCGCAAGGCGCTGCGCGTCGACCACCGCCCGCCCCAGCTCCGACAGCGTCGATCCCTTGCCCCGCGCGGTCTCGATCAACGCCCCGCCGACGCAGGCCTCGAGCGCGCGCAGCACGCCCCATGCATGCCGGTACGACAGCCCCTTGGCCTGCGCCGCCTGCGCGATGCTGCCCGTCTCGGCAACCAGCTCGAGCAGCGGCACCACGTCCGACAGGCTCGCCGTGCGCCCCTGGCTGTCGCGCACGATCAAATGCGCGTCGCATTCGACTCGAATCATTTATGCACCCGGACTTCCTATTGCGACCATCCAGAGTTCCGCTTATCGTTGGCCAAAATCCATCAGAACGAAGTCTGCATGTGCTGTATATGAATTGCCAGCACATATGAGACTTTGGAGGAGCATAGCAGATGTCCCCGAATTCCCATGCGCCCGATGCGCTCGTCGAGCGTCACGCGCGCGCCGGCCGGTCGCTCGTCGCGATCCTGCACGCGATCCAGGACGACGCGGGCTACGTGCCCGCCGGTTGCGTCGCGCCGCTCGCGAAAGCGCTGAACCTGTCGCGTGCCGAAGTGCACGGCGTCCTCACCTATTACCACCACTTTCGCACCGCACCGCCGGCGCGCGTGACGATCCAGATGTGCCGCGCCGAAGCGTGCCGCAGCATGGGCTGCGAAGCGCTCGCGGCCCATGCGCAGGCGCGCACCGGCTGTACGTTCGATGCGGCGCACGGCGACGCACCGCACGCTGATGCGCCGGACGCCGTCGCGCTCGAATCGGTCTACTGCCTGGGGCTCTGCGCGCAGTCGCCGTCGATGACGGTCAACGGCGTGCTGCACGCGAAGGTCACGCCGGAGAAATTCGACGCGCTGCTGGCCGACGCCGTCGCTCATACCGGGGAGGCCGCATGACGACCCGCATCTACGTCCCGCGCGATTCGTCCGCGCTCGCGCTCGGCGCCGACGCGCTCGCCGCCGCGATCGTCGCGGAAGCCGAACGGCGCGGCGCCGCGATCGAACTCGTTCGCAACGGCACGCGCGGCCTGCTGTGGCTCGAACCGCTCGTCGAAGTCGGCACGGCGGCCGGCCGCGTCGGCTACGCGAACCTGTCGGCCGCCGACGTGCCCGCGCTGTTCGATGCCGGCTGGCTCGAAGGCGGCGCGCACCCGAGCGGCGTCGGCCTCGTCGACGCGCTGCCGTATCTCGCCCGCCAGCAGCGCCTCACGTTCGCGCGCATCGGCCTGACCGACCCGCTGTCGATCGACGACTACCTGCAGCATGACGGCCTCGCCGGCCTGAAGCGCGCACTCGCGCTCGACGGCGACGCCGCATGCGACGCGCTGATCGAATCGGGCCTGCGCGGACGCGGCGGCGCGGCGTTCCCGGCCGGCATCAAGTGGCGCACGGTGCGGCACGCGAGCGCAACGCAGAAGTACATCGTCTGCAACGCGGACGAAGGCGACTCGGGCACGTTCTCCGACCGCCTGATCATGGAATGCGACCCGTACTGCCTGATCGAAGGGATGATCATCGCGGGCATCACGACCGGCGCGACGATCGGCTACATCTACGTGCGCAGCGAGTATCCGCATGCGATCGCGACGCTCGAGGCGGCGATCGCGCGGGCGCGCGACGCCGGCTGGCTCGGCGCGAGCGTGCTCGGCTCCGCGCACGCGTTCGAGCTGCATGTCGCGAAAGGCGCGGGCTCGTACGTATGCGGCGAGGAAACCGCGCTGCTCGAATCGCTCGAGGGCAAGCGCGGCGTCGTGCGCGCGAAGCCGCCGCTGCCGGCGCTGTCTGGGCTGTTCGGCCAGCCGACCGTCATCAACAACGTGATCACGCTGGCGACCGCGCCGGTGATCTTCGCGCGCGGCGCCGCGTTCTACCGCGACTTCGGCATGGGCCGCTCGCGCGGCACGCTGCCGTTCCAGCTCGCCGGCAACATCCGGCATGGCGGCCTCGTCGAACTCGCGTTCGGCGTCACGCTGCGCGAGCTGCTGTTCGACTTCGGCGGCGGCACCGCGTCCGGCCGGCCCGCGCGCGCCGCACAGGTCGGCGGCCCGCTCGGCACCTACCTGCCCGAGCATCAGTGGGACGTGCCGCTCGACTACGAGGCTTACGCGGCGATCGGCGCAGTGGTCGGCCACGGCGGCATCGTGCTGCACGACGACACGTCGAACCTCGCCGAGCTCGCCGAATACGCGATGAAATTCTGCGCGATCGAATCGTGCGGCAAATGCACGCCGTGCCGGATCGGCTCCACGCGCGGCGTCGAGACGATCGCGCGCATCCGCCGGGGCGACACGTCGGAACGACAGGTCACGCTGCTGCGCGACCTGTGCGACACGATGCTCGCCGGCTCGCTCTGCGCAATGGGCGGGATGACGCCGTATCCGGTGCTGTCCGCGCTCGATCACTTCCCCGAAGATTTCGGTCTCGCCGCCGGCCAGGACGCCGCGCCGGGCCCGGCCAAGGCTGCGGCCTGACCACGAAGGAGCCCCACATGTCCCTCGACACGAACAACGTCCGCCAAGGCGGCTGCGGCTCGGGCCAATGCGCGTGCAAGAGCGCCGCGCAGGCGCGCGCGCGCGATCCGTTCGACGACACCGACTACGGCACGCCGCAGCGCCATGCCGACATCGACGTCACGCTGGAGATCGACGGCCAGCCGGTGACGGTGCCGGCCGGCACATCGGTCATGCGCGCGGCGATCGAAGCCGGCGTCAACGTGCCGAAGCTCTGCGCGACCGATTCGCTCGAACCGTTCGGCTCGTGCCGCCTGTGCCTCGTCGAGATCGAAGGCCGGCGCGGCTACCCGGCGTCGTGCACGACGCCCGCCGAAGCGGGCATGAAGGTGCGTACGCAATCCGACCGGCTGCAGGCGCTGCGCCGCAACGTGATGGAGCTGTACATCTCCGACCACCCGCTCGACTGCCTGACCTGCCCCGCCAACGGCGACTGCGAACTGCAGGACATGGCGGGCGTGGTCGGGCTGCGCGAGGTGCGCTACGGCTTCGACGGCGCGAATCACCTGCGCGACCAAAAGGACGAGTCGAATCCGTATTTCACGTACGACCCGTCGAAGTGCATCGTCTGCAACCGCTGCGTGCGCGCATGCGAGGAAACACAAGGCACGTTCGCGCTGACGATCGCCGCACGCGGCTTCGAATCGCGCGTCGCCGCCGGCGAGAGCGAGTCGTTCATGGATTCCGAATGCGTGTCGTGCGGCGCGTGCGTCGCCGCATGCCCGACCGCGACCCTGCAGGAGAAATCGGTCGTGCAGCTCGGCCAGGCCGAGCACTCGGTCGTGACGACCTGTGCGTACTGCGGCGTCGGCTGCGCATTCAAGGCGGAGATGAAGGGCAATCAGGTCGTGCGCATGACGCCGTACAAGAACGGGCTCGCGAACGAAGGCCACGCGTGCGTGAAGGGCCGCTTCGCGTGGGGCTACGCGACGCACAAGGACCGCATCACGAAGCCGATGATCCGCGACCGGATCACCGATCCGTGGCGCGAGGTGAGCTGGGAAGAAGCGATCACCTACGCGGCGACGCAGTTCCGCAAGCTGCAGGCGAAATACGGCCGCGATTCGATCGGCGGCATCACGTCGTCGCGCTGCACGAACGAGGAAACCTATCTCGTGCAGAAGCTCGTGCGCGCGGCGTTCGGCAACAACAACGTCGACACCTGCGCGCGCGTGTGCCATTCGCCGACCGGCTATGGCCTGAAGACCACGCTCGGCGAATCGGCCGGCACGCAGACCTTCGCGTCGGTCGGCAAGGCCGACGTGATCGTCGTGATCGGCGCGAACCCGACCGACGGCCACCCGGTGTTCGGCTCGCGGCTGAAACGCCGCGTGCGCGAAGGCGCGAAGCTGGTCGTGGTCGACCCGCGCCGCATCGACGTCGTCGACGGCCCGCACGTGAAGGCGTCGCATCACCTGCAGCTGCGCCCCGGCACCAACGTCGCGATGGTCAATGCGCTCGCGCACGTAATCGTCACCGAAGGGCTCGTAAACGAAGCGTTCGTCGCCGAACGCTGCGAGACGCGCGCGTTCGAGCAATGGCGCGAGTTCGTCTCACGCGCCGAGAATTCGCCGGAAGCCACCGCCGACGTGACCGGCGTGCCGGCCGAGCAGGTGCGCGCGGCCGCGCGCCTGTATGCAACGGGCGGCAACGCGGCGATCTACTACGGCCTCGGCGTGACCGAACATGCGCAAGGCTCGACGATGGTGATGGGCATCGCGAACCTCGCGATGGCGACCGGCAACATCGGCCGCGAAGGCGTCGGCGTGAATCCGCTGCGCGGCCAGAACAACGTGCAGGGTTCGTGCGACATGGGCTCCTTCCCGCACGAGCTGCCCGGCTACCGGCATATCGGCGACGCGAGCGTGCGTGCGCTGTTCGAGGACGCGTGGCACGCGAAGCTGCAGCCCGAGCCGGGCCTGCGCATCCCGAACATGTTCGACGCGGCGCTCGACGGCAGCTTCAAGGGGCTGTACTGCCAGGGCGAGGACATCGTGCAGTCGGACCCGAACACGCAGCATGTCGCGGCCGCGCTGTCGTCGATGGAATGCATCGTCGTGCAGGACATCTTCCTGAACGAGACGGCGAAGTACGCGCACGTATTCCTGCCCGGCTCGTCGTTCCTCGAGAAGGACGGCACGTTCACGAACGCGGAGCGCCGCATCTCGCGCGTGCGCAAGGTGATGCCGCCGCTCGCCGGCCATGCCGACTGGGAAGTGACGCTGATGCTCGCGCGCGCGCTCGGCTACGAGATGGACTACGCGCATCCGTCGGACATCATGGACGAGATCGCGCGGCTCACGCCGACCTTCACCGGCGTGTCGTACGCGAAGCTCGACGCGCTCGGCAGCATCCAGTGGCCATGCAACGACGCCGCGCCGGAAGGCACGCCGACGATGCACATCGATGCCTTCGTGCGCGGCAAGGGCAGGTTCGTGATCACGCAGTTCATCCCGACGCCGGAGAAGGTCACGCAGCGCTATCCGCTGATCCTGACGACGGGCCGCATCCTGTCGCAGTACAACGTCGGCGCGCAGACGCGCCGCACCGAGAACGTCCGGTGGCACGAGGAGGATCGCCTCGAAATCCATCCGCACGACGCGCAGGACCGCGGGATCCGCAGCGACGACTGGGTCGGCATCGAATCGCGCGCCGGGCAGACCGTCCTGCGCGCGCTCGTGACCGAGCGCATGCAGCCGGGCGTCGTGTACACGACGTTCCACTTCCCCGAGTCGGGCGCGAACGTGATCACCACCGACAGCTCGGACTGGGCGACGAACTGCCCCGAGTACAAGGTGACGGCGGTGCAGGTGATGCCGGTCGCGCAGCCGTCCGACTGGCAGCGCGCGTACGCGCGCTTCAACGCCGAGCAGCTCGACCTGCTCGAGCGCCGCGCGGCACCGGCCGCGACCGTGACGACGGGCAAGTGAGGACGCCATGGACACCGTGCACCTGATCGACATGGCCAACCAGATCGGCGCGTTCTTCGCGTCGATGCCCGATCGCGACGAAGCGCTGGCCGGCATCGCCGACCATATCCGGCGCTTCTGGGAACCGCGGATGCGCCGCGCGCTGCTCGCGGCGCTCGACGACCCGGCCGGCGACGCGGCACAGCGTGCCGACCCGATCGTGCGCGACGCGATCGCGCGCTACCGCGACACGCTGACGCCCGCCGCCGCGCCTGCCTGACCGCCCCGCGCTGCCGTTGCCGCAGACGTTGCTGCTATGCCGGCAACGACACCCCGGCAAACCAGCCTTCGCAGTGGCGCAGCAGCGCGTTCGCGTCGGACGCGAGCCGGCCGCGCGCGGCGATGTAGCCGTCAGGCCGCAGCAGATAGAACGACGGACGCGAGCGGCCGTAGACGTCCGCCAGCCCCGCCGCGCCGTCGCCTTCGGCATCGGTAACGCGCCACACCCGCACCGCGCCCGGCATGATCCGCTCGAGCGATTCCACGAGCACATGCGCCGCGTCGCCAGCGGGCGGCGCATCGCCCGCCCCGCCCGGCTGCGCGGGCTCCTCGAGCAGCAGCAGCGTGAAGCCGGCCGGCTCGTGCAGGTCGAACAGCCGCGCGACGCCGGGCGCCTGCCCGAGCGGCCCGTCGAGCACATGCACGAGCGCATCGGGCGCCCGCTCGCCCGCGCGCGGGCCGCCGTCGAGCACGCGCTCGAGCGTGAGCGGGCTCTTGCGGTACTGCACCCCGAGCTCGCTGACCGTGCGCCGCACCGCATCGCGCATCGGCCCGAACGACGACAGCATCGGCACGACGTGGTCGCGCAGCAGCTTCATCGGCCCCCGGTCCGCCTCGACGATCTGCGTCAGGACACTCGTCTGCCGCAGCACGTCGCGCTCGATCGGGTGACGCTCCGCGTGATACGTGTCGAGCAGCCGTTCCGGCGCGCCCGCCCCCAGCACGCTCGCCAGTTTCCAGCCGAGATTGAACGCCTCCTGGATGCCCGTGTTCATGCCTTGCGCGCCCGCCGGGCTGTGGACGTGCGCGGCATCGCCCGCGAAGAACACGCGGCCGAGCCGCAAGCGCTCGACCATCCGGCTGTGCAGATGGAAATAGGACGACCACGTGAGGTCGCTCAGCACGATCGACGTCCCCACACGCGCGCGCACGATCTCCTGGCACTGCGCGAGCGTCGGCCCGCGTTCGTCAGGCAGCGGACCGTTTTCCCGCGGCCGGTCCGCGACCAGCCGGTAGCGGCCGCCGCCCATCGGGAACAGGCCCGCGAGGCCGTCGGCCGTCGTGAACAAATGAATCTCGTCGTCGGGCCAGTCGGGAATCGCGGCGAGATCGGCGAGCAGGAACGTCTGCTCGAACGGCCGGCCGGCAAAGCTCACGCCGAGCAGGTGGCGCACCGTGCTGTGCGCGCCGTCGGCGGCGATCAGGTATGACGGCGCGAAGCGCTCCTCCGCGCCGCGCGCATCGCGGATCGTCACGTCGAGCGACGTGCCGCCCGCATCGCACGCGCTGAGCGTGCGGCCGCGCTCGACGGTGACGCCGAGCCCTTCGAGATGCTCGGCAAGCAGGCGCTCCGTGACACTCTGGTCGAGCAGCAGCAGATACGGATAGCGCGTCTGCAGCGGATCGAAGTCGAGCCGCGCGATCACGCGGCCGTCCGCATGCAGCGCTGCCGCGTGTGCGCGATGCCCGTTCGCGAGGAACGGCTCGACCACGCGATGCTGCTCCAGCAGTTCGAGCGTGCGCGCCTGGATGCCGATCGCGCGCGAATACGGCACGGGCGCGCCGGCCATGTCGATGATGCGCACCGGCACCCGCGCGCGGGCAAGGCTCATCGCGGCGGCCAGGCCAGTCGGCCCCGCGCCGACGATCAGCACGGGTGGGATATCGAGCAGTTCGTCGACCATGAGAACCTCGATGACACGCGACCCTGCAAGTCTACGCCGCTCCGCCTGACGGGACCATATGCCGGACGGCCGAGCGGGGCCGCCCGGACGGGTGTGGGAAAATACGCGTTTTCCGCCAGTTTTCGCGTCATGGAATCCGCATTCGACCGAGCGTATGCCGCGCACCGCGCGGGCCAACTCGCCGACGCCGAGCACGGCTACCGCGCCGCGCTCGACGCCAATCCCGCCGACGCCGACGCGCTGCATCTGTTCGGCGTGCTCCGGCATCAGCAGGGCCAGCATGCCGAAGCGGCCGACCTCGTCGGCCGCGCGGTCGCGCTGCGCCCGGGCGATGCCGCACTGCAGCTCAACCTCGGCAATGCGCTGAAGGCGCTCGGCCGCCTGGACGAAGCGATCGACCGCTTCCGCAATGCGCTGACGCTCGCGCCCGAATTTCCGCTCGCACACTACAACCTCGGCAATGCGTATGCGGCGCTGCAGCGTCACGAGGATGCGATCGACGCGTTCGGCCGCGCGCTCCGGCTGACACCGGACGACGCGTCGATCCACAACAACCTCGGCAACGCGCTGAACGCGCTCGGCCGCCACGACGACGCGCTGGCCGCATTCCACCGCGCGCTCGAACTGAAGCCGGGCCATGCCGGCGCGCACAACAATCTCGCGATGGCGCTCGCCGCAATGGGCCGCGCCGACGACGCGATCGCGCATTTCAACGCGGCGATCGCCGCGCAGCCGCGCTTCGTCGCCGCGCATTTCAACCTCGGCAACACGCTCGACGCGATCGGCCGCCACGCCGAAGCGGCCGCCGCGTTCGAAGCCGCGCTCGCGCTGCATGCGCCGTTTCCGCTCGCGCTGTTCGGCCTCGCGAACGCGCTGTCCGCGCAGGGCCGTCACCGCGACGCGCTGCCCTACTACGAGCGCGCGGTCGGGCTCGATCCGTCATTCGGCCTCGCGTGGCTGAACCTCGGCAATGCGCATCACGCGCTCCGCGCGCACGAAATGGCGCTGCGCGCATTCGACCAGGCGCTGCGCGTCGCGCCGGATCTCACGCTTGCGCAACTGCATCGCGCGGTCACGCTGCTGACGCTCGGCGATTTCACCCGCGGACTGCCCGCGTACGAGGCGCGTCACGCCACGCCGGGCGCGACACCACTCGGCGCGCTGCCGCGCTGGCAGGGCGAGCCGATTACGTCGCGCACGCTGCTGATCCGCGCGGAACAGGGCTTCGGCGACACGCTGCAATTCGTCCGCTTCGTGCCGCTTGCCCGCGCGCGCTGCGCGCGCGTCGTGCTCGAGGTGCAGCCGGAACTCGTCGCGCTGCTCGAGCCGGCCGCCGCGCGCTGGCGCGTGACGCTCGTCGCGCAGGGCGCGGCGAAGGCACCCGCCGCGGACGTCGCATGCACGCTGCTGAGCCTGCCGTTCGCGCTCGGGCTGCAGCCGGACGACATCTTGTCCGGTACGCGCTACCTCGATGCGCCCGAGAACGCCCGCCGGCGCTTCCGGGGCTCGCTCGGCGGACAGCAGAGACGCAAGTTCGCGATCGTCTGGTCCGGCCGGCGCCTCGCGCAGGACAACCGCGCGATACCGCTTTCCGCGCTCGAGCCGCTGTTCGCGCTGCCCGACGTCGACTGGATCGTGCTGCAACCGGACATCGACGACGACGAGCGCGCGAGCCTCGACGCGCATCCGCGCGTGCACCCGTTCGGCGGCCGGCTGACCGACTTCGCCGACACGGCGGCGCTGATCGAGCGGCTCGACGGCGTCGTGTCGATCGACACGGGGGTCGCGCACCTTGCGGGCGCGCTCGGCAAGCCACTGTGGCTGATGCTGCCGTTCGCGGCCGACTGGCGCTGGTTCTCGGGCCCCGACTGCCCGTGGTATCCGCAAGCCCGGCTCGTGCGCCAGCCCGCGCCGGGGCAATGGCGCGAGGTCGTCGAGGAAGTCGCCGCCGCGCTGCGCGCCGCCTGAGCGCCGACGCGGCACCGGCGCGCCGGCCGCAGGCCGACTTGTACTGACCGCACGCCGCCGGCGTGCGATACGGCATGAACGTCGCGATCAGCCCGCACAGCGCCGCGCCGGAGCGCCACCGCCCCAGCGTTGCCTCGTTGTCCGTTTGATGGATCAGGCGCGTCGAGATCGCGGGCATGAAGCCGCCGATCGTCGTCGTTCGGCTGTACGCGAGCGAAAATCCGGCGGTGCGCATCACGTCCCGTCGTCAAAAAGCAGACCCCAAAAATCGAATTCGTCTGATCGACGGCCAACCTGCCAGCGCCCACAATTTCGGATTAAGAATTTGCTCCGGCGCCGGCCGCATCCTGGCTTTCCATGCCGCGCCTCGCTGCCATGAATCCATCGTCGCTCGTTCCCGTCGAAGGCGAAATCGCCCGCCCCCGATTCACGCCGCTCGACGGTATCCCGTTCGGTCGCGAATGGACATTTCGCGGTGCGTCGGACGCACATGCCGACAATGCCCCCGTCGCCCGGATCGTCACCTCGTGCATCGACGTCACGTTCCCGCATCGCGCGTGCAACTGGCTGCCGTTACGGCTGCAACGCCCGCCCGCACCCGGGCCCGCATTGCCCCTTCCCCACGCGGCCTCCGCCGGCGGATCGAGACGCGCGATGCTTGCTGCGTGCTGGACCGTCGGCGCCCTTGGCATCATCGGCTGGCTCGTCGCGGCACACGCGCCCCAATCGGGCACCGACGCGTCGTTGCACTTCGCGCGATCGGGCGCGGTTATCGTCCAGCAGCCAGCGCAACCGGTGGCGCACGTTGCCACGCCGGCCTTGCAGCCGGCCGCTGCGTCACGTACACCGACCGCCATCGCGGCCCGGCCATCGCCCCCGATCGTGGTCGCCCCGCAACCTCCCGCGCCCACGCGCCCGGTTCCGACACGCCACGCGCAACGGCCCGCCACCGCGCCGCAGCCGCGCGCGACGGGCGCTCGTGCGATGCCGCCGCAATACGTGACCGCGAGGTCCGTGCCCACCGCGGCGCGCGTGGCTGCCCACGTCCGACCAATGCCGCAATTGCAGCGTGCCGTGCCGCGTCTCTCTGCAGTCCCGGCACCCGCGCCCGAGGCACTCGACGATTCGCGTACGCTGATCGCGATGGCGCGCGCATTGCGCGCCGAACAGCCCGCTGCCACGCCGTCGGCATCGCCCGACGCCAGCTTCGACTGGACATCCCGGCTGTCTCATCGACGCCTGACCGACTCGCCGGACGCGTTCACGCGCTGACGCGCGCCCAGCAAAAAGCCCGGCGAAGATCCGCTTCGCCGGGCTTTGTCGTGTGTCGGTCAGAGCGTCGTGCGCGCCGTCACTTGTGCGTCGGCAACCCCGATTCGGTCTGTCGTTCGAGTTGTTGCACCTGCTGCTGCAACTCGCGCAGTTGCGCCTGCGCGGCGCGCTTCTCGATCTGCAGCGCGTGCGCCTGCTCCTGCGCCGACTTCTGCCGCTGCGCGACCTCGGCCTGCTGGCTGCGCGCGACGCTCAGGTCGGCCTGCAGCTGCTGCGCGCGGCTCGACGACAGCGCGATCACACGCTCGAGAAACGCCTTCTGCGCCTGCAATTCGGTCCGGCGGATTTCGATGTCCGACAACTGCACCGTCTGCTGCACGAAGTTCGCATACACCATATCCGCGCGGCTCTTGTCCTGCGACTTGAGCACACGCCACAGATGCTTGTCCTGGAACAGCGCGACGTAGTACGTCATTTCCCGCGGATCGAACATCAGGCTCGCGCCGTAGCTGCCGTTGTAGGTCGTGCGCATTTCGACGACCTTGCCGTCACGCAGCATCTGCGTCAGTTCGGCGACGTTGCCCTGTGCGGCGCCGCTCGCGCCGGGCGCGGCATCGCCGCTCAGGCTCGTCACGGCCGGACGCGTGCCCGCGACGGGTGCCGTATCGTCGGCGGACCACGCCGCCGCGGCGTGCGCGCACGCGGCAATCGCAACGACCCACGTTGCGCATCGGACAGGGGAAATATCTCGGAAGGCCAACGTCAGACTCCGGCGGATGAATCGGAAAGTCGCGATTATCGTTCAAAACGCCAGGGCCGCATCTCGAATTCAGTCGGGATGCGGCCGCCGCCACAAAGTTCGACAGTCTTACAGGCGGGTCTCGCGCGCGGCACGCAGGAACGCGTCGAGCAGCGGCGTGCAGTCGAGCAGTTCGGCGCCGCCCGCGCGATGGAATTCGGGGTGCCACTGCACGCCGACGACGAACGGTGCGCGTCGGTAGCGGATGCCCTCGATGATCCCGTCGCCGGCCGACACGGCCTCGATGTTCAGGTCGCGGCCCAGGTCGCGGATCGCCTGATGATGGATCGAATTGACGATCGCCTCGCTGCGCCCCGGAAACATGCTCGCGAGCGTCGAGCTGTCGGGGAAGCGGATCGCGTGGCGATGTTGGTCGTAATGCTCGCTCACGTGCGCGTTGGCGGTCGGCACGTCGGTCGCGATGTCCTGGTACAGCGACCCGCCGAACGCGACGTTGATCAACTGGCAGCCGCGGCACACGCCGAGCACCGGCTTGCCGGATTCGACGAATTCGTGCAGCAGCTCGAGCTCGTACATGTCGCGCACGCGGTCGCCCGGCCATTCGGGATGGGCGTCCGATGCGGCGTAGGTCTGCGGCGACACATCGGCGCCCCCCTGCAGCAGCAGGCCGTCGAGATGTTTCGCATAGTCGCGCAGGCGGATGTTGCTCGGGTGCAGCATGCCCTGGTGACCGACCGTCGGAATCATGAACACCAGCACGTCGCGCGACATCACCCAGTGCGCGATCGATTCCTCGAGGTACTGCAGTGTCTTGCCGCGCAGCCCCTTCGCGCCGGGCTCCGGGTGGAAGATACGCGCGGATACGCCGATGCGCAGCGTGCGCTGCGTGATGCGCTGGCCGGCCCGATCGAACAGGCGGCGCGCACGCGCCGCGATGATCCGGCCGAACACCGACCACGGCGTGTCGCTCTGTTTCAGGTAGGCCGGCGGCGCGATCGGCGCGCCCGCGGGCGGCGGCCGAGGCGTGTCGAAATCGGGCGGTGCGCCGAATCCCGGCGGCGGCGAGCCCGGCTTGCGCTCGTGCGTCGCTGCGCCGGGCGCGGCGGCCGTGCCCGGCGCGCCCGGTTCGGACCCCTCGGTAACGGGAGAAGCGCCCGCGTCCGCGACATCCTGCGTCGCGGACGCCTGCGCGGCCGCGCCGGCAGACGCGTCGCTCGCGGCGCCGGACGGCGGATGCGCCGGTGTCGGGTGGACGGAGCGGTAAGAAGCGGAAGACGTGCCGGCCGAACCGGCAGTGGAAGGCGTGTTTTCGCTCATGACGATGGTCTGGTGCGTCGCTCACGCGGGAGGATAGATGAGGATTCATTATGCTTCAGTGCACGATCGCGCGGCAAACCGGCAACATCTTGTCGATATTGTTGCAGGCGCCCGGCCAATCCCCAGACGGATCGCGGCTGCCGCACGGCACTGGACACCAGTGATATATCACAATAGTATCCATGCACCGCCACGCGCCCGGATCCCGCGCATGCCTACGCCTCTTCCGGCCGCCACGCCGCCGCTCTCATGAATGCGCTGACCGACGCGCCGCGCGCCCGGCCCGACGCCTCCCTCGCCGAACGCGCGTACGCGCTGATCCAGCGCGACATCATCACGATGCGCCTGAAGCCCGGCGCCGCGCTCAACGAAGCCGACCTCGTCGCACGCACGGGCATCGGCCGCACGCCGGTCCACCAGGCCGTGCATCGGCTCGTGCTCGAAGGGCTGCTGTCGGTGATGCCGCGCAAGGGGCTGCTGGTGCAGCCGCTGTCGCTCGACGACATCGTCGCAGTCATCGACGTGCGGCGCATCAACGAAGCGCATTGCGCCGAGCTGGCCGCGCGCCACGCGACGCCCGACGATTTCGCGCACCTGTCCACGCTGCTCGACGACGGCCAGGCCTGCGCCGACGCGCACGACATCGAGGGCATGATGGATCTCGACCGCGCGTTTCATCTGACGATCGGCGCGGCCGCGCGCAACCCGGTGCTGGCCGAGATCCTGCGCGGGCTGCACGAGCGCTCGCTGCGCTTCTGGTTCGTCACGCTGTCCGAACCGCATCACCTCGCCGACGTGCAGCGCGAGCACCGCGAACTGTTCGAGCGGTTGCGCGCACGCGACGCCGCCGGCGCGCGCGCGGCCGTCGAGCGCCATATCGATTCGTTCCGCGCCACGCTTCTTCAACGCCTTCGCCCCTGACCCGATCATGACCACCTTCACGCCTTTCCCCCCGCTCGCCCAGCTCGCCGCCGACCTCGCCGCGGGCCGCACGACGAGCCGCGCGCTCGTCGACACCGCGCTCGAACGGATCGCCGATCCGGCCGGCCAGGGCGCCGTCGTCTTCACCGAGGTCGATGCCGACAACGCGCGCGCGGCCGCCGACGCGCACGATCGCCTGCGCAACGCGGGCACCGTGCTGTCGCCGCTCGCGGGCATTCCAGTGTCGGTGAAGGACCTGTTCGACGTCGCCGGCCAGGTGACGCGCGCCGGCTCGCGGGTGCTCGACGGCGCGCCGCCGGCCACCGCCGACGCGGTCGCCGTCGCGCGGCTGCGGCGCGCGGGCGCGGTGCTGGTCGGCCGCACCAACATGAGCGAGTTCGCGTTCTCCGGGCTCGGACTGAATCCGCATTTCGGCACGCCCCGCTCGCCGTTCCGGCGCGACGTGCCCGGCGACGCGCGGATCGCCGGCGGCTCGTCATCCGGCGCGGCCGCGTCCGTCGCCGACGGCATGGCCGCCGTCGCGCTCGGCACCGACACGGGCGGATCGATCCGCATCCCGGCCGCGCTGTGCGGGCTGACCGGCTTCAAGCCGACCGCGAGCCGGATTCCGAAGCAAGGCGGCGTGCCGCTGTCGGCGACGCTCGACTCGTTCGGCCCGATCGGCCTGACGGTCGCCTGCTGCGCGCTCGTCGACCGGGTGCTCGCGGGCCTCGAGCCGCACGTGCCCGCGGCGCGCCCGCTCGAGGGCGTGCGGCTCGGCGTGCTGACCAACTACGTGACGGACGGCGTCGACGCCGATGTCGCCGCCGCGCTCGACACCGCGCTCACGCACCTGGAGGCGGCCGGCGCGGTCGTCACCGAAGTGCGCTTCGCCGCGCTCGACCGGCTGCCCGACGTCAACCGCTTCGGCTTCTCGCCGATCGAGGCGTACGCATGGCACCGGCCGCTGCTCGCGCAGCATCGCGACCGGTACGACCCGCGCGTGCTGTCGCGAATTCTGAAAGGCGAGCCCGCGAGCGCGGCCGATTACCTCGACCTCGTCGCCGCGCGCGACGCGATGCTCGACGAAGCGGCGCACACGGTCTGGTCGCGCTTCGACGCGCTCGTCGCGCCGACGGTGCCGGTCGTGCCGCCGCGCATCGCGGAGCTGGAAGCCGACGACGACGCGTTCGCACGCACCAACGCGCTGATCCTGCGCAACCCGAGCGCGTTCAACTTCCTCGACGCGTGCGCGCTGTCGCTGCCATGCCATCCGCGCGACGCGGCGCCGGTCGGCCTGATGCTCGCGGCCGCGCCGCATCGCGACGACGCGCTGCTCGCGATCGGCCAGGCGGTGGAAGCGGTGCTGAACACGATCCGCTGACGCAGGCGGCCGGATGCGGCGGCGCGCCGCACGCGCGCTGTCAGTTTCGTGCCAGCGGGTTCGCGCTAAAATCGCGCGATTGTTTTCCGGACCGACCGACGAGGAACCCCGCCGACCATGAACGATTTCACGCTTGCGCTGCGCCGCGAACGCCGTCTGCTGATGCTGCTTGGATGGGTCTGCATTGCCCTGCTGGCAGGCGCGCTCTATCTGCAGTACGTGAAGAACGAGGATCCGTGCCCGTTGTGCATCATCCAGCGCTACTTCTTCGCGGCGATCGGCATCTTCGCGTTCCTCGCCGCCGGGATGCGGAACTGGCGCGGCATCTGGCTGCTCGAGCTGCTGATCGCGATCGCCGCGGCCGGCGGCGCCGGCACCGCCGCGCGGCACCTGACGATCCAGATGAACCCCGGCTTCAGCTGCGGCTTCGACACGCTGCAGCCGATCGTCGACAGCCTGCCGCCCGCGCAGTGGTTCCCCGGCATGTTCAAGGTCGCGGGGCTGTGCGAAACGGTCTATCCGCCGATCCTCGGCATCCTGCTGCCCGGCTGGGCGCTGATCGGCTTTGCCGTGATCCTGATCGCGGTCGTCGCGAGCCTCTGGCGCCATCGCCGCAAGCTCGCGGCCTGAGCCGGCCGTATGTCGGCCGGCCGCTTTCGCGCATGTCGCGGCGGCCGGCCTGCCGAGCCTAGCCGGGCCGCACCTGACGCCGCACCTGGCCTGCTGCACCTCGCCCGCCGCGCGTAAACCCCTACCCCGTGACGCCCCGCCATTCCGGGCGGCTCGCGTCCCGCTCCGCTGCATCGTCGCGCTCCACCGAGCCCCGCCGGGCCTGCGTTTCGAGCCGCTGCCCCGCCATCGGGCCCTCAGCGTCCCGCGACGCGCCTATGATCGACATGATCGCCGTCTGATAGCACGCATCAGCGCCGGACCATCTTCCGGCTTTTTTGCAGTGCTATCGTGCTGGCTGGATGGCGATCTACGTGCGCGAGGCCGGGCGGTCTCGACCCCTGCGTAACGCGCGCCTGATCCGCAATGTCGACTGGACTCATCATGACAACGCACACCATCCGCTTCTGTCACCCTCATGGCGTCCGCGCATTCGGCGGCGCTGCCCACGCGCCCCGCCCCGGGCCCGCCGCCGCGACCGCGCGGCGCGTGCCCGCCCGGCCCGGCCCGCTGCCGTCCACCATCGCCACCGTCGCCACTGCGCCCGCCAGCCCGCGCCGCGCCATGCGCACCGACCAACCGGGAGCGTGCTGATGGAACCCTGGCTTGGCGATCTTCAGCAACTGCTCGCGCACGGCGAGGCGGCCGTGCTCGTGACCGTCGCGCACACCGACGGCTCCGCGCCGCGCGAAGCCGGCACCAAGATGCTCGTGACGCGCGACACCGCGCGCTACACGATCGGCGGCGGCCATCTGGAATGGAAAGCGATCGAAATCGCGCGGCATCTGCTGAAAGACGGCGCGCACGTGCCCCACGCGCGCAAGCTCGAGCGGCTCTCGCTCGGCCCGAGCCTCGGCCAGTGCTGCGGCGGCGCGGTGGTGCTCGCGTTCGAGCGGCTCGACGTGGGCGACCTCGGGTGGATCATGTCGCTCGCGAAGCGCGTCGCGGCAGGCGCCGCGACCGTGCGTAGCGTATCATTCGGCCCCTCGCCGGGCGCCCCGCTGCTGAGCGAGCCCGAGCCGTCGGCCGCGCGCGCCGATTGCCTGCTGTGGGAAACCGGCGGCGTGTCGCTGATGACCGAAACGATCGCGCCGTACGCGTTCCCCGTCGTGCTGTTCGGCGCCGGACACGTCGGCGCCGCGCTCGTGAAGGTGCTCGCGACGCTGCCGTGCAGCGTGCGCTGGGTCGACCGGCGCGACGCCGCGTTTCCGCCGCCCGACGTGCTCGCCGGCATCGGCAACCTGACGATCGACGCGCGCGACACGCCCGAGGAAGCAGTCGACGCCGCCCCGCCGCAGAGCTACTTCGTCGTGATGACGCACGACCACGCGCACGATTTCGCGCTGGCCGAGCGCATCCTGCGGCGCGGCGACTACGCGTACTTCGGGATGATCGGCTCGCACACGAAGCGCGTGCAGTTCGACCACCGGCTCGCGGCGATCGGCATCGATCCGGCGCAAATCATGCGGATGCACTGCCCGATCGGCGTCGAAGGCATCGTCGACAAGGCGCCCGAAGTGATCGCGATCTCGGTGGCCGCGCAGCTGCTGCAGGCCGTCGAAGCGAATGCGTCCGCGCAGGCTTCCCCTACTTTCTGACCGACCAAGAAAAACGCCATGACCCCGACATTCAAGGACAAGATTGCCCGTGCGCCGAAAGCCGAGCTGCACATCCACATCGAAGGCTCGCTCGAGCCGGAGCTGATCTTCGCGCTCGCGCAGCGCAACGACGTGAAGCTCGCGTACGACTCGATCGACGCGCTGCGCGCCGCGTATGCGTTCACCGACCTGCAGTCGTTCCTCGACATCTACTACGCGGGCGCAAGCGTGCTGCTCACCGAGCAGGATTTCTACGACATGACCGCCGCGTACTGCGAGCGGGCGCTCGCGGACAACGTCGTCCACACCGAGCTGTTCTTCGATCCGCAGACGCACACCGAGCGCGGCGTGCCGATCGCGACGGTCGTCGCGGGGATCGAGCGCGCGCTCGCCGACGCGGAGCAGCGCGGCCTGTCGAGCCGGCTGATCCTGTGCTTCCTGCGCCATCTGTCCGAAGAGGATGCGCTGGCGACGTTCGACGCCGCGCTGCCGCTGTTCGAGCAGTACAAGCATCGTCTGATCGGCGTCGGGCTCGATTCGTCCGAACGCGGCAACCCGCCGTCGAAATTCGCGCGCGTGTTCGAGAAGGCGCGCTCGCTCGGCCTGAAGCTCGTCGCGCATGCGGGCGAGGAAGGCCCGCCCGCCTATGTGTACGAAGCGCTTGACGTGCTGAAGGTCGACCGGATCGACCACGGCGTGCGCAGCATCGAGGATGCGGCGCTGGTCGAGCGACTCGCGCAATCGCGCATGGCGCTCACCGTCTGCCCGCTGTCGAACCTGAAGCTGTGCGTATTCGACGACATGGCGAAGCACACGCTGAAGGCGCTGCTCGACCAGGGCGTCGCGGTGACGATCAATTCCGACGATCCGGCCTACTTCGGCGGCTACGTCAACGACAACTATTTCGCGACCGTGGAAGGGCTGCGCCTGACCGACGCGGAAGTCCACGCGGTGATCCGCAACGGCTTCGAGGCCTCGTTCGTCGACGCGGCGCAGCGCGACGCGCTGACCGCGCGCCTCGACGCGTACTGGCACGCCGCCTGACGATGCACCCGACGAATGCGGACTGCCGCGGTCACGGCGACCGACCTTGAGGAGCGCTTTTCCGATTGATATCCGAGGCGGCGGGGGCCGTCGAACCCACCCCGCGCCGCCGCTCGCACCACGCTGACCGTTTTTTCCACGCAGGACCATTCGTCATGACGCAATCCGCTTTCCGCGCCCAGTTGCTGACCTTCAGCGGCGACCCGGCGCAATCCGACCAGGCCGCGCACTACGAGGCCGACGGCCTCCTGATCGTCGACGACGGCAAGGTCGTCGCGGCCGGCCCGCACGCGCAGCTCACCGCGACGCTCGCGCCCGACGCGCACGTGCAAGACCTGCGCGACAAGCTGATCGTGCCCGGCTTCATCGACACGCACATCCACTATCCGCAGACGGACATGATCGCGTCGCCGGCGCCCGGCCTGCTGCCGTGGCTCGACAAGTACACGTTCCCGACCGAGCGGCAGTTCGGCGACGCCGAGCATGCGCGCGAGGTCGCCGAGTTCTTCGTCGACGAGCTGCTCGCGTGCGGCACGACGAGCGCGCTCGTCTACTGCACGGTGCACAAGCAGTCGGCCGACGCGCTGTTCGCGGCGAGCGATGCGCGCGACCTGCGGATGATCGCGGGCAAGGTGCTGATGGACCGCAACTGCCCCGAATTCCTGCGCGACACCGCGCAGTCGGGCTACGACGACAGCCTGGAGCTGATCGGCCGCTGGCATGGGCGCGGCCGTCAGATGTACGCGCTCACGCCGCGCTTCGCGCCGACCTCGACCGACGCGCAGCTCGAGGCTTGCAGCGAACTCGCGCGCCGCCATCCGGACGTGTTCGTGCAGAGCCACGTCGCGGAGAACGTCGACGAAGTGAAGTGGGCGGCCGAGCTGTTCCCCGGCCACCGCAGCTACCTCGACATCTACGATCACTACGGGCTGCTGCGCCGCCGCGCGGTGTACGGCCACTGCATCCACCTCGACGACGAGGACCGCCGCCGGATGGCCGAGACGGGCACCGTGGTCGCGCACTGCCCGACGTCGAACTTCTTCCTCGGCAGCGGGCTGTTCGATTTCGACAAGGCGGGCGAATACGGCGTGCCGGTCGCGCTCGCGACCGACGTCGGCGGCGGCACGTCGTTCTCGATGCTGCAGACGATGAACGAGGCGCACAAGGTGGCCCGGCTGTCGGGCCACCACCTGAGCGCCACGCGGATGTTCTGGCTCGCGACCACGGGCGCCGCGCAGGCGCTCGATCTCGCGGATACGGTCGGCACGCTCGCGCCGCGCACCGAGGCCGATTTCGTCGTGCTCGATCCGCAGGCGACGCCGCTGCTCGCGCGCCGCACGAAGCGCGCGGAATCGCTCGAGGAACTGCTGTTCGCGTTCGCGCTGCTCGGCGACGACCGGGCCGTGTACCGGACCTACGCGGCCGGCCGCTGCGTGCACGAACGCGGCGCCGTGCGCCGCGCGGCCTGACGGTACGCCTGCCTGCGCGCGTCACGCGTCGCGTGCCGCACGGGTCGGGTGTTTTGGACGGGCGCATGGCGTCCGTTTGTTTTGCCCGTGCCGCGGTCATGCCGCATTTCCGGGCTGCCCGGCCGCGCCCTTTGCGGCCTCCGCTCGCCGCGAAGCGGCCCCCGGCCGCTTTCCGCGCCACATGCGCCGTGCTAGAATCCGCTCCTCATTGGGGAGTAGCCGCTCCGCTCGATGCCTCGCGCCACCGGCGCGCATCGTGACGGAGGCGTCCGTCAACAGACTTGGCCGTTCGGCCATGGCGGACGCAGCCACCGAAGGCCTGGCGAGACCGATGGTTCACAGTGCGCCGCATCAGGGCCCGGCGCGCGGTGGATCGTCGCTCGCACGCACAACAACAGGCCCGTGGAACCCCCGTCGTGACCCAAGCCTTCCTGATCTCCACCGGCGCCGTCGCTCTCGCAGAAATCGGCGACAAGACCCAGCTGCTTTCCCTCGTGCTCGCCGCGCGTTACCGCAAGCCCGTGCCGATCATCCTCGGCGTGCTGGTGGCGACGCTCGTCAACCACGCGTGCGCCGGCGCGCTCGGCGAATGGCTCGGCGCGCTCGTCACGCCGTCGATCATGCGCTGGGCGCTCGCGTTCTCGTTCATCGGGATGGGGCTGTGGATCCTGGTGCCGGACAAGCTCGACGCCGACGAAGCCAACGCGAACCGCACGCGGCTCGGCGTGTTCGGCGCGACCTTCGTCGCGTTCTTCCTCGCCGAGATGGGGGACAAGACCCAGCTCGCGACCGTCGCGCTCGCCGCGCGCTTCCAGGACTACATCGGCGTGGTCGCCGGGACGACGTTCGGGATGATGCTCGCGAACGTGCCGGCGATCCTGCTCGGCGACCGTTTCGCGCACCGCCTGCCGACCACGGTCGTGCACGGGATCGCGGCGGTGCTGTTCATCGTGCTCGGCGCGCTCGCGCTGTTCGGCGCCGGAATGTGACCGGCGCCGCGGTGGCGGCAGGTGGCGGCAGGTGGCGGCAGGCGGCGGCAGGCGGAGCCCGGCGAACCGGCGTGCCGGCATCCGCCGCCGCGCGCGTTACTTGGCCGCCGCCGCGCCGGACGCGGGCGCGGCCGGCACCACGCGTTCGTTCGACGCCGGCGCGGCCGGCCCGCCCCGCTTGTCGACCGGCAGGCGCACTGTCCTGACCGCGCCGTTGCCGAGCGGGAAATCGGCGAGCGCGCTGCGTGCGAGGAACGGCATCGCATACAGCAGCGCACCGTTGTCGCCGGTCGTGCGCGCGGTGACGTTATAGACCTCCTTGCCCGTCGCGCGCTCGGTGATCCGGATCCCGAGCATGTAGTCGAACACCTGGTAAGTCTGGTTCACGTAGCCGGTCGGCATCGGGCCCCAGGGCCCCCACGGGCCCCACGGCCCGCGGCGCCAGTACGGCCCCGGGAACCACGGGTCGTAATAGACCGGCTGCGGCACCGTCACCAGGTCGCTGCCGACGCCGTACGTCAGCCCGACCAGGTAGCGGGCGCTCGCCTGCGGCGCCTGCCGGAACGCGTACGCGGACAGCTCGTTCGCGACGATCGGCTCGTAGGTCGACTGCTCGATGCTGTTCTTCTGCGCGTCGCTGCGCGCGAACGCATACGTGCGTGTCGCATCGCTGCCGCTCCAGTCGGAGAAGGCCGTGACCTGGGTCGTCACGTAGCTGGTGCAGCCCGCCAGCAGCGCCACGCACAGCGCCGCCGCCCATCCCGCACCGCGTTGAATCCATTCGCGTTTCATGATCATCCTCGTCAATCCGTCACCCGCTGGCCGCATCGCGCGACGCGGACGGGATGCCGATAATACGCGGACTGTCCGGCGCGGTAAAAAGTTCGCACGGCACGCAAACTCAAGCCTTTGTACAATGGGCCGGTTCACCGGGCCGCGCCGCGCGCCCGCCCCCGATTCCCCCGACCTCGACGACCATGTCCGACAACGCCAATTCCGCCGTGATCCGCCGCGCCGACTACACGCCGCCGGCCTTCCTCATCGATTCCGTTGCCCTCGAGTTCGACCTGGCACCGGCTCGCACGATCGTCAGGAATACGATGCGCGTGCGCCGCAACCCCGACGCCGCCCCGGCCCCGCATCTGGAGCTGATGGGCGAGGCACTCGAATTCGTCGGCGCGCGGCTGGACGGCGCGCCCTGCACGGCCCGCGCGCACGAGCACGGGCTGACGGTCGAGAACGTGCCCGACGCATTCGAGCTGACGATCGATAGCGCCTGCGCGCCCGACCAGAACACGACGCTGTCCGGCCTGTACGTGTCGAGCGGCAATTTCTTCACGCAGTGCGAGGCCGAAGGCTTCCGCCGCATCACCTACTTCCTCGACCGGCCCGACGTGATGGCGTCGTATACGGTGACGCTGCGCGCCGACAAGGCCGCATACCCGGTGCTGCTGTCGAACGGCAACCTGGTCGACTCGGGCGACCTGCCCGACGGCCGCCACTTCGCGAAATGGGAAGACCCGTTCCGCAAGCCGAGCTACCTGTTCGCGCTCGTCGCGGGCACGCTGGTCGCGATCGAGGAGACGATCACGACCGGTTCCGGCAAGGACAAGCTGCTGCAGGTATGGGTCGAGGCGCACGACCTCGACAAAACCCGCCACGCGATGGACTCGCTGATCCACTCGATCCGCTGGGACGAAAAGCGCTTCGGCCTCGAGCTCGATCTCGACCGCTTCATGATCGTCGCGGTCGGCGACTTCAACATGGGCGCGATGGAGAACAAGGGGCTCAATATCTTCAATACGAAGTACGTGCTGGCGAACCCCGAAACGGCGACCGACACCGATTTCGCGAACATCGAATCGGTGGTCGGCCACGAGTACTTCCACAACTGGACGGGCAACCGCGTGACCTGCCGCGACTGGTTCCAGCTGAGCCTGAAGGAAGGCCTGACGGTGTTCCGCGACCAGGAGTTCTCGGCCGACATGGCCGCCGGCGACGACGTCGACTCGGCGGCCCGCGCGGTCAAGCGCATCGAGGACGTGCGCGTGCTGCGCCAGCTGCAGTTCGCCGAGGACGCGGGCCCGATGGCGCACCCGGTGCGTCCGGAAAGCTACGTCGAGATCAACAACTTCTACACGATGACCGTCTACGAGAAAGGCTCGGAAGTCGTGCGGATGTACCAGACGCTGTTCGGCCGCGACGGCTTCCGCAAGGGGATGGACCTGTACTTCCAGCGTCACGACGGCCACGCGGTGACCTGCGACGATTTCCGTCACGCGATGGCCGACGCGAACGGCCGCGACCTCGCGCAGTTCGAGCGCTGGTACAGCCAGGCCGGCACGCCGCGCGTGACGGTGAAGACCGCATACGACGCGGCCGCGCGACGCTACACGGTCACGCTCGCGCAGGGCTACGGCGACGCGTCGCCCGCCGCGCGCGAAACGCAGCAGGGGCCGCTGCTGATTCCGTTCGCGCTCGGCCTGATCGGCCGCGACGGCCGCGATTTGCCGCTGCGCCTCGACGGCGACGCGGCCGCATCGGGCACGACGCGCGTGCTCGAGTTCACCGACGTCGAACAGGCCTTCACGTTCGTCGACGTACCGGAACAGCCGCTGCCGTCGCTGCTGCGCAACTTCTCGGCGCCGGTGATCGTCGAGTACGACTACAGCGACGACGACCTCGCGTTCCTGCTCGCGCACGATAGCGATCCGTTCAACCGCTGGGAAGCGGGCCAGCGCCTCGCGACGCGCGCGCTGCTGACGCTCGCGTCGCGCGCAGCCGCGAACGAGCCGCTCGCGCTCGGCGAGAACTTCGTCGCCGCGTTCCGCCGCGTGCTGACCGACGACACGCTGTCGCCGGCGTTCCGCGAACTCGCGCTGACGCTGCCGTCGGAGACCTACCTCGCCGACCAGATGGCCGAGTCCGATCCGGCCGCCGTCCACCGCGCGCGCCAGTTCGTGCGCCGCCAGCTCGCGACCGCGCTGCGCGCCGAGTGGCTTGCCGCGTACGAAAGCAGCCAGACGCCCGGCACGTACGAGCCGACGCCGGACGCGTCGGGCCGCCGCGCATTGAAGAACCTCGCGCTCGCGTACCTCGCCGAGCTTGAGGATCCGGCCGACGCGGTGCGTCTCGCGAACGCGCAATACGACGCGGCGAACAACATGACCGATCGCGCGGCCGCGCTCGGCGCGCTGTTGTCGGCCGCCGCGGCGGGCGCGAACGCGCCGGCCGAGCGTGCGCTGGCCGATTTCTACGGGCGCTTCGAGAAGGAAGCGCTCGTGATCGACAAATGGTTCGCGATGCAGGCTGCGCAGCGCGGCACACCCGCGCAGCCGACGCTCGCCAAGGTACGCAAGCTGCTCGCGCATCCGGCGTTCAACCTGAAGAACCCGAACCGGGCGCGCTCGCTGATCTTCAGCTTCTGCGCGGCGAACCCCGCGCAGTTCCACGCGGCGGACGGCTCCGGTTACGCGTTCTGGGCCGAACAGGTGCTCGCGCTCGACGCGATCAACCCGCAGGTCGCCGCGCGCCTCGCCCGCTCGCTCGAACTGTGGCGCCGCTTCACACCGGCGCTGCGCGACCGGATGAAAACGGCGCTCGAACAGGTTGCCGCCGGCGCGAAGTCGCGCGACGTACGCGAGATCGTCGAGAAGGCGCTCGCCTGACGGCGTCGCCCGCGGCTCGTTCGCCGCGCATGGCAAAGCCGGCGCCGCGCGATGCGGCGCCGGCTTTTTTTTGCGCCCCCGGCCGGCCGGCGCGGCGGGATCGGGCCGCCCGGCCGTGTAACCGGACGAAAAAAGCGGTCGTTGCGTGAGGCACGACGGGTAAAATCGAGGCAATTCAAGGATTATTTGGCCTCTCGGAGTCTGTCATGTCCATTGCCCGCCGCACCACGCTGTCCAAGTTCCTGATCGAACAGCAGCGTGCGACCAACAACCTCCCCTACGACCTGCGCCTCCTGATCGAAGTGGTCGCCCGCGCCTGCAAGGCGATCAGCTACAACGTGTCGAAGGGCGCGCTCGGCGACGCGCTCGGCACCGCCGGCAGCGAAAACGTCCAGGGCGAGGTGCAGAAGAAGCTCGACATCCTGTCGAACGAAATCCTGCTCGACGCGAACGAATGGGGCGGCAACCTCGCCGCGATGGCGTCCGAGGAAATGGAAACGTTCTTCCCGATCCCGTCGAACTACCCGCGTGGCGAATACCTGCTGGTGTTCGATCCGCTCGACGGCTCGTCGAACATCGACGTGAACGTGTCGATCGGCACGATCTTCTCGGTGCTGCGCTGCCCGGACGGCAAGCAGGCAACCGAGGAGTCGTTCCTGCAGCCGGGCACGGAGCAGGTCGCGGCCGGCTATGCGGTGTACGGCCCGCAGACGGTGTTCGTGCTGACGACCGGCAACGGCGTGAACTGCTTCACGCTCGACCGCGAAGTCGGCTCGTGGGTGCTCACGCAGAGCAACATGCGGATTCCCGAAGAGACGCGCGAATACGCGATCAACGCGTCGAACGCGCGCCACTGGTACGACCCGGTCAAGCGCTACATCGACGAGCTGAACGCCGGCAAGGACGGCCCGCGCGGCGACAACTTCAACATGCGCTGGATTGCGTCGATGGTCGCCGACGTGCACCGCATCCTGAACCGCGGCGGCGTCTTCATGTACCCGGCCGACAAGCGCACGCCGGATCGCCCGGGCAAGCTGCGCCTGATGTACGAGGCGAACCCGATGTCGTTCATCGTCGAACAGGCGGGCGGCGCGGCGACGACCGGCACGCAGCGCATCATGGAAGTGCAGCCGACCGGCCTGCACCAGCGCGTGCCCGTGTTCCTCGGCTCGAAGCACGAAGTCGAGCGCGTGACGCGCTATCACACCGAAGGCAATTGATTGCACTGCAACACTGGACGGCGTCGCGAGACGCACGTACAATCGCGCCTCGCGATGCAGCCCTAAGGGGTCGCATCGCGGTGAAATGAAATTGGAAGACCTGTCGAAGCAGGGGTTTTGCGAAGCAGCCGAAAAAAAAGCTGAAAAATTTTTCGCAAAACCTATTGCCAAGATCGAAGATTCCACCATATAATTTCATTTCTCTGCTGCCGGTGTAGCTCAGTTGGTAGAGCAGCGCATTCGTAATGCGAAGGTCGTAGGTTCGACTCCTATCTCCGGCACCAAGATAAAAAGGCCTGACAAGCAATCGCTTGTCAGGCCTTTATCGTTTTCCGCGCCGGAAAGCGATAAACGCACTCATCGCATCGCAGCACTCGCTGCGGTCAACGTCCTCCTCCACAAGATTCGACTCGCGCGCTGCGCGGACAAATCCCCTGGAAAATCCCGATCGGAGTACATAACATTACTTAACGATCCTGACCCGCCTATCGCGCTACATTGCGTGGGCGACGCTGCGTAGTCGACGTACCGCGCTGGCCGGCACACCGCACGGCGTCCGGTCTTATCGATTCGTTACAAGGAGAGGACAACCATGACTCATGGCTTGATTATGTGGCTCATCATCGGCGCGATTGCCGGCTGGCTTGCCGGCGTGCTCGTCAAGGGCGGCGGCTTCGGGCTCATCGTCGACATCATCGTCGGGATCGTCGGCGCGATCATCGGCGGCTGGCTCGCGGGGCTGCTCGGCATCAGCATCGGCAGCGGCTTCTTCGGCTCCGTGATCGTCGCGGTCATCGGCGCGGTGATCCTGCTGTTCGTGATCCGCCTGTTCAAGCGAGCCACCTGACGCGCCTGTCGCTCCGCTTCGCAAGCCTTCGTGCGCGCCATCGGGCGCGCTTTCGCAGTCACCGGCGCACGGCCCGATCGCCGTGCGCCGCCCCACCCTCTCAACGACGCGGCGCCGCGCGCAGCCAGCCATCGAGCACGGCGGGCGTCAGCAATCCACTGCGCGCGTCGCGCACGCCGTCGCGGCCGATCCATACGGTGCGCGGCAGTTCTCCCCGCCATCCCGCATCGAGCGCCGTGCGCAGGCGTTCCGGCATCGCCTCGGCGTTCGCATACTGCGCGACGTGCGGCGGCAGGTTCATCTGCGCGAGCACCTGTCCGATCGCCGCGCCGTTCTCGTCGTACGCATCCATGGCCACCATCGCGATGCGCACCTCCGGGTGACGGCGCTGCCATTCGACGAGATGCGCGGCATTCTCGCGACAGTACCCGCAGTCGAGCGACCAGATTTCGACCACCAACGGCCGCTCGTGCGCACGCTCGAACAACCGGCCGACATCGGCCGCGCGCAGCGGCTGCAGCGCGCCGGCCAGCACCGGCCCGCACGCGAGCACCAGGCTCGCCAGCACGATCAGGCGCTTCATTGCCCGCCCTCCACCGCAATCAGCCGGTAACCGTCGTTGCGCGTGCGCCATGACAAGTAGACGCGCCCCGCATCGTCGAGCAGTTGCGGATTGTCGCTCGCCCCCGACGTCGACGCGATCACGCGCGGCTCCGACCAGTGCGCGCCGCGATCGTCCGAGCGGCGCAGCTTGATCTGCATCGTGTCGCCGTCGAACGCCTTCCACGCGAGCCACACGACATCGCCGCGCGCGACCATCGCCGCATGCGAAGCCTGCTCGCCCGGCGCGGCCGGATTCGCGCCGAACGCCCATGCGGCGCCGAGCGGCCGGCCGTCCGCGGCGATCCGCGAATAGAACACGTCGGCACGGCCGTCGACCACGCCGAACCACGCAAGATGCCGCGTGCCGTCCGACGTGATCGCGAGCGCCGGACCATGGTCGGGGCACGCCTCGACGTGCCAGTTCGAGAACGTCGCGCGCAGCGGCGCAACCGGTGCATCGGCCGAGGCCGGCAGCACCGCAAGCGCGTGATCGCGAATCTGGCCCGGGAACACGTTGCGCCACGCAGCCTCCACGCGCCCGGCCGGGTCGATTGCCATCGCGATCCGGCAGCATTCGCAGGTGTGGTCGGTCACCTTGCGCTCCGGCTCGAACGATACGCCGCCGTCGCGCGACACCGCGTAGTAGATCGCCGCGCCGTCGTACGCCTGCCCGGCCGCCTTCGCGGCGGTCAGGTCGCGCTTGTCGATCCAGGCCAGATAGATCCGTCCCGCGGGGTCGACCGCCATCATGTCGAAGCGGTGCGTGATCATCTGCCTGTCGCGATGCACGGTGATCGGCACACTCCACGTCGCGCCGCCGTCCAGCGAGCGCGAGAAGCGCACCATCCCCGTATAAGGCGCGTCGAGCGGCATCGACCACGACACGTAGATCGCGCGGCCGTCCGGGCTCGCCGCGACCTTCGGACGGTTTTCCGCGCTGGTGTAGATCGGTTCCGGCATCGCGTTGACGGTCACCGCGGCAGACAGCGTGCGGCCCGCGTCGTCGGAATGCGCGACGACCACATGCTCGCCCTCGACCCACGCGGCCCACAACCGATGCCGCGCATCGAACGCGGCGCCGGTGGCGAGCGGCTGCTTCTGCGACGCGACCGCCGCCTGCATGCCCATGTGCGCGGCGTGCGGATCGGCGGGCTTCGCCGCGTCGTGCGCGCCGGCAGCGGACAGCCCCGCGAGCCACAGCGCGCAGCCTGCCGCGAATGATTTCACAGCGACCATTTCAGTTCTCCATAGAAAGTGCGGCCCGGATACGGGTGGAACACGTAGTAGCGGCGGTCCGTCAGGTTGTCGATGCCGACCGATGCAACCCAGTGCCGGTCGAAGCGGTAGCGCGCCTTCAGGTCGACGACCGTGTACGAACTGGTGCCGCCATAGACGCCGGGATTCACGTCGCTGTTGTCGAGCGTGTTGAACTGGCGCCCCGAGTAGCGGACGCCGACGCTCGCGAGCCAGTGCTCGTCGAAGCAGTACGACGCGAGCAGGTTCGCGCGCATGCGCGGAATCCGCGGGAACCGCGAGCCGACATACGCGGGGTTCGCCGCGTCGGACAGGATCTGCGCATTGCTCGCGGACACGTTCGCATCGACGTCGAGCCCCCTGAGCCCGACGTTCTGCCCGCTGAACGCGAGCTCGACGCCGCGCACGCGGACGCGATCGACGTTCGAGATGTTCGTGACCGTCGACGCGCCCGACACCGTCGTCTGGCTGTAGATCGAGTCGCGCAGGTCGCTCTGGAACACGCTCGCGCGCACGACACCGACGCCCACGTCGCGCTCGGCGGTGAAATCCCAGTCGATCGCCTTTTCCGGACGCAGGTTCGGGTTGTTGTTGACGATGGCGTTGTTCGAGATCGTGCCCTGGAACAGTTCGCCGACCGTCGGAAAGCGCGTGCCCGTCGCGAACGACAGCCGGAAACGCCAGACGTCGGTGGCGTCCCACTGCAGCGCCACCTTCGGCGACAGCGCATTCGCACTGCGGCCCGCATAACCGAGCGTGCCGCTCGCGTTGCCGAGCGCGCCGCCGTATGCATCCCAGCGCTCGTAGCGCAGCCCGAGCGTCGCGAGCCAGCCGGGTGCGAAGCGCCACGCGTCCTGCGCGAACAGCGCCTGCGTGCGCGTGTCGCCGCGATAGATGCTCGCGAGCGACGTCGTCGGCCCGTTCAGCCAGTCCGCCGTGTTGTACGTGACGTTGCGCAGGAAATAGTTGTCGTAGTGATAGCCGAAGGTGAACGCATGCCCCTTCACTTCCGGCGCTTCCGCCTTCAGGTCGAGCGTGCGCCAGCCGGTGCCGTCGCCCTGGAACTGCGTACCCGCGCCGCCCTGCGCGGTCGACGCCGCGCGCAGCACGTCGCGCGACACGTCGTACGCCGACACGACGCCCGACAGCCGCCAGCCCGAGTCAAGACGCGCGTTCACCCCGAGCGCATACAGCCAGTTCTCCTGGTCGCCGCGCTGCGGCGCGAACGCGCTCGGCGCCACGGTCATGTTCTGCCCGCCGATCGACACGTTGCCGCCGTACACGGGGTTGCCCGCCGCGTCGCGCAGGAACGTCTCGCCGTGCTGCCGGTAATGGTTTTCCCAGTGGCCTAGCGTGAGCGTCGCGTCGACGTGATCGGTGAATGCGTAGCCCATCCGCACCGTCCCGTTGATCTGCTCGGTGCGTTCGAGCGACTGGGCGCCGACGATCGTGCGCGGCTTGCCGTTCGGCCCGACGTCGGTCGCCGCGCCCGTCACCGGCACCGCACGGCCAAGCTTCGGGTTGTACGCGGCGTTCGGGCTTGCGTACTGCATCGGCTGCCCGTTGTTCTCGAGCCGGTCGAGCGACAGCGCGAACCAGAAGCGGCCGACGCGGTTCGCGATCCGCGCGGTCTGGTGATTGCCGCCGAAGCTGTCGGCGAATCCGTAGCCGTCGCGATAGCGTTGCGTGAAGAACTGCGTCGACAGCGACGCCTCGAGCTGCTCGGGCCGCCGCGTGGTCAGCAGCACGGTCGAGCCGATCGCATTGCCCGGATACAGCGCGGAAAAGGGGCCGTACAGCACGTCGACCCGCGCGATGTCGTCGGGCGGAATCAGCGACCAGCGCGGCGGATACGCGTAGCTCGAGCCGAGCAGGTTCGACAGCAGCACGCCGTCGGCATAGACGAGCCCGCGCGCGCTCTGCAATTCGTTGAAATCGCGGCCCGCGAATACCGCGTTGCGATCGCCGATGTAGCGCTTGCGCACCATCAGGTTCGGCGCGTACTTCAGTGCGTCCTCGGTGTTGACGTTGGTGTGCGCGTCGATCCGCTCGCGCGTGATCGACTCGACGACGGCCGGCGTATCGGGGTCGACCGGCCGCCGTTGCGCGGTCACGCTGACGGCGGCGAGCGTATCGCCGCCGGCAGGCGCAACCGCCGCCGGACGCGTGGCAGCGGGCGCCGCGGCGGCTGCCCGGCTGGTCTCCGCGACGGATTCCGATACCGGCTCGGCACGCGCGCCGTCCGGTTGCGCCGCATACGCGGCGGGCCATGCGAAAGCGGCCGCGCATGCCAGCGCGATCCGGCCGCGCGACGGCCGCGCGGCAAGGGTGAATGACATGAATCGTTTCCTGAAAACGTGATCGAACACCGCCGGGCGCCGGGCTGCGCAGCGCGCACGAACCGGCGCGGCGCGCGGCCGGCGCCGCGTGCGGACAGCGCGCCGTCAGGCGCGCGCGAAATCAGATCGAGACGGTTTCAGGCGGGGCGCGCGGCTGGGCAAGGCGGATGCCCTTGCGCACGAAGACGGGCAAAGACGGTGCGGGCGTGCGAACCGCGAAGGTCCGCACGAAACCCGGCATTGCGGGCAGGCTCGCGCCAAGCGCGAGGTTCGCGGCGAAGCCGGGACAATACACGCAATGCGGTACGCCTGCGTGATCGACCGACGCCGCGCTGCGATCGTCGCCTGCCTGCGCGAGCACGACATGACGCGCGCCCGCTGCACTGCACAATTCGAGCGTGAGTGCTCCCGACCCGCTCGACGCAAGACGCGCGTAGCCGACGACGGGCGACAGTACGTTCAGTACCAGCGCCAGCCAGACGAGGCCGATCCATCGCGTCGTTCGTTTCATCGCGGTCCAGGAAAAAGTGCGCGCAAGTATAGCAAGCAGGCCCGCGCTGCCGATTCCGCTGACCGTATGATCGGCATGGCAGCGCATGTGCCGTTAATACAACAGAGACAAAATCTAACGATTCGTTGCTGGCATAAATCTGAGCACGAGGTCGATAATCATTGAACCTGTTGGAGAAACGATCATGGACGAAAAACCGACCCGCGTGCCGCCCCCGGAGCAAGTGATGAGCCCGGATCCGGAACCCGTTGGCGTGGAATTCCTCGCCGAGCTGCCCGATCACGTGCGGGCGTTCTTCGACGAGCAGCACAAGCTGTACGCGCCGAAGTGAACGGCCATTCCGCGCTTTAACCGCTGCGTGACGCCAGTCGACATCGTGCGGTTCATTGCTGCGCATCTGCCGCAGTTCGCATTGCACCCGGGTCGCAACGGCCTGACGGTGCCGGGTCAGCTCGTCCGCTGATTCCTGGGTCGCGACGCCACGCCGCGCGACTGTCTTCGTCTATTCTTCTGGTTTTCCACTTCCGGCCCGCCCGGCCTCCGATCGTTCCGATGAAGCATGCTATTCGCGCCGGCCTCGCCGCGGCAGCACTCGGCCTCGCCCTCGTCTCCTCGCCACGCATCGCCGCCGCCGACGGCGACGACACGGCCCTGACCAACCTCGTCGCGCTCGCGTCGCAACGCCTCGCGCTCGCCGAGCCGGTCGCCCGCTGGAAATGGGCGAACGGCAAGCCGATCGAGGATCGTCCACGCGAAGCGGAACTGCTCGCGTCGGTCGAGAAGCGGGCGGCACAAGCCGGCGTCGATCCGGCCTTCGCCAGGACGTTCTTCGCCGATCAGATCGCGGCCAGCAAGGACGTGCAGAACGCGCTATTTGCGACGTGGCGGGCGACGCGGCCACCCGAAGGCACGCCGCCCGATCTCGCGACCGGCACGCGGCCGAAGCTGGACCGACTCACGCAGGCGATGCTCGCGGGGCTCGCGCAGGTCGGTCAGTTGCGAAATGCGCCCGACTGCCAGTCACGGCTCGCACGCAGCATCGCCAACTGGAAGACATTGACGCGCTACGACGCGAACCAGGCGCAGGCGCTCAATACCGCGCTGTCGCACGTCTGTGCGGCGGGCGGCGCAAGCGCGATCGGCTGACCCGCAGCGCCTACTCCGCCGTCGTCGCGAGCGCGGCGAGCGGGATCAACTGCAGGCCGCGCGCCAGGTGCGTCTGGAGCAGCCGATGTGTGAAGGGTTCGAACGGCCCGGCCGTATCGTCGGCGGCCAGCCGCGCGGCCGCTTCGAGCGACGCCGCGGCGCCGAGATAGCGCCAGCCATCGATCACATGGAACATCTGGCGCTCGCCGTGCGCCTCGAACGCCACCGCGCCGTCGAATGGCCAGGGTGCCGCCGCGCCTGCGCGCGCCTCCGCCGCCGGACGGCGATTGAACGTCGGGCGCAGGCGCGCGATCCACTGCGCCTCGGCGAGCATCGCGCCGAGTTCGTTGCCGGTTTCCCGCCACTCGACACGACGCACCTGCTGCGCCAGCCGCATTTCCTTCGCCGAGCGCCGCTCGCCGGTCAACAACGCGCGAAGCCGCTGCCGCACGCGCACGCTGCGCGCGACATAGAGCGGCTCGTCCGCTTCGCCGAACAACGCATACGCGCCGCACCCGGCCGGCGCGGTATCGAGCCATGCCTCGGTCAGGCCGCCCGCGAGGCGGAAGTGGCGCGTCGTGCGCGCGATCTGCTCGCGCAGCCGCTCGAGCGGCACGATCTCGTGCAATTGCCGCCAGAACTGCCAGATCAGGTCGGCATCCGCGAGCGCCCGGTGCCGCGCTGACGGCACGAGGCTGTGCCGTTCGACCAGCGCGTCGAGGCCATGCCGCGATTCGCGCGGAAACAACGCACGCGACAAGCGCACGGTACACAGCACATCGGGATTGAACGCAAACCCCACCCGCTCGAACTCGGCGCGCAGGAAACCTCGGTCGAAACTTGCGTTGTGCGCAACGAACAGCTTGCCGTCGAGCCGCTCGAACAGCGCGGGCGCAAGCGACGCAAAGGATGGCGCATCGCGCACCATTGCATCCGAAATGCCTGTCAGTTGCTGGATGAACGGCGGGATCGACTGCCCGGGATTGACGAGCGAGGCCCACGTCGACACGCCGGACGGGCCGATCTCGACCACGCCGATTTCGGTGATCCGGTGTTCGGCGGACGAGCCCCCCGTGGTTTCGAGGTCGACAAAAACGAGCGGTTGTTCGCAGGCGGGATCGGGCGAGCGGGAATCGGACATGAAGGAACTGGGAATCGGTGCTCCCGTGAGTATGCACCGGCAGGCCGGTCCGCGGCCAGCCCGAAGCGGCCGCGCGACAATTCCGGGCCGCAATAATGCAAAAAGCCCCCGCATCGCGGGGGCTCGGACGTGATCGGCAATACGTGGCGCGTCAGATCGCCTGGATATTCGCTGCCTGCTTGCCTTTCGGCCCGACTTTCACGTCGAACGAAACACGCTGATTTTCCTTCAGCGTTTTGAAGCCGTCCATCTTGATTTCGGAAAAATGCGCAAACAAATCCTCGCCGCCGTTGTCCGACGTGATAAAGCCGAAACCTTTAGCATCGTTAAACCATTTCACGATACCGGTATCCATACCTTCGTTCCCCACTCTATTTTGTTCAAAAAAGCTACTGTTATAGCCGTTTCCCGAAATCTCGAAGCGTCGCCTCTGACACCAGCTACACACGCCGCCCGAGGACGGAGTGGTGACTTTATAAATTGGACAATCCCATTGCGTCAAGAGGATTTTTAGCGAACGTATTATAAAAATTACGCTAATGCCGGTGGAATCGGTACCCGATCGATTTCGATAAATCGATTCCACACAAAAACCTGTCACTATTACCGGGTTCGACATGGCCATAATCCGCGCCGCGAAAAACCTACCGGGGTCGAATCGCATCGGCAAAATGCTCGGTATTTTTCCGGGTTGCAGAAAACGGCGGACGTTGCGATGCTGAACGTCACATCGACGCGACGGAGAAAGTCATGTGGCTGGACGGAATCAAGCGCTTCGCTAGCCGGCTCGGCCGCGTTCGCCGCAAGTCCCGCGCACTTGCCGACGCCGCCCGCGAAAAGCCCTGCGACGCCGAATTCGATACGACCTGGCATGGCGACCACTGGCAGAACCTGCTCGCGTCGCCGCTCGATGCGCGCCACTACGTGATGGAAGACTGGACCTATACCCCGCCCCCAGCCGAGGAAAACCGGGACGCGCCGCCACCCGGCAGGCGCAAGCGCCGCCGCTGGTACGAACAATAGAAGCGGGCCCGACGGGCAAAAAAAAAGCGCGACTGGGAAGTCGCGCCGACAAAGGTTTGGAGATCTTTTCCGTCAACGAAAAAGTCTGCTTCGGAAAGCAGAGATCGCAGTATAGCGAGATAACATCCTTTCATTATCCATGCTACGCACAAACCTCTATTGCCGAAGCGACAATAATGACGCTGACGCAATGGGCGTGGCCGACTGGCCGCTGTCGCGACTGCGCAACGCCTGACACCCGCACCACCCCTTGCCCGCAATCTGCCGCAGCGCCGCAAAGCCTTGATCCGCAAGGCTCCCGGGCCGACCGAAAATCATTGCGCATTCCAAAATACAGTATTGCTTAAAGTGGCTTCCTCGCCATTCGGAGCCGCTTCTTACACTGAAATTGAATTTTGAGACAAGAGCAACAAGCCCGCCCGTGCAGTAGCGCCGATGTCGCGCGCCGCACCGGAGCCCGCAACAGGTTCGCTTCCCTTCATCCGGTTTGGAGACAGATCAATGAAAAGGACTCTGATCGTCGCGGCATTGTCGAGCGTGTTCGCGACCGCGGCGCACGCACAAAGCAGCGTGACGCTGTATGGCCTGCTGGACGCCGGCATCACGTACACCAACAACCAGGGCGGCCACAGCGCCTGGCAGCAGTCGACCGGCTCGGTCAACGGCAGCCGATGGGGCCTGCGCGGCACCGAAGACCTCGGCGGCGGCCTGAAAGCGATCTTCACGCTGGAAAACGGCTTCGGCATCAATAACGGCACGCTGAAACAGAACGGCCGCGAATTCGGCCGCCAGGCATTCGTCGGGCTCGCCCACAACCAGTTCGGCTCGCTCACGCTGGGCCGCCAATATGACAGCGTCGTCGACTATCTCGGCCCGTTGTCGCTGACCGGCACGCAATTCGGCGGCACGCAATTCGCGCATCCGTTCGACAACGACAACCTCAACAATTCGTTCCGGATCAATAACTCGGTCAAATACCAGAGCGCGAACTACAACGGCCTGAAGTTCGGCGCGTTGTACGGCTTCTCGAATTCGACCAGCTTTGCCAACAACCGCGCGTACAGCGTCGGCGTGTCGTACAACTTCATGGGCTTCAACGTCGCGGCCGCGTACCTGCAGTTGAACAATAACGTGAACGGACTGGCGCAGACGGTCAGCGATCCCGGCGCGGTTGCCGGAGACTGGACGTTTGCCGCCGCACGGCAGCGCACCTGGGGCGCCGGCCTGAACTACACGTTTGGTCCGGCAACGGCTGGCTTCGTGTTCACGCAGACCCGCCTCACCGATAGCGTCGCGATCAGCGCCGGCCAATCGGGCGTGACGGGCGGCGTCGGGCTCGCGGGTGGCGTGCGCTTCAACAACTACGAATTGAACGGCCGCTACGCGCTGACGCCGGCGCTCTCGCTGGCCGGGTCGTACACGTACACCGACGGCCGCATCGTCGGCCAGAGCCCGAACTGGCACCAGTTCAACCTGCAGGCGGCATACGCGCTGTCGAAGCGCACCGACGTCTACCTGCAGGGCGAATACCAGAAGGTCAACACGGACGGCCTGCACCTGCGCGCGAACATCAACGGCCTCGGCACGGCGTCGTCGAACAACAAGCAGGTCGCGGTGACGGCCGGCCTGCGCCACCGTTTCTGAACGGCGCCGCGCGGTCGCCGCCGGCACGACGAAGCGCCCCACGCGGGGCGCTTTTTTCATGACGCGGCAACCGCGCCGCCAACGCGCTCAGGCCGCCCCCGGCTCCGGATAGCGCACGTCGAGCACGTCGATCGGCTGCGGGCCGGCGGGCGTCATCAGCGTGACGGTGTCGCCGATCTTCGCCTTGAGCAGCGCGCGCGCCACCGGCGAGATCCAGCTCACATGCCCGCGGTCGAGATCGACCTCGTCGATGCCGACGATCGTGATCGTATGTTCCTCGCCATCCGGCGTCGCATAGTCGATGGTGGCGCCGAAGAACACCTGGTCGGTATTCTCCTGCCGGCTCGCGTCGACCACTTCGGCGATGTCGAGCCGCTTCGTCAGGAAGCGGATGCGCCGGTCGATCTCGCGCAGCCGCCGCTTGCCGTAGATATAGTCGCCGTTCTCGGAACGATCGCCGTTCGACGCCGCCCACGACACGAGCCGCACGACCTCGGGCCGTTCGGTATCGATCAGGCTCAGCAGTTCGTCCTTGAGGCGCTTGTGCCCCACGGGCGTGATGTAGTTCTTCGAGCCCGCCGGGATCGCCGTGTGGGCCTGGTCGAGATCGTCGTCGTCGCCGTCCGACTCTTTGACAAACGCCTTGTTCATGATGCACATTCAACGTGGATTGCGGATGCTTCAAGGGTACACGATGCGTAGCCGCGCAAGCCCGCCTCCAGCATTTTGCGAATAAGGCTTCCCTTTTTATATAACCCTGCTATAATCCCTCTTCTGCGTGCGGCTGTAGCTCAGTTGGATAGAGTACTTGGCTACGAACCAAGGGGTCGTGGGTTCGAATCCTGCCAGCCGCGCCACTTTTTTCGAGGGCCTTCCAAACCGAAGGCCCTTTCAGTTCAAAGTAGTACCGTTTTGCGTGCGGCTGTAGCTCAGTTGGATAGAGTACTTGGCTACGAACCAAGGGGTCGTGGGTTCGAATCCTGCCAGCCGCGCCATCTTTAAGGGGCCTTCCCATCGCAGAAGGTCCTGGCAGTTTGAAGTAGTATCGCTTTGCGTGCGGCTGTAGCTCAGTTGGATAGAGTACTTGGCTACGAACCAAGGGGTCGTGGGTTCGAATCCTGCCAGCCGCGCCACTTCAGAAGGGCCTTCCTCCGGGAAGGCCCTTTTTCTTTTCCCCTTCCCTTCGCACGAATTGCCGACACGGCCTTCACCCGGTACGCCCCAATCGGGATAGGGGCGGTCAGGCAGCAGCCTGACCGATCCCCTCCCACACCACCCGGCATGCGGGTCCGCACCGGGCGGTTCGAGCAGTTGAGGTTATGAGAGCCGGGGCACCCCGAGCCGGTCGAAGTAGGCCACGGGCATCGCTCGGTTCAGCATCTGATAGCTGTTGCGCCACCAGCAGCGGCTGTTCGCCGCCACCCTGCGCGCATCTTCGGCCGAGGCTCCCATGGCCAGCAACTCCCGATACATCGTCGTGCCACGGCGCCAGTGCTTGAGCTGCATCGCACGCAACCGGTGCCTGATCCACTCGTCGAGTTGACGGAACACCTTGGGCGTTTGTGCCAAGTGGAAGTACGCCTTCCAGCCCGGCACGTAAGCCCTCAATCGCTCCGCTACCTCTGGCAAGTTTCTCCCGCCCCAGCGGCGGGTCAGTTCCCGGATGCGTTGCTTGAAGGTCTTCAGGGTCTTTCGGGCCACCGCACATTTGATCCGGCCGCCCGTACCGCGCCACAGTTCGTAGCCCAGGAACTTGCGACCGGTCGCCTGTGCAACCGCCGTCTTCGCCTCGTTGACCCTCAGGTGAAGTCGGTCGTAGAGCTTGCGCAAACCATTCAGCACCCGTTCGCCCGCGCTGTGACTGCGCACGTACACATTGCAGTCGTCGGCGTAACGCACGAAGTGGTGGCCTCGCTTCTCCAGTTCCCGGTCCACCTCGTCCAGCAGCACATTGGCCAGCAGCGGCGACAGCGGCCCGCCTTGCGGCGTGCCTTCGTGTCGCTCCATGACCACTCCGCCATCCATGATCCCGGCCACGAGGTAGCGCCGAACCAGCCGCAGCACGGCTTTGTCCTCAATGCGCCTCGATAGTCGCTCCATCAGGATGTCGTGATTGACCCGATCGAAGAACTTCTCCAGGTCCACATCGACCACCACCCGGTAGCCGTCCTGTACGTGCCGTTGCGCCATCAGCACCGCGTCACGCGCTCGACGCCCCGGCCGGAAGCCGTAGCTGTGTTCGGAGAAGGTCGGATCAATGATGGGTTGCAAGACTTGCAGCAGGGCTTGCTGGATCAGCCGATCCGTCACCGTCGGAATCCCCAGTTCACGCATCCCGCCACCAGGCTTCGGAATCTGGACTCGCCGCACCGGCGCGGGCCGGTAGCTTCCCTCCAGTAACGCTTCCCGAATCCGGGGCCAGTGCGTCTTCAGGTGTGCCGCCGTCTCGGCAATCGACTTCCCATCCACCCCGGCACTGCCACGATTGGCTTTGACGCGTTTCCACGCCATCACCAGATTCGCTCTCGCGAGCGCCTGCGACAGCAGACTGTCCCGCCCCAAGCCTCCGGTTTCGTGTCGCGCCGTCCGTGCTTCATCACGCCTCGCTTCCGGCTCGGCTTCACCTCGCCATCCCGCGTTGCGCGCTACCTGCGTAGCCTTCTGGTGCCCTGCACGTCCGAACGACACGGCCTTCGGCCCTCCTGCTCGTTCAGCCCTTCGCCCTCAACCAGCGGCTACTACGGCCTCTGCTGACTTCTCGCTCCGGCTCGACACCGTCGCCCTTTCAGGCATAAGGCGAGTTCTCCCCAGGTAAGAACGCACTCCTTCATCGCACAACCGCCGCATTTACGCCGCCTCGCCTTGATCACGAGAGCTTCGCGGCTTCATGCCCGCTCGCCCTGCTCAGCAACGCCTTCTATGCGGTTCTTGTCCATCGGCTCGCGATTTACGCTCCACGCTTCCTCCCCACACTCGGTCGCCCTCATGCAGTTGCGCTTCGCTTCATTTGCCGTGACCAGCTTATGGCGGGACTTCCACCCGCAGGAGTGCGCCCATGCTGGGCGCACATAAAAACGGCGGCCCGAGGCCGCCGTCGTATCGCACGCATCAGACGCCCGCGCGTCAGTAATCCTGCCGCTCGCGCTCGATCCGCATCCCGCCGTCGTGACGCGCATGCGTGCCGTCGTCGGTCGAACGCTCGCGCATGATCCGCATCACGTCCGGATTGGTCCGCACGCGCCGCATCACGTTCGCGAGGTGGACGCGGTCGCTGACCTGGATCACGAAGCGCAGCACCGTCGATTCGTGCGTGAGATCCTCGTCCATCGCGATGTGGACGATGTTCGCGTCGGCCGACGTGATGTCCGCCGCAACCCGCGCGAAAATCCCCTTCGTGTTCTTCACGAGCGCCTTCACCGCGACGTCGAACAGGCGGCCCGGCTGCGGCGCCCACTCGACATCGATCCAGCGGCCCGGATCGCGGCGATGGATGCGCTGCGCGACACGGCAATCGGTCGTATGAATCGCCATCCCGAGGCCGATGCCGATATAGCCCATGATCGCGTCGCCCGGAATCGGCCGGCAGCACGCGGACAACTGCACCGACATCCCTTCCGTGCCGGTGATCACGACCGGCGGCGCATGATGCGCGGCATGGCGCTCTGCCTTCGGCAGGTCGTCGTCCGCATCGCGGCCGCTCATCAGCACCTCGATGCGCTTGGCCATCACCGCGGCGACGCGGCGGCCGAGGCCGATATCCGCGAAGATTTCCTGGCGGCTCTTGTTGCCCGTCCACTGCACGAGCTTTTCCCACACTTCCGGCGTGACGTCGGCGAGCGCGAGGCCGTAGCCCTTCAGGCTCTGGTCGACGAGCCGCTCGCCGAGCTGCACCGACTCGTTCAGGCGCATCGTCTTCAGGTAGTGACGGATCGCCGAACGGGCCTTGCCGGTGCGCACGAAGCCGAGCCACGCGGGGTTCGGCTTCGAATACGGCGCGGTGATCACTTCGACGATGTCGCCGCTCTTCAGCTCGGTGCGCAGCGGCAGCAGCTCGTTGTTGATCTTCACGGCGACGCACTGATTGCCGAGATCGCTGTGGATCGAATACGCGAAGTCGAGCGCCGTGGCGCCGCGCGGGAGCGCCATGATCTTCGACTTCGGGGTGAACACGTAGACCGCATCCGGGAACAGGTCGATCTTCACGTGCTCGAGGAATTCGCTCGAATCGCCGGCCTCGCTCTGGATGTCGAGCAGCGACTTCAGCCACTGGTGCGCGCGCTTCTGCACGTCGCTGAGATCCGCGCTGCTGCCGTTCTTGTACAGCCAGTGCGCGGCCACGCCCGCCTCGGCGATCTCGTGCATCTTGCGCGTGCGCACCTGGAACTCGATCGGCGCGCCGAACGGGCCGACCAGCGTCGTATGCAGCGACTGGTAGCCGTTGATCTTCGGGATCGCGATGTAGTCCTTGAACTTGCCCGGAACGGGCTTGTAGAGCGCATGCAGCGCGCCGATGCACGTGTAGCAGTCGAGCGGATTCTCGACGACGACGCGAAAGCCGTACACGTCGAGCACCTGCGAGAACGACAGCTGCTTGTCGCGCATCTTCCGGTACACGCTGTAGATGGTCTTCTCGCGCCCGGTGATCTCGGCGTCGATCTTCGCGTCCGCCATCGCGCGCTGCGCGGCTTCGAGGATCTTGCCGATCACCTCGCGGCGGTTGCCGCGCGCGGCCTTCACTGCCTTCTCGAGCGTCGCGTAGCGATGCGGATTGAAGTTCGCGAAGCTCATGTCCTGCAGCTCGCGATACGTATTGTTCAGACCGAGGCGGTGCGCGATCGGCGCATAGATGTCGAGCGTCTCGCGCGCGACGCGGCGGCGCTTTTCCATCGGCACCGCGCCGAGCGTGCGCATGTTGTGCAGGCGATCGGCGAGCTTGACGAGGATGACCCGCACGTCGCGCGCCATCGCGAGCAGCATCTTGCGGAAGTTCTCCGCCTGCGCTTCCTCGCGGCTGCGGAATTCCATCTTGTCGAGCTTGGACAGCCCGTCGACCAGCTCGGCGACCTTCGGCCCGAACCGTTCGGCCAGCTCGCTCTTGGTGACGCCCTGGTCCTCCATCACGTCGTGCAGCAGCGCGGCCATGACCGCCTGCGCGTCGAGCTTCCAGCCAGCGCAGATTTCCGCGACGGCGACAGGATGGGTGATGTAGGGTTCGCCGCTCTGGCGATATTGACCGAGGTGGGCTTCGTCGCTGAAGTGGAACGCCGCCTTGACCTCTTTGATTTCCTCCGGAGCGAGATACTCGGCCAGCGCGGCAGTCAGATTCGCGATCGAAACGACGCCGTGCTTGCGCGGTTGCTCCGGGGTGGCGGTCGGCCCGAACAGATGCCGGAAGGACTGTTCGAGGACCGCGTCGATGTACTGGCGCACAGGCGATTGTGCCGTGGCTTCGGTGGTCGGATCCGCGGAGGCGGACGATGGGGTGGTGCTCATATTCGCCTCCTCGGTCAGCAATCGTTGCGCGCGTGGACTACATGGCTGGCGTGAAGCGGTGCGGTTAGACCGGCACCTTCTTCAGCATCTCGACGCCAACCTGGCCAGCCGCGATCTCGCGCAGCGCGACGACGGTCGGCTTGTCGCGGCTTTCGATCTTCGGCGTGTGGCCTTGCGCGAGCTGACGCGCGCGATAGGTGGCGGCAAGCGCCAGTTCGAAGCGGTTCGGGATCTGCTTCAGGCAGTCTTCGACAGTAATGCGAGCCATGGTGGGTAATTCCTTCTGAATATAGTGCTTATTCTACCTTATGTCCCTTGTCCGCCGCCGTCATTCCACATGCGGCAGGTGGATGCCGAGCTCGATGAACAGCTCCGCGTGTCGCGCGTACTGCGAAGCAAAGCGCAGGCGTGTCGCGGCGACGATGCATTCGAGCTCGGCGAGCGCGCGATCGAAATTCTCGTTGATCACGACGTACTCCGCTTCGGACGCGTGCGCCATCTCGCTGCCCGCCGCGAGCAAGCGGCGCGTGATCACGTTCGGCTCGTCCTGGCCGCGCTTCTTCAGGCGCTCCTCGAGCGCGTCGAGCGACGGCGGCAGGATGAAGATGCCGACCGCATTGCGGAACTGCTTCTTCACCTGCTGCGCACCCTGCCAGTCGATTTCGAGCAGCACGTCGTGGCCGTTCATCATCTGCTCTTCGATCCACACGCGCGACGTGCCGTAGTAATTGCCGTGCACTTCCGCGCTCTCGAGGAATTCGTGCGCGGCGTGGCGCGTGCGAAAATCGTCGACCGTCGTGAAATGATAGTGCTGGCCGTCCTGCTCGCCGGGGCGCGGCTTGCGCGTCGTGTACGAGATCGACAGGCAGATGTCGCTGTCCTTCGACAGCAGCGCGTTCACGAGCGTGGACTTGCCGGCGCCCGACGGCGCGACGACCATGAACAGGTTGCCGGGATAGACGCCGCCGTGCAGCGAATGCGCGGCGTGGCCGTCGTGGGTGGGTTGGGTCATGTTGCGTTACTCCAGGTTTTGCACTTGCTCGCGCATCTGCTCGATCAGCAGCTTCAGCGCCATCGACGCGTCGGCCAGTTCCTTGGCCGCCGCCTTCGAGCCGAGCGTGTTCGCTTCGCGATTCAGTTCCTGCATCATGAAGTCGAGGCGCTTGCCGACGCGGCCGCCCTTCTCGATCACATGACGCGTTTCGTTCAGGTGCGCGGTGAGCCGCGACAGCTCTTCCGCGATGTCGATCCGGATCCCGTACATCGTCACTTCCTGACGGATGCGCTCCGCGGCCTCCTCGCGCGTCACGATCGGCGCGCTGCCTTCCGGCGCCGCGATGCCGAGCGCTTCCTGCAGCCGCTCGACGATCTTCTGCTGGTGCTTCGCGATCAGCTCCGGCACGAGCGGCGTGATGCGCGCGACGATCGCCTCCATCTCGGCGACGTTCGACAGCAGCATCGCGGCGAGCTGCGCGCCTTCGCGCGAGCGCACGACGACCAGCTCGTTGATCGCTTCCTTGCCGCACGCGAGCACCGCATCGCGGATCGCGTCGGCCGACACGCCGCTTTCGGCGATCACGCCGGGCCAGCGCAAGATCTCGCCCGCGCGCAGGCGGCCGACGCCCGGGAACGACTCGAGCACCGTGCGCTCGAGATCGGCGAGCTGGCCGAGCGCCGCCTGGTTCAGCGCGCCCGCGCCGATGCTCTGCTCGCCGCGCTGCAGGTTGATGCGCACGTCCACCTTGCCGCGCGACAGCTTGTTCATCAGCATCTCGCGCAGCGCGGGCTCGCAGGCGCGCACGTCGTCGGGCATGCGGAAATTCAGGTCGAGGAAACGCGAGTTCACGGTGCGCAATTCGACCGACACGCTGGTGCCGCCGTTGCCCGTCGCCGCCGCGAGTTCGCGCGTGGCGCTCGCATAGCCCGTCATGCTGTAGATCATGGTTCGTCTCGCCGTCTGGATGCCCTCGCGGGCCGGGGATAAGTCGAGGCGCCCGGCGCATTCGCAAGCGCGGGGCGGGAAACGGGCATTATCCCATTTTTGGCGCAGACCCCGCCGGGCACGCCAGCCGTTCGGCGCTAAAATCAGGGTTTCCTCTCTGCCATCTTTCCCTCATGACGCAATCCACTTCCCGGCCGAGCGGCCGCCGCGCCGACGAACTGCGCAAGGTCACCCTCACCCGCCACTACACGAAGCACGCGGAAGGCTCCGTGCTGGTCGAATTCGGCGATACCAAGGTGATCTGCACGGCGAGCGTCGCCGAGCGCGTGCCCGAATTCCTGCGCGACCGCGGGCAAGGCTGGCTGACCGCCGAATACGGGATGCTGCCGCGCGCAACGCATACGCGCAGCGATCGCGAGGCGGCGCGCGGCAAGCAGACGGGCCGCACGCAGGAAATTCAGCGCCTGATCGGCCGCGCGCTGCGCGCGGTGTTCGACCTGGAAGCGCTCGGCCCGCGCACGATCCACATCGACTGCGACGTGATCCAGGCCGACGGCGGCACGCGCACCGCGAGCATCACCGGCGCATTCGTCGCCGCACACGATGCGGTGTCGAAGCTGATCGCCGCCGGCAAACTCGCACGCTCGCCGATCACCGACCACGTCGCCGCGATTTCGGTCGGCGTGTTCGAGGGCACCCCGGTGCTCGATCTCGATTACCCGGAAGATTCGCGCTGCGACACCGACATGAACGTCGTGATGACGGGCGCGGGCGGCTTCGTCGAAGTCCAGGGCACCGCAGAAGGCGTGCCGTTCTCGCGCGACGAGATGAACGCGCTGCTCGACCTCGCGCAAAGCGGGATCGGCGAGCTCGTGCGGCTGCAGAAGGACGCGCTGGGTGTGAGCCATGTCTGACGATCGCATCACGCCGCCGCTGTCGCGCATCGTGCTCGCGTCGAACAACGCGGGCAAGCTGCGCGAATTCACGGCGATGTTCTCCACCGTCGGCATCGACGTGATTCCGCAGGGCGACCTCGCGGTGCCCGAAGCGGACGAGCCGCACCGCACGTTCATCGAGAACGCGCTGACGAAGGCGCGGCACGCGTCGCAGCTCACCGGGCTGCCGGCGATCGCCGACGATTCCGGGTTGTGCGTGCGCGCCCTGCGCGGCGCGCCGGGCGTCTATTCGGCGCGCTATGCGCAGCGCGCGGGGCTCGAGAAAGGCGACGCGGCGAACAACGCGCATCTCGTCGATCAGCTGCGCGGCGTCGACGATCGCCGCGCGTATTACTGCTGCGTGCTCGCGCTCGTGCGCCATGCCGACGATCCGGAGCCGCTGTTCGCCGAAGGCCGCTGGCACGGCGAGATCGTCGACGCGCCGCGCGGTGCGCACGGATTCGGCTACGACCCGTATTTCTACCTGCCGTCGCTCGGCGCGACGGCGGCCGAACTGGAGCCGCCCGTGAAGAACGCGCTCAGCCATCGCGCGCTCGCGCTCAAGGCGCTGCTCGCGCGGCTCGCGGAGGTGGAATGAGCCAGGCTGCGGACACCGGCGCGCGCGTCGTCGCGACCTTCACGTCGCCCGGCCAGGTGCGGCTCACGTCGCTGCCGCCGCTCGCGCTGTACGTGCATTTCCCGTGGTGCGTGCGCAAGTGCCCGTATTGCGACTTCAACTCGCACGAGTGGAAGGGTGAACGGTTTCCGGAAACCGAGTATCTCGACGCGCTGCGTGCCGATCTCGAGCACGCGCTGCCGCTCGTCTGGGGCCGCCAGGTGCATACCGTGTTCATCGGCGGCGGCACGCCGAGCCTGCTGTCCGCGGCCGGCCTCGACCGCCTGCTGTCCGACGTGCGCGCGCTGCTGCCGCTCGACGCGGATGCCGAGATCACGCTCGAGGCGAATCCGGGCACCTTCGAGGCCGCGAAGTTCGCGCAGTTCCGCGCGAGCGGCGTGAACCGCCTGTCGGTCGGCATCCAGAGCTTCAACGAGGCACACCTGAAGGCGCTCGGCCGTATCCACGACGCCGCGCAGGCGCGCGCGGCCGTCGAGGTCGCGGCGCGGACGTTCGACAACTTCAACCTCGACCTGATGTTCGCGCTGCCGAACCAGACGCTCGACGAATGCCGCACCGACGTCGAGACGGCGCTCGCGTTCGCGCCGCCGCATCTGTCGCTGTATCACCTGACGCTCGAGCCGAACACGCTGTTCGCGAAGTTTCCGCCTGCCGTGCCGGACGACGACGCATCGGCCGACATGCAGGAATGGATCCACGCGCGCACGGCCGAGGCCGGTTACGAGCGCTACGAGGTGTCCGCGTATGCGAAGCCGCACCACCAGTGCAAGCACAACCTGAACTACTGGCGCTTCGGCGACTATCTCGGCATCGGCGCCGGCGCGCACACGAAGCTGTCGTTCCCGAACCGCATCGTGCGGCAGGCGCGCTACAAGCACCCGGCGACCTTCATCGAGCAGGCGCTGGCCGGCACCCCGGTGCAGGAGGAGCGCGAAGTCGGCGCGCGCGACCTGCCGTTCGAGTTCATGCTGAACACGCTGCGGCTCGTCGAGGGCTTCCCGGTGCACAGCTTCGCCGAGCGCACCGGGCTGCCGATGAGCACGATCGAGCCGGCGCTCAAGGAAGCGGAGCGGCGCGGGCTGATCACGCGCGACTTCACGCAGATTGCGCCGACGCCGCTCGGCCAGCGTTTCCTCAACGATCTGCAGGAACTGTTCCTGCGCGACGATTGACCACCACGGCCGCATCGCTCTGCGACCGGAGTCGGCACCCAGGTACCGTCTCCGGTCTACATGCGCGGCATTTCGGTTACAATGCCGCCTCCGGAAGCGTGGCCGAGCGGTTTAAGGCACTGGTCTTGAAAACCAGCGACGGGCAACTGTCCGTGAGTTCGAATCTCACCGCTTCCGCCAGAACATCCCGCCGACGCTCGCGCAGCCAGGCGGGATTTTTCTTTTGCGCGGCCGTCGGCCACGCGCCGCGGCAATGCGCGCGTTGCACCGCCATCGCCTAGAATTCGGATCAGACCGGCGACACGAACGCCGCCGCGCATTCGATGCCGCGCGAGCTTACCCGCTCGCGCCGCACACGGAGACCGTCATGTCCGAACAGTCGACTCCCATCCGCCACGTCGATTACGAAGGTTTCGAGATTCACGTGGTGCCGGCCCCGCTGCCGGGCGACGACACGCGCTTCACCTACACCGGCTACGTGTGCCACCCCGGCGCGAATCCGGCGCTGCCCGGCCATGCGGTGCCGTTCCATGCCGACGGCGAAGAAAGCTTCCCCAGTCTCGACGAAGCGATCCACGAAGCGGTGCACGTCGGACGCAGCATCGTCGACGGCACGCATCCCGACTTGTCGGTGCTGTCGCTCGTCACCCACGGCTACTGAGGCACCGTCCGACACGTCCGATAGCGCGCCGATGCGGCACGATGCCGTTGCGCAAGCAGGCGGCACGCGTCACCTTTCGATGCCGATCAGCGCCGCCGTTCACGTCATGCATTTATCGCGCCATCCCGGCGTGCGCGCACGCCGCTGACTCGCCCCGCTCGCCTGCGCGCAGCAGTGTCAGGCAGGTTCCGCTTCGGCACCGTCGCGCGCCGCGTGCGTTTGCCGGCATCATCGTCCGCCACCGTAATGCGCACGCCGCGCGATATGTGTTTCCCCCGATGTCGCGGCACGGGCCCGCGACTATCATCTGTGTATAGTCAGACCTGCCCACCTTTCCATGGTCATCCCGCTCCGCCCGAGCGTCGTCCGCCTGCGCATCGCCGCGCTGGCCGGCGTTGCCGCGCTCGCCGCCTGCACGATCACGGTCACGCCGCCCGCTCCGCATTCCGTGGTGATACTGCCGTCGATCACGCGCAGCGCAAATATCGCCCAATACCGCACCGAAGTCGCCGAACGCGTCGCCGAAAGCAATCCGTCGGGCATGTTGCACGGCACGCCGCAGGCAATGCTGCGCTCGCTCGTCGTGGTCGCGTTCACCGTCGACCGCAACGGCCAGCTCGTGCACGCGTCGGTATATCGCAGCAATGGCGACAGCGAAGCCGAAGCGCTCGCGCTCGCGTCACTGCGCCGTTCGGCGCCGCTGCCGCCGCCGCCCGCGAAGCTGCTCGACGGCAAAGGCCAGCTGGAGCTGATGGAGGGCTGGCTCTTCAACGACAACGGCAAGTTCCAGCTGCAAAGCACGGCGTCGGCACAGGCCCAGTCGATCGACTGAATGCGCGTGCCGCGCGCGATTGCCGGTGCGCGCCGCCGCTGGCTATAATTTTCCGCACCCGCGCGGCCATCACGCCGCGTGCGCGTTCGCACCTCACCCGGCCCGCGAACCGACCATGCCGGCACCGGGCGGCGGCGACCTGCCCGTCTCCCGCGTCGACCGGCGGATGACGATCGGCGGCGCGCGTCCACGCCGCCACCGCGTCGCGCCCGGCCATTCCGGCAGGCGCCGGCCGCCTGGCCACCCCCTTCCCCAGAACATCACGGAGACCTCCATGTCCGCATCCCCACCGGCCGTTGCGCACGCAACCAGTCCGGCCGGCGCCGTCAGCCACCGTCGCATCGTGTTCGCGAGCTTCATCGGCACCGCGATCGAGTTCTACGATTTCTACGTCTACGCGACCGCCGCCGCGCTCGTGATCGGCCCGGTGTTCTTTCCGCACGGCTCGGCAACCGCGCAGGCGCTGTCCGCGTTCGTCACGTTCGGCATCGCGTTCATCGCGCGGCCGATCGGCTCGTTCCTGTTCGGCCATTTCGGCGACCGCATCGGCCGCAAGTCGACGCTCGTCGCGTCGCTGCTCGTCATGGGCGTGTCGACCACCGCGATCGGCCTCGTGCCCGGCTACGACGCGATCGGCACGCTCGCGCCGGTACTGCTGTGCGTGCTGCGCTTCGGCCAGGGCATCGGCCTCGGCGGCGAATGGGGCGGCGCTGCGCTGCTCGCAACCGAGCATGCGCCGCAGGGCAAGCGCGGCTGGTTCGGGATGTTCCCGCAGCTCGGCCCGTCGGTCGGCTTCCTGATGTCGAACGGGCTGTTCTTCGCGCTCGCGCTGTCGCTGTCCGATGTGCAGTTCCGCAGCTGGGGCTGGCGCATTCCGTTTCTCGTCAGCGCCGTGCTCGTCGCGCTCGGCCTGTACGTGCGCCTGAAGATCGCCGAGACGCCCGCCTTCCAGGCCGCGCTCGATCGCAACGAGCGCGTGCGCGTGCCGGTCGCGACGCTCGTCACGCATCACTGGCGGCCGACGCTGCTCGGCGCGCTCGCGATGGTGGTCTGCTACACGCTGTTCTACATCTCGACGGTGTTCTCGCTGTCGTACGGCGTCGCGACGCTGCACATCCCGCGCCAGACCTTCCTCGGCCTGCTGTGTTTCGCGGTCGTGTTCATGGGGCTCGCGACGCCGCTGTCGGCCTGGGCATCGGACCGCTTCGGCCGCAAGCCGGTGCTCGCCGCCGGCGCGATCGCGGCGCTGCTGTCCGGCTTCACGATGGCGCCGCTGCTCGGCAGCGGCTCGATCCCGCTCGTCGCGCTGTTCCTGACGCTCGAACTGTTCCTGATGGGCGTGACGTTCGCGCCGATGGGTGCGCTGCTGCCGGAGCTGTTCCCGACCAACGTCCGCTACACGGGCGCGGGCGTCGCGTACAACCTGGGCGGGATCCTGGGCGCGTCGATCGCGCCGTACATTGCGCAGTTGCTGGCCGCGCAGGGCGGCCTGTCGTGGGTCGGCGGGTATGTGTCGGCCGCGGCGGCGATCAGCCTGCTCGGCGTGCTGCTGATGCGCGAGACGCGCGACGCATCGCTCGTCTGATACCCGGGGCCGCCCGGGTTGTATGGCGGCCGGCGCCCTCCCATACTGGCAACCGGGCGCGCCGCCGGCTGCGCCGCGATCGCCAGGGAGCGACCATGAGCATCCGCCTCGGCAATGCCGATCTCATCCTGATCCTGATGCTTGCGTTGAGCTGTGCGCTGCTGCTCGCGACGCGCTTCCGGCCGAAGACCTGGCGCGGCGTCGCGATCGAGGCGCTGGTCGCGAATGTGGCCGCCGTCGCGACGGTACTTGCGGTCGAAGCGCTGCTCGCGTGAGCGCGCGCCGCGCTTGTGCGTCAGGCCGCGACGGGCGTACGACGCCTGCCGTAGGCCGGACTGACCGTTTCGATCGCCTCCAGCGCGTCGTCGACCGACGGTGCGGCGCCCGAATCGCCAATCGAGCAGGCATTCGGCGCGCCGCCGATGCCGAAGTGCTGGCGCGACGTTGCCACGAAGATCATCACGGTCGGCCGACGCAGCGCGTGCGCCATGTGAACGAACCCCGTGTCGACACCCACCACCAGCGCGGCCCGGCCGATTGCCGCGCCGAGCTCGCGCACCGACAGCGCGGGCAGCACGACCGCTCCCGGCGCTCGTGCGGCGATGTCCTGCGCGGCATCGTGCTCGCCCGGCGAGCCCCACGGCAACAGCACGCGCACGCCGCGCGCCATCATCTCCGTCGCGAGTGCCGCCCAGCGCTCGGCCGGCCATCGCTTCTCGTCGTTCGACGTCGCATGGAACATCATCATGAACGGCGTGCCATCGGTCACGGCGTCCGGCAGGCTCACGCCCTGCGGCGTGACGATTCCGTAATCGGCGATGCCCTGCGGATCGTAGCCGAACGCCTCGCCCGCACTCACGCGCATCCCGTGCCATGCATTGAAACCGCGCCGCGGGCCGAAACGGTGCGAATAGGCGAAGCGTGCGCCGGTTTCGCCGAGATCCTGGGTCTGGTAGCCAACGCGGCGCGCGGCGCGCGCGAACGCCGAAATGATCGCGCTCTTGTAGACGCCGTGCAGATCGACGACCGCGTCGTAGCGGTGTGCGCGCAACGCGCTGATCGAGGCCCAGATCGCCTTCAGGTCGCCGCCGTTGCGCAGCTTCTTGAACCGCCGCAGCGGCGCGCACAGCACGTTGCTCACGCCAGGGTGCCAACGCACCACTTCCGCGCACGACTCGTCGACAGCCCAGTCGACCGTGACGCCGGGAAATTCGCGATGTAGATCGGCAACGACCGGCAAGGTCTGGACGACGTCGCCGAGCGACGTCACTTTCACGATGAGGATGCGTTTCACGTTTGTTGTCAGTGCGCGAGAGCGTGCCATTTCGGCATACTAGTGATTCCCGGCCCCGCTAGCATTACAGCGCAATTACATTTGTAACGATATGCGGCGCAAGTGTGAAAGAGTGTAGAACACCGTGCGGTTCCCCGCGCTCTTTTTGTCATCCTTTCTCGTCCGACGCCCCCGCCGATGTCCCCTGCCAACTTGTTTCCCACCCTCACCCGCCGCACCCAGCGCCTCTGGCGCCAGTACGGCGTGTTCTGGCTCGGCGCAATTGCCGTCGGCCTGACCGCCGTGCTCTACGCGCGGCTGATCGACTGGGGTTACGACACGTTCCGCACGCTGCGGCAGCACGCGCCCTGGGTGCCGCTCTTTCTGACTCCGGCCATCGCGGCCGGCTCCGTCTGGCTCACCCGTCGCTTCTTTCGCGGCGCGGAGGGCAGCGGCATCCCGCAGGTGATCGCGACGCTGCACGCGCGCCCGAGCGCGTTCGGCGCGCGGCTGCTGACGCTGCGCATCCTGCTCGGCAAGGTCTTGATTTCGTGGTTCGGGATCCTTGGCGGCTTCACGATCGGCCGCGAAGGGCCGACCGTGCAGGTCGGCGCGGCGCTGATGTTCAACCTGCGGCGCTTCTATCCGCGCTCGAACGCGCAGATCGAGCGCCAGCTCGTGCTCGCGGGCGCGGCGGCCGGCCTGTCGGCCGCGTTCAACACGCCGCTCGCCGGCATCGTGTTCGCGATCGAGGAGCTGACGCGCAGCTTTTCCGCACGCGCGAGCGGGGTGCTGATCACGGCGATCATCATCGCCGGCGTGGTCGCGCTCGGGCTGAACGGCAACTACACGTATTTCGGCACGATCGACGCCGGCCCGCATTTCCCGAAGTTGCTCGCGGTCGCGGTGCTCGTCGCCGCGCTCGTGACCGGCATCGCCGGCGGGCTGTTCGCATGGCTGCTGCTCAATACGGGCCGCTGGCTGCCGCCCCGGCTGCTCGCGCTGTATCGCGAGCGGCCGATCGCGTTCGCCGCGCTGTGCGGCTTCGTGATCGCCGTGGTCGGCCTCGTGTCGGGCGGCACGACGTTCGGCAGCGGCTACGCGGAAGCGCGCGGCCTGCTCGACGGCCGCGAGCAGCTGTCCGTGTTCTATCCGTTCCTGAAGATGGTATCGATGGTCGCGTCGTACCTGCCGGGCATACCGGGCGGGATCTTCGCGCCGTCGCTGTCGATCGGCGCGGGGTTCGGCAACCTGCTGCACCTCGTGTTCGGCGACATGCGCCTGCCGGTGCTGATTGCGCTCGCGATGGTCGGCTACCTCGCCGCGGTCACGCAGTCACCGATCACGTCGTTCGTGATCGTGATGGAAATGATCAACGGCCATGCGCTCGTGATTTCGCTGATGGCCACCGCGCTGATCGCGAGCCGCGTGTCGCGCTTCTTCGCGCCGCCGTTGTACGAGACGCTCGCGCAGCGCTACCTCGCACCGCCCGCGCCAGCCGACGCGCCGGCAGCCGCCGCTCCGGCGGCATCCGGCATCACCACGCCGCAGGATGCGGACGCCGCACCGGCCGATCCGCTCGATACGCTGCGCGACGAGCGCGGCGGCGAGGTCGACGACGAACCGGCCGACGCCGCGGCGCCTTCCGCCACGACGCAGGCCGGCCCGCGCGACACTCAGTAGATCACCACCGGCGCCGGCCGGTAGTAGACGGGCCGGGCCGGCACCACGATGCAGCCGGCGAGCGTGACGGCCACGAGCGCGATCACGAATACGGTCTTCTTCATCTCGCGCCTCCGTTACGCCCAGTGGCCGCGCGTCCAGAACCAGTTCGGGCCGCGCTGGGCCCAGTGGCCCGGCACCCAGTGCATGCCGATCCGCTCGGTTTCCCAGTGGCCGCCGATCCACACGTAGCGGCCATGATCCCAGCGCCAGTGGCCGCGTTCCCACACGTAGCCGACCCGCGCTTCCGGTACGACTTCGTAGCGAATCGGCGGCGGCGCGTTCGGTGCGACGATCACGACCTCTTCGGCGCGCGCCGCCGCGGGCTCGGCGATGACGACTTCGCCGGGCCGGGTGACGACCGGCGTGGCGACGAGAATTTCATCCGCGCGCGCGGCAAGCGGCGCGGTGAATGCAGACACGCCCGCCGCAGCGGCGGCGAACGCAAGGACAACGCGACGAATCGATGAGACAGCCATCACAACCTCCTGATTGAACAAGCAACGCGAGCGTATTCAATCAATGCGGAGGCAGGGGTTACGGCCGACAGGCGCCGTGTTACGGCGTGCCCGAAAGTGCAACAGGGCGTAAGACGCGCACGGCGGCCTGAAGCCGCCGTGCGGAACGGGAGCGACGCAGGTCAGGCCTGCGGAATCTCGATCTTCACTTCGAGCACCTCGAGATCGTCCTGACGCTCGAGGCTCACGCGGATGTCATCGTTCGAAATCTGCACGTACTTCGAGATCACGGCGACGAGCTCCTTCTGCAGCGCCGGCAGGTAGTCGGCGGGCGGCTTGCCGCCCACCCGCTCGTGCGCGATGATGAGCTGCAGGCGCTCCTTCGCGATCGACGCGGACTTTTTCTTCTCGCCGAGGAGAAACGACAGAATGGACATGGGCGGCCTCCGTTACTTGCTGCCGAAGAGGCGCTGCAGCAGGCCCGGCTTCTGGTATTCGGTGAAGCGCAGCGGCTTGTCCTCGCCGAGGAAGCGCCCGACGATGTCCTTGTACGCCTCGGCGACGTCGGTGCCGTCGAGGTGCACGGCCGGCAGGCCCTGGTTCGACGCGTGCAGCACCGCTTCCGATTCCGGCACCACGCCGATCAGCTTGATGCGCAGGATCTCGCTGATGTCCTCGAGCGACAGCATCTCGCCTTCGTTGACGCGCTTCGGGCTGTAGCGGGTGATCAGCAGGTGTTCCTTGATCGGGTCCTTGCCTTCGGTCGCGCGCTTCGTCTTCGACGACAGGATGCCGAGAATGCGGTCCGAATCGCGCACCGACGACACTTCCGGGTTCGTGACGATCAGCGCCTCGTCCGCGAAGTACATCGCGTGCAGCGCACCGGCCTCGATGCCCGCCGGCGAATCGCAGATGATGTACTCGAAATCCATCCCGGCCAGGTCGTTCAGCACCTTCTCGACGCCGTCGCGCGTCAGCGCATCCTTGTCGCGGGTCTGCGACGCCGGCAGGATGTACAGGTTCTCGCACTTCTTGTCCTTGATCAGCGCCTGGTTCAGGTTCGCCTCACCCTGGATCACGTTCACGAGGTCGTACACGACGCGGCGCTCGCAGCCCATGATGAGATCGAGGTTGCGCAGGCCGACGTCGAAGTCGATCACGGCCGTCTTGTGGCCACGCAGCGCGATACCGGACGCGAAGCTCGCGCTCGTCGTCGTCTTGCCAACGCCGCCCTTGCCGGAAGTCACCACGATGATTTTTGCCATTTACCCTATACCCTGTGTTCGTCAATGAGAGCCGATCGATCCGGTGTGCGCCGCGTGCTTCACGTCAGGCGCAACGGTTCGATCATCAGTTTTTCCTCTTCGAGCCGGATCTGCACCGGTTTGCCCAGCACGTCGGCGGGCAGCGGGTTCTCGGTCGTTCGATAGATACCCGCAATCGAAATCAGTTCCGGCTCCAGACACGTGCAGAAGATGCGCGCGTCGTGATTGCCGTGCACGCCCGCCAATGCGCGGCCGCGCAACGGCGCGTAGATGTGGATATTGCCTTCCGCAATGATCTCGGCGCCATGACTGACCGGCGCGAGCACCACGAGGTCCCCTTTCGCGTAAATCTGCTGCCCCGAGCGCAACGGCTTGTCGATCACGAGCGTCTGGCCGCCGGCCGGCGCCACCGCCGGTGCCGGCTCGGGCTCCGCTGCTACGGCCGGCGCCTGGTCGGCAGCCGCGTCGGCCGCTGGTGCCGCGTCCGCGTCGCCGGCCGCCTTCCCCGACGGCGCGCGGCGGTCGCGCGCCTCGAGCAGCGGCAGCCCCGCCTCGCCCGCCCAGCCCTGCGACGCCAGCGCGACGACGCCCACCGGGCGCATCCGCACGTCGCTGAGCATCTGGCGGATGTCGGCCAGCGCCACGCGTTCGCCGTCCGCAAGACGGCGGACGTCGATCGCGACGACATCGTCGGCAAAAAACTCGGGAGTCGCTTCGAAGCGCTTGACCAGTTCGGCACGCAACGCGTCGAGATCGGTCGTCTTCACGGTGAACAGCAACGTATCGACCGAGCCGCTGCGCAGTTCGAAGAATGGCGATTTTTTAAGCGACATGGACACTCTGCAAAAAATTTTTGCGTATTTTACAGGCGTCCACGCGACCAGCCATTATTTTTGGGCGTCGCGCAACAGGCGTCGCGGCGATCGACGTCGGGCCGCCGCGGGGAGAAAGGTGCGCCGGCGCCGGCGGGAACGGCCCGCCGGTCAGTGTTTCGCCTGCGACACGAACAGCGTCTTCATCGCGCCGGGCATCCGCGCGATCGGCGCATGTTCGCCGGTGTTGCCGAAGCCCGCGCGCTCGTAGAACCGGATCGCGTTGCGGTTCGCGTCCGCGATCCATGCGAAGACTTCCTGCGCGCCGCGTTCGGCGAGCCAGGCGGTCGCCGTTTCGACGAGCAGCACGCCGCCGCGCAGATGGCGCACCGCATGCGCGACCCACAGCTCGCTGACGAATGCGCGACGTTCGGGCGTATTGTCGAAATACGCGCCGATCATGCCGGCCGGATGACCTTCGGTGTACAGCAGGAACGTGGTCGATTGATCGGATGTCGCGCGCTGCGCGGCAATGGCCGCCGCCGCGTCGGAATCAACGTTCAGCAATTCGGCCTCCGGCGCCTCGCCCGGTGCGTAGGGCTCACGCAGCGACGCGGCGCGGAGTTCGCGATACACGATGCCCTGGTCGGCAGCGATACGACGAACGGTCAAGGTCGAACTCATGCAGGCACAGCCCCCTTCGGACAGCAAGCTATTAGCTTCAACCGAAAGCGGGGCATGAGTCAAATCGTTATTTTCAAACGCCGGCGCGAATCGAAAGGCAACAGGCGTTGCGGGCGCCAGCGAAGGCCGTCGAACGTGCGCGGCTGTGCAGGTGCAGCATAGCCGGCCCGGGCTCGGTTGCGCTCGGCGAACGACGACGACCCGCTCCGGCGCAGCCGGCGCGCCGCCTTGATGAGCGGGACAGTGCGCGCGCGGATCGGGTCGCGCCGGGCCGACGTTTCCGTATCGTCCCGGTGCCTCACCTGCCGAAAATCAAACGAACGCCCGCTCGCCTCGCGCTTTTTTATTGCGTCGCAACATATGTTGTCCGGCATGGCGCTTCGTGCCTGCATCGCCGGCCATTCCGGTTTCGTCAGACAATCGACAACCGGCGCGAGGTCGCCCGCCGCGTTTGCGGTCGTTTCAATCGGGGCGCGGCCGCCCTTCCCCGCATGCGCGGCCGGCAACCACCCGTTTGGAGTTTCCCGCCTAGCGCCGGGGTTTGGAAAAGTGGGCACGCCGGTCGTATAACTGGCAAAACCGGGCCGCGACCCGGCGCCGCGCGCAAGCGTTCGCCGCGGACCAATGACGGATTCAAACAGCTCGGCATGGGGCCGGACCAGGCGCTAAAGTGCCAAGTCCGGCCGACAGGAGGGAGACAATGGCAATGACCGACGGATCAGCCGCGAGCTGGTCGGATGGCAAGCGTTACCTCTGGCTGCTCGGCGTGCTGACGATCACGCTGCCGATCCTCTCGGCCCAGCTCGCGCTGTCGACAGGCCTGCACGTGTTCTGGTGGTTCGGCCCGCTGTTCGCGTTCGGCGTGATCCCGATCCTCGACACGCTGATCGGCGACGATCGCGACAACCCGCCCGAAGACGTCGTGCCCCGCCTGGAGCGCGACCGCTATTACCGCGTCATCGTCTACCTCGCGACGCTCGTCGAGTACGTCGCGTTCTTCCTGTGTACGTGGATCGTCGCCACGCACGCGCTCGCGTGGTACGACTACGTCGGCTTCGCGCTGTCGCTCGGCGCGGCGACGGGCATCTCGATCAACACCGCGCACGAACTCGGTCACAAGACTAGCCGCTTCGAACGCTGGCTCGCGAAGATCACGCTCGCGCCGGTCGCCTACGGGCATTTCTTCGTCGAGCACAATCGCGGCCACCATGTCCGGGTCGCGACCGCCGAGGATCCGGCCAGCGCACGCTACGGCGAATCGTTCTGGGCGTTCCTGCCGCGCACCGTGATCGGCAGCATCCGCTCCGCCTGGAACCTGGATGCGGCGCGCCTCGCGCGGCTCGGGAAGTCGCCGTGGACGTGGCGCAACGAAGTGCTGCACGCGTGGGCGATGACCGCCGTCGTGTGGGGCATCGCGATCGCGCTGTTCGGCAAGGCGGTGATCCCGTTCCTGCTGATCCAGGCCGCATACGGCGCATCGCTGCTCGAGGTGGTGAACTACGTCGAGCACTACGGGCTCGGGCGCAGGAAGCTGCCGAGCGGCCGCTACGAGCGCTGCACGCCGCAGCACTCGTGGAACAGCAATCACGTCGTGACGAACCTGTTCCTGTACCAGCTGCAGCGGCACGCGGACCATCACGCGAACCCGACGCGCTCGTACCAGGCGCTGCGCCACTTCGACCATGCGCCGCAACTGCCGGCCGGCTACGCGACGATGATCCTGCTCGCGTACGTGCCGCCGCTCTGGTATCGCGTGATGAACCCGCGCGTCGTCGCGCACTATGGCGGCGACATGGCGCAGTCGAACATCAAGCCGTCGATCCGGGACAAGGTGCTCGCGCAGTACGCGGCGACGGCCTGAGCCTTCGCGGCGCGGCGCCGTTCCCGACTCGGCTCCGGCCGCGCGTTCAGGCGGCCGCCGTCTGCGGCAGCTTGAACACCGCCACCGCGTGCTGCAGCGCACGCGCCTGCTCGGCAAGCGCCTGCGTCGCCGCCGACGCCTGCTCGACGAGCGCCGCGTTGCGCTGCGTCGCTTCATCCATCTGCGTGACCGCGATGTTGACCTGGTCGATGCCGCCGCTCTGCTCCTGCGATGCCGCCGAAATCTCGCCGACGATCGACGTGACCCGCTGCACCGCCCCGACGATCTCGTGAATCGATTCGCCCGCGCGGCCGATCAGCGCGGCGCCCGCGTCGACGCGCCGGGTCGACTGCTCGATCAGCACCTTGATTTCCTTCGCCGCGGCGGCGCTGCGCTGCGCGAGCGTGCGCACCTCGGACGCAACCACCGCGAAGCCGCGGCCCTGCTCGCCCGCGCGCGCGGCCTCGACTGCCGCGTTCAGCGCGAGGATGTTGGTCTGGAAGGCGATCCCGTCGATCACGGCGATGATCTCGCCGACCTTCGCCGAACTGTCGGCGATACCGTTCATCGTCTCGACTGCCTGCGTCATCACGCTGCCGCCGTTCGACGCGATGCCGGACGCGTCGTGCGCAAGCTGCGCCGCGTGCTGCGCGTTTTCCGCCGATTGGCGGACGACGCCCGTCAACTGCTCCATGCTCGCCGCGGTTTCCTCGAGCGACGCGGCCTGCGATTCGGTGCGTGCGGACAGGTCGTGGTTGCCCGACGCGATCTGCGCGCTCGCGGTCGCGACCGCTTCCGCATGCGAGCGCACCTCGAGCACGACGTCCGACAGGCCCGCCTGCATCGTCTGCAACGCGCGCAGCAGGTCGGCGATCTCGTCGCGGCCGGAGACCGAGAAGGCTTGCGTCAGGTCGCCGTCGGCGACAGCCTTCGCGCAAGCGACTGCTGCATCGAGCGGCCGCAGGATCGCACGGCTGAACAGGAACGCGCCGATCATCGCGACCACCAGCACGACCAGCATCAGCACAATGCTCGCGATCGTCGCATGCTGCGCGTCGCGCCCCGCGCGCTCGGACACCGCCGCGCTCTCGTCGGCGATCGTCTTCGCGGCCCGTTCGAGCAGCGCGGCCGGCTCGCGATCGACGCCCGCGACCGCCGCGTCGCCGGCCGCCGCCTCGAAGCCGGCCGCCTTGAAGGCGTCGAAGCCGCGCCGGTAGCCGTCGCCCATCGCTGCGTGCGCACGCGCGAACTGCTCGATGAGCGTGCGGCTCTCGCCGGCCGGCAACTGCTTGTCGAGCTGCGCGGCGAGCGTGGCGACCGCGCGCTCGCGCGTCTGGAACGCGCTCCAGTACTTGTCGAGCTTGTCGGGCTGCTTGCCGCGCAGCAGCGTGTCCTTCCATTCCTGGACCTGCAGCTTGAACTGCATGAGCGTCGCCGAGACGAGCCGCTCGTTGGCGACGTTCGTCTGCACGTCGTTCGTGAACGTGTCGATCGAGCGGTTGAGGATGTGAATGCCGTACAGCGCGCCGGAGAACATCAGCAACAGCGCGGCGGCAAACGCGAGGGGAATCTTGTAGCTCAGCTTCATGGGACCTTGGATCGACAGAGGGATGACGGCGTCGCGGCGCGGACGCCTGTTTGTCGAAACCTGTTAACGGCGGGGAGGCTGGCGGCTTAAAGTAGACGAAAGCGATTGGCTGGAGAGGTGGGCACAACTTTGCGTGTGAAGAGGACGCCCGGCTTGAGGGCGACTGGCTGTCGCGTCCACTGAATAGTTAACGGCTGCGAACAAATGGCGTTCGCCGCAAGCCGGCGCGTACCGGACCACACTGAGGTGATGCGCCGGTCATCGCCGATTCCGGGCCCCAAAAAACGAAACGCCCCTTGGTCCTGACGGATCAAGGGGCTGTGCCCAGGGTCGACGAAACGATCGGCGACGGTCGATGGATGCGCTACATGACTAATCGCCGACTTGTGCAGCCGTACTTCCAATCAACGTACAGCCACACTCGGTACGGTGGCCATGCAACGCGACACGCTCTCCCCCAATCGTGAATGTCGGATGGGACTCGATAATTTTGTTCACGCCGTGCGGACGCCCATCAGGATACTTTTCCGGGCAATCCACCAGATCGTGCAGCCGGGCGATCCTTTTACCATCGATCGTATGGCCTTCCGAGCCTGTAATGACTCGCCCGCCGTGCGAGGTCATGTCACCGACCACGATAACCTGCAATGCCATCTCGACACCTCCTTTTTCGTCACGCGTCAGCCCTGCGATCGCTTGCGACTTGATGCGCGCCGTCGCTCAATCGCCATCCTGCTCGGGCTCTTTTTCCGGATACGACGGATAGGTACTGGATATCCGGCCCTTGATGTATTGAACTCGCGCACGGTAGGCATCGGTAAGACACTCGCTATTCACACACTTGTTCCTGACGTTTCTGATCCAATTGATCTGATCTTTTCTGACCGGGTCCTGATAAGAAATTTCCTTCGACTGAACCAGCTGCATCGCAACAAATCCACGGTTCACCGTTTCATCAAGCTTCACGAGATCAGGATTGGCGCAAATAAGTCGCTCGACACTCGTCTGGGCCTTGGCACAATCGAAACTCTTTTCGGCGTTCATGGGAGGATGCGTTTCGCGTTGGAACGCATACATCCACGATCCGCTCGCCAGAACGAGAGCGTCTGACGACTTGTAAATCATTGCGAATCGCAAACCCGAGCAAAGCGGCACATTCGCATCTCCAAGAAGATAAATTTCACTCATGTTCTTGTAGCCCATATGAAATTTATCGCTCAGAAACTTCCCAAACGTATCAAGCGATCCGAAGGCGTGCGCAATGACCGGATCAAAATAAAAATTCAATCGCTTTTGAATCTTGACCGTGCACTCGTGCCCGACATACCGAAAAGTCACGCCATCATCGCTCGGAATCAGTGCACCCGAACTAACCGGATTCACAGGAAACGGAAGAGCATGATCATCCTTCGTTCTTTCGAATTGAGCGGCTCCGGTCATCAAGTATCGGTCTTGCGCGAAAGCGAAACCCGACAACGAAAACACCAGACTCAGAAATACTGCAACTTTCTTAAATTCTTTCATAATCTTGACCACGCGGCTCAGTGCTTTGAATTATAAACACCCTGGCAAAACATATCGTACTCTCGCTTCCGGCGCGTCGCGTTTTCGATATCCAGGAACTCCTTGGGAGCCTCCGTATAGTCGCATTTATTCAATTTTGCGCGAAGATTAGGTGTCTTCGACAAGCTACCAAGATTGAATGCGAGCGACACGAGGGCATCGTACTCGTACTGGTAGAGCGGAACAGTGATCGCGTTCCGAACACGTCCTTCTATGACCGCCACATCATCATCGAACAGTTTTTTCGCATCGGCCACCGGGATCTTGCTCGACATGGCGACATAACCACTTGCCGCACAGCTGGCTTCCCGAATCAAGTGCCCCCACCCAACCGTGCAATAGCCCTTGCTATCGTCGTAGTAGTAAGTATTTTCTTTGGCCTTGTCAAAATGGACACCTTCCCATTCTTTTATGAAGTCCTTGCCGCGTTCCGAGAGCTTGAGTTGCGCAATTGGAATCCGATTCCCGACCGGCGGCAGCGACGGTGCATCGAGAAATATCGCCCGATACCCCTCCTGCAATATATCCACCGAATCCATCAGATCTTCGCGACGCTGGAACATATTCTTCAAGACCTTTCCATTCAACTTCGAATTCGGATCAAACCCCAGCGCGCCTGAATAGGTCTCGAAGTGAAGCATCGACACGTTCTTGCCGTGTACGATAGTCAGCGGAGTTCCGTCATCGTGCAGCAAAACCCCGCTCTTGGCGATCAGTTGCCCTTGGCTAACCGATTCGCCAACTTTCACCTTGATCGACGATGGATCAACCTCTCCATACAACGCAATGAACTCACGTCCGTCGGTAGTTTTATGGTGAATGCTGATCTGCCACGTCTGACAATAAAAGGGTTCCCGTTTCATCACGACACCTGGCGCGATCGCAACGATCGGCGTATATGCCTCGACATACAAGTCCCGCGCGGCATGCTTTCGACGGCCGCGATCGCGGAGTGTGCCGAAACGTGCCAGAGTGATCCCACCGGCGCCCAAAGGCTTGACCCACGAACAGTCACCATATTTCCCTCCCTCGTCATTCAATGGACGAGTCTGGATCGGGAAAATAATCGGCGCGCCGCCCTTGCGCGGCGTAGTCGTCGGCGCTCCCCGATCGTTGTTGTCGTGATCGTTCTTCGGCGGCGCCCCCTTCGGATCCGGCTTCTTCGGTGCGGGCGCATCCGATTTTCTCGAATCGACAGGCGGCACCTTTAGTACCTGCCCAACCACGATCAGGTCGGATTTCAGACAATTGACATGCTTGAGGAGATCGACGCTCGTGTGATATTTCCTGGCGATCACGGTCAGGTTGTCATGCGCTTTGACCTTGTAGGTACCTCGCCAGTAGTCACCGCCGGCTCCGTCATCGGTCTTCGTCGGCAGGTCATGCAGCGTCTTCGGACTCGTCAGGTGGAATTTGATTTGCGACAGTGCGGCTTCAAGCCGTGCGACTTCTTTCATGCTGTCGCTGGTCCATCGCTTCACATGGACGGAAAGGGCTTCCCCCATGCGCACGGAAAACTCGACTGCGCCCTGTGCGTTCGTCGATGCGGTGTGATAGACATGGTCGAGCCGCTCTTCCATACCCTTTATCTCGACCTTCAGATTCTGGATAGGCTGGCCAAAGTGGTCCTTGAAATAGACAGTGACCGCGGAGAGAGCGTCGTTGGTATTGTTGGATGTAGCCATAGTCGGTCAAGCACTCTGATTGACGTAATGATACGGATCGTCTGGCAGCTCATCGCCGGAAACGTCGTACTGGTTGGCGTTATCGCCAGCCTCGGTTTCCACCAGCCACGCCCCCTGCGTGCCAACCAGAACCTGAATCGTTTCCGGTTGATCGGTCGAAAGGCGCGACGTCCTGCCCTCCTGATCGAGCGTGCCTTGGGCAAGCACCTCGCCGCTGACACGCCGAGCCGTATATTCGACCTCTTCAAACGACCTGCGCCAGTAAATGTCGTAGACATCGAGACGATTGCTGAACGCCTTGGGCATGTCCATGCCCGGGATCGAAACCGGCAACGACTTCGGGCCGGGCATTGCATGGCTCGCCGCGTGGGCGACCCACTTCGCCGGGGTGCCATGCTCGATGCCGGCCCCGTTGATCCGGATATAACTGCCCCTGGCCTGCAGCAGGATTTCTTCCGCCGCCGTGATCTCGATGCGCTTTTTCGCGCTGATCAGTTTCAGCACCTGGTCGGCAATGAGCTCCATGTCGTCGGACTGTGCCTGAATCTCCACCTTGCCTTTGGCGGAAAACAGCTTCATCCCCGCGCTTTTCACGAACAGGCTGATCTTTTCGGTCACGCTCGCCACCAGCGACTTGCCGACCGCCAGATGCGTACTCTCGCCGCTCACGACGTTCACGTGCTGATCGGCGGCGATCTGTGTCGACTGCCGCGTCGACATCGCGATACCGGCCGGGCTTGCCATCAGCATGATCGGCGTCTTGAAGCCGTTCGCACTCCCCGCTCCGCCTCCAGCCGTGCGGCCGCCCGATGCGGTGCCGGCCACGCTGGACTGCGTGGCATCGTTGAATGCACGCAGCGATTCATACCCGGGATCGAGCCCCTCCGCCTGGTGGGCAGCGCTCGCTCCCGAGAGCGACTTGACGACGTTCTCCGCGTTGGTCAGTTGTGCCGCTGCCTGCCGCACGTCCATCGGCTGATTGACCGACGCCGAATAGCTGGATACGTAGATGCCTTGCCCCGCACGAATAGCACCATAAGCATCCGACTTCAGGTCGAAGCCGCTGCCAAGATAGGCACCCCGCGTGTTGCCGCTCTGATCGATCAAATAGCCGAGGTGAAGCAGACTGTTGGCGCTGCTGCTGAACAGCCGCACGCGGTTTTGCGCGGTCGCATCATCGAGCACCATCTCGTTGTAGCCGGCGCCCGAGAATTCCTTCGACCGATAGCCCGACATGATGCCGTTCGAGTGCCATTGCGGCTTGACGGCACCGTTATAGACGCGATGCAGGACCATCGGACGATCGCAGTCACCGCCGAGATATCCGACGATCACCTCTTCTCCGACGCGCGGAACATGGACACCGCCGTATCCGCCGCCAGTATCCGATTGTGCAACGCGCACCCAGCACGATGCGAGCTCGTTCCCGGGATTAACGCGATCCCAGACGAACATGACCTTGACCCGGTTCAGTTCGTCGGTATAAACCTCTTCCCCGCTCGGACCCACGACGATCGCGGTCTCCAGCTGCATCACGGGTTTCTTGTGTTCGAACGGGCTGCGATACGGCACCGTCACCCGCTGGGCCTCGACTTCGGCCAGATAAAAACCTGTCGAGCCGTCGTGGTGCGCGACCTGGAACCCCGCGTCCGCCGCCTGACTGGCCTTCGCCTGTGCGATCTGATGGCTCAGGCCATGGGGAAAACTCGATTCACGATCCGACAGCGGCAGGTTGTTCTCGATATACCGCCATACCTTGATCGCGGCAAATTCGCGTTGACCATCGGGATCTCGATCGTGGTCCGGATGATCCGCCAGAACGAAACGTCGCCCGACGTCGATACCGCGAAGGCCGCCCACGCCAAAATATCGCTTCGCGCGCGACTCCCATTCCTCGAGCCGGATTTTCGACAAATGCTCGCCGCGCCCATGGTCCTGATAGGTATACGGGCCCGTGTATTCATACACCTCGGCCTGCTGCGGCAGATTTCCCTGGTCGGCCCGCGTCGGCAACGTCGTGCCTTTGGGATTGAACGGTGCGGACGGAGCCTTGTAGTCGAACGTACGCGTCGTGTGCAGAACGCTCTGCAGCGTTCGCGAGCCGGCCCATTGCACGAATCCGTCCGTCTCGCGGCGCGTGCCGGTGCGCTGGAACCGGGCCGTGCGCGGCGACATCTCGTCGAGTGATTGAATGGTGTCGGTCACAACGAACCGATGGGATTTGCCGTCTCCGTCGTGTTGCCAGAAACCAAACAGGCCCTCGTCCTCCATCAGACGGTGCACGAAATTCCAGTCGGTTTCGCTTTGACGGCAATACGAACGTGACGGCAATGGTTTCGACAGTGCGAACTGGAACTGCCCTCGCGCCTGTGGATGCTGATTGAACACATCCGCGATGATTTCGTCCGCCGCCTTGTCCTGCCAGTAGCGCATGTCGCTGCGAAACTTCAGGAAGTGCAGCCACGATGCAAAAGTCAACTGATAAGTCGTCAGGCTACCGTCCGCGCCGAGTCGGCGGGCAGTATGAATATAACCGTTGATCGGCAGATAGGACTTGTCCGCCTGCTGTATCCACAACGTCATGGGTGCCGCGATCAGCGTCTTGAGTTCGACCGCGCCCGCTGCAGACACCATATCGAGCGTGACCGTGAAATCGCGTCCCAGTTCTGCCGACGTCACCGCACGTCGCGGCACCAACGTGTTCAACGGCAATGACGGTATGTCGGTCTTGAGCAGTCGGTCCTGCTGAATCAGACCGCCACGAATGGCCCGAACCAAATCGATCATGTTCATGCGTTTTTCATCTTGTTTTCATCTCGGGCCTGTAGCGGCCCGTGCTCTCATGGATGGGGACGGCTACCCCATGAATTGCACACGTGCGGCGCGATTCTACAGACGAAGATGAACCAAAGGAATCGATTGTCAACAATCGAAAGCATGACGAAAGGAGCGCGCACAACATCGCCTTTCAACAGTCGAACACACGTGCACCACGGCAGTTCAAGGAAGGTACGTCACCGTCATTTTTGGCCGGTGGCCGTCACGGCCATTCGTGCTCTCGCAACGTCCATTTGCTAGTGATTTTTCGTCCGGATGAGCGGGACCATGATCGACCGGATGCGTATAGCCACGGGGAACATGTTTCGAAGCGGTGAACACGAGACCGTATCGAATCGGCAAAAACGAAAAACCCCTTGATCCTTCCGAATCAAGGGGTTTCGTGTTCTGGCGGAGAGGGTGGGATTCGAACCCACGGTACGGGGAAACCGTACGCCTGATTTCGAGTCAGGTACATTCGACCACTCTGCCACCTCTCCGTTTTTACTGCTCTTCGCGGCTGGTCGTTTCCGCGAAAGACAAGATTATAGAACGGTCTCTTCGAATCTGCCAAGCCCCTTTTTGCATTTTTTTGCGAGGGCCCGGAAGACGCGTCGACGTTCAATCTCACGACGCCTGTGCAGGCGCGTCGATCCGTTCGAGACCGCCCATGTACGGACGCAGCACCTCGGGCACCGTGACCGAGCCGTCCGCGTTCTGGTAGTTCTCGAGCACGGCCACGAGCGTACGGCCCACCGCGAGGCCCGAGCCGTTCAGCGTGTGCACGAGTTCCGGCTTGCCCTGCGCATTGCGGAAGCGCGCCTGCATCCGGCGAGCCTGGAACGCCTCGGTGTTCGAGCAGCTCGAGATCTCGCGATAGGTGTTCTGCGCGGGCAGCCACACTTCGAGGTCGAACGTCTTCGCGGCCGCGAAGCCCATGTCGCCCGTGCACAGCGTGATCACGCGGTACGGCAGGCCGAGCTTCTGCAGGATCGCTTCCGCGTGGCCGACCATCTCGTCGAGCGCCGCGTACGACGCGTCCGGCGCGACGATCTGCACCATCTCGACCTTGTCGAACTGATGCTGGCGGATCATCCCGCGCGTGTCGCGGCCGTACGAGCCCGCTTCCGAGCGGAAGCACGGCGAATGCGCGGTCAGCTTGATCGGCAGCGCGGACGCTTCGACGATCGATTCGCGCACGGTGTTCGTCAGCGAGATTTCGGACGTCGAGATCAGGTATTGCGTGACGGTGTTCTCCGCGCCGCCCTTCTCGACGCGGAACATGTCGTCCGCGAATTTCGGCAGCTGGCCGGTGCCGTACAGGATGTCCGGGTTCACGATGTACGGCGTATACGTCTCGCTGTAGCCGTGCTGCTGCGTATGCGTGTCGAGCATGAACTGCGCGAGCGCGCGGTGCAGGCGCGCGATCGGGCCGCGCAGCATCGTGAAGCGCGCGCCGGCGAGCTTCGCGCCGGTTTCGAAATCGAGGCCGAGCGGCGTGCCGACGTCGACGTGATCCTTCACCTCGAAGTCGAACTGGCGCGGCGTGCCCCAGCGGCGCGCTTCGACGTTGTCGCTCTCGTCCTTGCCGACCGGCACGCTGTCGTGCGGCAGGTTCGGCATCAGCAGCAGCAGGTCGGACAGGCGCGTCTGAATCTCGCCGAGCTTCACCTCCGACGCCTTCATCTCGTCGCCGATGCCGCCGACCTCGGCCATCACCGCCGACGTGTCCTCGCCCTTGCCCTTCATCGCGCCGATCTGCTTCGACAGGCTGTTGCGGCGCGCCTGGAGTTCTTCGGTACGGGTCTGGATCGCGCGGCGTTCCGCTTCGAGCGCGGAGAACGCGGCGACGTCGAGGGTGTAGCCGCGATCGGCGAGGCGCTTGGCGACGCCGTCGAGGTCTTTGCGCAGCAACTGGATGTCGAGCATGGGAGGACAGGAAAATCGTTGTGTAAGACGGGGATTCTAACGCACCGCGCGGCCGCCACGGCGTCGGCCTGACGGATGAGGCCGCAAACGGCGGCGCCGTGGCAGTATCGCATTGCCGTCACGCGCGCCGCGTGCCGGCCGACCGCAACGCAGGAAACCGGAGAACCGATGGCCATCGAACTCGACAAGGACGTGCGCGACCGCGCGATCGCGTCGCTGCAACGCTATTTCACCGAAAACATGGAGGAGCCGATCGGCAACATCCAGGCCGGCGCGCTGCTGCATTTCTTCGTCGAGGAAATTGCGCCGGCGATCTACAACCTCGCAATCGCCGACGCGCAGGAACGCCTGCACGCGCGCATCGCGGAACTCGACATCGAATGCCACGAGGAACCGTTCGGCTACTGGAAGAAACAGCCGGCGCGCAAGCGCTGAGCGAAACCGCGCCGCGCCGCCGGCCGCTAGTCTTTCTTGCCGGCCTCGCGGTCGAGCTCGCGCAGCCACGCGAGCTTGTCGGCGATCTTCGATTCGAGCCCGCGCGGCACCGGCTTGTACCAGCGCGGCTCGCGCATTCCGTCGGGCAGGTACGTCTCGCCGGCCGCGTACGCGTTCGGCTCGTCGTGCGCGTAACGGTACGCGTGGCCGTAGCCGAGCTCCTTCATCAGCTTGGTCGGCGCGTTGCGCAGGTGCACGGGCACCTCGCGCGACTTGTCCTGCTTCACGAACGCCATCGCCTGGTTGAACGCGTTGTAGCCCGCGTTGCTCTTCGCCGCGCACGCGAGATAGATCACGGCCTGCCCGAGCGCCAGCTCGCCCTCGGGCGAACCGAGCCGTTCGTAGGTCTCGGCCGCGTCGTTCGCCATCTGCATCGCGCGCGGATCGGCGAGGCCGATGTCCTCCCACGCCATCCGCACGATCCGCCGCGCGAGGTATTTCGGGTCCGCGCCGCCGTCGATCATCCGGCAGAACCAGTACAGCGCGCCGTCCGGGCTCGAGCCGCGCACCGACTTGTGCAGCGCCGAGATCTGGTCGTAGAAGTTGTCGCCGCCCTTGTCGAAGCGGCGCGCATTCAGCGTCATCGCGCTGCTGACGAACTCGGCGTCGATCGTCGTCACGCCCGCGGACGCCGCCGCCGTCTGCGCCTGCTCGAGCAGGTTCAGGAACCGCCGCGCGTCGCCGTCCGCATAGCCGACCAGCGTATCGACCGCCTTGTCGTCGAACGCGAGGCCGTCGAGCGCGATCTCCTGCGCGCGCTTGAGCAGCTGGCGCATCTCGTCGTCGGTCAGCGACTTCAGCACGTACACCTGCGCGCGCGACAGCAGCGCCGAGTTGACCTCGAAGCTCGGGTTCTCGGTCGTCGCACCGATGAAGGTCACGAGCCCCGATTCGACGAACGGCAGCAGCGCATCCTGCTGGCCCTTGTTGAAGCGGTGGATCTCGTCGACGAACAGGATCGTGTGGCGGCCGGTGCGGTTCAGCGTGTCCTTCGCCTGCTCCATCGCCTCGCGGATGTCCTTCACGCCGCCCAGCACCGCGGACAGCGCGATGAACTCGCAATCGAATGCCAGCGCGGTGAGCCGCGCGAGCGTGGTCTTGCCGACGCCGGGCGGACCCCACAGGATCATCGAATGCGGCTTGCCCGATTCGAACGCGAGCCGCAGCGGCTTGCCTTCACCGAGCAAATGCGTCTGGCCGATCACCTCGGCGAGCGTCTTCGGCCGCAGCGCCTCGGCGAGCGGCCGGCGTGGTTCGACTTGAAACAGGTCGGACATGAACCCAGGCTCCACATCATGCGATGGCGGCCAAACGGGCCGCCGGACCCGCCATTATGACAGCCGCGCGACGGCGCCGCCGGGCCCGGTGCCCGCGCCCGGAAGCGACACGGGCCTGCCATCGCCGGCAGGCCCGTTGCGAAAGCGGCGCGCGGCGCCGGTCAGCCGGTGATCACGTCGGCGCCCTTCGGCACGACGAACTTGAACGTATCGGACTTCAGCGGCGGGTTGGTCTGGATGTTGGTGAACGTCAGCAGCGTGACGTTGCCGAACACGTCATGCAGCTCCATCGCGGCGAGCGTGCCGTTGCGAAAGCCGATGCCGATCCGCTGGAACTGCGTGTCCTGCGCCTTCGGCAGCATCTCGAGCCACTCGATGCCGCCCTTCTCGCCGGCATCGCGCAGCGTGTAGTTCTTGTCGAGGTCGTTGCTGCCGAACAGGATCGCGGCCGGGCTCGCGCCCAGCGCGCCGGCCAGCTTGCGCTCGGTGACCTGGTTCAGGTCGCGGTCGTACACGAACAGCTTCTCGCCGTCGGCCTGCAGCACCTGCTGGTACGGCTTCTGGTACGTCCAGATGAACTTGCCGGGGCGCGAGAACACGAACGTGCCGCTCGAATTGTCGCCGGCCTTCGGCGCCGCCTGCACGGCGCTCGCGCCCTTCGCGGGCGCCTTGACGATCTGCTGCGTGAACTCGCCCTTCGCCGCGTGCACCTGCGACACGAACGCCTTCAGCTGGGCCGTGCCGCCGGCGAACGCGTGCGTCGCCGCGAGCATCAGCGATGCGCCGGCGAGCGCCGCGCCGAGCCAGCGCCGCGTCGAACGAACGGATTGGGCGAACGAATGTTGCTGCATGATGCGGTTTTCTCCCTGGGTGGCCGGCGTCGCGTACGCCGCGGACTCATTCCGCGTCGCGCGCCGGCACAAGAATTTCGCGGTTGCCGCTCGACGACATCGCCGACACGAGCCCCGACTGCTCCATCTGCTCGAGCAGCCGCGCCGCGCGGTTGTAGCCGATCCGCAGATGGCGCTGCACGAGCGAGATCGACGCGCGGCGGTTCTTGATGACGATCTCGACCGCCTGGTCGTACAGCGGATCAGACTCGCCGCCGCCTTCGCCGGTTCCCTCGCCGGCCGAGCCCTCGTCGCCGTCGGCGGTGCCGCCCTCGAGCAGGCCCTCGATGTAGTTCGGTTCGCCCTGCTCCTTGAGCTTCTCGACGACGCGATGCACTTCGTCGTCGGCGACGAACGCGCCGTGCACGCGCACCGGCAGCCCGGTGCCGGGCGCCAGGTACAGCATGTCGCCCATGCCGAGCAGCGATTCGGCGCCCATCTGGTCGAGGATCGTGCGCGAGTCGATCTTCGACGACACCTGGAACGCGATCCGCGTCGGCACGTTGGCCTTGATGAGGCCGGTGATCACGTCGACCGACGGCCGCTGCGTCGCGAGGATCAGGTGGATGCCGGCCGCGCGCGCCTTCTGCGCGATCCGCGCGATCAGCTCCTCGACCTTCTTGCCGACGACCATCATCAGGTCGGCGAGCTCGTCGATCACGACGACGATGTTCGGCAGGCGGCCGAGCGGCTCCGGTTCTTCCGGCGTGAGGCTGAACGGGTTCGGGATCTTCTCTTCGCGCTTCGCCGCGTCGTCGATCTTGTTGTTGTAGCCGGCGAGGTTGCGCACGCCGAGCTTGCTCATCAGCTTGTAGCGGCGCTCCATCTCGGCGACCGTCCAGTTGAGCGCGTGGCCCGCCTGGCGCATGTCGGTGACGACCGGGCACAGCAGGTGCGGAATGCCTTCGTAGACGCTCATTTCGAGCATCTTCGGATCGATCAGGATCAGGCGCACCTGCTCGGCGGTCGCCTTGTACAGCAGCGACAGGATCATCGCGTTGATCCCGACCGACTTGCCCGAACCGGTCGTGCCGGCCACCAGCAGGTGCGGCATCTTCGCGAGATCCGCGCACACCGGCTTGCCGCCGATGTCCTTGCCGAGGCTGAGCGTGAGCGCCGACGACGCGGCCGCATAGACCTCGGAGCCGATGATCTCCGACAGGAACACCGTCTGGCGGCGCTGGTTCGGCAGTTCGAGCGCCATGTAGTTCTTGCCGGGGATCGTCTCGACGACGCGGATCGACACGAGCGACAGCGAGCGCGCGAGATCCTTCGCGAGGTTGACGATCTGGCTGCCCTTCACGCCGGTGGCCGGCTCGATCTCGTAGCGCGTGACGACGGGGCCCGGATACGCGGCGACCACGCTCGCCTCGACGCCGAAGTCCTTCAGCTTCTTCTCGATCAGGCGCGACGTGAATTCGAGCGTATCGGCGGAGATGGCCTCCTGCGCCTTCGGCGCCGAGTCGAGCAGCGACACCGGCGGCAGCGTCGAATCGCCGGGCAGGTCGGTGAACAGCGGCACCTGGCGCTCCTTCTCGACGCGCTCGGATTTCACCGGCGTGACGACCGGCGGCACGATCGTCACCGGCTCGTGATCCTCGATGCGCACGCGCTCTTCCTCGACCTTGCCTTCACGGCGCACGGCCGCGGCCTCGCCGAGCTTGCGGTCGCGCTCGGCCTCGCGGCGCAGCTTCGCGACGTTGACGGCGGACAGGATCGCGCCGCCGACGCGCTCGGACACCGACAGCCACGAGAAGCGGAAATACAGCGACAGGCCGATCGCGAGCGCGATCAGCAGCAGCAGCGTGCCGCCGGTGAAGCCGAACGCGTGCGACATCGCGCCCGCGACGGCCTCGCCGACCACGCCGCCCGGCGCGCGCGGCAGCTGCACCTTCAGCGACCACATGCGCAGCGCCTCGATGCCGTCGCACGCGAGCAGCACGAGCACGAACGCGAGCACCTCGGTCAGCCAGCCGATCGGCCGCTCGGGCTCGTCGTCCAGCGCCTCGTGGCCGGTGATGCGGCGGTAGTTGGCGGCGATGCGCCGGCCGAGCGGCACGATCAGCCAGTAGGCCGACAGGCCGAACAGCAGCAGGATGATGTCGGCCGTCCATGCGCCGACGCGGCCCGCCCAGTTCGTGATGTGATCGACCTGCGCCGCGTGCGTCCAGCTCGGATCGCGCCGGCTGTAGCTCAGCAGGGCCATCACCAGAAACGCGCCGAGCGCGACCTGGAGGATCCAGCGAATCTCCGTGAGGAGCTTCGACATCCGGTGCGGCAACGCCTGTGCCTGAGCGGAATAAGGAGCTTTTGCCATGAATCCGTATAGAAAAGGCGGGCCGCGCACGCCGCGCGCCCGCCGATCGTTCGATCCCGCATATTGTAAGCGCAGCGCCGCCTGCCCAAGTGTAAATGACGGTTACATGGGGGCCGCGCAGGTGGGGCCGCCCAGGTACGGCCGGCGAGGCGGCACCGCCCGGGCCGACTGCGCCCCGCCCCCGCCTGCGCTGCCCCGCGCGCCCGGCGGCGCTCCCGCCGAATGCTATCGCCGCGATTGAAACTCTCGTTCGGCAGCGCACCGGCAGGACCTTTATAATGCGCGTCTGATACCCATCTACGGTGGCATCCCGGTCAACCCCGACCGTCCGGCAGGCTCATCCTGCCCGCCGCGGCCACCCCTTACGGATTTCGCACATGTCCACGCCCAAACACGCCAAAGTCCTGATTCTCGGTTCCGGCCCCGCCGGCTACACGGCCGCCGTCTATGCCGCGCGCGCCAACCTGTCCCCGGTGCTCGTCACCGGCATCGCGCAGGGCGGCCAGCTGATGACCACGACCGACGTCGAAAACTGGCCGGCGGACGCGAAGGGCGTGCAGGGTCCCGACCTGATGCAGCGCTTCCTCGAGCACGCGGAGCGCTTCAACACCGAGATCCTGTTCGATCACATCCACACCGCGAAGCTGCACGAGAAGCCGATCCGCCTGATCGGCGATGCCGGCGAATACACCTGCGACTCGCTGATCATCGCGACCGGCGCGTCCGCGCAGTATCTCGGCCTGCCGTCCGAGGAAGCGTTCATGGGCAAGGGCGTGTCGGCCTGCGCGACCTGCGACGGCTTCTTCTACCGCGGCCAGAACGTCGCGGTGGTCGGCGGCGGCAACACCGCGGTCGAGGAAGCGCTGTACCTGACGGGCATCGCGAGCAAGGTCACGGTGATCCACCGCCGCGACAAGTTCCGCGCGGAGCCGATCCTCGTCGACCGCCTGCTCGAGAAGGAAAAGGAAGGCAAGGTCGAGATCAAGTGGAACCACGTGCTCGACGAAGTGACGGGCGAGGATTCGGGCGTGACGGGCCTGCGCCTGAAGAACGTGCAGACCGGCGCAACGGAAGACATCCAGGTGCAGGGCGTGTTCGTCGCGATCGGCCACAAGCCGAACACGGACATCTTCCAGGGCCAGCTCGAGATGAAGGACGGCTACATCCTGACGAAGAGCGGCCTGCAGGGCAACGCGACGTCGACGAGCGTGCCGGGCGTGTTCGCCGCGGGCGACGTGCAGGACAACGTGTATCGCCAGGCGATCACCAGCGCGGGCACCGGCTGCATGGCCGCGCTCGACGCGCAGCGCTACCTCGAGAGCCTGCACGACCACAAGTAAGCGAATCGCTCGGCGGGCGCTACAATGGCGTCCGCTGCCGCGACGCATGCCTGCCGACAAGCCGCTGCCGACGCAGCGGCTTTTTTGTGCCCGCGCGCCCCGCGCGCCATTTGCCTTGCGTGTGTGAATCATGGCGAAGAATCAACCCCATCCGAGCGATCCCGCGAAGCGGCAGGCCGCCGCCCGCCCCCAGCCCACCGCCCCCGCCGCGCCGCCGGCGCCGGAGCCCGCCGCGCTGCGCGGCCAGGGCCTCGCCGGCCTCGGCGCGCTGCGCACCGCGCTGAAGGGCGAAGCCGAGCGCCGCGAGCGCGAACGCGTCGAAACCGCGAAGGCCACGCGCCAGGCCGAGGCCGACGCGAACCTGTTCCGCAACGAGATCGGCGCGATCCGGCCGCTGAACGCGCCGCCGCGCGCCGCGTCCGGCCGCATGCAGCCCGACCCCGTGCCGAAGCAGACGCAGCGCGACGAGGAAGCGGTGCTGAACGCGACGCTGTCCGACGAGTTCGATCCCGAGACGCTGCTCGACAGCGACGAGTCGCTGTACTACCACCGCCCCGGCATCAGCCGCGACGTGGTGCGCAAGCTGAGAAGCGGCGCGTGGATCGTGCAGGCGCAGCTCGACCTGCACGGGATGCGCCGCGACGAAGCGCGCGACGCGCTCGCCGAGTTCATCCGCGAAGCCGGCAAGAAGGGGCTGCGCTGCCTGCGCGTGATCCACGGCAAGGGCCTCGGCTCGGCCGGCAAGGAACCGGTGCTGAAGGGCAAGGTGCGCGCGTGGCTCGTGCAGAAGGAAGAAGTGATCGCATTCTGCGAGGCGCGCGGCCACGACGGCGGCGCGGGCGCGGTGCTCGTGCTGCTGCAGCCGTTGGCCGCCTCCGGCGAGCGGGGGCCGCGTGCCGCATCCTAGGCTGACGCTCGCGATCGCGGTGCTCGAAGCGATCGCGACGCTGGCCTTCGCGATCTCCGGCTTCATCGAAGCGCGCAAGAACCGGCTCGACTCGGTCGGCACGTTCGTCGTCGCGCTCGCCACCGCGTTCGGCGGCGGCACGCTGCGCGACATCCTGCTCGAGCGCCGGCCGTTCTACTGGGTCGTGCACGACGACTACGTGATCGCGATCTTCGTGCTCGCGCTGTTCGCGCCGTTCGTGCTGCGGATGCTGTCGCGGCTATCGGCCGAACGGCTGCTGCTCGTCGCCGACGCGATCGGGCTCGGCATCTTCAGCATCTCGGGCACGTCGATCGCGCTCGACGCCGAGATGCCGCGCTTCATCGCGGTGATGATGGGCGTGATCACCGGCGTCGTCGGCGGGATCATCCGCGACGTGCTGTGCAACGATATCCCGCTGATCCTGCGCGATTCGCGGCCGTACGCGACCTGCGCGTTCGTCGGCTGCTGGTTCTACCTGCTGCTCGTGTGGCTGGACATGGATTCCGTCTACAGCGTGCTGACGGCGACCGGCTTCATCCTCGTCGCGCGGCTCGCCACGTACAAGTTCGACGTGCGGTTGCCGCACTGAGCTCCGACTCCACTGGAAACACAAGGGGCCGTTTCCACGGCCCCTTGTCGTATGCGGCCTCTCGATCCCAAACCGCTACGATCCGTCGGACACGGTTTTTTACATATCCCTTTCGCGCCCCAGCGGCGCCATGCTACGTTCCGCCCCAATGACGACAAACGAACGGCGAGCGGCATGGGCATCCTTTATGCGGTAGTCGAAGATGATCCGTTGGACAGCGGGGGCCACGTATTCGAGGGAGGCAACTGCGGAACGATCGCTGGCGACGACGGCAGACACCGGAGAATCACGTTCCTCGGACAACGGGCGTGGTGCAGAACCTGCGAAAGCGTCGGAACGATCGAAGCTGCCCCGGGCTCTCCAGACCAAAGGCGAATGCGCAACTTCACTTCCGGAGGAAGGCTTCAAGCCCTGAGTGGAGATTGGGTCCGATGCCATTGTGAACGTCCCCCTCGCATCATCTCCCTGCACGGGCGCAAATGGAAAATAGATGACTCGGGTTGCGGCACCGGAATGCAAACCGTGGCCGCCGCCACGTCGGCCGGCGCGACAACTGCATCGCCCGCCTATGACGACCGCTTCGTCCTTCGAGATGCTGCCGGTAACGCGCTGAGCAATGCCGCTTACGCGTTGCAACGTGATACGGGGGCATTTGAATACGGCAGAACGGATGCATTTGGACAAACGCACGTACTCGCCTCCATGCCGCACGTCGAAAATATCAAGATCTATCTCGCCGAGTAACTATGCCGGAACGCACGCACACTTCACCCGACGGCAGCCGATACAAGCTGATCGACGCGCGAGAAACCACGCCGACGAGCGACACGTCACCGAAGCCTGTCACGGTCAGATTCAAGACCTTCTGGAAGACGATCCGCAAATGGACCGACGCCGACATCGCCGAATATCAACGCGCGATCCCGCGACTGGCAAGGCTGGTCCAGACGGAAACGTACTGGGACCGCAACGGAAACATTCGCGCAAATCAGTTCACGTGCGAGGATTTTGCACTGCGGCTGCTCGTCCAGTTCGCATCGCCGCGAGGACTGCCACTTAATCTGGCAACGGGCGTACGAAGCTATCGGAACGTGGAAATCTACGGCGAAGCCGAGCACCAACGATACGATTCGACGATGTACGGTTTCGCCGACATGGTATCGTTGACTTTCGGCGCGCCTGATACGCAGCGGACAGACTCGAATACCGTACAACTTTAAACTCCGGAATCACTCCTGCCCGGGGACATGCTTGTACAGGCCAATGATCGCGCAGGTACCGGACACCACGTCCAATTGGTCATGAGCGCGTCGTCATCTTCCATCTCGATCATGCAGGGCAATTCGAGCGGCGTCATCGTTCGTCCATTCACCACGATCATGCGGATATTCGGCCGGAATCGCGCTGATCCGCAAAGCTCCAGCTACGCAGGCATGCAAGTCGAAAACGGCCGATTCATCCAAAGTGAGAACGGCTGGGACTACAAAAACGAGACAACTGGCGCGGAAGTCAAAGACTTTCTGAGGCAGTTCCAGCTATATCGCTGGAATTTCGCAGCGTTCAATCGATAAGCCGTGGAGCACACATGCGTGCGTTACTTCTTGTACTCGCGGATAGTGACCTGTTTGGAACACTCGCGGCGCTTTGCCTGCTCGTCGCAGTGGCCGGATTGTTTTCCAAGGTGCGCCGCTCGCGACTTTATTTTCCGATCGTCTTCGCGTGCCTCCTGTTCATGCCCGTGCTGCACGCGATCGGTTCGTATTTCTTGTCGCTGCCAAGTCCATGATCGCAACGCGCCAATCCGTATGCACTGCGGCACGCGGCCAGCACTGAACGGCGTGCGGCCCCCGCGCTAGACGCGGCCCGCAAGATGAAAACGCGACGACGGGTGCCAGAGCTGCACCGACGTCGCGACCTGCTCTCCCACCCACGTCCGGCGCCACAGCATCAGGCACGGCTCGCCGATCTCCATCATCAGGTGCCGCCGCACCTGCTGGTCGGACTTCTGCGCATAGATCCGGAACTCGGCGCGCTGGATCGGCGCGAGCCGCACCATGTAGTGGTTCGGCGTCTCGGCCGTGAAGTCCTGCTCCAAATAGGCGGGAAACACCTTCGGATTGACGTAGCGATCCTCGAACTGGATCGGTTCGCCATCCTCGTAGTGAACGATCCGCGAATGAAATACGGGGCCGGCGGCCAGCGCAAGCGCGTCGATCGCGTGCGCGTCGTCGCTGCGCTCGAGCATCAGCACGCGCGCCGTGTGCCGGTGGCCGCGCTCGGCGATCTCGTCGGCGATGTTGCGGATCTCGAGCACGGTCGATTCATAACGCCGCGGCTCGACGAACGTGCCCGCGCCCTGGATGCGCGTCAGCACACGCTCGGCCGTCAGTTCGCGCAACGCGCGGGACACGGTCATGCGCGCGACGCCGAATTCCTTCACGAGCTCGGCCTCGGTCGGAATCGCGCTGCCGGGCTTCCAGTCGCCCGCGGCGATCCGCTGGACGACGTAGCGCTTGATCTGCTGATACGCCGGCAGTGCGCGCGCCGGCGCGTCTTCGCCGAGCGCGCGCGGGGATGGGCGGGTCACTTGCTCTGAATGGTTCATCTTCGCATCGGTCCATCGGTAAGGTCCCGGGCCGCGAACCAGCGGTCGGCGCATCGCGGATGGCGGCGCCGCACGCGGTCGCGGGCGAATTTCTCTACGATACGGGCGGCGCCGCGTCCGCGAGCAACGCCGCTGCCGCCGCGATGTCGTCGGCGAGCGGCCGGTCGTCGCGATACGGCGGCACGCGCCCGCGCAGACGTCGCCACACCGTATCGGTCAGCGCCGCGCGGCGCGCATCGCCGGGCTGCAGGTCGTACGCCTGCGCCGCCGCGAGCAGCTCGATCGCCAGCACGCGCGTCGCATTCTCGATGATGTCGAGCGCCTTCAACGCAGCCGGCGTCGCATGGCACAGATGATCTTCCTGCAGCCCCGACGTGATGCCGCCGTCCAGGCTCGCGGGCGCCGCGAGCCGCTGGTTCTGCGCGACCAGCGCGACCGCCGTGTACTGCGCGATCATGAACCCCGAACATGTGCCGCCCGGCGCGGCGAGAAACGCCGGCAGGCCGCTCACGAGCGGATTGACGAGGCGGTCGAGTCGGCGTTCGGCGATCGCCGCGACCTGCGCCATCGCGGCCGCGAGGCTGTCCATCGCGAGCGCGATGCCCGCGCCCACCGCATGGGCCTGCGAATGCACGCGCGGCGCATCGCGCGTGCCCGCGACGATCGGGTTGTCGGTGACCGACGCGAGCTCGCGGTCGACCACGTCCGACGTCGCATCGAACACGTCGCGCGCCGCGCCGTGCACGTGCGGAATCGTGCGCAGGCTGAGCGGATCCTGCGTGTGCCGTCCGGCCATCGCGGCCAGCATCCCGCTGTCGGCGAGCGCGCCGCGCATCCTCGCGCCGACCCGCTCGATCCCGCGCGACACGCGCAGCGCGAGCGAACCCGCGTCGAACGCGGCGAGCTGGCCGCCGAGGTTTTCGAAGCTCATCGCGGCGATGCAGTCGGCCCAGTCGAGCAGATGCTCGGCCCGGGCGAGCGCGAGCGCCGCCAGCCCCGTCACGCAAGGCGTGCCGTTGACGAGGCTGAGCCCCTCCTTCGCGCCGAGCACGAGCGGCGCAAGCCCGACGCGCCGCAGCGCGTCACGCCCCGGCAGGCGCTCGCCGCGATAGCGCGCATGGCCTTCCCCGATGCAGACGAGCGCAACGTGCGCCATGTGGGTCAGATAGCCGACCGAGCCGTGCGCGGGCACTTCGGGCAGGCAATCCGCGTCGAGCAGCGCGACGAGCTGCCTGACCACCTCGACGCGCACGCCCGAATGCCCGTGCGCATAGTTGTTGACGGCCGCCGCGATGATCGCGCGCGTCTGCGCCGCGTCGAGCGGCGCGCCGACGCCGACCGCGTGGCTCATCAGGATGTTGCGCGACAGCGCGCTTTGCTCGCCGGGCGACACGATCACATCGCACAGTGCGCCGACGCCCGTGTTCACGCCGTATGCACGAATGCCGCGCGCGACGATTTCCTCGACGAGCCCGCGCGCGGCATCGATGCGCGCGAGCGTGTCGTCGGCGAGCGCGAGCGGCGCGCCGCCCGCGATTGCCGCAATCTGCCGCCAGTCGAGCGGGCGGCCGGAACGAATGACGGTCATCGTGGCCTCAGTGCGCGGAGCGGTCTTGATGGCTCGACACGAACTGGCGGAACCGCTCCGATTTCAGCCCGCCGAACACCTCGTCCGGCGTGCCGTCCGAGTCGACCTCGCCCTGATGCAGGAACATCACGCGATTCGACACATGGCGCGCGAACCCCATCTCGTGCGTGACGACCAGCATCGTGCGCCCCTCCTCCGCGAGCGAGCGCATCACGCGCAGCACTTCGCCGACGAGCTCGGGGTCGAGCGCCGACGTCGGCTCGTCGAACAGCATCACCTTCGGATGCATCGCCAGCGCACGCGCGATCGCGACGCGCTGCTGCTGGCCGCCGGACAGGTGCGCGGGATAGTGGCCGCGCTTGTCGGCGAGGCCGACGCGGGCCAAGAGCGCCTCCGCCTCCTCGACCGCTTCCGCGCGGCTGCGTTTCTGCACGCGCAGCGGGCCTTCGACGAGATTGTCGAGCACCGTCATGTGCGACCACAGATTGAAGTTCTGGAACACCATGCCGAGCTGCGAGCGGATCCGGTCGACCTGGTGGCGGTCGCTCGGATGCAGCTTGCCGTCGCGGGCGCGCGCCATCTTGAGCGTCTCGCCCGCGAGCGCGACCGAGCCGTCGTCGGGCGTCTCGAGCAGGTTCAGGCAGCGCAGGAACGTGCTCTTGCCCGAGCCGCTCGCGCCGAGGATCGAGATGACGTCACCTTCGTGCGCGTCGAGCGAAATGCCCTTCAGCACGTGATGGCTGCCGAACGACTTGTGGATGTTCCTGACCGACAGGGCGACGGGCGCGGACGTGTTCATCGGATGCTCCGGAAAGTGGACGGTTCGGTCACGGGGTGATGCGGCGCGCTTCGGCGGCCGGGGCGGTTTTCGCGCCGCCCGGCAGCGGCGCGCGCAGGTGACGCGACAGGCGCCATTCGAGCGCGCCCAGCGCGCGGACGATCAGGAAGTTCAGGCACAGGTAGATGAGCGCCGCGCACACGAACACCTCGGTCGTCCGATAGGTCTGCTGGATGATCTGCTGCGCGATGCCGGTCACTTCCCACACCGTCACGAGGCTCGCGAGCGCCGTCGACTTGACGAGCAGCACGGCTTCGGTCGAATACGCGGGCAGGCACTGGCGCAGCGCGATCGGGCCGATCACGCGCCGCAGCAGCGCGAAGCCCGACAGGCCGATCGAATAGCCGGCCTCGATCTGCCCGACCGGCACGGCCATCAGGCCGCCACGGATGATCTCCGCCGTATAGCCGGCCGTGCAGAGCGCGAGCGACAGCACCGCGCAGATGTACGGCTCGCGCAGCACCGGCCACAGGAAGCTCTCGCGGATCACGCCGAACTGGCCGAGCCCGTAGTAGACGAGAAACATCTGGATCAGCAGCGGCGAGCCGCGAAAGATCAGGATGTAGACGCGCGCGATGCGGTTCGGCAGCCAGTGCGGCGACACGCGCATCGCGACGACGACGAGCGACAGCAGGCCGCCGAGCACGAGCGACGCGAAGAACAGGCTGAGCGTCATCGGCACGGCCGCGAGCAGCTGGCGCACCGTGTCGGCGAGGAATGCGAAATCCATGTTCATGCTCCGTGCGTCAGTTGCGTGCGAAGTTGCGTCGGAACGAGCGCCCGACGTACGCTTCCGCGCGATTGAACACGCGGTTCGACAGGCCCGTCATCAGCAGGTACAGCGCACCGCCCGCGACGAAGAACACGAAATACTGATGCGTCGAATTGGCCGCGATCTGGCTCGTGCGCAGCAGCTCGGCGAGGCCCGTGACCGAAATCAGCGCGGAATCCTTGAGGCTGAGCTGCCACACGTTGCCGATGCCCGGCAGCGCGAAGCGCAGCACCTGCGGAACCAGGATGCGGCGCAGCACCATCGACGACGGCATGCCGATCGAGCGGGCCGCCTCCAGTTCGCCTTTCGACACCGCGAGCACGGCGCCGCGATAGACCTCGGCCTGGTACGCGCCCGAGATCATCCCGACCGCGAGCGCGCCGATCACGAACGGCGGCACGCCGACGAAGCCTTCCGCGCCGAACCATTGCCCGACGGTCGTGACGAGCGTCGAGCCGCCGAAATAGAACAGATAGATGACGAGCAGCTCGGGCACGCCGCGAAACACGGTCGTATACAGATCACCCAGCACGCGCGCCACGCGATACCGCGACAGCTTCGCCGCGGCGACCAGCGCGCCGAACACGGCGCCGACGGCCAGCGCGACGAGCGTCAGCGCCACCGTCATCAGGGCGGCGAGCAGCAGCACGCCGCCCCAGCCGTCCGTTCCGAAACCCAGCATTTCGATGAGCGCCATGTGCGTCCCCTGCTGATTAGGATGGAATCGACAGTCGGCCCGCGTGCGCTGTTTCCGCCACGCACGCGGGCCGACGCGCCGTTACGGCGTGACGTCCGTCTTGAACCACTTGTCGGCGAGCTTCTTCACGGTGCCGTCCGCGAGCGCCGCGCCGATCGCCGTATCGAACTTCGCCTTCAGGTCGGCATCCTGCTTGCGGAACGCGAGCCCTTCGCCGGGCCCCCAGATCGGGCCGCCGAGCTTCGGGCCGGCCAGCACGATCGACGCGGTTTCCTTCTTGCCTGCATTCGCCGCGTAGTACGTGACGTCGTCGAACGACGCGTCGATGCGGCCCGCGACGAGATCGAGATCACGCTCGGGCGACGTCTTGTACACGCGGATCGTCGCGACGTCCTTGAAACTGTCGTTGATGAACTTCGTATAGACCGTGCCCGACTGGATGCCGATCGTCTTGCCCTTCAGCTGCTTGCGCAGCGTGTCGACCGTCGGCTTGTCGGCCTTCGCATCGCCGGTCAGCTTGACGACCGGCGCGGCGGCGTCGCTCTTCGGGATGACCTTCGTGTCGGTGACCGCGAAGGTCGCGGGCGTGGCCGCGTACGGCCGCGAGAACGCGAGGATCTTCTCGCGCTCGGGCGTGATCGAGATCGCATCCATCAGGACGTCGAACTTGCCGGCCTGCAGGCCGGGAATCATGCCGTCCCAGTCCTGCGCGACCATGTTGCACTGCAGCTTGATGCGTGCGCACACGTCGGCGAGCAGTTCCGGCTCAAAGCCGCCGAGCTTGCCGCCCGGCAGCGTGAGGTTCCACGGTGCGTAGCCGCCTTCGAGGGCGACCGTGACCGTCTTCCATTCCTTCGCCTGTCCCGGCACCGGCACCGCGAGGGCGGCGGCGAGGCTGACGATCGCGGCGATCGTCCGGACTCCCGATTTGATTGGCTTGCCGTACACGTCATTTCTCCTTTCGTTGAAGACCCATCCCGTCAAGCAACCGAACCGCATCGGGAATTTGTATATACAAGCATGCGGCGAAAAAAAATTCGCCACAAGCGCTGATCAAAAAAAAGGCAGAAACCGAGGGAAAGCCCCTATGAAAAGGCTGTCCGACAGGCAATGCGGGGAGCGGCGAGGGGGTGACGAGCGGTCGCCGCGCGACGGTCGGCGTCAAGAATGTCTAGACAAATCGGGGAAAGATTGCGCGCTTCAAGGCTCGGGAAGCAGACAAGCGGCATCCGGGCGCCGCGCGAACGGAGGCGCCCGCGAGAACGCGGATGGGGTAAATCGATGGGGACAGATTCCCGGCGCCGCGAGGGGGCGCCGGGGGTGCGCGGGCGGCCGGGACCGGCCGCTTACGCGATCCGCTCTTCGGAAGCCGGATCGAACAGCACCGCCTTCGACACGTCGAACAGCAGCGACAGCGTCTGGTCGGGCTGCGGGTTCGCGGCCGGATGCACGCGGCTCACGATGCGCTTGCCGTTCACCTGCGCGAACACGTGCGTGTCGGGGCCGGTCGGCTCGGTCACGTCGACGCGCACGTCGAGCGGCTGCAGGTGCGACGCGTCGCCGTTGTGCGCGTGGCGCACGTCGGTGATGCGCTCCGGGCGCAGGCCGAGGATCACCTCGCGGCCGACGTGCGCGTTCAGCTTGCCCGCGTCGAACGGCAGGTTCAGCACGCCGCGCGTCACGCCCGTGTCGATCTCGAGCGCGACGCCGCTGCCCTGCCCCACCAGCCGGCCGTTGATGAAGTTCATCGGCGGCGCGCCGATGAAGCCCGCGACGAACAGGTTCGACGGCGAATCGTAGATGTCCTGCGGCGCGCCGAACTGCTGCACCACGCCGTCCTTCATCACCGCGATGCGGTCGCCGAGCGTCATCGCCTCGATCTGGTCGTGCGTCACGTAGACGATCGTCGTGCCGAGGCGCTGGTGCAGCAGCTTGATTTCCGCGCGCATCTCGATGCGCAGCTTCGCGTCGAGGTTCGACAGCGGCTCGTCGAACAGGAACAGCGCCGGGTCGCGCGCGAGCGCGCGGCCCATCGCGACGCGCTGCCGCTGGCCGCCCGACAGCTGGCCCGGCTTGCGGTCGAGCAGGTGCTGGATCTGCAGCATCTGCGACACGCGATCGACGATCTGCTGCTGCTCGCTCTTCGGCACCTTGCGGATGTTCAGGCCGAACGAGATGTTCTCGCGCACCGTCATCGACGGATACAGCGCGTACGACTGGAACACCATCGCGATGTCGCGATCCTTCGGCGACAGGTCGTTGACGACCTTGCCGTCGATCCGGATCTCGCCGCTCGTGACGGTCTCGAGCCCGGCGATCATGTTGAGCAGCGTCGACTTCCCGCAGCCCGAGCCGCCGACGAGAATCAGGAACTGGCCGTCCTCGATGTCGATGTCGACACCCTTCAGGACCGGCACCCCGTTCGGGTAGGTCTTGTACACGTCACGGATGGAAAGGCTTGCCATGCTGTGAATCCTCTGTCTCGAGCGGCGCGCCCCGCGCGCCGCGTCCGGTTCGTTTCGATGCGCCGCGCGTCGCGCGCGGCCGGTTCGTCGTCTCGTATGAAACCGCGCTCAGCCCTTCACCGCGCCCGCCGTCAGGCCGCGCACGAAGTAGCGGCCGGCGATCACGTAGACGAGCAGCGTCGGCAGCGCGGCGATGATCGCGCCCGCCATGTCGACGTTGTATTCCTTCACGCCCGTCGACGTGTTCACGAGGTTGTTCAGCGCGACCGTGATCGGCATCGAATCGACGCCGGAGAACACGATCCCGAACAGGAAGTCGTTCCAGATCTGCGTGAACTGCCAGATCAGGCACACCATGAAGATCGGCAGCGACACGGGCAGCAGGATCTTCGTGAAGATCGTGAAGAAGCCCGCGCCGTCGATGCGCGCGGCCTTCACCAGCTCGGCCGGCACGCTCACGTAGAAGTTGCGGAAGAACATCGTCGTGAACGCGATGCCGTACACGACGTGCACGAACACGAGGCCGGGAATCGTGTTGGCGAGGCCGAGCATCCCCTGCAGGCGCGCCATCGGCAGCAGGATCACCTGGAACGGGATGAAGCAGCCGACCAGCAGCATCGTGAACAGCGCGTCCGCGCCGCGAAAGCGCCAGTGCGTGAGCACGTAGCCGTTGAACGCGCCGATCAGCGACGAGATCAGCACGGCCGGGATCACCATCTGCAGCGAATTCAGGAAGAACGGCTTCATGCCGTCGCAGCGCACGCCGGTGCACGCGCCGCTCCACGCCTTCACCCACGGCTCGAGAGTCCAGTGCGACGGCGGCGTCAGCAGGTTGCCGGTGCGCAGCTGGTCGAGATCCTTGAACGACGTCGACAGCATCACGTAGATCGGGAACAGGAAGTACAGCGCGAACAGGATCAGGGCCGCGTAAATGACCGCGCGGCTGATGGTCATCTTAGGCTGCATTGCGGGTGCTCCTCGATTCCAGGTACATCAGCGGCACCAGCACCGCGACCACGGTCGCGAGCATCATCACCGACGATGCGGCGCCGAGCCCGAGCTGGCCGCGGTTGAACGAAAACGTGTACATGAACATCGCCGGCAGCGACGACGACGTGCCGGGCCCGCCCGCGGTCAGCGCGACGACGAGGTCGAAGGTCTTGATCGTGATGTGGCAGAGGATCAGCAGCACCGAGAAGAACACCGGGCGCATGCTCGGGATCACGATCTTGCGGTAGATCGTCGGCAGCGTCGCGCCGTCGACCTGCGCGGCCTTGAAGATCTCGCTGTCGACGCCGCGCAGGCCCGCGAGGAACAGCGCCATCACGAAGCCGGTCGATTGCCACACGGCCGCGATCACCACGCAGAAGATCGCCTTGTCCGGATCGCCGAGCCAGTCGAACGAGAAGCTCGTCCAGCCCCAGTCGTGCATCACCTTCTCGAGGCCGAGGCCCGGGTTCAGGATCCACTGCCACGCGGTGCCGGTGACGATGAACGACAGCGCCATCGGATACAGGAAGATCGCGCGCAGCGCGCCTTCGTTGCGGATCCGCTGGTCGAGCAGGATCGCGAGGAACAGCCCGAGCGCGACGCAGATCGCGATGAACGGGATGCCGAACCAGCCGAGGTTCGCGGCCGAGGTCCACCACACGTCGTTCTGGAACAGGTCGGAGTAACGGCCGAAGCCGTCGAACTCGTAATTCGGCAACAGCCGCGAACGGGTCAGCGACAGATAGCCGGTAATCAGGATGAAGCCATAGATGAACACCACGGCGATCGCCACGCTGGGTGCGAGCACCAGCTTCGGGATCCAGCGGTCGGCGAACGCCGACATCGGCGACGTGCGCCGGGCGCCGGCAGCGCCGGATCCGTTTCCGCTAAGAGGGGCAGCCACTTGATTCGACTCCTGGGACGAGAGTGATGCCGGCCAAGCCGGGGCCGGCATCGGGTGCGGCGCGGGCCCGGCGGGCGGGCCCGATTGCTGCGCATGCAAAAACGCCCGGCGGATGAAACGTGACGTGCCGGGCGTGCGTTGCGCGCGTTACTTCACCTTCGCGGCCTTCGCGAGCGCGGCCACCGCGCTCTTCGAATCCTGCTGCGAGTTCATGAACTTCGTCACGACGTCGGTGATCGCGCCGGCGGTTGCGTCGCCCTGCGCCATGCCGTGCGCGAGCGACGGCACGAAGCCGCCCGACTTGATCGCGGTCTGCTCGTCGGCATACGACTTCTTCGCGCAGTCGTCGAACTTGTCCATCTTCACGCCGAGGCGCACCGGCACCGAGCCCTTCAGCAAGCTGAACTGCTCCTGGAATTCCGGCGTCATGATGGTCTTCGCGAGCGCGACCTGGCCCGGCGTCGCGGCGCTCTGCCCCTTCTGCTGGAAGAACACGAACGAATCGACGTTGAACGTATACGAATTCGCGGTGCCCGGCACCGGCGCGCAGATGTAGTCCTTGCCCGCCTTCTTGCCCGCGTTCTCGAACTCGCCCTTCGCCCAGTCGCCCATGAACTGCATGCCGGCCTTGCCGTTGATCACCATCGCGGTCGCGAGGTTCCAGTCGCGGCCGTTGCGGCCGGCGTCGAAGTAGCCCTGGATCTTGCGCACGGTGTTGAACACGTCGAGCATCTGCGGCGACGTCAGCGTCGCCTGGTCGAGATCGACGATCGCCTTCTTGTAGAACGCCGGGCCCTGCGACAGCACGACGTCTTCCCACAGCGTCAGGTCCTGCCACGGCTGGCCGCCCATCGCGACCGGCTGGATGCCCGCGGCCTTCAGCTTGTCGGCGACCGCGAAGAATTCGGGCCAGGTGGTCGGCACCTTCGCGCCGACCTTGTCGAGCGCGGCCTTGTTCACGTAGAGCCAGTTCACGCGGTGCACCGAGAACGGCGCGCCGACCGTGTGGCCCTTGTACTTCATGATCTTGTCGATTTCCGGCGGCAGATTCTGCTTCCAGTCGCCGGCGGCCGGGTCGATGTTGACGAGCACGCCCTGGTCCGCCCAATCCTGGATCAGCGGGCCCTTGATCTGCGCGGCCGACGGTGCGTCGCCGCTGATCACCTTGGTCTTCAGCGCGGTCATCGCCGCCGCGCCGGCGCCGCCCGCGACCGCGAAATCCTTCCACACGTAGCCCTGCTTCTGCAGGTCGTCCTTCAGTACGCCGACGGCCTTCGATTCGCCGCCCGAGGTCCACCAGTGCAGCACCGTCACATTTTCGGCCGCCTGCGCCGCCACGGCGCCAACCATCAGACCTGCGGCGCACAGCGCGCCCATGATCGCGCGAACTTTCATTACTTATCTCCTCCAGACTGAATCAACTCGTGAGGTTCCGCAGCGGGAACCGGCTTCTTGGTGACGACGGGGAAATCGAGCCGCAGGGCGCTGCGCGCACGGGGCCGATGACCGGCCGGGCTCTTACAGAAAGCGTGACTTGAGATTCAACGGCGTGTCTCCTCTTGTGTTTCTGGCCCACCGCGACGCGGCGCGAGCCCGGGGCCGACGACGCTCGCACGATGCGCGTCATCAATGTCCGATAACATTCGGCACATGGCATACCCCGCGACGAAGAACGCGCTGTTGCATCGACCGCGCTTCATTTTTTCTTCGTCCGGGTGCTACCCCTTGCGGCGGATTGTAGTTAAACTACAATTCAGTGTCAAAAATATTTTTATCGCACTACGGATCGCTTCCCAGCACCCCAACCCGGGCGGAGACACATGCATACCGATTCCAGCTTTACCTTCGTACTTTTCGGCGGCACCGGCGATTTGTCGATGCGCAAGATCCTCCCGGCGCTGTTCGAAGCACACCGCGCGAACATGCTGGCGGAAACCGGCAAGATCGTCGCGGTCGCGCGCCACGCGGCCGATCTCGCCGGGTATCTCGAATGGGTCGAGGAACACGTGAAGCCGCACGCGGCGAAGGCGTCGCGCGGCACGTTCGACGAGGCCGCATGGAAAAGCTTCGTCGAGCGCATCGTGTACGTGAAGCTCGACCTCGGCCGCGCGGAAGACTACGCGCTGCTGCGCGACACGGTCCACCCGCTGCCCGGCACCCGGGTGTTCTATCTCGCGACGGGCCCGTCGCTGTTCGAGCCGATCTGCAAGGCGCTCGCGGCGGTCGGCCTGAACCAGGGCGCGCGCATCGTGCTCGAGAAGCCGCTCGGCTACGACCTGCGCTCGTCGAACGCGATCAACGACGCGGTGGGCGAGATCTTCGCGGAAGACCAGATCTACCGGATCGACCACTACCTCGGGAAGGAGCCGGTGCAGAACCTGCTCGCGCTGCGCTTCGGCAACGCGCTGTTCGAGCCGCTGTGGCGCCGCGAATGGGTCGAGAGCATCCAGATCACGATCGCCGAGGAACTCGGCGTCGAAGCGCGCGGCGATTTCTACGACAACACCGGCGCGCTGCGCGACATGGTGCAGAACCACCTGCTGCAGCTGCTGTCGATCGTCGCGATGGAGCCGCCGCACTCGATGGATTCCGACTCCGTGCGCGACGAGAAGCTGCGCGTGCTGCGCGCGCTGAAGCCGGTCGACCCGCGCGACATCGGCAAGGTCGCGGTGCGCGGCCAGTACCACGCCGGCGTGATCAAGGGCGCGCAGGTGCCCGCCTATGCGACCGAGCCGGGCGTGAAGCCGGACAGCCCGACCGAGACCTTCGTCGCGCTGAAGGTCGAGATCGAGAACTGGCGCTGGGCCGGCGTGCCGTTCTTCCTGCGCACCGGCAAGCGGCTCGCCGATCGCGTCGCGGAGATCGTCGTCAACTTCCGTCCGGTGCCGCATTCGGCGCTCGGCCCGACCGCGCTGCGCCCCGGCGCGAACCGCCTCGTGATCCGCCTGCAGCCGAACGAGACGATCCGCCTGTACTGCCTCGCGAAGCAGCCCGGCGAAGGGATGAACCTCGCGAGCGTGCACCTCGACCTCGCGTTCGACCAGTTCTTCAAGGAAGGCCAGATGGAGGCGTACCAGCGCCTGCTGCTCGACGTGATCAACGGCCGCCTCGCCCTGTTCGTGCGTCGCGACGAGCAGGAAGCCGCGTGGCGCTGGGTCGAGCCGATCCTGAACGAATGGGCGCGCTCGCTGAAGCCGCCGAAGCCGTATGCGGCGGGCACGTGGGGCCCGGCCGCGGCGAGCGCGATGCTCGCGCAGCACGGCACCTGCTGGCTCGAGGAAGAGAATTGACGATGTCCCGGGCGGGCGCCGCGCAGGCGGCGCCCGCCGCCGTACCCCAACACGATTGAACAGATAACAGCAGTCCGGAGGAGATGTGATCGAGATCCACGCTTTCGACACCCAGGAAGCGCAAAGCGACGCGCTCGCGCAAGCCGTCGGCGACGCGCTGCGCGCGGTGCTCGCCCGCCCCGCGCGCCCGACGCTCGCGGTGTCCGGCGGCACCAGCCCGCGCCCGTTCCTGCAGGCGTTGTCGCACGCGGCGCTCGACTGGAGCCATGTCGACGTGACGCTGGTCGACGACCGCTGGGTGCCGGAAGACGACGCCGCGAGCAACGCGAGCCTCGTGCGCGGCGCACTGCTGCAGCATGCCGCCGCGGCGGCGACCTTCCTGCCGCTCGTCGATACGCGCGCCGCGCTCGACGCGCATGTCGCCGCGCTGAATGCGAACCCCGCGCACCGCCTGCCCGATATCGCGGTGCTCGGCATGGGCGAGGACGGCCACACCGCGTCGATCTTCGCCGACGCGCCCGAATGGGGCCACGCGATCACCACCGCCGAGCGCTTCGTCGCCGTGCATCCCGGCGCGGCGCCGCATGCGCGCGTGAGCCTTTCGCTCGACGCGCTGACGCGCATCGACCGGCTGTTCCTGCTGATCGCCGGCAGCCGCAAGCGCGATGTGCTCGAGGCGGCCGCTGCGTCGCCGCAGCAGAACGCCATTTCGAAACTGGCCAACGACAAGGGGACCCAGCTCGATGTCTACTGGTGCGCAAAGTAAAGCCGCCGCCGCCGCGGGCCAACATGCCGACGGCCCGCGCCTGCTCGCGGACGTGGGCGGCACCAACGCGCGCTTCGCGCTCGAAACCGGGCCGGGCGAGATCACGCAGATTCGCGTCTACCCGGGCGCCGAGTATCCGACGCTCACCGACGCGATCCGCAAATACCTGAAGGACGTGAAGATCGCCCGCGTGAACCACGCGGCGATCGCGATCGCGAACCCGGTCGACGGCGACCAGGTCACGATGACCAACCACGACTGGAGCTTCTCGATCGAGGCGACGCGCCGCGCGCTCGGCTTCGACACGCTGCTCGTCGTCAACGACTTCACCGCGCTCGCGATGGCGCTGCCGGGCCTGACCGACGCGCAGCGCGTGCAGATCGGCGGCGGCGCGCGCCGCCAGAACAGCGTGATCGGCCTGCTCGGGCCCGGCACCGGGCTCGGCGTGTCCGGGCTGATTCCGGCCGACGACCGCTGGATCGCGCTCGGCAGCGAGGGCGGCCACGCGTCGTTCGCGCCGCAGGACGAGCGCGAGGATCTCGTGCTGCAGTACGCGCGCAAGAAGTTTCCGCACGTGTCGTTCGAACGCGTGTGCGCGGGGCCCGGCATCGAGATCATCTATCGCGCGCTCGCCGCGCGCGACAAGAAGCGCGTCGCTGCGAGCGTCGACACGGCCGAAATCGTCGAGCGCGCGCATGCGGGCGATGCGCTCGCGCTCGAGACGGTCGAATGCTTCTGCGCGATCCTCGGCTCGTTCGCTGGCAGCGTCGCGCTCACGCTCGGCGCGCTCGGCGGCGTCTACATCGGCGGCGGCGTCGCGCTGAAGCTCGGCGAGCTGTTCACGCGCTCGCCGTTCCGCGCGCGCTTCGAGGCGAAGGGCCGCTTCGCGCACTACCTCGAGAACGTGCCGACCTACCTGATCACCGCCGAATATCCGGCGTTCCTCGGCGTGTCGGCGATCCTCGCGGAGCAGTTGTCGAACCGCTCGGGCGGCGCGTCGTCGGCGGTGTTCGAGCGGATCCGCCAGATGCGCGACGCGCTGACGCCGGCCGAGCGCCGCGTCGCCGATCTCGCGCTGAACCATCCACGCTCGATCATCAACGACCCGATCGTCGACATCGCGCGCAAGGCCGACGTGAGCCAGCCGACCGTGATCCGCTTCTGCCGCTCGCTCGGCTGCCAGGGGCTGTCCGACTTCAAGCTGAAGCTCGCGACGGGCCTCACCGGCACGATCCCGATGAGCCACAGCCAGGTGCATCTCGGCGACACCGCGACCGACTTCGGCGCGAAGGTGCTCGACAACACGGTGTCGTCGATCCTGCAGCTGCGCGAGCACCTGAACTTCGAGCACGTCGAGAAGGCGATCGAGATCCTGAACGGCGCGCGGCGCATCGAGTTCTATGGGCTCGGCAACTCGAACATCGTCGCGCAGGATGCGCACTACAAGTTCTTCCGCTTCGGGATCCCGACGATCGCGTACGGCGACCTGTACATGCAGGCCGCGTCGGCCGCGCTGCTCGGCAAGGGCGACGTGATCGTCGCGGTGTCGAAGTCGGGGCGCGCGCCGGAGCTGCTGCGCGTGCTCGAGGTCGCGATGCAGGCCGGCGCGAAGGTGATCGCGATCACGTCGAGCAACACGCCGCTCGCGAAGCGCGCGACCGTCGCGCTCGAGACCGATCACATCGAGATGCGCGAATCGCAGTTGTCGATGATTTCGCGAATCCTGCACCTGCTGATGATCGACATCCTCGCGGTCGGCGTCGCGATCCGCCGCGCGTCGCCGAACGCGGAGCTGAGCGAGGCCGTCGCGCAGGCGAAGACGCGCGCCAGCGACGACGAGACGGCCGACGTGCTCGACTGGCTGAGCCACGGCGCGTCGCCTGCCGCGCGGGACGCGGCGAGGGACTGACGCGCGTCGCGGCTGCATCGCGCGGGCCGCATGTAAAAAAACGCCACCGGGTGCGATGCCCCGGTGGCGTTTTTCATTCCAGCGCGCCGCTCAGGCGCCGGCCTTCACCGGCCGGCCATGCCAGCGCAGCACGAGGATCCGCCCGGCGAAGCACAGGATGCCCGTCACGCCGATCGTGACGCCCATCGCGAACGGCGTGCCGTCCGCGAGTGCGCCGATCGCGACGCTCGCGAGCGCGCCGAGCGCGAGCTGCATCGCGCCGAACACGGCCGCCGACGCGCCCGCGTTGTGCGGATAGCGGTGCATCAGGTCGGTCGTGCAGTTCGCCGACAGGATCCCGACCACGCCGACGACGAAGAACAGGCACACCACGATCGACCACAGCCCGCCCCACCCCGTCAGCGCGACGAGCGCGACCGCGAGCGACGCGACGCAGCTCACGAGCGACGCCGCCGCGATGATCCGCAGCGAGCCGAGGCGGCCGACGAGCCGCGTGTTCGTGAAGTTGCCGATCATGATGCCGACCACGTTCAGGCCGAACAGCAGGCCGTAATGCTGCGGCGACACGTGGAAGTATTCGATGTAGACGAACGGCGTCGCGGTGATGTACGAGAACATCGACGCGAATGCCATTCCGCCGCACAGCATGTGGCCCCATGCGACGGGATCGGACAGGATGCGCCCGTACGACGCGAACGACGCGAGCACGGCCGCGCTCTTGCGCCGCTCCTTCGGCCAGGTTTCCGGCACGCGCAGGTAGGCGGTCGCCGCGCACAGCGCGCCGAACGCCGCGAGCACGACGAACACGCCGCGCCAGCCGGCGAAGCGCAGCACCTGCCCGCCGAGCAGCGGCGCGAGCAGCGGGCCCACCGCGGTGACGATCGCGACCATCGACAGCACCTTCGCCGCGTCGCTCGGTTCGTGCGCGTCGCGCGCGATTGCCCGCGCGAGCACCGATGCCGCGCCCGCGCCGAGCGCCTGCAGGAAGCGCACGACGATCAGCATGTCGATCGAGCCGGCCACGACGCAGCCGATGCTCGCGAGCGTGAACAGCGCGATGCCGCCGAGCAGCACCGGGCGCCGGCCCCAGGTGTCGGACAGCGGGCCGTACAGCAGCATGCCGATCGAGAAGCCGGCCATGAAGCTCGTCAGCGTGCGCTGCGCGGCGCCGGCGCTCACGGAGAAGCCTTGCGCGATCGACGGCAGGCTCGGCAGGTACATGTCGGTGGCGATGGGTCCGCAGGCGGCAAGCGCGCCGAGCAGCAGGATCAGCCGGGCATCGGGCCGGCGCCGGACGACGTGAGACATGAGGATCCGGAAAGGAGCCGGTGCGCCCCGGGGGGCGCGCGGCGGTGAGACGGAAGGCGGCGGCCGGATGCGGCTCGCCGCCGAGCCCATGATTGTACGCGCAACTTTTTCGAGTGGCCGCGACGGCGGCGGCCGGCCCCGCCGTCGCGGCCCCACGCGGATCGCACTGCGCGGCGCGCGATCGTGCGCCGATTGGATTAAGCTTGCAGCCCTTGTCTGAACAATCCGCGTCCCGCCCGAACCGATGACCGCCTTCCTGCTGATCTGGAGCCCAAAGAAATGGCCGTGGCCCGAGCTGCCCGACGTCGCCGCGCGCGTGAAGGCCGGCGAGGCCGTGCACGATGCGTGGGGCTGCGGCTTCGCGCGCGGCATCCTGCCGGGCGACCGGGTGTTCCTGCACCGCGTCGCGAAGGAGCCCAAGGGCGTGTTCGGCTCCGGCTACGTGACGCGCGCGCCGTACGAGGTGCCCGATCCGTCGACCAGGCGCGGCTATCGGCTCTGCATCGATTTCGTCTACGACTGGCTCGTCGACGGCCACCAGGAGGTCGTGATCCCGCGCGACGCGCTGCGGGTCCACCCGTATTCGGTGCAGACCTGGGACGCGCAGACGTCCGGCACGTCGATCAAGCCGATGGTCGAGGGCCCGCTCGAAAAGCGCTGGGCGGAGCTGACCGGCGGCAAGCGCAAGCCGCCGCGCTGAGCGCCGCGCCGCCGCCCCCCCGCGCGCCGAATCGCCGCGGGCCGCCCGCCGGCTCGCCGCGCGCGTCTCCGGTACAATCGGACGATCGTTCCGCCCAGGCGCCGCGGCCCGTGCACCGGCCCGCCCGCGCCCTTCTCTCGCAGGTTTCGCCCATGTCCAACAATCAGATCCTTTTCGAACGCGCGCAGCAAACCATCCCCGGCGGCGTCAACTCGCCGGTCCGCGCGTTCCGTTCGGTCGGCGGCACGCCGCGCTTCGTCGCGCGCGCGCAGGGCCCGTATTTCTGGGATGCCGACGGCAAGCAGTACATCGACTACATCGGCTCGTGGGGGCCGATGATCGTCGGCCACGTCCATCCGGAAGTGCTCGCGGCGGTGCAGAAGGTGCTCGGCGACGGCTTCTCGTTCGGCGCGCCGACCGAGGCCGAGATCGTGATCGCCGAGGAAATCTGCAAGCTCGTGCCGTCGATCGAGCAGGTGCGGATGGTGTCGAGCGGCACCGAGGCGACGATGAGCGCTCTGCGCCTCGCGCGAGGCTTCACGGGCCGCAGCCGGATCGTCAAGTTCGAGGGCTGCTACCACGGCCACGCGGACAGCCTGCTCGTGAAGGCCGGCTCCGGCCTGCTGACGTTCGGCAACCCGACGTCGGCAGGCGTGCCCGCCGACATCGCGAAGCACACGACCGTGCTCGAATACAACAACGTCGCCGCGCTCGAGGAAGCGTTCGGCGCGTTCGGCGACGAGATCGCCGCGGTGATCGTCGAGCCGGTCGCCGGCAACATGAACCTCGTGCGCGGCACGCCCGAATTCCTGAACGCGCTGCGCGCGCTGTGCACGAAGCACGGCGCGGTGCTGATCTTCGACGAAGTGATGTGCGGCTTCCGCGTCGCGCTCGGCGGCGCGCAGGCCCACTACGGGATCCAGGCCGACCTCACCTGCCTCGGCAAGGTGATCGGCGGCGGGATGCCGGCCGCCGCGTTCGGCGGCCGCCGCGACATCATGGCCCACCTCGCGCCGCTCGGCGGCGTCTACCAGGCCGGCACGCTGTCGGGCAACCCGATCGCGGTCGCCGCGGGCCTGAAGACGCTGCAGCTGATCCAGGCGCCCGGCTTCTACGACGCGCTCACCGCGCAGACGAAGCGCCTCGCCGACGGCCTCGCCGCCGAGGCGCGCGCGGCCGGTGTGCCGTTCGCGGCCGATTCGATCGGCGCGATGTTCGGCCTCTACTTCGCGGAGCGCGTGCCGACGAGCTTCGCCGAGGTCACGCAGAGCAACGTCGAGCGCTTCAACCGCTTCTTCCACCTGATGCTCGACGAAGGCGTGTATTTCGCGCCGTCCGCGTACGAAGCCGGCTTCGTGTCGAGCACGCACGACGACGCGGTGATCGACGCGACGCTCGCCGCCGCCCGCCGCGCGTTCGCCGCGCTGGCAGCCTGACGCGGGGCCGCGCGGATGTTCTCCGACACCGATTTCGCCCACATGCAGCGCGCGCTCGCGCTGGCCGCGCGCGGGATGTACACGACGACGCCGAACCCGCGCGTCGGCTGCGTGATCGTCAAGGACGGCAACGTGATCGGCGAAGGCTACACGCAGCCGGCCGGCCACGATCACGCGGAAGTGCAGGCGCTGAAGGACGCGCGCTCGCGCGGCCACGACGTCGCGGGCTCGACCGTCTACGTGACGCTCGAGCCGTGCAGCCACTTCGGCCGCACGCCGCCGTGCGCGAACGCGCTGATCGACGCGCGCGTCGCGAAAGTCGTCGCGGCGATGGAAGACCCGAACCCGCAGGTGTCGGGGCGCGGCCTCGGGATGCTGCGCGACGCGGGCATCGACGTGCGCTGCGGCCTGCTCGCGCACGAGGCGGGCGAACTGAACATCGGCTTCGTGTCGCGGATGACGCGCGGCCGCCCGTGGGTGCGGATGAAGAGCGCCGCGTCGCTCGACGGCCGCACGGCGCTGCCGTCCGGCGAGAGCCAGTGGATCACCGGCGACGCCGCGCGCCTCGACGGCCACGCGTGGCGCGCGCGCGCCTGCGCGATCCTCACCGGCATCGGCACCGTGCGCGAGGACAACCCGCAGCTCACCGTGCGCGGCATCGACACGCCGCGCCAGCCGCAGCGCGTGCTCGTCGACAGCCGCCTCGAGCTGCCGCTCGACGCGCGCCTGCTCGAAGGCGCGCCGCTCTTGATCTTCTGCGGCCGGCTCGACGAAGCGGGCGAAGCGCGCGCCACCGCGCTGAAGGCGCGCGGCGCGGAGATCGTGCCGCTGCCGAACGCGCACGGCAAGGTCGACCTGCCGGGCATGCTGGCGGCGCTCGGCGCGCGCGGCATCAACGAGCTGCACGTCGAGGCGGGCCACAAGCTGAACGGCTCGCTGCTGCGCGAACACTGCGTCGACGAGCTGCTGGTCTATCTCGCGCCGAGCCTGCTCGGCGCGGACGCGGCCGGCATGTTCGATCTCGCCGCGCCGGCCAGCCTCGACGCGCGCGCGCGGCTCACGTTTCACAGCATCGAGCGGATCGGCGACGATCTGCGCATCCTGGCGCGCTTCGCGCCGCTCAACGCCTCTCATTGAACGGAATCGTCACGATGTTTACCGGAATTGTCGCGGCCGTCGGCCGCATTGAATCGATCCAGCCGCTCGGCGCGTCGCCGGACGCGGGCGTGCGCCTCACCGTGAAAGCCGGCGGGCTCGACCTCGCCGACGTCGCGCTCGGCGACAGCATCGCGATCCAGGGCGCGTGCATGACGGTGATCGAGAAGTCGGCCGACGCGTTCGACGTCGAGGTGTCGCGCGAGAGCCTGAACCGCACGATCGGCCTCGCGGCGCCCGGCGACGTCAATCTGGAAAAAGCGCTGCGCGCGCATGACCGGCTCGGCGGGCACATCGTGTCCGGCCACGTCGACGGGCTTGGCACGGTGTCGCACTTCGCGCCGGTCGGCGAATCGCACGAGCTGCGCATCGTCGCGCCGCGCGAGCTCGGCCGCTACCTCGCATACAAGGGCTCGATCACCGTGAACGGCGTGAGCCTGACCGTGAACTCGGTCGCCGACCGCGCGGACGGCTGCGAATTCTCGATCAACCTGATTCCGCACACGGTCGACGTGACGACGCTGCGGCACTTGAAGGCAGGCAGCACGGTCAACCTCGAGGTCGACATGATCGCGCGGTACGTGGAGCGGATGCTGTCGGCGTCGCAACCCGCCGGCACCCCGCAGGACTGACCGTCCGGCGCGGGCGCCCCGGAGCCATCCGGGCGCCCGCGTCTCAGGCCGCGATATCGGCGTGCGCGGCGGCCGTCACGCGGTCGCGCCCGGCCGCCTTCGCCGCATAGAGCGCGGCGTCGGCGCGGGCCATCAGCTGCGACAACGGTTCATCGGCCGCGCGCTCGGCCACGCCGGCGCTGAACGTGAACCGGACACCGCCCGCCCCGCCGCCGCCCGCGGCACGCGCCAGCGAAGCACGCAGCCGCTCGATCGCGCGCGTGGCATCGCCCTCGGCGGTTTCCGGGCAGAGCACGGCGAACTCCTCCCCGCCGAGCCGCCCGAACAGGTCGCACGGCCGGATCCCGCCCGACACGACCGCGGCGAAATGCACGAGCGCCTGATCGCCGGCCGCATGGCCGTGGCGGTCGTTGATCGTCTTGAAGTTGTCCAGGTCGACGATGGCGAGCGACAGCGGCACGCCGGTGCGCACCGCGCGCAGGCAATGCTGCTCGGCCCGCTCGAGAAACGCGCCGCGCATCATCGCCCCCGTCAGGCCGTCGATGGTCGCAAGCCGCTCGAGACGTTCCGCCACCCGGTCGTGCGCGAGCATCACGACGCCCATCGACAGGCACAGCAGGCTCAGCACGCCGAGCGCGAGAAACACGACGTTCGCCGGGGCCACGCTCGCCACCGACGTGTCGCGCAGGTGGCCGAGCATGAACCCGGCGCTGCGTGCGGCATGGGCGAGCGCGCCGGCCGCGGCCACGACGGCGACGAACACGTAGCTGTACGTGGGCCGGTTCGCCGGCCGGCGACGCCACGCCAGCCAGCCGATCGAGAAGCGCGTGTAGGCGACGAATGCGGACATCAGCACGACGCGCACGCGCGAATCGCCGCCGTTCAGCGCGAAATCGACCAGCACCAGGATCAGCAGCGCGACAGCGGCCAGCTCGGCGCGATACACGGCGCGCACGCCGAAGAATTGCCGGAAGCCGTGCAGCACCGCGAGCGTCGCGCACGCATACAGCGCCGCCGCCACGCCGACCACGGCCGTGGATGTGCCGTCCGCGAGCGCGAGCACGATCGACACGGCCATCAGCGCCTGCGCGGCGAGCCAGCTGCGCAGGCCCGGCAGGCCGGCGCGCAGCAGCGAGCCGAGCACGGCCAGCGACACGATGCAATGGATCAACAGGATCAGCAGGAGAACGGCGGGAGTCGACATGTCCGGAGCGCCCAATCTGAATCGCCGAACGCCGCCGCCCGTGTGCCGCCCCCCGGCGCGTCGCGCCGTCTGGCTGGCCCCGCCGAAAGTGCGTGCCGCGCTTGCGCGCCGGCGATGCGATCGGGTCGGTACGGACGCGATCCGTCGCGCCCGGCGTTCTGGTCCGCCCGCACGTCGTGCGAACGGTGCGCGCATTCTAACCGCTGCGGCTGACGGCACGCGAGCGCCGCGCGCTCACGCGTGCGCGCGCGACATTGCGTCCGCGCTATGATGCCGAAGCGCCCAGCGCGCAATCCCGAGAACCGTCACGCGCCCCATCGCGCTCACGCACTCCATCGAGGTATCCCCATGTCCATTTCGATGTACCAGGCCTCCGTGCCTGTCCTGATTCGCGGCCTGACCAGCCTGCAGCACATCCTCGGCAAGGCTCAGGCGCACGCGGCCGAGAAGCAGATCGATCCGTCGGTGTTCATCGGCGCCCGCCTCTACCCGGACATGCTGCCGCTCGTCCGCCAGGTCTACATCGCGACCGACACGGCAAAGGGCTGCGCCGCGCGGCTGGCCGGCGTCGAGATTCCGAGCTACCCGGACGTCGAGCAGACCTTCGACGAGCTGCAGGCGCGCCTGCAGAAGACGATCGACTACCTGAAGCACTTCGACGCGGTGCAGATCGACGGCACGGAAGACCGCCAGATCGTGCTCAAGATGCGCACCGGCCCGCTGGAGTTCACCGGCCAGTCGTACCTGCTGGGCTTCGTGCTGCCCAACTTCTTCTTCCACGTGACGACCGCCTACGACATCCTGCGCCACAACGGCGTCGAGCTCGGCAAGCTCGATTTCCTCGGCCGCCCGTAACGGCGGCGCCCCGCCCCGGCCGGCGCGCAACACGCCGGCCGGGCCTGCCCGGCGGCCGGCTGCGCCGGCATTTGCCCCCGCGGCGCGACGGCCGCCGCCCGCGCCAGCCGAAACCGGGCCCGGCTGGCGTAAAATACGCACTTTCCTCTTTCTCGCCCTTCCCCCTTTATGACGCTCGCCTCCACGCCCGACATCATTGCCGAGCTGAAAGCCGGCCGGATGGTGATCCTGGTCGACGAAGAAGACCGCGAAAACGAAGGCGATCTGGTGATCGCCGCCGAGTTCGTGACGCCGGAAGCGATCAACTTCATGGCCAAATACGGCCGCGGCCTGATTTGTCTGACGTTGACGCAGGAACGCTGCAAGCAGCTGCACCTGCCGCTGATGACGTACCGCAACGGCACGCAGTACGGCACCGCGTTCACGGTCAGCATCGAAGCGGCCGAAGGCGTGACGACCGGCATCTCGGCGGCGGACCGCGCACACACGATCGCCACGGCGGTCGCGCACGACGTGCGCCCCGAGCACATCGTGCAGCCGGGCCACGTGTTCCCGATCATGGCGCAGCCGGGCGGCGTGCTCGTGCGCGCCGGCCACACCGAGGCCGGCTGCGACTTCACGGCGCTCGCGGGCCTTACGCCCGCCGCTGTGATCTGCGAAATCATCAAGGACGACGGCACGATGGCCCGCCTGCCCGACCTGATCGAGTTCGCGCAGGAGCACAACCTGAAGATCGGCACGATCGCCGACCTGATCCACTATCGCAGCCGCACCGAGTCGATCATCGAGCGCGTCGCCGAGCGCACGATGCAGACGGCGCACGGCACGTTCCGCGCGGTGCTGTACCGCGACCAGCCGACCGGCTCGCCGCACATCGCGCTGGTGCGCGGCACGCCGTCGCCGGAGCGCGACACCCCGGTGCGCGTGCACGAGCCGCTGTCGGTGCTCGACCTGCTCGAGACCGGCGTGTCGACCCACTCGTGGACGCTCGACGCGGCCATGCGCGAGATCGCGCAGCGCGACCACGGCGTGATCGTGCTGCTCAACTGCGGCGACACGAAGGAACATCTGGTCGACGTCTTCAAGGCGTTCGACGAGGAAGAGAAGGCCGCGGTGCTGAAGCGCCGGCCGGTCGATTTCAAGACGTTCGGCATCGGCGCGCAGATCCTGCGCGATGTCGGCGTCAGCAAGATGCAGGTGCTGTCGAATCCGCGCAAGCTGGGCAGCATGTCCGGCTACGGCCTCGAAGTCACGGGCTTCATTCCGATGCCCGGCGGCGAAGCCAAGGCCTGCGGCTCGACGCCGCACGCGTAACCCGTCACGGCGCTTTCGCCTTATAACCGTTCATCCACACCACGGACAAAGATCATGGAAATCGGACAATACCAACCGAATCTCGAAGGCGACGGCCTGCGTATCGGCATCGTGCAATCGCGCTTCAACGAGCCGGTGTGCAACGGCCTCGCCGATGCGTGCGTCGAGGAACTGGAGCGCCTCGGCGTCTCCGGCGAAGACGTGCTGCTGGTGTCGGTGCCGGGCGCGCTGGAAATCCCGCTCGCGCTGCAGAAGCTCGCGGAAAGCGGCCAGTTCGACGCGCTGATCGCGCTCGGCGCGGTGATCCGCGGCGAGACCTACCACTTCGAACTCGTATCGAACGAGAGCGGCGCGGGCATCACCCGCATCGGCCTGGATTTCAACCTGCCGATCGCGAACGCGGTGCTGACGACCGAAACCGACGAGCAGGCCGTCGCGCGCATGACCGAGAAGGGTCGTGACGCGGCGCGCGTGGCGGTCGAGATGGCCAACCTGACGATGGCGCTCGACCAGCTCGGCGACGACGAAGACGAAGAAGAGGACGAAGACGACGAAGAGGAGCGCGCATGAAGAAGAGCGCCCGCCGACAATCGCGCGAGCTGGCGACGCAAGGCCTGTACCAGTGGCTGCTGTCGAACGCGTCTTCAGGCGAGATCGACGCGCAACTGCGCGGCGCGCTGGGTTACGACAAGGCCGACAAGGATCTGCTCGACGCGATCCTGCACGGCGTGATCCGCGAGCATGCAACGCTTGCGGAAGCGCTCACGCCGTGCCTCGACCGTCCGATCGACCAGCTCTCCCCGATCGAACGGGCGGTGCTGCTGATCGCGACCTTCGAACTCACGCATCACCTCGAAACGCCGTACCGCGTGATCATCAATGAAGCGGTCGAGCTGACCAAGACGTTCGGCGGCTCCGACGGCTACAAGTACGTGAACGGCGTGCTCGACAAGCTCGCCGCGAAGCTGCGCCCCGCCGAAACGCAGGCGCGCCGCAACGGCTGACCTCCGACGGGCGCGCATGCGCCCGTTTTTCATTTCACGCTCCCCTCTTCCGACCGACCGATGAATACCACCGCCGATTCGCTCGTGACGCTCGCAGCGCGCGTCGACGCGATCCAGCCGTTCTATGTGATGGAACTGGTGAAGGAGGCGCAGCGGCTCGAAGCCGCGGGCCGCGACATCATCCACATGGGCATCGGCGAACCGGATTTCACCGCGCCGGAGCCGGTGGTCGAGGCCGCCGCCGCCGCGCTGCGCCGCGGCGTCACGCAATACACGAGCGCACTCGGCATCGCGCCGCTGCGCGAGGCGATCGCCGCCCACTATGCGCGCGCGTACGGCATCACGGTCAGCCCGGAGCGGATCGTCGTGACGGCGGGCGCGTCCGCCGCGCTGCTGCTTGCGTGCCTTGCGCTCGTCGGCCGCGACGACGAGGTGCTGATGCCCGACCCGTCGTACCCGTGCAACCGGCATTTCGTCGCGGCGGCCGAAGGCCGCGCGGTGCTCGTGCCGAGCGGCCCGGCCGCGCGCTTCCAGCTCACCGCGAACGACGTGCGCCGGCTATGGGGCGACAGGACGCGCGGCGTGCTGCTCGCGTCGCCGTCGAACCCGACCGGCACGTCGCTCGAGCCCGACGAGCTGAAGCGAATCGTCGAGGCGGTACGCGCCCGCGGCGGCTTCACGATCGTCGACGAGATCTACCAGGGGCTCAGCTACGACGCGCCGCCCGTGTCGGCGCTGTCGTTCGGCGACGACGTCGTCACCGTCAACAGCTTTTCGAAGTACTTCAACATGACCGGCTGGCGGCTCGGCTGGCTGGTCGTGCCGCCGGCGCTCGTCGGCACCTTCGAGAAGCTCGCGCAGAACCTGTTCATCTGCCCGTCCGCGCTCGCGCAGCACGCGGCGCTCGCGTGCTTCGAACCGGCCGCGCTCGAGATCTACGAAGCGCGCCGCCTCGAATTCAAGCGGCGCCGCGATTTCATCGCGCCGGCGCTCGAGCGGCTCGGCTTCACGGTGCCCGTCATGCCGGACGGCGCATTCTATGTATATGCGCACTGCGGCGGCGTCGCGCATCCGGCGGCCGGCGACAGCGCGGCGCTCACGCAGGCGATGCTGCACGACGCGGGCGTCGTGCTGGTGCCGGGCATGGATTTCGGCGTGCATGCGCCGCGCGACTATATCCGGCTGTCCTATGCGACCGCGTACCCGCGCCTCGAGGAAGCGGTCGAGCGGCTCGCGACGCTGTTCGGGCAGCGCTGAGCGGGGCTGCGCGGCACGCCGGCGCAAGCCGGCAGGCGAAAAAAAAGCACCCTCGCGGGTGCTTTTTCGTTTTCTCCGGGCCCGGATTCGCACGTTATGCGCCGAACTCCGAGTGATCGCCGCGCGACTGCTTGGCGGAATCGACGCTCGCGTCGTCCTGCTGCGGCGCCTTCGGCGCGGCCGACTTGGCGGCGACGATCGGTTGCACGTTGTCGAGCGTGGCACGGACCCGCTTCGCGCCGCCCGTCGACGACACCGCGGCCGTGACCATCGGCTTCGCCTGCTGGGCCGGCGCCTGCGGCGCAAACACCGACACGCTGCGGCCGCGGGCCACGTCGCGCAGCCGGCCGCGCTCGGCCATCACCTTCGAGCCGTAACCGTTGTCATCGGGGTTCGTCGAGCCGTTGTACAGGCGCAGGCCGCTCGCGAGCGAGCCGCCGCGCGCGATGCAGTCCTTCAGCACGAGCGCGCCGACCTGGATGTTCGCGAGCGGCTGCAGCGCGGTGCCGGTGCCGCCGAAATACTCGAACTTGTCGGAATGGACCTTCGACATCACCTGCATCAGACCCTTCGCGCCGACGCCGCTCTCGGCGTACGGGTTGAAGCCCGATTCGATCGCCATCACGGACAGCAGCAGCAGCGGATCGAGGCCGACGTCGTGGCCGGTCTGGAACGCCGCCTTGACGAGCTGGCCGACCGGCTCCTGCGCGACGCGGTAGCGGCGCGACAGGTAGGTGGCGACGAGCGCCTGCTGGCGGTTCGACGCGAGCGCGCGGTCGTCGCGCGCATCGGCGGGCACCCGCTGGGCCGGGATCAGCTTCGCGAGCGTGACCGGCGACTGGCCGTTGCGGGCGTCGTCGGCGGCGTCGTTCTGCGAGACGGCTTCCGATGCGACGTCGAGATCGGCCGCCAGCGCGTCGGTCTCCGGACCGTCGTCCTGCTGCGGCTGCGCGCCCGCGGGCGCGAAATTCGGCAGCGGATGGCCGGTCAGCAAACGGGCCGGGCCAGCCTGCACGGCCGCGGACACGACCGGCATCAACTTCGCGGCGAGCGTGCCGCGCACGGCCGGCAGCATCCAGAGGGCAAGCGCGACCGCAACAGCGAGACAACCTACGACGCTGAATAAGTGGTGACTGACACGCGTCCCGCGACGCAGCATTTCACGCACGAGGTGCGTATGCCGCTCATTGGGACGCCACGATAACCAAGCGTTCATTCAGATCTCCCATGAACATGATTCATGCGGCTCGCTCTGCTCGATGGCGAGACGGAACACGCGCCGCGGAATCACGACGCCGCACGTCATGGCTGGACGCGCAGGCATCGGAGAAACGGTATAAGTACCGTTCGAGGCCACGGCAGGACAGGGCCGGCGCCTTTCTCAAGGCGGGCAAATGCGGTGGCACTCACGCAAAAAACCAGCGTCAGGAGGCGCTGGCTGTGACTACGACTAGAGCCGTCGACAGGCCGTGCAGGTTCCGGCGGACGGTGACGCGCTGCGTCAAAGATCGGTGATTGGCGGCTTGAAGCCTTTTACCCTGCAACCAATGTGAGCGGATTCTATCAGGGTTTTATAGATCGTCAACACTATAAAAACTCGAAATCATAACAAAAAGTAATTACAGCTGACCCTTCAGAAGCCGGAGCCCCTTGCCGTAGGGGGTTTGCGCGCCGTCGACTTTTTTCTGCGCCGGGCAGCCGCGCGGCCGGCCGGGTAAAATCGTCGGTCGATTCGGGGCCGCAGCCGGCCGCTGCGCCCGCCCATCGCCGCCCCGCTGTGCGGGCGGCCCGGACCTTATTCATGAAATACAAAGACTTACGCGATTTCATCCAGCGCCTCGAGGCGCTCGGCGAGCTGCGGCGCGTCACGCAGCCCGTGTCGCCGGTGCTCGAGATGACCGAACTGTGCGACCGCGTGCTGCGCGCCGGCGGCCCCGCGCTGCTGTTCAATGCGCCGCCCGGCAGCGACTTCCCGGTGCTCGGCAACCTGTTCGGCACGCCGCGGCGCGTCGCGCTCGGCATGGGCGTCGATGCCGGCGACGAGGCCGCGCTCGACTCGCTGCGCGATCTCGGGCGCCTGCTGTCCGCAATGAAGGAACCCGATCCGCCGCGCAGCCTGAAGGACGCCGGCAAGCTGCTGTCGCTCGCGAAGGCGCTGTGGGACATGGCGCCGAAGACGGTGTCGTCGCCGCCGTGCCAGGAAATCGTCTGGGAAGGCAACGACGTCGACCTCGGCAAGCTGCCGATCCAGACCTGCTGGCCGGGCGACGCGGGCCCGCTGATCACCTGGGGCCTGACGGTCACGCGCGGGCCGAACAAGCCGCGCCAGAACCTCGGCATCTACCGCCAGCAGCTGATCGGCCGCAACAAGCTGATCATGCGCTGGCTCGCGCACCGCGGCGGCGCGCTCGACTTCCGCGAGTTCGCGCTGCGCAACCCCGGCAAGCCGTATCCGGTCGCCGTCGTGCTCGGCGCCGATCCGGCCACCACGCTCGGCGCGGTGACGCCGGTGCCCGATTCGCTGTCCGAGTACCAGTTCGCCGGCCTCCTGCGCGGCAGCCGCACCGAGCTCGCGAAGTGCCTGACGCCCGGCGTCGACACGCTGCAGGTGCCGGCGCGCGCGGAGATCGTGCTCGAGGGCTTCATCTACCCGCAGGAAGGCGCGCCTGCGCCCGCCCCCGCCGGCGCGCCGCCGCGCCCGGCAAACGGCGCGAGCGCCGCGTACGAGCACGCGCTCGAAGGTCCTTATGGCGACCACACTGGCTATTACAACGAGCAGGAGTGGTTCCCCGTGTTCACGGTCGAGCGCATCACGATGCGCCGCGACGCGATCTACCACTCGACCTACACGGGCAAGCCGCCCGACGAGCCCGCGGTGCTCGGCGTCGCGCTGAACGAGGTGTTCGTGCCGCTGCTGCAGAAGCAGTTCTCCGAAATCACCGACTTCTACCTGCCGCCCGAGGGCTGCAGCTACCGGATGGCGATCGTCCAGATGAAGAAGAGCTACGCGGGCCACGCGAAGCGCGTGATGTTCGGCGTCTGGAGCTTCCTGCGGCAGTTCATGTATACGAAGTTCATCGTCGTCGTCGACGAGGACGTGAATATCCGCGACTGGAAGGAAGTGATCTGGGCGATCACGACGCGCGTCGATCCGGTGCGCGACACCGTGATGGTCGACAACACGCCGATCGACTACCTGGATTTCGCGTCGCCGGTCGCGGGGCTCGGCTCGAAGATGGGGCTCGACGCGACCAACAAGTGGCCCGGCGAGACCAGTCGCGAATGGGGCCGCCCGATCGAGATGGACGCCGCCGTGAAGGCGCGCGTCGACCGGATCTGGCCGGACCTCGGCCTGTAACGCGAACCGGCGCCCGGCCCGCCGGGCGCCCAGACAAGACCGACGATGAGCTTCCCCCCTGCCTCGATGCTGTCCGACGGGTTCTTCCTGTCGCTGTCGCTGTGCCTCGACATCGGCCTCGTGAATGTCGCGATGCTGTCGCTCACGCTGTCGCACGGCTTCCGGCCGGGCTTCTGGCTCGGCATCGGCTCGTGCGTCGGCGATCTCGTATACGCGGCGCTCGCGCTCGCGGGGATGGCCGTGCTGCTGCAGTTCGAAGCGGTGCGCTGGGTGGTCTGGATCGGCGGCGGCGCGGTGCTGCTGTTCCTGACGTGGAAGATGGCGCGCGAAGCGCTGGCGCCCGGCAACGCGCCGGACCACGCCGCCGCGGATGGCGCACTCCCTCCGCGCGCGAGCGCGCGGCGCAGCTTCATGCGCGGGATGCTGCTCGCGATGTCGTCGCCGAGCGCGATCCTGTGGTTCGCGGCGGTCGGCGGCGCGCTGATCGCGAAAGCCGGCGCGACCACGCCTGCCACCGCGTCGGTATTTCTGTCCGGCTTCTTCCTCGGCGGCCTCGCGTGGACGCTGTTCATGTGCACGCTCGCGAGCCAGGGCCGCAAGCGCGCGGGCGCGGGGCTGATGCGCGCGTGCCACGTCGCGTCGGCGCTGCTGTTCGCGTATTTCTCGTACAGCGTGATCGTCGGCGGCTATCGCGACCTGATCGCACACGCGGTCTGAACGCGCAGCGAACGGCCGCCCCAATAGAAAACGGCGCAGCCTCCCGCGAGGGACGCTGCGCCGTTTGCCACGCGCGGACGAGCCGCGCGGGCGTCAATCAGCGGCGCCAGTAGCCGTGGCCGTAGCCATGGTGGCGCCAGTACGGACGGCCATAATAGCCGCCATAGCCACCGTATCCACCGACCACCACGGCCGGCGGCGGATAGTAGACCGGCGGCGGGGCATAGACGACAGGCGGCGGCGGTGCGTAATACACGGGCGGCGGCGCCGCATAGACCGGATACGCGGGCGCGACCGGAATCCCGATGCCGACCCCGATCGACACGTGAGCCTGCGCGGCGCTTGCGGCACCCAGGCCCAGCGCGGCGGCGGCGATGAACGGAATGAGCTTTTTCACTTCGATTCTCCTGCTGGAGCGATCATTTTATGCGCTCCTGTCGGCAACGGCGGGCGTGCACGTCGCATGCATGCAATGTAGCGAAAAGCACTCGAGCCCGTCGTCTGCATTTGTAGCAAATTGCAATCGCGCCCCCGTGCCGGCCGCGCGCCGCCTGGCGCACGCGCCCGCCGAGCGCCCCGGCGGACCGCATGAATCCGCGGGTCGGACCGTCGGCGACGGGTCGTCAGGTCAGCCTTACCGATTGCCGCGCGCGGGGCGTGCCGGCCGCCGTAATGAACGATTACAAATTTGAGACAAAAAGCCGACAGCTGTCGCGGCGCTGCCGGCCGGCGCGCTGCTCGGGGCCGGATCGCGACCGTTCAAGCCGCCGCCCGTCTGCCGCGGCCACCTCCCCGTTCCTGCGATACTGGCGGCTTCCCGTTTTCGCTTCGTCCACTGCCATGACCGTTCCCGCCATGCCCCGTCTCGGCTTCATCGGCGCCGGCCGCCTCGCGCGCTGCGTCGCGCAGCGTTTCGCGCAGGCCGGCTTTCCCGTCGTCGCGGTCGCGAGCCGCACGCCGGCGTCGGCCGCGGCGCTCGCCGCGCGCATCGACGGCTGCCGCGCGCTCGCGTCGCCGCAGGACGTCGTCGATGCGGCCGACCTGATCTTCCTGACCGTGCCCGACGACCATCTCGCGGCGAGCGCCGCGCTGCTGCGGTTCGACGCGTCGCGCGCGGCCGGCCAGGCGCTCGTGCATTGCAGCGGCGCGTCGAGCGTCGACCTGCTGGATCCCGCGAAACGGCAAGGCGCGGCGACGGGCGGGTTCCATCCGCTCTACCTGTTCGGCGGCGGCGACGCCGACCTGACCCGCATCGACGGCTGCTCGGTGACGATCGAGGCCGACGGCGCGCTGCACGCGGTGCTCGCGCGCCTCGCGGCCGCGCTCGGCTGCCATCCGCTGTCGATCCCGGCCGGCGGCCGGATGCTGTACCACGCGGCCGCGCACTATGCGGCGAGCTTCGCCCTGTGCGGACTCGCGGAAGCGGTGGACCTGTGGCGCACGCTCGGCTTCGACGAGGACGCCGCGCTGCGCGCGCTGCTGCCGATGCTGGCCGGCACGATCGAGACGGCGCGCGACAAGGGGCTGTCGAACGCGCTCGCGGGGCCCGTGTCGCGCGGCGACACCGGCATCGTCGAACGCCAGCTCGCGCTGCTGGAGGCGCGCGGCGGCGATCACGCGACGCTCTATGCGCTGATGACGCGCCGCGCGGTCGCGCTCGCGGCGCAGCGCGCGGCGCCGCCCGCGTCGCTGCCGGCGCTCGCCGACGCCGTCGAAGCGTCACTCGCGCGCACCGCCGCGCCGCCCTCCCCCGCGCGCGACGAGGCGTGATAAGGTGTCGGCCGATGCGCCGCCATCCGGCGTTGGCGGCCGCACGCTACTCGACTGTAAAAAAAGGATGCCAACGATGTTCGGCGAAATCGCCCGTTTTCTGCTCAATACCGTCTTTACGCTGTTCGGCGCCGCGCTGATTCTGCGCGTCTGGATGCAAGCCGTCCGCGTGCCGCCGTACAACCCCGTCACGCAGGCCGTGCTGCAGGCCACCAACTGGCTGGTGCTGCCGTTGCGCCGCGTGATCGCCGGCGTGCGCGGCATCGACTGGGCGAGCGTCGTCGCCGCGGTGCTGACGTCGTTCGTGTACGTGGTGCTGATGATCGTGATGGCCGGCGTCGATCCGACCTCGCTGGTGCCGACGATCGTGATCGTCGCGCTGCTGACCGTCTTGAAGTGGGCGCTCAACCTGGTGATCTGGATGACGATCCTGATGGCGCTGCTGTCGTGGCTGAACCCGCGCTCGCCGGCAATGCCGATCCTCTACCAGCTCACCGCGCCGTTCCTCAACCCGCTGCGCCGCGTGATCCCGAACCTCGGCGGCGTCGACCTGTCGCCGATCCTGCTGTTCGTGATCGTGCAGGTGCTGCTGATGATCGTGACGCGCGCCGCCGTGTCGCTCACGCTGTTCGGCATCTAGGCATCTAACCGCCAGCCTGCTCCGCCGGCGCGCCGAGCGTGTCGATCACGCCGAAGCGCGCCGGAATCATCGCGTAGCACACGCGCACCTTTTCCTGGCCGAGCCGCTCGAGCAGCCGCCGCGCCTCGTCGTCGGTGACGACGAACTCGACCTCGATCGTCAGCGACCCCTGCAATTCGAAGAAGCGGTCCTCGTGCAGCACCCGGTGCGCGCCGAAGCCCGCCATCGCGCGAAACGCGGACCCGCCCGCGACGCCCATGCGCCGGCCTTCCTCGAGCAGCCATTCCCAGAGCGGCTTCCAGTGCAGCCGGTGCTGCTCGTGCACATAGAAGCGCAAGAAGATCCTGTCCATCGCCACCTCCGACGCCGGCCGCCTGGGGCCTGTTCGCGCCAATAACGGGCTTGCGCCGGCGCTAGGCCGCGGCGAGCCACGCACGGGCGGTCCACATGCCGAGGGCCGTCAACGTGAACGATCCCATCAAGTGTAGGGCAGCCACCGCGAACGCCCATCCGAACTCGCCCTGCAGCGCATGCGTCATCACCTCGGCCGAGAAGGTCGAGAACGTCGTGAGCCCGCCGAGAAAGCCGGTGATCACGAACAGCCGCCACTCGGGCGGCAGCCCGGCGCGCGTCGCGAACACCACCACGGCGATGCCGATCACGTAGCCGCCGATCAGGTTCGCGGCGAGCGTGCCGAGCGGCACCTCGGGCAGGAACGCGTTGAGCGCGAGGCTCAGGAACCAGCGCAGCAGCGCGCCGAGCCCGGCGCCGACGAAGATCGCGACGATCGATTGGAACAAGGGAACTCCTCGGTGACGATGCGGCGTGGCCGATGCGGCCCACGCTGAACTGTATGCGGAATCGCGCCGCGCCGGCAATTTCATGAAGCGATTCATGATTCACGCACGTCCGGCGTCACGGATATTTTCCGGCGCATTACGCTGGACATTACAAATCAATTCGAAATTGACCGATTATCCGTCAGCCTTCTTAAAATCACGAAAACGGTTTTCCACGATCGCGCGTCAATCCTGAAAACGCCCGTCTCATAGGCGCTCCACGTATTTTCCCTCATCAGACTTTCCCGAATTCCACCGATATTTCATGCAATTGACTTTGCCAATTTCGTAGACTTGTTTCGACCCACTCACTCCATCGGCATGGAGACTCGAAAAATGAAGAATATCCGCCTGTCGTCCATGTTGATTCCGGCACTGTGCGCGTCGTTGCTCGCGTCGAGCGTCGCGCTCGCCGAGGGCAACGGGCCGCCGTCCTACGTCGAAGGCAATCGCGCGCCGAAGGGGTTCGCCCGCCCGCCGTTCCATACGAAGCAGCGCGCGAGCACGGCCGCGGTGTCCGGCCTCACGCCCGCGCTCGCGCGGCATGCGTACGGGTTCGACGCGATCGCCAACCAGGGCGACGGGATGGTCGTCGCGATCGTCGACGCTTACGACGACCCGAAGATCGAAGCCGATCTCGGCGTGTTCAGCAACGCGTTCTCGCTGCCGGCCTGCACCACGGCGAACGGCTGCTTCACCAAGGTGTACGCGCGCGGCGTCCGGCCCAGGACCGACGCGGGCTGGTCGCTCGAAATGGCGCTCGACGTCGAGTGGGTGCATGCGATCGCGCCGAAGGCGCGGATCATCCTCGTCGAGGCTGCGTCGGCCAGCTTCAACGACCTGATGGCCGCGGTCGACGTCGCGGTGAAGCGCGGCGCGTCCGTCGTGTCGATGAGTTTCGGCGGCAACGAGTTCAGCAGCGAGACCGGTTTCGACAGCCACTTCAGCGTGCCGGGCGTCACCTTCGTCGCGTCGTCCGGCGACAGCGGCACCGGCACCGAATACCCGGCGGCGTCGCCGTACGTGGTGGCGGTGGGCGGCACCACGCTGACCACCGATGCGTACGGCAACTACGTCGGCGAGGCGGCGTGGAGCGGCAGCGGCGGCGGCGTGAGCACCGTCGAGGCCGAGCCCGCCGGTCAAACGGCGTGGCCCGTTCCGGTGGCCGGCAAGCGCGGCGTGCCGGACGTGAGCTACGACGCGAATCCGTCCAGCGGGTTCGCGGTGTACGACTCGGTCACCTATCAGGGGCAGGCGGGCTGGTTCCAGGTCGGCGGCACGAGCGCGGGCGCGCCGCAATGGGCGGCGCTCGTCGCGATCGCGAACTCGCTGCGCGCGGCGGCCGGCAAGAGCCGGCTGAGCGGCACCTACGACGCACTCTATGCGCTCGGGAAAACCGCCTACGGCAGCGACTATCACGACGTGACGACCGGCACCAACGGCAACTGCGGCGGCGTCTGCAGCGCCGCGGGCGGCTACGACTACGTGACGGGCCTCGGTTCGCCGCTCGCGCCATCGCTCGTGCAGGCGCTCGTCGCCCGGCCGTAGCCGAGCGTCCGACGCCGGTCGGCCCGTGGCGCGGCGCTCAGCCGCCGCGCCACGCGCGGTCGAGCGCGCGCAGCGTCGCGCGCGCGCCGCCCTTCAGGCCGATCACGTCCGCGCGGCGCGCATGCGCCTCGCGCGCGTTGATGCGGATCACGTCGGCGCCGAGCCGTTCGCTGATCAGCCGCACGGTCGGGATCGCCGTGCCGGCCCCCACTTCGACCACCGCCACGCGCCCGGCGCCGGCGAGCCAGTCTTCCAGCGCGCGCTCCTGCGCGTCGTAGCGCGCGCCGATCCATCCGGCGTCGCCGAACATCAGGATGTTCGGCCGCGCGAGGCCGCCGCAGTGCGGGCAGGCCGGCATCTCGCCGACCAGGCGGCAGGCCGCCGCGTCGACCTCCGGCGTGAACGGGTCCGCCGACCACGTGTGCTCCGAGCACGGGCGCAGGCACTGCATCCGGTGGATCGAGCCGTGGATCTCGACGATCCGCGCCGGATCGAAGCCGGCCTTCTGGAACTGCCCGTCGACGTTGCTCGTCAGCACGAAGCCGCCGTTCGGCATCGCGTCGATCCAGCGGCGCAGGATCGCGAAGCCGTCGTGCGGCACGGTCGACCGGTACAGCCCGAGGCGATGGCCGTAGAAGCCCCAGGCGAGCTGCGGCCGCGCGCGGAACGCCTGCGGCGACGCGATCTCGTGGAATTCGAAGCGCTCGTGACGCAACGCGGGGTACGCTCGCCAGAAGCCGTCCGTGCCGCGGAAATCCGGCAGGCCGGAATCGACGCCGATACCGGCGCCGGCCGTGACGAGCAGCGCGTCGGCGCGGGACAGCGCGGCGACGGCGGCGTCGATCAGGGAGTCAGGCAGCGGCAATTCGCCGTCGGCGGCAGGATCGAGGGGCGGCATGAGGGTTCGGTGGTGAGGTGCGGGGCGGCGTGGTTTTCGCCGTCGCGATCATACGCCGACGCGCCCCGCATGACGACTCCGTCCGCCGGGACGTCACGGGCCGCCGTCGCCGCGCGTTTCCGGCGTCGCGGCCGGCACGTCGTCGAGCGCGCGATAGACCGGCTTGCCGAGACTGCGCGCCAGTGCGACATCGGCATCCGCGCCGCGCGATTCGCCGTCGATCCGCAGCACCGCGTCGCAGCGGTGCAGCAGCCGGTGCGCGGCCGGATAGAGGAACGTCTCGCTGATCGCGTCGCCGGCCTGCTGCGACCCGGCCATCGTGGCGAGCGGCAGCGACACCCATTCGGCGATCATCGGCACGTGCCCGCGCCGATAGACGGCCAGCGCCGCCTGCTCGAGCCGCGCGAGGTTCGCGGCGATGCGCGCGGGGTCGCCGTCGGTGCCGCTGCGGTATGGGCCCGCCACCAGGATCAGTTGCGGCGTCATGCGGCCTGCCCTCCCGCGTGCGCGTGCAACGCGGCGTACTGCAGCAGCATGATCGTCTTGCCGTCGACGATCTCGCCGCGCTCGATCGCCCGCAATGCCGCGTCGAGCGGCATCTCGACGACCTCCAGATCCTCGCCCTCGTCCGCCAGGCCGCCGCCGTCGCCGGTACGCAAGGACGCGTCGTATTCGCCGACGAAGAAGTGCAGCTTCTCCGTGACCGAGCCCGGGCTCATGTAGGCCTCGAACACCTTGCGCACGTTGCGCACGCGGTACCCCGTCTCCTCCTCGGCTTCGGCGCGGATCCGGTCTTCCGGCGTCGCGTCGTCGAGCAGGCCGGCGGCCGCCTCCAGCAGCATCCCGTCGTGCCCGTTCACGAACGCCGGCATCCGGAACTGGCGCGTCAGCAGCACGGTGCCGGTCGCGGGATTGCGCAGCAGGATCGTCGCGCCATTGCCGCGATCGTAGGTCTCGCGGCTGAGCCGCTGCCAGGTGCCGTCGCGGCGGCGGTAATCGAACGTGATCTTCTTCAGCACATACCAGTCGTCGGACAGCACGACGGTATCGACGATGCGTACCCGCTCCTGCGTGGTTACGACCATGACAGCCTCCATTCGACAGATGACGGCGCCGATGGTAACGTGCAAATTCGTGCAATATCAAGAATATTCGTGCAAAGCCATGCTGACGACGCAACGCAAGAAAGCCATCCTCGACACGCTCCGGCGCGACGGCCAGGTGCTGGCCGGTGAACTGAGCGCGACCTTCGGCGTATCGGAGGACACGATCCGGCGCGACCTGCGCGAGCTGGCCGCCGAAGGCCTGCTGCAGCGGGTGCACGGCGGCGCGCTGCCCGCTTCGCCGGCCACCGCGCCGTTCGCGCAGCGCCAGGATCTCGAATCGGCCGCCAAGCGCCGCATCGCGCGGCGGGCCGCCGGGATGATCGCGCCGGGGCAGGTCGTGATCGTCGACGGCGGCACGACGTCGGCGCTGCTGGTGAGCCAGTTGCCGGCCGACCTGTCGGCGACGGTCGTCACGCACAGCCCGAGCGTCGCCGTCGCGCTCGTAGAGCATCCGTCGATCGACGTGATCCTGATCGGCGGGCAGCTGTTCAAGCACTCGATCGTGACGGTTGGCGCGGCGGCGATGGAGGCGATCGCGCGCGTGCATGCGGACCTCTACTTCATGGGGGTGACGGGCGTGCATCCGACGGCCGGGCTGACCACCGGCAATTTCGAGGAGGCCGCGATCAAGCGCGCGCTGGCCGCGCGCGCGGCGGAGACGGTCGTGCTCGCGTCGTCGTCGAAGCTCAACGCGGCGTCGCCGTTCGTGATCGGCGAGATCGCGCTCGCGCAGACGGTCGTCGTCGAGGAGGCGACCGATGCGGCGCTGACGAAGCCGATCGAGGCGGCGGGCGTGACGGTCGTGCGGGCGTAGGGGCAGCGCCTGCTTCAAGCGCCTGTTCGCCGCGAAACGCTGGTCACCGCCGCGGTGTCGCTGCTCAATCCGTAAACATGAATCGACACGGTACTGCTGCTCGGCACCGTGATCGCGAGCCATGCGCCGCAGGCGCGCGCACCGTTCGCGGCCGGCGCGATGGCCGCGTCGCTCGCGTGGTTCGTGATGCTGGCCTATGGGGCGCGTGCGTGCCGCGCGTGGCTCTCGCGCACGCTCGCGTGGCGCGTGCTCGACCTGTTCGTCGCGGTGATGATGATCGGCTTCGCGATTCGTTTCGCGATCGACGCGCGCTGAAATCGGTTGCGTCGCTTCAGTCGCCGTCTTCTCGAACGGCGGCGGCCAGATCGCGAATCGGCTCGACGGTCAGCGGAGGGAAATCGATGGAATGTCGAGTGTCGCCATGCGACGACTATCCCGGCAATCCTGTGGACGAAACAACGGCGTAGGCCCGGGTACGCCCCGCAACCGCGTTCGCCCGGCGTACGCGTTCCGCGGGCGTCGTCTTGCCTTTAATGTGCATGGGCCCTTGCAAGATGCAAGGGCCGCGATGACAGAGGCCGCGAACCGGGAAGGTACTCGGACGACGACGATATGCGTGGTCGAATCGACAAGCCCGCTCAGGCGAAGACGAAGTACTTGCGCACCGTCTCCACCACTTCCCAGGTTCCTTTCATGCCGGGTTCAATCACGAACACGTCGCCAGCCTTCAGGTGCACCGACTCCTCGCCTTCCGGCGTGATGATGCAGTAGCCGTCGAGGAAGTGGCAGAACTCCCATTTCTCGTAGTTCACCTCGAACTTGCCCGGGGTGCAGATCCAGGTGCCCATGATCTTGCTGCCGTCCTTGGAGACGTAAGCGTTGAGGTTCACGGTGTGCGGATCGCCGCCGATGCGCTTCCACTTGGTCGCGTCGAGGACCGGCGTCGGGCAGGTTTCGCGCAAAACGGTGATGAAATCAGACATGTCAGCTCCAAACGATCGGGTAAGTGGTCCGTCACGTTAATTCGGAAGCGTTACCGGGGCTTGTATGCTTCCGACACCGACTCGTCTATTTTCGACAGCAGGCTCGCCTGCAAGCGCGCTGCCAGCTCGTTGCACCTGGCTCGGGCGGAATAGCCCCAGCTATTCGCGGATTCAACCAATCGAGCGAATTGCGTTGGCGGATCGTTCCTGGCCGATCGTCGACGACCATTCTCGGCGACGCCACCGCGCCACGATCCAGCCATGCCAGTTTCGCCGCCACCGCCCCAAACCGCCCGCTTGCCATCCCCACCCGCCCCCCTGTACAATCACCCGTTCTGCGGGCGTCGTATAATGGCCATTACCTCAGCTTCCCAAGCTGATGACGTGGGTTCGATTCCCATCGCCCGCTCCAGGACATCTCCAGCCTTGTTTCATAAGGCTCCGCCGATTGGCCCGATGCGGCCGCTCCCCTTCTGATCATCTCCCCGGTTGCCCGAGAAAGTCGGCGCGACACGCGTTTCTTGCGCACGACTCCCCGATATCCGGCGTGATACGCGAGCGAACCCCGCTCCGCCCAAGTCACACCTCACCTACCAATCCACCTCATCGAGCGGATAAACAGCCCGCACGAGCCGCGCATACCGAAACAGCGCGTAATCGGAACTCGTCGCGCCCCGGTTGTCGCATTCGACCAGCGCCGCCGCGATCGGCACGAACACGGGCCGGCAATACATCCGTGACTTCAGCAGCAGGAACCGCGCGCGCCGCGGATCGACACCCGCGCGCTCGAACACACCCAGATCCCAAGGCTCCTGCGTGCGCTCCGTGACGACGAGTACCGCCCTGCCGATATCAAGCACGGCCGTCCGCCCCATGTACGCGCGCTGGCCCGTATAGGTCGGCCCCGTGATCACCTATTCGCCGTCGGTGATCGCCCGCACCACGCCCGTCGCACGAAACGGCTCGCGCCGCACACCCGCGACAACGCGGCGGACGCTTGCTCAAACGTACCCGGTCGTGCCTTTCGTCTCCAGGTATTCCGCAATGCCGAACTCCGCATACTCGCGCCCGTTGCCGGAGCGCTTGTAGCCGCCGAACGGCGCGGCCGGGTTCCACGCCGGGTAATTGATGTGGACGTTCCCGACGCGCAGCCGGGATGCGATCCGCCGCGCGCGTTCGATGTCCGGCGATTGCACGTAGGCCGCGAGCCCGTACACCGAGTCGTTCGCGAGCGCGATCGCCTCCTCCTCCGTCCGGTAGGCGATGATCGACAGCACGGGCCCGAAGATCTCCTCGCGCGCGATCGACATGGTCGCCACCACGTTCGAGAATACCGTCGGCCGCACGTAGAACCCTTCGCTCAAGCCGTCCGGCCGGCCGGGGCCGCCGGCGATCAGCGTCGCGCCTTCGTCGATCCCGAGCCGGATGAAGTGCTGGATGCGGTCGAACTGCGTGCGGCTGACCACCGGCCCGATCTCGGAGTCCGGCGCGCGCGGATCGCCGACCACGGTGCGCGCCGCCTCCCTGCGGGCGGCCGCTTCCGCCGCCGCGAGATGATCGACATGCACCAGCATGCGCGTCGGCGCGTTGCACGACTGGCCGCTGTTGCTGAAGCAGCTTCGTGCGCCGAGCGTCACCGCAGCCTCGATGTCGGCGTCCGGCAGGATGAGGTTCGGGCTCTTGCTGCCGAGTTCCTGATGCACCCGCTTCACGGTATCCGCGGCCGCTTTCGCGACTTCGACGCCCGCGCGCGTCGAGCCCGTGAACGACACCATGTCGACATCCGGATGCCGCGACAGCGCATCGCCGACGACGTTTCCATATCCGTGCACGAGATTGAACACGCCGGGCGGCACGCCGGCCTCGTGCAGGATCTCGGCGAACAGGATGCCGCTGAACGGCGCGACTTCGCTCGGCTTGAGCACCATCGTGCAGCCGGCGGCGAGCGCGGGCGCCACCTTGCACACGATCTGGTTGATCGGCCAGTTCCACGGCGTGATCAGCGCGCACACGCCGATCGGCTCGTGCGACACGAGCAGCGAATCGGTCTGCGTGCTGAACCGGAACGACTGCAGCGCGCGGATCGTCTGCTCGAGGTGCGCGGTGCCGACCGCAGCCTGCGCCGCGCGCGAAAACGCGATCGGCGCGCCCATCTCCTGGCTGATCGTCCGCGCCACTTCGTCGTAGCGGCGCCGGTAGATGTCCAGCACGCGCTGCAGCAGCGCGACGCGCGCGTCGACCGGCCACTGCGAGAACGCGTCGAATGCCTGCTTCGCCGCGCCGACCGCGCGGTCGACGTCGGCGGGCCCGCCGACCCTGAGCTGCGCATACGGCCGCTCGGTGGCCGGGTCGATCACGTCGATCGCCTGCGCGCCGTCTGGGTCGAGCCACTGTCCGTCGATGTAAGTCTGGTGTGACGTTCGCATCGCATGCTCCTGTGTGTTTGGGAGGTCGCCGCTGCGCTCAGCGCATCGCGCGCGCATACGCGTCGGTAAGGATGTCACGGATCCGCGCGACGAACCACGCGATCTCGTCGCGCGACATCACGAGCGGCGGCGCGAACTGCACGATCGGCGTGCCCTCGTGGTCGACGCCGGCCCGGCACAGCAGCCCGGCCTCGAAGATCGCCGGCGCGAGCACGGTCGACACGAACGTCTGCGCGCCGATGTCGGCCATCCAGCGCCGCGCGTGCTTGTCGGTCACGAGTTCGAGCGAGTAATGGTAGCCGTCGCCGCGCACGTCGCCGACACACGGCAATTCGAGCAGGCCGTCGAGCATCGCGCGGAAATGCCCTTCGTTCTCGCGGACGTTCGCGAGCACGCCTTCCCGCTCGATGATCGCCAGGTTTGCGAGTGCGGCGGTGCACGCGACCGGATGGCCGCCGTACGTCGCGCCGTGCAGGAACATCTGCTGCGGCCCGCGCAACACCGCGTCGACCACCGCATCGCTCGCGATCACGCCGCCGAGCGGCACATAGCCCGACGCGATGCCCTTCGCGAACGTCAGGATGTCCGGCTTCAGGCCATAGCGGCGCGATCCGAAATACTCGCCGAGCCGGCCGAACCCGCAGATCACTTCGTCCGCGACGAGCAGCACGCCGTGCCGGTCGCAGATCTCGCGCAGCCCGGCCGCGTAGCCGGCCGGCGGCGTCAGGCTGCCGCCCGCGTTCTGCAGCGGCTCGACGACGATCGCCGCGACCGTATCCGGCCCTTCCTGCACGATCAGCGATTCGATCTCGTCGAGCAGATGACGCGTGAACTGCGCTTCCGTCTCGCCGGCCGGGCGGCCGTAGCGCTTGGTGTTGCCGACGTGCCGCACGCCGGCCATCAGCGGCTCGAAATGCTTGCGGAAGTGGGTCATGCCGTTCAGCGCGAGTGCACCGAACGACGTGCCGTGATACGCGACGCGCCGCGCGATGAACTTGCGCCGCTGCGGCTCGCCGCGCGCCTGGTGGTACTGGCGCACCAGCTTGATCGCCGACTCGTTCGACTCCGACCCGCTCGACGTGAAGAACACGCGATTCATGCCGTCCGGCGCGAGCGTCGCGAGCGTGTGCGCGAGACGGATCGCCGGCTCGTGGCCATAGCCCCAGTTGGTGGCAAACGGCAGCCGCGCCATCTGCTCGCGGATCGCGTCGCCGATCTCCGCGCCGTGGCTGTAGCCGACCTGCACGCAGTACAGCCCGGCCAGCGCATCGAAGTAGCGCTTGCCGTTCCGGTCGACGAGCCAGCACCCTTCACCGCGGTCGAACACGGTCAGCGCGTTGTCGCCGTATGCATCGGCGTGCGTGAAGTGCATCAGCAGATGGCGCTTGGCCAGCGCCTCCAGATTCGCGTCGGGATTGACCTCAACACCGTTCATTGTTTCGCTCCTCCTTCACAGGTCAGGTTCACAACCGGGTTTCGATGACCGGCCGCTCAACTCATCGTCAGCGTCGGCGCGGGGCGCGTGAACCCGCGGGTCAGCCACAGCAGCTGGCAGAACCCGAGCGCGAGCCAGCCGATGCCGACATAGAACGTCTGGCGCGACAGTCCGGACCAGAGCCAGACATTCATCGCGAATCCGATTGCCGGGATCAGGCCGAACCCGATCCAGCCGGCAAGATTGCGGTGCTCCGGCCGCGCGAGATAGCTGCGCATCACGCACAGGTTCACGGCCGCGAACGCGACGAGCGCGCCGAAGCTGATCATCGTCGACGCGAGATCGAGCGTGATGAACAGCGCGGAAAGCGAGACGGCGCCGACCGCGAGCGTCGCGCGCACCGGCGTGCCGAGCCGCGCATGCAGGTGCCCGAAGACGCACCCCGGCAACACCTGGTCGCGGCCCATCGCGAACAGCACGCGCGTCACGCTCGCCTGCCCCGCCATCGCGCTGGCGAAGCAGCCGGCAACGTAGACCGCGACGAAGAACACCGCCAGCGTGCCGCCGCCGATGCGCTGCATCAGTTCGAGGCTGGCCGAATCGAGATCCTTGAATGCACGCCAGTCCGGAAAGACCACTTGCCCCACGCAGGCGATCAGCATGAACAGCAGGCCGCTCGCTAGCGTGCAGAGCAGAATCGCGCGCGGGACGGTGCGCCGCGGCTCGCGCGTTTCCTCCGACAGCGTGGACACGGCATCGAAGCCCAGGAACGACAGGCACAGGATCGCCGAACCGGCGAGGATCGCGCGGGCGTCGCCCGCTTGCGGCAACGCCACCGCCATCGGCAGGCCCTGCCCGGATGCGAGCCGCGCCGATGCGGCCAGGAAGATCGCGATAAAGACCAGCTGGCTGGCGATCAGGATCAGGTTGACGCGATTGACGAGCTTGATGCCGACGATGTTCAGTCCGGTGACGAGCGCGATGCTCGCCACGATCCACACGCCGGAAGGCACGATCGGAAACAACTGCTTCATGTAGATGCCGATCGCCAGGTAGCTGATCATCGGAATGAACAGATAGTCCATCAGCAACGCCCATCCGACCATGAACCCGGCCGACGTGCCGAAGTTCCGGCTCGCGAACGTATAGGCCGAGCCGGCGCACGGCATCAGTCGCGCCATCTGCCCGTAGCTGCGCGCGGTAAACAGCATCGCGACCAGCGTGAGCGCATACGCGGCCGCGAGATGCCCGTTCGTCTCGCGGGTGACGAGCCCGTAGGTCGTGAACACCGTCATCGGCAGCATGTAGGCGAGGCCGAAGATCACCAGCGTGACGAGCCCGAGCGGGCGCGCAGGCGCTGGCCCGACGTGATCCGTGGCGCTGTCGGACGCAAGTCGATCCGGCCTTTGGCTCTGCATGCTGTCCTCACGTGGTCGCTCGATTCGAGGAAAAGTGTGGTGTGCCAAAAAGTCGAGGACGAATGAGAAAAGCGGACGTAATCGAGGGATATTTCCGGACGCACGGCCGCCACTGGCGTTGCGCGGCCGTTCCGGCTATGTTCTACGCAAACCACTCGCGGCGTCGGCAACATGATCGGCAGACCCCATCGCAATCAGAGCGGCGCGGAACGCAGCTTGCGTTCGTCGCTCGGACTGGCGCGTCCGGCCGGACGCCAGGAGGACATACCGGCCACCGTTCACGCCGTCGCGGCCGTGCTCGACGAGTGTCGCGTGCGACAGATCGACGGCGCTGCGTTGCTGGAAGGCACGGGGCTCGACGCGGACGAGCTCGCGTCGCCCACCACCTACGTGAACCGCAGCCAGGAGCAGCGCTGCTTCAGGAATCTCCTGCGGTGCAGCGGCGTGCCGTCGATCGGCCTCGCGATCGGCAGCCGGCTGCATGTCTCGACGCTCGGGCTGGCCGGCTACGCGATGCTGATCAGCGGCTCCGTCACGCAGGCGCTCGAATGCATGAGCCAGTTTCCGTTGTTCATGGGCCTCTACTTCGACGTGCGTGTCCATGCGCGCCCGCACGGCATGAGCGTATCGATCGGCCGGTACAACGGCGAGCCCGATCTCGCGGTGTTTCAAACCGACATGTGCGTGTCGAGCCTTCGCTTGATCGTGTCCGATCTCGTCGGCAAGCCGGTCTGGCCTTCGCAACTGCATCTCGCGCATCGCACGCCTCGCCATGCGGCCGAGTACGCGCGCCACTTCGGCTGCGACGTGAAGTTCAACGCGGGTGAAAATCGTCTCGTGTTCGAGACGGTGAGCGGCGCCGAGATCCCGCATCTGGCGAACGAGGTCAGCTTCAATGCGCTGCACGGCCAGTGCGAGGCGCTGGAGCGGCAGTGGGCCGCATCGATCGGGACGCGCTTCGCCGATCGCGCGAAGGAGTTGATGGGACGCGACCTGTCGCGCTTCAAGTCGATGACGTCGCTCGCGAACGCGCTGCACATGACGGAGCGCACGCTACGCAGGCGGCTCGACAAGGACGGCATCACGTTTCAGTCCTTGCTGGACGAAGTCCGCCATGAGGAGGCCGCCCGGCTGCTCGGCGACCATATGCTGACGGTTGCCGCGATCGCGGAACGCCTCGGCTACAGCGAACCGCGGAGCTTCCGCCATGCATACCGGCGCTGGACCGGGCAACCGCCGCGCGCGAAGCTCGACGTGGACTGATTCGCCGCGCACATGCATGCGATGGAATCCTCATTGTTCCTGCCCGCGGATACACGCCCGACCGGCGGATGGCGCGCGAACCGCCCGCCGCATTTTGCATCTGCACGCTTCCCCCGCCGGCTGGACGGACGATTTTGCGCTGTGCTACTCTACCGACCCCTGCATGGCAGGCCTGTAGTCCGCGCCCGCCTGCCCGACGTTCAGGCAGGCAACCGGGCAAGCAGCGGAATGCAAGAGGAATCCCGGGCCGATGGCCGACTGTTCCGTCACCCGCCCCACATTCCGGCTGCGCCGCAGCCTGCGCGCCAGCCGCCTCGTCGAAGGCGGCTTTTTTGTACCGCGCGACGGTTCCCCGCCCGCAACCCAGCCTTTCTCAGCACCGATGATGCACGACGATCCGAACGAAGCCGGCCTGCCGCCGCACGACGACGCCCTTCCCGACGAAACCGCCGATGGCGCGGACGAAGTCAATCCGCTGCACCGCCGCCGCATCCGCAGCTTCGTCACCCGCGCCGGCCGTGTGTCGACCGGCCAGCGCCGCGCGCTCGACGAGTTCGGCCCGCGCTACGTCGTCCCGTACACGCCGCAGATGCCCGACTGGAACGCGGTATTCGGCCGCCAGGCGCCGCGCGTGCTCGAAATCGGCTTCGGAATGGGCGCGTCGACCGCGGAAATCGCCGCGATGCGCGCGGACGACGACTTCCTCGGCGTCGAGGTGCACGAACCGGGCGTCGGCGCGCTGCTGAAGCTGATCGGCGAGCAGGACCTCACGAACATCCGCATCATCCAGCACGACGCGGTGGAGGTGCTCGAGCACATGCTCGCGCCGGAAAGCCTCGACGGCGTGCACATCTTCTTCCCCGATCCGTGGCACAAGGCGCGCCATCACAAGCGCCGGCTGATCCAGCCGCCGCTCGTCGCGCTGCTCGCGTCGCGCCTGAAGCCCGGCGCGTACCTGCATTGCGCGACCGACTGGCAGAACTACGCGGAGCAGATGCTGGAAGTGCTCGCTGCGGAGCCGTCGCTCGAAAACACGGCCGACGGCTATGCGCCGCGCCCCGACTACCGCCCGGTGACGAAATTCGAACGGCGCGGGCTGCGGCTCGGCCACGGCGTCTGGGATCTGGTGTTCCGCAAGCGCGCGGGCTGATCGCGCAGCGCACCGACCCCATCAAGAAAAAAGGCCGGACCGGCATTTGCCGGTCCGGCCTTTTGCATGTGGCGCGCGAACCCGCCCGCGCGCCCGACGCCCCTGCCGCGCGTCACGACCAGTTCAGCCAGCCGCTGTAGCCGACGAGCAGCACGAACAGGCCGAACACGATCCGGTACCACGCGAACGCGGTGAAGTCGTGCGACGCGACATAGCGCAGCAGCCAGCGCACGCAGGCGAACGCGCTGACGAACGACGCGGCGAGCCCCAGCGCGAACAGGCCGATCGAATCGACGGTGAACGCGTGCCAGTCCTTGACGGTTTCGTAGAGCGTCGCGCCGAAGATGATCGGGATCGCGAGGAAGAACGAGAATTCGGTGGCGACGCGCCGCTCGAGGCCGAACAGCATCCCGCCGATGATCGTCGAGCCCGAGCGCGACATGCCGGGAATCAGCGCGAAGCATTGCGCGAGGCCCACCTTGAGCGCGTCGAGCGGAGTGAGCGCGTCGACCGACTGCACGCGCGGCGTCTCGCCGCGCTCGCGCTGCCGCGCCTCGGCCCACAGGATGATCGCGCCGCCGACGACGAGCGCGAACGCGACCGGCACCGGCGAGAACAGCACCGCCTTGATCTTCTTCTCGAACAGCAGCCCGAGCGCTATCGCGGGAATCGTCGCGATCACGACGTTGAGCACGAAGCGCCGCGCGTCGGGCCGGCTCGGCAGCCCCGCGACGACGGACACGATCCGCTGCCGATACTCCCAGCACACCGCGAGGATCGCGCCGAACTGGATCACGACGTCGAAGGTCTTCGCATGCGCGTCGTTGAAGTTCAGGAAGCTGCCCGCGACGATCAGGTGGCCCGTGCTCGATACCGGCAGGAATTCCGTCAGCCCCTCGACGACGCCGAGGATCAATGCCTTGCAGATCAGGATCCAGTCCATCCGTGGCCCAACTCCGAAGTGGTCAAAGAAAGGGCCGCGTCGTTACCGCCGCGGCCCGCCCGGCCGCGCGCGGCACGCCGTCATTTCTCGACGATCGCCACGCGTATGCCGTTTGTAAGAATTGTGATTGTACCGGGTTCGTAGTTCACGCCGGCAAATTGCAGCTGTTCGGGCTTGAACGTGTAGATCGGATAGTTGGTCAGCACTTGCGTCGCGATCATGCCGGCGGCCGCGCCGATCTGCTGCGCGTACATCTGCGCGTCGCCGTCGACCGTCAGGTTGTCGACGGCCGGCGCCTTGATCACGACCGAGCGGCTCGCCGCGTCGTATGCGAGCTGGCCGGAAACGGTGAACTTGCCGTTGACCGGCGCGCGCAGGAACGGGCTCGCGAAGCGCGCGTCGAGCTGCACCGCGACGCGGTTCTGGTCCGGCAGCAGGCCGACGACCGGATTGGCGAGCGACACGTCGGCCACGGGCGCGACGTTCTTCTGGTACGGAAACTTGCGCGCGATCGCCTTCTGCACGTCGTCGCGCGAGAACGTGTAGTGATCGGGAATGAACGGGAACGTCGATGCGCACGCGGCAAGCGACAGCGACACGCCCGCGGCGGCGGTGCATGCAACGAGGAAACGACGCCGGCTGAGGGCGCGACTGACGGTCATGCTGAATCTCCTGTGCGGACCAGGGCGCCCGGCCCCGTGCCGAATCATGCCGGCCGCGACGGCTGCGTCGCGGTTTCGAGCCGGGTGAGCCACGCGAGCGCGTCGGCGCGCGACGCGCCGCACATCTCCACCGACGGCTGCAGCCCCGCGCAGCACGCGGGCCGCTCCGGCCGGCCGAAGATCCGGCAGCGCAGGTCGTCGCCGAGCTGCGCGCAGCGCACGCCGGCCGGCTTGCCGCCGGGCATCCCCGGAATCGGGCTCGAAATCGACGGCGCGATGCAGCACGCGCCGCATCCCTCGCGGCATGCATGCGGCGGCGGGGTTTCGGCAGGCGCCGGGCGGGCAGGCAAATCGACGGACACTCGGCTCTCTCTGGCGGAACAACGGAAACATCGCGGCGGCCGCACAACGCGTGCGGCCGCCGCACCCCGCATTGTGCCATCGCTGGCTGCGACGTTATTACACAATGCAGGCCAATCGCGCGTTTATATACTCGAATGCATCTAAAAAGCGCGAGTCAACGATGAGCTCTGCCGACACCCTGTTCCGCCCCGATTTGCTCGCGAAGTACGGTGCAAACGGTCCGCGCTATACGTCCTACCCCACGGCGCTGCAGTTCCGCGACGATTTCGACCCCGCCGACTACGTGCGCGCGGCAGGCGACCCGGGCGCGTCGTCGAGCGAGCTGTCGCTGTACGTCCACATCCCGTTCTGCAACACCGCGTGCTTCTACTGCGGCTGCAACAAGATCGCGACCAGCAACCACCGCCGCGCGCGGCCGTACCTCGACCAGCTGAAGCGCGAGATGGCGCTGCAGGCCGCGCTGTTCGACCCGGCGCGCCCCGTCACGCAGCTGCACTGGGGCGGCGGCACGCCGACCTTCCTGTCCGACGACGAGACGGCCGAGCTGATGGCGGCGACCCGCGAGCACTTCGCGCTCGCGCCGGACGCCGACGCCGAGTTCTCGATCGAGATCGACCCGCGCACGGTCACGCCGGCCACGCTCGTCCACCTGCGCACGATCGGCTTCAACCGGCTGAGCCTCGGCGTGCAGGATTTCGATCCGGCCGTGCAGCAGGCGATCAACCGCATCCAGCCGCTCGGCATGACGGCCGACCTGCTGAGCGCCGCGCGCACGACCGGCTTCCACTCGGTCAGCGTCGACCTGATCTACGGGCTGCCGCACCAGACGGTCGCGAGCTTCGGCCGCACGCTCGAGACGATCATCGAGCTCGCGCCGGACCGGCTGTCGGTATTCGGCTACGCGCACATGCCGCACCTGTTCAAGATGCAGCGGCAGATCGACGACGCCGCGCTGCCGCCGCCCGCGACGCGCGTCGCGCTGCTCGGGCTCGCGATCGAGCGGCTGACGGCGGCCGGCTACGTGTACATCGGCATGGACCACTTCGCGCGGCCGGGCGACGAACTCGTGGCCGCGCAGCGCAACGGCACGCTGCAGCGCAATTTCCAGGGCTACAGCACGCGCGCGGACACCGACCTGATCGGCATCGGCGTGTCGTCGATCGGCAAGGTCGGCGACGTCTACGCGCAGAACGCGAAGGACCTGCCCGCGTACGGCGCGGCGCTCGACGCGGGCCGGCTGCCGCTCGCGCGCGGCGTGCGCCTCACCGCCGACGACCGGCTGCGCCGCGACGTGATCACGCAGCTGATGTGCAACCTCGAGCTGCCGTTCTCGCACGTCGAGGCCGCGCACGGCATCCGTTTCGCCGACCATTTCGCGCGCGAGCTGGACGCGCTGCGCGCGTTCGAGCGCGACGGGCTGCTGACGATCGCCGGCGACCGCCTGACGATCCATCCGGCCGGCCGGATGGTCGTGCGCAACATCGCGATGGCGTTCGACGCGTATCTCGCCGCCACGCCGCGCCAGCGCTACTCGCGCACGGTCTGAACGGGGCCGCCGGCCGCGCACGCGCGGCCGGTTGTTGTTAAAGTGTGGGCCTCCCCCCAGCAGCAGAACCCGCACCATGCGCACCACCAAGGCGACCCACGCGGTCGAACGCCTGAAAACCCGCACCGGCAACCCGCACTTCGCAGCCGTCGCGATGGCGGGCGGCCTGTTCTATCTCGTCGACCGCGCTGGCGGCACGGCCGACAAGCGCTGCGAGCCGCTGCCGCTCGATGAATTCGTCAAATTCGTCGACGACCTTGGCCCCAAAAAGCCGCGCAAGGCCAGCAAGCTCGACCTCGCGTTCGAGGAACAGATCAAGAACAGCAAGCGATAAGCTTCATTGCAGGGCGTCTGAAGGCCGGCGCACCGCCCTGTTTGGTACAATCCGCAAGTTTTTCTATCTCCGCTGACGGCCGACCAGGCTGCATGACCACCATGAATATCGAACAAGCGCGTTTCAACATGATCGAGCAGCAGATCCGTCCGTGGGACGTCCTGGATCTGGAAGTGCTGGAGTTGCTGGCGATCGTCAAGCGTGAGAATTTCGTCCCGGCCGCGTATCGCGACCTCGCGTTCGCCGATCTCGAGCTGCCGCTGCCGGGCGGCCACAAGATGCTGTTCCCGCGCGTCGAGGCGCGCGTGCTGCAGGAACTCGCGGTGAAGAAGCACGAGAACGTGCTGCTGATCGGCGCGGGCTCGGGCTACCTGACTGCCCTGTTCGCGCACCGCGGCCAGCACGTGACGGCGGTCGAGATCGATCCGGCGCTCGCGAAGATCGCCGAGGAAAACCTGCGCAACAATGGTGTGACGAATGCGGAAGTCGTGCTCGGCGACGGCTCGCGCGGCTGGCCGGCCAAGGCGCCGTACGATGTGATCTGCGTCGCGGGCGGCCTGCCCGTCGTGCCGCAGGAAATCCTCGAGCAGCTCAAGGTCGGCGGCCGCCTGTCGGCCTTCGTCGGCGGCCGTCCGGTGATGAAGGCGCAGGTGATCACGCGCATCGACGACAAGCAGTACCGCGTCGCCGACGTGTTCGAGACCTACGTCGACCATCTCGTCAACGCGGTCGAGCCGTCGCGCTTCAAGTTCTGAGCCCCGCCATGCAGATCCTGACGCCCGCGCTGCTCGCGCAATGGCTTGCCGACAAGACCCGCCCCGCGCCCGTCGTGCTCGACGTGCGCGAGCCGTGGGAAATCGCGACCGCGCAGATCGCCGGCAGCGTATCGATCCCGATGCAGCAGATCCCCGCGCGCAGCGAGGAGCTCGACGACGAAGCCGAGATCGTCTGCGTGTGCCATCACGGGATGCGCAGCGCGCAGGTCGCGATGTTCCTCGAATCGCGCGGCTTCACGAAGCTGTACAACCTGCAGGGCGGCATCGACGCGTGGTCGCGCGACGTCGATCCGTCGGTGCCGCGCTACTGATCCGGCTTGGCCGGCTGCACCGCGCCAGCCACACCTCGGCGGCCCCACTCAGGCGGCCCCACTCAGGCGGCCCCATGAATTGCCCGACGGGCGCGCATCGCGCGCCCGTTTTGCTTTCCCGCCCTACTCCGTTTCCTTCAGCGCCTCGGCGACGATCGCGAACAGCTCGACGATCTGCGCCTCCTCGATGATCAGCGGCGGCGAGCACGCAAGGATGTCGCCCGTATAGCGGACCATCGCACCCTTCTGGTAGCACTTGACGAACACGTCGTAAGCCCGCGCGCCGGGCTTGCCGTCGCGCGGCGTCAGCTCGATGCCGCCGACGAGGCCGAGATTGCGCACGTCGATCACGTGGCGCGCGTCCTTCAGCTTGTGGATCTCGCGCTCGAACACGGGCGCCATCCGCGCGGCGCGCTCGAACAGCCCTTCGCGCTCGTACAGGTCGATCGTCGCGCACGCGGCGGCCGCCGCGAGCGGATGCCCCGAGTACGTATAGCCATGGAACAGCTCGATGCCGGCCGGCGCGCCGTTCACGATCGCGTCGTGGATCGCGCCGCTCGCCGCCACCGCGCCCATCGGCACCGCCGCGTTGTTGGTGCCCTTCGCCATCGTCAGCAGGTCGGGCGTCACGTTGAAGAACTGTGCGGCGAACGGCGCGCCAAGCCGGCCCCAGCCGGTGATCACCTCGTCGAAGATCAGCAGGATGCCGTGCTTGTCGCACACCTCGCGCAGCCGTTCGAGATAGCCCTGCGGCGGAATCAGCACGCCCGTCGAGCCCGCGACCGGCTCGACGATCACCGCGGCGATCGTCGACGCGTCGTGCAGCGCGACGAGCCGCTCGAGCTCGTCGGCGAGGTGCGCGCCCCACGCGGGCTGCCCTTTCGAGAACGCGGCCTCCTTGAGGTTCAGCGTATGCGGCAGGTGGTCGACCGACGGCAGCAGCGCGCCCGAATACGCCTTGCGGTTCGGCGCGATCCCGCCGACCGAGATGCCGCCGAAGCCGACGCCGTGATAGCCGCGCTCGCGGCCGATGAAGCGCGTGCGCTGCCCTTCGCCGCGCGCGCGATGATAGGCGAGCGCGATCTTCAGCGCGGTGTCGACCGCTTCCGAGCCGGAATTCGTGAAGAAGATGTGCTTGAGATCGCCGGGCGTGTGGCGCGCGATCCGCGTGGCCGCCTCGAATGCCTTCGGATGGCCCATCTGGAAGGTCGGCGCGAAATCCATCTCCTCCGCCTGCGCCTTCACCGCCGCGACGATCTCGTCGCGGCAGTGCCCCGCGTTCACGCACCACAGCCCCGCGGTGCCGTCGAGGATGCGCCGGCCGTCGTGCGACGTGTAGTACATCCCCTTCGCCGACACCAGCAGCCGCGGCGCGTCCTTGAACTGGCGGTTGGCGGTAAACGGCATCCAGAACGCGGACAGGTCGGGCGTGTTCGTTTGCTGCTGACTCATGGACGGCTCCTCGGTGGGTTCGATCGGCGCGACGACACCGCGCCTTCAGGCTGCGACGCAAGTCGAAACCCGAGTGTAAGCACCGAAACCGTGAAGCACAATCGTGCACCAATAGTGCCCGCGGCACTGCACCGCGGCGGACCATTCGTGCCGCACCGCGCATCACGCGCACCGCGCCGCCGCCCGCGCAGGCACGTCCGCCGTGCATGTGCGCGACTGGCACATGCCTTGCGTAACCCTTGACGGTCGACGCCGAAACGGCGCGCACCCATCCAACACGTCAAGGGGAACTCGATGAAACGCCGCAGTCTGCTGAAGTTCGGATCGATGGCCGGCGCGCTCGCGCTGGCAGGCAAGAGCCCGTTCGCGCACGCCGCCGATGCCGGCACGGGGCCGATCAAGGTCGGCATCCTGCATTCGCTGTCCGGCACGATGGCGATCTCCGAGACGTCGCTGAAGGACACCGCGCTGATGACGATCGCCGACATCAACAAGAGCGGCGGCGTGATGGGCCGCAAGCTCGAGCCGGTGGTGGTCGACCCCGCGTCGAACTGGCCGCTGTTCGCCGAGAAGGCGCGCCAGCTGCTCACCCAGGACAAGGTGGCCTGCGTGTTCGGCTGCTGGACCTCGGTGTCGCGCAAGTCGGTGCTGCCCGTGTTCGAGGAGCTGAACGGCCTGCTCTACTACCCCGTGCAATACGAAGGCGAGGAAATGTCGCGCAACGTGTTCTACACGGGCGCCGCGCCGAACCAGCAGGCGATCCCGGCCGTCGAGTACCTGATGAGCGCGGAAGGCGGCGGCGCCAAGCGCTTCTTCCTGCTCGGCACCGACTACGTGTATCCGCGCACGACCAACAAGATCCTGCGCGCGTTCCTGAAATCGAAGGGCGTGAAGGATGCCGACATTCAGGAGGTCTACACGCCGTTCGGCCACAGCGATTACCAGACCATCGTCGCGAACATCAAGAATTTCTCGCAGGGCGGCAAGACGACCGTGATCTCGACGATCAACGGCGATTCGAACGTGCCGTTCTACAAGGAGCTCGGCAACCAGGGGATCAAGGCGACCGACGTGCCGGTCGTCGCGTTCTCGGTCGGCGAGGAGGAGCTGCGCGGGATCGACACGAAGCCGCTCGTCGGCCACCTCGCCGCATGGAACTACTTCATGTCGGTGAAGAACCCGTCGAACACGAAGTTCAAGGACCAGTTCGCCGCGTGGGTGAAGGCGAACAACCTGCCCGGCGGCACGAAGCGCGTGACCAACGACCCGATGGAAGCGACCTTCGTCGGCATCCACATGTGGAAGCAGGCGGTCGAGAAGGCGAAGAGCACCGACGTCGACAAGGTGCGCGTCGCGATGATCGGCCAGGCGGTGACCGCGCCGTCCGGCTTCACGCTGACGATGGACGGCAACCATCACCTGCACAAGCCGGTGATGATCGGCGAGATTCGCGGCGACGGCCAGTTCAACGTCGTGTGGAAGACCAAGACCGCGATCCGCGCGCAGCCGTGGAGCCCGTTCATCGCGGGCAACCAGGGCAAGCCGGACGTCGTCAGCTCGATCCCGGCGTTCCTGCGCCGGCAGCGCGCGGCGCTGGCCTGACGCGCCGCGGGCCGGGGCGCTGCGCGCATGCGCGGCACGCCGGTTGCGGGCGTCGCCGCCGACGCCCGCGCAACGCCGCACGAGACTTCCCCTCCACGCCTGCCAGGACTTCCCGATGCCCAGATTCCTTCGTCGCGCCGCTGTCGCCGCCGTCGCGTGCGCCGCCCTCGCGGGCGGCCTGCCGCGCGCCGCGTTCGCGCTGACGGCCGCCGACACCGCCGCGCTCGCCGGCGACGATTTCGACGCGAAGACGGCCGCGATCGAACGGCTCGCCGCCGATGCCGATCCGCACGCCGTCACGCTGCTCAACGCGCTGTCGAGCGGCGACGCGCTCGCGACCGGCGACGGCCGCATCCTGATCCAGACCGGCGACACCGCGCACGACGCGCTCACGCAGGCCGCCGCGCCGCCCGACGACGCGCAGCCGGTAACGCTGAACAACCTGCTGCGCACCAAGATCGCCGGCGCCTTGTCCGGCCTCGCGCTCGCGTCGCCGGACGCGGCCGCGCGACGCGACGCGATCGACGCGCTGCTGAAATCGCCCGACCCCGCGTTGAAGCCGATGATCGACCGCGCCCGCGCGAAGGAAACCGACCCGTCGCTGAAGCGCCGCCTCGACGCGCTGTGGGCGATCGCCGCGCTGCACGACGCCGATTCCGCGAAGCGCCTCGAAGCCGTGCAGGTCGTCGCCGCGCGCAGCGATCTCGACATGATCGAGCAGCTGCGCCCGCTCGTCGCGAAGAACGCCGACGGCAGCTTCGCCGAACCCGACGCGCGCGTGCGCGACGCCGCGCAGCAGGGGCTCGACGCATTGCATGCGCTGCAGCGCCGCGGCGAGATCGCGGGCACGCTGTTCGCGGGCCTGTCGCTCGGCAGCGTGCTGCTGCTCGCGGCGCTCGGCCTCGCGATCACCTACGGGCTGATCGGCGTGATCAACATGGCGCACGGCGAATTCCTGATGATCGGCGCGTATGCGACCTACGTCGTGCAGACGCTGATCCAGCGCTACGCGCCCGGCGCATTCGACTGGTATCCGCTCGTCGCGGTGCCCGTGTCGTTCGCGGCGGCCGCGCTCGTCGGCATCGTGCTCGAACGGCTCGTGCTGCGGCACCTGTACGGCCGCCCGCTCGAGACGCTGCTCGCGACCTTCGGCGTGAGCCTGATCCTGATCCAGGCGACGCGGATGCTGTTCGGCGCGCAGAACGTGCAGGTCGTGAACCCGTCGTGGATGAGCGGCGGCGTGACGGTGATGCAGAACCTGATCCTGCCGTACAACCGGCTCGTGATCCTCGCGTTCGCGCTCGCCGTGGTGTTCGTCGCGTGGGCCGTGCTGACGAAGACGCGCCTTGGCCTGTTCGTGCGCGCGGTCACGCAGAACCGCCGGATGGCCGCGTGCGTCGGCGTGAAGACCGCACGCGTCGACGCCTATGCGTTCGCGTTCGGCGCGGGCATCGCGGGCCTCGGCGGCTGCGCGCTGTCGCAGATCGGCAATGTCGGCCCCGATCTCGGCCAGAACTACATCATCGATTCGTTCATGGCCGTCGTGCTCGGCGGCGTCGGGCAGATCGCCGGCACCGTGCTCGGCGGCTTCGGGCTCGGCCTCGTCAGCAAGGCGATCGAGCCGTTCTGGGGCGCGGTGCTCGCGAAGATCGCGGTGCTCGTGATGATCGTGCTGTTCATCCAGAAACGTCCGCAGGGCATGTTCGCCCTGAAGGGACGCAGCGCGGAGGCTTGACGTGACTTCCATCACCGATTCGTTGTCGAACCCGGTCGCCAGCGCGCCGACGCCGCCCGCCGCCACGCGCGTGCAGGACGGCTTCGCGCTCGGCCTGCCGCCGCGCACCGCGCTGCTGTCGCGCTGCGCGTGGCTCGCGCTCGTCGCGCTGTGCGTCGCAATCGGCGTCGGCGTGCCGCTGGCGGCGCTCGTCGCGCCCGAGTCGAGCGCGTTCCATCTTTCCGCGTATGCGATGACGCTCGCCGGCAAGCTGATGTGCTACGCGATCGCGGCGCTCGCGCTCGATCTCGTGTGGGGCTACTGCGGGATCCTGAGCCTCGGCCACGGCCTGTTCTTCGCGCTCGGCGGCTATGCGATCGGCATGTACCTGATGCGCGAGATCGGCCGCGACGGCAAGTACGGCAGCGACCTGCCCGACTTCATGGTGTTCCTCGACTGGCACCAGCTGCCGTGGTACTGGAGCGGCACGAACCATCTCGCGCTCGCGCTGCTGCTGGTCGTGCTCGTGCCGGCCGTGCTCGCGTGGGTGTTCGGCTTCTTCACGTTCCGCTCGCGCGTGAAGGGCGTGTACCTGTCGATCATCACGCAGGCGATGACGTTCGCCGCGATGCTGCTGTTCTATCGCAACGAGACGGGCTTCGGCGGCAACAACGGCTTCACCGACTTCAAGCGCATCGCAGGTTTTCCGATCACGTCGCCCGGCACGCGCACGGTGCTGTTCCTGCTGACGTTCGCGACGCTCGTGCTCGCGTTCGTCGCCGCGCGCGCGATCGTCACGAGCAAGCTCGGGCGCGTCGTCACCGCGGTGCGCGACGGCGAGACGCGGCTGATGTTCCTCGGCTACAGCCCGCTCGCGTACAAGCTGTTCGTGTGGACCGTGTCGGCGGTGCTGTGCGGCATCGCCGGCGCGTTGTACGTGCCGCAGGTCGGCATCATCAACCCCGGCGAGATGTCGCCGGGCAACTCGATCGAGATGGCGATCTGGGTCGCGGTGGGCGGGCGCGGCACGCTGATCGGGCCGATCGTCGGCGCGTTCGCGGTGAACGGCGCGAAGAGCCTGTTCACCGCGTATTTCGCCGAATACTGGCTGTTCTTCCTCGGCCTGATCTTCGTGCTCGTGCCGCTGCTGCTGCCGCGCGGGATCATGGGGCTGGTCGAGGCGGTCATCTCCAAGGGGAAACGCGCATGAACGGCACTGCCCTCTACCAGTTCGCGCCGCCGAGCGAAGACGAGCTGCTCGCAGTGAGCGGCACCGCGTCGATGGGGCGCGTCGTCACGCCCGGCATCGACACGTCGCACGGCACGATCCTGTATCTCGAGGACATCGAGGTGAGCTTCGACGGCTTTCGCGCGCTGAACAAGCTGTCGCTCGCGATCGACGCGGGCGAGCTGCGCTGCGTGATCGGCCCGAACGGCGCGGGCAAGACGACGATGATGGACGTGATCACCGGCAAGACGCGCCCCGACGCGGGCAAGGTGTTTCTCGGCCAGACGCTCGACCTGTCGCGCATGAGCGAACCGGAAATCGCGCGCACGGGCATCGGCCGCAAGTTCCAGAAGCCGACCGTGTTCGAGCAGCACCCCGTGTGGGAGAACCTCGAGCTCGCGATGCAGGCCGACAAGGGCTGGCTCGCATCGCTGCGCGCGCGGCTCGACCGCGCGGCGCAAGCGAAGATCGAGGAGACGCTCGCGCTGATCGGCCTCGAGGAGCACGCGTTCCGCGCGGCCGGCGAGCTGTCGCACGGGCAGAAGCAGCGGCTCGAGATCGGCATGCTGCTGATGCAGCGCCCCGCGCTGCTGCTGCTCGACGAGCCGGCGGCCGGGATGACCGACCACGAGACGATGGAGCTCGCCGAGTTGCTGAACACGCTGCGCGGCACCTGCTCGATGATGGTCGTCGAGCACGACATGGAATTCGTCGCGGCGCTCGCGGGCGACACGGGCCGCGTGACGGTGATGGCCGAAGGCGCGGTGCTCGCGCAAGGCACGCTCGACCAGGTCAAGCGCGACGACGCGGTGATCGAGTCTTACCTCGGACGGTAATGCAATGCTGAAGATCGATGCACTGAACCAGTACTACGGCGGCAGCCACATCCTGCGCAACGTGAGCCTCGCCGCCGACGACGGCAGGCTCACCGTGCTGCTCGGCCGCAACGGCGTCGGCAAGAGCACGCTGCTGCGCTGCCTGATGGGGGTCGTCGCCGCGAAGAGCGGCACGGTGTCGTGGCGCGGCACGGCGCTCGGCGCGATGCCGCCGTATGCGCGCGTCGCGGCCGGGCTCGCGTACGTGCCGCAGGGCCGCGACATCTTTCCGCGGCTCACCGTCGAGGAGAACCTGCTCGTCGGCGCGGCCAGCCGGCGCGCGCCGTCGAAAGTGCCGGATCGCATCTACGCGCTCTTTCCGGTGCTGAAGGACATGCGCGCGCGGCGCGGCGGCGACCTGTCGGGCGGCCAGCAGCAGCAGCTCGCGATCGGCCGCGCGCTGATGAGCGAGCCGCAGCTGCTGATCCTCGACGAGCCGACCGAGGGCATCCAGCCGTCGATCATCCAGGACATCGGCCGCACGCTGCGGCAGCTCGTCGACGAATCGAAGATGACCGTGCTGCTCGTCGAGCAGTATTACGACTTCGCGCAGTCGATCGCCGATCGCTACTGGGTGATGAGCCGCGGCGAGATCGTCGCGGGCGGCGAGGCGAAGGACATGGAGACGAACGGCGTGCGGGAGCTGATCGCGGTCTGACGTGCGGCACGGCGGTAGGCACGATGGTACGCACGGCAGCGAATACGAGCAGCCGGTTCGCAAGACGCCCGCACGCGGCGCTTTCAACGAACGCGGCATCTGCATTATTGTTCCGGTAGCATCCACGTTCCTCGCGCCCGTTTCCCTCGTTTTCCGTTCGCCGCCGATGTCTGCCCCCGATTCGCACGCTCCGCTGTCCCGCCCCGCCGTCGCCAAGTCGTGGCGCGCCCGGCTCGAACTCGGCTTCGAGCGGCACGGCGCGCGCACGACGCTCGTCCACCGGCTGCACGACGGCCCGCTGCGCGTGCAGCGGCCGCTGTATCCGGAAGGCGACGCGATTTGCCACGCGGTGATCGTCCATCCGCCGGGCGGCGTCGCGGGCGGCGACCGGCTCGACATCGACATCGCGCTCGGCGACGGCACGCACGCGGTGCTGACCACGCCCGGCGCGACCAAGTGGTACAAGTCGAACGGCCTCGACGCGACGCAGCGCATCGGCATCACGGTCGGCCGGGATGCGAAGCTCGACTGGCTGCCGCAGAACAACCTGTTCTTCGACGCCGCGCATGCGTCGCTCGACTTCACGCTGACGCTCGGCGCCGGCGCGAGCGCGATCGGCTGGGATGCGGCGCAGCTCGGCCGCCAGGCGGCCGGCGAAGCGTGGTCGGCGGGCCGCATCGCGGCAGCGTCGGCCTTCGTCGACGCCGACGGGCGGCCGCTGTGGGCCGAGCGCGCACGGCTCGACGCGCACGACGCATTGCGCGCCGCGCCGCAGGGCCTGGCCGGCTTCCCCGTGTTCGGCACGCTCTGGGCGGCCGGCGCCGCATGCGATGCCGCGCTCGCCGAAGCGCTCGCCGAGCGGATGCCGTTCGACGACACCCTGCGCGCCGGCGCGACCTGCGTGACGCCGGGTGTCGTGCTCGTGCGCGCGCTCGCCGTGTCGATGGAAGCGCTGCAGCGCCATTTCACCGAATGCTGGCTGCACCTGCGGCCGATCGTGCACGGCGTGGACGCGCGGCCGCTGCGCCTCTGGCAGACCTGATCCCGATCGCCGATCCCCTCGGCCCGAACGCACCACTTCGGCGCAGCGCCGTGCCCCGCGCTGCACGCCGCGCAGGCAGCGCGCACCACGAACGCGCATTCGCGTGCGCTTCGCATGCATGGCATGCGACTTGCTGCTTACAGATCCGATACACGGCGCACGCCGAATGGCGCGGTGCTACGATGGGCCGCGCTTAAGTGCTGCCCTTCGCACCACTGCAATGCGCCGAGAAAAATTACGTTTTCCTGAACGCTTGCCTTCATGAAACTGACTCCCCGCGAAAAAGACAAGCTGCTGATCTTCACGGCAGCGTTGCTGGCCGAGCGCCGCCGCGCGCGCGGCCTGAAGCTCAACTATCCGGAAGCGGTCGCGTTCATCACCGCCGCGCTGATGGAAGCCGCGCGCGACGGCAAGACCGTCGCCGAGGTGATGCACTACGGCACGACGCTGCTCACGCGCGACGACGTGATGGACGGCGTGCCGGAGATGATTCCCGACATCCAGGTCGAGGCGACCTTCCCGGACGGCACCAAGCTCGTCACCGTCCATCACCCGATTCCGTGAGGCCCTGCGCATGATCCCCGGCGAAATCCTCACCGACGACGGCGAGCACGAACTGAACGCGGGCCGCGCGACGATCGTGCTCACCGTCGCGAACACCGGCGACCGCCCCGTGCAGGTCGGCTCGCACTACCACTTCCACGAAGTCAACGACGCGCTGTCGTTCGACCGCGCCGCCGCGCGCGGCTTCCGGCTCAACATCGCGGCCGGCACGGCGGTGCGCTTCGAGCCGGGCCAGACGCGCACCGTCGAGCTCGTCGCGCTCGCGGGCGAACGCGCCGTCTACGGTTTTCAGGGCAAGGTGATGGGGCCGCTGTAAGCCGCGCCCCGCTCTTCAGGAACAGCAACATGACACTACGCTTGAGCCGCCGCGCGTACGCGGAGATGTTCGGGCCGACGACGGGCGACCGCATCCGTCTCGCCGATACCGAGCTGCTGATCGAGATCGAACGCGATTTCACGATCTACGGCGAGGAAGTGAAGTTCGGCGGCGGGAAGGTGATCCGCGACGGCATGGGCCAGTCGCAGCGCGTCGCCGCCGAGGTGCCCGACACCGTCGTGACGAACGCGGTGATCCTCGACCACTGGGGCATCGTGAAGGCCGACATCGCGATCAAGCACGGCCGCATCGCCGCGATCGGCAAGGCCGGCAACCCGGACATCCAGCCGGGCGTGACGATCCCGATCGGCGCGGCCACCGAGGTGATCGCCGGCGAAGGGCTGATCGTGACGGCCGGCGGCATCGACACGCACATCCACTTCATCAGCCCGCAGCAGATCGACGAGGCGCTGGCCTCCGGCGTCACGACGATGCTCGGCGGCGGCACGGGCCCCGCCACCGGCACCAACGCGACCACCTGCACGCCGGGCCCGTGGCACATGGAGCGGATGCTGCAGGCCGCCGACGGCTGGCCGATCAACCTCGGCTTTCTCGGCAAGGGCAACGCGAGCCTGCCGCAGCCGCTCGTCGAGCAGATCGCGGCCGGTGCGATCGGCCTGAAGCTGCACGAGGACTGGGGCACGACGCCCGCCGCGATCGACAACTGCCTGTCGGTTGCCGACGACACCGACACGCAGGTCGCGATCCACACCGACACGCTGAACGAAGCGGGCTTCGTCGAATCGACGGTCGCCGCGTTCAAGGGCCGCACGATCCACACGTATCACACCGAAGGCGCGGGCGGCGGCCATGCGCCCGACATCCTGAAGGTGTGCGGCGAGTCGAACGTGCTGCCGTCGTCGACCAACCCGACGCGCCCGTATACGATCAACACACTCGACGAGCATCTCGACATGCTGATGGTGTGCCATCACCTCGATCCGTCGATCGCCGAGGATCTCGCGTTCGCCGAATCGCGGATTCGCCGCGAGACGATCGCGGCCGAGGACATCCTGCACGATCTCGGCGCGCTGTCGATGCTGTCGTCGGATTCGCAGGCGATGGGCCGCGTCGGCGAGGTGATCATCCGCACCTGGCAGACCGCGCACAAGATGAAGGTGCAGCGCGGCGCGCTGCCCGAGGACAGCGCGCGCCACGACAACTTCCGCGCGAAGCGCTATGTCGCGAAGTACACGATCAACCCGGCGCTCACGCACGGCATCGCGCACGAGGTCGGCTCGATCGAGCCCGGCAAGTGGGCCGACCTCGTGCTGTGGGAGCCCGCGTTCTTCGGCATCAAGCCGACGATGATCCTGAAGGGCGGGATGATCGCGATGGCGCAGATGGGCGACCCGAACGCGTCGATCCCGACGCCGCAGCCCGTCCACTATCGCGAGATGTTCGCCACGCGCGGCGGCGCGCTCGCGCGCACCTCGCTGACCTTCGTGTCGCAGATGGCGGCCGATGCGGGCATCGCCGAGCGCTACGGGCTCGCGAAGCGGATCGTGCCGGTGCGCAACTGCCGCAGCGTGACGAAGGCCGACATGATCCACAACGCGTGGCGCCCCGCGATCAGCGTCGACCCCGAAACCTACGACGTGATCGCCGACGGCCAGCTGCTCACCTGCGAGCCGGCCACCGTGCTGCCGATGGCGCAGCGTTATTTCCTGTTCTGATTCCCGGTTCTCGTTTCATGCGCACCATCGACAAACGCATTGCCCCGAACGTGAAGCTCGCCGCGTCGCTCGTTTCGCGCGCGCCGACGCTCACGCTCGCCTACGACGCCCGCTGCAGGAGCCGCCTCGCGGCGACGCTCGACACCGGCGAAGACGTCGCGCTCGTGCTGCCGCGCGGCACCGTGCTGCGCGACGGCGACGTGCTCGTCGCCGACGACGGCGCGCTCGTGCGCGTCGCGGCCGCGACCGAAACCGTGCTGCTCGTGCGCGCGCCGGATCCGCTGACCTTCACGCGCGCCGCGTATCACCTCGGCAACCGCCACACGCCGGTCGAGATCGGCGACGGCTACCTGAAGCTCGAGGCCGATCCCGTGCTCGCCGACATGCTGCGGCGGCTCGGCGCGCAGGTCGAGCAGGTCGATGCGCCGTTCCAGCCGGAAGCCGGCGCCTATGGCGGCGGCCACAAGCACGGGCACGACGCGACGTTCGCCGAGGATTACGCGCTTGCGCAGCAGGTGTTCGGCGAGCATCACGGCCACTCGCACTCGCACTCGCACGATCACGATCACCAGCATGGCCCGGGATGCGCACACGGGCACGGCCACGGTCATGACCACCACTGAACTCGTCGCGCTGCTGCACCTCGCGTCGCCGGCGCTGCCGATCGGCGCGTTCAGCTATTCGCAAGGGCTCGAAGCGGCGCTCGACGCGAACCTGATCCACGACGCCGACACCGCGCGCGACTGGATCGCGAGCGGCCTCGCCGACGTGCTCGCGCACGGCGAACTGCCGTTCCTCGCACACCAGCTCGCGCGCTGGCACGCGCACGACGCCGACGCGCTCGCGCGCGAGAACGCGTGGTTCGTCGCGAGCCGCGAATCGGCGGAGCTGCGCCGCGAGACCGAACAGATGGGCTGGTCGCTCGCGCAGCTCTGCACGTCGCTCGAATGGGGCGACCCGGCGCGCCGCGCGACGCTTGCGGCGCTCTCGCCGATCGCGCTGCCGACCGCATTCGCCTATGCGGCGGCCGCGCACGACGCCCGCCCCGACGCGCTGCTCGCCGCCTACGCGTTCGGCTGGGTCGAGAACCAGACGGCCGCCGCGCTGAAGGCAGTGCCGCTCGGCCAGCTCGCCGGCCAGAAAATCATCGTCGCGCTGCGCGGCGCGATCGACGCGGCTGTGCAGCGCGCGCTCGCGACGCCGCCCGACCGGATCAACACGTTCGCGCCGCAGCTCGGCATCCTGTCCGCGCGGCACGAAACCCAGTACTCGCGGCTGTTCCGCTCCTGACCGACCCACACGCCATGAACGCACCCTACTCCCCGTCCGCCCGCCGCACGAAGAAACTGCCGCCGCTGCGCGTCGGCATCGGCGGGCCGGTCGGCTCCGGCAAGACCACGCTGCTCGAAATGCTGTGCAAGGCGATGCGCGACACGTACGACCTCGTCGCGATCACCAACGACATCTACACGAAGGAAGACCAGCGCCTGCTGACGGTCGCGGGCGCGCTGCCCGAGGAACGGATCATGGGCGTCGAGACGGGCGGCTGCCCGCACACGGCGATCCGCGAGGATGCGTCGATCAACCTGGAAGCCGTCGACCGGATGCTCGCGCGCTTCCCCGACGCGGACATCGTGTTCATCGAATCCGGCGGCGACAACCTCGCGGCGACCTTCAGCCCCGAGCTGTCGGACCTGACGATCTACGTGATCGACGTCGCGGGCGGCGAGAAGATTCCACGCAAGGGCGGCCCCGGCATCACGAAATCGGACCTGCTCGTGATCAACAAGACCGACCTCGCGCCGCTCGTCGGCGCGAACCTCGACGTGATGGCGTCCGATACGAAGAAGATGCGCGGCGCGCGGCCGTACGTGATGACGAACCTGAAGGCGCTCGACGGCGTCGCGGACGTCGTCGCGTTCATCGAGAAGAAGGGATTGCTGAAGGTGTGAACCGCAAGGCGGCGGGCGCATGCACGATGCGGCGCCCGCATTTGCCTGCATCACGCCTACTCGTCCTGCGCGACCCGCTCGCCGTTCGCGACGGATGGCAGCAGCGCGGCCAGCACGTCGACCGAGCGCGCGGTCGCGCCGCGATGGCGCGCCGCGAATGCCGCGCCGGCCGCGCCCATCGCAACGCGCCGCGCATGGTCGGCGAACAGCGCGTCGAGCACGTGCGCGAGATCGAGCGGATCCTCGACCTGCAGCGCGGCGCCGGCCGCGACCGCATCGGCGGTCGCCTGCGTAAAGTTGAACACGTGCGGGCCGATCAGCACCGGCACGCCAACCGCGCACGCCTCGATCAGGTTCTGCCCGCCGAGCGGCAGCAGGCTGCCGCCGATGAACGCGACGTCGGCCGCCGCGTAATACGCGCCCAACTCGCCCATCGAATCGCCGAGCAGCACCGTCACGTCGGACGGCAGCGGCGGCGCCGCCGGACGGCCCGCCGCGAGCGCGGCGGCATCCGCCGCCCAGGCCGAGCGCCGCACGCACTTGCGGTTGCTGCGCGCGACCAGCGCCTCGACTTCGCCGAAGCGCTGCGGATGGCGCGGCACCAGGATCAGCAGCGCATCCGGCGTCTTGACCGCGTCGAACGCCTGCAGCACCAGCGCCTCCTCGTTCTCGCGCGTGCTCGCCGCGACCCACACCGGGCGCGTGCCGATCGCATCGCGCCACGCGCGGCCGCGCGCCGCGAGCTCCGGCGGCGTCGTCATGTCGAACTTCAGGTTGCCGAGCACCGCCACGTTGCGCGCACCGAGCGACGTCAGGCGTTCCGCATCGGCCGGGCTCTGCGCGAGCACCCGCGAAAAGCCGCCAAACACGTCGCGCGTCGCCGCGCCGAACTTCGCCGCGCGCTTGTACGAACGCGCGGACATCCGCGCATTGGTCAGCACGAGCGGCACGTCCGCGCGGCGGCATTCGTCGATCAGCGTCGGCCACACCTCGGTTTCCATCACGAGGCCGAGCGTCGGCCGCCATGCGCGCAGGAAGCGCCGCACCGCGCCCGGCATGTCGTACGGCAGGTAGCAGCGCAGCACGCGATCGCCGAAGATCTGCGTGCCGGTCGCGCGGCCGCTCGGCGTCATGTGCGTGAGCAGGATGCGCGCGTCCGGGCGCGCCTTCATCAGCGCGTCGATCAGCGGCTGCGCGGCGCGCGTCTCGCCCACCGACACCGCGTGCACCCAGATCAGCGGCGCGCGGTCGTCCGGCCCGCGGCCCGGCCCGCAGCCGAAGCGCTCGCCGATATGCTCGCGGTAGCCGCGCTCCTTGCGCGAACGCACGATCAGGCGCACGACCGCGAGCGGCGCGACGAGCCACCACAGCGCGCGATAAATCACCCTCAGCATGAAGCGGCCACCTCGTGTCGTCGATTGCGGGGCGCGCTCAAACCAGCGCCCTGCCCGTGAGGCGCTCGAGGATGCCGAGCGGCGCGCATTCGCGCCGCACCATCGCGTCGACCGGCAGGAAGAAGGTCTGCTCGAGCATGAACTGGCCGGACATCACAGCGTGCGAAGTCTGATCCGAGAAACATATCCACACGCTGCCCGGCGGGAACGGCATGGTTTCCTGCGGGCTGGTCTTCTGGTAGTCGAGATCGGCCTTCATGCCGTCGTGCAGGTTCAGCATCAGGTGGTCGTACGCGCTGCGCGGCGTCTTCGTCACGTGCAGCAGGTTCAGCAGCCACGCGGAACCCGGCAATTGCGGCTTGATGCGCGGCAGGAAGCGCTTCGCGACGTCCTCGAACGGCTCGCCGACGCGCCACACGCGCGGCGCGCCGGCCGGGTTCACGTTGGTAAACACGCGCAGGATCCGCTCGCCGTAGTTCGGGCGCGACGGGAACGCGTCGACGTGCAGCCGGCTGTCGTCCTTGCGCCACGACGTCTGGCGCGTCTCGACCTGCATCAGGCGCAGGCTCGTCGGCGCGACGCGCAGCTTGCCGCGATATTCGGGGAAAAGGCCGTCGACGAGCGCGCCGGCCTGCTGCTGGAAGCGCGCGACGAGCGCGCGCACCGCCGACTGGGTGACGTTGTCGCCGAGCACGCCCGCGAGCGCGCCGCCGTTCGGCGCGAGGCTGATGTTCTTGCGTTTCGGGTCGGCCAGCGCCGGATCGAGCAGCGCTTCCTCGCCGCCTTCGATTGCGAAGCGCAGGTGCGGGAAATACAGCACCTTGCCCTCTTCGACCGCGGCCAGCAGCTGCTCGCGCGGCAGCGACAGATTGTGTCCGCGCCAGTCGGCGGACGAGACTTCGATGATCTGGGATTCGCTCATGGTCCTGGAGTGCGTGCGGTTACAGGAGACCGAAGCCCGCGAGCGCCGACTTCACCTGCGCGATCGACGGGGGCTGGCCCGCCGTGCCGAGGTTGACGACGTTCGGCGACCAGTAGCCGCCGGTCCGCCAGGCCGTCGCGAAATTGTACAGTTCGACCGTCGGACGCTTCAGCGCGGCGGCGATATGAACCAGACCTGTATCAACCCCGACGGTGGCCGCCGCGCCGTCGATCAGGCCGACCACCGCCGGCAGCGACAGCTTCGGCGGCACGATCGCCGCCGCGCCGAATTCCTTCGCGAGCCGCTCGCTCGTCGCGCGTTCCGCGTCGTTGCCCCACGGCAGCACGAGCGACGCGCCGCGCCGCACCAGCGACTGGCCGAGCTCGATCCACGCGGCGTCCGGCCACTGCTTGTCGGCGCGCGACGTCGCATGGACGAACACCACGTACGGCACCGGCAGGTTCAGCCCGAGCGCGGCGACCGCGCGCGACGCCGCGGCCGTGTCGAGGCCGAAGTCGATCGGGTCGGCCGGCGCCGGCGCCGGATCGCCGAGCGCGGCCGCGACGAGCTGCCGCGTGCGTTCGACCACATGGGTGCGCGGCTCGATCGGCACGCGCTTGCGGTAGAAGAAGCGCACCGGCCATTCGTAGCCGGCGCCGTCGGTGCGGTTGCCGAGGCCGACGAGCGGGCCGCGCGCCCAGCTCGCGACCCACGCGGTCTTGATGAGCCCCTGGCAGTCGATCACGAGGTCGTAGCGCTCGGCGGCGAGTTGCTTGCGGAACGCGCGGATCTCGCGCCAGGTCGCGCCGGAGAACGGCTTCTTGCGCCAGCGGCGCAGCGAGAACGGCAGCACGCGGCGCACGCCGTCGACGAGCTTCACGAGGTCGACGAAGCTCTCCTCGACGAGCCAGTCGATCTGCGCATCGGGGTGGCGCCGCCGGATGTCGGCGATCACCGGCATGTTGTGCACGACGTCGCCCAGCGACGACACGCGCACGATCAGGATCTTTTGCACGCTGAAAAAACGCCGGCGGACGGCCGGCGACAGGCATAAAGACGCGATTTTATCGCGGCCGGGGGCCCCGATAGACAAAAAGCGGCCGCACGCCTTGCGCGTGCGCCGCTTTTCGGGGCTGATATCGCTTCATGCCGGCGGCCGCCAGGCCGCCGGTCTCACTCAGAACGGCAGCTTCACGTCCGGCTTCGCGGCCGTCAGCACGCGGCGGAAGTCTTCCTGGATGCGCTTCAGACCTTCCTGCGTCTCCGATTCGAAACGCATCACGACCACCGGCGTCGTATTCGACGAACGTGCGAGGCCGAAGCCGTCCGGATACTCGACGCGCAGCCCGTCGATCGTCACGACTTCGTCCGCGCCATCGAACTTCGCTTCCTTCTGCAGCTTCTCGATCAGGCGGAAGTTCTCGCCCTCGTCGAGCCAGAGCTGCAGCTCCGGCGTGCACATCGCGTCCGGCAGCGCGTTGAGCAGCGCGCTCGGATCGGCCGTCTTCGCGAGGATCTCGAGCAGGCGCGCGCCCGTGTAGAGGCCGTCGTCGAAACCGTACCAGCGGTCCTTGAAGAACACGTGGCCGCTCATCTCGCCCGCGAGCGGCGCGCCGGTTTCGCGCAGCTTCGCCTTCACGAGCGAATGGCCCGTCTTCCACATCAGCGGCTCGCCGCCCTTCTCCTTCACCCACTGCGCGAGATGGCGCGTGCACTTCACGTCGTAGATGATCTGCGCGCCCGGGTTGCGCGACAGCACTTCCTCGGCGAACAGCATCAGCTGGCGGTCCGGATAGATGATCTGGCCGTCCTTCGTGACGACGCCGAGACGGTCGCCGTCGCCGTCGAACGCGAAACCGATTTCCGCGTCGGTTTCCTTCAGCGCGCGGATCACGTCCTGCAGGTTTTCCGGGTGTGCGGGATCGGGATGGTGGTTCGGGAAGGTGCCGTCGATATCGGTGAACAGCTCGACGAGTTCGCAGCCGAGCGCCTTGAACAGGCGCGGCGCGAGTTCGCCGGCGACGCCGTTGCCGGCATCGACGACGATCTTCAGCGGCCGCGCCAGCTTGATGTCGCCGGCGATGCGCGCGACGTACTGATCCGACACGTCGATCTGCTCGTACGTGCCGCTGCCCGACTCGAAGCGCGTGTCGACGATGCGGCGGTACAGCGCCTGGATCTGCTCGCCGTAGATCGCCGCGCCGCGCAGCACCATCTTGAAGCCGTTGTAGTCCGGCGGATTGTGGCTGCCCGTGACGACGATGCACGAATCGACGCGGCGCTCGCCGCCCTTCAGCGCGAGCGGCACGCTCGCCGCGAAGTAGCCGACCGGCGTCGGCACCATGCCGACGTCGACGACGTCGACGCCCGCTGCACGCAGGCCGTCGGCCAGCGCACCGACCAGTTCGGGGCCCGACAGCCGGCCGTCGCGCGCGACGACGACCGCGTCGCCGCCCTGCGCGCGCACTTCGCTGCCGAACGCACGGCCGATCGCACGCGCCGTGTCGGCGTCGAGCGTCTTGCCGACCACGCCGCGGATGTCATATGCCTTGAAGATGGATTGGGAAATCATCGATTCACTCTCGGTTGCGTGCATGGAAACTATTGGCCGCCTGGTCGGCGGCGCCCGGCATGGCGGCCGGGGCCTGCCGGGGTGGGTCGAGATGGCGGAAGCGACCCCGAACCCACTTATAATCGCTCGTTTTGATTACGCGGATACCGCCCATTTTAATGCCTAGCCGTTCCGCCGCCGCAAAACGGGCGCCCGCCGGCGCCGTTGCGCCCGCCCCGTGCGCCTGCCGGCGCGCCGCGCCATGCTGAAGCGTCTCGCCAACCCTGACGTCGCGAAAGCCGTCTCGAACCTGGTCTGGCTGGGGCTCGAACGGCTCACGCAGATCGGCGTCGCGATCGCGGTCAGCGGCCTTCTGGCCCGTTATTTCGGGCCGGACGTGTTCGGCAAATGGCAGTATGCGAATACGCTGCTCCTCGTGCTGGCGCCGCTCACCTGGGTGTGCGGCGCGGAAATCCTGGTTCCGACCATCGTGCAGCGGCCGGCCGAACAGCTCGGCGCCGTGCTCGGCAGCGCGTTCGCGCTGCGTATCGCCGTGTCGGCTGCCGCGCTCGCCGCGACCTGGATCGCGATCGCCGCCGGCGCGTTCGATCCGCTCGTCGGCGCGATGCTCGCCGGCCTCGCGGTGACGATGATCTTCCGCGAACCGTTCGTCGGCGTCGTCAACGCGTGGCTGCAGAGCATGACGTACAGCAAGCCGCAGCTCGTCGCCAGCATGGTCACGGCGCTCGCCAAGGCCGCGCTCGTGTGGCTGCTGGTGCGCGCCGCCGCCGGGCCCGCGCGCTTCGCGTGGCTGTGGGCGCTCGAGGCGGCCGCGATCGGCGCCGTGCTGCTGCTGTACTTCCGCCACCGCCACGGCGGCGCGCTCGGCTGGCGCGTCGAGCGGGCGCTGTTCCGGCATTTCGCGACGGCCGGCACGGTGTTCTGGCTCGGCCTCATCTGCATGTACCTGTTCCTCAAGCTCGACCGCCTGATGCTCGAGCGCGCCGTATCGTTCGCCGATCTCGGCCGCTATGCCGCCGCGCAGCAGCTCAACGAGAACTGGATCACGCTCGCGCTGATGCTTGCACAGACCATCGCGCCCGCGTTCGTGTACCGCGTGCAGGACGTCGCGCGGCTGCGCCGCAACATCGTCCGGCTGATCGCGATGACGGCCGCCCTGATGGCCGCCGGCGCGCTCGTGCTCGACGCGGCCGCGCCGCTGATCGTCGGCAAGGTGTTCGGGCCCGGCTACGAAGCGTCGGTCGACATCTTCCGCTGGGCCGTCTGGCTGTCCGTGCCGGCCGGCGTCGAGGCGATAGGCAATCTTATCGTTCTCAAATATCAAGCAAAATTCGTGTTGCTGGCAAAGTGGCTGCTCGCGCTCGCGATCGCCGCGCTCGTCAACCTGGTCGCGATCCCGCGGCTCGGCCTGTACGGCGCGCTCGTCGGGCTGGCCGGCGGCTATCTCGCCGCCGCCGCGGTCAATTTTTATTACATCCGTTTCAAGCTGCGCTCATGACGTCCCCTATTTCCGCGCCGCGCGCCGCCGGCCCGCTCGGCGACGTCGCCGTGCTGATGCCGGCCTACAACGCGCACGACGACGTCGTCCGGACCCTCGCGTCGTTTCACGAGGACGCGCCTGTATACGTGCTCGTCGTCGACGACGGCAGCACGCCGCCGATCGCCGTGCCGAACTTGGCCGGCCTCACGGTCGAGGTGCTGCGCATGCCGCAGAACGGCGGCATCGAGCGCGCGCTCGCAGCCGGCATCGATGCGCTCGCCGCGCGCGGTTTCCGCTATGCGGCCCGCATCGACGCGGGCGACCTCGCCGCGCCGCAGCGGCTCGCGAAGCAGCGCGCGTACCTCGACGCGCACCCGCAGGTCGCCTGCGTCGGCATGTGGACGCAGGTCGTGTCGCGCGCCGGCGAGCCGCGCTTCATGCTGACGCCGCCCGCCGATCCGCGCGTGCTGCGCCGCACCCGCTTCCTGCGCTCGCCGCTCGTGCATCCGTCGGTGATGCTGCGCGTCGACGCGGTGCGCGAGGTCGGCAACTATCGCGAGCAATACCGCGCGGCCGAGGATCTCGATCTTTTTTTACGCTTAATGCAACGCTACGATTGCGCGAACCTGCCGGAGCTCGGCCTCTACTACGAGCTCAACGAAGGCGGGATCAGTGCGACCAAGCGGCGGCGCCAGCTGCTGTCGACGCTTGCGCTGCTGCTGCGCCATTTCAACGCGCTGAACCCGTACGACTGGGCAGGCCTCGCCAAGAACCTGCTGCATTTCGTGACGCCGTACCGGACGCTGCAGCGGATCAAGCAGGCGCTGTTCGCCGCGCGGCCGTCCGCGTGACGCATATTCGGCTTATTCGACGCTTTATTTTTTCTTTTTTTCATGACCGCCTCTCCTCCGCTGCGCATCGTGCTGGTCTGCAACACGGCCTGGGCGATCTACACGTATCGCCACGGACTGATCCGCATGCTCGTCGCGCGCGGCGCCGAGGTGATCGTCGCCGCGCCGCACGACCGCACGGTGCCATTGCTCGAACAGATGGGCTGCCGCTACGTGCCGCTCGCGGTCGCGTCGAAAGGCACGAGCCCGCGCGAGGATCTCGGCACGCTCGCCGCGCTGTACCGCCATTACCGCGCGCTCGCGCCTGACCTCGTGTTCCATTACACGATCAAGCCGAACATCTACGGCTCGGTCGCCGCGTGGCTCGCGCGCGTGCCGTCGGTGGCCGTGACGACCGGGCTCGGCTACGTGTTCATCCAGAAGAGCCGCGCGGCGAGCGTCGCGAAGCGGCTCTACCGGTTCGCGTTCCGGTTCCCGCGCGAAGTCTGGTTCCTGAACCGCGACGACCTCGCGACCTTCACCGACGAGCGGCTGCTCGCGCACCCCGAGCGCGCGCACCTGCTGCACGGCGAAGGCGTCGATCTCGAACAGTTCGCGCCCGTGCCGCTGCCGGCGGGCGACGCGCCCGTGTTCATCCTGATCGGCCGGCTGCTGTGGGACAAGGGCGTGCGCGAATACGTCGACGCCGCGCGCGCCGTGCGTGCGCGGCATCCGCACGCGCGCTTCCAGCTGCTCGGCCCGCTCGGCGTCGACAACCCGAGCGCGATCGGCCGCGCGGACGTCGACGCGTGGGTGCGCGAAGGCGTCGTCGAATACCTCGGCGAAGCGCACGACGTGCGCCCGCACATTGCCGCCGCCGACTGCGTCGTGCTGCCGTCGTACCGCGAAGGCGTGCCGCGCACGCTGATGGAGGCCTCCGCGATGGGCCGCCCGATCGTCGCGACCGACGTGCCGGGCTGCCGCGACGTCGTCGCCGACGGCGAGACCGGCCTGCTGTGCGCGGCGCGCGACAGCGCGAGCCTGGCCGCGCGCCTCGTGCAGATGATCGAGCTCGGCCCGGCCGGCCGCGCAGCGATGGGCGCGCGCGGCCGCCGCAAGGTGGCCGCCGAATTCGACGAGCAGAAGGTCGTCGAACGATACACAATCACCATACGCGCCTTGACGGGCGTCACTCTCTGAAGGAGCACGAAGCCATGACCACGAAGGGAACGATTCTCGTGACGGGCGGTGCGGGCTACATCGGCTCGCACACCGCGGTCGAATTGCTCGATCACGGCTATGACGTCGTCATCGTCGACAACCTCGTCAACAGCAAGGCCGAATCGGTGCGGCGCGTCGCGCAGATCACCGGCAAGACGCCGGCGTTCCACCAGGTCGACGTGTGCGACGAGGCCGCGCTCGGCAAAGTGTTCGACGCGCACCCGATCACCGGCGCGATCCATTTCGCGGCGCTGAAGGCAGTCGGCGAATCGGTCGCGAAGCCGCTCGAGTACTACCGCAACAACATCGGCGGGCTGCTGACGGTGCTCAAGGTGATGCGCGAGCGCAACGTGAAGCAGTTCGTGTTCAGCTCGTCGGCGACCGTGTACGGCGTGCCCGAGCGCTCGCCGATCGACGAATCGTTCCCGCTGTCGGCGACCAACCCGTACGGCCAGTCGAAGCTGATCGCCGAGCAGGTGCTGCGCGATCTCGAGCTGTCCGACCCGTCGTGGCGGATCGCGACGCTGCGCTACTTCAACCCGGTCGGCGCGCATGCAAGCGGCCTGATCGGCGAGGATCCGTCCGGCATCCCGAACAACCTGATGCCGTACGTCGCGCAGGTCGCCGTCGGCAAGCTGGACAGGCTGCGCGTGTTCGGCTCCGACTACCCGACGCCGGACGGCACCGGCGTGCGCGACTACATCCACGTGGTCGATCTCGCGCAAGGCCACATTGCCGCGCTCGACGCGCTGGTGAAGCGCGATGCGAGCTTCGTCGTGAACCTTGGCACGGGCCAGGGCTACAGCGTGCTGGAAGTGGTGCGCGCGTTCGAGAAGGCGTCGGGCCGGCCAGTGCCGTACGAGCTCGTCGCGCGCCGCCCGGGCGACGTCGCCGAGTGCTACGCGAACCCGCAGGCCGCGGCCGACGTCATCGGCTGGCGCGCGAAATACGGCCTCGACGAGATGTGCGTCGACCACTGGCGCTGGCAGGAGAACAACCCGCGCGGTTTTGTATAATCCGCTGTCCCATTTCCGAGCAATCCCATGCTCAGCTTCGCGTCCGGTTTCATCGTTTCCCTGCTCGTCACGCTCTTCATCGTGCGCTACGCCCATCTGCACGAGAAGTTCTCGGTGGACAGCGATCTGGCCGGCGTGCAGAAATTCCATGTGCGGCCCGTGCCGCGCGTCGGCGGCATCGGGATCCTGGCCGGGGTCGTCGCGTCGGCGCTGCTGCTCATGCAGCGCTACCCGACGATCGCCGGCAGCATCCTCGGGCTGGTCGCCTGCGGGATGCCGGCCTTCCTGTCCGGGCTCGTCGAGGACCTGACCAAGCGCGTGTCGCCGCGTGCGCGGCTGATCTGCACGATGGGCGCCGCGGCGCTCGCGTTCGGCGTGCTGCACATCGCGGTCACGCGCATCAGCGTGCCGCCGCTCGACTTCCTGCTCGGCTACGTCGCGATCTCCGCGTTCGTCACGGTGCTCGCGGTCGCGGCGCTCGCGAACGCGGTCAACATCATCGACGGCTTCAACGGGCTCGCGTCGATGGTCAGCTTCATGATGTTCGCGTCGCTCGCGTATGTCGCGTTCCAGGTCGGCGACCCGGTCGTGATGTCGGCGTCGTTCATCATGATGGGCGCGGTGCTCGGTTTCTTCGTGTGGAATTTCCCGGCCGGGCTGATCTTTCTCGGCGACGGCGGCGCGTACTTCATCGGCTTCATGCTCGCCGAGCTCGCGATCCTGCTGGTGATGCGCAACCGCGAAGTGTCCGCGTGGTATCCGGTGCTGCTGTTCATGTATCCGATCTTCGAGACCTGCTTCTCGATCTACCGGAAGAAATTCGTGCGCGGGATGTCGCCGGGGATTCCGGACGGCGTGCACCTGCATATGCTCGTGTACAAGCGCCTGATGCGCTGGGCGGTCGGCACGAAGCAGGCGTATGACCTGACGCGGCGCAATTCGCTGACGTCGCCGTATCTGTGGCTGCTGTGCCTCGTTGCCGTGATTCCGGCGACGCTGTTCTGGCGGCATACGGTGCATCTGTTCGCGTTTGTGGTGCTGTTCGCGCTGACTTATGTGTGGCTGTACATCAGTATCGTGCGGTTCAAGGCGCCGCGGTGGATGGTGGTGCGCAAGACGCGGCGCCACAACCCCTGAGCGGCCTGCCTGTCGCAACAAAAAAGCGCCCCGTGGGCGCTTTTTTGTTGCCGCGTGCCTGCCAGGGGCCGGCTGCCGTTACCGGTTCGACACTACCCGCACGGACACGCTCTGCAGCGCCGGCGCGACGGCCGTCTGATACTCGGGCACCCAGCGGCGCAGGTCGCGCCGCACCTCGTCGTCGCTGAGCACGCGATGCTGCATCAGCCACGGCAGCAGCTCGTCGAGCAGGTTGTCCGGCACCTCGCGGGCACGCGCGATCCGCAGTTTCGGATGCGGCGTGCGGGTGGTCGTCTCGTCGTCCGCGAGCAATTCCTCGTAGAGCTTCTCGCCCGGACGCAGCCCGGTGAATTCGATGCGGATCTGCCCTTCCGAGAAACCGTACAGGCGTATCAGGTCGCGCGCGAGATCGACGATCTTGACCGGTTCGCCCATGTCGAGAATGAAGATCTCGCCGCCATGCCCCATGCTCGATGCCTGCAGCACGAGCTGCGACGCTTCCGGGATCGTCATGAAGAAGCGCGTGATCTCCGGGTGCGTGACCGTCACCGGGCCGCCCTTCGCGATCTGCTGCTGGAACTTCGGGATCACGCTGCCCGCGCTGCCGAGCACGTTGCCGAAACGCACCGTCTCGAATTGCGTGTGCTCGCTCGTTTGCTGCAGCGCCTGGCACGCCATCTCCGCGAGGCGCTTGCTCGCGCCCATCACGTTGGTGGGGTTGACGGCCTTGTCGGTCGAGATCAGCACGAAATGGCGGACGTCATGACGGATCGCCGCCCGCGCGACACGGTAGGTGCCGAGCACGTTGTTGCGCAGCGCCTGCCACGCGTTGAGCTCCTCCATCAGCGGCACGTGCTTGTAGGCCGCCGCATGGAACACGATGTGCGGCACGTGGCGCGACATCACCTGGTCGAGCAGCAGTGAATCCTTCGCGTCGCCGATGATCGGCACGACCGGCTGGTCGGGGAAGCGCTCGCGCAGCTCCTCGGTCAGGCGGTACATCGCGTATTCGGACAGGTCGAACGCGACGAGCTGCGCCGGCGCGAAACGCAGGATCTGCCGGCACAGCTCCGAACCGATCGAGCCGCCGGCGCCCGTCACCATCACGACGCGGCCGCGCAGCAGCGCCTCGACGTGCGGGGTGTCGATCGTCACGGCGTCGCGGCCGAGGAGGTCTTCGAGGTCGATCTCGCGGATCTGGGACAGGAAGCCCTGCCCCGGCATCAGTGCGGTCAGCGACGGCAGCACCATCACCTTCAGGCCGGCGCGCACGCAGAGCGTCGCCACCCGGCGCTGCACCTCGACCGACGCGGACGGAATCGCCACGATCGCGTATTCGATCTTCAGCGCCTCGGTCCAGTGCGCGACATCGTTGATCGCGCCGAGCACCTTGTAGCCGTAGATTTCGCGGCCCTGCTTCGTCTTTTCGTCATCCAGCAGGCCGACGAGACGCCATTCGCCCGAACGCGACAATTCGCGCGCGAGGTTCGCGCCGGCCGTGCCGGCGCCGATCACCAGCACGGGTTTGCCCTGCCCGACGAGGCCGCCGTACAGGTAGAACTCCTTGGTCGCGCGATACAGCGCGCGGGCGCCGCCCATGATCAGGAACAGCATCAGCGGGGAGACGAGCAACACCGAGCGTGGAATGATCGGCGACGGCTGGAACATCACGGCGCCGATCATCACGATCACGCCGCCGCCCGTAAGCGCCTTCGAGATGCGCATCAGGTCGGGCAGGCTCGCGAACACCCACAGGCCGCGATACAGGCCGAACACGTGGAACATCAGGGCGTAGACGGGGAGCACCCAGACGAGCGCGGCCAGCGCGCCGCTCAGGAAAACAGGCGGAATGCTGCCGTTGAACCGGACGAGATAGGCGAACAACCATGCGGCGACTACCGCCAGCAGGTCGAACAAGAACGCACTGAATGACAGCCATGATGCTTTGGATCGCAACATCGGCAAGAGACCTCACGAATTGTTATCAACGGCCGCCTGCAGCCGGCGCCAGCGCATGTCGATCAAGACGCCGATGCACGTCAGCACGCCATACCACGCAAAAAACGCCAGCCATTGCTGCAGCGCGGGACGGCCCAGCGCCCATAGCGCAACAATTATGCCGATGAGCATGATGAGGTACCAATAAAAGGCGGTACGCCCGTGACCCACGCCGGAGCGCACCATTCGTTGATAATAATGCTCGCGGTGCGCTTGCCAGAACTTTTCTCCACGTAACAGACGTCTCAGGAGTGTTACAGATGCGTCGGCAATAAAGGGCGCGAACACCATCGCTGGAAACCAGATTGGCCAGACCGCGTCGCGCCAGCCCCAGTAGCCGAGCGCACCCGCCATGAATCCGAGTGGAATCGAGCCTGCATCGCCGAGAAACAGCTTCGCCGGGTGAAAATTCAGTTGAAGAAAACCCAACGCGGCACCCGCAACCGCCGCTCCGGCCACGATGAGATCCGGGGACGGTTGAACGCCCGCAAGCGCGGCGACAGCGTAGGCGCTGAATCCGAACAACGCCATGCCACCGGCGAGGCCGTCCGCACCGTCCATGAAATTGTAGAGATTGGTCAGCCAGACCATCACGAAACCCACACCAGCGAGGAGCCACCACGGAGCCGTAGCCGGGTAGGCGACGATCAGCGCAACGACTGCCGCAAGATGCGCGGCGAACCGGACACGAGCAGGCAGCCCGCGCCGGTCGTCGAGCTGCGATAGGGCTGCCAGAGCCGCGGCAGCGACGGCAATCAGCCACATCCGAGGTGCAAGCCACACCATTGCGACGACGCAAACCGGCACGATGCCCCAACCGCCGACGCGCGGCGTCGGACGGGTGTGCATCGAACGATCGTTCGGAATATCGGTTGCGAGCCGCCAAGCCAATCCGGTTGCGAGCAGCACGCGCAGGATCGCCGTCGAGCAGACAGCAGCGGCCAGGGCCACCGCAGCGGCGGCGAGCCATGTGGTAATCGTGAAATGCATATTGCCTATTTTTGGGTGTCGCGCGAACGATACCATGCGGCCGTCGCTTCAAGGCCTTGCCGGGTCGTGTAGGGAGGCTGCCAGTCGAGTATGTGTTTGATGCGGCCGGTGTCGAGTTGCAGGCTGCCGGTCAGCCGGTCGATCGCGGCACTGCGGCCAGTCAGCCTGCCCAGTGCGCGCAATGCGCCATCCGGAACCGGGAACAAGCGCGCCGGCTTGCCAAGCGCGTCGCCGATCATGCGAAGCAGTTCCGTCACGGATGGTGCGTCGTCGTCCGCGACATGGAAGCAGCCGTGTGCAGCGCGCGGATCGGTCGCGCAGTGCAGTATCGCGTCCGCAAGGTTGTCGATATAGACGAGGCTGCGGCGTGCGGAAATCGCGCCGAGCGGCAGCGGCACCCCACGCCAGACTGCGTCCATCATGCGCAGAAAGTTTGCGCGAACCTCAGGACCATAGACGAGCGGCGGGCGGACGATGACGACGTCGAGGCCCGATGACTCGGCAAACTGCCGCAGGGCCTGCTCCGCTTCGCGTTTCGAGCGACCGTATGCGTCTTCGGGCCGGGCTGGATCCTGTTCGCCGAGCGGGCTGCCGCCATCGGTTTCCGCAAGCGCCTTGATGCTGCTGACGAACACGAGGCGCTGCACACCGTTACGCCGAGCCGCGTCCGCCACCCGCAACGTGCCTTCGACGTTGGTCGCCCGATAGACAGCGTCGAGGTCCGCCGCGGTGTCGTTCAGCACGTGCGCGCGGGCAGCCAGGTGGACGACGCAGTCGGTCCCGGGCCACACCTCGCCGTCCAGCCCGGCAAAGTCCCGGCCATCGTAGAGCCATTCCCGAACACCCTCGGTACAACCGCCCGGGCGCCTGACGAGGCCCGTCACCACATGGCCGCCCGCGATCAATGCGCGGCTCACGGCTCGGCCGACGAAGCCGTTTGCCCCTGTCACGACCACGCGACTCATAGCCATTTCCAGCCGAACCGGTTGTAGAACTTGAAGGCCGATGCGACGAACATGCGGATGTGCGCGAAGCCTTTACGGGCAGCTCCACCTCCGTGGTGGAGCACACGCACCGCAGGAACGTACGCAATACGTGTCAATTCGCGCGTACGCAGGCTCAGGTCGTAGTCCTCGAAGTACAGGAAATAGCGCGGGTCGAAACCCTTCAGGCGTTTCAGCGGCTCGGTCCGGAACAGCATGAAGCATCCGCTGACGATCGGTGGATCCCAGACGATATCGGTCTCGTTGATGCGGTCGCGCATTTCGTAACGGGCGAGCCGGCGGTCGAAAAACTTTCGGATGCCGCCCGGCAGAAACCCTCGTACGAACAGATCCAGCAGTGCCGGATACTGGCGGCACAAATACTGGAGCCGCCCTTCGTCGTCGCCGATGCGTGGGGATAGCAGACCAATGTCGGCGTGCGCGTCAAGAAAATCCAGCGCCTGCGAAAGCGCCTCCGGATCGAGATCGATATCCGGATTCAGCACGAGATGGTAGCGGCTGCGCACCTGTTCTATTGCCAAGTTGTGACCGCGTGCGTAGCCGACGTTGCCGTGTCCGGAGATGAGGTGGCATTCGACACCGGTTTTGCGAAGCGAGGCCAAAGCCACCGACAAGGTGGACGGCCAGCCCCCGTTGTCCACAATGCAGACGCTCACGGACAGCCCCGGGCGTGATTTGCGCAGGTCGTTGCTGGCGACGCCAAGACTGGAAAGCGTCCGCGCAAGCAGCGCTTCGTCGGGATGGTACGTTACAACGGAAACCGAAAGCCCCTCGGCACAAGACAGGGAGGAACGGCTGGAGCGGGATTCGACGGAATGAGACGCCACGAGCTGATAGAACTTCCAATAAGGGCAGGAACCGAGGGCAAGTTTGCGCATACCGGCGCGGCTGCGCAACTGGTATTGCCATTTGTAGCATACGCACCTCGGTGGCCCGGCCAACGGAAACCCATTGAGGAATCCGCATGGCACAAGCCGCATCGGAGATCGCTGCTCCTGACAAACCGCCGCCAGGCGGCATGATACGTCGCCGCTCGAGATGCGTCATACGAAAACGGCGTCGCGACTGAATCAATCAATACCCGCGTCGTGCATCGACGGCAAGCAACTGCGAGAGAACCAGTCACACTCGGGGCACTCGCCGCAACGGTTCGCCGAAATCCGCGAGCGGAGGAAACGGCAATGGCAGGCCAAACCTTTCCGCCAAAAGCGAATGATATGATCTGTGCGTCTCAGAAGAGCGCCGGTCATGAAAACAAAAACCTCAGATTATTCAAAGCAGGTGATCCTGCTACTTCTTCTGCTTACTGGCATCCTGTTCGTCGCAAGCTTCGGCCCAGTGAACGAGCCTCGCCCGCTTGTATCTCCGTCCGAATGGCGCCAGACCGGCCAATTCCCGGCCCTTGCCGATACACTGTCCCCACTTCAGATTCCGACCAGCATGTCGGGAAATCCGGCTTTCCGAATGTTTCGCTCATGGACGGAGCACGGAGCACTGAAAGGGACGATATCGAGCTCGTCATTTAAGCCCGCGCCATATATGGCCGTTCCGTTCCAACGAGGCGGACAGCGTCACTATCCGAATCCGGACGAAATCTATTTCCGGTGCGAATCGAGCGGTGCGAAATTCTCCGTCAGCAGTGCGCAATCATTCGATGAATGGAATGTCGCCTACGTGCACCTCCCGCCATCGTTCTGTGCCGGGGAAGTCACGCTCAACGGCACGTCGAACGCGACGCTTCCGGAAGCGTACCTGGGCATTGCCACGCCGTTCGAAGTATCGCGCGCGACCTATTTGGCCCATACCGGCTTCGGCGTGAAGGCAGCCATCGTGGCCGCAACGTGGTTCTTCCTGTGTGCAATCGCAGTTGCGTCGCATGTGGTGCTCTCGCGGTTCAACCGTGGCATCGACCCGATGGCCACGGGAATCGTCGGAATCGGCGCAGCCGGCATGGCTGTATTCACCGCCGGCATCTTCGCGGCACCCCTTTCCCAATTCGCATCCGGCGCAATCGTTACCGCCTCGATCGGGCTGTCGACGTGGTGGATGGGCGCGCGCAAATCCGAGTTCGAAGCCTATTGGTGCAAAGCGCGATTGCCGCTCCTGTGCTGGCTGGCCGTCGGCATGTCTCTCACCGCTTTCGTTGCGGGCATCGACAACGGCGGAGGCCGCTGGGCAGCGAATGCGATGTTTGCCCCCCTCAGCTGGTCGGTCGACAACGAGAACCCGATTTTCTTCGCGTATCAATTTGCCCATGCCGCACCGGGACTTCCCCTGTTGGCGGGCCCGTGGCAATTCGACGATCGCACGCCGCTGCTGACCGTCCTGTTGATCATTCCGCAAACGCTCTTCATCGAGCCGATCGCCGAAATCATCGGCCAGGACTTCATCTATACGGCCGACAGCAGCTCGGCAGTGTGCATCCTGGCAGCATGGGTCCCGGTCATCATCTGGTTTGCCCAGAAGATATCGGTGCGTCACCGACTCCTGTTCATTGCCATTGTTTCAGCTTCGCCCTTCATGCTGTTCAATACGGTGTTCACGTGGGGAAAGATCATGGGGGCAACCTACATGGTCCTGGCAATCGGACTCATGCTGCCGGCCGAGGAGAAACACGGCGACCGCCCGAATCTTTTTCTGATTCCGTCCGCACTGGCGCTGTCGTACCTCTCGCATTCCGGCAATGCGATATCGGCGGCGGCCTTTCTCCTTGTCTTCTGGTCGACGCTTCGTATCCGCGACACGCGGATGCTCATTTCCGGAACGATTGCAGCGCTGGCGATCATGGCACCGTGGCTCTACTGGATCAAGATCGTTCAACCGGGCGGCAATGCGCTCACGCGCCTCCAGCTCGCCGACGATGTCGGATTCAACGACCGCTCCAAATCGGTTCTGCTGAGCATGAAGGAAAAGCTTCGCTCGATCGGCTGGCAACAGTGGCTCGCTTTGAAGAAAAAGTCATTTCATATCATCGGCGACGTACCGGGAAACATCGACCTTCCCCGCCCGATCGATAACAGAACGGCGGATTACTTCGGCAATCAGAGATCCAATGATTTCGCCGTCGTTGCACGAACCACCGGCATTTCGACGATCGGCGTCATCGCCGCGCTTTTTCAATCCGTCTTTCGTGTCAGGCAAAGCGACCCACTCGTCCTCCGGCTTATCGTCTGCGGATTACTGGGCATCGTCTCCATGACCCTGGTGATCATCCAGATCGGAGTCGTCCATCACCAAGCGTACGGCTCGGTAATCATGCTTGCGATCGCTGGAGCGATGTTCCTCGCGAATCGCAAGCCGCTGATACCCGTGTCGCTGTTCGCCGCGTGGGGTGTTTACTTCGTCCTTGCGTGGGTTGTCGGGCCGATGCGGAATGCCGATCATTTGCACCCCGTCACGCTGTGTGCCGCACTGATATGGGGTCTGGCTGCAATCTACCTGGTCTCCACCGCGAAAGAGCTCAGGGAGGACGCAGTCGATCACACGATCCTTTGGAAACGACCGGACGCCGGACGTGACGAACAACCGTTGACTCAACCCGCTCGCTAGCCGTCGATAAGTCAGACCGCCGGCGCCGACCGTCGGCGGTCCCGATTGCTCGCACTCGCCGGGAATCGACCTTCGGCAATCCCGCCGGCGCGTGCCCGGGCAGGCAACCAAGCGCGCGAAACCACTCGACTCGCACGAGCAACACCCCTTCTGGCCACGCAGCGTCACCGGATTCTGGTGCCCCGGGAGCAGCCTCGTAGCACGCTCATTTGGGGCCGGCCTTGCGGCCTGAACAGGATGTTAAGATGCCGTGCCGACGATCTTGAAATCTGAGCAATGGAACCACCAAAACTAGGATTCATCGATTCCCTGCGCGGTTTCGCAGCACTCTACGTGCTTCTTTTTCATTTCAGCCTGATCACAACGCCGATGGCCGTGGCGCCCCGGTGGCTGGCACCATTTACCGGGCTCGGCGGTTCTGGGGTAACGCTCTTCTTCATCGTCAGCGCCTTCACGCTCTGCCTGTCGACGGACACGCGCAAACAGGATGAGTCGACGCCCCTTTTGAACTACTACTTGCGTCGCCTCTTTCGCATCGCGCCACTCTTCTATGTCTGGATCGTTCTTTATTGCATTCGGGACAAGCTCGTATTCGATGTAGTCCACTCGCCGGCAGAAATCGCACGCAGCCTGTTTTTCATGCTGAATCTGTCGCCAGGACATGAGCAAGGCTTTGTATGGGCAAGCTGGACGATCGGCGTCGAAATGCTGTTTTATGTTTTTTTCCCGGCCATATTTCGACTTACAAGCAACGTCGGCCGCGCGTTTGCGTTTTTTATCGCCACGCTGATGGCCCGATCGATCTGGCATGCGGCTGTACCCTATTTCGTCTCGGATCAGACTGTTGCCGCGACGTATTATAACTTGAGCCTTTTGCATCATTTGCCGACATTCGCATTCGGCATTGCCGTATATCGTATTTATAAATTGCTCGATCTCGATCGAGTCAGACGGAATGGACTCGGGGAACTGCTGACGGTCGGTGCCGTTGTATTGCTGATCTCCCTTGCATACGGTCAGGTCCAAACAGGCATTTTTGACGCGTTGACGGTCGAAGCCGCGATTTACGGGGCACTGTTGATCGGATTGGCAATCAAGGCACCCGTCGCGTTTGTCAATCGCATCACGCGCTTCTACGGCAAGATCAGCTATTCGGTCTATCTGAGCCACGCGACGACGCTCTTTCTGATGTCGAAGCTCTTTGCGATCATCTATTCACACTCCGCATACGTAACGGTTGCCTATTTCCTGTCGATCGCGGCGGGGATGGCGGTAGTGACGCTCCTGTCCTGGTTCACTTATACGTTCGTCGAAACGCCCGGCAACCGGCTCGGCAAAGCGGCCATTCGAGCGATTCAGCGCCGGCGAGCCACCAGCCTTACGACGTAGCAAGCGCGCGTGGCGGCCCACGTCGCTGTCGTCCCGATTGAACAGCAGCGACGCAATCCACTCACGAGGCCGAGCGAATTCCCCCGCGTCGACATGCCCGCCGCGCGCCGAATTACCACGAAGTTGTTGCCGAAATATGGACTCGCCCCGGCTCCCGGACCGAGGTTGTGAATTGGGCAATGGAATAGTAAAGTAGCGCGGCTTCCCACACGGCTCATGAGACCAGTGTCACGCATGCAGACGCACCGCAGGGGGCGACCGCTCGCGAGACACCTTCCTATTCGAAATCACGTAGACCCCCTCCGGGGGGGCTGAATGAATGCGCAGCAGACCACTCGTCGTCGATCTCGACGGCACCCTGATCCGTTCAGATATCCTGCTCGAATCAGGATTCGCCTATCTGAAGTCGGCTCCACACCGGTTCTACAAGCCGGCCCTGTGGCTGATGCGCGGCGGGAAACCTGCATTGAAGGCCCAACTGGCCGACGCGACGAACCTCGACGTCTCCGTTCTGCCTTATGACCCCGCCGTCATCGAATGGCTGACGAACGAACGAGCCGCCGGCCGTTCGCTCGTACTCGCCACGGCAAGTCACGAGCGCTATGCGCAGGCCATTTCAGCTCACCTCGGTCTGTTTGACAAGACCTTCGCGACAGACGCAAGCACCAATCTGTCCGCCGCCAACAAGCGTGATTGCCTCGTGGCCGAATATGGCGAAAAGGGATTCGACTACGCCGGCAACTCGCACGACGACCTTCCCGTCTGGAACGCCGCCGAACGTGCTTATGTGGTCAATCCGAACAGCGGCGTCGAGCGCGCGGCACGCAAGAACGGCAACGTCGAGCGCGTCATCGATTCCCGCCCCGCCATGCTCAAGACCTGGAGCAAGTCGTTGCGGCTCCATCAATGGCTGAAGAATCTCCTGATCTTCCTGCCGTTACTTGCAGGGCACATGCTGGACTCGCCGCAGCCTGTGCTGGCGGCGCTGCTGGCGTTCATCGCATTCGGTCTTTGCGCGTCAAGCGTTTACCTGCTCAACGACCTGCTCGATCTCGACGACGACCGCCACCACCCCGTCAAATGCAAGCGCCCGCTTGCATCCGGCGCGTTGTCGCTGACATGGGGCATCGGCCTCTTTCCGCTTCTGCTTTCAGTCGCGTTCGTCATGTCCTGGGCGCTATTGCCATGGCGCTTCTCGGCCGTGCTGCTCGCGTACTATGCGCTGACGCTCGCCTATTCGATGTATCTGAAACGACGCGTCATGGTGGACGTCGTCGTGCTTGCCACGCTCTACACGATCCGCATCATCGCCGGCACCGCTGCCGTAGGCGCGCATCTGACGTTCTGGCTGCTCGCCTTTTCGATGTTCATTTTCCTCAGCCTTGCGCTCGTCAAGCGATACGCAGAACTCCACACGATACAGGCGCGCGGCCTCGTCAAGACACGCGGCAGAGGCTACCTCGCCAGCGATCTGCCGATGCTCTCGTCGCTCGGGACGTCCTCGGGCTACCTGGCAGTCCTGGTGCTCGCGCTTTACATCCAGGATGCCAGGACGACGAGCCTGTATCGTCATCCTCAGGTGATCTGGCTCGCCTGCCCGCTCATGCTGTACTGGATCAGCCGAACGTGGATCATCACGCATCGCGGCAAGATGCACGACGACCCGATCGTTTTTGCTGCGCGTGACCGTATCAGCCTGCTGATCGCCGCGTTGTGCGGCATCGTCTTCTGGGCGGCCACCTGATCGATGGATACGATGCTGTCATGGGGCCGCTACCCGTATGCACCGCAAACGCCGCATACCGTCGCCTGGCGCGACACTGCTCTTGCGGCCTGGCAGGCGGTCGCCCGCGATCAAGGGTCGTCGCTCGCGTTCGGAAACGGCCGAAGCTACGGTGACAGCTGTCTTGCAGCCTCCGGCCATGTCGTGCACACGAGGTCGCTCGACAGGCTGATTGCCGCCGACTGGCAAACTGGCGTGCTGCGCGCGGAATCGGGCGTAACGCTCGACGAGATACTCGATGTCGCGATACCACGCGGCTGGATGCTGCCCGTCACACCCGGGACCAAATACGTGACGCTCGGTGGCGCAATCGCAAACGACGTCCATGGCAAAAACCATCACGTCCGCGGCACGTTCGGCAATCACGTGCGCCGATTCGCGCTGGCGCGCAGCGACGGGGCGCTCGTCGAATGCGCACCGGACACGCAAGCCGAATTGTTCGCGGCCACGATCGGTGGACTCGGCCTGACCGGGCTCGTCATGTGGGCGGAAATTCAGTTGATGCCGATCCGCTCGAGCCTGATCGACGTGACGAGCATCCGATTCCCGAATCTCGACGGTTTTTTCAAGCTATCCGAGCAGCTCGATCCCAAGCACGAGTACAGCGTTGCGTGGGTCGACTGCCTGAGTCGCGGTGCATCGCTTGGACGCGGTATTTTCATGGTGGGAGACCACGCTGCCGAAGGTGCGCTGGAAGTCAACCGCCGCAAGAAGCACACGGTACCGTTTACGTTGCCGGTGCCACTGTTCAACGGGGTCACGCTGCGCGCGCTCAACGAACTGTATTACCGGCGACAGCGTCGCCCCGAAGTCCACGCGAAGATCAACTACGACGCCTATTTCTATCCGCTCGACAGCCTGCTCGAATGGAATCGAATCTACGGTCGAGCCGGCTTTCAGCAGTATCAATGTGTCGTGCCGCCACACACGGCACGCGACGCAACACGCGAGATTCTCGAGGCGATCTCGTCCAGCGGAACCGGCTCGTTTCTCGCGGTGCTCAAGCGCTGCGGCAAGAGCATTTCGCCGGGACTCCTGTCCTTCCCGATGGAGGGGACGTCTCTGGCACTTGACTTCCCGCAACGGGACGCATCCATTACACGACTTTTCACACGGCTCGATGCAATTGTCCGGGAGGCCGGCGGGCGGCTCTATCCGGCAAAGGATGCGCATATGTCGGGGCCCGACTTTCGCGCGGCCTATCCGCAATGGCAACAACTCGAAGCACTGCGCGATCCCGCCATGCTGTCGCGTTTCTGGGAACGAACGACTCGATCATGAAAAACATCCTCATCGTAGGTGCGACGTCCGCGATCGCAACCGCATGCGCGCGCAAGTGGGCGTCCGAAGGTGCACGTCTTTTCCTCGTCGCGCGCAACGGCGAACGCCTTGATCAGGTTGCCGACGATCTGCGTGCGCGCGGCGCGAGCCTGACCGAATGCCATCGTCTCAATATCGACGATCTGGGCGCTCACGCCGACATGCTCGCCCATTGCGCCCAAGCGCTCGGCAAGCTCGACATCGTGCTCGTCGCACCCGGCACGTTGCCAGACCAAAACGCTTGCGAAGCCGACCCGGCAATCGCCGTCCGTGAATTCAACACGAACGCCGTTTCGCTGATTGCCCTCCTCACCCCGCTCGCCAACGTGCTCGCGGCGCAGGGAAGCGGCACCCTGGCCGTGATTTCGTCAGTGGCAGGCGATCGCGGACGCGGATCCAATTACTTGTATGGCAGTGCAAAAGCAGCGCTCTCGGCATTCTGCGAGGGATTGCGGGCTCGCCTGTTCAAGGTGGGCGTCCACGTGGTCACGATCAAACCCGGATTCGTCGCAACGCCGATGACCGAAGGCATGCCGCTGCCTGGCCCGCTCGTCGCGGTGCCGGAGAAAGTCGCCACCGACATCGTGCGTGCAATCGATCGGCAGACGAACGTGCTCTATACGCCTTGGTTCTGGACCGGGATCATGCTCATCATTCGCTCGATTCCGCAGCGAATCTTCAAACGCCTCTCCCTGTAAGTCGCGCCATGAAACGACAGCACCTGGAGACCGCTTGCGCGGTCTTCATGCTCTGCCTGGGCATGCTTGCGGTGGCCACGACGATCGTCGGCGTGGTTCGTCATTTTTCGCCCGTTCCGTTTTGGGATCAGTGGGATGGCGGAGTGCAGTTCTACATGAATGCGCTGAACGATCCGGTGATGGCATTCTTTCAACAGCACAACGAACATCGTCTCGCCTTCCCGAAACTGTTCTACTTCGCCGACATCCGCTACTTCGGTGGCCGCAATGTCTCGCTGCTGATCGTCAACCTGCTTTTCGCACTGTTGGTCGGCATTGCGCTCTATCGCGTTATCTCGCACGATCTTCCAGAGCGCCCGGCGCCACGCGCAATCGTCGCAGGTACGCTATTGATTCTCGCCTTCTCGTTTGTGCAACGCGAGAACTTCAATTGGGGATTCCAGAATCAGTGGTTCGCGATCTACCTGTTCGCATTTTGCGCTTTCCATTCTCTCGAACGGAGCGCGGACACGCGGACGGGTCACACGTCCCCATGGCTTGCAGCCGCACTCGCGTGCGCCACACTCGCGACGATATCGATGGCGAGCGGGCTGCTTGTGTTTCCGACGCTCATTGCATTCGGCCTGTATCTCAGGCTACCCCGGACAACGCTCGCCACCTTGATTGTCGCGACCATCGTCGCATGGGCGCTCTATTTCCATCACTGGACGTCGCCTGGCGGCGCCTCGCTCACCGCCTCGATGATTCAGCACCCGGGCGGCGTGCTGAAGTTCGTCATCCTCTATCTCGGGGCACCGTTTCATTACGCATTGCCGGGCCGTCGATCACTCGTCCTGCTGTGCGGATGCGTGCTGCTCGGCGGTGCGCTGCTCGGCATATGGATTGCGCTCACCGCGACGAAGCGTCCTCGCGCCGTCACGCTATTGGCGATGTCCGTGTTTCTGATCGGCAACGCAGTCATCACAGCCGCCGGGCGCTATATATTTGGCCTCGATGCTGCACTTTCGTCACGCTACACGACCAGCGGATTGATTGCCTTCGCATCCGTCGCGTTTTTCCTCTGGCTGAACTTGTCACAGCGCATTCCGCGCGCCGCCGTCGCAGTCGTGCTCATGCTGTATGTCGGCGTTATCGCCAACGGTCAAAAGGCCGTGCGCGAATCGGCGCACGACGAGGTTTATCGCAAGGCGATCGGTGGGCTCGCACTGCGCTCGCACGTCTATGATGCCGCCTATACGTCGGCCCTGTACCCCGATCCGTCCGTACTGCGCTCGACTGCGCAAGCCGCCGAGAGGTCCGGGCTCTCCATTTTTGCCGCCGACAACACGGACTATCCTCCGTTGCCCGAGCGCGTTCAATCCGACACCGCGTGCGAAGGCCAAATCGATATCGTGAAGGCCACCGAAACCCCCGGCGTGCTCGCCGCGCGCGGATGGGCCTTCGATTCCGCGTTGCGCCGCTACGCCCCAGCCGTCCTGCTGACGGACGCCACCGGGCGCGTGCTCGGACAGGCACTCACCGGCGAACGCCGTGACGACGTCGCTGCCGCTCTGCATACGCAGGACCCATACGGCGGCTGGCTCGGCTTCTTCAAAATGCCCCCCGATCGACGCGTGAGGGCATTCGGCGTGCTTGCGTCCGGCCGCTATTGCGCATTGCGCGGCGAGATCGACGTGCCGGCGCCATCGCCCTGAAATTTCTGGTTCCCGTTGCCGGCAGCGTATCATTCCACCTTTTAGCGGCACTCGAAACGTTCCGTTTCCCGATCTATGACCGACACTCGCATTGTCATCCCCGGCGGCGCCGGACTCGTTGGACAAAACCTGGTCGCGCGGCTGAAAGCCCGCGGCTTCAATAATCTCGTCGTTCTCGACAAGCATCGTGCGAACCTCGATGTCTTGAAGCGGGTCCATCCCGACGTCGAGGCCGTCTATGCGGACCTGGCCGACCCCGGCCCGTGGGCAAGCCATTTCGAGAATGCCGAAGTCGTCGTGATGCTGCAGGCACAAATCGGTGCGCCAACGATCGAGCCGTTCATCCGGAACAACATCGATTCCACGCGAAACGTGCTGGATGTGATCAAAAAGTATCGCATCCCTTTCACGGTGCACATCAGTTCGTCCGTCGTCAACTCGGTTGCCAAGGACTTCTATACCGACACGAAACGCGAGCAGGAACAGATCGTCGTTGCGTCGGGCATCGACTGCGTGGTGCTGCGCCCGACTTTGATGTTCGGCTGGTTCGACCGCAAACACCTGGGCTGGTTGTCGCGATTCATGCAGCAGGTACCGGTGTTTCCGATTCCGGGCAGCGGTCGATACATGCGCCAGCCGCTTTATGTCGGCGATTTCTGCAACGTCATTATCAGTTGCATCGAATCGCAGCCGCGCGGCCAGGCTTATAACATCAGCGGTCAGGAAAAGGTCGACTACATCGACATCATCCGCGAAATCAAGCGCAGCACCCGAGCGCGTTGCGCGATCCTGCGCATCCCCTATGGGTTGTTCTACGTATTGCTCAAGATCTACGCCGTCTTCGATCGAAATCCCCCCTTCACAGCCGATCAGCTAAAGGCGCTGACCGCCGGCGATGAATTCGAGGTGATCGACTGGGAACGCATCTTCGGTGTTCGCGCGACGCCGTTCCACAAGGCCGTGGACGAAACGTTCAACGACCCGACCTACAGCCAGATCGCCCTAGAATTCTGACCTTATGAAAAACGAACGCATCGCCGTGCTGGGCGCAGGTCCGATGGGACTCGGCGCCGCCTACCAACTCGTCAAGGACGGCTACAAACCGGTCATTTTCGAGGCTGACGACCGCGTCGGCGGAATGGCCGCCTGTTTCGACTTCGGCGGTATGTCGATCGAGCGCTACTACCATTTCCACGCGATCTCCGACCATGCCTTTTTCGACGTACTCGACGAACTCGGCATCAAGGACAAGATGAAATGGGTCGAGACCAAGATGGGCTACTACTTCCGGGATGAGGTCCAGCCTTGGGGCAACCCGGTCGCATTGCTGAAATTCCGCGGTCTCGGTCTCGCCGCGAAGATCCGCTACGGCTTGCACGCGTTTCTGTCCACGAAGCGCAATGACTGGAAGCCGCTCGACGGCGTCGAGGCGACCGGCTGGATTCGCCGCTGGGTGGGCGATGAAGCATGGGAAGTACTGTGGCGTCGCCTGTTCGATTACAAGTTCTACGATTACTCGCAGAACCTGTCGGCGGCGTGGATCTGGAGCCGCATCCGGCGCATCGGCCGTTCGCGCTATGACCTTTTCCGCGAGAAGCTCGGCTACCTCGAAGGCGGTTCGGATACGCTGCTGAATGCAATGCGTGACGCGATCGTCGCGGGCGGCGGCGAATTCCGGTTTCGCACTCCGGCTCGCAAGGTCGTCATCGAGAACGGCGAAGTGAAAGGCATCGAGGCCAACGGCGAATTCACGCCGTTCGACCGCGTGATCAGCACGGTCCCGCTGCCGTATGTGGCACAGATGATGCCCGACCTGCCCGGCAAGATACTGGAAGCCTACAAGCGACCGAAGTATGTTGCAGTCGTGTGCGTGATCGCCAAGCTCAAGCGCGCGGTCACCAACAACTTCTGGCTCAACACGAACGATCCGGACATGGACATTCCCGGTATCGTCGAATACACGAATCTCCGTCCGATGGATCAGCACATCGTCTATGTGCCGTTCTACGTGCCGGGTGAGCATCCGAAGTATCAGGAGGCCGACGAAGTCTTCATCGACAAGGTCAAACGGTATCTGATGAAGATCAACCCGGCGATCCAGCCGGACGACTTCATCGATGTCCGCGCGAGCCGCTATCGGTATGCGCAGCCGGTGTGCGATCCCGGCTACCTCGACAAACTCCCTCCGATCCAGTTGCCGGTAAAGGGGCTCGTCGTGGCCGATACGTCCTACTACTACCCCGAAGACCGCGGCATTTCGGAAAGTATTGGTCTCGCACGGAAAATGGCGAGGATGACATGAGCGCCGCGCAAGCCGCGACGACGCGCAGCGAGGAGTCGAAGCGCTTCCTGATGTTCCTGCTGACCGGCGGCTTGGCAGCCGCGGTCAACTGGAGCAGCCGGATCGCCTACAACCTGTGGGTGCCGTTCTCCGCGGCAATCGTGCTCGCCTATCTCACCGGGATGATCACCGCGTTCGTGCTTGCGAAGCTTTTCGTGTTCACGCGGAGCACGCAGTCGACCGGCAAGTCCATATTATTTTTCACGCTGGTCAACGTACTTGCCGTTGTGCAGACATGGCTCGTCAGCATGGGACTCTCGTACTACATGCTTCCCCGACTCGGCATCGTCTGGCACGCGAAAGAAATCGCCCACCTGGTCGGCGTGGCCGTGCCGGTGTTTTCCAGCTATATCGGCCACAAGAAGTGGTCGTTCAAGGAAGACTGACAGCTCTGGCGACAGCGCCTGTCGCCGGCAATCCGGCGACGAAGGAGACATCGCCACCGGCATCCGCTGCCACGTCGGATAACGGTTCACAGCGACTCGACCTGCTGGATGGCCAGCAAACGAGGCGGTCGAGTCACTTCCGCGCCGGTCACCGAAAAGCCTCCCCCCGGAACCACATGTCGGTCTGGTTGGCCTGCATTGTCGCGATGCCATTCGCCCCCACGTCAACCGAAGTCACAGCGCAAGAAACGAGGAGCGGGAACGTACCCCGCGCCTCGTCCCCTCCATCACGACGCCGTCACCGCCTCGACCACCCGCGAATCGACCTCAAACTGCACGCAAAGCTGCTGCGCATATCGGTCGGCGATCTCAATAACGGCGGCATCGACTGAATGATGTCGACGCACCCATAACTGAACGCTGCGAATCTCCTTGAGCAATGCCTCGGCGTCGCCGCCAATGGTCACGCTGGCTGCATGCCTGCGATGCCGATTGAGCGGCTCCGGAACGAATGCGATCATGCCTCGATCAGCCATCCGCAGGTACACCATCCAGTCACCCGCGACCCGAAACTGCCGGATATCGTCGAAGTAACGCTCCAGGACATCTTCGATAATCGCTCGCTTGAACACGACCGCACTGACGTTCGGTATCGTGTTCTTGACCGCGAGCGCGCTGGATATTTCCTGCTTGCCGTCCGCAATATAGGACTGCGTCCACTTGTCGACCGAGATATCGGCGACGTAGTCGCGGTAGTGCGCACAGATGAGCTCGCCCGTTTCGGCCATCTGCTTCGATTCGCAGTAGCTCAGGACCGTCCTTTCGTCACCGAATCCCTCCATGACGGCAGCAAGGAATTCCGGATCCGACAGATCGTCCGCTTCGGCGATCCAGACGTAGTCGCCCTTTGCAAGCTCGACGCCGCGCTTCCATTGGGCGAAAACCGAACCGGAATTCGCGCTGTTGACGACGAGACGATTGTCGATTGCCTGATTCGCCAGTCGTTCGCGGATAGCTTGAACGCTCCCATCCGACGAGTTGTCGTCCAGCACGATCAATTCGTAGATCGGATAGGTTTGCTTGAGAATCGAACCCAGCCGCTCATCGATGAAGCGCTCGTAGTTGTAGTTGGGAACCACGACGGAAACGCGCTTGAAGCCGCAATCGAGCATGTCGAGCAGATCGAATACGTAGTGGCGGAAGGAAAACTCCTCGGCCACGATCCGGGCGCCCTTGGCGCCCAGATCCTGCGCCTGCGCGACATGCTCGACGATTTCGCGCAGCGCGCCGGCGAAGGCGCCGACGTCCTCGAGAGGAACCACGATGCCGCTGCCGCGCTTCAGCAGTTCGCAACTGCCGGTCGCACCATCAAAGGCGACGACCGGCACACCGACTTCCAATGCCTCGAGCACGACCGACGGGAACGGATCCTCCCGGGACGTCAATGCAAGAACGTCAGCGCCTGCATAGTAGAGGTCCGTATCGGCATCAAGCCCCGTGAACACGACTTTGCGCTGCAGGCCGTGTTGCCCGACGATTGCGTCGGCGTTCGCCTTGGCCTCGCTCTCCCAATGCCCAACCCAGACGAAATACACGTCATCTCGATCGACAAGTTCGGCAGCGGCTTGCACGAACATATCGACCCCCTTGCGGAAGTCGGCGTAGCCCACGCCCAGCACGATCTTCGCATCTCTCGGCAAATGCAGGCGTTCGCGCAACGCGGAGCGTGCACGCTCGACATCGCCCCGCATGTGGTTGCGCTTGTACAGCCCCTGGGGCCGAATACGGATCTGTTGCTCGGTCAGTCCGGCGAACTGCGTGAACGAGTTCCTCACCATTTCAGCCGGGAAAACGACCGACTTTGCATGAGCGGATATTTCGGACGCGTGGCGTTCAAGACCATACTTGGTCAGCATGCCCTGAAGTTCGTGAACCAGCGCAATGCATTTCACGCCAGCCCGAGACAAGGTGCCGGCAAACAGGCCCGACACCGTCGTGTTGCAGATCGCGGCGCCGAAGCCCTGTTGAACGAGCCTGGCAACGAGCGCCTGAGCTTCTTCACCCTCGTGATCGAGGCCGGACAGATCGTGGACGGTGCCCCAGCGCTCGAACTCGGCCTTGAGCGGCCCTTCGCCCAGCAATACGGTCGCGACGTCGATGCCGAAATCCGTGGCCAGGGTCTTGACGAGATTCAGCGCGAGGAACTGCGCGCCATGCGCGTACGCATCATGCGAAACGACCAGGACTCGGCGCGCACTACCCGCCGCGGCGGCGCGCGAAAGCGCGTCGTTAGTGGCTTGCAGCCACGCGTATCCGTAGCGACGGTCGGGTTCGAGATGCGCGCCCTCCGCCCATTCATTCCACGCGTTGATGAAGACGAGACGCTCGTCCGGATTCTCGATCCGGCGAACCGTATCGACCGAGGCATTGAACAGCCACTCTTCGTACAGCTTCGGCGTCGACCCGACAAAGACGGTGCCACGCCCGGGCTTGCGCGCCTCGTTGTCCCACGAGGGCGTCACGCCGCGGAACAGACGGTACTCGGCATCCGAATATGAGCGGCTTCGCTCCAGATAGTGCGTCCAATCAAGGATATGGCCCGAATATCCGGTGTTGACCAGCGTGACGCTATCCGCTTTCGACGGCGGATTGCTGTTGTTCGGCGGGAATTCGATGGCGGCGTCGAACCCGTATTCGCGCGGATCGACCCTTTCGAACGACTGCGTATAGGCAAGATACAACTCGCCGAGACCGTTCGCGCGAGCCCATTCACGCCATCGCGTAACGGTCGCGCGTGCATCCGGCAGGAGATTCGGGCGATAAACCAGCAACAGCGGACGGCCGTCGATACGAATATAGCGCTCGTCCCGCATGTACTGAGCGACATGGGCGATGAACGCCAGATCGTCGTCGGGCGAATGATGCTGCGAAATCAGCAGTTCCTGGTCCAGGCCATCCCAGCGTCGGCTCCAGTTTTCATTCGCCCAGCACAGGCAGAATGGCAAATCGAACTCGCGGTGCTCGAGGTACTGGCGGATCGGCGCTTCCATCAGCCGCTTGCCACCGAACCAATAGAAGTAGAAGCAGAATCCGCCGAGACCCGCCGCCTTCGCAAGCTCCACCTGGCGGCGCTGCACGTCGGGAATCCGCAAGTCATAGAAGCCCAGTTCACCAGGCAAATGCGGCTGATAGTGCCCCGCGAACTGCGGCACGGCGCGCGTCACATTCGTCCATTCGGTAAAACCGCGGCCCCACCATTCGTCGTTTTCCGGGAATGGATGGAATTGCGGCAAATAGAACGCGATGGTCTTGACCGGCACTTCGCGCGGCGGCTCGGGCGGGAACGATTGGTAATCCGTCGACGGGTTGACCGCCGACACCGGCAGGCGCTGCGACGCGAGATTGACCTCGTCCGCCTTCGGTTCGGATGTCTCTGCTGAAGGGGCCGGCGCAGGTTCGGCAACCGGGTACTTCGCAGCATGCTCGCCAAGCGTTTGCACATGCACACGGCGTCGAAGCGCCAGCCAGTCCTGGTAGGCGCGCGTATGCGCGAACACACCGGGGAACAGCCGGAAGAAAAGCCCCTTGACCTTGCGCTTGAGCAGCCCGGGCACCGGCAACCGTCGATACAGCACCTTGCCCGCCGCGTGGATCGCCACGGTTCGCGTCTCGCCGCCTTGCATCAGGCGTTTCGCGAAACGCAAAGGCCTCGTGATCCGCCACGACGTACTTCCCAACAGTGTGCCGATCTGTTCGTCGCGCTGCCCGACGACCAATGCCATCCGATCGCTCTCCGCCGCAAGACGCGCCAACTCGGCAACCGTTCGATGGTAGTCGTTTGCAAGCCGTTCACGTTCGCGCTCGAGGCCCAGCGCCTTCTCCGCGAGAGAACGATTCTCGTCCGACAGGCTCTGCGTCTGCTCCGCGAAATGCCGGTCCAGAAACGCCACGCGCTCGTTCGCTTCCGCCAGTAGCTCGCTGACCTCGGCCAGGTGTTTGTTCTTCTCGTCGAGCGTCTTCGAAAGATGCTCCCGGAATGCCCGCTCCAGTTTGACGATTTCCCTCAGACTCGACATCGCCTGCAACGCAGGCTCGTCATGAACTTCGATACCTTCGACGCTTTCGCCGTGTTCGCGGAACGCAGCCAGGTCAGCCGGCGCGCTCCCGCGCTCGACCTGCAGCGCATCCGGTACCGGCACGTTCCGTTCCTTCAGCTGGCGCTCCAACCGCATCGCGAATTCCGCGATCGCTCCGGCTTCCGCACGCGCGGACAGTCTGAGCAACAACTCGCATCCGTTCGAAATTTGGCTCAATACATGGTCGGGAACCGGCAATTCGAACCATGGGTCATCCCCGGGGACAAGCAATTTGATCGGCCAGCCGTCCTCCAGTACGTACGCGCCGAACACCTCCGGCTTCGTTACGAAATCGCTGCGCCACGACCAGAAAATCTTTCCAGCGGAATCGGCAAGGGCGATGTCGATCAATTCGACAATGCCTGGACGATCGATCACATCGATGCGCAGCCTCCGCACCTTGAGTTCCGCGGCCGGTTCGCGCAATTCAAGGCGCGCAACGCGCTCGCTGCCGTCGGCCAGCACGTAGCAGCCCATTGCATGACGTTCGGACCACGCGTCGTCCACGTCGGTCTGCCAATACACCTTGCATTCGATCCGACCACCCTGCGTCTTGGAGATCACCTCTCCGGCGGTCGCCGTTACTTCGTACACCGTCACATCGAGACTCGGCAGTTCGCCGTCCGATGCCAGCGCGACAAAGTAGAGCGGCCGCGCAATGCCGACTTGCTCGTCGTCGCCCTGGACGTTCTCCGGCAGCAAGGTCCGCATCTGCGCATCCCTTGCGTCGAGCGTCGCAAGCACCGACCCTGTCATGACGCGCTGCCCGTAAAGCCCGACATGCGAAAACTGCGTGCGCAACAGCGTCTCGAACTCGTCGAGATACAGCTCTTTGACATGCCACGGATTGGAATAACCCGTCACATCCGAATACTCGTATTTGTTGGGACTGGAAATGACGACGAGCCCGCCCGGGCGAAGCACGCGCCGAATCTCCCGTATCATCGCTTCGTGCTGGTCGTGATGCTCGATCGTTTCGAAACTCACGACGAGATCGACACTTGAGTCACCCAGCGGAATATTCGCAGCAGACCCGACCACGAATTCGAGATTTGCCGCACGCTGTCCATACTCCGCCCGTGCGTGACGAATCGCGTCCTCGCTGATGTCGACACCGACGACTGTCGCAGCCTCGCGGGCAAGCGCGAACGATCCGTAGCCTTCACCACAGGCGATATCAAGCACCCGCAGCCCCTTCGCGAGCTTGCGTGCAACGAGATACCGGTGCATGTGCTCGACCTCGATCTGGGCGGACATCCCGGGAATGTAGCGCTCGCCATCCCAGACCAGATCGTCGGCCTGATGGGTGGTCGGCACGGTGTTCTTTTCGGACGAGGTCAAGGTGCTCTCGGTAATCTTCAAATATTCGTTGGACATAAAAGCTCTGTTACTACGCGGCCGAAGATGCCGTAACCCCTACACGCAGCATCGGCACGGCAAGAAGGTGGTTCGTGACACTTGACGAATGCACGCGAACCGGCAGCGCATCGTGAATCCAGTGCAACTGGACATGGTCTTGCTGGGTGCCGTCGGCAATCGCCACGTTGATCATGTACTCGCCCACCGGCAGCAGCGGCATCGCAAACGAGAAATGAGCCACCAGCGTGTCACTGGCGCTACACGACGCATCCTGCCCTTTGTATGTCAGATACGTGTTCTCTCCGAACAGCTGCTGACCGAGATGGTCATTGAAGAAAAAACCGATGATGGGGGCGCGGACATCGTCATGAATGGATGCGGTCACGCGAAGCGTCACCCGCTCCCCTCCAACGATCCAACTCAGCGGCACGTTCGAGTCATCGACGAATTCCACGTTCAAGATGCGCGCGGCCCCGCTGCCGAACGACGCCGCATCGGGATCGAACTGCAATACCTCGATGTCATTGCGATAAGGCGTCGCGTTGATGAGCGCCAACCGCGTATCGGCCTCGCTCGTCGCTATCCGCGGGGGTTTGGGAGTCTGGCGCTCGTCTGCGCCGACGGTACTCGGCGCAGAGTCAAAGTACGCCTCGAGATAGGCTTCACAGACCGCTTCTGGATCACCGACTCGCTTGACTTCGCCCTTGTCGATCCAGATGACGCGCGAGCACAGCTTCTTTACGGTCGACGTATCGTGGCTGACGAACAGAATCGTGCCGTTTTCCCTGAACCGGTCCATGAACCGCAGGCACTTCTGATTAAAAAAGGCGTCACCGACCGCCAGCGCTTCGTCCACCACCAGGATGTCCGCATCGACGTGGGCAATAACCGCGAACGCGAGCCGCACGAACATCCCGCTCGAGTACGACTTGACCGGTTGGTCGATGAACTCGCCGATATCGGCAAACTCGATAATCCTGTCGAGCCGTTCGTCGATCTGGCTACGCGAAAGGCCGTGCAGTTGCGCGTTCAGGTAGATGTTCTCACGGCCGGTGTATTCGAGATCGAACCCGGAACCCAGTTCGAGCAGCGCGGCGACCCTGCCTACCGTCTCGATCGTGCCTCGAGTCGGGCTCAGCGTCTGGCAGACGATCTGCAGCAGCGTGCTCTTGCCCGAGCCATTCCGTCCGATGATACCGATGGTTTCGCCCTTCGCGACCTCGAAGCTCACGTCGGTCAACGCCCAGAATGCGTCTGCGTACGACTCCGATTTCTTCCGCGCGGATTCACGCCATCTCCGGCTCGTCAGCGCCCGGCTCGCGAGCCCGAATGCGGCCTGCTTGAGATGGTTTGCCGGATGGTCATACGAACGAAACCCTTTTGCCACTTCGGTCGCTCGAATGACAATTTGCTTGGACATCGAAGCCCTTCCATGGAAAGCGCGATCCACGCGCGATCGCAAAAGTAACCGGCCTGCTCGGTCCGGACGTAACTCGCCATTTTAGCAAACCCGTCCGCGCGTGACAGACGGGGGCGCCGCGCATCGCATTGCACCCCGAAACAGCGCCGGGCATTGGCGCAAACCGTAACCATACGTAACATGGAGCCCCTCGCCACTCTGCAATAATGGGTGTCAGCCTGAGGGCTGTCCACGGCACACCAAGCATCAGCAAAGGTCATACGCATGTTCATCGTCTTCGGTTCACCCCGCTCCGGTACCACACTGCTCAAGGAAACGCTCAACCTGCATCCGGATCTGTTCATCCCGATGCAGACGACCCTGATCAGCACCAGCGCCCATCTGGCCGGCAGCATCTCGAACTGGAGCAAGGCCGCGGACGTCATGGCGCAAGCCCTGATCGCATCCGACGACTTCCCGGTGGTTTTTGGGCCATATTTCAGCGAGAGCGACCTGTACGACATCGTCAGATCGGCGCAGCCTTCACTCGCCGGCGTGCTGCAGTCCCTCTACGGTGAACTGGCCAAGCGGCTGGGCAAGCTGGAGTGCGGCGACAAGTCGCCGGACGACCTGCTTTCGATTCGAAAGCTCGAAGAGGTCGGGCTGCTCGACAACGCCCAGATGAAGTTCATCCACATCGTTCGCGACGTCCGGGGGTCGGTCTCCTCATTGCTGAACGTCGACTGGGCGCCTGCCGGCATCGAGGAATACTTTCCGCGCATCTGGAATTACACTAACTTGCATCTGTATCACGCGCTCAAGGACCGCCCCAACTATCTGCTGGTCCGCTACGAGGATTTCATCACGAACCCCTCGGCGACCGGCGAGCAAATCACGCGCCTTCTCGGCGTTCCATTTCACGAGTCCATGCTGGAATCGGGCAGGCGCGGCCCGGAACTCCGTACCAACCCGAGTCACCTCAACCTCGCGCAACCGTTCCTGCCCGAACGCATCAACGCGTGGCGCAACCAGCTCTTGCCCACGGTGATCGAACACTGCGAATACAGCGCTCGGGAAGCAATGCGAACATTTGGTTACATGTGATGCATCTACCGCTTTCGGGGCCCGAAAGCGGCAAATTCATCCCCGGACGCTATGAGATAATCGTTCGTTTCCCTCCGGGAGCAGAACGAACCACCGCTGTCGCGCAGCGTCTGCCCGGACGGGAGTTCGTCCCTATCCCGTGTTAAGTCGCTTCCGCTCGCAGACCATGCAAAGCTTCAGTGCCTCACCGATGTACCTCCTGACATCGCTGGTGAAGAATCGCCGGCTCATGTTTGACCTCGCGCGGCGAGACGCAGTCGGTCGATACAAGGGATCGGCGCTCGGGATTTTCTGGTCGATGCTGACGCCGCTGCTGATGTTGAGCGTCTACACGTTCGTATTCAGCGGGGTATTCAAGTCGAGATGGGGCAACCAGTCGACCCCGGGATCACATGGCGAGTTCGCGATCGTGCTGTTCGCCGGCATGTTGACTTTCAATATATTTTCCGAATGCGTGAATCGTGCGCCGTCCATCGTGTTGGCCAACACCAACTTCGTGAAAAAGATCGTCTTCCCGCTCGAGATACTGCCGTGCGTCACCCTGCTGTCGGCACTCTTTCACGCGTTCGTGAGCGTGACGATTCTCTTGGTCGCCGAATTCCTGATACAGGGGCACATTCCTGCGACGGCACTGCTGCTGCCCGTGGTGCTGGTGCCGCTCTGCTTGCTGATCCTCGGAATCTCCTGGCTGCTGTCCGCGACGGGCGTGTATCTGCGCGACATCGGGCAGACGATCGGCATTTTCGTCACGGCGCTGATGTTCCTGTCCCCGATATTTTTTCCCGCGTCGTCGCTCCCCGCGAGCTTTCAGCGCTTCATTTACTGGAATCCGTTGACCTTTCCGATTGAACAAAGCCGGAATGTCCTGATCTGGGGGAAACCGATCGATTGGTCGATATGGGCCATCTACCTGGCGATCGGCCTGATCGCGTCGTGGATCGGCTTTGCCTGGTTCCAGAAAACGCGCAAGGGATTTGCGGATGTCATCTGAGCACGTCATTCAGGTCACGTCGCTGAGCAAAGGCTTCAAAACGTACAGCCGGCCTTCCGATCGCCTTCGCCAATCGCTGTACGGATTCGCCGCCCGACTCGCGCCGGCCCGCCCGCTCAAGACATGGTTGCGCCACCGCGCCGATTCCGCCGGACGGACCTTCTGGGCCCTTCGCGACATCGATCTGACGATCTCTCGCGGCGAAACGGTCGGCATCATCGGCAGAAACGGGTCCGGCAAGAGCACGCTGCTGCAGATCATTTGCGGAACGCTGTCGCCGACTGGCGGCGCCGTTCATGCAACAGGGCGAATCGCTGCATTGCTCGAGTTGGGATCGGGTTTCGATCCCGAGTACACCGGGCGCGAAAACGTCTACATGAACGGACAGCTGCATGGCCTCTCGAAGGAGCAGATCGACGAGCGGTTTGCAGCCATCGAAGCGTTTGCGGATATCGGCCATTTCATCGATCAGCCGGTCAAGACCTATTCGAGCGGGATGTTCGTGCGACTCGCATTCGCGGTCATCGCGCACGTCGATGCCGATATTCTCGTGGTCGACGAGGCACTTGCCGTCGGGGACGCGTTCTTCACCCAGAAATGCATGCGCTTCCTGCGGAAGTTCATGCAGACCGGGACGATCCTGTTCGTCAGTCACGACACATCTGCCATACGAAGCCTGTGCACCCGCGCCGTCTGGATCGATCGCGGCGCCATTGTCGACGAGGGCGACCCGAAAGACGTCAGCAACCGCTACCTTCAAGCCTTCTACGAATCACAGCAAGGCAAGAGCAGGATCGCCGCCGCACCTTTGGCCGCACGGCCCGACAGCCATGCCGAAACACGGCTGGACCAGCGCACGCGGTTCCCGTCCCGTGATCTTGGCGTGCGCAATTTCACCTTCGACCCTTCAGCCGCCGATTCGCCCCCCGATGGCGCAGCAACCCTGCACACGGTTGAGCTTCTCAGGGAAGACGGTAGCCGGATGCTGTGGACCGCCGGCAGAGAAATCGCGACGCTGTGCGTCGAAACATCCGCTGCGTGTCACGTATCCGCCGCAGTCGTCGGATTCACCGTCAAGGACAAGCTCGGGCGACGGCTGTTCGGCGATCATACGTACTGGGCATCGCTCGACCCGTCGCTCGACGTGCCGGCAAATGAGCAGATCCGAGCGCAATTCACGTTCGACATGCCGATCCTGACGCCAGGCGAATATGCAATCGATATCGTCGTCGCAGACGCGACGTGGCCAGGCAGCCGGGTTCTGCTGCATCGGCACGATGCGTATGTTTTCAAGTCCGAGGCATCGTCCTCGTCGACCGGGCTGGTCGGGATTCCGATACAAATTTCGATGTCTGTCGACGCCGCCGCTACGCCCCGGACCTAATGCTCCACTGCCATGATTGACACTCCCCAGCCACCGACGCAATCCGGTACCGGGAACACTCCCGACAGCGACCTCGAACGCCAGCTTGCCGACGCAGTCAAGCGCAACGAACTTCTGAACGAACAGCTGAAACAGCTGCGCGCTCAAGTCACGGAAGGCGCCCTCGCACGAGCAGAGGCCGCAAGATTAAGAACCGATATCGCCACGATCCGCAACTCGACGTCGTGGCGCTTCACCGCGCCCCTCAGACGCATCGGCCGGATCGCGCATGCAACCAGGCTCGTCTTCCAGCTCGCCTCCCGCCAGGTTGCGTTGCGCGGCGGCTATCAGAACGTGTTCCGCCATGGTCTCGCGACCTTTCAGCGCGAAGGCATCAATGGCTTGCGCGCACGCCTGTCGCGACTGAGCAAAAGTGCCGGCCTGGCGGACGGAACGTCATTGGACGAGCTCTATCACGCGTGGATCGACCGATACGATACGCTTACCGAGCAGAAGCGAAATCAGGCCCTCGCTGAAATGGCGCACTTCCAAAGCGCCCCCCTGATCTCGATCGTCGTACCGACCTACAACAGCGACGCACATTTCCTGCAAGCGATGATCGAGTCGGTTCGACAGCAGCTCTATCCGAACTGGGAACTGTGCATCGCCGACGACGCATCCACGTCGGAATCGGTGAAACAGGTCCTTGAGGCGGCTCGCGCGCAAGACGAACGAATCAAGGTCGTGTATCGAACCGAAAACGGGCACATTTCCGAAGCCAGCAATAGCGCCCTTGCAATCGCGAACGGGCAGTTTGTCGCCCTGCTCGATCACGACGACGTCCTGCCGGCTCACGCTCTGTTCATGGCAGTGAAATACATGAACAGATACCCGCGTGCCCGGATGTTCTATAGCGACGAGGACAAGCTCTCCGTCGATGGCAAGCGCACCTCGCCATACTTCAAGAGCGACTGGAATCCGCAGTTGTTTCTCGCTCAGAACATGTTCTCCCATTTCGGCATATACGAAACCGCACTGGCACGCGAGGCCGGTGGATTCAGAAAGGGCTTCGAAGGCAGCCAGGATTACGATCTGGCGCTTCGCTGCGTCGAATTGGCCGGGCACGACAGCGTCGTTCACATTCCGCACGTGCTGTACCACTGGCGCGTCGCGCCCGGCAGTACCGCGAGCAGCGGAAGCGAAAAGCCTTACGCGTTGCTCGCCGCCATTCGCGCACTCGAGGAACATTTGGCGCGAACCCATACCCGAGCAACGGTCGAGCACCCGTGCGACCAGCATTCGACGCTCCGGGTTCGGTACGCGCTGCCTCAACCCGCACCGAAGATCTCGATCCTCATCCCGACCCGGGACGGGCTTTCGCTGATCAAGCAATGCATCGACAGCATTTTCGCCAAAACAAACTATCCCGATTACGAAATTATCGTCATCGATAACGGCAGCGTAAAAAGCGAAACACTGACGTATTTCGAGTCGCTGAAATCCGAACCGCGCATCCGTGTCATTCGCGACGACTCGCCGTTCAATTACTCGGCACTCAACAATCGAGCTGCAGCCCTCGCGACAGGCGACTATCTCTGCCTCTTGAATAATGACATCGAGATCATTTCGCCCGAGTGGCTGGATGAACTGGTCGGTATTGCGTCCCAGCCCGGGAACGGCGCCGTTGGAGCCGCGCTTTGGTACCCGAACGACACGCTCCAGCACGGCGGCGTAGTCATTGGACTCGGTGGCGTGGCGGGCCATATGCACACGCTGCTGCCGCGCGGCGGCTTCGGCTATTTCTGCCGAGCCGCCGCCGCCCAGAATCTGTCGGCGGTAACCGCTGCCTGCCTGGTCATTCGCAAATCCATCTATATGGAAGTCGGGGGACTGAACGAAGAACTCGCGGTCGCATTCAACGATGTCGACTTCTGCTTGCGCGTTCGTGAAGCGGGCTATCGGAATGTGTGGACGCCCTTTGCCGAGCTGTATCATCACGAGTCGGCCACACGCGGTTCCGACATGGACCCGGACAAGTATCAGCGCTTCGTCGGCGAGGTGCGATGGATGGAACAACGCTGGGGCGATCATCTCGAGCTCGATCCAGCCTACAACCCCAATCTGACGCTAAGCGGACACGATGCACCATTCGCTTTCGCCGATCCACCTCGAATCGGCATGCTGGACTGAGGGGCGGGCAAGGCGCTCGGCGTTGCCCCGAACGCCCCGGCTTTCGGCCGGTCTGGTCCGAAAAAGCCGGGCTGTATAATCGATCGACATCACCGATTGCGGATACACCGCATTCCGGATGTGTCGATCGCCGATAACACACACTCTCAGGCAACTCGATCTTGTCGCTTCGCTCCGACGCAATCGTCGTTACTTACGAACCCGATGTCACTGCGCTATCGAGCCTCGTCTCGACCCTCTCGCCGCAGGTCAACAGGATAGTAATCGTCGATAACGGCTCGACCAATCTGAACGACTGGCGTCACAATCTGCCGGCCGCCAACATCCATGTGCTCGACCAAGGCATCAACACCGGTATCGCCGCGGCCCTGAACACCGGGTTTCGTACCGTGCGCGAATTCGGCACGGCCGAGTTCGCGGTGCTGTTCGATCAGGACAGCTCGCCATCCGATGCAATGGTCGACCAGCTCGAGGGACATCACGACGAGCTCGCGCGGCAGCATCGGCCGGTTGCACAGATAGGTCCGTACTTTTTCGAGCAGAACCGCGGCCACTACCTGCCGTTTATCGAATTTGCGTATGGTGTTCCGCGGCGCAAACATGCGCATGACGGTGTGAGCTGGACCACGGCCGATTACCTGATCACGTCCGGCGCGCTTGTTCCGCTCCGCGCAATCGATCAGGTCGGCGCGCTCGACGAAACGCTCTTCATCGACTACGTCGATATCGAATGGGGCTTGCGTGCCAAGGCGGCCGGCCTCCAGAGCTATGGGGTCTATGACGTTCGCATGCACCACGCGATCGGTGAAAAAGCCCTCAAGCTCGCCGCGCTACGCATTGCGATGCACAAGCCGATTCGTCGGTACTACTATTATCGCAACGCGTTATTGCTGTGCCGCCGCCGTTACATCCCGATCGCCTGGAAGATTCACGAGATTACCCGGCTCGCCGTCAAGTTCTGGATCTTCGCCCTGTTCTCCCGACATCGAGCGGCCGACGTCGGGATGATGCTCAAGGGAACGCTCGACGGGCTGCGCGGCCGCGGCGGCGAATACGATAACCGCCCCCGCTGACGGCCGCCAATCAGCGCCCTGCCAGGCAGAGATCGAGCGCTTCTTTCCAGTCGGGGGCACGCAAGCCGAATACATCCTGAAGCTTGCCCCCCGCCATGCGCGAGTTTGCCGGACGCGTCGCCGGCACCGGATACTCCGCGGCCGAAATCGGCAGCACGCTCGGCCGCGATTCTCCGCCTGCAAGTTCGAATATCGCCGACGCAAAGCCGTGCCAGGACGTTACCCCGCTCGCAGTCATGTGATAAATGCCGGATCGCTCGTTCCACCATTGCGTCACGTCTTGCGATGCCTTCGCCTGAGCGACGACGTGCGAAGTCAATGTCGCGATCGTGTTACTCCAGGTCGGGGCGCCAATCTGGTCGGACACAACCTTCAGCTCGCTTCGCTCCTTGCCGAGGCGAAGCATCGTCAGCATGAAATTGCGTCCGCGCGCACCATAGACCCAGCTCGTACGGAAAATCAGATGCGCCGCACCGGACGCAGCGATGGCCGCTTCGCCCGCCAGTTTCGACTCGCCGTAGACATTCGCCGGACAAGCCGGGTCGGTTTCGACGTACTCGCCGTCCTTGGTACCGTCGAATACGTAGTCGGTCGAGTAATGAATCAAGGCCGCGCCCAATTTGCGCGCTTCCTCGCCCATCACACCCGGCGCCACGCCATTGATCGCCATCGCGAGATCGCGTTCCTGCTCCGCCTTGTCCACGGCGGTGTATGCAGCCGGATTGACGATCAGGGTCGGCCGTATCTCACGGATCACCGCGCGTATCGAATCAGGCTGCGAAAGATCGAGTGCGCTGCGATCGACGGCGAAAACCTGACCCAGCCCCTGAAGCGTGCGCACGAGTTCGAATCCGACCTGGCCATTGACGCCGGTCACCAGGATGCGTTGCGGAATGCGGCCAGCGTTCACGTCGAGTGCTCCGCTCATGCGAAAACTTCTGCTTCGGCGAGACGCTTGCCCGCCGCATCCTTCGCGGCCAGCAGCGGTTCGAAGTCGATCGGCCACTCGATCCCGATTTCCGGGTCGTTCCAGACGATGCTGCGCTCGTGCTCCGGGAACCAGTAGTCGGTCGTTTTGTAGAGGAATTGCGCGGCCTCCGACAACACGACGAATCCATGCGCGAAGCCCGGCGGCACCCACAGCTGGCGATGATTGTCGTTCGACAGCACGACACCGACCCATTTGCCAAAATTCGGCGAGCCCTTGCGAATATCGACCGCGACGTCGAAGACCTCCCCTTCCACGACGCGAACCAGCTTGCCTTGCGCATGTTGAATCTGGTAATGCAGCCCGCGCAGCACGCCCTTCGCCGAACGCGAATGGTTGTCCTGAACGAACTCGATACCGGGTTCCACCTGCTCGGCAAATTCACGCGCGTTGAAGCTTTCGTAGAAGAACCCGCGCGCATCACCGAATACTTTCGGCTCGATGATCTTGATTTCGGGCAACGCCGTTGCCGTTACTTGGATGGCCATGCGACTTGATCCGTGAGAATGTTCTTGAGGTATTGTCCGTAAGCGTTCTTCGCGAGCGGCTGCGCCAGCTTGAGCACTTGCTCGGCATCGATCCAGTGCTTGCGGTACGCAATTTCCTCGGGACAGGCAACCACAAGGCCCTGCCGCTTCTGCAGCGTCGCGATGAAGCTCGCGGCCTCGATCAGCGAATCGTGCGTGCCGGTGTCGAGCCATGCATAGCCGCGGCCCATGATTTCGACGTTCAGCGCGCCTTCGTCGAGATAGCGTGAATTGACGTCGGTAATTTCCAGCTCGCCGCGCGGCGACGGCTTGATGTCCGCCGCGATGTCGCACACGCGGTTGTCGTAGAAGTACAGGCCCGTCACAGCGTAGTTCGAGCGCGGCTTCGCGGGCTTCTCCTCGATCGACAGCGCGCGGAATCCCTTGTCGAACTCGACGACGCCGTAACGCTCCGGGTCGTGCACGTGATAAGCGAACACCGTCGCACCTGCCTCCTGCGCATGTGCCCGTTCGAGCTGCTTGGCGAGATCATGGCCGTAGAAGATGTTGTCGCCGAGAATCAGCGCCGACGGATCGTTGCCGACGAACTCCTTCCCGATGATGAACGCCTGCGCGAGGCCGTCCGGAGACGGCTGCACCGCGTACTGGATATTCATCCCCCATTGGCTGCCGTCACCGAGCATCGTTTCGAAGCGCGGCGTGTCCTGCGGCGTCGAGATGATCAGGACGTCGCGAATGCCCGCCACCATCAGCGTCGACAGCGGATAGTAGATCATCGGCTTGTCGTACACCGGCAGAAGCTGCTTCGACACGACGTGCGTAATCGGGTACAACCGCGTGCCGGAACCACCGGCGAGAATGATGCCTTTACGTGCCATCGCGTCAATCCTCAAGCGCGCTGCGTGTAGTTGGTCTCGACCCAATTGCGGTACTCGCCCGACGCCACTTCATCGGCCCAAACCTGATTGTCGAGATACCAGTTGACCGTCTTTGCAAGGCCCGTCTCGAACGTCTCGGCCGGCTTCCAGCCCAGTTCGCGCTCGAGCTTGCGCGCGTCGATCGCATAGCGACGGTCGTGGCCGGGACGATCCTTCACATAGGTGATCTGGTCGCGATACGAGCCGGCGGCCTTCGGCCGTGCCTTGTCGAGCAGATCGCACAGCGTATGCACGACGTCGAGGTTCTTCTTCTCGTTCCAGCCGCCGACGTTGTACGTCTCGCCCGGCACACCGCGCGCGAGCACCTCGCGGATCGCGCTGCAATGGTCGCCGACGTACAGCCAGTCGCGCACGTTCTGGCCGTCGCCGTAGATCGGCAGCGGCTTGCCTGCGAGCGCGTTCGCGATCATCAGCGGAATCAGCTTTTCGGGGAACTGGTACGGGCCATAGTTGTTCGAACAGTTCGTCGTCAGCGTTGGCAGTCCGTACGTATGGTGATAAGCGCGCACCAGGTGGTCGGAACCGGCCTTCGTCGCCGAGTACGGGCTGTTCGGCGCGTACGGCGTCGTTTCGGAGAATTGCGGATCGGTCGCGGACAATGAACCGAACACTTCGTCGGTCGACACGTGGAGGAAGCGGAACGCGGCCTTATCAGTATCGGTCAGGCCATTCCAGTGTGCACGCGCCGCTTCGAGCAGCGTGAACGTGCCGACGACATTGGTCTGCACGAAATCGGCGGGACCATGGATCGAGCGGTCGACATGGCTCTCGGCAGCGAAATGCAGGACAGCGCGCGGCTTGTGCTCCGCGAACAATGCATCGAGCGCGGCGCGATCACAGATGTCGACGCGCGCGAACACATGTTTCGGATTCCCTTCCAGCGATTGAAGCGTACGAAGGTTGCCCGCGTAGGTCAGCTTGTCGACATTGAGTACGGCTTCGTCGGATTGATGCAGCCAGTCGAGTACAAAATTGGCACCGATAAAACCCGCGCCGCCCGTAACCAGGATCATGAGGCTCCCTCTAGAAATTCATGGCAAGCATCGCTTCGGATCTCGCCGCGTCGGATATTGCAAGTGGCAGCATCGTCCCCGCCACCTCAGGCCCGGCATTTTAACCGGTCGCCATGCCCGCCAAAGTCATGTGATGTTAATTTTCTGGGCGGAAGCCACAATTATAAGAAGCCGTTAGATGAAAAAGCCATGCTGCTAACAACTTGAAACAGCGGTGCGAACCCGCGTTAGTTGAGAAGATTCTTCCTCAATCAGCCCCCACGTTCGCAATTATAATTTTTCAGATCAGCCGCTTCGTCGACTTTTGTCTATCGCGCACCCATCCGACCCCATGCCCCCTCCCCCCATCGCCATCGGCGACATCCAAGGCTGTCACTCGGCTTTCGAGTCCCTGACAGTAAAACTCGCCGCCCCTTCCGACACCCCCCTCTGGATCGCCGGCGACGTCGTCAACCGCGGCCCGGCCTCCCTCGCCGCGCTGCGTGCCTTGGTCGACCTCGGCCCCCGCGCCACCGTCGTACTCGGCAACCACGACCTCCATCTATTGTCGGTCGCGGCCGGCATCCGCACCGAGCGCCCGGGCGACACGATCGGCGAGATCCTCGACGCGCCGGACGCCGACGCCCTGCTCGAATGGGTCCGCCATCGTCCGTTCGCGCACTTCGAGCACGGGATGCTGCTGGTCCACGCCGGCGTCCTGCCGCAATGGGACGCCACGCTCGCGCTGGAGCTCGCCGACGAACTCCAGCGCGCGCTACGCGCGCCCGACTGGCGCGACACGCTCTCGCACCTGTACGGCAACGATCCGAACCAATGGCATCCGAACCTGAAAAAACGCGACCGGATGCGCGTCGCGTTCAACGCGTTCACGCGCATCCGCTTCTGCACGCCGGACGGCGCGATGGAATTCCGCGCGAACGGCGGCCCCGACAGCGCGCCGCCCGGCTACCTGCCATGGTTCGACGTGCCCGGGCGGCGCACCGAGGACGTGACGGTCGTGTTCGGGCACTGGGCCGCGCTCGGCCTGATGCTGCGCGACAACGTCGTCGCGCTCGATTCGGGGTGCGTATGGGGGAATCAGCTGTCGGCCGTGCGCCTGACGGCGGATCCAGCCGCACGCACGGTCACGCAGGTGCAGTGCGAAGCGTGCCGCACGCCCGGGGAGTGAACGCACGGCTGCGGCCGCGGCATGCGCCGCGCCCGCATCGCAAAAAAAACCGGCGCACGGCGCCGGTTCGACTTCAAACGTAAGCGGCGCTCAGCCCTCGCGGCCGGGCACCGGCTCGTCGGCCACGCCGTCCGCCGCTGCACCCGCGCCGATTTCGGTCGCCGGGTACGCATCCTTCGCGAACTGCGCAAGCGCCTCGGCCGTGGGCCGGCCGACGCTCGCCTGCATCGCGTCGAGCGCCGCCGCGATCGCATCCCGCGCGGCCGCGGACGTCGCGCGCCGGTCGCCGCCCGGCTCGATCGGGTCGCACACGTACAGGTGCGCGACCAACGGCCCGCCGCGCAGCACCATGTCGAGCGACGTGCCGAGCGACAGGTCGCCGACGTACGCGGGCGCGACCGACTGGCGGCCCTGCGCGTCCTCGTACATCAGGCAAACCGGCTGCACCGCGCAGCCGGCGGACACCGCCGCCTGGAACAGGTTCGCGTGGAACGGCAGCAGGCCCTGGCCGTCGGACGTGGTGCCCTCCGGAAACACGCACATCAGCCCGCCGTTGCGCAGGCGGTCGGCCATCTCGTGCATGATGCGCATCGCCTCGGTGCGCTTCTCGCGCTGCAGGAACACGGTGTCGAGCTGCTCGGCGAGCCAGCCGACCACCGGCCACTGGCGCACCTCCGCCTTCGACACGAACGGCGTCGGCCGCCATGCGTTGATCGCGTAGATGTCGAGCCACGAGATGTGGTTGCCGACGACGAGCGCGCTCGAATCGAGGCGCGCACCGTCGTTGTGGACGACGAGGCGCATCCCGCAGATCCGCAGCAGCTTCAGCGACCAGCGCCGCGTGATCTCGGCGCGGTGCGCGGGCGTCACGCGCGAGAAACGCAGCGCGACGATCGCCATCCCGCGCAGCAGGTGAAAGACGAGGCGCAGCTTGCGAAGGGCAGTCATGGCGCGTTCCGGCTGGATCAGTTCTCGAACGCGACCTGCCCGGCGACGAGCGTCGCGCGCACGCGGGCGGGCAGTTCATAGCCGAGGAACGGCGAGTTGTGGCCCTGGCTCTTCAGGCCGCGCGGCTCGACGCGCCAGTGCGCGCGCGGATCGAACACGCACAGGTCGGCCGCGCCGCCTTCGCTCACGCGCCCCGCCGGCAGCTTCAGCACGTCGGCCGGCGCGCACGTGATGCGCTTGAGCGCCTGCACGAGCGGCACGCCGGCTTCGTCGGCCCACTTCACGGTCAGCGACAGCAGCAGTTCGAGCCCGGTCGCGCCAGGCGTCGCTTCGCCGAACGGCAGCAGTTTCTCGTCGTCGTCGACGGGCGTGTGATCGGAGCAGATCGCGTCGATCGTGCCGTCGGCGAGCGCCGCGCGGATCGCCTCGCGGTCGCGTTCGCTGCGCAGCGGCGGATCGAGGCGGAATTGCGAATCGAAATAGCCGATGTCGACGTCGATCAGGTGCAGGTGGTTCACGCCGACGTCGCAGGTCACCGGCAGCCCTTCGGCCTTCGCCGCGCGCACGAGCGCGAGACCGGCCGCCGACGACAGCCGCGCGAGGTGCACGCGCGCGCCCGTCACGCGCATCAGTTCGAAGATCGTGTGCAGCGCGATCGTCTCGGCCGCGACCGGCACGCCGGACAGGCCGAGCCGCGACGCGACCGGGCCGCTCGCCGCGACGCCGCCGCGGCCGATGAACGCATCGATCGGGCGCAGCCACGTGGTGAAGCCGTAGGTGCTCGCGTACTGCAGCGCGCGCAGCAGCACCTGCGTGTCGCGCACCGGCACGTTCGCGTGCGTGAAGCCGACGCAGCCCGACTCGGTCAGCGCGACCATCTCGGTGATGACTTCGCCCTTGAGGCCGACCGTCAGCGCGCCGAGCGGATGGACGTTCGCCTGGTGCAGGTTGCTCGCGCGGAACTTCAGCATCTCGACGAGGCCCGGCTCGTCGAGCACGGGGTCGGTGTCGGGCGGGCAGACGAGGCTCGTCACGCCGCCCGCGACGGCCGCCGCCATCTCGGATTCGAGCGTCGCCTTGTGCTCGTAGCCCGGCTCGCGCAGCCGCGCGCACAGGTCGACGAAGCCGGGCGCGACGATCATGCCCGTGGCGTCGATCGTCTTCGCGGCGTTGAATTCGGCCGGCGCGGTACCGATCGCGGCAATCTTGCCGGCCGCGACGAAAACGTCGGCCTGCCGCTCGGTGCCGGCGACCGGGTCGATCAGCGTGCCGCCTTTGATATGAATCTTCATGCGCTGTCTGTGAATGCGTTGAATGCGTAAAAGGGAGGCGCGGCGCGCGGGCTCAGTCGTGGTTGGCCGCGACGATGCCCATCACCGCCATCCGCACGGCGATGCCGAACGTGACCTGGTTGAGGATCACCGACTGCGGGCCGTCCGCGACCTGCGAATCGATCTCGACGCCGCGGTTCATCGGGCCCGGGTGCATCACGATCGCGTCCGGCGCGGCGAGCGCGAGGCGCTCGGGCGTCAGCCCCCAGCTCTTGAAATACTCCTGCGCGGACGGCAGCAGCGCGCCGCTCATCCGCTCGTTCTGCAGGCGCAGCATGATGATCACGTCGACGCCCTTCAGGCCTTCGTCGAGGTTGTGGAACACCTTCACGCCCATCTGCTCGAGGCCGCCCGGCAGCAGCGTGCGCGGGCCGATCGCGCGCACTTCCGGCACGCCGAGCGTGGTGAGCGCGTGGATGTCCGAGCGCGCGACGCGCGAATGCAGGATGTCGCCGACGATCGCCACGCGCAGCTTCGTGAAATCGCGCTTGTAGTGGCGGATCGTGTACATGTCGAGCAGGCCCTGCGTCGGGTGCGCGTGACGGCCGTCGCCGGCGTTGATCACGTGCACGTGCGGCGCGCAGTGCTCGGCGATCAGGTACGGCGCGCCGCTCGACGCGTGACGCACGACGAACAGGTCGGCGTGCATCGCCGACAGGTTGTTGATCGTGTCGAGCAGCGATTCGCCCTTGCTCGTCGAAGACGCGTTGATGTTCAGGTTCAGCACGTCCGCCGACAGGCGCGTCGCGGCGATCTCGAAGGTGGTGCGGGTGCGCGTCGAGTTCTCGAAGAACAGGTTGAACACGGACTTGCCGCGCAAGAGCGGCACCTTCTTCACTTCGCGGTCCGTCACGCTGACGAACTGCTCGGCCGTATCGAGGATGTGGTTGACGATCGAGCGCGGCAGGCCCTCGATCGACAGCAGGTGCTTCAGCTCGCCGTTCTTCGTGAGCTGCGGGTTGCCCTTCAGGAAGCCGTAGCGGAATCGCTCGGGGCTCGCGGCCGCAGCGGGATTGCCGGCGCGGCCAGTGGTGTCGGTGGTCATGATGTGCGTGATTCCAACTTGTGCAAACGGGCCGCGGCACTCGCCGGCGGCCCGGGATCCGGATTCGGTGCGCTCAGCCGCCGTGCGCTTCGACGCGCAGCGTGAAGTTCGCCGCGTCGTCGCGCGCGAGCACGAGGGTCGCGTCGGCCGGCACGTCGAGCGCGCCGCCGGCGAAACGCGCGGCCACCGGCAGCTCGCGGCCGCCGCGGTCGGCCAGCACCGCCAGCTCGACCGCGGCCGGACGGCCGTAGTCGAACAGTTCGTTGAGCGCCGCGCGCACGGTGCGCCCGGTATACAGAACATCGTCGACGAGCACGATGCGCGCGCCGTCGACGTCGAACGGCAGCGACGTCGGGCTCGCCTGGCTGTGCAGGCCCTTCTTCGCGTAGTCGTCGCGATGCAGCGCGACGTTCACGACGCCGAAGCCCGGCGCGCCGAGATCGCGCGCGAGCCGCTCGGCCAGCCATGCGCCGCCGCTGTAAATGCCGGCGAGCCGGGGCCCACCCGCTTCGGCGAAGGCCGCGCCGTATGCGTCGCGAATCTGGTCGAGCAGGACGCGGTATAGCGCCTCGGCATCAATGGTGCTCATGGTCGGGCAATTGATCGAGATACTGTTGAAGAATGACGCGCGCGGCTTCCGCATCGAGCATGTCGGCGCGCGCGCGGCCGCGCACGTCGCGCGCGCGCAGCTCCGCTTCGGCCTCGACCGACGAATAGCGTTCGTCGACCCAGGTGACCGGCAGGCCGAAGCGGCCGTTCAGCTGGTTGCCGAAGCGCTTGGCCTGCTGCGTCATGTCGTGCGGCGTGCCGTCCGGATGCATCGGCAGGCCGACCACGAGCGCGTCCGGCCGCCATTCGGCCAGCAGGTCGCCGACCGCCTTGAAGCGGTGCTCGCGGTTCAGGTTGAGGATCACGACGAGCGCGCGGGCCGAGCGCGTCAGCGCATTGCCGATCGCCACTCCGATGCGCTTCTCGCCGTAGTCGAACGCCAGGAGCGTCGCGTCGCGCGCGCTCGTGCCGTTCATGCGTGCCCTGCCTCGCCGGACAGCATCGACGAGCTGACGCCGAGCAGGCCGAGCGCCGCCTCGAAGCGCTCCTCGGCCGGGGTGTCGAACACGATCCGCGGATCGGCGGCGACGGTCAGCCAGCCGTTGCGGGAAATCTCTTCCTCGAGCTGCCCCGCGCCCCAGCCCGCATGGCCGAGCGTCAGCAGGAAACGCTTCGGGCCGGTGCCCGTCGCGACCGCCTCGAGCACGTCCTTCGACGTGGTCATCTCCAGCCCGCCCTCGACGGACATCGACGAGTTGTAGTTCGCGCCCTCGACCGGCTCGTGCAGCACGAAGCCGCGCTCCGTCTGCACCGGGCCGCCGAAATACACGGGGATGTGCAGCAGCGGCTCGATGTCGAGCTTCAGGTCGATGCGGTTGAACAGGGATTCGAGGTCGATGTCGGTCGGACGGTTGATGACGAGGCCGAGCGCGCCGCGCTCGCTGTGATCGCAAAGGTACACCACCGTTCCCGAGAACGTCGGATCGGCCATGTTCGGCATGGCGATCAGGAACTGGTTGGTCAGGTTGATGCGATCGGAAGGCTTTGACATGGTTTGAATTTTAGCAAAGACGCCGCGGCCTGATCGAGGCCGCGATCAACAAGCAACGCCGCGCCTCGCTGGCAACGGCGCGCACGGATCACACGGCACTCTAACACGCGCGCGCAAGCGCACGGCAGTGCGTTGCCGGGGGGCGCGGCACCGGCCGCCGCAGGGTGCCGGGATCATCCGTGCCCGGCCCGGCCGAGCGCCGCGCCGAGCGCTTCGCTCGCGGCGGTCAGGTCCGGCGGCGCGACGCCCGCCGCGATCTTGAGCAGCGCCCCGCGCAGCATGTCGGACGCGTGGCGGTGCGCCGCGACGCTGCCTTCGGCCCGCGGCACGCCATGCGCGGCGCGGCGCCACGCGAGGCCGAGCGTGTCGGCCAGCAGCGCCGCGTGGCCGAGGCCGAGCGCGCAGGCGGCCGCGCCGACGCGGTAGGCCGCCTCGGCCGCCCGCCACGCGGCGCCCGCGTCGGCGTGGGCAGGGTCCGCCGTCAGTTCGGCCATCGACGCATCGGCGGTCTGCAGGAAATCCTCATACGCATGCGCGTTGACGGTCACGACGCCGAGCTCGCGAGTCGGCGCCACCGCGAGCGCATCGTGCTCGGCGCGCGCGGCATCGGCTTCCCACAACGCTTCGGACGCCGGGGTGCCGGCCACGTGCCAGTCGACCGTCAATCCGTAATCGTGCAGCACGTCGACGAGCGCGACGTCCTCGGCCGCCGCGCCGAACAGCGCGAAATCCCGCCACAACAGCGCGGCCGTCTCGCGCACGAGGTCGGGCGGCGCGGCCCGGCGGCCCTGCGCGTGCTCGCCGATCAGCAGGTTCGTCCGCGCGAGAAAGCGCTTCAGCTCGGCCGCGCCGCTCGCGCGCAGCGCGCGCAGGCACGCGGCCGCGAGCCGCCAGTAGTCATAGGGCGTGTCGTCGGCCAGTTCGGCCATGCACGCGTCGAGCGCGTCGAGCGCCGCCTCAGGTGGCGCCTGCTGCGCGCGCAGCACGGCGAGCAGCGCCTGTTCGTAGCGTGCGCGCAGCCGCGCGACGGCGGCCGCGGGCAGCACGCGCAGCGACGCCGGCGGCACCGTGCGGCCGACGAGCGCGAGCGTGTCGTACGGCACGCGCGCACGCAGGTCCGCCGCGCTTTGCGCACGCAGCGTGCGATAGTGTTCGAACAGGAGCGGCGAGCAGGCGAGCTCGCGCAGGTTGTGCCGCGCGACCGCGGCGCGGAATTCCCGCAGCGCGGCCCGGCATCCGGAGGAAGTCGGCTCGGTGGCGACCAGCGCCGCCGCTTCGGCCAGCTGGCCCGCGAAGCGGGCCGCCGGCAGCCAGCCGGCTTCGGCGAGCACGGCTGCAGCCGCCGACAGCGGCGCGGCCGCGTCGTCGCGGCGCTCGAGCGCCGCATCGGCCGCCGCGAGCCACGCGTCGGCCGCGTGCACTGCCCCGCCACGCGGGTTGGGCAGCGCATCAATCACGGGGATTACTGCCGGATCGGACATCGGGGACACTCGCGCGAGTCATGGCCAAGCCGCCCGCGTCCATCACGGCGCAATGGCGCCGATGGCACGCGAGGCCCGAGCGGAATGTCCTGAAGCGACGGTCCGGTCAGATCTGGACCATCTCGAAGTCTTCCTTGCGCGCGCCGCATTCCGGGCAGGTCCAGTTGATCGGGACGTCTTCCCAGCGCGTGCCCGGGGCAATGCCCTCTTCCGGCAGTCCGGCTTCTTCGTCGTAAATCCAGCCACAAATCAGGCACATCCAGCTCTTGTATTCCATCTTAAGCCGCGTCGGGAGGGTCGGTAAATTCGGGAGCCATGATGGTACCGTGTCAGGGCCTGACTGCCTAGCGATCGCGCGCTAGTCGTACGCCTGCGTTGCGGTGCGCTAAAAAATCCGCTCGAACCGCCGGATTCCGCCTCATAATGGCTGCGAAGGCCGCACCAGGCCGGTGCGGCCGCCCTGCTCTCCCGTCTTTTCTTGCCCATTTGTCCATGTCCAGCAACGCCCCTCCGATCGTTCTCACCTTCGGCCTGTCCGATCCCACCGGTGGCTCCGGCCTCCAAGCCGATCTGATGACCCTGGCGAGCATGGGCTGTCACGGCGTGTCCGTCCTGACCGGCTACACCGTGCGCGACTCGGCCGCCTGCGACGAAGTGACGGGCCTCGACCCCGACGTCGTCGCCGCGCAGGCGCGGATGCTGCTCGAGGACATGCCGGTTGCCGCGTTCAAGATCGGCGCGGCCACGCGCGCGGAAGTCGTGAGCGCGATCGCCGAGGTGGTCGCCGACTACGACGGCGTGCCGCTCGTGCTTGCACCCGATTTCACGCTCGACGACGAGCACGTGCTCGCCGCCGACGATCTGCGCGAATCGATCGCCGACCTGCTCGCGCCGCAGACGACGCTGCTGGTCGCCGACCATGCGACGCTCATCGCGCTCGCGCAGCCGGACGGCGACGCGGAAGCGCCGAACCTCGACGCCGCGCTGTCGCATCTGCTGTCGCAGGGCTGCGAGTACGTGCTCGCGACCGAATCGGGCTCGCACCGGCTCGTCAATACGCTGTACGGCGAGGAAGGCCAGATCCGCGAGGACATGTGGGACCGTACGCCGCACCGGCTGATGGGCCTCACCGACACGCTCGGCGCGGCGATCGCCGCGCTGCTCGCGAATGGCCAGGAGCCGCCCGAAGCGGTGCGCGAGGCGCAGGAATACCTGTACCAGGCCGTGCGCGACGCGTTCCGGCCGGGGATGGGCGCGTATCTGCCGGATCGCTTCTTCTGGGCGCGCAGCAACGACGAGGAAGCATCGCCGCCCGCCGCGACGCCGGATGCGCTGCCGAGGACGTCGCACCGGCATTGAATGCACGGGGCGCCCGTTTCGGGGGCGCCGCCAGCGACAAATACTTCGATACAAACAAAAAAAGACCCGCATCGTGAACTGCACCCCAAAAGTTGGACACCGATCCAACCTTTGGGGTGTTTTTCATGGTGCAGTACACGGAGCAGTTCAAGCTATCGGTCGTCGAAGACTTTGAGTCCGGGAGGAATGAGTCTGCGCGCGCCATCTCGCATCGGCACGGAATTGATGAATCGACCGTACGCAAATGGGTCGCTGCGTACCAGGCACATGGCGTTGCCGGCATCAAACGCAAGTACGAGTGCTACAGCGCATCGTTCAAGCTGTCGGTGCTGCGGCAGATCAAAGACGAAGGCTTGTCCGATCGCGAAGCGGCTGCGCGCTTCAATATCCGAAATCAGTCCGCCATCGCCCAATGGCGACAGCGGTATGATGACGGCGGTTTAGCGGCACTCTCTGCTCGTCCGAAAGGGCGCCCCCGAAAGATGGCCACGTCACTTCCACCGAAACCCACTGAAGCCGGCACGCCGGACGCGCGCCCACGCGAGGAATTGCTCAAGGAAATCGAGTATCTGCGCGCGGAGGTGGCGTACCTAAAAAAGCTCGATGCGCTGCTGCAGGCGAAGAAGCAAGCAGCGCAAAAGAAAAAGCGCAAATAGTGCGGGAACTCAGGCAACGCCATCCGGTGGCGGCGCTGCTGAAGGCCGCAGGTTTGGCCCGCAGTACGTTCTACTATCAGCTCAAGGCGCTGGATATAGGCGACCGACATGCTGATCTCAAAGCGAAGATCCGGATGGTGTTTGAGCATCACAAGGGGCGCTACGGCTATCGGCGCGTCACGGCTGCCATCCGGCAGAGCGGGCAACTCATCAACCGCAAAGCCGTGCAAAGGCTGATGCAGCAATTGCAGTTGAAGTCCCTGGTGCGCCCGAAGAAATACCGTTCGTGGCGAGGCGAGGTCGGCAAAGCCGCGCCCAACCTGCTGCAACGCCGGTTCGATGCCGCGCGGCCCAACCAGAAGTGGGTGACGGATGTGACGGAATTCAACGTCGGCGGGCAAAAGCTGTATCTGTCGCCGGTGATGGATCTCTACAACGGCGAGATCGTCGCGTACCAGATGGAACGACGCCCGAGCTTCGAGCTGGTCCGCGGCATGCTGAAGAAGGCATTAGCTAAACTCGGACGCAAGGAGCGGCCGCTGCTGCATTCGGATCAAGGCTGGCAATACCGGATGCCGAAGTTCCGTCGACTGCTGAAGCGGCGCAAGCTGACCCAGAGCATGTCCCGCAAGGGCAACTGCCTCGACAATGCGGCAATGGAAAGCTTCTTCGGCACGCTCAAGTCCGAGTGCTTCAGGCTGGAGCGCTTTACCTGCGTGGATCAATTGCGCGACGCGCTGGAGCGCTACATCCACTACTACAACCACGAACGCATCAAGCTGAAATTGAAAGGGCTGAGTCCCGTGCAATACAGGACTCAGCCCCTACCCACCTAGCCTTTAACTGTCCAACTTTGCGGGGTCAGTTCATCGCTGCGGGTCTTTTCTTTTGGCTGGAACGCGCACTGCTGCGCGTTCCGGACCGCATCGACCGAAGTCGATTACATGTCCATGCCCATGCCGCCCATGCCGCCCGGCATGCCGCCCGGCATCGGAGCGTCTTCCTTCGGCAGTTCCGCGACGGCTGCGTCCGTCGTCAGCAGCAGGCCTGCAACCGAAGCTGCGTTCTGCAGTGCGGTGCGCGTGACCTTGGTCGGGTCGACCACGCCGGCCTCGACCATGTCGACGTACTCGCCCGTCGCTGCGTTGTAGCCGTAGTTGCCCTTGCCTGCAGCAACCGCTGCCACCACGACGCTCGCTTCTTCGCCGCCGTTCGTGACGATCTGGCGCAGCGGCTCTTCCATCGCGCGCAGCACGATCTTGATGCCGGCGTTCTGATCGGCGTTCAGGCCGGTCACGCCTGCGATCGCGGTACGTGCGCGGATCAGCGCGACGCCGCCGCCCGGGACGATGCCTTCTTCAACGGCAGCGCGGGTTGCGTGCAGCGCGTCTTCGACGCGTGCCTTCTTTTCCTTCATTTCGACTTCGGTCGCAGCGCCGACCTTGATCACTGCAACGCCGCCAGCCAGCTTGGCCACGCGCTCTTGCAGCTTTTCACGGTCGTAGTCCGACGTCGCTTCTTCGATCTGCGTGCGGATTTGCTTGACGCGCGCTTCGATGTTCACGGCTTCGCCTGCGCCGTCGATGATCGTCGTGTTTTCCTTGCCCACTTCGATGCGCTTCGCCTGGCCCAGTTCTGCCAGCGTTGCCTTCTCGAGCGTCAGGCCGGTTTCTTCCGCAACCACTTGACCGCCGGTCAGGATCGCGATGTCTTCCAGCATCGCCTTGCGACGATCGCCGAAGCCCGGCGCCTTGACCGCAACGGTCTTCAGGATGCCGCGGATGTTGTTGACGACCAGCGTTGCGAGCGCTTCGCCTTCGACGTCTTCTGCGATGATCAGCAGCGGACGGCCAGCCTTCGCGACTTGTTCCAGCACCGGCAGCAGATCGCGGATGTTCGACACCTTCTTGTCGTGCAGCAGCACGAACGGGTTCTCGAGGACGGCGACTTGCTTGTCCGGGTTGTTGATGAAGTACGGCGACAGGTAGCCGCGGTCGAATTGCATGCCTTCGACGACGTCCAGTTCGTCGGCCAGCGACTTGCCGTCTTCGACGGTGATCACGCCTTCCTTGCCGACCTTGTCCATCGCTTCAGCGATGCGATCGCCGATCGACGAATCGCTGTTCGCCGAGATCGAGCCGACTTGCGCGATTTCCTTGTTGGTCGTGCACGGCTTGCTGATCTTCTTCAGCTCTTCGACGGCCGCTGCAACGGCCTTGTCGATGCCGCGCTTCAGGTCCATCGGGTTCATGCCCGATGCGACGTACTTCATGCCTTCGCGGACGATCGATTGCGCGAGGACGGTTGCCGTCGTCGTGCCGTCGCCTGCGTTGTCGCTGGTCTTGGAAGCGACTTCCTTGACCATTTGCGCGCCCATGTTCTGGAGCTTGTCCTTCAGCTCGATTTCCTTCGCGACCGACACACCGTCCTTGGTGACCGTCGGGCCGCCGAAGCTGCGCTCGAGCACCACGTTGCGGCCCTTCGGACCCAGCGTGACCTTGACTGCGTTGGCGAGAATGTTCACGCCTTCGACCATCTTCGAACGGGCGGAATCGCCGAATACGACGTCTTTAGCTGCCATCTTCTAACTCCTTGAATTCTTGGGAATATGTACCGTCGGTGGACGCTTACTTGGCGTTGACCACGGCCATGATGTCTTCTTCGCGCATCACCAGCAGTTCCTGGCCGTCGACCTTGACGGTCTGGCCAGCGTACTTGCCGAACAGGACGCGATCGCCGACCTTCACGTCGAGCGCGATCGGGGCGCCCTTGTCGTCACGCTTGCCCGGGCCGACCGCGAGGATCTCGCCTTGATCCGGCTTTTCAGCAGCAGCTTCGGGGATCACGATGCCCGAGGCGGTCTTGGTTTCCTGATCCAGGCGCTTGACGATCACGCGATCGTGCAAAGGACGAAGGTTCATATTCACTCCTCTCTTGACTGAGATTGAAGAACGCTTTGGGAATCCGCCCGGCACGACGCCAGGCGGAGAATTGTTAGCACTCTCGTGCAGCGAGTGCTAATTATATGGACGGGTTTTGACAAATTCAAGAAGGGGGAATGGCGGTTTTTTTGGCCTGGCGCAAAGCGCCGCCGCGCCCCTCAAGAAACCTGAAATGTCTTTTTAAAACATGGGGATATGACGAGAATACCCAGCCGATGCCGGCATCCGCTGCCAGCATCGGCGATCGGGGCCAGATCGGACACAGGGTAAGCACGGGGTGTCGAATCGGTGCGCGGGCGGCAGCGATCGGGCGACCGCACGGGTCAGGCCCGACTTACCGGGCCGGCACGCGAACCATCAATGCATCGCCGGCTTCGTCATCTTGCCCGCGCGCGCGGGCGGCTGGCAAATCACGCACGCGCCGCGTCCGTGCAGATCGTATTTGTGCGCGACGAACTTGCCGCCGCAGCGGCCGCATTGCGTCATCCGCAGCATCCCGCCGTTGAAGAAGCGCACGAGCGTCCACGCGCGCGTCAGGTCGAGTTCGACGTCCATGCCCGCGTGCGCGCAGTGCTCGCGGTACAGCCGGTAGCCCTTCGTCAGCGCATCCAGGTGCGAGCAGCACGCCTCGTCCTTCAGGAACAGGTACGTGTTGTAGAACAGTGACGCATGGATGTTCCCGCGCCACGTCATGTACCAGTCGGCCGACGAAGGCAGCATGCCCTTCGGCGGCGACACGCCCCTCACCTCACGGTAAAGCCGGGTCAGTCTCTCGCGCGACAGCGTGAGCTCGGATTCGAGCAGTTGCATGCGCGCGCCGAGTTCGATCAGGTCGACCGCGCGCGACACTTCGCGCGCATAGGCGATCAGGCTCGGGTTCGACATGGCCGCCCCGTCACGAGAATTGCGCGGCCGGCTGGCCCGCGAGCAGGATCGCCGCATGCGTGTGCGACACGTCCGCCTGCTTCGGCGACGTGGCGAGCGCGGACAGCATCGCGTGGTCGCCGAACCGGAAGCCGCACAGCAGCTGGTCGCAGGCCGCGAGCCGCGTCGTCTGCGCGAGCGTCAGCGTGGACAGCAGCTCGGCGAGCGGCGCCGACAGCCCGAGCCGGAACATGCCGGCCTCGCGGTCGTCGCGCAGCAGGCGCTGCGCGAGCATCAGGTACGAAATGTTGATGTCCCGGATCGAGTCGAGCGTGTCGCTGTTGTTCACGTCTTTTCTCCGTTCAGGCGGGGCCGCCTAGGCGGGGCCGCCCGGGCGGGTCGCCCCGTTTGCCCGGCGCCCTCCGCCGGTTTGACGTCCGTTCCGTCGCCGCGCGCCGGGCGCGCCGCGTTCAGCATCCGCCGCGCGAGTCGGCCACGCCCGCGGCGATGAGATGCTTCGCCAGTTCGCGTAAAAGATGCTCGGTCAGTGCGCCTGCGCCGCTTTGGGCGAGGCGTTGCAATTCGATCAGGTCTCGTGCTGCGCGGCTCATGTCGGTCTCCGTTTCGTTGTGCGATGCCGGGAATGAAGCTGCTGGTTCGACAGGGAAGAATCCAGCCACCCAAGCCTCATGCGACGTTCGACTGCGGAGCGGGGCACGAAGGCGTCCGTCGTGCGGGGTTCGGGCTCGTCTCGAAACGGGCTCGATCACGTCGGACGAAAAACGAAATACGTTTGTTGTGAGGAAAGTATCGGCAACGATTGACGGGAATCAAATCAACGGAGGCTGATCTTCACGTCATATTTATGCCGGCCCGCGTGTAGGGATTCGCCGACAGGGGCAAGGCGCCGCCGACAGCCCGGCACGCCGCCCGGCCGCCCGTGTCACGCGCCGGCGGCGGGCAGGAACGAACGGCCGTCCGATTCGACGCACGCGCCGAGCCACTGCGCGAGCCCGCGCGCGCCTTCGCGCATCACGACGTCGTGATTCCACTTGAACAGCGGGCGGGCGAGCGGCGCGAGCCAGTTCATCCAGCGCACGTGCGTGCGGATGTGCCACTCGTAGCGAACGACCGTGCGCTCGCCGTCGTTCGCGAACGACCAGCGCCCGTCGCCCTCGACCGCGCCGCTCGCGCGGCCTTCGAGCGAGTGCATCGGCTCGACGCGCAGCACCCGCATGTCGAACGTCAGCCGGTACGGCAGCGCGCCCTTCCACGTGTACCGGTGCAGCGCGCCGACGCCGTGCGCGTCGCCGTGCTCGACCTCGACGGTGCGCTCCGCACTCTTCCACCATGCGGGCCAACGGTCGGCCTCGTAGATCGCGTGCCAGACCGCCGCCAACGGCGCGTCCACCCGCCACGTCGTCGAAAACCGGTACTCAGCCATGCCGCCTCCGGCGCGTCGGGATTCAGGGATCGAAGAAGTGATCGGGGAATGCAACGTCGATCTCGATATCGTCGAGCGTGACGGTTTCGAGCGGCTGCTCGTCGCCATCCGCGAAGCTGAGCACCTTCAGCGGAAAGCCGTCGCGCACGTCGAGCCACAGCTGGTAGCGGTGCACGCCCGCCACCGCGTGCGCGGGCGCGCCGGTGACGCTCACGCGCAGCGCGGCCCGGCCGCCGACCGTCTCCTCGCCTTGCGTCACGGTCACGCCGCCTTCCTGCAGCGCGCGCACGTTGCGCAGCAGCTCGCCGACATCGGACTGGTCGACCCGGTGGCCGCTCGCGTCGCGCACGAGCGGATTGGCCGGCGACAGCGACAGCGCCGGCGGCACGTGCGCGCCGAACGGCCGCAGCCGCACCTTGCCGCTCGCCGGATCGTAGATCAGCACCGCGCCATGATGCGGCGACACGAAGTCCATCCGGATGTAGCCGGGCTTGCGGTACGCATAGTGGATTTCGGTGCGCTCGCCATGCCGCGGCGACGAGCGGATCGTCGCCCGGTACGAGCTCGCCTGCTCGAAACGTTCCTGCGCGACGGTCAAGGGGTCTGCGGTCATGCTCGCTCCAAGCAGCGCGGCGGCGGCCAGCCATCCGGCAATCACGGCCCCTCCTCGACCTCCAGCACGCCTTCCATGCCGCGGTCGCGATGGCTCTTGAACAACAGCAGGCGATGCGTGCAATAGTAGGCGAAGCGGCCCGCCTGCGTGGGCGTGAAGCGGAACGTCTTCGGCGCGGCCGTCAGTTCGGTGCGCACTGCAATGCCGGCCTGCGGCGCGTCGATCGCGAAGTTGTGCGAAATCAACCCGGTCTCGTTCGACACCGTCAGCTCGACCGGCACGCGCGCCTTCACGATCACATGGTTCGGACGGAAGAAATAGCTGCCGCCGACGATCGCGACCCGCTGCACGCCGTCAGCGTCGACCGGTACGTGCACGGGCACGTCCTCGGCGGCACGCGCGGCGCCTGCGCAGGCCGCCAGCGCGATCAACAGGATCCGGGCCATTCGCGTCATCGCACCCTCCGCAATCTCCGTTCCCGCGCGACGCGCGCGTCAACCCTTCCATACGTCGGTCCGGCCGCCGAGCGCGCCGCACGCCTCCATCGCGATCTCGCGCAGGCGCGGATCGTCGCCGCGGCCGGACAGCGCATAGCCCATGCCGCGATCCGACCAGAAATAGGTGCGGCGGCCGTCGGCGCGCAACGCGCGCGGCTTCAGGTCGTGCCCGGCGAACACCGTCGCGTACAGCGTCACGCGCTCGCCGTCGGCGCGCTCGTACATGAACTGCGCGGCCGGGCCGGACACGCCGGGCAACAGCCGGCCGCCGATCAGCGCGTAGCCGTACTCGGCGAGCGACGGTGCGCGGACCGGCCGGCCGACGCGCGCCGACAGCCATGCCGCGAGCCGCTCCGGATCGCCGGCGCCGACTTCGACCGGATGCTGGCGGTCGACCGCGTACACCGCGTAGGCGACGTCCGCGCGCGCCGCGAACGCCGGCTCCTTGCCGAACGCCGTCCATCCTGTGTGCAGCGCGATGCCGAGCAGCACGCCGGCCGCCAGCCCGCCAAACCCGATCGCGACGCCGCGCCGCCATGACGCGCGGCGCTGCACGAACAGCGCCGGCGCGGCGGCAGGCAGCGGAAACAGCGCCTGCAGCGCGGCGCGTTGCGCGCGGTAATGCGCGAATCGTTCGGCATCCTCCGGATTCGCCTGCAGGCGGTCGAGCACTTCGCGCCGCTCCGCGCCGGACAGCTCGCCGTCCAGCAACGCGGACAGCAGCTGGGCCGACACGTCGGCATCGTGCTCGTTCGAGGGCTTGCGCGATTCGTCCATCATGTCTTCCCGATCACCCGTAGCGGCGCGGCGCCGCGCCCGGACTGCTCGTCCGACAGCAGCGCGCGCATGTGCTCGCGCGCCCGCGCGAGCCGCGACATCACCGTGCCCACCGGCACCGCCAGCACCTGCGCGGCCTCCTGGTAGGAAAGCTCCTCAAGCGCCACCAGCAGCAGCACCTCGCGCTGCTCGACGGGCAGCCGGTACAGCGCGCGCTGCACGTCGCGCAGCAGCAGCCCGCTGATCTCGCCCGCGGGCGCGGCCATCGTCTGCCAGGGCGCCGTCGCGTCGTCGACCGCGATCTCGTGCCGCGCGCGCAGCTGGTCGATGAAGCGGTGACGCAGCAGCGTCAGCAGCCACGCGCAGAGATTGCCGGCGACGCGCGGCGGCTTGTTCAGCGCACGCTCGAGCGTGTCCTGCACGAGATCGTCGGCCCACGCCGGGTCGCCCGTCAGTGCGCGCGCATACCGCGTGAGGCGCGGCAGCCACACCAGCAGATCCGATTCGTAACTCATCCGGATGCCTCGCACACGGCCTCGCCATCACGGCCGCGCGACGTGCCACATCCCGCCCATGCCGTCGCCGCCCGCATCGCCCGCCTTGCGGTCCATGCTCCAGCGGTACAGCGGATGGCCCTTGTACGCCCATTGCATCTTGCCGTCGTCGCGCCTGACGATGCTCCACGCGCCCGACGCCTTGTCGTACGCGTCGGCGAGCGCCGGCGGCCAGCTCGCCACGCACCCGCTGTCGCACATGCTTTTGCCGGGCGCGTCGCGGTCGAACGTGTACAGCGTCATGTGGTCTTCGTCGACCAGCTTCCCGCCGCTGACCTGCGGCGGCTCCGCGGCCGCGGGCAGCGACGCCCCGGCCGTCAGCGCGACGACGAGCAGTATCCGTTTCATTCCGGTTCTCCTTCGCGTGACATCGCGGCGCGTGCGGCGCCGCCTGCTTTGCGCGGACGCCGCCGTCGCGGAACGGGAGATCGACTTCGATGCGGAAATTATCCCGCCGCGCGACGACGCCGTGACTCGGTAAATAAACGGACGAGCGCGGCCGATTATTCCGTCGCATTTAAGCGGGTGCTGGCGACTGCGGGTGTAGCGGGCGGACGAGGGATCGCAAGAAAAAGGCGGCATGACATCACTGTCATGCCGCCTTGCGCGCGTGCCGGCGGGCGACGGGCAACGCCCGCCTGCTGCCCGCCGTCCGGTTCCGTTACTTCGGCAGTGCGCCCGTGAGCGTCGTCAGCAGCGACGACACCGGGGCGAGCGGGTTGCTCGGCGAACCGCCGCCCGAATGCGGCGTGACCGACAGGCCCGGCGTCGAGCCGAGCGCCGTGCCGACTGCGGTGCCGGCCGCGTTGACGACCGTGGCCGTCGCGTTCGCGCCGGTCGTCGACAGTGCGCCGGCTGCCGCTGCCGTACTGCCCGCGGCGCTGGCGCCCGAGCCCATCAGGCTGCCACCGGCCGCCGCCGTCGAACCGGCCGCGCCCGCGAGCGCGCCGCCGGCCTGCGACAACTGTGCCGGACCGTTCGCCAGCGCGCCTGTCAGTGCGCCGGCCGCCTGCGACAGCGGTGCACCCGCGTCGCCGAGCGCACCGGTCAGCGCGCCGGCCGGATTGCCGCCGCCGGGCAGGCCGCCCGTCAGGCCGTTCACGAGATTCGTGATCGGTGCGATCGGGCTACCGCCGGCCGCGCCGGTCAGCGTGCTGACGACCTGGGTCACGGCGCCCTGCACCGGCGCCAGCGGGTTCGCGCCGCCAAGGTTGCCGAGCGCGCCGGTCAGTTGGCCGACTGCGCCGCCCAGCGCACCTTGCGCCTGGCTCAGCGCACCCTGAAGCGGGGCCAGCGGATTCGACCCGCCGCCGGCATTGCCCAGCGCGCTCGTCACCTGGCTAACCGCGCCGCCCAGCGCGCCTTGCGCCTGGCTCAGCGCACCCTGCAGCGGGGCCAGCGGATTCGACCCGCCGCCGACATTGCCCAGTGCGCTCGTCACCTGGCCAACCGCGCCGCCCAGCGCGCCTTGCGCCTGGCTCAGCGCGCCCTGAAGCGGGGCCAGCGGATTCGACCCGCCGCCGGCATTGCCCAGCGCGCTCGTCACCTGGCCAACCGCGCCGCCCAGCACGCCTTGCGCCTGGCTCAGCGCACCCTGCAGCGACGCGAGCGGATGCGTGCCGCCGAGGCTGCCGAGCGCGCCCGTCACCGAACCCAGCGCACCGGTCAGCGCGCCGGCCGGGTTGCCGCCGGTCGGCAACGCGTTCTGCAGGCCGTTGACGAGGTTCGTGATCGGCGCGATCGGGCTGCCGCCACCGGCACCGGCACCGGACAGCGTGTTGACGACCTGCGTCACCGCACCTTGCACCGGCGCCAGCGGATTCGTGCCGCCGAGGTTGCCGAGAGCGCCGGTCAACGAACTCACGGCGTTGCCGAGCGCAGCGGCCGGATCGTTGCCGCCGAGCGTGCCGGCGAGCTGGGTCACCGCGCCCTGCACCGGAGCCAGCGGATTTGCGCCGCCGCCGACGTTGCCGAGCGTACCGGTGATCGTGTTCACCGCGTTGCCGAGTGTGCCGGCAGGGTTGCCGTTGCCGAGCGTGCCGACGACCTGGTTCAGCGCGCCTTGCACCGGCGCAAGCGGGCTTGAGCCGCTACCAACCTGGCCTGCGATCGCGTTCACCGCGTTGGCCAGCGCGTCGGCCGGATTGCCGCCGCCGACATTGCCCAATGCACCGGTCACTTGGCCGACCGCGCCGCCAAGCGCGTCGTGCGCCTGCCCCAGCGCACCTTGCAGCGGAGCCAGCGGGTTCGAGCCACCACCGACGTTGCCCAATGCGCCGGTCACTTGGCCGACTGCACCACCTAATGCGCCCTGCGCCTGCCCCAGCGCACCTTGAAGCGGAGCCAGCGGGTTCGAGCCACCACCGACGTTGCCCAATGCGCCGGTCACTTGGCCGACTGCACCACCTAATGCGCCCTGCGCCTGCCCCAGCGCACCTTGAAGCGGAGCCAGCGGGTTCGACCCACCGCCGACGCTACCCGGCGCCCCCGTCACCTGCCCCGCCGCGCCGCCCAGCGCCTCTGTCAGCGCGTCCCCGAGCGGGCCGCCGAGCGTCGTCGTCACCGCGCCCGTGGTCGACGCGATCACGCCGATCGACCCCGCCGGCGTCGTTCCGATTGCCGTAAGACTTGCCCCGACACCGCCCGGCGGCGAATTGACGATCACCTGCGGGATCGACAGCGTGTCGAGCGGCCCGGCAACCGCGGCTCCCGAAGCCAGCATCCCGAACACCGTCGCCACCGACAGCGCCGCGCCCGTCAATTTGAAGTTTTTTCCCATCGTGATCTCATCTCCGTTGACACTACGTTGGTAAAGCACGGGGACGGAGCGCACGAAGCGTGCCACCAGAGAAAATCAGGCTTATTTCCCTGATTTATTGCAACGCAATAACACGATCACATTTGATTTCATTGCAAAAAACATCCAACCATCCGCTTAATGATATGAAGAAACACATACCGCAGGCACGGACGTAACGTAACGTTTGCGAGGCCCGAGGTAACGTGTTCCGGTACATCCCGGGCAAGGCCGGAACGCTCCTTTTGAAACGCCGGCCATGTCAATGGAATTGACCAGGCACAACCGTTTCAAGAACATGAAAATGCATTTAAAAAATCGCACACCCGATAAGTTTTATCCCTCGATTTCTTTCCACACAATTACACAGACAATTTCAAATCAGAGAAACACCCGCAACGGCGACAGCAGAATGAAAAAGTGTGTCTGCCCCCCGGCACTCCGCGCGACGCACACGCAAAAACGCCGGCCATCGAGGCCGGCGCCGGATTCACAGCCACCGATCGATCACGCTCAGCCGAAGCGTGCCGGACGATACGGATGGGGATCGATGTAGGTCGGCGCGCCCGTCATCATCTCGGCGAGCAGGCGGCCGCTCGCGGGGCCGAGCGTCAGCCCGTGATGACAATGGCCGAACGAGAACCACAGATGCGGATGGCGCGGCGCGGGCCCGATCACCGGGCGCATGTCGGGCGTGCACGGACGCATCCCGAGCCAAGGCGCGGGATCGAGCCGCTCGCCCAGGCCGAACGCGTCGCGCGCGAGCGGCTCGGCGCGGGCCAGCTGGACGCCGGTCGGCGGCGCGTCGCGCAGCGCGATCTCGACGCCGGTCGTGAGCCGCAGGCGGCCGCCGTCCATCGGTGCGACGACGAAGCCCTGCTCGGTATCGCACACCGGCACGCTCAACGGCGCGCGCGTCGGCCGGTAATGCATGTGATAGCCGCGCTTCGCGCGCAGCGGAATCCGGTAGCCGAGCGGCGCGAACACCTGGTCGGACCACGGGCCGAGCGCGACCACCGCCGAACGGGCCGCGATCCGCCCGTGCGTGGTGTCGACGCACCAGCCGTCGCGCGCCTGCGCGAACGTCGTCGCGTCGCCGCGCACGACCGTGCCGCCCTCGCGCTCGAAGAGCCGCGCATAGGCCTTCGTCAGCCCGCCCGGATTCGACACGGTCTTCGGGTCCTGCCAGTGGAACGCGCCGCAAAACGCGTCGCCGACGCCCGGCTCCCGGCCGCGCAACGCGCGCGCGTCGAGCACGCTCATCCGCAGCCCGTGCTCGTCCGCGATGCGCTGCTGCGCGCGCGCCTCCGCGTCGAACAGCGCGGGCGTGCGGAACACCTCGATCCAGCCGCCGTCGTGCACGAGCGGCTGCGCGTCGGTGCGCGCGAGCAGTGCGTCGTGTTCGTCGACGCTCGCCGCGACGAGCGGCAGCAGGTCGCGCGCGGCGGCCGCGAGCCGCGCGGGCGACGATTCGAGCCAGAAGCGCGCGAGCCAGCCCGCATAGGCCGGCATCGCCTTGTAGTCCCAGTAGAGATCGACCGAGCGGTTGCGCGCATAGCGCAGCAGCGTGCCGAGCTTGCGCGGGAACGCATACGGCACGACCGACGAGCGCTCGATCAGCCCCGCGTTGCCGTGGCTCGTTTCCTCGCCCGGCGCGCGCCGGTCGACGAGGGCGACGCGCAAGCCGCGATCCTGCAGATGCAGCGCCGACGACACGCCGACGATGCCAGCCCCCAGGACGATGACGTCGAAATCCATGCTTCCTCGCACTGCGTCGAATGTGGATGTGACGCGCGCCGGACACCAGGCCCGGCTGCGCTTATCGGGCGATGATATCCCGCTTGAAATACTTCTGAGACAGCGTGCTCAACGTGCCGTCCTTCTTCAGCGCATCGAGCGCGCCGACGATCTTCGCCTGCAGCGCCTTGTCGCCCTTGCGCATCCCGAAGCCCGTGCCTTCGCCGAGGGTCGCCGGATCCTTCAGCGGCTCGCCGACGATCTGGTAGTCGCGGCCGGCCGGCTTGTCGAGGAAGCCGTCCTGCGCGGTCTGCGCCTCCTGCACCGCCGCGTCCAGGCGGCCCGCGACGAGATCCGCGTAGATCTGGTCCTGGTCCTGATACGACACGACCGACACGCCCGCGTTGGCCCAGTGCGCCTTCAGGAAATCCTCCTGCGACGAGCCCTGCAGCACGCCGACGTGCTTGCCGCGCAGGCTCGCCGCCTCCGGCCGCAGCGGCGAGCCGTGCTTCGCGACCATCACGATCGGCACGACGTAGATCGCCGGCGTGAAGTCGATGCTCTGCCGGCGCTTCGCGGTGATGTTCATCGCCGAGTTGATCGCGTCGAACTTGCGCGCCTGCAGCGCGGGGATCAGGCCGTCGAACGCATTCTCGACCCACACGCACTTCATCTTCAGCTTCGCGCACACGGCATTGCCGACGTCGACGTCGAAGCCCTGCAGCTGGCCGGCCGGCGTCTTGCTCTCGAACGGCGGATAGGCGGCTTCGATGCCGAAGCGCAAGGTGTTGGCGGTCGATTCCGCGTGGGCGGCAACGGCCACGCTCGCGAAAGCCGCGGCGGCGCAGAGGGAGAGCTTCCAGTTCATGACGAATCCTGTCTCGGTTGAGGCAATGAAGATCGACGGCGCGGCGCCTGCGCCAACGTGCGTCGAAACGGCGGGAACCGCGGGACGGCCGGGCATGCGGCAACGCGAGTCCATGCACGCGAAATATAGACTGAAAGTCTACTATAGACTATAGGGGATACGATAACCGGGCGCTTGTCTCGGCGCACCGGCGTCATAAGCGCCACCCACAACCCTTTGATTTCATGAGTCTTATCGATGATCGGCAGACCGATGCACAGCCGAAAAAGAAAAGCTCGCGTGAAATCACGAGTCTATATTAGACTTTTCGTCCATCACAAACCCCACCGGACGCCCGCATCGACAGACCATGCGTCCGGCCCCGACCGGAGAACCATCCATGACGCAAGCCGCCCCGTCCCTGCCGCTGACCGTCGACGACGCGGCGGTGCGCGCCGCCCTTCCGTCGCTCGACGTGCTCGGCACGCTGCACCGCATGTTCGCCGCGCTCGGCACGGCGCGCGCGGTGCAGCCGCCGCAGACGCTCACGCTGTTCCCCGGCGGGGCCGGCGACTTCATCACCTACCTCGGCGCGCTCGCCGACGAGCAGGTGTTCGGTGCGAAGCTGTCGCCGTACATCGTGACGGACGGCAAGCCCGTCGTGACCGCCTGGACCGCGCTGATGTCGATGCGCACCGGCCAGCCGCTGATGTGGTGCGACGCCGGCCGCCTGACGGTCGAGCGCACCGCCGGCACGACGGCGCTCGCGGTCGACTGTCTCGCGCCGAGCAGCGCGCGGCACCTCGCGGTGGTCGGCACGGGCGCGGTCGGCCTCGCGCACCTGCGGCACACGGCGGCGTTGCGCGACTGGGAGACGATCCGCGTGTACTCGCCGGCGCTCGAAGGCGACACGGCGCTGCACGCCGAGCTCGCAAGGCTCGATCCGCGCGCGTGCGCGGCCGGCAGCCTCGGCGAATGCGTGCGCGACGCGGACGTCGTGATGCTGTGCACGTCGTCGGGCACGCCCGTGCTCGGCGACGGCATGCTCACGCGCCCCGCGCTCATCACGTCGATCAGCACCAACGTCGCGCAGGCGCACGAGATCCCGCCCGCGTGGCTGCCCGAGATGGACGTGTACTGCGACTACCGGCACACGACGCCCGCGAGCGCGGGCGAGATGCTGCGCGCCGCGGCCGAGCACGGCTGGACGGCCGAGCGGATCGTCGGCGACCTGCCGGCGCTCGTGCGCGGCACGTGCCCCGCGCCGTCGCGCACGCGCCATGCGTTCTTCCGCTCGATCGGCCTCGGCCTCGAGGACGTCGCGATCGCGCACGCGCTGTACACGCACCTGGCACGGGCATGAGCGTCACGCGCGCGCGAGCCCGATACAATGGCGCAACCGCCGCGGCGGTTGCGCGCCGGCATCCCGGGGCGCCTGCCGCAGGCTCACCCGAGATCGCGATTCCGATGCGCAAGAAGAAATCTCCCGTCAAAGACCTGCTGCTGTCCCGCTACGCGCCGATTGCCGACGGCATCGCGACGCTGTTCTTCCCGTATGCGGAAGTCGTGATCCACGACCTGCACGACCAGACGGTGCTGTATCTCGCGAACAACCTGTCCAAGCGCGAGGTCGGCGACGATTCCGCGCTCGAGGAAACCGACCACTCGGCGCGCGAGCGCGTGATCGGCCCGTACGAGAAGCTCAACTGGGACGGCCGGCGCATGCGCTGCGTGAGCAACGTGCTGTTCGACGACGACGGGCACCCGGCCGGGATGCTGTGCATCAACTTCAACATCGCGGTGTTCGACGAGGTGCGCGCCACGCTCGACCTGTTCATCAAGGGCGCGGGCGTCGTCGCGCAGCCGGACGAGCTGTTCCGCGACGACTGGCAGGAGCGCATCAACACGTTCCTGCACGGCTGGCTGCACGAGCGGCAGGTCGGCCTGAACGGGCTCACCCGCGAGCATCGCCGCGAACTCGTCGAGGCGCTTTACGCGGAAGGCGCGTTCCGCGGCAAGAGCGCGGCGAACTATGTCGCGAACGTGCTCGGGATGGGGCGTGCAACGGTGTACAAGCATCTGAAGCACCTGAAGGAAACGCAGGGCGACGTGTAGCCGGGGCGGTGAGGCAGAAAGTGATATAGTCTCGGTTACATTTTTTTCACCCGCCCGTCTTCACGCCCCCATGCCGACCGCTCCCGCCCCTGCGCATCGCCCGACACTGACCGTCGAAATCTGGTCCGACCTGATCTGCCCATGGTGCTGGATCGGCAAGCGCCGCTTCGACGAGGCGCTCGCCGGGTTTGCGCATGCGGAGCACGTGGACGTCGCGCTGCGCGCGTACCGGCTGTTCCCCGGCCAGCCGGTCGAGCCGGTCGAGGCGATGCTCGCCGGCAAGTACCGGCTCGCGCCCGCACAGGTCGAGCAGATGCTGCAACAAGTGACCGACGCGGCGGCGAGCGTCGGGTTGCGCTACGACCTGCCCGGCACCCTCGTCGGCGACACGCTCGACGGCCACCGGCTCGTGAAGCTCGCGGAAACCACCGGCCATGCGCACGCGCTGACCGAACGGCTCTATCGCGCGTATTTCAGCGAGCACGGCTCGCTGTTCGACTCCGGCGCACTGGCCGATTTCGCCGTCGACGCGGGGCTCGAGCGCGCGGCGGTCGAAGCCGTGCTGCGCAGCGACGCGTATCGCGACGAAGTCGACGCCGACGTCGCGCGCGCCGCGCAGATCGGCAGCCGCGGCGTGCCGCTGTTCGTGTTCGGCGGCCGCTACGCGGTGTCCGGTGCGCAGCCGGCCGACGTGTTCGCGCAGGCGCTCGAGCAGGCGTGGCAGGACGGCGTCGTCGCGCTCGGCGGCGACGACGCGGCGGCATGCGGCCCCGACGGCTGCGCGCTGCCGCCGCACGCGTAAGTCGACGCCGCTGCCGGAAACCGGCAGGAAGTCGCGCGGCATGCGCGTTCGGTGTGTGCGGCCACGGCCGCGCGCCGCACTGACGCAAGGCGCCTCGCCCGCCGTACCGATCCGGTTCAAACGCCTGTTTCAGCCGGATCGGCTTGCCTTCATCGCCTGGAACCGGTTCGCTGGCTCACCGTCCCGCCGCAGCCGATCCGGCCCCGCATCCCGACACCCGTGAAGCACGCCGACCGAACACCCGGCGCCCCGCTTCCGAACACCCCCGAGCCCCGTGCGACAAGGCGCTCCGCCCACCCCACCACCGCCAGCCACCGGATTTTTAACGCAGTCGTACATCCGCGCGCCACATTTGCGACAATGTCGGGCTTTGATCCACGCGCCGCCGCCGAACGCCGCATAACCGCCTGCTTCCGATGTCGCTTCCCCATATCGATCTGCTGTACTCCCTGTCCGGCCTGTTCGTCGGCACTCTCGTCGGCCTGACGGGCGTCGGCGGCGGTTCGCTGATGACGCCGATCCTCGTGCTGCTGTTCGGCGTCCATCCGGCGACGGCGGTCGGCACCGACCTGCTGTACGCGGCCGCGACCAAGGCCACCGGCACGCTCGTCCACGGCCTGAAGGGCTCGGTCGACTGGCGCATCACGGGCCGGCTCGCGGCGGGCAGCGTCCCGGCCGCGGCCGTCACGCTGTGGGTGCTGCACGCGCACGGCGTGAACGCGCCGGGCACCGCGCGCATGATCCAGCTCGTGCTCGGCGGCGCGCTGCTGCTCACGTCGCTCGCGCTGATCTTCCGGCCGCAGCTCACCGCGCTGGCCGCGCGCAACCCGCTCGCGCCGAGCCCGGCCCGTACGCTGTGGTCGACCGTGCTGACAGGCGCCGTGCTCGGCGTGCTGGTGTCGATGACGTCGGTCGGCGCAGGCGCGATCGGCGTCACCGTGCTCCTGCTGCTGTACCCCATGCTCGCGACGACCCGCATCGTCGGCTCCGACATCGCGCACGCGGTGCCGCTCACGCTCATCGCAGGCATGGGCCACTGGCTGCTCGGCTCGGTCGACTGGTCGATGCTGCTGTCGCTGCTGATCGGCTCGCTGCCGGGCATCGTGATCGGCAGCGTGCTGTCGACGCGCGCGCCCGAGCGCCTGCTGCGCAACCTGCTCGCGTCGACGCTGGTCGCGGTCGGCATCCGCCTCGTGCTCGCGTAACCGGGCCCCCGAACGAAAAACGCCGCCCGGCGCATGGCCGGGCGGCGTTTTTTTTGCATCGCTTGCGCCGCGTCAGGCAGCAGCGCCCACGCTCAGTGAAGCTGCTGCTCCTGCTCCTGCTCCTGCTTCTGCTGGCGCAGCTGCTGCGCGCGCATCTGCAGCTTCTGCACGCGCTGCAACGCCGCGCGGTTCGCGAGGATGCCGTCGTAGAAGTTGCCGAGATCGCCCTTCAGCGCGGTCCGCGACGCGTCGTTCAGGTAGATCATGTGGCCCGACGGATAGTTCTTGATCGTCAGGTTCTGCGCCTTGATCGTCGGATCGAGCGGCATCTGCGCGAGCGTCAGCTCGGTCTGGTGGAACGGCGTCACCGCGTCGAAGTAGCCGTTCGCGGACAGCACCTTCAGGTCCGGGTTCAGGCTCATCGACGAAGCAAGGTCGCCCGCCGTGTACAGCGTGTTGCCGCCACCCCGGTTCGCGCCGGTCGGGTCCGTATGGCTGAAGTCCCAGTTGTTGAACACCTGGTCGTTCAGGTCGACGAACGACGACGTCGACGTGTACTTCAGGTCGGTGTTCAGGTAGCTGTTCCACAGCACGGTGTACGCGCCGCCGATGTTGTTGATCGACGGATCGTTGCCGCCCGAGTTCGGCAGGATGTACGGCGCGATCCCCTTGCCCGTGTAGTTCGCGCGCCCGTCGTACTGGCCGATCTGGATGCCCGGCACGAGCGTCAGGAAGAACGTGTACGGCGGGTTGTCGTTCGACGACGGCACGTTGCCGAGCGCGGCCGGGTTGCCGAAGGTCTGGATCAGCGACACCGGATCGGTGCCGATGTACGCGCCCATCTGCTGCGCGGTCGGCAGGTTCAGGTTCAGCCGCACGTTGACGAAGCCGCCGTCCTGCGGGTTCGGCGCCTGCGCGATCGGCGCGAGCACGTTGTCCGCGTAGTTGCGCGCCTGCACCATGTACGCGTCGAGGTCGGTCGGCGTCGGCGTGAGCGTCGTCTTCTTCCAGTAGAACGCGTCGGCCGCGAGCGTCGGGAACGTGCCGACCGCCGACAGCGCGTTCGCGTAGTCGAGGATCGACGACTGCAGCGTGATCCCGTTCAGCTCGACGCCGTCCTCATGCAGCACCCACGACACCACGGCGCTGCGCGCGGTGCCGTACGACTCGCCGAACAGGAACTTCGGCGAGTTCCAGCGCGAGTACTTGGTCAGGTAGCGCTGGATGAAGCGGTCGATCGAGCGCGCGTCCTGGTCGACGCCCCAGAAATCCTTGTTCTTCGCCGGGGCGATCGCCGCCGAGTAGCCGGTGCCGACCGGGTTGATGAACACGAGGTCGGAGCGGTCGAGCAGGCTGTCGGGGTTGTCGAGCAGCTTGTACGGCGCGGGCGGCGTGAAGTTCGGGAACGACGACTGCAGCCGCTTCGGCCCGAACGAGCCGAGCAGCAGGTAGACCGACGACGAACCCGGGCCGCCGTTGTAGAAAAACGTGACCGGGCGCGGCTTCGACGGATCGGGATTGTCCTGCGTGTACGCGACGTAGAACATCTTCGCGTTCGGCTGCGACGTGACCGGATCGATCGTCGTCAGGTGGCCGGCGGTGGCCGTGTACTTGACGACCTTGCCGCCGATCGTCACCTGCCGATGCACGACCGCCGCGCCCTCGGTGGCGTCGGTCACCGCGTCGTTGGGGCCGGTGCCGTAGACGTCGTTGTCGACGTACGGCTGGTCGGCCGCCACGGCGGCCGCCGTGGCGTCGGCGGACGGCGCGTTCGCCGTCGTGGCTGCGGCGGCTGCCGCGGACGGGCTGGGGCCGTCATCGCCGCCGCAGCCCGTGACGAGCAGCGCGGCGGCGGCGGCCGCGACGAGCGGCCCGCTCAGGGTCGTTCCAAATAGCGCGAAACCGTCTTTCAAGGACTTCAGTGTCGTCATTATTGCCTCTCGAACAGAACGATAAATAGCGCCGGGCGCAAAGGATGATTTGGCCCGGCGTTCCGCACCAGGAGCGCATTCGTTATGCGACGCGCTCCGAGTTTTTTACCGGGTCGGCGCAAGCCGACCGGCATGATTTACCCCACCCGATAATCGATTACTGCACAATGGAATCAATTCCATTGAAAACGGCAACTCATAATCAACGGCGCTTCCGGGTCATTAAGACGCATCCGCGAATCGACGGCAAAAAGGCTCCCCACAAAGCCAGGCCCGACAAGGCCGCCTTGTTTTTCAAGGACGCACGATCCCCGCCGGCGCGACGCCGATTAATCGCCCAATGCGATTTATCGCGTCACGATCCGGATTAATAAAATCGAAAGGATCTATTAACAGAACAGAAAGGAATATGCGCTCTGGATAATTTATTAAATTAAGTGAAAATACCGGCGCATATTAGATTCGGGGTTTTCAGCCGTAAAGTAACAATTTGTTACGGCGGATGCGGTTCGACGAAAACCGGCTTCGGGACCGATTCCCGCCGCTTCAACAAAAAAGGCCGGACATCGGCGTCCGGCCTTCGGCAAGCGGCGAACCGCGTTCAGAGCGGCACGTCGACCGCCCCCGCGCCGACCGTGATCGCATTGCCGCCCGGCGCGGCCGAGATCGGCGGCAGGTTCGCGCTCGACAGCGCGGGCGCCGCGCCCGGCGTGCCGCCGCGCGGCACCGTGCGGATCACCTGCGACGGCGGCAGCGCCGCGCCGTTCTTCAGGTGCCGCCACATCAGGTTGAGCGCCTGCAGGTCGTAGTAGTGCACCGGCACGTAGCGCGTGTCGAACCCGGCGACCGGCAGGAACGCATCGAAGTGCTGACCGTTCGTCACCTCGTAGAACGCGAGCTGGCTGCGGCTGCCTTCGCTGATGCTGTTCTGCGCGACGTACGCGCGCGACGCGTGATTGACCGGCACGAGCGCGTCGCTGCGGCCATGCACGATGATCGCGGGCTTGCCCTGCAGGTTCGCGTTCACGCGCACCGCGTCGACGTTCGCGGGCATATTCAGCTGCCCGTTCGCCCACAGCTGGCGCAGGCACAGCGCGCCCGCGAAGCTTGCGTCGGGCGTCGCGAGGCGGTGGTCGACGCCGGTCGCGGCGCCCGTGTTGAACACGAGGTTGATGCCGTTGGTCGGCGGCACGCCGTTGCCCGCGCCGAACACGCTCGTCATCGGCGACGCGGCGGGCGGCGCGACCGCGCCGCTGCCCGCGCTGGTCGTCGCGAAGCTGAAGTTGCACAGGTTGTCGACGACGCGCGAACGCGTGTACGCATTCGCATAGGTCACCGCGATCGCCGGAATCGCCTGCGAATCCCACATCGGCGCCTGCAGCAGGTCGGAATCCGCGAGATAGCCGGCCGCGTGCAGCTGCGCGAGCGCGTCGGCGGCCTGGCTCTGCAGGTCGGCGCCCGCGACGAGCCCGGCCGCGGCCAGCGTCGCGCAGCGCTGCGCGCGGATCGACTGCGTGACGCCCGACGGCAGCCCGCTCAGGTACGGCGCGCCGGCCAGCGTGGCCGACGCCGCCGCGCACGGCTGCAGCAGGTTCGCGAAGGTCGCGTAGTCGGCGAGCGGCCGCCCGAACGACGGCACCGGCGCGCCGCCCTGGCGCACCACCGCATTCGGCGCGAGCCGCACGTTGACCTGCGGCTCGCCGACCACCACCGCGGTGATCCACTTGCGCGTGTCCTGCTCGGCCGCCGCGAGCGCCGCGCCGCCGCCGTTGCTGACCGATGCGGCGATCGTCGTGATGTCGCCCGGGCGATAGCGCACGCCGTGCCGCTTGCCGTCGATCAGCGGTGCGAACTGCTCGTTGAGCGCCCAGTACGCGAACTCGACCGCCTGCAGCGTCACGCGCCCCCAGTCCTGTTCCGGATTCTGCTGCGAATGCGCGTGCTTGAACGCATAGCGGTTCGGGAACTGCGCATTGAACGTCGCGAGCTCGCCGCTCGACACGTTCGCGGTGAACAGGCTCGCTTTGCCGGCGAGCACCGCGTTCGCGAGCGTGCCGTCGATCAGCGTGATGGTGTCCGAGCCGAGCTCGTGCGCGCCGTTGCCGCCGCCCTTGTCGTTGTAGGCCACCGCGCAGCCGCGCTTCAGGCCCCACTCGCCGGCGGCCGAGATCGCGCCGTACACGCCGCGCGAGCCGGACGACGTCGCGGTGACGATGCACGGCTGCGACGGGTCGAAGCCGGCCGGCACCTGCACGAGCAGCGTCACGTTCCTGCGGCCGCTGCCGTCGTCGGAGTAAGCGAGGTATTCGGTGCCGGCGATCCGGCCTTCGCCGAGCGTGTCGTTGCCGTCGACATCGACGTTCGGCCCCCAGAAGCGCCCGTAGCCGCCGTTGGCGCTCATGTCGACGAGCGCGCGGTAGTTCGACCAGATCGCGAGGCGGCGCAGCTCGGCCGCGCTCGGCCGGGACGGGTTCGCGAACCCGGGCGCCGTCGCGCTCGCGAGGCCGGTCTTGCCGAGGCCGGCCGTCAGCAGGTCGTCGCTCGTGCCGTCGTAGGCCGTCGTGCGCACGCTGCCCGCGACGAAATCCGGCAACCGGTTGCTGTCGCCGATGTCGTTGCCGTTGCAGGCCCCGAACAGCGTCACGACCGCGGCCAGCGCCGCCCCGAACCCGAACCGCCTGCCCCACCGTAGCCTCGTCATCGTCGCCCTCTCTCTCGTTATGTTTCGGATGGACTCGCCAAGCGAAAACGGGCCCCGGCATGCCGAGGCCCGCCTGGATGCGAGCGCGAGCGGCGTCATGCGCCGCCCGGCGTCACTGCTGCTGGACGCTCAGCTTGTTGCTGACGGACGTCACGCCCGGCACGGTCTTTGCCGCGGCTTCCGCCTTCTCGATCTGTTCGGCATCGGGCACCGAGCCCTCGAGCGTGATCGCGCCGCCCTTCGAACGCACGGTGATGTTCGACACGTCGATGCCGTTCTGCTTCGAAATCGCCTTGCGTACGGCATAGCCGAGCTTGCGGTTCGCCTGCTTCGCGGATTTCGCGGCGGCCTTCGATGCGCTCTTCGCGGCGGCGGGCGCTTCGGACGCCGCCGGCTCGCTCGACTGCGCGTACACGCTGCCGGACAGACAGACGGCCACTGCGGCCGCGCCCAACGCTCTCAACACGATCGACTTCATGTTTTCTCCTTGTGAATCGGAACGGCCGCGCACAGTGCGGCCGGGTACCCCCAGTGGCGACCGGCCCGCGCGCGCGAACGCGCCGGAACGGCCGGTGATTTCCACGGCGATGCGAGAGAGGCGGGACAGACCGGCGGCCGGCGCACGCGAAGGCGGCCGGCCGGGCCGGGCAGCCAGCGGCCGGGCGCGCCCGGTCTGGTCGGGTGCCGGGTCGCGCGAGTCGGGCGTGGCTGCGTCGCACAATGTAATCCAGCGCACGCGCAAGCGCAAAGCTTTTGACTCGGCGCCCGGTGCGCAGCGGATTCGCGCACGCGCGGCGAAACCGGTTACCATCGCCGCGAATGCATGGCGTTCGTGGCCCCGGTGTCGCCCGCGTCACCGCCCCGTCATGCGTGCGTCATCCGCCGATCGCCGTTTATGAAGCCTATCCTGCGCCCCCGCCGGCCACCCCGCATCCTCGCCCGTTTCGTCGCCGTCTCGTGGCGCGACCTCGCGCTGTCGATCGGGCCGACCGTCCTCCTCGCCATCGCGGCCGTCTGGCTCGCGATCCGCATGATCCAGCCCGCGCCGCCGTCCACGCTGGTGATCTCGGCCGGGCCGCCCGGCAGCACCTACTGGAACGCCGCGCAGAAGTACAAGGCGATCCTCGCGAAGAACGGCGTGACGCTCGACGTGGAATCGTCCGAGGGCTCCGCGCAGAACCTCGAGCGGCTGTCCAACCCGAAGGCGCCGGTGGACGTCGGCTTCGTGCAGAGCGGCGTCGGCCCGAAGACGCGCGACGAGCACCTCGTCGCACTCGGCAGCATCGGCTACGTGCCGCTCGCGATCATGTACCGCGGCCCGATCGTCGCGCGCCTGTCGGATTTCAAGGGCAAGCGGCTCGCGCTCGGCGCGGAAGGCAGCGGCGCGCGCGAGCTGAGCCTCGCGCTGCTGAAGATGAACGGCATCCTGCCGGACGGGCCGACCGCGCTGCTGCCGATCTCCGGCGAGGAGGCCGCGCACGCGCTGCTCGACGGCAAGATCGACGCGGCGTTCCTGTCCGGCGACTCGACGCAGATCCCCGTGATGGCGAAGCTGTTCCGCGCGCCGGGCGTGCACGTGTATTCGTTCACGCAGGCCGAGGCCTACGCGCGCCGCTTCCCGTACCTGACCGCGGTCACCCTGCCGATGGGCGTCTACGATCTCGGCCAGAACCTGCCGCCCACCGACATCCACACGGTCGCGCCGACGATCGAGCTGGTCGCGCGCGACACGCTGCACCCGGCGCTGTCGGACCTGCTGATCGAAGCCGCGCGCGAGGTGCACGGCCACGCGACGATCCTGCAGCGCGCCGGCGAATTCCCGTCGGCGCTCACGCGCAGCTTCCCGCTGTCCGACGACGCGGCGCGCTACTACAAGTCGGGCAAGACCTTCCTGTACCGGAGCCTGCCGTTCTGGGTCGCGAGCCTCGTCGACCGGCTGCTCGTGATCGTCGTGCCGCTGATCGTCGTGCTGATCCCCGGGCTGCGGCTCGTGCCCGCGCTGTACGGCTGGCGCGTGCGTTCGCGGATCTACCGCTGGTACGGCGCGCTGATCGCGCTCGAGCGCAGCGCGCTCGGCGAACACACGGCCGCGGAACGCGTCCAGCTGCTCGACCGGCTCGACGACATCGAGGAATCGGTGAACCGGATGAAGATGCCGCTCGCCTACGCCGGGCAGTTCTACGTGCTGCGCGAGCACATCGGCTTCGTGCGCGAGCGGCTGACCGCGCACGATCACGACCCGGGGCACGCCGGGCGCGGCCACGCGCACGACGCGGCGCCCCCGCCCGGCGACGACGCCGCCCCCCGGGCGACACCGGGTTCCGCCTGAGGAGACGATCCGCGATCATTGCGGCATCGGCCGGCCGCCGCGTAACATGGAGGCCGCCGCCAGGCCCCGCCACGCCGCTCGGCCCCCTATCCTCAGGAGATCGCCTTGACGTCCTCGTCAGCCTAAAGGCGGACGATTCCCACACTTGGCGATGCACGTCCGCATCGGAGAATGTTCAACGCAGCGTTGGTATCACGATCATGCACGACACCACAGCCATCGCAGGCCCACTCTCTTGTTCGCAGTCCCGCGATACCTTTCGGCCGCGTCGTGCTGTCTTTCGACCCGCACGCCGAACAGGACTGGGTCGAACCGCTTTCGTCCACTTCCTCGAACGTGGCTCCGTGCGCGATCGCCTTGTAACGGAGCTTGTTTCGGAAGGACGACCAGGATGCGTCGTAGACACTCTTCGCCATCCTGGTTTTGGCGAGTTTCGAGGCCGACACATTTCCGACCGCGATGTAATCGAATCGCCGCACCAGATCGAGCGCGAGCTTGTGCTGGAAGTCGGCGCGGGCATTCGCCACTTTGGCGTGCAGCTTCGCGATATGCCGCTTGTGCTTGCGTGCCCGCTGCGCTTTCGCCAGCTTGTCGGCCGCGCGCCGGCCGAACTGGTCATTGGGCAGTTTTTCGCCGGTCGAAAGTGTGGCGAAGTCTTTCAGGCCGAGATCGATACCGACGCCGGAACGGATCGGGCGCGCCGGAACATCGGGCATCTCGATCACGATGTTCAGGAACCAGTTGCCGCGCGCATCCTGCGCGAAGTTGGTGCCGTCCTTGATTTTGCCGTCGGGAAGCGACCGGCTGCTATTGAACATGCGGAAGGTGTGGCCGGCGAAGCGAAACGCGTCGCCCTCCCGCTTCAGGTCACGGCCCTTCAGCGGCACCCAGCCGAGCGACTTCCGGCCGCGATAGCGCAGGTAGGGGCGACGTCGCTGGCTGCGCGACTTCGCGTATTGCTCGCACGTGGCATTGACCGTGCCGGAGTGGATGCCGAGTGCCTTGCTGCTGCCAGTCGTCAGCACGTTCAGGTCGAAACCCGTCGGCCATTTCTTGTCCCACTTGAGCGCGTGCTTCTGCGTGTCGTTGCAGAAGTTCCACACGTAGTTCACCGCACGGCTCTGCTGGTTCGGCAGTCCGTTGAGCGACTTCACCCGGTAGCGATAGACAAGGATCATGCCGGTCATCCCAACCAATGGAAGAAGCTGCCTGTCAAGCGCGCTTCTTTCCTCCTCGCCATGCGCCCCGAAGGAAGTCCCCTTGGGGGAAATGACGAGGTTTCGCGGAGCAACTGATGACAACCGGCCTCGACCCTGCCCAGCCTGCCTGGTTCTTCGATTTCGTCTCGCCGTTCTCCTACCTGCTGCTCGAACAGCACGAAAAATGGCCGGACGTGCCGTTCGAGCCGGTCGCGGTGTCGCTGTACGACCTGCAGCGCCACTGGGGCCAGCGCCCGTCCGCGGACGTGCCCGCGAAGCGCATGTTCGTCTATCGCCATGCGCTGTTTCGCGCGGAGCAGCTCGGCATCCGCTTCAAGATGCCGCCCGCGCATCCGTTCGACTCCGACAAGGCGCTGCGCCTCGCGATCGCGCTGCGCGCCGACATCGCGACAGTGCGCGAGATGTTCCGCTTCATCTGGCGCGACGGCAACGACCCGTCGACGCCGGACGGCTTCGCGGCGCTGTGCGAGCGGGTCGGCGTCGGGCATGGCGACCAGCTGATCGAATTCGAGGAAACGGCCGCGCAGCTGCGCCGCCACACCGACGACGCGATCGCGCTCGGCGTGTTCGGCGTGCCGACGTTCTGGATGAACAAGCAGCTGTTCTGGGGCGAGGATGCGCTGCCGATGGTGCTGTACTGCGCACGCACGCCGACCTGGCTCGAAACGCAAGAGGTGAAGCGCATCAGCGCGCTGCCGAAGGGCCGCACGTAAGTGCGCGTGATACCGGTCATCACGCACGGGCGCGCGCGGCTGCGGTAAGGTTACGCTTCGCCCGGACACCCCCCATCGATGGAAGACGACGACCGTACCGCCTCGCTCGACATCTGGCTCGTGCGCGTGCTGCGCACGCTGCTGCTCGAACGCAGCGTCACGCAGGCCGCGCTGCGCCTGAACCAGACCCAGCCCGCGATCAGCACGGCGCTGCGCAAGCTGCGCGAGACGCTGAACGACCCGATCCTCGTGCGCGGCAAATCCGGGATGGTGCCGACCGAATACGGCGCGTCGCTGCTCGACGCCGCGCAGCGCGCGCTGCGCGAGGTCGACTTCATCGCGACGCCGCACGGCGAGTTCGCGCCCGAAAGCGCGCGCCGCACCTTCCGCGTCGCCGCGCCCGACTACCTGAACGATTTCTTCATGCCGACGCTGATCGAGCGGTTTCGCGACGCGGCGCCGCATGCGCATCTGGAAATCGATTCGCTGAACCCCGCGCTCGATCACGCGGGCGCGCTCGAATCGGGTGCGCTCGATCTCGTGATCGGCAACTGGCCGAAGCCGGACCCGCGCTTCGCGCGCGACGACCTGTTCTCCGACACCGTCGTCTGCCTGATGCGCGACTCGCACCCGCTCGCGCAGGCGACGCTCACGCGCGACGCATACGCCGCCGCCGCGCATCTCGCGCCCACGCCGTACACCGGCGACAAGCGCAACGCGATCGAAATCGGCCTCGCGCGCGCGGGCCTCACGCGGCGGATCGTCACGACGCTGCCGTACTTCGGGCTCGTGCCGCAGGTGCTGCTGCAATCGGACCTGATCTTCACGACGACGCGGCGCTTCGCGACCCACTACGCGCAGTTGCTGCCGCTCGTCGTGGTCGCGCCGCCGGTGCCGTTTCCGCGCATCCGCAGCTACCTGCTCACGCATCCGCAGCCCGACCGGCCGACCGACATCGCGTGGCTGCGCGCGCTGATGCAGAGCGTGTCGGGCGAGCTGACGGCCGCGCGCGGCGCGCGCAAGCGCTGACGCGCGATTCGCGCGCGCCGGCGGGCAGGTTCGCTTCGATGAAAGTTGCGTTGCGCGGCGACGCGCAACGCCGTTCGTGCGCCCCGGGGCGCGCGGGTGGTTCCGCTCAGGCGGTGCAGAACGTTTCCTGAAGATGCGTCCAGCGCACCGCGCCGGCCGTGTCGCGCGCGAACACCGCGGTCGCGCGCCGCGCCGGCAGTTCGCCGGTTGCCGCGTGCTGCGCTTCGAGATACGTGATCACCGCGTGCCGGTCGTCCGACGCGAGCACGCGGACGTCCGACAACGTGATGCGCAGCCCCGCCTTCGCGCCGGCAAGCTTCGCGAACAGTTCGCGCGTGCCGTCGCGGTCGAACGCGCGGCCGTCGGTGAGGATCATCGTGAAGCCGGGCGCGAACGGCGCCATCAGCGCGTCGAGCGCCGCGCCCGTCGTGTCCGCGCCGGACAGCCAGCGTTCGATGGCGACGAGGCTCGTGTCGAGCGTGTCGAGGAAAACCTGGGAATCGGGCATGGTCACCTGCATCGGGAAAGCGCGCGGCCCATGCCGCGCGATCCATGCAGTGTAAGGAAAAGCGTGCGGCGCTGCGTCGAAGCGGTCAGCGCGCGTCAACGCACGCAGGGCACGTCGTCCGGCGTGCGGCCCGACGCCGCCGCCTTCACGTCGGCGACGGGCATGCCCGCGCGCGCCTGCAGCAGCTCCGCGCAGACGGCCACCGCGATCGCGCCGGGCGCCTTGTCGACGATGCCCGCGACGCCGATCGGGCACACCATCTCGCGCATCCGCGCCGGCTCGACGCCGCGCGCGACGAGCCGGCGCTCGAACTTCACGCGCTTGGTGCGCGAGCCGATCATCCCGAAGTACGCGAAGTCGCGCCGCCGCATGATCCGCTCCGCCAGCGCGAAATCGAGCGCGTGATTGTGCGTCATCACGAGGAAGTACGCGCCCGGCGGCGCTTCGTCGACGAGCGCGTCGGGCGTGTCGGTCGGCTCGGGCTGCACGTTCGGCGGACATTCGTCCGGGAACAGCTCGTCGCGCGTGTCGACCCACTGCACGACGCACGGCAGCGCGCCGAGCAGCGTGACGAGCGCATGGCCGACATGCCCCGCGCCGAACAGCACGATGTGCATCGGCACGGGCATGCCCGTCGCGCGGTTGCGCCGGCCGGTTCCCTGGGCGAACGTCATCTCAGCCTCGCGCCGCGCGCACGGCCTGCACCGCGCGCAGGATCGACTCGCCGGTTGCCGGCGCGTCGAGCGGCGGGTTCACGCGATAGTCGCCCACCGCCGCCACCGCGTCGCGCACCGCGAAGAACACCGAGAACGGCAGCAGCAGCGGCGGCTCGCCCACCGCCTTCGAGCGGTGGATGCTGTCCTCGACGTTGCGGTTCTGGAATAGCCGCACGTTGAACTCGGGCGGCGTGTCGTTGACGGTCGGGATCTTGTAGGTGGACGGCGCATGCGTCATCAGCTTGCCGCCCGCGTTCCACCACAGCTCCTCGGTCGTGAGCCAGCCCATCCCCTGGATGAATGCGCCCTCGACCTGGCCGATGTCGAGCGCCGGGTTCAGCGACGCGCCGACGTCGTGCAGCGCATCGACGCGCAGCGTGCGCATCTCGCCCGTCAGCGTGTCGATCACGACTTCCGACACGGCCGCGCCGTACGCGTAGTAGTAGAACGGCCGGCCCTGCAGCTTCGACTGGTCCCAGTACAGCTTCGGCGTCGCGTAGAACCCGTCGGACCACAGCTGCACGCGCGCGAGATACGCCTTCGCGATCACCTCGCCGAACGGCACGCCGGTCGCGCCGACCCACACGGTGTCGTTGCCGAACCGCACGTCGGCCGCGTTGACCGTGCCGCCGCCGTAGTGGCTCGCCGCGAACGCCGCGAGCCGCTCGCGCAGCTGCCGCGCGGCATCCTGCGCAGCCTTGCCGTTCAGGTCCGAGCCGGTCGACGCGGCGGTCGCCGACGTGTTCGCGACCTTGCTCGTGTCGGTGGCGGTCACGCGGATGCGCTCGAAGCGAATTCCCAGCTCGTGCGCGACGACCTGTGCGACCTTCGTGTTGAGGCCCTGCCCCATCTCCGTGCCGCCGTGGTTCACGAGCACCGAGCCGTCGGTGTAGATGTGGACGAGCGAGCCCGCCTGGTTGAAGTGCGTGACGTTGAACGCGATGCCGAACTTCACCGGCGTCAGCGCGATGCCCTTCTTCAGCACCGTGTTGCGCGCGTTGAATTCGCGCACGCCGGCACGCCGCGCGCGGTAGCCGCTCGTCGCCTCGAGTTCGGCGAGCAGCTCGGGCAGCACGTTGTCCTCGATCGTCTGCCCGTACGGCGTCACGTTGCGCTCGGTCTTGCCGTACAGGTTCGCGTAGCGCACGTCGAGCGGGTCGCGGCCGAGCGCGCGCGCGATGTCGTCGACGATGTACTCGATCGCGAACGCGCCCTGCGGGCCGCCGAAGCCGCGGAACGCGGTGTTCGACTGCGTGTTGGTCTTGCCGCAGTAGCCGGCGATCGACACGTCGGGCAGCCAGTACGCGTTGTCGAAGTGGCACACCGCGCGCGTCATCACCGGGCCCGACAGGTCGGCCGAGAAGCCGCAGCGCGACGTCATGTCGAGCGACACGCCGTCGATGCGGCCGTCGTCGTCGTAGCCCACGTCGAAGCGGTAGTGGAAATCGTGCCGCTTGCCGGTGATCATCATGTCGTCGTCGCGGTCCGGGCGCAGCTTCACCGGGCACAGCAGCTTCCACGCGGCAAGCGCCGCGCAGCACGCGAACAGGCCCGACTGCGATTCCTTGCCGCCGAAGCCGCCGCCCATCCGGCGGCATTCGACCAGCACGTTGTGCGACGCGACGCCGAGCACGTGCGCGACGAGGTGCTGCATCTCGCTCGGGTGCTGCGTCGAGCAGTACACGTGCATGCCGTCGTCGTCCTTCGGCACCGCGTAGGCGATCTGCCCTTCGAGATAGAACTGCTCCTGGCCGCCGAGAACCATCTCCGCCGCGTGACGGTGCGCCGCCGCGTCGAGATGCGCGGCCGCGTCGCCGCGCGCGAGCTTCAGCGGCGGGATCACGTACGACTCGGCGCGGCGCGCATCCTGCGCGGTCAGGATCGCGGGCAGCTCCTCGTACTCGACCTTCGCGCGGCGCGCGGCGAGCCGCGCGGTTTCGTGCGACGTCGCGACGACGATGAACATCGGCTGGCCGACGAACTGCACGAGCCCGCTGGCGAGCACCGGGTCGTCGTGGATGATCGGGCCGCAGTCGTTCACGCCGGGAATGTCGTCGGCGGTGAACACGGCGACGACGCCGGGCGTCGCGCGCACCGCGTCGAAATTCATCGACACGATCTTCGCGTGCGCCTTCGCGGAGAGCCCGAGCGCCGCGTGCAGCGTGCCGGCGACGAGCGGGATGTCGTCGGTGTAGGTGGCGCGCCCGCTCACGTGCAGGTGCGCGGATTCGTGCGGACGCGAGATGTGGACCTGCGCGGCGTCGGCCTGCGCGTCGAGGGTGTTCAGGAACGGTTCGGCTTGCTGGTTCATCGTGTGTTCTCCCTCGTCAGGCCCGCGCCGTTTCGGCGGCCACTTCGCGCACGCTCAATGCCTGCGGCGGCAGCGGGTCGTGCGCACGCGTCTCCAGCCAGAACCGATACATCAGGTTCTTCGCGGTCTCGAGGCGGTAGGCGCTCGTCGCGCGCATGTCGGTGAGCGGCTGGTAGTCGCGCTCGAGCGCCTGCATCGCGGCCTGCGCGGTCGCTTCGTGCCACGGCGCGCCGTCGAGCACGGCCTCCGTGTGCGTCGCGCGCTTCGGCGTGGCGGCCATCCCGCCGAACGCGATGCGCGGCTCGCGGATCGTGTCGCCGTCCGCGATGAACGCGAACGCCGCGCACACGGCCGAGATGTCCGAATCGAAGCGCTTCGACAGCTTGTAGGTGCGGAACTGCAGCTTCGCGCGCGCGCCGCCGCGGGTCGGCACCTTCACGCCGACGACGAATTCGTGCGGGGCCATGTCCTTCTGCTGGTAGCCCGTGTAGAGCGCCTCGAGCGGCAGCTCGCGCACGGTGTCGCCGCCGCGCAGCACCACGCGCGCGCCGAGCGCGATCAGCCCCGGCATCGAATCGCCGATCGGCGAGCCGTTCGCGACGTTGCCGCCGAGCGTGCCAGCGTTGCGGATCGGCAGCGACGCGAAGCGCTTCCACATCTCGGTCAGCTCCGGATAGGTGCCGGCCAGCGCCGCGTAACCCGCCTCGACGGTGACGCCCGCGCCGATCTCGATCCAGTCGTCGCCATGCACGATGCGCTGCAGTTCGGCGACCTGGCCGACGTAGATCAGGTCGTCGAGCCGGCGCATCTGCTTGGTGACCCACAACCCGATGTCGGTGCTGCCCGCGAGGATCCGCGCGTCCGGGCGCTCGACCTTCAGCGCGGCGAGCGCATCGAGCGTGCGCGGCGCGGCGAAGCGCGCGCCGCCGATCTCGTAGTCGAACGTGCCGTCGCGCTTCAGCGACGCGAGCGCGCGGGCGAGCGCGGCCGTGTCGACCGGTGGGGATGGCTGCGCCGCGCCTTCGCCGGCCGCACCTTCGCCGGTCGCACCTTCGCCGGCCGCGTCGAACATCTGCACCGCCGCATCGACGATCGGCCGGTAGCCCGTGCAGCGGCACAGGTTGCCGGTCAGCGCGTCGGCGATCTCGGTGCGCGTCGGCACGTCCTTCGCCTTCGCGCACGCGCCGCTGCCGCAGCCTTCGTGGCCGTGCTTCTCGTACAGCGCCCACATCGACATCACGAAACCGGGCGTGCAGAACCCGCACTGCGAGCCGTGGCAGTCGACCATCGCCTGCTGCACGGGGTGCAGCGAGCCGTCCGGCCGGCGCAGGTCCTCGACGGTCAAGAGCGCCTTGCCGTCGAGCGTCGGCAGGAACTGGATGCAGGCGTTGACGGCCTTGAACGCGACCTCGCCCGCGTCGGTCAGTTCGCCGACGACGACCGTGCACGCGCCGCAGTCGCCTTCCGCGCAGCCTTCCTTGGTGCCGGTGCAGTGCGCGTCCTCGCGCAGGTATTGCAGCACCGTGCGGGTGACGTCCGCGCCGCTGACCTCGCGGATCGCATGACGATGATAGAAACGGATCGGCTCACTCATGTCTCGTAACGTTCTTCAAGTTGGGGCAAGGCGGCCCGCGCCGATGGGGCTGGCCGTCGTCTTCTCTGACAGTTTGAACGCTATCACCGTCAAATTCCGCAACCCATAGCCCATCACGCATGCGGCCCATATAACTGAGGCGATATGGCGCAAAGGGCCCGATTCACTCAATGGTCACTGCGGCAAAACCGGTTCCATGGGAAAATCCCGATTCCATTTTCGGCCGCCTTCCGTGCGGTTTCGCTCATCAGTTCCGACCCCACATGTCCACCGATTCCGCCTCAACGCCGCGCAGCGGGTTCGCCGTCACGCTGCAAATCGTCTCCGTCGTCTGCTTCACGTTCATCTGCTACCTGACCATCGGCCTGCCGCTCGCGGTGCTGCCGGGCTTCGTCCACGACGACCTCGGCTTCTCGGCGATCGTCGCGGGCGCGGCGATCAGCGTGCAGTATTTCGCGACGCTCGCGTCGCGGCCGCTCGCCGGGCGCCTTGCCGATACGCTCGGCCCGAAGCAGACGGTCATGCGCGGGCTGATCGGCTGCGGCGTGTCGGGCGTGCTGCTGCTGGTCGCGCTGCTGCTCGCGCACTGGCCGGCCGCGAGCCTCGTGCTGCTGGTCGCGAGCCGGCTCGTGCTGGGCGTCGGCGAGAGCCTGTGCGGCACCGGCGCGATCCTGTGGGGCATCGGCCGGGTCGGCATCGCGCACAACGCAAAGGTGATCTCGTGGAACGGCATCGCGACCTACGGCGCGCTCGCGCTCGGCGCGCCGGTCGGCGTCGCGATCGCGCACACGCTGAACCCGGCGCTGATCGGCGTGATCGTGATCGCGCTCGCCGCGCTCGGCTACTATCTCGCGCGCCTGATCGCCGCGGTGCCGGTCGTGCACGGCGAACGGATGTCGTATGCGAGCGTGTTCACCCGCGTGCTGCCGCACGGCCTCGGCCTCGCGCTCGGCTCGGCCGGCTTCGGCTCGATCGCGACGTTCGTCACGCTGTACTACGCGGCGCGCCACTGGCCGAACGCCGCGCTGTCGCTGACGGTATTCGGCACGCTGTTCATCGGCGCGCGGCTGCTGTTCGCGAACACGATCAAGACCTACGGCGGCTTCCGCGTCGCGATCGTGTCGTTCGCGTTCGAAGCCGCGGGGCTGCTGCTGTTGTGGCTCGCGCCGGTGCCGCACGTCGCGCTGGTCGGCGCGGCGCTGACCGGCTTCGGCTTCGCGCTGATCTTCCCCGCGCTCGGCGTCGAGGCGGTCGCGCTCGTGCCGCCGGCAAGCCGCGGCGCGGCGCTGTCCGCGTATTCGGTGTTCCTCGACCTGTCGCTCGGCATCACCGGCCCGCTCGCGGGCTACGTCGCCGGCGCGTTCGGCTATCCGCAGGTGTTCCTGTTCGCCGCGGCGGCATCGGCCGCGGGCGTCGCGCTGTCGGCGCTGCTGTACCAGCGGCAGGCCCGCGTCGCCGGCAGCGGCGCGGCGGCCTGAGCCGACGGCTGCGCACTATCGCGGCAAGACGTTGAAATCCCGTAGCACGCCGGCCGCTTCGGGATGGTCCCGGAAGCGGATCGCGTCCTTGAGCCTGAGTTTGGACGCGGCCCGGTCGAAGAGGACAAGCGCTTGCGCCGTATTCATGTGCCGCGACATGTACAGGAAGCCATCGACCTGCTCCTTGTGCCGGTGCACGGCAAGCGACCATTGCTGCGGGATGTCGTAAGGGACAATCGTCGAGAGCGCCCCGTCGCCGCCCAGGTTCTTCAGCGGTACGCCATGCAGGCTCGCCACGCACAGCGGCGAACCGGCAAAGGACAGCACGTAACGCTCGAATTCAGTCGTCACGAGCGGAAAGCCGCCGAGTCGAAGGTCCGCCACTTCGTCGTGCAACACCGTCTCGGCGAATGCGCAATGCAGGTCGAAGCCGAAATAGCAGGTGCCATACCTGCCCCGCTTGCGCGGGTCGTCGAATCGGTTGCCGCCTGACTTGCCGAAGTAGGGCTCGCCGGTGTCGTAACGCGATACGCGCACCAGCGTCGCCGGATCGATTTCCCTGGTTGCGAGCGTCGCGCTCGCCAAATGCCTGCTCGGGGCCGCCAGCGTCAAAAGCCGCTCGCTCCAGGCCCTAGCGTTCCGCAAAGGCCACTGCCGCCCGCTCCACCTGCTCGACCTTGCCTCGCGACAGCGCGTCCAGCGGCGTGATGTTGCCGAGCGAAGCCTTGGGGGCCGTGAAGAACTGCCATTTGCTCCATCCCGGCAAACTGCCCAGACGCTGCGTCACCTTTCCGAGCGTCTTGCGGTCGATATCGCCCGCGAGATAGAAGGCCGGATAATACTGCCCCGCCCCGACGTCCAATGTGAACATCCGCCCCGACGCGACCGCCTTGTTGAGCGCCTGCCGCGTAATACCCAGCCCTACCCGAACCTCGATGGCCGGCAGCAACCTGCCCTCGGCAACCAGCGTTTGCCGTTCGGACAGCGCGCGGCGCTCGAAATCGGCGGAGACGCCGTCCGTGCGCGCAGCCGGCTTCGCATGCCGTGCAGGATCGGCGGATTTTTTCTTGTCGCGGGTAGCGGCAGCGGCGATGCCGAAAGTGACCGTGGCGGCAACATCGATCACCTGGGCGATGCCGATCTTGAACAGGCGCCCCAATTGTTCGTCGGACAGCCTGAGCAGCGCGCGGGCCCGATCGGGCCCGAGCATGGTCGCGGCACCGACGGCGCTGCGCAGCGCCGCTTCGGTCTCGACATCGAGAATCGCAACCGTGCCTTCGATCGCATGGGCATGCCGGGTCATCATCGCCTCCTTTTGCTGCTTCAGGAAAGCGTAGCCCATCATTGCAACCACGTCAACCATGTCAACCAAACCGAAGCGCCACGGAATCTCCGGCGGACAATCCGGCGACGCCGGTCACGGCCGCCGCGCGCCTCCTGATCTTGACTGCGCTCCCGCGCGGGCCCGCCGTCAGGCCCTCGCGGTGCCGGCAAACAGCCGCCGCGCCACGTCGAACGCGACCAGGTTGCCCGCCAGCACCAGCAGCAGGCCGACGACGGCCAGCGGCGACCACTGATAGCCCTCGAACACCGTCGACACGGCCAGCGCGACGATCGGGAACAGCACCGTGCAGTACGCGGCGCGCTCCGGCCCGATGCGGCCGACGAGGGTCAGGTACGCGGTGAAGCCGATCACCGAGCCCGGCACGGCGAGGTACACGAGCGCGCCGAGATAGCGCGGGCTCGGGTCGAGCGCGAACGGCAGCCCGGCCGCGGCGCTGCCGACGGTGAGGATCACCGCGCCGATCAGCATCGCCCAGCCGTTGGTCGCGAGCGGATGGAGCCCCATCGACTGCATGCGGCTCGACAGCAGGTTGCCTGCCGAGAAGCACATCGTGCCGGCGAACGCGATCGCGAGGCCGACCCAGGTCGCATGGTCGTCGAGATGGCCGGCCATTTGCTGCCAGAACAGGCACGCGATGCCCGCCAGGCCGAGCAGCGCGCCGGCCACCGCCGACGGCCGCAGCGGGCGGCCCATGAACAGCCGGCCGTTGATCGAGTTCAGCAGCGGCGCGGTCGAGAAGATCACCGCGACGAGGCCGCTCGGCACGACCCGCTCCGCGTAGTAGAAGCACAGGAAGTTCAGGCAGAACAGCGCGAAACCCTGCGCGGCGAGGTAGCGCCACGCTTCGCGCGGCGGCCGGATCGGCCGGCGCATCGCGCGCAGCAGCACGAACAGCACGGCCGCCGCGATCCAGAAGCGCCACGCGATCGACACGGGCGGCGGCACGCTGCCGAGCTGCCACTTGATCGCGATCCAGGTGGTACCCCAGATCAGCACGGTGAGAATGTAGAGCGAGAGGTTCATGACGCAAGCCGGGACGTGAGACGGAGCCGCCGACTATGCGGCCGCGCGGCGCGCGCCGATTGTCCGGAATTGCGGTCTTTTGCCGGCGGGCCGCTGCCGCCGGGGCCTGCGCGCGTATACTCGCTCGTCATGCGCCCTCCGCCTCCCGCCCCGCCCGCCGCCCGCCCGTCCGCCGCCGCCATTGCCGGCGACGCGATGCCGTTCGGGCTGCAGTCGGTGTGCCGCACGCTCGCGGAGGCGAACGCGACGCTCGAGCGCTTCGCATGGCTCGGCGACCATCTCGCGATCGCCGAATGGACGCGGATCACCGAGGAAGCCGAGACGGTCTACGACCAGCCCGGCCACCACACGCTGTCGTGCTACCTCGACGGCGGCTACCGCACGGAGCGCCAGAAGGTGCCGCGCTACGGCGCGCCGAGCCTGCTGTGCGCGCTGCCCGGCGACCACGAATCGCGCTGGTGGGTGCGCGGCGAGATGCACTTCGTCCACCTGTACTTCCTGCCCGAGCACTTCACGCAGCGCGCGATCCGCGAGCTCGACCGCGAGCCGCGCGAGCTGACGCTCGCCGATCGCACCTACTTCGAGGACGCGCAGGTCGCGGCGCTGTGCCGCTCACTGGCGCTGGAGAGCTGGGAGGACGCCGACGGCCGGCTGCGCGCGAACGAGACCGCGCACGACGTGCTGAGCCTGCTGCTGCGCGGGCAAAGCACGATGCGCGACGACACGCCGTTCAAGGGCGGCCTCGCGCCCGCCGTGCGGCGCCGCGTGCGCGACTACATCGACACCTACCTGACGCAGCCGCTGACGCTCGGCGAGCTGGCCGACGTCGCCGCGCTGTCCGAATACCACTTCTCGCGGATGTTCCGCCTGTCGTTCGGCCGCGCGCCGCATGCGTGGATCGCCGAGCAGCGGCTCGCGCGGGCGCGCCTGCTGCTGCGCACGACGTCGCTGCCGCTCGCGCAGGTCGCCGCGGCATGCGGCTACGCGAACGCCGGACACTTCAGCCATCGCTTCCGCGACGCGCACGGCACGACGCCGAACACCTACCGGCGGGCGATGCGGGGCGGCTGACGCCGCCCGCCGCGCGTTCAGCCGCCGCGCCGCGACAGCTCCTGCTCGAGCGCCGCGACGCCGGCCGGCAGGTCCACCGGCACCTTCAGGTCGACCATCGTGCGGCCGAACGCGTGCAGCGTGCGGAACAGGTTGTGCTCGCGGCATTGCTCGCCCATCTGGCCGATCCGCACGATCGGCAAGCCGAACGAGCCGGAGATCTCGACCTGGTACTGCTTCGAGATATGCCCGCAGATCATGCCGGGCGTGAGGCCTTCGGGCGTCTCGATCCCGACCACCGACGAGAGCCGGCACGATTTCGGCGCATACAGCTTGAGCCCCATCGCCTCGACGCCCGCCTGCAGCGCGAGCGAGCAGCGCAGGTGGCGCGCGAAGCGGCTTTCGAGCGTCTCCGCGCAGACGAGCCGCAGCGCCTCGTGCAGCGCGAGCACGCCCGACACCGGCGCGGTGTAGTGATAGCCGGCGTTGTGCCAGAAGTTCTCCGCGAGCGCCATGTCGAGGCACCAGTGCGCGTTCGGCTCGGGGCGGTTCTTCATCCGCTCCCAGGCGGCGTCGGAGAATGCGATCAGCGACACGCCCGGGATCGACGACAGCCCTTTCTGCCCGCCGGTGATCACCGCGTCGATGCCCCACGCGTCCATCTCGAGCGGCATCGTCGACAGCGTGCACACCGCGTCGACGACGACGAGCGCGCCGGCCGCCTTGGCGAGCGCCGCGATGTCGCGCAGCTCGCGATTCCAGACGGTGTTGGAGGTTTCGCCGTGGACGATCGTGACGATCTCCGGGCGCTCGCGCGCGATCGCGTCGGCGATCTCGTCGAGGCTCGCGACGGCCCGGTCGGGCACCTCGAGCATCGCGACGTCGGCGCCGACGCGCGTGGCCATCTCGGCCATCCGCGCGCTGAAGAAGCCGTTGCGGATCGACAGCACGCGCGTGCCGCGCCACGCGAGGTTGGACATCGCCATTTCCATCGCGGCCGAACCGGGGCCCGCGACGCCGAGCACCCATTTCGTGCGGGTCTGGAACACGTAGCGCGCCATCTCCTTCACTTGCTCGATGACCTTCGCCATCGTCGCGCCGAGGTGGTTGATCACGATCGTGTTCGCCTTGGCCACCGCGGCCGGGATCGGAACCGGGCCGGCCCCCATCATCAGCAGCGGTTCTTCGGGCAGGATCGCGTCGAGCGGCACGACGACGGGACAGGGGATCGGCGAGTAATCGATGGACATGGCTGGAAAAAGGTGAGGAACGAAAAGGCACGGACGCGCGTCGCGCATTGCGGCGAATCCATCGATCATTCCCCGTTCCGCTGCATTGCGCAAGAGGATCGTGCGAATGAATCGCATGACACGCGCCCGCGCCGCCCAATATCGGCGCCGGCCGTGCGCGCGACGCGATTCCCCCTTTCAATGGCGGTGTTATTCGAATCGCCGTGAATCGGTTCCATTTTTTCGCGCATGCCGGCGCGTTTCCGGGTGCCGGCCGTCGCGCCGATCGCCCCGGAGAATCGAGAAAATGCGCTGCATCAAAAATCGGCGCCGCCGATTTGCGCGCGATTTAGACGATCGCCCCCAAAAATCCGCTATTGCGGCACGCATTGCCGGGGCATTGCGCAAAACACCGGAACACGCCGCGAGCACCGTCGCAACACATTGATCTAAAAAGCGATTTTTTAATCATGCAGGCTGCGCGTCACAAAAACGACATGCCGCTTTCCGGCGTCATCCTCCGCCGTTTTCGCTGCATCTCGATACGCGTGATCCCGATTTTATGCAACCCGATTCTTTTCTCAGGTTGACGGATATAGCCACTGTCATGAACAATCGGCAACGCTATCGAAAATCCTCTTTTTTCGACGCGATGTCGATATAGGGGTTGCGCAGCGTTGCTTTTAGACTTGCGCAACGCAAAAACACAACCATAATCAATCAACCGGGCCGGAAAAATACGCAAGCTATGAACCAGATTCAGACCATGCGTGTATTCGTCTGCGTCGCAGAGCAACAAAGCTTCAGGCGCGCAGCACATCAACTCGGCGTGTCGAACGCCCTCGTCACGCGCTCGATCGCGATGCTCGAGGGCCATCTGAACACGCGCCTGATCCACCGCACCACGCGCAACCTGTCGCTCACCGAGGCGGGCGTGCGCTACCTCGACGGGTGTCGGGCGCTGCTCGAGGAATTCGATCACCTGGAGGCGTCGGTCGCGCATGCGGTGCGCGAGCCGATCGGCACGCTGCGCATCGTCGCGTCCGGCATGCTGTCGCCGCTCGCGCTGACGCCGCTCGTGAGCGGCTTCCAGCGCCGCTATCCGCAGGTGCGCGTGCAGCTCACCATCGCCGAAGGCCCGCTCGACGTGCTCGACACGGGCTACGACGTCGGCATCGTCACCGGCAACCGGCTGGACGGCAATCCCGCGCTGATCGGCCACGCGCTCACGCCGAACACGCTCGTCGCGTGCGCGGCGCCCGCGTATCTGCAGCGCCGCGGCGAGCCCCTCGTGCCCGACGACCTGCCGCGCCACGACTGGGTCGCGCTCGCGCCGCACCAGCACGTCAGCGCATGGCGGCTGGTCGGCCCGGACGACGCGGTCCATCCGGTAACCGTGCGCCCCGCGTACACGGTCAACCAGCTGTCGCTCGTGCAGGCGGCCGCCGTCGCAGGCTCGGGCGTCGCGGTGCTGCCGGAGAGCGTCGTCGCCGACGCGCTCGACAGCGGCGCGCTCGTGCGGCTGCTGCCCGGCTACCGGATCGACGACCCCGATGCGCAGCTGTCGCTCGTCTACCCGAACCGCCAGTTCGTGCCCGCCCGCACCCGCGGCTTCGTCGAGCACGCGCTCGAGCACTTCAGCACGCAGGCGGCCCGCTCCCACGCGAGCTATGCGTTCCTGCGCGACACGCGCGCGCCCGACCGGCCCGATATCGTCACGGGCCTGCAGTAACAGTAAACTGCACGCTTCAGCCTTCGGAGGTGCAGCGTGCGCGTGATCCTGTTCAGCAGCCGGCAGTACGACAACGATTCGTTCACCGTGGCGAACCGGCAGTTCGGCTACCGGCTGCATTTCCAGCCGTCGCATCTCGACGCGGAAACCGCGATCCTCGCGCACGGCTACGAAGTCGTGTGCCCGTTCGTCAACGACACCGTCGACGCGGCGGTGCTCGAGCGCCTCGCGGACGGCGGCACGCGGCTCGTCGCGCTGCGCTCGGCGGGCTTCAATCACGTCGACCTCGCGGCCGCCGAGCGGCTCGGCATCACGGTGGTGCGCGTGCCCGCGTACTCGCCGCACGCGGTGGCCGAGCATGCGGTCGCGCTGATCCTCGCGCTCAACCGCCGGCTGCCGCGCGCCGTCGCACGCACCCGCGAAGGCGACTTCTCGCTGAACGGCCTGCTCGGCTTCGACCTGCACGGCAAGACCGTCGGCGTGATCGGCACCGGCATCATCGGCAGCGTGTTCGCGAAGATCATGATGGGCTTCGGGATGCATGTGCTCGCGCACTCGGTGCCGCCGTACAACGACGAGCTGATCGCGTTCGGCGCCCGCTACGTCGCGCTCGACGAGCTGCTGCGCCACGCCGACATCGTCAGCCTGCACTGCCCGCTGCTGCCGTCCACGCATCACCTGATCAACGCGCGCACGCTCGCGCAGATGAAGCACGGCGCGATGCTGATCAACACCGGGCGCGGCGCGCTCGTCGATGCGCCGGCGCTGGTCGACGCGCTCAAGAGCGGCCAGCTCGGCCATCTCGGGCTCGACGTGTACGAGGAGGAAAGCGGGCTGTTCTTCGAAGACCATTCGGACCAGCCGCTGCAGGACGACGTGCTCGCACGGCTCCTGACGTTCCCGAACGTGATCGTCACGTCGCACCAGGCGTTCTTCACGCGCGAGGCGCTCGCGGAGATCGCGCACACGACGCTCGTCAACGTCGAGGCGTGGCACGCGGGCACGCCGCAGAACGTCGTGACGTCGAATCGCTGACCGCACGCGCGGACTTCATTCCGAAAACATCAACGATCACGCACTTCATTGCGACTGAAGCAACGCTGCCCGCCCGCGGTCTGCTATCGTTGCGCCGACGTCATCCCAGCCCTTGCCGCCCATGCGTTTCGACGATCCCGCCATCGCCGCCGTCTACCGCGCCATCTTCGAGCGGCGCGACATGCGCCATTTCACGTCGGCCCCCGTCGATCCGGCCGTGCTCGCGCGGCTGCTGCGCGCCGCGCACCATGCGCCGAGCGTCGGCTTCATGCAGCCGTGGCGCTTCATCCGCATCACCGATCCCGCGCTGCGCACGCGCATCCATGCGCTCGTCGAAGCCGAGCGCCGCGCGACCGCCGATGCGCTCGGCGAGCGGCAGGACGAGTTCATGCGGCTGAAGGTCGAGGGCGTGCGCGAATGCGGCGAGCTGCTGGTCGTCGCGCTGGCCGACGGCCGGGAGCGCCATGTGTTCGGCCGCCGCACGCTGCCGGAGATGGATCTCGCGTCCGCCGCGTGCGCGATCCAGAACATGTGGCTCGCGGCCCGCGCCGAAGGGCTCGGGATGGGGTGGGTATCGCTGTTCGACGTCGACGCGCTGCGCACGCTGCTCGGCATGCCCGACGGCGCGAAGCCGATCGCGGTGCTGTGCCTCGGCCACGTCGACGCGTTCTACGCGAAGCCGATGCTCGAGGAAGAACGCTGGGCCGCGCGGATGCCCGTCGAAGCCTGCCTGTTCGAAAACGGCTGGAACGGCGCCCCGGCCGGGTCAGCCGAACCCGCCGAATCGACCGATTCCGACGCGCTTCCCAAATCGTGAGATTTCGGCGGGCCTTTCCCCACCGCCTGCCCGCCCTGCCGTCGCTTGCCGGCAACAACCGTTCCGGCCCCAAACGTAGGGGTTTTCACTGAAGTAGAATCGCGGCTGACGTTCCCTCCGCCTGCCTTGCGCATCCCGCGCCCGGCGGCATTTCCCGGGCCCACCGCGATGCCTTTACCTCTTCTCGCCCTCGCCATTGCCGCATTTGGAATCGGTACCACCGAATTCGTGATCATGGGGCTGCTGCCCAACGTCGCGCGCGACCTCGGCGTGTCGATCCCGGCCGCCGGGATGCTCGTGTCCGGCTATGCGCTCGGCGTGACGATCGGCGCGCCGATCCTCGCGGTCGTCACCGCGAAGATGCCGCGCAAGCGCGCGCTGATGGGGCTGATCGGCCTGTTCATCGCGGGCAACCTGTTCTGCGCGATCGCGCCCGGCTATGAAGTGCTGATGGCCGCGCGCGTCGTCACCGCGTTCTGCCACGGCGCGTTCTTCGGGATCGGCTCGGTGGTCGCGAGCAACCTCGTCGCGCCGAACCGCCGCGCGCAGGCGATCGCGCTGATGTTCACCGGCCTCACGCTCGCGAACGTGCTCGGCGTGCCGCTCGGCACCGCGCTCGGCCAGGCGTACGGCTGGCGCGCGACGTTCTGGGCGGTGACGGGCATCGGCATCGCCGCGGCCGCCGCGCTCGCGGTCTGCCTGCCGAAGCACCTCGCGATGCCGGAAACCAGCATCACCCGCGAATTCGGCGTGCTGAAGCACCCGCAGGTGCTGATGGTGCTCGGCATCAGCGTGCTCGCGTCCGCGAGCCTGTTCAGCGTGTTCACGTACATCACGCCGATCCTCGAGGACGTCACCGGCTTCTCGCCGCGCCAGGTCACCTACGTGCTGCTGCTGTTCGGCCTCGGCCTGACGGTCGGCGGCACGCTCGGCGGCAAGCTCGCCGACTGGCGGCGGATGCCGTCGCTGATCGCGACGCTCGCGCTGATCGGCGTCGTGCTCGCGCTGTTCGCCGGCACGATGCACATGCCGCTCGCCGCGCTCGCGACCATCTTCGTGTGGGGCGTGCTCGCGTTCGCGATCGTGCCGCCGCTGCAGATCCTGATCGTCGACCGGGCGAGCGACGCGCCGAACCTCGCGTCCACGCTCAACCAGGGCGCGTTCAACCTCGGCAACGCGACGGGCGCGTGGCTCGGCGGGATGGCGATCGGCGCCAGCGTGCCGCTCGTGAAGCTGCCGTGGGTCGGCGTCGCGATGGCGGTCGCCGCGCTCGCGCTCACGCTGTGGTCGGCGTCGCTCGAACGCCGGCCGGTCGCCGCGCCGACCGAATACGTGTAATACCCGCGGCGCGCCGTGCGGTCACCCGGCCGCGCGGTGCGCGCCGTCGGCGCGTGCACCGGGCCCCGCGCGCTTGACGGCCTTCATGGACCGTTGCGGGCCGCCGGTGTAGCATCTCGGCCGATGAAAGCTATTCTTAATCGGGATTTCCTGGCGCTGATCCTGAGCGTCGCCGTCGTCGGCCTGGGCACCGGCGCCACCCTCCCCCTCACCGCACTCGCACTGACCGAAGCCGGCCACGGCACCAACGTCGTCGGCATGCTGACGGCCGCGCAAGCCCTCGGCGGCCTCGCGATCGTGCCGTTCGTCACCGCGCTCGCGCGTCACATCGGCTCGCGCCGCGCGATCGTCGTGTCGGTCGTGCTGCTCGCAGCGGCCACCGCGCTGATGCAGTTCACGTCGAATCTGATCCTGTGGGGCGTGCTGCGCGTGCTGTGCGGCGCCGCACTGATGCTGCTGTTCACGATCGGCGAGGCCTGGGTCAACCAGCTCGCCGACGATTCGACGCGCGGCCGCGTCGTCGCGATCTACGCGACCAATTTCACGCTGTTCCAGATGGCGGGCCCGGTGCTCGTCAGCCAGATCGCGGGTGCGACGAGCATCCGCTTCGCGCTGTGCGGCGCACTGTTCCTGCTCGCGCTGCCGACGCTCGCGACGATCCGGCGCGCGCCGCTCGCCGGCGACGACGCGCATCACGAGGCGCACGATCGCTGGCTCGACGTGCTGCCGCGCATGCCCGCGCTGATCATCGGCACCGGCTTCTTCGCGCTGTTCGACACGCTCGCGCTGTCGCTGCTGCCGCTCTACGCGATGGATCGCGGCGTCGCGAGCGCGACCGCCGTGCTGCTCGCGTCGATCATGCTGTTCGGCGATACCGCGATGCAGTTCCCGATCGGCTGGCTCGCGGACAAGCTCGGCCGCGAACGCGTGCACCTCGGCGCCGGCTGGATCGTGCTGGCCGGCCTGCCGCTGCTGCCGTTCGTGATCACGAATCCGTGGCTGTGCTGGCCGCTGCTGTTCGTACTCGGCGCGGCGGCCGGCAGCATCTATACGCTGTCGCTCGTCGCATGCGGCGAGCGCTTCCGCGGCGCCGCGCTCGTCACTGCGAGCTCGCTCGTGTCGGCGTCGTGGAGCGCCGCGAGCTTCGGCGGCCCGCTCGTGGCGGGCGCGTTGATGGAGCAATTGGGCAGCAATGCGCTGGTCGGCGTGCTGGTCGTCTGCGTCGCGGCGTTCGTCGCGGCCGCGCTGTGGGAACGTCGCGCCGCGCTGCAACGCGCGGTCTGACGCCGGCGCCGTCGCCGGCGCTCACCGTGACGCGCGTGCGTGACGCCATACGTCCGCGCACACGCACCGCCGCCCGCCGGTACAACGAAAACGGCCCGCGCAATGCGGGCCGCCCTGTCCTTCCGGATTGCGCGTGACTTGTCGCGCCATCGCGCCGTCGCGCGTTACGCGCTCCGCGCCGGCAGGATCTTGCCGGCGCACGTGCCGAAGCCGACGCGATAGCCGTCGCCCTGGCACCAGCCGCCGAGCGTGAGCTCGTCGCCGTCCTCGATGAACGCGCGGCTGCCGCCGCCCGTCAGCGCGACCGGCTCCTTGCCGTTCCACGTCAGTTCGAGCAGGCTGCCGAACGAATCCTTGGTCGGCCCGCTGATCGTGCCCGAGCCCATCAGGTCGCCCACCCGCGTGTTGCAGCCCGATACCGTGTGATGCGCGAGCTGCTGCGCCATCGTCCAGTACATGTGCTTGAAGTTGGTGCGGCAGATCGTCGTCGCGTCGGCCGCGCCGTCGGCGCGCAGCGTCACTTCGAGCGTGATGTCGAAACCGTGCGCGCCTGCATGCCGCAGATACGCGAGCGGCTGCGGCGACTGCTCGGGCTGCGCGGTGCGGAACGGCTCGAGCGCGTCGAGCGTGACGATCCACGGCGAGATCGTCGTCGCAAAGGTCTTCGCGTTGAACGGCCCGAGCGGCACGTATTCCCACTGCTGGATGTCGCGCGCGCTCCAGTCGTTCAGCAGCACCATGCCGAAGATGTGCGCCTCGGCATCCTCGCACGCGATCGGCTCGCCGAGCGCGTTGCCGCGGCCGACGATGAAGCCCGTCTCCAGCTCGATGTCGAGCTTGCGGCATGCGCCGAACACCGGGCGCTCCTGGTCGGGCAGCTTCAGCTGCCCGCTCGGCCGACGCACCGGCGTGCCGCTGACCACCACCGACGACGCGCGGCCGTTGTAGCCGATCGGCATCTCCGACCAGTTCGGCAGCAGCGCGTTCTTCGGATCGCGGAACATCGAGCCGACGTTGGTCGCATGCTCCTTCGACGAATAGAAATCCGTATAGCCGGGGATGTCGACCGGCAGATGCAGCGTCGCGTCGCGCTGCGGCACGAGCACTTGCGCGCGCAGCGCCGCGTCGTCGCGCAGCCGCGCGGCGTCGCGCGCGAACAGCGCGCTCAATTGCACGCGCACGCCGCGCCATGCGTCGCGGCCGAGCGCGATGAACGCATTCAGCGTCGGCAGCGCGAACACGTCGCCGGCGCCGGCCGGCAGCGTCACGAGGCCCGCGCGCGCGAGCGCCGCGAGGTCGACGATCTGGTCGCCGAGCGCGACGCCCGCGCGGCGCGCCGTCTGCTTCGCATCGCTGAAGATGCCGAACGGCAGGTTCTGGATCGGGAAGTCGCACGCGGGTTCGTTCGCCGTGTCGACCCAGCTCTTGCGGGCCGGGTCGAGCGTCGCGCGCAGTTCAGGGGACATGCTCATCGTTGCTCCGGAGTGAAGTGTTTCTGGATGCCTTGCCAGCATTCGAAGTAGTCGGCCTGCAACTGCGCGGTGTCGAGCGCGAAGCGCGTCGGCCGGATCAGCGTGCGGGTCTCGAACATGAACGCCATCGTGTCGTCGACCTTGTGCGGCTTCGTCGTGTCGCTCGCCGACGCCTTATCGAACGTGTCGGCGTCCGGCCCGTGGCCCGCCATGCAGTTGTGCAGGCTCGCTCCGCCCGGCACGAAGCCTTCGGCCTTCGCGTCGTATGCGCCGTGCACGAGACCCATGAATTCGCTCGCGACGTTGCGGTGGAACCAGGGCGGGCGGAACGTGTCCTCGGCCGCGAGCCAGCGCGGCGGGAAGATCACGAAGTCGATCGCATCGACGCCCGGCGTGTCGCTGGTCGAATGCAGCACGAGGAAGATCGACGGATCGGGATGGTCGTAGCTGATCGAGCCGATCGTGTTGAACAGGCGCAGGTCGTATTTGTACGGCGCATAGTTGCCGTGCCACGCGACGACGTCGAGCGGCGAATGGCCGATGTCCGCGCGCCACAGGCGCCCGTTCAGCTTCGTGACCAGTTCGAATGCGCCTTCGCGATCTTCATACGCGGCCTGCGGCGTCAGGAAGTCGCGCGGGTTCGCGAGGCCGTTCGAGCCGATCGGGCCGAGATCCGGCAGCCGCAGCAGCGCGCCGAAGTTCTCGCAGATGTAGCCGCGCGCGTGACCGTCGGGCAGCGCAACCGTGAAGCGCACGCCGCGCGGGATCACCGCGATCTCGAACGGCTCGACGTCGAGCCGGCCGAGTTCGGTCGCGATATGCAGGCGCCCCTGCTGCGGGACGATCAGCAGCTCGCCGTCGGTGTTGTAGAAGAAGCGGTCCTGCATCGAGCGGTTCGCCGCATACAGGTGGATCGCGCAGCCGTTCATCGCGGCGGCCGACCCGTTGCCGGCCATCGTCACCCAGCCCTCGACGAAATCGACCGGCTCGACCGGCATCGGCAGCGGGTTCCAGCGCAGCTGGTTCGGCGGTGTCGGCGGCACGTCGGCCGAATCGCCGAACTCCGACACGAGCCGCTGCGGGCCGCCGAACGGCTCGAACGGCCGGTGCACGGCCGCCGGGCGGATCCGGTACAGCCAGGAGCGGCGGTTGTGGCTGCGCGGCGCGGTGAACGCGGTGCCCGACAGCTGCTCCGCATAGAGCCCGTACGGCGCGCGCTGCGGCGAGTTGCGGCCGTGCGGCAGCGCGCCCGGCAGCGCCTCGGTCGCGAATTCGTTCGCGAATCCGCTCAGGTAGCCGGCAGTCGCCGGTGTCGACAGGTCAAGCGTCATCGTTTCAGTTCTCCCTCGATTCAGACGGCGCGCGGTGTCTCGGCACCGCGCCGCCGCGTCACGTTTGCAAGCCCGAGCACGAACAGCGCCGAACACAGCACCGGCACCGCCGCCGCATGGAACAGCGCGTCGTTCGACCAGTTCAGCGCGATCAGCTGCCCGCCGACGAGCGGCCCGAGCACCGAGCCGATCCGGCCGATGCCGAGGCTCCAGCCGATGCCCGTCGAGCGCAGCGAGGTCGGGTAGTACTGGCCCGCGAGCGCGTTCACGGCCGGCTGCCCGCCCACCACGCAGAAGCCGCCCGCGAACACGACGAGCAGCAGCCACGGCAGCGCGTGCGCGACCGAGCCGATCAGCCCGACCGACACCGCCGCGCCCGCGAAGCACGCGAACAGCACGCGCACGAAACCGTAGCGCTCGATAAACCAGCCGAGCGACAGCGTGCCGATCACGCCGCCCGTCTGCAGCACGGTGCCGACGATCACCGCGGTGCCCGGGGCGTAGCCCGCGTCGCGCATCACGGTCGGCAGCCAGTTCGACAGGAAATACAGGTCGATCAGGTTCATGAAGCTGATCGACCACAACAGCAGCGTGACCGGCAGCCGGCCGTCGCGGAACAGTTCGGCGACCGGCGCGCCGCTCGGCGCCTGCTCGCGCACGACGAGGCGCGTGCCGGCGTCGATGCCCGCGGCCGGCGCGAAGCGCGCGAGCCAGTCGCGCGCCTGCGCGTCGCGGCCTTTCAGCACCAGGAACTGCAGCGATTCGGGCAGCCGCGCGAGCATCGCGATCGCGAGCACGAGCGGCACCGCGCCGCCGACGAAGAACACCGCGCGCCAGCCGAGCGCGGGAATCAGCGCGGCGCTGATGAAGCCGCCGAGCGCCGCGCCGAGCGTGAAGCCGCACGACACGATCATCATCCGCTTCACGCGATGCGCGGCCGGGCTGAACTCGCCGACCAGCGCCATCGCGTTCGGCATGATGCAGCCGAGGCCGAGGCCCGTGACGAAGCGCAGCGCCATCAGCATCGGGATCGACTTCGCGAACGGCGTCGCGAGCATCGTCAGCGCGAAGAACAGCGTCGCGCCGATCAGCACCGGCCGCCGCCCGATCCGGTCGGCCAGCACCGACAGGCCGAGCGCGCCGAGCAGCATCCCGAACAGGCTCGCGCTGAACACCGGGCCGAGCGCCTGCTTCGGCACGCCCCACTCGGCGATCACGCTCGGCGCGACGTAGCCCATCGCCTGCGCATCGAAGCCGTCGATCACGAGACACAGCCCGCACAGCGCGAGCAGCATCCAGTGAAACGCGGGGCGATGCGTGTCGTCGATCACGCTCTCGACTTCGAGCGAACGTCCCGCGGCCGGCGCGGCGCTCATTGCACGGCCTCCGCGGCCGGATGCGCGGGCGGCGTCACGCCCTGGCGCGCGAGCGCCATCGCCTCGCGCAGCACGTCGGCGTCGCCGATCTGGTTCGCGAGCAGCAGGATCAGCTTCGCGTTGACGAGCTGGCTGTCGCTGTCGGTCAGGTCGCGGTGCATGTCGATCAGCGCTTCGTAGAACGCGTCCGGATCGGCCAGGCGCGGGCGGGTGTCGAGATGGTGAGGCATCACGGGTGTCTCCGATGTGTCGTGGTCGGTCAGGCCGCGCAGGTCGCGCGCGCGAGCGCGTCGCCCACCGCCTGCCGGTCGAGCGCGCGCATCCGCGCGCATACGTGCTGGTCGGGGCGCAGCAGGTAGAACGTGCCGGGCTTCGCGTCGTAGCGTTGCGCGGCGAGGCCGTCGACGTCCTCCACCACGTCGACGCCCGGCGCACCCTGCACGGCCTGCGCCTGCCCGCGCGGCACGACCAGCACCGGCTTCACCGGCAGCGCGAGGCCGGCCACCGCCTGCGCGAGCGCGGGCGCGTCGCCGGGCAGGCCGAACAGCACGCCCGCGAAGCCGTCGCGCAGGTGCTGCAGCAGCCAGCCGGCCGCGCCGTGCGCGCGCACCGGCGCGTCCGCGGCCGCCGCGCCCGGCCGCATCGCGCCCGCAAACGCGTCGCCGCCGCGGTCCGGCGTGTTGAGCGGCGAATCGGCGAGCACCGCCGGCACCGACAGGCGGCCGCTGTTGACGAGCTTGCGCGCGAATTCGCAGTCGCGCGCCAGCTTCAGCGTCGCGTCGCGGAACACGCGCGACACGGGGCTCTTCGGCGTGATGAAGTCGGTCGAGCGCGTCGAGTTGCGGATGTTCTCGTCGGCCGCGAACTCGCGCTCGCTCGCATAGGTGTCGAGCAGCCGGTCGGGGGCCTGGCCGTCCAGCACGAGCTTCAGCTTCCACGCGAGGTTGTCGGCATCCTGCACGCCGCTGTTCGCGCCGCGCGCGCCGAACGGCGACACGCCGTGCGCCGAATCGCCGGCGAACAGCACGCGGCCGTGGCGGAACGCGTCCATCCGCTGGCAGCGGAACGTGTAGACGCTCACCCACTCCAGTTCGAACTCGACGTCCGGGCCGAGCAGCGCGCGCACGCGCGGGATCACGCGCTCGGGCTGCTTCTCGGCAACCGGGTCGGCATCCCAGCCGAGCTGGAAGTCGATGCGCCACACGTTGTCCGGCTGGCGATGCAGCAGCACCGACTGGTTGCGGTGGAACGGCGGATCGAACCAGAACCAGCGCTCGGTCGGGAATTCCGCCTTCATCTTCACGTCGGCGATCAGGAAGCGGTCCTTGAAGGTGCGGCCGTGGCTCTCGAGGCCCATCAGCGTGCGCATCGGGCTGCGCGAGCCGTCCGCGGCGATCACGTAGCGCGCGCGCAGCGTCTCGACGCCCTCGGGCGTCTCGACCGTCACCGTCGCGTGTTCGGGCGTCTGCGCGATGCCCGACACCTTGTGCTTCCAGCGGATGTCGAGGTTCGGCAGCGCGAACGCGCGCTCGGCCAGATAGCCTTCGACGTAGTACTGCTGCAGGTTGATGAACGCCGGGCGCGCGTGGCCCGCCTCGGGCAGCAGGTCGAAGGCATACAGCTGCTCGTCCTGCAGGAACACCTTGCCGACGTGCCAGCTGACGCCCTTGTCGACGAAGCGCTCGCCGCAGCCGAGCCGGTCGAAGATCTCGAGCGTGCGCTTCGCGAAGCAGATCGCGCGCGAGCCGGTGGACAGCGTGTCGTCGTCGTCGAGCAGCACGACCGGCACGCCCTGCTGCGCGAGGTCGATCGCCGCAGCGAGGCCCACCGGGCCCGCGCCGACGACGATCACCGGATGGATCGCCGCATCGCGGCCGGCGTCGCGCTCCGCGCGCGGCCGGTACGCGAACTTCAGGGTCTGGTAATCGATGCTCATGGCTGCCGTCCGTCCGCTCGACCCTGGCTGCAGCGCGACGCCGCGCCCGCCTGCCCCGCCCGTTGCCCGCCGGCGGCCTTCCGGCCTGCCGGACCCGCTTGGTCCATCTGCGACCCACGTTTCCACTCACCCGCCACGTCTCGCTCCTTGCTTCCTGTTGAATCGGGGACAGGACATCGCCGGGCGATGCCCGAATGCGCTTGTTTTGATCGGCGACAAACTCAGGATTTACGAATAGTAAAACCAATTACGTATAGTGAAAACAACGTAAACCCTAGGTCATCGCCCCGGGGACGGGATAACGATATGAGCGATTCGCCGAGCCGAGCCCGGCGGGCGCTGCTACTATCGAGACATGAGGCGGCCGGTTCGGCCGCCGTTTTTCCATTCCGATTCCCGATGATTCCGCCCACCATTCCCGAGCTGGTCACCCGCGCCGGGCAGTTGCCGTTCCTGCGGGATCACGTCGCGCTCGTCGACGGCGGCACCGCCTGCGCGCGGCTGCCCGAGCTGACGCTCAACAGCGCGTATGAACCGATCTACGACGTGACGATGCCGGGCGCGCCGCAGTCGACGTCGTTCGCCGACACGATCGAGCGCTACGGCGACGAGCTGGGTTTCCAGGCGGTCACGCTGGCGACGGGCAACGCGCCCGATCCGTTCGATTCGGCCGCCGACGATCAGGCGCTGGTCGCGGTCGACCGCCTGTCGCGCGCACTGCACGCGATCAATTTCTTCGGCGCGCAGCGCCACGGGCTGCTGTTCCTGCGCGTGCACGAACGTCTGCTGAAGAGCGTGAAATACGATCACGGCAAGCACTTCTCGTCGGTGCTGCAGCGGTTCGGCCTGCCGACGGAGCGGGTCGTGATCGAGCTGCCGGCGGCCGCGGTCGCGCACAAGACGTTCCTCGGCTACCTGACGCGCAGCTACCAGCACCACGGCTTCAAGGTCGCGGACAAGCTGCCCGACCCGGGCCGCATCCTCGCGGTCGAATCGGACATGGCGCGGCCGGACTACATCAAGATGGACGCGGGCATCGCGTTGCGCGACGGGATGGTCAAGGCGCTCGTCGCGTATGCGCAGCGCGCGCGGATTCCGCTGATCTTTGACGGCGTGGTCGACGAAACGCAGTGCGAACTGCTGCGGCAGCACGACGTGCGGTTCATGCAGGGGCCGGTGTTTGCGAAGGTGGTATCGGCTTGACGCGGGGATGAGCGCAGCCGGAGGCCTGTCGCTTCGGGCCGGGCGCTTGCGTGCCGGGTGTCACGCGTCGCCGTCGTCGTGCTTCGGCAGCGTGTCGCCGACCTTGCGAAGGTGGTATCGGCTTGACGAGGGGATGAGCGCAGCCGGAGGCCTGTCGCTTCGGGCCGGGCGCTTGCGTGCCGGGTGTCACGCGTCGCCGTCGTCGTGCTTCGGCAGCGTGTCGCCGATCTTGCAAAGGTGGTATCGGCTTGACGAGGGGATGAGCGGAGCCGGAGGCCTGTCGCTTCGGGCCGGGCGCTCGCCGGCCGGATGTCACGCGTCGCCGTCGTCGTGCTTCGGCAGCGTGTCGCCGATCTTGCGAAGGTGGTATCGGCTTGATGAGGGGATGAGCCGGGCCGGAGGCCTGTCGCTTCGGGCCGGGCGCTTGCCGGCCGGATGTCACGCGTCGCCGTCGTCGTGCTTCGGCAGCGTGTCGCCGATCTCGAGGCCGGGAAACCGGTTCGCATACCAGATGTGCCACGCCGGGCGAATCCTCGATGGATCGTCGAGCGTCGCGTAGTTGATCTCGACCGTTTTCGGCGCATCGCGCAGCCGGTATTCGAGCTGCGCGCCGCATCGGCCGCAGAAGCGCCGCTCGCCCCATGCGCTCGACGCGTACACCACCGGCTCGCCGCGCAGGTAGTCGAACGCGTCGATCGGCACCGAGGCGGACGCGAGCACGGCCGCGCCCGTCGTCTTCTGGCACAGCCGGCAATGACAGAAGCCGGCGTCGGTCGGGATTTGCGTGATCCGGTAACGGATCGCGCCGCAGGCGCAGCCGCCTTCCAGCGTTTCCGGGTGTGACATCGTCGACCTCGTCGTTTTCGCGCGTCGGGCCAACGATGATGAGCGCCGCTCGGCGCGTGCGCAACCGGCGCGTCACGCGCGCCCGGCGCATTTCGCGCTCAGCCGAGCTGCCCCAGCCGTTGCGCGAGCGCCTTCAGGCGCGGCCCGACCTGCGACCGGAACACGTCCTCCCCCATCGACGACGCCGGCCCGCTGCAGCTCAGGATCAGCCAGCGCCCCTCGCGCGGCTCGCGAAACGGCACCGCGGCCGCGTTGACGTCCGCATGCCACGCGCGGAACGAATAGCAGCAGCCGCCCGACGCGAACTCGGCCGCCGCGTCCTGCGCGGCGCGCACGAGCGCGTCGGCGTCGGGCCCCGCGCCGGCGGCCCGGTGCAGCTCCGCGTATAGCGCGCGCCGCGCGTCCTCGGGCTGCACGGCCAGGTACGCGCGCCCCATCGAACTCGTCAGCATCGACAGCCGCGAGCCGGGCGCGAGCCCCAGCGTCAGCGCGGTCTCGCTGCGGATCGTCTCCAGATAGATCATGTCGAGCCCGTCGCGGCAGCCGAGCGACACCGCCGCGCCGATCTCGCGCGCGAGCGCCTGCATGTGCGGCCGCGCGAGGTCGAGCGTGCCCGTGCCGGACAGCAGCGCGTAGCCGAGCGACAGCACGCCGGCGTCGAGCGCGTATTTGCCGAGCGTGTCGTCGTAGCGCAGGTAGCCGAGCACCGTCAGCGTGTACGCGAGCCGGTTCACCGTCGCCTTCGGCAGGCCCGTGCGCTCCGCGAAATCGCGGTTGCCGAGCATCGTCTCGCCGGGACGGAAGGCGCGCAGCAGGTCCAGGCCGCGCGCGAGCGCCACGACGAACTTGCGTTCGTCGATCGGTTGATCGTCAATGGTTGAAGGCGTCATCTGATGCTACACTGGGATCAATTTGCAAAACATTGTTCCGCACAGCGGAACGTTAGTCAAGCGAGGAGATGACACGATGAGCGCTGCAACCTTTCATTGGGACGATCCGCTGCTGCTCGACCAGCAGCTCACCGAGGACGAGCGGATGGTGCGCGACGCCGCGCACGCGTATGCACAGGACAAGCTCGCGCCGCGTGTCACCGAGGCGTTCCGCCACGAACGCACCGATGCCGGGATCTTCCGTGAAATGGGCGAACTCGGCCTGCTCGGCCCGACGATCCCCGAGCAGTATGGCGGCCCGGGCCTCAACTACGTGAGCTACGGCCTGATCGCGCGCGAGGTCGAGCGCATCGATTCGGGCTACCGGTCGATGATGTCGGTGCAGTCGTCGCTCGTGATGGTGCCGATCCATGAATTCGGCTCCGACGCGCAAAAGGAGAAATACCTGCCGAAGCTCGCGACCGGCGAATGGATCGGCTGCTTCGGCCTCACCGAGCCGAACCACGGCTCCGATCCGGGCAGCATGGTCACGCGCGCGAAGAAGGTGCCCGGCGGCTATTCGCTGTCCGGCTCGAAGATGTGGATCACGAACTCGCCGATCGCCGACGTGTTCGTCGTCTGGGCGAAGCTCGAGGAAGACGGCCACGACACGATCCGCGGCTTCATCCTCGAGAAGGGCTGGAAGGGCCTGTCCGCGCCCGTGATCCACGGCAAGGTCGGCCTGCGCGCGTCGATCACCGGCGAGATCGTGCTCGACGAGGTGTTCGTGCCGGAAGAAAACCGCCTGCCGCACGTCGGCGGCCTGCGCGGCCCGTTCACCTGCCTGAACTCGGCGCGCTACGGCATCGCGTGGGGCGCGCTCGGCGCCGCCGAGGCCTGCTGGCACACCGCGCGCCAGTACGTGCTCGACCGCAAGCAGTTCGGCCGGCCGCTCGCCGCGAACCAGCTGATCCAGAAGAAGCTCGCCGACATGCAGACCGAAATCACGCTCGGCCTGCAAGGCGTGCTGCGCCTCGGCCGGATGAAGGACGAAGGCACCGCGGCCGTCGAGATCACGTCGATCATGAAGCGCAATTCGTGCGGCAAGTCGCTCGACATCGCGCGGCTCGCGCGCGACATGCTCGGCGGCAACGGCATCTCGGACGAGTTCTGCGTCGCGCGCCACCTCGTCAACCTCGAAGTGGTCAACACGTACGAAGGCACGCACGACATCCACGCGCTGATCCTCGGCCGCGCGCAAACCGGCATCCAGGCGTTCTTCTGATCGTCCGCGCGTGACGGCACGGCGGTGCGCGGTACGCGCCGCCGAGACAGAAGCAGAAAACAGAAACGGAAACGGCCCGCCCGGCGTCGATGCCGGGCGGGCCGTGCTGCCGATGCGCGAGCGTGCGCTGCGTGCCGTGCTTACTTGTTCGGCTGCGGCGTGAGGCGCAGGTACGGGCGCACCGCGTTGAAGCCCTTCGGGAAGCGCTTCTTCAGCTCTTCCGGATCCTGCAGCGACGGGACGATCACCACGTCGTCGCCGTCCTTCCAGTTGCCCGGCGTCGCGACCTTGTAGTTGTCGGTCAGCTGCAGCGAGTCGATCACGCGCAGCACTTCATCGAAGTTGCGCCCGGTGCTGGCCGGATAGGTGATGATGAGCCGCACCTTCTTGTTCGGATCGATCACGAACAGCGAGCGCACGGTGAGCGTCTCGTTCGCGTTCGGGTGGATCATGTCGTAGAGCTGCGAGACCTTGCGATCCGCGTCCGCGATGATCGGGAAACCGACGACCGTCGACTGCGTGTCGTTGATGTCGTTGATCCAGCCCGCGTGCGATTCGACGCTGTCGACCGACAGCGCGATCACCTTCGCGTTGCGCTTCTCGAACTCGCCCTTCAGCTTCGAGGTCAGCCCGAGTTCCGTCGTGCATACCGGCGTGTAGTCGGCCGGATGGGAAAACAGCACGCCCCAGCCGTCGCCCAGCCACTCGTGAAACTTGATGCGGCCGAGGCTCGAATCCTGCTCGAAATCCGGCGCGATGTCGCCAAGACGCAGACCCATGTTGTTCCCTCCTTGAACTGTGCGTGGTGAAACCCGCGCCACCGGCGCGGGACAGTCGGGTAGCTTACGGGAAGCGGACGGCGGTGCGAACGATTATTCCGTTCGATATTCATACATTTTTATCATTTTTGCGCCGAGCCCCGCCGCGCCGTGAAACTTTTCCTCGCCGTTGTATCTCTTCCCATTCATTACAAATCGTTTACCATGCCATCTCCGCGCAGCAGCCCCGCGCGATCCCGGCTCGCCAGCGGGCACACGTTTCGCTACGATGTGAACCTGCAGCATGACAGCATGAAGGGAGTTGCAATGTCGGAAATCAACAAGGAGAAACTGATGTCGGATATCAAAACCGTTCTCGCGGACGCCGAAGATCTGCTCAAGCAAGCCGCGAGCAGCACGGGCGACCGTGCGGCCGAACTGCGCGAGAAAGCGATGTCGCGCCTGAAGCAGGCGAAGGACAAGGCAGCCGACGTTCAGGTCGTGGTGGTCGAGAAAGGCAAGAAGGCCGCGCGCGCGACGGACGACTACGTGCACGAGCACCCGTGGACGTCGATCGGCGTCGCAGCCGGTGTCGGCGTGCTGATCGGCCTGCTGATCAACCGCAAGTAACGCGCAGCCTGCGCCCTGTCGCCCGGCGCGCCGCCTGACGTGGCGCGCGAGCGCCGAAGCTGACTGGCGGCACGCCGCCGGTCGGCTTTGCCTTAGCCGCTTTCTGCGCGCGCAAGCGCCTCATTCATGACGACAGACACCACCTCGCAGTCCGCCGGCCACGGCCCGCTGCGCCGCTTTGCCGGCTCTGCAATCGGACTGCTGCAAACGCGCCTCGAGCTGGCGGGCATCGAGCTCGCCGAGGAGAAGGAGCGCCTGATGGGCGTGCTGTTCCTCGGCCTCGCCGCGATGATGCTGGCGACGATGGCGCTCATCAGCCTGACCGTGCTCGTCGCGATCGCCTTCTGGGATAGCTATCGCTGGCAATCGCTCGCGGTGATCACCGCGCTGTATGCGTTCGCCGGCATCGGCTGCGCGCTGAAGGCGCGCGCGAACCTGCGCGATGCGCCGATCGTGTTCGAGGCCACGCTGGCCGAGCTCGAGAAAGACCGCGACGTGTTCCGCGGCAAGTCGTGAACGCGCACGCGTTCGTTCCTTTCATTCCACTCGCCGCCGCGCCATGAGCCAGAACGCCACAGGCAATCGTTACCGCCCCGCTTCGTCGCAATCGCGCTTGAGCGCCGCGCAAAATCGCGCGGTCCGCAAGGAATTGCTGATCCTGCGCGCCGAAGTCGAACGGCTGGAGCTCGCGGAGGCCGGCGCGGAAATACGACATTCCTTTTCCCGCTTCCGCTGGCTCAAGGTGCTGGTTCCGGGGTTCGGCAGCGGATCGCTCGGACAGTCCGCGAAGAACCTCAATGCAAGCCTCGGCAACCTCGTCAACCAGTATCCGATGGTGAGTTCGCTGATCTCGCTGGTACTCGCGAAACCCGTGCGCTCGCTGCTGCGCGCGAGTGCGGGCCCGGCACTGAAGTGGGGTTCGCTCGGCTTCGCCGCGTGGGAAATCTACCGGATCCTGAAGGAATCGCGCGACGACGGCGAAGGCGGGGCAGCCGGCGCGGAGTGACGCACGGCTGCGCGCGCAAGACACACAAGACACACAAGACACACAAGACGCACATGATGCGCATGCCGCGCATGCCGCATCACGTCATCGCACGCCCCAGCACCGCGGATCCCATTCGTTCGCACCATCCGGCCGCACATTGCCTTTCGTGCCGTCAGCGCTCAGCGTGAACGCGCCGCATCGGTCGTCGCGCATCGAGCCGCCATCGAGCGGGCTCGCCTCCAGCACATAGGACACGAATGCATCATCGTCCGGACGCCGGATCGCCAGCCGATAGACGGCACGCCCGTCCGACGGCGCATGCGCGAGCGCGTCCGGCAATGCGGGCGGCGCCGCGCCGTCGAGCGTCTCGAGATACTGCGCCGCGCGATACAGCGCGGCCACGGCCGACGCGTGATGCGCTTGCGCGGCTTGCCGGTGGTACGACGGAATCGCGACACCCGTCAGGATCGCGACGATCGCCAGCGCGATCATCAATTCAAGCAACGTGAAGCCGGCCGGCCGACGCACGCGCACTCCACGCATCATCGATGCTGTGCCGCGACGCGGCGCCAGCGTTGCGCGACAATCCGCCCATCGCGCATCACGACCTGCGTCTGCAGCCAGACGGCGCTGGATGCATGGGCCCCGACGCCGCGCGCGGTGACGAGGTATGCCCGCCCGTCAGCGGGCCACGCGAGCGACCATGCCTCGATCAGGCAGCGTGGCGGCCGCGCGGCCATCGGCCATCCGGCAAACGGCGCGAACGCTTCGGGCATCGCCAGCGCAGGCACGCGACGCCATGCATCGGGTTCGGCATCCGACGCCCCGGCGATGAGATAAGGCACCACTCCGCCCTGCCGCAAGCGCGCAACGCAGGCGACGAGTGCCGCATCGGCGGCGTGAAACGCGATCAGGCGGTCCGACAACGCGCGTGTGCGGCGCGCCTCCGTCAATGCGGCTTCGAACCACGTGCCCGTCAGCGCCGCAACGGCCGCGCCGACCGCGACGACGGCCGGCAACGCCATGCCCGCGTCACGGCGCTGGACCATGCCGCGGGTGGGCGTCCATGCACGATGTCGGCCCAGGCTCATCGTGTCGCTCCGAGTGTGCGCCGCCCATCGGGCCGATCGTCGCTGCGATCGTTCGATACGTTCCGCAACGCGACGACGCGATGCAGCGTCAGCCGCGCGCGATGGTCCGGCGCGCTGGATGCAATGCCGTCGCAATCGACATGCCGGCCGCGCTCCCGCATCGGTTCGCCTCGCGCCCGCACGCAGAGATGCACGGCGATCACGTCATGCCAGTCGTCTTCGCGCATCGCGCCGGCGGCGACGAACTGCGTCTCGCCGCGCCGCAGATACCGCACGCGCAGCTGGTCGATTCCGGAAACGACAGGCTGCGCGGTCCCCAGGCGCCCGTTTCCTTCGCAATAGAGTTCGGGCTCGCCCGTCGACGGGCTGACGTGCGCGTCGAAACGGTTCGACACGAGCGGCCGCGCCGCCGGCGCACCCACGCCCTGCCCGAGACAATCCGATACCTGGCCGCTGGCCGTCGGCCACGTCGACACGGCATCGCCGACGTATCGAACCAGCAATGCGTCGGACGACGCCTGCGCGGGTTCGCAGCGCACGTGTTCGTCGCTGCCGCGCACGCGCGCCGCTGCGCAACCGAACAGCGGCGGCAGCGATCGCGGCGCCGCGCCGTCGAGCGGCCGGAAGCCCGCCATCTGAATCTCCTGGCCGATCAGCGTCAATGCGGTGCTTGCGGTATCCCGCATGCGAAAACCGTCCTCGGCCCGGCGCTGCGCGACACGCTGTGCGTGATACAGCGCGCCGACGGCCGCCAGCACGAGCAAGCCGACGGACATCGCGATCAGCATCTCGAGGAGCGTATGCGCTCGCGCGCGACGATCAATGCCCATCGGCCATCACCTCGCGAAACGGAATCCGCACGCACGACGGCGGACGCGCCGACACACCGGCCGCGCCGCATTGCACAGGTGCAGCGGCGTCGCCGTCACGCCAACCGACGATGGCGAGCCGCACGCTACCCGCGCCGCCGTCGAGCTTCATCGCCCCTCCCGGCAACGAAGCCGCGGCGATCGCCGTCATACCCGCTTCCGCGCCGGGTGCCGCGTGCTCGAGTTCGATTCGCGCGTCGGCCAGCCATAACGCGCGTTCACGCCAGATCGTCGTGCGTTGCGCGCGCGCCATCGTGAGCTGGCTGCCGGCCACCGCGAGCGTGATCAACGCGAGCAGCGCGACCGCCACCGTCGCCTCGATCAGCGACGCGCCGCGCATCGTGTGCCGCAGGTTCACGATGCGCCCTCGCAACGGCCGGCGACGACGCGTGCCCGGCCGCCTGCGGCGATCCGCACGCAGCGCGACGCGCGCGCCGCGTCGGCCTCGGGCGCCCCGCGGGCCGGGCGCAGCTCGAATCGCCGGATCCCGCCGATCGCCTGGCCGGCCGGCGGTGCAAATGCCAGATCGTGCGCCACGCCCGCGACAGCCACGCCAGGGTCGCGCGGATACCGCCGCAACACGCGCGCCTGTTCGTCGAAATGTCCGCTCACGATCCAGCCGCATGACCATTCCGCATCATCGCAGCGCTGCCCGGATTGCAGGCAGGCGCCATCGCTCCCGGCTCGGCACAGCGTGACGCGCACACCGAGACGCGCCGCTTCGGCCCGCGCGAACGACAGCGCGCCGAGCAACGCACGCGAGCGGGCGTCGACCCGTTCGCGCATCTGCCACTGGTCGAATGCAGGCGCCGCGTAGAGGCCGAGTCCGGCCATCACCGCAACCACCACCATCAACTCGACGAGCGAGAATCCGCACGCCCGCCACCCTGCTCCACCGCGCCGCATCGCCACCCTCCGCCAACGTCATGCGACGACTGTAGCGGCGCGCACGCACGCGCACCATCTGCCGAACGGCCAGCTGGCGGCGCGCGAACGCCCCGGCCACAATCGGCGCAGGACGAGCAACCTGGAGGGAACGGAATGAAACAGCGCAGCGCGTCAGCGCTTACGCGTCGGCTTGGCGGCCGGAGAGGCGCGACGGAATTCTTCGATCACGTCGGCAAATTCGGAGACGTCTTCGAACCGGCGATATACCGATGCGAAACGCACGTAGGCAATCGTATCGAGGCCGCGCAACTCGTTCATCACGAGCTCGCCGAGCTTCTCGCTACGCACTTCGCGCTCGCCTGTCGCGAGCAGCTGATATTCGATGCGGGCGACCGCCGCGTCGATCGCGTCAGCCGCAACCGGCCGCTTGCGCAGCGCGAGTTGCATGCTGGCGACGATCTTGCGACGGTCGAACTCCGTGCGGCTGCCGTCCTTCTTCACGACGGCCGGCAATGCCAGCTCGACCCGCTCGTACGTCGTGAAACGCTTGTCGCAGGCCGAGCAGCGACGACGCCGGCGAATCGCGGCGCCATCTTCGGACACGCGAGAATCCACCACCTGCGTGTCGTCGCTCCGGCAGAACGGGCAGCGCATGAGCGATCAGCGATAGACCGGGAAACGCTTGGTCAGCTCGGCCACTTGCGTGCGCACGCGCTCGATCGTCGCCGCGTCTTCCGGGCTCTCGAGCACGTCGGCGATCAGGTTGCCGACCAGCTCGGCTTCCGCCGGGCCGAAGCCGCGCGTCGTCATCGCCGGCGAGCCAAGGCGCACGCCGCTCGTCACGAACGGCTTTTCCGGATCGTTCGGGATCGCGTTCTTGTTGACCGTGATGTGCGCGGCGCCGAGCGCGGCTTCCGCTGCCTTGCCGGTGATGTTCTTCGCGCGCAGGTCGACCAGCATCACGTGGCTTTCGGTGCGGCCCGACACGATGCGCAGGCCGCGCTTCACGAGCGTTTCAGCCAGCACGCGTGCGTTCTCGACCACCTTCTGCTGGTATGCCTTGAATTCCGGCGACAGCGCTTCCTTGAAAGCGACGGCCTTCGCGGCGATCACGTGCATCAGCGGGCCACCCTGGATGCCCGGGAAGATCGCCGAGTTGATCTGCTTCTCGTACTCGGCCTTCATCAGGATCACGCCGCCGCGCGGGCCGCGCAGGCTCTTGTGCGTCGTGGTCGTGACGAAGTCGGCGTGCGGCACCGGGTTCGGGTAGACGCCCGCGGCGATCAGGCCAGCGTAGTGCGCCATGTCGACCATCAGGTACGCGCCGACCGACTTCGCGATCTTCGCGAGACGCTCGAAATCGATCTTCAGCGCGAATGCCGACGCGCCCGCGACGATCAGCTTCGGCTTGTGCTCCTGCGCGAGCTTCTCGGCGGCGTCATAGTCGATGTCTTCGTTTTCGTTCAGGCCGTAGCTGACGACGTTGAACCACTTGCCCGACATGTTCACCGGCGAGCCGTGCGTCAGGTGGCCGCCGTGCGCGAGGCTCATGCCCATGATCGTGTCGCCCGGCTTGAGCATCGCGAAGAACACGCCCTGGTTCGCCTGCGAACCCGAGTTCGGCTGGACGTTCGCGGCTTCCGCGCCGAACAGCGCCTTCACGCGATCGATCGCGAGCTGCTCGACGACGTCGACATACTCGCAACCGCCGTAATAGCGCTTGCCCGGATACCCTTCGGCGTACTTGTTCGTGAGTTGCGAGCCCTGCGCAGCCATCACGGCCGGGCTCGTGTAGTTTTCCGACGCGATCAGCTCGATGTGATCTTCCTGGCGGCGGTTTTCCTGTTCGATCGCGGCAAAGACTTCGGGATCGACGTTCGCAATGGTGCTTTGGGCTCTGTCAAACATACGGTTTCCGTTAAGTGTGTACAGGTTGACCGGGGTGGCCGAGTACATTGCGCTGCTGGAGGCACCAGCTCGACATGGCGGAAGAATCCGTATGACGCGAGACAGGACAGCCACCGGCGATGCACGCGACGGCGCACAACGGCTGCCCAGGCGAACGGCAAAAAACGATGCCCTGCGCTTCACGGTGGGACGCTCCACCTTGAACCCGAGGGTTCTATCGCCAGTCACGCAGGGGTGATGAACGCACTAGTTTATTGGATGCGTCATGAATAGGCAACCGCGCGGGCGCCGCCCGGACAATTGGGGACAGGCCCATCACGCCCGCAGCGTATACCTTCCGCCGCCTTGCCGCGGTGCGGCAATCACAGTACGCTTGCAGGTTCCTCATCCGCTTCTTTACCGACCAGGAGCAGCAATGATCGTGTTCGTCACAGGCGCGTCCGCCGGCTTCGGCGCCGCCATCGCCCGTGCCTTCGTCAAGGGTGGCCACCGCGTCGTCGCGACCGCGCGCCGCAAGGATCGCCTCGACGCGCTCGCCACCGAGCTCGGCGACGCGCTGCTGCCGCTCGAGCTCGACGTGCGCAACCGCGCCGCCGTCGAGGCCGTCGAGGCCACGCTTCCCGCCGAATTCGCGGCGCTCGACGTGCTCGTCAACAACGCGGGCCTCGCGCTCGGCGTCGAGCCGGCGCAGAAAGCCAGCCTCGACGAGTGGCAGACGATGATCGACACGAACTGCTCGGGGCTCGTGACGGTCACGCATGCGCTGCTGCCCGGCATGATCGCGCGCGGCCGCGGCCACATCTTCAACCTCGGGTCGGTCGCCGGCATGTACCCGTATCCGGGCGGCAACGTCTACGGCGCGACCAAGGCATTCGTCAGACAATTCAGCCTGAACCTGCGCGCCGACCTGATCGGCACGCCGCTGCGCGTCACCGACATCGAGCCGGGCCTCTGCGGCGGCACCGAGTTCTCGAACGTCCGCTACCGCGGCGACGACACGAAGGCAGCGAACGTGTATGCGAACGTCCAGCCGCTCACGGCCGAGGACATCGCCGACACGATCTACTGGATCGCGACCCGCCCCGCGCACGTGAACATCAACACGATCGAGATGATGCCGGTCGCCCAGGCGCCCGCCGGCCTGACGATCCACCGCGGCTGATCGACCTGCGGGCCCGGCCGCGGGCCGGCCCGCATCCCACAACATTCCGTTACGAATCGGTACCGAACCGGGTACCCCGGTTCCGGTAGAATGCGCGCCATGACCCAGCCTACCCGCCCCCCGGAAGCGCCTTCCGGCTTCGCCTGGCCGGTTCGCGTTTATTACGAGGATACGGACGCAGGCGGCATCGTCTTCTATGCCAACTACCTGAAATTCTTCGAGCGCGCGCGCACGGAGTGGCTGCGCGCCTGCGGCATCGACCAGCGTCGGCTTGCCGACGAAACGGGCGCGATCTTCATCGTCCGCAGCACCGCGCTCGACTATCGCGCGCCGGCGCGGCTCGACGACACGCTGGCGATCACGAGCCGGCCCGGGCGGATCGGCCGCGCGTCGGTGGAATTCATGCAGGAAGCGTGGCGCGGCGAAACGCTGCTCGTCTCGGGGCACATCCGCATCGGTTGCGTCGACCGCGACGGCATCCGGCCGGCGCCGATCCCGCCGGGCGTGCTCGACGCGCTGCAACGCGGGCCCGTCACCGAAGCCGGGCAGACTGTAGTGTCAACGGGGCCGGCATGAGCCCCGTTTAGACAAAGCCCATGAACTCGCCTTCCTGAATCGATACTAAGCAAGGTTCGGCGTCAGGGGCGGCAGCGGCAATCCGGCGCGCCGCGCGCTGCCGGCGCCGGGCGCTCCTGGCCGTGCACCTCTCGCCGGGCTCCCGGCCAAGCACTGCTGGCCAGGCACCCCCGAAGGGACGTTACTCAAACCTCTATGAATACTTCTCAAGACCTGTCGATCATTTCCCTCGTCCTCAATGCGAGCGTCCTGGCCCAGGCGGTGATGGGGCTGCTGCTGTTGCTGTCGCTGATGTCGTGGACCTTCATCTTCCGCAAGTGGTTCGCGATCCGCCGCGCGCGCGCGCAGACCGAACGCTTCGAGCGGGATTTCTGGTCGGGCGGCGACCTGCAGGCCTTGTACCAGAGCGCGGCGAACAACCGCCATACGATCGGCGCGCTCGAGCGGATCTTCGAATCGGGGATGCGCGAGTTCCTGAAGGCGAAGGAAAAGCGCATCAGCGATCCGGGCCTCGTCCTCGACGGTGCGCGGCGCGCAATGCGCGCATCGTTCCAGCGCGAGATGGACGTGCTCGAAGCGAACCTCGCGTTCCTCGCGTCGGTCGGCTCGGTCAGCCCGTACATCGGCCTGTTCGGCACGGTCTGGGGCATCATGAACTCGTTCCGCGGCCTCGCGAACGTCCAGCAGGCCACGCTCGCGAACGTCGCGCCGGGCATCGCCGAGGCGCTCGTCGCAACCGCGATCGGCCTGTTCGCCGCGATTCCGGCAGTCGTCGCGTACAACCGCTACGCGCACGACATCGACCGCCTCGCGATCCGCTTCGAGACCTTCATCGAAGAGTTCTCGAACATCCTGCAGCGTCAGGCCCAGTAAGGAGCACGCCATGGCAGGAACGCCCATCCGATCCAGCATGCGCGGCGGCCGCTCGCGCCGCGCGATGGCCGACATCAACGTCGTGCCGTACATCGACGTGATGCTCGTGCTGCTCGTGATCTTCATGGTCACCGCGCCGCTCGTCGCCCCGTCGATCATCAACCTGCCGACCGTCGGCAATGCCGCGCCGCAGGAGCAGACGCCGCCCGTCGTCGTCAACATCAAGGCCGACCGCACGATGAGCGTCAAGTACAAGAGCGCCTCGGGCGCGACGCAGGAAGACACGATGACCAAGGCCGAGCTCGACAGCTTCATCGTGGCCCGCCAGGCGGATCATCCCGACCAGCCGGTCGTGATCGCAGCGGACAAGACCGTGCAGTACGATGCAGTCATGACCGTGATGTCGGACCTGAAGGCGCGCGGCGTCAAGCGCGTCGGCCTCCTCGTCAAATCGCAATGAAACGGCAATCCCCGCGCGGCAGCGCCTACCCGCCGATGCCGCCGCGCGAGCGCGGCACGTGGCGCGCGTTCGCGCTCGCCGCGTTGATGCACGTGCTGCTCGCGCTGTTCCTGTATCACGGCGTGCAGTGGCAGAACAGCACGCCGGCCGGCGCCGAGGCCGAACTGTGGACGGCGGTGCCGGACACCACGCCCCCGCAACCGGTCGCGCCGCCGCCCGCGAAGGTCGCGCCGCCCCCTCCCCCGGTGAGGAATGAGGAAGCGGACATCGCGCTGCAGCAGAAGAAGCGCCAGCAGGAAGCCGCCGCGCGTGAAGCGCTGCTCGAGCAGCAGCGCCGCGCGGCGCAACTGAAGGCACAGCAGGAAGAAGACACCCGGCGCGCGCAGCTCGCGGCCAGGCAGGCGGCCGCGCTCGCCGCGCAGAAAGCCGCCGAGCAGGAAAAGCAGAAGCAGGCCGACAAGCTCAAGCAGAAACAGCTCGCCGAGCAGCAGAAACTCGAACAGCAAAAGCTCGAGCAACAGAAGCAGGCGAAGCTCGAGAAGCTCGAAGCCCAGCAGGCGGCCAAGGCGAAAGCCGAAGCCGCGTCGAAGGCGAAGGCCGAAGCGGCCGCGAAGGCCAAGGCAGACTCCGCGGCGAAGGCGAAGCTCGACCAGGAACGCCGCACGCGCCTCGCGCAGATGCAGGGCCTCGCGGGCGGTGGCGAAGGCGGCGGCGAGGGCCTCGCGAAGAGCGGCACCGGCACGGGCTCCGGCGGCAATGCGGCGTCCCCGGGCTACCCCGACAAGGTGCGGCGCCGCGTGAAGCCGAACATCGTCTGGGGCGGCGAGCGCGCGGGCCTGACGACGGTCGTCGCGATCCGCTGCACGCCGTCGGGCGATGTATTGAGCGTATCGATCCGCCGTTCGAGCGGAAATTCGGGGTGGGATCAAGCCGTGGTCAGTGCGATCCAGGCGTCGGTCCCGTTGCCGCCCGATTCTAACGGCCGTACCCCGTCGGACATTACGATTACCTTCAAGGCGGCGGAGTGAGCGGAAATGCGCTTACACTCCGGACGTCGCTGTAAGACGGGAACGAATCGGGTATTTTTACTGTCTCTGCGGTTGCGCAGCGATACAAGTCATACGGGAAGCAAGAAGCATGAGTTTGATGACGAAGCTAGGTTTCAGGGCACTCGTGGCCTCGTGTCTGATTGCGGCGGGCAGCGCCGCTAACGCGCAGGTCGACGTGCTGATCACCGGCGTCGGTTCGACCCAGTTCCCCATCGCCACCGCGAACTTCGCGAACGAGGCGGGCCTGCCCCAGCAGGTCACGTCGATCGTCCGCGCCGACCTCGCCCGCAGCGGCAAGTTCACCAACGTCGACGCCGGCAGCACGCCGGTGCCGGAAACCGCGCAGGTCGACCTCGGCGCGTGGAAGGCCAAGGGCGCGAACGCGTTCGTCGCCGGCAGCGTGAACCGCGAGGCAAACGGCCAGTACAAGGTCAACTTCATCCTGTACGACACCGTGAAGCAGCAGAGCCTCGGCGGCCTGTCGCTGACCGCGAACGACGGCACGCTGCGCACGGCCGGCCACAAGATCGCCGACTACATCTACCAGAAGCTGCTCGGTACGCGCGGCGTGTTCGCGACGCGCCTGTCGTACGTGATCAAGTCCGGCAACCGCTACCAGCTGCAGATTTCCGATTCGGACGGCCAGAACGCGCGCATCGCGCTGTCGAGCACCGAGCCGATCATCTCGCCGTCGTGGTCGCCGAGCGGCACGAAGGTCGCGTACGTCTCGTTCGAGCGCAAGAAGCCGATCGTCTACATCCACGACCTGCCGACCGGCCGCCGCTACATCGTGTCCGACCAGAAGGGCAACAACAGCGCGCCGGCGTGGTCGCCGGACAGCCAGACGCTGTCGGTCGCGCTGTCGCTGACGGGCAACACGCAGATCTACTCGGTCAATGCGAACGGCGGCGGCCTGCGCCGGCTGACGCAGAGCAGCTCGATCGACACCGAGCCGTTCTACTCGCCTGACGGCCGCTGGATCTACTTCACGAGCGACCGCGGCGGCGCGCCGCAGATCTACCGGATGCCGGCCCAGGGCGAAAGCGCCGGCTCGGCCCAGCGCGTGACCTTCACCGGCAGCTACAACACGAGCCCGCGCGTGAGCCCGGACGGCAAGCTGCTCGCTTACATCTCCCGCACGGGCGGGGGCTTCAAGCTCTACGTTCAGGATCTGCAGACGGGCGCGGCGAACGCGATCACGAATACCAGCCATGACGAGTCGCCGAGCTTTGCGGCGAACGGCCAGTACGTGCTGTACGCCACGCAGTCGGGTGGCCGCAACGTGCTGGCTGCCGTCCCGTCCGACGGCAGCGCGCCGCCGCAGATTCTGTCCGTCCAGGGCGGCTCCGTACGCGAGCCGTCGTGGGGACCCTTCATGCAATGACCACAAGGAGAGTAACCATGATGTCAAAAAAGGCTCGTCTGGCCCTGGCCGTGATGATGATCGGCGCACTGGCAGCATGTAAGTCGGGCGTGAAGCTCGACGACAAGGCCAACGCCGGCGCGGTGAGCACGCAGCCGAACCCGGAAAACGTCGCGCAAGTGAACGTCGATCCGCTGAACGATCCGAACAGCCCGCTCGCGAAGCGCAGCATCTACTTCGACTTCGACAGCTATTCGGTGAAGGACGAGTACCAGCCGCTGATGCAGCAGCACGCTCAGTACCTGAAGAGCCATCCGCAGCGTCACGTGCTGATCCAGGGCAACACCGACGAGCGCGGCACGAGCGAGTACAACCTGGCGCTGGGCCAGAAGCGTGCCGAAGCCGTCCGTCGCGCGATGGCGCTGCTCGGCGTGGCCGACTCGCAAATGGAAGCCGTGAGCCTCGGCAAGGAAAAGCCGCAGGCAGCGGGTCACGACGAAGCTTCGTGGGCGCAGAACCGCCGCGCGGATCTCGTCTACCAACAGTAAGTAACGGAAGAATCGCCGTATGACGCACCGTCTATCCTGGCTGCGCGTGGCCGCAGCCTTCTGCGTCGCCGGCGCGGCGTGGTCGGCCGCGCCGGCGCACGCCGGCATGTTCGACGACAACGAAGCGCGCCGCGCCGTGCTCGACCTGCGCAGCAAGAGCGACAATCTTGCGAACCAGTTGTCGGCCGCGCAACGCACGATTCTCGATCAGACCGCCCGCCTCGACCAGCTGAACCAGCAGGTCGCGACGCTGCGCGGCGAGAACGAGGATCTGACGAACCGGCTCACGACGCTCGAACGCCAGCAGAAGGAGTACTACACCGATCTCGATACGCGGCTCAAGAAGTTCGAGCCGCAGCAGAAGACGGTCGACGGTGTCGAAGGCACCGTGCAGCCGGGCGAGACGGACGCGTTCAATACAGCGCAGCAGCAGTTCCGCGACGGCAACTTCAAGGCGGCCGCCGCATCGTTCCGCAGCTTCATCGCGAAGTATCCGCAGAGCCCTTACCAGCCGACCGCGCAGTACTGGCTCGGCAACGCGCAGTACGCACTGCGCGACTACAAGGGTTCGACGGCGACGTGGCAGGGCATCGTCGGCAAGTACCCGCAGCATCCGCGCGCAGCCGATGCGATGCTGGCGATCGGCACGAACCAGCTCGAGCAAGGCCAGAAGGCGGCGGCGAAGAAGACCTTCGAACAGGTCGTCTCGCAGTACAGCGGGTCGAGCGCGGCGCAGACGGCACAGGGCAAGCTGCAGACGATGAAATAATTTAGCTCCGGGTTGTTGACGAGCTCAAAACCCACCGCTATAATTTCGCCTCTTTGGGTCGTTAGCTCAGTTGGTAGAGCAGCGGACTTTTAATCCGTTGGTCGCGTGTTCGAGTCACGCACGGCCTACCAGATGGACGAAAAAGGGCTTAGCTTCGGCTAAGCCCTTTTTCTTTTGCGCCTCAATATCGGCGGCGCCTCGCCCAAACCACCGGCCTGCCCTGGAGCGGCCACGGCACCTAGGGCAAGTTGTCGCGCATCATCAATCAGCGCCGCAACCAAGTCGCCGAATTCTCGATCTGCTCGACTCCCTCGCCCGCATCCGGTCGGCTCACCGATTCTCACGTTCAGACGCGGTCGCGAACATAACTCCGACCGCCGCCCCCTGATCCATCCCGGAATCAACCCAAGCGAATCGGCCGACACCGTGCGCCGCACACCCTGCTGCGCCACGCTCACCCCGCGCCCCGCTCTTGCGCGACGCCAATCGTTCACTTTTAGAGAAACCCCATATCTGTATTTTTCATCCCGCACCCGCAATAAAATTCATATTATCTGCATGTTCTTTTACCTGCCGGCATCGCGCGTCAGCCGATGAGGATCAAGGAGAAGCCTACATGCTGGACGCCATCGTCATCACCGTCGGCATCGCGGCGGTCGCGGGTTCGTTGTTCTACAAATTCCTGTTGCTGCTGTACGAGGCCGACCAGCGCGCCGCCGCACGCCGACGGGAAAAAGTCCTGCGCGACGAATCCGACCCATTCTAAGAGCGGCACGCCGTCGCAGAACGGCGCCGGCAGGCACCCGCTACCCCAATCTGTCCTTCCCTTCCATTTCCGAGGAACAACCCATGCCACGCTCGCTTTCCACCCCGCTGTCCCAACGGCTCGGCATCGCCCTGCCGATCGTGCAAGGCCCGATGAACGGCGGCTCGACGCCCGAGATGGTCGTCGCGGTCTCCAACGCCGGCGGTCTCGGCTCGCTCGCCGCGGCCAGCCTCAGCCCGGAGGCGATCCGCGCGCAGGTCGCGACGATCCGCGCCGGCACGTCGAAGCCGTTCGCCATCAACCTGTTCGTACTCGACACGCCCACGCCGACCGACGACGAAATCAGCCGCGCGCTCGAGCGCCTGCAGCCGATTCGCGCCGAGCTCGGCCTCGAGCAGGGACAGCCGCTCGAACGGTATTGCGAGAACTTTCGCGAGCAGCTCGACGCGCTCGTCGAGCTGAAGGTGCCGGTCGCGAGCTTCACGTTCGGCCTGCTCGACGCGCCGTCCGTCCGGCGCCTGCACGACGCCGGCAGCCTCGTCATCGGCACGGCCACCAGCGTCGCCGAAGCCCGCGCGTGGGAAGCCAACGGCGCGGACATCATCTGCGCGCAGGGCGCGGAGGCAGGCGGGCATCGCGGCACCTTCCTCGGCGACCTCGACGCCAGCATGGTCGGCACGCTCGCGCTCGTGCCGCAGATCGTCGACGCCGTGTCGCTGCCGGTGATCGCCGCGGGCGGCATCATGGACGGCCGCGGCATCGCCGCCGCGCTGACGCTGGGCGCGCAGGCCGCGCAGCTCGGCACGGCCTTCCTGACGAGCGCCGAATCGCCGATCCACCCCGCGTGGAAGGCGCAGATCCGCCAGGCGGCCGACACGTCGACGCGCACGAGCCGCACGTTCACCGGGCGCCCGGCGCGCGGAATCGTCAACGACTACATCCGCCGCATGGCCGAGTTCGAGCAGCACGTGCCCGCGTATCCGGTTCAGAACGCGCTGACGGCCGAGATCCGCAAGGCCGCGGGCGCCGCGAACCGCACCGACTTCATTTCGATGTGGGCCGGACAGGCGGCAGGCCTGAGCCGCCGGCGCGACGACGGCATCCCGGCCGAGGCGCTGGTGCACGCGCTCGCCGAGGAAACGGCCGCGGCGTTCGGCTAACTCAACCTCGCAACGCAACGACGCACGGCCCCTTCACGGGGCCGTGCGTCCGTCTTGATCCGCTTCTCCCGTTACCGGAACACCACCGTCTTGTTGCCGTTCGGCAAAATTCGGCGCTCCGCGAACCACTTCACCGCCCGCGCCAGCACCACGCACTCCGCGTCCCCGCCGATCGCCGCGAGCGCCTCAGGCGACATCGCGTGATCGATGCGCGCGACGTCCTGCTCGATGATCGGCCCCTCGTCGAGATCTCGCGTCACGAAATGCGCGGTCGCGCCGATCAGCTTGACGCCGCGCGCGTGCGCCTGGCCGTACGGCTGCGCGCCCTTGAAGCTCGGCAGGAACGAGTGATGGATGTTGATGACGCGCCCCTTCAGCGCATCGCAGAACCCGGCCGACAGGATCTGCATGTAGCGCGCGAGCACCACCAGTTCGATGTCGTGCGCGGCGACGAGCGCGAGGATGCCCCGCTCCTGCGCGGCCCGCGCGTCGGCCGATGCATGCGGCGGCAGCGGAAAATGATGGAACGGCACGTTGTAGCCGTCGACGAGCCGCGCGAGATCGCGATGATTCGACACGACGCCGCACACCTCGACCGGCAGCGTGCCGCTCGCGTAGCGAAACAGCAGGTCGTTCAGGCAATGGCCGAGCTTCGACGCCATCAGCAGCACCCGGGGGCGCTGCCGCGCGACGAAGAGCTGCCACTGCAGGTCCGCCCCGTGGTCGAGCACGCCGATGCCCGCGCGCAGCGCCGCCTCGGTCGCGCCGCCTTCGTCCACCGCGAATACGATCCGCATGAACAGCCGTTGCGACGACGGATCGCTGTACTGCGCCGAATCCAGCACGTGGCCGCCCAGTTCCGCAAGCAGGCTCGATACGCGGTGAATCATGCCGCGCTGCGCGCGGCACGACGCGACCAGCACGTATTCGACACTCGCCTGCGCGAGCGTCGCCGCGGCCCCGTCGGGCGAGCGGGCTTCGCTTTGTGTCAACACGACGTCTCCTCCTCGTCAGATCGCGGCATGCGCTTTGCCGCTGCGCGCCGCCATGTTCAGGTGGTCCACCACGTCGCCGAGCCGGCGGATGCCCTCGGTAATGTCGGCGGCGCTCAGCGCGCAGAACGGCACGCGCAGGAATTGGTAGCCGGGATGCGCGTCGAAGAACGCGTTTCCCGACGACAGCACGAGCCCCGCCTCCGCGGCCGCCGTCTGCAGCGATCGCTCGTCGATGCGCGCGCCGAGCCGCAGCGACGCGAAAAACCCGCCTTCGGGCCTCACGAACAGCCGCCCGGGCAGGTAGCGCTCGATCGCCTGCACGCAGGTTTCGAGCCGCGGCCCATACAGGTGCCGCAGGCGGTCGAGCTGCGGCGCGAGCTGGCCGCTCTCGCACCACGCCGCCACGATGCCCTGCGCGAAGAAGCTCGGCGTGATGTAGTGCCGCTCGGCAACGCTCGCGACGCGCTTCACGACCTCGTCCGGCGCCACCAGGAACCCGGTCCTGACGCCCGGGCTGATCAGCTTCGTGAACGAGCTGAGATGCAGCGTCAGGTCCGGCGCCATGCTGTGCAGCGACGGCAGCGGCGTGCCGCGATAGCGGAGCAAGCCGTAAGGCCCGTCCTCGACGAGCAGGAACCGGTGCTCGCGCGCGCAGCGGATCACGGTGCGCCGCGCCTCGACGCTCATGCACGCGCCGGTCGGATTCTGGAAATCGGGAATCAGGTAGACGAGCTTGGGCCGGTGGCGCCGCAGCGCGCGCTCGAACGCGTCGACGCACATGCCGTCGTCGCCGACGTCGATGCCGACGATCGTGACGCCATGCTGCCGCAGGGTCGTGATCGCGCGGTCGTAGGTCGGGCGCTCGACGAACACGACGTCGCCCGGCTTCAGGTAGGCGTCGCAGATGAAATTGAACAGTTCGAGCGAGCCGTGGCCGATCAGCACGTTCGACATCTTGCTGTCGAACCACGACGCGATGAATTCGCGCAGCGGCGGATAGCCGAACGCCGGCCCGTACTGCAGCATCCGGCCGGCGTCGCGCTCGAGCGCGGCCGCCGCCATCGCGCGCAGCGAGTCGACCGGAAACGATTGCGGATCGGGAACGCCGCGCGACAAATCGATCGTTTTCATGGGAATCCTGTGGGCATGAGGGTTAGTTGGCGAGACGGACCGTGCCGCGCGCGCGCGGATCGGACGCGGCTTCCGGCATGTCGCCGTTGACGCGAATCACCTGGATGTCGCCATTCGTGAAACGCGGCCGCAGGTTGTAGCCGCGCGCGAGGAGCTCGTCGGCGAGCGCGCCCTCGATCGGCGCGTAAGGCTCCCAGTACACGGTGTTGACGGGCAGCAGCTGGTGATGAACGCGCATCTTCGCGACGGCTTTCGCGAGCGACATGTCGAACGAATGCAGGTTGCTGAGCACCTGGAAGATCGATCCGAAGATCCGCGACCCGCCCGGCGTGCCGATCACGATGGACACGCGGCCGTCCTTCGTCAGGATCGTGGGCGTCATCGACGACAGCATCCGCTTGCCCGGCGCGATCGCATTCGCATCCGTGCCGACGAGGTCGAACCGGTTGGCCGCGCCCGGTTTCGCGGAGAAATCGTCCATGTCGTTGTTCAGCAGGAAGCCCGCGCCCTCCACGACGATGCCGCTGCCGAACTTCGAGTTCAGCGTGTACGTGTTGGACACCGCGTTGCCGAACTTGTCGACGATCGAGAAGTGCGTGGTCTCCTCGCTCTCCTCCAGCCCGGGCTGGACGGCGTCGACCGGCGTCGGCGTCGCGAGATCGACCTCCGCCGCGCGGCGGCGGATATAGGCGGGATGCAGCAGCGCGTCGACCGGCATCTCCTGGAAGGCAGGGTCGCCCAGATATTCGGCGCGATCCGCGAACACGCGCTTCGACATTTCCGCGAACAGGTGAACGTACTGCGTCGAGTTGTGCTCGACGCCCGCGAATGCGGCGCTCAGCACGTCCTTCATCTTCAGCAGCTGAAGCAGCCCGATCCCGCCCGAGCTGGGCGGCGGCGCGGTCACCACCTGGTAGCCGTTCCAGTCCGCGACGAGCGGCTTGCGCCAGATCGTGCGGTATTGGCGCAGATCGTCCTTCGTGATCGGCACGTCGAGGTCGGTCAGCTGCTTGACCAGCAAGTCCGCCGTCACGCCGAGATAGAACTCGCCGACGCCGTAACGCGCGATCCGCTCGAGCGTATTGGCGAGATCCGGCTGGCGGAACACGCCGCCCTCCTCCATCTTGCCGAAGAACTGCGCGAAGTTCGTCTTGCCCTCGAAATCGGCCAGCATCACGTCGCGACGCTCGATCAACTGGCGATGCACGATGAAGCCCAGCTTCGCGTAGCGGATCGCGGGCGCCACGAGCCGCCGCCACGGCAGGCTGCCGAACCGGCGGTGCGCATCCCACAGCCCGCGCACGGTGCCCGGCACGGCGACCGAATGGCGGCCGACCACGCACATGCCCGGCACGACCTCGCCCGCTTCGTCCAGGTACATGTCGCGCCGCGCATTCGCCGGCGCGCATTCGCGGTAGTCGAGGAAGTACGGCGAGCCGTCGAAGTGGATGTTCATGAACCCGCCGCCGCCGATGTTGCCCGCTTCCGGATAGGTGACGGCCAGCACGAACGCCGCCGCGACCGCGGCGTCGACCGCGTTGCCGCCTTCCGCCAGCACCGCCTCGGCCTCGTGCGCGCTGTACACGTCCGGCGCGGCCACGGCGCCCGCCTTCAGCACCTGCGGCTGCCGCGCACCGACCTCCTGCTTCATCTTCCGCACGACGCGCTGCGACTCCTCGGCCGCCTCGCGCGCCCGGGCGTCATAGTCGCGTTCGCGCTGGGTCGGTTTCTTGTTGGTGATCTTCATGGTCTGCCAGTCTTGATGGAATGAATGAAACGGCGCGCGGGCCGGCCGGGGAAACCGCCCGCGCGCCCCGTCCGTCAGCCGAGCACGGCTTCCGGATGCGCGAGCGTCTGCGGCAGCGGCGCCGACGCGCCGAGGAACACGCCCGGCCGGTTCGGGTGGTAGGCGAAATGCATCGGATGCTCGCGGCGCTCGACGGCGTCGAACACCGCCTGCGCGATCTCGGGCGCCTGCGCGAATCCGCCGGTGTTGTGCCCGCCCGTGATCACGCAGCGGCCGCCGTTCGCGCCCGGCAGGATCTCGAACACGCCGAGGCCCGACGACGTCCACGGGCGCACGCAGTACTTGAAGCTGTCCCGCAGGTTGCCGGCCTCGGCCGCCGCGCGGTGCGACGCGGGAAAGTACTTGGCGGCCGTGTCGACGAGCCCCTCGTAGATCTGCCGCAGCTGCGCGAGGTCGACGTTGCGCGGATCGACGCCGGTATGGCCGTATCCCGAGCCGATCACGAGGATCGGCCGGCCGTGCTCATCCGTCGCGACGGTGATGTTCGCGTCCTCGGTGATGTGCCCCTTGCGCGCCAGCTTCAGCGAGTGGCGCAGGTCGGGCTCGAGATTCGGAATGCGCAGCCACGCACCGAGCACGCCGTGGATCTTGCCCTTCGTCTCGGTGCCGCTCAGCAGCGCATCGCCGTACGCGCCGGTCGACAGCACGTAGTGGTCGGCTTCGAGCACATCACCGTCGATCCGCACGCCGCACACCCGTGCCTGCGCATCCCGCTCGAGGCTCTGCACGCTGCGCTCCCACGTGAACTCCGCGCCGCCCGCACGCAGGCGCCGCAGCAGTTCGCGGACGAACTTGTGCGAATTGACCGTGAAGCCGACGACATGGACGCCGCCCGCGACATGGCCGCCGCGCACCGCATCGGCAAGCGCCGGATGCTGCTGCGCAACCTCTTGCGGCGTGAGCACGTGCCGGGTCGCGCCGATGCGGTTCTGCCGCCGCACCGCGGCCGCGAACTGCGTCTTGTCCGAGTAGAGCCGCAGGATGCCCTCGCGCATCAGCGCGGCCGTGAACAAATCCGGATCGTCGTCGATCCAGCGGGTCCATTTCGGATGGCTCGCGCGCGACAGCGCGAAGATGTCCTCGTTGTACTTGTCGGCCAGCCAGACCGGAATGCCCTCGAACTCCCGGACCCAGCGCAGTTCGCCGTCGGACAGCGTCTCCTGCCAGTGGACGTTCCAGCCGAGCTCCGTCACGCTGCGCCGGAACAGGCTGTTCATCGTCAGCGAAACCTGCCGGTCGTTGTAGTTGTCCATCTCCGACAGCGTGAACATGCGTGCGTCGTCGCCGCCGTGGCTGCATCCGTATGCCGTCCACGCGCGGGCCGCGCCGGGATCCGGCCGCGCATCGACGAAATGCACCGCATAGCCCTCTTGCTGCAGCCGGTAGCCCGTCACGAGATTGACGAGCCCCGCGCCGACCAGCAGCACTTTCGTGCGGCCGGCAACGACGTCGGGCAGCGCGGCTTCGTCGACGGCGAAGCGGCTGCGCAGCGCCTGCTTGACCCAGCGGCCTTCGAGCAGTTCGAATGCATTCACGTACGCGTCGCCGAGGGATTTTCCGACCGCCTGCAGCGTCACGCTGCGGCCCGCCTCGATCTCGCCCGACGGCGCATAGTCGAGCAGGTCGTGCGCGTTCGGATCGGGAATCACGACACGCACGACGTAGACCGTCGATGCGCGCGCCGCCGCCCATTCGTCGATCGCTTTCCGGGGAACCGGCTCGCTCGAGATCAGCGCGTCGATCTCCCCCTCGATCAGCGTGCGCGCCAGCATGTCCTGGCTCTTGTTCAGCAGATCCGGGCGGTAGACCACGTTGTCCGCAAGCAGCGAATCCTGAAGCGGCTGACTCAGCAAATCTAGCAACAGTATCTTCATGGTGGTGTCCGATGGAGTGTCGGTAAGGGTCATGGATGCGCGCCGCGCATCCGGAACGTTCGCGCGCGGGCGTCAGCCGTGCGGCAGGAACTTCAGCAGCGCGAGCACGTAGACATAGGCGATCGCCATGCCGAGCGCGCAGAAGCGCCAGTTCGATACGAAACTGGTGTCGCGGCTCGACATCTGCAGGCTCGTCGCGGCGAGGATCGAGCAGATCGACACGGGCGACAGCAGGTTCGACATCACGAACATCGACGTCCAGGCGAGATACTGGACGTACGTCGGCCCGAGCGCGGTCGCATCCACGAGCGGGAAGAAGATGCCGAACAGGATCATCGGGTGCACGCCGAGCATCGTGATCGCCGGCAGCACGCCGATCAGCAGCACGCCGATCGCATAGGGATTGGCGAGCGGCGCGCGCGCGGCCTGCGGCAGGTACGCGGCGAGATCGATGTGCTGGATCGTGAAGATCAGCAGGCTCGACGCCGCGAGCAGCAGCAGCTCCGGCGCGATCCCGTCGATGCTCTTCGGCGCTTCCTTCGCCAGCGTCTGCGCGGCCTTGCCGCCCGACAGCACCAACAGCTCGAATGCGTAGCCGGACACCATCGCGAACGCGAACGACCAGGTCAGCTTGTTCGTCGCCACGTAGCAGATCACGCCGAACGCCGTCACCATCGCCGCAAGCACGATCGGCTTGAGCTTGTCGACCTCGCGCGCCTTGCCCGGACCGTCGTCGAGCTCGAGATGCGGCGTCATCGCCCCCGCGACGACGAACAGCGCCAGCGGCATGCCGAGCAACAGCACCGCGGCGGTGTCCAGATGCGGGATCGCCGCCGCGATCGACGCCGACGCAACCGTTGTCGGCAGGACGAACATCGATGCGCACAGCGCGCGCATCGTGATCCGCGCGATGCCGAGCCGGTTCTTCACCTGCGGCCCGCAGACGGCGCCCATCATCGAGATCGCCCCCTGGCTCGTGAACAGCGTGAGCGCCATCGTCGCGAGCGCGACGCGCACCGAGTTCCGCGCGCCGGCGGGCGGCGTGATGAGCCGGCTGCTGACGAGCGCGGCGAGCCCCGAGCGCGTCAGGCTGTGCCGGAACAGCGACACGCCCACGAGCAGCGCCATCACCGGCGAGAAACGCCCCATCGCCGCCAGCAGCTGCGGCGCATCGAGCGCGTTCCCGACGAGCGGCACGCAAATCACGAAGATGCCCGCCGCATACCAGAGCGTCTGCTTCTTGCGGCTCTCCTTCGACATGCAGAGGATCGCGAGCGGGATGCAGACGATCACGCCGACGCTCGACGCCAGCTTGGGAAGCGCCGCGGAAAACGCAATCGCCGCCAGCAGCAGCAGCGAGCTCAGTATCAGCGCGCTGACTTTCTGCCATCCGTTCAACATGATGTTCTCCTTATCGTTTCAGATGGATTGCAGAAATTCGTTGAGCAGGTGAGGTTCGGTCACCATCGGATCGTGCCGCGCGTCCAGTTCTCGCCAGATCCAGCCCGGCTGCGCGCGAATGTCCTTCTTGAGCTTCGCGAGCGGCGCGAACGAGTGCGCGACGCAGTCGACGTAGATGCGCGGCACGCCGTTTCCGATCGGGTTCTTCAGGTGGAACTTCTCCTGGTAAGGACCGACCGGATGCGGCGTCAGCAACGACCCGACCCATGCCTTGTCCTCCTCCGCGACGATGTCGTAGGTGCTGAGCGGCGGCGGCGGGATCGCGATGCCGTTGCCTTCGCGGGCCACCTGCTCGAGCCGCTTGCGGGTGATTTCCGCCGGCTGCGCGTCGAATGCGGACACGCCGTTCGGCACCACGAGCGCATCGAGATAGACGAGCGTCCTGAGCGTGTGCGGAATCCGGTCGGCCACGCCGCTGATGATGAGCCCGGAAAAGCCGCTGCCCACGAGAACCACGTCGCTCAGCCCCTCGTACTGGATGTGATTCACGATGCTCGTGATGTGGGTGGTGAGCGTGATGTCCTTCGACAGCAGGTGCTTGGCTTCGCCCACGCCCGGGCACGTCGGCGTGGACACGTAATGCCCGGCCGCGCGCAGCTCCTTCGCGACCTTCTTCCAGCACCAGCCCCCATACCACGCGCCGTGCACGAGCACGAACGTCTTCGCCTTCGACTGCGATTTCTCCGGCGTCCTGGCCGCCGCGTCCTGCGCGTTGACCTGCCGTGCCGCGAACGCGCCCAGCGCGAGGCCGAACGCCCCCTGGTTGAAGTTTCGACGATTCATGATTCGGTCTCCTGTCATGCGGTTTCGGCGGCCAGCGGCTGCTCCGCCTGGCAGCGCGCCTCGATGTCGTTCGCCATCGCGATGCAGGCGTGGCCCGCATCCTGCAGCCCGCGCGAATTCGAAAACGGGCGCGGCAGCACGTACGTATAGAAGTGCGCGCCTTCCACCACATAGCCGAGCGCCCACAGGTTCGGGATCACGTCGCCTGCGCGGTTGATCACGTTGACGCCCTGCGTGATCTCGATGCCGCTCGGCTTGAAGTCGCCGTTTCCGAACGGCGTGATGACGCCGGACGCGAGCATGTTCCGAACCAGCGGCGACGGGCTCGCTTCGGGTTCGAAGAGGTCGACCTTCGCGCGGATCAGCACGTCGAACGCCTCCTGCACGGGCTCGGCGAAACGATCGGTCGACAGCGTGAAGCAATGGTGCTGCTCGTCGTAGCCGAGATCCGGCTTCGGACCGAAAAAGGACAGCACGCCTGCGTCGATCAGCGCGAGCATTTCCATGTTCCGCTCCTTCGGCGGCCCGCTTGCGATGCGGTTGCTGATCGAACACCAGTACGACAGGAAGCGGCGGTGCGATTCCGGCGTCAGCCGGCAGTAGTCGACCGCGTGCCGGATGTTGTCGCGGATGTCGCGCAGGATGTCGGCCGCCGCCTTGCGCGGATTGTCGACGTTGCCGGCGAAGCAGTCCGCGATGTCCTCGGTCAGGTGGCTGCGGACGTACTTGCGGTACGCGTCCTGGTCGACGAACTCGAGATGCGCGGCGGGCACCATCATCAGGTCGACCGCCGCGCCGATCTCCGGCTCGATCTCGTAGCTCGCCGGATCGGCCCACACGCCCGACACGGAGTTCGAGTACACGTAAGCCATTTCCTTTCTCAGCGTCGGCCACAGGTCGCGATCGAAATCGAGTTGCGCGTTGCCGCGCTCGGCCAGGTTCTTCGCCCGGCATACGTCGACGAAATCGCGCGTGAAGAATTTCGCCTTGTACTGGCCGTAGGTGCCTTTCTGGTTCACGGCCCGCCCTCCCGCCGGCAGGCCCTGGCGCGAGAACACGGTGATCTTCGGCTCGCGTCCGCAGGCAACATAGCGATAGCGGTCGAACGACACCTTCTCGAAGCGGCCGCCGAGCCCGATCGTCAACGCCGAAATGGCGTCCGCCGCCGTCAGGCCGGTGCCGCAGATCGCGACGCGCGCCTGCGAACTGATCGAATTGAGCGACGTGATCGGATAAGGGGACTTGAAGTAAGCCAGATGGCTGTTGCCCGCCTTGCCTTGCTCAACCCAGTTCTCGAACTTCCGGTCGAACCCGTCCGCGCCGCCGAGGCTGTGCCCCATCGTCAGGAATACGTAGTTCGCATCGATCCGGAAACCGCCCTCGAGGTGCACCTCGATCCGGTTCGAATCGATCGGCACGATGTCCACCGCGTTGCGCCGGTGATTGATCACGTTCACGTAATCCGGCAGGCTGTCGATCAGACGGTCGTACACCCACGTGAGGTATTCGCCCAGCACGGCGCGCGGCAGATAGGTGTTCTCGTCCACCGGCTCGCCCTCGTCCGACACGATGTAACGACCGTCGAGCTTCTTGTAGCCGCGATCGAGCGCCCATTCAAGGAAGGACGGCCCCGGCAGCACCGGGCCGGCATCCGTGACGGACTCGTCGCAGTACATCGTGATCTGCGCGGCAATGGTGTTCACCAGCAAATGTTCCGGCTGGCTCCATTCGTGAATTCCCTGGCCCGGCGTGGACGGGTCGATCAGATGCAGATCGATGCCGACATCCAGTTCGCGTTCCGACAGCACTGCGTGCAATCGTTCAAGGAGCGTCAGCCCGCGCTGACCCATGCCGACAATGACGACACTAATTCTCTTCATATTCGTTCCCGAATTATTTAATCAGATACACCACAATCGGATTCAATAATCGAAGGACAAAATCTCCCCGGACGCCTGCCTCTCGGCAGCGCCGCTCATCCCGTTCCGACGCCCCTCCGGGCGCGTCGAAACCCTGGAATCAATCAGCCCTCGATTACTGCGCGACCGGCATCGAATTAGAAAAATCCGCCTCGACATCAATCACCAGGCAAATTCTATTTACTGACGAACGAGCGGGATAATTTATATTTTTGATATTCCGTTCGCTTTTTAAGAAACAGTTGCCCGCAGATTTCAAAGCAATGAAACTACCCGAATAAAGAGAAATTCTCTTATTGGGCGAGTTTCAGGTCGACGACTGGATTGGGCCGATTGCGGGGGCGAAACGAATGGATCTGAGGGCATTGCAGATTTTCAAGACGGTGGTCGACGAGGGAGGCGTGGCGCGCGCGGCCGAGCGGCTGCACTGTGTTCAGTCGAACGTTTCGACACGCATCAGGCAACTGGAGGACATGCTCGGCACGCGCCTGTTCGACCGCGTCGGCAAGCGACTGACGGTGACGCCGCGCGGCGTGGTGCTTCACGGCTATGCGGCCCGGCTGCTGGAACTGGCCGACGAGGCCCGGCAGGTGATGAAGGGCACCGACCAGCCCTGCACGGAGTTGCGCATCGGCGCGACCGTGGCGACCGCGACGCTGCATCTGCCGCGCGCACTGACCGAATTTCATCGCCAGCATCCCGAGATACAACTGCGCGTCAACGTGGCGACATCCGACAGCATCGTGCGCGACGTACTCGACCAGGCGCTCGACGTCGGCTTCATCGTCGGCCCCGGTTCGCATGACGCGCTTCACCAGATCGAACTCGATGCGGAGGAACTGGTGCTGCTGACCGATCGCCGCCATCCCGTGATTCGCAATCCGAAGGATCTGGCCAATACGATGATCATCGGCTTTCGAGAAGGATGCGCATACCGCAACCGGCTGCAGCGCTGGCTGGCCGAAGGCGGCGTGCCGCTGACCCGCATGCTGGAATTCGACTCATCGGAGGCGATCGTCGGCTGCGTCGCGGTGGGACTCGGCGCGGCGATCATGCCGGCTGCCGTCGTCGGGAATCTCGGCTTCACCGATCAGATCCAGTGCCACCCTTTGCCGGAACCGTACGCGCTCGTCAGGACCACGATGATCTGGCGCGCCGACAGCCGGCATCATGCCAATCACCGCCAGCTCGCGGAGAGCTTCGTCGGCCGCCCCGCCCCGTCGGCAGCGCTCGCGCAGACGGCGCCGGCCGTCGACGTCTGCGACACGTGCGACCTGTAGGCCCGTACGCTACGACGCCCGCAACTCGTGCCCCTTGAGGTTGCGAATGAAGGCGTCCCGCGCGCTGTGCTGCGCGATGTCCTTGCGCCACACGAAACGCACCTGATTCCTCGCGACATCCGGAAGCATGGCGTGGCACTTGATGACATTCGTCAAGTCCCGCCGCTCGATCAGTGATCTCGGCATCAGCGATACGCCCATGCCCGCGCCGACGCACGCGATGATGACCTCGAGCGCGCCGAATTCCAGCACGATCCTCGGCTTGAGCCCCTCGCCCTCCAGCCAGCGCTCGAAGCGCGCCCGATGGGAACCGTCCGAGCGGAACGCGAGGAAGCTGCAGTCCCGGAGATCGGCGGCCGACGTGACGGCCGGGTGACTGTGCGCGGTGATCAGCAGCAGCTCCTCGTCGAACGCCGCTTCATCGGCCAGTTCGTCGGATACGACCGGCGCGGGCACGAGCGCGACGTCGAGACGATGACCGATGACCGCGCGCGTGATCTGTTCGATCGAGCCGGTCTCGATCGACATGTCGACCTTCGGATAGCGCTGATGGAAGCCGGCCAGCATGCGCGGCAGGCGCGCGGCCGCGGTCGCCTCCGTCGCGCCGATGCGAAGCTTGCCGGCGGGTTCGCCGCCGCCCTTCACGATCGAGCGTGCCTCGTCCGCCAGTTGCAGTATCCGCTCCGCGTAGCCGAGCAGCTGCGATCCTTCATTCGTGATGACGAGCCGCCCGTTGACGCGATAGAACAGCGCGATGCCCAGCTGCGCCTCGAGCTGCCGCAGCCGCGTCGAGACATTGGACTGAACACAGTTCAACACGGTAGCCGCGCGAGCGATGCCGCCCTCGTCTGCGACGGCCTTGAATATCTTCAACGCCTGCAAATCCATCCTGGTCCCTCGCCACTTCTGCTTGCCAATGACGTATTGGCTGTCGTGTTCTGGATTGCCCGTGCCGATCGGCCGAAAGCGAGCCGGCTTCATGGTTCGGCGCACGGGCGCACGGGCGCCCGCGCGCCGCCGTTACCGGATCGGCTCGATAGGCCGACCGGCTGCTGGTCGACAACGGAAAGGGCCGCGACGTATGCAGGCTGCACGCCCGCGCCGCCGCCCGCGACACATGGGATCGGACGGACGCTCAGGCGCCGTCAGCCGATGCGGGTCGGTAGGTGCGCGTGCGGCGCCTGCCCTCGCGGCGCTGTCGCACACTTGCCGGCACGACGGCCGGCTCGGTTGAAACGTCTCTCATGATTTTTTTCTCGTTCGCGGTATCGAACTCAGTCTTCGCCGACATGATAGCGAAGTATGTTAACAAAAGGTCTCTTTTTGAAAGGGAAAAGAAATACAAACAACCACGCTGCCCGGCGCGGTCAAGCACGATATGCCCAGTGAGATCACAGTCGTCGGGCGATCGGATGGCAACGGAGACGCGACAAAGGCCATCGCCCTCCATCGGCTTCGCACCGCACGAATCCGACTCATGACCGGAGACGATTGTGCATATCATTCGGAGTCTTGAAGACATGCCGCCCGACCAATGAAAAGCCATGCGTCGAATTCTCCGTCGTGCATTTCGATCGCCCGTCAGGGTACGATCATTCCTTTTGCTCTGATGTCGCGAATGATTGCGCGACGGGCCTCCCAATGAAGATGACACTTGCATCCGGCATGCGCCTGCCGCGCAGGTCGCCTGCGGCACGACGCGCACGACGCAACAGCCCGGCCCGCAGCGGGCGCACGCATGCCGGCCGCAACGCACACGCACCATGGAAATGAGCCAGCGGCTGGTCGGGATGGTCGCGAGAATCCGCGCGCTGATGCAGCAGCAAGGCCTCACCGACGCCGACCTCGCGCGCAAGACCGGCATCTCGCCCGCGACGCTGAGCCGCGTGCTGTCGATGTCGACGGAAGATCCGCGCATCAGCACCGTGCTGGCGATCGCCGACGCGCTCGGATCGAGCGTCGGCTACCTGCTGCAGAGCGAGCGCGTCTACCCGATCCCGATTCTCGGCTGGGACGAGATGCTCGGCTATGCGCGCGGGCAATACGACCTTGCCCGCAACACGCGCTGGCTGACCGTCGATACGCCGCGGCGGCCCGGCACGTTTGCGGCGCGCACGAAACCGTCGATGGCGCCGCGCTTTCGCGAAGGCTCGATCGTGATCGTCGAGCCGTGCACCGCCTTGCGCGACGCGCAGGTGGTGATCGCCGTGATCGACGGCGGCGAGCCGACGCTGCGCCGCGTGATCCGCGACGGCGAAGTCGCCTGGCTCAAGGACACCCGGCCCTCGCCCGCCGACACGGTCAATGCGTCGAGCGAGAGCGTCACGGTGCTCGGCGTCGTGACCGAGTCGCGCCTGATCAATCCTTGAACGAGAACGGATTGAAGTTCGTGTGATAGTCGTAGTAGTCGATCTGGTCCACTTGCTTCAGGCGCCGGGACGCCGTCGTGACGACCGGCAGCAGCACGAGTTCGTAGGTCAGCTTGACGGCGATCTGGATGCCGATCATCGTCAGCACGACGTTGTCCGGCAGCCTGCCCCAGAACAGGATCATGCAGAACAGCGCGCTGTCGATCACGATCGCGACACCGGTGCTCGACACGATGCGCGCCCACAGATGGCGGCCCGCGCTCGCGATCTTGAGCTTCGCGAGGAACGTCGTGTTGATGAACTCCCCGCAGAAGTACGCGACCGTCGACGCGACGAAGGTTCGCGCGAACTCGAGCGCGAGCGCCGGGTATGCCGCCGCGAGCGTCGGGTTCTGCGCTTCCCAGCTCGGCAGGCCCGGCGGCAGCGACAGCAGCCAGGTGCCGATGATGAACATCAGGTTCACGGCAAGCCCGCCCCAGATCACCATCCGGCTGACCCGGTATCCGTAGACTTCGGTGATGATCGTGCTGAACGCGTAGGTCATCGGAAACGCGACCAGCGCGGCCGGAATGCCGAAGGTGACCGCATCGAACAGCGGCGGCCAATCGAGGCTGACCGCGATCACGCGCGCGCCCGTCACGTTCGACAGCATCAGGAAGCCCGCATAGAGCAGCGACAGCAGCAGCACGGCAGGCGTCAGCTGATGCTGGCGCGTCGGGAAGTACGACAGCGGGACGAGCTGGTCCGTGTACGTCGCCGCATTGAGGAAGCCGATGTGCGCGACGTCCTCGCGCGAGAACTTGTCGAGCCACGACTTCTTGTTCAGCTCGCGCGGCGACATCTTGAACGTGGTGCCGGAATCGCGCACCCGCACCAGCACCAGCAGCTCGTCGTTCATGGCCGACGGCTCGATGACGGCTTCGATTTCGTGAGAAGCCGCCTCCACGATCGGCTCGCGGCGCGCGGTCATTGCCGGACCAAGCGCGTATTCGGCGCGTCGTGCACGGGCACGCTGCTGCGCACCGGATTGATGTCGAGGCCGCCCCGGCGCGTATAGCGTGCCGCGACGGTCAGGCGCGTCGGCGCGCATTGATCCTGGATGTCCTTGAAGATCCGCTCGACGCACTGCTCGTGGAATTCCTCGTGATTGCGGAACGACACGACGTACCGGAGCAGCGCCGCGCGATCGATGCGCCGCCCTTCGTACGCAATCTCCACGGTGCCCCAGTCGGGCTGCCCCGTCACGAGGCAGTTCGACTTCAGCAGGTTCGAGTACAGCGTTTCGCTGACCTGCTCGTCATGCGTGGCCAGCAGCTGGCGATCGACGCTGAACGTGCCGATATCGATGTCCTCGTCGTCGATCGACGTGCCGGCCGGCGCGCCGATCCGCAGCGCGGCGGCACGTTCGAGCGGCTCGAGCGTGACGGAAACGGGCGCGCCGGCGCAGTGCGACAGATCGCGTGCGGCGATGCGCTCGACTTCCGCGTGATCCGCGAACGTCGTGTTGTTGAAGGTGTTGAAATACAGCTTCATCGACTTCGACTCGATCACGTTCGCCGACGCGCACGGCACGACGATCGTCGCGATGGCGACGCGCGGCACGCCGCGCGGCGTCAGCCAGGACACTTCGTAGTGGTTCCAGACGTCGACGCCGAAAAACGGCAGCGCGCCCGTGATGCCGATCTCCTCGCGCTTGATCGTGCGCGGGATCGCATAGAGCTTCTCGGGGTTGTAAATCGACTCGTATTTGGATTGCTTGCCCAGCTCCATGGCGCCCTGGTTCGATATGGTATTCATTTTTTGAAATGCTTGATTCCGGAATTTTGATTTTTTGAACGGTTCGGCGCATTTTTAATCGCGCGAAGGCTTGATTCAAATTCATGTCGAAAACTTCGGCATCATACCGCAGGCTTCCTTTTACAAACCTGACAAAACGACCTCGCCAGGTGACGCAGGAACATGCGCGATTCAATGCGCATTCAATTTAAACCAAAGCAATCGATGCAACCGCGCCAGCGGCACCAAAAGAATAAATAGTGACATCCCACTCAACCTTCCGCAGCGAGCCTGTCATATCTACCAGTTTTAATCAGTCACGGGTTCATCCATATTAGCCCCGTTAAGATATGTATTGCATTCTTGCAACACCCATACGAATTCAGAATTGCCGGCGTTCGCATTCCGACCGAGACAGGAAACGCGAAACGCGCCGGCAATTCAGCCGACCGGATCGGGCACCCGGGCATTCGCCGCATGAGCCGTTCACCACGCCCCAGCATTTGATCCGCTTCGGAACCGGCGGCCTGGCGAACGATCTCGCACGGCGCGCTTGTCATTTCGATGTCGCGCCGGGCATCGCCTCCAGTCCATTTCGCGTCGCCGGCTCAATTGCGACGTAGCTGCACTTGCGCCTTTACACACCGCAAAGAGAACATCGTGACGACTTATCGAGAACTCCAGGCCCAAATTGAAAGGCTTCAGGCACAGGCCGAATCGGTTCGTCTGGAAGAGAAACGAGCCGCCGTCTCCCGGATCAGGGAGGAGATCGCCCGCTACGACCTGACACCCCGGGACCTGTTCGGCGACCGGCCCCGTCGGCCGCGCCGCAGCCCGAGGCGCGGCGTGGTGCAGCCGAAGTATCGCGATCCGCAGACCGGGGCGACCTGGAGCGGCCGTGGCCGCGAGCCGCTCTGGATCACCGGGCGCAGTCGAGAACAGTTCCTGATCGGCCCGTCGAGCTGATCGTGCTCCGGCGCGGCGCGTGATCCGCGCGACGTCCGGCGGCTGCCCTGGCCACCATTTCATTCGCCGCACCCATGCAATGTGGACGACCATTCTGATTGGTGTCGCCGGTACGGTAATCCTGCTCGCAATAGCATCGGCCCGACTCGTGCGCAGAGACGGCAAGGACACGCCCGGGCCCGCCGCGGCGCGGCGCCGCGTCGACGATGTGCCGGGCTGCCCGCACGAGCGCGCGACGGAGACGGCCCGGTTCGCCACGCTGGACGCGCGTGGCGCGGATGCATGTGCCACCGCGCTCGAACGGCTGGCCGACGGCGGCTCGCATCGTGCATCCGCCGATTTTCCGAGCATCCGATCCAGAAAACAGCAGATCCGCGAGCGCGCCCGAAAGGCGCGTGAACATGCGACGCGGGCCCACGATCATGCAAGCGCCGCCCGGTCGGCGCTCGGGGGCCACGCGCCCGGGCGCGCCGATGCGCAATTGGACGAGGTCCGGCGGCATGCACACCTTGCCAACGAAGCGCACCTGCATGCCAGGGATCTGCTTGAATTCACGCTGGCGGCCGAGAAGCGCCGGCCGGTGCTCTCGCGTCGCGAAAACGTCCGTGGCCCGGACTAAGCCGAAGCGGCCTCGCATCCGCGCGCATCGCACCTTGCCGCTGCCGCTTCGCCCGTCACCGGATGCTGACGTCGCGCAACACCCGCCCATATCCCGCATAGAGCCGGTTGGCCGGCAGCAACTGCCGCTGCGCGAGTTGCCGATGCACGCTCGGCAGGTGATAGAACGGCACCCGCATGAACAGATGGTGTTCGATGTGGAAGTGAACCGCATGCGGACCGAACAGGAAGGTCTGCCATGAGCGCCGGACGATCGTGCGCGCGTTGCGGCTCTGATCCGCGCCCGCCGGCAGCCCCGCGTGTTCGAAAATCGCGCGGACATGCCCAGCCAGCGGCAGCAGCGTGACCGACGGCACGATCCACAATCCGACGTACAGCAGCGGATGCCCGGCATGCGCGAGCGCGCCGAACAGCAGCGCGTTGCTCGCGAGCATCGACGCGATCTCCCACGCGACGTATCCACGCGACTTGGCGACCTTCGGCAGCACATGCCGGAACTCGCCGCGCACCAGCTTCGCGACGCTCGCGACATAGCCGATGCCGCACGCGTAGGCGAGCAGCCGCGCGATCAGCGCACGGCGCGCGAGCGGGTAATCGTGGATGCCGAACACCGCGGCGACCGGGTCGTCGCGATGCATCGGCGCGCGATGATGCTCGAGGTGGCCGCTGCGATACGTCCGCAACGACAGCCACAGCGGGCCGGCGGCCAGCGCCTGCCCGAGCGCGTCGTTGATCCGGCGGCGCGGCGCGAGCAGCCCGTGCGCGCCCTCGTGCATCATCACGCCGAGCGCGAGCTGGCTGCGCGCGATCACGACGGCCGCGAGCGCATACACGAGCGGATGCGGCATGTACACGGCGGCCGCGAACGACAGCGCGATCAGCATCCAGTCCCCCGCCAGCGCGGCGACCGCCCGCCACGGCCGCAGCCGAAGCAGCGCCGCGTCGGGCGCAAACCGGCCGAGTTCGGCATTGTCCCCGGCGAACGGGTTGTGCCGGGTCATGCCGGCTCCCTGCGCAGCGCGCGCCGTTCGGCCCATGCCGCGCTCGCGGCCGCCAGCAGCGCGCCGCCCAGCACGTCGGCCAGCGTGTGCTGCTTGAGCGTGAGCGTCGATACGCAGATCAGCAGGCCGATCGCGACGACGGCCAGCCGACGACGCGCCGGCGCGAGCATCCGGCACGCGAGGCACGTGACGGCCACATGCAGGCTCGGAAAACCGTTCGCGGCCAAATCGAGCTGCCACATGCGCGCGAGCCGGTGCCGCACGAACGCGTTGTCGATCGTCGTCACGTCCGGGCGCGGCACCGCTTCCGGAAACAGCAGGAAGCACGCGACGCTCACGACGAACGCGGCCAGCACGGCCCGCTTGAACGCCGCGAATGCATGAGGCGGCGCGCCGGCCGCGAGGACGATCACGAACGGAAAGAATCCCACGTACACGAACCACGACAGCGCGATGAACGGAATCCACGCATCGGCCGGCGTGACCAGCGTATATCGCGGCGTCACGCCGCGCTCCAGCGCAAAGAAGATCGCCAGCCCCGCGAGCATGCCCAGCGACGCGGCCGACGCCTGCCTTATGTCGAGTCGACGCAGGAAAAGCGGCAAGGGAAGCTTCACGGCGTCAGCACCTCTGCGTCGGATCGTCGTGCCGGCGCCGTCGCGTTCGAACAGAGGCCGAGGAGACATGTCGTCCACGCGTCGATCCGCGCACGTGCGCGCTCGCGTCCGGCACCGGCCGGAACGCGCGCGCCCGGGCTGCGCATCAGCGCGTCCGCCGCCTGCCCGACCTGCCGCCGGAATTCGGCGGCGTCGCCCCGCCACGTCACGATGCGATGTTCAAGGCCCAGTTGCGCCGCCCGCGCGGCGTTGGCCGCCTGTTCGGGCTGGTCGGTCAGCACCAGCAGGATCGGCCGCTGATACACGCGCGCGATCGACAGCGCCGCCATTCCCGGCGCGGACACGATCAGCTGCGCGTGCGCGGCGCGCGTGACCCAGTCGGGATCGACGCCGCGCCATCCGTCGCACGCGGCATAGCCCTCGCCGACCCGATGCGCGGCCAGCCCGGCGTCGCCGATGCCCGCGCACAGCGCGCCGGCCATCGACACGTCGCGGAAATGCGGGTTCAGGTAGACGGCGGCAATGCGCGCGTCCGATGCGGGCTGCTCGCCGGCAACCGGCACGGGCGTCGGCAACCGGTAGTGCGCGGTTCTCGCGCACTCCGCGACGTCGTATGCGAAATCGTGCTCGATGCAGCAACGCGCCGCGTCGATCTGCCGGTCGACGATGCGGCCGAACGCTCGCGCGACGATGCCCGGCAGCCGCCCTTTGAAGTTGGCGGTCAATGCACGCCGGAGGCTGCCGCCATACACGTGCACGACCTTGCGCCGCCAGCGCGGCAGCATGCCCATGAACAGCAGCGCCGGATGAAACGAATCGTTGACGACGAGATCCGCATGACGGACTGCGATACGCAGGCGCGCGATATCGCACACCATGCGCGTCGGCCGGAACACGTAATGCGCGACGTTGCGGTTCGTGTCGCCGCGCAGCATGTTCTGCCGCGTATCGAACTGCACCGCGTAGTGACGCGACAGCACGGGAGCGTCGATGCCGAACGCCGCGAGGAACTGCCGGCCGGCATCGGACGTCGTCAGCACGTCGACGCGGGCGCCGGCGTCGCGCAGCGCGCGGACCAGCAGTTGCGCGCGCATCAGATGCCCGCGCGCGTCCGCGGTGGCGAGATAGACGATGCGCGGCGTCATGCGGCCGACGCGGGCGGTCGGGCGCCCGGACGCAGCGCGTGGAACCATCCGGCGGCGTACATCGCCAGCGCGCCGGTCACGCCGAAGCCTGCGTCGACCGCCCGGATCTCGTCGAGCAGCGCGGCGAGCCGCACCGCTTCGGACGGTGCGACGAGACGGCGCAGCGTCTCGGTGCAGAGCCGGACATGGCGCACCTCGTCGGTCAGCACCCGCGACAGCAGCGGATACATCGGATGCCGGGCGCCGATCACGCCGCAATGGCGCGCGAGCACGCGCATCGCCATTTGCTCGGCGCACAGGCCCGTCGCATAGGCCGGCACGAGCAGCCCGTGCGCGAAGTGCTGCGCGTGGCGACGGGCGATCCGCCGCCACCGCGCGATCTTGCGGCGGCTCAGCCAGTCGGGCCGGCCCGGACCGTCCACCTGAACGCCGCGCGCCTGCAGCGCATCGACGAACGCGGCGGCGTGGCGGCGCTCGTCGGCGAGATGCCGCTCGATCCGCTGCGCGATCCAGTCCGGCGCGTCCCCCGTCCATTCGTCGTGCAGCGCGCATTCCGTCGCCTCCTCGCCGATCAGGTACATGCGCAGCATCCAGCGCTCGCCGTGCCCGCTGCGATGAAGCCGGCGCAGCGCCGCACGCTTGATGCGGTCGACGAGATACGCCTGCATGCGCGCGAAGCCGCGCGGCGCCGGCGCGTCGAGGCAGCCGAACCCATCCGCGCGGCCGCCTTGCCCCTGCCCGGAAGCGGTGCGTCGCGTACCGGCCGTCGTCATGCGGGCTCCCCGCGGGCAGCCCCGGCGTCGCGCGGCGCGGCGGGCGCCGCCGCGCGATGCCACGCGAGAATGAGACCGATGAAGCTTTCCTGCAGGAACGCACGCCCCGCCGCCGCCGCACCGGCGAATGCCTCCTCGCGGCCGTTCACGCGCAGATACCCGCTGCCGTTGCGCGCCCCCAGTTCGATCCGGTCGTGCTTCCTGAAGCCGCGCGTGCGCATCGCGTCGACGAGCGGACTCGTGTCGAGCCCGAACAGGAACAGCTCGCGCTGCGCGACCCACACCGGAATGTGATCGCTCAGCGCGTCGAACCGGATCGCCCACGTGCCGGCGGCCAGCGCGCGTTCGATCTCCGCGTGGCCCGGCTCGCTCGAGGTGAAGCTCGCGCGCGCCACCGATTTCGACAGGCTGCCGACGCCGAGCGCGATCGTGATGTCGTCGCCGGATGCGCGCTTCGGATCGGTCGCGCGCACGTTGACGAAGTACCGGGCCACGCGCGCCGCGAACGACGGGCGCTCGAACAGCGCGCGGGTGTCCTCCGGCGTCAGGAGATCGCGCTCGGCGTCGCCTTCGCGCACGCGGATGCGGTACGGATCGATCCGGACATCGGCGAACTTGCCGCGCACGGGCGCATGCACGTAGACGTCGCGATTCCATTTGACGCCCGAGCGGCGCAGCAGCACGTGCACGCTCAGCGGCACGCGCTGCCCGTCCGCATCGACGCCGCTGCCCTGCAGCAGCACGTCGCCGAGCACCTCGCTCGCATGGTGGTTCGGGTCGCTCGCGAACACGATCGCGTGGTTGCGCGCGTCGACGTTCGCGCGAACGTCCCGCGCGTCGAGCGCGATGCGGTTGCAGTCGGTGGCGGCATCGCCGGCGAACGGGCAGCCGCTCTCCGACGCGAAATGAAACACGCCGCGTCCCGCGTGTTCGACCGCGGCGGCATGCGCGCTGGTGGCGGCGGCAACGACGGCGAGGCAGGCAAGGCGGCTGGCAAAGGTAGGCATGGGCGTATGACGAGAAATTCCGGGTTCTATGCAGGCACCGTGAAGCGGCGTGGCGTGCCGCGCCCGGTCAATGACGGTGGTACGAGAGCGCATCGAGGTCGCGCCGCGCGGAAGCGCGCCGGGACAGCCCGGCGCCGCGCGCGAGCGCGCCGAGCGTATCCACCACGGACACGCCGATCGTCATGGCGACGGCCGCCAGGTAGCGCACGGCCCCGAGCGGCGGCAGCTGCTGGCGATTGAGCGCGCCCAGGCTGTAGCCGAGCCGCATCACCATCACGCAGAACGGGCCGAGCGGGCCGCTGCGGCCGAGCCATTGCCAGCGGCGCGGCAGGTACGCGTTCACGAGGTACGGCGTGAGCCCCACGCTGTCCTCGCCGCGCATCCAGCGCAGCTTCAGCGTTTCGCCGCGCGTGTCAGGAAAGCGATGTTCGGTGTGCGCCGTCGGCGCATACTCGATCGGCACGCCCGCCGCCTGCATCCGCAGCCCCATGACCTGGCAGTGCGCGCGGTAGACGCCGTCGAGCGGCTCATACCGATGGCGCGCGAACACCTCGCGCCGGAACGCGACGTTGTTCGCATAGAAGTTGCGCGTCGCGCCATCGCGCAGCGGGCTCGGGAAGTACATGAAATCGATCGACGTCATGGCGACGCCCAGCACGGTCGGCGCATAGCTGGTGCGCCCGGCCACCGCCGCCGGCGCGTCGTGCGCGGCACGCGCGAACGGCGCCAGCAGCTGCGCGAGCCAATCCGCCGCCGGCCGGCAGTCCGCATCGCCGAACACGACGTAGTCGCAGCACGCGGGGTCGACGCGATCGAATCCGACGTTCTTCGCGTCGTAGTAGCCGATATTGCCGTCGATCTCGACGAAGTCGATCTCGCGGCCCGCGAGCGCGGCGATCTGCGCGCACGCGTCGGCCGGCAGTCCGTCGTGCGTGACGATCCACTGCGCCAGCGCCGCCGGCGGCAGCGTCTGCCGCGACAGTTCGGATACCAGGCGCTTCAGGCTGTCGACGGCCTGCGTCATCCCGTGGCCGCCGCGCAGGTTGTTCGTTTCCAGGATCAGCGCGGTGCGCGCCGCGACGGAACGGGTGCGATCGTTCGCGAGTGGGGGGGTGTTCGACATCCGAAACGTTTCCTCTTCGATGGCGCCGTCGTCATGCCGAGTGCAGCTTGTGCATCGAAATATCGTTGCACAATGTCATGCGACGTCTGCCGGTCACGGCAGGCACGTCGAACCGACGGCCGACGACGCATGCGCGTCTGCATGCGCCGCGCAACCGCGCGAATTCAGGATGACGACGGAAAAATGGCGGACGCGCACCGCGAATGCGGGCGCGCTGCGGCGCTCGGTGCGCGGGCGGACGGACGGAACCGCCGGCCCGCGCCGGCGCTCACTCCTGCGCCGGATCGGTGTCGGCCAGCCGCGGCTTCGCGCCCTGCAGGTCGCGCGTGTTCTTCTGCACGGCCACCGCGCCGAACAGCGCGAGCACGAACGACATCGCGTAGAAGCCCTTTTCGCTGAGCTGCAGCGTCGCGTTGAACAGGCCGACGACGAGCAGCGCGATCGCGAGCAGCAACGCGATCCAGCTCAGGCCGTAGTAGATGCCCGTCACCGGGATGCCTTCGGAGCGATCGCGCACGCTCTTTTGCAGCGAGATCGCCGCATACAGGCCGAATGCCAGCACGGTGAAGTAGTAGCCCTTTTCATTGAGCTGCATGCCGGCATTCCAGAGCCCGATCAGGAACGCGGCGAAGCCCGCGAGCAGCGCGGCCCACGATGCCGCGACGAAAGCGAACGACGGTTGCTGGAGATTGGTCTGGTTCATCGAATTGCCCTCTTCTTTCTTGTTGTTTGGAATACTGCGCGAGCATGTTAGCAGCTTTGCCGGACCGCACGGCAGCGCCGACGCGCCGCGGCACGCAGCATTCCCGCCGGCCGGCCCGTTCTCCCCGGGCCCCCGCTCATCGGCTCACGTGCCGCGATGCGCGCGCCGCCAGCGCCCCGGCGTCGTGCCGAACACCTCGCGAAACGCCTTGCCAAACGCCGCCTCGGACTGGTAGCCGACCGCCTGGCCGATCTCCGCCTGCCCGCGCCGCGTGTCCTGCAGCAGCGCGCACGCGTGCATCATCCGGATCCGCGTGACGAACGCGCCGACGCTCATGCCCGCCTTCGCGCGGAAGTGCCGCGCGTAGGTCGCGCGCGACATTGCCGACACGTCGCCGAGCGACGCGACCGTCCACGGCTGCGCGGGCGCCTGCATGACCGCCTGGATCGACGGCCCGAGCCGCGCGTCGGCGGCGAGCGCGAGCCAGCCGGACGGCACCTGCGTGTCGCGGCCGTACGCGCGCAGCGCATACGCGAGCAGCGCCTGGCCCAGCGCGTTCACGATCGCGCGGGCGCCCGGCTGCAGGTTCGACGCCTCGGCGCGCAGCACGCTCGTCAGCATCTGCAGCGGCGCGAGCCCCGACGCCTCGCGCAGCCCGACGTGCAGCACGCCCGGCAGCGCGCGCATCAGCAGCTCGCCCGCGCCCCGCTCGTAGACGAAGCGGCCGCAGAGCAGGTCGACGCTCGCGTCGCCGGGTGCGTCGGTATTGGATTTGACCGGCAGCACCGCGCCGCCGGACGACGGCAGGTCGTGCAGCGGCCGTGCCGTCGCGGCGTGGGCGGCCACCGCGTCGTCGATCACGTGCGCGTCGCCGGTCGGCAACAGCACGAAATCGCCCTCGGCGAGCTGCAGCGTGCGCCCGCCCGGCCCGCGCAGCCGGCAGCGGCCCGCCAGCAGCAGGTGAAACGCGGCCTCGCGGGGCGGCAGCGCGTCGTGCGCCATCGCGAACGGGCCGTCGAGCAGGCAGCGCACGTCCAGCTCGACGTGGCTGCGGCCCAGCAGAAGCAATTGGCTCAACGCATCCATGAGACGCTTGCGCTAAAAATTGACACTTTAACGCATCGAAACCATCACCACAGGCGCTCAGAATAGCCGTGCATCTCCCGCGACCGCGGCACCCGCCGCCGTCCCTTACCCGTGAAAGGATGAGCCATGCTGAACTGGAACGAATATCGCAATGAACTCTCGACGCGCATCGGCGATCTCGCGAAGTTGTCGCCCGGCACGCTGGCCGGCTACAAGGCGCTGGCCGACGCCGGCGCCAAGACCGGCCATCTCGACGCGAAGACGCGCGAGCTGATCGCGCTCGCGGTGGCGGTCACGACCCGCTGCGACGGCTGTATCGCCGTGCACACGGCCGAGGCGGCCAAGCATGGCGCGACCCGGGAGGAAGTCGCCGAGGCGCTCGGCGTGGCGATCGCGCTGAACGCGGGCGCGGCGCTCGTCTATTCGGCGCGCGTGATGGATGCGATGGGCGAGTAACGCGCGCGACCGCCGCCCCGCCCCGGCCGGCGCGCCGGGGCGCTCGCTCCGCCCCTCTTCTGCGCCGCGCCGCCCGGGCGGCGAACTCGGCTACCATGCGCGAACGATCCACCGAGAAGGAGCGTCCCATGTGCCGCTGGCTCGCCTATACGGGAAACCCGATCCACCTCGAGACCGTCCTGTTCCGCGCAAAGCATTCGCTGATCGACCAGAGCCTGCATTCGGAGCTGGGCGCCACGACCACCAACGGCGACGGTTTCGGCATCGGCTGGTACGGCCATCCCGACGAACTGCCGTTCCGCTACCGCTCGGTGCATCCCGCCTGGAACGACCGCAACCTGCGCGAAGCCGCGCGCGCGATCCGCTCGCGCATGTTCATCGCGCATATTCGCGCGGCGACCGACACGCCGGTGCAGGAAACCAACTGCCACCCGTTCCGGCACGGCCGCTGGCTGTTCGCGCACAACGGGCTGATCCGCGGCCTGCACCAGCTGCGCCGCGACCTCACGCTGAAGATCGATCCGGCGCTGTTCCCGACGATCGAAGGCTCGACCGATTCGGAGCTGATGTTCCGTCTCGCGCTGACCTTCGGCCTCGAGCAGGCGCCGCTGCCGGCGCTCGAGCGGATGGCCGGCACGGTCGAGGACGTCGCCGCGCGGCACGGCGTCGCGCTGCCGATCAACATGACGGTGTGCGCGACCGACGGCGAGCGGATCATCGCGGTGCGCTACTCGAGCGAGCGGCAGTCGCGCTCGCTGTTCCACAGCACGTCGTTCCGGCACCTGCACGCGTTGTACCCGCACAATCCGCGCATCGCCGAGGCCGGCGACGACGCGTTCATGGTGCTGTCCGAACCGCTCGTCGACCTGCGCGGCGCGTGGGAGGAGATTCCGGAAAGCACGGCGATCGTCGTGCACGGCGCCGACGTCGAGCAGCGGCCGTTCGAGCCGCGGCGTCACGCGTGAGCGCGGCGCCGCGTCGACCGCCTACGCTTCGGGGTCGAGCTTCACCTCGAACAGCGACTTGCCGTCGAGGTCGTGCAGCGACACCGTCATCGCGCGGCTCGCCGGGTCGATCTTCGCGCGCCCGTAATACTGCTGGCCCGCGGCCGGCGACCGGTTCTGCGGGTTGTCCTTCGGCACGCTCACGTAGCGCAGCGCCGGGCCGAACGTCATGTCGGTGTCGTTCGGGCCGAACGTGCCCGCGTTGATCGGGCCGCCGACGAATTCCCAGAACGGCTTGAAATCGGTGAACTTCGCGCGCGACGGATGGTAGTGCGCGGCCTGCGCGTAGTGCACGTCCGCCGTCACCCAGACGACGTTCTCGATGTTCTCGCGCTTGATGAACGACAGGATGTCGGCCAGCTCGAGCTCGCGGCCGGACGGCGCGCCGTCGTCGCCGTTCGCCCACGCCTCGTAGGTGCCCTTCGGCACGTCCGGATTGAGGTCCGGCACGACGAGCGAGATCGGCATGTCGCTCGCGATCACCTTCCACGTCGCGCGCGAGCGCTTCAGCGACGCCTTCAGCCACGCGCTCTGCTGCGCGCCGAGGAATGCCGAATCGGCATCGAGCCACGCCTGCCGGTTCGGCGAATTGCGCCCGCGGTAGCTGCGCTCGTCGAGCATGAACACGTCGAGCAGCGGCCCGAACGCGAAGCTGCGATAGATCTGTTCGGGATCCTGCTGGTTGATCCGGAACGGGTTGTATTCGAACATCGCCTGCCGTGCATAGGCGGACAGCAGCGACGCGCTGCGCGTCTGGTAGCGCGCCTCCTCGGGCCCGATCTGCTGGCCCGGATACCAGTTGTTGCGCACCTCGTGGTCGTCCCACTGCACGAGGAACGGCACCTCGGCCATGAAGCGGCGCTTGTTGCGGTCGAGCTGGTTGTACGCGAACGCGCCGCGATAGTCGTCGAGCGTCTGCGCGACGTGCGACTTCGCCTCGGTGACGAGATTGGTCCACAGCGTGCCGTCGGGCAGCTTCACTTCGGCCTGGATCGGGCCGTCCGCATAGATCTGGTCGCCCGAGTGGATGAAGAAGTCCGGCGCTTCGCGCCGCATCGCCTCGTAGATCCGGTAGCCGCCGAAACGCTCGTTGATGCCCCAGCCCTGCCCCGCTTCGTCGCCGGAGAACACGAAGCACACCGGCCGGTCGGCGCGCGCGGACGGCGTGCGCAGGCGGCCGGTCACGGGCTCGCTGAACACCTTGTCGTTCGCGAGATCCTGGAAGCGCACGCGGTAGAACACGTCCGCGCCGGACGGCAGGCCGGCGAGATCGACGCGCGCGCTCAGCCCGGTCGCGTCGATCGCCGCGGGGCCGACGCGCCGCTCGAAGCGCCTGAAGCTCTCGTCGGTCGCGTAATCGACGATCATCCGCGCGGGCCGGTCGGTGCGGCTCCAGACGATCGCGCGCGTGTCGGTCACGTCGCCGCTCATCACGCCGCCCGGCAGTTGCGGACGCAACCGGTCCGACGTGACGATCGCGGGCGCCGCGCGCTGCGCGAGCACGTCGGCGATTCCCGATGCGCCGAGGAGCGCCGCGCCGCCGCCCGAAACGAGGCGCTTGAGCAGCAGACGACGGGAGGGGGCGATGCGATCCGGCATGGAGAACTCCTGCAAAGGTCGATTGGAAACGTTTTCCTGCGGATCGTAATGCGCGAACATGTAACTTTCATTTCACCGCCGTCGACCGGTTGCCATGCCGCGGCCCGTCGGCTATAAAAGTCCGACGCCTGTCCGTCCGGCATGCTCCGCCTGCCGGCATGGCCATCCCGTTCAACGCTTCATGGAGAACCGACCTTGACCCTGGACCTCGCCACCACCCAGCAATTCCTGATGACCCGCGGCCTGGATTTCGGCCTCAACCTCGTCGCTGCCATCGCCCTGTGGTTCGTCGGCCGCTGGGCGATCCGCATCGGCACGCGGCTGCTCGGCAAGGTCGTGCAGCGCAGCGGCAAGGTCGACCCGACGCTGGCCGACTACCTGACCTCGGTCGTCGGCGTGCTGCTGACGATCCTGCTGATCCTCGCGATCCTGCAGGTCTTCGGCGTGCAGACCACGTCGTTCGCCGCGCTGCTCGCCGGCCTCGGCCTCGCGATCGGCACGGCCTGGGGCGGCCTGCTCGCGCACTTCGCGGCCGGCGTGTTCATGCAGGTGCTGCGGCCGTTCAAGATCGGCGACGTGATCAGCGCGGGCGGCGTCACCGGCACGGTGAAGGAGCTCGGCCTGTTCGGCACGACGATCATCACCGCGGACAACATCGTGACGATCGTCGGCAACAACAAGATCTTCTCGGACAACATCGCGAACTACAGCGCGACGCCGTACCGCCGCGTCGACCTGACCGCGAAGATCGCGAACGGCGTCGATGCGGCCGACGCGATCAACCGCCTGAAGGCAGCGGTGCAGAAGATCCCGAACGTGCTGACGAGCCCGGCGCCGGACGTCGGCGTGCTGCAGTTCACGCCGGAAGGCCCGCTGCTGTTCGTGCGGCCGTCCACGCAGCCGGCGAACTACTGGCAGGTGTACTGCGACACCAATCACGCGATCCTCGACACGTTCCGCGACGCGCAATACCCGACGCCCGAAACCCCGTTCCTGCATCGCACGACCTGACGCGCGGCGCACCGCGCGGACGCAAAAAAAGCGTGGCAATTCGCATTGCCACGCTTTTTTTTGCATCGCGTCGCCGGCTGGCCGGCGCGCTTCAATGCCCGCTGGTCTTGCGAGCGTCGTCCGAGCGGCGGCCGCGCACGAGCTTCCACACCGCGCCGAGCGCGACCGGCACGATCGCGGCACCGATCCCGGCCAGCACGATCACGTTCAGGTACTGGCGGACGAACGGGATGTTGCCGAAGAAGTAGCCGAGCAGCACCAGCAGCAGCACCCAGATCAGCGCGCCGAGCACGTTGAAGAGCTGGAAACGCGCGACGCTCATCGACGACGCGCCCGCGACGAACGGCGCGAAGGTCCGCACGACCGGGATGAAGCGCGCGAGCACGATCGTCTTGCCGCCGTGCTTGTCGTAGAACGAGTGGGTCTTCTGCAGCGCCGCGCGGTCGAGGAAGCGCTCGAGCACCGGGATGTGCGTATTGAAGACCTTCGGGCCGATCCAGCGGCCGATCATGTAGTTGACGGTGTTGCCGGTGATCGCCGCGACGAGCAGCAGCACGATCAGCGCGCCGACGTTCATTTCGCCGGTCGCCGCGAACGCGCCGCCGATGAACAGCAGCGAATCCCCCGGCAGGAACGGAAACACGACGAGGCCCGTTTCGCAGAACACGATCAGGAACAGCACCAGATACACCCAGGCGCCGTACTGCCGGATGAAATCGCCGAGGAATGCGTCGATGTGCAGGACGAGATTGACGAAATGGAGCAGCGTATCCAAATGCGGGTTCCTTCAGGGGCAAACGGGCCGGTGACGGCATAAAGGGCGAAAACGCACGGCCGAAAGAGGCGGTGCGCCAGGACGCAGTCATCATACCGAAACTGCCTTAAGGCTCCGTGAAAAAACGTAACCGATCGCGAGTCCGGCGCGCGCCGGCGGCCTCGCTATAATTCGGCCATGTCCGAATTCACCGAAACGGCCGCGGGCGCCGCGCCCGCCCCTGATCCACACGCGCCGCGCCCGCTGCGCGCGATCCAGCCCCTGCCCGACCAGCTGATCAGCCAGATCGCCGCGGGCGAGGTGGTCGAGCGCCCGGCGTCGGTCGTCAAGGAGCTGCTGGAAAACGCGCTCGACGCCGGCGCGAGCACGCTGCGCATCGTGCTCGAGGAAGGCGGCGTCAAGCGCATCTCGATCACCGACGACGGCTGCGGCATCCCGCCGGGCGAGCTGCCGCTCGCGCTGATGCGCCACGCGACCAGCAAGATCCGCTCGCTCGAGGAGCTCGAGGCGGTCGCGACGCTCGGGTTCCGCGGCGAAGCGCTCGCGTCGATCGCGTCGGTCGCCGAGATGTTCATCACGAGCCGCACCGCGGATTCCGCCCACGCGACGCGCATCGACGCGCAGACCGGCGTGCTCGCGCCCGCCGCCGGCGCGGTCGGCACGACGATCGAGGTGCGCGAGCTGTACTTCAACACGCCCGCGCGCCGCAAGTTCCTGAAGAGCGAGCAGACCGAGTTCGGGCATTGCCTGGAAATGATCCGCCGCGCGGCGCTCGCGCGGCCGGACGTCGCGATTTCGGTGCTGCACAACGGCAAGGCCGTCGAGCACTGGAACGCGACCGAGCCCGCGCAGCGCGTCGCGAAGATCCTCGGCGACGGCTTCGCGACCGCGCACCTGCCGCTCGACGAGCAGGCCGGGCCGCTGGCCGTGTACGGCTGCGCCGGGCTGCCGACCGCGAGCCGCGGCCGCGCCGACCAGCAGTATTTCTTCGTGAACGGCCGCTTCGTGCGCGACAAGCTGCTCACGCACGCGGTGCGCGCCGCGTACGAGGACGTGCTGCACGGCGACCGCTATCCGTCCTATGTGCTGTTCCTCGACCTGCCGCCCGAGGCGGTCGACGTGAACGTGCACCCGTCGAAGATCGAGGTGCGATTCCGCGATTCGCGCTCGATCCACCAGTTCGTGTTCCATGCAGTGCAGCGTTCGCTGGCCCGCCATGCGGGCGCATCGCCGGAAACCACCGCGGGCGGCCACGCCGCGCATATCGCCCCCGTGCCCGCACCCGCGCCGGGCCCCGCATCGTTCCTGAACACGCCGCTGGGCCAGGCTGCCGTGGGCGGCGGCGGCAGTGCAGGCACCGGCGCCACGCACACGCCGTCGCAAGGCAACACGTGGCTGCGCCAGGCGCGGATGACGCAGGGCACGCTGCCGGTCGCGCAGCCGCTTGCGCTCTACGACGCGCTGTTCGGCCGCAAGGACAGCGGCGCGGGCACGCCGGCCGGCACGACGCTCGCCGCCGACGCGGCGGACCCGTCGGCATCGCCGCTGGCGGGCTTCGCCGCCGCGCCGTCGCTGGCTGACACCGCGCACGACGACCAGCCGCTCGGCTTCGCGCTCGGCCAGATCCACGGCATCTACGTGCTCGCGCAGAACGCGCACGGGCTCGTGATCGTCGACATGCACGCGGCGCACGAACGGATCCTCTACGAACAGTTCAAGGGTGCGCTCGCCGACCGCGCGATCGCGGTGCAGGCGCTGCTGCTGCCGGTGTCGATGACCGCCACGCCGGTGGAGATCGGCACCGTCGAGGAGGAGCGCGAGACGCTCGAATCGCTCGGCTTCGACCTCGCGGTGCTGTCGCCGACCACGCTCGCGATCCGCGCGGTGCCGGCGCTGCTGAAGGACGCCGACCTGCAGTCGCTCGCCCGCGCGGTGCTCGCCGACCTGCACGCGTTCGGCGGCTCGCGCGTGCTGACCGAGCGCCAGCATGAACTGCTCGGCACGCTCGCGTGCCATCATGCGGTGCGCGCGAACCGGCGCCTCACGCTCGACGAGATGAACGCGCTGCTGCGCCAGATGGAAGCGACCGAACGCGCGGACCAGTGCAATCACGGCCGGCCGACGTGGTACCAGCTCACGCTCGGCGATCTCGACCGCCTGTTCATGCGCGGCCAATGAGCGTGTCGCCGTCTTCCGCCCCGACGACGATCGCCTGCCTGCTCGGCCCCACCGCGTCCGGCAAGACGGCCGCGGCGCTGGCGCTCGCGGCGCGCCGCCCGATCGAGATCGTCAGCGTCGATTCGGCGCTCGTCTACCGCGACATGGACATCGGCACCGCGAAGCCGAGCCGTGACGAGCGCGCGGCCGTGCCGCATCACCTGATCGACATCATCGACCCGGCCGACGCGTATTCGGCCGCCGAATTCCGCGCCGACGCGCTGCGCCTGATCGGCGAGATCGCCGCGCGCGGCCGCACGCCGCTGCTCGCGGGCGGCACGATGCTCTACTACAAGGCGCTGACGCAGGGGCTCAACGACCTGCCGACCGCCGATCCGGCCGTGCGCGCCGAACTCGACGCCGACGCCGCGCGCGACGGCTGGCCGGCGCTCCACGCACGGCTCGCGCAGGTCGACCCGGAGACGGCCGCGCGCCTCGCGCCGAACGATTCGCAGCGGATCCAGCGCGCGCTCGAGGTGTTCATGCTGAGCGGCCAGCCGATGTCGGCGCTGCTCGCCGCGCCGCGCAGCGCCGACGATGCGGCCGCCCGCTACCGGTTCGTGCCGGTCGCGCTCGAGCCGTCCGACCGCGCGGTGCTGCATGCGCGCATCGCGCAGCGTTTCGACGCGATGCTCGACGCGGGCTTCATCGACGAGGTCGAGCGGCTGCGCCGCCGCGACGATCTGCATCCCGGGCTGCCGTCGATGCGCTGCGTCGGCTACCGGCAGGCGTGGGAATTCCTCGACGGCATCACCGACTATCGGACGATGCGCGACAAGGGCATCTTCGCGACACGGCAGCTCTGCAAGCGGCAGATCACGTGGCTGCGCGCGATGCCGGAGCGGATCGTCGTCGACTGCGTCGCGGCCGATGCGGCCGTGCGCGCGGTGGACGCGCTCGAACGCGTGATCGACGGCCGCGCGCAGGCCTGACGCGCACCGGCGCGCGGAGGCGCGTCGTCAGCCGGCCCGGCGCGCGGCCAGTTGCGCGCGCGCGCCGTCGACCACCAGCGCGATCGCGCGCTCGAACGCCTCGTCGCGGCTGCGCGCGCGCAGCGCGGCCCACCCTTGTGCGACGAGCGGGTACGCGGCCGGATCCGGCAGGTCCTCCGCATCCGGCGCGCCTTCCGGTTCCGCCTGCTCCTCCAGCACCCAGCCGACCACGAAGCGGCCGAGCGCGAACATCACGTCGATGGCCTGCTCGGGTGCGAAACCCGCATCGCACAACAACGCCAGCTTGGATTCGATCGCGTCGAAATCCCCCGCGCGCGGCCGCGTGCCGGCATGCAGGCGCGCGCCGTCCCGATAGGCCAGCAGCGCAGCGCGGAAATTGCGCGCATTCGCGGCGAGCCACGTGTCCCATGCGTCGCCCGGCCGCGGCAGCGAGGCCTGACGGCGTTCGGACATGATCGCGTCCGACATCGCTTCGAGCAGCTCGCCCTTGTTCCGGAAATGCCAGTAAAGCGTCGGCGATTGCACCCCAAGCCGCTCCGCGAGCCGCCGCGTCGACAGCGCGTCGATGCCGACCTCGTCGAGCAGGTCGAGCGCCGCGCGCAATACCGTGTCGCGTGTGAGCCGCGCGCCTGTGTCCTTCATATTTATCACCGATAGGGAAACCGTGGAATAATCGCCACTCTATCACCGATAGGGTCACGATCTTGAATCCCTCCCTGATTGCCATCCTGGCGACCGTCCTGCTCGACGCGATCGGCGTCGGGCTCGTGATGCCGATCCTGCCCGGGCTGCTGCGCTCGCTCGCCGGCATGGGCAGCACCGACACACATTACGGCGTGCTGCTCGCGCTGTACGCGTTCGCGCAATTCCTGTGCGCGCCGCTGCTCGGCGCGCTGAGTGACCGCTTCGGCCGCCGGCCCGTGCTGCTCGCGTCGCTCGCGGGCGCCGCGCTCGACTATCTGCTGATGGCCTATGCGCCGACGCTCGCGTGGCTTTACGCGGGGCGCTTGATCGCGGGCATCACGGGCGCGAGCGTCGCGGTCGCGACCGCGTACGTCACCGACGTCACGGCCGAACCCGACCGTGCGCGGCGTTTCGGCCAGCTCGGCGCCGTGATGGGCATCGGCTTCATTGCGGGCCCGCTGATCGGCGGGCTGCTCGGCGCGTGGCACCTGCGTGCGCCGTTCGTCGCGGCCGCGCTGCTCAACGCACTCAATCTCGCGCTCGTGTGGCGCGCGCTGCCGGAATCGCGGCCGCCGTCGGCGCGCGACGGCCGCACGGCCACCATCCTCAATCCGTTCGCGAGCCTGCGCCTGCTGCGCGGCGGCCCGGCGCTCGCCGCGCTGGTCGGCGTCTACGTGATCGTCGCGCTGGTGTCGCAGGCGCCCGCGACGCTGTGGATCCTGTACGGCCAGGAACACTTCGGCTGGTCGACGCTGATCGCGGGGTTGTCGCTCACGGGCTATGGCACGTGCCACGCGCTCGCGCAGGCGTTTGCGATCGGGCCGCTGATCGCGCGCCTCGGCGAGCGCCGCGCGCTCGCGCTGGGCCTTGCCGGCGATGCACTCGGGCTCGTGGCCATCGCGTTCGCCGCCGCGGCGTGGGTGCCGTTCGCGCTGCTGCCGCTGTTCGCGGCGGGCGGCCTCGCGTTGCCGGCGCTGCAGGCGATGCTTGCGCGCCAGGTCGACGACGCGCGGCAGGGCGAACTGCAGGGCGCGCTCGCGAGCGTCGCGAGCCTGATCGGCGTCGCGGGGCCGCTCGTCGTCACCGCCACATATGCAGCCACCCGCGACACGTGGCCAGGGCTCGTGTGGGCGGCCGCCGCGCTGCTGTACCTGCTCGTGCCGCCGCTGCTGTTCAATGCGCGGGCGGCGCGCGCAGGCGCTGCGCCCTGAGGCCGGGCGGGCACGCATCCGGCTCACCGCGAACAAGGCCTCGATGTCCGGCCACGCCGACCACCCGCCCCAGCTGACGTTTTACGGAAGCAACGGCCTGCGTTGACGAAATCGGCGCACCCAAAACAAAACGCCCGGCTTGCGCCGGGCGTTTTGCATGAACGGTGATGCAGCCTGGATGCCGCTCAGACCACGACCGTCTGCGCCTCGCCTTCGCGGCTCGCGCGCACGGTGCCGATCTTCCACACCTGCTCGCCGGCTGCCGTCAGCTGGCTGACCGCCGCGTCGGCATCGGCCGCCGACACGATCACGACCATGCCGATCCCGCAGTTGAACACGCGGTGCATTTCCGCGTCGGCGACGCCGCCGTGCTCCTGCAGCCACTGGAACAGCGGCGGCAGCGGCCAGGCCTTCTGGTCCAGCTCGGCGGTGAGGCCTTCGCGCAGCACGCGCGGAATGTTCTCGACGAGGCCGCCGCCGGTGATGTGCGCCATGCCCTTCACGGCGATCTTTTCCATCAGCGCGAGCAGCGGCTTCACGTAGATGCGGGTCGGCGCCATCAGCGTGTCGGCCAGCGAGCGGCCGTGGAAATCGGCCGACAGGTCCGGATTCGCGCGCTCGATGATCTTGCGCACGAGCGAGAAGCCGTTCGAGTGGATGCCGCTCGAGGCAAGGCCCAGCACCACGTCGCCCGCGGCGATCGTGCTGCCGTCGATGATCTTGCTCTTTTCGACCGCGCCGACCGCGAAGCCCGCGAGGTCGTACTCGCCGTCCGGGTACATGCCCGGCATTTCCGCGGTTTCGCCGCCGATCAGCGCGCAGCCCGACAGTTCGCAGCCCTGCGCGATGCCCTTGACGACGGTCGCGGCCGTGTCGACGTCGAGCTTGCCGCACGCGAAGTAGTCGAGGAAGAACAGCGGCTCGGCGCCCTGCACGAGGATGTCGTTCACGCTCATCGCGACGAGATCCTGGCCGACCGTGTCGTGTTTGTTCAGATGAAACGCGAGCTTGAGCTTGGTGCCGACGCCGTCGGTGCCCGACACGAGCACCGGCTCGCGATACTTCTTCGGCACTTCGAACAGCGCGCCGAACCCGCCGATGCCGCCGAGCACGCCGTCGCGCAGGGTTTTCTTCGCAAAGGGCTTGATCTTGTCGATGAGGGCATCGCCCGCGTCGATGTCGACGCCCGCGTCACGATAGGACAGACCTTGGGCGTCAGGAGCGGATTTCGGAGGATTCATGGGGGAATGCGAGAAGGTCGGTAAAATGCGATTTTACCCGAACCCGGCCGCGTGGCCGGAATTCCCCGCATCGAATCGTCAGGGATCGCATCTTGGCCAACACGTCCCCGTTTTCATCGCTGAGCGAGCCGCGCCGGAACCCGCGCGCCGCCGTGCGTGCGGCCGCGCGTGCAGCCATCGACCCCGCGCGCCCCGGCGCACGTTTTTCCAACCGACCCGCATTGTGACTGTGTCCCGTCAACTGACGCTCGATCTCGGCACGCCGCCGCCCGCCACGTTCGACAACTTCATCATGAGTGAGGAGAACGACGAGCTCGTCACGCGGCTGCAGAAGCTCGACCTCGCGCTGGCGGCGGGCCCCGTGCCGGACCGGTCGTTCTACATCTGGGGCGAGCCGGGCAGCGGCCGCAGCCACCTGCTGCAGGCGCTCGTGAGCGACGCGTCGTACGGCTACGCGCGCTATCTCACGCCGCAAAGCCCGCTCGGCGCGTTCACGTTCGACCCGCGCATCGGCATCTACGCGATCGACGACTGCGACCGGATGAGCGACACGCAGCAGGTCGCGCTGTTCAACCTGTTCAACGAGGTCCGCGCGCATCCGTCGAGCGCGTTCGTCGCGGCAGGGCCCGCGGCGCCGCTCGCGCTCGACGTCCGCGAGGATCTGCGCACGCGCCTCGGCTGGGGGCTCGTGTTCCACCTGTCGCCGCCGTCCGACGCCGGCAAGATCGCCGTGCTCAAGCTCGCGGCGAAGGAGCGCGGGATCGCGCTCACCGACGACATCGCGGCCTACCTGCTGACTCATTTCCGCCGCGACATGCCCAGCCTGATGGCGCTGCTCGACGCGCTCGACCGCTTCTCGCTCGAGCAGAAACGCGCCGTCACGCTGCCGCTGCTGCGCCGGATGCTGGCCCGCCCCGGCGACGACATCGTGCCGCCGGGCACGGGCCCGAACCGCTTCGAGTAAAATGCGCTTCCATGACTAATCTGGCACTCTTTGACCTCGATCACACGCTGATCCCGACCGATAGCGACCACGAATGGGGCCGCTTCATGGTGAAGCTCGGCATCGTCGACGCGGAAAGCTTCTCGCGTCAGAACGACCAGTTCTTCGCCGACTACAAGGCCGGCAAGCTCGACATCCACGCGTACCTCACGGCGATGCTCACGCCGCTCGCGAAGTATTCGCGCGCGCAGCTCGCCGAGTGGCACGAGCAGTACATGCACGAGGTGATCCGGCCCGCGATGACGCCCGCCGCGCTCGAACTCGTGCGCCAGCACCTCGATGCCGGCGACCTGTGCTGCGTCGTCACCGCGACCAACGAATTCATCACGCGGCCGATCGCGACCGCGTTCGGCGTCGACACGCTGATCGCGTGCGAAGTCGAGACGACCGACGGCCACCCCGATTCGCCGTACACGGGCCGGCCGACCGGCACGCCGAGCTATCGCGAAGGCAAGATCATCCGCACCGAAGCGTGGCTCGCGTCGCTCGGCAAGCACTGGGACGATTTCGAACACAGCTATTTCTACAGCGATTCGCACAACGACATCCCGTTGCTCGAGAAAGTCACCGACCCGATCGCGACCAACCCCGACGACACGCTGCGCGCGCATGCAAGCAACCGCGGCTGGCGCATCCTCGATCTCTTCTGAACGTCGTGATCAAAAAATTCATCCGCAAGCTGCTCGGCCAGGACGACGCCGCCCAAACGCCGGCCGATACCGCGCCCGCCGATACCCAGGCCGCCCCGCGCGCCGCGAAGGGCGCCCGCCCCGCTGCGAAGAAGCCGCGCAACCATGAGCCGACCGTCGTGCCCGCGAACGTGCACGGCATCGATCCCGCGCTGATCTCGAAGAACGCCGTGCGCGTGACCGACACGCTGCAGCAGGCGGGCTTTCGCGCGTTCATCGTCGGCGGCGCGGTGCGCGACCTGCTGCTCGGCATCGCGCCGAAGGACTTCGACGTCGCGACCGACGCGACCCCCACCGAGGTGCAGCGCCTGTTCCGCCGCGCGCGCCTGATCGGCCGCCGCTTCCAGATCGTCCACGTGCAGTTCGGCCAGGAGCTGATCGAGGTGTCGACGTTCCGCGCGCTCGTCGATCCGCCGCCCGCCGCGACCGAGCCGCCGAAGCGCCTGAAGCGCGACGAGCTCGACCGCCGCACGCATGCGGTGGACGCGAGCGGCCGCGTGCTGCGCGACAACGTGTGGGGCGAGCAGCACGAGGACGCCGCGCGCCGCGACTTCACGATCAACGCGATGTACTACGACCCGTCGACGCAGACGGTGCTCGACTACCACGACGGGATGGCCGACATGCGCGCCCGCCTGCTGCGGATGATCGGCGATCCGGCCACGCGCTACCGCGAGGATCCGGTGCGGATGCTGCGCGTCGTGCGCTTCGCGGCGAAGCTCGGCTTCGACATCGAGACGCACACGCGCGAGCCGATCAACGCGCTCGCCGACCTGATCAACAACGTGCCCGCCGCGCGCCTGTTCGACGAGATGCTGAAGCTGCTGCTGTCCGGCCATGCGCTCGCGTGCCTGAAGCAGCTGCGCAAGGAAGGCCTGCACCACGGGCTGCTGCCGCTGCTCGACGTCGTGCTCGAACAGCCGCAGGGCGAGAAGTTCATCACGCTCGCGCTGAACAACACCGACGCGCGCGTGCGCGCCGGCAAGCCGGTGTCGCCGGGCTTCCTGTTCGCGACGCTGCTGTGGCACGACATGCGCCAGCGCTTCGAGCAATACTCGGCCGAAGGCGAGTTCCCGGTGCCCGCGCTGCATCGCGCGATGGACGACGTGCTCGACATGCAGACCGAAAAGCTCGCGATCCACAAGCGCTACTCGGCCGACATGCGCGAGATCTGGGGCCTGCAGCTGCGCCTCGAGAAGCGCTCCGGCCGCAGCGCGCTGCGCCTGCTGGAACACCAAAGATTTAGAGCGGGGTATGATTTCCTCCTGTTACGCTGCGAATCCGGCGAGCTGGAGCAGGACGTCGGGCAGTGGTGGACGGATTTCATCGAAGGCGACGCGGCCGCGCGCGAGGCCTTGCTCACGCAGGGCGGCTCGAAGGAAAAATCGCCCCGCAAGCGGCGCCGCCGCGGCGGCGCGAGGAATCGCAAGCCGGACGACGGCGCCGCGCAGGCGCCCGAAGTGTCGGGCGGTTCCGAAGACTGACGCGCGCGCCGGCGAACGACGTAGGAAGTGATGCCATGACGGTTGCATATCTCGGACTGGGGGCGAATCTCGGCGATGCGCGCCAGACTTTGAAGGACGCGGTGGTGTGTCTTGCCCAGCAGCACACCATCTCGATCCTCGGCAAGTCGAGCCTGTATCGCACGGCCCCGGTCGACGCCGGGGGCGACGACTACTACAACTGCGTCGTCAAGATCGACACCACGCTCGCCGCGCGCGAGCTGCTCGCCCTCTGCCAGAAAATCGAACATCACTTCGGGCGCGAACGCCCGTACCGCAACGCTCCCCGCACGCTCGACATCGACATCCTGCTGTTCGGCGCCGATTCGATCGACGAACCCGACCTGATCGTGCCGCACCCGCGCCTGACCGACCGCGCGTTCGCGCTGGTGCCGCTCGTCGAGATCGACCCGGCGCTCGACATCCCGGCGCGCGGCCGCGCGCAGGCGTTCCTCGCCGCGGTCGCGGGCCAGCGCATCGAGAAGGTCCAGACCTGCCAGTGCCTGATGCAGAAGGCGCTCGCCGCCGCCGGCGACGGCGCCGACAAAACCCGCTGCCGATGAACCCTACCCCGCTGACCGTCACCGCGCCGGACCTGCGCGCGCCGCATCGCTATCTCGTGATCGAAGGCCCGATCGGCGTCGGCAAGACGACGCTCGCCCGCCTGCTCGGCGAGCGCTGGTCGATGCAGCCGCTGCTCGAACGCCCGCAGGACAACCCGTTTCTCGAGCGCTTCTATCGCGACACGGCGCGCTATGCGCTGCCGGCCCAGCTGTCGTTCGCGCTGCAGCGCGCGCAGCAGGCGCGCGAACTGGTTGCGGCGCTGGAAACAGGCCGCCCGGTGGTCGCCGATTTCATGCCGCAGAAGAACGAGATCTTCGCGCGGCTGAACCTGCCCGACGACGAATGGCAGCTCTACCGCGCGCTCGCCGCGCACGTCGATGCCCAGCAGGCGCCCGCGCCCGAGCTCGTCGTGTACCTGCAGGCGAGCCCCGAGGTGCTGTTCGCGCGGATCCAGAAGCGCGGCCTGCCGATGGAGCTGCAGATCAGCGATGCGTACCTGCGCTCGCTCGTCGACGCGTACAACGAATTCTTCTATCACTACGACCGCACACCGGTGCTGACGGTCGCGGCGGAGCACCTGAACCCGCTGGACTCTCCCGAGGATCTTGCCTTGCTGATCGAGCGCATCGAGACGATGCGCGGCCGCAAGGAGTTCTTCGTCAAGGGCGAGACGACGCGCTGACGCGTCGCTCGCCGCTTTTCTACCCATCGAACCGGAATTCCCATGACCTATCTCCAGGATTCGAGCCGGCCTGCCGTGACGGTGCCGAAGCTGCAGGCAATGCGCGACGCCGGCGAGAAGATCGCGATGCTGACCTGCTACGACGCGAGCTTCGCCGCGTTGCTCGACCGCGCGGGCGCCGACGTCCTCCTGATCGGCGATTCGCTCGGCAACGTGCTGCAAGGCCACACCACCACCCTGCCCGTCACGCTCGACGATATCGCGTATCACACGGCCTGCGTCGCACGCGCGCAGCCGCGCGCGCTGATCATGGCGGATTTGCCGTTCGGCACGTACGGCACGCCGGCCGACGCGTTCGCCAGCTCCGTCAAGCTGATGCGCGCGGGCGCGCAGATGGTCAAGCTCGAAGGCGGCGAATGGCTCGCCGACACCGTGCGGTTCCTGGTCGAGCGCGCGGTGCCCGTGTGCGCGCACATCGGCCTCACGCCGCAGTCGGTGCACGCGTTCGGCGGCTTCAAGGTGCAGGGCAAGACCGAGGCCGGCGCCGCGCAGCTGCTGCGCGACGCGCGCGCGCTCGAGGCCGCCGGCGCGCAGATCGTGTTGCTCGAGGCCGTCCCGATGCTCGTCGCCTCCGAAGTCACGCAGATGCTGCGCGTGCCGACGATCGGCATCGGCGCGGGCGCGGACTGCACGGGCCAGGTGCTGGTGCTGCACGACATGCTCGGCATCTTCCCCGGCAAGCGGCCGCGCTTCGTGAAGGATTTCATGCAAGGCCAGCCGAGCATCCATGCGGCCATCGATGCGTACGTGCGCGCGGTGAAGGACGGCTCGTTCCCCGGCCCGGAACATACGTTCTGACGCGGCGCCGCCGGCGCGCAGACATGAAAAAACGCGGCGCCCTTTGCGGGGCGCCGCGTTTTTTTGCGGCCTCGTTTCGCCGTGATGCGCATGAGTCCGGCACCGGCCGATCGGCAGCGCGTGCCGATCGGCTCAGGTCACTTCAGTACCGCGTCGACTGCGCCGCGCAGTGCGTTGGTCAGCAGCAGCGCCTGCGCGCGCGCCAGGTCGTCGCGCGTGACGACACGCTCCGTCGCGCCGAACGACGGATCGTCGAGCAGCACGCCGCGCATCACGCCCGGCAGCACGCCGCACGACAGCGGCGGCGTCACCCATTGGCCGTCGAGCTTCACGAACAGGTTCGAGCGCCCGCCCTCCGTCACTTCGCCGCGCTCGTTGACGAACAGCATGTCGAAACAGCCGAGCGCCTCGGCGGCCTGCCATGCGCGATCGTAGTCGGCACGACGGGTCGTCTTGTGCTGCAGCAGCGCATCGTCGGCGTGCGTCGGCGCAAAGCCATGATCGGCCGCGAGCAGCACGCCCGCCGGCCCGTCCGGCAGCGGCTTGAGCGGCGCCGCCACGATCTCGAGCGCGCCGTCCTTCGCCAGCGCCAGCTTCATCCGGTACGGGCCGTCGCCGTCGAGCGCCGCGCAGCGCGCGTCGATCGCGCCGCGCAGCGCATCCGCGTCGAAGCGGAAGCCGAACGCGTCCGCGCTGCGCTGCAGCCGCGCGACGTGGCGGTCGAGATGGCGGATGCCCTCCGCGCGCGTCGCGCAGGTGGTTTCGAACAGCTGGAAGCCGGGATCGGCATCGGTCAGGAATCGCGCCTTCAATTCGCACTCCGCATATTCGTCGGCCGCGACGCTGTCGAGCACGATGCCGGCGCCGACGCCCATCGTGCCCATCCGCCGGCCCGATGCCGCGGCCGCATCGAGCGTCAGCGTGCGGATCGCGACCGACAGGCAGAAATCGCCGCAGCGCGGCGCGCCGTCCGGGTTCCCGTCGGAGCTTGCCTGCGGCGCATCGAGCCAGCCGATCGTGCCCGTATAGAGGCCGCGCGGCGTCGATTCGATCGCGTCGATCAGCTGCATCGTCTTGTGTTTCGGCGCACCGGTGATCGACCCGCACGGAAACAGCGCGCGCAGCAGGTCGGCAAACGTCGTGCCGTCGCGCCATCCCGCGTCCACCGTCGACGTCATCTGCCACACCGACGCATACGGCTCGACCGAGAACAGCGCCGGCACCCTGACGGTTCCCGTGCGGGCGATTCGCGACAGGTCGTTGCGCAGCAGGTCGACGATCATCACGTTTTCGGCGCGGTTCTTCGGATCGCTCGCGAGGAACGCGGCCGCTTCGGCATCGCGCCGCGGGTCGTCCGAGCGCGGCGCGGTGCCCTTCATCGGCCGCGCGCGCAGCACGTCGCCATGCTTCTCGACGAACAGCTCGGGCGAGCACGATACGACCCACGCGCCGCCCGGCAGCGCGATCAGCGCGCCGTAGCGCACCGGCTGGCGCGCGCGCAGGCGCCGGTACAGCGCGAGCGGCGTGCCGAACGCGTCGAAATGCAGCCGGAAGGTGTAGTTGACCTGATACGAGTCGCCCGCGCGCAGCGCGTCGTGCACGGCGGCGATCGCCGCGTCGAACGCATCGCGCGTCACGCTCTTCGTCACGTGCGCGACGCCCGCGATCGACGGCGACGCCGTGCCGCCGTCGCGTTGCGCGAGCCACGCGTCGACTTCGTCGCGCGACAGGCGCTCGCAGCGCGCAAACAGCAAAAAGCGCAGCGGGGCTTCGCCCGGCTGCGCCCATTGCAGGTTGCGACCGAATTCGTAATCGCCGACGACGACCGCATGCAGCCCGTCGCGCAAATCCTGCGCGAGCGCCGCATCGACGTCGTCGAGCCGCGCGGGATCGGCGCACACCCGCTCGCGCACGAATCCCGTATACAAGCGACTCGACCGCGCGGATGCGGTCGAGTCGCAATCATCCAAGAGCGCGAACGCCGCGCTCTCGCTGCCATCAGTCATGCCGTTACTCGAAGAAGCTCTTCACCCGGTCGAACCAGCTCTTGCTCTGCGGGCTGTGACGCGCACCGCCTTCGGCCAGCGACTTCTCGAACTGCTTCAGCAGATCGCGCTGCTGGTCGGTCAGCTTCACCGGCGTCTCGACCTGCACGTGCACGTACAGATCGCCCGCGATGCTCGCACGCAGCCCCTTGATGCCCTTGCCGCGCAGGCGGAACGTCTTGCCCGACTGCGTGCCTTCCGGCACCGGGAACGTCGCGCGGCCGGCCAGCGTCGGCACCTCGATCTCGCCGCCGAGCGCGGCGGTCGTGAACGGAATCGGCATCTGGCAATGCAGGTCGTCGCCGTCACGCTCGAACACCGCGTGCGGCTTGATGTGGATCTCGACGTACAGGTCGCCCGGCGGCCCGCCGTTGATCCCCGGCTCGCCGTTGCCGGCCGAGCGGATCCGCATGCCGTCGTCGATGCCCGCCGGGATCTTCACTTCGAGCGTCTTGGTTTCCTTCACCTTGCCCGAACCGTGGCAGTGCGCGCACGGCTCCGGAATGTAGGTGCCGCTGCCGTGACACTTCGGGCAGGTTTGCTGGATGCTGAAGAAGCCCTGCGACATGCGCACCGTGCCCTGGCCATGGCAGGTCGGGCAGGTTTCGGGCTTGGTGCCCGGCTTCGCGCCCGAGCCGTGACAGATCTCGCACGACACCCAGCTCGGCACGCGGATCTGCGTGTCGTAGCCGTGCGCGGCCTGCTCGAGCGTGATTTCCATGCTGTAGCGCAGGTCCGCGCCGCGATACACCTGCGGGCCGGCCCGGCCGCCACGGCCGCCCGCGGCCTGGCCAAAGATGTCGCCGAAGATGTCGCCGAACGCATCCGCGAAGCCGCCGAAGCCCTGTGCACCCGCACCGCCCATGTTCGGATCGACGCCCGCATGGCCGTACTGGTCGTACGCGGCCCGCTTCTGGCTGTCCGACAGCATTTCGTAGGCTTCCTTCGCCTCCTTGAAATGCTCTTCCGCATCCTTGTTGTCCGGATTGCGGTCAGGGTGATACTTCATCGCAAGCTTGCGATATGCCTTCTTGATTTCGTCGTCGCTCGCATTCTTCGCGACGCCCAGAACCTCGTAGTAATCCCGTTTCGCCATATCGTTTCACTGCCGTCCGCGCCTCATGCACGCGGCGGCTCCTTTCGCTCGCAGTAAAGTCTCGCGACTCGTCTGGCGTTGCGGCACCCGTCCGGTGACGGCACACGCAGCGCCCGCCAAAAAACAAATGTGCCCGGAGGGCCGCGAAGCCCGCCAGGCGTAGAGTCGATCCGGCCATCCGCAAGGAAAGACAGACCGCTTGTCAGCCGCGCCGCGCGCGATCTCGCGCGCGGCGGTGGTGCTGTCGCAACCCGGCTCAGTCCTTCTTCACTTCCTTGAACTCGGCGTCGACGACGTCGTCCGCAGCCTGCTGCGCACCGCCCGCGTGGGCCGCGCCTTCCGCTGCGCCCGCCGCGCCGGCCGCACCTGCCTGGGCCTGCATGTCGGCGTACATCTTCTCGCCCAGCTTCTGCGACGCCGTCGCCACCGCTTCGACCTTCGCATCGATCGCGGCCTTGTCGCTCGACGTGTTCTTCAACACTTCCTCGAGCTCCTTCAGCGCGGCTTCGATCTTCTCCTTCTCGCCCGCGTCCAGCTTGTCGCCGTACTCGGTCAGCGCCTTCTTGGTGCTGTGGACCAGCGCGTCGCCCTGGTTGCGCGAATCGGCCAGCTCGCGCAGCTTGTGGTCTTCCGCCGCGTTCGCTTCCGCGTCCTTGATCATCTGGTCGATCTCGGCCTCGGACAGGCCCGAGTTCGCCTTGATCGTGATCTTGTTTTCCTTGCCGGTCGCCTTGTCCTTCGCGCCGACGTGCAGGATGCCGTTCGCGTCGATGTCGAAGGTCACTTCGATCTGCGGCACGCCGCGCGGTGCGGGCGGGATCCCTTCCAGGTTGAACTCGCCGAGCAGCTTGTTGCCCGCTGCCATTTCGCGCTCGCCCTGGAACACCTTGATCGTCACGGCGCCCTGGTTGTCGTCCGCCGTCGAATACACCTGCGCGTGCTTCGTCGGGATCGTCGTGTTCTTGTTGATCATCTTCGTCATCACGCCGCCGAGCGTCTCGATGCCGAGCGACAGCGGGGTCACGTCGAGCAGCAGCACGTCCTTGCGGTCGCCCGACAGCACCTGGCCCTGGATCGCCGCGCCGACTGCGACGGCTTCGTCCGGGTTCACGTCACGGCGCGGATCCTTGCCGAAGAACTCCTTCACCTTCTCCAGCACCTTCGGCATGCGGGTCTGGCCGCCGACCAGGATCACGTCGTCGATGTCCGACACCTTGACGCCCGCGTCCTTGATCGCGATGCGGCACGGCTCGATCGTGCGCTCGACCAGATCCTCGACCAGCGCTTCCAGCTTCGCGCGGGTGATCTTCAGGTTCAAGTGCTTCGGGCCCGATGCGTCCGCCGTGATGTACGGCAGGTTGATTTCGGTCTGCTGGCTCGACGACAGCTCGATCTTCGCCTTTTCAGCGGCTTCCTTCAGGCGCTGCAGCGCGAGCACGTCCTTCGACAGGTCGACGCCCTGCTCCTTCTTGAACTCGCCGATGATGTAGTCGATGATGCGCTGGTCGAAGTCCTCGCCGCCGAGGAACGTGTCGCCGTTGGTCGACAGCACTTCGAACTGCATTTCGCCGTCGACGTCCGCGATCTCGATGATCGACACGTCGAACGTGCCGCCGCCGAGGTCATACACGGCGATCTTGCGGTCGCCCTTCTCGGCCTTGTCGAGGCCGAACGCGAGCGCGGCCGCGGTCGGCTCGTTGATGATCCGCTTGACTTCGAGGCCCGCGATGCGGCCGGCGTCCTTGGTCGCCTGGCGCTGGCTGTCGTTGAAGTACGCCGGCACCGTGATCACGGCTTCCGTGACCGGCTCGCCGAGGTAGTCTTCGGCCGTCTTCTTCATCTTGCGCAGCACTTCGGCCGACACTTGCGGCGGCGCCAGCTTCTCGCCGTGGGCTTCGACCCACGCGTCGCCGTTGTCCGCCTTGATGATCGCGTACGGCATCAGGCCGATGTCCTTCTGCACTTCCTTCTCTTCGAAGCGGCGGCCGATCAGGCGCTTCACCGCGAACAGCGTGTTCTTCGGGTTCGTCACCGACTGACGCTTGGCCGGCGCGCCGACGAGCACTTCGTTGTCGTCCATGTACGCGATGATCGACGGCGTCGTGCGGGCGCCTTCCGAGTTCTCGATGACCTTGACCTGGTTGCCTTCCATGATCGCGACGCACGAGTTCGTGGTGCCGAGGTCAATACCGATGATCTTTCCCATGTTTTCCTAATCTCCAGAAATCCTTGATTGCTGCGCGAAACCCCGCTTTTTTGGGCGGTATCGCGCGCCGAATTCAACTCTGTTCCCGAAATGCGTCCGTCGGCACCGTTTTCAAGACCCGACCGTCGATGCGGCTATTAAATTTTTTCAATCGCCACGCGCCGCGGGATCGCCCGCCACGGGATCGCCCGCCGCGGCGATCTTCGCGCGCGCGGCCGATACAGCCGCCTGGAACTGCGCAAGGCCATGCCAGCCGGTCGCGCGGCCGAGCCGCCGGCCGCGGTGAAAGAAGAACCACGTCGGCACGCCATGCAGCGCGAAGCGGCGCCCCAGCTCGCGGTGTTCGTACACGTTGCTATGGAACCATTTCAGGCCCAGCGCGCGGATTGCATCGGGCTGCGCGAGCATCGCCTTCTTCGCGATCTCGCAATTGAAGCAGTCGACGCCCCAGAAGAACACCACGGCCAGCGCGTCGCCCGCGCCGGCAAGGCCGGCGTCGAACGTATCGGCGGACAGCGCCTGCATCCCGAACGCGTCGAACGCGGCCGGATCGACGCCGACGGCAGCCATGACGACAGCCTTACTTCGGCTGCGCGACCGTGACGAGCGCCGGACGCAGCACGCGGTCGGCGATCATGTAGCCCTTTTGCAGCACCGTGACGACGGTGTTCGGATCCTGCTCGGCCGGCACCATCGAAATCGCCTGGTGCTGGTGCGGATCGAACTTCTCGCCGACCGGGTTGATCGCGACGACGCGGCCCTTTTCGAGCGCGCTCGTCAGCTGGCGCAGCGTCAGCTCGACGCCTTCGCGTACCTTCGCGAGATCGCCGGACGTGTCGCCGACCGCGGCCTCGAGGCTGTCCAGCACCGGCAGCAGGTGCTCGGCAAAGCTTTCGATCGCGAACTTGTGCGCCTTTGCGACGTCGTCCTGGGCGCGGCGGCGCACGTTCTCGGTCTCGGCCTTCGCGCGCAGGAAGCTCTCCTGCAGCTCGGCGACCTTGGCCTGAGCCTCGGCAAGCGCCGCGTCGGCGGCAACGGCTGCCGGCGCGGCGCCTTGCGCGCCCTGCGTCTCGCTGCCGGTGTCTTCGGCCGATTGGGGTGCCGGGTTCTCTTGCGTGTTTTCCATGTCGCTGAAAGTCGATTAGAGGTTGAAGCCAAATCGGCAACCGTCAGACGAAATTCCGACGGCACCGCACATTGCTGGTGCAGATAGAGGTGAAAACTGCGATTTCAAGAGGGTTATTCGAACGCATTCGAAAGCACCGCGAAACAACCGCCCGATCGCGCGAAACGGCCTGTAACAACGCTTACCGGACAAGTACTAGCCCGCCCCCTGACGCTGACCTACACTGCAACTCAGGCATCGGGGACGCTCGTTAACCCTAGCTGACCATTGCCTGACATCCACCTGGCGCCATTTTCACCCGTCTTCTCGAGGGGGAGTACCGTGAAACTGACCTTTGCCATCTCGGTGGTCGCGCTGGTACTCGTCGCTGGCACCACCACCATCTGCCTGTCCGGGGCGGTCAACGACCGCACGACCGAATACGGAAGCGCGCGCGCGACGTTCGACCAGATATTCAGTCCCCACCAGAAAATCTGTCGATGATGCGGCGATCGCGCTTGGTCGGCCGGCCGTGCAGCTGGGCCGCCGGCTCGCGGAACATGCGGCGCCGCTCCTGTTCGGCGAGCCGTTCGGCCCGCCCGGCTTCGGACTCCGCATAAAGCGTCTGCGCGACGCTCGCCGGCCCGCGCACGTCGCATACGCCCAGCACGGCAATGTGCCAGACGATGCCGTCGATCGCAATCTCGACCTGGTCGCCCACGCGCACTTCCTTGGCCGGCTTGACCGGCGCCCCGCCGATCCGCACCCGGCCCTTGTCGACCGCATCGGCCGCGAGTGAACGGGTCTTGAAGAATCGCGCGGCCCACAACCATTTGTCGATGCGAAGTTTCGCGCCCGGTTCCGTGGAAATCCGGTAGTTCATGTCAGCCTCCGCCGGGCCGCCCCAAGGAGGCTGACCACCCCCTCGGGGGGCAGCGAACGAAGTGAGCGTGGGGATCGTGTCATTTCAGTTCACCGTTTCCAGCTGCCCTGCCTTGACCGGCCAGCCCTGCAGATTCTCCGCGACGATCTCGCCGAGCGCGCCGATCCACGCATGCGCGCCGTTCAGGCACGGAATGCGATGGAACGCCTTGCCGCCGCCGGCGATGAATTCGTCGCGCACTTCCATGCCGATTTCCTCGATCGTCTCGAGGCAGTCGGCGGTGAAACCGGGGCAGAACACGTCCGCGCGCCGCACGCCGGCCTCGCCGAGCTCGCGCAGCGTCGGCGCCGTGTACGGCTGCAGCCATTCGGCCTTGCCGAAGCGCGACTGGAACGTGACGCGGCACTCGAGCGTCGACAGGCCGAGCGCCGCCATCAGCAGCGCGGCCGTCTGCTGGCACTGGTCGTGATAGGGATCGCCGAGATCGAGCGTGCGTTTCGGCACGCCGTGGAAGCTCAGCACCAGCTTGTCGCCGGCCGCGAAATCGGGCCGGCCGTGCTGCGCCCAGTACTGCCGCACCTGCTCGGCGAGCGCGTGGATGTACGCCGGATGATCGGCGTAATGGCGCACGGTGCGCACTTCCGGCTGGTTGCGCATGCGCGCGAGCGCGCCGAACGCGGCGTCGAACGCCGTCGCCGTGGTCGACGCGGAATATTGCGGATACATCGGCATCAGCAGCACGCGCTCGGCACCGGCCCGCTTGAGCTGCGCGAGCACCTGCGCGATGCCCGGGCTGCCGTAGCGCATCGCGTAGTCGACCATCACGTGGTAGCCGTTCGACGCGAGCAGGTGGCGCACGCCGTCGACCTGGCGCTCGGTATGGACGCGCAGCGGCGAGCCCTCCGGCATCCAGACGGCCGCGTATTTCTTCGCGGACGCGCGGCCGCGCAGCGGCAGGATGACCGTGCGCAGCAGGATCTGCCAGAGCGCCTGCGGGATTTCGACCACGCGGGGATCGGACAGGAATTCGGCGAGATAGCGGCGAACGGCGCGCGGCGTCGGCGCATCGGGCGTGCCGAGATTGATCAGCAGCACCGCGATGCGATGGGCGGCCGCGACGCTCGATGGCGGCTCAAGATCGAAGCGCATGAATAACGACGTGCTCGAGGCACGAAACCGGACGGCCTTCAATTATAGCGGGCCGTCCCTCGCGGGGTGACTGGCCGTTCGGCCGATTGCGGCGCGGCGCGCGCCGCGGCACGATAACGGGACCGGATCGGCGGCTATTGCTGGCTGAGCGCGAGCGACAGCAGGCGCGCGGTGATGTCGACGATCGGGATCACGCGGTTGTACGCCATGCGGGTCGGGCCGATCACGCCGAGCGTGCCGACGATCTTGCCGTTCACCTCGTAGGGTGCGGTGACCACGCTCATTTCCTCGATCGGCACGAGCGTCGATTCGCCGCCGATGAAGATCTGCACGCCCTGGGCGTGGCTCGACACGTCGAGCAATTGCAGGAGGCCCGTCTTGTGGTCGAAAACGTCGAACAGCTTGCGCAACCGCGCCATGTCGGACGACAGGTCCGCCACTTCGAGCAGGTTGCGCTCGCCGGAAATGAGTACGGTGTCCTCGGTGTCCGGCACCTCGGTGCTCGCGGTCACGGCCGCGTGCATCAGCGCGGTCATGTCGCCGCGCAGCTGGTCGATCTCGTCGCGCAGGCGGCGCCGCACGTCGTCGAACGACAGCCCGGCGAAGTGCGCGTTGATGTAGTTGGACGCCTCGGTCAGCTGCGACGGCGAATAGTCGCGCGGGGTCGCGAGCATGCGGTTCTGCACGTCGCCCTCGGGCGTGACGATGATGAGCAGGATGCGCTTGTCGGACAGGCGCATGAACTCGATCTGCTTGAACACGTGGCTGCGGCGCGGCGTCAGCACGACGCCCGCGAACTGCGACAGGTTCGACAGTACGCTCGCCGCGGCCGCGACCACCTTCTGCTGCGGCTCGCCGGCCTGCAGCGTGGTCTGCACCTGGCGGGCGACCGCGTCGGCGTCGATCGGCGCCTCGACCGTCAGCATCGTGTCGACGAACAGGCGATAGCCGCGCGGGGTCGGCACGCGGCCGGCCGACGTGTGCGGGCTCGACACGAGGCCGAGCTCCTCCAGGTCGGACATCACGTTGCGGATCGTCGCCGGGCTCAGCTCCAGCCCGGAGTAACGAGACAACGTGCGCGATCCGACCGGCTGACCGTCGGCGATATACCGTTCGATCAGGGTTTTCAGGAGGGTTCGTGCGCGAGGATCTAGCATGGTGGAAAATTTTAGCGCAACCGCGCGGCTGCGGCGAGTGGCCGCAACCGGCACCCGGGCAGCCCCGCCGCGGCGCCCGGGGGCGCGGACGGTTCTTTTCGTCAACGAGCTATGGTGTAATGCCGGCATGAAAACCGGTAATCAGTTCAATACTGTCGCGCTCGTCGGCCGGAGCAACACGCCCGGCATCGCCGAGCCGCTCGCCACGCTGGCCGCCTGCATCGCGAAGCGGGGTTTCGAGGTGGTCTTCGAAGCCGACACCGCGCGCGAGATCGGCATCGCCGGCTACCCGGCGCTCACCCCCGCCGAAATCGGGGCGCGCGCCGACGTGGCGATCGTGCTGGGCGGCGACGGCACGATGCTCGGCATCGGCCGGCAGCTTGCGCCTTACAAGACGCCGCTGATCGGGATCAACCACGGGCGGCTCGGCTTCATCACCGACATCGCGGCGGCCGACATGCAGGCGCTCGTCCCCGTGATGCTGGCGGGCAAGTTCGAGCGCGAGGAGCGCTCGCTGCTCGAGGCCCGGATCATGCGCAACGGCGAACCGATCTACCACGCGCTCGCGTTCAACGACGTCGTCGTGAACCGCAGCGGCTTTTCCGGGATGGTCGAACTGCGCGCGTCGGTGGACGGCCGGTTCATGTACAACCAGCGTTCGGACGGCCTGATCGTCGCGACGCCGACCGGCTCGACCGCGTACGCGCTGTCGTCGGCCGGGCCGATCCTGCATCCGCAGCTCCAGGGCATCGTGCTCGTGCCGATCGCGCCGCATGCGCTGTCGAACCGGCCGATCGTGCTGCCGGACGACACCAAGATCGCGATCCAGATCGTCGCCGGGCGCGACGTCAACGTGAACTTCGACATGCAGTCGTTCACGTCGCTCGAACTGAACGACACGATCGAGGTGCGCCGCTCGAAGCACACGGTGCCGTTCCTGCACCCGATCGGCTACAGCTACTACGCGACGCTGCGCAAGAAGCTGCACTGGAACGAACATCCTTCGAACGAAGACGACGACACGGCGTCCTGACGCCCCACCGCCCGACACCATGCTCCGTCACCTCTCGATCCGCGACTTCGTCATCGTGGCCGCGCTCGACCTTGAATTCGACAGCGGCTTTACCGTTTTCTCCGGCGAAACCGGCGCCGGCAAATCGATCCTGATCGACGCGCTCGCGCTGGCGCTCGGCGAGCGCGCCGACGCGAGCGTCGTGCGCACCGGCTGCAGCCGCGCCGACATCACCGCCGAATTCACGCCGCACGACCGCGTCGCGCGCTGGCTCGACGAGCACGCGTTCGACACGGAGGACACCGTGATGCTGCGCCGCGTGATCGATACGAACGGCCGCTCGCGCGCGTTCGTCAACGGCACCAGCGCCACGCTCGCGCAGCTGCGCGAGCTCGGCGAGATGCTCGTCGACATCCACGGCCAGCATGCGCACCAGCTGCTGATGCGGCCGGACGCGCAGCGCGAGCTGTTCGACACCCACGCGGGGCTCGTCGCCGACGCCGCCAACGTCGCGCGCGCATGGCGCGTGTGGCGCGACGCGACCCAGGCGATCGAGACGGCGCAGGCGCACGAGCGCGAGCTGCAGCTCGAACGCGAGAAGCTCGCGTGGCAGCTCGCCGAGCTCGACAAGCTCGCGCCGCAGCCCGGCGAATGGGAAGAAGTCAATGCCGAGCACAAGCGCCTGACGCATTCGGCGAACCTGATCGACGGCGTGCAGGGCGCGCTCAACGCGCTATCCGAGGCCGACGACGCGATGCTCGCGCAGCTCGGCGCGATCGTCTCGAAGCTGCGCAGCCTCGCCGACTACGATCCGGCGCTCGGCGATGCGCTCGCGTCGCTCGAGCCGGCCGAAATCCAGCTGCAGGAAGCCGTCTATTCGCTGTCGCACTACGCGCAGCGTCTCGACCTCGATCCGGACCGGCTCGCGCAGGTCGAAACGCGCGTCGACGCGCTGCACTCGACCGCCCGCAAGTTCCGCCTGCCGCCCGACACGCTGCACGAGGAGCACGCGGCGCGGCGCGCGCAGCTGGCCGCGCTCGACGCGGCGGCCGATCTGGGCGCGCTGCACGCGGCGCAGGCCAAGGCGTGGGACGCCTATCTCGCCGATGCGAAGCGCCTGTCGAAGGCGCGCACACAGGCGGCCAAGGCGCTCGGCGCGGCCGTGACCGCCGGCATGCAGGAACTGTCGATGGCGGGCGGCAGCTTCGAGGTGGCGCTCGTGCCGCTCGCCGACGGCGGCCCGCATGGGCTCGAACAGGTCGAATTCCGCGTGGCCGGCCATCCGGGCGTGCCGCTGCGGCCGCTCGCGAAAGTCGCGTCGGGCGGCGAACTCGCGCGGATCAGCCTCGCGCTCGCGGTGATCGCGAGCGCCGCGAGCCCGACGCCGACACTGATCTTCGACGAAGTCGACACCGGAATCGGCGGCGGCGTCGCCGAAGTGGTCGGCCGGCTGCTGCACCAGCTCGGACGCGACCGGCAGGTCCTGTGCGTGACACACCTGCCGCAGGTCGCGGCGCGCGGCGACCAGCACTTCCAGGTCGCGAAGGGCGCGGACGCCCGAGGCGGCACCGTGTCGACGGTCGTCCCGCTCGACCGGGCGAGCCGCGTCGAGGAAGTCGCGCGGATGCTCGGCGGGCTCGAGATCACCGCGACGACGCGCAAGCACGCGAAGGAAATGCTGGCGGCGTGACCGGTCGAGCCAAGCGGCGCCGGGAATGGCGCGCGCATGCCCGCCCGCCTGCGCCCGAATCTCGCCGCCGCCGCGCGGCAATCAGCCCTTGCATTGTGCGTGCATGTTCGCGACGCCTTTCTCGCGCCACGCCGCCCACTCGCCGCCCGTGCCCGGCACATCGCCAAGCACCCACCAGCCGTTGACCCAGATCTTGCCGCCGTGGCTGACCTCATGGCACGGCGTCGCATAGGTCTTCTTCGGATCCCACGCGGCCACGCCCTCGCCGGCCGACGCGCGCACGGTCACATCGTGGGTCGCCTCGGCCTTGCGGCCCTGCGCATCGGTCACCATCAGCCGGAACGCATAACGGCGCGCGTCGGCCGCCTTCGGCGCGGTGAACGTCGCAATCGCGCCGTTCTGGACGAGCGGCACGCCGGCCGGCCCGGTCCACGCATGCTTCAGCCCCTTGCCGCTCGACGAGGCGCCGGACAACGTGACGGTCGCGCCGCCGTCGACCGTCGACGGCCCGCTGATCGCCGCACGCGGCGGCGGGACGATTTCCTGCGCCTTCACCTGGACGACATGCGTCGCCTGCGCCGTGTAGCCCTTGTCGTTGGTGACGGTCAGATCGAACGCGTAATCGCGATCCTGTTCGAGCGCGGGCGCGGTAAAGCGCAGTTCCGCACCGTCCGGCTTCGCCTCGATGCCGGCCGGCGCCGTCCACGCGTAACCGAGCCGCTCGCCGACCGACGACGCGCCCGACAGCACGACCGCCGCGCCGGCATTCGCCTGCTGCGGGCCGGTGATAGCCGCCTGCGGCAGCAGCAGGCCATCGTTCCTCACCTCGACCACGGCGCCGTCCGGCCCGACCGACTTCACGGTGACGATCTTGCCTGACAACGTGTCGTGCAGCGCATGGCCGGGCATCAGCGGCGCGTCCTTCATCCCCGTCGCGCTACCCGGCGACGCATCGATCAGCGTGTTGGTCAGCACATTGCCGCCGTGCGCGACAGTCCGCACGATCACGCCGTTGACGAACGGATCGTTCGACTTCCAGTCGTCGAAGCCGCGCTGCGGCTGGCGGAACTCGAGCCACAGCGTCGAACCGTCGGTGCGCGCGATGCGATACGCCTTCGCGCCGGGCGCATCGCCCCACAGCGGCGCGAGCCGGTAGGTGCCGTCCCCCTTGATCTCCGGCACGTCGGCTTCGCCGAGCCAGCCGGCGAACAACTGATAGCTCGCCGGATACAGGCGTCGGCCGCCGCCGCCCATCGTGTCGGACGGATCGTCGACCTTGCCGGCGCGGCATGCGCCGCCGACCTCGACCGTGCCGCCCGGCGTCGGGCAGTCGACGAGCGAGCCGGGATGCCTCGCGCCCAGGTTGTGGCCGAATTCGTGCGACCACATCCAGTAGCCGTGGCCGCTCGCGTTCGACAGGATCCAGTTGCCGGGATTGGCGGCGAGCCCGCCCCAATTGCAGCTGCTCATTTTCGGCAGGTCGACGAACAGGTAATCGAACTTGTCCGGATTCACGCCGCGGGCGAACGCCGCATTGCGCGCGGCCGCACGGAGCGCGCCCGAGTCGCAGGCCGCGGGCCGCTCGCCGAGGTTGACGCTGTCGAGCGTCTGTCCGTGCAGCGTCAGCTTGCCGCGCGACGCCACCTCGAGATAGCGCCGCAGCGACGCGTAGTCGTGGCCGTCGCCGAACACGGCCTTGTGCACGACCTCGCTGTCGGCCGGTTTCGAATCGTTGAAGTGCGTCACCATCAGCAGCGCGGACTTGTTGCCGAGCAGCGGACGCTGCGGCGGCGCGATCGACGCGGACGTCTTCCACACCGACGCCGGCTGGCCGCGTACGTTCTGCGTCGCGACGCCGGCACCGCCGTCGCGCGGCGCCAGCACCTCGTTGCCCCGGCCGGTGTTGGCCCGGTACCGGTTGCCGAACGTTACGCGGCCGTCGACGCCAATGTCCGGCCGCCAGTCGCGCATCGTCTGGTCGCCTTCGCTGCAAACGCCCACCGCTACGCGCCCCATCCCGGTGTTCCCGGCGGACGCGTGCAGGCACATCTTCGTGCCGCGCGCGGTGCTCGCGCCGGCGTTGACGATACGCTGGAAGCCGTCGCGCGGCTCGAAGGTCCAGTCCTGTGCGGCGCTGCCGTCGCATGACGCGAACTCGGCCGCGTTGTCGGCCGGCTGCCAGGCCAGACACTGGCCGTCGCCGCGCGACAGGTTCTTGAGCGAAGTGGACGCCGGCTCGGCGGCGCCGGCGGAAGCGGAGAACAGTCCGGCGGCAGCCGCGGACAGCGCCGTCAAGGCGAGGGAGTGGCGGATAGTTTTCAAGATGGGTCGAGATCGCTTGCGGCGCACGCGGCACCTGTTGAACGGGAAGCCGGATTCTTCCGATCCGCGCCATCCCGCTCAAACAATCTCAAACGAATCTCAAAGCCGCGGCCGCGGTTCAGGCGGCCTGCGCGACTCCGCGTGCGACCGTCATGCCCCGCCGAACACGCGCGCCCACAGTGCGGCGACGGCCGCCCGCTCGTCGGCGACGACCGACGGATCGACCCGCGCCTTCTCCATCCCGTCGAGCCGCAGCTTGTGCTGCAGCTTCCGGTACGTGCGGTATGCCGCGCCGACGCGCTCGGCTTCCGCCTCGCTCATCAGCCCGAAGCGCGCGACCTCGCGCAGCAGCGCGATGTTGCCGGTGTTGCGAATCAGCTCCGGATCGCCCGATGCGTGCAGCAGCACCCAGTACTGGACGATGAACTCGATGTCCACCATCCCGCCCCGGTCATGCTTCAGGTCGAACAGCTCGCCGTGGTTCGGGTGGCCGGCGAACACCTTGTCGCGCATGTCGACGATCTCCTTCGCGAGCACGGCCGCGTCGCGCGGCATCGTCAGCACCTGCTGGCGGATCGCCTCGAACGCGGCGCCGATCTGCGCGTCGCCGGCGCTGTAGCGCGCCCGCGTCAGCGCCTGGTGCTCCCACACCCACGCGGTATTCGCCGCATCGCCCTCGCGCAGCTGGTAGCGGCGGAACGCGTCGAGATCGGTGACGAGCAGCCCGGCCTCGCCGTTCGGCCGCAGCCGCAGATCGATGTCGAACAGCGCGCCCGCGCCGGTGGCCGTCGTCAGCCACGTGATCAGCCGCCGCGTGAAGGTCGTGTAGACATCCGCGGAGCGCTCGTCCGGGTCGTCGTACAGGAAGATCAGGTCGAGATCGGACGCGTAGCCGAGTTCCTTGCCGCCGAGCTTGCCGTACGCGATCACCGCGAACTTGGGCACGTCGCGATGGCGCTTCGCGAGCTGCGACCAGACGACCTCGATCGTCACGTCGAGCACCGCGTCGGCCAGCTCGGACAGGCGGTCGCTGACATGCTCGACCGACAGCTGCCCCGCGAGATCGATCAGCAGGATGCGGAACACCTCCGCGTGCTGCGCGTGGCGCAGCAGGTCCATCTGCTGCTCGGGGCCGTCGGCGGCCGCGAGCCGCGCGCGCAGCGCAGCCTTGAATGCGGGCCAGTCGAACGGGCTTGCGATCGCCTCGTCGTCGAGCAGCTCGTCGAGCAATTGCGGGTGCCGGATCAGGTAGCCGCCGCCCCAGCGCGTCGCGCCGAGCACCGACAGCACGCGGTCGAGCGCCGCCGGGTACTCGGTCAGCAGCGCAAGATAGACGCCGCGCCGGCTCACCGTCTCGAGCAGGTCGAACAGCCGCACGATGGTGTCGTCGCGGTGCGCGGCGTCGATCCGCGGCGCCGCCTCGAGCGCGCGCTGCGCGACGCTGTCGAAGCGGTGCCGGCTCTTTTCCGCGAGGCCCGTGTAGCGCGACGAGCGCCAGACCGCGCGCAGGCGCGTCAGCACCGCGGCCGGATCGGCGAAGCCGAGGCTGGCCAGGCGGGCCGCCAGCGCATCGTCGTCCGCGCCGTCCTCGGCAAGCGCGCCGCTCCAGATCCACGCGGCCGCGCTGTCCTCGGCGCCGCCGCAGCCGGGCCCGCCGCCGGCCTTGTCCGCGAAGAGCTGGTCGAACTGCGCCTCGACGAAGGCCCGGTGGCCGTCGAGCGCCGCCATCAGCGCCGCATAGTCGGCGAAGCCGAGCGACGCGGCGAGCGCCGCGCGCTCGTCGGCGTCGACCGGCATCGCATGGGTTTGCGCGTCGTTGCGGTATTGCAGCCGGTGTTCGAGCGTGCGCAGGAAGTTGTACGCCTCGGTCAGCCGCGCCTGCACGTCGTCGCCGATCAGCCCGCGCGCCTGCGCGTGCTGGAGCACCGCGAGCGTCGGACGCACGCGGAAGCCGGCGTCCTGGCCGCCGCGGATCAGCTGGAACACCTGCGCGCTGAACTCGATCTCGCGAATCCCGCCGCGCCCGAGCTTGATGTCGTCGGCCTTGTCGGGGCGCATCGACGCGCGGCGCGCCGCCTCCTGGCGAATCTGCTGGTGCAGCGAGCGGATCGCGCCGATCACGCCGAAATCCAGATACCGCCGGTAGACGAACGGCTTGACGATCGCGTCGAGCTGCGCCGCGAGCCGCCGCGCCGCGTCGCTCTCGCCCTCCGACACGAGCCGGCCCTTGATCCACGCGTAGCGCTCCCACTCGCGGCCCTGCACGTAGAAGTATTCCTCGAGCATCCCGAGGCTGCAGACGAGCGGGCCGGAATCGCCGTTCGGGCGCAGCCGCATGTCGACCCGGAACACGTAGCCGTCGGCCGTCACCTCGGACAGCACGCCGATCAGGCGCCGGCCGAGCCGCGTGAAGTATTCCTGCGTCGACAGCGCCGCGCGGGTGCCGCCCGCCGTTTCGCCGTCGTCCTCGTAGACGAAGATCAGGTCGATGTCGGACGACACGTTCAGCTCGCGCCCGCCGAGCTTGCCCATCCCGACCACGCCGAGCACGACGCGCTGGCCGTCGGCGCCGCGCGGCTCACCGTACATCGCCTCGAGTTCGGCCGACAGCAGCGCGATCGCGCGCTGCACCGCGACCTCGGCGAGATCGGTCATCGCGCCCGTGACCTCGGCGACGTCGGCGAGCCCGCGCAGGTCGCGCTCGGCGACCGCGCCGAACACCTCGGCGCGCAGCTGGCGCAGCGCCTGCTTGAACTGGTCCTCGGTCGCTGCGCCGGCGGGCAGCGCGAGCAGCTCGGTGAGCCGCGCGTCGAGCTGCGCGCGGGCGAGCGGCGCGGCCGCCCACGCGGCGACGTGCGCGGCGAGCGCGGGGCGCGCGGCGGCCGCGCGTGCGAGGTAGCGGGAATAGGACGTGCTGATCAGGGCTGAAGCATCGGTCATCGAGAAGCGGGCCTTGCGCAAGGAACTCGGCGCGGCCGGGCGGATCGCATCGACTGCGCGACCGCCACGCCGCCGCGCGCCGGGAAGCCCGTGCCGCACCGCCGCAACGGCCGCCGGCACGAACCCGTGTGATACATTTCAACGTCAGTTCGCAAAGCTACCATACCGTCGCCCTTCCGCCGCATGTCCGACCGTCAGGAATCCGCCGTTGCAGTGCCCGATGCGGGACATCCGAAGCATGAGCATCCGGTGCTGCGCCGCGTGTTCAAGGTGACGCTGGCGGTCGGGCTCGGCACCTACTTCGTCGCGTCGGGCGCCTTCCTCGGGCTGCGCTACGTGCTGCTGCCCCGCATCGACGACTACCGCCCCGACATCGAGCGCTTCGTTTCCACCCGGCTGCATGCGCAGCTTTCGATCGGCAAGCTTTCCCCTCACTGGTCCGGCATGCAGCCGGGCGTCGAGGTCGCCGGGCTGACGATCCGCGGCCACGACGGCCGGGTGGCGCTGTCGGTGCCGCACGCGAGCGCCGCGCTGTCGTGGATGTCGCTGCTGCGCCTGAAGCCCGCGCTGTCGAGCCTGATCGTCGACCAGCCGGACCTCGTCGTCGAGCGCACCGCGGACGGCGCGCTGTTCATCGCCGGCATCGGCGTGCCGACCACCCATGGCGGCAACGATACGTTCAGCACCTGGCTGCTCAACCAGGAGGCGATCGTGCTGCGCGGCGGCACGCTGCGCTGGCGCGACGCGCGGCACGACGCGCCGGAACTCGCGCTGTCCGGCATCCGGCTCGCGGTGCTGAATAACGGCCGTGTCCACCGGGCGGCGCTGCAGGCACCCGCGAACGGCACGCTGCTGCGCGGCCCGCTGGATTTCCGCGCGCGCTTCACGCACAAGGCGCTCGCGCCGATCGGCAAGCCCGCGAACTGGACCGGCGACGCGTACCTGTCGACCGGCCCGGTCGACCTGCCGACGCTCGCCCGCTACGTGAACATGCCGCTCACGATGCACGCGGGCCAGATCGACAACGCGATCTGGGCGACCTTCCGCGACGGCCGGCTGCGCTCGGCGGGCGGCAAGCTGCAGGGCGCCGACGTCGCGCTGCGCGTGCGGCCGACCCAACCACGGCTCGACGTGCCGATCGCCCGCTTCGGCTGGGACCTGACGATGGACCCCGGCCACGACTACACGCTGCACCTGTCGCGCTTTCACGCCGAGCTGGGCCAGCCGCCGCTGCCGGACGGCACGCCGCTCGCCCGCTCGCTCGGGATGGCGACGCTCACCGCGCGCTACCGGGTGCCGTCCGCCGCACAGGGGCAGCTGATCAGCGTGACCGGCGACCGCGTCGATCTCGGCATCCTCAGCGAGTTCATCCGCGGACTGCCGCTGCCGGCCCACCTGCGCAACGAGCTGATCCGGGCCGACCCGCGCGGGATGGTGTCGAACTATCACATCGAGGTCGAGCGCGCGAAGCCCGCGCATGCCGAGCTCGCCGAGGAAGAGAAGCGCACCGGCGCCGCGCCGGTGATCCGCTACCGTTTCCTCGGCGACCTGCAGGGCATCAGCTTCGCCGCGCAGGAGCCGCCGCCCGGGCTGTCCGCGCGCGGCCATCCGCGCGCCGGCTGGCCGGGCATCGAGAACCTGTGGGGCCGCGTCGACGCGAACGAGACGGGCGGCACCGCGCATTTCGACACGGTCAACGCCGCGGTCACGGTGCCGGGCGAGTTCGACGACCCGCGCCTCACGTTCGACCGGCTGCGCGGCAATGCGAAATGGGTCGTCACCCCCGCACCGGGCGACAGGCACGCGCGCGTCGACGTGACGGTGCCCGATCTGCTCGTGTCGAACCCGGACGCCGAGATCGCGGTGTCGGGCAGCTACTCGAACCCCGGCCACGGGCGCGGCTCGCTCGACCTGCGCGCCGACTTCGCGCGCGCCGCCGTCGCCCGCATTCCGCGCTACCTGCCGACCGGCATGTCCGAGCACCTGCGCCAGTATCTCGGCCACGCGCTGCAGGCCGGGCAGGTCACCAAGGGCGCGTCGATCGTCGCGCGCGGCCCGCTCGAAACCTTCCCGTACGAGCACGAGCCGACCGCCGGCACATTCCGCATCGTCGCGCCGTTCACCGGCGGCCGCTTCGAGCCGACGCCGTTTCCACCGCACACGCTCGCGAACGGCACGCAGAGCGTGTGGCCCGCGCTCGACGGCATCGACGGCGTGTTCGAGATCGAGCAGAACAAGCTGCGCTTCGACATCGCGCGCGCGCACTACAAGCGCGTCGCGCTGACCAAGGTCACCGGGCGGATCGCGGATCTCGGCCGTCCGGCCACGACGCCGCTCGTGATCGAGGGGCATGCGAACGGCCCGCTCGCCGACCTGGTCGACTACGCGAACAACAGCTCGCTCGGCAGCATGAGCGGCCACGTCGGCGAGAAGATCGACGCGCAGGGGCCGGCGGCGCTTTCGCTCAAGCTGACGATTCCGCAGCATGCCGTGCACCAGCACACCACCGTCGAAGGCGCGCTCGCGTTCGGCGGCAATACGCTGTCGGCCGAAGGCGTGCCGCCGCTGTCCGCGCTGCGCGGCAGCGTGCGCTTCACGCAATCGGGCGCGGCGCTCGACAACCTCTCCGGCCGCTTCCTCGGCGGCCCGGTGCGCGCGAACGGCAACCTGACGGCGCACGGGCCGTATGCGGTCGACGTCGACGGCCGGTTCGCGCTCGACGCCGCGCGCGGGCTGAACCTGCACGGCCCGGCCGACGCGCTGCTCGAGCACGTGGCCGGCGACGCGCCGTACCGGATCGCCGTACGCGGCGCCCCCGGCCGCGCGCCCGCCATCACGGCCCGCTCCGACCTGACGGGCGTCGCGCTGAACTTCCCCGCGCCGTTCGCGAAACCCGCGGGCAAGCCGATGCCGTTCAGCTTCACGCTGCAGCCGACGCCGGCTGCCGGCGGCCGGCGCCTCGAGCACGCGGACCTGACGCTCGGGCCGATCGCCGCGAGCTACCTGCTCGACGCGACGCCCGGCGAGCCGCTGCGCGCGGTGCGCGGCGCGATGGGGATCCACCGGATGCCCGACGTGCCGCAGGACGGCGTGAGCGCGGCGGTCGACGTCGACGAGCTGGATGCCGACGCGTGGCTCGACCTCGCACGCTCGCTGCGCAACCCGCCGCGCACGCCGGAATCGCCGTCGGGCGCCGCGCGCGTCGACCTGGCCAGCTTCGTGCCGAAGCGCTTCGCGTTCCACTTCGGCACGCTGAAGCTGCTCAAGCGCAACTGGGAGAACGTGATCGTCGGCGCGTCGCACATCGACGAGCTGTGGCAGGCGAACGTCGCGTCGAACCAGGTGTCCGGCTACCTGTCGTGGGCGCCGGGCGACCACCCCAACGATCCGGGCGTGCTGAACGCGCGGCTCGCGAAGCTCGTGATTCCGCAGAGCGCCGAACACGATCTCGTCGGCCGCGCGATGAACCTGCCGACGCCGGCCGACCATACGATGCCGTCGATCGACCTGATCGTCGACGAGGTCGTCGCGCGCGGGCACGACATCGGCCGCCTGGTCGTCAACGCGCGCAACCTCGAGGAAGACGGCGTGCCGGTCTGGCAGCTCGACCGGCTGGAACTGTCGAACCCGGCGGCGAAGCTCACCGCGACCGCGAACTGGCGCACGTCGCGCCGGGCGCTCGCGCGCGGCAGCGACGAAGCGGACGCGCCGCGCCGCACCGTGTTCGACTTCAAGCTCGACATCGACAATGCCGGCGCGCTGCTCGACCGAGTCGGCCTGCCGCGCACGATCGCGGACGGCCACGGCACGCTGACCGGCAAGGTCGGCTGGCGCGGCGGCCCGACGGCGCTCGACTACCCGTCGCTGAACGGCCATCTCGCGCTCGACCTCGAACACGGCCAGATCCTGAAGGTCGATCCGGGCGCCGCGAAGCTGCTCGGCGTGCTGAGCCTGCAGAGCCTCGCGCGCTTCCTGACGCTCAACTTCCGCGACGTGGTCGGCAAGGGGCTGCCGTTCGAGAAGATCACGGGCACCGGCCAGATCACCAACGGCATCGCGCGCATCGGCGATTTCGAGATGACGACGCCGCCCGCGAAGGTCACGCTGAAAGGCTCGGTCGACCTCGGCGCGGAAACCCAAGACCTGCATGCGCACGTCGCGCCGAAGATCGGCGCCGGCACGGCGGCGATCGCGGCCGCGATCATCAACCCGCTGCTCGGCGTCGGGGTGCTGGCCGCGAACCTCGCGCTGTCCGAAACGCTGCAGCGGGCGTTCGCGATGGACTACACGATCAACGGTTCGTGGGCGCATCCGCACATCGAGCGGGTGCGGGGCGATCAGGGTAAGATGAACCGCGATGCGGGCGGCACGGCGAACCCGTGAGCCGCACGGGCCGCACCCCATTTATGACGCAACCGATTCCGCGATGACCGACCACGCCCTTTCCGCCACGCCCGTCCGGGTTGCCGCGCTGCAGATGGTGAGCACGCCGGACGTCGCGCGCAATCTCGCCGAAGCCCGCCGCCTGATCGCGGAGGCGGCCGGCGAAGGCGCGCAGCTCGTGCTGCTGCCCGAGTACTTCTGCTTCATGGGGCACCAGGAGACCGACAAGCTCGCGCTCGCCGAGTCGTACCAGGACGGCCCGATCCAGCAGTTCCTCGCCGACGCGGCACGCCGCCACCGCATCTGGGTGATCGGCGGCACGCTGCCGCTGAAGGCGCCCGAGGCGAACCGCGTGCTGAACACGACGCTCGTGTTCGATCCGGACGGCCGCGAAGCGGCGCGCTACGACAAGATCCACCTGTTCAACTTCGAGAAGGGTGACGAATCGTTCGACGAGGCGCGCACGATCCGCCCCGGCGATACGGTCGTCACGTTCGACGCGCCGTTCGGCCGCGTCGGACTGTCGGTCTGTTACGATCTTCGCTTTCCGGAGCTGTACCGCAAGATGGGCGACTGCGCGCTCGTCGTGGTGCCGTCGGCATTCACCTACACCACCGGCCGCGCGCACTGGGAAACGCTGCTGCGCGCGCGGGCGGTCGAAAATCAATGCTACGTGCTCGCGGCCGCGCAGGGCGGCAAGCACGAGAACGGCCGGCGCACCTGGGGCCACAGCATGCTGGTCGACCCGTGGGGCGAGATCGTCGCGGAGCGCGCCGAGGGCGCGAGCGTCGTGACCGGCACGCTCGACCCGCAGCGCATCGCCGACGTGCGCCAGAGCCTGCCCGCGTGGCGGCACCGCGTGCTCGGCTGACCGGCCGCCCGCCCTGCCCCCTTGAAACCCGGCCCGCGCGAACCATCTGCCCGATACGCACCCGATTCGGCACCCGACAACTTTTTGAGAAACCCCGATATCCGCATGAACATCATCGAACCCGGCATCCGCAACCTGGCGCTGGCGAAGGACATCCTGCTCACGCCCTACGGCCTCGACGAGAGCCTCCTGACGCGCACGATCGCCGACATCTTCACGCATCGCGTCGACTACGCGGACCTGTACTTCCAGGCGACCCGCAGCGAAGCGTGGAGTCTCGAGGAAGGCATCGTCAAATCGGGCAGTTTCAGCATCGATCAGGGCGTCGGCGTGCGTGCGGTCGCGGGCGACCGCACCGCGTTCGCATACTCGGACGACCTGTCGCCGGAAGCGATCGCGCAGGCGGCCGCGGCCACCAAGGCGATCGCGGCCGCGGGCGGCGGCCGCCAGAAGGTCAAGGCGGCAACGTCGCTGAAGGGCATCTCGGGCCGCGACCTGTACCTGCCGTCCGATCCGCTCGCGTCGCTCGACGCGACGGCCAAGGTCAAGCTGCTCGAGCGCATCGAGCAGATGGCGCGCGGCCGCGACCCGCGCATCACGCAGGTGATGGCGGGCCTCGCCGGCGAATACGACGTCGTGCTGGTCGCGCGCAGCGACGGCGCGCTCGCGGCGGACATCCGCCCGCTCGTGCGCGTGTCGGTGACGGTGATCGCCGAGCAGAACGGCCGCCGCGAGATCGGCAGCGGCGGCGGCGGCGGCCGCTTCGACTACGGCTACTTCACCGATGAAGTCCTGTCGCGCTACGTCGACGACGCGGTGCACGCGGCGCTCGTGAACCTCGACGCGCGCCCCGCGCCGGCCGGCGCGATGACGGTCGTGCTCGGGCCGGGCTGGCCGGGCGTGCTGCTGCACGAGGCGATCGGCCACGGCCTCGAGGGCGACTTCAACCGCAAGGGTTCGTCGGCGTTCGCGGGCCGGATCGGCGAGCAGGTCGCCGCGAAGGGCGTCACCGTCGTTGACGACGGCACGCTGCCGAACCGCCGCGGCTCGCTGAACATCGACGACGAGGGCAACCCGACGCAGTGCACGACGCTGATCGAGGACGGCATCCTGAAGGGCTACATCCAGGACACGCTGAACGCGCGCCTGATGAAGATGCCCGTCACCGGCAACGCGCGGCGCGAATCGTACGCGGCGCTGCCGATGCCGCGCATGACCAACACCTACATGCTGAACGGCGACAAGGATCCGCAGGAAATCATCGCATCGGTGAAGAACGGCCTGTACGCGGTGAACTTCGGCGGCGGCCAGGTCGACATCACGAACGGCAAGTTCGTGTTCTCGGCATCCGAGGCATACATGATCGAGAACGGCAAGATCACCTACCCGGTGAAGGGCGCGACGCTGATCGGCAGCGGCCCGGAATCGCTGAAGTACGTGAGCATGATCGGCAACGACATGTCGCTCGACACCGGTGTCGGCGTGTGCGGCAAGGAAGGCCAGAGCGTGCCGGTCGGCGTCGGCCAGCCGACCCTGCGGATCGACAAGATGACGGTCGGCGGCACGGCATAACCGCGTCGCGGCGCAGACAATCCGCGCATTTCTCGAAAAATGCGCGGATTGTCCGCATTTTCGACACCCCCCGGTTGCCAGCCGACCGGGGACGGGGTATAAATTCCGAATCAACTTTTTTGACGAATCCAATCTCCGTCATGTCCGCCAAGTTTTACTTTTACTTTTTCTGGCATCTCAGACCGCTGGCGGATCGAGAGGGTTGATGGCGCGTGAAGCGCAACCAAAATTCCCGAAAAAACCGCCGGCGAACCCGGCGGTTTTTTTTCGCCCTTCGCCACCCGGCCAGCGCTGCAGCCGCACGGCAGCCCCGGCCGAACCAACCGAATCGCCTGAATTGATGAATCTGCCGCACGCTCATTGACCGCACGGCCCCCCGAACGAGGAGAAACAGCATGCCCCCGCACAATACCGACGACGTCCGAATCCGCGAGCTCAAGGAGCTGACGCCGCCCGCCCACCTGATCCGTGAATTCGCGTGCTCCGAAGCCGCGTCCGAGCTGATCTACAACGCGCGGCAGTCGATGCACCGGATCCTGCACGGGATGGACGACCGCCTGATCGTCGTGATCGGGCCGTGCTCGATCCACGACACGAAGGCGGCGCTCGAGTATGCGGGGCGGCTCGTCAAGGAGCGCGAGCGCTTCGGCAACGAACTCGAGATCGTGATGCGCGTGTACTTCGAGAAGCCGCGCACGACGGTCGGCTGGAAGGGGCTGATCAACGATCCGCACCTCGACAACAGCTTCAAGATCAACGAAGGGCTGCGCACCGCGCGTGAGCTGCTGCTGCACATCAACGAGATGGGGCTGCCGGCCGCGACCGAATACCTCGACATGATCAGCCCGCAGTACATCGCCGACCTGATCTCGTGGGGCGCGATCGGCGCGCGCACGACCGAATCGCAAGTGCACCGCGAGCTGGCGTCGGGGCTGTCGTGCCCGGTCGGCTTCAAGAACGGCACCGACGGCAACGTGAAGATCGCGGTCGACGCGATCAAGGCCGCGTCGCAGCCGCACCATTTCCTGTCGGTGACGAAGGGCGGCCACTCGGCGATCGTGTCGACGGCCGGCAACGAGGATTGCCACGTGATCCTGCGCGGCGGCAAGACGCCGAACTACGACGCGGACAGCGTGAACGCCGCATGCGCGGACATCGGCAAGGCCGGCCTCGCCGCGCGCCTGATGATCGACGCGAGCCACGCGAACAGCTCGAAGAAGCACGAGAACCAGATCCCGGTGTGCGCTGACATCGGCCGCCAGATCGCGGCGGGCGACGAGCGGATCGTCGGCGTGATGATCGAGTCGCACCTCGTCGAAGGCCGTCAGGACCTGAAGGAAGGCTGCCCGCTGACTTACGGCCAGAGCATCACCGATGCGTGCATCGCGTGGGAAGACAGCGTGAAAGTGCTCGAAGGCCTCGCGGAATCGGTCAAGGCGCGGCGCGTGGCGCGCGGCAGCGGGAACTGAATCGGCACGGGCGGCGGCGGCGCGCGCCGCCCGCCCCTCGGCTCGATCGATGAAAAAACCCGGCGCGTGCCGGGTTTTTCCGTTCCTGGGGATGAAGCGTCAACGCGTCACTCGAGCGCGCCCGAGCCGAAAATCTCGGTATTGATGCGCTCGGGCGCGACGCCCAGTGCGACCAGCGCATCGCGCTGCGCCTTCATGAACCCGACCGGGCCGCAGATGTAATAGTCGGCGTCCGGCACCAGCGCGTATTGCTTCACGCGCTCCGGCGCGAGCCGGCCTTCGAGGTCGTGGTCGACACCCACGCGGTCGTTCGGCCCGACCAGTTCGTACAGCACCGTCCGCTTGACGTTCGCGTGTTCGCGCACGGCGTCGTTCAGCCAGTCGCGAAACGCGTGCACCGCCCCCGATCGGCAGGCGTGGATGAAGCGCACATCGCGCTTGCTGCCCTCTGCTATCAGCGTCGACGCCATCGACACCATCGGCGTGAGGCCGACGCCGCCGGAAATCAGCACGACCGGCGTCTCGACGCCGCGCTTCAGCGAGAACTCGCCCATCGGCGCGGTCACCTCGACGATCGCGCCCTCCTCCACGCCGTCATGCATCAGCGTCGACACCTTGCCCGCCGGGATCGCTTCCGGCCGGCCCGCCTCGCGCTTCACCGAGATGCGCAGCCACTTGCCGTGCGGCGCATCGGACAGGCTGTACTGGCGCGGCTGGTCGACCCCGAGGTCGCCGACGAAGCGCTTCACCGTCACGTACTGGCCCGGCTCGAATTTCGCTGCTTCACCGCCATCCGCCGGCGTCAGGTAGAACGACGTGATCTCGTCGCTCTCGCGCACCTTGCGCGCCACCCTGAACGGCCGGAAACCGCTCCATGCCGCGCCGGCATACAGGTCCGCCTCGGCGCCGATCAGGATCTGCGCGAGCTGGCCGTATGCGACGCGCCACGCTTCGAGCGTGTCCGCGTCGACCGCGTCGCCGAGCACCTCGACGATCGACGCGAGCAGGTTCTCGCCGACGATCGGGTAATGCTCGGGGCGGATGTTCAGGCTCGCATGCTTGTGCGCGATGTGCGACACGGCACCGCCGAGCGCGCCCAGATTGTCGATGTTCGCCGCGTACGCATAGACCGCCTTCGCGAGCGTTTCCGGCTGGCTGCCGGTTTTCTGGTGCGTCTGGTTGAACAGGTTCTTCAGTTCCGGATGACGCGCGAACATGCGCTGATAGAAGTGCTTCGTGATCGTCGCGCCATGCACGGCGAGGACGGGGGCGGTGGCCTTCACACGGGCCATCTGGTCGGCGGTAATGTGGGTCATGCTCGTTCTCCGTTAAACATGCTCATAAGATACATTTTTAAAGTCGCGGGCAGACTCAGGCAAATTGTCGCAGTCCCTTGATAGGGGGCGGCTTACAAAAACTGGCGCCAGGCGGCGCTCACGTCGCGCGGCCGCGTTGCCACAACACGTCCGCGCCGCCGTCCGCGCGGTTCAGCACGCGGGCCAGCACGAACAGCAGGTCGGACAGCCGGTTCACGTACCGGCGCGGTGTCTCGTGCAGCGTCTCGACGCGGCCCAGCGCGACGATCGCGCGCTCCGCGCGGCGGCACACGGTCCGGCTCACGTGCGCGAGCGACGCCGCGCGCGAGCCGGCCGGCAGGATGAATTCCTTCAGCGGCGGCAGTGTTGCGTTGTAGTCGGCGAGCCACTGGTCGAGGCGCGCGAGGTGCGTGTCGTCGATCACCGTGTGGCCGGGGATGCACAGCTCGCCGCCCAGGTCGAACAGGTCGTGCTGGATCGTGACGAGCGCCGCGCGCACGTCGTCGGGCAGCGGCTCGGCGAGCAGCACGCCGAGGGTCGAATTCAGTTCGTCGACGTCGCCGATCGCGGCGATCCGCACGTCGTCCTTGCCGACGCGCCGTCCGTCGCCGAGGCCCGTGGTGCCATCGTCGCCGGTGCGCGTGGCGATCTTGCTCAAGCGGTTGCCCATGCGGAGTCCTCTGTCGATCGGCCGCGACGCGGCCCGGGGTTGCACTGGAAGCCGATTATCGCAGCCCGCGGCACGGCTCGCAGCTGGTGTTACAGCGTAGAATGACCCCAAAACCGCATCGCCGCGGCACCCGCCCGACAGGCCGGCCAGCCCGTTCGGGCTGGATGAAGCCGGGGCGGCAGCCGCCGCGGCATCGGCCCCGGCCGACACCGCCCTGCATGGGATCCGGGCCAGCGCCGCGCGCCCCCCGGGTCGACAAAGGAGACTTGCGTGAATCACCCCGCCCCGCCGGCCAGCTCGCGCCGCCCGCTTCCCCCCGCCCTGCTCGATGCGCTGCGCGCCGCCTTCGGCGAGCGCGTGTCGACGGCCGAGGCGGTGCGCGCGCATCACGGCCGCGACGAATCGCCGTTCGACCCGCAGCTGCCCGACGCGGTCGTGTTTGCGCACAGCGCCGACGACGTCCGGCAGGTCGTGTCGCTCTGCGCGCTCTATGGCGTCCCGCTGATCCCGTACGGCGCAGGCTCGTCGCTCGAAGGTCACCTGCTCGCGGTGCGCGGCGGCGTGTCGCTCGACCTGTCCGAAATGAACCGCGTGCTGTCGATCGACGCGGAAGACCTCACCGTGACGGTCGAACCGGGCATCACGCGCAAGGCGCTCAACGAAGCGCTGCGCGACACCGGCCTGTTCTTCCCGATCGATCCCGGCGCCGACGCGAGCATCGGCGGCATGACCGCGACCCGCGCGTCCGGCACCAACGCCGTGCGCTACGGGACGATGCGCGAGAACGTGCTGGGCCTGACTGCGGTGCTCGCCGACGGCCGCACGGTGAAGACCGGCTCGCGCGCGCGCAAGTCGTCGGCCGGCTACGACCTCACGCGGCTGTTCGTCGGCTCCGAAGGCACGCTCGGCGTGATCACCGAGATCACGCTGCGCCTGCATCCGCAGCCGGAAGCCGTGTCGGCCGCGATCTGCACGTTCCCGTCGATGGGCGACGCGGTGCGCACCGTGATCGAGACGATCCAGATCGGCGTGCCGATCGCGCGCGTCGAGTTCGTCGATTCGCTCGCGATCCGCTCGATCAACCGCCACTCGAACCTGACGCTCGCCGAGGCGCCGACGCTGTTCTTCGAATTCCACGGCACCGAAGCCGGCGTGAAGGAGCAGGCGGAGCTGGTCGAGGCGCTGGCCGGCGAAAACCACGGCCAGGGCTTCGAATGGGCGACCCGGCCCGAGGATCGCAGCCGGCTTTGGGCCGCGCGCCACAACGCGTTCTTCGCGATGCTGCAGCTGAAGCCGGGCTGCCGCGCGGTGACGACCGACGTCTGCGTGCCGATCTCGCAGCTCGCCGCGTGCGTCGAGGAAACCGAAACCGACCTGCGCGCGTCGTCGCTGCCGTGCCCGATCGTCGGCCATGTCGGCGACGGCAATTTCCACGTCGCGATCCTGATCGATCCCGACAAGCCGGAGGAACTCGACGAGGCGGAACGCATCAACGAACGGATCGTCGAGCGCGCGCTGCGGATGGGCGGCACCTGCACGGGCGAGCACGGCGTCGGCCTGCACAAGATGCGCTTCCTGCCGCAGGAACATGGCGACGACGCGATCGACACGATGCGTGCGATCAAGCTCGCGCTCGACCCGCGCAACCTGATGAATCCCGGCAAGATCTTCACGTGCTGACCACGCAGGAGACTTCATGAACGCCCCCGAACTGTCGGCGGAGATGCGCGCGCAGCGCCAGCGCGAAGTGGTGCAGGCGCTGATGGCCGTGCTGCCGACGCATTGCCTGCTGTATCGCGAGGAGGACACCGCGCCGTACGAGTGCGACGGCCTGTCCGCGTACCGGCGCCTGCCGCTCGCGGTCGCGCTGCCCGAGACGGAATCGCAGGTGCAGCGCATCGTGCAGATCTGCCGCCGGATGGAGGTGCCGATCGTGCCGCGCGGCGCGGGCACGAGCCTGTCGGGCGGCGCGCTGCCGATCTCGCTCGGCGTCGTGCTGTCGCTCGCGCGCTTCACGCGCGTCGTCGAAGTCGACCCGTACGCGCGCACGGCGACCGTGCAGCCCGGCGTGCGCAATCTCGCGATTTCCGAGGCCGCCGCGCCGTATGGCCTGTACTACGCGCCGGACCCTTCGTCGCAGATCGCCTGCACGATCGGCGGCAACGTCGCCGAAAACTCGGGCGGCGTGCATTGCCTCAAGTACGGGCTGACCGTGCACAACGTGATGCGCGTGCGCGCGGTGACGATCGACGGCGAGATCGTCGAATTCGGCTCGCTCTCGCTCGACACGCCGGGCCTCGACCTGCTCGCGGTGACGATCGGCAGCGAGGGGATGTTCGTGATCGTCACCGAGGTCACGGTGAAGCTGATCCCGAAGCCGCAGACGGCACAGCTCGTGATGGCGAGCTTCGACGACGTGGTCAAGGGCGGCGAGGCGGTCGCGGCGATCATCGCGTCGGGCATCATCCCCGCCGGCCTCGAGATGATGGACAAGCCGGCGACGCAGGCGGTCGAGGCGTTCACGCATGCGGGCTACGACGTCGACGCGAAGGCGATCCTGCTGTGCGAATCGGACGGCACGCCCGAGGAAGTCGCCGAGGAAATCGTGCGGATGACCGCGGTGCTGCGCGAGCACGGCGCGACGCGCATCCAGGTGTCGCGCAACGAGAGCGAGCGGCTGCGCTTCTGGTCCGGCCGCAAGAACGCGTTCCCGGCCGCCGGGCGGATTTCGCCCGACTATTACTGCATGGACGGCACCGTGCCGCGCCGCGCGATCGGCCCGCTGCTCGCGCGCATCGAGCAGCTCGAGCTGCGCTACGGGATGCGCTGCATCAACGTGTTCCATGCGGGCGACGGCAACATGCATCCGCTGATCCTCTACAACGCGAACAACCCGGACGAGCTGCACCGCGCCGAGCTGTTCGGCGCGGAAATCCTCGAATGCTGCGTGGAATTCGGCGGCACGGTGACGGGCGAGCACGGCGTGGGCGTCGAGAAGCTCAATTCGATGTGCGTGCAGTTTTCGCCGCAGGAGCGCGATGCGTTCTTCGCGGTCAAGCGCGCGTTCGATCCGCCCGGGCTGCTCAATCCGGACAAGGGCATTCCGACGCGGGCGCGCTGCGCCGAATACGGCCGCCAGCACGTGCGCGGCGCGCTGCTGCCGCACCCCGATCTGCCGCGCTTCTGACCGCCGCGCCCGGCGGACGCGGCGCGTTTCATCCGTGAACCGGGGTAAACAGACCCTAGGGATAGTCGCGATGTGGATTCGCGCCGCCCCGGTACAATCGATCGGACAACGACACGGGACAACAACCGATCATGGAAGAGGACGACATCGTTGCCGGATGGGCCGAGCGCATTCGCGCCGCCAGTGCCGACGGCCGCCCGCTGCGGATTCGCGGCGGCGGCACCAAGGACTGGTACGGCCAGGCGCTCGAGGGCGAGGTACTCGACACGCGCGCGTATCACGGCATCGTGTCGTACGACCCGGCCGAGCTCGTCGTCACGGTCCGCGCGGGCACGCCGCTCACGCAACTCGAAACCGTCCTCGGCGAACGCGGCCAGATGCTGCCGTTCGAGCCCCCCCACTTCGGCCGCGCGGCCACCGTCGGCGGCTGCATCGGCGCCGGCCTCGCGGGCCCGCGCCGCGCGACGTGCGGCGCGCCGCGCGATTTCGTGCTGGGCGTCGCGCTGATGAACGGCCGCGGCGAGGTGCTGCGCTTCGGCGGGCAGGTCGTGAAGAACGTGGCCGGCTACGACGTGTCGCGGCTGATGGCCGGCTCGCTCGGCACGCTCGGGCTGATGCTCGAGCTGTCGATCAAGGTGCTGCCGGTGCCGGTCGCCGAGATCACGCTGAAGTTCGAGATGAGCGCGACCGACGCCGTGCGCAAGCTCAACGAATGGGGCGGCCACCCGCTGCCCGTCAGCGCGAGCGCGTGGCGCAACGGCACGCTCGTGCTGCGCCTGTCGGGCGCGGAGGCCGCGGTCAAGGCCGCGAAGACGCTGCTCGGCGGCGAAGTCGTCGACGCGGTCGAGGCGGAGCGCTTCTGGGCCGGCCTGCGCGAGCACACCGATCCGTTCTTCAACGGCATTCCGCCGGGCTTTGCGCTGTGGCGCCTGTCGCTGCCGAGCATCACCGAGCCGATGCACCTGCCGGGCACCCAGCTGATGGAATGGGGCGGCGCGCAGCGCTGGTGGATCACCGACGCCGATGCGCAAACCGTGCGCATGAGCGCGAAACAGGCGGGCGGCCATGCGACGCTGTTTCGCGCGGGCGAATCGTACGACCGCAGCGCCGGCGTATTCACGCCGCTCCCCGCGCCGCTGATGAAAATCCACCGCGGGCTGAAGACGGCGTTCGACCCGGCGCGCATCTTCAACCGCGGCCGGCTCTACCCCGATCTCTAAATGCAGACGAACCTCGCCGATTTCATCCGCAATACGCCCGACGGCGACGAAGCCGACGCGATCCTGCGCAAGTGCGTGCACTGCGGGTTTTGCACCGCGACGTGCCCGACCTACCAGCTGCTCGGCGACGAGCTCGACGGCCCGCGCGGCCGCATCTACCTGATCAAGCAGATGGTCGAAGGCGCGCCGGTGACGCGCAGCACGCAGCAGCATCTCGACCGCTGCCTCACGTGCCGCAGCTGCGAGACCACCTGCCCGTCGGGCGTCGAGTACGGCCGGCTCGTCGAGATCGGCCGCAAGCACGTCGAGGCGCAGGTGCGGCGCCCCGTGTCGCAGCGGCTCGTGCGCCGCGCGCTCGCGAGCTTCGTGCCGAACAGCGCGCTGTTCTCGCCGGTGATGCGGCTCGGCCAGCACGTGCGGGCGCTGCTGCCGAAGCGCCTGCGCGACAAGGTGCCGCCGCGCACCCGGCTGCTCGAATGGCCGCACCGCACCCATCCCCGCAAGATGCTGATGCTGGCCGGCTGCGTGCAGCCGTCGATGCTGCCGAACATCAACATCGCCACCGCGCGCGTGCTCGACGCGCTCGGCGTCGAGACCGTCGTCGCGCCCGAGGCCGGCTGCTGCGGCGCGATCCGGCTGCACCTGAACTATCACGACGAAGCACTCGACGACGCGCGCCGCAACATCGACGCGTGGTGGCCGTACGTCGAGCAGGGCATCGAGGCGATCGTGATGAACGCGTCCGGCTGCGGCGCGACGGTGCTCGAATACGCGCACCTGCTGCGCGACGACCCGGCCTACGCGGAGAAAGCGCAGCGCATCGTCACGCTGACGCGCGACGTGTCCGACGTGCTGCTCGCGTTCGAGGCCGAGCTCGCGACGCTCGCGCGGCGCCGTGCGATTCACACGGTCGCCTACCATCCGCCGTGCACGCTGCAGCACGGCCAGCAGTCGCGCGGCAAGGTCGAGCGGCTGCTCGAGACGCTCGGCATCGACGTGCGCCTGCCCGCCGACAGCCACCTGTGCTGCGGCTCGGCCGGCACCTACTCGCTGACGCAGCCGTCGCTGTCGTACAAGCTGCGCAAGCAGAAGCTCGCGAAGCTGCAGGCGCTCGAGCCGCAGATGATCGTCTCCGCGAACGTCGGCTGCATCGCGCACCTGCAGAGCGGCACCCAGATACCGGTCGCGCACTGGGTCCAGCTCGTCGAGCACCTGCTGTACGGTTGAACCCGCCGCACGGCCGGGCGCATCGCGTCCGTATAATGGAGCGCAACGAAGCGCCGCGTGCCGGCGGCGCCACCGCTCCCGTGCCTGCTTTCGTGCCCGTCATGTCCGATCTCGCCGCCCGCCTCGATTCCGTCCACCACCGCATCGCCGACGCCGCCCGCGCGGCCGGCCGCGACCCCGCTTCCGTCACGCTGCTCGCCGTGTCGAAGACGTTCCCCGCCGATGCGGTGCGCGCCGCGCATGCGGCCGGCCAGCGCGCATTCGGCGAAAACTACGTGCAGGAGTCGATCGACAAGATCGATACGCTCGCCGACCTGCGCGCCGAACTCGAATGGCATTTCATCGGGCCGCTGCAATCGAACAAGACGCGCGCCGTCGCCGAGCGCTTCGACTGGGTCCATTCGGTCGACCGGCTGAAGATCGCGCAGCGGCTCGCCGAGCAGCGCCCCGCGCACCTGCCGCCGCTGAACGTGTGCGTGCAGGTCAACATCAGCGGCGAGGCGTCCAAGAGCGGCGTCGCGCCGGCCGACGTGGCCGACGTCGCGCGCGCGGTGGCCGCGTTGCCGTCGCTGCGGCTGCGCGGCCTGATGGCGATTCCCGAACCGGCCGACGACGCCGACGCGCAACGCGCGCCGCATCGCGCGCTGCGCGCGCTGTTCGATACGCTGCGCGCTGGCGGGCTGCCGCTCGACACGTTGTCGATGGGCATGTCCGCCGATCTCGACGCGGCCGTGCTCGAAGGCGCGACGATCGTGCGGGTCGGCACCGCGATCTTCGGCGCGCGCGACTATTCCCATTGATCCACTTCTCATTTCCGACATCATGAAGATTGCATTCATCGGCGGCGGCAACATGGCCGCGGCACTGATCGGCGGCCTCGTCAAGCGCGGCGTCGCCGCGAGCGGCCTGTACGCGATCGACGTCAACGAAGACGCCCGCGCGCGCACCGCGCAGCAATTCGGCATCCGCACCGGCGCGGCAATCGACGCGACGCTCGCGGAATACGACGCGATCGTGCTCGCGGTCAAGCCGCAGGTGCTGAAGGACGTCGCGCAGGCACTCGCGCCGCACCTGAAGACCCAGCTCGTGATCAGCATCGCGGCGGGCATCCGCGGCACGGACCTCGCGCGCTGGCTCGGCGATTACGCGCGCGTCGTGCGCACGATGCCGAACACGCCGGCGCTGGTCGGCATGGGCGTGACGGGCCTCGCCGCGCTGCCGGGCGTCGATGCGGCAGGCCGCGAACTCGCAGCGGGCGTGCTCGGCGCGGTCGGCGAGATCGTCTGGTTCGACGACGAATCGCAGCTCGACGCGGTCACCGCGATCTCGGGCAGCGGCCCCGCGTACGTGTTCTATTTCATCGAGGCGCTGCAGGAAGCGGCGCGCCGCCTCGGGCTGAACGACGAGCAGGGCCGCGCGCTCGCGGTCGCGACGTTCACGGGCGCCGCGCAGCTCGCCGCGCAATCCGGCGAGCCGGCCGGCGTGCTGCGCGAGCGGGTGACGTCGAAGGGCGGCACGACGGCCGCCGCGCTCGCGTCGTTCGATGCGCAGGGCGTGAAGGAGGCGATCGTGCGCGGCGTGCTCGCGGCCGATGCGCGCGCGAAGGAAATGGGCGACGAACTCGGGCGCGCGTAAGCGATCGCCAACCGTTCGCGCAACAAAAAAGCGGCCAGCCGGCCGCTTTTCTATTTCCGGCAAGGGCAAACCGCCCTCACCGCGATGCCGGCCCTCACAATCCGGCCACCGCGTAATGCGCGGCGATCCCGGCGAACAGCACGCCGCCGAGCCAGTTGTTGTGCCGGAACGCGGCAAAGCACGGCATCCGTTCGCGATCCTTGATCAGCGTGTAGTGATACACCGCGCAGCCGGCCGCGGCCGCCCACCCTGCCCAGTACACGAGGCCGAAGCCGAGCGTCGCGCCGATCCACGCGTAGATGCCGAGCGTCGCCGCGTAGCAGGCCATCACCGCCGCGACGTCGAAGCGGCCGAACGTCAGCGCCGACGTGCGGATGCCGATCTTGATGTCGTCGTCGCGGTCGACCATCGCGTATTCGGTGTCATAGGCGACCGACCAGAACACGTTCGCGACCAGCATGATCCATGCGAGCATCGGCACCGTGTCCTGCACGGCCGCGAACGCCATCGGGATGCCGAAGCCGAACGCGATGCCCAGGTACGCCTGCGGAATCGCGAAGAAGCGCTTCATGAACGGATAGGTGCCCGCGACGATCACCGCGACCACCGACAGCTCTTTCGTCAGCGTATTGAGCGGCAGGATCAGCAGGAACGCGACGAGCGTCAGCCCGAGCGCGATCGCGATCGCTTCCCACGCCTGGATCTTGCCGGAGGTCAGCGGACGGTCGGCCGTGCGCTTCACGTGGCGGTCGAAGTCGCGGTCCGCATAATCGTTCATCGCGCAGCCGGCCGAGCGCATCAGCAGCGTGCCGAGCGCGAAGATCGCCACCAGCGACCAGCGCGGGCGGCCGTCCGACGCGATCCACAGCGCGTTGAGCGTCGGCCAGAGCAGCAGCAGGCTGCCGATCGGCTTGTCCATCCGGACGAGCCGCAGGTACAGGGGAAAGCGGGCGAACATGGAAAGCACCGGGAGGATAACCCCGGCATTTTAGAGCCGGGCAGCGCTTCGCGTCATGTCGAGGCGGTTTGCGCCGGGCGCCGCTTCGCGGACGGGCCCGCGCGTTCAGCCGCCCGCGCCGGCGGCCAGGCCATGCAGCGCCTGCGCGACCAGCACGGCCGCGCCGCTGCCCACGATCGCGAATCCGGCGAACCGCCGCAGCACCGCGGCCGGTGCGCGCTTCACGGGCGCCGCGAACGCGTCGCGCATGTCCAGGATCATCTGCGTCATGATCGTCTCTCCTTCAAGCAAAACCTGCCTGCCAGACAGGAACGGCCGGTCGCGCGACCGGCCGTTCCGTGCGTGGCCGCCGCATCAGCGGCGGCGTGCGGCGATCACGCGAGGTCGAAGCGGTCGAGGTTCATCACCTTGTTCCACACCGCGACGAAGTCGCGCACAAACTTCTCCTGCGCATCCGTGCTGCCGTAGACCTCGGCCAGCGCGCGCAGCTGCGCGTGCGAGCCGAACACCAGGTCGACGCGCGTGCCGGTCCACTTCACCTTGCCCGTCGCGCGGTCGCGCCCCTCGAACACGTCGTTCCCGGCCGACACCGGCTTCCACTCCGTGCCCATGTCCAGCAGGTTCACGAAGAAGTCGTTGGTCAGCGTGCCCGGACGATCCGTGAACACACCGTGCCGGCTGTCGCCGACGTTCGCGCCCAGCACCCGCAGGCCGCCCACCAGCGCCGTCAGCTCCGGCGCGCTCAGCGTCAGCAGCTGCGCCTTGTCGACCAGCAGCGCCTCGGCCGGCACCGTGTACTGGCCCTTCAGGTAATTGCGGAAGCCGTCCGCCACCGGCTCGAGCACGGCCATCGCCTCGACGTCGGTCTGCGCCTGCGACGCGTCCGTGCGGCCCGGTGCGAACGGCACCGTCACCGTCACGCCGGCCTGCTTCGCGGCCTGCTCGACGCCCGCGGCGCCGGCCAGCACGATCAGGTCGGCGAGCGACACCTTCTTGCCGCCCGACTGCGCGTCATTGAACGCCTTCTGGACACCCTCGAGCGTTTCCAGCACCGTCGCGAGCTGCGCCGGCTGGTTCACGTCCCAGTCCTTCTGCGGCGCGAGGCGAATGCGCGCACCGTTCGCGCCGCCGCGCTTGTCGGAGCCCCGGAAGGTGGACGCCGACGCCCACGCGGTCGACACGAGCTGCGACACCGACAGCCCCGTCGCGAGGATCTTCGCCTTCAGCGCGGCCACGTCGGCTTCGTCGATCAGCTTGTGGTCGACGGCCGGAACCGGGTCCTGCCACAGCAATTCCTCGTTCGGCACGTCCGGGCCGAGATAGCGGGCGCGCGGGCCCATGTCGCGGTGCGTGAGCTTGAACCATGCACGGGCGAACGCGTCGGCGAACTGGTCCGGGTTCTCGTAGAAGCGCCGCGAAATCTTTTCATACGCGGGATCGAAGCGCAGCGACAGGTCCGTGGTCAGCATCGACGGCAGGTGCTTCTTCGACGGGTCGTAGGCATCCGGAATCACCGCGTCCGCGCCCTTCGCGACCCACTGGTGCGCGCCGGCCGGGCTCTTCGTCAGCTCCCATTCATAGCCGAACAGGTTCTCGAAGAAGTTGTTGCTCCATTGCGTCGGCGTGCTGGTCCACGTGACTTCCAGGCCGCTCGTGATCGCGTCGCGGCCCTTGCCCGTGCCGAAGCTGCTCTTCCAGCCGAGGCCCTGCTCCTCGATGCCCGCGGCTTCCGGCTCGGCGCCGACGCTCGACGCGGGGCCCGCGCCGTGGGTCTTGCCGAACGTGTGGCCGCCGGCGATCAGCGCGACCGTCTCTTCGTCGTTCATCGCCATCCGCGCAAACGTGTCGCGAATGTCGCGCGCCGCGGCGAGCGGGTCGGGGTTGCCGTCCGGGCCTTCCGGGTTCACGTAGATCAGGCCCATCTGCACGGCGGCGAGCGGGTTGTCGAGCTTGCGGTCGCCCGAGTAGCGGCTGTTCGGGCCGCCGCTCAGTTCCAGCCAGATCTTTTCCGAACCCCAGTAGACGTCGTCCGGTTCCCAGGTGTCGGGGCGGCCGCCGGCGAAGCCGAAGGTCTTGAAGCCCATCGATTCGAGCGCGACGTTGCCGGTCAGGATCATCAGGTCGGCCCACGAGATGTTGCGGCCGTATTTCTGCTTGATCGGCCACAGCAGGCGGCGCGCCTTGTCGAGGTTGCCGTTGTCGGGCCAGCTGTTGAGCGGCGCGAAGCGCTGCTGCCCGCCGCCCGCGCCGCCGCGGCCGTCGGCCGTGCGGTACGTGCCGGCGCTGTGCCAGGCCATGCGGATGAACAGGCCGCCGTAGTGGCCGAAGTCGGCCGGCCACCAGTCCTGCGACGTGGTCATCAGCGCGTGGAGATCCCGCTTCACCGCCGCCAGGTCGAGCTTCTTGAACGCCTCGGCATAGTTGAAATCCGGATCCATCGGATCGGACAGCGACGAGTGCCGGTGCAGGATGTTCAGGTTCAGCTGATTCGGCCACCAGTCCTTGTTCGTCGTGCCGCCGCCAGCCGCGGCTTGATGGAACGGGCACTTCGTTTCGGTCGACATGCGTTTTCTCCTATGATCGATTGCATCCACCAGCCCGGCCCGGAAGCCGTGCATCGCCGCGGATGGGCACTGCGGGGGTAAAAACGGGAAACCTGCTCCCGTCGTACTGCGTGATGTCGGCTCAGCCGCCGTACACCCGGTCCGCCAGGTACGCGAACACAATCGGGCGCAGGCTCCGGATCGCCGCTCTTGCGCGCGGCGCGATGTTCCGCTGCGCATGCTGCATGGCTGAACGCATCATGACATCCTCCTTTGACGCTTGCATTGATCGTGCAGGCCAGCGTGCGGCCCCGCACGATCCATGCAGGGGATTCTATGCAAATCTATCGATTTATTTAATTTAATAAAATTTATCTATACGATAGGCAAAAATAAGCGGGGCTGCAAGGCCCCGCCCGTTCACTGCGACGACCGGTCGCGCCCGGTCAGTTCATCGTCGCCGGCATGTCGAGCTTCGCGACGCCCGGCAACTCGCACGCGGTGATCGCCTCGCTGATCGCGTCGATCGCGGGCATCCGCGTGAAGCTCTTGCGCCAGACGAGCACGACGCGGCGGTCGGGCACCGGGTCGTTGAACGGCACGTACGACAGCAGCTCGGCGTCCGGGCCGTTCGCGCGCGGGCCGACCTCGGCCACCGACATGCGCGGCAGCACGGTGATGCCGACGCCGCTCGCGACCATGTGGCGGATCGTCTCGAGCGACGAGCCCTCGAAGGTTTTCTGGATGCCGTCGGCCGTCTGCGAGAAGCGCATCAGCTCCGGGCACACGCCGAGCACGTGGTCGCGGAAGCAATGGCCGTTGCCGAGCAGCAGCATGGTTTCCTGCTTCAGGTCCTCCGCGTCGATCTGGTGACGCTTTTCCCACGGATGGCCGGCCGGCAGCGCGACGACGAACGGCTCGTCGTACAGGGGCCGCACCATCAGGCCGGTTTCCGGGAACGGCAGCGCCATGATCGCCGCGTCGATCTCGCCCTGCTTCAGCAGTTCGAGCAGCTTCAGCGTGTAGTTCTCCTGCAGCATCAGCGGCATCTGCGGAACGCGCTGGATCATCTGCTTCACGAGCGTCGGCAGCAGGTACGGCCCGATCGTGTAGATCACGCCAAGGCGGAACGGGCCGACCAGCGGGTCCTTGCCCTGCTTCGCGATCTCCTTGATCGCGAAGGTCTGCTCGAGCACGCGCTGGGCCTGCGTGACGATCTGGTCGCCGATCGGCGTGACGCTCACCTCGCTCGCGCCGCGCTCGAAGATCTGCACGTTGAGCTCGTCTTCGAGCTTCTTGATCGCCACCGACAGCGTCGGCTGGCTCACGAAGCACGCTTCGGCCGCGCGGCCGAAATGCCGCTCGCGCGCGACTGCGACGATGTATTTCAGTTCAGTCAGTGTCATTGCAGGTCAATCAAATGGATACATGCGATAGGTTTAATTTATACACCCTATGACACCGGTTCGCCAAGTTTCTCCGCATCCTGACGCACGATTTCGCGCTTTTAAATCCGACCCCTAATCAGTGGATCTCATGCTTTCAGGTACTGCTCACGCGCGCCGAGCCAGCGCGCGAGATGCTGCGTGACGACGTCCGGATACCCGGCGATCAGCCGCGCCGCCGCCTCGCGCGCCGGATCGATCAGCCAGCCGTCCGTCTCGAGGTTCGCGAAGCGCAGCATCGCCGCGCCCGACTGGCGCGCGCCGAGGAATTCGCCGGGGCCGCGGATTTCGAGATCGCGCCGCGCGATCTCGAAGCCGTCGGTGGTCTCGCGCATCGTCTTCAGCCGCGCGCGGCCGGCGATCGACAGCGGCCCGCTGTACAGCAGCACGCACACCGACGCCGCGGTGCCGCGCCCCACCCGCCCGCGCAGCTGGTGCAGCTGCGCGAGGCCGAAGCGCTCCGCGTGGTCGATCACCATCAGCGACGCGTTCGGCACGTCGACGCCGACCTCGATCACGGTCGTCGCGACGAGCAGCTGCACTTCGTTGCGCGTGAACGCGTCCATCACCGCCGCCTTGTCGGCCGGCGACAGCCGCCCGTGCACGAGCCCGACCTTCAGCTCGGGCAGCGCGGCGACGAGCGTCTCGTAGGTCTCGACGGCCGTCTGCAGCTGCAGCGTCTCGCTCTCCTCGATCAGCGGGCACACCCAGTACACCTGGCGGCCCGTCAGCGCGGCCTCGCGCACCCGCCCGATCACCTCGTCGCGCCGCGCGTCGCCGACGAGGCGCGTCATGATCGGCGTGCGGCCGGGCGGCAGCTCGTCGATCGTCGATACCTCGAGATCTGCGTAGTAGGTCATCGCGAGCGTGCGCGGGATCGGCGTGGCCGACATCATCAGCTGATGCGGCTGGAAGCCCTGCGCGCCGTCCGCCGCGTTGGCGGCCTTCGCGCGCAGCGCGAGGCGCTGCTCGACGCCGAAGCGGTGCTGTTCGTCGACGATCACGAGGCCGAGCCGCGCGAACTCGACCGCATCCTGGATGATCGCGTGCGTACCGATCACGAGCTGCGCGGTGCCGAGCGCGGCCGCCTCGATCGCCGCGCGCTTCTCCTTCGCCTTCAGGCTGCCGGCCAGCCACGCAACCGACACGCCGAGCGGCTCGAGCCAGCCGCGCAGCTTGCGCGCGTGCTGTTCGGCGAGGATCTCGGTCGGCGCCATCAGCGCGGCCTGGTAGCCGGCGTCGATCGCCTGCGCGGCCGCGAGCGCCGCGACGACAGTCTTGCCGCTGCCGACGTCGCCCTGCAGCAACCGCTGCATCGGGTGCGGCAGCGTCAGGTCGTGCGCGATCTCGTCGACGACGCGCGCCTGCGCGCCGGTCAGCGTGAACGGCAGCGCCGCGTACAGGCGCGTCGTCAGCGCGCCGGCGTCGTTCGCGGCGCGGCGCGGCATCGCGGGCGCCGAGCGCGTGCGGCGCTCCTCGTGCGCGCGCTTCAGCGACAGCTGCTGCGCGAGCAGCTCGTCGAACTTGATGCGGGTCCACGCGGGGTGCGAGCCGTCCATCAGCGCGGCTTCGTCGGAATCGACGCCCGGGTGGTGCAGGATGCGCACCGCGTCGGCCAGCGACGGCACGCCGAGCGGGCGCAGGTACGCGCGGTCGATCTCGGGCGGCAGCAGCTCGGGCAGCGGCGTGCGCTCGACCGCGTTCTCGATCGCCTTGCGCAGGTATGCCTGCGATACGCCGGCCGTGCTCGGGTAGACGGGCGTGAGCACCTGCGGCAGCGGCGCATCGGCTTCGACGACGCGCACCGCGGGATGCACCATCTCCATCCCGAAGAAGCCGCCGCGCACGTCGCCGCGCACGCGCAGCCGCTGGCCGACGGCCATCTGCTTGACCTGCGAGCCGTAGAAATTCAGGAAGCGCAGCACCAGCTGCTCGCCGTCGTCGTCCTGGATCTTCACGACGAGCTGGCGGCGCGGCCGGTACGCGACTTCGTTGTCGAACACGACGCCTTCCGCCTGCGAGACGCCGCCGGGCAGCAGCTCGCCGATCGGCGTGAGCGTGGTTTCGTCCTCGTAGCGCATCGGCAGGTGCAGCACGAGATCGATCGAGCGCGTGAGGCCGAGCTTCGCGAGCTTGTCGGCGGTCTTCACGGGCTTGTCGGCGGCGGCCTTTTTCTTGCGCTTCGCGGCGGTGGTGCCGGCTGCGTCGGACGCCTCATCCGTGGCGCCGTCCGTCACGCCGGGCGCGGCGGCGGCCGGCTGCGCGAGCCGCCCGTCGGCGCCGCGCCGCGGGCCGGCCCGCCGCTGCCCCGCGGATTGCGCAGGTGGCGCGGGCGGTGCGGCGTCCTCCGCGTCGAACGGGTCGGCGGAATCGGCAACGGCGGTGGCGGAACGGCGTGGGGACACAGGCATCGGATCGTCTGGGTGCTTCGCAAGGCAAGTACAATAGCGGCTTTCACGTCGTCCAACGAACGACGCCGGCCAGGCCGCGCATCCCGCCATCATAGCGGCTCGCGCGCCCCATTTATGCGTTTCCGCCTTGCTGGCGGCGCCCGCCGGCCGTTTCGAACCAGCCCGCATGTTCACGCTTTCCGATTTCGATTTCAATCTGCCGCCCGAGCTGATCGCGCAAACCGCGCTGCCCGACCGCACCGCGAGCCGCCTGCTCGAGGTCGACAACACGGCCGCGCCGGCGCGCCTCGTCGACCGCCGTTTCGCCGAGCTGCCGTCGTGCATCTCGGCCGGCGACCTGCTCGTGTTCAACGACACCAAGGTGCTGAAGGCGCGCTTCTTCGGCCACAAGGCGAGCGGCGGCAGGATCGAGGTGCTGATCGAGCGCGTGACGGGCACCCACACCGCGCTCGCGCAGATCCGCGCGAGCAAGTCGCCGGGGCCCGGCACGACGCTGACGCTCGCCGACGCTTTCGACGTGACGGTCGGCGAGCGCGTCGAGCCGTTCTTCACGCTGCATTTCCCGGCGCCGTGCCTGAACCTGATCGAGCAGTACGGCCGCCTGCCGCTGCCGCCCTACATCGAGCACGATCCGGACGCGACCGACGAAACCCGCTACCAGACCGTCTACGCGCGCAACCCGGGCGCGGTCGCCGCGCCGACGGCCGGCCTGCACTTCGACGCGCCGCTGCTCGCGCAGCTCGACGCGATGGGCGTCGAGCGCGCGACGCTGACGCTGCACGTCGGCGCGGGCACGTTCCAGCCGGTGCGCGTCGAGAACATCGCCGAACACAAGATGCACAGCGAGTGGTACGAACTGCCGCAGTCGCTCGTCGACAAGATCGCCGCGACCCGCGCGCGCGGCGGCAACGTGATCGCGGTCGGCACGACGTCGATGCGCGCGCTCGAGGCCGCGGCGCGCGACGCCGCCGCCGCGGGCCGCCCGCTCGCCGCGACGCAGGCCGAGACCGACATCTTCATCACGCCCGGCTACGCGTTTCGCGTGGTCGACCGGCTCGTGACGAACTTCCACCTGCCGAAGTCGACGCTGCTGATGCTGGTGTCCGCGTTCGCGGGCGTCGACACGATCCGCGCCGCGTACCGGCACGCGATCGAGCAGCGCTACCGCTTCTTCAGCTACGGCGACGCGATGCTGCTCACGCGGCGCGACGCGCCGCAGGCGCCCGGCGCATAAACGCCGCGCACGCCCGCCGCAGGCTACGATAGCGCTCACCCGATCTTCCCCGCCGCCGGCCCGCCGGCGGCGTCTTCAACATGCGCCGGACTTGCGATCCAGAGTTGGCGCTTTAGCGACTACTCTGGTCCCATGCAAAGCATTTCCGGTGGCAAGGAGAACAACGCGATGACCGAAGGTTCATCCCACGATACGCACGCCCACCTCCGGCCGCACAACGGCCTGAAATTCGACCTGCTGACGACCGACGGCCACGCGCGCCGCGGCCGCGTGACGCTCAACCACGGCGTGGTCGAGACGCCGATCTTCATGCCGGTCGGCACCTACGGCACCGTGAAGGCGATCCAGCCGCGCGAGCTGCACGAGATCAAGGCCCAGATCATCCTCGGCAACACGTTCCACCTGTGGCTGCGCCCGGGCCTCGACACGATCGACGCGCACGGCGGCCTGCACGGCTTCATGGGCTGGAACAAGCCGATCCTGACCGATTCGGGCGGCTTCCAGGTGTTCTCGCTCGGCGACCTGCGCAAGATCACCGAGGACGGCGTCACGTTCGCGTCACCGATCAACGGCGACAAGCTGTTCCTGTCGCCGGAAGTGTCGATGCAGATCCAGAAGGTGCTGAACTCGGACATCGTGATGCAGTTCGACGAATGCACGCCCTACGCGACCAACGGCGTGCCGACCACGCACAAGGAAGCGGCCGACTCGATGCGGATGTCGCTGCGCTGGGCGAAGCGCTCGCTCGACGAGTTCGACCGGCTCGGCAACCCGAACGCGCTGTTCGGGATCGTCCAGGGGGGGATGTTCGAGGACCTGCGCGACGAATCGCTCGCGGGCCTCGCGGAACTCGACTTCCACGGCCTCGCGATCGGCGGGCTGTCGGTGGGCGAGCCGAAGGAAGACATGATGCGCGTGCTGCAGCACGTCGGCCCGAAGCTGCCGGCGCACAAGCCGCACTACCTGATGGGCGTCGGCACGCCGGAGGATCTCGTCGCGGGCGTCGCCAACGGCATCGACATGTTCGACTGCGTGATGCCGACCCGCAACGCGCGCAACGGCTGGCTGTTCACCCGCTTCGGCGACGTGAAGATCCGCAACGCGACGCACAAGAATTCGCTGAAGCCGCTCGACCCGAGCTGCACGTGCTACACGTGCCAGAACTTCTCGCGCGGCTACCTGCACCACCTGCACCGCGTCGGCGAGATCCTCGGCGCGCAGCTCAACACGATCCACAACCTGCACTACTACCTGCAGCTGATGAGCGAGATCCGCGACGCGATCGAAACCCATACGTTCGACGCGTTCCGCCAGCGCTTCGCGGAGGATCGCGCGAGAGGGGTCGACTGACGGGCCCGCACGGTCCACGGGCTGAGACAAGTACTAAAAAGGCCCGGAAAGCTATCGATCCCGACCACCAAACATTACAATTGCCTTTCTTCGCAAGCCGCAATGGCGCCGAATTCCGCTTTAACAGCTTGATCCCAAAGCGCATTTGCCACGCCGTCGCGGCTTGGGGCCGGTGGTAGAATAACCGGCTTAATTTTCGATCTTCCCTTACGGAGAGACCAACGTGCCGTTCATTTCCAATGCCTTCGCGCAAGGTGCCGCGGGTGGCGCCGAATCGAGCCTGATGAGCTTCCTGCCGCTCATCCTGATGTTTGCCGTGCTCTACTTCATCATGATCCGTCCGCAGATGAAGCGGCAGAAGGAGCACCGCAACATGCTCTCGGCGATGGCCAAGGGCGACGAAGTGGTCACCAGCGGCGGGCTCGTCGGCAAGGTGACGAAGGTGTCGGAGGCCTACATCGGCGTCGAGATCGCCGAAGGCACCGAAATCACCGTGCAGAAGGCCGCCGTCACGACCATTCTGCCGAAGGGCACGATCAAGTCGCTGTAAGCCCTTCCCCGAGCGTCCGGCTCCCCGCGCCGCGCCCGCCCGAGTTGCGGGCCCCCGCGCGGCGCCGGACGCGACGCTTTCAAGCCAACTACCCCGTTCGGCCCCCCTCATGAATCGTTACCCACTCTGGAAATATGTCGTGATGGTCGTGGCGCTCGCCATCGGCTTTCTGTACACATTGCCCAATTTCTTCGGCGAAGCGCCGGCGGTGCAGGTGTCGAGCGGCAAGGCCACGGTCAAGCTCGACTCGGCGACGCTGAGCCAGGTCGAAGCCGCGCTCGCGACCGCCCAGGTCAAGCCGGACGATGTCACCTTCGAGAACACGGCCGCCAACGCGAACATCCGCGTGCGCCTGAAGGACACCGATACGCAGCTGCGCGTCAAGGACCTCCTGCAGAAGGCGCTGAACGCCGATCCGAACGATCCGCAGTACGTCGTCGCGCTGAACCTGCAGAGCGCGTCGCCGCGCTGGCTGACCGCGCTGCACGCGCTGCCGATGTATCTCGGCCTCGACCTGCGCGGCGGTGTCCACTTCCTGCTGCAGGTCGACATGACCGGCGCGCTGACGAAGAAGCTCGATTCCGACGCGTCCGACGCCCGCACGCTGCTGCGTGACAAGAACATCCGCGACGGCGGCGTGAGCCGCGTCGACCAGTCCGTCGTCGTCAACTTCAGCGATCCGCAAGTCGCCGACGACGCGCGCAAGCTGCTCGCCACGTCGATCACCGAACTGCAATGGGCGACCCAGCCCGGCGGCGGCGGCGTGCAGGTGGTCGGCACGTTCACCCCGGCCGTGCAGAAGGCCGTCGAAGATGCCGCGCTCAAGCAGAACCTGACGACGCTCCACAACCGGGTCAACGAACTCGGCGTGTCGGAGCCGATCCTGCAGCAGCAGGGCAGCGACCGCATCGTCGTCGAGCTGCCGGGCGTACAGGACACCGCGAAGGCGAAGGACATCATCGGCCGCACCGCAACGCTCGAGGCGCGCCTCGCCGATCCGCTCAACACGCACCCGAATCCGAACGATCCGGTGCCGCCGGGCGAGGAACTGTTCACGCAGGGCAACCAGGCGCCCGTGCTGCTGAAGAAGGACGTGATCTTCACCGGCGACCGCATCATCGACGCGTCGGCCGGCTTCGACGAGCACCAGCGCCCGTCGGTCAACATCCGTCTCGACTCGGCCGGCGGCCGTTCGGTGCGCGCGGTGTCGCGCGAGAACATCGGCAAGCCGATGGCGATGGTGCTGTTCGAGAAGGGCAAGGGCGAGGTGCTGACGGTCGCGACGATCCAGTCGGAGCTCGGCGACCGCTTCCAGATCACCGGCCAGCCGACCCCGCAGGCCGCGGCCGACCTCGCGCTGCTGCTGCGCGCCGGCTCGCTCGCGGCGCCGATGGACATCATCGAGGAGCGCACGATCGGCCCGAGCCTCGGCGCCGACAACATCAAGATGGGCATCCACTCGGTGATCTGGGGCTTCTGCGCGATCGCCGTGTTCATGATCGCGTACTACATGCTGTTCGGCATGATCTCGGTGATCGGCCTGTCGGTGAACCTGCTGCTGCTCGTCGCCGTGCTGTCGCTGATGCAGGCGACGCTGACGCTGCCCGGCATCGCCGCCATCGCGCTCGCGCTCGGCATGGCGATCGACTCGAACGTGCTGATCAACGAACGCGTGCGCGAGGAACTGCGCGCGGGCCAGCCGCCGCAGGTCGCGATCCAGGCCGGCTACGCGCATGCGTGGGCGACGATTCTCGATTCGAACGTCACGACGCTGATCGCCGGCCTCGCGCTGCTCGCGTTCGGCTCGGGCCCGGTGCGCGCGTTCGCGATCGTGCACTGTATCGGCATCCTGACGTCGATGTTCTCCGCGGTGTTCTTCTCGCGCGGGCTCGTCAACCTCTGGTACGGCGGCCGCAAGAAGCTGAAGTCGCTCGCGATCGGCCAGGTGTGGCGTCCGGAAGGCGCCGCCGCGGCCGGCGCGGCATCGTTCGCCGCCGCGGACGAATCGACCGACACCGCGCGCGCCGCGAAGCTCGCCGCGCCCGCGAAGAGCAACGCGCCGCGCGCCGGCAAGCCGCAACTGCGCAACCGCGCGCAGCAGCGGGTGTCGCCGTCGCCGAAAAAACCGGGCTCGCCCCAATAAGCCCCGGAGACGACCATGGAATTTTTCCGCATCCGTAAAGACATCCCGTTCATGCGGCACGCGTTGATTTTCAACGTGATCTCGCTGGTGACGTTCGTCGCTGCCGTGTTCTTCCTGCTCCATCGCGGGCTGCATCTGTCCGTCGAGTTCACGGGCGGCACGGTGGTCGAGGTGCAGTATCAGCAGGCCGCGCAGCTCGAGCCCGTGCGCGCGACGCTCGGCAAGCTCGGCTATGCCGACGCGCAGGTGCAGAACTTCGGCACGTCGCGCAACGTGCTGATCCGCCTGCAGCTCAAGGAAGGGCTCACGTCCGCGCAGCAGAGCGACCAGGTGATGGCCGCGCTGAAGGCGCAGAGCCCGGACGTGACGCTGCAGCGCGTCGAGTTCGTCGGCCCGCAGGTCGGCCGGGAGCTCGCGACCGACGGCCTGCTCGCGCTCGCGTGCGTGGTGATCGGCATCGTGATCTACCTGTCGTTCCGCTTCGAATGGAAGTACGCGGTCGCCGGCATCATCGCGAACCTGCACGACGTCGTGATCATTCTCGGCTTCTTCGCGTTCTTCCAGTGGGAGTTCTCGCTCGCGGTGCTCGCGGCGATCCTCGCGGTGCTCGGCTACTCGGTGAACGAGTCGGTCGTCGTCTTCGACCGGATCCGCGAGACGTTCCGCCGCGAACGCAAGATGACCGTGCAGGAAGTGATCAACCACGCGATCACGACCACGATGTCGCGCACGATCATCACGCACACATCGACCGAAATGATGGTGCTGTCGATGTTCTTCTTCGGCGGCCCGACGCTGCACTACTTCGCGCTCGCGCTGACGGTCGGCATCTTGTTCGGCATCTATTCGTCGGTGTTCGTCGCCGGCTCGCTCGCGATGTGGCTCGGCATCAAGCGCGAAGACCTGATCAAGGACAAGAAGCTCGCGCACGATCCGGACGATCCGAACGCCGGCGCGCAGGTGTAAGCGCGTCGCCGCTTCGGCAAACGGAAAAGGCCGGTTCGCTCGAACCGGCCTTTTTGTTTATGTGCGCCCTCCCCCGCGTCAGCGGACCCCGAACCGCTTGCGCAGCACCGCCAGCGCGGCAAGGCTCAGCACCGCCGCGAACATCAGGTAGAAGCTCGGCGCGGTCTTCATGCCGGTCGCGCGGATCAGCCACGCGATGATGAACGGCCCGAAGCCGCCGAAGATCGTCACCCCGACGTTATAGGCAAGCGACATCCCCGTCGTGCGCGTCTGCACCGGAAACATCTCGGACAGCAGCCCCGGCAGCGCCGCGAAATAGCCGGTCATCAGGAACGCGAACACCACCTGCATCGCGATCAGCGTGCCGAAGCCCGGGTGCGCGACCAGGTACGCGAACGCCGGATAGATCAGCACGAGGATGCCGAGCGCCGGCGCGACCATCACGCGCACGCGCCCATAACGGTCCGACCAGTGGCCGACGAGCGGCGCGAACCCCATCTGGATCACGCCCACCACGAGAATCGCCGCGAACGCGGCCGACGGCGACAGGCCCAGCTCCTTCACGCCATAGGTCGGCATGAACAGCACGAGGTAGGTCGTGACGGTGCCGAGCACGACCACACCGATCGATGCGACGAGGCGCGCCTTGTGCGATGCGAACGTGTCGCGCAGCGGGCTGTCGGTGGTGCGCGCGGCGAGGAACTCGGGCGTCTCGTCGACCTTCGCGCGGATGTAGTACGCGACGGGGCCGAGCAGCAGGCCGAAGAAGAACGGGATTCGCCAGCCCCACGCGGCCATCTGCGCGGCCGTGAGCTGCGCGTTCAGCACGGTGCCGAACGCCGCGGCGAGCAGCGTCGTCAGCCCCTGGCTCGCGATCTGCCAGCTCGCGAAGAAACCGCGCCGGCCCGGCACGTGCTCGGCGAGGAACGCGGTCGCGCTGCCGAATTCGCCGCCCGCCGAGAAGCCCTGCACCAGCCGGGCCGCGACGAGGATCAGCGGCGCGGCGATGCCGATCGTCGCGTAGGTCGGCAGCACCGCGATCACGAGCGTGCCGGCCATCATCAGCAGGATCGACAGCGTCAGCGCCGCCTTGCGGCCCGCGCGGTCCGCATAGGCGCCGAGCACGATCGCGCCGAGCGGGCGCATGAAGAACGACACGCCGAACGTGCCGAGCGTGAGCAGCAGCGACACCGTGTCGTTGCCGGCCGGGAAGAACAGCTTCGAGATCGTCACCGCGAAGAAGCCGTAGACGACGAGGTCGAACCACTCGAGCGCATTGCCGATCGACGCGGCAACGACCGCGCGCCACACGCGCGGCGACGAAACGATGGAACGAGGCGACGTGACGGCATGCATGGGCAATCTCCCGGTTGTTGTTCGTTCGCGTTCGCACGGCCGCGCGGCCTGCGCCACCGTCGACGCTCGGGCGATTATAGGCGCGCCGCGGGCAACAAAAAACCGCCACGCCCCCAGTGGGAACGCGGCGGTTCATGCGGCGGGCGGGCATGCTGCCCGCCCTGCGCGACCGAGGCCTTACTGCTTGACCGCTTCGGCCGTGATCAGCAGCTTGGTCGTCATCTTGAAGCCGTACTGCTTGCCGTAGTCGAGGCCGAAATCGTCGCGGCTGAATTCGCCGACCGCATCGACGCCGCACACTTCACGCTTGAGCATCGGGTGCGGCATGCACTTGAACGAGTCGATCTTCAGCGTCAGCGGCTTGGTGACGCCGTGCAGCGTCAGGTTGCCGACCACTTCGACCGGCTTGTCGCCGTCGAACTTGATCTTGCCCTTGTAGCTCGCTTGCGGGAACTTCGCCGCGTCGAAGAACTCGGCCGTCTGCAGGTGCTCGTCGAGCTTCGTGCTGCCCGTGCTGATCGAGCCGACGTCGGTCGTCACGTCGACCGTGCCGGTCTTCGCCGCGCGATCGAGCGTGACCGAGCCCTTCGACTTGTCGAACTTGCCGCGCCAGACCGACAGGCCGCCGAAGTGGTCGGCCTCGAAGCTCGGATACGTGTGGGACGGGTCGAACTGGTAGGTCGCCACATCGGCGAACGCGGAAAACGACAGCGAAGCGGCGAGCGCACCCGCCGCGATCATCAGATGCTTGTTCAATTCAATCTCCTTGGAACGTCGCCGCGCAGGAGCGCGGCATCGGTTTGCACGACACTCTCCCGCTTACTTCGCGGATACGATGTGAAACTTGATTTGCACCTCATCAGCGACGACCGACGTGTCCTTCCATTCGCCGGTGCCGATGTTGTACGCGGAACGCTTGATCGGCAGCACGCCGTCGAAGGTCTGCGTCGCGCCGCTCTGCGTGACCGTGACCGGCACCGTGATCGTCTCGGCCTTGCCCTTGATCGTCAGCTTGCCCGTCACGTTGTACTTGTTGCCGCCCGCGGGCGCGATCGCCGACGACACGAAGGTCGCCTGCGGATACGCCTTCGCGTCGAACCAGTCCTTGCCGGCGACCTGGTCGTTGTACATCTTGTCGCCGAGATCGTAGCTGGCGATGTCGATGGTCACCTGCGCGCTGCCCTGCGCGGCCTTGGCCGGATCGAACTTCACCTGCGCCGCGAACTTCTTGAACACGCCTTCGGTCGGCACGTTCATCTGCTTCGACACGGCGGATACCTTGCTTTTCGCCAGGTCGACGTCGGCATGCGCCGCGCCCGACGCGGCAAACGACACCGCGGCGAGCGCGGCCAGCATGGAGCGGGAGAAAGACACTTTCATGGGATCCTTCATTTGGCAAAAGGGAGCATCCGCGACAGCAGGCCGTCACGGTCGAACAGCTGGTGCTTGACCACCGCGAGCACGTGCAGCGCGACGAGTGCAAGCAGAATGTAATTCAAATAGACGTGGATCGTCTTGAAGGTTTCCTTGAGCACCGGATCGGGGCCGATCAGGGTCGGCAGCGGCACGATGCCGAGGTACACCACCGGAATGTTCGCCGCCGAGCTGTACAGGTAGCCCGTCACCGGAATCACCAGCATCAGCACGTACAGCAGGAAGTGCACGCCATGCGCGCCGAGCCGCTGCAGCACCGGCATCGCGGGCGGCGGCGGCGGCATGTGGGTCGCGCGCCACAGCACGCGCAGGATCGCAAGCGCGAACACGGTCACGCCGATCCACTTGTGCCACGAGAAATACTTGAGCTTCGTCGGCGTGAAGCCCGGGATGTCGGTCATCACCCAGCCGAGCGCGAAGCCGCCGACGATCAGGAGCGCGATCAGCCAGTGCAGCGCGATCGCCGTATGCGTGTAGCGGGACGGCGCGGCCCGCAGCGAATTCGATCCCATGGGTTCCTCAGTTCAGCGAAAGGCCGCGCCGGCATGCGTCCGACGAAAGCCAAGGGCGCCATGCTACCGCAACCTTTTGTCGCGCGCGGACTCCGAGCACGGACGCCGCCGCCGGGATGGCCCCGTGCATGACGTTACCGGCCGGTCACACCCGGCCGGGGGATTGACACGGCCAAAATGGCGTTTTGGTAAGATTGGCGCGGGTTCCGGCCCCGCCGACGCGATTTCCCGCCGTCGCGCAACTGCTTTCCTCATGCAACGACACGACCTGATTGCCTGTCACGAGTGCGACGCACTGTTGCACAAACCGCGCCTTGGCGGCCGTGACGTCGCGCACTGCCCGCGCTGCGACGCGGTGCTCTACCGCAGCAGCTCGGCGCAGCTCGACCGGATCTGCGCCCTCACGCTCGCGGCGCTGATCACGTTCATGATCGCGCAGGCGTTCCCGATCCTCGAGATGGACGTGAACGGCAACCGCGTGCAGACCACGCTGTTCGGCGCGATCGAATCGCTGTGGCGCCAGGACATGGCGCCCGTCGCCGCGATGGTGTTCTGCTCGACCGTGCTGTTTCCGCTCGTCGAGATGTCCGCGCTCCTGTACCTGCTGTTCCCGCTGCGGCGCGGCCTCGTGCCGCCCGGCTTCAACCTCGTGCTGCGCGCGATCCAGCTGGTGCGGCCGTGGGGGATGATCGAAGTCTTCATGCTCGGCATCGTCGTGACCATCGTGAAGATGGTCACACTCGCGCGCGTCGTGCCGGAAGCCGCGCTGTTCGCGTTCGCCGCGCTCACGCTGATGATCGCCGTCGTGCTGATGTTCGATCCGATGCTGCTGTGGGATCTCGTCGACGACCTGCGCGCCGGCCGCGCGCCCAGTGCCGCACCTCGCCCGGAGGCGCGCCGATGACCACGCCCACCGCCGCCCGCGCGGGCCTCGCGAGCTGCCATACCTGCGGCCTCGTGCAGACGCTCGACCATCCGCATGCCCGCTGCGCGCGCTGCCACGCCGCGCTCCATTTCCGCACGCCGAACAGCATCGCGCGCACCTGGGCGCTGCTGATCGCCGCCGCGATCCTCTACATCCCGGCGAACCTGCTGCCGATCATGCGCACCGCGTCGCTGGTCGGCGCGCAGCAGGACACGATCATGAGCGGCGTCGTGCTGTTCTGGGCCTCGGGCGACTGGCCGCTCGCGGTCGTCGTGTTCGTCGCGAGCATCCTCGTGCCGATGCTCAAGCTCGGCGTGCTGGTGATCCTCGTGATCAGCGCGCAGCGCCGCTCGCCGTGGCGGCCGATGCAGCGCACGCGGCTGTTCCGGATCGTCGAGCGCATCGGCCGCTGGTCGATGCTCGACATCTTCGTCGTGACGCTCACCGTCGCGCTCGTCCATTTCCGTTCGCTCGCCGTCATCACGGCCGGCCCCGGCGCGCTCGCGTTCGGTTCGGTCGTGATCCTGACGATGCTCGCGTCGATGCAGTTCGATCCCCGCCTGATCTGGGATCCGGTAGAAACCTCAGGGAAAAACCATGAATAGTCCGCAAGGCCCGCAGCAAGACGGCCGTCCGGCCCCCGATCAGCCCCCGCCGCAGGATCCCGCGATCTCGACGAAAAGCGGCTGGCTGCCGTCGCTGGTCTGGCTCGTGCCGCTGATCGCCGCGCTGATCGGCATCGGCCTCGTGATCAAGTCCGTGCGCGAGCGCGGCCCGGAAATCACCCTCACCTTCCACAGCGCCGAAGGCCTCGAGCCCGGCAAGACCCAGGTCAAGTACAAGGACGTCGAGATCGGCATGGTCAAGGCGATCACGCTGTCGAAGGACCTGACGCGCGTGCTGGTCGGCGTGCAGCTCAAGAAGGAATCGGAGAACTTCGCGGTCAAGGGCTCGCGCTTCTGGATCGTGCGGCCGCGCGTGGGCGCGACCGGCGTGTCGGGGCTCGGCACGCTGCTGTCGGGCGCGTACATCGGCGTCGACGCGGGCCGTTCGTCGGAGTCCCAGACCGAGTTCGCCGGGCTCGAGACGCCGCCGGCCGTCACCGGCGACCAGAAGGGCGCGCAGTACGTGCTGCGCGGCGATTCGCTCGGTTCGGTCGACATCGGCTCGCCGGTCTACTACCGGCGCGTGCAGGTCGGCCAGGTGGTGGGCTTCTCGCTCGACAAGGACGGCACGGGCGTGACCTTCAACGTGTTCGTGAACGCGCCGTACGACCAGTACGTCGGCGAGAACTCGCGCTGGTGGCAGGCAAGCGGCGTCGACCTGCGGCTCGATTCGAGCGGGCTGAAGCTGAACACGCAGTCGCTCGCGACGGTGATCCTCGGCGGCATCGCGTTCCAGACGCCGCCGAACCAGACCACGGGCGCGACGGCGCCGGGCAACACGACGTTCCGCCTCGCCGCCGACCAGGCCGACGCGATGCGCGACCCGGATGGCCCGCCGCTTCAGGTCGTGATGGACTTCAACCAGTCGCTGCGCGGGCTGGCGGTGGGCGCGCCGGTCGACTTCCGCGGCATCGTGCTCGGCGAAGTGACCAACATCGGCATCGACTACGACCCGAAGACGAAGAACTTCACGATGCCGGTGACGATGAGCATCTTCCCGGAACGGCTCGGCCGGCGCTTCCGCGAGTCGATCGAGAGCAAGGGCGAACCGGCCCGCCGCGAGATCGTCGAGCGGCTCGTCGCACGCGGGCTGCGCGGCCAGCTGCGCACCGGCAACCTGCTGACGAGCCAGCTGTACGTCGCGCTCGACTTCTTCCCGAAGGCGCCGGCAGTGAAGATCGACGCGGCGCGCGTGCCGCTCGAGCTGCCGACCGTGGCGAACGAGCTCGAGGAGTTGCAGGTGCAGGTCGCCGACATCGCGAAGAAGCTCGACAAGGTGCCGTTCGAGCAGATCGGCAAGAACCTGAACAGCACGCTCGCGAACGCCGACCGGCTGTTCAAGCAGCTCGACTCGCAGGTCATGCCCGAGGCCCGCGACACGCTGTCGGCCGCGAAGCAGACCTTCTCGGCCGCCGAAGCGACGCTGCAGCAGGATTCGCCGATGCAATCCGACGTGCGCGGCGCGCTGAAGGAACTCACGCGCACGCTGCAATCGCTGAATGCGCTCTCCGACTATCTGGAGCGCCACCCCGAATCGCTGCTCAAGGGCAAGCCAGGAGATCAAAAATGACGACACGCGTGAACGGTTTCGCGAGCGGCGCGGCGGCGGTGCTCGCCACGCTGGCGCTCGCCGCGTGCAGCTCGCCGCCCGCGCGGTTCTATACGCTGAGCCCCGCCGACGCGGCGCGTGCGGTGCGCACGACGCCCGCCAATCCGCCGTTCCTGATCGAGGTGCCGGCCGTCGGCGTGCCCGATCAGGTCGCGAAGAGCCAGCTCGTCGTGCAGAAGGACAGCACACAGGTCGACGTGCTCGAACTGGAGCGCTGGGCGTCGCCGCCCGCCGACGAGATCCGCCGTGCGCTGTCCGACGATCTCGCCGCGCAGCTCGACACGATCGACGTCGTGAATTCCGCGTATCCGCCCGGCACGCCCGTGTACCGGGTGAGCGTCAACGTGCAGCGCTTCGAGTCGTGGCCCGGCAAGCGCGCGGCGATCGACGCGGTGTGGAGCGTGCGCGCGGTCGGCACGCAGACGGTGATGACCTGCCGCACGAGCGTCGCCGAGCCGGTCGGCAGCGGCTACGACGCGCTCGTCGCCGGCCACCGGCGCGCGCTCGACGCGATCGCGACGCAGGCGGCCAGCGGCGTGCGCGCGATGGCCGCGCGCCGCGCCGCCACGCCGGCGGCGACGTCCGGCGGCAAGAACGCCGCGCCGCCCGTGCCCTGCCCGGCCAACACGGCGTCCGGCGACGCCGCCGGCGCGACCGGGAAGAACGGGACGTAAGCGGCCGCGGCCGCCCGTGCGCGCGACGTCCGCGACGTCCGCGACGTCCGCGACGTCCGCGACGCACGGGCCGCACGGGCCGCACGGGCCGCCGGGCCGCCGGGCCGCCGGGCCGCTGGTCCGCTGGTCCGCTGGTCCGCTGGTCCGCTGGTCCGCCAGTCCGCCAGTCCGCCAGTCCGCCAGTCCGCGATCTTGCATTGTTTGTCAAAATCCACCGGAACCGGTGCCCGGCCATCCGGTCGACTTGCGTTTTTACGTCCGATTGACGATCCTACGCACGTTTGCGCCTTGACCGGCCGTCGACTGCGCCGCTCACCCGCACGAGGCAGCACGAAGCCGCACGCAGGCGCATCGCAATTCGCCCGCGCACGATGCCGCGCGGGCCGCATCGAACGGGCCGTTCCCGGGCCATCGTGCCCGCCCTGAGGCCCGGCCCGTCACACCGGTCATCCAGTCGCCGTATCCGCAACCCGCCCGTCCAGGGCATTTGCCATTCCGTTTATGTTTCGTTCCCTGACGACCCTGATCAAGAAGTGGCGCGCGTCGCGCAGCGCGAGCCACCAGCTCGACGCGCTGCTCGCGCACGCCGACGCCGACGCGTCCTATGCCGAGCGCAGCGAATGGCTGATCGAGCTCGCGCACTGGCTGCGCCGCAGCGGCTCGATGCAGGCCGCGCAGGACGCCGCGGCCGAGCGCGACGACGACGCGCGCGCCTATCCCGCGCACGCGCGGCTGCGCTACCTGTTCCACGTGCTCGACCGCAACCCGGCCTGGAAGTCGCACGCCGCGCGGATCCTGCGCGGCATCCTGCGCGAATGCGACGGCATCTCGCTGTTGTGCGACGCGGGCATGCCCGTGCATTCGGGCTTCTTCGGCGCGCTGTTCGAGCGGCTCGATTCGTCGATGATCCCGCCCGCGCCGAACCGCCGCGAGCTGACGGCGCTGTTCACGCTGATGTTCCCGGCGCCGGAGGACGTGCAATGGATCGACGCGCTGCCCGACGACCTGCTCGCGCGCGTCGCCGAACTGATCGCGTTCGACGTCACCGAAGCGGAGCGCCACGAGCCCGGCTCGCTGTCGCGCGACCTGCTGGCGGCGCTGCACAACCTGACCTGCCAGATCAGCTCGACCGGCCTGTCGCAAACGGTGCGCAGCCGGCTGTCCGACGACGACGCGCGCACGCCGCTCGAGACGCAGCCGTTCTACCGGCTCACCCGCGCGATGCTCGCGGTCGAGAGCGCGCACGCAGCCGTCGAGGACGGCGGCGACCCGAGCAAGCTGCTGCATGAAGTGAACTACCTGCGCATGCTGCTCGACGAATGCCGCATCGCGGTCGACGACGTGTTCTCGCACCTGTACCGCAACGGCGTGTCGGTCGACATCGTGTTCCAGGTCGAGCGGATGCGCATGCGAATCCTGCGCGCGGAAACGCTGCTGAACGCGTGGATGGCGCGCGACGACCTGCGCGGGATGGCGCACCTCACCGCCGAGCTCGTCGACGCGAACCAGAACAGCCAGAGCGTGTCGCACCTGATCCGCAGCAATTTCTCGCTGTTCGCGCGCAAGCTCGTCGAGACCAACGCGGATACCGGCGAGCACTACATCTCGCGCGGCCGCGCCGAGTACCTGAAGATGCTGCGGATGGCGGCCGGCGGCGGGCTCGTCACCGTCGTGACGGTGTGCATGAAGTTCGCGATCACCGGCGCGCACCTGCAGTCGATGCTCGAAGGGCTGCTCGCCGGCATCAACTACGCGGCGAGCTTCATGCTGATGCACTTCCTGCACTTCACGCTCGCCACCAAGCAGCCCGCGATGACCGCGCCGACGCTCGCGCGCGAACTCGACGGCACCACCCACGACGAAGGCGTGAAGCAGTTCGTCGCATCGGTGATCGCGCTGATCCGCACGCAGGCGGCCGCGATCTGCGGCAACGTGCTCGTCGTGCTGCCGGTGTGCCTGCTCGTGCAGCTGTTCGCCGGCGGCGTGCTGCATGCGAACCTGATCTCGCCGCAGAAGGCGCATGCGACGCTGCAGTCGTTCTCGCTGCTCGGCCCGACGCCGCTGTACGCGGCGCTCACGGGCGTGCTGCTGTGGGCGTCGAGCCTGATCGCCGGCTGGGCCGACAACTGGTTCGTGCTGCATCGCGTCGGCGACGCCCTCACCTACAACCGCCGGCTGCGCCTCACGCTCGGCGCGGCCGGCGCGGCGAAGCTCGCGCACTTCTGCCGGTCGAACGTCGCCGGCGTGGTCGCGAACGTCGGCCTCGGCCTGATGCTCGGCCTCGTGCCGGCGATCGTCTCCGGGATCCTGTTCTCGTTCGAGGTGCGGCACGTGACGCTGTCGGCGGGCTCGATCGGCATCGCGCTCGGCGTGCTCGGCGAGCAGACGCTGCGCACGCCCGAGCTGTGGTGGGCAACGGCCGGCGTGCTCAGCATGGCGATCCTCAACGTGCTGGTGAGCTTCGCGCTCGCGTTCACGATGGCCGTGCGCTCGCGCAGCCTGCGGCCGACCAAGGTGCGCGCGCTGGTCGCCGCAATCGGCCGCGCGGTGGCCGCGAATCCGCTCGTGCTGGTCTGGCCGGCGCGCGACCAGGCGGCCCGCCCGGGCCCGTCCGGGTCGCACTGACCGCCGTCGCGGCGTCCGCGGCAGGCCGCCGCGGAAGGGCCGCATGAGCGGGGCGGCGCCGCCGCACCCGCCCATGCGCCGCCCGGCGCCCCCCAATTCGCGCCGACACGCCGGCCCTGCCGCCCGCGCCGCGTACAATACTGGACTTTTGTCCGTCTTCACCCGCCTTATGTCCTCGCCCACCCTGTACGAATTCTTCGCCCCCTGCCCGCGCGGCCTCGAAGCGGCGCTCGCCGCCGAGCTGGCCGAGATCGCCGGCCGCCATCTGGACGGCGCGCCGTTCACCGCGGGCGCGCAGGTGCCGGGCGGCGTCCATTTCCGGGGCGGCTGGGCCGCCGGCATGGCCGCGAACCTGCATTCGCGGATCGCGAGCCGCGTGCTGCTGAAGATCGCGCACCGCCCGTACCGCAACGAGCAGGACGTGTACGCGCTCGCGCTCGAGCAGCCCTGGGAGCGCTGGTTCGCGGCGACGCAGACGCTGCGCGTCGACATCACCGCGATCAAGTCGCCGCTGAAGAGCCTCGAGTTCGCGACGCTGCGCGTGAAGGACGCGATCTGCGACCGGATGCGCGACAAGACCGGCGCGCGCCCGAGCATCGACACCGGCGCACCCGACGTGCGCGTGTTCGCGTTCCTGACCGCCACCGACTGCACGCTGTACCTCGACACGTCCGGCGAGCCGCTGTTCAAGCGCGGCTGGCGCCTCGACAAGGGCGCGGCGCCGCTGCGCGAAAACCTCGCGGCCGGCATCCTGCGCCTGACCGGCTGGACGCCCGGCACGGCGCTGTACGACCCGATGTGCGGCAGCGGCACGTTCCTCGCGGAAGCCGCGCAGATCGCGCTCGGCGTGGCGCCCGGCGTCGAGCGCCGGTTCGGCTTCGAAAAGCTCAAGCAGTACGACATCACCGCGTGGCAGGGCCTGAAGGTCGCGGCGATCGACGCGAAACGCGCGGCGCGCGGCAAGCGCGACGATCTCGGCGTCTACGGCAGCGACATTTCCGGCGACATGCTCGAGAAGGCGCGCGCGAACCTCGAACGTGCGGGTGTGCCGTCGGTGTGGCTCAAGCAGGTCGACGCGCGCGGCATGACGCCGCCGAGCAGCGCGCCGGGGATCATCGTCGCGAACCCGCCGTACGGCGAGCGAATCGAGGTGCGCGGCCGCAGCGCGCGCGGCGAGGTGCGCGAGACCGGCCGCAACCGCGGCAACGACGACGCGTTCCGCCGCACGCACGCCGACACCCCCGACAGCGAGTTCTTCAACGCGCTCGGCGATGCACTGAAGCAGCGCTTCGCCGGCTGGCAGGCGTTCCTGCTGACGTCCGACCGCGCGCTGCCCGGCCAGCTCCGGCTGCGCGAATCGGCGAAGACGCCGCTGTTCAACGGCGCGCTCGAATGCCGGCTGTTCCGCTTCGACCTGATCGCGGGCAGCGTGAAGGCGCGCCCGGCCGCACCGGACGGCGACGCATAAGCGATCGCACCCCGCTTCGGGCGGCGCCGCACCGGTGCCGCCCGCCGGCGCGCATCGCGCGCGCCCATCGCATTCTGCACGCGGCCGTCATGCCCGACGGCCGCCAGCCCCGCCCCCTCATCCCGCCAGACCGGCAACACCGCGCGCCTCCCGCCGCCCTTTCCTGACGCTCAGCCCCTCCCGGCGACACGCCGACGCACGGCACGCGCACGCCGCAATGCCCACCCCGCCGCGCGACATGTCAGCACCGACGCATCTACTGACAGCACGCTGTCAGCAGCCCCCGCTCACACTGCAATCCCGGCGCATTGCAACGCTGGTTTCCACATGAATCGAATGAAAAAGGAGCAGGTCATGACGTCCGCCACCCAGGCCCAGGAACGCGCCATCGCATGGTTCGACATTCCGTCCCTCGATTTCGACCGGGCGATCCGCTTTTACGAAACCGTGCTGCAGACGACGCTGCAGCGCGAGGTGATCGGCGGCGTGCCGATGGCGGTGTTCGGCCACGAGGAGGCGAGCACCGGCGGCAGCATCGTCTACGATCCGCAGCAGATGAAGCCGAGCGCCACCGGCGTGCTCGTCTACCTGAACGCGGGCGACTCGGTCGTCGCGGCGCTCGAACGCGCCAAGCGCGCGGGCGGCATCGTGCAGGGCTCGGTCGTCGAGCTGCCGAACAACTACGGTTACATCGGGTACCTGATCGATACCGAAGGCAACCGCGTCGGCCTGCACGCGCCGAAATGCCACTGAGCGGCGCGTTCACGCGGCAGGCGCGGCGCTATCATCGCGGGGTCTCCTGCTTCGACGGAATCGAGGTGCATCCATGACGCGTCGCGCCGACCGCCTGTTCCAGATCGCCGAGCTGCTGCGCGGCCGGCGCCTCACGACCGCGCAGCAGCTGGCCGACTGGCTGTCGGTGTCGCCGCGCACCGTGTACCGCGACGTGCGCGACCTGCAATTGTCAGGCGTGCCGATCGAAGGCGAGGCCGGCATCGGCTACCGGCTGAACCGCAACGCGAGCCTGCCGCCGCTCACCTTCACCGCGGAGGAGCTCGCGGCGCTCGCCGCGGGCGCGCGGATGCTCGAGACCTGGGGCGGCGCGCGGCTCGCGGGCGGCGCACGCTCGGCGCTCGCGAAGATCGCGTCGGCGATGCCGGCCGACAAGCGCACCACGCTCGACCGGCTGCCGGTGTACGCGCCGTCGTTCCACATCGACGCCACGTTCTCGCTGAAGGTCGATGCGATCCACCAGGCCGTCGACACGCGCCACGTCGTCGGCTTCGCTTACCGCGACCGGCTCGGCGCGCACACGCAGCGCCGCGTGTGGCCGCTGGGGCTCGTCTATTGGGGCGGGCGCTGGACGATCGGCGCGTGGTGCGAGCTGCGCGGCGACTTTCGCACCTTCGACATCGCGCGGATGGGCGACATCACCGTGCACGAGCAGTTTCCGGACATGGAAGGGCGCCGGATCGCCGATTACATGCGGATCGCGGAAGCGCCGATGCGCTGACATGCGCGGGCGGCGGGCGACCACTCGGCCGCGCCGCTTTCACTCCCCGCCCTGAAAGACAGGGTTTCTCGGAGCAAACCGGATGAAAAAAGCCCGATCGGCATAGGCCGAATCGGGCTGTCCCGCTCGGGCGGGTGGACGGACGCCCCGCCGCCCGCACTGAACGCGCACGCGTCAGTCGACCGCCTTCACCATGTCCTCGATGACCTTCTTCGCATCGCCGAAGACCATCATCGTCTTGTCCATGTAGAACAGGTCGTTGTCGAGCCCCGCATAGCCGGCCGCCATCGAGCGCTTGTTGACGATCACCGTGCGCGCCTTGTACGCCTCGATGATCGGCATCCCCGCGATCGGCGACTTCGGATCGTTCTTCGCGGCCGGGTTCACCACGTCGTTCGCGCCGAGCACCAGCACCACGTCGACCTGGCCGAACTCGCCGTTAATGTCCTCCATCTCGTGCACGATCTCGTACGGCACCTCGGCTTCCGCGAGCAGCACGTTCATGTGCCCCGGCATCCGCCCGGCCACCGGGTGGATCGCGTACTTCACGTCGATCCCCTTCTCGACCAGCTTGTCGGTCAACTCCTTCAGCGCATGCTGCGCGCGCGCGACCGCGAGGCCGTAGCCCGGCACGATCACGACCGTTTCGGCGTTGCCGAGCATGAACGACGCGTCCTCCGCCGAGCCCGACTTCACCGGGCGCTGCTCCTGCGCGCCGCCCGCCGCCGCCGCGCCGGCCTCCCCGCCGAAACCGCCGAGGATCACATTGAAGAACGAGCGGTTCATCGCGTGGCACATGATGTACGACAGGATCGCGCCCGACGAGCCCACCAGCGACCCGGCGATGATCAGCATCGCGTTGTTCAGCGAGAAGCCGATGCCCGCCGCCGCCCAGCCCGAGTAGGAATTCAGCATCGACACGACCACCGGCATGTCCGCGCCGCCGATCGGGATGATGATCAGCACGCCGAGCACGAACGCGATCGCCGTCATGATGATGAACGGCAGCCACGACTGCGTCAGCACGAACAGCACGCCGAAGCCGAGCATCGCGACGGCGAGCATCAGGTTGATCAGGTGCTGCCCCGCGTACACGACCGGCGCGCCCTGGAACAGCCGGAACTTGTACTTGCCCGACAGCTTGCCGAACGCGATCACCGAGCCCGAGAACGTGATCGCGCCGACGAACGTGCCGATGAACAGCTCGACGCGGTTGCCGTACGGGATGAAGTTCGACGCCACCGCGTCCTGCGGCACGAGCCCGAACGCTTCCGGCTCGGCCACGACCGCATACGCGATGCAGACCGCCGCGAGACCGATCAGCGAGTGCATCGCCGCGACGAGCTCCGGCATCTTGGTCATCTCGACGCGCGCGGCGACGAATGCGCCGACCCCGCCGCCCACCACCAGCGCGCCGAGCAGGAGCCCGAGGCCGAGCGGCAGGTTCGCATCGAGCAGCGCGGCCTGCTTGACGATCAGCGCGATCGTGGTGAGGATCGCGATGGCCATCCCGACCATCCCGAACAGGTTGCCGCGCCGGGCGCTCTTCGGGTTCGACAGCCCCTTGAGCGCCTGGATGAAGCAGACCGACGCGATCAGGTAAAGGAGCGTAACCACGTTCATGCTCATCGCGCGCCCTCCTTGCCGCCCTCGATGCGCTTGGGTTCCTTCTTGCGGAACATCTCGAGCATCCGTCTCGTGACGAGGAACCCGCCGAACACGTTGACCGCCGCGAGCGCGACCGCGAGCGTGCCGAAGAACTTGCCGACCCCGCCGACCGTCAGCGCGGCGGCGAGCATCGCGCCGACGATCACGATCGCCGAGATCGCGTTGGTCACCGCCATCAGCGGCGTGTGCAGCGCCGGCGTCACGTTCCACACCACGTGATAGCCGACGTACACCGCCAGCACGAAGATGATCACGTTGATCACCGTATGATTGATGACTTCCATGGTCTTCCCCGGTTATTTGCGCGCGACTTCGCCGTCGCGGCAGAGCAGCGTCGCGGCGACGATGTCGTCGGTCAGGTCGATGTTGAGCGTGCCTTCCTTCGTGACGATCAGCTTCATGAAGTCGAGCAGGTTGCGCGCATACAGCGCGGACGCATCCGACGCGACCATCGACGCGAGGTTGGTGTAGCCGGCGATCGTCACGCCGTCGTGCACGATCACTTCGTCGGCGACGGTCAGCGGGCAGTTGCCGCTCTTGCGGCCGTCGAACTCCGGCCCGCGGCCGGCCGCGAGGTCGACCAGCACCGAGCCCGGCTTCATCGACTGCACGGTCTCGACCGAGATCAGCGTCGGCGCGGGGCGGCCCGGGATCAGCGCGGTGGTGATGATGATGTCGGCCTGTTTCGCGCGCTCGTGCACGAGCGCGGCCTGGCGGCCGAGCCACGACGCGGGCATCGGCCGCGCGTAGCCGCCAACGCCCTGCGCGGCGTCGCGCTCCTCGTCGGTTTCGTACGGCACGTCGAGGAACTTCGCGCCGAGCGATTCGATCTGCTCCTTCACGGCCGGGCGCACGTCGGATGCCTCGATCACCGCGCCGAGCCGCTTCGCGGTCGCGATCGCCTGCAGCCCCGCCACCCCCGCGCCGAGGATCAGCACGCGGGCCGCCTTCACGGTGCCGGCGGCCGTCATCAGCATCGGGAAGAAGCGCGGATACAGCGCGGCGCCGACCAGCACGGCCTTGTAGCCCGCGATGTTCGCCTGCGACGACAGCACGTCGAGGCTCTGCGCGCGGGTCGTGCGCGGCGCGGCCTCGAGCGCGAAGCCGGTCACGCCGGCCGCCGCGAGCCGCGCGGCCTGCTCGCCGTCGAACGGGTCGAGCATGCCGATCAGCACGGAGCCGCGCTTGAGCGACGGAATTTCGATGTCGGTGGGCGCCTGGACCTTCAGCACGATGTCCGCATCGAATGCGCCCGACTGATCGGTCAATTCGGCGCCGGCGGCGGCATAGGCTTCGTCGGGATAGCTGGCCGCGACACCCGCCCCCTTCGCCACGCTCACGCGGTGGCCGGCGGCCGCGTATTTCTTGACGGTCTCCGGCGTCGCAGCCACGCGCGTCTCGTTCGCCCGCGTTTCAGCAGGCACTCCGATATGCATTGTCCAATCCTCCAGTCATCGTCAGTAATTGATTCTTGCTTTCAATTCTTACTGCGACTGCAAGCCGGACAGGCTGACATACCGGCTCACGGGCAACGGCGATCACGCTGCACTTTAACCGAAAGCCGCAGCCGCGCCAGCGCTTTACGCACGATCGTGCGAGCCTGTTGAGTTGCAGCACTGGACAAGCGTGCGCCGCCTGACGCGCCGATCCGTGCGGGGTCGGAACCACCCTAGCCGTGCTCCGGCAGCGTCCGGGCGCAACCGGTAAAATGCCGACCCATGAAACCCGAAATCTGGACCCCGCATGTGACCGTCGCGGCGCTCGTCGAGCGCGACGGCCGCTTTCTCGTGATCGAGGAAGAAACCTCGACGGGCCTGCGCATCAACCAGCCCGCCGGCCATCTCGAAGCCGGCGAATCGCTCGCCGACGCCGTGATCCGCGAAACGCTCGAGGAAACCGCGCATCCGTTCGAGCCCGAAGCGCTCGTCGGCGTGTATCTCGCGCACTACGACCGCCCCGGCACGGCCGGCGCCACCTACCTGCGCTTCACGTTCTGCGGCACCGCGCGCGACGCGATCGCCGGCCACCGGCTCGACGACGGCATCGTCCGCACGCTGTGGATGACGGCCGACGAGCTGCGCGCCTGCAGCGAGCGTCACCGCTCGCCCGCGGTGATGCGCTGCGTCGACGACTATCTCGCCGGGCGGCGCATTCCGCTCGATTTCGTGCATACGCATTCGGTCGCGCCGCGGCCGGACGCATTCGATCGTCAGGCGGTGAACAAATGAGCAAGCGCCGTATCGTGGTGGGCATGTCGGGCGGCGTCGATTCGTCGGTGACCGCGTGGCTGCTGAAGCAACAGGGCTACGACGTCGTCGGCCTGTTCATGAAGAACTGGGAAGACGACGACGACGGCGAATACTGCTCGACGCGCCAGGACTGGATCGACGTCGTGTCGGTGGCCGACCTGATCGGCATCGACGTCGAGGCCGTCAACTTCGCCGCCGAATACAAGGATCGCGTGTTCGCCGAGTTCCTGCGCGAATACTCGGCCGGCCGCACGCCGAACCCGGACGTGCTGTGCAACGCGGAGATCAAGTTCAAGGCATTCCTCGACCATGCGATGTCGCTCGGCGCGGAAACGATCGCGACCGGCCACTACGCGCGCGTGCGCGAACGCGACGGGCGCTTCGAACTGCTGAAGGCATTCGATCATACGAAAGACCAGTCGTACTTCCTGCACCGGCTGAACCAGGCGCAGCTGTCGAAGACGATGTTCCCGCTCGGCGAGATCCCGAAGACGAAGGTGCGCGAGATCGCCGAGCAGATCGGCCTGCCGAATGCGAAGAAAAAGGATTCGACCGGCATCTGCTTCATCGGCGAGCGGCCGTTCCGCGATTTCCTGAACCGCTATCTGCCGACCCAGCCCGGCCCGATGAAGACGCCCGACGGCAAGACGGTCGGCCAGCACATCGGCCTCGCGTTCTACACGTTCGGCCAGCGCAAGGGCATCGGGCTCGGCGGCAGCAAGGACGGCAGCGGCGATCCGTGGTTCGTCGCCGCGAAGGACATCCCGTCGAACACGCTGTACGTCGTGCAGGGCCACGATCACCCGTGGCTGCTGTCGCAGCGGCTCGTCGCCGGCAACGTGAGCTGGACCGCGGGCGAGCCGCCGGCCGAAGGCTTCGCGTGCGGCGCGAAGACCCGCTACCGGCAGGCCGATGCCGCGTGCACGTTCGCGCGGGACGGCGGCGAACGCTTCTCGCTCGCCTTCGACGACGCGCAATGGGCCGTCACGCCCGGCCAGTCGGCCGTGCTGTACGACGGCGAGATCTGCCTCGGCGGCGGCATCATCGAGTTCGCGGCGACCGGCCGCCCGGGCCACGCCGCGGCCGGCGCGCCGGCGCTCGTCGAGGCACGCTGACGCGCATTCGGTTTAGACTTGCGGCACGCCGCGCCCGGCGGAACACGATTCCACCCCGGCCGGCGCGCCGCCGCGCGGCGTACGCATGGCGGCATTCCAAATTCCTTACGGAGTCCCCATGCTTTCACGACGCTATCTGGCGATGTGGTGTGCCGTCCTGTTGCTCGTCGCGACGGCCGCGCTCGCGTCATGTCACGTACTCTCGTGGCTCTGGCTCGCCATCCCCGCCGCCCTCGTCGCGCTCGGCCTGTACGACCTGAACCAGGATCGTCACGCAATCCTGCGCAATTACCCGCTCTGGGGCCACCTGCGCTTCCTGTTCGAATTCATCCGGCCGGAAATCCGCCAGTATTTCGTCGAGGACGACACCGACGAGAAACCGTTTTCGCGCGCGCAGCGCAGCCTCGTGTACCAGCGCGCGAAGAACGTCGGCGACAACCGCCCGTACGGCACCGAGCTGAACGTGAAGGCCGTCGCGCACGAATGGATCAGCCATTCGCTCGCGCCGACCAAGCTGCCGAACCACGATTTCCGCATCCGCGTCGGCGCGAACCGCGCGCAGCCGTACGACATCTCGATCTTCAACATCTCGGCGATGAGCTTCGGCTCGCTGTCCGCGAACGCGATCCGCTCGCTGAACCTCGGCGCGAAGAAAGGCGGCTTCGCGCACGATACCGGCGAGGGTTCGCTGTCGAAATATCACCGTGAACACGGCGGCGACATCATCTGGGAAATCGCGTCCGGCTACTTCGGCTGCCGCAACGACGACGGCACCTTCAACCCGGACAAGTTCGCGAAGCAGGCGGCCGATCCGCAGGTGAAGATGATCGAGGTCAAGCTGTCGCAGGGCGCGAAGCCGGGCCACGGCGGCGTGCTGCCGGCCGCGAAGATCACGCCGGAAATCGCCGAGACGCGCGGCGTGCCGATGGGCAAGGACTGCATCTCGCCCGCCACGCACTCGGAATTCTCGACGCCGCGCGGCCTGCTCGAATTCGTCGAGCGGCTGCGCACGCTGTCCGGCGGCAAGCCGACCGGCTTCAAGCTGTGCGTCGGCCATCCGTGGGAATTCTTCGGCATCGCGAAGGCGATGCTCGAGACCGGCATCGTGCCGGACTTCATCGTCGTCGACGGCGCGGAAGGCGGCACGGGCGCGGCGCCGCTCGAATTCACCGACCACGTCGGCGTGCCGCTGCAGGAAGGGCTGCTGCTCGTGCACAACACGCTCGTCGGCATCGGCGTGCGCGAGCGCGTGAAGATCGGCGCGAGCGGCAAGATCATCACCGCGTTCGACGTCGCGCGCACGCTCGCGATCGGCGCGGACTGGGTGAACTCGGCGCGCGGCTTCATGTTCGCGGTCGGCTGCATCCAGGCGCAGACCTGCCACACGGGCCGCTGCCCGACCGGCGTCGCGACCCAGGACCCGGTGCGCCAGCGCGCGGTGGTCGTGCCGGACAAGTCGGATCGCGTCTACAACTTCCACCGCAACACGCTGCATGCGCTGCAGGAGCTCGTGCAGGCGGCCGGGCTGGCGCATCCGTCGGAGCTGCGCGCGCATCACATCGTGCAGCGCATTTCGCCGCACGAAGTCCGGCTGATGTCGCAGCTGCTGAAATACCTGAAGCCCGGCGCGCTGCTCGACGGCGGCCACTGCGGCTATTCGCTGTACGACCAGTGGTGGCCGATCGCGCGCAGCGATGCGTTCACGCTCGGCGACGCCGCCTACGCGCCGCTCGGGTGACGCGCCCGCTCGTCGTCGCGGCCATGAAAAACGCGCCCTTCGGGGCGCGTTTTTTCGTCTGCGGAATGCCCAGCCGGCGACGCCGCCGGCCGCGTCACCCCTGCGGCACGGTGTCGACGAACGACGGCCGCTGCATCAGCTTCGCGAAATGCTTGTCGAGGTTCGGGTGGCGGTCGCGCCAGTTCAGCTCGGGCATCCGGAAATCGAGATAGCCGAGTGCGCAGCCGAGGGAGATGTCGGCGAGCGTGTAATGATTACCGACGCACCACATCTTGCCGCCGAGGCCCTGCGACATCGCGACGAGCGCATCGTCGATCTTGCGCTGCTGACGGGCGATCCAGCTTTCGCTGCGCTGATGCGCTTCGCGCTGCACGTTCTCGATGCGGATCATGACCGACGCGTCGAGCGCACCGTCGCACAGCGCTTCCCAGCAACGCACTTCGACGCGCTCGCGGCCGGACGGCGGAATCAGCTTGCCGACCGGGGACAGCGTATCGACGTATTCGCAGATCACGCGGGAATCGAACACCGCGGCGCCATCTTCCATCACGAGACACGGAACCTTGCCGAGCGGGTTCGAGGCATGAATGTTCGTGTCCGGCGCCCAGACGTTTTCGAGCTCCAGCTTGTAGTCGATCTTCTTTTCAGCAAGCACGATGCGCGCCTTTCGCACGAACGGGCTGCTGAGCGAACCGATTAATTTCATCATCTGCCTTTGTTGGGGAACCGCCGAGAGTATACGTTGTCGCCGATCATAACCGGGCGGCGACAGCCGGTAGAAAATCGCCCATCCGGCCTGTGGATGGTTTGCAACAGCCGCGGCGGCGCGCCTGCGCCGCGCCCCGCCCCCTCACGCGCCGCGTCCGGCGGCGCTACAATCGCACGATGAATGCGCCCCTCGATACCGCCATCGCCGTCGACGTCTACCGCCAGCGCCGCGAGCGCGTGCTTGCCGCACTGCGCGCGGCGGGCGGCGGCGTCGCCATCGTCCCCACCGCGCCGGAAATGCTGCGCAACCGCGACACGGGCTACCCGTACCGCCACGACAGCTATTTCTACTACCTGACGGGATTCGCCGAGCCGGACGCCGTGCTCGTGCTGAACGCGTCCGCGCCGCACGGCGCGCCGCAATCGATCCTGTTCTGCCGTGCGAAGAATGCCGAGCGCGAAACCTGGGAAGGCTTCCATTACGGCCCCGACGCCGCGCGCGACGCGTTCGGCTTCGATGCGGCGTTCGCCGCCGACGTGCTCGACGCGGAAATGCCGCGCCTGCTCGCCGACGCGGGCACCGTGCATTACCGGTTCGGCGCGTCGGCCGAGTTCGACCGCCAGCTCGAGCGCTGGATCGACGCGGTGCGCGCCCAGGCGCGCACCGGCGTCGCCGCGCCGGACGCGCTGCTCGATCTCACGCCGCTGCTGGACGACATGCGGCTCGTCAAGGACGAGCACGAGCTCGCGATCATGATGCGCGCCGCGCACATCTCGGCGCTCGCGCATCGCCGCGCGATGCAGGCATGCCGCCCCGGCATCCGCGAATACGAGCTCGAGGCCGAGCTGCTCTACACGTTCCGCAAGCACGGCGCGCAGGCGCCCGCGTACGGCTCGATCGTCGCGGCAGGCGCGAACGCATGCGTGCTGCACTACCCGGCCGGCAACGCGGCCGCGCGGGACGGCGACCTGATCCTGATCGACGCGGCGTGCGAGCTCGACGGCTATGCGTCCGACATCACCCGCACGTTCCCGGCCAACGGCCGCTTCTCGCCCGCGCAGCGCACGCTGTACGACATCGTGCTCGCCGCGCAGCAGGCCGCGATCGACGCGACGCGCGCCGGCGTGCCGTTCGAGGCGCCGCACGACGCGGCGGTGCGCGTGCTCGCGCAGGGCCTGCTCGACACCGGCATCATCCCGAAGACGCACTTCACGAACGTCGACGACGTGATCGCCGAACGGGCGTACGCGCGCTTCTACATGCACCGCACCGGCCACTGGATCGGCATGGACGTGCACGATTGCGGCGACTACCGCGAGCGGCTCGCCGCGCGCGACGCCAACGGCGCGCTGCCGTGGCGCACGCTGAAGGCCGGCATGACGCTGACCGTCGAGCCGGGCCTGTACGTGCGCGCCGCCGACGACGTGCCGCCCGAATACTGGAACATCGGCATCCGCATCGAGGACGACGCGATCGTGCGCGAGCACGGCTGCGAGCTGATCACGCGCGACGTGCCGGTGGCAGCCGCCGAGATCGAGGCGCTGATGCGCGCGGGCGCGGCGCACGGCGCATGAGCATGCGGCGCCGACCGTTTCCTTCGTTTCACGATTCCCGATGACGACCGATTCCTCCCCGGCCACGCCGGACTACGACATCGCCATCGTCGGCGCGGGCCCCGTCGGGCTCGCGCTGGCCGGCTGGCTGGCGCGGCGCAGCGCAACGCAGCACTGGTCGATCGCGCTGATCGACGCGCGCGAGCCCGCCGCGAGCGCGAACGACCCGCGCGCGATCGCCGTGTCGCACGGCAGCCACGTGCTGCTCGACTCGCTCGCGTGGCCCGCCGACGCGACGCCGATCGAACACATCCACGTGTCGCAGCGCGGCCATTTCGGCCGCACGCTGATCGACCGCGACGAGCATGACGTCGCGGCGCTCGGCTACGTCGTACGCTACGGCTCGATCGTGCAGGCGCTCGCGGGCGCGGTGCGCGGCACGCGCGTCGACTGGCTCACGTCGACGTCCGCGCGCGCGCCGCAGCAGGATGCCGACGGCGTCGCGCTGACGCTCGACACGCCGCAGGGCGAGCGCACGCTGCGCGCGCGGATCGTCGTCAACGCCGAAGGCGGGCTGTTCCAGGACCAGCGCGCCGACGACGGCAAGCACCACCGCGACTACGGCCAGACCGCGCTCGTCGGCACGGTGACCGTGTCCGCGCCGCGCCCGAACGTCGCATGGGAACGCTTCACCCATGAAGGGCCGCTCGCGCTGCTGCCGCTCGGCGGCCCGCAACAGGCCGACTACGCGCTCGTGTGGTGCTGCGAACCGGGCGAAGCCGCGCGCCGCGCCGCACTGCCGGACGACGCGTTCCTGCGCGAGCTCGGCACCGCCTTCGGCGAGCGCATGGGCCGCTTCGTCGCGATCGCCGGGCGCGCGTCGTTCTCGCTCGGCCTGAACGCTGCGCCCACCCTCGTCGACCGCCGCATCGCGATCGTCGGCAATGCCGCGCAGACGCTGCACCCGGTCGCGGGCCAGGGGCTGAACCTCGGCCTGCGCGACGTGCATACGCTCGTCGATGCGCTGTCCACGCACGGCGCCGTGCCGGCCGCGCTCGCGGCCTTCAACGCGCGGCGCGCGCTCGACCGGCGCTTCACGATCGGCGCGACCGACACGCTCGCGCGGCTGTTCACGATCGAATCGGGCCCGCTCGCGCTGCTGCGCGGCGCGGCGCTCACCGCGCTCGAGTTCGTGCCGCCGCTCAAGACCGCGATCGCCCGCCAGATGATGTTCGGCCAGCGCGGCTGACGCACGCCCGACAAACCGGGTCAAATCGGCGAGGCGGGGGAATACGGTAAAATGCGCGTTTTCCCTCCGCCCTTTTGATGCCCGCGCCCGCCGCGGGCGGTGCCATTGCGATGCCCGTTATCGGCTCTCACGTATTGCGTAACAACCTGTTCGTCGCCCCGATGGCCGGCGTGACGGACCGGCCGTTCCGCCAGCTGTGCAAGCGGCTGGGGGCCGGCTACGCCGTGTCCGAGATGGTCGCGTCCAATGCCCAGCTGTGGAAAAGCGCGAAGACGATGCGGCGTGCGAACCACGAGGGCGAAGTCGAGCCGATCGCCGTGCAGATCGCCGGCGCCGATCCGGCGATGATGGCCGAAGCGGCCCGCTACAACGTCGACAACGGCGCGCAGATCATCGACATCAACATGGGCTGCCCGGCGAAAAAGGTCTGCAACGTCGCGGCCGGGTCCGCGCTGCTGCAGAACGAGCCGCTCGTGAAGCAGATCGTCGAGGCGGTGGTCGGCGCGGTCGGCATCGGGCCGGACGCCGTGCCCGTCACGCTGAAGATCCGCACCGGCTGGGATCGCGAGCACAAGAACGCGATCACCGTCGCGCGCCTCGCCGAGGCCGCCGGCATCTCGATGCTCACCGTGCACGGCCGCACGCGCGCCGACCTGTACCGCGGCGACGCCGAATACGAGACCATCGCGGCCGTGAAGGCCGCCGTCGGCATTCCGGTCGTCGCGAACGGCGACATCACGTCGCCGCAGAAGGCGAAGGCCGTGCTCGACGCGACGGGCGCCGACGCGCTGATGATCGGTCGCGCCGCGCAAGGCCGGCCGTGGCTGTTCCGCGAAATCGATCATTTCCTGCAAACCGGCGAGCTGCTGCCGCCGCCGCTGATCGACGAGATCCAGCAGGTGATGAACGAGCATCTGGAAGATCACTACGCGTTCTACGGGGAATTCACGGGAGTCCGTACTGCGCGCAAGCACATCGGCTGGTACACTCGCGGCCTTTCCGGCGCCAACGGGTTCCGGCACCGGATGAACACGCTCGATTCCACCCGCGAGCAGCTCGCCGCCGTCAATGCATTCTTCGAGGCACAGAAGGCGCTGTCCGACCATCTCGTCTACGTCGACGAGGATGAGGACGAGCGCGGCCACGGCGAGTCGGACGACCATAACCAGTTAGCAGCATGAGCAAGCACAACATCGAACAATGTGTCCGCGAGAGCCTGGACGTGTATTTCCGGGATCTAGACGGCTCCAATCCGCACGACGTCTATGAAATGGTGATGTCCTGCGTCGAAAAGCCGATGCTCGAGGTCGTGCTCGACCAGGCCGGCGGCAATCAGTCGCTCGCCGCGGAGTACCTCGGCATCAACCGCAACACGCTGCGCAAGAAGCTGCAGCAGCACGGCCTGCTGTAGCCGGCCGCCCCGTCCCCGTTTTCCTGGCTATTGGTGGTTCCATCATGATCAAGCAAGCGCTCATTTCCGTTTCCGACAAGACCGGCATCGTCGACTTCGCGAAGTCGCTGTCCGACCTCGGCGTCAAGCTGCTGTCGACGGGCGGCACCGCGAAACTGCTCGCCGACGCGGGCCTGCCCGTCACCGAAGTGGCCGACTACACCGGCTTCCCGGAAATGCTCGATGGGCGCGTGAAGACGCTGCATCCGAAGGTTCACGGCGGCATCCTGGCGCGCCGCGACCTGCCGGAACACATGCAGGCGCTCGAAGCGCACGACATCCCGACGATCGACCTGCTCGTCGTGAACCTGTACCCGTTCGTCGCGACGATCGCGAAGGACGACTGCACGCTGGCCGACGCGATCGAGAACATCGACATCGGCGGCCCGACGATGCTGCGCTCGGCCGCGAAGAACCACCGCGACGTGACGGTCATCGTCGATCCGGCCGACTACGCGGTCGTGCTCGATGAAATGAAGGCGAACGGCAACACGGTCGGCTACCCGACCAACTTCCGCCTCGCGACGAAGGTGTTCGCGCACACCGCGCAGTACGACGGCGCGATCACGAACTACCTGACGAGCCTCACCGACGAACTGAAGCACGCGTCGCGCAACGCCTACCCGGCGACGCTGAACATGGCGTTCGACAAGGTGCAGGACCTGCGCTACGGCGAAAACCCGCACCAGAGCGCCGCGTTCTACCGCGACATCGCGACGCCGGCCGGCGCGCTCGCGAACTACCGCCAGCTGCAGGGCAAGGAACTGTCGTACAACAACATCGCCGATTCGGACGCGGCATGGGAATGCGTGAAGACGTTCGACGCGCCCGCCTGCGTGATCATCAAGCATGCGAACCCGTGCGGCGTCGCGGTCGGCAACGATTCGGCCGACGCGTATGCGAAGGCGTTCCAGACCGATCCGACGTCGGCATTCGGCGGCATCATCGCGTTCAACCGCGAAGTCGACGAAGCCGCCGCGCAAGCGGTCGCGAAGCAGTTCGTCGAAGTGCTGATCGCGCCGTCGTTCACCGATGCCGCGAAGCAGGTATTCGCCGCGAAGCAGAACGTGCGCCTGCTCGAGATCGCGCTGGGCGAAGGCCACAACGCGTTCGACCTGAAGCGCGTGGGCGGCGGCCTGCTGGTGCAGTCGCTCGATGCGAAGAACGTGCAGCCGCACGAGCTGCGCGTCGTCACGAAGCGCCACCCGACGCCGAAGGAAATGGACGACCTGCTGTTCGCGTGGCGCGTCGCGAAATACGTGAAGTCGAACGCGATCGTGTTCTGCGGCAACGGCATGACGCTCGGCGTCGGCGCGGGCCAGATGAGCCGCGTCGATTCGGCTCGCATCGCCAGCATCAAGGCGCAGAACGCGGGCCTGACGCTCGCGGGTTCGGCCGTCGCGTCGGATGCGTTCTTCCCGTTCCGTGACGGCCTCGACGTCGTCGTGGCGGCCGGCGCGACCTGCGTGATCCAGCCGGGCGGTTCGGTGCGCGACGACGAAGTGATCGCGGCCGCCGACGAGCACAACATCGCGATGATCCTGACGGGCGTGCGCCACTTCCGTCACTGATCGACCGCGCGCGGCCGCCACGGCCGCGACACCCGGGCCCGGCGGCATCGCACCCGCCGGGTTTTTTATTGCACGGCGCGGGCCGGCGCGACACGACGGCGTGCCGCGTCTTTCGTTGTAGTATCGCTGCTGCATCACGCAACTCCTCCCGACATGCGAATTCTCGGCATCGACCCTGGCCTGCGCGTCACCGGCTTCGGCGTCATCGACGTCAGCGGCCACCACCTCGCGTACGTGGCGAGCGGCGTGATCCGCACGCCCACTGCCGACCTCGCCACCCGGCTCGGCACGATCTTCCAGGGCGTCTCGACGCTCGTGCGCGAACACGCGCCCGACCAGGCCGCGATCGAGAAGGTGTTCGTCAACGTCAACCCGCAGTCGACGCTGCTGCTCGGCCAGGCGCGCGGCGCCGCGATCTGCGGCCTCGTCGCGGGCGGGCTGCCGGTGGCCGAGTACACGGCGCTGCAGCTCAAGCAGGCCGTGGTCGGCTACGGCCGCGCGACCAAGGCGCAGATGCAGGAAATGGTCACGCGCCTGCTGAACCTGTCCGGACAGCCCGGCAGCGACGCCGCCGACGCGCTCGGCATGGCGATCTGCCACGCGCACGGCGGCAACACGCTCAGCACGCTCGGCGGCCTCGCGCCGGCGCTCGCGAAGAAGGGGCTGCGCGTGCGGCGCGGCCGGCTCGTCGGCTGACGCCGGGCGCACGGGCGCGCAATCGCCCGGCGCGCCGCGCGTCGGTTCGGCCTGACGGCCGACCCATCGGCATTCCGCCGTGCGTACGCTACACTCGCGCTTTCTTCCTCGCCTCGCTCACTCCATGATCGGTCGCATCGCCGGCATCCTCCTCGAAAAGAACCCGCCTCACCTGCTCGTCGACTGCAACGGCGTCGGCTACGAAATCGACGTGCCGATGAGCACGTTCTACAACCTGCCGCAAACCGGCGAACGGGTCGTGCTGCTCACGCAGCAGATCGTGCGCGAGGACGCGCACCTGCTGTACGGCTTCCTGACCCAGCAGGAACGCACGACCTTCCGCGAACTGCTGAAGATCAGCGGCATCGGCGCGCGCATGGCGCTTGCCGTGCTGTCCGGCATGAGCGTGCAGGAGCTCGCGCAGGCCGTGACGATGCAGGACGCCGCCCGCCTGACCCGCCTGCCCGGCATCGGCAAGAAGACGGCCGAGCGCCTGCTGCTGGAACTGAAAGGCAAGCTCGGCGCCGACCTCGGCGCGCTCGCCGGCGCCGCATCGCCGTCCGACCATGCGACCGACATCCTCAACGCACTGCTCGCGCTCGGCTACTCGGAAAAGGAAGGCCTCGCCGCGATCAAGAACGTGCCGGCCGGCACCGGCGTGTCCGAAGGCATCAAGCTCGCGCTGAAGGCGCTGTCGAAGGCGTAACGGCCACGCGTCCGACGCAGTGTCGCGCCGCCGCGCGCGGCGCGCCAGTCGGCCGTTCGGCCAGGTTTGCCGTGCACCGGTGCGCGGTACAATGGCCGCATGATTGAAACCGACAAACTCGCCACCGAGCGGATCATCGCCGCCACGCCCGCCTCGTCGCACGAGGAGGTGTTCGAACGCGCGCTGCGGCCGCGCCAGCTCGACGAATACGTCGGCCAGGAAAAGGTGCGCGGCCAGCTCGAGATCTTCATCGAGGCCGCGAAGCGCCGCGCCGAGCCGCTCGACCACGTGCTGCTGTTCGGGCCGCCCGGCCTCGGCAAGACGACGCTCGCGCACATCATCGCGCGCGAAATGGGCGTCAACCTGCGCCAGACGTCGGGCCCGGTGCTCGAACGCGCGGGCGACCTCGCGGCGCTGCTGACGAATCTCGAGGCGAACGACGTGCTGTTCATCGACGAGATCCACCGGCTGTCGCCGGTCGTCGAGGAAATCCTGTATCCGGCGCTCGAGGATTACCAGATCGACATCATGATCGGCGAAGGCCCGGCCGCGCGCAGCGTGAAGCTCGACCTGCAGCCATTCACCCTCGTCGGCGCGACCACCCGCGCCGGGATGCTGACCAACCCGCTGCGCGACCGCTTCGGGATCGTCGCGCGCCTCGAGTTCTACGACGCCGAGCAACTGTCGCGCATCGTGCGCCGCTCGGCGTCGCTGCTCAACGCGCAGATCGATCCGAACGGCGCGCTCGAAATCGCGAAGCGCTCGCGCGGCACGCCGCGGATCGCGAACCGGCTGCTGCGCCGCGTGCGCGATTATGCGGAAGTGAAAGCCGACGGCAACATCACCGCGGCCGTCGCCGATGCGGCGCTCGCGATGCTCGACGTCGATCCGGTCGGTTTCGACCTGATGGACCGCAAGCTGCTCGAAGCAATCCTGCACAAGTTCGACGGCGGCCCGGTCGGCATCGACAACCTCGCCGCGGCCATCGGCGAGGAACGCGACACGATCGAGGACGTCCTCGAGCCGTACCTGATCCAGCAAGGCTTCCTGCAACGCACGCCGCGCGGGCGCGTCGCGACGTTGCTCACCTACCGCCACTTCGGGCTCGCCGCGCCCGACGCGGCCAACCCGGCGCGCGGCGCATGGGAGGCGTCCGACGGGCAATGACCGCCCGCCCGACGCCACGCACGCGATGACGACGCCCTCCAACCCGCACCCCGGCACACCCGCGTCGCACCCGCGCTGGCTCGAACCGTTCCGCAAGCGGCTCGTGGCCGGCGTCACGCACCTGACGACGGGCGGCGGCGGCCCGTCGCTCGACTTCTCGTCGCCGCCCGGCGATCCGGGCCTGTTCGGCCCCGACGCCGTCTGCTGGCGCGTACACGCGGATTTCGCGTCGATGATGACAGGCGGCATTTCCGCGCTGCTGCTTCAGGCATTGCATCCGCTCGCGCTCGCCGGCGTATGGGATCACTCGTCGTTTCGCACCGACATCCTCGGGCGGCTGCGGCGCACCGCGACGTTCATTTCCGGCACCACCTTCGGCAACAGTGCGGACGCGCTCGCGCTGATCGAGCGCGTGAAGGCGATCCATGCGAAGGTGTCCGGCGTTGCGCCGGACGGGCGGCCGTACCGCGCCGACGATCCGGCGCTGCTGACCTGGGTGCACGTCGCGGAGGTGTCGAGCTTCCTCGCCGCGCATCTGCGCTACGTGAACCCGGCGCTGCCGGGCGAACTGCAGGATCGCTATTACGCGGAAACGGCACGCATCGCCGAAATGCTCGGCGCGCAGGGCGTGCCCCGCTCGCGCGCCGAGATCGCCGCATATCTGACGCGCATGCGGCCCGAGCTCGAGGCCGGGCCGCGCACGTTCGAGGTGATGCGGATCCTGCTCAACGCGCCGGTCGCGAGACCGGTCATGCGGCCCGCCGCGACCCTCGTCATGCACGCCGGTATCGACCTGCTGCCGCCCTGGGCGCAGGACATGCTCGGGGTCTCGACGCTCGCGCCGCTGCGGCGCGCGTTCGTCCGGCCCGGCGTGCGCGCCGTCGCGCCAGTGCTGCGCTGGGCGCTCGTCAACGGCGCGTCGAAGCGCGCGCGTCGGCGGGCAACGGCACACAACGAGACGCAATCGAAAGCGAAAGGAAGCTGACGCCCGGTGCGCTGCCCGCAGCGGTCGCCGTTGGGTGAAGCGACGGCTCGCATACGCGCAGCCCGGCCGGCGAGCTCGCGCGCATGCTGCGCGCGAGCTGTATCCACGACGCCGTTGCGGCTCGCGGCCTGCGCCTACAGCACCTTGCTGTAACCGTCCTCGTCGTCGCTTGCCTCGCTCAGGTGCGAGATGTCGGCCCACTGCACGACTTGCGCGCGGCCGCCTGCGTAATCGACGACGTTGATGCTCGTATTGAGCAGTTGATAGTTGCGCGGCGCGGCGAGTTCGAGCCCGTTCGCGAAGCGGTACACGCAATCGAGCACGCCGCCATGCGCGACACATGCGATCCGGCCGCCCGGATGGGCGGCAACGATCGGCTCGAGCGCATGCAGCACGCGGTGATAGAACGCGCGCTGCGACTCGCCGCCTTCCGGCTCGAAGCCCGGGTCGCGCGTCTGCCACGCCGCATAGGCGTCCGGGAAGCGCGCCTCGATCTCCGTGCTGTCATGCCCCTGGAACACGCCATACGCCCGCTCGCGCAAGCCTTCGCGCAGCACGAGCGGCAGGCCCAGCGCGTCGGCGGCCGGCTGCGCGGTCTGCTGCGCGCGCATCAGGTCGCTCGAATAGATCGCGTCGATCCCTGCGCCGTCGCGCGCCTCGCGCGCCAGACGCGCGGCGAGCCGCTGCGCCTGCGCGAGGCCCGTGTCGGCCAGCGGAATGTCGATATGGCCCTGGATGCGCTTGATGCGGTTCCAGGCGGTCTCGCCGTGGCGAATGAAGAGGATCTGCGTGGTGGCCATTGCGGCGGCGCCTCAGGGGAAAGAATCAGGGCCGCACTTGCAGCCAGAACGTCACCGGCCCGTCGTTGACGAGCGAGACCTGCATGTCGGCGCCGAATTCGCCCGTCGCGACGTGCGGATGGCGCCCCCGCGCCGCGTCGACGAAATAGTCGAACAGGCGCGCGCCCTCGTCGGGCGGCGCCGCGGGCGTGAAGCTCGGGCGCAGGCCGCTGTTGGTGTCGGCGGCGAGCGTGAACTGCGACACGAGCAGCAAGCCGCCCGCACGCCCTTCGCCGTCGATATTCGACACGGGCAGGTTCATCTTGCCGGCCGCGTCGCTGAACACGCGATAGCCGAGCACCTTCGCGAGCAGCTTGTCGGCCGCCGCCTCGGTGTCGCCGCGCTCCGCGCAGACGAGCGCGAGCAGGCCCGCGCCGATCTCGCCCGTCACACGGTCGCCGACGCGCACGTCGGCGCGCTTCACGCGCTGGATCAGCGCGATCATGCGGTGAGCGTCACGCGCGCGAAGCGGCGCTTGCCGACCTGCACGACGAATTCGCCGGCCTCGATCTTGAGGCCCTTGTCCGACACCGTGGCGCCGTCGATCTTCACGCCGCCCTGCTCGATGTTGCGCAGCGCTTCGCTCGTCGACGGCACGAGCCCGGCCTGCTTCAGCAACTGGCCGATCGCGAGCGGCGCGCCCGCGAGCGTCACCGACGGGATGTCGTCCGGCACGCCGCCCTTCGCGCGATGGTTGAAATCCTCGAGCGCGCGCTCGGCGTCGGCCTGCGAATGGAAGCGCGCGACGATTTCCTGCGCGAGCAGCACCTTGAAATCGCGCGGGTTGCGGCCCGCTTCGGCCTCGCGGCGGAAGCCGACGATCTCGTCCATGCTGCGGAACGACAGCAGCTCGAAGTAACGCCACATCAGCGTGTCCGAGATGCTCATCAGCTTGCCGAACATGTCGGTCGGCTTCTCGCTGATGCCGACGTAGTTGCCCTTCGACTTCGACATCTTCTCGACGCCGTCGAGGCCCTCGAGCAGCGGCATCGTCAAGATGCACTGCTGTTCCTGCCCGTACTGCTTCTGCAGTTCGCGGCCGACCAGCAGGTTGAACTTCTGGTCGGTGCCGCCGAGCTCGAGGTCGGCGTTCAGCGCGACCGAGTCGTAGCCCTGCATCAGCGGGTAGAGGAATTCGTGGATCGAGATCGGCACGCCGCCCTGGAAGCGCTTCGTGAAATCCTCGCGCTCGAGAATGCGCGCGACCGTGTAGCGCGACGCGAGCTTGATCATCCCGTCGGCGCCGAGCGGCATCGACCATTCGCTGTTGTAGCGGATCTCGGTCTTGTCGCGGTCGAGCACCAGCGCGGCCTGCTCGAAATAGGTCTTCGCGTTCGCCTCGATCTGCTCGCGCGTGAGCGGCGGGCGCGTCGCATTGCGGCCGGACGGGTCGCCGATCAGCGACGTGAAATCGCCGATCAGGAAGATCACCGTGTGGCCGAGGTCCTGCAGCTGGCGCATCTTGTTCAGCACGACCGTGTGGCCGATGTGGATGTCGGGCGCGGTCGGGTCGAGGCCGAGCTTGATGCGAAGCGGCGTGCCGGTGGCGGCGCTGCGCGCGAGCTTCTGCGCGAACTCCTCCTCGATCAGCAGCTCGTCGACGCCGCGCTTCGTGACAGCAAGCGCATGCCGGACTTCGTCGGTGATCGGGAAAACGGGCTTGGAACTGGGTTCGGTGCTCATCGGTGCCAGGAAGAATGTCGCAAAAACAGGGATTTTCCCATAACTTGCGCGCGCATCGCTTAACGGCGGCGCCGCTTGCGCGGATAATCGGTCGCGAAGCGCGCGGCACCGGCCGCCGCCGCACGATTCGGGAGGGCTCACGTGCCGCTAAGACGTCCGCCATCCGGCCATCCGGCCGACGGTATCTATTTCGGGTTGATGTCGGGAACGAGCATGGACGGCGTCGACGGCGTCGCCGTGCGCTTCGAGGCAGGCAAGGCGCCGGCCGTGCTCGCCGAAGCCTGCGTCGGGTTCGCGCAGACGCTGCGCGACGCGCTGTTCTCGCTGCAGCAACCGGGCGACAACGAGATCGAGCGTGAATCGCTGGCCGCCAACGCGCTCGCGGCCCGCTACGCGGTGTGCTGCCACGAACTGCAGCGCTCGGCGGGCCTCCCGCCCGACCAGGTGCGCGCGATCGGGGTGCACGGCCAGACGGTGCGCCATCGTCCCGAACGCGGCTACACGCGGCAGATCAACAATCCGGCACTGCTCGCCGAGCTGACGCACATCGACGTGATCGCGGATTTCCGCAGCCGCGACGTTGCCGCGGGCGGCCAGGGCGCGCCGCTCGTGCCGGCGTTCCACGCAACCGTGTTCGGCGCGCCGGGCGAGATGCGGGTCGTCTGCAATCTTGGCGGTATCAGCAACATCACGATCCTGCCCGGCGACGGCAGCGACCGGGTGCGCGGCTTCGACTGCGGCCCGGCCAACGCGCTGATCGACGCGTGGGCGGGCCGCCACCTCGGCAAACCCTACGACGACGGCGGCCGCTTTGCCGCGCGCGGCGCCGTGCATGCGCCGCTGCTCGACGCGCTGCTCGACGAAGCGTATTTCTCCGCGCCGCCGCCGAAGAGCACGGGGCGCGACCTGTTCAATCCGGCCTGGCTCGACGCAAAGCTCGCCGCGTTCGCGCAGGTCGCGGCGGAAGACGTGCAGGCGACGCTCACGGCGCTCACCGCGGTCACGGTCGCCCGCGAGATCGCACGGCACGCGCCGGGTTGCAAGGCCGTGTACGTATGCGGCGGCGGCGCCCGTAACCCGGTGCTGCTCGATGCGCTCGCAACCGCGCTGCACGACTGCGGCGTCAGTGCGACCGTCGACACCACCTCCGCGCTCGGCGTGCCGCCGCAGCAGGTCGAGGCGCTCGCGTTCGCGTGGCTCGCGTATCGCTTCACCGCACGCGAGCCGGGCAACCTGGCCACGGTCACCGGTGCGGCCGGCGACCGCGTGCTCGGCGCACTCTATCCGCGCTGACGCGCCGCGCGAGCGGCAGGCGGGCACAAAAAACGGGGCATGAAGCCCCGTTTTTTATTCGGACCGGTACGGCCGTTCGTCAGACCGAGAACGACGAGCCGCAACCGCAGGTGGTCGTGGCGTTCGGGTTCTTGATCACGAACTGCGCGCCGTTCAGATCGTCCTTGTAGTCGATCTCGGCGCCGACCAGATACTGATAGCTCATCGAGTCGATCAGCAGCTGGACACCGTTCTTGTTCATCACGGTATCGTCCTCGTTGACTTCCTCGTCGAACGTGAAGCCATACTGGAAGCCCGAGCAGCCGCCGCCCTGCACGAACACGCGCAGCTTCAGGTCGGGGTTGCCCTCTTCGTCGATCAGTTGCTTGACCTTCTCGGCCGCCGCGTCGGTGAAGACGAACGGTGCCGGCATTTCTTCAGTCGTGGCTGCGGATTCGGTAACAGCGTTCATGCGAACTCTCCAAAAAGCTTTAGCCGCTATTGTAGGGCCGATCTCAAGATCGTGCTGATGTCCATGAAATCAACAGGTTCTTGTCGATTTCGTCAAACCGGGCGGCGCGCACGCCCGCGCGGCGCGGAATCGCGCGCGCATAAAAAAACCGCCAGCATGAAAGCTGGCGGTTTTTTCGGGCGGACACCGCGCAGGCGCGGCGGCCAACCGTGAAGCGCTTAACGCTTCGAGAACTGCTTCGCGCGGCGTGCCTTGCGCAGACCGACCTTCTTACGCTCGACTTCACGCGCATCGCGCGTAACGAAGCCTGCGGTCGACAGCGACGGCTTCAGCGTCGCGTCGTAGTCGATCAGCGCGCGGGTGATGCCGTGGCGCACTGCGCCTGCCTGACCCGTTTCGCCGCCGCCCGTCACGTTGACCTTGATGTCGAACGTTTGAGCGTGGTTCGTGAGTTCCAGCGGCTGACGCACGATCATCAGCGACGTTTCGCGCGAGAAGTAGTCAGCGATAGGCTTGCCGTTGACGATGATGTCGCCCTTGCCAGCCTTGATGAAGACACGAGCGACTGCGCTCTTGCGGCGGCCCGTACCGTAGTTCCAGTTACCGATCATGTGGGCTCCCGTTAGATCTCGAGCGCTTTCGGCTGTTGAGCCGAGTGCGGATGCGTCGCTTCAGCGTAGACCTTCAGCTTCTTGATCATCGCGTAGCCGAGCGGGCCCTTCGGCAGCATGCCCTTGACCGCCTTCTCGAGCGCACGGCCCGGGAAGCGTTCTTGCATCTTGCCGAACGTCGTTTCATAGATGCCGCCCGGGTAGCCCGAGTGACGGTAGTACTTCTTGTCCAGCGTCTTGTTGCCCGTGACCTTCAGCTTGCTCGCGTTGATGATGATGATGAAATCACCAGTGTCGACGTGCGGGGTGAACTCAGGCTTGTGCTTGCCGCGCAGACGGCGTGCCACTTCGCTGGCAACACGGCCGAGAACCTTATCCGTCGCGTCAATCACGTACCATTCGCGCGTCACCTCATGGGCTTTTGCGGAAAACGTCTTCATGATCGATCCAAAAAAAATGCTTTGCCCGATGTGTTCTTTCCTGCTTGTCTAGGTGCGCTTCGAGGCGCAGTGCAGGCTCTCCCTGTTCTTTTTCCGTGGGCATGAATGCGGAAAAGCCCTGAATTATAAAGGAAATGCCGAGGCGCGGTCAAAGGGAATCCACATCCGGGTGCCCGCCGCGCCGGAAATCGGCCAAAATCCGGCCGTGCCCCGTTGCAACGGGCGATTCCGAGCGCCCGGGGGCACGCAGCAACGCACGCAAGACCGCGTGCCGGACCAGGAAAAACAACAAACACGATGAAGAACCGACTCTCACCCTTCCTTGCGGCCGTATTGATTGGCGCCGCCACCTCGCCCGCCCATGCCGACCCGACCGGCTGCGACGCAAAGCTGGATTCACTCGACGCGCGCATCGCCGCGGCCCGGGATGCCCGCGCCGACGATCGCGTCGCCCGGCTGCGCGCGGTGCGCGAACGCGTCCGCCACTTCTGCTCGCGCCGCCACGGCCAGGCATCCGCCGTGCAGCCCCCCGCCGCCGGCCCGCGCGGCGCGACGGCCGACGGGGCGTCGCAGGCCGCCGGCCGGCAGCCCACCGTGTAAGGTGCGGGAGGCGCGCTGTGCGCGCCGATGTTTGCATCAGACGAAAAAAAGCCCGAACGGCTGGTTCGGGCTTAATCCACCATAGGAGGAGGGTGGAGGAGACATTCGGAGGTTGCCGCAGCGCGACAACCAATGTCACGCATTATACGAACGCCCCGTCGGCAGCACAAGAAAATTTGCATTGCGAAATCTACAACCATAATGCGGAATATTGACATTTTGCTTCCAATTCCGGGTTTCTCCATTTAAATCAACAGCTTGCGAAGACCGCCGAGTGCCGCCCGCGCAGGCCGACTAGAGCGAAACCCCTAAAAGTCCGGCGGATTTCCCCGCCCTGCGTCGCCGCGCGCGGCGCTTGCCGCCGCCCGCTTCCGCGCATCGTGCGGCGCATCAGCCGGCCGCGGCGGCGCGGGCTACAATGCCGGTTCGAACTCGAATCAGGCAACGCTGGAGCGCAAGCATGGAATGCAAAGTAAGCTGGATGGGCCAGGACGGCATGGCGTTTTCCGCCCAGACCGGAAGCGGGCACCTCGTCGCGATGGACGGCGCGCCGGAAGGCGGCGGCCATAATCTCGCCCCGCGGCCGATGGAAATGGTGCTGGTCGGCACCGGCGGCTGCACCGCGTACGACGTCATGCTGATCCTGAAGAAAAGCCGCCAGGACGTCACCGGCTGCTCAGTCACGCTGAAGGCCGAGCGCGCGAGCGAGGATCCGAAGGTCTTCACGAAGGTGCACTTCCACTTCACCGTCACCGGCCGCAACCTGAATCCCGCGACCGTCGAGCGCGCGATCAACCTGTCGCACGACAAGTACTGCTCCGCGTCGATCATGATCGCGAAGACGGCCGAGCTCACGCATTCGTTCGACATCGTCGCGGCCTGACGCGCAGCGCATCGGATGAAAAAAGGGCCGGCGTCCCGTCTGGGGCGCCGGCCCTTCGCATGCGAGCGGCAAAGCAGGCCGATAAGCCGGATTCTGTGCACGCCGCGCGTCCGAAGACGCGCGGCGCGTGGCAGCCATTCCTCTAGGCGCGCCATTGCTGACGCGCTCAAGCTTCCTACCCGCAGACGAGACGGGGGCCCCGTCCTGCATCCGAAAATGCGCGCCTGCCTACTTGGAATTGCTCCGGGTGGAGGTTACCGTGCCGGCGAACGTCGCCGTCGCCGCGGTGCGCTCTTACCGCACCGTTTCACCCTTACCTGATCCCGGCTTGCGCCGGGCCATCGGCGGTTTGCTTTCTGTTGCCCTGTTCCGCGTGTCGCCACGGATGGCCGTTAGCCATCACCCTGCCCTGTGGAGTCCGGACTTTCCTCGCCCCCGCCTGCCCGAAGGCGGCGAGGCCGCGACTGCCTGGCCTGCTTTGCGACGCGCATTCTAGCACCGCGCGCCGTTCATGACAGCGGCCGCGCGCGCCGCCCGCTGCGGAACACCGCCGGATCGTCATAGAACGCAGGATCGGCGTTCTCCGCGCACCAGCCCGGCACGCCCAGCACCGGCAGCGGCGACAGGTCGCGGCTCGTCAGCGCGCGCGTCGCGAGCGCATCCGCGACCCGCGCGTCGACGTGCGCCGCACGGCGCGCGGCCGGCCAGCCGAAATAGTCGGCGCTCACCTCGACGATCCAGGCGTGCGCGGTACACGACTTGTACGGCGCGACGAGCTTCTCGAGCAGCGCGTGTCCGACGAGCCGCACCTCGCAACGCGCGCCCCACGCCCCGCGCGCGGCCACCAGCAGCCGCGGCCAGTCGAAGCCGCGCAGCGCGTCGCCGAGCGCCGGGTCGGCCGCCACGAGCAGCGCTGCGTTCTCGTCGAACAGCGTCAGCGCGTCGCGCAGCGTGCCGCGCACCGGGCCGACGCCGCCCGCCGCGTCGATCGCCGCGGCCTGGCGCGCGTTCAGCGCGGCCTTGATGCGCGGATACGCGAGCCACACGAGCGCATTGAAGAAATCGTGGAGATTGTGGCGGGTCGGCACCCCGCCGGTTTCGGCGATATGGGTCTCGTACGCGACGCCGGCCGGCAGTTCGGCTTGAGGAATGAAGCGCAGCGGCCTGCCGCGGCCGCTCGCGAGCGGCGTCTCGCCTGCCTTGGCCGCCGCGCCGTTCAGCGCGGCGAGCAGCGCGGGCTCGCCGTCGAGCGCGGCCACCTGCGCGGCACGGCCCGTTTCGGCAAAGCCCGCGAGCCACGGCGCGGACCAGTCGATCCGCGCAAACGCCGCCGCGCCGACACCGGCCGGCTGGCCGGCCCCGCGCGGCGGCGCGGCATTCACGCGAGTTTCCAGCCGATCGACTCGCCGGCGCGCAGCGGCACGACCGGCGTATCGCCCGCGAGGATCTCGAGCGGCAGCTCCCACGGTTCGCGGCGCAGCGTCACCGTTTCCGGGCTGCGCGGCAGGCCGTAGAAATCCGCGCCGAAGAAGCTCGCGAACCCTTCGAGCTTGTCGAGCGCGCCCGCATTGTCGAAGGCTTCCGCATACAGCTCGAGCGCGTGCAGCGCCGTGTAGCAGCCCGCGCAGCCGCAGGCGGCTTCCTTCGCGTTGCGCGCATGCGGCGCGCTGTCGGTGCCGAGGAAGAAGCGCGGGTTGCCCGACGTGGCCGCCTCGACGAGCGCGATGCGATGCGTCTCGCGCTTGAGCACCGGCAGGCAGTAGTAATGCGGGCGGATCCCGCCGACGAAGATCGCATTGCGGTTGTACAGCAGGTGATGCGCGGTGATCGTCGCGCCGATCAGGCCGGGCGCCGCATCGGCGTCGCGCACGTAGTCGGCCGCGTCCTTCGTCGTGATGTGCTCGAACACCACCTTCAGGCCCGGGAAGTCGCGGCGCAGCGGCGTCATCACGCGGTCGATGAACACCTTTTCGCGGTCGAACAGGTCGATCGACGCGTCGGTCACTTCGCCGTGCACGAGCAGCGGCATGCCGGTTTCCTGCATCGCCTCGAGCGTCTTCGCGCATTTCGCGAGATCGGTCACGCCGTGGTCCGAATTGGTCGTCGCGCCCGCCGGATACAGCTTCACGCCATGCACGAAGCCGCTTTCGCGCGCGCGGCGGATCTCGTCGGGCGGCGTGTTGTCGGTGAGGTACAGCGTCATCAGCGGCTCGAACGTCACGCCGGCGGGCACCGCGGCGAGGATCCGCTCCCGGTACGCCTGCGCCTGCGCGGTGGTCGTCACGGGCGGCTTCAGGTTCGGCATGATGATCGCGCGGCCGAACTGGCGCGCGGTGTGCGGCAGCACGGCGGCCAGCATGTCGCCGTCGCGGACGTGCAGGTGCCAGTCGTCGGGACGGGCGAGCGTCAGCGTCGCCGGGGAGGAAGCGTTCGAGGCAGTCATAGGAGGCGTCGTGAGAAACGGAAGCGGAAAACGGTGCCGAATGCCGCCGGCGCGGGCCGGCTGACGACTAACCGCAACACGGGGCCGTTCGTCGGCGGAATCCGCTTTTTACCGCTGTTGGCTCGGTGATATGCTAGAAGCATGCATTGTACCGGGGTTCGCCCGGTCCCAACCGGTTCGATACCCGCTTCAGCCTGCCGCCCCAAGTAAAATGTGCCAACTCTTAGGAATGAACTGCGCCGCGCCGACGGACGTCACATTCTCCTTTACGGGCTTCGCGGCCCGGGGCGGGCTCACCGACCACCATGCCGACGGCTGGGGCATCGCGTTCTTCGAAGATAAAGCCTGCCGCCTGTTCATTGATCACCAGGCATCGGCCACGTCGCCGATCGCCGAAATGGTGAAGCGCTACCCGATCAAATCGAAGAACACGATCGCGCACATCCGCAAGGCAACGCAGGGCCATATCCTGCTCGAGAACAGCCATCCGTTCATGCGCGAGCTGTGGGGCCGGCACTGGATCTTCGCGCATAACGGCGACCTGCACGACTATGCGCCGGACATGGAGGGCAGCGTCTATCACCCGGTCGGCACGACCGACAGCGAGCAGGCGTTCTGCGTGCTGATGCAGGGCCTGCGCGAAGCGTTTCCCGGTGCGCAGCCGCCGCTGCCCGAGCTGTTCGAGCGGGTCGGCGAGCTGACCCGCGGCATCACCGATCACGGCGTGTTCAACTTCCTGATGTCGAACGGCCAGGCGCTGTTCGCGCACTGCTCGACGCGCCTGCACTATCTCGTGCGCCGCTGGCCGTTCTCGACCGCGCATCTCGTCGACGAAGACCTGTCGATCGACTTCGCGAAATACACGACGCCGGAGGATCGCGTCGCGGTGATCGCAACCCAGCCGCTCACCGACAACGAAGTCTGGACCGCGTTCGAGCCGGGCGAGCTGATCATGTTCCAGTGCGGTGACGTCGCGGCGCGGATGCAGATCCCGGTGCCGCCCGCCGTGCTCGAGAAGCTGCGCAACCCGGCGCTCGATGCGTCGGCGTCCGCGCCCACGCGGCCGTTGCCCGCGGTCGAAGCGGACGTCAGCGAGGACGCGTTCGACTTCTAAGCGCGCCGCCCGCCCGCGGATGACAAAACGCCCGGCATTCGCCGGGCGTTTCCATTTGACGCACCGCACGAAGGGCGGCCCCGCCGCCCTGCCCGCTCAGTGCAGGATCTTCGCGAGGAAGTCCTTCGCGCGATCCGATTTCGGGTTCGCGAAGAATTCTTCCTTGCGGTCGTCCTCGACGATCGCGCCCTTGTCCATGAAGATCACGCGGTGCGCAACCTTCTTCGCGAAGCCCATCTCGTGCGTGACGACCATCATCGTCATCCCTTCCTGCGCGAGTTCGACCATCACGTCGAGCACTTCGTTGATCATCTCCGGATCGAGCGCCGAAGTCGGCTCGTCGAACAGCATCGCGATCGGATCCATCGACAGCGCGCGCGCGATCGCGACCCGCTGCTGCTGGCCGCCCGACAGCTGGCCCGGATACTTGTGCGCGTGCGCCTTCAGGCCGACGCGATCGAGCAGCTTCAGCCCCTTCTCGTTCGCCTCGTCCTTGCCGCGGCCGAGCACCTTGATCTGCGCGAGCGTCAGGTTCTCGGTGATCGACAGGTGCGGGAACAGCTCGAAGTGCTGGAACACCATGCCGACCTTCGAACGCAGCTTCGACAGGTTCGTCTTCCTGTCGCCCACCGACTGGCCGTTGACGAGGATCTCGCCCTGCTGGAACGGCTCGAGGCCGTTCACCGTCTTGATCAGCGTCGACTTGCCCGAGCCCGACGGCCCGCACACCACCACCACCTCGCCCTTGTTCACTTCCGTCGTGCAATCGGTGAGGACCTGAAACTGGCCGTACCACTTCGAAACGTTCTTGATGGAAATCATCTTGTGACCTTTTTCTGGAGACCTTTGACGAGGGCGGACGCCACCGAGCAAATCACGAAATAGCATGCGCCTGCGAACAGGATCATCTCGACGCTCGTGCCGTCGCGATCGCCGATGTTCGCGGCCGTGCGGAAGAAGTCCGCGAGACTGATCACGTAGACGAGCGACGTGTCCTGGAACAGCACGATCGCCTGCGTGAGCAAGAGCGGCACCATCGCGCGGAAGGCCTGCGGCAGGATCACGAGGCGCATCGCCGTCGCGTAGTTCATGCCGAGCGCGAACGCGGCATTCACCTGCCCGCGCGGCACCGCCTGGATGCCGGCACGGATGATCTCCGAATAATACGCGGCCTCGAACAGCGAGAACGCGACCATCGCCGATGCGAGCCGGATATCGATCGTCGGCGACAGCCCGAGCACGCCCTGCAGCACCTGCGGCACGATCAGGAAGAACCACAGCAGCACCATCACGAGCGGGATCGAGCGGAACACCGTCACGTAGCCCTGCGCGAACCACGCGAGCGGCTTCACGCCCGACAGCCGCATCAGCGCGAGCAGCGTGCCCCAGACGATCCCGACGACGATCGCGAGCACGGTGATCTGCAAGGTGATGACGGCGCCCGTCCAGAGCGTCGGCAGCGCGCCGGGAATACTACTCCAGTCGAACTGATGCATCACTTGCCTCCGATGTAGCCGGGCAGCCGCGAGCGGCTTTCGATCCAGCGCATGAACGCCATCACGACGAGGTTGATGATCACGTACGCGAGCGTGACCGCGATGAACGACTCATACGTCTGCGCGGTGTAGTCGACGAGCTGGCGCGCCTGCGCGGACAGGTCGAGCAGGCCGATCGTCGACGCGACCGCCGAGTTCTTGAAGATGTTCAGGAATTCCGACGTCAGCGGCGGCACGATGATCCGGTAGGCAACCGGCAGCAGTACGTAGCGATACGTCTGCCACTGCGTGAAGCCCATCGCGAGGCCGGCGGCGCGCTGGCCCTTCGGCAGCGCGTTGATGCCCGAGCGCACCTGCTCGCACACGCGTGCGCCGGTGAACAGGCCGAGACAGACGATCGACGCGGTGAAGAACTGCGTGCCCGGCGGCAGCTGCTTGATCCAGGTGCCGATCGACGCCGGCAGCAGTTCGGGCACGACGAGGTACCAGACGAAGAACTGCACGATCAGCGGAATGTTCCGGAAGATCGACACGTACAGCGTGCCGAGCGCGGACAGCCATTTGTTCGGGACGGTGCGCAGCACGCCGAACAGCGAACCGACGATCAGCGCGATGACCCAGGCGACGAGCGACACCTTGATCGTCACCCAGAAGCCCGACATCAGCCAGCCGAGATACGTCGTCGGCTCGCCGGTCGAGACGGGGCTCAGGAAGATGCCCCAGTTCCAGTGGTATGACATGGGCAAGACTCCAGCAAAAAGAAACGGAAGAAGCGTGGCCTCTTCCGTTTCATCAGCGTCAACACTGCATCAACGGACGCGGGGTCAGTCGAGTGCCTTGTCGTTCGGGTTCGCGTAGAGCTTCTTCATCGATTCGCTCAGCGGGAAGTTCAGGTTCAGCCCCTTCGGCGGGATCGGGTTCTCGAACCACTTCGCGTAGATCTTCGCGGCTTCGCCCGACTTCTCGACCTGCGCGATCGCGTCGTCGACCACCTTCTTGAACTCCGTATCGCCCTTGCGCATCATGCAGCCGTAAGCTTCTTCCGACTGCGGCGTGCCGACGATCGCCCAGTCGTCCGGCTTCTTGGCCTTCGCGCGCTCGCCTGCCAGCAGCGCGTCATCCATCATGAACGCGACCGCGCGGCCCGATTCCAGCGTATTGAACGAATCGCCGTGATCCTTCGCGCTGATGATGTTCATGCCGAGCTGCTTGTCGTTGTTCATCTTGCGCAGCAGGCGCTCGGACGTCGTGCCGGCCGTCGTCACGACGGTCTTGCCCTTCAGGTCCGCGAAATCCTTGACGCCCGAATCCTTCTTCGTCATCAGGCGCGTGCCGATCACGAAGATCGTGTCGGAGAAGGCAGCCTGCTGCTGGCGCTCGACGTTGTTGGTCGTCGAGCCGCACTCGATGTCGACCGTGCCGTTCTGCACGAGGGGGATGCGGTTCTGCGACGTGACCGGGATGTTCTTCACCTGCAGGTTCGGCAGGCTCAGCTTCTTCTTCACCGCATCGACGACCTTCAGCTGGATCTCGCGCGAATAGCCGACCACCTGCTGGTTCTGGTCGTAGTAGGAAAACGGAATCGACGATTCGCGGTGGCCCAGCGCGATCACGCCCGTGTCCTTGATTTTCTTCAGCGTGCTGGTCTCCTGGGCATGGGCGCCACTCGCGAACGCGCAGAGCGCGGCGGCCATCAGGACTGCCTTGTGGTATTTCATTTTGTTCATCTCCTTGGCGAAAACCCGAGCCAGTGTATCAAAGTAATATTTATGAAAGTACTGTTGTTTACCGCACTACGGATCGCCCCATCGGAAGCCGTCCTCCCGGCTTCGGGCACCCGGAATGCGCGCGCGGGCGGCACCGGATTCGGTGCCGCCCGCGGGGCTCATGCACGCAACCGGGTGGATTGCGTCATGCCTTGATCGAGTTCGACGATCAGGGGTACAGGCCGCGCATTTCGCGCGCCATCAGGATGCGCTTGCACGCGACGATGAACGCCGCGGTACGCACCGACACCTTGTGCTCTTCCGCGACCGCCCATACGCCGGCGAACGCTTCGCGCATCACGCGCTCGAGACGGTGGTTGATCTCGTCTTCCGTCCAGAAGAAGCTCGAGAAATCCTGCACCCACTCGAAGTACGACACGGTCACGCCGCCCGCGTTCGCGATCACGTCCGGGATCACGAGCACGCCGTTCGCGCTCAGGATGTCGTCCGCCGCGGTCGTCGTCGGGCCGTTCGCGCCTTCGACGATGATCTTCGTGCGGATCTTCGCTGCGTTCTTCTCGGTGATCTGGTTTTCCAGTGCCGCCGGGATCAGGATGTCGGTTTCGACCGTCCAGAACTCGTCGTTCGGCATCGGCTCCGAGCCCGGGAAGCCCGCGACGCCGCCGGTCTGCGCGACGTGGTCGAGCAGCTTGCTCGCGTCGAGGCCGGCCGGCTGGTAGATCGTGCCGGTGTGATCCTGCACCGCGATCACCTTCGAGCCCGCTTCCTGGAACAGCTTAGCCGCGATGCCGCCGACGTTGCCGAAGCCCTGCACCGCGATGCGCGCGCCTTCGATCTCGAGGCCCTTCTTCTTCGCCGCTTCGCAGCCGACCACGAACACGCCGCGGCCGGTCGCTTCCTTGCGGCCGAGCGAACCGCCGAGCGAGATCGGCTTGCCGGTCACGACGCCGGTGGCCGTCTGGCCCTGGTTCATCGAGTAGGTGTCCATCATCCACGCCATCACCTGTTCGTTGGTGTTGACGTCCGGCGCCGGAATGTCGGTGTTCGGGCCGATGATGATGCCGATTTCGCTGGTGTAGCGGCGCGTCACGCGCTCGAGCTCGCCGCGCGACAGCTTGCGCGGGTCGACGCGGATGCCGCCCTTCGCGCCGCCGTACGGCACGTTCACGGCTGCGTTCTTCACCGACATCCATGCCGACAGCGCCATCACTTCCGACAGCGTCACGTCCTGGTGGTAGCGCACGCCGCCCTTGCCCGGGCCGCGCGACACGTTGTGCTGCACGCGATAGCCCTCGAAGTGCGCGACGGTGCCGTTGTCGAGCTCGATCGGCACGTCGACGACCAGGATGCGCTTCGGACGCTTCAGCGTTTCGAGCCAGCGCGACAGCGAGCCGAGGTACGGCGCGACGCGGTCGACTTGCTGAAGGTAGTTGCCCCACGGGCCGAGATCGTCGGCGTGCAAGTAGGACGGGATGGACTGCAGTTGCGAAGACATGGATTCTCCAACGGTCAACGGATGGCGCACATTGTCGAAAAACCCGTTTTTTTTATCCAATGCCGTTTGCTTATTCGATTATGCGTTTCATGCATGATCGTTATTTTTCGCAAAAGTGCGGTCGATTTGCGCAAGAACGGCCGCGATCGGCCGTCGATCCGCCGCCGCGCGAATGCCGCATGAATGCTATGCGGCCGCGTCGCGCAGCTCGTTGCTCACCACGTCCCACAGCGCGCGCACGAGCTTCTGCCGCGGCTCGTCGCCCTGCAGCGCGACCTTGTCGCAGTACAGGCGGATCTCCATCGTCAGCGTGAACGGATGCACGCCGCCGCGCCCGCCGCGGTCGAGCCGGATCAGGCGGCCGCCCGCGACCGCGTCCTCGACCGCGCTGTGCGGCAGGAAGGCGATGCCGTGGCCGGCGAGCGCCATCGCCTTCAGCCCTTCCGCCATGTCGGTTTCGTACACGCGGTCGAGGAACAGCGGCGCCGACGCGTTCGCGATGATCACCTCGGTCATCCGGCCGAGATACGCGTTCGGCGTATAGGACAGATACGGCACGCGCGCGTCCGCGGTGCCGGGCAGCGTATAGCGCGGCCGCCCGGCCCGGCCGGGCGCCGAGAACGGGCTGATCGGCTCGCTGCCGAGTGCCAGCATGTCGTAGCGCGCGGGGTCCAGCGCGACCGGATGGCTCGGGTGGTGATAGCCCATCACGAGATCGCAGCCGCCCTCGACGAGCGACAGCACCGCGTCGTGCACGTTCAGCGCGCGCAGCCGCGTATGAACCGGCCCCATCTTCGCCTCGATGCGTTGCAGCCAGCGCGGGAAATAGGTGAGCGACAGCGTGTGCGGCACCGCGAACTCGATCGTCGGCACCGGCGCGCCGACGTGGCCGCGCAGCAGCGTGCGCGCCTCGTGCGCCTGCGACAGCATCGTCAGCGCCTGCTCGTAGAAGATCTGGCCGGCCTGCGTGAGCCGGGTCGGATAGACCGAACGATCGATCAGTTCCGTCGCGAGCCACGCCTCGAGCGCCTGGATGCGCCGCGAGAACGCCGGCTGGGACACGTGCCGCAACTCGGCGGAGCGGCTAAAGCTGCGCGTCTCCGCGAGCGAGACGAAGTCTTCGAGCCATTTCAGTTCCATGCGGGCGGGCGCGGCGGGCGGCGGTCGGGAAGAAGCCTGCATTCTACCGGCGCCGCGGGGGCGCGGCGTGCGGCGCGGCGGCGCCGGCCCGCCCCGGCATGAACGCTTCCCCGCGGTGCACCGCCGGGCGCATGACATCCGTTGTGCATCGCCGCACCAGCGCCGCGCCGCGCGCACGCCCGCGGTGCCGGTGCCCTGCATTGCGCCCGCGGGTGCACGTCCCGGCCGGCTCCGCCCGCGCGCGGCCCGCGCAGGCCGGACGCCGCATCAGGCAACGGCCCGGCAAAAGCCGCCGCGCGTTGGCATGGACATTGCGGAACGGATTCCCGGATCCGCCGCCGCGCGGCCGCCCGACGTTCCATCCGGCCTCGCCCGGCTTCGCGGCCGCAACCCCGGAGGCTCCACCGATGAAGACCTTGCGCACTTCCCTGCAGAGCGGCAACTGGCGTTCGCTGCTCGCGTGCTTCCTGTACTTCGACACCGGCTTCACCGTCTGGGTGCTGTACGGCCCGCTCGCGCCGTTCATCGGCAAGGACATCGCGATGTCCGCCGCGCAGCAGGGCTTTCTCGTCGCGGTACCCGTGCTCGCCGCCGCGATCCTGCGCGTCACGCTCGGCAACCTGTACCAGTCCGCGAACGGCCGGCGCGTCGCGCTGATGGGCGTGCTGCTGTCCGCGCTGCCCGCGGTCGTGCTGCCGTGCGTGCCTGGCGCGCCGTCGTACGCGCTGCTGCTGGTGCTCGGCGTGTTCCTCGGGATCGGCGGCGCGAGCTTCGCGGTCGCGCTGCCGATGGCGGGCAGCAGCTACCCGCCGAAGGTGCAGGGCCTCGTGCTCGGCCTGGCCGCGGCCGGCAACATCGGCGCGGTGCTCGACGGGTTCATGTTTCCGCATGTCGCGGCCGCGCTCGGCTGGCAGTTCTCGACCGCCGCCGCGCTGCCGCTGCTCGCGATCGCCGGCTTCGCGCTGTTCGCGTGGGCCGACGACCGCGGCGAGAAATCGGGCAGCGCACCGCGCGCGCTCGGCGCGTTCGCGATCACGCTCGCGGGCCTCGTCGCGCTCGTGCTCGCGGTGCACGGCGGGCTGTTCGGCGCCGGCAAGACCGGTGTGCTGCTGCTGCCGGTGATGGGCGCGCTGCTCGCGATCGCGGTGCTGCCCGCGCGCTACCGCGCGGTGCTCGCCGAACGCGACACATGGGCCGTCATGCTGATCTACAGCATCACGTTCGGCGGCTTCGTCGGCATGTCGTCGTATGTGACGCTGCTGCTCACGACGCTCTACCAGATGCCGAAGATCGAGGCCGGCCTGTTCATGTCGCTGCTGGCCTTCCTCGGCGCGATCGTGCGACCGCTCGGCGGCCACCTCGCCGACCGCGTCACCGGCGTGCGCGCGCTGATCGTGCTGCTCGCCGCGATCGCCGCCGCCGATTTCGCGTTCGCCGCGTGGATGCCGCCGGTGACGGGCGGCATCGCGCTGCTGATCTGCCTGTACGTCGCGTTCGGGCTCGGCAACGGCGCGACGTTCCAGCTCGTGCCGCACCGCTGGCCGGGCAAGACCGGCCTGCTGTCGGGCATCGTCGGCGCGGCCGGCGGGATCGGCGGCTTCTATCTGCCCGTCGTGATGGGCATCGCGAAGGAAAGCACCGGCAGCTACCAGCTCGGCTTCGCGACGTTCGGCGCGCTCGCCGCCTGCGCGTGCGGCGTACTCGTGCTGCTGCGCGCGCCGTGGCTGCGCTGGGCCGCGCCCGCGGCGGCGGCCCCGGCCGTCCCGGTTGCCGCGCCGCTCGCCGGCGCCGCGGACTGACGGGCCGCCGCGCCTGCCGGCCGCCGGCCCCGCCCGCCGACGCGCGCGCCCGGGCCATGCGCCGGGCCGCGCGCCGGGCCATGCGCCGGGCCATGCGCCGGGCCATGCGCCGGGCCATGCGCCGGGCCATGCGCCGGGCCATGCGCCGGGCCATGCGCCGGGCCATGCGCCGGGCCATGCGCCGGGCCATGCGCCGGGCCATGCGCCGGGCCATGCGCCGGGCCATGCGCCGGGCCATGCGCCGGGCCGCGCGGCCGGCGAGCCGGCGCGGCCCGGCCGCGATCGACGCCCGACTGGGGGGCGGCCCCGCGCCGATGGTAAAATCGCGGATTCTCCTCCCCCTCGTTCGACCCGGCTCCAAGGCCCGCCCGATCATGTCCGACACTCGTCCCGATACGCTTTTCGCCCTCACCGCGCTCTCGCCCATCGACGGCCGCTACGCCAGCAAGACCGAAGCGCTGCGCGACTGGCTCTCCGAAGCCGCTTTCATGCGTCACCGCGTCACCGTCGAGGTGCACTGGCTGATCGCGCTGTCGCGCGCCGGCTTCGCCGAAGTGCCGCGCTTCTCCGACGCCGCCGAGCAGTTCCTGCTGCAGCTCGTCGAGCGCTTCACCGCGCACGACGCCGCGCGCATCAAGGACATCGAGCGCGTCACGAACCACGACGTGAAGGCCGTCGAATACTGGCTGAAGGAATCGGTGAAGGGCCAGGCCGAACTCGAGAAGGCCAGCGAATTCATCCACTTCGCATGCACGTCCGAGGACATCAACAACACGTCGCACGGCATGATGCTGGCCGGCGCGCGCGAGCACGTGATCCTGCCGGCGCTGCGCACCGTCCACCAGCGCCTCGTCGCGCTCGCGCACGCGCACGCCGACCAGCCGATGCTGTCGCGCACGCACGGCCAGCCGGCCAGCCCGACCACGCTCGGCAAGGAGCTCGCGAACGTCGCGGCGCGCCTCGCGCGCGCGATCGCCCGCATCGAGAAGGTCGAGATCCTCGGCAAGATGAACGGCGCGGTCGGCAACTTCAACGCGCACCTGTCCGCGTATCCGGAATTCGACTGGGAAGCGTTCTCGCGCGACGTGATCGAGAACCGCCTGAAGCTGACGTTCAACCCGTACACGATCCAGATCGAGCCGCACGACTACATGGCCGAGCTGTTCGACGCGGTCGCGCGCGCGAACACGATCCTGCTCGACCTCGACCGCGACGTGTGGGGCTATATCTCGGTCGGCTACTTCAAGCAGAAGACCAAGGCGGGCGAAATCGGCTCGTCGACGATGCCGCACAAGGTCAACCCGATCGATTTCGAGAACTCGGAAGGCAACCTCGGGCTCGCGAACGCGACGCTGCGCCACCTCGCCGACAAGCTGCCGGTGTCGCGCTGGCAGCGCGACCTCACCGATTCGACGGTGCTGCGCAACATGGGCGTCGCGCTCGGCTACTCGCTGCTCGCGTATGACTCGCTGATCCGCGGCCTCGACAAGCTCGAAGTGAACCCGCAGCGCCTGAACGAAGACCTCGACAACTGCTGGGAAGTGCTCGCCGAGCCGGTGCAGACGGTGATGCGCCGCTACGGCATCGAGAACCCGTACGAGCAGCTGAAGGAGCTGACGCGCGGCAAGGGCATCACGCGCGACGCGCTGCACGAGTTCGTCGGCACGCTCGCGATCCCGCAGGACGCGAAGGATCGCCTGCTCGCGATGACGCCCGCGTCGTACATCGGCAAGGCCGTCGAACTGGCGAAGCGGATCGCGTAACACCGCGCGCCCGCCGCGCCAAGGAAAAACGCCCGATGCATTGCGCATCGGGCGTTAATGAGATGGTCAGCCCGATCCCCACACAGCGAACTACGCTGAGTGGGGATTGTTCTTTTTGGGGACCATCGTTTGTGCTACCGGCGACCCGCGTCGCGCGATCAGAACGAGATCATCTTCCCCGGATTGAGCGCCGTCATCACGCTCATCGCCGCCTTCGCGGCCGGAATCGCGATCGGCGACAGCTGGCGGCCGAGCGGAATCGCGCGGTGATCGATGCCGGTCAGCATCGAGAAATCGTCGTTGCGGCCGACGAAGTCGTCGCAGATCGCCTTGCCGATCCGCACCGTCTGCGCGACGCCGTGGCCGCTCCAGCCCTGCACCATGTACATCGGCACGCGGCCGTCGGTCTTGCGGCTGTCGGTCGCGCCGTTCAGCGTGAAGTCGCTGACGCCGCTCCAGCAGTAGTCGAGCGCGAAGCGGCCGTCGACTTGCGGAAACACCGCGTTCAGCCGCGTGAGCAGATACGCGTTCACGTCCGGCTGCGCCCAGCAGGTGCCGGTGCCCTGCCCGCCGAACAGCAGGCGGTTGCCGCGCACGGGCCGGTAGTAGTCGATCTGGAACTGCGTGTCGTAGACCGGCATCCCGGCCGGCATCAGCGTCGCGACATCGACGTCGAGCGGCTTCGTCACGCTCACGTACGTGAAGAACGGCACGGTCGTCGCCGCGCCGTCGTCGAGCAGCCGGAACGTGGCGTTGTGCAGCGCGAGCACGACGCCCTTGCGCGCGGTGATCGTGCCGCCGGCGGTGGTCGCGACGACGCCGGCCGGCGTCTCGTCGAGCTCGAGCACCTCGGTGCCTTCGTACAGCGCGCCGCCGTTCAGGCGGAAGCCGTGGACCAAGCCGCGCACCAGCGCGAGCGGATGGATCTGGCCGCCCAGCGCGTCGATCGCCGCGCCGTAGTACAGCGCCGAGCGCACGTATTCGTCCTGGAGCTGATGCTTGCCGGCGAGCGTCACGCCGTCGTCGCCCAGATGGCGGCGCGCATCCGCGCCGTCGAGCAGCGCGCTCATGTGGCCCGGGTGAATCGCGGCCGTGATGTGGCCGCGCTTGCGGTCGAGGTCGAGCGCGTAGCGCGCGCCGATCGCGTCGATCAGGTCCATCGACTCGGCCGACGCGAAACGCCACAGGCGCTTCGCGTCGTCATGCGACAGCTGTTCGATCATGTCGGCGGCTTCCCAGCGCGCGAGGCCGGGCGTCAGCTGGCCGCCGTTGCGGCCCGATGCCGCGGAGCCGACGTGGTGCTTGTCGACGAGGATCGTATCGACGCCCGCCTCGGCAAGATGCAGCGCCGCGGACGCGCCGAGCAGGCCGGCGCCGATCACGAGCACGTCGCACACGGCGTCGTGCGCGAGCGGCGCGCCGTTTTCCCAGCGCGACAGCGACGCCTCGTACCAGTTGGCCGGACGTTCGCCGTCGTAGCCGGCCGGATCGCACCAGTTCCAGTTGTCTTTTTCGATGTTCAGTTGCGTTGGTTCGAAACGCGATTGGCCCTGGATCAGGGGTTTATTCGAGATCATGTTTGCACTTGCATGGTCTTGGGCCGCCTGTCGAAGAGCCATCTGGCTTCGCGGGTGGGGCAGCCGGTTCCACTTGGGTGTCAACGAGAAAGGGGCGCCATGGCCCGTGTTGACGGCGTGCACGCTCGTGCCGCCTGGATCCCGGACCGTGCGAAAGCACGCATTGAAAGGTGCCGGGACACCCAATTTCTACACCGCAGAAATAATTCTACAGTGTAGAATATGCTTTCGTCAAGCTTACGGTTCGGCATGCCTTCGGGCGTGCGCCGGCCGATCTCCCGCACCGATGAAGGACAAACCCGCCCAAGGCCCGCGCGGCCTCGACAAGGACGCGATCGTCGCGGCCGCGCTGACGCTGCTCGAAGACGTCGGCGAAGCGGCGTTCAGCGTGCGCAAGCTCGCGCAGACGGTCGGCTGCGATCCGATGAGCGTGCTCTACCACTTCAAGTCGAAGGAGGGGCTGAGCCGGGCGATCGCGAACGCGCTGTCGCGCTCGCTAACGCCGGTCGACGATAGCCTCCCGTGGCGCGACCGGCTGCGCGACCTCGCGCGCCAGTATCGCGCGCTCGCATGCCGCTATCCGGCCGCGTTCGCGCTGCTGCAACGGCACGTCAGCACCGGGCCGGCCGATCTCGCGCACATCGAGGCCGTGCATCGCGCGCTGGCCGACGCCGGCGTGCCGCACTCGGCGCGGGCGGGCGTGTGCGTGGGCTGGTATGCAAGCGTGATCGGGCTCGCCGCCGCCGAAGCCGGCGGCCTGACGCGGCCGGCCAACGACGTCGAGCTCGCGGAAATCGATGCGCTGTCCGACGCGGAGCATCCGCTCGTGAAATCGGCCGCGCCGCTCTATGCGCAGCTCGATCCGGCCGTCGTGCACGACACGATGCTCGACGTGCTGCTCGACGGTATCGAAAGGCGGGGGCAAGACACCTCTAAGGACACAAAATAAACCTGAACGCTCCGCTACCGGTCCAATAGCGTTCGTGGGATCGATCCTAGAAATGCTGCATTCATTTAAGAAAAAGCGCATAGGAAAATTCAAGCGTCACGCTACCCGGCATTACTTGTCCATAGCTCGCCACCCTCTCGCAACACCCGTCTCGATCCACTCGCCACCAAAGAATTCCGAAAATTAACAAGCAAAAATCCGGCCGGATCGATAGCCCAACCGGCAATCGATCCACATTTACACTCACTAACATTGCCTTAGCAATCGACGGCATCTTGATAAATCCCGTGGCAAACTATCAACCACATTTCGCGGGGGATTTCATGAGACGATATTTCGTTCGAGTTGGTGACAAAACAACAGCCGGAGGCACTGTCATTCAAGGAGAAGGGTCATTTAAGTATCGCGGAAAAGCAGTTGCTTACGAAGGGGCGGAAATTTATTGCCATACCTGCACATCGACAGGTCGAATCACAAATACTCCACCGTATCGCACGATGTTGATTAAGGGTAAACAAATTGCGCTCGACAACGACATTTGCCTCTGTAAATGCACCCCACCTCCTCGATTGATTGCCTCGCAGAACACTGGATCCATGACATTTGATCGTCACGATTCGGCACAAGCCAGCTTGCGTGCTGGCACAAATCCGCTGCACGCCTCGAGCGGATCAGTATGCTTCGACGACCAATTCAAGCTTCTTGATGACATCACGGGCTTGCCGCTAGCAAACATCGAGTATGCGGTTCTGCGTGCCAACGGCACGATCGAACACGGTGTCACGGATCGCAGCGGTCACACACACTTGCTTTCGTCGACAGCGGAATCCGAGGCCGTACACATTTATATTTAAAAAATGGACACAGTCCTCTCAAGATCCGGCAAGCTGCTAATCAAGGCTGCGATAACGTCAACCACACCGGCGACGAACTCCAATGCAAAAGCACTTTTTGTAAATTCAAGCCGCGAAACTATCGAGGTGATCATCAGCGACTCCCGGTTGGTGTCCAGAGGATCGCAGTTCGGTCATACTGCGATTGTTGTAGATGGCCGAGAATATGGTCGTGCCCCATCAGGCTGGGATACCGACACGAAGGAGCACTACCTGTATCGCCAGCAGGTCGGCATGCAGCGAGACTCGTGGGGCTATGTGTTAAAGGTAACTGCCACGGAAAGGCAGAAAATCCTCACCGGGATTAACAAGCGAATGTCCGCCAATCAACCCTATTCATTGTTCGAAAATAACTGCTCCTCGAATATCGCTGAAATATTGGAAGAGGCGGGGATACAGGCGTATGACCCTCGCTGGACGTTCGTGGATACCATTTCCCCGGCCGACCTTATGATAGGATTAAAACACTCACGACGACTCATTGCCAGGCATGTTTATCCGAAGAAATAGCGTCGTTTCGTTATTATCGACTTTGATGCTCGGCTGCTCGGCACACCCCGGCGAAACTTGGATTTCGGAAGATCGTATTCCCGTTTACGACGGCGTTGATGGAAAGATCATTTTTTTCCTTCAACCGTTGGATAGCTGCACGCCCGGAATGGACATGGCGGGCAAGGTCGACATGTACACCAAGGTCAAGTGTGAACCTGGCGAAGGTTGGGTAACTGGCGGGAAATTCAAAAAGGTGCCCCGCGACAAAAACTGATTCCACTCCAGCTAGCGTGCCGCTGGCAGGATCCTCTCCCGCATCTGCAACCACCCCACGATCCAGCGTTCACGCAGCAAGCCTTCCCGCACGAACCCCCGGCCGTTCGAGCAGCCGCGCCGACGTCACCTCAAGTTCAAATGAAAAGGGCCGAGACCTGTGTACAGGACTCAGCCCTCGGGCGCGCAATCGATAAATATCTTGTTGCAGCGCTGGCCAGTTGATTGCCGCGAACCGCGCTCAGTGCTGCTGCGCGCTGCCGATCTTCTGCAACACCTGATCGACGATCTGTTCCGGCGTCAGCTCGATGCTGACCTCGATCGCTTCGTCCGGGCCCGGCTCCTCGAGCGTGTCGAGCTGGCTCTGCAGCAGCGACGGATCGAAGAAATGGCCGGTGCGGCTCTTCAGGCGCTCGTGCAACACGTCGAACGAGCCCTTCAGGTACACGAACCGCACGTCGGCGTCGTTGCCGCGCAGCACGTCGCGGTACGAACGCTTCAGCGACGAGCAGGTGAAGACGGCCGTCTCGCCCGCACGCTGCTTGTCCTCGATGGCGGCACGGATCGTCTGCAGCCACGGCCAGCGGTCGTCGTCGGTCAGCGGAATGCCCTGGTGCATCTTCTCCTTGTTGGCGGCGCTGTGAAACGCGTCGCCATCGGTATAGCTGCACGACAGGCGTTCCGCCAGCATTTCGCCGATTCGCGACTTGCCCGCGCCCGACACGCCCATTGCGATCAGAATCATTGACTACCCCTTGTTACAGAACCGCGCTCAGCACCAGCGTAAAGGTCAGGCCGAGCACCGAGATGATCGTTTCGAGCAGCGTCCAGGTCTTGAACGTCTGGCCGACCGTCATCCCGAAATATTCCTTGATCAGCCAGAAGCCGCCGTCGTTGACGTGCGAGAAGATCAGCGAGCCCGACCCCGTCGCCAGCACCAGCAGCTCCGGCTTGACCGCCGCGCCCGACGCCGCCGCGATCGGCGCGACGATGCCGCAGGCGGTCGTCATCGCAACCGTCGCCGAGCCCGTGGCCAGACGAATCAGCGCCGCGACGAACCAGCCGAGCAGCAGCGGCGACAGGTGCGCCTGCGTCGCGGTCGCGACGATCTGCTGCGAGATCCCGCTGTCACGCAGGATACCCCCAAAGCCGCCGCCCGCGCCGACGATCAGCGTGATCCCGGCGATCGGCGCCAGGCACTCGCCGCAGAACTTCTGGATCTGGTCGCGGTTGAAGCCCTGCAGCTTGCCGAACGTGAAGAAGCTCACCAGCACCGCGATCAGCAGCGCGACGTCCGAGTTGCCGGCAAAGCGCAGCAGGTTGTTCGGCAGCGACTTCGGCGTGAAGATCAGGTCGGCCCAGCTGCCCACCAGCATCAGGATCACCGGCAGCAGGATCGTGAACAGCGTGATGCCGAAGCCCGGCAGCTCGCGCTTCTTGCCTTCGGTGTGCGACTCGACGAACTGCGCGGCGAGCGGGTTGTTCTCCGGCAGCTTCACGAACTTCGAGATCGTCAGCGCGAACAGCGGGCCCGCGACGATCGCGGTCGGCACGCCGACGATCAGGCCGAAGGCGATCGTCTTGCCGATATCGGCGCCGTACTGCTGGACCGCGAGCAGCGCGGCCGGGTGCGGCGGGATCAGCCCGTGCACGACCGACAGGCCGGCCACCATCGGCAGGCCGACGACGAGCAGCGACTTGCCGGTGCGCTTCGCGACGTTGAACGCGATCGGGATCAGCAGCACGAAGCCGACTTCGAAGAACACCGGCAGGCCGACGATGATCGCGACGAACATCATCGCCCAGTGGATGTTCTTTTCACCGAACCAGTCGATCAGCGTGGTCGCGATCCGCTCGGCGCCGCCCGATTCGGCCATCATCTTGCCGAGCATCGTGCCCAGGCCGACGACGACCGCAATGTGGCCGAGCGTATTGCCGTTGCCCGTCTCGAACGACTTGACGATCTTGTCCATCGGCATCCCGACCACCAGGCCGAGGCCGAGCGACACGATGATGAGCACCAGGAACGGATAGATCTTGAACCGCGCGATCATCACGATCAGCGCCACGATCGCGATCACGGTGTAGATGAGCAGCATGCTGCCTTGGACAGCCCCCATGTGGACTCCTCCTTGGGATTTATTCGAACCGGGCGGATCGTTGCGAGTATGCCCGGGTATGCAGGTCTCCGAAACAGCGGGCAGACCCCCACCGTCAGGACGCTGAATTTTACTTATCTTTACGGTCGAGCGATAGAACCGGTTCCATCAGCAAAAACCCTTGGTAAAACAAGCACTAAGCGCTCGTCGACCAAGGGTGATCTTGCCATTTCGTACAAGTTCAACGGTGCAGCTGACTCGCCGCTTGCGCGAGGCGCGTGACTTCCGCCCAGTCCTGCGCGGCGAGCGCCGCCTTCGGCGTCAGCCACGAGCCGCCGACGCACACGACGTTCGGCAGCTTCAGGAAATTCGGCGCGGTGTCGACCGTGATGCCGCCCGTCGGGCAGAACTTCAGGTTCGGGAACGGGCCGTGGAACGCCTGCAGCATCGGTACGCCGCCGGCCTGCTGGGCCGGGAAGAACTTGACGATCTCGTAGCCGAATTCGAGCGCCTGGATGATGTCGCTGGGCGTCATCACGCCCGGCAGCAGCGGCAGGCCCGCGTCGAGCGACGCGAGGTGCAGGTCCTTCGTCAGGCCCGGCGACACGCCGAACTGCGCACCCGCCTTCTTCGCCTGCGCGCAGTGCTCGGGCTTCGTGATCGTGCCGACGCCGACGACGATGTCGTCCGCGAGCTGGCTCGCGCGCTCGATCGCTTCCAGCCCCGCCGCGGTGCGCAGCGTGATCTCGAGCACCTTCACGCCGCCGGCGTGCAGCGCACGCGACACATGCTCGCCCTGCTCGACCGAGTCGAATGCGAGCACCGGAATCACCGGGCCCAGCTTCACGATTTCGCCAATCGTCTTCATCGATACCTCTCCTTGAATCCTGAAATTACGCGCTGACGCGCTCGGCTGCTTCGCCGACCAGCGCCCCGAACACCGACGCGCCGTGCTCCGCCGGCGCGGCTGCCGCGCGGAACACGCCGAACAGTTCGCGGCCGAAGCCCACTTCGTTGTCCGCCTGGTGCAGCGGCTGCGCGACCGGGCGCGCCTGCCATTCGGCGTCGTCGACCGCGATGTCGAGCACGCCGGCCTCGGCGTCGATCACGATCGTGTCGCCCGTCTGCACCTTGCCGAGCGGGCCGTTCAACAGCGCCTCCGGCGACACGTGGATCACCGCCGGCACCTTGCCCGACGCGCCGGACATGCGCCCGTCGGTGACGAGCGCGACATGGAAGCCCTGATCCTGCAGCACGCCGAGCAGCGGCGTCAAACGGTGCAGCTCCGGCATCCCGTTCGCGCGCGCGCCCTGGAAGCGCACCACCGCGACGAAATCGCGCTTCAGCTCGCCGCGATCGAAGGCTTCCTGCACGGCTTCCTGCGAATCGAACACGATCGCAGGCGCGCTCACCTTGCGGTGCTCCGGCGCGACCGCCGAGATCTTGATCACGCCGCGGCCGAGCCGGCCCTGCATCAGGCGCAGCCCGCCGTCCGCCTGGAACGGCTCGCCGATCGCGCGCAGCACCTTCGTGTCGTGGCTCTCGGCCGCGCCGTCGACCCACGTGAGCTTGCCGTCGATCAGCTTCGGCTCCTTCGTGTAGTGCGACAGGCCACGGCCCGCGACCGTCGTCACGTCCTCGTGCAGCAGCCCGCCTTCGAGCAGGTTGCGCACCAGGAACGCGATGCCGCCCGCCGCGTGGAAATGGTTCACGTCGGCCTTGCCGTTCGGATAGATCTTCGCGAGCAGCGGCACCGCCGCGGACAGCTCGTCGAAGTCGTCCCAGTCGATCAGGATGCCGGCCGCGCGCGCGATCGCGACGAGGTGCAGCGTATGGTTGGTCGAGCCGCCGGTCGCGAGCAGCGCGACGATGCCGTTGACGATCGCCTTCTCGTCGATCACGTGGCCGATCGGCGTGTAGTGGCCGCGCTCGACGGTCAGGTCGAGCACGCGGCGCGCGGCCTCGGCCGTCAGCGCGGTGCGCAGCGGCGTGTGTGGATGGACGAACGCCGAGCCCGGCAGGTGCAGGCCCATCAGCTCCATCAGCATCTGGTTGCTGTTCGCGGTGCCGTAGAACGTGCAGGTGCCGTGGCCGTGATACGCGGCCGATTCGGCCTCGAGCAGCGCGTCGCGGCCGACCTGGCCGGTCGCGAACTGCTGGCGGATCTTCGCCTTGTCGTCGTTGGACAGGCCGCTCGTCATCGGGCCGGCCGGCACGAAGATCGTCGGCAGATGGCCGAACTGCAGCGCGCCGATCAACAGGCCCGGCACGATCTTGTCGCAGATGCCGAGGCACAGCGCCGCGTCGAACATGTTGTGCGTGAGCGCGATCGCGGTGCCCATCGCGATCGCCTCGCGCGAGAACAGCGACAGCTCCATGCCCGGGTTGCCCTGCGTGACGCCGTCGCACATCGCCGGCACGCCGCCCGCGAACTGCGCGACGCCGCCGTTCTCGCGCGCGGCCGCCTTGATGATGTCCGGGAAATCCTTGTACGGCGCGTGCGCGGACAGCATCTCGTTGTACGAGGACACGATGCCGATGTTCGGTTGCTTGATCGCCTTGATTTCGAACTTGTCGTGGCCTTCGAGGCCCGCGAAACCGTGCGCGAGGTTCGCGCACGACAGCGCGCCGCGCGCCGGGAACTTGCCCTGCGCGCCGTCGATGCGCTTCAGGTAAGCGGAACGGGTCGACTGGCTGCGCGCGATCACGCGTGCGGTGACGTTCGCCAGGGTGGGATGCAGCGAGGTCATGCTGGGCGCTCCTGTATGCCGGCCGACACCGGCGGTTGGAATCGTGGGGACGGTCGAAAGCATCGACTGAACGCAGGCAGTCTAGTAGAAAAACTACACGCCCGCAATGCGGATTCTCGGCTGGAATTCACAAAATAGCCCATTAATTCCTACAAATATTGGTATTTACCCTAGGTTTCCCCCTATCCTTCGCGCCTGCCGCAAACCCAACTTCGGCTAGCAATTTTGTGTAGATTTTCTACAATGCGATTGCGATACACTCGCCCATCCGAACCCGATTCACGTTAGCTGCCCCATGCTGCCCCGCATCGAAGCCATCCGCCCGGAACTGCGCCCGTCCGAGCGCAAGCTCGCCGACTACATCCTCGCCGCGCCGCGCGAGGTGCTCGATCTCGCGATGACCGAGCTGTCGGCGCGCGCCGGCGTCAGCCAGCCGACGATCGCGCGCTTCTGCCAGGCGCTCGGCTGCAGCGGCTTTCGCGAATTCAAGATCCGGCTCGCGCAGAGCGTCGCGCCGGGCGTGTCGTCGGTCTACCGCGACGTCGAGCCCGACGAGCCCGCGCCCGGCATCATCGGCAAGGTGTTCGACCGCACGATCGGCGCGCTGATCGAAGTCCGCAACAGCCTGTCGGCGGGCAGCGTCGCCGACGCGATCACGCTGTTGTCGAACGCGTCGCGGATCGAGTTCTACGGGGCGGGCGGCTCGGGCATCGCCGCGCAGGACATCCAGCACAAGTTCTTCCGGCTCGGCGTGCCGAGCGTCGCGTATTCCGACCCGCACACGTTCTCGATGTCGTCGGCGCTGCTCGGGCCGCACGACGTCGTCGTCGCGATCTCGAATACCGGCCGCACGCGCGACATCGTCGAGGCCGCGCGGGCCGCGCTCGCTTGCGGCGCGAAGGTCGTCGCGATTACGCAGAGCCATTCGCCGCTCGCGAAGCTCGCCACGGTGAGCCTCGCGTCGAACGTCGCCGAGGAAACCGACGTGTTCTCGCCGATGACGTCGCGCATGTCGCATCTCGCGATCGGCGATATCCTCGCCGTCGGCGTCGCGCTGTCGCGCGGCCCCGCGCTGATGGAACGGGTCGGCCGCGCGAAGGAAGCGATCACGCGCCGCCGGATCGACGCGCACGCGAAGGAATAGCCGCCCGCGCGCATCGCGCGGACGCACAACGACAAACGGCGCCCCGAGGGGCGCCGTTTCGCATGTCACGCGGGCGGGCGGATCAGAACGGCTTGATGACCGCGAGCGCGACCGCCGCGAGCATGCCGAACACCGGCAGTTCGTTGAACACGCGATACCACTTGTCGGTGCGGCGATTCTCGCCGCGCTCGAACACCTTCAGCAGGTGGCCGCAATACGCGTGATAGACGATCAGCAGCAGCACGACCGTGAGCTTCGCATGCACCCAGCCCTGCCCCTGGCCGATGCCGACCGCGAGCCACAGCCACAGCCCGCACGCGAGCGCCGGCACCGCGATGAACGTCATGAAGCGGAACAGCTTGCGCGCCATCACGAGCAGCCGGCGCACCGCGGCCGGATCGGTTTCCATCGCGAGGTTCACGTAGATGCGCGGCAGGTAGAACAGCCCCGCGAACCACGATGCGATCAGAACGATATGGAAGGTCTTGATCCAGAGCATTGTCATCGGTTGCGCGCCTCGCGTTACTGACGCCCTTCGCCGTGCCCGAGCACGACGTACTTCAGCGACGTCAGCCCCTCGAGGCCGACCGGGCCGCGCGCATGCAGCTTGTCGTTCGAGATGCCGATCTCCGCGCCGAGGCCGAACTCGAAGCCGTCCGCGAAGCGCGTCGACGCGTTGACCATCACGCTCGCCGAATCGACTTCGCGCAGGAAGCGCATCGCACGGTCGTGATCCTCGGTGACGATCGCGTCGGTGTGATGCGAGCCGTAATGGTTGATGTGCTCGATCGCGGCGTCGAGGCCGTCGACCACCTTGATCGCGAGCACCGGCGCAAGGTACTCGGTGTGCCAGTCTTCCTCGGTCGCCTCGACGAGCGGGCCGACGCCCGCATCGGCGAGCATCGCGCGCGCGGCGGCGTCGACGCGCAGCTCGACCTGCTTGTCGCGATACAGCTTGCCGAGCGGCGGCAGCACCGTGGCCGCGATGCCGCGCGCGACGAGCAGCGTTTCCATCGTATTGCAGGTGCCGTAGCGGTGCGTCTTCGCGTTGTCGCAGACGGTGAGCGCCTTGTCGAGATCCGCGCGATCGTCGACGTACACGTGGCAGATGCCGTCGAGATGCTTGATCATCGGCACGCGGGCCTCGTTGATCAGGCGCTCGATCAGGCTCTTGCCGCCGCGCGGCACGATCACGTCGACGTATTCGGTCATCGTGATCAGCTTGCCGACCGCCGCGCGATCGGCGGTCTCGACGACCTGCACCGCGTCCTGCGGCAGGCCCGCCGCGGCGAGCCCCTCGCCGATCAGCTTCGCGAGCGCGGTATTGGATTCGAGCGCCTCGGAGCCGCCGCGCAGGATCGTCGCGTTGCCGGACTTCAGGCACAGCGCCGCCGCGTCGATCGTCACGTTCGGGCGCGATTCGTAGATGATGCCGATCACGCCGAGCGGCACGCGCATCTGGCCGACCTGGATGCCGCTCGGACGGAACTTGAGATTGCCGATCTCGCCGATCGGATCGGCGAGCGACGCGACCTGGCGCAGGCCTTCGACCATCGTCTTCAGCGCCTTGTCCGACAGCGTCAGGCGATCGATGAACGCCGCATCCAGCCCTTTTTCGCGGGCACGCGCGACGTCGCGCGCGTTGGCGTCCTTCAGCGCCTGCGCATCGCGCTCGATCGCACGGGCGACCGCATCGAGCGCCGCGTTCTTCGCCGCCGTGCTCGCGCGCGCCATCGCGCGGGAAGCCTGCCGGGCGCGGCGGCCCAGGTCCGTCATGTATTGATCGATATCCATCGTGTGACTCGAAAGGCGAGCCGCTGAACGCGGCATGAATTCGTCGGAGCATGCGCGACGCGGCGGCAGCGCCGCCGCGTCGGCCTATCGAAGCATTGTAAGCGGGTTGCGGACGGTGCGCCGAGGCCCGCGGCCTAGCGCCGCACGCGACCCGCGGTCGGCGGTCGCTCACCTTGCGCGCCCTGCGCGCCCGCGACGGTCATCGCGAGCTGGAACAAGCCGTCCCACGGATCGGGCGGCGGCTCGTCCTGCGTGCGCCGGCCCGGCGTCACCGCGGACAGCCCCTTGACCTGGCGGTCGAGCCGCGCGGCGAACGCGAGCGCCTTCTCGAGCACGGCCTCCGACACGCGGCCGAGCGCGGGGCCGATCAGCCGCTCGCGCGGGCCCCAGACGCGGTTCTCGCGCAGCAGCGTCGCGAGCGGCTTGCCGGCCGTCACGCCGCGCTTGATCCGCAGCAGCGTGCGCAATTCCTCGACGACCGCCCACATCACGAGCACGATCGCCTCGCCCTCGCCCTTCAGGCCGTCGATCATCCGCGAGAGCCGCGCGGCGTCGCCGGCGAGCATCGCTTCGTTCAGCTTGAAAACGTCGTAGCGCGCGACATTCAGCACCGCGTCGTGCACCTGCTCGAACGTCAGCGCGCCCTGCGGATACAGCAGGCCGAGCTTCTGGATCTCCTGGTGCGCGGCGAGCAGGTTGCCCTCGACGCGCTCCGCGATGAACTGCAGCGCGCGCCGGCCATCCTCGCCGGCGGCGATGCGCTGGCCCTGCATCGAGAGCCGCTGGCCGATCCAGTTCGGCAGTTGCGCGCGATCGACCGGATCGATCTTCAGCGCGACGCCGCCGTTCACGAGCGCCGTGAACCACGCGGACTTCTGCGTCGCCGCATCGAGACGCGGCAGCGTGACGAGCATCAGCGCGTCCGGGTTGGGCGTCGCGGCGAGCGCCTTCAGCGCGTCGGCGCCTTCCTTGCCCGGCTTGCCGGACGGAATCCGCAGCTCGATCAGCTGGCGCTCGCCGAACAGCGACATCGCCTGCGTCGCACCGAGCAGCACGCTCCAGTCGAAGCCGCGCTCGACCGTATGCACCGACCGTTCGGTGAAGCCGGCCGCGCGCGCGGCGGCGCGGATCCGGTCGCACGCCTCCTGCGCGAGCAGCGGCTCGTCGCCGAATACGGTGTAGAGTCCGGCCAGCCCCTTCGCGAGGTGCGGCTCCAGCGCGTCAAGTCGCAGTTGCATCGGTTCGTCGCCCGCGGTTTACAGCGGCGGCGGCGGCAGCGGCGCGCGCGGCGCAACGCCCGGCACCACGTCTTCCGGCGCCGGATTCAGCGAATGCACGATCGCGAGACGCCGCATCAGCTGGTCGACCGCGTCCCGCTGCATGTCGGCGTAGATGATTTCGGCTTCCTGCGCCTTCGCGTTCGTGAACTGATCGCTATACGTCATCGCGCGGTTCAGCGCGATCACGCTCGGCGGGATCAGCACGGTGCCGTCCTTGTTCGTCAGCGTATAGCTCATCGAATAATTGAGCGCGTACTCTGCGACCGAGCCGTACTTGTTGAGCGTCAGCGTGCCCTGGCCGCGCGATTCCGACATGCGCAGCACCGCGTCCGCGTCGTCCGCCAACTTGACGACCTTCGTGTCGCTGCCGGCCTCGACGAGGCGCGTGAGCCGCGCCGCCACGAACGGCGGCGCGCCGACGATCAGCAGGTGCTTGAACGCGTAGTCCTGCTGGCCACGCAACTGGAAACCGCATGCCGACAGCGCGACCGCGCTGCCGACGAGCATCAAAAACGATCTGCGGATCACCTTCGCTCCTTCTGTGTGCGTCCGTGAGGCGCGCGGCCGTCAGACGACGATGTTCACGAGACGGCCCGGCACGACGACGATCTTCTTCGCCGGCTTGCCCTCGCCGAACTTCGCGAACATCTCGTCGGCCAGCGCCGCGGCTTCGATCGCGTCGCGGCTCGCGTCCTTCGCGACCTTCAGCGCGCCGCGCACCTTGCCGTTGATCTGCAGCACGAGCTCGATCTCGGCCTGCTCGAGCGCCGCCTCGTCGACTTTCGGCCACGGCGCGTCGAGCAGCGGGCCGAATTCGTCCGCGTAGCCGAGCGCCTTCCACAGCTCGAACGTGACGTGCGGCACGACCGGGTACAGCACGCGCAGCAGCACGCCGTACGTTTCGCGCAGCACGGCGGGCGTCGCGCCCTTCGCGCCGTCGATCGCGTTCAGCATCTTCATCGCGGCCGACACGACCGTGTTGTACTGCAGGCGCTGGTAGTCGAAATCGGCCTGCTTCAGCACGCTGTAGATCTCGCGGCGCAGCGCCTTGTCGGCATCGCCGAGCGCGGCCGCGTCGAACGCCGCGCGCTCCGCGAGCGCCGCGCGGTTCGCGGCGCCGAAGCTCCACACGCGGCGCAGGAAGCGGCTCGCGCCCTCGACGCCCGCGCCCGACCACTCGAGCTGCTGCTCGGGCGGCGCGGCGAACATCGTGAACAGGCGCGCGGTGTCCGCGCCGTACTGGTCGATCAGCACCTGCGGATCGACGCCGTTGTTCTTCGACTTCGACATCTTCTCGATGCCGCCGAGCACGACCGGCTGGCCGTCGGCGTTCAGCGTCGCGCCGACCGGGCGGCCCTTGTCGTCGAACGCGACGGTCACGTCGGCCGGGTTGTACCAGGTCTTCTTGCCCGATGCGTCCTCGCGGTAGAACGTCTCGTTCAGCACCATGCCCTGCGTCAGCAGGTTCTTCGCCGGCTCGCCGAATTTCACGAGGCCGAGATCGCGCATCACCTTGGTCCAGAAGCGCGAGTACAGCAGGTGCAGGATCGCGTGCTCGATGCCGCCGATGTACTGGTCCATCGGCATCCAGTAATCGGTGCGCGCGTCGACCATGGTCTCGGCGTCCGGCGCCGTGTAGCGCGAGAAGTACCACGACGAATCGACGAAGGTGTCCATCGTGTCGGTTTCGCGCTTCGCGGCCGCGCCGCACTTCGGGCACGCGCAGTTCAGGAATGCTTCCGACTTCGCGAGCGGGTTGCCCGAGCCGTCCGGCACGAGGTCTTCCGGCAGCACGACCGGCAGGTCCTGCTCCGGCACCGGCACGTCGCCGCACGACGGGCAGTGGATGATCGGGATCGGCGTGCCCCAGTAGCGCTGGCGCGACACGCCCCAGTCGCGCAGGCGCCACGTGACCTGCTTGTCGCCGAAGCCGCCGGCCTTCAGGTCGGCCGCGATCGCGTCGACCGCCGCGCCGTATGCGAGGCCGTCGTACTTGCCGCTGTTGATGCAGGTCGCGACGTCCTTGTCGCCGTACCACTCCTGCCATGCGTCGAGCGAGTACGCCTGGCCTTCGGCCGCGATCACCTGCTTGATCGGCAGGTCGTATTTCTTCGCGAACGCGAAGTCGCGCTCGTCGTGCGCCGGCACGCCCATCACCGCGCCTTCGCCATAGCTCATCAGCACGTAGTTGCCGATCCACACCTCGACCGGCTCGCCCGTCAGCGGATGCTTGACCGTGAAGCCGGTCGCGACGCCCTTCTTCTCCATCGTCGCCATGTCGACTTCGGCGACGCCGCCGCGCTTGCATTCGTCGATGAACGCCTGCAGTTCCGGCCTGCCCTGCGCGAGACGCGTCGCGAGCGGGTGCTCGGCCGCGATCGCGCAGAACGTCACGCCCATGATCGTGTCGGCGCGCGTCGTGAACACGCGCAGCAGCTTCTGCTCGCCGTCGAGTTCGTACGGGAAGCCGAAGTTCACGCCGAAGCTCTTGCCGATCCAGTTCTGCTGCATGATCTTCACGCGCTCGGGCCAGCCGAGGCCGTCGAGGTCGTTCAGCAGCTCATCCGCGTACTGCGTGATGCGCAGGTAGTACATCGGGATCTCGCGCTTCTCTACGAGCGCGCCCGAGCGCCAGCCGCGGCCGTCGATCACCTGCTCGTTCGCGAGCACGGTCTGGTCGACCGGATCCCAGTTCACGGTGCCCGTCTTCTTGTACGCGATGCCCTTCTCGAGCATCTTCAGGAACAGCCACTGGTTCCACTTGTAGTAGTCGGGCTTGCAGGTCGCGATCTCGCGCGACCAGTCGATCGCGAGGCCCATCGACTGCATCTGGCCCTTCATGTAGTCGATGTTGTCGTAGGTCCACTTCGCGGGCGGCACGCCGTTCGCCATCGCGGCGTTCTCGGCCGGCATCCCGAACGCGTCCCAGCCCATCGGCATCAGCGTGTTGTAGCCGTTCATCCGCAGATAGCGGTACATCACGTCGTTGATCGTGTAGTTGCGCACGTGACCCATGTGCAGCTTGCCGGACGGGTAAGGCAGCATCGACACGCAGTAGAACTTCGGCTTCTGCGTGTCTTCCTTCGTCTTGTAAGCATCGGCTGCGCGCCAGTCGCGCTGGGCGGCGGCTTCGACGTCGGCGGGTACGTATCTCTCGTGCATGGTGTGGTTCGGACTAGGCTTTAAGCGGCGCGCCGCGACAGCTCGCGCGCGGGAGTGGATCGAAAGTCGTGCTCGCCCGGCGGAGGAGCAGGCTCGCGGCTGGCGGGCCTGCCCGCGGTGTTCCGGATATTTCCCCGGTCACCCCGCGCAGGGCCGGGTGACCGGGGAAATATCCGCCGACGGGGAAAAACGTCGATTATACCGTCCGCGCCGGCTCGCACGGCCCGTCTCGCGGGCGGACCCGCTCAGCGGTTCGCGGGCGTGGCGGAGCCGGCCGGCTGCGCCGGCAGGTCGGTCACGAAACCGATCCGCGCGAGGCCCGCGGCCTGCGCGGCGCCCATCACCTGCGCGATCACGTCGTAGCGCGTCCCACGGGACGCGCGCAGCCGCAGCTCGGGCGGCTCGCCGCCTGCCGCGGCGGCCCGGAAGCGCGCCGGCAGCACGTCGAGCGCGACCGGCGCATTGTCCCAGTAGAGCCTGCCCGCATCGTCGATCGACAGCGTGATGCTCCGCGGCGTGTCGCGCGCGGCCTGGGCCGCGACCTTCGGCAGGTCGAGCCGGATCGCGTGCGTCATCAGCGGCGCGGTGATGATGAAGATGACGAGCAGCACGAGCATCACGTCGATCAGCGGCGTCATGTTGATCTCCGCCATCGGCGCGGACGTCTTGTGGTGCTCCAGCCCGCCGAATGCCATGGTCGCTCCTTCCGAACGCGCGTCAGCCGCCGCTCGCGCACACGAACACGTGCAGGTCGCGCGCGAAGCCGTCGAGTTCCTCGGCGAGCTGGCGCACGAGCCGCCCGAGGATGTTGTACGCGAGCACGGCCGGAATCGCGACCACGAGCCCGAACGCGGTCATGATCAGCGCCTCGCCGACCGGCCCCGCGACGCTCTCGATCTGCGCCTGGCCGCTCGCGGCGATGCTGCCGAGCGCGTGATAGATGCCCCAGACGGTGCCGAGCAGCCCGACGAACGGCGCGGTGCTGCCGATCGACGCGAGCAGCACCTGGCCGAACTCGAGCCGCCGCTGCGAGCGCAGCATCGCATGGCGCAGCGCGCGCAGCACCCGCTCGCTGCGTTCGACGCGCGCGGCCAGCGCGGCCGGATCGTGGTCGTCGGCCGCGTCGCGCGCGGCTTCCGCGAGCGGCACGAACACGCGCTCGCGATCGGCGCCCGCGAGCGCCGCGATGCCCGCGTCGAGCGACGGCGCGCGCCAGAACGCGGCGAGCGCGCGCGGCCCCTGCCGCTTCGCGCGGACCAGCAGCCAGGCTTTCATGACGAGGAAACACCAGCTGGCGACGGACATCGCCAGCAGGACATAGGCGACGGCGTGCGTGAGCGCATCGCCGCTTTCGAGGTAATGGAGAACGCCGGTGGGAGTCGCCATCGGAGTTTCCGGCGCGCGTCAGCGCAGGCCGAGCACGTCCTGCATCTCGAACAGGCCGGCGCCGCGCTCCGACAGGAAGCGCACCGCGCGCAGCGCGCCCTGTGCATACGACACGCGGCTCGACGACTTGTGGGTGATCTCGATGCGCTCGCCGACGCCCGCGAACAGCACGGTGTGGTCGCCGACGATGTCGCCGCCGCGGATCGCCGAGAAGCCGATGGTCGACGGATCGCGCTCGCCCGTCACGCCGTGGCGGCCGTAGACCGCGCAGTCGTCGAGCGAACGCCCGAGCGCGCCGGCGACCGCTTCGCCCATCATCAGCGCGGTGCCCGACGGCGCATCGACCTTGTGGCGGTGATGGGCCTCGATGATCTCGATGTCGTAGCCGTGCGAGAAGTGCTTCGCGGCGAATTCGAGCAGCTTCAGCGTGACGTTCACGCCGACGCTCATGTTCGCCGAGAACACGATGCCGATCTTCGCGGCGGCCGCGTGCAGCGTGGCCTTCTGCTCGTCGGTGAAGCCGGTCGTGCCGATCACGAGCTTCACGTCGTGGCGCAGCGCGGCCTCGACGTGGGCGATCGTGCCTTCCGGGCGCGTGAAATCGATCAGGTAGTCGGCCTGCGCGAACACGGCGTCAAGATCGTCGGTCAGCGTGACGCCGGTTTGCTTGCCGAGGAACGCGCCCGCGTCCTGGCCGAGAAACGGCGAGCCGGCGCGGTCGAGCGCGCCGACGAGCTGCGCGTCGGAATCGTTGAGAACGGCTTCGATCAGCATCCGGCCCATACGGCCCGACGCCCCGGCAATCGCAATCTTCATGGCTTTCTACACGAAAGGGTCAAGAACGGGCGGCGCATGCCGCCCCGTTTCGCGCGCCGCGCTTACTGCGCCGGCGCGGTGATCGGCTGGTTCCGCAGCGTGTCCGAGCCCTGCGGGCCGACCGGCGGCGCGGCCTCGTTCGGCACGTTCGGCTGCGGCGGGCGATGGAACTGGAACTGCGGCTGGATCGCCGGGTTCGCGCCCGGCGGCTGCCCGCCCGGCACCGGTGCACCGCTCGACGCCTGCGCGGACGGCGTGAAACGGCGCGCGGTCGTGCCCTGCCCCGACACCTGGCTGGTCGCGCGGTTGGCCGCGCGCGCGGCCTGCGCGTTCGCGTCCTGGTCGACGATCGCCGCTTCCGGCACCGCGGCAGCGGCCGGTGCGCTCGTCGCCGGCACGGCGCTCGCGCTGCTCGCGGCGGCAGCGGTTGCCGCCGGCTTCGCCTTCTTGCCGCGCTTGTCGCCGTCGATGTCGGCCAGCAGGTCGAGTTCGGACGGCAGGTTGTCGGCGCCCGTCCAGCTCGAGAGGCGGTCGCCCGAGAACGTCAGCACGAGGTCGCGCTGCTGGACGACGGCCGTCGAGCCGCGCTTGAAGTAGAACAGGTAATCCCAGCGATCGGCGTGGAACATGTCCGACAGCAGCGGCGTGCCGAGCAGCGCGCGAACCTGGTCGCGGGTCATGCCGACCTGCAGCTGCGAGGCCTTCTCCTGCGACACGAAGTTGCCTTGCACGACCGTGATCCGGTAGGGCGTGATGCTCTGCGCGATGCGCTGCGTCACGCTGTCGTACGACGAACAACCAGCCAGCGCGGCAACGGCGACGGCAGCGATGATGGCACTCCGCATGCGGCTCCTCTGAAAGTGCAAAAGAGATGTTGGAATCATTTCCCTCACCGTGCTGGCCCGCGTCGCAGGCCGCGCGTGTATCTGGAACGGCGAAAAGCCGGTAACATTGAAGCCCTGCATTGTACTCTAGGGATGCCTAGCCATGACCAATCCGACGGATCTCAAAAATATCGGGCTGAAGGCCACCCTACCGCGCCTCAAGATTCTCGAGATCTTCCAGCAGAGCCCGGTCCGCCACCTGACGGCCGAAGACGTCTACCGCAACCTGCTCAACGAGCAGCTCGACATCGGGCTCGCGACGGTTTACCGGGTGCTGACGCAGTTCGAGCAGGCCGGCCTGCTCACGCGCAGCAACTTCGAATCCGGCAAGGCCGTGTTCGAGCTGAACGAAGGTTCGCACCACGACCACCTCGTCTGCCTCGACTGCGGCCGGGTCGAGGAATTCTTCGACGCGGAGATCGAGAGCCGCCAGCAGTCGATCGCGAAGGAGCGCGGCTTCAGGCTCCAGGAACACTCGCTCGCGCTGTACGGCAACTGCACGACCGAAAACTGCCCGCACCGCAAGCACTGATTCGCGCGCACGCGCACGCAAAACGGCCCGACCGGCATCTCGCCGGCCGGGCCGTCGTGTTTCGGGGCGCCGCCCGGCGCGCGGCCGCGCGTCAGGCCACGCTCGCGCAGGCCGGCTCGAGTTCGAGCCGCCAGGTGCCGTCGAGCGGGATTTCATCGCAGTTCGGCTGCGTGCCGCCGCGGTCGACGACGACGAAATCGCTCACCGCATCCAGCGCGAGCAGCGGATGGTGCCAGACGCCCTTCGCGTAGTTCACGCCCTGCCAGCCGTCGGCCAGGAACGCGCGCATCGCGTCCGGCCGGAACTCGCCGGCCGGCGCGACGACGATCGCGTAGCGCGACACCGCCGCGAGCGGCACGAACGCCTGGCTGCCGTGCGGATGGCGCTCCATCATCGTGATCGCGACCGGCAGCGTGCGCGGCTGCGCGCGGAACACGCTGACGAGCGGGCGCCCGCCGTCCTCGCACACGTCGATCGTCGCGAGGTCGTGGAAGCGCTCGGTCGTGCCGCCGTTGATCGGGAAATGCCGGGCGCCCTCGAGCGCGATCACGTCGCCGAACGGCGCGAACGCGTCGCGGGTCAGGCGCTCGACGCGCAAGGTGCGAAGCTGGGTCATGTCCGCCTCCCGCGTCAGGCCGGTTCGCCCCACAGACGCAGGCGCGACACGCCGCCGTCCGGGAAGATGTTGAAGCGCACGTGCGACACCGGGCCGAGCGCCGCAAGCTGGTCGAACGTGTGGACGTGATCCATCGACAGCTTCTGCTCGCCGAGCAGTTCGGGCCAGAACATCGCCTGCGTGACCAGCGAATCGTCGGTGCCGCCCGCGACATACGCGGCCTGCAGCGAGCAGCGATCCGGGAAGTTGCCCTTGAAGAACGCGGTGTCGACCTCGACGCGGCGGATCACGCCGGGCCGCGCGAGCGCGACGATCGCCCAGTCGTTGCCCGGCTCGCGGCGGCGGCGGGTTTCCCAGCCGTCGCCCATGTTCACGCCGCGCCCCGGCATCAGCATCTGCGACGCCGCGCCGAAGTGCTGGTTGTTCGCGGCGACCAGGCAGCCGCCGTTCTCGAGCGCCGCGAGATCGACCAGCTCGCCCGCCGGCGCCCGGCTCCAGTCGCGCTGCGGCTGGCCGTACACGCGCAGCCGCGCGAGCCCGCCGTCCGGATACAGGTTCACGCGCAGGTGCGTGTACGGCAGCGGATCGGTCACGTCGACATAGTGGTGGCTGTTGCCCTGCAGCGTGGTCGCGGGCACGATCGTGCGCCATTCCGCGTTGTCGGGCGGCGTCTCGCCGTCGGCGATGCACGCGTCGATCGACGCGGCCGGCGGGAAGTTGCCAGTGAAGTGGCTGGTATCGAGGTCGACGCCGTGGATCACCCCCGGGCGCGCGAGCCGCAGCACGCAGAAATCGTGGCCGGTGGTGCGCTTGCGGCGCGTCTCCCAGCCGTCCATCCACTTGCCGTGGTCGTCGTACTTGCCGGGGATGAACACCGCCGGCTCGGGGTTCAGCATGCGCTCCTTCGGCGCGAAGAACTCGTCGCTCGCGTAGAGCGCCTTGGCGCCGACGCGCGGATCGGCGAGGTTCATGAAGCGCCGCGTGAAGGCCGGCGCGTTCGGGTCGAGGATGGGGGCTGCCATGTCGTCTCCGGAATATTGACTGTGACGCCGGCGCGTCGAGGCGCCGGCGCAATGTTGCGAATGAGGATCGAACCGCGCGCTCAGATCGCGTGCGCCTGGTCGCCTGCGACCGGCGCGCCCGCCTCCTCCTCGTCGGCCGGCACGTAGCGCAGCTCGCGATTGAGCACACGCGTCGCACGCGCCCGGTCGATGTCGTTCTCCCACACCGCGACGACGACGGTCGCGACGCAGTTGCCGATCAGGTTGGTCAGCGCGCGGGCGATGCCGACGAACCAGTCGACCGGCAGGATCAGCACGAGGCCGAGGACGGGAATCGCCGGAATCGCCGACAGCGTCGCCGCGAGGATCACGATCGCCGAGCCGGGAATCCCGTGCGCGCCCTTCGACGTGACGAGCGACACCAGCAGCACGACGATCAGGTCATGCGTCGACAGCGGCGTGTTGGTGGCCTGCGCGATGAACAGCACGGCGAGCGTCAGGTAGATCGAGAAGCCGTCGAGGTTGAACGAGTAGCCGGTCGGGATCACGAGGCCGACGGTCGAATCCTTCACGCCCATGTATTCGAGCTTGCGCATCACCTGCGGCAGCACCGCGTCCGACGACGCCGTGCCAAGCACGATCGACAGCTCCTCGCGCAGGTAGCGGATCAGCTTGAACACCGAGAAGCCGGCGAGCCGCATCACCGCGCCGAGCACGACCGTGACGAACACGATGCAGCTCAGGTAGAACACCGCGACCAGATAGCCGAGCTGCTTGAGCGACGCGACGCCGTATTTGCCGGTCGTGAACGCGATCGCGCCGAGCACGCCGAGCGGCGCGAGCTTGATGATGAAGCCGATCACGCGGAAGAACACGTGCGACAGCTCCTCGATCAGCGAGTTGACGCGCTTCGCCTTGTCGCCGAGCAGCGACAGCGCCGAGCCGAACAGCACGGCGAACACGAGGATCTGCAGGATGTCGCCCTTCGCGAACGCGTCGATCGCGGTGTCGGGGATGATCTTCATCAGGTAGCCGGCCGTGTCCTTCAGGCCCTCGGCATTCTTCGCGTACGTCGCGAGCGACGCCGCGTCGAGCGAATGCAGGTCGATGTTCATGCCGACGCCGGGGCGCGTGAGCCACGCGAGCACGAGCCCGATGCCGAGCGCGAGCGTGGTCATGATCTCGAAGTAGACGACGGCCTTCAGGCCGACCCGGCCGACCTTCTTCAGGTCGCCCGCATTGGCCATCCCGCTGACCACGACGCAGAACACGATCGGGCCGATGACCATCTTGATGAGCTTCAGGAAACCATCGCCGAGCGGCCTGAGCGACTCGGCGAAATGCGGGAAGAACGCGCCTAGCGCGACCCCGAGGATCAATGCGACGACTACCCGGCCAAACAGCGAATTGAGGAATTTCGACACGGCGCTCTCCCGAACCAACGGTTGCAGTTTCGTCTGTTCATACTGGTAAGACCAGTGATGTTATGGTGGATAGTAGGAAGCCGATATAGTCGCGTCAAGAAAGAACAAAATAGGGATTTCCCGGTCCTTCGGGCCCTGTTCGGCAGGGCCGAACACCGGCCGGATCGTGACTTTCCCGTAGGCCGGCGATGCACCCTGCACGTGCGGATTACAATGCCGGTCAGACCGGCCATCATTCGCATCATGAAAAACGTTCCGCACACCGTGACCGACGCCGCCATCGCGACGATCCGCGACCGGATCGAGACAGGCGTTTATCCGGTCGGCAGCCTGCTGCCGGCCCAGCGCCAGCTCTCCGAGGAGCTGGAGATCAGCCGCGCGTCGCTGCGCGAGGCGCTGTCGACGCTCGAGGCGCTCGGCATGCTGCGCATCCGCGCGGGCAAGGGCGTCTACGTCGAAAGCGCGCAGGCGACGGCCAGCCACGCGTGGCGTTTCGCCGAGCAGTCGTCGCCGCCCGACACCTACCAGATGCGCTACGCGCTCGAGGGGTTCGCCGCGCGGATGGCCGCGCGCGTCGTCACCGACGACGACATCGCGTGGTTCGAGGACAACCTCGCCGAGCTGCACGTCGCGCTGACCGAGAACGCGCTCGACGACGCGTCGCAGCTCGACTTCGAGTTCCACATGCGGATCGTCAACGTGGCCGGCAATGCCGCGATCGAGTCGATCCTGCGCAGCAGCGCCGACATCATGAAGGAAAGCCAGCGGATGCCGTTCTACCGGCGCGAGCTGCTGTTCTCGACCTGGCACGAGCACCGCGCGATCGTCGACGCGCTGATCGCGCGCGACCCGGCCGCCGCCGGCGCGGCGATCGAGGCGCACATCTCGAACGCCGCGCAGCGCGCGGGCGTGTTCTTCCCGACGCCGGGCGCCTGACGGCCGGCGCACGCGGCAGTCGCCGCAACCGGCACATTCGCCGCCCGGTCGTACCGGTCAATCTCCCGACGGATCGCGATACGCGAGCGCGCGCTCGATGAACGCGCGCGCCGCGACGCTGCGGTACGCGCCCTTGCGCGTGAGCAGCGCGGCCGTGCGCGTCGGCAGCGGCGGATCGATCTCCAGCGCGCACAGCTCGCCGCTCTCGCGCGCGATCGCGTCGGGCAGCACCGTCGCGAGCCGGCCGCGCCGGACCAGTTCCAGCACCGCGCTGACCGTGTTCGTCTCGATCGCGATCCGCGGCCGTGCGTCATGCTCGATGAAATACCGGTCGATGCTCTCGCGCGTCGCGAACGCGCGGCTCAACAGCACCAGCGGCTCGCCGCCGAGCTCGGCCGGCGTCAGCGCGCGGCGGCGCCGCGCGAGGCGGTGCGTGCGGCCCGTCACGAGCGCGAGCGACTCGTTCCACAGCGGCAGCGCGTCGATGTCCGGCGCGCGCGCCGGCACGAACGCGAAGCCCGCGTCGAGCGCGTCGTCGGCGAGCAGCGCCTCGATGCGCTCCTGCGGCATCGCGTCGATCGTCAGCGCGATGTTCGGATAGTCGGCATGAAACGCGTCGACGAGCGAGCCGCTCAGGTAGGCCGCGAACGTCGGCGTCATCGCGAGCCGCAGCGAACCGCTGCCCAGATCGGCGACGTCGTGCAGCGCGCGCTGCCCCGTCTCGAGTTCATGCAGCGCCGCGCGCGCATGGCGCGCATAGACCTCGCCGAATTCGGTGAGCCGCACCGTGCGGCCCGAGCGGTCGAACAGCTGCACGCCGAGCATGTCCTCGAGCTGGCGCACCTGCTGCGACAGCGTCGGCTGCGACACGTGCAGCGCGTCCGCCGCGCGCGTGAAGTTGCGCTGCTCGGCGACGGCCAGGAAATAGCGGATATGGCGGAGAAGCATCGCGGTTCAGGTATTGGATTGACCAATGAATACCATAATGAGCCAGTCTTGGACGCTATGGTTCGGCTCCCGCATCATACGCACGTCCACTCCGGCGCGGCACGCCTGTCGCCGCACCGGCCCGGTCACCGACCGTCGCCGCCGGCCCCGATTCCCTCAACCCCGCGCAACCGGCGGCCCGACGCCGCCGGCCGGCGCCGCTTGTCCTTCGCGACCATGACACCGCACCACGACACCCACCCTCCCCTGACCCGCGCGATGACGCTGCTGTTCGCCTGCGCATGCGGCATCGTCATCGGCAACATCTACTACGCGCAGCCGCTGCTCGCCGCGATCGCGCGCAGCTTCGGCCGCGCGCCGGCCGAACTCGGCTACCTCGTCACGCTGACGCAGCTCGGCTATGCGGCGAGCCTGCTGCTGATCGTGCCGCTCGGCGACGCGCTCAACCGCCACACGCTGATCGTGCGGCTGCTCGTGCTCAACGTCGTCGCGCTCGTCGCCGTCGCGTTCAGCACGAACTTCGCGATGTTCGTCGCCGCGAATGTCGCGCTGGGCTTCGTCACCTGCTCGACGCAGCTGCTGGTGCCGTTCGCCGCGTCGCTCGCCGACGCGCGCACGCGCGGCCGCGCGGTCGGCACGGTGATGAGCGGGCTGCTGCTCGGGATCCTGCTCGCGCGCGTCGCGGCCGGCGCGCTCGCCGACTGGCTCGGCTGGCGCGCGGTGTACGGCATCGCCGCGGCGATGGTGCTGGCGCTGGCCGCCGTGCTCGCCGTGAAGCTGCCGAAGGATCGCCGCGATGCGCGCCTCGACTACGCGGCGCTGATGAAGTCGCTCGTCGCGCTGGTGCGCGCGCAGCCGCTGATTGCACTGCGCTCCGCGTACGGCGCGCTGGTGTTCGCGTGCTTCAGCTTGTTGTGGACGGGCCTTACGTTCCTGCTCAGCCAGCCGCCGTACGGCTATACGGAAGGCCGGATCGGCCTGTTCGGCATCGTCGGCGCGGTGGGCGCGCTCGCGGCAACCTCGGCCGGGCGGCTCGTCGACCGCGGGCACGGCAATGCGGCGACGGGGCTGTTCGGCGCCGCGGTGCTCGCGTCGTTCGCGCTGATCGCGGCCGGCGCGCACTCGCTCGCGGCGCTGATTGCCGGGATCCTGCTGCTCGACGTCGGCGTGCAAGGGATGCACATCTCGAACCAGAGTGTGATCTACGCGCTGGCCGGCGACGCGCGCAGCCGTGTGACGACGATCTACCTGACGAGCTATTTCGTCGGCGGCGCACTCGGTTCGTTCGCGGCGAGCGTTGCGTTCAGCGTCGACGGATGGCGCGGCGTCTGCACCGCGGGGGCGGTGCTGGCGGGCGTGCTGATCGCGCTCTGGCTTGCGTCGCAGCGTATCGGCGCCAGGCAGGCGGCGCAGTAGCGCGACGCCCGCCGGCACGGCGCACCCTGTCGCGCAATCGTGCGGAACCGGACGGGGCGGCCCGGCCACCCGCCCGCCCCGCCGGCGTCACGCGGCGTCGTCCGCGAAATCGATCAGCACCTTCATCGCGCGCCGCCGGTCGCCCGCGAGTTCGAACGCGCGGCTCGCGTCGCGCATCGGGAACACCCCGGTCACGGCCGGCCGCAGGTCGACGCGCCCTGCATTGATCAGTTCCACGGCCAGCGCGAACTCCGCATGGAAGCGGAACGAGCCGCAGATCGACAGTTCCTTCGCCACGACGACGTTCTGCGGCAGGCTCACGTCGCCGCCGAGCCCGAGCTGCACGACCACGCCGCGCGGGCGCATCACGTCGAGCCCGTCGCGCAATGCCTGCGCATTGCCCGAGCATTCGATCATCACGTCGAACGTGCCCTTGTCCGCGCCGTAGCGCGCCACCCATTCCGTATCGGTCGCCGCGTTGATCGTGCGATCGGCGCCGAGCGCGCGCGCAATCGCGAGCGGCTCGTCGACCACATCGGTCGCGACCACTTCCGCCGCGCCATGCGCGCGGGCGGCCGCCACCGCGAGCGCGCCGATCGGCCCGCAACCGGACACGAGCACGCGGCGGCCGATCAGCGGGCCGGCGCGCGACACCGCGTGCAGCCCCACCGCGAACGGCTCCGCGAGCGCGGCGAGCGACAGCGGCACGGGGTCCGCGACCTTCACGCACTGGCGCGCATCGCACACCAGCGCATTGCGGAACGCGCCCTGCACGTGCGGCATCCGCATCGCGCTGCCGTAGAAGCGCATGTCGAGGCAATGGTTCGGCAGGCCCTCGAGGCAATAGCGGCACGCGCCGCACGGCCGGCTCGGGTTGACGGCGACGCGGTCGCCGATCTGCACCGACGTCACGTCCGGCGCGACCGCGGCAACCGTGCCGGCCACCTCGTGGCCGAGCACCATCGGCTGCTGCAGGCGCACCGCGCCGAAGCCGCCGTGCCGGAAGTAGTGCAGGTCGGACCCGCAGATGCCGCCCATCGCGACGTCGACCCGCACCTGGCCCGGGCCGATCTCGCCCGCATCCTGCTCCTCGAGCCGCAGGTCGTTCGGCCCATGGATCACGAGACACATGCAACGCATACGCATCTGAATGCTCCTTAGACGGCGCTCGTCAAACCGCCGTCGACGAACAGCGTCTGGCCGTTCACGAAATCGGACGCCGCCGACGCGAGAAAGATCGCCGCGCCGCACAGCTCGTCGACGCGCCCCCAGCGGCCGGCCGGCGTGCGCTTGCACAGCCAGTCGGAAAACGCCGGATCGTCGACCAGCGCGCGGTTCAGCTCGGTTTCGAAATAGCCGGGCGCGAGGCCGTTGGCCTGGATGCCGTGGCGCGCCCAATCCGCGCACATGCCCTTCGTCAGCATCCGCACCGCGCCCTTGGTGGCCGCATACGGCGCGATCGACGGCCGCGCGAGCTCGCTCTGCACCGAGCAAATATTGATGATCTTGCCGCGCCCGCGCGCGATCATGTGGCGCGCGACCGCCTGCGCGACATTGAACACGCCGTCGAGGTTCACGCGCATCAGCGCATGCCAGTCGTCGGGGTCGAACGCGTCGAGCGGCGCGCGGCGCTGGATGCCCGCATTGTTCACGAGGATGTCGATCGCGCCAACCCGCGCCTCGACGTCGTCGATCGCCGCGCGCACCTGGCCGTGGTCGGTCACGTCGAACACCGCGTGGTCGGCCGCGAAGCCTTCGTCGCGAAAGTGCCGCGCGAGCGCAGCGGCCTTGTCGTCATTGCGATCGTTGATGACGATCGCCGCCCCCGCTTCGGCCAGGCCTCGGGCGAGCGTCAGCCCGATCCCGCGCCCCGATCCGGTGATCAGCGCGCGGCGGCCGTCGAGGCGGAACCGGTCAAGCGCGTTCGTCATGTCTGTCTCCTCGTGCCGGTCGAGCCGGCCGCCCATCGCGGACGGTCTCGCGTCGATCCTATCTTCGGCGCTCGGCGGGGCCTCGCGCCAATGGTCTTTTTTGATGTGGTTATCATGGAATCTGATCACCGGATTCCGCCGCCCATGGAACTCAAGCAACTGCGCGCCTTCGTCACCCTCGCGGAAGAACTGCACTTCGGGCGCGCCGCGCAGCGCCTGTTCATCGTGCAGCCCGCGCTGAGCATGCAGATCAAGTCGCTCGAGGCAGAACTCGACGCGCGGCTGTTCGAACGCGACCGGCACAAGGTCGAATTGAGCGACACCGGGCGGGTGTTCCTGCCGGAGGCGCGTGCCACGCTGCAGCAGGCCGCGCGGGCCGAGCAGATCGCGCGGCTGTCGAGCCGCGGCGAGATCGGCACGCTGCGCCTCGCGTTCGTGTCGTCGGTGCTGCCGGTGCTGCTGCCGGCGGTCCTGCGCGAGATGCGCGCGCGTTACCCGCTGATCACGGTCGAACTGAAGGACATGCCGACGCCCGACCAGGTCGCGGCGCTGCGCGAGCGCCGCATCGACTTCGGGATGATCCGGCTGCCGGCCGCGTATGCGGGCATCGACACGCGGGTGGTGCTCGAGGAGGGCTTCGTCGTCGCGCTGCCGCCCGGGCATCCGCTCGCCGCGCGCGACGCGATCTCGCCGGCCGACCTGCGCGGCCATCCGGCATTCGTGCTGGCGCGCCGCTATGCGCCGGGCTTCCACGACGACATGCTGCTCGCGCTGAGCCGCGCCGGCACGACGCTCGAGATCGCGCAGGAGTTCGGCGAATTCACGACGATGCTCGCGCTCGTCGCGGCGGGAATGGGGATCGGGCTGATCCCGGCGGAAGCGGCGAGCGCGCTGCCGCCGAACGTGCTCGCGCGGCCGCTCGATCTCGCCGGGCACCGCAGCGGCATCGGCCTCGCATGGACCGATCTCGACAGCCCGCTCAAGCGCGCGTTCGTCGACGCGGTCGAGCAGGTGGCCGCGCAATCGCGGCAATGATCGCGGCAATAAAAAACCCGGCCGGAAGAACCGGACCGGGTTGGTTCGCCGCGCGCCGCCTTGCGGCGGCCGCGCAACGTGCGGGATTACTTCGCGTTCGCGAATGCGACTGCCGTATCCAGCATGCGGTTCGAGAAGCCCCACTCGTTGTCGTACCAGCTCGACACCTTGACGAGACGGCCCGACACCTTGGTCAGCGTTGCGTCGAACGTCGACGAAGCCGGGTTGTGGTTGAAGTCGATCGACACCAGCGGCGCGTCGTTGTAGCCGAGGATGCCCTTCAGCGCGCCTTCCGACGCTTCCTTCATGATCGCGTTGACTTCCTCGACCGTCGTATCGCGCTTCGCGATGAACGACAGGTCGACGATCGACACGTTGATGGTCGGAACGCGAATCGCGTAGCCGTCCAGCTTGCCGTTCAGTTCCGGCAGCACGAGGCCAACCGCCGAAGCCGCGCCCGTCTTGGTCGGGATCTGGCTGTGCGTGGCCGAGCGCGCACGGCGCAGGTCTTCGTGGTAGACGTCCGTCAGCACCTGGTCGTTCGTGTACGCGTGGATCGTCGTCATCAGGCCGGTTTCGAGGCCGATCTTGTCGTTCAGCGGCTTGACGAGCGGCGCGAGGCAGTTCGTCGTGCACGATGCGTTCGAGATGACCGTGTGCTCGGCCTTCAGCACGTTGTGGTTCACGCCGTAGACGATCGTCGCGTCGACGTCCTTGCCGCCCGGCGCCGAGATGATGACCTTCTTCGCGCCGCCCTTCAGGTGCGCGCTCGCCTTTTCCTTGGTCGTGAAGAAGCCCGTGCATTCCATCACGACGTCAACGCCCAGTTCGCCCCACGGCAGTTCCGCCGGGTTGCGGTTCGCCAGCACGCGGATCTTGTCGCCGTTGACGACCAGGTAGTCGCCGTCGACCGACACTTCGCCCGGGAACTTGCCGTGCGCGGTGTCGTACTGGGTCAGGTGCGCGTTGGTCTTCGCATCGCCCAGGTCGTTGATCGCGACGATCTCGAGATCGTGCTTCTTGCCGTTTTCATAGAACGCGCGCAGCGTATTGCGGCCGATGCGGCCGTAGCCGTTGATTGCGACGCGGATCGTCATGGTCTATCTCCTGATGGCTGAAAAAATTCGTTTCGTGCAGCTTCACGGTGCGGCGCGCGCGTGGGGACGCGCGCGCCGCGAATAAGCCTTTTAGGCCAGCACGGCCTTGGCCGTCTCGACGACCTTGTCGACGGTGAAGCCGAAGTGCTTGAACAGCACGCCGGCCGGCGCCGATTCGCCGAACGTGTCGATCCCGACCACGCCGCCTTCCAGGCCGACGTACTTGTGCCAGAAGCTCGTCACGCCCGCTTCGATCGCAACGCGGCGCACGCCGTGCGGCAGCACGCGCTCGCGATACTCGGCGTCCTGGCGGTCGAACACGGTGGTCGCCGGCATCGACACGACGCGCGCCGCGATGCCCTGCTGTGCGAGCGGCTCGACGGCCTTCATCGCGAGTTCGACTTCCGAGCCCGTCGCGATCAGGATGATCTTGCGCGCGACGATTTCCTCGTCCCAGTCCTTCAGCACGTAGCCGCCCTTCTCGATGTTCGCGATCTGCGAATCGGTGCGCGGGTTGAACGCGAGGTTCTGGCGGCTGAAGATCAGGCTCGACGGACGATCCGCGGCGACGGCGTGGGTCCACGCGACGGCCGTTTCGACCGTGTCGGCCGGACGCCACACGTCGTGGTTCGGGATCAGGCGCAGGCTCGACACGTGCTCGATCGACTGGTGCGTCGGGCCGTCCTCGCCGAGGCCGATCGAGTCGTGCGTGAACACGAAGATCGACGGCACCTTCATCAGCGCGGCGACGCGCAGCGCGTTGCGGCTGTAGTCGGAGAACGTCAGGAACGTGCCGCCGAACGGCTTGTGGCCGCCGTGCAGCGCGAGGCCGTTGATCGCGGCGCTCATGCCGAATTCGCGCACGCCGTAGTTGATGTGGTTGCCCAGCTTGACGCCCGGGCCTTCCGGATTCGCGCGGACGGCCTTCGATGCCTTCCAGTTGGTCAGGTTCGAGCCGGTCAGGTCGGCCGAGCCGCCGAGCAGCTCCGGCAGCGCGGCGGCCAGCCCTTCGATCGCCTGCTGCGACGCCTTGCGGGTCGCCACCGTCTCGGCGCGCTCGTTCGCGCCGGCGATGATCGCCTTCGCCTTCTCCGCCCAGTCGGCAGGCAGCTTGTTGGCCATCCGGCGCTCGAATTCGGCCGCTTCCGCCGGGAACTTCGCACGATATTGCGCGAACGTCGCATCCCATTCGGTTTCGGCACGCTTGCCGGCTTCCTTCGCGTCCCACGCCGCATAGACTTCCTGCGGAATCACGAACGGCGCCCAGGTCCAGCCGAGCGCCTCGCGCGTCTTCGCGATTTCTTCCGCGCCGAGCGCGGCGCCGTGCACGTCGTGGCCACCCGCCTTGGTCGCCGCGCCCTGGCCGATCACGGTCTTGCAGCAGATGATCGTCGGCTTGTCCGACAGCTTCGCCTTCGCGATCGCCGCATCGACCGCGTCGACGTCATGGCCGTTCACGTTCGGGATCACGTTCCAGCCGTACGCCTCGAAACGCTTCGGGGTGTCGTCGTGGAACCAGTTGACTACGTCGCCGTCGATCGAGATGCCGTTGTCGTCGTACAGCGCGATCAGCTTGTTCAGCTTCAGCGTGCCGGCCAGCGAGCAGGCCTCGTGCGAGATGCCTTCCATCAGGCAGCCGTCGCCGAGGAACACGTACGTATGGTGATCGACGATCTTCGCGCCGTCGCGGTTGAACTCGGCGGCCATCAGCGCTTCGCCGAGCGCCATGCCGACCGCGTTCGCGAGACCCTGGCCGAGCGGGCCCGTCGTCGTCTCGACGCCCGGCGTGATGCCGTACTCCGGGTGGCCCGGCGTCTTCGAGTGCAACTGGCGGAAGTTCTTCAGCTCTTCCATCGGCAGGTCGTAGCCGGTCAGGTGCAGCAGCGCGTACAGCAGCATCGAGCCATGGCCGTTCGACAGCACGAAGCGGTCACGGTCCGACCAGTGCGGGTTTGCCGGGTTGTGCTTCAGGTGGCGCGACCAGAGCGCGACGCCGATTTCGGCCATGCCCATCGGCATGCCGGGGTGGCCGGAGTTCGCTTGCTGGACGGCGTCCATCGCGAGCGCGCGGATCGCGTTGGCCATCAGGGTGGTGGAGGCGGGAGACGAAGTCGTCATGTCGAGTCCGGAGATCGAGTCGAGAAAACGGGGCACGTGCGGTATCCGGAAGCTCGCGGGCCGGCCGCTCCCGGCGCGCAGTGCGGCGCCAGACGGAGGCGAGGCTGATGGAGCCGACGGACAGGGCAGCAAAGCCTGTCATTTTAACAGAATGGCTGACATTTCCCTTCCCGGCGGCCGGTGTTCGGGCCCGGATTTCCGTCAAGCTTCTCGCCGCCCTTGCGCCGTCCTTCCGCCATGCATTTCCCGCCCTCTATAATTCAGGAGTTGGCACTCCCCGCCCCGCGCGGCCTTCCTGTGAGCACGACGCTTCTGTTCCACCCGACGCCCGATTCCGCCTACGGTTTTCCGCATGCGCGGCGGCTCGCGCACGTCGCGTCCCCGCACCAGCAGATCGAGGTGTGGGAAACGCCGCAGCTCGGCCGCCTGTTCACGCTCGACGGCCGGCCGATGACGTCCGTCGGCGACGAGTACATCTATCACGAGTGCATGACCCACCCGGCCGCGCTCACGCACCCGGCGCCGCGCAAGGCGCTCGTGCTCGGCGGCGGCGACGGCGGCGCCGCGCGCCAGCTGCTCAAGCATGCGTGCATCGAGCGGATCGTCGTCGCGGAGCTCGACGACGAAGTCGTCGGCATGGCGCGCCGCTATCTCGACGACGTGCACCAGGGCGCGCTCGACGATCCGCGCGTCGAGGTCGTGATCGGCGACGCCGCGCATTTCGTCCGGTCGACCGTCGAGCATTTCGATCTCGTCGTGTTCGACCTCACGCCGCCGGATTCGCCGGCCGCCGGCCTCTATACGCGCGACTTCTATACGCATCTGAAGCGGATCCTGACGCCGTGCGGCGCGATCACGATGCATCTCGGCTCGCCGGTGTTCCATGCGTCGCGCATCGCCGCGCTGCTCGCCGACCTGCGCGCGAGCTTCGCGGTCGTCGATCCGTTGTCCGCGCACGTACCGCTGTACGGCTCCCAGTGGCTGATGGCGATCGCGAGCGACACGCTCGACGCCGCGTCGCTGTTCATGCACGACGTCGAGGAACGCCTCGCCAGCCGCGGCATCGAAGGGTTGCGCTACTACGATGCGCGGCTGCACCCGGCGCTGTTCGCGCTGCCGCGCACGCTGCGCGATACACTGGGCGTTCGCCGCTGACCGTTCGCGCCGTCGCGGCATGTCGCTTTTCCCCCGCACTTGCATCCGATCGGCGTCCGCGCGCCAAGCGCCGGCCGCGATCGACAGGAGATATTCATGACCGATCCACGTCCGGCCGACGTGCCTTGGTTGACGCCTTACCTGGCCGTGCGCAACGCACGCGAGACGATCGATTTCTTCAAGGCCGCCTTCGGCTTCGAACTGCGCGACATGCTCGACGAGGACGGCGCGATCATGCACGTCGAGATGGTCTATCGCGGCCAGCTGATCGTGATGTTCGCGCCGGAAGGCGCGTTCGGCTCGACCGCGCGCACGCCGAAGAGCGCGGGCGCGACCGCGCCGCAGTCGTTCTACCTGTACGTGGACGATGTCGACGCAACCTGGCAGCGCGCGCTCGATGCCGGCGCGAAATCGCTGACGGCGCCGCAGAACCAGTTCTGGGGCGATCGCTTCGCGCAGATCGAGGATCTCGACGGTTACCGCTGGGCGCTCGCGCGCCGTCTCGAAGCATGAGCGAAGCCACGACCACCGCGGCCGTGCCGCGCTTCTTCGTCGACGCGGCGCTGCGCGCCGACGCGATGCTCACGCTGCCCGCCGATGTCGCGCGCCATGCGCAGGTGCTGCGGCTGCAGCCGGGCGACACGCTCGCGCTGTTCGACGGCACGGGCGGCCAGTACCGCGCGCGGCTGGTCGAGATCGACAAGCGCAACGCGATCGCGCAGCTCGGCGCGTTCGAGCCGACCGAAGCGGAGCCGCCTTATCGCGTGACGCTCGCGCAGGGCATCGCCGGCGGCGACAAGATGGACTGGGTGATCGAGAAGGCCGTCGAGCTCGGCGTCGCGGCGGTCGTGCCGCTGTCGACGTCGCGCGGCGTCGTGCGGCTGGCGGGCGAACGCGCGGAGAAGCGCGTCGCGCACTGGCGCGGCGTCGTGCGCGCGTCGTGCGAACAGTGCGGGCGCAACCGCGTGCCGGAGGTTGCGCCGGTGCGCGGCTTCGACGCGTGGCTCGACGCGCTGCCGGCCGCGCCGGCCGACGGCGAGCTGCGGCTGCTGCTGTCGCCGCGCGCGAGCATCCCGTTCGCGTCGCTGCCCGATGCGCCGCCCGCGGCGAACGTCACGCTGCTGATCGGCCCGGAAGGCGGGCTGTCGCCCGACGAGGAGAACGCGGCGCGCGCGCGCGGGTTCACCGCGCTGTCGCTCGGGCCGCGCGTGCTGCGCACGGAGACGGCCGGCGCGGCGGTGCTGGCGGCGCTGGCGGCGCGCTGGGGCGGGTGGTGATATGCGAGCAGGCTGACAAGCAAAGCACCTGCCGACGATCATCTGTTGAGCGCGAGTGGGTTTTGCGGACGGCGCAGGCTCCCGACTCACGGGCGGAATGTCGCCGCGTTCATCGGCTCGATGTCGATCACGGAGGACGTCTCGCATGCCGCGGCCAGCGCAGGCGACGCGTGTATCGCATCGGCCGCATACTGGGCGGGCGTCGCGCGCATGTGCAGCTCGGCGAGCAGGCGTGCGAGCGCGCCATCCTCGTGCGGCGCGACCTCGACGCCGGCCGGTACAGTTGCGGCATCGCTCGCGAACGCGCAGCCGCTCCCCGCAAGCGCAGCCGCGAACACGAGCGAAGCCCGTCTGAAGCGGATCATCGTGTGCCCCGCCCATTCGATCGTCGAGCCCGCCGCGCGTTACTTCGCCGCGCCGGGTACCGGAATCGCGTCCACCAGCGCATCGACGACGGGCGACAGCACCTCGCCCGGCCGGCCATTGATCCAGCCTTCTCCGTTGCTCCCGTAGACGTCGAACTTCGACGACACCGTGCGGCTCGGCGGCGCTTCGTCGAACACGCGCGCCATGCCCGAGAACATCGTCGTGAAGGCGGCGATCCACGCCTTGTCGCCCTTCGGGCGCGGATTGCCCATCTTCGCCTGCAGCGCCTTCGCGCCCGGTTCCACGTCCGCGACCTGGCATTCGAACGAGACGGTCGCGATCGACTCGCCTTCGATGTATTCGTTCGGCGCCTGGGTCGAACCGGTCGACTTGCACTGCGTGCGGTGGAGCGCACGCAGGTACGCCCCGACCATCGCGTCGACCGGTGCGCGCAGCGCCGGGCGCGTCTTCGGCGGCATCCGGGACAGCATCCCGTCGGCCATCTCCTTGTGCATCGCGTCGCCGAGATGCGCGATCGCGTCGGTGTCCAGCGAATCCTTGCCGTCATAGCGCGCGCGCACCGCGTCGTTGTATTGCACGGCCTTCGATGCGTCGCCGTTGACGAACATGCCGAGGTACAGGTCGACGGTCTGCTCGGGCGTAAGCGGCGCGGCGTGCACGGCGCCGGTAAGGACAAGCGAGGACAGCACGGCCGCGCACGCGGCGCGGATGAACGGAACACGCGCGCAACCGCGCGCGGAACGGGAAATCGTCATGGGAAAACGGCCCTCTCTCGGATGAATTGTCTTGTGCGCCCGGCGCGCGGCAGGCACCGCGGCCAGGTTGGCCAGGATTGTCCGGGAAATGCGTGCACGATGAAAGCCCGGTCGAGCCGGACGGCGCGCGGGCGCAAAAAAGCCCGCTCGAGGCGGGCGTCTTCTGCTTGGCCGGGTGTGCCGGCCCGATGGGCCGGCGGGCTCGCGCGTTACGCGAACGAATAGAACACGCGGAACGCGACCTTGCGCTCGGCCCAGAACTCGGCCGCTTCGCGGAACACGTCGAGCAGCGTCTCGCGGCCTTCCTTGTCGAACTTCTGCGCGATCGGCAACCCTTCGAGCACGATCACGAAGCCCGGCTGCGCGCCCGCCTTCGCGACGAGATCGGTCAGGCAGTCGTACAGCGCGTCGTAGTTCTTGCCGAAGTGCTTCGGGAACAGGAACGACGTCGCGATCGTTTCCATCACTTCCTGCTTCGACTGCGCGGCGCCGCAGTACGCATACAGGAAATGCTGGCCGAGCCGGCCGGCTTCGTCGGCGAGATCCTGCACGCGGAACGCGCGGATCGACTGCACGAGATTGGGTCGCACGGTCGTGAAAAGGCTCATAGGCTCCTCGTTCGATGAAAGCCCGGGGCTGGTGTCCTGCTCCGACGGCGCGTCGCCGGCCTGTGCCGTCGCGCGCATCTGCATGACGCGCTGAAACAGATTGCCGTCGCCGGCCGCGAACAGATCCGCCGCCGACGCCGTGTCGTGCGTGTAGATAGTGTCGCTCATGCCGTTCATCCCGTAATCAATCAACAATGCGTTTAAAACTGCTGTAGTGGTCGTCCGTGTAATAACAATTGTCGACCCGACGCAGCGGCCCGCCGCACACGATCCGGCGGGCGCCGCGATTGCGCGCGCGCGGAGTCGGCACGGTGTATTCATGGTAGAAGCCGCGCTTCGCCTTCGGCAGGATCCGCTCGCGGTTGCCGAACACGACGCCGTCTTTCTCGTACGGATAGGGGCCGCCGGCGGCGATCAGGCCGAGCGTGGTCACGGCCTCGCGCGGAAGACGGGCGGTCGGGACGGTGTCGAGCCCGCCGGCGGCCACGTCGGCCGAGACGGCCCCCCGTGCGTAGGCGGCGGAAACCAGACTGCCCGTCGGCGTGCCGACGATACCCATCGCGAACATCGCGAAGACGGACGCGAGCGCGCCGTTGCGGAGCCACTTGCGTGCCATGAACCAGGGTTCCCGCTGTTAAATCAAGTAGTTGACGACCAACGAAGGCGTTAGCGTAGCGCTATTGTCCGCGCGAATCAATGTTCGTTTGGGTATCGAAAGCTACGCCGCGCCACGATCCGGGAAATTCTTACCGACTTCTAGCCAATTTTATCTTGTTCAGGATAAAATGCCGGCGGCATCTCTCGCATGGCAAGACCTGCCTCCTTGCCACGCTTCGCTACTGGAGTGGAGAGATGCTGCTGTTGCTTAGGGGAAGCGCGTTTGCGCCCTGCCCGATGGCGTGCCCGTTGCGGGCACGCCATTTTTTTCTTTTATTTACAAATTCGCCTAACGCGTCTTAACGCGTCGCGTTCACGTCGGCAACCAGCAGCGCGGCCATGTTGACGATCCGGCGCACCGTCGCCGATTCGGTCAGCACGTGCACCGGCTGGGCGGCGCCCAGCAGGATCGGCCCGATCGCGATGTTGTTGCCCGCGGCCGTCTTCAGCAGGTTGTACGCGATGTTCGCGGCGTCGATGTTCGGCAGGACCAGCAGGTTCGCGTCGCCCTCGAGCGTCGAATCCGGCAGGATTTCCTTGCGCAGCGCCGCGTCGAGCGCGACGTCGCCGTGCATTTCGCCGTCGACCTTCAGCTCCGGCGCGCGTTCCCGCAGGATCGCGAGCGTATCGCGCATCTTCTGCGCCGAAGGTGCGTTGCTCGTGCCGAAGTTCGAGTGCGACAGCAGCGCGACCTTCGGCTCGATGCCGAAGCGGCGCACTTCTTCCGCCGCCATGATCGTGATCTCGGCGAGCTGCTCCGGGGTCGGATCGACGTTCACGTGCGTGTCGACCAGGAAGATCTGGCGGCCCGGCAGCACGAGGCCGTTCATCGCCGCGTACACGCTGCAGCCCGGGCGCTTGCCGATCACCTGGTCGATGAAGTGCAGGTGGCGGTGCGTCGTGCTGATCGTGCCGCAGATCATCCCGTCCGCCTCGCCCTTCTTCACCATCATCGCGCCGATCAACGTGGTGCGGCGGCGCATCTCGACGCGCGCGAGCTGCTCGCTGATGCCCTTGCGCGCCATCATCTTCGCGTAGTCCTGCCAGAACTCGCGGTAGCGCTCGTCGTGCTCGGTGTTGACGACCGTGAAATCGACGCCCGGCGTCAGGCGCAGGCCATAGCGCTGGATGCGGTGCTCGATCACGGCCGGGCGGCCGATCAGGATCGGCTTCGCGAGCTTTTCGTCGACGACGATCTGGACAGCGCGCAACACGCGCTCTTCCTCGCCTTCCGCGAACACGACGCGCTTCTTCTCCTCCGCCACGCTGCGCGCGAGCTGGAAGATCGGCTTCATCGTCGTGCCGCTGTGGTACACGAACTGCTGCAGGTGAACCCTGTACGCCTCCATGTCCTCGATCGGACGCGTCGCGACGCCGCCGTCCATCGCGGCCTGCGCAACGGCCGGCGCGATCTTCACGATCAGGCGCGGGTCGAACGGCTTCGGAATCAGGTATTCGGGCCCGAACGACAGGTCCTGGATGCCGTACGCGGTCGCGACGATATCGCTCTGCTCCTGCTGCGCGAGTTCGGCGATCGCATTGACGGCCGCGATCTCCATTTCACGCGTGATCGTCGTCGCGCCGACGTCGAGCGCGCCGCGGAAGATGAACGGGAAGCACAGGACGTTGTTGACCTGGTTCGGATAGTCGGTGCGGCCGGTCGCGAGCACCGCGTCCGGGCGCACTTCGAGCGCGAGTTCCGGCAGGATTTCCGGGGTCGGGTTCGCGAGCGCGAGGATCAGCGGGCGCTCCGCCATGCCCTTGACCATCTCCTGCTTCAGCACGCCGGCAGCCGACAGGCCGAGGAAGATGTCCGCGCCGTCGATCACTTCGGCGAGCGTGCGGGCTTCGGTTTCGCGCGCGAAACGCTCCTTGTCCGGATCCATCAGCTCGGCGCGGCCCTTGTATACGACGCCGGCCAGGTCGGTCACCGTGATGTTCTCGAGCGGCAAGCCGATGTCGACGAGCAGGTCGAGACACGCGAGCGCGGCCGCGCCTGCGCCGGATGCGACGAGCTTGACCTTCTTGATGTCCTTGCCGACCACCTTCAGGCCGTTGGTGACGGCCGCGGCAACGACGATCGCGGTGCCGTGCTGGTCATCGTGGAACACCGGGATCTTCATCCGCTTGCGGGCTTCGCGCTCGACGATGAAGCAGTCCGGCGCCTTGATGTCTTCCAGGTTGATGCCGCCGAAGGTCGGCTCGAGCGCGGCGATCACGTCGACCAGCTTGTGCGGGTCGGTTTCGTTCAGCTCGATGTCGAACACGTCGATACCGGCGAACTTCTTGAACAGCACGGCCTTGCCTTCCATCACCGGCTTCGACGCGAGCGGGCCGATGTTGCCGAGGCCGAGCACCGCGGTGCCGTTCGTGACGACGCCGACCAGGTTGCTGCGCGCGGTGAAGCGGGCCGCGTTGAGCGGATTCTCGACGATCTCCTCGCACGCGAACGCGACGCCCGGCGAATAGGCGAGCGCCAGATCGCGCTGGTTGATCATCTGCTTGGTCGGCGCAATGGCGACCTTTCCGGGGGTCGGGAATTCGTGATAGTCGAGGGCGGCTTCGCGGAGCTTGGCTTTGGAGGAGGCTTGAGTGGACATGTGTCTCGTGACGAGCGGATTAGAATAACTAGTCGACGCATTGTAGCGCCATTCGATGGCTCCAAAATGGCGATTCGGGTGCAACAGCCGCGACAAAAATGTACTGAACGGTGCAGGAACGCCGCCGTTCGGCTCGTACAATGCCGTTCACTCCAACCGCCTCGGGTCCGTCCGCCGTGCCAGCCGCCCTGTCCGAATTCTCCCTGATCGACCGCTTCTTCGCGCGCCGCGCGGCCCGGGGAGCGCGTGCCGCGACACTCGGAATCGGCGACGATTGCGCGCTGATCGCACCACGTTCCGGAAAATTGTTCGCCATTTCGACGGACATGCTGGTCGAAGGCCGCCACTTCTTCCCCGACGTCGCGCCGCACGCGCTCGGCCACAAGACGCTCGCGGTCAACCTGTCCGACCTGGCCGCGATGGGTGCCGAGCCGCGCGCGTTCACGCTCGCGTGCGCGCTGCCGCGCGCGGACGAGGCATGGCTCGCGGCGTTCAGTGACGGCTTGTTCGCGCTCGCCGACCGGTTCGGCTGCGAGCTGATCGGCGGCGATACCACGAGCGGGCCGCTGAACCTGTGCGTGACCGTGTTCGGCGAAGTCTCGCCCGACGCCGTGCTGCGACGCGATGCCGCGCGCGACGGCGACGACGTCTGGGTGTCCGGCACCCTCGGCGACGCGCGGGCCGGGCTCGGCGTCGCGCGCGGCGAATGGACGGCCGGCGCGCCCGAAGCGGCCGCGTTCCGGGCCGCGCTCGAGCGCCCCGAGCCGCGCGTCGCGCTCGGGCTCGCGCTCGCGGGCGTCGCGCACGCGGCGCTCGACATTTCCGACGGCCTCGCGGGCGACCTGCAGCACATCCTCGCCAGCTCGCGCGTGTGCGCGGACATCGACGCGGACGCGGTGCCCCGCTCGGCCGCGCTCGCGACGCTGCCGCCGGACGTGCAGCGGCGCTGCGCGCTCGCGGGCGGCGACGACTACGAGCTGTGCTTCACCGCACCCTCGGCCGCCCGCGCGGCGGTCGAGGCAGCCGGCCGGCAGGCGGGCGTCGCGGTCACGCGAATCGGTACAATACGAAGCTTGTCCGCGCCGTCGGAGCGGCCCGCGATCGCGTGGCGCGACGCCGCCGGCGCGCCCCTTGCACTCACGTTGCACGGTTTCGACCACTTCCATGCAGACTGACCCGACGCCCCCGCGCGCCGTGGCCGAAGCCGGCGGCGCAACGCAGCACGCGCCGCAGCGCGCCACCCTGCGCTTCATGCTGTCGCATCCCGCGCACATCCTGTCGCTCGGGTTCGGCAGCGGGCTCGCGCCGTTCATGCCCGGCACGTTCGGCACGCTGTTCGGCTGGCTGACGTTCGTCGCGCTGAACCGCTACCTGACGGTGCCCGAATGGTGGGCGCTGATCGCCGCCGCGTTCGCCGGCGGCATCTGGCTCACCGGTTTCACCGCGAAGAAGATGGGCAACGCCGATCCGGGCCCGGTCGTCTGGGACGAGATCGTCGCGATCTGGATCGTGATGCTGTTCGTCACGCCGGCGACCTTCGTCGGCCAGCTCTGGGCGTTCGTCGCGTTCCGCTTCTTCGACATGCTGAAGCCGCCGCCGATCCGCTACGTCGAGCGCCGCCTGAAGGACGGCCTCGGCATCATGGCCGACGACCTGATCGCCGCGTTCATGTCGCTGCTCGTGATCGCGCTGTGGCGATCGTTCGCCGGCTGACCCTGCCGGGCCGGCCCTTCCGACTTCCGTTCTTCCGATCCGCATGCCAACCGATTCCGTCGTCCATCAGCTCGCGATCCGCGCCGGCAACAAGCTGCGCGACGAGCACCTGCTGCTCGCCACCGCCGAATCCTGCACGGGCGGGATGATCGCCGCGGCGGTCACCGACATTTCCGGCAGCAGCCAGTGGTTCGAGCGCGGTTTCGTCACGTATTCGAACCAGGCCAAGAGCGAGATGATCGGCGTGCCGGCCGAGCTGATCGACAAGCACGGCGCCGTCAGCGAGCCGGTCGCGCGCGCGATGGCCGAAGGCGCGCTGCGCAACAGCCGCGCGCAGGTGTCGCTCGCGGTCACCGGCATCGCCGGCCCCGCGGGCGGCAGCGAGAAGAAGCCGGTCGGCACCGTGTCGTTCGCGTGGAGCAACCGGCTGCATACCGATGCCGAGACGCTCGTGTTCAAGGGCGATCGCGAGCAGATCCGCACGCAGGCAGCCGCGCATGCGCTGCGCGGGCTGCTGAAGCTGCTCGACGAACGCGAAGGCTGACGCGCGGCGGCGCTTACTGAATCGCGTCGGGCTTCACGACGATCCAGTTCTTGTCGGCCGTCACGGGCAGGCCGAGCGCCTTCTGCTTCGCGGCCGATTCGTCCGACCACGCGCGGATCTGCGTCATCTGCCTGTCTTTCTTGTTCACCCACACCCGCACGCCGCCGCGCGCGACGTCCGTCGCGTTCAGCAGCATGTAGCCGTCCGACGTCGGCGTATCGCCCGCGACGAGCACCGGCTTCTTCCACTGGTCGATCCAGCCGACGATCGAGCCGAGCTTGCCTTCGTACCACGTCATCGGGTTCATCAGGAACGGCGTGATCACGAGATTACGGTTCGCCGCCTCGTCGTACTTGCCGGCCTTGATCTGCAGCCGCGACGTCGTCAGCGCGCCGGTCGCCGGGTTGCGCAGCAGCGTGGTCACGCCGATCACGTGGTCGGGCTTCACGTTGTAGCCGTACTTCGGATCGGACAGCACGAGCCGCGCGAGCTCCTCGTGCGCGGCCGTCATCACGTATACGTCGATGCCGTTCTCGTGCAGCGCGTTGTACAGCTCCTGCATCCCGCGGAAGAAGCGCGGCGGGTTCACCGTGCCGTCGGCGACCTTGTCGCCCTGCCAGTAGCGGATCGGGATCGGCCGGCCGTCGGCGAGCATCGCGTCGATGTGCCGCTTCAGCTCGGCGAGCGACAGCCCGGCGAACGCCTGCGCGATCCACGGATAGCAGACGAGGTCGTCGATCTCGCAGAGCCGGTAGTAGTAGCTCGTCAGCGATTCCTTGTACTCGGGCGAATCCTTGAACGGGATCAGCTTCAGCGACGCGTCGAGCGTGTCGCGCGTCAGCACGCCGCGCTGCTCGAGATACGGCAGCAGCGATTCCTCGAGGTCATTGCGGTAGGTCGTGTTGTCGGCGTCGAACACCGCGTAGTCGCCGCGATGCGCGTGCGCGGCGATCATCGCGTTCAGCGCCTTCGCGCTGTCGGCCGGCCAGTGCGCGAGCTCGGCCGCATGGGCAAACGTGAGGGACATGGACGCGGCAAGCGCGGCCAGAAGACGTCGGGGCAGCATGGGCATGGCGTCGGCTCCTTTCTTGACATTTTCGTGACGGATCGATGACAAGCGGCAGCTTCGCGCGATTGCCGTGCGAACGTGCGATGCGGATGCGACGGGAAGTTGTCCGCGCGCGTCATGCGCGCGCGGCGGCCCGGGAAGGCGGGGTGACGGCCTCGCCCGCAGGCCGGCCGCAGCGACGGGGGAATTGAAACGGGCGGCTCGACGCGCGAAGTCGATGCGTCGGCCCGCCCGCCCCGCTCAACGATGCGCGTTGATCGTGTCGCGGGTCTTCTGCGCGGCGAGCGCCGCGGCTTCGGCGAAGTCCTCGTCCTTGCTCGCGTACAGGATCGCGCGCGACGAGTTGATCATCATCCCGGTGCCGTCGGCGGTGCGGCCCGCGCTGACGGTCGCCTGCACGTCGCCGCCCTGCGCGCCGATGCCGGGGATCAGCAGCGGCATGTCGCCGACGATCCCGCGCACGATCTCGATTTCCTTCGGGAAGGTCGCGCCGACGACGAGGCCGAGCTGGCCGTTCTTCGCGTTCCACTTGTTCGCGGCGAGATCGGCGACCACCTGGTACAGCGGGCGGCCGTTCGTCTCGAGGAACTGCAGGTCCGAGCCGCCCGGGTTCGACGTGCGGCACAGCACGATCACGCCCTTGCCGTCGTGCTCGAAGTAAGGCTCGACCGAATCGAAGCCCATGTACGGGTTCACCGTCACCGCGTCCGCGCGGTAGCGCTCGAACGCTTCGCGGGCGTACTGCTCGGCGGTGCTGCCGATGTCGCCGCGCTTCGCATCGAGGATCACCGGCAGGCCCGGATGCTGCAGGTGGATGTGCGCGATCAGCCGCTCGAGCTGGTCTTCCGCGCGATGCGCGGCGAAGTAGGCGATCTGCGGCTTGAACGCGCTCGCGTACGGGGCGGTCGCGTCGACGATCTGCCGGCAGAACTCGAAGATCGCGTCGGGCTGGCCGTCGAACTGCGCGGGGAAGCGCGACGGCTCGGGATCGAGGCCGACGCACAGCAGCGAATTGGTGCGCTGCCACGCGGCGCGCAGCGATTCGATGAAAGTAAGCGGGGAAGACATGGCGGGTACTCGCGGCAAACCGTTGGTAGACCGCGTATTTTACCCGCGTCGCCGCCGGCTTTCGCGCGCGGGGCCCTCGCCGCGCGCATCGTTGCGCCCGACGGTGAACGCGAAGCGCCGCGCGAGCCGCTCGCCGGGCGCGAGCAGCGTCATCCCGTGCGCAGCCGCGCCGCCCGGCAGGTTCACCGCATTGATCGGATGATCGACCGGCTCGAAGCAGAAGAAATCCTCGCCCGGCGGCGTATACAGCACGTACGCGTCGGCATCGGCCGCGACCGTCAGCATCAGCCCGCGGCGCGGCCAGCTCACCGTCGCGTGGCCGCCCCAGCCGGTGAACGCATGGTTGACCAGCGCGGCCGGCAGCGGATACGCGACGCCGAACTGCCAGGCCGGCGGCACGCTCACGTGCCGCACCGGCAGGAAATCCGCGCCCGACAGCCACAGCCCGCCGGCCGCGGCCGCCAGCTCGGTCGCGTCGTCGCGCACCAGGAACGGATGCACGCCGAGCCCGAACGGCAACCGCGCGCGGCCGGCGTTCTCGATCGTCAGCGCGATCGACAGCGTGGCGTCGTCGAGCATGAAGGTCTGCGTCGCGCGGAATGCATATGGCGCACCGTGGCCGTGATCGAGCGACAGCTGCAGCAGCGTGTCGGTCGCCTCGTCGACCTGCCAGCGCGCGAGCCAGCCGTCGCCGTGGATCGGCAGCGGCTCGTCGCGGCGGTTGCGCGGCACCGCGACGCTGCGGCCGTCGCATTCGAAGCGCGCGCCGCCGATCCGGTTCGAGTAAGGCAGCAGCGGGTAGCACGCGAGCTCGTTCGGATCGGTCGCCGCATCGGGCCGCTCGCAGCGGCGGAACACCGGCGTCAGCGCGCCGCCGTCGCCGCGCCAGTCGAAGCGCGCGATGCCGCCGCCCAGATGCGGCAGCACGTCGAGCCGCAGCGCCGCGTTCGACAGCGTGACGGCGCGTGCATGCGACGCGCCGGCGCCCTGCGCGAACGCGGCGGTCTGCGGGCCGGCGCTGACCGGCTGCGCGGCGGCGGCGAGGCGCGCGCGGCGCGATTGCGTCGTCGTCGGCGATGACGACGCGCGCGAGGAAGTGGCGGTCATGACGGGCGCTCCTGCATCGTTCTGCATCGAGGTGTCGGTTCGCATCGCGCGGCGGCGGCTCAGGCCCAGCCGCCGTCGACGATCACGTCCTGCGCGGTGATCATCCGGCTGTCGTCGGCCGCGAGGAACAGCGCCATGCGCGCGAGATCGGCGGGCAGCAGCTCCGCGTCGAGGCACTGGCCGGCCTTGATCGACGCGCGGCCCGCGTCGTCGAGCCACAGCCGCCGCTGCTTGTCGGTCATCACCCAGCCGGGCACCAGCGAATTGACGCGGATGCCGAACGGGCCGAGATCGCGCGCGAGGCCGCGCGTGAGCCCCTGCACGGCGGCCTTCGCGGTCACGTACACCGGATAGCCGCCGTTCTTCAGCATCCAGCTGATCGAGCCGAGGTTGATGATCGCGCCGCCGCCCTGCTGCTTCATGTCGTCGATCACGGCCTGCGCGGCGAAGAACTGGTGACGCAGGTTCACCGCGATGCCCGCGTCGAACGATTCGGGCGTCACGTCGCCGATCGCGTGGCGCACGTCGTTCGCCGCATTGTTGACGAGCACCGCGATCGCGCCGATCCGCGCGCGGATCGCGTCGATCGCACGGCGCAGCGCGGCGACGTCGGTGAGGTCGCATTCGATGAACAGCGGCGCATGGCGCGCAGGCGCCAGGCGCTCGGCGAGCGCGCGGCCCGCCGCGGCGTCGAGATCGACGAACGCGACGCGCGCATCCTGCGCGACGAAATGCTCGACGAACGCGGCGCCGATGCCGGTCGCGCCGCCGGTGATCAGCACCGCGCGGTCGGCGAGGCTCGGGTAGCGCGCGTAGCGCGGATCGTTCGCGGAAGTATCGATGGTCATGCGGTTCGCCTCCGGTGGATCAGTCGCGCCCGCCGCGGTTCTTCAGCTGGTCGAGCAGCACGGCCGCGAGCAGGATCGCGCCGCGCACCAAGTACTGATAGAACGCGTCGATGTTCAGCAGGTTCATCACGTTCTCGACGGTGCCCATGATCAGCACGCCGATCACGACGCCCGAGATCGTCGCGCGGCCGCCGAGCAGCGACACGCCGCCGAGCACGCACGCGGAAATCACGTTCAGCTCGAAGCCCTGCGCGGCGTTCGGCTGGCCCGACGTGATGCGCGACGCGAGGATCACGCCGGCGAGCGCGGTCACCGCGCCCTGGATCAGGAAGATCACCACGCGGGTGCGCTCGACGTTGATCCCCGCGAGCCGCGACGCTTCCGGGTTGCCGCCGATCGCGAGCGTGTTGCGGCCGTACACGGTCTGGTTCAGCAGCACGCCGAACACGACGAAGCACAGCAGCGTGACCCAGATCGGCAGCGAGATGCCGAACAGCGACAAGCCGCCGAGCGCGATGAAGGTATCCGACGACACGCCGACCGCCTGCCCCTTCGACACGATGAAGCCGAGCCCGCGCACGATCTCCATCGTCGCGAGCGTCGTGATCAGCGCGTTGATGCGCAGGTACGCGATCACCGCGCCGTTGACGAAGCCGATCGCCGCGCCCGCCGCCACCGCGGCGACGATCGCGACGAACGTGTTGTCGGTCGCGTTCAGCACCATCGCGCACAGCACGCCCGAGAACGCGACGGTCGAGCCGATCGACAGGTCGAAATCGCGCGACGCGAGACAGAACATCATCGTGCACGCGACCATGCCGATCTGCGAGATCGACAGCGCGAGGCCGAGCATGTTGTCGATCGAGAAGAAGTGATCGACGGTCAGCGACATCGTCACGAACATCACCGCGAAGATCGCGATCAGGCTGTAGTCGGCAAGCTGCTGCCACCACGTCTGGCGGTCGGCGGGCTGCGGCGCCGGTGCGTCGGCGGCCTGTTTTACAGCCGCGCCGGCGAGGTTTTCTCTGACTTGCATGGTCATGTCTCCTGCTCCTGCATCGCGCGGCGCATCGGCGCCGCGCGTGGTCGAATCGGTTGTCCTGGTGGTTCAGGCCGCGTGCGCGGCGCTTGCCTGCGGCAGCGCGAGGCTCAGCACCGCATGCTCGCTTGCCTGCGCGCGCGGCAGCTCGCCCGCGATGCGCCCTTCGCGCATCACGACGATGCGGTCGGACACGCCGAGCACTTCCGGCAGCTCCGACGACACCATCACGATCGCGCAGCCGCGCTCCGCGAGCCGGTAGATCACGTCGTAGATTTCATGCTTCGCGCCGACGTCGATGCCGCGCGTCGGCTCGTCGAGGATCACGACCTTCAGGTCGGGCTCGGCAAGCCAGCGCGACAGGATCGCCTTCTGCTGGTTGCCGCCCGACAGGAAGCGGATCTTCTGGCGGCGGCTCGGCGTCTTGATCTTCAGCCGCTGGATGAAGCGGTCGGCGGTGTCGCTTTCCGTCTTGCGGTCGATGAACAGCCCGGCGCGCAGCGAGTGCCGGCGGCAACTGATGTTGATGTTCTCCGCGACCGACGCCATCGCGATGATCCCTTCCTCCTTGCGGTCTTCCGGGCACAGCACGATGCCGTGGCGAATCGCGTCGCCGGTGCGCTTCACGTCGATGCGCGCGCCGTCGAGCGCGAGCGTGCCCGCGCGCTTGCGGTCCGCGCCGTAGACGAGCCGCATCAGCTCGCTGCGGCCCGCGCCGACGAGGCCGAAGAAGCCGACGATCTCGCCCGCGCGCACGTCGAAGCTGGCCGGCGCGCGCAGCGCGTCGCCCTCGATGCCGTCGACCGCGAGCCGCACGTCGCCGAGCGCGCGCGGCGCGTAGTGATAGATGTCGGCGATCTCGCGCCCGACCATCTCCGCGACGAGGCGCTCGCGCGGCACGTCGGCGAGCGTGGCGTGCGACGCGATCTTGCGGCCGTCGCGGAAGATCGTGCACGCGTCGCACAGCCGGTAGATCTCGTCCATCCGGTGCGAGATGTAGATCAGCGCGCGGCCGTCGGCGCGCAGGTCGTCGACGAGCTTGAACAGCACCTCGGTCTCGCGATGCGACAGCGAGCTGGTCGGTTCGTCGAGCGCGATCACGCGCGCATTGCGCATCAGCGCCTTGCAGATCTCGACCATCTGCCGCTGCGCGATCGACAGCTTGCCGAGCTTCGCATCGGGATCGAGATCGACGCCCATCGCGGCGAGCCGCTCGCGCACGTGGCGCTTCGCGCCGCCCTTCCTCACCCAGCCGAACGCGTTCGGCAGCCGGCCGAGCAGCAGGTTCTCCGTGACCGTCAGGTCGGGCACGTACTGCAGCTCCTGGTGGATCACCGCGATGCCGGCCGCGATCGACGCGGCCGCATTCGCGAAATGCACGGGCCGGCCGTCGACCAGCACGCTGCCCGCATCGGGCTGATATTCGCCGCCGAGAATCTTCAGCAGCGTCGACTTGCCCGCGCCGTTCTCGCCCATCAGGCCGTGCACCTCGCCCGCGTGCACGTCGAACGAAATGCCGTCGAGCGCGCGCACGCCGGGAAACACCTTGCCGATATTGTCAAAACGCAGTGCCGCTGACACTTCGCCTCTCCCGTTACGATCGATCGTCCGCCGGCCGCCGCGCCACGCGGCAGCCGCGCGGGCCGCTTACTTCGATGCGAGCCCCATCTCGTCGCGCACCTTGCCGACGTTCTCGCGCGTCGCGAGCATGCCGGTGGTCAGCGTGAGCGGCGCCGGCGCCTTGCCCTGCGTGATCCACGCGTACATCAGTTCGGAGGTTTCCTCGCCGTGGCGCTTCGGGCTGATGATCACGGTGCCGAAGAAGCCGGTGGGCTGCGGTTTCTTGAATTCGTTCAGCGCGGAGTCGGAGCCGCCGATGCCGATGCCGATCATGTCGGCCGACTTGAAGCCGCGCCCTTCGGCCGCGCGCACCGCGCCGAGCACGGCTTCGTCGTTCAGGCCGTACGCGACCCAGTGCTTGAACTGCGGGTTCTTCGTGAGCGCGATGTTGGCCGCGTTGAACGCGTTCTCGGTGTCGGTCTTCGCCTGCGGCGCGGCGATCACGTTCGCCTTCGGGAAGCCCGCGGCGACGAGCGCGTCGGTCGCGCCGCTCGTGCGGTCGTGCGCGGTCGGCAGCTGCTCGTAGGTGATGTCGATCGCGCCGACGTCCTTCATGTTCCAGCCGCGCTTCCTGATCTCGGCCGCGATGCCGTCGCCGACCTGCTTGCCGATGTTGTACGCGGAGATGCCCATGTGCGGCACGGCCTCGAGCGGCTTGCCCGCGCCGTCGACGAGGCGGTCGTCCACCGTCATCATCTTCAGCCCGTGCGATTTCGCCTTCGCGACGATGCCGGGCCCGAGCTTCACGTCGGGCGTGCAGATGATGAAGCCCTGCGCCTTCTGCGCGGCGAGGTTGTCGATCGCGCTCATCACCTTCTCGCCGGACGGCGCGCCGATCTTCACGAGCGTGAAGCCTTTGTCCTTCGCGGCGAGCTCCGCGAACTTCCACTCGTCCTGGAACCACGGCTCCTCGGGCTGCTTCACGAGGAAGCCGATCTTGACCGGGTCGGCCGCGTGCGCGAGCGGGTTGCCCATCAGCACCGCGGTCGCGGCGGCGAGCGTGACGAATGTTCTGCGTTTCATCTCCAGTGTCTCCTTGTCTTCATCGATCGGAATACGGCCGCTTATTGGTTTCGATGCAGCGTGCGCGCGGCCGCCGCGCGCTGCGGTCTGTCGATTCGGTGCTGCCAATCCGTCAGTCGTGGTACAGCGCCGCGCGCCCGCCATCGACGGTGATGCAGGTCGCGTTGATGAACGGCGCCTCGTCCGATGCGAGGAACACGGCCGTCATCGCGACTTCGTCCGGCGTGCCGATCCGCTTCATCGGCTGCAGCGCGAGCGTGTCGGCCTTGGCGGCGGCCGGGTCCGGTTGCGCGCCCCACCAGTCGCGCGTGAGCTGCGTCTCGATGTAGCCCGGCGCGATCGCGTTCACGCGCACGTTGCGCGCCGCGTATTCGATGCCGAGCGCGCGCGTGAGGCCCAGCACGCCGTGCTTCGCGACCGGGTACGGAAAGCAGCCCGGGATGATCCGGAACGCATGCGTCGACGCGATGTTCACGATGCTGCCGCGCCCGCGCTCGACCATGCCCGGCAACACCGCGCGGCAGCCGTGCCACACGCCGTCGAGGTCGACCGCGAAGCAGCGGCGCCAGTCGTCGTCGGTCATCGTCAGCGGATCGCAGAACACGTTGATGCCCGCGTTGTTGACCAGCACGTCCAGCGCGCCGAAGGCCGCTTCGGCCTGCGCGAGCGCGTCGCGCACCGCGTCCTGTTGCGCGACGTCCGCATGCAGCGGCAGCACGCGCGCGTCGTCGATCGCGCCGGCGATCGCGGCGGCGGTCGCACTCGCCTGCGGGAAATCGCGATCGACGAGCGCCACCGCCGCGCCTTCGCGCGCAAACGCATGCGCGATCGCGGCGCCGATGCCGCGGCCCGCGCCCGTCACCATCGCGACCTTGCCCGCGAGGCGGCCCATCATGCCGCTCCGCCGCGCGCCGCGCGCAGGCCGGCCACGAATGCGCGCGCGTTCGCCGCGGTCGCGTCGGCGGACTGGCCGGGCCGGTACAGCGCCGAGCCGAGCCCGAAGCCGTTCGCGCCGGCCGCGAGGAACGGCTGCATGTTGTCGGGCGTGACGCCGCCGACCGGGATCAGCGGCACCGCGCGATCGATCACCGCGCGCCACGCCTTCACGACGGGCACGCCGAGCTGCTCGGCCGGGAACATCTTCAGCACGTCCGCGCCGTTCGCGAGCGCGGCGAACGCCTCGGTCGGCGTCGCGACGCCGGGCGCGCTCGCGAGGCCGCGCTCGCGCGCGCGGCGGATCACCGCGCCGTCGCTGTGCGGCATCACGATCAGCGCGCCGCCCGCGTCCTGCACGCGATCGACGTATTCGGGGCGCAGCACGGTGCCGGCGCCCACGATCGCGTCGCCGGGCAGCGCGCGGCGCAGCGCGGCAATGCTGTCGAACGGCTCGGGCGAATTGAGCGGCACCTCGACGATGCGCAGGCCCGCTTCATACAGCGCGTGGCCGTGCGCCGCGGCGTCGGCGGGCGTGATGCCGCGCAGGATCGCGATCAGCGGGCACGCGGCGAACGCCTGCATCAGCGCGGCATGCGGCGCGTACGGCGCGGGCAGCGTGAGTTCGGACGACATGAAGGGCTTTCCTCCTCGAATGGTTCGCTTCATCGGGCGGCGCAGGCGGGTACGCCATCGGCGCGCACGAGCCCCGCGCGCGCCGCGATCTGCCACAGGCCGCGTTCGGTCGCATGCGCGACGACCCGCGCGTGCATGCTGCCGAACGCATGCAGCGCATCGACGTAGCGCGCGCACAGGCGGTCGTCGCCGATCAGCAGCAGCGGCTGGCTCGCGAGCGCGATACCGCGTTCCTCCGCGAGCATCGCGTCGAGCGCGTTCAGCTCATGGCCGATCAGCAGGCCGGACAGGTAGTCGCCCTGCGCGTGCGGCGCGAGCCGGCCGGTCAGGCCCAGCGTGCGGGTGCTGAAGATCGTCGCGAGCATGCCGGCGCGCTGCGCGCCACGCGCGATCGACACGCCGCGCAGGAACGCCGCGCGGTCCGGCGTCTCGGGCGCGCGCATCGTACGGCCGAGGATCGTGTGATCGCGCAGCGCGGCGAACAGCTCGCCCGTCATGTAGGTCTGGAAGCGCTCGATCAGCCCGTCCTTCACCCACGCCCATTTCGCGTGCGTGCCCGGCAATCCGATCAGTAGCCCTGAACGATCGGAATCAAATGAAGCGCCATCGGCGAGTGCGCCGACGATCTGCGTTTCTTCGCCGCGCATCACGTCGGGTAGCTCGCCCGTCGCGATCACGCCCGGCACGATCGACACGACCGCGCCGCGCGCGCTCTCGACCGTCACGAGGCCGGCCGCGAGCGCGTCGGCGCCCGCCGGCGCTTCGACGTACGGCGCCTCGCGCCAGCCCTGCGCGCTGCCGACCATGCCCGCGGCGAGCACCGGCACGCCGGGCGCACGCGCGAGCCAGTCGCCGCACGCGTCCTCGAACGCCTCGTCGAACGCGCGCGCGCCGCCGGCCGGCACGTGCATCACGCCCGCCGCACGGCTGCGCGTCGCGAGCACGCCGCCGTGCGCGTCGTACAGGTACGCGCGCAGCGACGTGGTGCCCCAGTCGAGCGCGATCAGCGACGGGGCGGCGGTGAAGGTTTCCGGAGCGGTCCCGGTCGAGTTCGTCATCGTTTGATCCTGCGGGTACCCTGCGGCGGGCTCCAGCCCAGTTCCGCGGAAATGGCTCGCGCTTCGCGCTGCACGAGCGGAATCAGTTCGTCCATGCGGTCGTGCGGCATATACGGAATCGTGCTCGCGACCGACACCGCCGCGACGATCGCGCCGGATGCGTCGCGGATCGGCGCCGCGACGCAGCGGATCGACGCTTCGTTTTCCTCGAGATCGAACGTGTAGCCGCCCGCCGCGTAATGCGCCATGCGCTGCAGGAACGCACCGGTGTCGGGCCGGTTGTCGGGCTTGAAATTCACGCCGGCGAGCGCGCGCTTGGCGGCTTCGAACAGCGTGCGCCACGTGTCGGGCTCGAGGTCGAGCATCATCGCCTTGCCGATGCCGGTCGACGCGAGCGGCATCCGGTGGCCGACCCGCGAGCGCATCTCGAGGCCGCGCGTGCCGGGAATCTTGTCGATGTAGAGCACGTCGTCGCCGTCGCGCACGCCGAGATGAATCGTGTCGAGCGTCGCTTCGGCGAGCGCTTCCAGGTGCGGCCGGGCGACGGCCGTCAGCGGCATCTGCTCGAGCGCGATCGTGCCGAGCTCGATCAGCTTCGGGCCGAGCAGGTAGCCGCCCTGCACCTGGCGCAGGTAGCGCGCCTGCACGAGGCTGCTGACGAGACGGTGCGTGGTGCTGCGCGTCGTGCCGAGCGCCGCGCCGATCGAGCGCATGTCGCGCGCGCCGTTCGCGATCGCCTCGAGGATCGCGAGGCCGCGCAGCAGCGTCTGCGTGCCGGCCTGCTGCGCGGCGAGGTCGAGCGGCGTGCTGGTCGCGCCGATGCTGTCGGTGAGCGCCGGCGCGTCGTCCACTATCGGACGGCGGCCGTCGAGGGCAAGAGGTACGGGCATCTTGGTCATGGGCGGGCTGCCTTCAACGGAATCGGTGAAGCCGCGGCGCGCGCGCCGGACCGCTGTCCGGCGCCGCGGCGAAGCGGCGGTCGAGGCACCGAGGAATGCGCCCGGCGAACGTCATGGAAAGTGTCTCCGTATGCGTCGGGCGCCACGCGATGCGGGAGTCCGAAGCTTGTCGATGTGCTTCGGATTGTAGGAGCGCACGCATTCGGCTCCAATATTTGAATGCGTTGTCCAGATACTGAGAACAGGCGGCACGAAGCCGCGCGGCAGCGGCGAAATGGGGCCGCGCCCGCATGCTTCGCGGGCCCGTCCCTGTTTTCCGCGCGCGGTGCTTACTGCTGGGTTGCGCTTTGCGTCTGCATGTAGCGCTGCACGTCGCTGAACGACACGCGCCCGCTGCCGGTCGCGTCGATCTGCCGGAAGTGGTTCGCGACATAGCCGAGGCCGGCCGCGCGTGCCTGCGCCTCCGTCACCGTGCCGGTGTTCTGCGTGTCGGCCGCGCGGAACTGCCGCGCGAGCTTGGCGACCACCTGCGCGTGCAGCGCGGCGCCGGTGGTCTGCGTGCCGGCGGTCGGCTTGCGCGCGGCCGGCGGCACGTACGGATCGCCGAGCTGCGCCTGGCGGGCACGCACCGGCGCGGCATCGCTCGCCTGCGCGAACGCGGACAGGGATGTGACGAGGCTCCCGCACGCGAGCGCCGCGGCAACGACGATAAATCGCTTCTTCATGTCAGGCTCCAGTCTGGAATGAGGTCGTCGACACCCGGCCGGCGGCACCCTCGGGCGCGCGCCCGCCGGGTGTCCGTCGCCGGAAACGCGCATGGCGTCAATGCGCGGCCGCGTTGTAGAAGGTCACCAGGTCGGCTTTCTCCTGCGGGCGCGACGTATCGTCGAGATAGACCATGTGTCCACCCTGATAGTCCCTGATCGTCAGGTTCCGCTGCGACCCGAGCCGCGCGAGATCGAGCTCCGTCTGGTAGAACGGCGTCGCGATGTCGTGGTACCCGTTCAGCGACAGGATCTTCAGCGCCGGATTCAGCGTCAGCGCAGCGGCAAGATCGGGAATCGTGTCGGGCATCGCGAGGCCGTCGTGGCTCCAGTCCCACGTCTGGATCGCATTGCTGCTTACAGAATAGGCCGATTGCGCCGAGTACTTCAGCTCGTTCGGCAGATAGCGGCCGATCGTGTCGGTGAACGGCTTCGTGATGAACGAGCTCGACGGATCGCCGTCCGCCGCGAGCGGGCTCGACAGCGGCACGTTCACGCGCGCGTCGTAGCGGCCGATCAGCGTGCCCGGGATCAGCGACAGCTGGTAGCTGTTGTCGTAGAAGGTCGGGATCACGTTGAAGTCGGCATGCCACAGCGACGCCTTCGCGCCCGTCGCGTTCGCCATCGTCGTGACGAGGCCGCTCGACGGCTGCGCATGGCTCGCCAGGTACGCGTTCACCGCGGGCACGTAGGTGCCGGCCGTCAGCAGGCGCATCTGGTCCGCGTACTGCGGCAGGTTCGACGGGTTCGGGTTGTCGAGCTGGTAATACGCGCCGACCGCGCCGTAGCTCGGCACGAAGCCCGCGCAGCTGATCGGGCTCGAGCCGTTGTTCGAGTTGCCGACGTTGTTGCTCGCCATGTCGCAGTTCGCGTTGTAGTCGAGGATCGACGACTGCAGCACGATGCCGGCGAGATTCACGCCGGCCGTCTCGAGCAGGTTCGCGAGCACGTCGGTGCGCGGCGTGCCGTACGACTCGCCGAACAGGTATTTCGGCGACGCGCCGCGCTGGTTCACGGCCAGGTAGCGGACCACGAAGTCGCGGAACGCGCCGCCGTCCTGGTCGACGCCCCAGAAGCTCTGGTTCGTGTTCGGCGCGATCGCTTCCGAGAAGCCCGTGCCGATCGCGTCGACGAACACGAGATCGGTCGTGTCGAGCAGGCTCTCCGCGTTGTCGACGAACGGGAACGACGCGTTGTTCGCGTTCGGGTCGCCGGTCTGGATGCGCCGCGGGCCGAACGAGCCGAGATGCAGCCACACCGACGCGGAGCCCGGGCCGCCGTTGTACAGGAACGTGACCGGCCGGTTCGCCGCGGGCTGGTTGTCGGCCGTATAGGCGACGTAGAAGAACGACGCTTCCGGCGCGCCCGTCTGCGGGTTGCGCGCGGTCAGGTGGCCGGCGGTGGCGGTGTAGCTGATCGTCTTGCCGTTCAGCGTGATCTGGTGATGCGTGACGGCCGCGCGTTCGAGCGCGGCCGACGCGGCGAGCGACGCGCCCGGACTCGAGGAATAGCGGTTGGGATCGTTGTACGGCTTGTCCGCCCGGGCGGCGGGATCGGCTGAGCTGTCGGCGCTGGTGGCACCGGAGGCCGACGTAATGTCGTCTCCGTTGCACGCCGCCAGGATCAGCGAAGAGAGAACCACACCCACCAACAGCTTCGCTTTGCTCGCTGGCATCGTTGCTTTCCTTCTCTCGAATGTTGTCGTGTCGAGCAGCCGGATAGGCCGCCCCCCGCCTCGCATGCGCGGCCGATAGGCCGAGGCGCCGGCCAATATACGCGACGTGCCCGGCTTTGAAAAACTTGGAAATATTCGAAGGAAATGCAGCGTGACGGGCAGCTTTCAGAAATGATTCGAATCCCGAAACATCGAATTTCACGCGCCTTTCAGCGATCCGCGTGTTTATCCGGTTCGGCTAAAAAGCGACGCCTTTCGGCCCGCATCGACGCGACGATGCGCATCGGACCCAGGCATTGGCCACGAAATCGAAATAGACGGATTCATCTAAATAATGCGGGCACGATGCGCCGCAGCATGCGTGCATCGCCGGGAGGGAATCATGCCGCAGCGACGGAACCGGCAATGCGCCGAACGGCGCGCCGGGCGCTCACTCCGATTGCGGCAGCGCGGCCGCGCCCATCCGGCGTGCGATCACCGCCGCGCGCTGCGCCTGGTACGCGGTGCCGCGATGCGCGTCGAAATAGCGCGGCTTCGGCAGCATCACCGCGAGTCGCGCGGATTGCCACGCGCCGAGCCGGCTGGCCGGGATCCGGTAGTAGTAGCGCGCGGCCGCTTCGGCGCCATACACGCCCCGCCCCCATTCGACGGAATTCAGATAGATCTCGAAGATCCGCTCCTTGTCGAGTAGCGTCTCGAGCATCCACGTGATGATCAGCTCCTGCCCCTTGCGGATGTAGCTCTTCTCGCGCGACAGGAACAGGTTGCGCGCGAGCTGCTGCGTGATCGTCGAGCCGCCGGCGACGATGCGCCCGCGCATCTTGTTCTTCTCCCACGCCTGCAGGATCGCGTCGACGTCGTAGCCGTTGTTGGTGGCGAAGGTCGCGTCCTCGGACGCGATCAGCGCGCGCTTCAGGTTGCGCGAGATCTGGTCGTACGGCACCCACTGGTGCTGGATGCGCGCGGGCGGCGTGTCGCGCGACAGCCACCACGCGTCGGTGCGCATGAACGCGGTCGAGCCGGGGTTCACGACCGACCACAGCGCGATCTGCGCGAAATAGAACAGCTGCGTCGCGAGCCACGCGCCCGCCAACACGGAACCCGCGTAGACGAGCCAGCGCGCCGGGCCGACCGCCCGCTCGCGCCGCTGCGCACCGCTCACCGCGACCACCTGCCGCCGGCTCCGCTCAGTGCGCGGCGAGCGCCTGGCGCAGCGCCGCGAGCACCGGCGCGCCGTCCGGCCGCACGCCGCGCCAGATGAAGAACGATTCGGCCGCCTGCTCGACGAGCATGCCGAGCCCGTCCGCCGTGCGCGCGCCGAGCGACGCCGCATGCTGCATAAACACGGTCGGCTGCGCGCCGTACATCATGTCGTACGCGAGCGTGCCCGGCCCGAAGGCGGCCGGGTCGCAATCCGGCAGCGCCGCGTCGAGGCTGCCCGCGGTCGCGTTGACGATCACGTCGTACGGCTGCGCGCGCACCGTGTCCGGGCCGCCGCCCGCCAGCGTGCAGCCCGCGTCGTGCGCGGCCTGCGTGAACTGGCCGACGAGCGCTTCCGCCTTGCTCGCGGTGCGGTTCACGATCGTGATCGACAGCGGCGCGCGCTCGAGCATCGGCAGCACGACGCCGCGCGCGGCGCCGCCGGCGCCCAGCAGCAGGATGCGCGTGCCGGCAAGACGCACGCCGAGGTTCGTCTCGATGTCGCGCACGAGGCCGACGCCGTCGGTGTTGTCGCCATGAATGCCGCCGTCGGCGTCGAAGCGCAGCGTATTCACCGCGCCCGCGGCGGCCGCGCGCGGCGACAGCGTGTCGGCGAGCGCATGCGCGTCGAGCTTGAACGGCACCGTCACGTTCGCGCCGCGGCCGCCTTCGGCGATGAATTCGCGCACGGCCGCCTCGAACCCGCCGACCGGTGCGAGCCGGTGTTCGTACACGACCGGCTCGCCGGTCTGCGCGGCGAACCGCGCATGAATGAACGGCGACTTGCTGTGCGCCACCGGGTTACCGAACACGACGTAGCGGTCCGGCCCGCTCGCCGACGCGGCCGAAGTCATGATGCGCGCTCCTCCTCGTTGCCGTTGTTTTCCGCGGCGCCGTCGCCGTCGCCGTCGCTGCCGCCTGCGCCGGCATCGGCATCGGCTCCAGCCTCGGCAAGCGCCTCGGCCTCGGCTTCCGCCGACGCGTCGCCCGCGTCGAGCAGCACGTCGTCGCCGCCCTCGCCGTCTTCCTCCTCGCCCGCTTCGCCGCCCGACACGACCGGCGCGTCGAGCACGTTGAGCAGCCGCACCGATGCCTCGATCGTCAGCTCGTCGATCGACATCACGTCGAGCAGAACGCGCGTGCCGCGCGCATGCACGCCGAGCGCCGGCACGTGCAGCAGCAGCGGCACGTCCTCGAGACGCACGAGGTCACCCTTCACGACGCTCGCGACGACCTGCTTCTTGCCTTCCTGCTGGAGCCAGCGCAGGCACCAGAAATATTCCATCCGGCGCTGGTAGTCGGCGTATGCGGAATAGGTGTCGTCGAAGCCCTGCACGACCGCGTACAGATCGGCGTCCTTCGGCTTGAACGGCGCGGCGAGCTTCGCGGTGACGCCGTGCTGCACGCACGCGAGCAGCTGCCACTGGTTGACGAGGTCGACGTAGCGGCGCAGCGGCGACGTGCTCCACGCGTACTGCGGCACGCCGAGGCCTTCGTGCGGCGCGGCCGTCGTCTGCATCCGCGTGCGCTTCGGGCCCGGCGCGCCGAAGCCGCGCTGCGAGCGATAGATGCCCGGCACCGTGTGGTCGTGCAGGAACGCGCCCCATGTCGAGTTCGCGAGGATTGCGAGCTCCGACACGATCAGGTCGAGCGGCGAGCCGCGCCGGCGCGGCGTGATCGTCACGCGTTCGCCGTCGACGTAGAAGTTGTAGTCGGTGTTGCGCTGCACTTCGCGCTTCAGGCCGTAGCCCGCGCGCGCCAGCTGGCGCCTCTCGAACAGCGCCTGCGCGAGCGGCCACAGCACCGCGATGTCGTCCTTGTGCGGATAGTCGCCGCTGCCGTCGGCGAGCGTCTCCTCGGTGACGAGCTCGTCGAGCGTGTTGTGGCGCAGGTTGTTCTTCACGAACACGAGTTCGGCGCGCGTCTCGTTCGCGACGATCTCCTGAGTTTCGCGGTTCACGATGATGTACAGCGACAGCGCCGGGCGATAGTCGCCCTCCTTCAGCGTGAACACGTCGACGACGTCGTCCGGCAGCATCGTGATCTTGTCGCCGGGCATGTACACGGTCGACAGGCGCGTGCGCGCGATCGCGTCGACCGCGTCGCCGCGCGCGATGCCCAGCGCCGGCGCCGCGATGTGCACGCCGATCCGCACGCGGCCGTCGCTCAGGTGCTCGACCGAGAACGCGTCGTCGATTTCGGTCGTCGTGACGTCGTCGATCGAGAACGCCGAGACGTCCGCGCGCGGCAGGTCGTCCGGCAGCGCACCGACGCTGACCGGCGGAAAGCCGGTGCCGTGCGGGAAGAATTCGGCGAGGAAGCGCGCCTCGTGCAGCGCGCGCGCGGACGCGATGCCGCCGCAGTCGAGCATCAGCCGCGCCGGCGACACGCCGCGCGCGCCGGCCGCCGCCTCGAGCGCCTTGTATTCGATCGCGTTCTTGTCCGGGCGCGTGAGCAGCGCGAGCACCTTGCCGTCGAACGCTTCCGGCAGCTTGCCGGCCTTCAGCTCCTCTTCGTACTGCGCCTGCACGAGCGCCTGCTGGCGCTTGCGCTCGAGCGACGCGAGCGCCATCTTGAGCTGCTCTTCCGGCGCGCGCTGATACTGGCCGCGCCCCTTGCGGCGGAAATACACGGGCGAGCCATGCAGGCGCAACACGAGCGCCGCGCGCTCGACCGGGCCGTAGGTCGTGCCGAAGTATTCGTCGGCGAGCGCCGTATATGCGAATTCCTCCGCCGGCGCGCATTCCCACAGGAAATCCAGGTCGATCTGCTGCGCGGCCGCGTCGGCCTCCTGCATCAGTTCGCTCGCGGCCGGCTTCTCGAATTCGATCAGCACGTCCTTCGCGCGCACCTTGGCGCGCCGCCCGCCGGGCAACTCGACCTGAAACGCGTCGCCCTGGCGCGACAGCACGCTGCCCGCCTTGAAACTGCCCGATTCCTCGAAGAAAACGTTCACTCAGTACTCTCGTTCAGACTGCCGGGCGCCGCCGTCGGCCGGCGGCGCCGCGTGATGATGGGGGTTCGATGGCCTGCGGCCGGTTTATATCGCCTTGGCGTCGCAAAATGCGAGAACGTCGTCGATATAGTCGGCAAATTCGCTGATCCCGTGATCGCTGCCTTCGATCACGCGGGTTTTCGCACCGGGGTAATGGGCGAGCATCTCGCGATAATCGAGCACTTCGTCACCGGTCGCCGCGAACAGATAGTAGCGCTCGGGGCGCGTGATCGCCGGCACGCGCAGCGCGTCGAGCTCGTGCAGGTGATGCCGCTCGACGACGATCGTGCCGCCGCCGTGCCACAGCGGCTGCTCGCCGAGATACTGCTCGAGGTCGCGCTGCGGCTCGGTGGCCGGATTCAGCACCACCGCCTTCCAGCCGTGCCGCTCGGCGAGCCACGTCGCGTAATAGCCGCCGAGCGAGCTGCCGATCACGGTCACGTCGCGCGCGCCCGCCACTTCGGCTTCGGCCGCCGCGATCGCCGCGAGCGGCGACATCGACAGCGACGGGCAGCGCCATTCGCCGGCGCGGCCCAGTTCGGCCATGCGCGCGGCGAGCAGCTGCGACTTCGCCGACTGCGGCGACGAGCGGAAACCGTGCAGGTAAAGGATCACGCGTGGCTCCCGCCGAGCGCGTCGAGCAGCTTCTGGTGCACGCCGCCGAAGCCGCCGTTGCTCATCACGAGCACATGGTCGCCCGGCCGCGCGGCCGCCGTGACCGCCTTCACCAGCAGATGGAGATCGTCGAACGCGTGCGCCTTCTCGCCGAGCGGCGCGAGCGCCTCGCCGAGGTTCCAGCCGAGCGCGTCGCGGCCGGCCGGCGCGCCGTAGCCGAACACGAGGTCGGCATCGGCGAGGCTCGCCGGCAGCTGCGACTTCATCACGCCGAGCTTCATCGTGTTCGAACGCGGCTCGAGCACGGCGAGGATGCGGGTGTTTTGCCGGCCGATACGCGCGCGAAGGCCGGCGATCGTAGTATCGATCGCGGTCGGGTGATGCGCGAAGTCGTCGTATACAGTCACGCCGTTCACGCTGCCGCGCACTTCCATGCGGCGCTTCACGTTGCGGAACGACGCGAGCGACGCGGCGGCCTGGGCCGGCGGCACGCCGACGTGGCGCGCGGCGGCGATCGCCGCGAGCGCGTTCATCCGGTTGTGCTCGCCCTGCACCTGCCACGCAACTTCGCCGAAGCGCTCGCCGCGCCAGTACACCGCGAAACGCTCGTCGGCCGGCACGCCATCCTCGGCAGGCAGCGCCTGCCAGCCGCCGTCGACGCCGAAGCGCTCGACCTCGCTCCAGCAGCCGCGCGCGAGCACGCGCTCGAGCGCGTCTTCGCGGCCGTTGCTGACGAGCCGCCCGACGCCCGGCACGGTGCGCACGAGATGGTGGAATTGCGTCTCGATCGCAGCGAGATCCGGGAAGATGTCGGCGTGATCGAATTCGAGATTGTTCAGCACCGCGGTGCGCGGCCGGTAGTGGACGAACTTCGAACGCTTGTCGAAGAACGCGGTGTCGTATTCGTCCGCCTCGATCACGAAAAAGCTCGAATCGGTGAGCCGCGCGGACACGCCGAAGTTCAGCGGCACGCCGCCGATCAGGAAGCCCGGGTTCAGGCCGGCGTCCTCGAGCAGCCATGCGAGCATCGACGACGTGGTCGTCTTGCCGTGCGTGCCCGCGACCGCGAGCACCCACTTGCCTGCCAGCACGTGCTCGCCGAGCCACTGCGGACCCGACGTGTACGGCAGGCCGCGATCGAGGATCGCCTCCATCAGCGGGTTGCCGCGCGTCACGACGTTGCCGATCACGAACAGGTCCGGCTTCAGGTCGATCTGCTCTGCGCCGTAGCCTTCGATCAGCCGGATGCCCTGCGCCTCGAGCTGCGTGCTCATCGGCGGATAGACGCCCGCGTCGCAGCCGGTGACCGTGTGCCCCGCCGCGCGCGCGAGAACGGCCAGACCGCCCATGAAGGTGCCGCAGATGCCAAGAATGTGGATGTGCATAGGTGAATGCTTTCGCGCCGCCGGGCGCCGTCGATTCGGAAAGGATGGGTCTGCGGTGCGCCGGACAGGCCGCGCGGCCGGCGCGCGTCACCGCGACACAAAGGACGCCATTGTAACTGACGGCATGGCGGGCCCGGCGGCCCGCGCGACCGAAGCGGGCCGCGCCGGCGGCCCGGGCGGCAAGCGGCCGCACCGCCGATCGGGCGCGGCGGCGATCGAGTATGATTGCCGCATCATGTCTCGCAAACCCTTAGTCGACCCGCGGCGCGTCCGCGAGGAAATTGCCCAGGCCGCCGCGCGCCTCATCGCGGAGGATGGCCTGGACTACGCCGGCGCGAAGCGCAAGGCCGCGCGCCAGCTGCTCGGCGATGTGCGCGTTGCCGGCGAATGGCTGCCGGATAACGACCAGATCGAAGAGGAACTGCGCGAGTACCTGGCGCTGTTCCAGAGCGATACGCAGCCGGACGAGCTGCGCCGCCTGCGCGAGGTGGCGCTCGACTGGATGCGCCGGCTCGCCGATTTCAATCCGTACGTGACGGGCGCAGTGCTGAACGGCACCGCGAACGCGCATTCGGACATCCACCTGCAGATCTTTACCGACAATGCGAAGGACGTCGCGATCCACCTGCTGAACCAGAACATCCAGTACGACGTGTCCGAAACCCGGCACTTCGCGGGCCGCGGCGACATCGAGACGCTGAGCTTCCTCTGGCGCGGCCTGCGCGACGCGGAGCCGGTCGGCATCCACGTCTCGCTGTACGCGAGCGACGACCTGCGCGGCGCGGTGAAGGCCGACGCGCGCGGCCGGCTGCCGCGCGCCGATGCGGCCGCGCTGCGCGCGTTGCTCGCGGCGGGCGACTCCCCTTCCGAATCCACTTGATCCGATGATGAACACGAAACGCATGCTGGCGCTCGCCGTCGTGGCGGCCGCCGCCGTCGCGGGCGGCCTCGCCGCCGGCCACTGGTTCCGGGGCGGCCCGGTCGAGAACGTCGCCGAAGCCGCGCCCGCCGCCGGCAACCCGGTCGACCAGCTATGGGCCGCCGCGCTGACCGACGCCGACGGCAAGCCGGCGACGCTGAGCGCATTCAAGGGCCAGAAGGTCGTCGTCAATTTCTGGGCGTCGTGGTGCGGCCCGTGCGTCGAGGAGATGCCGGAGCTCGTCGCGCTGTCGCACGAATACAAGCAGAAAGGCATCCGCTTCGTCGGGATCGGCGTCGATTCGGGCCAGAACGTGAAGAACTTCCTGCAAAAGGTGAAGGTCGACTACCCGGTGTTCGTCAGCGGTTATGCGGGCGCCGATCTGGCCCGAAATTTTGGAAATACGGCCGGCGCGCTGCCTTTTACCGTCGTGATCGACGAACATGGCAAAATCCGCGAAACGAAACTCGGCCAAATCCAGCCGGCGGAGCTGAAAAAGACGCTCGACGCCCTTTGAGCGCGCTGAAGAACGTGTTGCACGTTGCCGGCGATTTGGATCGCGATCGCGGCAACTTCGCGTGAATTCGCCGATACTTTGCAAGCACGCCGGTAATTCTTACGGATGCTGCGCGCCCGGCCATTCGGCGAAACTAGACAAATTTCTCTAAATAGCGCTAAAGTTCGCGCAATTCCGCAGAAATAGAAGCGACCATGACACGATTGCTGGTGCTGCACGGCCCCAACCTGAACCTTCTCGGCACCCGGGAACCGGAGGTGTACGGCCGCGTGACGCTCGCACAGATCGATCAGGCGCTCGCCGCGCGGGCACAGGAAGCGGGTGTCGAGCTGACGTCGTTCCAGAGCAACCACGAAGGCGCGCTCGTCGACCGCATCCAGGCTGCGCGGGATGAACAGACCGATTTCATCCTGATCAATCCGGCCGCGTACACGCACACGAGCGTCGCGATCCGGGACGCGCTCGCCGGCGTCGGCATTCCGTTCGTCGAGGTTCACCTGTCGAACGTGCACCGCCGCGAAGCGTTCAGGCACCACTCCTACTTTTCCGACCAGGCCGAAGGCGTCATCTGCGGGCTCGGCTGGAAAGGTTATCTGTACGCGCTCGAATACGCGCTCGACAAACTGCAAGGCGCGTCGCGCGGCTGATTTTCGCGATCTAGATTGAGCGCCGGTCCGAACCGGCGCTTTCACGTATTGAAAGGGGAATTCCCGATGGATCTTCGTAAGCTGAAAACTCTGATCGACCTCGTCTCCGAATCCGGCATCTCCGAGCTGGAAGTGACGGAAGGCGAAGGCAAGGTGCGTATCGTCAAGAACGCGCCGCCGGTCTATGTGCAGCCGACGGGCGGGTACGCCCCGCAGATCAGCATGCCCGCGCAGACGGTGGCGCTGCCGACCGAGGGCGCGGCCGCTGCCGCGCCGGGCGCCGCAGCGGCTCCCGCAGCAGCCGCGCCGCAGGGCCACGTCGTGACGTCGCCGATGGTCGGCACGTTCTACCGCGCGCCGTCGCCGGGCGCCGACCCGTTCGCGCAGGTCGGCGACACGGTCAAGGAAGGCCAGACGCTCTGCATCATCGAAGCGATGAAGCTCCTCAACGAGATCGAGTCCGACAAGGCCGGCGTGATCAAGGAAATCCTCGTCGAGAACGGCCAGGCCGTCGAATACGGCCAGCCGCTTTTCGTGATCGGCTAAAGTCCGCCGCGCGGCCGCAGCGCCGCGCGCCGCCGATGCTCTCCAGGCGCCATTCGTGCGCCCCTCGAAGAGACGAATACTCGCTATGTTTGAAAAAATCCTCATTGCCAACCGCGGTGAAATCGCGCTGCGCATTCAGCGCGCGTGCCGCGAACTCGGCGTCAAGACGGTGGTCGTCTACTCGGAAGCCGACAAGGAAGCCAAGTACGTGCGCCTCGCGGACGAAGCCGTCTGCATCGGCCCGGCCCCGTCGAACCTGAGCTACCTGAACATGCCGGCGCTGATCAGCGCCGCGGAAGTCACCGATGCCGAGGCGATCCACCCCGGCTACGGCTTCCTGTCGGAGAACGCCGATTTCGCCGAACGCGTCGAGCAATCGGGCTTCACGTTCATCGGCCCGCGCCCGGAGACGATCCGCCTGATGGGCGACAAGGTCACCGCGAAGCAGACGATGATCAAGACCGGCGTGCCGTGCGTGCCGGGTTCGGAAGGCGCGTTGCCGGACGATCCGAAGGAGATCGTGAAGATTGCGCGCTCGATCGGCTATCCGGTCATCATCAAGGCCGCGGGCGGCGGCGGCGGCCGCGGGATGCGCGTCGTGCACACCGAGGCCGCGCTCGTCAACGCGGTCAACATGACCCGCGAGGAAGCCGGCCGTGCGTTCGGCAACCCGCAGGTGTACATGGAGAAGTTCCTCGAGAACCCGCGCCACATCGAGATCCAGGTGCTGTCCGACGCGCACAAGAATGCGCTGTGGCTCGGCGAGCGCGATTGCTCGATGCAGCGCCGCCACCAGAAGGTGATCGAGGAAGCGCCGGCGCCCGGCATTCCGCGCCGCCTGATCGACCGGATCGGCGACCGCTGCGCGGATGCCTGCAAGAAAATGGGCTACCTCGGTGCGGGCACGTTCGAATTCCTGTACGAAAACGGCGAGTTCTACTTCATCGAGATGAACACGCGCGTGCAGGTCGAGCACCCCGTGTCGGAGCTGATCACGGGCGTCGACATCGTGCAGGAGCAGATCCGCATCGCGGCCGGCGAGAAGCTCACGCTGCGCCAGCGCGACATCCAGTTCCGCGGACATGCGATCGAATGCCGGATCAACGCCGAAGATCCGTTCAAATTCACGCCGTCGCCGGGCCGGATCACGTCGTGGCATACGCCGGGCGGCCCGGGCGTGCGCGTCGACTCGCATGCCTACAATGGCTATTTCGTGCCGCCGAACTATGATTCGATGATCGGCAAGCTGATCACCTACGGCGCGACCCGCGAGCAGGCGATCAGCCGGATGCGCATCGCGCTGTCGGAGATGGTCGTCGAAGGCATCCAGACCAACATCCCGCTGCACCGCGAGCTGATGATCGACTCGAAGTTCGTCGAAGGCGGCACCAGCATCCACTACCTCGAAAACCGGCTCGCGCAGAAGCAGCAGGTCGCACCGGAAGAAGCGTAATCGCATGAGCTATCGCGAACTCGTCGTCGAACTGGCCCGGGAGCACGCGGAGGCGCTGTCCGACGCGCTGCTCGAGCTGGGCGCGCTGTCGGTGTCCGTCGAGGATGCCGATGCGGACACGCCCGACGAGCAGCCGCTCTTCGGCGAACCGGGCCTCGTGCCCGATCGCACCGCATGGCAGCACTCGCGCGTGATCGCGCTGCTGCCGCCCGATCACGATCCCGCCGTGCTGCTCGCGGCGGCCGCGAACGAGATCGGGCTCGGCGAAGCGCCGCGCTTCGAGGTGCGCGAAGTCGAGGAACAGGACTGGGTGCGCCTCACGCAATCGCAGTTCGATCCGATTCCGATCGGCGAGCGGATCTGGGTCGTGCCGTCCTGGCACGATGCGCCGGATCCCGACGCGCTCGTGCTCGAACTCGACCCGGGCCTCGCGTTCGGCACCGGCAGCCATCCGACGACGCGGCTCTGCATGGAGTGGCTCGAGCAATCGGTGCAGCCCGGCCAGTCGGTGCTCGACTACGGCTGCGGCTCCGGGATCCTCGCGATCCTGGCGCGCAAATGCGGGGCGAACCCCGTGATCGGCATCGACATCGATCCGCAGGCGGTCGAATCGGCGCGCCTGAACAGCGAACGCAACCATGCGGACGTCACGTACGGGCTGCCGGACGAATGCCCGGCAGGCGAATTCGACATCGTCGTCGCCAACATCCTGTCGAATCCGCTGAAGCTGATGGCGTCGATGCTCGCGTCAAAGGTGAAACCGGGCGGGCGCATCGCGCTGTCGGGCGTGCTCGCGCGCCAGGCGGACGAAGTCGCGGCCGTCTACGCGCGCTACGTCGACATCTCGGTCTGGCGCGAACACGAAGGTTGGGTATGCCTCGCCGGAACCCGCCGCGAAAGCCATTAGAATAGCGCTGTCCTTCACTCTGGCCAGCAGGCCGCCCGGCTCGACATGCTTCTCGCGACGCGCTGCCCTCATTGCAATACCGTCTTCCGCCTGCAGCAGGAACAGCTCGCGCTGCATGGCGGGCTGGTGCGTTGCGGGCATTGCCGGCACGTGTTCGATGCGGCGGACTCGCTGGTCCGCGAGCATGCGCCGCAGCGTGAATCGGCGCTTGCGGGAGAAAGCGGTGCCGCATCGGGAAGCGCGGCTGGCAAGGGTGTCGTAGACGTGCCGGCGGTTGCCTCGGGTGTTGCCGAGGCGACCGTCGCGCAAGCGCCTGCTGCAGAGGCGCATGGTGACGAGGCGCCTGCCGTCGAAAAGCGCGCTGCCGACACGCTTGTTCCCGATGCACCCGCTGCCGACGTCAACATGGCGGAAGCGCCCGCTGCCGACACGCATATTCCTGAAGCCGCTGCCGCCGATACGCACGCAGCCGAAGCGCCTGCGGTCGACGTGCCTGTAGCAGGCGCACCTGCTTCCGAAGCCGCTGCTGCCGAAGCGCATCTGGCCGAAGCATCTGCAGTCGAAGTGCCTGGCGCCGGCGCACGTGCTTCCGAAGCCGCTGCTGCCGAAGCGCACGTGGCCGAAGCATCTGCAATTGAAGTGCCTGTTGCCGGCGCACATGCTTCCGAAGCCGCTGCCGCCGAAGCGCATGTGGCCGAAGCATCTGCAGTCGAAGTGCCTGTTGCCGGTGCACCTGCTTCCGAAGCCGCTGCCGCCGAAGCGCACGTGGCCGAAGCGTCTGCAGTCGAAGTTCCTGTTGCCGGCGCACGCGCTTCCGAAGCCGCTGCTGCCAAAGCGCATGTGGCCGAAGCATCTGCAGTCGAAGTGCCTGGCGCCGGCGCACCGGCTTCCGAAGCCGCTGTCGCCGAAGCGCACGTGGCCGAAGCGTCTGCAGTCGAAGCGCCTGTTGCCGGCGCACCCGCTTCCGAAGCCGCTGCTGCCGAAACGCATCTGGCCGAAGCACCCGCAGTCGAAGTGCCTGTTGCCGGCGCACATGCTTCCGAAGCCGCTGCCACCGAAGCGCATGTGGCCGAAGCGTCTGCAGACGAAGCGCCTATAACCGGCGCACATGCGCCCGATACCGCTGCCGCCGACTCGCATGCAACCGAGGCCCCCGCTGTCGAAGCGCATGTTGCCGAAGCGCCTTCCCGCCACGCGACCGCTGCCGACATGCATGCACCAAAAGGTTCGGCCGACGAAACGTTCGCTGACGCTCGCGTTGCCGAAGCCCCTGCCGCCAAAGTCACGCCTGACGCTGCGCGCAGTGCCGAAGCGTCGGCCTTCGCGGCAACCGCTGCCGAAACGCCGACCGCCGAAGCCCACGATGCCGCCACCGCGCACGAGGCAGCCCTGCCCCGGCTGTTCGTCGACAGCGCGAGCAGCGCGCACCCCGCGCACGCGGACTTCCGTCCGGACCACTGGGACATGTGGGCACCGTGGCTCGACGGCAACGTCGATCCGTCGCTGCAGCATAGCGGCAGCAATATCAGCGCCGAGCCCCTCGTGCCCGTCACGCTGCCCGACGGAAACTCGCCCGACGCCAAACCAGGCGCAGTCCGCCTGACCGGCACACCGCAATCGTCCCCCGCTTTCCCGGCAGCGGCAGCGGCGTCCGCCGCCGCCCGGCCGGCTGCTCCGGCGCAACGCGCCGACGAACTCGCACCGCCGGCGTCGACTGCCCTGCCCCCCGCGCATGACAAGCACGAGCCGCGCCTCGCCGCCGACGCGCCGCTCGACAACGCCCACGAACACGCGCCGTTTGCCGCGGCACGCGACACGCACGAGCCCCGCTTCGTAGCCGACCCGCAACCCGCTCCAGACGATACCGCCGACACCGGCGCCCGCACCGCACGCGAACCGGGTTTCGCCGTCGGCGCACCAAACGAGCCGTTCTCGGCCCTCCCCGCGGAGGACGATCGCCCGCCGTTCGCCGTCACACGCGAAGCCCGCGCGCCGCAACGACGCGGCCTGCTCGGCGGCTTCTTCGGCGGCCTGGTGGCCGCCGTGCTCGGCGTGCTGCTGGCCGGCCAGCTCGCGTGGTGGCAGCGCGAGACGGTGATGATCTACTGGCCGATCACGCAAGGCTGGTTCCAGCGCATCTGCGCGCCGCTCGGCTGCACCGTCGCGCCGCCGCGCGCGATCGACGGGCTGCGGCTCGAAGCGACCGACCTGCACCAGCTCGACGGCCCGCGCGTGCTCGAGCTGAAGGCGCCGCTGACGAACCGCTACCGCGTCGCACTCGCGTATCCGTCGCTCGAGCTGACGCTGCTCGACGACACCAACCACGTTACCGTCCGCCGCGTGCTCGCGCCGCGCGATTACGTCCGGCCCGGCACGCGAATCGACGCGGGGCTGCCGGCCGGCGCAACGCAGACGATGGTCGTCCGCCTCGAGACGAACGGCACGCCCGCCTCGAATTTCCGCGTCCAGATCTTCTATCCGTGACGCCCCGCGGCGCGCAGATGCGCGCCCGTCTCAACCCCGCGCGTCCTGGCGACGCGCTATTTCGGAGCACGAACATGAGCAAAGTTACGCTGGGTGGCAACCCGATCGAAATCGCCGGCACGTTCCCGGCCGTCGGTTCGCAGGCCCCCGACTTCTCGCTGGTCGGCAAGGATCTCGCCGACCTGACGCTCGCCAGCTTCGCCGGCAAGCGCAAGGTGCTGAACATCGTGCCGAGCCTCGATACCCCGACCTGCGCGACGTCGACCCGCAAGTTCAACGAAGCCGCGTCGTCGCTCGACAACACCGTCGTGATCGTCGTGTCGGCCGACCTGCCGTTCGCGGCGACCCGCTTCTGCACGACCGAAGGCCTCGCGAACGTGCTGACCGCATCGACGTTCCGCACCGGCCGCGCGTTCGCGAACGCGTACGGCGTCGACGTGACGAGCGGCCCGCTGAACGGCCTGACCGCACGCGCCGTCGTCGTGCTCGACGCGCAGGACAAGGTGCTGCACGCGCAGCTCGTGGGCGAGATCAAGGACGAGCCGAACTACGACGCCGCGCTCGCTGCGCTGAAGTAAGCCTTTTTCCCGCTTTCCCTTGTCGCGCCGCGCCTTTTTCGCGCGGCGCTGTCACGCAGGGTCCCTCATTTCTACAGGAACGCACACCTTGGCTACGCTGATTTGCGGCTCGATCGCCTACGACTCCATCATGACCTTCGAAGGGCGGTTCCGCGAGCACATCCTGCCCGACCAGGTGCACCTCATCAACCTGAGCTTCCTCGTGCCGACGATGCGTCGCGAATTCGGCGGCTGCGCGGGCAACATCGCCTATGCGCTGCATCTGCTCGGCGGCGACGCACGGATGATGGGCACGCTCGGCGCGCTCGACGCACAACCGTATCTCGAGCGCCTCGACCGGCTCGGCCTGCGCCGCGACCACGTTCGCGTGCTGCCCGAGATGCACTCGGCGCACGCGATGATCACGACCGATCTCGACAACAACCAGATCGCGGCGTTTCACCCGGGCGCGATGATGCAGTCGCACCTGAACCACGCGGGCGACGCACCGGACATCACGCTCGCCATCGTCGGCCCGGACGGCTTCGACGGGATGGTGCAGCATACGGAGGAACTCGCGAAGGCCGGCGTGCCGTTCGTGTTCGATCCGGGCCAGGGCCTGCCGCTGTTCGACGGCGCGACGCTGCGCCGCAGCATTGAACTTGCGACCTACGTTGCGGTCAACGACTACGAGGCCAAGCTGGTGAGCGACAAGACGGGATGGTCCGAAGACGAAATCGCCAGCCGGGTCGACGCGCTCGTCATCACGCGTGGCGAGCATGGCGCGACAATCCGCCACAAGCAGGGCGTGGAGCAGATTCCCGTCGTGCCGGCCGAGCGGATCGCCGATCCGACGGGCTGTGGCGATGCTTTTCGCGGCGGTCTGCTGTACGGTATCGAAAAGGGCCTCGACTGGGCGACCACGGGGCGCCTGGCCAGCCTGATGGGTTCGATCAAGATCGCCCACCAGGGGCCGCAATCCTACTCGCTGACTCGCGCCGAGATCGACGCACGCTTCGAGGCTGCCTTTGGCTACAGCCTCAAATGAACACTGTGGGAGAGCAGAAATGTTGATGAAGAAAACCCTCACGCTCGGGGCCATGCTGACCGCCACGCTGACGCTGGCAGGCTGCTTCACGCCGCCGGGTTCGGCCGACGTCTATAGCGTCGGCCAGGCGCAACGCGAGCAGACCGTGCGGATGGGTACGGTCGAGAGCGTTCGCGCGGTGCGCATCCAGTCCGAAGGCGCCGGCAGCGCGGTTGGCACACTCGGCGGCGGCGCACTCGGCGCGGTTGCCGGCAGCGCGATCGGCGGCGGCAAGGGCTCGATCCTGACCGCCATCGCGGGCGGCCTCGCCGGCGCGGTCGCGGGCAATGCGATCGGCGAAAACCTCAGCACGGCGAATGGTGTCGAGATCACCGTGCGCCTCGACAACGGCGACCTGCGCTCGATCACGCAAGCGGCGAGCGGCGAAGCATTCCGCGCCGGCGAGCGCGTGCGGCTGCTGTCGAGCGGCGGCGTCACCCGCGTCACGCACTGACCGGTATCCTCAGCACGCGGCGCAAGCCGCGGTCGAACGCATGCGCGAAGTTGCGCATGCGTTTTTTTTCGCCCGGACGCCGTAGCGCGGCACGCGCGGACGAAAAAAAACCCGCCACCTGAGCCAGATGGCGGGGTCGATTGAGTAGCGCTACTCAACCCGCGGACACCGCATGAGTGTCCGGGTAGTGGGTGCGGTCCGCGATTACGGACGGCTGCCGGTCGGGAACGGCCATGCTGCTGCCGGGTTGAGCGCGGTCTTCACGCCCGATGCCGGCGCAACCGATGCCGTCGACGCGGTCGTCGCCGGTGCGGCCTTCTTCACGACTGCCTTCTTCGGTGCAGCAGCCTTCTTCGGCGCAGCGGCCTTCTTCGGGGCAGCAGCAGCGGTCTTCGCGGGCGCAGCCGCCTTGGGCGCAGCAGCCTTCTTCGCGGGCGCGGCCTTCTTCGCAGCAGCCTTCTTGGCAGGCGCAGCCTTCTTCGCAGCAGCCTTCTTCGCCGGTGCGGCCTTCTTCGCAGCAGCCTTCTTCGCCGGTGCAGCCTTCTTGGCCGCGACCTTCTTCACTGCAACCTTCTTCGCGGCGACTTTCTTCGCTGCGGCCTTCTTCGCCGGTGCCGCCTTCTTCGCAGCAACCTTCTTCACTGCGACTTTCTTCGCAGCAACCTTCTTCGCGGCAACCTTCTTCACTGCGACTTTCTTGGCCGCTGCCTTCTTCGCCGGTGCTGCCTTCTTTGCAGCAACCTTCTTCACCGCGACCTTCTTGGCAGCAACCTTCTTCACTGCAGCGGCCTTCTTCGCCGGCGCAGCAGCCTTCTTGGCAACGGTCTTCTTCGCAGCTGCCTTCTTCGCAGCCGGTTTCTTCTTGGCGAGTGCCATGTTGTTCTCCTTCAGGTTCAGATGAGAGTCAGTTCAAACTACACCCTTCGTCAAAACCCGCTTCCCGCGGACGCTGTTCAGGACGTGCGCTTCGAAGCGGGCTATTCATCGGCGTACGCGGATACCACGCGCTTACGCTAATGAATACGGTATGGCGCGCGTGGCCATCGGGCCTCGCGCGCCAAATCAAGTCGGCGGCCGACGCGCCACGCGCCGCCACCCCAGATCGCTTGATCAAGCGGATCGCCACACGGCTGTCCGCTTTTTCCGGAGGGAAGTTTGCCCATCCCACTGAAGGGTTCGCAAAGTGCCTGTCGTATCGTTGGGCCGCTAAGGCACCGGGCGTGCTTTGCATCAGGCGTTCTTGCTCCTAAACCTTGTGCCGGCGCCGCGTGGCGCCGGCCTTACATCGTCATGACGTGAGTCGCTGCTGCGGGTTATTCCCAGGACAGCGCGCCACCCGTCTGATACTCGATCACTCGCGTCTCGAAGAAGTTGCGTTCCTTCTTCAGGTCGATCATCTCGCTCATCCACGGGAACGGGTTTTCCTCGTTCGGGTACAGCGGGTCGAGGCCGATCTGCTGGCAACGGCGGTTGCAGATGAAGCGCAGATAGCTCTTGAACATCGACGCGTTCAAACCCAGCACGCCGCGCGGCATCGTGTCCTCGGCGTAGCGGTATTCGAGATCGACAGCCTGCTTGAACAGCTCGCGGATCTCCGCGCGGAATTCCGCGGTCCAGAGATGCGGGTTCTCGAGCTTGATCTGGTTGATCAGGTCGATGCCGAAATTGCAGTGCATCGACTCGTCGCGCAGGATGTACTGATATTGCTCTGCAGCACCCGTCATCTTGTTCTGGCGGCCGAGCGCGAGAATCTGCGTGAACCCGACATAGAAGAACAGGCCTTCCATGATGCAGGCGAACACGATCAGCGACTTCAGCAGCTTCTGATCCGCCTCGAGCGTACCGGTCTTGAAGGCCGGGTCCGTCAGCGTGTGGATGAACGGGATCAGGAATTCGTCTTTCGCGCGAATCGACGCGACCTCGTGGTACGCGTTGAAGATCTCGCCTTCGTCGAGACCGAGCGATTCGACAATATATTGGTACGCGTGCGTGTGGATCGCCTCTTCGAACGCCTGGCGCAGCAGGAACTGCCGGCACTCGGGCGCCGTGATGTGACGGTACGTGCCGAGCACGATGTTGTTCGCCGCCAGCGAGTCGGCCGTCACGAAGAAGCCGAGGTTACGCTTGACGATGCGGCGCTCGTCTTCGGTCAGGCCGTTCGGATCCTTCCACAGCGCGATGTCGCGGGACATGTTGATTTCCTGCGGCATCCAGTGGTTCGCACAACCCGCCAGATACTTTTCCCACGCCCACTTGTACTTGAACGGCACCAGCTGATTGACGTCGGTCTGGCCGTTGATGATGCGCTTGTCGGCGACATTGACCCGTGCTTCCGAAGCCGCAGCGGGAACAGCCGATGCTTGCGGCGGCACCGCGAGATCGCCTTCGAAAATGTCACGAGCCTGTTGGGCGGCAGGCGCTGCGGCCTGCATTCCGACAGCCGTTCCTGCGGGGGTGCGCATCGCGTTTTGCTGCGCTCCGCTCGCGGGAGTTACGGCAGTCTTCTCGTCATCCCAGTTGAGCATAAATTCTCACCATCAATTTAGAACGGTTTGTACCATCTTTTCCTGAGCGATAAAAGGGTTCGCTCACGAAAAATCCCTTTTTCGATTCGCGTTGCGACCTCGATACAACACTTTGAGCAACGCATCGTCGTTCGTGCCGCGCGTGACGTGTGACGCGCGTGTATCGCGAGGTGCGCTCGACGCATCGAACGCTGATCGAAACACGACGCCGTCGGGGTTGTTTCGATCGCTTGTCACTGCCTGCAACGCGCGTGGCGCGTTACAGATTCCTTATCATTTTTTTAGTTGAGAGCGGCGCGCACTTCAACCTTTATCGGTTGCAGTGCGCGCCGCCCGGAGCCTCGCCGAGTCAGGCGCGTTGCGTTACTGGCACGCTTCGCACTCGTCGAAGCCCGGGTCGCCCGGACGCATCATGCACACCGGGCCTTCCGCCTCGACCGGCGCCGCGTTCACCGCGCCCGACGACGACGCTTCGCCGCCCGCCGCGCCGAAGCCGCCGGCTGCGCCCTGCGCGCCACCGCCGCTCACGCCGCCGCTCGACGGCACCGCGTTCAGCGCGCCGTGCGCGACCGTCGACTTCTCGACGTGCGTCGCCGCCATCGTGCGCAGGTAGTACGTCGTCTTCAGGCCGCGCAGCCACGCGAGCTTGTAGACCTCGTCGAGCTTCTTGCCCGACGCGCCGCCCATGTAGATGTTCAGCGACTGCGCCTGGTCGATCCACTTCTGACGGCGCGATGCCGCCTCGACCAGCCACGTCGGGTCGACTTCGAACGCGGTCGCGTAGATCGCGCGCAGGTCGGCCGGGATGCGGTCGATGCGCGACAGCATGCCGTCGAAGTACTTCAGGTCGGCGACCATCACTTCGTCCCACAGGCCGCGCTCCTTCAGGTCGCGCACCAGGAACTCGTTGACCACCGTGAATTCGCCCGACAGGTTCGACTTCACGTACAGGTTCTGGAAGGTCGGCTCGATGCACGCCGACACGCCGATGATGTTCGAGATCGTCGCCGTCGGCGCGATCGCGACGCAGTTCGAGTTGCGCATGCCGTGCGCGGCGATCCGCGAACGCAGCGTCGTCCAGTCGAGCGACTCCGACGTGTCGACCTCGACGTAGCCGCCGCGCGCTTCCGTCAGCAGCTTCAGCGTGTCCTGCGGGAGGATGCCGCGATCCCACAGCGAGCCGCGGTAGCTTGAGTAGCGGCCGCGCTCCTCGGCCAGCTCGGTCGACGCGTAGTACGCGTAGTAGCAGACCGCTTCCATCGAACGGTCGGCGAACTCGACCGCCGCTTGCGACGCGTACGGCGTGCGCAGCAGGTGCAGGCAGTCCTGGAAGCCCATGATGCCCAGGCCGACCGGGCGGTGCTTCAGGTTCGAGTTACGCGCCTTCGGCACCGCGTAGTAGTTGATGTCGATCACGTTGTCGAGCATGCGCATCGCGACGCTGATCGTGCGCTTCAGCTTGTCGTGGTCGAGCGCGTAGCTGCCGTCCGCCTGCTTCACCAGGTGCGCGAGCAGGTTCACCGAGCCCAGGTTGCAGACCGCGATTTCGGTGTCGCTGGTGTTCAGCGTGATTTCCGTGCACAGGTTCGACGAGTGGACGACGCCGACGTGCTGCTGCGGCGAACGGATGTTGCACGGATCCTTGAACGTGATCCACGGGTGGCCGGTCTCGAACAGCATGCCGAGCATCTTGCGCCACAGCTGCTGCGCCGGGATCTTCTTGAACAGCTTGATCTCGCCGCGGGCAACCTTGTCCTCGTACGCCGTGTAGGCCGCCTCGAACTCGGCGCCGAACTTGTCGTGCAGGTCCGGGCAGGTCGACGGCGAGAACAGCGTCCATTCACCGCCTTCCATCACGCGCTTCATGAACAGGTCGGGAATCCAGTTCGCCGTGTTCATGTCGTGCGTGCGGCGGCGATCGTCGCCGGTGTTCTTGCGCAGCTCGAGGAACTCCTCGATGTCGAGGTGCCAGGATTCCAGGTACGCGCACACCGCGCCCTTGCGCTTGCCGCCCTGGTTGACCGCGACCGCGGTGTCGTTGACGACCTTCAGGAACGGCACGACGCCCTGCGACTTGCCGTTCGTGCCCTTGATATGCGAGCCGAGCGCACGCACGCGGGTCCAGTCGTTGCCGAGGCCGCCGGCGAACTTCGACAGCAGCGCGTTTTCCTTCAGTGCTTCATAGATGCCGTCCAGATCGTCCGCGACCGTCGTCAGGTAGCACGACGACAGCTGCGAGCGGTGGGTGCCCGAGTTGAACAGCGTCGGCGTCGAGCTCATGAAGTCGAAGCTCGACAGCACGTTGTAGAACTCGATCGCGCGCGTCTCGCGGTCGATCTCGTTCAGCGACAGGCCCATCGCGACGCGCATGAAGAATGCCTGCGGCATTTCGATGCGGGAGCCGTCGACGTGCAGGAAGTAGCGGTCGTACAGCGTCTGCAGGCCGAGGTAGCCGAACTGCAGGTCGCGGTTCGCGTCGAGCGCCTCGCCGAGGCGCTTCAGGTCGAACTGCAGCAGCTTGTCGTCGAGCAGACCGGCGTCGACGCCGCGCTTCAGGAACTGCGGGAAGTACTCCGCGTAGCGGGTCGACATTTCGGCCTGGACCACTTCCTCGCCGAGGATCTCGCGGCGGATCGTGTGCAGCAGGATGCGGGCCGTGACCTGGCTGTATGCCGGATCCTTCTCGATCATCGTGCGCGCGGCCAGGATCGCCGAGTCGTAGACCTGGCTCATCGGCACGCCGTCGTACAGGTTCTTCACCGTCTCCGCGACGATCGGGTCAGGGTTAACCGCAGAGCCGAGGCCGTCGCACGCCGACACGATCAGCGCGCGCAGCGCGTTCAGGTCGAGCGGGCGCGTGACGCCGTTGTCGATCACGTTGATGGCGCCGCCGCCCGTTTCCGCCGCGGCCGCTTCCTCGCCCGCGTGCTGGCGCTCGAGGTGGCGCTTCTCGCGGTACAGCACGTACGCGCGCGCGACGTTGTGCTCGCCGCCGCGCATCAGCGCCAGTTCGACCTGGTCCTGGATGTCCTCGATATGGAACGTGCCGCCGTTCGGACGGCTGCGCACGAGCGCGCGCACCACGTTGTGCGTCAGCTGCTCGACCAGTTCGCGCACGCGTGCCGATGCCGCGCCCTGCCCACCGTTGACGGCCAGGAAAGCCTTGGTCACCGCGATCGCGATCTTCGACGGCTCGAACGACACCACGCTGCCGTTGCGGCGGATCACCTTGTAGTCGGCGAACGTGGCCTGCGGCGCGAGCGCCTGCGCGCCTTGTTCGGCGCCGCCGAGAGGACGGCTCGACGCGCTCTCGAATTGCGACGTCGCGTTGTCGGTGGTTTGCATGTGCAAAGCTCCTGGTGTTGGGTGATGCGGGGGGAACCGCGGATTAAAACGATCGCTGCGCAATGCGGTGCGCGAGCGGTAAGACGCGAGCGATGCGTCGAGGGGGCCGGTTCGTCCGTCGTGCTGCACGTGATCCGGTGTGGTGCTTCGTCATGTGTCCTGTGCCCCGTCGACACTCGCTGCGCTGATCGCGACGCCCGGACCGCCGGCCTGACGCGTCGCCCTGAGAACTCTGTCCGCCGGCGTTGCCCGCCGGTTCGTGTCGCCCGGGTTTTCCCTGCGACACACACTATATCTAGTGCAGAACTGCTCAACTGGCACCAAGTATAGTGGACATTCGGACGTCGTCCAACTGGATAATTTGCGCCAAAGGCCTTGACATCGCTCGCGCGCAGGCGCGGCAAGGCATTGGTCGGAGAAAAAAAATTTACGGGTCGAAAAACCCCGCGATCAGTGCTGCCGGTAAGGAAAGTATTCGGCGGAAAAGCCGGCATCGCTCGCGAAGCGTTGCCAATCGAAGTGCGGACCGGGGTCGGTCTTGCGGCCCGGCGCGACGTCGGCGTGACCGGCGATCGCATCGACCGGATAGCGGCCGGCGAGCGTGCGCGCGAGCGCGGCGAGCGTCGCATATTGCGCGGCCTCGAACGGCACGTCGTCCGCGCCCTCGAGCTCGATGCCGATCGAGAAGTCGTTGCAGCGCGGCCGGCCGAAGAAATCGGACGCGCCCGCATGCCACGCCCGTTCGTCGCACGACACGAACTGCACGAGCTCGCCGTCGCGGCGGATCAGGAAGTGCGCGGACACGCGCACGCCGCGCAGATGGGCCTGGTAATAAGGGTGCGCGTCGCAGTCGAGGCGATTCAGGAACAGCGCCTCGATCGCGTCGCCGCCGAACTCGCCGGGCGGCAGGCTGATGTTGTGGACGACGACGAGCGTCGGCACCGCACCCGCGGGCCGCGCCTCGAAGTTCGGCGACGGCGCATGGCGCGCTTCGCGCACCCAGCCGTGTGCGTCGATCGAAAGGGATGCCCCGCCGCTCATCGCGCGTCGCGGTCGCTCGCGCGTGCGGCGTGGCGCTGCGCGTGCTCGGCGCTGCAAAAGGTTTCGCCGCCCGCGACGATCGCGTCGCCCTTCGGTGCGTGCACGCCGCATTCGGCACAGCGCACCATCGGCTCGGGGAGCGACTGCGCACCGCCGGCGCGCGTGGCGCCCGCACCGCCGCCGTGGCCCGGCGCAGCGCCGCCCGGCCCCGCGTCGCGCCCGGCGCGCGCCTGTGCCTGGCGCAGCTTGCGCGCGACCCACGAGGTCGCGAAGAACAGCAGGATGAGGAGAAGAATCTGTCGCATCGAAAGTCAGTCGATCAAACCACGGAGCGGTGCAGCAGCACCTCGAATACGAACCGGCTGCCGACATACGCGAGCAGCAGCGCGCCGAACGACGCGAGCACCCAGCGCGCGGCGCCGCGCCCGCGCCAGCCCGACGTCCGGCGCGCGACCAGCAGCGCACCGAACATCAGCCACGACACGATCGCGAACACGGTCTTGTGGTCGAGCCGCAACGCGCGCGCGTCGACCTGCTCGCTGAACAGGATCCCGGACGCGAGCGTCAGCGTCAGCAGCACGAAGCCCGCACCGATCAGGCGGAACAGCAGCTTCTCGAGCGTGAGCAGCGGCGGCAGCGTCTCGAGCCAGCTCGCGATCCAGCCCGTCGAGCCGTCGCGCCCGCCGCTGCGCAGCGACTGCAGGCGCCGCTCGACCATCAGCATCAGGACCGCGTGCAGCGCCGCGATCGCGAACAGCCCGTACGCGATGTTCGCGATCAGGAAGTGCAGCTTGAACAGCGGCGCTGCGGCATAAGGCAGCACCCGTACGCCGCCGAACACGAGCGGCAGCAGCGACGCGCCGCACGCAAGCGGCAGCACGAGCAGGCGCAGGCTGTCGAGCGGGAAGAAGAAGCTCTCGATCCAGTAGATGCCGGCGCCGAGCCAGAACATCGCGGACAGCGCGAACGCGAAGCCGAACACCATCGCGTCGTGCGGGAAGATCGTCATGTGGAGCAGCACGCCGTGCGCAACCAGCGCGGCGAACAGCAGCGCGCGGCCCGCCCCGCTCATGCCGGACGCGGCGGACGCGGGAACCGGCACGGCCGGCACGCTCGCGACGAGCGGCGCTGCGGCGCCCTGGCGGTGCGCGCGCCAGCCTGCGACGGCGAGGCCGCCGTACAGGAATGCGGTGAGGGCATACAGTACAATATCCATGTTCGAAGTTTACACTAGGCCCCCTTCCCGCGACGGCTCCCTTGTTCAGCCCGCCGCGCCTTCGGGCCCCACTGTCCATCGCTCCCCATGCTCGACAATCTCACTCAACGGATGGCGCGCGTCGTCAAGACGCTGCGCGGCGAGGCCCGGCTTACCGAGGCGAACACGCAGGAGATGCTCCGCGAGGTGCGTCTTGCGCTCCTCGAAGCCGACGTCGCGCTGCCCGTCGTCCGCGAATTCATCGCCAAGGTCAAGGAAAAGGCGCTCGGCGAGGAAGTGATCAGCAGCCTGTCGCCGGGCCAGGCGCTCGTCGGCGTGGTCCAGAAGGAACTGACCGCCGTGATCGGCGGCGACTACGAAGGCAAGGCCGCCGAGCTGAACCTCGCCGTCACGCCGCCCGCGGTGATCCTGATGGCCGGCCTGCAGGGCGCGGGCAAGACCACGACCGTCGGCAAGCTCGCGAAGCTGCTGCGCGAGAAGTACAAGAAAAAGGTGCTGACCGTGTCGTGCGACGTGTACCGTCCCGCCGCGATCATGCAGCTGAAAACGGTGAGCGAACAGGTCGGCGCCGACTTCTTCCCGTCCACGCCGGACCAGAAGCCGGTCGACATCGCGGTCGCCGCGGTCGACTGGGCGAAGCGCCACTACCATGACGTGCTGATCGTCGATACGGCCGGCCGTCTCGGCATCGACGAAGCGATGATGCAGGAGATCGCGGCGCTGCACGGCACGCTGAAGCCGGCCGAAACGCTGTTCGTCGTCGACGCGATGCTCGGCCAGGATGCCGTCAATACCGCGAAGGCGTTCAACGACGCGCTGCCGCTCACGGGCGTCGTGCTGACCAAGCTCGACGGCGATTCGCGCGGCGGCGCTGCACTGTCGGTGCGCCACATCACGGGCAAGCCGATCAAGTTCGTCGGCGTCGCCGAGAAGCTCGACGGCCTCGAGATCTTCCATCCCGACCGGATGGCGAACCGGATCCTCGGCATGGGCGACATCCTCGCGCTCGTCGAGGAAGCGCAGCGCGGCGTCGACGTGCAGGCCGCGCAGAAGCTCGCCGACAAGGTCAAGAAAGGCGGCGACTTCGACCTGAACGATTTCCGCGCGCAGATCTCGCAGATGAAGAACATGGGCGGCCTGTCGTCGCTGATGGATAAATTGCCCGCGCAGTTCCAGCAGGCGGCCGCCGGCGCCGACATGGGCCAGGCCGAAAAGCAGATCCGCCGAATGGAAGGGATCATCAGCTCGATGACGCCCGCCGAGCGCGCGAAACCCGAGATCATCAAGGCGACGCGCAAGCGCCGCATTGCCGCCGGCGCGGGCGTGCCGGTGCAGGAAGTCAACCGGATGCTGAACCAGTACGACCAGATGCGTACGATGATGAAGAAGCTGAAGGGCGGCAACATGCAGAAGATGATGCGCGGCCTGAAGGGCATGATGCCCGGCCTGCGCTGATTCCGCCCGTCGGCCGGCGCGCGGGTTTTTGCTGTAGCGCGCGCCGCCCGATCTGCTTCATTCTTATTTGTATACCGACTGCCCGCCAGAACCCATGAACCGCGAAGAAGCCCTCCACATTTTCGACCACTCCGAAGAGATCGTCTCGGCCGACGCCGTCAACGCGTCGATCGCCCGGATGGCCGACGCGATCCGCGCCGAGATCGGCGACGCGTTCCCGCTCGTCCTCTCGGTGATGGGCGGCGCCGCGGTGTTTACCGGGATGCTGCTGCCGCATCTCGATTTCCCGCTCGAGTTCGACTACATCCACCTGACCCGCTACCGCAACACGACGCAGGGCAGCCCGGAGATGCACTGGCGTGTCGCGCCGCGCGAATCGGTGAAGGACCGCATCGTGCTCGTGCTCGACGACATCCTCGACGAAGGCGAAACGATGGCCGCGATCCGCGACCGCATCCTCGAGATGGGCGCGAAGCGCTTCATGTCGGCGGTGCTGTGCGAGAAGACGCTCGCGAAGGCCAAGCCGCTGCACCCGGATTTCTGCGGCTTCGCGGTGCCCGACCGCTACGTGTTCGGCTGCGGGATGGACGCGAAGGGCTACTGGCGCAACCTGCCGACGATCCGCGCGCTGACCGCGAACGTCTGACGCCCGCGCGATCCGCATGAAAAAAGCGGCGCTCCGGATTGCCCGGAGCGCCGCTTTTTCATTGGTGTGCCGCCCGACTACAGCTGGTGTACGAACGCGCGGATCCCGCCCAGCATCATCTCGACCGAGATCGCGACGAGCACGAGGCCCATCAGCCGCTCGAACGCCGCGACCGTCCGCTCGCCGAGCCACTGCTGGATCCGTTCGGCCAGCACCAGCGTCACCGCACAGACGATCATCGTGACCGTCAGCGCGCCGGCCCATTCGAGCATCTTGCCGGGCGCCTGCGACGTCAGCAGCATCACCGTCGCGAGCGCCGACGGCCCGGCCAGCGCCGGAATCGCGAGCGGCACGATGAACGGCTCGCCGCCCGCACGCGGATCGCTGCCGAGCGCGCCGTCCGGGTGCGGGAAGATCATCCGCAGCGCGATCAGGAACAGCACGATGCCGCCGCCGAGCCGCAGCGACAGGTCGGTGAGGTTCATCATCCGCAGGAAGCGGTCGCCCACGACCATGAAGAACAGCAGGATCACGAACGCGATCCCGACCTCGCGCAGGATCAGCTTCACGCGCCGCTCGCGCGGCACATCCCGCATCGCCGAGATGAACAGCGGGATGTTGCCGAGCGGATCGGTGATCAGCACGAGAAGCACGGTGGCCGACAGGAAGGTGTATTCCACCGTATCCTCCAGGCGTCAGGCTCAGCGCGCGAGCACGGCGCGAATCTTCTCCGCGACCGTCGCCGCGGCCGTGTCGGCCGGCAGCAGCGTCGCTTCGGTATCGCGGCGGCCCTGGTACTCGATCTTGCCTTCCTTCAGGCCGCGCTCGCCGATCACGAGGCGATGCGGCACGCCGATCAGCTCCCAGTCGGCGAACATCACGCCCGGGCGCTCGCCGCGGTCGTCGAGGATCACGTCGATGCCGGCCGCGGCCAGCTCCGCGTACAGCTTGTCGGCCGTCTCGCGCACCGCGTCGCTGCGGTCGTAGCCCATCGGGCACAGCACGACTTCGAACGGCGCGATCGACTCCGGCCAGATGATGCCGCGCTCGTCGAAGTTCTGTTCGATCGCCGCACCGAGAATGCGCGTGATGCCGACGCCATAGCAGCCCATCAGCATCGGCTGCGGCTTGCCCGACTCGTCGATGAACGTCGCGCCCATCGCTTCCGAGTACTTGGTGCCGAGCTGGAACACGTGGCCGACCTCGATGCCGCGGCAGATGTCGATCACGCCCTTGCCGTCCGGCGACGGGTCGCCCTTCTGCACGTTGCGGATGTCGGCGACGTCCGGCTCCGGCAGGTCGCGGCCCCAGTTCACGCCGGCGATGTGATAGTCGACCTCGTTCGCGCCGACGACGAAATCGCTCATGTTCGCAACCGTGCGATCGGCGATCACCTTCACCGGCTTCTTCGTGCCGATCGGGCCGAGGTAGCCCGGCGGCGTGCCGAACCACTCGACGATTTCCTGCTCGGTCGCGAAGCGGTGGTTCTTCAGGCCCGGCAGCTTCGACACCTTGACCTCGTTGAGGTCGTGATCGCCGCGCAGCATCAGCAGCCAGATCGTCGGCTCGGCGCCTTCGTTGTCGGTCGCGAGCACGATCGACTTGATCGTGCGCGCGAGCGGAATGCCCATCAGCTCGGCAACGGCCTCGCACTTCGCCTTGCCCGGCGTCGCCACCTTCGCCATCGGCTCGGCGGCGGCCGCGCGCTCGGCGATCAGCGGCAGCGCCTCGGCTGCCTCGACGTTCGCCGCGAATTCGGAGGTCGGGCAATAGGCGATCGAGTCCTCGCCGGTGTCGGCGATCACGTGGAACTCGTGCGAGAAGTTGCCGCCGATCGAGCCGCTGTCGGCCGCGACCGGCCGGAACTCGAGGCCGAGGCGCGTGAAGATGCGCACGTATGCGTCATACATCTTGCGATACGACTCGTTCAGGCCGTCGGCGTCCTTGTCGAACGAGTATGCGTCCTTCATGACGAATTCGCGGCCGCGCATCACGCCGAAACGCGGACGGATCTCGTCGCGGAACTTCGTCTGGATCTGGTAGAAGTTCACCGGCATCTGCCGGTAGCTGCGAATCTGGTTGCGCGCGATGTCGGTGATCACTTCCTCGTGCGTGGGCCCGATCACGAAGTCGTTGTCCTTGCGGTCCTTGAAGCGCAGCAGCTCGGGGCCGTACTGCTCCCAGCGGCCCGACTCCTGCCACAGCTCGGCCGGCTGCACCGCCGGCATCAGCAGCTCGATCGCGCCCGCCCGGTTCATTTCCTCGCGCACGATCGCCTCGACCTTGCGAATCGAACGCAGGCCGACCGGCAGGTAGTTATAGATGCCGCCGGCGACGCGACGGATCATGCCGGCGCGCACCATCAGCTTGTGGCTGACGATCTCTGCGTCGGCGGGTGCTTCTTTCAGGGTGCCGATAAAGAAACGGGAAGCTTTCATGCGGACGGTTCCAAAAACGGCGCCCCATGCGGGGCGCCCGAAAAAGATTCAATGAGAAAAAGCTGCGCGCGGCGAACGGCGATGGCGCAGATGACCTAGCAGACAATTCAGGGACAATTCAGCCGGCACACCCTGCGCGGATTCGCTCCGTTACGGTGCGCGGCGCCCGTTATCTGTTTATAATCAAAGCAATTTTAAAGGATTCGAAGGTGGTTGTATGCTGGATCGTGAAGGCTTTCGCCCGAACGTCGGCATCATCCTCTTGAACGCGCGCAACGAGGTGTTTTGGGGCAAGCGGCTCCGCGAGCATTCCTGGCAGTTTCCTCAAGGTGGGATCAAGTACGGCGAGACCCCCATGCAGGCGATGTACCGGGAGCTGCACGAGGAAACCGGCCTGCACCCGGAACACGTCAAGATAATCGGCCGCACTCGCGACTGGTTGCGTTACGAGGTGCCTGACAAGTTCATCAAGCGTGAAGTACGCGGTCATTACCGCGGCCAGAAACAGATCTGGTTCCTGCTGCGGATGGTCGGACGCGATTGCGACATTTGCTTGCGCGCGACCGACCACCCGGAGTTCGATGCGTGGCGCTGGAACGAGTACTGGGTGCCGCTCGATGCGGTGATCGAGTTCAAGCGGGATGTCTATCAGTTGGCGCTGACGGAATTGTCGCGCTTCCTGCGCCGCCCGGCGCAGCGGGCCGACAAGCCGCGGGGCTTGCGTCCATCGCGCTATCCGCGCGTCGTGGATGTGCAGCCCCGGCAGACGTTGACGATTGTCGACACATCGGTAGTCTGTTCCGAGGTCGAAGCAGGCGCGAGCACGCTCGACGAGACGCCTCCTCGCCTGATCCTCGGCGAATGACAAGTCGGACTGCATGACCGGGCGCGACCTTGGTGTCGCGCCCTTTTTTTACGAGGAATGCATATTGAAAGCGATTGCTCTCGCGCTCGCGTCGATCGCCGCGGCGGCCGCGCTGGCCGGCTGTGCGAATTCGAATACGCCGACCAACAAGGATGACGGCACGTTCGTCTATCTGCTGGACCGCCAGGGGGAATGGAAGGAAAACAAGGTCGACGCGCTGCCCGCGCTGCCAACGCCGGGCGACCTGCTGTCGTTCAATGTGTCGCAGAACACGCCGCTCAAGTTCTTCGTCGACGCGAAGTCGCTGGCGGTCGGCACTGACGGCATCGTGCGGTATACGGTGGTCGTCACGAGCCCGGCCGGCGCGCGCAACGTCATCTATGAGGGCATCCGCTGCGACACCTACGAATGGCGCCAGTATGCGGGCCTCAACTCGGACCACGACGGCTGGGACCGCACGGTCGAAAACGACTGGCGACGCATCGAGAACGGCGAGCTGAACGCGTACCATGCGGCGCTCTACCAGGACTATTTCTGCTCGAACAAGATGCCGACTGGCACGACGCAGTCGATTCTCGAGAACATCAAGTATCACCGCACCGTGCTGAACCAGATGCGCTGATCGCGCCGGCCTGCCGGGCGGCGATGTCACCGAATGCGAAAAGCCCGCGTTGCGCGGGCTTTTTCGTGTCGGTTGTCAGCGAACCGTGCAGGTCACACGAGCACCAGGTTGTCGCGGTGGATCAGCTCCGGCTCCATCATGTAGCCGAGCACGGTTTCGATCTCGCCGCTCGGCTTGCGCTGGATCAGCTTGGTTTCCGCGCTGCTGTAGTTGGTCAGGCCGCGCGCGACTTCGCGCCCGTCCGGCCCGACGCAGGCGATCACCTCGCCGCGCGCGAACGCGCCCTGCACGTCGATCACGCCGATCGGCAGCAGGCTCTTGCCGCCCGCCGTCAGCTTCTCGACCGCACCGGCATCGATCACGACGTGCCCGCGCACCTGCAGGTGATCGGCCATCCACTGCTTGCGCGCGGCCATCCGCGCGGTGCGGGCGATCAACTGCGTGCCGATCGCCTCGCCCGCCGCGAGCCGCGCGAGCACGTCGGGTTCGCGCCCGCTCGCGATCACCGTGTTGGCGCCGCTATGGGCCGCGCGCTTGGCCGCGAGAATCTTCGTCAGCATGCCGCCGCGGCCGAGGCTCGACCCCGCGCCGCCCGCCATCGCCTCGAGTTCGGGCGCGCCCGCATTCGCTTCCGCGACGAGCGTCGCGGCCGGGTCCTTGCGCGGATCGGCGGTAAACAGGCCGGTCTGGTCAGTGAGGATGATCAGCGCATCGCCTTCGATCAGGTTCGCGACGAGCGCGCCGAGCGTGTCGTTGTCGCCGAACTTGATTTCGTCGGTGACGACCGTGTCGTTCTCGTTGATGATCGGCACGACGCCGAGCCGCAGCAGCGTGAGCAGCGTCGAACGCGCGTTCAGGTAGCGTTCGCGGTCCGCCAAATCGGCGTGGGTCAGCAGGATCTGCGCGGTGCGGATGCCGTGCTCGGAGAAGCGGCTTTCATAGACCTGCGCGAGCCCCATCTGGCCGACCGCGGCCGCGGCCTGCAGCTCGTCGATCTCGCGCGGACGCTTGCTCCAGCCGAGCCGCTGCATGCCTTCCGCGATCGCGCCCGAGCTGACGAGCACCACTTCCTTGCCCTGCGCGCGCAGCGCGGCGATCTGCGCGGCCCAGCGGCCAATTGCGGCATGATCGAGCCCCTTGCCGTCGTTGGTCACGAGGCTGGATCCCACTTTCACCACCAGTCGCTTCGAATCCGCGATGATCGAACGCATCGTGCGCTGTCTCCTCTATGTGATGCGCGATTGAATCCGGCGCCGGACGGCCAGCGCCCGGCGCTCACGTACCGCTCAGGCGTCGTCCGACGCCGCCTGCCCGTCGCGGAAACGCACGTCCGCCGCCAGGTCTTCCGCCTCGGCCGCGCGGTGTGCATCGGAATGCTCCGCGAGGTAGTCGTAGATCGCATAGCACAGCGACTCGCAGCCCTGGCCGGTCAGCGCCGAGATCTCGAACACCGGGCCATCCCAGCCGAAGCGCTCGAGGAAATCCGCGACGCGCGCCTCGCGCTCGTCCTCCGGCACCATGTCGAGCTTGTTGAGCACGAGCCAGCGCGGCTTCTCGTACAGCGACTCGTCGTACTTGCGCAGCTCGCCGACGATCGCCGTCGCCTCCGCGACTGGATCGACGTTCTCGTCGAACGGCGCGAGATCCACCAGATGCAGCAGCACGCCGGTGCGCTGCAGGTGGCGCAGGAACTGATGCCCGAGGCCCGCGCCTTCGGCCGCGCCCTCGATCAGCCCGGGAATGTCGGCGATCACGAAGCTCTTGCTCGGCCCGACACGCACGACGCCGAGATTCGGCGCCAGCGTCGTGAACGGGTAATCGGCGATCTTCGGCTTCGCGTTCGACACCGACGAAATGAACGTCGACTTGCCTGCGTTCGGCATGCCGAGCAGGCCGACGTCGGCCAGCACCTTCAGCTCGAGCCGCAGCATCCGCCGCTCGCCGGGCTTGCCGTCGGTCTTCTGGCGCGGCGCGCGGTTCGTGCTCGACTTGAAATGGAGGTTGCCGAGGCCGCCCGCGCCACCCTGCGCGAGCATCACCTTCTGGTCGTGCTCGGTCAGGTCGGCGATCAGCTCGCCGGTGTCCATGTCGTTGATGACCGTGCCGACCGGCATGCGCAGCGTGATGTCGTCGCCGCCCTTGCCGTAGCAGTCCGAGCCGCGGCCGTTCTCGCCGTTGCGCGCCAGGTGCTTCTTCGCGTACCGGTAGTCGATCAGCGTGTTGATGTTGCGGTCGGCGATCGCGTAGACGCTGCCGCCCCGGCCGCCGTCGCCGCCGTCCGGCCCGCCGAACGGAACGAATTTTTCGCGGCGCATCGACGCGCTGCCATCGCCTCCGTCTCCGGCGATGACTTCGATTCGCGCTTCGTCAATGAACTTCATTCGTTACTCCGCCCAGTATTTCCGCTATTGTGCCGCGCTCCGCCATGCTTGAACAATCGGCCGTCCGGCCAATCGCGCCTGCACGGCGACAAAATAAAAAAGGCCCCGCGACAACTGCGGGGCCTTTCGGCTACGAAGCCCGTGGATGCCTGAATTAGGCAGCCGCCGGAACGACGATGACCGTATGCTTCTTGTCCGCGCCCTTGGTCGCGAACTTCACGTGGCCGTCGACCAGCGCGAACAGGGTGTGATCCTTGCCCATGCCGACGTTCTCGCCAGCGTGCATGCGGGTGCCGCGCTGACGCACGATGATGCCGCCGGCGTTGATCGCCTGGCCGCCGTACACTTTCACGCCGAGACGTTTCGACTCGGAGTCGCGGCCGTTCCGGGAAGAGCCGCCTGCCTTTTTGTGTGCCATCTGATTGCTCCTTTACCGAGGCGCTTACGCGTTGATCGCGTCGATGCGCAGCTCAGTGTAGTTCTGGCGGTGGCCGCCGTGCTTTTGGTAGTGCTTCCGGCGACGCATCTTGAAGATGGTGACCTTGGCATGACGACCGTGCGACACAACGGTGGCCTTGACGGAAGCCCCACTGACCAGCGGCGTACCGAACTTAATCGATTCGCCTTCGCCCACTGCGAGAACCTGGTCGAGCGTGATTTCAGCGTCAATGTCAGCCGGTATCTGTTCTACTTTGAGTTTTTCGCCAACGGCAACCTTGTACTGCTTGCCGCCGGTTTTTATGACCGCGTACATTGAGAACCTCACTCTGGATCCAATTTTTCCGCACACCACGCGCGGAAAAGGCGTGATTATACAGAGAGTTAGCATCGCTGTCAAAACCAATCGGCGATTGCCGCGCGGGCCCTCGGCCGGATGGCCAAAATCGCGCCCGCGGCGCGCGTCGCGGACCGGCGTGGCGCGGATTCGACTTATAATCCGCGGCATCACCCAATTCCATGATCATGTCGTCGTCCACCGCCTCCCCTTCCCTCAGCGCCGCCCACCTGCTCGCCCCGATCACCAGCGATATGGAGCAGGTGAATCGCGTCATCCGGCAAAGTCTCGCGTCCGACGTGCTGCTGATCAACCAGATCGCCGAGTACATCATCGGCGCGGGCGGCAAGCGGCTGCGTCCGGCGTTGCTGCTGCTCGTCGCGGGCGCGCTCGGCGAAACGTCGCACCAGCGGCACGTGCTCGCCGCCGTCGTCGAATTCATCCACACGGCCACGCTGCTGCATGACGACGTCGTCGACGAATCCGAGCTGCGGCGCGGCCGCCAGACGGCCAACGCGCTGTTCGGCAACGCGGCGAGCGTGCTGGTAGGCGACTACCTCTATTCGCGCTCGTTCGAGATGATGGTCGGCGTCGGCAAGATGCGCGTGATGGAGATCCTGTCGGAGGCGACGACGATCATCTCCGAAGGCGAAGTGCTGCAGCTGCTCAACATGCACGATGCGGACGTCGACGAGGCCCGCTACATGCAGGTGATCCGCTACAAGACAGCCAAGCTGTTCGAGGCGTCGGCCCGGCTGGGCGCGGTGCTCGCAGGCGCCGACGCGCCGACCGAGGCTGCCGCGGCCGAGTACGGCCGCCGGATCGGCACCGCGTTCCAGATCATGGACGACTGGCTCGACTATGCCGGCACCGCCGAGGCGATGGGCAAGAACGCCGGCGACGACCTGCGCGAAGGCAAGCCGACGCTGCCGCTCATCTATCTGATCGAACGCGGCACGCCCGAACAGGCCGCGCTCGCGCGCGAGGCGATCGAGCAAGGCGGCACCGACCGCTTCGACACGATCTTCGACGCGATCACGCGCTCGGGCGCGCTCGACCACACGCTCGAATGCGCACGCCAGGAAGCGCAGGCCGCGGCGGCCGCGATCGCCGCGTTCCCGAACTCCGTCTACAAGGACAGCCTGCTCGAGCTGTGCTCGTACTCGACGTCGCGACAGTCGTAACTCACTGCATGACCGGCGGGCGCGCGCCGCCCGCCATCTGAAGCACCTTCGGCCCCGCCGCAAGCGGCAAAGCCGATTCGAAATGGACCGCAGCGCACCCGTCTCAAAAAATTTCTTCGCCAAGGTATTCCATTTTCGAAAAAGCGCTGTTATAGTTATGTTCTTGCTCGACGACGCAGCGGTCTTGAAGAAGACCAGCAAGTCGAAAGAGTCCAAATCGGGGTGTAGCTTAGCCTGGTAGAGCGCTACGTTCGGGACGTAGAGGCCGGAGGTTCGAATCCTCTCACCCCGACCAGATTTGTGAAAAACCGTGCACCGAGGTGCACGGTTTTTTTTTGCCTGCGCACTGCGCGGCCCGTGCCGCCGACACGCCCCGGCCACCGGCCTCTGCTATAGTCCCTCCATCCCTGTCCTTCACTGCCCTTTCCGACGCGTGGACCAAATTCCCTTATGGGCGCAAATCGGCGCCGTCTTCCTGCTTCTCCTCTGTTCCAGCTTCTTTTCCATTTCCGAGACTGCGATGATGGCGCTCAACCGCCATCGGCTGAAGCATCTCGCCGGCCAGGGCGCGCTCGGCGCGAAAACCACCCAGGGCCTGCTCACGCGCACCGACCAGCTGCTCAGCGTGATCCTGATCGGCAACAACCTGTTCAACACGATCATCCCGGTCCTCACGACGTCGATCGCCCTGCACACCTTCGGCCGTAACAACCTCGCGCTGTCGATCGCGACCGGCATCGTCGCGTTCCTGATCATCGTGTTCGCCGAAATCGCGCCGAAGATCGCCGGCGCGACGTTCCCGGAGCGCATCGCGCTGCCCGCGAGCCTCGTCATCGCACCGCTGATGCGCGTGCTCAAGCCGATCGTCTGGTTCGTCAACGCGCTCGCGCACGGTGTGCTGCGGGTGCTGCGCATCGACACGGGGAAGGGCCGCGATCAGCGGCTGTCGGCCGACGAGCTGCGCACCATCGTGCTCGAGTCGAGCAGCTTCATGCCGACCAAGCACCGCAGCATCCTGCTCAACCTGTTCGACCTGGAAAACATCACCGTCGACGACGTGATGGTGCCGCGCCGCCAGATCGAATCGCTCAACTTCTACGCGCCGCTCGACGACATCCTGCACCAGCTCGAGACCTGCTATCACAACCGCCTCGTGGTCTATGAGGGCGACATCGACAAGGTGCTCGGCGTGCTGCACGTGCGCAAGACGCTGACGGCGCTGCACAACCAGGATTTCGACCGCGAGACGCTGCGCACACTGCTCGCCGAGCCGTACTACGTGCCGTCAGGCACGCCGGTGTTCCAGCAGCTGCAGTTTTTCCAGGAATCGCGCCAGCGCACCGCATTGATCGTCAACGAATATGGCGAGCTCGAAGGCCTCGTCACGCCCGAGGACATCATCGAGGAGCTGATCGGCGAGTTCACGACGTCGATGCCGCGCAGCGAGCGCAAGGGCGGATGGGACGAGAACGGCGAGTGCATCGTCGCCGCGAGCATGCCGCTGCGCGAACTGAACCGCTGGCTGCACCTGAAGCTGCCGACCGACGGGCCGAAGACGCTCAACGGCCTGATCCTCGAAGTCCTCGAGGAGATCCCCGAAGACGACGTGTGCCTGAAGATCGGCGACGTGATGCTCGAAGTGATGCGCAGCGACGACCAGGCCGTGCGCACCGTCAAGCTCTTCAGGCCGCGCCCGTCGCGCGGCGCCCGCGGGCTCAAGCGTTAGCCGGACGAACGACTGCCGGCGCCGCCGTTGCCGCGCGACCATGCGAAGGTCACGGTAACCAGGCGGCCGACGCGCCGGCATCGATGCTTTTCACCCCCTCTGACGGGACGCCCGCGATCCCCGATCCCGCTCCCGCATCCATTTCCCGCCCGCTCGACGCAACCCAGCTCGACGACGCACCCGCCGTGCGGCTGCTCGCGGACACACTGCACGCCGCATCGCACCGCGAAGCATCCGACATTCATGTCGAGCCGTTCGAGACGGGCTGGCGCATCCGCCTGCGCGTCGACGGCGTGCTGCACGAACACGCGCGGCCGCCCGCGCACCTGCGGGACGCGCTCGTCACGCGCATCAAGGTGCTCGCGCGCATGGACATCGCCGAACGCCGCGTCCCGCAGGACGGCCGGCTGCGCGTCGCGCTCGCCGCCGGCCGGCGCGGCGACTACCGCGTCAGCTCGCTTCCCACGCTGTTCGGCGAAAAGCTCGTGCTGCGCCGGCTCGAAACGCTGCCGCCGGACCTCACGCTCGCGCGCCTGGGCTTCGATGCGCAACAGGCCGATGCGATGGAAGCGGCGATCCGCGCGCCGCACGGCCTCGTGCTCGTCACCGGGCCGACGGGCAGCGGGAAGACGCTGTCGCTGTATTGCGCGCTGCAAATGCTCGATCGCGATGCGCGCAACATCTGCACGGTCGAGGATCCGGCCGAGATCCAGCTCGACGGCATCAATCAGGTCGGCGTCGCCGAGAAGGCCGGGCTGACCTTCGCAACCGCGCTGCGCGCACTGCTGCGGCAGGACCCGGACATCATCATGGTCGGCGAGATCCGCGACGCGGAGACGGCCGACGTCGCGATCAAGGCCGCGCAGACCGGGCACCTCGTGCTGTCGACGCTTCACACGAACGACGCGCCGGCCGCCATCACGCGGCTGCTCGACATCGGCGTGGCGCCATACAACCTCGCGGCGGCGCTGCGTCTCGTCACCGCGCAACGCCTCGTGCGCCGGCTGTGCGCGGCATGCCGCACGATGTCCGACGCGCCGCCGCGCCTGCTGCGGGAAGCCGGCTGCGAGCCGGCGGCGCTGGCGGCCGGGTGGCGGCCGTTCGTCGCACGCGGCTGCGCCGAATGCCATGGCATCGGCTATCGCGGCCGCATCGGCCTGCACCAGACGATGCCGGTTTCGTCCGGCCTCGCGGAGCGGATCGTCGCGCGCGCAAGCGTCGGCGAACTCGCCCGGCAGGCGATGGGCGAAGGCGTGAGCAGCCTGCGCGATGCCGCGCTCGCGCGCGTCGCGGACGGCACGACGAGTCTCGCGGAAGCGCTCGCCGCGACGCCGGACGCATGACCGTGCACACCCCGCCGCGCGAGACCCGCTTTGCGTGGCGCGGCCGCCGTCACGATGGCACGCCTTGCCACGGCACCGTGATCGCGTTCGACGCCGCCGGCGCGCGGGCCACGCTCGCGCGCACCGGCATCACCGTGCTGTCGCTCGCTGCGCGCGGCGCGGCCCGGCCGCCGATCGCCCGCGCCCGGGACGTCACCCGCTTCACGCGCCAGCTCGCCAGCCTGCTGCAGGCCGGCCTGCCGCTCGCGCCGTCGCTGGAGACGCTCGCACGCACCCGCGGGCCCGACGGCATGCCGCGCGTCGCGGCCGGCCTCGCGCGCGAGATCGTCGACGGCCGTCGTTTCGCCGCCGCCCTCGCCCGCTACCCGTCGCAATTCGGTGCGCTGTATCGCCAGCTGATCGAGGTCGGCGAAACGTCCGGCGCGCTCGGCACGGTGCTGACGCGCGTCGCCGATCATCGCGAACGCTCGGACGCGCAGCGGCGCAAGCTGCGCGCCGCGCTCGCGTACCCGGTGTCGGTCATCCTGTTCGCGCTCGCGATCACGATTGCGCTGATGCTGTGGGTCGTGCCGACCTTTCGCCAGATCTTCGACGGGTTCGGCGCGGCGTTGCCGGCACCGACCCGAATCCTGCTCATGCTCGCATCCGCCACGTCCGCGTGGGGTGCGCCGTTGCTGGCGGGCCTCGCGTTGGCAAGCGCGGCTGCGCGCCACGCGATCCGGCGTTCTCCCGCGCTGCGCTTCTCGCTCGCCCGGCACCTGCTGCGCGCGCCGCTCGTCGGCAATGCGCTGAGCCGCTTCGCGGCCGCGCGATGGTGCCGTTCGCTCGCGACGCTGCTCGGGGCCGGCGTGCCGCTCGCGGATGCCTTCGCGACCGTCGAGCGCACCGCCGGCCATCCGGTCTTCGAACAGGCAACCGCGCGCATCGCGGCGCGCGTGCTGCACGGTGCGCGGCTCGCCGACGCGATGCATGCGGCCGGCTGCTTTCCGGACGACGTCGTGCAGCCGATCGCCGTCGCGGAGGAAACCGGCGCGCTCGACACGATGCTCGCCGACATCGCCGCCCTGTGCGAGCGCCAGCTCGACGCGCAGCTCGATGCGCTCGCCGCGCTCGGCGAACCGCTGATCGTGATCGTCCTCGGCGCGCTGGTGGGCAGCCTGGTCGTCGCGATGTATCTGCCCATCCTTCAGCTCGGCAACGTGGTGTAGCATCGCAACCGAATCTGTCGCCTTTAGTCCGATCACCACCCAACATGACGCCCGTGCCCCTGTACGCCGCCCCCGATTCGCCCGCGAGTGCGCTGTCCGCGCTGGCACTGCTGCCGCCCGCCGTGCAGTACGCATTCGCCATCGTGCTCGGGCTGTGCGTCGGCAGCTTCCTCAACGTGGTCGTGCACCGGCTGCCCGTGATGATGAAGCGCGCGTGGCACGCCGAGATCGCCGAAGCAACGGGCGCGAGCGCGGAGCCCGACGACGGGTATCCGACGCATTACGACTTGTGGCGGCCGCGCAGCGCCTGCCCGCATTGCGGCCACGTGCTGCGCGCGTGGGAGAACATCCCGCTCGTCAGCTACCTGCTGCAGCGCGGGCGCTGTCGCAGCTGCGGCCACCCGATCGGTGCGCGCTACCCGCTGATCGAACTGGCGGGCGCGCTGCTCGCCGCCGGCTCGCTCGCGTCGTTCGGGCCCACCGTCGCCGCGCTGGCCGCGTTCGGCCTGTGCGCGGCGCTGCTCGCGATGAGCGCGATCGACATCCAGACCGGCTACCTGCCCGATTCGATGACGCTGCCGCTGCTGTGGGCCGGGCTCGTGCTCAATCTCGGCGGCACGTTCGCGTCGCTGCGCGCGGCAGTGATCGGCGCGATGGCCGGCTACCTGTTCCTGTGGTCGATTTACTGGCTGTTCCGATTGCTGCGCGGCATCGAGGGCATCGGCTTCGGCGACCTCAAGCTGCTTGCCGCGCTCGGCGCGTGGATGGGCTGGGCCGCGCTGCCGCAGGTGGTGCTGTTCGCCGCGGTGACGGGCGCGATCGTCGGGCTCGCGGCAACCTGGCGCGGACGCATGCGCTTCGAGGAGCCGATTCCGTTCGGCCCGTTTCTTGCGGCCGGCGGCGCCGCGACGCTGTTTTTCGGCACCCCTTTCTATTCGGCGCTCGGAGGCTGACATGTTTGCGGTAGGACTCACCGGCGGCATCGGCAGCGGCAAGACGACCGTCGCCGACCTGTTCGCGGCGCGCGGCGCGACGATCGTCGACACCGACCTGATCGCCCACCGCATCACCGCGCCGGGCGGGCTCGCAATGCCCGCGATCGAGCAGGCGTTCGGCCCCGGGTTCGTCGCGGCGGACGGCTCGCTCGACCGCGCGAAGATGCGCGCGCTGATCTTCAGCGACGATGCCGCGCGGCGGCGTCTCGAGGCGATCACGCATCCGCTGATCCGCGCGGAGACCGATCGCGAAGCACGAGAAGCGCAAGGCGCATACCTGATGTACGTGGTGCCGCTGCTCGTCGAATCCGGCAGCTGGAAAGCGCGGGCCGATCGCGTGCTCGTCGTCGATTGCGACGTCGAGACCCAGATCGCGCGCGTGATGCGCCGCAACGGTTTCACGCGCGAGCAGGTCGAGGCGATCGTCGCGCGGCAGGCGACGCGCGATGCCCGCCTTGCCGCCGCCGACGACGTCATCGTCAACGATGCAACGACGCCCGATGCGCTCGCCGCCCAGGTCGATGCGCTGCACCAGCGCTATCTCGCATGCGCAGCCGCGGCAAAATGAGCACCGCGCGGCAGCTTCGCGCATGCACCACGCACGCAATGATGGTGCACGAAATTGGCGCGTTGCTAGGGTAGAGCGTGGGCATTAGAATGTCCTGCATTGTTTCACCCCCTACCCTAGAGGCGAGCGCGCTTGATTCTTTACGAGTATCCGTTCAATGAGCGAATTCGCACGCTGCTGCGCCTCGAAGACCTGTTCGAGCGCTTCGCGTTCTTTTTGGCTCAAGAAGACGCGCGGGAACATCACGTCGCGCTGACGACGCTGTTCGAAATCGCCGAAGTCACGGGCCGTGCGGATCTGAAGTCGGATCTGCTGAAGGAGCTCGAACGCCAGCGCCAGACGCTCGCCCCGTTTCGCGGCAATCCCGGCATCGAACAGAACGCGCTCGAGGCCGTGCTCGGCGAGATCGAGCAGACGCTCGCGAACCTCACGCAGATGCAGGGCAAGACGGGCCAGCACCTCGTCGACAACGAGTGGCTCGCGAGCATCCGCAGCCGCGCGGTGATTCCCGGCGGCACCTGCAAATTCGATCTGCCGTCGTACTACGCATGGCAGCAATGGCCCGCGGAGCAGCGGCGCCAGGACATTGCCAAGTGGATCCTGCCGCTGCTGCCGCTGCGCGATGCGGCGGCGATCGTGCTGCGCCTCGCGCGCGAGTCCGGCCAGGCGTCGAAGGTGATGGCGATGCAGGGCAGCTATCAGCAGATGCTGTCCGGTCGCAGCTATCAACTGATGCAGGTGCGCGTGGCGCCCGAGCTGCGCGTGATTCCCGAGGCAAGCGCGAACAAGTACATGCTGTGGGTGCGGTTCACCATGCAGGACGGCGATGTCCGGCCGCGTGCCGTGGACATCGACGTACCGTTCCACCTGACCCTGTGCAATCTGTAACGGCCATGTGCCGGATCGACGCTTTCGTATGACTACCGTTGTGAAATGCCCGTCCTGCGGCGCCGACGTGCGCTGGACGCCTGAAAATCGCTTCCGTCCCTTCTGCTCCGCGCGCTGCAAGCAGCTCGATCTCGGCGCATGGGCCGCGGAAAAATACCGGATCGGTGGATCGGACGACTCGCCGCTGTCCGAGGAAGACGACAGCACGGACGAGCGCCGCCCGAGCTGAACCGGCGCACGACGCGGTGCGGCCCGCCTCCCGGCGCGCCGCCCGGCCTCAGCGTTGCGCTTCGTCCTTCGCGAGCAGTTCGAGCACCGGCAGCGCCGCGGGCAACAGCGGCGCGACATCGACCGGCAGGTGCTGCCAGACGAATGCCTGCCCTTCCTTGCTGTGCGGCTCGCCGCGCCAACCCGTCACCTTGCAGAAGTAGAGCCGCACATACGCGTGCGGATAATCGTGCTCGAGCGTATGCCAGCGGTGGCATGCGGTGACGACGATGCCGAGCTCCTCGTGCAGTTCGCGCGCGAGCGCGTCCTCGACGCTTTCCCCCGCTTCGAGCTTGCCGCCCGGAAACTCCCAGTAGCCCTCGTACGGCTTACCCTTCAGCCGCTGCGCGAGCAGGTAGCGGCCGTCCGGCTGCACCATGATGCCGACCGCGACCTCGGTCACCTTCCGGCCGTCGGGCGCGCGCACGGCGCCCGGTGCGAGATCCGTGCTCATGCCTGCTCCTTGCGTCCCGACCAATCGCGCGCGAACTGCCACGCGACGCGCCCGGAGCGCGAACCGCGCTCGAGCGCCCACACCAGCGCATCGCCGCGCGCCTGCTCGATTTCCGCGTCGCCGCAACCGAAATGGCGCAGCCAGTGCGCGACGATGCCGAGGTAATCGTCCTGCTTGAACGGATAGAAGCTGACCCACAGGCCGAAGCGCTCGGACAGCGAGATCTTTTCCTCGACGACCTCGCCCGGATGGATCTCGCCGTCGGGCAGGTGCTTGTACGTCTCGTTGTCGCTCATGTACTCGGGCAGCAGATGGCGCCGGTTCGACGTCGCGTAGATCAGCACGTTGTCCGACTGCGCGGCGATCGAGCCGTCGAGGGCGACCTTCAGCGCCTTGTAGCCCGATTCGCCTTCCTCGAACGACAGGTCGTCGCAGAACACGATGAAGCGCTCGGGACGCTGTGCGATCAGGTCGACGATGTCGCCGAGATCGTGCAGGTCGTCCTTGTCCACCTCGATCAGGCGCAGCCCGTCGTTCGCGTATGCGTTCAGGCACGCCTTGATCAGCGACGACTTGCCGGTGCCGCGCGCGCCCGTCAGCAGCACGTTGTTGGCCGGCTTGCGCTGCACGAATTGCCGCGTGTTCTGCTCGATCAGGCCTTTCTGGCGATCGATGTTGTGCAGGTCGGCGAGCGTGATCGATGACACGGCCGGCACCGGCTGCAGATAACCGCGCCCCTGGCGCTTGCGCCAGCGGAACGCGTGCGCGGCAGTCCAGTCGACCGCCGCCGACGCGGGCGGCAGCATCGCCTCGAGGCGGCCGAGCAGCGTTTCCGCGCGCGCCAGGAACTGTTCGAGCTTGTCCATGATGTCTCGTGCGCCCCCGTTCAGGAGCGGTAGTCCGCGTTGATGCTCACGTAATCGTGCGACAGGTCGCAGGTCCAGATCGTCGCCTGCGCGTCGCCGCGGCCGAGCAGCACGCGGATCGTGATCTCGCTCTGCTTCATCACGCGCTGACCGTCCTCTTCCTGGTAGGCCGGGTTGCGGCCGCCCGCCTTCGCGACCAGCACGTCGTCGAGATACAGGTCGATCTTGCCGACATCGAGATCGGCGACGCCCGCGTAGCCGATCGCCGCGAGAATGCGGCCGAGGTTCGGATCCGATGCGTAGAACGCCGTCTTCACGAGCGGCGAGTGGCCGATCGCGTAGGCGATCTGGCGGCATTCGGCGACGTCCTTGCCGCCCTCGACCTGCACCGTGATGAACTTCGTCGCGCCTTCGCCGTCGCGCACGATCAGTTGCGACAGCACCTGCGCGACCTCGGTGACCGCATCGCGCAGCGCCGCGTAGGCCGGCGAATCGGTCGACGTGATCGCCGGCAGCGTGCTCTTGCCGGATGCGATCAGGATGAACGAGTCGTTCGTCGACGTGTCGCCGTCGATCGTGATGCAGTTGAACGAGCGGTTCGCGACTTCCTTCACGAGCGTGTCGAGCACCGGCTGGGCGACGTTCGCGTCGAACGCGAGGAAGCCGAGCATGGTCGCCATGTTCGGCTTGATCATGCCCGCGCCCTTGCTGATGCCGGTCAGCGTGACCGTGTGGCCGTCGATCGTCACCTGGCGCGAGGTCGCCTTCGGCAGCGTGTCGGTCGTCATGATCGCCTGCGCCGCGTCGTACCAGTTCGCGGCCTTGCGGTTCGCGAGCGCTGCCGGCAGGCCGGCCTTCAGGCGGTCGATCGGCAGCGGCTCGAGGATCACGCCCGTCGAGAACGGCAGCACCTGCGCCGGCTCGATGCCGGCGAGACGCGCGAGCTCCGCGCAGGTTTCGCGCGCGTTCGCGAGGCCCGGCTCGCCGGTGCCCGCGTTCGCGTTGCCGGTGTTGACGACCAGCGCGCGAATGCCCGCGCCGCCCGCGCGCACCTTCGCCAGATGTTCGCGGCACACCGTCACGGGCGCGGCGCAGAAGCGGTTCTCGGTGAACACGCCCGCGACCGTCGCGTCGCCGTCGACGGAAATGACCAGCACGTCCTTGCGGTTCGGCTTGCGGATGTTGGCTTCCGCCCAGCCCAGCGTGACGCCGGCGACGGGATGCAGTTGGGCGGGATCGATCGACGGGAAATTGACAGCCATGAGAAACACCTGCCGGAAGGAAAATGCCGGCGCGTGCCGGCATCGATTGAACGAACCGGCGGCCGCATGCGCGGGCCGCCGCAACTCACATCACCATTCAACGCTGCAAACGACGCGGCGCGCTCATCGCGCGCCGCATTCGATCACGACAGCTTGCCGTGACAGTGCTTGTACTTCTTGCCGCTGCCGCACGGGCACGGATCGTTGCGGCCGACCTTCGGCAGCTCGCCGCCGGGGCCGCTGTGGGTCATCGCGCTGCCGACCATCTCGGCAGTCGCCGCCGCGGCTGCAACCGCCGCGCCGCCGGCCACCGGCGCGCCCGCCTCGGCGAACTCGGCATGCTGATACTCGACGTTCTCGAGCTGGCCGCTGCCGCGTTCCTCGATCTGCTCGGCGGCTTCCTCGAGCTGCTCCGGCGACTGGATCTGCACGTTCATCACGATCCGCGTGACTTCCTGCTTGATCGCCTCGAGCATCGCGGCGAACAGCTCGAACGCCTCGCGCTTGTATTCCTGCTTCGGGTTCTTCTGCGCGTAGCCGCGCAGGTGGATGCCCTGGCGCAGGTGGTCGAGCGCCGCGAGGTGCTCGCGCCACAGGCGGTCGACCGACTGCAGCATCACCGAGCGCTCGAACGCGCTGAACGACTCGCGGCCGACCAGCGCGACCTTCGACTCGTACTGCTCGTCGGCGGCGGTCGTCACGGCCTCGAGAATCTCGTCCGCCGTGATCGACGACGACTCGTTCACCATTTCCTGGATCGCGAGATCGAGCTGCCAGTCGTTGCGCAGCGCTTCCTCGAGCTCGGGGATATCCCACTGCTCTTCGATGCTGCCTGCCGGCACGAACTGGCGGACCACGTCGCCGAGCACGCCGTGGCGCATCGCGCCGATCGTCTCGGTGATGTCGTGCGCCTCGAGCAGCTCGTTGCGCTGCTGGTAGATGACCTTGCGCTGGTCGTTCGACACGTCGTCGTATTCGAGCAGCTGCTTGCGGATGTCGAAGTTGCGCGCCTCGACCTTGCGTTGCGCGGATTCGATCGAACGCGTGACGATGCCCGCCTCGATCGCCTCGCCTTCCGGCATCTTCAGGCGGTCCATGATCGCGCGCACGCGGTCGCCCGCGAAGATGCGCAGCAGCGGATCGTCCAGCGACAGGTAGAAGCGCGACGAGCCCGGATCGCCCTGGCGGCCCGCACGGCCGCGCAGCTGGTTGTCGATCCGGCGCGACTCGTGACGCTCGGTGCCGATGATGTGCAGGCCGCCCGCGGCCTTCACCTGCTCGTGCAGCGTTTCCCACTCGTCGTGCAGCTTCTGGATGCGGCGCGCCTTTTCGTCCGCCGGGATCGACTCGTCGGCCTCGATGAACGCGGCCTGCTTCTCGGCGTTGCCGCCGAGCACGATGTCGGTACCGCGGCCCGCCATGTTGGTCGCGATCGTGACGCGCTGCGGGCGCCCCGCCTCGGCGACGATCGCCGCTTCGCGCGCGTGCTGCTTCGCGTTCAGCACCTCGTGCGGCAGCCCGGCCTGCTTCAGCAGGTGCGACAGCAGCTCGGAGTTCTCGATCGACGTCGTGCCGACCAGCACCGGCTGGCCGCGCTCGTAGCATTCGCGGATGTCGCGGATCACCGCGTCGTAGCGCTCCTTGGCCGTCTTGTAGATCTGATCCTGCTTGTCGATCCGCTTCGGCGGACGGTTGGTCGGGATCACGACCGTCTCGAGACCGTAGATCTCGTTGAATTCGTACGCTTCGGTATCGGCGGTGCCGGTCATGCCCGACAGCTTCGCGTACATCCGGAAGTAGTTCTGGAACGTGATCGACGCGAGCGTCTGGTTCTCGCTCTGGATCTTCACGTGCTCCTTCGCCTCGACCGCCTGGTGCAGGCCGTCGGACCAGCGGCGGCCCGCCATCAGGCGGCCCGTGAACTCGTCGACGATGACCACTTCGCCTTCCTGCACGACGTAGTGCTGATCCTTGTGGAACAGCGTGTGCGCGCGCAGCGCCGCGTACACGTGGTGCATCAGCGTGATGTTCTGCGGCGCGTACAGGCTCTCGCCGTCGCCGATCAGGCCCCACTCGGCAAGCAGGCGCTCGGCCTTCTCGTGGCCCGCTTCCGTCAGGAACACCTGGCGGCCCTTCTCGTCGAGCGTATAGTCGCCCGGCTTCTCGACGCCGGTGCCATCCGCCTTCTCCTCGCCGATCTGGCGCTCGAGCAGCGGCGGCAGCGCGTTCATCCGCACGTAGAGATCGGTGTGGTCCTCGGCCTGGCCGGAGATGATCAGCGGCGTGCGCGCCTCGTCGATCAGGATCGAGTCGACCTCGTCGACCACCGCGAAGTTGAGCGCGCGCTGCACGCGCGCGTCGGTCTCGTAGACCATGTTGTCGCGCAGGTAGTCGAAGCCGAACTCGTTGTTCGTGCCGTACGTGATGTCGGACGCGTACGCCTGCTGCTTCTGCTCGTGCTCCATGCCGGACAGGTTGATGCCGACCGACAGCCCGAGGAAGTTGTAGAGGCGCGCCATCCACTCGGCGTCACGCTGCGCGAGGTAGTCGTTCACCGTCACGACGTGCACGCCGCGGCCCGACAGCGCGTTCAGGTATACGGGCAGCGTCGCGACGAGCGTCTTGCCTTCGCCGGTGCGCATTTCGGCGATCTTGCCGTAATGGAGCACCATGCCGCCGATCAGCTGCACGTCGAAGTGCCGCATCTTGAGCACCCGGCGGCTCGCCTCGCGGCACACCGCGAACGCCTCGGGCAGCAGCTTGTCGAGCGACTCGCCGGCCGCGACCCGCTGGCGGAATTCGTCCGTCTTGCCGCGCAACTGGTCGTCCGTCAGCTTCTCGATCTGCGTTTCGAGCGCATTGATCGCCGCGACGGTCTTTTGATATTGCTTGACGAGCCGCTGGTTGCGGCTGCCAAAAATTTTCTGGAGAAAACCGGTTGTCATCGGATCGGATCCTGCGTCGCAGCACCGGCGCCCGGCGCGCGTCGCGCGCCCCGACGCCCGAGCCTCGGCGGCTTAGCGTATGAGTGAATACAAACATCGAATTTTAGCACGCGAGGAAGCGTGCGCCCGTGTCCGGGCCGGACGGCCGACCCGGCCGCCCCCACCCGGCGCAATGGCGGCCAGGCGGGCCACGCGCCCGCCGACGCGGGTACAATCGTCGGCGTCAGACTACGCGCGCCACCGCACCCGCAGAAAGCCTCGATGAACCGATTTTCCAAGCGTTTCGGCCCGCTCGGCCCGTATCGTCCGCAACCCGTGTCCGAAGTGCTCGGCCGCACCGACGCGTTCGCGGCGCTGCGCGCCGGCGTCGAGCAGATCGCCGCGCTGCAGCGCGACCTCGCCACGCTGCTGCCCGACTATCTCGCCAGCCACGTCGAGCCGGGCTTCATCAAGGATGGCGTCCTGACCCTGTTTGCAGCACACAACGCGCTGGCCGCGCGGCTGCGCCAGGTCGAACCGCGGCTGCTCGGCGAGCTCCAGCAGCGCGGCTGGCCGGTGACGTCGCTGCGCGTGCGCATACGGCCGAAGGACGCGCCGCCGCCGCCGCACGTGAAGCAGGCACGGATGACGTCCGTCGGCGCCGAGGCGCTGCGCGAGCTGGCCGACCACCTCGAGCCGTCGCCGCTGCAGGCGGCGCTCGCGCGAATGGCCGCCCGCCACGGCGCGAAGACACCGCGCTGACCGCCCGCTCCGCAACGCACACGCGCCAGAATGCAAAAAAGCGGCCCGCAGGCCGCTTTTTCTTATATCAGCGCTTACAGCGCGCTCAGGCGAATGCCGTCTGCGTATCGAACGCGAAGCCGCTCGGGGCGGTCGACGGATCGTCGAACGTGACGATTTCGTACGCATCCTCATGCGCGAGCAGTTCTCGCAGCAGCGCGTTGTTCAGCCCGTGCCCCGACTTGTAAGCGGTGTACGACGCCAGCAGCGGATGGCCGACCACGTACAGGTCGCCGATCGCATCGAGCATCTTGTGCTTCACGAACTCGTCGTCGTAGCGCAGCCCGTCGTTGTTCAGGATGCGGTACTCGTCGAGCACGATCGCGTTGTCCATGCTGCCGCCGCGCGCCAGGCCCAGCTCGCGCATCATCTCGACCTCGTGCGCAAAACCGAACGTGCGCGCACGCGCGATTTCGCGCACGTACGACGTATTCGCGAAATCGACCTCGAGCTCCTGGCCGGTCTTGTCGACCGCCGGATGGCGGAAGTCGATCGTGAACTTCAGCTTGAAGCCGAAATAGGGGTCGAGGCGCGCAAACTTGTCGCCATCGCGGATTTCCACCGGCTTCGTGACCTTGATGAACCGCTTCGGCGCATTCTGCTCTTCGATGCCGGCCGACTGGATCAGGAACACGAACGACGCTGCGCTGCCGTCCATGATCGGGATTTCCTCGGCGGTCACGTCAACGTACAGGTTGTCGATGCCGAGACCCGCACACGCGGACATCAGGTGCTCGACGGTCGACACGCGCGCGCCATCCTTCTGCAGGACCGACGCGAGCCGCGTGTCGCCGATCGACATCGCCGATGCCGGGATGTCGACGGGGGTCGGCAGGTCGACGCGCGAAAACACGATACCCGTGCCCGGCGCTGCGGGACGGAGCGTCAGTTCAACCTTGCGGCCCGAGTGGAGACCGATACCCACGGTCTTCACGATCGATTTGATGGTGCGCTGCTTCAACATGGTGTTCTTCGTCTTGATTGAAGATATCAATCAGGCGTTATATTCGATAGGCGAGATTATAGCGTAAATCCCTATTCGCCGCAGTTTGAAACTGCGTATCAATCTGTATCGGCCGTTTACCCCAGCCGATACGGGACGGGCCGATGCCCGGAACGGAGGCGTTTCCGGTCATCAGCCCGTGTTACAAACTGCCCTGCGGCCGATACGCCATGTTGCCCGCAGGCAACGGCGCACCGCGCAATCAGGGCGTCAACATTGCCAGCACACTCGCCGCATCGCTCACTTCGAACTTGCCCGGCGCTTCGACGGCCAGCGTCTTGACCACACTGTCGTCGACCACCATCGCGTAGCGCAGGGAGCGAATCCCCATGCCGCGCGCGGACAAATCCTGCGTCAGCCCCAGCGCATGAGTGAAAGCCGCGCTGCCGTCCGCCATCATGCGCACCTTGCCCGCGGTGTGCAGATCACGTCCCCAAGCGCCCATCACGAATGCGTCGTTGACGGACACGCACCAGATCTCGTCGATGCCGGCCGCGCGCAATGCGTCGGCGTGCTCGACATAGCCCGGCACGTGTTGCGCCGAACAGGTCGGCGTGAAAGCGCCGGGCAATCCGAAGATCACCACCCGCTTGCCCGCCGTCTGCTCGCGCACGCTGCGGGCATTCGGCCCCAGCGTACAGCCGTCGCGCGCGTCGTCGATGAACTCAAACAGTTGCGCGTCGGGCAGCGCGTCGCCCACTTGAATCATGGCTGGTCCCTCATAGCGATACGGTCAGTCGCGTGACACGGACAGCACGGCCCATCCCGCCTCGCCGAAGCGAAGAGGGCACGTTTCCCGGCCCGGCGTCGCATCCGACGCGGCCTGTCACGGTCCGTAGCATCCGTCACGCCGGCTCCACCGCGGCGACCCCGCCGCGGCTTCGCCCGTGTGCCTCAGTCAGCCTGCTTGCGCAGGAAAGCCGGGATGTCGTACGTGTCGACACCCTTCTCCTGCAGCGCTTGCACGTGCGACGCCGCGGTTTCGCGCGAGTTGCGCCACACGGCCGGCGTGTCCAGCGCGCCGTAGTCGGCCGTGCTGACGTGATGCGCCGGTGCGTAGCTGTTGTGCGACACCGCGTTGATCGGCTGGTTGTCCGTGCCGGTGCGCAGCAGCGTCATCGGCGCCGACTGCTGCTTCTTCGCCGCACGGCCGAGGCCCGTCGCGACCACCGTCACGCGCAGCGCGTCGCCCATCGCGTCGTCGTACACCGCACCGAAGATCACCGTCGCGTCTTCCGCCGCGTAGCTCTTGATCGTGTTCATCACTTCGCGCGTTTCCGACAGGCGCAGCGAACGGCTCGACGTGATGTTGACCAGCACGCCGCGCGCGCCCGACAGGTCGACGCCTTCGAGCAGCGGGCTCGCCACGGCCTGTTCCGCCGCGAGGCGCGCGCGATCGACGCCGGCGACCGTCGCCGTGCCCATCATCGCCTTGCCCTGCTCGCCCATCACCGTCTTCACGTCTTCGAAGTCGACGTTGACCAGACCGTCGACGTTGATGATTTCCGCGATGCCTGCCACCGCGTTGTTCAACACGTCGTCCGCGCACTGGAAGCACTTGTCCATCTCGGCGTCGTCGCCCATCACGTCGAACAGCTTGTCGTTCAGCACGACGATCAGCGAGTCGACGTGATCCTCCAGTTGCTGCGAGCCGGCTTCGGCAACACGCATCCGCTTGCCGCCTTCGAATTCGAACGGCTTGCTGACGACGCCGACCGTCAGAATGCCCATCTCCTTCGCGATCTGCGCGACGACCGGGGCTGCGCCCGTGCCGGTGCCGCCGCCCATGCCGGCGGTGATGAACACCATGTGCGCGCCGCGCAGCGCGTCGGCGATGCGCTCACGCGCTTCCTCGGCCGCCGCACGGCCCATTTCCGGCTTCGCGCCGGCGCCGAGGCCGGTGTTGCCGAGCTGGATCACCGATGGCGCGCGCGAACGCGACAGCGCCTGCGCGTCCGTGTTCATCACGATGAAGTCGACGCCTTGCACGCCGCGGTTGATCATGTGCTGCACGGCATTGCCGCCAGCGCCGCCAACACCCACCACCTTGATGATGGTGCCGTTGGTTTCGGTTTCCAGCATTTGGAATTCCATTGTTGCCTCCGTCAAGAAAATTACCGCTACTCGGCCGTTATTCGGCAGGAGATCGGGCAACCCCCTGTCGCGCGCCAGCCGCCGGCACCGGCGCGAATTTCGATTCGGTTCGTCAGAAGTTGCTCAGGAACCATTCCTTCATCCGCGAGAAGATCTGCCCCGCGTTGCCGGACTGCACGGCGACCTTGCGGCCGCGCATGCGCTGAGCACTGCCTTCCACGAGCAGCCCCATCGCCGTCGAATAGCGCGGATTGCGCACGACGTCGGCCAGGCCGCCCGCGTATTCCGGCGCGCCGATGCGCACCGGTTTCAGGAAAATGTCTTCGCCGAGCTCGACCATGCCCGGCATCATCGCCGCGCCGCCGGTAATGACCACGCCGGAGCTCAGGAGTTCTTCGTAACCCGACTCGCGCACGACCTGCTGCACCAGCGAGAACAGCTCCTCGACGCGCGGCTCGATCACCGCGGCAAGCGCCTGGCGCGACAGCGTGCGCGGGCCGCGTTCGCCGAGGCCCGGCACTTCGACCATCTCGTCCGGATCGGCGAGCGCCTGCTTCGCGATCCCGTAGCTGACCTTGATGTCTTCCGCGTCCGGCGTCGGCGTGCGCAGCGCCATCGCGATGTCGCTCGTGATCTGGTCGCCGGCGATCGGGATCACCGCGGTGTGGCGGATCGCGCCTTCCGCGAAGATCGCGATGTCGGTCGTGCCGCCGCCGACGTCGACCAGCACCACGCCGAGATCCTTCTCGTCCTCGGTCAGCACCGCGAGCGACGACGCGAGCGGCTGCAGGATCAGGTCGTTCACTTCCAGCCCGCAGCGGCGCACGCACTTGACGATGTTCTGCGCGGCGCTCACCGCGCCCGTCACGATGTGCACCTTCACCTCGAGGCGGATGCCGCTCATGCCGATCGGCTCGCGCACGTCTTCCTGGCCGTCGATGATGAATTCCTGCGTGAGGATGTGCAGCACCTGCTGGTCGGTCGGGATGTTGATCGCCTTCGCAGTCTCGATCACGCGCGCGACGTCGGTCTGCGTGACTTCCTTGTCCTTGATCGCGACCATCCCGCTCGAGTTGAAGCTGCGGATATGGCTGCCGGCGATCCCCGTGAACACGTTGGTGATCTTGCAGTCGGCCATCAGCTCCGCTTCCTCGAGCGCGCGCTGGATCGACTGCACGGTGGCCTCGATGTTCACCACCACGCCTTTTTTCAGACCTTTCGATTCGCTCTGGCCGAGGCCGATCACCTCGTAGTGACCCTCGCCCTTCAGCTCGGCGACGACGGCCACCACCTTCGACGTGCCGATGTCGAGGGAAACCAGCAGATCCTTGTAGTCTTTGCTCATAAAGTGCTCTTGCGTGTGATCTCTCGTTACTTCTTGCGCTTGTCGGTATCGGTCAGGAACCGCATGCCCGCCGCGCGGATCGCGAATCCGTTCGGATAGCGCAGGTCCGCGTACTCGATGTCGTTGCCCCAGCGTTCGGTGACGGCAGGCCATGCGGCAACGAGACGCTGGCTCCGGTCGTGCAGGGTTTCGCTGTTGCGCTCCTTGCCCAGCTCCACCTGCATCCCGTTCGACAGCTTCACCGTCCATGCATAGCGTGCCGACAGCGTCACTTCCTCCGGCGCCGCCTTCAGCGGCGCGAACCACTTCGAGAAGTCGCGATACCGCGCGACGACTTCCTTCGCGCTGCCTTCCGGCCCGTCGAACGCGGGCAGTTCCGCGTCGAGCTCGCCCTGGTTCGCGGTGAACAGCTCGCCGTCGACGCTCACCAGCTGGTTGCTGCCCCACGTCCCGAGCGGTTTGTACTCCTCGAGCGTGACAGCCAGCGCATTCGGCCACACCCGGCGCACGCTCGCGTGGCGCACCCACGGCATCTGCTCGAACGCGACCCGCGCCGTATCGAGATCGACGGTGAAGAAATTGCCCTTCAGCCGGCCGACCACGCCCGCGCGCACGGTCGGCGCGTTGATGTGGTCGGTGTCGCCGTCGATCTGGATCGCGCGCAGCGCGAACGTCGGACGCTGGATCAGCCAGTAGCAGCCGGCCGCCGCCAACACGAGCAGCAGCAGCGCGTACAGCGCGCTGGCGGCAAGGTTTAGTTGGCGAACGTTGTTCCACATGACGTCGTTCCGTTCCTGCTTCAGTCGTTGAGCGTGAGCGACAGCACTTTCACCACCAGCTCCGAATAGCTGATGCCGATCGCGCGCGCCGCCTTCGGCGGCAGCGAGTGATCGGTCATGCCGGGCGCCGTGTTCACTTCCAGGAAGTACGCGTTGCCGTCGGCGTCGAGCATGAAATCCGCGCGGCCCCAGTCGGTGCAGCCCAGCACGTCGAACGCGCGGCGCGCGAGGCGCTTCAGTTCCGCTTCCTGGCCGGCGGGCAGGCCGCACGGGATCAGGTACTGTGTATCGTCGGCGACGTACTTCGCGTGGTAGTCGTAGAACTCGCCGGCCGGCACGATCTTGATCAGCGGCAGGTCGAGATCCGCGGCGATGCACGCGGTGTATTCGCCGCCGCCCTCGATGCTCTTCTCGACGATCACGATCTTGTCGTGCGCCGCCGCTTCCGCGAGCGCGGCCGGCAGCGCGTCGGCCGTCTTCACCTTCAGCACCGCGACGCTCGACCCCTCGCTCGCCGGCTTCACGAACAGCGGCAGGCCGAGCTTCGCGACGATCTGCGCCGCGCTCGCCGCGTAATCGTCGCCGCGCAGCACCGTCTCGAACGGCGGCGTCGGCACGCCCGTCTGCTGCCACACGAGCTTCGTGCGGAACTTGTCGAGGCCGAGCGCCGAGCCCAGCACGCCGCTGCCCGTGTAGCGGATTCCGTAGAAATCGAGCGCGCCCTGGATCTGGCCGTTCTCGCCGTAGCCGCCGTGCAGCGCGTTGAACGCGCGCTCGAAGCCCTCTTCCTTCAGCGCCGACAGCGGCCGCTCGGCCGGGTCGAACGGATGCGCGTCGACGCCTGCATCGCGCAGGCCCTGCAGCACGAGCCGGCCCGACGTGAGCGACACCTCACGCTCCGCGGACTCGCCGCCGAACAACACCGCCACCTTGCCGAAACGTTTCGGATCGATCCCGCTCATGTCATGCCTTCTGTTGTGTGTGCTGCGCGAGCTTCGCCGGCACGCCGCCGATCGAGCCCGCACCCATCGTGATCACCACGTCGCCGTTGCGGGCGACCTTCGTCAATGCGTCCGGCACGTCGTCGACCGTCGCGACGAACACCGGGTCGACCTTGCCCACCGTGCGCAGCGCGCGCGACAGCGCATCGCCGTTGGCGGTCGTGATCGCCGCCTCGCCCGCCGCGTAGACCTCGGTCAGCACCAGCGCATCGACCGTCGACAGCACGTTGACGAAATCGTCGAAGCAGTCGCGCGTGCGCGTGTAGCGGTGCGGCTGGAACGCCAGCACGAGGCGGCGGCCCGGAAACGCGCCGCGCGCGGCCGCGATCGTCGCCGCCATCTCGACCGGGTGATGGCCGTAGTCGTCGATCAGCGTGTAGGCGCCGCCGTCCGCCGCCGGCACCTCGCCGTAGCGCTGGAAGCGCCGGCCCACGCCGTTGAATTCCGCGAGCGCCTGCTGGATCGCGTCGTCCGCCACGCCGAGATCCGTCGCGATCGCGATCGCCGCGAGCGCGTTCTGCACGTTGTGCAGGCCCGGCAGGTTCAGCACGACCGCGAGCGGCGCGCGCCCTTCGCGGATCACCGTGAAATGCATGCGGCCGTCGCGCGCGTCGATGTCTTCCGCGCGCACCTGCGCGTCCGGCGACAGCCCGTAGCGCACCACCGGCTTCGAGATGAACGGGATGATCTGCCGCACGTTCGGATCGTCGATGCACACGACCGCGCTGCCGTAGAACGGCAGGCGCTGCGTGAATTCGATGAACGCCTGCTTGAGCCGCGCGAAATCGTGGCCGTAGGTGTCCATGTGGTCGGCGTCGATGTTCGTGATGACTTCGATCACCGGATACAGGTTCAGGAACGACGCGTCCGACTCGTCGGCCTCGGCGACGATGAAGTCGCCCGTGCCGAGCCGCGCGTTCGCGCCGGCGCTGATCAGCCGCCCGCCGATCACGAAGGTCGGGTCGAGGCCGCCCGCGGCGAGCACGCTCGCGACGAGGCTGGTGGTCGTGGTCTTGCCGTGCGTGCCGGCGATCGCGATGCCCTGCTTCAGGCGCATCAGCTCGGCGAGCATCACCGCGCGCTGCACGATCGGCACGCGCTTCGCGCGCGCGGCCAGCACTTCCGGGTTGTCCGAGCGCACGGCCGTCGATACGACGACCGCGTTCGCGCCCTCGATGTTCGCCGCGTCGTGGCCGATCGCGATGCGCGCGCCGAGCGCCTCGAGGCGATCCGTCACCGCATTGCGCGACAGGTCCGAGCCGCTGACCTGGTAGCCGAGATTGACGAGCACTTCCGCGATGCCGCTCATGCCGGCGCCGCCGATCCCGACGAAATGGATGTGTTTGACGATGTGTTTCATTGCAGTTGTTCCAGGTTCGCACCGGCCACCTTCGCGCAGACCCGCGCGACTTCATCGGTGGCATCCGGCTTCGCCAGCGAGCGCGAACGCTCCGCCATGTCCGCGAGCGACGCCCGCGACTGGCTGCGCAGCCAGTCGGCGAGCAACTCGGCCGACAGGTCGCGTTGTTGCACCAGGACCGCCGCGCCCGCCTCGGCGAGGAAGGCGGCGTTGGTCGTCTGGTGGTCGTCGACCGCGTACGGGAACGGCACGAACAGCGCCGCCACGCCCACCGCGGCGATTTCCGATACGGTCATCGCGCCCGAGCGGCAGATCACGAGATCCGCCGCCGCATAGGCGGCCGCCATGTCGTCGATGAACGGCACGAGCCGCACGTCGTCGCCCGCCACGAAACCGGCCGCGTCGTAGTTCGCCTTCAGCGCTTCGATGTGCTTCGCGCCCGCCTGGTGCACGATGCGCGGCCGCTCGCCGGGCGCCAGTTGCGCCAGCGCGCGCGGCACGACTTCGTTCAGCGCGGCGGCGCCGAGGCTGCCGCCGACGACCAGCACGTTCAGCGGCCCGCTGCGCGCCGCATAGCGTGCCTGGGGCGGCGCCGTGCGTGCAAGTTCCGCGCGAATCGGGTTGCCGGTCCATTCGGCGTGCGGCAGCGCGTCCGGGAACGCGACGAGCACGCGCTTCGCGAGCTTCGCAAGCACCTTGTTCGCGAGGCCCGCGATCGAATTCTGTTCGTGCAGCACGAGCGGACGGCCGGACAGCGCCGTCATCACGCCCGCCGGGAACGTGATGTAGCCGCCCATCCCGAGCACCACGTCCGGCCGCACCCGGCGCAGCGCGCCGAGGCTCTGCCAGCAGGCGCGCAGCAGGTTGAACGGCAACTGCAGCTTGGTCTTCAGCCCCTTGCCGCGCACGCCGCCGAACCGCACGTACTCCATCGGGATGCCGTGCTTCGGCACGAGCGTCGCTTCCATCCCGGCCGGATTGCCGAGCCACACGACGCGCCAGCCCGCCGCTTCCATCCGGTGCGCGACCGCGAGCCCCGGGAACACGTGGCCCCCGGTGCCGCCTGCCATCACCATCAACGTGCGCCGTGCCGCGGTCATACCTTCCCTCCGCGCATCAGCACCCGGTTCTCGTAATCGACCCGCAGCAGTACCGCGAGCGCGACGCAGTTCAGCAGGATGCCCGAGCCGCCGTAGCTCACGAGCGGCAGCGTCAGGCCCTTGGTCGGCAACAGGCCGAGGTTCACGCCCATGTTGATGAACGCCTGCGCGCCGAACCAGATGCCGACGCCCTTCGCGGTCAGGCCGGCGAACGTGCGGTCGAGCGCGAGCGCCTGGCGGCCGATCTCGAACGCGCGGCGCACGATCCAGTAGAACAGCAGGATCACCACCATCACGCCGACGAAGCCGAGTTCCTCGCCGATCACCGCGAGGATGAAGTCGGTATGCGCTTCCGGCAGGTAGTTCAGCTTCTCGACGCTGCCGCCGAGGCCGACGCCGAACCATTCGCCGCGGCCGAACGCGATCAGCGAGTGCGTGAGCTGGTAGGCCTTGCCCTGCGCGTAGCGCTCGTCCCACGGGTCGAGATACGCGAAGATCCGCTCGCGACGCCACGGCGACAGCCAGACGAGCATCGTGAACGTGCCGACCGCCGTCGCGACGAGGCCGCCGAACAGCTTGCCGTTCACGCCGCCGAGGAACAGCACGCCCATCGCGATCGCGGCGATCACCATGAACGCGCCCATGTCCGGCTCGAGCAGCAGCAGCGCGCCGACGAGGCCGACCGCGCAGGCCATCGGCAGGAAGCCCTTCGCGAAGCTCTGCATGTATTCCTGCTTGCGCACCGTGTAGTTCGCCGCGTAGATCGTCACCGCGAGCTTCATGACTTCCGACGGCTGCATGTTCGTGATGCCGAGCGGGATCCAGCGGCGCGCGCCGTTCACGCCCTTGCCGACGTGCGGGATCAGCACGATCACGAGGCTGACCAGCGCGATCAGGAAGAGATGCGGCGCGTACTTGTCCCACGTCGACACCGGCACGCGGAACGCGATCACCGCCGCGACGAACGCGACGACGAGCGACACGCAGTGGCGCAGCAGGAACGCGTAATCGCGATACGACGCGTATTTCGGCGAATCCGGCATCGCGATCGACGCCGAATACACCATCACGACGCCGAGCCCGATCAGCGCGATCGCGACCCACAGCAGCGAGTAGTCGAAGTCGAGCATCCGCGAGCGGCTCGGCCGCACGCCGTTGACGACGCTCGCGAGCCCGCCCGTCGCGGCCCGCGTGGCCGACGCGACGCGGCCGCCGGCGGCATTGCCGCCAGCGTCGCGCTGACCGGTGAAACGGGAGGCAAGGCGATCCGACCAGCTCATGGCGTCGCTCCTTTATCGAGGGCGAGATCGTCCACCGCGCGACGGAACACCTCCGCGCGATGGGCATAGCTCTTGAACATGTCGAAGCTCGCGCAGGCAGGCGACAGCAGCACCGCGTCGCCCGGCTCCGCGAGGCTGCCGGCCGCGCGCACCGCTTCTTCGAGCGTCGCATGATCGGCGAGCGGCACGCCCGTTTCCGCGAGCGCGTCGCGAATCGCCGGCGCGTCGCGGCCGATCAGCAGCACCGCGCGGCACCAGCGTGCGACCGGCGCCGCGAGCGGCGTGAAATCCTGGCCCTTGCCGTCGCCGCCGGCGATCAGCACGATCCGCTGCGCGAGACCGTCGAGCGCCGCAACCGTCGCGCCGACGTTCGTGCCCTTGCTGTCGTCGACGTAGTCGACGTCGTCGAGCGTCGCGATCAGCTCGACGCGGTGCGCCTCGCCGCGGTATTCGCGCAGCGCATGCAGCAGCGGCGCGGCCGGCAGGTCGATCGCGCGCGCGAGCGCGAATGCGGCAAGCGCGTTCGCCGCGTTGTGCAGGCCGCGGATGCGCAGCGCGTCGGCCGGCATCAGGCGCTTTTGCGCGATGTCCGGCGTGTGCGCCGCTTCCCGCTTGCGGCGGCGGCCCGTCGCCGGCTCGTCGGTCGCGTCGCGATCGATCGCCTCGACGAGCCATGCGATGCCGTTGTCGCGCGACAGCCCGTAATCGCCTTCGTGCGCCGGCTCGTTCAGCCCGAACGTGACCGTGCGCGCCGCATCGGCCGCGCCCGCGGCCGGCGCGAACTTCATCACCGCCGCGTCGTCGCGGTTCAACACGCGCGTGGTCGTCGCGCCGAAGATCCGGCCCTTGGCCGCCGCATACGCGTCGAAGCTGCCGTGCCAGTCGAGGTGGTCCTGCGTGATGTTGAGGATCGCGGCCGCGTCCGGCGCGAAGGTGCGCGCGGTCTCGAGCTGGAAGCTCGACAGTTCGAGCACCCAGACGTCCGGCAGCGCGGTGGCGTCGATCGCGGCCGCAAGCCGGTCGAGCATCGCCGGGCTGATGTTGCCCGCCACGCCGACCTTCTTGCCCGCGCGCTCGCACAACAGGCCGGTGAGGCTCGTCGTCGTGGTCTTGCCGTTGGTGCCCGTGATCGCCAGCACCTTCGGCTGATAGCCGCTCGCGCCGAGCGCGCGCAGCGCCTGCGCGAAGAACTCCAGCTCGCCCCACACCGCCACGCCGCGCTCGCCGGCCGCCGCGATCAGCGCCGCGAGCGCCGGCTCGAGCGGCGACAGGCCGGGGCTCAGCCCGACGATCTCGACGCCGCCGTCGAGCAGCGCGGGCGTGAACGGCCCGCCGACGAATTCCGCATCGATGCCTTCGGCCTGCAGCGCGGCAAGGTTCGGCGGCGCCTCGCGGGTATCGGCAATACGCAGGCGGCACCCGTGCCTCGCGCACCACCGCGCGATCGCGAGGCCCGATTCGCCGAGCCCCAGCACCAGCACCATCGGCCGTTGCCGATCTCCAAACATCTCGCCAGACATCCTTGTTACCTTTCCTTTACCGCAGCTTGAGGGTGGTCAGACCGAACAGGCACAGCATCAGCGTGATGATCCAGAAACGCACGACCACCTGCGTTTCCTTCCAGCCGGACAATTCGAAATGGTGATGCAGCGGCGCCATCTTCAGCAGGCGCCGCCCTTCGCCGTAGCGCTTCTTCGTGTACTTGAACCACGAAACCTGCAGCATCACCGACAGCGTTTCCGCGACGAAGATGCCGCCCATGATGAACAGCACGATTTCCTGGCGCACGATCACCGCGACCGTGCCGAGCGCGCCGCCGAGCGCCAGCGCGCCGACGTCGCCCATGAACACCTGCGCGGGGTGCGTGTTGTACCAGAGGAACGCGAGCCCTGCCCCGCCCATCGCGGAACAGAAGATCAGCAGCTCGCCCGCGCCCGGGATGTGCGGGAACAGCAGGTATTTCGAGTAGACCGCGCTGCCCATCACGTACGCGAACACGCCCAGCGATGCGCCGACCAGCACGACCGGCATGATCACGAGGCCGTCGAGGCCGTCGGTCAGGTTCACCGCGTTGCTCGCGCCGACGATCACGAAGTAGGTCAGCACGATGAAGCCCCATACGCCGAGCGGGTAGCTGATCGACTTCAGGAACGGCAGCATCAGGTCGGCACGCGCCGGCAGCCCCATCGACAGGCCGCTCCGCACCCACGCCATGAACAGGTCGAACACGCGCACGTTGTTCGCCTCGGACACGCTGAATGCGAGGTAGACGGCTGCGAACAGGCCGATCACCGACTGCCAGAAATACTTCTCGCGCGACGACATCCCGCGCGGGTCCTTGTGGACGACCTTGCGGTAGTCGTCGACCCAGCCGATCACGCCGAAGCCGAACGTGACGAGCATCACGATCCAGATGAAGCGGTTCGTCAGGTCGCCCCACAGCAGCGTCGCGACCGCGATGCCGATCAGGATCAGCACGCCGCCCATCGTCGGCGTGCCGGACTTGACGAGGTGAGTCTGCGGGCCGTCCTTGCGCACGGCCTGCCCGACCTTCATCGCGGTCAGCTTGCGGATCACCCACGGTCCGCACACGAGCCCGATCCCGAGCGCGGTGATGGTGGCCATCACCGCACGGAACGTGAGGTACGTGAACAAGCGCAAAAAGCTTGCGTCGCCCTGCAGCCATTGCGCCAGCGCCAGCAGCATGCTTCCTTCCTTCTACTCAGTGTGCGGCGGGCGCCGTGCCCGCCGCGGGTTGGTTCGTCAGCGCGTCGACCACGCGCTCCATCTTCATGTACCGCGATCCCTTCACGAGCACCGTCGCCTGCGCGCCGTAGCCCGCCGCCTGCAGCGCGACAACCAGCGCGTCGACGTCGCCGAAATGGCGGGCCGCGTCGCCGTATGCCGAGCATGCGTCGCGCGACGCGTCGCCGAGCGCGAACAGCGCATCGATGCCGCGCTCGCGCGCATACGCGCCCACCTCGCGGTGGAACGCCGGGCCCTCGTCGCCGACCTCGCCCATGTCGCCGATCACCAGCACGCGCGGCGCCGGCTGCGACGCGAGCACGTCGATCGCCGCGCGCATCGAATCGGGGTTCGCGTTGTAGGTATCGTCGACGACCGTCGCGCCTGCGAGGCTGCCGACGCTCGCCTGCCGGACCTGCAGGCGACCCTTGACGGGCTCGAATGCCTCCAGGCCCTGCTTGATCGCCGCGGGCTCGACGCCCGCCGCCAGCGCCGCGGCCGTTGCCGCGAGCGCGTTGCGCGCGTTGTGCTCGCCGAGCGCGCGCAGCCGCACCGCGATCGGCCCGGCCGGCGTGTCGATCGCGAGCTCGCCGCCGTGCAGCCGGCCCGTCACCTGCGCCGCGGCCTGCCGCTCGCCGTCGTGCAGCGCGAAGTCGACGATCGGGTTGCCGGTCGCCGCGACGCGCCAGATGCCCGCATACGCGTCGTCGGCCGGGAACACCGCGACGCCGTCCGGCGCCAGCGCATGGATCACGGCCGCATGTTCGAGCGCGACGGCTTCGACCGTCGCCATGAATTCCTGGTGCTCGCGCTGCGCGTTGTTGACGAGCGCGACCGTCGGCGCCGTGATGCGCGCGAGCACGTCCGTCTCGCCCGGGTGATTCATCCCGAGCTCGATCACCGCCAGCCGGTGCGAAGCGTTCAGGCGCAGCAGCGTCAACGGCAGGCCGACGTCGTTGTTGAGGTTGCCGGCCGTCGCGAGCCGCGCCTGCGCGCCTGCCGCGGCGGCGAAGATCGACGCGATCATTTCCTTGACGGTCGTCTTGCCGTTGCTGCCCGTCACCGCGACCACCGGCAACGCGAATCGTTTGCGCCAGCCGTGTGCAAGGGCGCCGAGTGCGGCCCGTGTTTCGCCGCCCTCGATCGTCGGCATCGCGAGGCCCCCGCCGGCGTGTGCGCGACGAGCGCCGCGGCCGCGCCGCGCGCCGCGACGTCGCCGAGGAAATCGTGCGCGTCGAAGCGCTCCCCTTTCAGCGCGACGAACAGGTCGCCCGGGCCCGCCGTGCGGCTGTCCGTCGACACGCGCTCGAACGTCACGCCCGCGTCGCCCCTGACGGTCGCGCCGGGAATCAGGCGCGCGGCTTCACCAAGGCTCAGCATCGTCATTCGCCACCTCCCTTGCCGTGCGTCGCGCGCGCCGCGAGCGCAAGCCGCGCGTGGTCCTGGTCGGAGAATGTGCGCTTCTTGCCCATGATTTCCTGCGTTGCCTCGTGCCCCTTGCCGGCCAGCACGACGACGTCCTCGCGCGCCGCGCCGCGCACCGCCTGCAGGATCGCGCTCGCGCGGTCCTCGATGCGGCGCGCGTTGCCGGGCGCGCGCATGCCGGCGACGACCTGGTCGATGATGTGCTGCGGATCCTCGCTGCGCGGGTTGTCGCTCGTGACGACCACCTCGTCGGCCAGCCGCTCGGCAATCGCCCCCATCAGCGGGCGCTTGGTCGCGTCGCGGTCACCGCCGCAGCCGAACATGCAGACGAGCGCGCCGCCGCGCGCGGCGGCGATCGGGCGCAGCGCGTCGAGCGTCTTCTCGAGCGCGTCGGGCGTATGCGCGTAGTCGATCACGACGAGCGGCTCGTCGTTCTGCAGGCGGCCGCCGAGGCGCTGCATCCGGCCGTTGACCGACTCGAGCCGCGCGATCTCGGCCAGCGCCGCATCGAACGGCACGTCGGCCGCGAGCAGCGTGCCGAGCACCGCGAGCAGGTTGCTGATGTTGAAGGTGCCGAGCGTGCCGACTTCGACGTCCGCGTCGCCCCACGACGATCGCAGGCGGAACGCGGTGCCGGTCGCGGTCGCGCGCACGTCGTGCGCCGTCAGGTCGCGATCGGCGCCGGCCGCCGGTGCATCGCCGATTCCGTATGCAATCGTGCGCACGCGCCCGGCCAGCTTTTCGAGCACGCGGCGGCCCGCCGAATCGTCGCGATTGACGACCGCGGCGCGCAGCCCGCGCCATGCGAACAGCTTCGCCTTCGCGGCTTCGTATGCGTCGAACGTGCCGTGATAGTCGAGGTGATCCTGCGTGAGGTTCGTAAACACCGCGATGTCGAACGCGGTGCCGTTCACGCGCCCCTGATGCAGCGCGTGCGACGACACCTCCATCGCCACCGCCTTCGCGCCCGCGTCGCGCAGTTGCGCGAGGCTGCGCTGCAGCTGCGGCGCGTCGGGCGTCGTGAAGCCGGTCGGCACGAGGTGGCCCGGCATCCCGCTGCCGAGCGTGCCGATCAGCGCGCACGGCTGATGCAGCGCGGTCAGCGCGGCGGCGATCCAGTGCGTGCACGACGTCTTGCCGTTGGTGCCCGTGACACCCACCGTGAGCAGGCTGTCGCTCGGGTCGCCATACCAGCCGCTGGCGATGTCGCCGGCGAGCTCGTTCAGCGCCGGCACCGCGAGCGCGAGCGGCGCGGCCGGCGCCGCGGCGAGGCCGTCCGGCTGATACAGCACGGCGGCCGTGCCGCCTGCGACGGCGTCGGGAATGAAAGCGCGATTGTCTGCCCCGTCGACCGCGTACGCGAGAAACACGTCGCCGGCCTTCAGGCTGCGCGTATCCGCATGCAATTGCGCCGCGGGGGCCACATGCTGACGCAGCCACGCAAGCGCGGCTGCGATTTGCTGGTGCGCCGGATGGGAACTGCGAGCGGCGCTCATCGAATCACTCCAGGAGAATTGCGTGTCGTACTGGACACGATCATATGCTTCGCTCCCGCGCCCGCGGCGAGCTTTTGCGGCCCGCCCGCGGCCGGCGCGGGGGCCGTATCGTCGGACACCACCAGCTGCTTGACCGGCATGTTCGGCGGTACGTTCAGCGCGCGCAGCGCATCGCCCGCGATCGTCGAGAACACCGGCCCCGACACCTGCCCGCCGAAGTGGCTGCCGGCCGTCGGCTCGTCGACCGACACGGCGACCACGATGCGCGGATTCGGCATCGGCGCCATGCCGACGAACGACGCCCGGTACTTGCGGGTGTAGCCGTGGCCTTCGTGCTTGTACGCGGTACCGCTCTTGCCGCCGACGCGGTAGCCCGGCACGGCGGCGTCGGGCGACGTGCCGCCCGGCGCGACGACGGTCTCGAGCATCGCACGCACCTGGCGCGCGGTGGACGGCGCGAAGATCTGCGGCCCCGTGACCGGCTGCGCGGTGTCGGTCTTGAAGATCGTCACCGGCATCAGCTCGCCGTCGTGCGCGATCGCGGTGTACGCGCGCGCGAGCTGGAACAGCGACGCGGACAGGCCGTAGCCGTACGACATCGTCGCCTGCTCGATCCGGCGCCAGTTCTTCCACGGCCGCAGGCGGCCGGCCGCCGCCCCCGGGAAGCCGACCTTCGGCGCCTGGCCGAGCCCGATGCTCGTATACATATTCCACATTTCCTCGGGCTTCATCGTCATCGCGATCTTCGTCGCGCCGATGTTGCTCGATTTCTGGATCACGCCGCCGACGGTCAGCGTGCCGAAGCCCGCGTCGTCGGTAATCGGTGCGCCGTCCAGCACGAAGCGGCCGCCGCCCGTCTCGACGAGCGTGTTCGGCGTCACGCGATGCAGGTCGAGCGCGAGCGACACCGTAAACGGCTTCATGATCGAGCCCGGCTCGAACACGTCGGTCAGGATCCGGTTGCGCAGCTGCTCGCCGGTCAGGTGCGAGCGGTCGTTCGGGTTGTACGTCGGATAGTTGACGAGCGCGAGCACCTCGCCGGTACGCACGTCGACGACCATCGCCGCCCCCGCCTTCGCCTTGAACTTCTCGACCGCGGATTTCAGGTTCGCGTACGCGATGTACTGGATCTTGCTGTCGATCGACAGGTCGACGTCGGTGCCGTTGTGCGGCGGCAGTTGCTCGGCGACGTCCTCGACGATGTGGCCGAGCCGGTCCTTGATGACGCGGCGCACGCCCGACGTGCCGGACAGAAGCTTCTGGTCGCCCAGCTCGACGCCTTCCTGGCCCTCGTCCTCGACGTTCGTGAAGCCGATCAGGTGCGCGGTGATCTCGCCTTCCGGATAGAAGCGCTTGTATTCGTTGCGCTGGTACACACCCGGGATGTCGAGCGCCGCGACCTTGTCCGCGATGTCGGTCGGCACCTGGCGCTTCACGTAGACGAAACCCTTGTCTTCCGACAATTTCGCGCGCAGCTCCTTCTGCGTCATGCCGAGCAGCGTGCCGAGCCGGTTGACCTTGTCCGCGCCGAGATCGTCCGGCACGGCGTCCGGAATCGCCCAGATCGCGCGCACCGGCAGGCTCGTCGCGAGCACGAGGCCGTTGCGGTCGAGGATCTTGCCGCGCGTCGCCGGCAGCTCGATCGTGCGCTGGTAGCGGCTTTCGCCCTGCTTCTGATAGAAACCGTTGCCGGGCCCCTGGATCCAGAACGCGCGCGCGGCGAGCGCGACGAACGCCATGAACAGCAGGAACACGACGAGCTTGGAGCGCCACATCGGCAGGTGCACCGACAGCACCGGGCTCGACGCGAACTTCACGTTCTGGCGCTTCTGCGACGGCTTCATCGCGCGCTCCCCCTGGCCTTGCCCGCGGCCGCATCCGCGGATGCCGGGATCGGCGCGTCGATCGCGTTCGCGGCGCCCGGCTGCAGCGTCAGGTACTGCGTGCGGCCGGTCGTGATCGACTGCATCTTCAGCGAATCGTTCGCGAGCTGCTCGATGCGCGACGTCTTCGACAGCGCGCTCTGCTGATACTGAAGCTGCGCGTAGTCCTGCTGGAGCTGGCGCTCCTGCGACTGCGCGCGCTGAAGCTGGATGAAAAACTGGCGCTGCTGGTTCGTCGAATTGACGACCGACAGCGCGCAGCCCATCACGATGATCAGAAGGAAGATATTGAAGCGGCTCATGGCGCGACGCGCTCCGCAATGCGCATCACGGCCGAGCGGGCGCGCGGGTTCGCGGCCACTTCCGCATCGCTCGGGAATTTGCGGCCGATCACCTTCAACGGGGGGCTCGGGAGGTCGACGGCGCGGATCGGCAGGCGACGATCGACCGCCGGCGCACTGGCGTGCGCCTGCATGAATCGCTTGACGATCCGGTCCTCGAGTGAATGAAAGCTGATGACCACCAGCCGCCCCCCTTGCTCCAGCAACGACAATGCCGCGTCTAGTACGACTTGCAGGTCCGCAAGCTCTTGATTGACGTGAATCCGTATAGCCTGAAAGGTGCGGGTTGCCGGATCCTTGCCCTTCTCACGGGTTTTGACGACGTGACCCACGATTTGGGCAAGCTCGCCCGTGGTGTCGAGAGGCCCAAGACGGTCGGACTCTGCCCGGCGAGCAACAAGCGCCTTTGCAATCTGAAAAGCAAACCGTTCTTCCCCATAATCCCGTATCACCTCCGTCAGTTCCTGCAGCGACGCCCGCGCGAGCCACTCGGCCGCCGACTCGCCACGCGTCGGATCCATGCGCATGTCCAGCGGGCCGTCCGCGCGGAAGCTGAAGCCTCGCTGCGGATCGTCCACCTGCGGCGAGGACACGCCCAGGTCCAGCAACACACCCGACACCTTCTCGACACCGCGCGCCGCCAGCGCGCCCCGCATCGACGCAAAGCTGTCATGCACGATCGAGAAGCGCGCATCCTCGATGCCCTGCGCCGTCTCGATCGCACGCGGATCCTTGTCGAACGCGATCAGCCGGCCGGCCGCCCCGAGCCGCGCGAGCACCGCGCGGCTGTGACCACCCCGCCCGAACGTGCCGTCGACGTAGGTTCCGTCCGGCCGCGTCACGAGCGCATCGACCGCTTCGTCCAACAGCACCGTCCGATGCTGCAATTCATTTCCCATCGCGGGCGTCTCCGTCACCGCAATCAGAACGTGAAATTCTTCAGCGCGTCGGGCATGCCCTGCGCCATCGCTGCCTGCTCCTTCGCGATGTAGGTCTGCGAATCCCACAGCTCGAAGTGACTACCCATTCCCAACAACATGACTTCCTTTTCCAGCCCGGCCGCCATGCGCAGCTCGGGCGATACGAGAATCCGGCCCGCGCTGTCGAGATCGACATCCATCGCATTGCCGAGAAAAATCCGCCGCCACCAGTGCGCATCCATCGGCAGCGCGGCGATCTTGGCGCGGAACACTTCCCATTCGGGGCGCGGAAACAGCAACAGGCAGCCGTCCGGGTGCTTGGTCACAGTCACCCGTCCTTCTGCCTGTCCTTGCAGCGCTTCGCGATAGCGAGCCGGCACCGACATCCGCCCTTTCGCATCGAGCGTCAGCGCCGACGCCCCTTGGAACACTTTCCGCTCTCCCGTTCAGGGCACCGAAGCACCCGCTCAGTGCTGAGAATTTAGCCCGAATAGCCCGCCAAATCACACAAAAATACACTTTCTCACACTGTCTCCCACTTTAGAGGAAGGGTGTAGCACGGTCAAGGGAGCGGCCCGGTTTTTTGACGAATTTTGTTAGTTAGAACAAGGACTTACGCGCACATCCTCATGCGCCCCCTTATTCTAAAAACCGTTATAAATGAATGAGCTAGTGCAACTTGTGAAGGTGATACGTGAACAAGGCTGGCCAGATGGGCGTGCGGACGGGGCTTTCGGGGGCGGGAAAACGCGGAAAAAGCGGGCGGTATCGGCAGGCTCGATGGCAGAGCGGCGAACCTCGCCGCCCCACGGATTTCGTCAGAGATAGTACGCAGTGCTCGTCATGACTTTCGACGCCGCACGCATCAACATCCGCGCCGGCAGCGGCAGCTCGATGCCGCCCGCGTCGGTCGCGGCCTTGCCGTGTTTCACCTCGTCGATGCGCATCTGGTCGACGATCGCGCGCGACGCGGTATCGGTCGCCGGCAGATCCGACAGATGACCTTCCAGATGGCTTTCGACCTGGCGTTCGGTCTCGGCCATGAAGCCGAGGCTCACCTTGTCGCCGAGCGTCCCGGCCGCGACGCCGATCGCCAGCGCGCCCGCGTACCACAGCGGGTTGAGCAGGCTCGGGCGCGAATCGAGCTCCTTCAGCCGGTGCGCGGTCCACGCGAGGTGATCCTCTTCCTCGCGCGCGGCCTCCTCGAACATCGCCTTGGCACCCGACGTGCGGGCGGTCAGCTTCTGCGCCTGATACAGCGCCTGCGCGCAGATCTCGCCGACATGATTCACGCGCATGAGCCCGGCGGCATGCGTGCGCTCCGCCGGCGTCAGCTCGACGGCCGGGGGTTCGGCCGGCGCCGGCACGGGGCGGCTCATGCGGCTTACGCCCGTCAGCGACCGCAGGCCGCGGTCGAATTCGCTGATCAGTTCATCCAACACCATCCTGTTCTCCTGGCTGCTTTGCTCGCGCTTCCACACGCGGCGAAAACGCGTGTCCGCTACGTAACCGACTTGATTCTTCAGCGGAAATTGCGGTTAACCCGTGATTTTAACCATTGTTGCATAAAGGAAACATGGCGGCTTCCGGGCGAGGCGTTTCGCTTTGTGGCAAAAAGTCCTTTTGCTACATTACGTCGGACTTCACGCGAAGTTGAGGCGGGGATCATCGGCAGAACATAACTATTTGCCCCGCAACAAAAAATTCAGTGTTTCTTGGAGATCCGTTAATGAAAAAGTCGCTTCTCGCGCTCGTCGCGCTGGGCGCGTTCGCTGGCGCTGCCCACGCGCAAAGCACCGTGACGCTCTACGGCATCATCGATGAAGGCTTCATGTTCAACAACAATGCCAAGGGCAAGCATTTGTACTCCATGGCGAGCGGCGTGATGCAGGGCAGCCGCTGGGGCCTGCGCGGCACGGAAGACCTGGGCGGCGGCCTGAAGGCAGTCTTCGTGCTCGAGAATGGCTTTGACGTGAACACGGGCGCACTCAAGCAGGGCGGCCTCGAGTTCGGCCGTCAGGCGTACGTCGGCCTGTCGAGCGGCTTCGGCACGGTCACGCTGGGCCGCCAGTACGACTCCGTCGTCGACTTCGTCGGCCCGCTCGAGGCAGGCGACCAGTGGGGCGGCTACATCGCCGCGCACCCGGGCGACGTCGACAACTTCAACAACGCGTACCGCGTGAACAACGCGATCAAGTACACGAGCCCGACCTACAACGGCTTCTCGTTCGGCGGCGTGTACAGCCTCGGCGGGCAAGCCGGCCAGTTCGCGAAAAACCAGGTCTGGTCGCTCGGCGCCGGCTACAACAACGGCCCGCTGGTCCTCGGCGTCGGCTACCTGAACGCGCGTACGCCGGGCAACTTCGGCGGCATGTTCAACAACGGCGCGAACGCATCGACGTCTGTTGCATCGACGCCGGTCTACGGCGCCTACGCGAACAACGCGAACACGTACCAGGTCTTCGGTGCAGGTGGCGCATACACGTTGGCGCGGCAACGATCGGTGCGACGTACTCGAACACGAAGTTCAAGAACTTCACCGCGGGCCTGTACTCCGGCACGGCGACGTTCAACAACGGCGAAATCAACTTCAAGTATCAGCTGACCCCGGCGCTGATCCTGGGCGCGGCATACGACTACACGCAGGGCAGCAAGATCGCCGACGCGTCGGCAGCCAAGTACCACCAGGGCTCGCTTGGCGTCGACTACTTCCTGTCGAAGCGCACCGACGTCTACGTGATCGGCGTGTACCAGCACGCATCGGGCAATACGCTCAACGCGAAGGGCGAGATCGTCCCGGCGACCGCAGCGATCAACGGCCTCGACCAGTCGTCCACCAGCAACCAGGTGGCCGCTCGCGTCGGCATCCGTCACAAGTTCTAACCAGCTTGCCTGACAAGCCGCAGTATCTTGAAGGCGCCTTCGGGCGCCTTTTTCTTTTCCGGTGCGGCGGTCGTGCCGACGCCGGCCCGCGACCTGTCGTCCGCCCTGCCGCCCGCCATCCCAGGACCAGAAATCGGGATAGGGGCGGTCAGGCAGCAGCCTGACCGATCCCCTCCCACACCACCCGGCATGCGGGTCCGCACCGGGCGGTTCGAGCAGTTGAGGTTATGAGAGCCGGGGCACCCCGAGCCGGTCGAAGTAGGCCACGGGCATCGCTCGGTTCAGCATCTGATAGCTGTTGCGCCACCAGCAGCGGCTGTTCGCCGCCACCCTGCGCGCATCTTCGGCCGAGGCTCCCATGGCCAGCAACTCCCGATACATCGTCGTGCCACGGCGCCAGTGCTTGAGCTGCATCGCACGCAACCGGTGCCTGATCCACTCGTCGAGTTGACGGAACACCTTGGGCGTTTGTGCCAAGTGGAAGTACGCCTTCCAGCCCGGCACGTAAGCCCTCAATCGCTCCGCTACCTCTGGCAAGTTTCTCCCGCCCCAGCGGCGGGTCAGTTCCCGGATGCGTTGCTTGAAGGTCTTCAGGGTCTTTCGGGCCACCGCACATTTGATCCGGCCGCCCGTACCGCGCCACAGTTCGTAGCCCAGGAACTTGCGACCGGTCGCCTGTGCAACCGCCGTCTTCGCCTCGTTGACCCTCAGGTGAAGTCGGTCGTAGAGCTTGCGCAAACCATTCAGCACCCGTTCGCCCGCGCTGTGACTGCGCACGTACACATTGCAGTCGTCGGCGTAACGCACGAAGTGGTGGCCTCGCTTCTCCAGTTCCCGGTCCACCTCGTCCAGCAGCACATTGGCCAGCAGCGGCGACAGCGGCCCGCCTTGCGGCGTGCCTTCGTGTCGCTCCATGACCACTCCGCCATCCATGATCCCGGCCACGAGGTAGCGCCGAACCAGCCGCAGCACGGCCTTGTCCTCAATGCGCCTCGATAGTCGCTCCATCAGGATGTCGTGATTGACCCGATCGAAGAACTTCTCCAGGTCCACATCGACCACCACCCGGTAGCCGTCCTGTACGTGCCGTTGCGCCATCAGCACCCGCGTCACGCGCTCGACGCCCCGGCCGGAAGCCGTAGCTGTGTTCGGAGAAGGTCGGATCAATGATGGGTTGCAAGACTTGCAGCAGGGCTTGCTGGATCAGCCGATCCGTCACCGTCGGAATCCCCAGTTCACGCATCCCGCCACCAGGCTTCGGAATCTGGACTCGCCGCACCGGCGCGGGCCGGTAGCTTCCCTCCAGTAACGCTTCCCGAATCCGGGGCCAGTGCGTCTTCAGGTGTGCCGCCGTCTCGGCAATCGACTTCCCATCCACCCCGGCACTGCCACGATTGGCTTTGACGCGTTTCCACGCCATCACCAGATTCGCTCTCGCGAGCGCCTGCGACAGCAGACTGTCCCGCCCCAAGCCTCCGGTTTCGTGTCGCGCCGTCCGTGCTTCATCACGCCTCGCTTCCGGCTCGGCTTCACCTCGCCATCCCGCGTTGCGCGCTACCTGCGTAGCCTTCTGATGCCCTGCACGTCCGAACGACACGGCCTTCGGCCCTCCTGCTCGTTCAGCCCTTCGCCCTCAACCAGCGGCTACTACGGCCTCTGCTGACTTCTCGCTCCGGCTCGACACCGTCGCCCTTTCAGGCATAAGGCGAGTTCTCCCCAGGTAAGAACGCACTCCTTCATCGCACAACCGCCGCATTTACGCCGCCTCGCCTTGATCACGAGAGCTTCGCGGCTTCATGCCCGCTCGCCCTGCTCAGCAACGCCTTCTATGCGGTTCTTGTCCATCGGCTCGCGATTTACGCTCCACGCTTCCTCCCCACACTCGGTCGCCCTCATGCAGTTGCGCTTCGCTTCATTTGCCGTGACCAGCTTATGGCGGGACTTCCACCCGCAGGAGTGCGCCCATGCTGGGCGCACATGAAAAAGCCCGGCCGAAGCCGGGCTTGATTCATTCCGTTAGCGCGTCATGCGCGCCCGTCTCGCAATTCGCGCCGCAGGATCTTGCCGACGTTCGTCTTCGGCAATTCGGCGCGGAACTCGACGAACTTCGGCCGCTTGTAGCCGGTGAGCCGCTCCTTGCAGTACGCGAGAATATCCTTGTCGGTCAGCGCCGGATCCTTCTTCACGACGAACAGCTTCACCGCCTCGCCGGAATGCTCGTCCGGCACGCCGACCGCCGCCACCTCGAAGACGCCCGGGTGCGACGCCACCACGTCCTCGACCTCGTTCGGATACACGTTGAAGCCGGACACGAGGATCATGTCCTTTTTCCGGTCGACGATCTTCACGTAGCCGCGCGCATCCATCACGCCGACGTCGCCCGTCTTGAAGAAGCCGTCGGGGAACATGACCTTGGCGGTTTCCTCCGGGCGATTCCAGTAACCGGCCATCACCTGCGGCCCGCGGATGCAGATTTCGCCGGGCTCGCCGAGCGGAACTTCGTTGCCCGCGTCGTCGCGAATCGACACTTCGGTCGACGGCAGCGGCAAGCCGATCGTGCCGCTGTACTCGGTGGCCGTCACGGGGTTGCAGGTCGCGACCGGCGACGTCTCGGACAGGCCGTAGCCCTCGACGATCGCCGTGCGGGTCTTTTCATACCAGCGCTTCGCGACACCTTCCTGGATCGCCATGCCGCCGCCGTTCGCGATCACCAGTTTCGAAAGATCGAGCTGATCGAAATCCGGGTGGTTCAGCATCGCGTTGTAGAGCGTGTTGACGGCGGGAATCGTCGAGATCTGATAGCCCTTCAGTTCCTTGATCATGCCGGCGATATCGCGCGGGTTCGGGATCAGGATCCCCATGCCGCCGGTGCGCATCGTCAGGAAACCGCAGACGGTCAGCGCGAACACGTGGTAAAGCGGAAGCGCGACCACGGTCACGAACTGCTTCACGTCCGGATACTTCGCGTGTGCCGGGTGGTGCCACGCTTCGGCCTGCAGCACGTTCGAGACGATGTTCCGGTGCAGCAGCGTCGCGCCCTTCGCGACGCCGGTCGTGCCGCCCGTGTACTGCAGGAACGCGACGTCGTTCGGGCCGAGCTGCTGCGGCTTGAACGTCTGCCGCGCGCCTTCGGCGAGCGCGGCCTTGAAGCGCGTGTACGCCGGAAGCTGCCAGGCCGGCACCATCTTCTTGACGTTGCGCACCACATAATTGACGAGCCAGCCCTTGAGGCCCATCAGGTCGCCCATCGACGCGACGACCACGTGCTTGACGGCGGTATTCGCAATGACGGACTGCAGCGTCGCCGCAAAATTCTCGAGAATGACGATCGCTTCGGCGCCACTGTCCTTGAGCTGATGCTCGAGCTCACGCGGCGTATACAGCGGATTGACGTTCACGACGGTATAACCGGCTCGCAGCACCGCCGCGATCGCGACCGGGTACTGCAGCACGTTCGGCATCATGATCGCGACGCGGGCGCCCCGCGCCAGCCCGCGCGACTGCAGCCACGCGCCGAACTGGCGCGACAGCGTGTCGAGTTCGCGATACGTGATTGCCTTGCCCATGCAGACGAATGCCGTCCGGTCACGGTACTGGCTGAAGCTCTCTTCGAGCAGGCTGGCGACTGAGGGGTACGGAGACGCGTCAATTTCGGCTGGAACGCCGGGCGGGTACGATTTCAGCCAAATTTTTTCCATACTGCGCGTCTCCTCACGGATTTTCGAATGATCGTGCTGAAACGCATCGTAGCGGCTCGCCCGGCTTGAGACAACAGGGTTAGACACCCCCTTCGAACTTCCGGCGGGCCAGCGGACGCGTGCGACGAACCACCATCAAGTTCGCGCAACTTCGACCAAGCAGTCATAAAACGTCGCCGAATTGCCCAGATCGCTCAGCGCCTGGCTCGTTACCTCGTTCGCATTGCGGCCGTCCGGCGACAGTTTCTTCCACCAGATCGACAAACCGACCACAAGCCCGGGGCGTGCGCGGTCGGTCACCCGTGCGCGTGCCTGCATCGAACCCCGATCATTGAAAATGCGGACGAGATCGCCGTCGGTAATCCCGCGCGCGCCCGCGTCGTCGGGATGGATGTCTAGATGCGGCTGGCCTTCCGTATTGCGCAGGCTGTCGACGTTGACGAACGTGCTGTTCAGGAAATTGCGGGCCGGCGGCGAGATCATCGCCAGCGGGTATCGCACCGCGAGCTCGGGCGCCGCCTCCGCCGACTCGAATGGCGGCAGATAGTCCGGGACGGGATCCATGCCCAGCTCCGCCAGGACCGAGCTGTAGAACTCGCATTTGCCCGAAGGCGTGCGGAAGCCGCCGTTCGCGAACGGTGCATCGGGCAGCTTGAGCTTGACCCACCCCGCCTGCTTCAGCGTATCCCAGTCACTGTCGAGCGTCGGGTCGTCCCACCGGAGCGCCGCGCGCGCGACGTCCTCATCGCTCTCGTAAAGCGCCGGCTCGTCGAGCCCCATGCTGCGCGCAATGCCCCGGAAAATCTCCGTGTTCGGCCGCGTGTCACCTATCGGGGGAATCGCCGGCAGGTTGGCCATCACGTAGGTATGACCGTACGACTTGTGAACATCGAGATGCTCGAGCTGCGTAGTCGCCGGCAGCACAATATCGGCGAAATCGGCGGTATCTGTCTTGAAATGCTCGAGAACGACAGTGAACAGATCTTCGCGCGCGAACCCGGCGGCCACCTTCGACGAATCGGGCGCGACGGCAACCGGGTTCGAGTTGTAGACGATCATCGCTTCGACCTTGGGTCCGAACGATGCGTCGCGGGGGGTGCAGCAGCGCGTCCCCGATCGCGTTCATGTTGATTACGCGCGGCAGCTTGTGCGGCCAGCCCGGCATCAGGTCGGGACGCAGCAGCGCCGGCTGATTGACCGGCGCCCATTCCGACGAAGACAGCAGCAAGCCGCCGGCCCGGTCTCGCCACGCCCCTGTCAGCGCGGGCAAACTGGCAATTGCGCGCACCGCATTGCCGCCACCGCGGACGCGCTGCATGCCATAGTTGAGCCGAATCGACGCCTTGCGGGTAGCGCCGTAGCGGCGCGCGAGGTCGACCAGTTCGGCTGCATCGATACCGCAGATCTCCGCCACCCGTTCCGGCGAATAGGACATCGCTCGCGCCTTGAGCGCATCGAATCCAACCGTGTGGCGCTCGATGTAGTCATGATCGAGCAGGTTTTCGGTGATCAGCACATGCATCATGCCGAGCGCGAATGCGCCGTCGGTTCCGGGCTTCAATGCGATGTGCTGGTGGCATTTCTCCGCGGTAAGCGAACGATAAGGATCGATCGCGACAAGATGCGCACCGCGTCGTTTCGCCTCCTGGGCCCGAGTCCAGAAATGCAGGCTCGACGCAATCGGATTCGCGCCCCAGATCAGGATCAGTTCGCTCTCCTCGAAGTACTCGAGATGCATCCCGAGACTTCCGCCATACGTATAGCGCAGCCCGGCCGCGCCCGCGGCCGCGCAGATCGCACGCTCGAGCCGCGACGCGCCCAGCTTGTGGAAGAAGCGTTGCGCAATGCCTTCGCCCTGCACGAGCCCCATCGTTCCCGCGTAGCTGTAAGGCACGATGGCCTCCGGCGCGCGCTTCGCAATGTTGCCGAGACGGCGGCCGATTTCATCGAATGCTTCGTTCCAGCTGATCGGCGCAAAACGTCCTTCGCCTTTGGCGCCGATACGCTTGAGCGGGACGGTCAGGCGATCCGGATGATGCACCCGATCGGCATAGCGGCTGACTTTGGTGCACAACACGCCCTGTGTCGGCGGATGATCGGGGTCGCCGGAGACCTTGAGCGCCTTGCCGTTTTCGACCGTCACGCGCATCGCGCACGTATCCGGACAGTCATGAGGGCAAACGGCTCGCGCGAACTGGGTGGGAGCGTTCATTGTTTTGTACGCGGATATGGGGATGTGAAGATTTTACGGCCACGGTGAGCGGCGACCGTCTATTTTGCGCCGAGAAATTGCCTGGCGCTTTCGAGCGGAGTGGGCTGTACGGAGGTGATGGGCGGGAGCTCAGGCTGAGCAGCCCTGTTTGCGCTAACGGTAGTTGCGAGGAATCGAGGTGGCGCCCCTTGTCCGACGATGATCGCACCGGGCCTTTTTCGAAGAAGACTGTGCGCCCGGATGGGTGCCCCGCTCGCCACGCGCATTTCCGCGCCGCAAATGCAAAAACCCCCGCCGGTTAGGCGGGGGTTCTTGGCTTAGGGAGCCTGACGATTACCTACTTTCACACGGGAATCCGCACTATCATCGGCGTAGAGTCGTTTCACGGTCCTGTTCGGGATGGGAAGGGGTGGGACCGACTCGCTATGGTCATCAGGCAAAGAGGGTTGTCGCGCGGCTTCGCAGCGCGACCAATCGGGAAGAAGCAGTAATCTTGGTTGGGTTGTGAGTTGTACTCACACACATACGCGGTACTTCAACCGCAGTACGTCGAGTGCCTCGCACTCGACGCTCGATATCCGTAAGCGCTGAAGCGCTAACGGCTATCGAGACAGACTTGTTATAGGATCAAGCCTTACGGGCAATTAGTATCAGTTAGCTGAACGCATTACTGCGCTTACACACCTGACCTATCAACGTCCTGGTCTCGAACGACCCTTCAAGGGGATCAAGTCCCCAGGGATATCTCATCTTAAGGCGAGTTTCCCGCTTAGATGCTTTCAGCGGTTATCTCTTCCGAACATAGCTACCCGGCGATGCGACTGGCGTCACAACCGGTACACCAGAGGTTCGTCCACTCCGGTCCTCTCGTACTAGGAGCAGCCCCCTTCAAATATCCAACGCCCACGGCAGATAGGGACCAAACTGTCTCACGACGTTTTAAACCCAGCTCACGTACCTCTTTAAATGGCGAACAGCCATACCCTTGGGACCGGCTACAGCCCCAGGATGAGATGAGCCGACATCGAGGTGCCAAACACCGCCGTCGATATGAACTCTTGGGCGGTATCAGCCTGTTATCCCCAGAGTACCTTTTATCCGTTGAGCGATGGCCCTTCCATACAGAACCACCGGATCACTATGACCTGCTTTCGCACCTGCTCGACTTGTCGGTCTCGCAGTTAAGCACGCTTATGCCATTGCACTATCAGCACGATTTCCGACCGTACCTAGCGTACCTTCGTACTCCTCCGTTACGCTTTGGGAGGAGACCGCCCCAGTCAAACTGCCTACCATGCACTGTCCCCGACCCGGATCACGGGCCAAGGTTAGAACCTCAAACAAACCAGGGTGGTATTTCAAGGACGGCTCCACCGAAACTAGCGTTCCGGTTTCATAGCCTCCCACCTATCCTACACAGATCGGTTCAAAGTCCAATGCAAAGCTACAGTAAAGGTTCATGGGGTCTTTCCGTCTAGCCGCGGGTAGATTGCATCATCACAAACACTTCAACTTCGCTGAGTCTCGGGAGGAGACAGTGTGGCCATCGTTACGCCATTCGTGCAGGTCGGAACTTACCCGACAAGGAATTTCGCTACCTTAGGACCGTTATAGTTACGGCCGCCGTTTACCGGGACTTCAATCAAGAGCTTGCACCCCATCATTTAATCTTCCGGCACCGGGCAGGCGTCACACCCTATACGTCCACTTTCGTGTTTGCAGAGTGCTGTGTTTTTATTAAACAGTCGCAGCCACCAGTTTATTGCAACCCCTTCACCCTCCTGGCGCAGGCCAGTCAAGCTACAAGGGCGTACCTTATCCCGAAGTTACGGTACCAATTTGCCGAGTTCCTTCTCCCGAGTTCTCTCAAGCGCCTTAGAATACTCATCTCGCCCACCTGTGTCGGTTTGCGGTACGGTCACTGTTAAACTGAAGCTTAGAGGCTTTTCTTGGAACCACTTCCAATTGCTTCGCTCCCTAGGGAGCTCGCGCCACACCCTTGAATCCTGCGCCCGGATTTGCCTAAGCGCCTTCTCCAATGCAGCGACCGGGACTTCCAACACCCGGACAACCTTCCGCGATCCGTCCCCCCATCGCATTTAACAATGGTGCAGGAATATTGACCTGCTTCCCATCAGCTACGCATTTCTGCCTCGCCTTAGGGGCCGACTCACCCTACGCCGATGAACGTTGCGTAGGAAACCTTGGGCTTACGGCGAGGGGGCCTTTCACCCCCTTTATCGCTACTCATGTCAGCATTCGCACTTCCGATACCTCCAGCACCCTTTACAAGGCACCTTCGCAGGCTTACGGAACGCTCTCCTACCATGCGTGCAAAGCACGCATCCGCAGCTTCGGTATATAGCTTAGCCCCGTTACATCTTCCGCGCAGGACGACTCGATCAGTGAGCTATTACGCTTTCTTTAAAGGGTGGCTGCTTCTAAGCCAACCTCCTGACTGTTTTAGCCTTCCCACTTCGTTTCCCACTTAGCTATATTTGGGGACCTTAGCTGGCGGTCTGGGTTGTTTCCCTCTTGACACCGGACGTTAGCACCCGATGTCTGTCTCCCGTGATTGCACTCTTCGGTATTCGGAGTTTGCTATGGCGGGGTAATCTGCAATAGACCCCCCAACCATGACAGTGCTCTACCCCCGAAGGTGAGACACGAGGCACTACCTAAATAGTTTTCGGAGAGAACCAGCTATTTCCAGGTTTGTTTAGCCTTTCACCCCTATCCACAGCTCATCCCCTAACTTTTCAACGTTAGTGGGTTCGGACCTCCAGTACGTGTTACCGCACCTTCATCCTGGCCATGGATAGATCACCTGGTTTCGGGTCTACGCCCAGCAACTGAACGCCCTATTCGGACTCGCTTTCGCTACGCCTGCCCTATATGGTTAAGCTTGCTACTGAACGTAAGTCGCTGACCCATTATACAAAAGGTACGCCGTCACCCCTTACGAGGCTCCGACTGTTTGTATGCATGCGGTTTCAGGATCTATTTCACTCCCCTCCCGGGGTTCTTTTCGCCTTTCCCTCACGGTACTGGTTCACTATCGGTCGATCACGAGTATTTAGCCTTGGAGGATGGTCCCCCCATCTTCAGACAGGATTTCACGTGTCCCGCCCTACTTGTCGTACACCTAGTTCTTTCATACTGTTTTCGCCTACAGGGCTATCACCTGCTATGGCCGCACTTTCCAGAGCGTTCGGCTAACAATACAAATAAAGAGTACAAGGCTCATCCCATTTCGCTCGCCACTACTTTGGGAATCTCGGTTGATTTCTTTTCCTGCGGTTACTTAGATGTTTCAGTTCACCGCGTTCGCTTCACTGGACCTATGTATTCAGTCCAGGATGACCCAAAAGGGCCGGGTTTCCCCATTCGGACATCTACGGATCAAAGCTCGTTTGCCAGCTCCCCGTAGCTTTTCGCAGGCTACCGCGTCCTTCATCGCCTGTGATCGCCAAGGCATCCACCACATGCACTTGTTCGCTTGACCCTATAACGAGTCTGTCTCGTTACAGGTTGAGTTCTCGCGTTGTGCCGTATTCCAATTGAGCCGAACATTAAGTTCGAATCATCTTGAGATACATCGATACAATCACAACCCGGATAGTTTCCACGTCCATCTCAAGACGCTTCCGCTATCCAAATTACTTACTTCTTCCAGATTGTTAAAGAACGACAGCCGATATGGTGTTACTCATATCACTCTGACTGGCTCAATCGCCAATGCAAAGCGCTCGCTGATTGTTTCAGCAAACTCTTGGCATTGAAGATTGGTGGAGGCAGACGGGATCGAACCGACGACCCCCTGCTTGCAAAGCAGGTGCTCTCCCAGCTGAGCTATGCCCCCATACAGAGACTTCCCCAGGTTTCCACGTCAGACAATGGTGGGTCTGGTTGGATTCGAACCAACGACCCCCGCCTT